>NZ_PKLZ01000001.1 GCF_002868715.1 Kineobactrum sediminis
AGCTGCGAAGCTAAAGCTGCCCGTGGTAGTTTCACTATCGGCGGCAGCATCCGAGCCCGCGGCCAGACCGGCTTCGGAAACGATTGTGCCACTGTCTTCAACACTGGCCAGGTTAACAGTGACGTCGCTGTTGCCTAGGCTGACTACCAAAGTGGCTGTAGAACTGTCGCCATCGGCATCACGCAGAGGGTAGGTGAAGGTGTCATCTACGCCACCCGGGGTGCCGGGATCACGCACGTAGCTGTAAGTGCCATCGGCGTCGATGGTGAGTACACCATATTGACCCTGGATGTCCGTGCCAACGGTGGCGGCATCGTTCAGTGCAGTGCCAGTATCGCCAAGCGCGACACCGGCTACCGCTGCGCCATCGGCGCCCTGGATGTCGTTATCCAGGACATTGCCGGAAACGGAATCGAAGGAGTCAGCAGGCACCAAAGCCACATCGTCGGCAGCAGTGGGAACATCATCAACAATGTCGATTACCAGGTTACCCTGTGCTGAATCACCATCAACATCAGTGACCTGAACCCCAAAACGTTCCGCAGCAGAATCGCCTGACGTGCTTTGCTCCAGCGTATAGGTATACCCAATATTGTTGGCGCTGATACTGGTAATGGTCAATGAACCAAAGGTGCCGGTAAACGTCTGGCCGACCGCTGTTACTTGCTGCCCTTCGATATTGATTGTGACAGGTGTATCCGGAGCAATATAAGTTATCACACCGTTCATTGTTGCGCCGCCGGGCTCTGGCGCAGAGCCCTCCGCCAGGCCGGACTCGGAAACCTGGCCACCTGCACCTGCTCCCACAAGTACATCCGCATTAGTTGGGGGCTGCTCAACCGTTCCATCAACTATCGTCACGGTACCTTGTCCGTTGGCAATTGTGGCGCCGCTGGCATTAACCAGATCAACGGTGAATTCTTCGCTGCCCTCGGCAAGAGTATCGGTATTGGTTTGTACGAGAATGGTTGCGCTGGTTTGGCCAGGGCCAAAGGCCACCGTACCGGTTACCGGATCATAGTCACCACCAACCACGGTAGCCGTGCCATCAAACGAGCCAAACTGAACAGTCACCGGACTGTTAACCGCCGCGGACAAAGAAAGAGTCAGCTCTGCGATGCCGCCTTCGGTTACTGTGGCATCATTGATGGACACAGTGGGTACAAAATCATCGATGATGGTGATATCAATCTGCTCTGCCTGCAGATCCGCGCCAACGGGGTTTGACAGGTTTACGGAGAACTGCTCGGTGCCTTCCAGTGCGTCATCTTCGTTGACTTGTATGAAAATACTGGCTGTCGTCTCGCCGGGAGCAAAAGTGACAGTACCGGCCAGAGCATCAAAGTCTCCGTCCGCTCCTGTAGCGGTGCCGTCAACCGTCTCGAAATCGACGGTTATTGGCGTTGTGGAGGGCTCGGACAATGTGAATACCACTTCCGCAATTCCACCTTCGACCACATCCTGGGTATTGGCACTGATAATTATCGGGGCCACCGCTTCGCTTGCAACCGTAACCCTGACAACCGCAGCATCCTGGCTGTTGCCATCGGGCGATGTCGCGGTATAGCTAAAGGAATCTTCTCCTGAAAAACCTTCATTCGGGGTATACGTTATCGTGTTATCGGCATTCACTGTCACCGAGCCATTGGCGGGACCGCTCACTGCTGTGACAGTGACACCATCTGCGAAGATGTCATTGGCAAGCACATTGATAATAGTGCTTTGGTCTACCTCTATCGTTACCGCGTCATCAACGGCGTCAACAGAGAGAATCGTATCGCCATCTACGACCTGTGTCGTCTCTGCTGCTGATGTTTCTGCTGTGAGAGTACTAAACTCATCGGTCTCTTCAACAACACGCCCAAGGCGTACGAAAGAAGAGCCCTCGCCGCCACCGCCTTCTTGTCCGCCGGCGGCGGTAGCATCAAGCACATCACCGATATCACCGTCACCCTCAAGTGCAGCAAGCAGGGCCTCCACGGTTTCGTCTTCCACTGCGCTTTCTTCACGACCGGCCGCACGCTCCGCGACAATATCGCGGGTTAGCGTCATTTCGGGAACACCGCTGATCTCGAATGGATTACCGTCCGCAAGAGACAATTCCACGGAGCCGCCGTTCGGCGTAACCACGGTTTCGCCTTCCAGCAACACATCTCCCGGTTTGATTTGACGCAATTCACCGTTTGCGCTGCGCGCATAGGCTGTACCGGTTATTGCCACTACTGTTGCTATTGCTGTATCAGCCATCTTGTCCGCCCTTGTTATTTAACGCCTGAGACACATTTTCTAAGGCCTCAGCACAAAATTTTCAGACGCAATAATACCCTTGCTTCAAAGCAACGGTATTGTACTTAAGGACAGGAAAGGTGCAGGACTGTGAGTCAGTTCACAGATGTGGCGGTTGGAACATTATTCATGACCAAAGCCAGCTGTACACGGTCACGCAGATGTAGCTTCTCAAAGATGACCGAAAGATGAGCCTTGACGGTGCGCTCGGTAATATCGAGGGTCCCGGCGATTTCACGGTTACTGGCACCCAGGGCCACCTGCTCTGCCACCATTAACTCGCGCGCCGTGAGCGCGTCCAACTCAGGGTGTTCAGGTGCCAGCCTGGACATTACCCTTAAAGAAACCGACATCAGGCGCTGCACCAGTTCAGGCAACATCCATAGCCCACCATGGGCAACTACCAAGGCAACCTCGCGTAGCTGTTCAGGCGCAGCTTCCACGTGACAATAACCAACAGCACCTGCATTGAGTGCTTCAAAGGCCTCTGCCTCAGCGGGCGTGGCCGACATCACCACGACCCGATAGCCGGATGCCACTACCTCACGCAGACGAGAGAGACGCTGGGCGACATCCAGCCCGGTAATATCAAGCCAAACCACCTGCTGAAGCCGGGCCGCCTCATCGGGGATGTCCCCAATCAGCGAAAATACCCGTGCGGCTGGAAACGCTTCCCGCCAGCGTGCACGCAGCTTGCCTCCGGACGCTAAAAACAGTTGCTCCATCAGCGCTCCGTCAGCGCGTATTGCTTGGCGCGCAATACCGGCTTCATCAGGTAGGCGAGAACGGTTTTTTTGCCGGTAAGAATATCCACCTGCACCGTCATGCCGGGAATAATCGGCATATCCTTGCCAAAGCCGACTTCCTTGGTACGCACGTGCACTTCGTAGAAGGGATTACCTTCGTCGTCCATGATGGTATCGGCACCGATATGTTCGACTGTGCCCTCCATGCCGCCATAAACCACAAAATCGTAAGCAGTTAGCTTCACCATGGCCTTTTGCCCCGGTATCAGGAAGGCAATATCCTGGGGACGGATTCGCACCTCTACCAGCAAGGTATCATCCAGCGGCACCACTTCAACGATCTCCTTGCCGGGCAGTACCACGCCACCAATAGTGTTGTAATACAGGCGTTTGACAGTGCCTTTCACCGGTGAACGCAGTTCGGTTTGCTGGACACGATCACTGAGCCCTATGCCCGCCTCGCGCAAACCGTTCATGCGGGCGATGGTATCGGTCAATTCGCCGCGCACTTCGTTCTCGAAATCCACCTCGACTTCGCTGAGCTTCCCACGAGCCTCCTGAATGGCCGATTTCAGGCGCTGGATCTGGGCCTGGGTTTGGTCATACTCACCACTGAGTTGATTGACCTCGCGCTCCAGACGCAGAATTTCAACTCTGGAGACTGCGCCCGAGGAGACCATCGGCCGGGTTACGCCCAGTTCCTGTCGGGTAAGATCCAGGGAGACCGACATCTGCCGCGAGCGCGCATTCATTTCCGCCAGTTCCTGCTGGCGCTGTTCCAGTTGTTCGCCGGCAATCTGCTGCTGCAACAGGAGCTGGGCCTTGCTCGATTCAAACAGGGCCTTTTCCTGGTCAACAATCTGTCCTACCTGCTCCAGCCATTCGGGGGCCGGTATAAATTCAACCCCCGCCAGCATTGCACCCAGGCGCTCGGCGCGAACCGACAGCGCCTGGAATTCAGCCTGGTTTTCGCGCAAGTTGGATTCCGAACGGGTCTGGTCGAGCCTTACCAGCAATTGTCCGGCTTCCACGATGTCGCCGGCACGGACATTGATTTCCGTTACCACGCCACCGTCCTGGGACTGCATGATCTGAATCTGCTGCGAGGGAATTACCCTGCCGTCCCCGCGAGTTACCTCGTCAACTGTTGCCAGCGCAGCCCATATCAGTAGCGCCAGAACTATTACACCGACTATATAAAGCAGCTTTCGGGCCCGCAGGGGCTGTTGTTCCAGATACGCGCTGTGGGCATTGTGCTCCCAGTTGCCCGGCGTATCCGCCGTGTCCTTGAGCCAGGGCGCAAAGATGAAGTCTGCCAGGTGCCGCTTCCGTGGCTCATTTGCCGGCGCCTCGGGCTCGCTTGCGACCACCGGATAGTCGCTCATTTAACAGCCCCTATCTTGCCCTGTTGCAGCGCCTGGACGACGCTGTCGCGGGGACCGTCGGCAACCAGCTTGCCGTTGTCGATAACAATAATGCGATCGACCATCTCCAGAAGTGAGTTACGGTGGGTCACCACCAGCCAGGTACGCCCCTGAACATATTCCTGGAGCTGTTTTTTTACAGCCACCTCAGTGGAGTGGTCCATGGAACCGGTGGGTTCATCCATCAATAAAATAGGCGGGTCGCTCACCACCGCCCGGGCCAGGGCCACGCACTTGCGCTGGCCCCCAGAGAGAGAGTCGCCGCGCTCACCCACCAGCATGTCGAAGCCTTTCGGGTGGCGGTTTATGTAGTCCGACAGGCTGGCGATCTCCGCCGCACGCACCAGTGCGGCGTCACTGACATTGGCGTGTGCCAGGGTGATATTGTCGCGCAGGCTGCCGTAGAAGAGGGTCACATCCTGGGGGACGTAGCCGACCCTTGAGCGAAGTTCGCTGGGATCCAGCTGGCGCAGGTCAATACCATCTATCATGATGGCACCGGAGGTCGGTTGGTAAAGCCCCATAATCAGTTTTTGCAGCGTGGACTTGCCAGAGCCTACACGGCCCAGGATTGCCACCTTCTCTCCCGGCTTGATCCGGAAAGAGACATTACTGAGTGACTCCATTTCACTGCCAGGGTAGGCAAAGGAGACCTGACGGAACTCAATATCCCCCTCGAACATCTCCCGGGACAGCAACTGCGCACCCTCGGGCCGCTCCATGGGCTTTTCCATCACTTCATCCAGTGATTTGAGGGCAATTTCGGCGTTGTGGTAGGACGTGATAAGACCCGCAACCTGGCCAAACGGTGCCATCGCCCGAGCGCTGAGCATGGTACAGGCGATGAGGCCACCCATGCTCAACTCGCCGGCGGTAATCAGGTAGACCCCGGTTATGATCACGAACATGGTCACCATCTGTGCGGCCCACTGGGTGACGTTGATAGTGGAGTTGGAGACCAGGCGTAGCTGTACCCCGACATGAGCGAGGAAGGCGGTAGTCTCCTCCCACTTGCGCTGCATTTTTGATTCGGCGCCCATCGCCTTGATGGTGTCGAGGCCCACCAGGCTTTCGATCAGCGTGGAGTTACGCAGGGCGCTGGCGCGATAGGTACTCTCGGACAAATCGCGCAACTTGCCCTGGGTGGCGAGGGCATAACCCAGAACAATGCACAGACCCAGCCCGAGTGGAATCAGGATCGGCCACGCTATCCAGCCAATAACCAGAATGAAAATCAGTGCGAAGGGCACATCAATCAATGTGGTGACCGATGCCGAAGTAATAAAGTCGCGCACGGTTTCAAAGGAGCGCAGGTTCACTGCATAGGAGCCCACCGACAGGGCGCGATGCTCCAGTCTGGAGCCCAGTACCCGCTCCATGATCTGTCCCGATAGCTGTATATCCACCCGCCGGCTTGCCAGGTCAAGAAAATAGCCGCGCATGGTCCGCAGGGAAATATCCGCAAGCAGGATAATGATGACGCCGGCCGCCAGCATCCACAGGGTTTCTACCGCATAATTCGGTACCACCCGGTCATACACATTCATGGTGAACAATGGCAGCGCCAGGGCAAACAGGTTGATAAAAAAGGCAGCAATCAGCACATCCCGGTACACCGGTGTGTTGGCCCGAATGGCGTCCCAGAACCAGTGGCCGCGTTCGGAGGTGCCGGTGCGCGGGGCGCGCTTATCAAAGCGAAAACGCGGACGGCAGACGATGATGCTGCCGGTTTCCTCTGCCAGCAATTGCTCAATGGGTACGTCAACTGCCGCCTCATTGAGCTCGGGATAGATAACGGTGCCGGTTTTGCCATCATCGCTCCACGCCATCAGGAGGCAGGAGCGATCGCCCTTGAGCAGCACTACCGCGGGCAACAGGGCCGGCTCGGCCTCGCGTGCACTGCGTGGCAGGATCCGGCTCACCAGTCCGGCGCGACGCGCTGCGCGCTCAAATAAAGCCGGTGTTAACAGCCCGTTCTCCAGGGGCAACCCACCGGAGAGCGCCTCGGCTGTGGAGGCACTGCCATGGTAGCGGCACAGAGCCAGCAGACTTTGCAAAAGTGAATCGTTGGTGCTGACACTCATTTCAGGCGATAACCCCTGTGCCTTGTTTCAGGCACGTTATACGTACACAGTGGCTAAGCTACTGAATAACGTCACATTTATCTAAGCGAGAGGGTACGCCAGAAGCCCGCAAAATACCATGCAGGGAGTGTGCGCCACGTCACATCATCTCGCTTTATGACCGCCCCGGAGTGCCCCGCCGCAGCAAAAACACGGCATATAAGGTCACTGCCAGCAGCAGCATCGCGCCCCCCTGATGCGCAGCTCCCAGAATGACGGGCACGTGGTGCAACAAGGTATTGATGCCGATAATCACCTGCAGCCAAAGCACTACCAGCAATAATACCGCCGTTACCCGGGCCCGGTTACCAAGGCCGGTACGCCACAGTTTTATCGCGAATATGTGTAACAACACAAACAATAAGTACGCGAAAATACGATGATTGAACTGGATGGTAGTAATATCCTCGAAGGCATCAAGCCAGGCCGGGTCGCCGGAGTAGAGCCCGGGAGGGATAAAGGAGGGTCCCATTAGGGGCCAGGTGCTGTAGGCAAACCCGGCATTGGTGCCAGCGACGAGGGCGCCCGAGAGGATCATCAGATATACCAGCCCGAGCATGACCAGTCCCCAACGGGCCAATGGGTGCGGCGTCGAGCCCTTGGCGGGACGGCCTGCCAGCAGCTCAAAAATCAACCAAAGCATGAAGGCAAAGATCAGGGCTGCAAGCCCAAGGTGCGCGGCCAACCGGTACTGACTGACATAGGGAACGTCCACCAGGCCGCTCTTGACCATGTACCAGCCGAGAAGTCCCTGGCAAGCGCCGAGTAGAAACAACAGCCACAACTTGGGCATGAGGCCACTGCGCACCCGTCCCCGCAGGCCAAAATAAAGCATGGGGAAAAAGAACAGCACGCCAATAAGACGTCCCAGCACACGGTGCAGGTATTCATACATGAAGATGGTCTTGAACGCATCCAGCGACATGCCGCGATTGATCTGCAGGTACTCGGGTGATTGGCGGTATTTCTCGAACACCTCCAGCCAGGCCTCTTCCGTCAGGGGCGGAATGATGCCCATCAGCGGGCGCCATTCAACCATCGAAAGTCCGGAATCGGTCAGCCGGGTGACCCCGCCCAGGATAATCATCCCAAAAATAACAACGGCGCACAAAATCAGCCAGGTGGCTACCTGGCGGTCGTAATTGGTCTGTCTGAGAATTGCCATATCGCTACAACGGCCCATGTAAAAAAGAGGGCGCAATGATAACCGAATCCGGGCGCAATGGTGTGGCTGCGCAAGCGTGTGGGGCTAAAAAACCATCTCCGGCACCACTTCGGGCACCACCATCTCACCGGCAGTAAGTCGCACAATCTCGTCGACGCTAACGCCGGGGGCGCGCTCCCTGAGCCAGAACCTGCCGTCGGCGATCTCGATGTAGGCGAGATCAGTGACGACCTTGCGGATACAGCCAAAGCCGGTGAGTGGCAATGTGCACCGGGGTAGAAGTTTTGATTCCCCATGCTTGGAGGCGTGAGTCATGGTCACAATGATGTTATCTGCCCCTGCCACCAGGTCCATGGCACCACCCATGCCCTTGATCAGCTTTCCCGGAATCATGTAGGAGGCGATGCTGCCCTCCACATCAACCTCGAAGGCACCGAGTACGGTGAGATCCACATGGCCGCCACGAATCATGGCGAAAGACTCCGCGGAAGAGAAAATCGATGCGCCCTTGATGGCGGTAACAGTCTGCTTGCCGGCATTCACCATATCCGCGTCTACCTGCTCTTCGGTGGGAAAGGGCCCCATCCCCAGCAGGCCATTCTCCGATTGCAGCATGACCTCCACACCCTCGGGAATGTAGTTCGCCACCAGGGTCGGAATGCCAATCCCCAGGTTAACGTAGTAGCCATCCTCAAGCTCGCGCGCAACGCGCTGAGCCAGTTGTTCACGGGATAATGCCATGGTCTGTGCTCCCTTCAGCCTTCGCGTACGGTGCGTTTTTCAATGCGTTTTTCGAAATGTCCCTGGATCAACCGGTCAATGTAGATCCCGGGGGTATGCACCTGGCTCGGCTCCAGTTCGCCCGGCTCGACAATCTCCTCAACTTCAGCCACCGTGATTTTGCCGGCGGTTGCCACCATGGGATTGAAGTTTTGTGCCGCATGGCGATATATGAGATTACCGAAGCGGTCGCCCTTCCAGGCCTTGACGATGGCGAAGTCACCCACAATCGCCTCTTCCATAATATAGTGGCGGCCATTGAACACCCGGGACTCCTTGCCCTCACCCACCGGGGTGCCATAACCGGTTGCAGTGAAAAAGGCGGGAATGCCGGCACCACCGGCGCGCATTTTTTCCGCCAGCGTACCCTGCGGAGTGAGTTCCACCTCGAGGATACCGGCCAGCAGCTGTTCCTCGAACAGCTTGTTCTCGCCAACGTAGGAGGACACCATTTTGCGGATCTGCCGGTCTTCCAGCAGTACACCCAGGCCAAAACCGTCGACACCACAGTTATTGGATACCACTGTCAGGTCGCGGGTACCCTTGCGCCTGATCTCGTTGATCAGGTTCTCTGGAATGCCGCACAGACCAAAGCCCCCCGCAAGCACGGTCATACCGTCCTCAAGGCCCACCATGGCCTCGGCATAATTTGCTACGACCTTGTCAAAACCGGCCATTTGTATTCTCCATCATCACGGATGCTGAACCGCCAGCTTCCTACAGTCTGTTATATTTAACAAATATATTTATTTTACGAATTAATCTAAAATATTTATCAATTACGCGCAGGAAATGTCATGGATATTACCATCAAACAGCTGCGGGCCTTTGTCGCGGTGGCACGCAGTCGCAGTTTTGCCGAGGCCTGCGGCCTGCTGAACCTGTCTCAGCCTGCCCTGAGTGTCACGATTCGCAACCTGGAAGAGGCCGTGGGTGGCCGCCTGCTGGCCCGAACTACCCGCACCCTGGCGCTGACCCCCGAGGGCAGCCAGTTCCTGCCCGTGGCCCAGCGCCTGCTGGGAGACTGGAGTGCTGCCCTCGAGGACCTTCACGACACTTTTGCCCTGCGGCGGGGCAGGTTGGCGGTCGCCGCCATGCCCTCCTTCGCCAGTACCGAGCTGCCGGCGCTATTGCAGCAGTTTCGCAAGCTTTACCCGGAGATCAACATCACCGTGCACGATGTGATCGCCGAGGATGTGGTCGCCATGGTACGCAGTGGTCGAGTGGAAACCGGCATCGCCTTCGACCCCGGCATGGCCGAAGATCTCCAGTTCACCCCGCTGTTCAGCGACCGCTTTGTGGCTGCGCTACCCCCCGGTCATCCATTGCTGGCGCACCGCCAACTCCACTGGAGTGCCCTGGCCGACGAGCCCTTTATCGCTCTGCAGCACCCTTCCAGTATCCGCTCATTGCTGGAGCAGTCCCTGGCTGCCAGTAATCTGGCATTGCGGGTCGAAGTGGAGACCAACCACCTCGTCACCATCGGGCGCATGGTGGCAGCCGGGCTTGGGATCAGCGCGGTACCCACGCTGTGCAAGCAACAGCTGCGCGAACTCGGTGTTCGTTCCCGCCCACTGACGGCACCGGTCATCGAACGCCGGGTCGGAATAGTCACCCGTCGCCGCTATCCTTTATCCGGACCAGCCAAAGCCCTGGTCACCATCCTTGATGCGCACTATCGGGGGTCAGGTCTCGCATTGTAGCATTTGGTGGTGAGGCTTAAAGGGCTGGGGTCAGGTCTCGCATTGTTGCATGCGCCCCAATGGGCGCATGCAACAATGCGAGACCTGACCCCAGCCATCCACCTTGTACGGCCAAATGCTACAATGCGAGACCTGACCCCCTACACTGGCGTAGAATACGGCGCCCAACATTTTACAGCTGAGTTGTTATGCCCTTACTGCGCCTCGAATCCATCCAATTGCACTATGGCACCCAGGTGCTGCTGGACAGTGTGGACCTCACTATCCGCAAAGGTGAGCGCTGGGGGCTGCTCGGGCGCAATGGTACGGGCAAGACCACCCTGCTGAAAATTCTGGATGGCGAATTGCAGCCGGATGCAGGGGAGCGCTGGTTGCGCCCGGGCGTGCGCATTGCGCGGTTGCAACAGACCCTGCCGGATGCGGATGACAGCAGCGTTTATGACGTGGTCGCCGAAGGCCTGGCCGAGGCCGGCAAGCTGCTGGCGGAATACCACCATCTGCTGCAGGACCCCGATCTCGACTTCGACCGCCTGGCGCGCGTGCAGCAGCAACTCGAGGCCGCCGACGGCTGGACCCTGCAGCAGCGAGTTGAAACCACCATCACCCAGCTACAGTTACCCCAGGACGCCAGGATGGGCGAGCTCTCGGGTGGCTGGCGCCGCCGCGTCGCGCTGGCCCAGGCATTGGTGGCAGACCCCGATATACTGTTGCTGGACGAGCCCACCAACCATCTCGATATTCCCGCCATTGTCTGGCTGGAAAGCCAGCTGCAGCAATTTCGCGGTGCTATCGTGCTCATCACCCACGACCGCCGCTTCCTGCAGAACGTCGCCACCAGTATTGCCGAGCTTGATCGTGGCCACCTCACCACGTGGGAAGGCAGTTACCAGGGTTTCCTGAACCACCGGGAGCAGGAACTGGTGGCGGAAGAACGCGCCAACGCCCTGTTCGACAAAAAACTGGCCCAGGAAGAGGTGTGGATTCGCCAGGGCATCAAGGCCCGGCGCACCCGCAACGAAGGTCGGGTGCGCGCGCTGGAGTCCATGCGCAATGACCGCCAGCAGCGCCGGGAAAAAGTCGGCACCGCCAAATTCAATATCGAGGAGGCCAGTCGCTCCGGTAAAATCGTGGCAGAGCTGGAGCACGTCAGTAAGCATTTTGACGGCAAACAGGTGATCAACGATTTCTCCACCATCATCCAGCGCGGCGATCGTGTGGGTATTGTCGGCGCCAACGGCGCCGGCAAATCAACCCTGGTTAAACTCATCCTGGGGCAGCTGGAGCCCGACAGTGGGGTCATAAAACTCGGCACCAAACTGGAAGTGGCCTATTCCGACCAGCTGCGCGGTAAACTCGAGCCCGAGCTGAACCTGATCGACAATATATGCGGCGGCCAGGAGTTCATCGAGATCAACGGCAAGCGGCGCCATGCCATTTCCTACCTCGGGGATTTCCTGTTCAGCCCGGAACGAGTGCGCACCCCGGTCAAGGCGCTGTCGGGCGGGGAACAGAACCGGGCCATTCTGGCGCGCCTGTTCAGCAAGCCGGCCAACCTGCTGGTGCTGGACGAACCCACCAATGACCTTGATATCGAAACCCTGGAACTACTGGAAGATATTTTGCTGTCCTTTGACGGCACTGTAATCCTGGTCAGTCACGATCGCGACTTCATGGATCATGTGGTTACCCAAACCCTGATCATGCGCGGCGATGGCACTGTGGAAGAACAGGCCGGCGGTTACACGGACTGGGAAGCCCGGGGTGGCCGGCTGACGGATCCAAACAGCCGCGGCCAGCAAATGCCGGCGACAAGCACGACTGCAACCACCGCTGCCGTACCCAAGGCTCCGCGCAAACGCTCCTACAAGGAACAGCGCGAACTGGATACCCTGCCCGGGCGCATCGAAGCGCTGGAGCTGGCCCAGTCAGAGCTGGAAGCGGCCGCGGCGGACCCGACCTTTTACCAACAGGATCGGGACACGATCGACAGGGTACTGGCGGACCTGCTGACCGTACAGGCTGAGCTTGAGGCAGCTATCGAGCGCTGGGCAGAACTGGAAGAGGACTGACCGCAGGGCATACCTGACCGCTGCACTCAGTGGCCGCGACAGTTAGCCGCGCAGTACCGCACCTACCGCCTCCGCCAGGTAATCGATGTTGGCGCCGTTGACGCCGGCGACATTGATGCGCGAAGACTCCAGCATGTAAATGCTGTGTTTCTCGCGCAGGGCAATGGCCTCCGCCCTGGTCAGCCCCAGAAACGAAAACATGCCTTTCTCACGCTCGATAAAGCCAAAGTCGCGATCGGTATTCTGTTCCAGCTTGCTCACCAGGCTGGTGCGCAACCCGTTAATGCGCCAGCACATGGCCTGCAACTCGTCTTCCCAGTTGGTCTTGAGTTCGGCATCCGCCAACACCCTGCCCGCGAGCAGGGCACCGTGGGCAGGCGGCATCGAATAGATCCGACGCGCCGCCACCTGGGCCTGGCTCAGCAGCGCGCGAGCATTTTCGGCGCTGGACGAAACAAACAGGGCAGCGCCAGTGCGCTCCCGGTACAAGCCCATATTCTTGGAACACGACGCGGCAATAATCACCTCAGGCAGGCGTTCCACCAACAGCCGCAAGCCGGCAACGTCCTGCTCCAGGCCATCGCCCAGCCCCTGGTAGGCAATATCCACAAACGGCATAAAACCCTGGCGCTCGGCCATATCCGCTATGACTGACCACTGCTCGAGAGTGAGGTCGGCACCACAGGGATTGTGGCAGCAGCCGTGCAACAGCACCACATCGCCACGCCCGGCCCGACCCAGGTCCTCCACCATGCCATCAAAATTAACACCATGGCTGACCGGCTCGTAATAGCGGTAGGTTTCAAACCTGAGACCAACACTGCCCAGTAGCGGAATATGTACCGGCCAGGTGGGGTCGGACACCCACACCCGGGCGCCCGGTGCCGCGGCGTTGATGATCTCGGCGCCAATGCGCAAGGCACCACAGCCGCCCGGTGTCTGGATGCTGCTCACCCTGGCATCCGCCAGTGCGGCGCTACCGGAACCCAGCACCAGTCGTTGCAAACCCTGATTGAAAGCGGCGTCACCGGCAGGTGCCATGTAGGCCTTGGTCGTCTCCTCGGCCACCAGCGACTGCTGCGCCAGGCGCACGGCATCAAATACGGGGCATACGCCCTCCTCGTTCATGTAAATGCCGACTGTCAGGTCAATCTTGTTGGGGCTGGGGTCTGAGCGACACGCTGAAGACAGGCCGAGTATCGAATCTTCAGGCATTTGGGGTAGTACATCGAGCATCAGGAGGGTCCTCACATAAAGGCAAATTTGGCAATAAAGATCAGCGCCAGAAACCAGGCGCCGAAAGAAATATCAGTGTGGCGGCCAACACCCAGCTTGATAGCGACGAAGCTGATAAAGCCGATCGCGATGCCGTTGGCAATGGAAAATGACAGTGGGATCATCACCACCGTGACCAGCGCCGGTATGACTTCACTCATGTCGTGCCAGTGCAGCTGCTGCAAATTGGTCAGCATCAGCATGGCCACATAAATGAGTGCCCCGGCGGTGGCAAAGGCAGGCACCATTCCAGCCAGGGGCGCGAAGAAAATAGCCAGCAGGAACAACGAGCCCACCGTTACCGCGGTAAGGCCGGTGCGCCCCCCCGTGGCCACGCCCGCGGCACTTTCAACATAGCTGGTAACAGGTGCGCAGCCAAGAAAGGCCCCGAATACGCTGGAGGTGCTGTCCGCCTTCAGCGCGCGGTCCAGGTTGTGGATTTTGCCGTCGCTATCGACTAGCCCGGCGCGGTTCGCCACGCCGAGCAAGGTGCCGGCCGTATCAAACAGGTTGACGAACAGGAACGCAATAATCACGCTGGTCATTGCCACATCCAGGGCACCAACAATGTCCAGTTGCATGAAGGTGGGCGCCATACTCGGCGGGGCCGCCACCAGCCCATTATATTCCACCAATCCCGACAGCAGGCCCAGGCCGGTAACACTGAGAATCCCGATGATAATGGCACCGGGCACATTGCGAAGGGACAAAATGGCGATCACCAGAAAACCCAGCGCCGCCAGGAATGGCTGTGGCTGGGCAATGTTGCCGAGGGTCAGCAGGGTCGCGTCACTGGCAACAATAATACCGCCGCTTTTCAGGCCAATAAAGCCGATAAAAAGGCCCACCCCCGCCCCCATCGCCAGGCGCAGGTTGAAAGGAATGCTGTCGAGCATCCAGCGCCGGATACGGGTTACGCTCATGATCACAAACAGGATACCTGCCAGGAACACGGCGCCCAGCCCGACTTCCCAGCTGTATCCCATATCCCCGACGACGGTATAGGTAAAGAACGCATTGAGCCCCATACCCGGCGCCAGCCCCACCGGCCAGTTGGCGTAAAAACCCATCAGGTAACAAGCCAGTGCGGACGCCAGACAGGTGGCCACGAAAGAGGCCTGGTAATCCATACCGGCAGCCGCCATCATCTGTGGATTGACAAAGATAATGTAGGCCATGGTGACAAAGGTCGTGGCGCCGGCTATCAGCTCAGTGCGCACATCCGTGTCGTGGCGGGATAATTTGAAAAGACGCTCCAGGGGACCCGTAACGGATTGCTCAGTTTGCTCCACGTGCGCTGATGTCCTTCTGCAGGCTTTGTCATTAATTCGCCAGTTTACGCAATCAGCGCGAGCGGCACCATACACCCGTCAACTGCAAGCTGTGCTAATCTGCGCGACCTATCGGCAAACAGTACCTATCAAGGACCCGCGGCACATGCACAAGCACTACATCAGCGCCCAGCAGTTACTGGAAGACTCCTTCAAACTGGCCTGGAAAGTCTATGAAAGCGGCTACCGCCCCGATTATATCGTCGGGGTCTGGCGCGGCGGCGCGCCGGTAGGCATCGCAGTACAGGAATTGCTGGAGGTACTGGGCGTGGAAGCAGACCATATCGCCATCCGCACCTCATCCTACACCGGCATAGGCCAACGCAGCCGTCATGTGAAAGTGCACGGCCTGACCTACCTGATCAAGCGACTGGAGGCGGAGGACGCACTGCTGATCGTGGACGACGTACACGACTCCGGACTATCGATCGACCAGACCATTCGCGACCTGAAGGATGCCTGCAAGAAGAATACGCCGGAGATCCGCATTGCCACACCCTATTACAAGCCGGGCAATAACCGGACAGAGCGGGTGCCGGACTACTACGTTCACGAAACCGCTGACTGGCTGGTGTTTCCCCATGAATTGCAGGGCCTTACCGCCGAAGAAATTCGTGACTACAAGCCTGAGCTTGCCAGTTTTGTAGATCGGCTCACCGAACACCTCAAAGCCGGTACCTGAACCACCCTGCCCCGCCCACGAATTCAGTGGTCGCGGGTGAAGGCCTTGATTTCTGCCGCATGTTCGGGAAATTCGGCGAGCAGATCGTCGCGCTCGCCCAGTGCCATATCCGCATAATCAAACCCTGGCGCCACCGCCTCGCTGATCAGGCCGTAACTGCCGGCGGGAAGATGCGATGCCTTCCAGACACCACCGCGCACCGTCAGCTGCAACCGCTGCCCCGCCGCCAGGTCCGGGCCCAGCACGGCAGTTTCCAGGCGACCGTCGGGATGCAGCAGGTAGTAGTGAACCGGGGCACCCAGGTGATAAAAGTGAACAATGTCCGACTGGTTACGGTGCCAGTGGCCAACAGGAGAATCATCGGTCAGCAGATAGTGGATGGAAGTCATCGTGTAGCGTTCACCTGCCGGCGTTGCCACTTTCGGCCTGTGGTCAGGCTGAAAGGTCCGCGCAAAATAACCACCTTCCACATGAGCCTCCAGCCCCAGCGTTGCAATGATCTCGGTTTTATCGGGCACTGCCATATTAACCGTCTCCCCTGCCTGCAACGGGTTGCCGGCTATCACCGCAAGCCCGCTCGCCATGGCAATAATTGATTGCCTCATCATTCATTCTCCTGTTGCTCGTCGAGGGCACGACGAATAGCGTTACTGGCCTTGTGCACCGACGCTCTCAGGGCCGACTCATCCAGGGTCAGCACTTCACGATCCTGCATCAGCACCTGCCCCGCCACAATTGTCGTCTGCACGTTCTCGCTTCCCAGTACATACACCAGATGGGAACTCACATCGTATAACGGCAGCTGATGAGTGCGGGTCACGTCAAGCTGGATCATGTCCGCCTGCATTCCCACCTGAAGACGACCGATCCGGTCCCCCATATGAATGGCGGCGGCACCCAGCCGGGTGGCCATCGCCAGGGCTTGCCCGGCAGGCAGCGCGGTCGGATCGCCACTGGCCATCTTGTGCAGTAACGCCGCCATGCGGATTTCATCCCACATGTCGAGATCATTGTTGGAGGCTGCACCGTCCGTTCCCAGGCCGACATTCACGCCAGCCGCCAACATCGCCGGCACCGGAGAAACACCGGCCCCCAACTTCATGTTCGATGTGGGGTTGTGCACTGCGCCCACCCTCGCGGCGGCCGTAAGGGCGATATCTTCGGCGTCCAGCTGCACCATGTGGGCGGCGATCAGACGCGTATCATACAAACCCAGCCCGGCCACATGACGTACCGGGGTGGTGGCAAAATTCTCTTCAATATAAGCACTTTCCGCTGGCGCCTCCGCCAGGTGCATTGATATCACTGCGTCCATCGCCAGGGCTTTTTCCACGGTGGCCTGCAAGTGGGCAGGAGCCACCGTGTACGGCGCGTGCGGGGCAAATGCCGGGGTGATGCGCGGATGCCTGTCCTGCCAGCGACTGACAAAATCCGTCGCCGCGGCAAAGGAGTCCTCCCAACCGGCAAAGCCGGGGCTGGGATAATCAATATGGGGTGACGCCACTACTGCACGCAGACCGCAACGATCAACTACCCCCGCAATTTCATCAGGATAGAAATACATGTCGACAAAAGTGGTGGTACCACCGCGAATCATTTCCCAGCAGGCGAGCTCAGTGCCGGTGCGCACGAATTCCGGCGTTACGAATCGTGCCTCCATGGGGAATACATAGTGATTCAGCCAGGTCATCAGGTCCAGGTCATCAACCATGCCGCGGAACAGGGTCATGGCGGTATGGGTATGGCCGTTGATCAGTCCCGGCAGCAGCACGCGGCCATCGCCCGGGATGGTGCGAGCCGCGTTGTACTGGCGGTCAATATCGGCCCTCGGTCCCAGCGCCACAATGCGGTCACCGCGCACTACAACAGCAGCATCGCGCAGTTCCGGCTGCTCCGGATTCATGGTTAGCACATAGTCTGCATACACGATCAAATCTGCAGAGGACCCGGCGCTGGCCGCAACCACCCCGGACCAGAAAACCCAGAGGGCAAAAAATCCTCCCGTCACTATTTTTATCACAAGCAATCTCCCCTCCTGGGTTAACCGGGCGCAATTATAACCACAGCTCGAGCGCGATGGGCGACGAGATGCCAGGGAATCCTGTGGCCGAATTCTGGTACTTTTGCCGCACGGGGCTGCGACATCCTCGAAACCCGTGTAAATTCTGCGCCCTTGAGCCGTCAAAGGCCAGCTGCAGGCAGAGTACCTGCTACGCGCATCGCAAGATTCCGTGACCATTAGGCTAGCAATTCACCAGGAGATACATCCATGAAGAGGATAACCGTACCCCGGTTGGCCCTGACCACCGCCATTGTCGCAACACTTGGCACTGCAGCACCTGCGATCGCACAGTTGGAAGAAGTCATCGTGACCGCGCAAAAGCGCGAACAGAGCTTGCTGGACGTTCCTCTTTCCGTCGCCACACTTTCCGGCGAGCGCTTGTCCGCCATTTTTGAAGGCGGCGCCGACATCCGCGGCCTGTCCGCACGTGTACCCGGCTTGTATGTAGAATCATCCAACGGCCGCGTGGCACCGCGTTTTTATATCCGCGGCCTGGGCAATATTGATTTTGACCTGGCAGCTTCCCAGCCCGTGTCCATCATCATGGACGAAGTGGTCAAGGAAAATGTCGTACTCAAGAGCTTCCCCCTGTTTGATATTGAACAGGTAGAAGTACTGCGCGGCCCACAGGGCTCACTGTTTGGCCGCAACACCACGGCGGGAATCATCAAGTTTGATTCCCGCAAACCGACACAGGAGTTTGAGGGTCGGGCCAAGGTTGATATTGGCGAGCTGGACACCTTCAACTTCGAGGGTGCCGTGGGCGGCGGCCTCACCGACACACTGGCCGGCCGTATTGCCGTGCTCCACCAAAACCGGGGTGACTGGATCGACAACGACTTCACCGGCGAGAACGACGCGCTGGGCGGTTTTACTGAAAAAGCAGTGAAAGGCTTCCTGCTGTACGAGCCCAACGACCGCTTCAGCGCCCTGCTTGGTGCCCATCACCGGGACCTGGACGGCACCGCCGCCGTATTCCGGGCAAACATTTTCACCCCCGGCACCAATAATCTTAACGAAAACTACGATCGCGAGACGGTGTTCTTTGACGAGGGCGACAACAACCCACAGAAATATCGCAATACCGGGGTTAACCTGAAGCTGCAGTATGACTTTGACGCTGTAACACTAACCTCCATCACCGCGTGGGAGGATGCCGAGGGCAGCAGCCTGGGCGATATCGACGGCGGTTTTGGCGCCTCCTTCCTGCCTTTCATGGGCCCCGGCTTCATCCCCTTCCCGTCCCAGACCCAGGACTCGGCCGATGTACGCCAGATAACCCAGGAGTTTCGTTTGTCCACCAATGCCGGCGAGCGCCTGAACTGGCAGGTGGGTATGTTCTTTTTCGATGGCACGCTGGATGTGGAGACCAATCCGTTCTTTATCCCGCCCACCACGGTAGAACATGAGAACACTTCCTTTGCGTTATTCGGCCAGGCTGATTACGCCCTCACCGATGCCTGGACGGTAACCGCCGGCCTGCGCTGGACCGATGACGACAAGGATTTTGCTGCACCCAACGGTATCAGCGAATCGGTCTCCGATGACCAGATGAGCGGCGACCTTGCAGTCTCCTATGCCGCCAACGACACCTCAACATACTGGGCCAAGGTAGGTACCGGCTTCCGCGCACCCTCCATCCAGGGCCGCGATGTCGCCTTCGGTGCGGCGCCGTCCATTGCCGATTCCGAAACCATCAATTCCATCGAGGTGGGCTACAAGGCCGAATACATGAATAACCGCGTACGCCTGAACGCGGCACTGTTCTACTACGAAGTCGACGACATCCAGTTTACTGCTGTCGGTGGTGCGGCTAACTTTATCCAGCTGGTCAATGCCAACCAGGGTACCGGCCAGGGCCTGGAACTGGACCTTGAATGGATGATCTCGGACAACCTGACCGTCACCCTGGGTGGCGCCTATGCGGATACCGAAATCAACGACCGCGAACTGCGCGTCGGCGCCTGCGCCGCCTGCACCATCAACAATCCGGTAGATGCGGACAACCGGGTGCTGGTCGACGGCAACCCATTCCCGAATGCGCCGGAAACCACTTTCAACTTCACCGCGTCCTACAGTATTCCCGTAGGTCGTGAATCTGAACTCTTCGCCTTCACTGACTGGGCCTACCAGGGTGACACCCAGTTCTTCCTCTACGATGCAGCGGAGTTCAAGACCGACGGCCAGTTTGAAGGCGGCTTGCGGGTGGGCTGGCGCCTGCGTGACGGCAGCATGGAAGCGGCACTGTTCGGTCGCAATATTACCGATGAGGAAAACGTGCAGGGTGCCATCGATTTCAACAACCTGACCGGGTTCACCAACGAACCGCGGGTTTTCGGCCTGTCGCTGTCCCGCCTGTTCTAGAGCCGGTATTGTGAGCAGGCTGGTAGTCGTCGGTTCCAGCAACACCGACATGGTTATCCAGGTGCCGCACTTGCCGGGGCCAGGTGAAACTGTGCTGGGTGGCCGTTTTACCACCGCGCAAGGGGGTAAGGGTGGCAACCAGGCGGTAGCTGCCGCGCGCGCCGGTGGCGATGTCAGCCTGGTGGCCTGCGTTGGCAATGATACCTTTGGCGAGCAGGCCCTGGCCGGGTTCGCAGCCAGCGGTATCAATACGGGGTACTGTGTTGTCGACCCACAGGCACCTTCCGGTGTGGCCCAGATTGTGGTGGATGCGCATGGGGAGAACAGTATCGCTGTAGCCCCCGGCGCTAATGCCTGCCTGCTGTCACGCCATATTGACGCGGCCGGCCGTTTGCTGGAAAAGGCGACCGTCGTGCTCCTGCAACTGGAAACACCTGTTACCACGGTACTGGCCGCCGCGCGCCTGGCGGCCGGGGCAGATGCCGTGGTAATCCTCAACCCGGCACCGGCGCAATTACTGCCCGACGAACTCTATCCGCTGATTAACGTCATTACGCCCAACGAAACTGAAACGAGATTACTGACTGGCATTCAGGTATGCGATGATGCCTCGGCTGCTACCGCTGCGGACTGGCTGCACCTGCGCGGTGTCGACACCGTACTGATCACCCGGGGTGCCCTGGGGGTCTTTTCATCCCAGCATTCGAGCTCAGCCGAACCTGTGCGCAGCGCCCGGGCGGGGTTTAAGGTTGAAGCCGTAGATACCACTGCAGCCGGGGATGTTTTCAACGGCTGCCTGGCGGCAGCCCTGACCGAAGGCCAGGACCTGCAGCAGGCAATCCGCTTTGCCCAGGCGGCCGCCGCACTTTCAGTAACGACACCCGGGGCACAAGCCAGTGCACCTTCCCGGACTGCGATAGACGATTTCCTTGCCCAACGAACCGTGGATACCCATTGATGAAACTTATGAACTCTGCCCTGCTCACCCTGCTATGCACGCTGCTGACATTGCCCGCGCTTGCCGCCGGCGAAAATGATTCCGTGGCGGGCATCATTAGCCCCATACCAGTCAAGGTCGTCATAGTCACCATGTTCGAAACCGGCGAGGACAGCGGCGACGACGCCGGTGAATTCCAGCGCTGGTACGAGCGGATACCACTGGACACCCCTTTTCCCGCACCACACATGCATCACGACCTGCATATGAATCTGGAATCCGGCGTACTGGGCGTTGTTACCGGGATGGGCACCGCCAATGCCGCGGCCAGCATTATGGCCCTTGGCCTTGATCCGCGCTTCGACCTGACCAAAGCCTACTGGCTGGTCGCAGGCATTTCCGGGTTCGACCCGGCGGATGCCTCGCTGGGCTCTGTTGCCTGGGCCGAGTATCTGGTGGATGGCGATCTCGCGCACGAAATTGATAGTCGCGAAATCCCCGATGACTGGGACACAGGCTATTTCCCCCTGTTCAGCCAGGGGCCGGGCGACCCCGCGCGCAAGAGTTACAACCTGGGCGAGGTATTCCAGCTAGACAGCAAACTGGTAAACTGGGCCTTTGAGCTGACCAAAGGCATGGAACTGCCGGATCACCCAACCCTGGAGGACACCCGCAAGCTCTATGTTAATTATCCGGTTGCGCAGCGTACCCCCTTTGTACTCAAGGGCGACCAGCTGGCCGCGATGACCTTCTGGCACGGCACTTTGCTGAATGACTGGGCCAATGACTGGGTGGACTACTGGACCGACGGCAAGGGCGAGTTTGTCAGTTCGGCAATGGAGGACACCGGCACGTTCCAGTCCCTGAGCTATCTGCACGCCGGCGGCAAGGTTGACAAAAACCGCGTGCTGGTACTGCGGACCGCCTCCAACTTCACTCTGCCGCCACCCGGCAAGGGTGCTGCTGAATACCTGCAGGAGGAGCAGCACGACAGCTATGCTGGCCTGGACGCCGCACTGGAGAACGCTTACCTGGTTGGCAGCAAGGTCATTGAGGCCCTGCTCAAGAACTGGGACCAGTACGAGAACACACCTCCCGCGCGGTAACAACGCGCGCGATCTGTGAGGGCGCAAGGCTTATTGTACGCGCTCAAGCGGATCTGCGGTCCGGGACCCGGGCAGTGACCAGGGCCCGCCGCGGGGCGGGGTAGCCTTCAAACGTGCGGGTGCTGTCTTCAGGGTCCAGAAAGTCCGCCAGCGAGTGAAACCGCATCCAATCCGTGGTGCGCTGTTCCTCTGTCGTGGTTACCGCAACATCTGCCAGCACCACATCGACAAAACCCAGTTTACGCAGCCAGGACAGCAGGGTTGCACTGGCGGGTAAAAACCAGACATTACCCATCCGCGCATAGCGCCCTTCCGGCACCAGGGTGGCGCCACAATCGCCCTCTATAACCAGGGTTTCCAGCACCAGCTGGCCGCCGGGGCGCAAGCAATCTTTCAGTTCCTGCAGGTGATCAAAGGGCGAGCGGCGGTGATAGAGCACGCCCATGGAAAACGCGCTGTCAAAGGCGTGCAGTTTCCCCGGCATGTGCTGGATTCCCAGCGGCAGCACCCAGACATCAGGGTTACGGAGATATTTTTGCAGTGCCCAGAACTGGGTCACAAACAGTGGCGTGGGGTCGATACCGATCACTTCCGAGGCACCTTCCCCGGCCATGCGCCAGCAGTGATAGCCACTGCCACAGCCCACGTCCAGCACCCGGCGACCGGCCAGGGAATCAATGTGTGGTTGCAGGCGCTGCCACTTCCAGTCCGAACGCCACTCGGTATCAATGTGTATACCGAACAGCTCAAACGGCCCTTTGCGCCAGGGATGGAATTGCTGGAGGGTTTCGCGCAGGGCAGCACTGGCGGCAGCATCCAGGGGCGGGTCGCAGTCGGCCCCTACGCGGTCACGGTCCAGATGACACTGGCTGGGCATTATTTCGGGAAGCTCGGCGAGAGCCGCCAACCACCGCGGCAAGTCACCATAGCGCCGCACGGACATACCCTCGGCAATCTGCTCGGCCAGCAGCTGTCCCCAGGGCGCGAGCTCAGTGTCCTGCCAGCGTTGGATCAGTGGTTCATAATCAATCATTTGAGGGCTGTCATTTCAAAGCGATCAGCGATGCAAAATTGAAACACTGGAACCACACATCACAACTGCCGAAGCCGGCCCCGGCGATACGCTGTTTATGCTGTCCCAGGGTTTCTCTCAACAGCACGTTATCGATGGCGTTGCGCTTCTGGGCGATCTCCAGGTCACTATAGCCGTTGGCGCGCTTGAATTGATGATGCAGATCGATGTTGAGCGCATCCAAACGCGGATCTTCAAAGGTCACTTTCTCCGACAGTACCATGATGCCGCCAGGGCGCAGACCCGCGTAAACATGGTTGATTACGGCCTCGCGCTCCTCCCTGGCGATAAACTGCAGGGTGAAGTTGAGTACTACTACCGAGGCATCAACAATGGGGATGTCCTGGAGATTCGCACACACCAGGCTCACCGGCACCTCGTGGCTGTCGGTGTCGATCACCGTCTGGCAACGCTTGAGCATCGCGGTGGAGTTATCCACGCCGATAATCAGGCAATCGCGATGCTGTACATTCTGGCGCATCGCCAGGGTGGATGCACCCAGCGAACAGCCCAGGTCATAAAGATGGCTGCCGGGACTGGCATAGCGCCCGGCGAGCAGGCCGGTCATGGCGATGATGGTGGTATAGCCGGGCACCGAGCGCTTGATCATATCCGGAAAAACCCGGGCCACACTGTCATCAAAGCGGAAGGCGCTGGGTTCCGGCACCGGATTTGCGTATATTGTGTCGCGGTTGTCGGTCACGGGTGGGTCACGGTGGTTACAACGGCAGGCGAGTTTATCACGGTTTTCAGCGGAGTTTGGCATGAAAGGCACACACGAGTATGCGGGTGATTCCCGCAATGAGCACATTCTTATCGAGATCAACGGCGAACATGTGCCTCGCGCTGAAGCGCGGATTTCAGTGTTTGATTCAGGCTTTATTCTGGGGGACGGGGTCTGGGAAGGACTGCGGGTGGAGGGCAATACCGTGCTGTTCCTGGAGCGACATCTCGAACGCCTGTTTGAAGGCATGAAGACACTGGATTTCCAGCCCGACTTCAGCAAAGAGCAAGTGGCGGCACGTCTGTATGCCCTGCTGGCAGCCAACAACATGAACGATGGCGTACACATCCGGATGATGGTGTCCCGCGGAGTGAAGTCTACACCCTACCAGGATCCGCGAATGACGGTTACCCCGCCCACCGTGGTGATCATACCCGAATACAAGGAAGCGCTGCCGAGCACCGTCGAACAGGGTGTCCGGTTGTATACCGTCTACGTACGCCGGGGTTATAGCGATGTCCAGGACCCGGCCCTGAACACGCATTCCAAGCTCAACTGCATCGGCGCCTGCATCCAGGCCAGCAAAGCCGGTGCCGATGAAGCCCTGATGCTGGACCCCCACGGATTCGTAGCCACCTGCAACTCAACCCACTTTTTCATCGTTCGCCGCGGTGAGTTGTGGACCTCTACCGGAGACTATTGCCTGGACGGTATCACCCGCGGCAAAGTACTTGAAATGGGTCGGGAACTGGGCCTTGTAGTGCGCGAGAAAAACTTCACCCTGACCGATGTCTACAACGCAGAAGAAGCCTTCGTTACCGGCACCTTCGCCGGCCTGGTACCGGTGACCGAAGTCGACGGGCGCAGCATTGGCGAGCCCGGAGCCGATCGCACCCTAATTAAACGCCTGCAAGCCCAATACCGCGATACCGTAACGCGCTACATCAACGGCCCCGGGGCCACTCACCCGCGGGGCTGAAACGATGAGCATTGTGCGTATTGCAATGTGGTCCGGACCTCGCAACATCAGCACCGCGCTGATGCGGGCTTTTGAGAACCGTGCAGATTGCGCGGTAGTGGACGAACCTTTCTACGGCTACTACCTGCAAGCAACCGGCCTGGAACACCCGGCCGGCGACGCCGTCATGGCGAGCATGAGTTGCGACTGGCGCACCGTGGCCCGGCAATTGTGCGAGGAACTACCCGCCACCGCGAACCCCGCAAGCTGCCGGGTGTTCTACCAGAAACACATGACCCAGCATATTCTGCCGGACATGACGATGAACTGGACCGATGCCCTCAGTAACTGCTTTTTGATTCGCGAACCACGGCGGATTATCGCCTCCTACGCCCGGGTGCGGCCGCAGTTCGCCATCGAAGAACTGGGTTTTCCCCAACAATGGGATCTGTTCCAGAGAGTGGCGGACCGGCTCGGACAAGCACCGCCGGTGATCGACTCGGCACAGGCACTGCGCGCGCCGGAACAAATCCTGCGCGCACTGTGCGCACGCCTGGAAATCCCCTTCAGCGAGCGCATGCTGCACTGGCCGGCCGGCCCCCGCGACAGCGACGGTGTCTGGGCACCCCACTGGTACGCAGCAGTAGAAAGCTCCACCGGCTTCCAGCCAGTCAACGAAGCACCCCTGGCCGACATTGCCGTACCTCCCGAGTACGAAGCAATGTGCGCCCGGGCCGAAGACATCTACGCCCGCCTCCACCAGTACGCCATAAGCGCCTGATTACGACCCCACCAGCACGCAGCGGCGAGCCACTTTTCGTCAACGCGCACGGGTTCGCCTGTTGCCTGTGCGGGACCGTCGGCGGCCATGGAAGGCCGCCGCCGAGCCTACACGGATGTACTCGTGGCGTGTCCCGCACAGGCAACAGGTGAACCTGCCGGACCTGCCAAAACTAACAGACCTCGCGAGTCACCAATGCAACAATGCGAGACCTGACCCCGTCAGTGCATGACCCCGTCAGTGCAGGGACTTGTCGTTGCGGTGCTCGTGGAAGGCGAACTCGAATACCTCGCGGTAGCTGCGGGCGAAATGCACGGTCAGGCCCTCACGCAGATAGTCCGGCAGCTCCTCGAAGTCACGCCGGTTCGCAAACGGCAGGATCAGCTCAGGAATCTTGATGCGCCGCGCCGCAATGACCTTCTCCCGAATACCCCCCACCGGTAGCACCTGGCCGGTCAGGGTAAGCTCCCCCGTCATCGCCAGGGGGCGCTTGATGCGCTCATTGCGGGCCAGGGAAATGAGCGCGGTCGCCATGGTGACACCGGCACTGGGGCCATCCTTGGGCGTGGCGCCCTCGGGCACATGCAAATGCACCATGCTGGTATCAAAGAAGTCCAGGTCACAGCCATAATCCTTCAAATGCGCGACAACATAGCTGTAGGCGATATCCGCCGACTCCTTCATCGTCTCGCCAAGACGGCCGGTGAGCTTGAAACCACGGTTCAGGGTGTGCACCTGGGACGACTCGATAGCCAGGGTGGCGCCACCCATGGCAGTCCAGGCGAGGCCGGTGGCAACCCCTGCGCCACGCAGGAGTTTCTCGGGATGAAAAATCGGCTTCCCCAGCAGTGTTTCGATGTCCTTTTTGCCGACCCTGATTTTTTTCGCGTCGCTCTCAACCAATTCCAGAACGGCCTTGCGCATGATCCGCGCCAGCTGTTTTTCCAGGTCACGCACACCCGCTTCACGACAATAGCTTTCAATCACATACCTGAGAGCGGCTTCGTTGATCTTGAGCTGGTCATCACGCAGACCGTGGCGCTCGAGCATTTTCGGCCACAGGTGGTTCCTGGCAATCACCAGTTTCTCCTGTGCCACATAGCCCGACAGGCGCAGTACCTCCATGCGGTCCAGCAGTGGACCCGGAATGGTATCCAACTGGTTCGCGGTACAGACAAACAATACCTTGGACAGGTCCAGGCGCAAATCCAGGTAGTGGTCCAGGAACTCGCTATTCTGTTCCGGGTCCAGCACCTCCAGTAGTGCCGAAGCGGGGTCGCCCTGGAACGAGGCGCCGATCTTGTCGATCTCATCGAGCATGATGACCGGATTGGAAACGCCCACATCCTTGAGGGCCTGGACAAACTTACCGGGCATGGCCCCGATATAAGTGCGCCGATGGCCCTTTATTTCCGCCTCATCGCGCATACCGCCCAGGCTGAAACGATAGAACTTCCGCCCCAGGGCATCCGCCACCGAACGCCCGATACTGGTTTTACCGACCCCCGGGGGGCCTACCAGCAACAATATGGAACCGGAGATTTCACCCTTGAACGCGCCGACGGCAAGAAACTCGAGAATGCGTTTCTTCACATCATCAAGACCGTCGTGATGCTCATTGAGCACCGTACGGGCGTGCTTCAGATCCAGGTGATCGGTCGAGGTAATACCCCACGGCACCTGTGTCGCCCAATCGAGATAATTGCGGGTAACACCGTATTCCGGGGACCCGGTCTCAAGCACCGACAGCTTTTGCAGCTCATCATCAATGCGTTTGGTCACTGCCTCCGTGGGTTCCAGGGCGTCGAGACGCTCCTCAAACAACTCGACATCCGTGCTGCGATCATCCTTGGAGATTCCCAGCTCCTTCTGGATCACCTTGAGCTGCTCGCGCAGGAAAAACGTGCGTTGTTGCGCGGACACCTTTTCGTTCACCTGGCTGGTGATCTGGCCCTGCAACTCCGCCAGTTCGCGCTCGCGTCGCAACAGCACCAGCACCTTGTCCATCCGTGCCACCAGCGGCAGGGTAGAGAGCACTTCCTGCAACTTGTCACCACCGGCAGTGGTCAGGGCAGCGGAAAAATCCGCCAGCTTACCGGGTTCACTGATACTGAAATTGGCCAGGTATTGCTTGAGCTCTTCGCTGTACAGCGGACTCAAAGGCAGCAGTTCCTTGATTTCCTTGATCACGGCCATGGCGTAGGCCTTGACCTCATCGCTGTCGCGGTCACCGCGGCTGCGGGGATATTCTACCTGCGCCCGATAGGGAGGCGCGTCGCTGAGCCAGCGCACGATACGAAACCGCTTGATGCCCTGGGCCAGGAAATGTCCGGCACCGTCCTGGGATGAGGACGGCCGATGCAGGCGAACCACGCAACCGATTTCCGGAAACTCCCCAATAGCCGTACTGTCGGGCTCGTGGGGTTCGACGTAAATCAACCCGACCAAACCATGACCGGCTTTGGCCACTGCCTTCAGCGTGGCTCCCCACTCCTGCGGGTTAATGGCCACCGGCTGCACCTGGCCAGGAAAAAAAGGTCGATGGGGGATTGGTACCAGGTGTAATGTTTCCGGTAATACATCGTCCGCAAGTGCGGGCGAGTGCTGCTCGTAGTCTTCCGGCATCAGATCTGGCTCCTGTTGGTAATCGGCATCATTCATGGCTGTACATACCTGTCTCGGGTAATTACCTCGATCTCACCGATATGGGCCCGGCAAGCGGTATTTCAAGCGACCACAGCCGCCGGGCATTTCTACTGTCGCGGCCCAGGGGCTATACTTCCGTACCTACTACCATAGCAAAGCGTTCACCCATGGACGCCGAAGAGGACTAAATGGTGCACATAGAGCAGGCCTCCGAGCCTCAACTACGCGAGCAGCTGGCAGATTTGCTGGATCGCTACGATCAACTCGCGGCCGGCAAACTGGCGCTGGATCTTACCCGGGGCAAGCCGGGCGCGGCCCAGGTGGCACTCTCGGATGCTCTCGATGGCATTCTGGAGGGCGACTATCGCGCCGCCGACGGTACTGACGTACGCAACTATGGCGGTCTCGACGGGCTCGCGGAGGCCAGGATCCTGTTCGGCAATGTTCTGGGTACTCTGCCAGAGGAAACGCTGGTGGGTGGCAATAGCAGCCTCACATTGATGTACCAGGTGATCGATTTTGCCCTCACCGAGGGCCTGCGTGGCCCGGAATCCGCATGGGCCCGCCGCGAGCCGGTGAAGTTCCTGTGCCCGGTACCCGGTTATGACCGCCACTTCTCCATCTGTGAATACCTGGGCATTGAAATGCTGCCGGTGCGGATGCTTGAGACAGGACCGGACATGGACCAGGTCGAGGGCCTGGTGGCGGCGGATCCGGCGATCAAGGGTATCTGGTGTGTACCGCGGTTCTCCAACCCCAGCGGCTGTGTCTACAGTGACAACACCGTGGAGCGGATGGCCAGGCTGCCAAAACTGGCGTCGCCTGAATTTGTGGTTATGTGGGATAACGCCTACGCCATACACAGCCTCTATGACGACGCACCCGAACTCGCCTCCATCGGCAAATGGGCGCGCCAGTTCGACACCATGGACGGTATTTTCCAGTTCGGCTCTACCTCAA
Source organism: Kineobactrum sediminis (assembly GCF_002868715.1). Lineage (GTDB taxonomy): Bacteria > Pseudomonadota > Gammaproteobacteria > Pseudomonadales > Halieaceae > Kineobactrum > Kineobactrum sediminis. The sequence goes on from NZ_PKLZ01000001.1 coordinate 29,195, forward strand.
AGGTCACCTTTGCCGGTGCCGGGGTGGCATTCATGGGCAGCAGTGAGCGCAACCTGTCCACCTTCAAGGCGCACCTGGCCTTCCAGACCATCGGCCCTGACAAGGTGAACCAGCTGCGTCACGTTCGCTTTCTCAGGGACGCGGAAACCCTGGCCGCGCATATGGCCAAGCACGCGGCACACATACGTCCGCGCTTCGATTGCGTACTGGATATCCTTGACCGGGAACTGGAAGGTACCGGCATGGCCAGCTGGACCCAACCTCGCGGCGGCTATTTCATCTCCGTCGATGCACTGCCGGGGCTTGCCAGCGAGATTATCAGCCTGGCCGACAAAATCGGCGTCAAGCTCACCCCAGCCGGCGCGACCTTTCCCTACGGCAAGGATCCGGAGGATCGCAATATAAGGCTGTCACCCACTTTCCCGTCGCTGGAAGACCTGCAGACCAGCATCGACGCCTTCGCGCTGTGTGTGAAGATTGCCAGCATTCGCCAGCGACTGGGCCGGTAAGCCGAAAGAAAGGGCGCGACGACGTCAGTCGTCGTTGCCCTGCTGGGGATGCATTCCGGGCATGGGAAAATTGGCGACGTTGCTGCGGGAGCCGGGGGTCACTTCGGAAATCTTGCCGGCACCTTCCTTATCCACTTCGTCAATGCGGATAATGGACTGCAGGGGAATGTAGCTGCGCTTGACACCACTGAACTCGTTTTTCAGCTTTTCTTCGGCCGGATCCACCAGGATTTGCGAGCGCTCACCGAAAATCAGTTCCTCGATCTCGATAAAGCCCCACATGTCGCTCTGGTATATCTGGCGCGCAAAGACCTCGAACACCTGGTTCGCGTTGTGGAAAATCACCTTGTAGACAGGTTGGCTGGCCATTGACTCCTCATGTGGCATGCCGGGCGCCCGGGGGCTATGGCATCAGTAGACTGCTTGGGGCGGCAATGGTACCACCCTGCGGCCAGAATTCCAGCGCGATACCAGGAGTCTGTCAGACTTAAGCGGTCGCAGCGAGGGAAAGTCCCGCAGACTCCTAGGTTTCAGCGAGCCAAATCTGTATAATCTGCAGCCCTTTGCCAGTAACCCCGCTAAACGGTGCGTGTAACGCATCAATGAGGACCGGTGAGCAAGAAGCTTTACATCAAGACCCACGGTTGCCAGATGAACGAGTACGATTCCGCGCGCATGCGGGATCTGTTGCAGGAAAGCCATGGCCTGGTGGCCACTGACAATCCCGAGGACGCCGATGTCCTGCTGCTGAACACCTGTTCCATACGGGAAAAAGCCCAGGAGAAAGTCTTTCACCAACTGGGTCGCTGGAAACAGCTCAAGCAGAAGAACCCTAACCTCGTCATTGGGGTCGGCGGCTGCGTGGCCAGCCAGGAAGGCGCTGAAATCGGCAAGCGGGCATCCTATGTCGACCTGGTCTTCGGGCCCCAGACCCTGCACCGGTTACCGGAAATGATCAATCAGCGGGGAGCCGGCGGTACCCTGGTGGTGGATATCAGTTTTCCCGAAATCGAAAAATTCGATCGCCTGCCGGAGCCCAGTGTTGACGGCCCCAGCGCCTTCGTCTCCGTCATGGAGGGCTGCAGCAAATACTGCACCTTCTGCGTGGTGCCCTACACCCGCGGCGAGGAAGTATCACGCCCGGTGGATGATGTAGTCGCCGAGGTGGCCCACCTTGCCGCCGCGGGCGTGCGCGAAGTAAACCTGCTGGGACAAAACGTTAACGCCTATCGCGGTGAAAACCACCTCGGCGACATCATTGATTTTGCGGAACTGCTGCATCTGGTGGCGCGGGTGCCCGGTATTGACCGCATCCGCTATACCACGTCCCACCCGGTGGAATTCAGCGATGCGCTGATACAGGCCTATGCCGACATCCCCGAACTGGTCGATCACCTGCACTTGCCGGTACAGAGTGGCTCGGACCGAATCCTGATGGCGATGAAGCGCGGTCACACTGCGCTGGAATATAAATCCAGGATTCGCCAGCTGCGCAAGATACGCCCCGACATCAGCATTTCCTCGGATTTCATTATTGGCTTCCCGGGTGAAACCGACAATGACTTTGCTGCCACCATGAAGCTGATAGACGATATCGGCTTTGATACCTCGTTCAGCTTTATTTACAGCGCCCGCCCCGGGACGCCAGCGGCCGAACTGCCGGACACTACCGACGAAGACACCAAAAAGCAGCGCCTGCAGATACTGCAGGGACGCATTCTGCAGCAGGCACAGGCGATCAGCCGACGTATGGTCGGCAGCACCCAAACCGTACTGGTAACCGGTGTTTCCAAAAAAGATCCGGGCGAGTTACAGGGCCGTACTGAGAATAACCGGGTGGTCAATTTCAGCTGCGGCGATAACAGCCTGATCGGCCAGTTCCTGGATGTGGACATCCTGGACGCCCTGCCAAACTCGCTGCGCGGGGTGATTAGCTCCGCTCGCGCCGCCGGCGCGGTTGACTAGACCAGAATCCGGTATATCCTTTAACCATGACATGCCCCTGCGGACAGAGAGCGATTTGAACATCGAACCTGCGACCCAACCATCAGTACAGACAAGCTTCACCCTGGAACCGAATGACGCGCGCCATCTGGCCATGCTTTGTGGCCAGCTGGACAGTCATTTGCGGCAGATAGAGAGCCGGCTTGGCATTACCATCAACGCCCGTGGCAACCAGTTCCTGTTAACCGGCCCCACCGTTAACGTGACCGCCGGTCGCGAGCTGCTGACCCACCTCTATGCGGAGATTTGCCAGGGGGTGGGCCTGAGCCCCGAATCCCTGCATCTGCAGTTACAGCATGCAGGGCTGGAAAACCTGGCAGAGACGGCGGCTGCGCCACCAACGGTGGAGCCCATCCAGGTGATTCGCACCAAGCGGGTCTCCATCAAGCCCCGGGGCAAGAACCAGCAGAGTTATGTGCGCACGATCAAGCACTGCGACATCAACTTTGGGATCGGCCCTGCCGGTACCGGCAAGACCTTTCTGGCGGTTGCCTGTGCCGTTGAGGCACTGCTGGAAGAACGGGTGAAACGTATACTGCTGGTGCGCCCTGCGGTGGAAGCCGGAGAAAAACTGGGCTTCCTGCCCGGCGACCTGAGCCAGAAGATTGACCCTTACCTGCGGCCCCTCTACGACGCCCTGTATGAAATGCTGGGCTTTGAAACGGTCAATAAATACATAGAGCGCAATATTATCGAGGTAGCTCCGCTGGCCTTCATGCGCGGACGCACCCTGAACAACTCCTTCATCATTCTTGATGAAGCGCAGAACACCACCCGCGAACAGATGAAAATGTTCCTGACCCGTATAGGGTTCGGTTCCACTGCGGTGGTCACCGGTGACGCCACCCAGGTCGACCTGCCCCGGGGCACACCCTCGGGACTCGCCCATGCCGGCAATATCCTCGCCGACGTCGAGGGCATCGGCTTTACCTGGTTCGGCAGCAAGGATGTGGTTCGCCACCCGATAGTGCAGCGCATCGTCGAGGCCTATGATGCCTATGAAGAAAAAACGGTTCCCCTCGACAAGAGCAAGCCATGAATGCCCACGTGGACATCCAGAACGCGAGCAGTGAACCCGTTCCCGAGGAACCCGACTTATGTCGCTGGATAAACGCGGCCCTCGCCCACAGCCAGGTCAGTGATACGGCCGAGCTGTGCCTGCGACTGGTTGATGAAGAAGAAATGACCGCACTCAATTCCGGTTATCGTGGCAAAGCCGGTGCCACCAATGTGCTGTCATTCCCGGCGGACCTGCCTCCGGAACTGGATCTGCCCCTGCTTGGCGACATTGTCATATGCGCCCCGGTGGTGGCCCGGGAAGCAATCGCCCAGGGCAAGCCCCCGGCCGCGCACTGGGCCCATATGGTGGTGCACGGCTGCCTGCATTTGCTTGGCTACGACCACATCGACGAAGACGATGCCGCCGTGATGGAAGTCCTCGAGACCACCATCCTGGCACAGCTCGGCCTGCCCTGCCCCTATACCGACTACAATCACCACCCCGACAAGGAGCCTGTCGCGCAATGAGCGAAGACCGATATGGCAGTGAGCCGGGAGACCGTTCCTGGCTCGCGAAAATTGCCCTGATGTTCTCTTCCGAACCCCACAGCCGCACAGATCTTGAAGACGTGCTCGCCATTGCTGCCGAAAATGAAGTGATCGACCAGGATGCCAGAAGTATCATGGAAGGCGCCATGAAGGTCAGCGACATGCAGGCCCGCGATATCATGATCCCGCGGGCACAGATGGTGGTTATCAAGGCGGAGGCCACGCTGGAGGAAATTCTTCCACAGATTATCCGCTCCGCCCACTCCCGCTACCCGGTGGTAGGTGAAAGTCCCGATAATATCCAGGGTATCCTGCTGGCCAAGGACCTGCTGCCGGAGATCCTCAACAAGGATCACAGTGACTTCAGCATGCAGAGCCTGCTGCGGCCAACCGTGGTGGTACCCGAGAGCAAGCGACTCAACGTGCTGTTGCGGGAATTTCGCGAAAACCGCAATCATATGGCCATTGTTATCGACGAGTACGGCGGCGTGGCCGGACTGGTCACCATTGAAGACGTACTGGAAGAGATTGTCGGGGATATCGAAGACGAAACCGATGTCGACGAAGATCACTTTATCCGCAAGATCAGCGATGAAGATTACTTCGTCAAGGCGCTGACACCGATTGAAGATTTCAATGATTATTTCAAAACCGGTTTTAGCGACGAAGAATTCGACACCATTGGTGGGCTCGTCATCCAGGCCTTCGGGCACATGCCGGCACGCAATGATACTACAACTATCGACGCCTTCGAGTTCAAGATAATCAATGCCGACCAGCGCAAGATCCACAGCTTGCGCGTACGCCCGCTGGGGCGCTGATACCCGTGACTGAACGCTTGGGCCTGCACCCGCTTTGGGTGCTGCTGCTGATGCCGTTGGCCGGGGCCCTGGTCACCCTGTCGCTGGCACCCTTTGATTTCTGGCCTGCCGGCATACTCAGCTGCGCACTCTACTGTTATTTGCTGAGCACCTGTGATTCCGGCCAGGCTCTGCGCCGCGGCTGGCTGTTCGGTCTCGGGCTGTTTGGCTCCGGAGCGTCGTGGGTCTATGTCAGCATCCACGTTTACGGCTATGCCAGTGTGCCGCTGGCCGCGTTGCTTACGGTGCTGTTTTGCGCCGGGCTGGCCCTGCTCCACGCCCTGTTCGCCTGGTGTTATGTGCGCTTTGTACGGCCTCTACCGGGAGGGATGTTGCTGGGTTTCGCCGCCCTCTGGGTGTTGTTTGAATGGTTGCGCAGCTCGCTGTTGACCGGCTTTCCCTGGCTCTACCTCGGCTACGCCCACCTCGATACCTGGCTGGCCGGCTGGGCGCCGGTCCTGGGTGTTTACGGCCTGTCGTTCATTACTGCACTGACCGGCAGCTGCCTGTTTCTGGCCTGGCGTCGCCGTCAGTGGGCGGCCCTGGCGGTCTATACCAGCCTGGTGCTCACCCTGTGGGTCGGGGGCGCTGCGCTGCGACAGGTGGAATGGGTGGTTCCCGCCGCGCAACAACCACTGACAGTCGCCCTTTACCAGCCCAACATACCCCAGCAGCTGAAATGGCAGCGTGCTTATTATCCCGCCATTCTGGGCCAGTTTGACCAGGCTCTGGACGACATGTACGGCTATGACATTGTGCTGTGGCCGGAATCGGCGTTACCGCGCTTTTACCAGCAGGCCAGGGATTATCTCGACCCGGTGGCCACGCGTATGCAGCAGGAGGGGTCGACCCTGATCACCGGCATACCGTTTCGTGAACCGGGTAATGGCTCTGACTATTTCAACAGTATTATCGCCCTCGGCACCGGTGAGGGTGTCTACCACAAGCAGCACCTGGTGCCTTTTGGTGAATATGTGCCCCTGGAAGACTGGCTGCGGGGCCTGATCGACTTTTTTGACCTGCCCATGTCCGGCTTTACCGCCGGGCCCGAAGGCCAGGCCATGCTGCGCGCCGGTGATTTCCGGGTGGCGCCATTCATCTGTTATGAAGTGGTGTACCCCGAACTGGTTGCCCGAGCCGCACAGCGTGCCGACCTGCTGGTCACCATCAGCAATGACAGCTGGTTCGGGGCCTCCATCGGCCCGCTGCAACACTTGCAGATGGCGCAGATGCGGGCACTGGAAACCGGCCGCTACATGCTTCGCGGCACCAATAACGGCGTTTCCGCCATTATCGACCACCGCGGTCGCATCCTGGTTCGCAGCGCTCAGTTCGAGGAGGCCATCATTACCGGCGAGGCAGAGGTGATGCTCGGCAGTACTCCTGCCGCCGGTTTTGGGACCAAGCCGGTATTCGCCGGCTGTATCCTGCTGCTGCTGTTGATGCTGGTGATGCGCCATACGCTCTGGCGCGAACAGAAGTAACCCTACCGCCCTTCGCCGCCTGCGGCGATTGCTGGTAGAATCCCCGCCTTACCGACTCGCCAGTGCCGCCCTGAACCCATCATGGCCGGCACTCCACCACATGCCCGACAGGATGAGACTCCGCAGCCGATGGACCAGCACTATCACCCACAAACCCTTGAGCAGGCCGCCCAGGCACACTGGCAGCAGCACAACAGCTTCGCCGTAGAAAAGGATGACAGTCGCGACAAGTTCTATTGTCTCGCCATGTTCCCCTACCCCAGCGGCAAATTACACATGGGCCACGTGCGCAACTACACCATCACCGACGTGATCTCACGTTACCAGCGCATGCTGGGCAAGAACGTGCTGCACCCCATGGGCTGGGACGCCTTCGGCCTGCCCGCGGAAAACGCCGCCGTCCAGAACAAGAGTGCGCCGGCCAGGTGGACCTACGAAAATATCGCCTACATGAAAGGCCAGCTGCAAAGCCTCGGCTTTGGTTTTGACTGGTCGCGGGAGCTGGCCACCTGCCAGCCTTCCTATTACCGCTGGGAGCAGTGGTTTTTTACCCGTCTGTATGAAAAAGGACTGGTCTACAAAAAAATGGCTACCGTCAACTGGGACCCCGTAGACCAGACGGTCCTGGCCAACGAGCAGGTGATTGATGGCCGCGGCTGGCGCTCCGGTGCGCTGGTGGAGCGGCGCGAAATCCCCCAGTGGTTCATAAAGATTACCGCCTACGCCGAAGAACTGCTCGCCGACCTCGACCAGCTGCCACACTGGCCCGAGCAGGTGCGCACCATGCAGCGCAACTGGATCGGCAAGAGCCGGGGCGTGGAAGTTCGCTTTGCGCTGGCCGACCACATCGCCGGCAACGACCACATTGAGGTCTATACCACACGCCCGGATACCCTGATGGGCGTGACCTACATGTGCCTGGCCGCGGAACATCCCATCACCCGGGCGCTGGCGACCGGCAATCCGGAACTGCAGGCGTTCATCGAATCCTGCAAGACCCAGTCCTCCGCCGAGGCGGACATGGCAACCATGGAAAAGAAAGGCCTGGATACCGGCCTGAAGGCGCTCAATCCGCTCACCGGTGAGGAAGTGCCTGTGTGGGTGGCCAACTACGTGCTGATGGAATACGGGTCCGGCGCGATCATGGCGGTGCCCGGTCACGACCAGCGCGACTGGGAATTCGCCCGCAAGTACCAGTTGCCCATCCGCCAGGTTGTCGCCGTGGAGAGCGAGGAACCCGCGGACATCAACGAGGCAGCGATCACCGGCAAGGGTACCCTGGTCAACTCCGGCAGCTTCGACGGGTTGACCTCCGATGCCGCTTTCACCGCCATTGCAGAACAATTGCAGGCCGAGGGCAATGGCCGTGTTACCACCAACTATCGGCTGCGCGACTGGGGTGTGTCGCGCCAGCGCTACTGGGGTGCACCGATTCCCATGTTCAACCTGCCCGGGGGCGGCGAAATTCCGGTGCCGGCACACAAACTGCCTGTCATCCTGCCCGAGGATGTACAGATGGATGGCGTGATATCGCCGCTCAAGGCGGATCCCGACTGGCGCCGGGATGAACTGGATGGCCAGCCGGTGGAGCGGGAAACCGATACCTTCGACACATTCATGGAATCCAGCTGGTACTACGCCCGCTATACCTGTCCCGACTTTGACGAGGGCATGCTGGACCCTGAGCGCGCCAACTACTGGCTGCCGGTGGACCAGTATGTAGGCGGCATTGAACACGCCATCCTGCACCTGCTCTATGCCCGTTTTTTCCACAAGCTGATGCGCGATGAGGGCCTGGTCAACAGCAGCGAGCCTTTCGAGAGCCTGTTGTGCCAGGGCATGGTGCTGGCGGAATCGTTCTATCGCGAAGGCGAGAGCGGCCACAAGCACTGGATTGCGCCCACCGAAGTCGATGTTGAACGCGATGAACGCGGACGGATCATACGCGCAGTGGAACGCAGCACCGGCGAGGAAGTGGTTTCCGGCGGGGTCACCAAGATGTCCAAGTCGAAGAATAACGGCATCGACCCCCATGCCACGGTAACGACATACGGCGCCGATACCGTGCGCCTGTTCACCATGTTTGCCGCACCACCGGAACAGACTCTGGAGTGGCACGAGGCCGGTGTCGAGGGCGCCAGTCGCTTCCTGCGTAAGCTCTGGAAGGCCGTTCACAGCCATCTGGAAGCCGGCGAGCCTGCCGTCGTCCTGGAACAGGACTCCCTGGATGAAGAGCAGCGCCAATTGCGACGCAAAACCCACGAGACTATTGCCAAGGTCAGCGATGACTTCGGCCGCAGGCAGACCTTCAACACCGCCATTGCCGCGATCATGGAGCTGAGCAATGATGTCGCCCGGCTAAGCCAGGCTGATGCCGCCGGCCGGGCGGTGGTGCGCGAAGCCCTGCTGGCCGTGATCCGGATGCTGAGCCCGATCGTGCCCCACATCTGCCATCACCTGTGGCCACTATTGGGTGGCCGCGGTGAATTGCTGGATACCGCCTGGCCGCAAGTAGATAGCGCGGCCCTGGTGAGAGACACCATTGATATGGCCGTACAGGTTAATGGCAAGGTGCGCGCGCAAATCTCGGTAGCGGTTGACGCCGACAAGCCGGCCATTGAAGCGCTGGCCCTGGCACAGGACAATGTGCAGCGCTTCCTCGAGGGCGTCACCCTGCGCAAGGTGATTGTGGTGCCGGGTAAACTGGTTAATATAGTGGCCAACTGATGATCTGGAGAGACCGGATGTTACGCTCTGTTACCACCCTGCTGCTGGCGCTGGCCTTGCCGGCCATGCTGAGCGCCTGTGGCTTCCACCTGCGGGGCGCCGCCAGTGCCACCGGCCTGCCGGAAGGCTGGCGCCAGTTGTACCTGGCAACCGGCAACCCCAACAGCGAATTCAGCCGCGACCTGCAATCACGATTTTCCGCCAATGGCATTGAGTGGGTCGAGCGAAGCGAGGCCGCATACATCCTCGTACTGGGTCCGGAGCGCTTTAGCCAGCGCAACCTGTCCATCAACAGCCAGGCGCGGGCGGCTGAATTCGAGCTGACCATGCAGGCGCAGTTTGCGGTACGCGACAAGGAGGGCAACTATGTGATTGAACCCGCGGACGCCGTGGTGGTCAAGCAAATGGAAAACGACCCTCGCAACGTGGTGGGCAAGGCGGAGGAAATCCGCCTTATCCAGAACGAAATGCGCGAGGAACTGTCCCGGCAAATTCTGCGCCGGATCGGTTTTCACGCCGCGGCACAGTAATGCAACTCAAGCCCGAGCAACTGCGCCAGCATTTGCAACAGCAGTGCCTGCCAGTCTATCTTTTGCACGGCGAGGAAACCCTGCTGGTGCAGGAGTGTGCCGACCAGATCCGCGCCGCGGCCCGGCGTACGGGCTGTAGCGAGCGGGAAATCATCGACACCTCACCCAAGGATTTCAGCTGGCAGGCATTGCTCAACTGCGCGGCGGAGATGTCCCTGTTTGGCGACCGCAGGTTGATTGAATTGCATCTGCCTGGCGGCAAGCCCGGTGCCGAGGGTAGCAAGGCGCTGTGTGAGTATGTGGCGCGGGCCAGCGGTGATGATGTGCTGCTGGTAATCAGCGGCAAGATCGATAAACAATCCCAGTCCAGCAAATGGTACAAAACCCTGGATCAGGCGGGTGCCACCCTGCAGATCTGGCCGGTCAAGGCACAGGAGTTGCCCCGCTGGTTGCGTCGGCGGCTGGAAGCTGCCGGGCTGGGCATTGACGACGATGCCCTGGAGTTGCTCTCCGAGCGTCTGGAAGGCAACTTGCTGGCCGCCGTACAGGAAGTCGAAAAGCTCAAGCTGCTGGCCAGTGACCAGCGAGTCACTATTGATACTGTCACCATGGCCGTGCTGGACAACGCCCGCTATAACCTGTTTGATATGGTCGATACCGCACTACGTGGCGATGCCGCCACCAGTCTGCGCATGGTGCACGGCCTGCGCGCCGAGGGTACCGAGCTGATTCCGCTGCTATGGGGGGTTACCCGCGAGCTGCGCAGCCTGTACGCCATGCAAGTGGACTGCGAGGCCGGGCAGCCCGCGGCAAGAGTGCTCAGTGCGCACCGCGTGTGGTCCAGCAGAACGGCGCTGGTACAGGCGGCGCTGAAGCGCCACAGCAGTCAGTCCCTGGGCGAGCTGCTGCAACTTGCGCTGGAGGTGGATGGCTGCCTCAAGGGCTATGCCCGGGGAGACCCCTGGGACAGGCTGGATCGGCTGCTGTTTAGTCTGGCGGCCTGAACAGGGAGTACGACCTCATGCACCTATGTCGCTACGCACTGGCTGCTCTGATTTTAACTCATATCGTGGCTTGTGGCGGCGCTGGTGGCGATACCGCGGACGGCTTTCCGGAGGTGCCACAGCAACCCCAGGAAGAAGAGCCCGAGCTGGGCATCCCGCAGGAGCCGCCGCTGGAGGAGCCGGAATCACCCCAGGAAGAACCATCACCCGCCGGGGCAGGCCCCTACACCCTGTTTGAAAGCGGGCAGGTACGGCCAATCGCGCGTTCACCGGATGGCCAGCGCCTGTTTGTGGTCAACACCACGGACAATCACCTGGAGCTGTTTGATATCAGCGACGGGGGCCTCACCCCCACGGGCAGTGTTGCCGTAGGCCTCGAGCCGGTGGCGGTTGCTGCGCTGTCCAATGAGGAAGTATGGGTTGTCAATCACCTCTCCGACAGTGTCAGTATCGTGCGCCTGGAGGGAGCGGCGCCAAGGGTCGTGCGCACCCTGCTGACCGGTGACGAGCCCAGGGATATCGTATTCGCCGGCGACTCCCGTGGCCGGGCCTTTATCAGCGCCGCGTTCCGCGGCCAGAACCATCCGCGCTTTAAACCGGCAGACCTGAAAACACCGGGACTGGGCCGGGCCGATGTCTGGGTATTTGATGTCGCTGATACCGGCGCGGCAGCGGGAGGCGAACCCATCACCATTATCAACCTGTTTGCCGACAGTGCCCGCGGGCTGGCGGCCAGCGCTGACGGCAGCCGGGTGTATGCAGCGGCATTCATGTCAGGCAACCAGACTACCACCTTGCTCAATGAGTCCGCTGTTGCCGATGCCAAGCCACTTCCCACCAGCAATCACGAGGGTGTCCGGCAGCCGGACACGGGCCTGATTGTCGGCTACGATGGGGAACATTGGGTGGATGAAACCGGCCGCGACTGGTCGGCAAAAGTACACTTCAACCTGCCGGACCGGGACCTGTTTGAGATTGACGCAACCGCGAGCCCGCCACAACTGGTGCGCAGCCACAGCGGCCTTGGCACCATCCTGTTCAATGCCGTCGTCAATCCGGTGACCGGTGCCGTGTATGTCAGCAACACCGATGCGCGCAACCGGGTGCGCTTTGAGGGCCCGGGGGAAAATGCCAGCACGGTACGCGGCCATATCGCCGAAAATCGTATCAGCGTTTTGCTGGGCGATGCTGTCATCGGTAACCACCTGAACCCCCACGTGGACTTTTCGCTACCCGAGGGCGCCGCCATTGCATCCGCAGATAAAGCAAAGAGCCTCGCGCAACCACAGGATATGGTGGTCAGTGCCAACGGTGACACACTCTACGTAGCCGCCTTCGGTTCCAATCGTATTGCGGCCACAGCCACCGCCGCGCTGGAAGCCGGTCAGTATGACCCAGCCGCCACGGTGCATATCCCTGTGCCGGGCGGTGGCCCCAGTGGACTGGTCCTCAGTGCCGATGGAGACACGCTCTACACCGTGTCCCGCTATGCCAATTCGGTCAGCGCCATTGATCTCGTCAACGGCGAAACCCGGATTACCCGTACCCTGTTCAACCCGGAGCCAGCCGCGCTGCAGCGCGGACGACGACTGCTCTATGACGCCGATCTCACCTCCGCCAATGGCACCGCCAGCTGTGGTTCCTGCCACATCTTCGGCGATCTCGACGGCCTGGCCTGGGACCTGGGTAACCCCGATGGCAACAGTATTGCGAATCGTAATGAATTTGTCCCCCTGCGCAGCCCGACCCAGGGTGTATTCCACCCCATGAAAGGCCCCATGACCACCCAGACCCTGCGTGGCATTGCCGACAGCGGCCCCATGCACTGGCGCGGAGATCGCGGCGGCCAGGACCGCGCCCTGGTAAACGGCGAACGGGAAACCCTTGAGGCCGCTGCATTCAAAGAGTTCAACCCTGCGTTCGTGGAACTACTGGGCCGGGAGAGTGAGCTACCGGCCGCCATGTTGCAGGACTTTACCGATTTTTCCCTGGCCATGACGCCGCCTCCCAACGCCATTCGTGCCCTGGACAATAGCCTGAGCGCGGACCAGGCCGAGGGTCGACGGGTTTTTTTCGAGGACAACACCACCGGCGGCGCGCTCACCTGCAACCACTGCCATGTGCTGGATGTGGAGGCGCGCCACTTCGGCACCGCCGGTCTGATGACCAATGAAGGCCCCGGGATTACCGAGGACTTCAAAGTGGTACACCTGCGTAATCTCTACACCAAGGTCGGCATGTTCGGAGCGAGCGTTCCGCGACCGGGCCAGCAAGCGCAATTCATGGGCGACCAGGTGCGCGGCTTCGGTGTGCTTCACGACGGTGGCATCGACACCATCAGTAACTTCCTGGGCAGTAGCGTGTTCGGCTTCACCAGTGACGCCCAGCGCGAGCAAGTGGTGGATTTCATGTTTGCCTTCGATGGTAATCTGGCACCGATTGTAGGCCAGCAGCTCACCGTTGGCGCCGAGCCCTCTGCCGCTGCACTGGCACGCCTGGACTTGCTGGTGACACGTGCCGCAGTCACCAGTCCACGTGAGGAATGCGACCTTATCGCCAAAGGGGTGCTGGATGGCAACGCACGCGGTGCCCTGCGCCTGGCCGACGGCCGCTTCCGGACTGATCGCACGGCAGAAGACAGCGTGAGTCTGGAGCAATTGTTGACTCTCGCCGGCCAGCCAGGACAGGAACTGACTTTCACCTGTGTGCCCCCGGGCGCAGGCCTGCGCATGGCTATTGACCGCAATAACGACGGCATACTGGATGGCGATAACTGAGCTGCAATAGCTCGATTGCGCCAGATCAACGCAACCTGCTTTGTACTGTGGTTGTATAGGGGCAGGATGAAATCAGCAGGGCGATACAGTAGGGGATAACATGACGTTGAGATTCGAATTCGCCGAGGCGTGTGTTGACCACGCTATCGCCACCCTCGGCAAACAGATCAAACTCGGGGCTCCCCTCGGGCTGGGCAAACCGGTGCAGCTGATGAACGCGTTTTTCCAGCGAGCGGTGGATGACCCCTCTCTGGAACTTCACATTTATACCGCCCTGTCATTGGAGAAACCCGCTCCGGCCAGCGACCTTGAGGCGGAGCTTGCCGGCCCGATCATCGCCCGGCTGTTCGGTGATTACGAACCATTGCGCTACCTGGAAGCCCTGCGGGCAGGCACCTTGCCGCGCAACGTACAGGTCAGCGAACTGTATTTCAAGGCTGGCTCAATGAAGGGCGTGGCATCGGCCCAACAAAATTATATCTCCAGCAATTACACCCATATCGGGCGCGACCTGTGCGCGCTCGGCGTAAATGTATTGGTACAGATGGTCGCGGCCAGGGAATCCGGCGAGGGCCAGTCCCTGAGCCTGTCCTGTAATCCGGATGTGGCACTGGATGTGGTTCGGGAGATGCGCGAGACCCGGCCAGGAAGCTTCCTGTGTTTCGCCCAGATACACGATGACCTGCCTTTCATGGAACACGATGCCGAAGTGCCGGTTACGATGTTTGATGGGGTACTGCAAAACCCCGACTATAACCGCTCACTGTTTGCGGTGCCCAATGCGGCCGTGCCGCTAACCGACTACGCCACCGCCCTGCATGTCAGCAGCCTCGTGGTCGACGGCGGCACCCTGCAGATTGGCATCGGTTCGCTGGGCGATGCCGTGGCCCACGCCTGCATCCTGCGTCACCGACACTACGATGCCTGGTGCAGCATGCTGCAGAAACTCACCCGCGGGGACAGCGACTGCGCTGCTGAACCCGGTGTGTTTGAGCAGGGCCTTTACGCATCCACCGAGATGTTTGTGAACGGCATGATGCAGTTGATGGAAGCGGGTGTCATCAAGCGGCAGGTATTCGATAACCTGATGCTGCAACAGGGGCTCAACAGCGGCGCCATTACCACCGCCATTGATGAAACCATGTTCCGCCATCTGCGCAGCTGCGGCCTGCTACCGGCGGCGCTGGACGCCGCTGCAATCAGCGAACTGCGCTATTGGGGTCTACTGCCCGCGGAACTTGAGCTGGCGGGTGAATCCGTGCGAATCGATGGCGAGCTATTGCCCAACGATATGGACGACAGTGCTACCCGGGCCGCACTGGTCAGCGCCACCGCCGGCACCCACCTGCGCAATGGCCGCATACTGCATGGCGGTTTTTTCCTGGGCCCGCGGGATTTCTACCAGAAGCTGCGAGACCTGGATGCCGCCGGCCAGGAAAAAATCTGCATGACCAGCGTGTTGCGCACCAACCAGCTGCTGCAGGATTACCCCCTGTATTGCGCCCAACGCCAACACGCCCGTTTCATCAACACGGGAATGATCGTCAGCCTCAGTGGTGCCGTAGCGTCCGATGCCCTGGAGAATGGCACCGTCATCAGCGGTGTGGGCGGACAGTACAACTTTGTCGCCATGGCCCACGATTTGCCCGGTGCGCGCTCCATACTCTGTATTCGCAGCACCCGGGGCAGCGGCAAGCAACTCAAATCCAATATTGTGCCCTTTTACGGGCACACCACCATTCCCCGCCACCTGCGCGACATTATTGTTACCGAGTACGGCGTTGCGGACCTGCGCGGTCGCAGTGATGCCGAGGTCATCAAACGGTTGATCGCCATTGCGGACAGCCGCTTCCAGGAGGAGCTGGTCACTTTTGCCAAGGACAACGGCAAGCTGCCGGCAGACTACGAAGTTCCGGCCGAGGCGCGGGACAATACGCCCTACCGTATTGCCTCCACGCTCGGCAGGCATATTGCCGACGGCCTGTTACCGAGCTACCCCTTTGGTACGGACCTGACCGCGGAAGAACAGGCCCTGGCCGCCAGCCTGCGCAAGATCAAGGCGCTGAGCAAGGAACCGGCCCAGTTCCTGCGCCAGGCTGTCCGGGCCCTGTTTCATCACGGCGACAAGGAAGCCGCGCGCCCCTATCTTGAGCGCATCCACCTGGTGCACCCGGACAGCAGCAAGGATTTTATTATCCAGCAACTGCTACTTCTGGACCTGGAGGAGCGCGGCCTGCTGAAAGTGGGGTAAGATCACGTCCTGCGTTCCTGTAACCCCCGTTCAACAAGGCTGCTGCGTGTTCGAAGTTATCTCCATTACCTTTGCGTTCTTTTTTGGCCTCGCGGTACGTCAGGTAGGATTGCCACCACTGGTCGGCTTTCTCGCCGCCGGATTTGCCATCAATATCTTTGGCGCGCAACTGGGTCTCCCCACGGAAAGTGGCGAAATCCTGCACCATATCGCCCATCTCGGGGTGTTGATCCTGCTGTTCACGGTGGGACTGAAGCTCAAGCTGAAGCAGCTGGCCCAGCCCCAGGTAGTGGGTGGCGCGCTGCTCCATTTCGCCATCAGTGTGTCCGTCTTTGCGCCGGGCATACGCTATTTTGCCGAGCTTGACTGGAATACCGCATTACTGGTGGCTATCGCGCTGTCCTTTTCCTCCACCGTCCTGGCGGCAAAGTTACTGGAAGCCAAACGCGAGCTTGGAGCTTTTCACGGTCGCACCGCCATCGGCATCCTGATTGTGCAGGACGTTATCGCACTGGTGGTATTGGCCATCTGGAGCGGGCAGACACCCAATATCTGGGCTCTTGCGGTATTCACACTGCCACTGCTGCGCCCGGCAATCTACTGGCTGCTGGACTTTGCCGGCCACGATGAACTGCTGGTGTTGATGGGCATGATGCTGGCGCTGGTGGTTGGCGGCATGGGCTTCGAGGCCATGGGCCTGAGTTCTGAAATCGGCGCCCTGCTGATGGGCGTGCTGCTATCCAACCACCGGCGAGCAGTGGAATTGGCAGAGTCACTGTGGTCACTGCGGGAGATTTTCCTGGTCGGGTTTTTCCTGCAAATCGGCATGTCCGGCCTGCCGGATATGAACGCCCTGGTGTTTGCGCTGGTTGCCGGGGCAATGCTGCCATTGAAGGGCCTGCTGTTTTTCTTCCTGTTAACCGCATTCCACCTGCGGGCACGCACCTCATTCCTGGCCGCGTTAAGCCTTACCGCCTACAGTGAGTTCGGTCTTATCGTCGCCGCCATAGTGCTGCCTGAGTGGCTGGTACCGCTGGCGATCGCGCTATCCGTATCGTTTGTTATCGCCGCCCCGCTCAATCGATTGGCACACCCGCTTTTTGCACGGTGGGAAAACTATTTGCAGCGCTTTGAGCGCAGCACCGTGCACCCGGACGAGCAGCCGCAGAGCCTGGGCGATGCCCGGATCCTGATTTTTGGCATGGGCCGCACCGGCACCGCCGCTTATGAGCATCTGCGCCCCCTGGGCAAGGTTATTGCGGGCCTGGATTCCGATACCTATAAGGCGAGTGCCCATCAGCAGGCCGGGCGCAACGTATTTTTTGCCGACGCCGAGGATTCCAATTTCTGGCGCGGTGTCGACCTGTCAAAAATAGAGGCAGCCATTCTGGCGATGGATGACATTGAGGCAAAGGTGATTGCGGCACGCGGTTTGCGCGCCAGGGGCTTTACCGGTCCCATTGTCTCCCATGCCCTGCACGAGGACCATATTGCCCGCATTACCGAGGCCGGCGCCACCCACACCTACCTCACTATGTACCAGGCGGGAATGGGGCTGGCGGACCGCACCGCCGGTGCGCTGGCGGCTACGCCGCTGCCTGACCCACCGTGACGTCACGGTAAATAAAAACGTCACACCCGGGCATTATCCTGCTTTCGACCAGCATCACACCACCTGCCCGGCAGTGAGACCTCATGCGTTACCTGACCAGATCATTCACCTGTTCCGCCCTCCTGCTTTTTCTTCTGGGAGGCTGTACCGCCAATACACCTGCAATAGCAGCAGACCATTTCGAACTTACCCTCCTGCATATCAACGACCACCACTCTCACCTTGAGCCGACTCGCCTGGCAATCAACATCGGCAGCGCGGATCTCGACGTTGACCAGGTCGCAATAGAGTATGGCGGCTTTGCCCTGCTGGCCGCGGCCTTCAGGCAACTCACTGCAGAGGCACCCAATGTACTCAAGCTGCATGCCGGGGATGCCGTCAGCGGCACGGCCTATTACAGCCTGCTAAAGGGCGTTGCCGATGCAGCCCTGATGAACACCATCTGCTTTGATGCCTTTACTACGGGTAACCACGAGTTCGACAATGGCGATGCCGGCCTCGCACACTTTATTGACGCCCTCATGGCCAGCGATTGCGCAACGCCGGTGCTGGCCGCCAATGTGATACCAGGGCCAGTATCGCCCTTGCGTAACGGCTATCTGCAGCCCTACACCATTGTCGAGCGCAGCGGGGAACGGATCGGCATTGTAGGTATCAACATAGCCGGCAAAACCCGCAACTCGTCCCGGCCTGACCCCCAGACCCGGTTACTGGACGAACAGGCATCAGCGCAGCGCTATATTGATGAGATTTCCCGGCAGGGAGTAAACAAGATCGTACTGCTGACCCATCTCGGCTATCGCAACGATATGGCCCTGGCCGGGGCACTGCGTAATGTTGATGTGATTGTGGGCGGCGACTCCCACACCCTGCTGGGTCCCCAAAGTCTCACCCGGCTGGGGTTGAAGCCAGTGGCAGACTACCCGGCGCGCACCACCGATGCCCTGGGACAACCGGTGTGCGTGGTCCAGGCATGGGAGTATGGCCGTCTGCTGGGCAAGCTCAGTATCGGGTTTGATGAACAGGGTGTGGTGACCGGATGCACTGGCGGCCCGGTACTACCCTTCACCGGCGACTATTACTATCGCGATACAGGCGGACAGGAACGCACGCTGGACGCTGCGACGGCGGCACAAGTCACCGCTGCGCTGAAATCCGAACCGGCATTGGCAGTAGCACCAGACCCCGCCGCTGGCGCACTTGTCGGTGGCTTTCAGGCCCAGCTGGGCCTACTGGGTGAGCAGCTTATCGGCCACACCCGGGATCACCTGTGTCGGGAATACCTTCCAGGGCAGGGCCGCTCATTATTGTGCGCCACTGCAGACACATGGCTTCACGGCAGCGACATGGCACAACTGGTCGCTCGCAGCTTTCTCGCCGCCACCCCCACCGCAGATATTGCGCTGCAGAATGCGGGTGGCGTACGCAGTGACCTCGCTGCTGGTGCCATCAGCGTGGCCGACGTATTCAGTGTACTGCCCTTTAACAATACGCTGGTTACTCTCGAGCTGACCGGCGCCGAAGTTGCCGCGGTTATCGAGGAAGCGGTAGCGCAGTCACTCGACAATCCCGCCACCAGTGGCGCCTACCCCTATGCGTCTGGCCTGCGCTTCCATGTCGATGCTTCAAGAACTGCCGGCAACCGGGTATCAGGGCTGGAAGTGAATGCGGGGCTGAATCGGCAGTGGCTGCCACTTGAGGCAACGCAGCGTTACCGTGTGGTGACCAATGATTTTATTGCCTCGGGTAAGGATGGCTACCATACACTTGGTCAAAAGTACGACAACAATCAGTACACGGATACCTTCACTGAATACGCACAGGCTTTTATCACTTACACAAGCGCGCTTTATGAGATCGGTAAATCACTGTCAAAGCCTGTCTATAGCGAATATTCCACCCAGTCCTTCATCAATCGAGCAGGGTGCGAGCATCGTTACACCCAAAACTGTAGCGATTGATTGACCGCAACGGTCATAAATCTTACTCACGGTCGCAACATACCTGTAACACATCAGCTCTAGCCTCACCCCCGGTTTTTAATTCTCTGGGGAAATAATCATGGCTTTATTGTCTACACGCAAACAACTGGCACTGGCAGTTGCAATGACCATAGGTCTGTCGGCATCTGCACTGGCGCAAGAAACGTCATCGGCAATCAGGGGCAGCGTTACCACCGCAGCCGGAGAGCTGGTTCCCGGAGCAAAAGTGACAGTGCTGGATAACCGTACCGGCGCCACCCGGGAACTTACCGCGGGCACAACGGGCAGCTTTTCCCTGCGCGGGCTGCAGGTGGGCGGCCCCTACACAATTACCGTACGCGATACTACAGGTACAAGCACACTCGAGGATGTGTACCTGAACCTGGGTGAGACGGCCAACATCACCATCAGCCTTGATGGACAACGCGCGATGGAATCAGTGCTGGTAACCGCCAGCCGGGATGCCGCCGGTACCTATGGCGCCATGGGCCCAACCGCCAATTTCAACCTCAATGACCTTGAATCAGCGCCCGCGGTCAACCGCGACATCAAGGATCTGATCCGCATTGATCCGCGCGTCTACATTGACGAAGCCTTTGCCGACTCCATTCAATGTGCCGGCGCCAACTCGCGCTTTAACAGTCTCACCGTGGATGGGATTCGTACCAACGACAACTTCGGTCTCAACAGCAATGGCTACCCTACCGTACGCATGCCGTTTTCCTATGATGCGATATCCCAGGTATCCGTTGAACTGGCGCCCTTCGATGTGCAGTACGGCGGCTTTACTGCCTGTAACATCAACGCAGTAACCAAGTCCGGCGACAATGAGTTCAGTGGTAGCGTCTTCTACGATTACACTGATGACTCGCTGCGCGGTGACACCCTCGAAGGCGACGACATCCTGGTCGGTGAATTTGAAGAAAAGCGGTACGGTTTCAACGTCGGCGGTCCGCTGATTGCCGATAAACTGTTCTTCTTCACAGCCTACGAAAAACTCGAAGGCGCCTCGCTGTTTGATCGCGGCCCCTCGGACTCCAATGCGGCAGTACCGGTACTGGGTTTCTCCCAGGCCCAGTCCGATGAAATCATCGACATCGCGCGTAACCTGTACAACTATGAGCCGGGTGAACTGGTAAGCAGCTTGCCGGTGGAAGACGAAAAAATTCTCGCGCGCCTGGACTGGCAGATCAATGATTACCACCGCGCGTCCTTTATCTATAATTACAACGATGGCAATGTTATTCGCCAATCGGACGGTGATGCCGACGAATTTGAATTCTCCAACCACTACTATGACCAAAGTGGTGAGCTCGAGTCTTACGTAGCTTCAGTATTTTCTGACTGGAGTGACACCTTCTCGACCGAGCTGCGCATCGGCACTTCAGATTTCGAAGCCAGCGTTGATCCGCTGGGTGGCACCGAGTTTGGCGAGGTCCAGATTACCACCGAAAATAACGGGTCCGAGGCAACCGTATACCTGGGTGCTGATGATTCTCGCCATGCCAACAAGCTGAAGTACACCACCGACACTTTCAAGCTGGCGGGTACCTGGGTTGCCGGTGATCACGTGATTACCGGCGGCTTTGAATTTGAAGAACTGGATGTTTTCAACTTGTTCGTGCAGGAAGCCGAAGGTGAATACCGCTTCGACTCCATTGATGATTTCCGCGCCGGTACGCCGTCGCGGATCATTTATGAAAACGCCAGCGGCAGCAACAATCCCAATGATGGCGCGGCCGAGTTTTCCTACCGCACCAACACCGCGTACCTGCAAGATGAGTACTACCATGCGGGCTTGAACGCGAGTCTTACCTTTGGTGTACGTTATGACTGGTATACCAGCAGTGACAAGCCAGTGGAAAACCCATTGATTGAAGAGCTCTACGGGTTTTCCAATCAGCAGAACCTGGACGGCAAGGACCTGTTGCAACCGCGGGTCGGCTTTAACTGGGGCGTAAACGACGATCTGGAAGTACGCGGCGGCTTTGGCCTGTACTCCGGTGGCAACCCCAATGTCTGGATCGGCAATAATTACCAGAACAACGGCATCATTCTCCAGGAAGTGCAGGACCGCTCCGGCACCTCGGTTTTTGATATGCCGTTCACCGGCGAAGGCAGGCCGGTCTACGATGTGCCCCAGGACCTGTTTGACGCGGTTGCACGTGGCGAAGGCAGGCTCGGGGGCATTAACGTCCTGGATCCGGACTTCGATATCCCCTCGGAGTGGAAGTATGCACTGGGGTTCACCTATACCCTGCCCATGGACTACATAGTCATGGGCGACCTGCTGCACTCGGAGAAAAAAGATGCAGCCATTATTCGTGACCTGACGCGTGTGCCCAGTGGCGCTACCGCACCGGATGGTCGCCCCATTTACACCAGCGCCAATGGACGTTCGCAGGACTTCATGCTCACCAATGTCAGCGGGGATTCCGGCCAGTCCACTACCCTGTCCATGGCATTGAGTAAATCGCATGACTTCGGGCTCGACTGGACCCTGGCCTATGCTTACACCCAGGCGGAAGATGTCAACCCGATGACCAGTTCGGTAGCCTTCTCGAATTATGCCAACGCCGCAGTGGCCGACTCCGAGAATCCCGGTGCCGCAACATCCAACTACGAAGTTCCGCACCGTTTCACACTACGCATGTCCTATGCCCGTGATTTTGTGCCCGGCTACAGCACGCGCTTTACCCTGTTCGGTAGCGCCAATGAAGGCCGCCCATACAGCTATGTCTTCAACGGTGACCTCGGTGGCGCCCTGGGTAGTTCAATAGGCTTTATCGACCAGAACCTGGTCTACATCCCCACTGCAAATGACCCGCTGGTGGTCTATGCCGATGGTTTCGACAAGGCGGCCTTTGATGCACTGGTCAGTAGCGAGGAGCTTTCACGCGGCTCCATCATGGACCGCAACAGTATCAACAGCGACTGGTGGGTCAAGTTTGACCTCAAGGTTGAGCAGGAAGTGCCCGGGTTTATGGCCGAACATCGCGGCAAGGCGTTTGTTGTCGTAGAGAACCTGGGCAACCTGCTCAACGACGACTGGGGCGTGATGAACGAGGCCAGCTTTCCCCGCTCGCAACAGTTGGTGGACGCGTCTATCAATGACCAGGGGCAGTATGTGTTTGAGCGTTTCTTCGAGCCGGCACAGCAAAGTCGGGTTGCCAGCGCTTCCCTGTGGCAGGTGCGTATCGGCGTAAGCTACGACTTCTAAACCGTAGCGCATGGAACAGTTGAAGCCGGCCATGTGCCGGCTTTTTTATCGAGGATAAATTCACGATGCGCAACACTGTAAACCGGTTATTGTTCATACTGGTATTAAGTACCTCCAATACCGTGTGGAGCAATACCGAAATGTCTTTGCGTGTGGCCACGTTTAACGTCAGCATGACCGGCGACAACTATACTGCACCCGGCGAGGCCGTCACCGGTAATGAACTGTTTGAACAACTGGCGACCGGCACACACCAGCAGATTCGAACCATCGCGGAGACCATCCAGCGGGTGCGACCGGATATCCTCCTGCTCAATGAATTCGACTTCAGCGCCGATCCCGCGCGGGGCGTTGATGCCTTCCGCCGGCGCTTTCTGCTGCAATCCCGGCAGGGCGCTGATGCGATTGATTACCCTTATTATTACTTGGCCCCGGTTAATGCCGGTATTGATTCAGGGTTTGACCTGGACGGTGACGGCATTGCCTCGGGCCGCGGCCAGGATGCGCTTGGCTATGGCCTGTATCCCGGCCAATACGGCATGCTCCTGCTAAGCCGCTACCCGATAGAGCACGGCGCCGCGCGCACATTCCAGCAGCTCCTGTGGCGGGATATGCCAGGCAACCTGCTGGTGGATATCAGGGACAGCGAGGGCTCGCCCTGGTACACCGAGGCCATGCAGCAGGTACTCAGGCTGTCCTCAAAATCCCACTGGGACATTCCGGTGCGCGTTAACGGGCAGCTGCTGCGCATTCTTGCCAGCCACCCCACACCGCCGGTGTTCGACGGGCCGGAGAACCGTAACGGCAAGCGTAACCACGATGAAATCCGTTTCTGGGTGGACTACCTGGACGGCGGCGTCAGTGCCAATTACATCCGCGACGACGCGGGTGGGGCTGGCGGCCTGCGCGGGAATCGCTTTATCATCCTGGGTGACCTCAATGCGTCACCGGTGGAGGGGGATGCCTGGCCTGCCGCCATCGACAGTTTGCTGAATCACCCACAAGTTAATGCCACAGTGGTACCAACCAGCGCAGGCGGTCGGGAAAACCAGCCGGATAATCCGCATGCCGCCAGCCATACGGCCGACTTCAAGTTGCGGGTAGACTACGTACTGCCGTCTGTCACCGGCCTGCGGGCAACGGCTGCCGGGGTCTTCTGGCCCGCCGCCGGCGATCCCCTGGCGCGATTGGCCAAAGACCGGCACAGTTCATCGGATCACCGCCTGGTATGGATGGACCTGGTACTGGAAAAAATACCGGTGACAGCTCGTGATACTGGTGATACCGGCGACTCCCCGGAAGATATGTCGCCTGGACAGACAGGTTATTGACGACTCCGCTTTGCCCATGCCTATATCCACTTGCATTCCGCCACCGACGCGAATACTGTATATACATACAGCAAAAAGCACAGGCAATATCCGGAGGCACAGCATCATGAACAAGGCACTGGAACAGGTTATTCTTCGTCACGACACCTGGCGCGGCACATCACGGCACTTCAATGGCTCACATTCGTCAGCCAACAGCGACTCTCACAAGGGTGGCCTGGGCACCGGTTATCGGCCGCTGGATGCTGCACTGCAGCAGGGTGGCTGGCCCGAAGCCACCACTATTGAGGTGTTGAGCGACAGTTGCGGTATGGGCGCCATGGGGCTGTTTTTACCGGCCATGGAAAAACTGAGCGCCCAGGGCCGCTGGCAGGCTTTCATTGCACCACCCAATACGCCCTATGCGCCGCTACTGGCCGCTCGTGGCATCGACACCGGGCAGGTCCTGCTGGTACACCCGCAAAACCGTGAAGACCTGCTCTGGAGTATTGAGCAGGCCCTGCGCAGCACCACCTGCAGCGCCGTATTCAGTTGGCTGGGGGCGGGCAATTACAGTTACGGTGAATTGCGTAAGTTGCAACTGGCGGCGGCAGGCAGCGATACCCTGGCGGTATTGTTTCGCTCCAGCGAGGCCGCCGCTACCAGCGCGCCTGCGGGCTTGCGCCTGCACATGCGGGAATACCGCAAGGTACACATTCTCAAGCAGCGCGGCGGCAGGCAACAGGTGGATATCAACCTGTCCCCGGATGAAGAATTGTCACACCAACCGCAATTGTGGGAACTGCCTGCATGGCCACCGGCTACAGTCGCAACCAGCGCACTGGGGCTTCATTGAGCAGGATCAATTACCAGCACCACTAAAGGGATAGCATTCTGGCTACCGCTTGGGCTAACGTACAGCACCAGGATCATTGTCACTACGGAGCACAGATATGCAGGAGTTACCCCACCACTACCAGGTGTCGGCAACAGCGGGTGCCGAGGGCACCGTCACTTTGGAAGGTCATAGCCTGCCGCCACTGGAAACGGCGCCACCCATCGAATTTGGCGGGCCCGGGGGCTACTGGTCACCGGAGGCCATGCTGGTGGGTGCGGTTACCGACTGTTTTATCCTGAGCTTTCGCGCCGTTGCGCGAGCCTCGAAACTGGACTGGATAAACATTGAATGCAGCACTGAAGGCACACTTGAGCGTGTTGAGCGGGTTAACCGCTTTACCGAGCTGACGGTTACCGCACACCTTAGTGTAGCGGCGGGCACAGATACGAAAAAAGCACAGCAACTGCTGGAGAAGGCGGAATCCGTTTGCCTCATCAGCAACTCGCTCAGTAGTACTGTCCACCTGAAAGCCACCGTCGGTGAGATCAGCTGAGCCGGAATAGCTATTGGCATGATGAGCCGATATAACGCAATGAAGAGCGTAACAGGCTAGATAATGGATCAATGGTTAAGTGACTACGGTGTCACCCTTGGCGTGGGCGCGCTTATCGTGTTCATGATCTTTATCGTCTGGGATCTGGCCAAACGCAGCAATGCCGGCAGGTTCGGCACCCTGATTCTCTATATCGGCCTGGCGATGGGCATCCTCGGCTTCCTGATCAAGGTCATTATCACCTATTTGCTGGAAAACACCGGCGTCTGAACGACGCCGGCAGAGAGAAAGCAATCAACGCCGGAGCATAGATCCTTACGCGTTTGCCGCCAGGGTTTCCGCAATCAGGCGGTCGATATTGGCTTCCAGCAATGACAGTGGTACCCGGCCATAGCCCAGTATTTCGTCGTGGAAAGCGCGTATATCAAACTGCTCGCCCAGTGCGGTCTGTGCACGCTCGCGCAGCTCCATGATCTTCAGCTTGCCGATCAGGTAAGCTGTCGCCTGGCCGGGCATGGCAATATAACGCTCAATAGCCTTGGTGGAATCCGCTGCGGAATTGGGCGTGTTCTCTATCAGGTAGGCAATTGCCTCTTCCCGGGTCCAGCGCTTGCTGTGCAGGCCGGTATCAACCACCAGGCGGCAGGCCCGCCACAGTTCCATCGCCAGGCGACCAAAGTCTGAATAGGGATCTTCATAAAATCCCATGTCCGCGGCGACTTCCTCGGTGTACAGGGCCCAGCCTTCACTGTAAGCGGTAAAGGTAGTGTGCCGCTGGAATTCGGGAATTGCCTCCAGCTCCACCGCGATCGCCACTTGCATATGGTGCCCGGGCACGCCCTCATGATAAGCCAGTGCCTCCAACTGATAGCGCGGCATGCTGTTCATGTCATACAGGTTGGCGTAGTAGATACCGGGGCGGGAAGCATCCGCGGGCGGCCCTTGGTAGAAGGCTTTACCGGCGGATTTTTCACGGAACGCCTCAACCCGCTTCACGATCATTTCTGCCTCGGGCAAAACACCAAACTGTTCACCCAGCCGGGCACGCATGCTGTCAATCGCCGCATTGGCTTCAGCCAGGTAGGCAGCGCGGCCTTCGTCGGTATTCGGGTAGTAAAACTGCGGATCGTTGCGCATGAATTCAAAGAATTCCGCCAGGCTGCCGTCAAAACCCACTTCTTCCATGATGGTGCGCATGGCGTCGTGAATACGATCCACTTCCTGCAAACCAATATTGTGTACTTCGTCGGCAGTCAAGTCTGTGGTGGTAAACCAGCGCAGGCGCTCGGCATAAAACTTGTCGCCGTCAGTAAACTTCCAGACACCATCTGCATCGGGAGCCTGCTCCGCCTGTGCGGACAGGGCTGCAATCAATCTTTCATAAGCGGGCTCCACCACTTCAACCAGGGCTGTGCGGGCATCGGCCAGCAAGCGTTCGCGAGTGGCATCCTCTATCTCCAGCGCAGCCACCTTGGCCTGGAAGTCCTGCCACAGCGTAGAGTCTTCACCTTCCGCATCGAAGGGTACGCCCATGATGATATTCCGTGAGGCTTCAATCATCTGCGGATACTGCCAGTCCGCCAGTAACAAGCCCTTTTCGGTGCGAATGGCCAGCTGTTCAATCACCCCCTCAAACCAGGTACCGACATTATCGAGGCGGCCAATATAAGCCTCTGCATCCGCGACGTCCGCAATTCCGTGAACGTTGATCAGGTTACTGGCCACCTGGGTGTGTGGCCCACGAAACTGGTGTGCAACAAACTTGTGATGGCGGAACTCGTCGCTGGCGATCAGGCGCTGTAATTCAGCCTGGTACAAGTCATAGGACAGACGATCACTGCTGGACAGGGACTCGCGGTCAAACTGTGCCAGCTGCTGCAGCCTGGCTTCGTTAATCGCACGGGTTTCATCCTGGAATTCCTCGGTTACCGAATTCCACTGATCATGGTTGGTTTTAATGCCGCGATAACTTGCTGTGTAAGGGAAACGGGCCATATCGACCGCGTAGTTTTCCTTGAGAAAAGTGCGAAACGCAACGGTTACCGCCTCATCAGTGGATGCCTGCCCCGAGTCTGTCACTGAGCCTGAAACAGAGGGTGCGGCACTGGTATCTGTGGGGGTTTGCTCATTGGAGCAGGCGGTGAGCAAGCCCGTAGCCAGTCCCGAAATGGCAATTATCTTTACTAGGTTCAACAACATTCAGTCCTCTTTACTATTAAATGGGGATATTACGATACGCAATGGCACCGAAAACCGGCGGCATTGTGTCGTAATTGGGTGGCAGGGTCCACTTTCAGACACTCTCAGGCTGGACAGGTTCAAACGGCTTCGCGATACTGTATGTATGTACAGTTTATCTGCCAGTAAAAAAGCATCCGTCGCCGATGTCCCCTGCCGGGAGGCCTGGCGGTGAGCTTGTGGCTATGCCTGCGTTTCAGCCAATTGCCGCTGCAATGCCAGACCCTGGTTGAAGAGCAGCCGGTGGTCGTGCTGGCAAAACAACGGGTGCTGCGCGGCAACGACTGCGCAGCCAGCCTGGGGGTCCGGGAAGGCATGTCGGCTGCAACCGTACGCGCCCTGGCAGGCTCGGGCCCCCTGCAATTACTGCAGCGCGACCAGGCTGCCGAGCAACGCTGCCTGCAGCAATTGTGCTGCTGGGCCTATGGCATTACCCCCACGCTGCATCCCTGGCGGGAGGACTGCCTGCAGCTGGAAATCGGCGGCTCCCTGGCCTTGTTCCGGGGCCTGGATGCCTTGCTGGAAGAGGTACACCATGGCCTGAACTACCGTGGCTATCGGGTGCAAACAGGCCTGGCGGCCACTCCCAGGGGAGCGTGGCTACTGTCTTTTGCCGAACAGGAACATGCAACCCTGGTGGAAGGAGACCTGGCCGAACGGCTGGCGCAGCTGCCGCTAACCCTGCTGGACGAATTCCCACAGGAGATCGCAAACCTCAACAGTGCCGGCCTGCATACATTCAGCGATATTCTGGCGCTGCCGGAAGCCGCCCTGGGCAGGCGCTGTGGCAAGAACTTTGTCCGCTGCCTGCGACAGATCCTTGGCCGGGAGGCCGACCTGCAGCCGAACTATAAGCCGCCGACTCGTTTCAGTGACCAGTACTGGTTTGGTTACGAAGTTAAAGCCAATACGGAACTGTTGCCCGCGGTACAGTACCTTCTACAGTCCCTGTGCCAGTTTCTGCGCCATACACAGCTACAAACGGGGGAGATTGAATGGCAGTTGGTCGGGGTTGACCGTCAGCAACACCGGTTACAGGTGCGTAGCAGTACCCGGCACAGTGACTGGAGTAACTGGTATCGACTGGCCAGACTGCAGTTTGAACGGCTGCAACTGCGCACGGGTGTCGAAAGCATCATTCTGGAATGTAACCAACTGGCTAGCGGGCACGGCGCCAGCATCGACCTGTTCAGCCCGCACAACCAGCGTGAGCCCCTGCAGGCTTTGCTTGATCGCCTGCGTGGCCGCCTGGGATTGCAGGCCATCAGGAAAATTGGCTGCCGGGACGAACACCTGCCGGAATTCGCACTTCATGTCGGCAGCGATGACTTGCCGCAGCCTACCGCCGCCCATTCAGATTGCGGTCAGCGACCTTTCTGGCTGATGCCCGAGCCACGACACCTTGAGCAGCGCAGCGGCCGACTGTACTGGAACGGTGCCCTGCAACTGGTGCGCGGCCCGGAACGGATAGAGGATAACTGGTGGCAGACGCCGGTCAGCCGGGATTATTACGTGGCCCAGGGCCCGGCTGGGCAACACTATTGGGTATTTCACGATCGCCTGAACAGGCAGTGGTATATCCATGGCCTGTTTGCCTGAAGGCCAAAAGGCGTATACACCATAATTGTGAACTTATTATGACATTTACATGTCAGCGATGGACGCGCCTGCACCCAGGTTCTAAGATTACCCCATGTTGGAGTAAATACCTGCAGAATACCGACCTGATAAAAGCAACGTCGAGAGACGCTCACACCGGAGGTGTACCATGAAAACATTGGCCAGGGCTTTATTAGTAGCCGCGATGCCCCTGATAGCTGGCGGCGCTTGGGCGGAAGTCACCCAGGACTGCATCCTTGAAGGTACTGTGGACAAGGAAAAAGCGGAGCAGATGGGCCGCGATGTCTATGTTGCCTTTCACTCTGCCGGTCGCGCAGAGCGCAACAGCGAGTGTAACCTCAATCGCCGCAACCGGGTTCAGTTCAAGGAACCCAAAAATGCGACGATTGAAAGCGCCCCTCACGGCGCCAAGGTAAAATATCGCTACACTGAAGAAGACAACCAGCAGGGCAAGTGGAAACTGCTTGGCGTGTCAGCACCCAACAAGGGCGCCTGAAGTCTTCAATAACGGCAGGTGGCGCCTCAGGGTTGCACCTGCCGGTCATGCTCGACAAATATCAGCTTATCCACATCAAACCCCAGGCGATCGGCACTCTCAACAAAGTGCGCTTGCAGATCGTCGCTGACTTCAGGGCTTCGGGCCAGTAACCACAGATAGTTGGTATTGAAGCCAGATACAAAGGCATATTGATAGCCCTCATGGTCCAGCTCGAAGACCACATAGGATGAGTAGAACGGCCCGAAGAAGGATACTTTCAAGTGGCCGGTACTGTCGTCGCCGACGAACTTTGCCAGCCCTTCCGCCTCTTTCCACTCTCCCTCTTCGGCATCATAGCCCTTATTGAGCACACGAATATTGCCGTCATTGTTGAGGCTGTAGTGAGCGGTAACATTGCTCAGCCCCCGCTCAAAGCTGTGATCAAGCCGGGCAATTTCATACCAGGTACCCAGGTAGCGCTGCACCTCGAAGTCTTTTACCGGCTTCACACCCGCCGGCTTGCCCAGGCAGCCGGTCAGTAACAGCATCGCGGCAATCGCGGCGACTCGCAGGGTAACAAGGCTACTCATGTGCTATTGGTTTATCGGTAAACAGGTAGTCTTTCATTTCCTCATCAAGCACCGGGTCACGGCGTCGGATCCACTCCAGCACCATGGCGGCATGCTCTTTTTCCTCATCGCGGTTATGGCGGAGGATGGCCTTGAGCTCAGGGTCTTTGCAGGCATCCATACGCTGGTTATACCAATCCACAGCTTCAAGTTCCTCCATCAATGACACGATGGCACGATGCATATCCCGTGTTTCATCACTGAGTTCAGCCACTGGCTCGTGATAACCTTCATTCGACATGTTTCATGTTCCTCTGATAATTTATCGGACCCACTGCTTATCAGGGCAGCGGCTTTGTCGCCAGCCGCTGCAGCCGGTAGGCCAGGGTGGCACTGGATAATTCACCGAGATGGGTGTCTACCATCCGGCCGTCAGCAGTATAAAACAAAGTGACCGGCAAGCTTCTATGCCCGGTCTCCCGGCCCAGGATCGTATGTGGATCCAGTAATACATTTTCAAGCTCCAGCTGCTGCCGCTCCAGGAATTCCATTATCGTCGCTGCCTGCTCACCCTGATTAACAAACAGGAACATGATCTCAGGGTGCCGTTGCTGCGCCTCCAGAAGTACCGGCATTTCACGTATGCAGGGCGGGCACCATGTAGCCCATAGATTTATCGCCACAGGCTTGCTGCCGACAATCTCTGACAGTAATACCGGGGTATCGTCCAGTTGCCGCAGCGCGAGCGCCGGCAAGCCGAGCGACTGCGCTTCCAGGACCCGGAACAATCCCATACCGCCAAGCCATACCACCAAGCCGACCGCCAGGGCACCCCCCAATACCCGCCTGTCCCGGGGGTAGCGTCTGAGCTTCCAGGCACACACCAGACCAAAACCGAAGATGCCCGACACAAGGTGAAAGCCGCCGTCACGAATATTAATAATATCAAAAAGATTATCGCGATAGTGATCAAAATAAATCAGGACAAAGCCCAGGCGGGCACTGAAGACGGTTATCACCAGGATATCGATCAGCTTGCCGACTACCGGCACTCCACTCACCCGTCCCATCAGGCCGCCCACCAGGACGGCGGCCAGGAATGCCAATGCCAATAAAATATATGTTGGGCTAAAGCTCAGTGGTCCGACGATGACAGCGGACATCAGAGTGTCTCTCGCGGCGCCATAAGATCATTCATTTTCACCCGGCTACCCGCTACTGGCGCCGGGTAATCGCGAAGTTGCCGTTGGCCTGGGCCACTAGCTTGTCGCCGCAGTACACGCGGGCCTCCAGATTTGCCACCGAGCGCCCCCGGTTCAACAGGCTGGTTTCACAGGTAACGGTGCCTGCAAACACCGGCCGGAAATAGTTCATCTTGATTTCAATGGTGGCGCAGGACTCGCCCTTATCTAGGGTCGGATACAAGGCCGCGCCCATACCGGTGTCCGCCAGGGCGTATAATACTGCACCGTGCACCACCTCGTGGGGATTGTGGTGCAGGTCTGCCTCTACCTCAATCCGGCAGGTGCTGGAGCCGGGCTCCTGACTGACAATCTCGAGCTTTACGTGGTCGGCAAAGGGATGGTGTAAAGGAATGGGTAACGATTGTGTCATTTATTATGCTCTCCAAATGCTTTTTTTTGCCAGGGCCAGTGACCCTCAACCTCAAGCTGCAATGTCATGCTCAAAAAGGTGCGAATAATAACAATCAGGCCCAGGATAAGAACATTTTCCATGCTTGCCGTCACAATAATGGTCTGGACGATATCGCCTGCAATCAAAAATTCCAGCCCCAGGATTATGGCGCGCCCGAATTGTCGCCGAAATACCTGGTACGCAAAGCCCTCCGTCATCCGCCTGAAGTTGCGCACAAAAGATAGTGTGGCGTACATCGCGCCAATTATCACCACTGCCACACCTGCGCCTTCAATGGCGTAGACCACCAGCGATATTGCATCGGTAAATTGCATGATCATTTCCTCCCTGTCCAGTCCCGGAGACGTTGATAGCCCCTGAGGATAGCACGCCCGGCAAATATGCCGGGCGAGACGTATTGGGCACCGGATCGAACGTGGGAAGCGGAAAGAACTATTTACGGACTCATGATGGGGAAATCGATATACCCCGCATCCCCGCCACCGTAAACGGCGGCGGGATCACCTGGCGCGTTCAGTGGCGCGTCCACCACAAAGCGCTCTACCAGATCCGGTGTGCTGAGGTAGGGGCGACCAAAGGATATGGCACTGGCAGTGCCACTGGCCACCACTGTGTCAGCTCTGGCCATGTCATAGCCTCCGTTCAACACCAGCGGACCATTATAGACACGGCCTATATCGTCGGTATCAAAGCCGGCCTGCAGCTCCGCCCCACTGCCACTGACAGAGGATTCATTGATCTTCTCCACAATTTCCAGGAAAGCCAGCTCGCGGCGATCAAGCTCGCTCACGGCATGCCGGAACAGCGGCGCCGGCTGGCTGTCGTGGCAGTCCCAGGTGCTCGAAAAAGGTGACAGGCGCACGGCGGTGACATCGGCCCCTATGGCATCAATCACTGCGTCGGTGACTTCCAGCAGGAACCGGCAGCGGTTCTCGACACTACCACCGTAGGCATCCGTACGCCGGTTAACCCCATCGCGCAAAAACTGGTCAATCAGGTAGCCGTTGGCCGCATGGATCTGGACACCGTCAAAGCCCGCTTCCATGGCGTTGGAGGCGGCCCGGGCATACTGAGCGACCACTCCGGGGATCTCCTCCAGTTCCAGCGCTCGCGGCTCTGAGGTGGGCACGAAGCCCTGCTCGGTAAAGGTGCGGATTTTACCCTGGACGGCCGAGGGAGCAACGGGCGGCTCTTCATTGTGCTGGAAAACCCGGTGCGATACTCGTCCCGAGTGCCAGATCTGGCACACAATACGACCGCCCGCCTGGTGAACGGCCGAGGTCACCTGCTGCCAGCACCGGATTTGCTCGGGCGTGTGAATACCCGGGGTAGCAAGGGTTCCGGTACCCTGTTGCGATATCTGGGTGGCCTCAGTGATGATCAAACCGGCACTGGCACGCTGGCGGTAATACTCTGCCATTGAGGCGGTGGCCAGGCGAAAAGGGGCACGAGCCCGGGTCATTGGCGCCATCACCACCCGGTTTTTCAGCGCTATGGCGCCCAGTTGGGTGGGGCTCAGCAGGGCCTTTGGCACGGCAATCTCCTCTTATGATTTTGTAAAATGTGGATTTACCGGCCATGGTATACGGACCCCTGTCGAGTTTCTGCAAGGTCGCGCCGATAGCCAGTGGCTGGTTTAATAGATTGAAGGGGGTTGGGCGAAAGAGGTTGGGCGAGGGGTTAACGACTCACGCTGGTCGGGGACGGCCGCTTCAGAACCAGGGTTTCCGGCCGACGACGTAGGTTTGTTCAAAATCCTCGTCGGTCTTGGTCAGGTAAATGATGCCCTCTATCAACGCAATCACCCCAAGGATCATATTGGGGACTCCCAACAGGAAGATGGTGATCACC
Organism: Kineobactrum sediminis; assembly: GCF_002868715.1. Lineage (GTDB taxonomy): Bacteria > Pseudomonadota > Gammaproteobacteria > Pseudomonadales > Halieaceae > Kineobactrum > Kineobactrum sediminis. The sequence goes on from NZ_PKLZ01000001.1 coordinate 62,816, forward strand.
CAGCCTATTGTGTTGGTCAAAAGATATACCAGGCCCGGGCCGGTATAACCCAGATAGAACTTGTGGATCCCCAGGCCACCCAGGAAAATAGCCAACAGGCCCGCAGCGATCTTGTTTTTGGATCCGGGGATAATCGACCCACCCGCGCCCACGGCCCGGTAAATGGCCAATGCCCTCTCACCCTCGACTTCAAAATCCACACTCATGCCCCGTAGTGGCGCGACATCGTCTCTCCACTCTGCCCCTGTAAAGGTATAGCGATTGCCGTCAGCTCCCGAAATGAGGCCGTTGTTGGCCTGCACTGAATAATCTAGCACCTGTCCTTTCATTATTGTCTCCGTATTATTACCGCTTGCGGCCCGCCCGGGCAGACAGAGCTTCGCAGACTTTTATGGCCGGCAAAAGGCCTGCGGGTAAATATTGCAGCCCTGGCGCGGACTTTATCGCGTATAGGTAGTGGGCTTTTCAAGTTCGAGAATTGAATCCGCAAGGTCCTCCAGCTTCGATGCCAGAATTGTCTGGGAATCATAGAGGCCCCTGTTGTAAAAATAGGCACCCAGCTCCCGGGTAAAAAAATCGATCAGGAACTCCGCGTCAAAACTGCCAATATCCTGATCCAGCTCCTCGCGAAAGTATAGTTTAACCTTGCTGACGATCTGTTCCTTTTCACCGTCGCTGAAGTTCACTTCGGACATGGAGATATTCCTGTTTTATAAGAGATTGAAAGGGGCTTAACCTGCAGCCGCGGGTGTCGCTATTGTCGGCCAAATCGCAGCAGCCGCACATCCACAGTAACCGCAAGCGTCTTTAGCGCAGCAGCTTTTGCCAGGCCGACGGCTCCTGCGCGGTATAGATGTGGTGTCATTGCCAGCAAATCTGTGACCTGCTCGACTGCGACGAGGTCCAGAGTGTAACGCACCGTGTCAGTTCCCAGATGGAAGAAACCTTCGGGAGCCGCTTTGCTCGGTGCGCGTCCCGGCTTGAGACTGGGGTAAATGATCTCCCGCAGCTCACGCAAATGATCCGCTCCGGCTTCGGCCAGTAGTAATTCGCCACCGGGCTTCAATACTCGGGCAAATTCCGCATATACCGGGAACCCGAACAGGCACAGGAGCCGGTCAATAGTCTGTGGAAGCACCGGCAGCCCGGCATTGCTGGCCACGACCCAGTTCGGCCGTAAATCCTGTTTGGCCGCCGCCAACACAGCCCAGCGTGAGATATCAACACCCAGCATGAACATCGACAGCCGCTCCCCCGCCGCTGCCGCCAGCTCGCGCAGGTAGTAGCCCTCACCACACCCGGCATCCAGGCAATTGATTACCGTCCCTGGCTGCGGGTGCCCCAGCACGGCCTGGCTTACCGCATCGGCAACCGGTTGATAAAACCCAGCATTGAGAAAACGTCGACGGGCCGCCACCATCTCCTTGCTGTCCCCCGGATCCCGGGAACGCTTGTTCTGCACCGGCAGCAAATGCGTGTAACCCTGCCGCGCAACATCAAAACTATGCCCCGCAGCACAACGCCATACCGCACCATCGCGCAGTAAAGGATCGCCATCAAGAGGGCAGGCCAGGGCCTGAAAAGGGGCTATGCTCATAACGCCTGCGGGGTCAAAAACTTAAGGGGTCAGGTCGCGCTGTGTAGCATACAGCAGAAATGGGGTCACCCCAAAGATGTGCTCATGCGTCCAGTAGCTGGACACTAAACCAGCCGGCCTCATCATACCAGGTCTCGCGCGGAGTGAATCCTGCCAATCGGGCAACGTCCTGAAATCCCTCCACAGTATACTTGTAGGAGTTTTCGGTATGGATGCGTTCACCGGCTTCCAATTGGACTTCTCGCGCTCCCACGCGGACACACTGATCCTTCAGACTCTCGAGGTGCATCTCGATACGGCTTTCAATCGGGTTGAAAAAAGCCATGTGCTGAAACTGCTCAATATCAAAATCGGCATCGGCGAGTCGGTTAACGTGTGTGAGGATGTTACGATTGAACCGTGCGGTGATTCCCTCACTATCGTTATACGCCGCATTCAAAACCGCTTCGTCTTTGCGTAAATCAACCCCAATAAGCAGGGACCCGCCGTCACCGCAGACGCGGTGCATTTCGCGAAGAAAACGGCTGGCGTCAGCGGGCTCAAAGTTACCGATTGTCGAACCGGGAAAGAATAACAACCGCTGCCCTGGAGGTAGCGAAGCGGGCAGGTCCATGCCACCGGTGTAGTCAGCGCATATCGCATGCACGGTAAGCCAGGGATAGCGCTTCACCAGATTTCGGGACGCTTCCAGTACATGACTTTCGGTAATCTCCAGTGGTACATAAGCGCCTGGTCTAAGCGCATTCAGCAATAATTCCACTTTCTCGCTGCTACCGCTTCCGGGCTCTATCAATATACGGCCGGTACCCAGCGCTGCAGCGATGTGACTTTCATAGCGCTTAAAAATATCGCGCTCCGACCGGGTCAGGTAATACTCCGGCAAGACTGTAATACGATCAAATAAGGATGCACCCAAACTGTCATAGAAAAATTTGGGCGACAGCGATTTCGGTTGGCTGGCAAGCCCGGCAAGGATCTCACTGACTGCGTTCACGGAGCTGCGTGGCTGCCGAACAAATGACAGTCGGCTCTCGCCTTCGCCGTCGAGGGGTATCGGGGCAGCCGGTGCGTTCATGTAAGCCATTGCAGTATCTCCATGATCATCGGTAGTTGGGAAGAACCATTATAGTGATCGGGCCAGGCGCGCACCCGAGAATTGCCAGCGATCACCGGGATAAAAGAAGTTGCGATACGTTGCGCGGATATGCGCCGCATCACTGACACAGGAACCACCGCGAAGAATCATCTGGCTGCTCATGAATTTACCGTTATATTCGCCCAGTGCACCTGACGCGGGCATGAATCCCGGATAGGACAGGTAGCTACTGGCGGTCCATTCCCATACATCGCCAAACAGTTGGCAAAGGTCGTCAGACTGAGTTTGCCGCCGTGGATGGAAGTGCTCACAGCCAGCGAAGTTGCCCTCGACGGCATAACCCGAGGCGGCGTGCTCCCACTCTGCCTCGGTGGGAAGTCGAGCTCCGTACCAGCGTGCAAATGCGTCTGCTTCATAATAGCTCAGATGGCAGGCCGGAGAGAGATCATCGAGCGCCATATCGCCACGAAGGCTATACTGCCACCATTCATCATCTCTCTGGTACCAATACAATGGTTTGGTCCAGCCCTCTTTGTCAATGAGATCCCAGCCTTCCGCCAACCAAAGTTCTGAGCGACGATAGCCGCCGTCTTCAATGAACGCCCGATAATCGCCATTGGTGACTGGTCTTGACGCCAGGACAAAGGGCTCCAGAAATTGCCTGTGTCGCGGTGTCTCGTTATCGAAACGAAATCGATCTTCCCCGGCACCAATGGTGACTACCCCGCCAGCAAATTCATGCCAGACAGGCGCCGAAGCCCGCGGGGGAAAGGCTTGCTCGGGATCTGCAGGGCGATAGACCGGCCGCAATGGATTGACGTGAAAGCTGTACTTGAGATCGGTCAGAAGCAGCTCCTGATGCTGTTGCTCGTGATGCAGGCCGAGTTCAAGACGTGTGAGAATCTCCGCCGCATCAGGGCCGGCATCCACTCTATCCAGCAGTGCTTCAATTTCCCCATCTATGGCCTCTCGATAACGATAGACCTCGCTTACCGTCGGCCTCGACAAAAGCCCTCGCTGGGGTCTCGAAAAGGGTTTCCCAACACCGTTGTAGTAGGAATTGAACAGATGCTCGAACGCCGGGTTCCATTCCCGATATGACTCGCCAAGCGGCTTGAGAATAAATGTCTCGAAAAACCAGGTGGTGTGAGCCAGATGCCATTTGGGTGGACTGGTATCAGCCATCGCCTGCAACCCGTAGTCCTCTGTCTCCAGGGACTCGCACAATCGTACGGAGTTTTGCCGTACTCGCTGGAATTCGCGTCTTAGCTGTGGAGCTGAAAGCATCCGGGCGTCCTGTTTCACAGTATTTGAGTGTTTTATGATTGTAGAACTGAATCGATTTTGCAACCTGCCTCCTGTTTGAACTTTTAACCGGGGGGCCAGCCGGGTTGCCAATCCTGCTCCGAGTGTCTACACTTTTTTATGGAAGTGAGTCAGCTGCCCGCCTGAATACAGGCAGAGGTATCTGGCCGAATCAGTACCCGGTAAGAAAAAGAGGATCGCGCTAATGTCTGACCAACCATTCCTGACCGATGTTAAAACCCTGCGTGAACGCGCGCGAAAGCACATTGAAGAAGGCGCCGTAACGCAAGGCTACGGCGCTGATCGTGAAACGGTCCTCAAGGTCCTGAACGAAGCACTGGCAACAGAGTTGGTCTGCGTATTGCGCTACAAGCGCCACTACTATATGGCCGAAGGCCTGAATGCCCAGGCTGCACAGCATGAGTTCCTTGAACACGCTGAAGAGGAACAGCAGCATGCTGACCAGATAGCCGAGCGCATCACCCAGCTTGGAGGTGAACCCGACTTCAATCCGGACAACCTGACTTCACGCAGTCATGCAGAGTACAAAGAAGGTAACTCCCTGGCGGATATGATCAAGGAGGACCTGATTGCGGAACGCATCGCCATTGAGTCCTATCGCGAATTCATCGTCTATCTTGGCAATGATGACCCTGTGACCCGTCGTATGATGGAAGATATACTCGCGACAGAAGAAGAACACGCAGATGACCTGGTTAGCCTGACAGCAAGGATGAATAGCTGACAGAGGTTTGCCGAAGCCAATGGGGGTGGCCAGAGAGCTGGGGTCAAGAGAGCTGGGGTCAGGTCTCGCTTTGTAGCATGCCATGGACAACTACTACCCCGACTGGCTTGCACCAGAAAGCTTATACAGCTCAAGCGCATTGCCGCTCAGTACCTTCTCCGCCTTATCGGTTCCCAGAGCCTCGACTATGAGCAGGACATCCTTATCGCTGAAAGGCCGCGGTGCTCTCGTGGATGGCAGGTCGCTACCGAACATTAATGCGCCAGGGTTCGCCGCATTGAGTTCTCGTAATGCATGGCTGACGTTAAAATCAGCCCTGCCAAAGCCACTGGCTTTGACCCTGACTCCCTTTTCGGCGAGTTTTACCAACAACGGCAGCCCGGCCTTATCAAGCCCAAGATGATCTATACTGACCGACGGCAACTCGAGAATCCGGGAATACAGCTCCGCTATTCCCGCAGAATCGATATATAGCTCCACATGCCAGCCGGCCACTTCATATACCCTCGCCGCCATTACGCTCAGACTACCGACATCGGCTGAGCCGCCACGCTTGAGATTAAAGCGAACAGCCCTTACGCCTGCGTGATGCAGGCGCAAAATTTCGACATCGGTCACGCTGGCCGGCAATTGGGTAACACCGACAAAAGAAGGCCCAAGCCTCTGTAGCGCATCGAGTAAATAGTCCTGATCAAACGCCTGAAAGGAGCCGGATACAATAACACCACCGCACAGGTCCCAGGACGCCATTCTTTTGAGGTAATCAGCGCAGGTAAACTGGTCCGGGATGTAGGCGTTATTGCTTACCAGTGGAAATTCGTAATTGATGATATGAAAATGGCTATCAAATAACGGAGCAACCAGCCCCGGGGTCAGGTCTCGCTTTGTAGCATCCATTAAAATATCCAGTCGTCTATAGTTCTACAGCGATGTGTCTGGCTAATACAAACAGCGGCTTGACCAAATTATCGCGATCCAGGGCGAGGCGCGCCCAGAATAGAACATCAATGTGCTACAAAGCGAGACCTGACCCCCGTGGCGTGACACTGGGTTATGGCCCGGGTTTTTCGTTGATTGCCTCGATCACAGCGAACCCACAAACCCCATACCCCAGACGCAGGGGCTCAACCTCTTTTATCAATGCCAGCGGTTGGGACAGTGTCTGCACCCGGGCATGTAGGGAAAAGCTCGCGTCCATGAGGAAATTTTCAACCTGATCAGCACTGTAAAAAGTCGCCTCCTGGTAAAAGGTACTATCAGACTGGCGTGCTTCATAATCGAGCCCCATGGCGCTATCGCGGTCAATGAACCCGATAACGAAAATACCGCCGGGCTTCAACACCCGTCGTATCTGGGTAAACATAGTGGCGGGAGAGTCAACAAAACAAAGGGTGGTTACAACCAGGACATGATCGAAACTGTCATCCGGATACGGAAGTGCTTCGGCGACGCCTTCGTCCGCTTCAATCCCCCGTTTTCTGGCAACAGCCAGCATCGCGGGAGAGGGATCAATACCCACCTGAATTCCCAGCGGCGCGGCAAATCGTCCGGTGCCTACGCCGACTTCAAGGCCTCTACCTGTCAGGGGAACAAAGGGTCTCAGAGCCAACAGCTCTGAAATATATGCTTCTTTATGTCGATCAAACCAGCTTTCATAGCGCTCGGGATGTTTTTCAAAGGCGGCAGTTTTGGCCATTTGACAGAATCTCCTGTAATGCGTACGTGGGATGTGATCAGCAACATGATGCTATGAATTACTATAGAAGATTCCCGGGATTCTGGTGGTGATTGTAAAAATTCGAAAAACAGGGCGTAGATCCTCGACGCCCGAAAAAAGCGGCGAAGCTACCCCTGATCGCGGGCTAGAAGCTTGATCCGGGCTGCAATAAAAACGACTCTTCGTCCGCATTGGAAACACGGCCAAGAATCCGGTTTCGGTGAGGATATCGACCAAAGCGGTCGATTATGGCCTTGTGCCTAAGTTCGAACTGGTAATTCTTCGGAGCCGTATAGTCACGGAAAAGCCTTTCTGCCTCGACGTGAATTAACGCTGATTCACTGTGCATGTAGGGCATCAAGAGGAATGTGCGTTCCGCCTGGGTGAGTTGCGAAAGCAGGTTTGCCGCCACCGCCTCCTGCGCCAATACCAGCGCAAGGGAATCCTGGGAAAAAGCCGCTGGCGTATTCCGGTAAATATTGCGCGAAAACTGGTCGAGAACAATGATTTCAGCCAGCCGCCCCCTGACATGCTCCCGCCAGGAGAACAGTTCAGCCTGCATGGCCTTCACTATAAGATGCTCAAACTTACGCTGGATGAGAGCATCAAGTTCCGGATCAGCAACCCACCATTGCTTCGTTTCTATTTCTTCAAACCAGAATGCGAGGACTGCGTTATACATAGTCAACTACGTGGGGTTTGGCGCAATCTACAGCTGATCCGGAAGTCCCGAGAACTCCGGGACTGCCCTCAACCGCACATCCGCGGGCGTAATGGCTATTCCATTTGCCTTGATATCGGCAATCAACCAGGACATTTCCTTGATCTCTTTTCGCTGGGTCAGCAAAATTTCATCTGCCAGCCTGCGCACACGTGGGTCCATAATCTTGGCCCGCTCACTGGTGAGAATCGCAATAGAGTGATGCGGAATCATCGCTTCCATATAATCGACGCCGGTAACGGTTATCTGACTGCGCACCAGACCGAGAGCGGACAAAAACAACAGGCCAGCGCCAATGAAGATCGCCAGGTTTAGCTTCGTGTTCTGATACATCCCCAACATGAACGCCAACATGATGACCATCATGGCAGCGCCCATAATCAATGTCATGAATATGCGTGTTTCGCTGAGCCTGGCATGACCGAAAATCTCGTAGGAATTCAAATACATCAACAGGTACATCACCACAATCGCTGTCGCTATCATCAAGAGAAATCTTGTATAGCCCTGATTCTTCGCTTTTTCCATGGTATCTGGTGCTCCGGCACTATCGCTATGCATACACAGCAACAAATGAATTAAAAAACGGACTGCAGCTATTGTGGTAGTTACTGGCAACCTCAAATATTAACGTTCGATTAAATCAGGGTAGTGCATAATCCCGGCTTTCGCATTGGCTCAGGAAGGGAGCTCGGGCTTGACCACCAGCAATCCTGATGGGTCCCCGTCCTGCACGGCTATCTTCGCGTGGGCCTTACCGCTAGAGAATCGCACTACCTGACCCGGCAAGAGCTCAATGTCCACTTGGCAATCGTTTCCACTGACCAGGCTGATGCGCATAGGGGTGGAAAGTGTATTCTCAATAGTGGCTGTCTCGCCGGGCGTCAACTGCTCGGTGCCATTAACCGGTTTAGTCATTGCCTTGGCTCCCTGATAATCGTTTCGTTGATTCAGCATGGATCCATTCAAGATGCATAAAATCCAAATAAGCCGAGCTTCAGTAATTGATTTTGACGACGTGGGTTCCCCGAGGCTACAACAGTTAATGCATCGGCACGATCTTCCTGGCGTGTCACGCCATAAAGGTTGTGAATCCAAGCGCCAGGTAAGCTATATAGCCGAGCAGTAGAATCCCGCCCTCACCCTGACTAAGGCGCTTACCCGTATATAAAAATAGCAATAAAACCACTGATGCGCCCAGTACGACCCATTGATCAAACTGAATAATTCTCACATGGACCGGGAGTGGTTGTAATAAAGCAGAGACGCCCAGGACACCAAGGAGATTGAAGATATTGCTGCCGAGAACATTTCCGATGGCGACATCAGCATGCTTTCTGAATGCTGCGATTATCGAGATCGCCAGCTCAGGCAATGAGGTGCCTACAGCGACGAGCGTTAATCCTATTACCGCTTCAGAGACTGAAAAATATTCTGCTATACCCACGGCGCCTTTCAACAACACCTGCGCGCCACCAATCAAGAGGGCCAGTCCGAACAATACGAACGCCATGATCCATACCGAATTCCTGGGTAGGATCGTAACTTCCTCTCCTTCGGCTTTATGCAAGTCAGCGGAAGGAGCTGAACCGAAACGTTCTGTCCAATATGCCCATATCAGGTAGGCCGCGAAAGCTGCCAATAGAATAGACGCATCCAGCCTGCCAAGAGCATGGTCGCCGGCCAGAAGCAGGAAAAGAATAGTAGCGGAAACCACTGTAATTGCATCCCGACGCAATACCAGTGGCTTTACCAGCATCGGCGAGATCAGGGCACAGACACCTAGAATCAATAGGATATTCGCAATGTTACTGCCAACGATATTGCCTACCGCAAGATCCGGCTGCCCGCCAATCGCCGCTTCTATGGAGACGACCAATTCGGGGGCCGAGGTTCCAAAACCGACGATGAGTAGGCCACTAAGCAAAGGCGAGACACGCAGGCGCACCGCTGCCGCCAGCGCACCCCGGATTAGCATTTCGCCCCCCGCCACCAAAAGCATGATCCCCAGGGCCAGCAAGAGAATATTTACCATCGCTCAATAATCCCTAATCTTGATGTTTATAGGAGAAACATTCGCTGTAGCCTTCAGTACGCCAGATCGTCGCTCAATAGAGAATCATCGGAATCAGTGGCTTCAGCCTTAACACGAGTATCCTGTTCGTAAGCTTTGATGATCGGCAGGGCCCTGTCAATATCGGCATCTTCGACAAAAACGTTTGCAAATCCCAGAGGAGACAGCTCGCCAATGGCTCCCTGTAGATAATGCCCGCCTACATACGACTCTATATCATGAGCCTCCAGCATACCCGCGACGATATGGCCTTCAATGATATTGGCTGCTCTGTAGATGATTTGCATGTCCCCACCAGGATTTTCTGTAAGATTCAGGTTCATATACGGTGATTCCGAAGGATTCACGTGGCCATAATAAGGCATTTAACAATACATCGATAATAAGCCCCGGCGCGATCATGACCGAAAGCAAAGATACGCTCATTTACACAGCGCCAATAGTCACCTTTTCAAGCACACTGGCGCCGACATAAGCACCGTCGAACGCTGCTATACCCATGCTGGCTCCTGTACGGTCAACACCTGGTCAAAGCCCTCTCGTCCTACTGCAACGGTGGATAATCAATATACCCGTGCTCGTCGCCGCCATAAAAGGTACTGTCGTCCCATTCATTAAGTGGTGCGTTCTGGTGAAAACGTTCAGGCAGATCAGGATTGGCGATGAACAAACGTCCAAAGGTAACGAGGTCACAGCGACCAGCACGAAGACGTTTGCGTGCCTCTTCCGCGCTGTAAGCACCGTTGGCGATGTAGGTGCCCTTGAAGCCGGCCTGAATGGCATCTATAACGTTTTCAGGGCGGCCATCGGCGAGATTACCCTGGAACGAATCCTCTACCACTTCAATAAAGGCGATATCGAGATCGTTCAGGCGCCTTGCGAACTCGCCAAACGTTTCTACGGGATTATCGTCGTACATGTCATTGAAGCTGCCGGTGGGACTGACCCGAACACCAACACTGTGCTTGCCCCAGACATCGACCACTGCTTCAACCACCATTAATGGCAGCCGGACGCGGTTTTCCACTGAACCACCAAACTGGTCTCTACGATGGTTAGTGCCGCTTTTGAGGAATTCATCCAGCAAATAGCCGTTCGCAGCATGAACCTCAACGCCGTCGAAGCCTGCATCCCTGGCGTTACGCGCACCGTCGCGGAACTGGTCGACGATGTTCTGCATCTCACTGGTTTCAAGCGCTCTTGGCTCTGGTATATCGACCATACCAGAATCGGCGCTGATGTAGGTCTGGGCACCTTTCGGTGCAATGGCCGACGGTGCCACCGGCTTCTCACCGTTTGGCTGTAGTGCCGTATGAGAAATACGGCCCACGTGCCACAATTGCATATAAATCCGGCCGCCGGCACTGTGAACTGCGTCCGCAACCTTGCGCCAGCCCTCCACTTGTTCTGGCGAATGAATCCCCGGTGTGAATGCGTAACCTTTGCCTTGCGGCGACACCTGGGTAGCCTCGCTGATAATCAGGCCCGCGCTCGCCCGTTGCCGGTAATACTCTGCGTTCATCTCATTGGGAATGTCACCGGGCTGGCTGGAGCGGGAGCGGGTTAGCGGCGACATAAGCACGCGATTGGGTAATGTTAATAAACCCAATTTGTAAGGCTGGAACAAGGGATCATCGGAATTTGTCATTCCACATCCTCCTGGCGATAAAAGATAATTGACTACATCAGTATATTAGAAGCTTGAGAAAAGACAGGTTGTGAACTTACTGCCTGGCGCTATTCTGCCCAGTTCATTTCAAGCTCTTAAGAGAGTCCACACCCCTATACCCACAAAACCGATGCCGGCAATGTAATTCAGGTTTTTCTCGCTTACATACTGGGAAATGACGCCGCCTGCGAGTACGCCAATTCCAGATGCCACAATCAATGCCAAAGAGGCGCCGATGAAGACAGTCATCTTGCTCACATCCTTATCGGCGGCGAAAAGCATCGTAGCCAATTGGGTTTTGTCGCCAAGCTCCGCGATGAAAACGGCGATGAATACGGTAACCAGTACTTTATATTCCATTAAAATGACTCTTTACGGGGTTCAAATGTGTGCCAAATCCTGCGATGCCAGGAGCATGGAGCGATATCAGTGCCTTCCATAAATTTCTGCTTCCAGCTATTGGCAACTCCGGCCTATTCTACACGCTGGTGAACAATGCAGGCAGCGCCACGAATCGGATTATTTCCATAGGGTCATCGAGAGTGCCTATTATTTGTTGGCATGCGCCTGGCGCTACAATGCGAGACCTGACCCCGAAGATATGACCCCGAAGATACTGACCTCGAAAATATGACGCCAGGCGTCCAACTCCATGAGCAGATACGGCAGTTCAGGCGAGCTCAGCAATGAACTCCGCAAACCTCGCCAGGGGCCTGGCGGCAAAACCGTAGTCGGGGAAGGTGATAGCCGTTGACCTTAATCAACGCCAATTCGACCCAAGTCGTTACCCTAGAGAGCCAACTCAACCGATCCAGATAAACCAATGCAAAGAGCCCAAAAAAAATCGCTGTTCCGCCAGCGCTCAACCCTGATTGCCGGCCTTATTTTCCTCACCGTGGTGATCTGGATGCTTTCGGGCGCACTGGACGATCCGGAGACAACCCAGAGCGAGGAGACTGCTATAGAGCAGGCTGATGAAGCGATGTCGGTGCGGGTACTGGAGTCGCGCAGGCAGGTCATTCAGGATCAGGTCATGATTAGCGGCCGCACCCTGGCGGATCGCAGTGTGGCCGTGAAGGCAGAAACGGACGGCGTGGTCAGGAGAATGAATTTCGAGCGTGGAGATCGAGTAGCCGAGGGAGACTTGCTGTTGGAATTGGCGATGGAGAGCCGGGATGCCCGATTGCTGGAAGCGCGCTCGCTACTGGAACAGCGAGAGATCGATTTTCGGGGGGCACAGTCGTTATACAGACAGAACTCGATTTCGGAAACGGAGCTGGCCAAAGCCAGGGCGGCGCTGGAATCGGCCCGGGCGCAATTGAAGATGGCTGTGCTGGAAGCCGAGCGGACCCAGATCAAGGCACCCATTGAGGGAGACATCGAGACCCGCGATGTGGAAGTAGGAGATTTCCTGAGTCGGGGTGCGCCGGTAGCCACGATAGTTGACCTGAACCCGATCCGGGTGAGGGGTTTTTTGTCTGAGCGTTACCTGAACCAAATCAAGGCGGGCAGCCGTGCCGAGGTACAGCTGGTTAATGGTTCTACTCGCGAGGGCGAAGTATCCTTTGTGGGCCGGGTGGCCGGAGCGGCGACACGCACCTTCCCGGTGGAGGTGCTGCTAGACAACACCGATCGCACAATCATCGAAGGTCTTACGGCGGAGATTACCCTCTTTGCAGGCGAGCTTTCCGCGCATCGTCTCCCTTCCTCCATGCTGACGCTGGCCGATGATGGCACCCTGGGCGTGAAGGGAGTGAACGAGGCCGACAAGGTGGTTTTCTATGCAGTGAACGTAGTGCGGGATACGCCAGAGGGTGTATGGCTTAGCGGCCTGCCTGAGTCGGTCCCCCTTATCGCGGTAGGCCACGAGTTCGTGAGCGCCGGACAGCGGGTAGAGACCGTACCTTACGAAGGACTTGAGCCCCCCGGGGAGCGGGAATGAGTGGTTGGATCGAGGGGTTGTTCAAGCGCCAGCGGGCGGTACTGTCCGCGCTGGTGTTGTTGCTGATTGCGGGGACCTGGGCCTACCTGGATATCGCCAAGGAAGCAGAGCCGGACGTCGATATTCCTTTTATTTTCGTGCACCTGAGACTGGAGGGGGTATTGCCGGAAGATGCCGAGCGATTGCTGATCCGGCCCGTGGAAGTAGAACTTCGCGGAATCGAGGGATTAAAGGAAATGCGCGCCAGCGCCTTCGAGGGCGGCGGCGAGATCGTGTTGGAATTCAATGCCGGGTTTGATGCCGACGCCGTATTACAGGACGTGAAGGACGCGGTGGACAAGGCGGAACCCGAGCTGCCCACCGATGCCGAGGACCCCGTGGTCCAGGAGATAAACACCAGCATTTTCCCCATCTTGCTGGTGACCCTGGCCGGAGATGTACCCGAACGCACTCTCCAGCGATTGGCGCGCATCACCCGGGATGAGATCGAATCCCTGACCAGCGTGCTGGAAGTTACCATCGCTGGACAGCGTGAGGAAGTCGTCGAAGTCATCATTGATCCCCTTAAGGTCGAAAGTTATGGCTTGCAGGCCGACGAGATTATTCAGAACCTCAGCCGCTCCAACCGCCTGGTGGCCACGGGAACCCTGGATACCGACGATGGGCGCTTCGCCATCAAGGTGCCGGGGCTGTTCGAAAACGTCGAGGATGTACTCAACATGCCGATAAAGGTCGACGGCGATGCCATTGTGCGCTTCCGCGACATTGCCACGGTCAAGCGTACTTTCAAGGATGCCGAAGGCTACGCCCGGGTGGACGGGCTACCGGCGGTGACCCTGGAGGTCACCAAACGCACCGGCGAAAACGTGATCGATACCGTGGCGGCAGTGCGCGCCGAGGTGGACGCATTGAAGGTCAACTGGCCACCCAATCTGGTTGTGGCCTATAGCCAGGATCAATCCGAGTTCATTGAGATGATGCTCACGGATCTCGAGAACCACGTGGTGAGCGCCGTGGTGCTGGTGATGATTGTGGTGGTCGGGGTGCTGGGATTGCGCTCCGGTCTACTGGTGGGCATTTCCATTCCCGGATCTTTCGTGGCGAGCATTCTGGTACTGCATCTTATGGGCTACACCGTGAACATGGTGGTGCTGTTCGCCCTCATCCTGACCATCGGGGTGCTGGTGGACGGTGCCATCATGGTGGTGGAGTATGCCGAGCGCCAGATGGCGGCGGGCCAGAACCGGCATCAAGCCTACGCCGTGGCAGTGCAGCGCATGGGCACTCCCATTATTTCAGCGACCCTGACGACCCTCGCGGCATTCCTGCCGATGCTGTTCTGGCCCGGGATCGTGGGGGAATTCATGCGTTTCTTCCCAATTACATTAATCACGACCCTCACTGCGTCCCTGTTAATGGCCCTGATTTTTGTGCCCACGCTGGGCGCCCATCTGGGCCGCACCGGCGCGGAATCTGACTGGCAGCGCCGTAACCTTCAGGCCGCCGAGCACGGCGATCTGGATAAGGTACAGGGAGTGACACGGCACTATCTGTATGTACTCGACAAGGCACTGGACTACCCGGGCCGGATACTCACGGCCACGATAGCCGCGCTACTGGCGGCCTGGTTCCTGTACGGGACTTTCGGCAAGGGTGTTGAATTCTTTCCCAAAGTGGAACCTGATTTTGCGACCTTGCTGGTACATGCTCGGGGTAACCTGTCGGTGGATCAGCAGGACGCGCTGGTTCGCGAGGTGGAACAGGAAGTGCTGGCCTTTGGGGATTACTTCGAGAGCGTCTACGCACGCACCACCGGCAGCAGGGGCTTCAGTTTCATGGAGGATGTGGCCGAGGATGTAGTAGGCCGCATCTCGGTGGAATTCGATGACTGGGACAAGCGCCCTCCCGCCAACGAGATTCTCGAGGACATCCGCAAACGCACCGATCAACTGGCCGGTATCGAGGTGGAGATACGCAAGCTGGAGGCGGGACCGCCCGTGGGCAAGCCGGTGCAGCTGTTGTTGAGCGCCCGCGATCCCGCCAAATTGCCACAAGCGGTCGCAACAGTGCGCCGGCAATTTGAGTCCATGGAGGGGCTCACCGATATCGAGGACGACCGCCCACTGCCCGGTATTGACTGGGAGCTGGAGGTGGACCGGGCCCAGGCGGCCAAGTTCGGGCTCGACGTGACCGCCATCGGCAATGCCGCCCAACTGGTCACCAACGGCTTGCGGATCGGCAGTTACCGGCCTGATGATACCGACGAGGAAATTGATATTACCGTGCGCTACCCGGAGCGCTGGCGCACCCTGGACCAGCTCGACCGGCTTCGGGTAACGACGCCGGGTGGTGCAGTGCCCATCAGCAACTTTGTCGACCGCAAAGCCACCCCCAAGGTGGCCAATCTGCGTCGGGTAGACTCGGTTCGCGCCATGGCGGTGCGCGCGAATACGGCGCCCGGCGTACTGGCGAACAACAAGGTACAGGAACTGCGCAGCTGGCTGGACACCGACCCGCTCCCCTCTGGCGTTCGCTATGAATTCAAGGGCGAGGATGAGGAACAGCGCGCCGCCGAGGATTTTTTGACGCGTGCCCTGCTCGTCTCCCTCTTTTTGATGGCGGTGATTCTGGTTACCCAGTTCAACAGCTTTTTCAGTGCCGCTTTAGTACTTTCGGCGGTGATCGTATCCACAATTGGCGCCGTGCTGGGCCTGCTGCTCACCAGCCAGACCTTCTCCATTGTCGTGACCGGGACCGGAATCATCGCCCTGGCGGGCGTGGTCGTTAACGACAACATTGTACTGATCGATACTCACGATCGATTACAAAAAGACATCGCCGACCCCCGGGAAGTGATTTTACGCACGGGCTTGCTACGACTTCGCCCGGTGGTTTTGACAACCGTGACTACCGTTCTGGGACTGATGCCAATGATGCTGCGCATGAACATCGACCTGTTCAACCGCGAGGTCGCCTTTGGCGCGCCCATTACCCAGTGGTGGCAAAGCCTCGCCACTGCCATCGTGTTCGGCCTGGGATTTGCGACGGTGCTGACCCTGATCATCACACCCTGCGCCCTGATGGCGCGCGTAAAGCTGCGCGACTGGTGGCGCCGAAAAAAGGAGGCCCGGGGGTCAGGTCTCGCATTGTAGCATTTGGTGATAGCGCGTGAATGGCTGGGGCCAGGTCTTGCTTGGTAGCACCGATGCATTATCAATGCCGTTAACGCAGATATTCAGTCGATGCTACAATGCGAGACCTGACCCCATATCTGCATATCCACGCTTCTCAGGTGCCGCGGGAAAATCATCTCTGCTTCAGCAAATCCCTGATTTCGGAAAGCAATACCTCCTCTTTTGATGGAACAGGTGGCACAGCAGCCGGTGTGGCTTCCTCCTTTTTCTTCATTGAATTCATCCACTTGATCACCATGAAAATTGCGAATGCAATAATCACGAAGTCCACAGTGGACTGGATAAAGTTACCGTAGTTCAGCGTCACCGCCGCCACATCGTCCGTCCCCTCCTTCAGTGTAACCGCGAGATCGGCAAAGTTGACATTGCCGAGCAGCATGCCCAGAGGCGGCATAAGGACATCCGCAACGAATGACGAAACAATTCTTCCGAAAGCTCCGCCAATAACTATACCAACGGCCATATCGACAACATTGCCCCGCATTGCAAATGCCTTGAATTCCTTTGTTATACTCATCTTTCGCTCTCCTTGAGATTAGGTCGTGTAGGTTGCCCTTATCTCAGAATAGCCGCCGCGTATAATTTTTCATGTGTATCCAACAATTCATGAAGAAAAGGGATGCGATACCGCCAAAGCCTAAATGGCTCCTGCTGCTGGTTTAGCCGCCGGGAGATGGCCGCCAGCATCTTTCTCGCCGGCTCGTCCATATAGCAGGTCGTAGGAGTGACCGGGATATTTATTATTGGCAGAGCATATCTATCGCACGCACGCCATCATCGAACAATGAGAGTACCTGCAGAAAACTCGCCTCCGGCTTTACGTTGAGTTGCAGCCGCGCCCCGGTGACTGGGTGCTGGAAGATCATGCCGGTGGCTGCGAGCATTAGCCGTCCCTGGCCAAAGCGCTGCGCGAAGTAACGATTGTGCCGACCTCGTCCGTGGCTGGCGTCACCGATGATGGGATGGCTGACATGTTTCATGTGCCGCCGCAGCTGGTGCTTACGACCTGTTTCGGGATAAAGGACGACGAGGCTGTAGCGGCTGGTGGGATGGCCTTCAATTTCCACCGGAATCTCCGTCGCGGCCAGCCGGCGGTATCGTGTACGGGCCTCGCGCACAGATTGAGGCTCGTCTTTGCGGCGTCGGTCCGTCGGCTCCTCTCGTAACGGGTGATCAATAAATCCCTGCTCCGGCGTCCACCCCCGCACCATGGCCAGGTAGGTCTTATGCACCTCCCCAGCCATCATTGCCTTGCCGAGGGCGCTCGCGGTGTCCGAGTCCCGGGCAAAGACCAGCAACCCCGAGGTGGGTCGATCCAGCCGATGCACGGGATATACATGTGCACCACCATTCAACGACCGCGCATATTGCAGGGCAAATTCCGTTTCGTGACGATCGATAGGGCTACGATGCACCAGCAGCCCGGCGGGCTTGTGGACAATCAGTAACCACTGATCACGATAAACCTCAGTAAGCGGGTTTTCCGCCGGGAAAGATCCGGTATCAGCCGCATCACTATTCAAAAACGGCACTCCGCCATCTTCCGGATCTCGACTGGTTAATTAACCCCTCTTAACAAGGCTGATCAGGTATAACAATATAACAGCGCCAATAGTTGCCATCACTATCGAGCCCAATAGTCCGCCCGTTGTTATGCCGAACAAACCGAACAGAAAACCACCCAGGACGGCCCCCACAATCCCCACAACAACATTGCCCAGTATGCCAAAGCCGCCACCCTTTACTATATTGCCCGCGAGCCAGCCAACCAGCGCCCCGATTGCTAAAAATATGATCAAGTTAATGATATCCATGGTGCCTCCACTTGGTTTTACTTGCGTGACTCTTTATCCAGCTCCTTGCGCCTTTTCCTTTCTTCGCGATCAAGCTCTCGGGCTTCCTTGGCATACTCGCGTTCCCGCTCCTCATGCATCTTCCTGGATTCGCGATCAGCCTCTTCCCTATCTTTACGGTATTCTCTGTCGGCTTCCTCCCGACCCTTTCTTTCCTCGCGATACATCTCGTCCCTGTGTTTGCGTTCCTCCCGGTACATTTCGTCCCTGTGCTTGCGAGCTTCACGACTCTGCTCTGCACCGAATTCACGTGATTCATGTCGCTGTTCTTCGTGATGCTCTCGCGCTTCGTTGACCTTATCGTCTGCGTTGGCCACCACGGAAACTGGCAGCATTAAGAACCCTAGTAACAGTGCTGTTTTTTTATTCATTTGAATTTACCTTTGGTTAAATAGTAACGCAAATCATTCGGCAGCGCCTGGCTAGTATGCTTCGTTTTCATCGCGCACTGATACCGACAAATTTCCCATCGAGTCCACCGCCAGATTAAATACTATGGGCCTGCAGCACACCTGGCAATCCTCGATATACTGGTTTCCTGCCTCCTGCTGATCTATGAGAACCTCAAGGGGTTCCCCACAATAAGGGCAGTCTACAATGTGTTCCTCTAAGGGTTCCATGGTCTTTTAGTTAACCTCGATATCAGGGCGCGAAGCAACGTGCCAACGAGTTCTTCCAACGGATCGCGTATTTATCATAGGTTTTCACATTCCCGAAAACTTATGGACCCGGCACTCGCAGGCGGCATATCAACTGTTTGTTTTCTTCCGGATGTGATCAATGACTGCACCATGCTCTTTCTGTGGGCTGAACATCACGATATCGGTATCTTCCTCCGCCCTGACGCTGTGACCGGGAGGCCAGTAAAAAAGATCGCCGGTTTCCGATGTTTCCTTTCTGCCATCGGTATATAGCGCAGTGATAGATCCCTCTACTACATAGCCCCAGTGGGGACTCTGGCAACTATCGTTCTCAAGCCCATGCAATAGCTCTGTGATATCGGTTCCTGCACCAAAAGAAAAGTATTCAGCGCCCATCTTTCCGTATCCGGTTACATCGCCAAAATCTACCTTCTGCCTGGCGGTTGCACCCGGAACCGAGATTACAACGGGAATATCGTCTTTTGCTATACGCATAACACTATCCTCTACGTTGTCGTGCCACATCGTAGTGGCTTATGGCAATAATATGATGTCGCATTACCTGCCTCGCCGGTGTTTACCGACTGGTCGCAGTATGGGAGCTAAACGTACTTTGAGCCCACTACGCGGTAAAGTAAACAATAGCTGCACAATATCAACAGCTACCGCACGCGAGATCAACGGCTCTCTCTGTTTCCTCATCGCCTGCCGGACCTTGACGATTTGCGCCCTTATGAAGATCTACAAATAACTGGTATTCGTTCAGCCTCGTATCCTTTATTGATTGCAGCTCTAACCCCCAGAGCACAGTGATAAACAACGAAGCCGTAGTGCGGCGCCAACAACGCCTATTGCTTGCATCCTGTCGTAACAGCGGCACAGGCTGCCGCCAATGCTCCGAGGATGAGAACTCCGTCAATCCTGACCCCAAGCCGGGCGGCACCGAAAACCCCATAGAAAAGCCCCATCATGGCAAGCACCAGACACCACGACCTCGATCCCAAACCACCCAGTATCAATGTAAACCCAATCACGATTGAAAGCGTTGGGCACGGAATGAGCCCAGTGGGTGCGGCGTACAAATACACCAGAGAAGTCGTATTATCAAGAAAGTGGGGATACAACCATCCGAACCCAATCATCAAGGTTCCAGGAGTGGCTAGCCACGCTGGCGCAACTTTTATCTTCCCGGGCGACAAGCGTATGGCGAGTGCGACCAAAACGACACCTGTCAGCGCAAAAGAGGCCCCATTGAATGGATTCCCATGGACCCACGCCAGGAAGCTCACCGAGAAAAACGGAAACGCTAACAGTATGCCAATGGTGCGTCTCGTCGGCCGCCTGCCAGAAAGGAGCCACAGAACGAGAACCGCGAAGTAGACGTGCCACGTATTTGCTCAGATGATGGCATCGTTATCCTGTTCGCCGGGGTCTCTCCATACACGGACTCCCGGGTATATTGCTGACGACCATAGAGGTCAAGGCTGGCGCCATATTGATCAAGCAAGATGCAGGTCGCGCCAGAGCCGACCTGAAAAGACTTTCAGCCGCCGCCGACCTGGCCCGTGGACGCCTGGACGACCTATTGCGGGGCCCACTCATCGACGAGGCACGTGCGCGACTCGTTGCGGCCGAGTCGGCACTGGAGACGGGCCGCCCCGAATTCCAGCGCAGCACCGCAATTGTCTAGCTCATTTTCCCTGTAGCGAACCAGTGCGAACATTCCGGACCGAGTTCCGAAGCGGCACGTTTTTCGTAACCGGCAATGCCTTCGGCAGAAAGGACATCACGCCAGCGCCCGTTTACGCCTTTATGAATAAAGGTCTCTGCGCCTCCATCCCAGAAGGCGCCGCCCAGAGGCACACTCTTCGCGGCGTTGGCTTTCATGTAATCAAAGCTGCAGTGCTCAAGAATCTGCTCCCATTTTGACTCATCTATGGGTGAGCCAATAAAATCAGCGATACCACGAATCTCACTGGCCATATCAGCTTTCAGGTTCGCAAAATGCACCAGGTGCACATTGGGCAAATCCCGAATGGCCCACCATGTTCGGGCATTGTCCCAAAACGACCAGAACGGAAAACCATCCTTTTCAAGCCACTCGTCGAAATACTGAGCGATTGATGGGCAAGGCCGCTCGATTGACGGGCCCACTCTGCCGGGCGTGTTGTTCAGCGCGTCATACCACGCTTCATTGGCTTTTAGATGATGATTGTAGAGACTCCAGACTACATCCCGGCCATCCCGACCTATGTAGATATATTTTGCTTTATCGGAAAAGACCAGCGCATCCACAGGCAAGTGTGTTTTCAAAAAACGGCGATGTGTTTGCGCCTCGATAGCGGGTAGCTTGACCTCTTTGGGTGGGACCCGCAAATCAAGCCAGGGGGACATCTCTGCTACCTCCAGATCCTCCTCGCCGGAAAAAAGTAGCTGCGAGATGACCTGTTGCATCCAGGTCGTGCCCGACTTGGCGTAGGTGGAAATAACGATATCGTCGTCCCGGAAACGGAAGTCGTTCCAGATGGTTGAATCGAAGTGATGGCTGTGAAGTTCTCTCGTTTTTGCTGGAAGACTGTTTTCGCCCATTGGTCAATCTCCAATTTTTATAATTGCGCATCACACGGCACACGGCACACGGGAAACTGCAGACGATCATAGCTCAACATGTGCAAGCGATACACAAAAGACAAATCAACGTATAATCACCGGATGAATAAAACACTGCGACCCAGGGACGCCGCAACCCTGATCATCATTCGCGACGGACGGGAGCTGCTCCTGGGCTCCCGCAGTTCAGCGCACCGCTTCCTGCCTCATCACTATGTTTTCCCCGGCGGGCGGGTCGATCCCGGCGACGCCCGGGTTGCCTGCCCGCACCCCCTGGAAGCACAGGTGGAGGCACGTCTGCGGCGCAGTGTCACCACCGCACGCGCCCGGGCTCTGGCAATGGCGGCGGTACGCGAGACCTTCGAGGAAACCGGTCTGATCCTGGGAACACCCGTAGCCGGAGCCTCGCGCAGCCGCTCACCGGGCTGGAGACCTTTCCTTGCGCGGGGCTACATGCCTGCCCTGCACCATCTCAACTACGTTGCACGGGCCGTCACTCCGCCCAACCCGGTGGCACGTTTCGACGCGCGGTTTTTCCTGGTCGATGCCCGCCACCTGCACGGTGAGTTGCAAAGTAATGGTGAACTCGAGGACCTGCGCTGGGTGCCACTGGACGAAATCGACCACCTCCCCCTCATCGGCATCACCCGTTTGGTGGTCGAGTTATTGCGGCAGCGTCTGGAGCAGCCGGACGCCAGCCCGGAGCAAATCCCCCTGTACCGGGAGCTATGGGGTAAGGAACTGCTGGAGCACCACTGAGGGCCCGCCAATCGGACGGGGCCTCGCGCATCAGTTTTGCATTGGAATGCCGTCATCCCAACGAAACCCGACACCCCCACTTTGCCAAACTCCGTTGCCAAGTGGGTTGGGCCCATTAATGTCAAGAACCAGTGGCAACCCAAAGCCAGGCGCAAAATCTTTCACACCTCGAACCGTGCTGCGATGCATGATGCGCAGGCCCTGTTTTTCGGCTGGCATATGAGCAGCGGTTGAAGCACGATGCGCTACAGCCAGATTATCGATAAAAACACAATCATTTTCCTGATACTCAAACGCAATAGTATAGCCATTGTCCAATCCATGACTAAGAATGTCATTGTATTGGTGGCATAGCTTTTTTAACTCATCCGCCTCCAGCAACCTGAAGTTTTCCTCATTCGCCAGCTTTTCAATAACTGCTCCGGTCATTCCCAAATGCAACCAGATAGACTTCCGCCTGGAAATCGTGTGTTCATGCACCAATGGGTGCACTACGCCCGAGCTTGAATTCACCGAGGAAAGCCTGCTCCAGAAAGACTGCAATTGATCCGAAAGCGCGTCATAGGCCGCCCCCTGATGAGCAAACTCTGTCCCCCCACCATTCTCCGCCGGACGAATGATGTGGTAACCCGAGTGGGAAAAGGTGTCTGTGATGAAACTCCCATCATTGTGCCATTGCGGCCCCACACCCGGGATGCCGTGAACAGGATCGTTTGATAATCTAAAGATATGCCGATTTCCACCAGGCGTTGCCGGATGAACGCCATGGGTGCTATGTAATTCCCGGCCGCCCCACCAGCAGCTCACGCGCAAAAAATCGCCCTCGGTAATCTGCTTTTCATTCTGAAAAACGAGAAACCCGCGGTTCGCCATTTCCACTTCGAGCGCCTGGATGAGCTCTCCAGGTGGTGGCTCCTGGCACGATAAATCAATTCCCTTTACTCTCGCACCCAGCGGAGAAAGCGCCGTGATATCCCCACCAAATTTCTGAATAATGGCGGAATTTTTCGGGTCAATGGTTGGTATCGTCGACATAGATAAACCCAGGGTTTGCCTTTTTGTCACCACCTATAGGGCAGATATGAACAACCCGGCAAAAGATGGACGTAACACTAACTGTGGCATATTTCCGGAACAGTACCAAGTCGCCCCGCCGCGGCACGAACAACTTTCAACATACGGGTTATATTTCCCGTCCTCACTAATCGGTATACTGACTTTTTAACAAGTTGCCACACAGGCACACATCCCGCGAGGCTTTCAATGAGCGATTCCGCCGACTCCAACGGCTTCCTGCGCTCCGCAGGCGAAAATGTCGGCGGCTTCCTCGCGGGGATACCGTCGGCAATACGCGACTTTTTCAGCGGCGTCGGCGAGGGCGCCGGCGTCTATGGTTTTCTGGACTGGGCGGCGCTCATTATCGGTATTGCCCTGCTGATTTCAGCGGCCCGGGGATTCGGGCGGGGGCGGATTGTCGGGCCGGTTCTGCGCGGGTTCATCGGCCTTGCGGTGATGGGCTGGGCGGTTGTCTGAATTTCTTTGTCGCCAAATGTCGCTGGATGCATACTATCTCGCGCGTGGTTTCGGTGGCACTATAAACCAACTTGCCAAAACCAGACTACCAAAGCCTGTGTATAAAGCGATGAATACCCATTCCGGAGCACTATAGTAAAGCAAGCTTTGCAACCAGTGCTGGATAAACGAACCTGAATAAGTCTCTGAAAGAGCTTCTTCTCTTAGTGCCATTTCCCAAATTGTTAAAGGGCAAATGACGCCAACCCACGACTGAAAAATTACGATACCAATGGCGATCAGGTGAACTATTCGGAAGGCCCTGTTTCTGATCCATTGCCACTTCAGAAAATACCCCAGGTAAATTGCCAGAAGCCCAAACAGCACAAAGCAAACAAATAACACATGTAGAATTAAAATCGCATCAGCGAAAAATATCAATAGTGATTCTTTCGACATACCTGATCACCTGACACCCTTATTCACGCGCCTGTATGCTGGTCGAGTGCAACTGATTGTTAGCTGTCCAGCTCAACCTCTAAAAGAAACCTGCGGAGTTCTCTTTCCTCTCTCATGACATGAACAATAAAAACGGTAGCTTCGGCGACATCGGAATAGTTTAGACCATGGCAGCTAACGGAGGTCCAGCCGAGCTGCCAACTCCAGCGCGCCATGCGAAGCGCCTCTGTCGTACAACCCAAAATTACCCAATCGCTCAAAACCCGCTTGAAATTCTCGCAAAATATTATACTGTATATATATACAGCTTAAGCAAAACTCTCACATAACCGACACTCACCTGACACCCTCAGCCGACCACCAAACCAGATCACCATACCGGACACTCCCTGACCCATGCCCTACGCCGAACTACACACCCTCACCTGCTACAGCTTCCTCCGCGGCGCGTCCCATCCGCACGAGCTGGTGGAGCGAGCGGCGGCGCTGGGTTATGCGGCGCTGGCCATCACCGATGAATGCTCCCTGGCCGGCGTGGTCAAGGCCCATATGGCGGCGAAGGAACAGGGCCTGCCACTCATTATCGGCAGCGAGCTCAACCTGGTGGAAGGCATTCGCCTGGTGGCACTGGTGCCGTCCCGGGCGGCGTACAGTGAGCTTTCCGGTTTGATCACCCTCGCCCGGCGGCGCAGCCCGAAGGGAGAATACCAGGTGGCGCTGCGGGACGTGGTTTTCCACCTCAAGCGCTGTCTGCTGATCTGGCTGCCCGAGTGTCGTGAAGGAACGGGAGTTGGTGGGGGGATACCGGCAAGCGATGCCGTCGAACTCGGTTATGGCCAGCAACTGGCTCGGCTGTGCCGGGGCCGGGTCTGGCTGGGTGTTACTCATTTGCTGGGCAACAATGAGGTGGCCCGTTACCGGCGCCTGCATGCACTGGCGCAAACCCTGGAGCTTCCGATGGTGGCCTGTGGCAATGTGCACATGCACAGTGCCCGGCGCAAACGGCTGCACGATGTGTTTACGGCGCTGCGCCACAATACCACCGTGGCCCGGCTGGGGCGGCGGCGACTGGGCAACAGCCAGCAGCACTTGCGCCAGCTGGCGAAGCTGGAACAACTCTATCCCCCCGAGCTGCTGGCGGCCACGCTGGATATCGCCGGTCGCTGCAATTTCAGCCTGGACGAGCTGCGCTATGAATACCCGGAGGAGGTGGTGCCGGCGGGACAAACCGCCACGGCTTACCTGCGCCGGCTGGTGGAGGAAGGTTGTACGGTGCGCTGGCCGCAGGGCGTACCCGCGCCTATACGTGAACGCATTGAGTACGAGCTGGCCCTGGTGGCCGAGCTGAATTACGAATACTACTTTCTTACCGTATACGACATTGTGCGCTTTGCCCGGGACCGCGGCATTCTCTGCCAGGGCCGTGGCTCGGCGGCCAACTCGGTGGTGTGTTACTGCCTGTTCATTACCGAGGTATCGCCGGAGCAGGTATCGCTGTTGTTTGAACGCTTCATTTCCCGGGAGCGGGATGAGCCGCCGGATATCGATGTGGACTTTGAGCACGAGCGTCGGGAAGAGGTTATCCAGTACATTTATGAGAAGTACAGCCGCAAGCGCGCGGCACTCGCCGCCACGGTCATTACCTGGCGCTCGCGCAGCGCGGTACGCGATGTGGGCAAGGCGCTGGGGCTGGATGCGGTATTCGTGGATGACCTGGCCCGCTCCCTCGCCTGGTGGGACCGCAGTGCCGATCTCGCCAAACGCTTCGCGGAACAGGGCGTGGCCGGGCACAGCCAGCTGGCCGTCCTGTTCCACACACTGGTGCAGGAAATTCTCGGTTTCCCCCGCCACCTGTCCCAGCACGTGGGCGGTTTTGTGATTACCCGCAGCCCCATCTCCACCCTGGTGCCGGTGGAGAATGCCAGCATGGCGGACCGCACCATCATCCAGTGGGACAAGGAGGACATCGAATCCCTGGGGCTGCTCAAGGTGGATATCCTGGCCCTGGGCATGTTGTCCGCCATTCGCAAGAGCCTGGCGCTGGTGCACCGGGATCACCCTGGCATCCGCAGCCTGGCGGATATTCCCCGGGATTGCCCGGCCACCTGGCGCATGCTGCAACAGGCGGACTCCATTGGCGTGTTCCAGATTGAATCCCGGGCACAGATGACCATGCTGCCGCGGCTCAGGCC
The DNA here is from genome assembly GCF_002868715.1 of Kineobactrum sediminis. GTDB lineage: Bacteria > Pseudomonadota > Gammaproteobacteria > Pseudomonadales > Halieaceae > Kineobactrum > Kineobactrum sediminis. The sequence continues at coordinate 88,902 of NZ_PKLZ01000001.1, forward strand.
CGGCAGCTTTTATGACCTGGTGATCCAGATTGCCATTGTGCGGCCCGGCCCCATCCAGGGCGACATGGTGCACCCGTACCTGCGGCGCAAGCAGGGTCTGGAGGAGGTCAGCTACCCCAGCGAGGAGATCCGCTTGGTGCTGGAGCGCACCCTGGGCGTGCCCATTTTCCAGGAGCAGGTGATCAAGCTGGCGATGGTGGCGGCGGGCTTTAGCGGCGGCCAGGCGGACCAGCTGCGCCGCGCCATCACCAACTGGGGCAAGAACAGCAAGCTGCTCGGCTTTGAGCAGCAGTTGATAGAGGGCATGCGTGAGCGCGGCTATGAGGAAGCCTTCGCCCACCGCCTGTTCGAACAAATCAAGGGCTTTGGTGGCTATGGCTTTCCGGAATCCCACTCCGCCAGTTTTGCCCTGCTGGCGTGGGTGTCCTCCTGGCTGAAGTGCCACCATCCGGCGGCGTTTTATGTGGGTTTGCTGAACAGCCAGCCGATGGGCTTTTATTCTCCCTCCCAGCTGATCCAGGATGCCCGCCGCCACAGGGTGGCCGTGCTGCCGATTGATATCAACCAGAGTGACTGGGACCACCGCCTGCTGGCCGGTAACGGGGCCGAACAACCGCCGGTGCGGCTGGGCCTGCGCCTGGTACGGGGCCTGAGTCGCGAGGGTGCGCAGCGTATTATGGAGGCCAGGCGCCGGGAGCCTTTCCGGCAGGTGAGCCAGTTGCGCCAGCGCGCACAATTGAACAAGCGCGACATGTCGGCGCTGGCGGATGCGGATGCGCTGGCCGGCATCAGCGGCCACCGCCACCAGTCCCAATGGCAAATCATGGCGCTGGAACAGGCCCGGCCACTATTGCAGGAGGAACAGCAGCAGCCGGGCAGTTACTTCAATGACGATATCCAGCTGCGCGCACCGGAAGTCGTAGAGGAAGTGCTGGCGGACTATCGCACTACCGGCCTCACCCTGCGCGCCCATCCCATGAGCCTGCTGCGCAGCCAGTACCCCTTCAACCGCTGCAAGCGTCACACGGACCTGCATACGGTAAACAACAAGGGCTTTGTGCGTATCGCCGGGCTGGTCACCTGTCGCCAGCGCCCGGGCACGGCGTCCGGGGTGCTGTTTTTAACCCTGGAGGATGAAACCGGCAACAGCAATATTGTGGTCTGGCCCCGCACCCAGGAACACTTTCGGCAGGTGCTGATGAGCGGGCGACTGCTGGTGATAAAGGGCACTCTCGAGCACCGGGACAACGTTACCCATATTATTGCGGGGGCGCTGTATGACTACAGTGATGCGCTGGCGTCGCTGCAACTGAGCTCGCGGGACTTTCATTAGAGGAAACGAGCATTAGAAGAAACGGGGCATTAAAAAGAAATGGAACTGCTGTTCAAGGAGCGCGTCAAACTGGCCATAAATGACCCTTTTTGGGTCGGTGAATTTTGGCATACTGGCAGCCGAATTATTGAAAGCTGCCGAGTAGGCCGCAACAGGAGCACCCAGTGACCGCTACAAACACCTTTCAACAACCGCCCTTCAAGCCTGCGGACGTGCTCGATGCCACTATCATGGGCAACGAGCAAACGATGTATGGCCTGTTCGACCACCTGCGCGCCAATGACCCGGTGGCCTGGGTTGAGCACCCCGAATACCGCCCGTTCTGGTCCCTGAGCCGCCACGACGACATCAAGAATATCGGCAGCCGCAATGACGAGTTCCTCAGTGCGCCGCGCACGGTGCTGATTCCAGAGGCCTTCGAGCAAGCGCTGACCGAGAAGTTCGGCACGCCCAACGGCCTGGATACCCTGATCCACATGGATCGCCCCAAGCATCTCAAGCTGCGCAAGGTCACCCGTGAGTGGTTCCTGCCGCGCAGCATTGAAAGCCTCACCGCCGAGGTGCAGGCGCTGTCGAAAGAGTTCGTCGACAAGATGGAAGACATGGGCGACGAATGCGACTTTGTGAAGGACATTTCCCTGCGCTTTCCGCTGCGCATTATCCTGTCCATTCTCGGCCTGCCCCGGGAAGCAGAAGATACCATGCTCACCCTCACCCAGGAGATGTTCGGCGGCCAGGACCCTTCACTGCAACGCGGTGATAACGAGCTGGGCGGGCTGGCGGTGCTCAATGACTTCAATGACTTCTTCACCGAAGTAATTGCCGAGCGCAAAAAGACGCCGCAGGATGACCTGGCCACCGTGCTGGCGAATGCCCAGGTAGATGGCGAACCGATGAACGTGCTGGACCAGATGAGTTATTTCATCATTACCGCCAGCGCCGGCCACGATACCACCTCGGCGGTTATCGGCGGTGGCATGAAAGCGTTACTGGAACACCCGGAGCAGATGGCCCTGTGGCGACAGCGTCCGGACCTTGATATCAACGCCTCCAAGGAATTGATGCGCTGGGTGTCTCCGGTCCGGCACATGGTGCGCACCGCGACCAGTGACCTGGAGCTGCGCGGCAAGCACATCAAGGCCGGCGACAACATCGCCCTGTGGTATCCCGCCGCCAACCGCGATCCGGAACACTTCGACCAGCCCAATCGGCTGGATCTGCAAAGAGACCCGAAGCAGCACATCGCGTTTGGCTATGGTTCACACATGTGCCTGGGACAACACCTGGCAACACTGGAGGTGTCCTGCTTTTTCCGCGAGCTGCTGCCACGGCTGAAGGACATGAAGTTCAAAGATGACCCGGAGTGGATCAAGGCGATCTTTGTGGGCGGCCTGAAATCAATGCCGGTGAAGTACCAGCTGAGCTGAAGGCACAGGTTTCCGCGGTAATCAACCAGCGCGGAAACCCAGCCTGTTAGTACGCCGGCCAAGCGGCCGGCGCGCACCTTCAAAACAGTTTGCGACCCTTGTTGGCGGCAATGCGCATACGCAGGGCGTTGAGCTTGATGAAACCCTCTGCATCTTTCTGGTCATAGGCCCCGGCATCGTCCTCAAATGTGGCAATGCTCTCATCGAACAGACTGTCGGCAGACTGGCGACCGGCCAGGATCACATTACCCTTGTACAGCTTCAGCCGCACCTTGCCGTTCACGGAGGCCTGGGTCTGGTCGATGGCGGTCTGCAGCATCACGCGCTCGGGTGACCACCAGTAGCCGTTGTAGATGATCTCCGCATAACGGGGCATGAGTTCATCTTTCAGGTGGGCCACTTCGCGATCCAGGGTCAATGATTCAATGGCGCGGTGCGCCTTGAGCATGATGGTGCCCCCGGGGGTTTCGTAGCAGCCGCGGGATTTCATGCCCACATAGCGATTTTCCACCAGGTCGAGCCGGCCAATACCATTGGCACCGCCCACCTTGTTCAGGGTTTCCAGCACGGTCGCCGGGCTCAGCCGTTCGCCGTCAATGGCGACGATGTCACCGTGCTCGTAATCCAGTTCAATATAGGTGGGGGTGTCCGGCGCCGTTTCCGGGCTGACGCTCCAGCGCCACATATCCTCTTCCGCCTCGGTCCAGGGATCTTCCAGGATACCGCCCTCGTAAGAGATGTGTAGCAGGTTGGCGTCCATTGAGTAGGGCGACTTTTTCTTGCTCTTGCTGTAATCCACGGGAATATCGCGGGCTTCGCAATAGGCCATCAACGATTCGCGCGAGCCGAGGTCCCATTCACGCCAGGGCGCGATTACCTTGATTCCGGGCTTCAGCGCGTAAGCCCCAAGTTCAAAACGCACCTGGTCATTACCCTTGCCGGTGGCACCGTGGGAGATGGCATCGGCCCCGGTTTCATTGGCAATTTCAATCAGGCGCTTGGCAATCAGCGGCCGCGCTATGGAAGTGCCCAACAGGTATTCACCCTCGTACACGGTATTGGCGCGAAACATGGGGAATACGAAGTCGCGCACGAACTCTTCCCGCAGGTCATCGATGTAGATTTCCTGTACGCCCATGGCCCGGGCCTTGGCACGAGCCGGTTCGACCTCTTCACCCTGGCCGATGTCGGCGGTAAAAGTCACCACCTCACACTTGTAGTTGTCCTGCAGCCAGCGCACGATCACCGAGGTATCGAGACCGCCGGAATAGGCCAGTACCACTTTTTTGATGTCAGACATTACACGCTCCGTTAACAGGGCCCTGAAAGGGCGCATATTCTACTCGCGGGGGGGAACGATGCCCAGCCCGTATTGGCAACTGTGGGTATATCAGTACTTTTGGTCACGTCGAAGTGGTTTTATTGATATCATCGCCCTACGCTATATTCTGGACATTATCGGGACAACGACGGTTTTTTAGGCGTCGCGTCTCACCACTAAAGAAAGATGCAGACGGCAGGCTGTGCCCAATGGCCCCGGCTGTAAAATAGGGAGTTCCATGTTAGAACCGGCAATTCCTGCCGATGAGGCAGCAAGGCTAGAAACCCTGCGCGCGCTGAAAATCCTGGATTCTGCTCCGGAGGAACGATTTGATCGCCTGACGCGCATGGCAAAACGCATGTTTGGTGTCCCCATATCCCTGGTCAGCATCGTTGACAGCAACCGGCAGTGGTTTAAATCGGCACAGGGACTGGACGCAACAGAAACCCCGCGGGATATCTCATTTTGCGGCCACGCGATTCTCGATGAAGACCTGTTCATAGTGAGTAACGCTTCTGAAGATCCCCGGTTCCACGATAATCCGCTGGTAACCGGGGCGCCCAATATTCGCTTTTATGCGGGTTGCCCGCTGCGTGTCTCCAGCGGCCACAAAATGGGCACTTTGTGTCTGATTGACGACAAGCCGCGCGAAATGAACGATGAGGACAGGGCCTTGCTGCGAGACCTGGCCACGATGGCGGAGCAGGAGATCGCTGCGTTGCAGCTGGCCACCCTGGACGAGCTTACCGCGATTTCCAACCGCCGTGGCTTCACCTCGCTGGCGGCTCATGCGCTGGCCATGTGCAAGCGCCATGCCCAGCCGGCGGCGCTCATCATGTTCGATTTGAACCAGTTCAAGCCGGTCAATGACAAGTTTGGCCACGCTGAGGGTGACAGGGCACTGGTCGCTTTTGCCAATCTGTTGCGCGAAGGTTTTCGCGATTCGGATGTTTACGCACGCATCGGTGGAGACGAGTTTGTGGTCTTGCTCACCGGTACGCCAGAGACGCAGATTGAGCAGCTGCTGGCTCGCTTCCGGGCGTCGCTGGAGGCTTACAATAAGGAGGCGGCACGCGGCTATAACCTCGATTACAGTGCCGGTGTTGTCACCCGGCAAGTGGGCGAAGACACTGATATTGAAGCCCTTCTTTCCCGGGCGGATGCACTGATGTATGAGGATAAAGCGGTCCGCAAGCGTTGATGGGGCAGATTTCCTGTTCTGCGACATGGCGTATTTGTGGAGATTGTTCCCGTGGCTGGTCGCAGGTCCGTGTTCCCGTAGGCGGGCCTTTACGTTACCATCACCACTGTTTTCCTGATGTTTTGGCCTGCCGTGACTGAACTGACCCTTACCCGCCCCGACGACTGGCACGTGCACTTGCGCGACGGCCCCGCCCTGGTGGACACTTGCGCCGACATGGCCCGCTACTTTGGTCGCGCCATTGTCATGCCCAACCTGACTCCGCCGGTCACTACGGTAGCTGCCGCCATCGCCTACCGCGATCGCATTGTGGCGGCCATGACCGGGCTGCCGCGCCAGTTTGAACCGCTGATGACCCTGTATCTCACTGACCAGACCGATGCTGCTGAAATCCGTCGCGCGGCAGACAGCGAGTGTGTGCACGCGGTTAAACTCTACCCCGCCGGGGCTACCACCAACTCAGAGGCGGGCGTCGCCGACCTGGAGAGCCTGTTCCCGACCCTGGAGGCAATGGAGACCGCGGACCTGCCACTGCTGATTCACGGCGAAGTGACTGACCCACTCGTGGATATCTTTGATCGGGAAAAGATATTCATTGACCGCTACCTGGTGCCCATCGTGCAGCGTTTTCCCGGCCTGCGGGTGGTACTTGAGCACATCACCACCGCCGACGCTGTGGATTTTGTGAGTACCGCGCCCGCCACTGTGGCGGCCACCATTACCGCTCACCATTTGCTGCTGAACCGTAATGACATGCTGGTGGGTGGCATTCGCCCGCACTACTACTGCCTGCCGATCCTCAAGCGCAACAGCCATCAGCAGGCACTGGTGCGCGCCGCCTGCTCCGGCAGCCGAAAATTCTTCCTGGGCACGGATTCCGCACCGCACAGCACCGCCAATAAAGAAACCGCCTGTGGCTGTGCCGGTTGCTACACCGCCCACGCCGCCATTGAGCTTTATGCCGAGGTCTTCGAGGCCGCGGACGCACTGCCGGCACTGGAGGGCTTTGCCGCCCATTTCGGGCCGGACTTCTACAAGCTGCCGCGCAACACCGATACCATCACCCTGCGCAAGAACAGCTGGCAGATACCGGTAAGCCGGGCCATGGGCGACAGCCACCTGACACCGCTGCGCGCCGGTGAACAGGCATACTGGCAGGTAGTAGACCAGGGCCGCCCGGTTTGAGCGAAGCCAGCGGGCAGCGCATCTGCGATCGTTTCCGCGGCTTTTTGCCGGTGGTTATTGATGTTGAAACCGGCGGCTTCATTGCTGCCACCGACGCCATGCTGGAAATTGCCGCCACCATCGTACGCATGGATGACGACGGCAACATGGCGGTGCACCGCACCTGGAGCTTCAATGTAAAACCTTTCGAGGGCGCCAACCTGGAACAGGCGGCACTGGACTTCACCGGGATTGACCCCTGGCACCCTTTTCGCGAGGCGGTTGACGAGGAGCAGGCGCTGGAGGAATTGTTTCGGGTGGTTCGCAAGGAAGTGCGCGACCAGGATTGCACCCGGGCGATACTGGTGGGCCACAATGCCCACTTCGACGCCGGCTTCGTGAACGCGGCCGTGGAACGCTGCGCTATCAAGCGCAACCCCTTCCACCCGTTCTCATTTTTTGACACCGCCACCCTGTCGGGACTGGCCTACGGCCAGACCGTACTCGCCAAGGCCTGCAAGGAAGCGGGGATCACCTTCGACAACGCCGAGGCCCACTCGGCCGCCTACGATGCCGAGCGCACCGCAGAGCTGTTTTGTGAAATCGTCAACCGCTGGAAAGACTCCGGGGGCTGGACACCCAACTTCGACTAGGCGCTCTCCACTCCGGGGCCCGCTTCAGTACTGATGCGGCGGCTAGACATGGCATCAATACCTTCCTCCGCGAAAACCATCTCTGGTCAGAGAACAGACGCCAATGCAGGCATCAACTATCCTCAGTGCTGAGGAGAGCACTGACATGACCGCCGGCAACAACACATCACTTGACGACATGGAGCAACAGGTCCGCGCCGCTATCCGCTCGGGTAACAGGCGCAGTGTAAAGACCGTTGCCGGCTGGAGCCTCGCAGGAATTGCGATAGTCGGCGTACTGGCATGGTGGCTGTGGCCCACCGACCAGACTAATCTCTGGCGGGAAGCCGTGGTGGATCGCGGTGACATGGTGCTAACCGTCACTGCAACCGGCAACCTGGAACCCAAGAGCGAGGTCACCGTGGGCGCCGAAATATCCGGCCTGATCAGGGAGGTCAAGGTGATCGAGAACGACAGGGTCACCGCTGGCAGGGTACTGGCCCGGTTTGATACGGAGGAACTGCAGGTCAACCTGCAACAGGCCCAGGCCCGACTGGCGGTGGCAAGGGCACGGGTAGCCGAGGCACGGGCAACCCGGGAAGAAGCCCGACTCAACAGGCAGCGTATCCAGGCACTGGTGGCGCGTGGCACTGCCTCACAGGCGGATCTTGATAGCCGCGAAGCGACGTACCAGCGCGCAACAGCGCAACTGGCACTGGCACGTGCCTCGGTAAAAGAGGCCGAGGCGGCGGTATCGGCCGCTCGCACCCGGCTGGAAAAGGCCGTTATCACTTCCCCCATTGACGGCGTAGTCCTCCTGCGCTCTGTCGAACCGGGCAATACCGTGGCAGCCAACTTTCAGACGCCCGAACTTTTCGTACTGGCCGAGGATCTGCGCCAGATGGAACTGCATGTGTCGCTGGATGAGGCGGATGTCGCCATGGCCGAGGCCGGCCAGCCGGCGACCTTTACCGTTGACGCCTGGCCGGATCGCGAGTTCGGGGCGCGGGTACTCACGGTCTACCTGTACCCGACGGTGGAGAATAACGTGGTGACCTACACCACGCTGCTGAGCGTGGATAATACAGAGCTGCTGCTGCGTCCGGGAATGACTGCCACCGCTACCATTATCACTGGCACGCGCGAACAGGCACTACGCGTGCCCAACGTCGCACTGCGTTTTCAGCCACCTGTTGATGGCAGGCGCGGCGGTATATTGTCGGGGCCACCGGGAACGGGGGTCCGGGAGCCGGAACAGGGGCCGGGCAACACGCTGTGGGTTTTACGAAACAATCAGCCCACACGCATTGCCGTGCGCACCGGCTACAGTGACGGGCGCTATACCGAGTTGCTCGGCGATGCGCTGCAAGAGGGCGACCGGGTGCTTATCGGGGTACAACGCACATCCGCGCAAGATTAGGGCCGCAGTGATGAGCACGGAACCTGCTGCCAATACCACCAACGCACCCGCTATCCTGCAGATGCGGGGTATTTTCAAGATCTACGGCACGGGCTCTGCCGAGGTCCGGGCGCTCAATGGTATTGATCTGACTATCCGCAGCGGCGAGTTTGTGGCGGTAATGGGTCCCAGTGGTTCCGGCAAGTCCACCTGCATGAATATCCTCGGCTGCCTGGATGTACCCAGCACCGGGCATTATTTGTTTGGGGGGGTCGATGTGGGCAAATTGAACCGCGATGAGCTGGCCCTGCTGCGCCGACATTACATGGGCTTCGTATTCCAGAGTTTCAACCTGTTGCCACGGGTGAGCGCTATCGACAATGTTCAGCTGCCGCTGGTTTATGAGGGCATAAAACCGGCTCAACGCCGAGCCAGGGCGACCGAGGCATTGCACGCGGTAGGGCTTGCCGACCGCGCCGCTGCTACCCCAAACCAGCTCTCCGGCGGCCAGCAACAACGGGTTGCCATAGCCCGGGCACTGGTAACCCGGCCTCCCCTGCTGCTGGCCGACGAACCCACCGGCAACCTGGATACCGCCACCGCACAGGAGATCATGGCGATCATCACCGGTATCCGCCGGGAGCGTGGCGTTACCATTGTGATGGTGACCCACGAAGCTGATATTGCCGCCTACGCCGAGCGCGCATTATATTTTGTTGATGGGGCCCTGGTAAGGGATGGCGAACCCCGTGAAGTCCTGGCATGAGGGCGGTCGATACCACAACCATGGCCCTGCAGGCTATTGCCCGCAACAAGATGCGTTCGTTCCTGACCACCCTGGGCATTATTATCGGGGTAGCCAGTGTGGTGGCGATGGTCCACCTGGGACAGTCGGCCACGCGCAGTGTTACCGAAACCATTGCCGATATCGGCTCCAACCTGTTGTTCGTCATGCCCGGCACCTCACAACGCGGCCCCGGCGGCATCAGAACTACAGCCGAGCCCTTCGACAGAGATGACGTAATGGCCATCCGCGAACATGTGCCCGGCATTCTCGTGGCCCCCGCGGTCACCACCAGCGCTACTGTGGTTTACGGCAACGCCAACCAGACCATCAGGGTTGAAGGTACCACCAACGCCTATTTTACAGTGCGTAACCACCCCGTGGCGCGCGGTCGCCAATTCGAGGACAGCGAACTCAGGGCCGGCGCCGCGGTCTGCATTATCGGCCCTACCGTGGTTGAGGACATTTACCTGGGTGCCGAACCGCTGGGCACGACCCTGCGGGTCGGACGCACCGCCTGCCGGGTTATCGGCGTACTGGAGGCAAAAGGGGAATCCATGGGGCAGGACCGCGACCAGATCGTGCTTATGCCGATCAAGGCCGTACAGCGGCGTCTTATCGGTAACCTGGATGTGCAGGCACTCTATGTGTCGGCGCTGGTAGACGGAAGCACCCAGCGCGTCAAGCGCGATATCGAATTCCTGCTGCGCCAGCGCCGCCCCGGCAGCGCCGATAGTGAGGATGATTTTTACGTTCGCGACACCCAGGATATTGCCGATGCACTGGAACGCACCACCCAGACACTGACCGCACTGCTGGGGGCAATTGCGGCCGTCAGTTTGCTGGTTGGCGGCATCGGCATCATGAACATCATGCTGGTATCAGTTACCGAGCGAACCCGGGAGATTGGTATTCGCCTGGCCATCGGCGCCCGTGGCCGCGATGTCCTCACCCAGTTCCTGGTCGAAGCCATTGTTCTCGCGACCATTGGCGGCGCTATTGGCCTCGGGCTGGGCCTGGGCGGCAGCTGGCTGGCCATAGAACAACTCGACATGCCCTTCGCCGTATCAGCCGGTGTGCTCTTGCTGGGGTTTTCATTTTCGGTAGTGATCGGAGTCACCTTCGGCTTCTTCCCCGCCCGCAAAGCCGCGCGGCTTAACCCCATCGATGCGTTACGCCACGAGTAACTGCGCCACATCAAGGTTCCCGCACTCAGCGGCTGGACAGACACGCCTGATCTGCTAAGTTATTAGTATCATTCAAATAATATGCGGCCAGACCGCTGGCAGGATGGTTACGACAAGAGAGTCACGAGGAGGGCAACGCCATGCGCAAGGACAGTGCTGCTTTACGGAACCTGTTGATTGTCGGGGGCACAATCATTGGCATAATCATCCTGTCCGCATTGCTGGTGCGCTATTTCGTCTAGCAACGGAGTTTCAGTTAATGAAAAGATTATGCTTTCTCTCACCTGATGTGGAGCATACCCGCAAGGTAGTAGAGGACCTTAAAAACAATGGCGTGGCCGAAAAACACATCTATGTGGTGGCCAGGCACGACATCCAGCTTGAAGATATGCCCGACGCCGGGCCCGAAGCGGATGATTTTATGGTGGCCTACAAGCGCGGCCTTGGCATGGGCGGTACCGCCGGACTATTGGCGGGCTTGACCGTACTCGCGTTTCCCCCGGCAGGTATTGCGGTGGGAGGCGGCCTGGTGGCACTGCTCACCGGCTATGGCGCCGGCGTAGGTGCCCTTGGGGCAAGCGTGGCCGGAGCCGCCTTTCCCAGTACCCGGCTGGAGGAGTTCAGGGACGCCATTGACGAAGGCCAGATCCTGGTGATGGTTGATGTACCGAAAAGCGAAGTGGAGATGTTTGAAACGCTGATCAAGACCCTGGACCCGGAAGTGAGCGTTGAGGGTATTGAGCCGCCGGCCGACGTCATCCCCTGAGGTGCCACGCGGAAAGGATAAAGCTCGATGGCAATAACCGATACCGTCACCATCGACGGCAATGAAGCCGCAGCCCATATCGCCCACCTGACCAATGAAGTGATTGCCATCTACCCCATTACCCCGGCGTCAGTCATGGGGGAGTGGGCAGATGAATGGTCGGCGGCGGGCCGCACCAATCTCTGGGGTAGTGTGCCCCGGGTCCTGGAGATGCAGAGCGAAGCCGGGGCCGCCGGCGCCATTCACGGGGCATTGCAGGCAGGGGCGCTGGCAACCACTTTCACCGCGTCCCAGGGGCTGCTGCTGATGCTGCCCAACATGTACAAGATTGCCGGTGAACTCACCCCCACCGTATTCCATATTGCGGCACGCTCCCTGGCCTGCCAGGCACTGTCCATTTTTGGCGACCACAGCGATGTCATGGCCGCCCGGGCCACCGGTTTTGCCATGCTGGCCTCCAACTGCCCCCAGGAGGTGATGGATTTTGCCCTTATCGCCCAGGCAGCCAGCCTGCAGGGGCGCTTGCCGCTGCTGCACTTTTTTGACGGCTTTCGGACCTCGCATGAGGTCGCCAAGATCCACAAGGTGCCCGATGAGGTGGTGCGGGCGTTAATCAACGACCAGGCGGTAAACAGGCACCGGCAGCGCGCGTTGTCACCGGAACACCCGGTTTTACGCGGCAGCTCACAGAATCCGGACGTCTACTTCCAGGCCCGGGAAACCGTTAATCCCTATTACGCCGCTTTCCCCGGTATTGTCCAGGGTGTGATGGATGAATTCGCGACTCACACCGGTCGCCAGTATCGCCTGTTTGAGTATGTTGGCCACCCCAGGGCGACGAGGGTGATCGCCCTGCTGGGTTCCGGGGCGGAGACTGCGCAGGAAACGGTGGAGTACCTGGTCGGCCACGGCGAGAAAATCGGCCTGATAAAAGTAAGGTTGTTCCGGCCTTTCAGCGCCGGCGCCTTACTCAATGCCCTACCCGGCACAGTCCGGGCGCTGGCCTTGCTCGACCGCACCAAGGAACCGGGAGCGGACGGAGAGCCGCTGTACAAGGATGTCCTCAGCGCCCTGGCCCGGGACGCCATGAGCGAACGGCAGCTGCCGCAATTACCGCTGGTGATCGGTGGACGTTTTGGGCTGTCCTCCAAGGAATTCACCCCAGGCATGGTACAGGCCGTATTTACGGAACTGGCCAATGCCCGCCCCAAAAACCACTTTACCATCGGCATATACGATGATGTCAGCCAGAGCAGCCTGCCCTGGGACCCGGATTTCCGGACTGATGCCCACGCAGAGAGTTTCCAGGCACTGTTTTACGGCCTGGGCAGCGACGGTACCGTTAGCGCCAACAAGAACAGCATCAAGATTATCGGTGAAGGCACACAACTGCACGCCCAGGGTTACTTTGTTTACGACTCCAAGAAGTCCGGCGCTACCACGGTCTCACACCTGCGCTTTGGGCCCCGGCCAATTCGCTCCAGCTACCTGATAGAGGACAATGCCGCCAATTTTATCGCCTGCCACCAGCCCAGCTTTATCGACAAGGTGGAGATGCTGCGCCACGCCGCGCCCAGGGGCACCTTCCTGCTGAACTCGCCACTGCCGGCAGAGCGTCTGTGGGACAGCCTGCCCCGGCACTGCCGGCAACTGATCATCGACAAAAAACTGACAGTCTATTGCATCGATGCCTACCAGGTAGCCGCGGAGGCAGGACTGGGCAAACGCATCAACACCATCATGCAGGTCTGCTTTTTCGCCATTTCAAAAATCCTGCCGCGGAAACAGGCCATTGCGGCGATCAAGGGTGCCGTGGAGAAAACCTATGGCCGCCGCGGCCAAAGCATTATTGATCGCAACTTCAGGGCTATTGACGCGGCCCTGGCGGGCTTGCACAAGGTAGCTACGGCACCACTGGTGGATACGGGAGACACCCCGCCACCTGCCGGGGAACACAATGCGTTGAGCGACCGCTTCACCGACAAGGTCACCGCGCGCATCATGGCCGGCCACGGTGACCTCATACCGGTTAGCGCACTACCCGCGGACGGCAGTTTTCCACTGGGCACGGCGGCGCTGGAAAAGCGCATGCTGGCACTGGAGATTCCTGTCTGGGATGAGGAACTGTGCACCCAGTGCGGCAAGTGTGCCTTTGTTTGCCCGCACAGTGTGATTCGCAGCAAGGTCTTCAGCGCGGCCGAGCTGGCGGCGGCACCAGCAGGCTTCAAGGCAGCACCAGTGCGCAGCAAGGACTATCCGCAGGATCATTTCATGACCTACCAGGTGTCCCCCCAGGATTGCACGGGCTGCACCCTGTGTGTGGATATCTGCCCCATACGTGACAAGAGCAACGCCAGTCACAAAGCCATCAACATGGCACCGATTGAACCGGTGTTGGCACAGGAAAAAGACAACTGGGAGTTTTTCCTGAAACTGCCGGAATTTCCTCGTGAACAGCTCAAGGCCACCACCATCCCCGGCGCCATGGTGATGCAGCCGCTGTTCGAGTTCTCCGGAGCCTGCGTGGGCTGCGGTGAAACGCCCTACCTGCGCCTGGTAAGCCAGCTGTTCGGCGACCGCATGGTCATCGCCAATGCCACCGGCTGTTCCTCCATCTACGGCGGCAACCTGCCCACCACGCCGTGGACAACCAATGCCGAGGGTCGCGGCCCGGCCTGGAACAACTCTTTGTTTGAAGATAACGCCGAGTTTGGCCTGGGCATCCGTATTGCCATTGACCAGCAGGCCAGCCAGGCCCGCGCGCTGCTCACCCGCGTGCGCGAACAGCTTGAGCCGGCGCTGGTGGATGCCATCCTCAACGCGGACGAAACCGATGAAGCTGGCATACACGAGCAACGCCAGCGGGTGGCACGGCTGCGCGAGCAACTCGCGAGTCTGGATAACGAGGCGGCCCGGAATCTACTGGAACTGAGCGAGAATCTGTGCCGCAAGTCAGTCTGGTGCGTGGGCGGCGACGGCTGGGCCTATGACATTGGCTACGGTGGCCTGGACCACGTGCTGGCCAGCGGCGAAAATATCAACATTCTGGTGCTGGATACCGAGGTGTACTCCAACACGGGTGGCCAGACCTCCAAGGCCACACCCCGGGGCGCGGTGGCCAAGTTCTCCGCCGCCGGCAAAACAGTGGCGAAAAAAGACCTCGCCCTGCTGGCCATGGAATATCCCAATGTCTATGTGGCCCATGTGGCCTACGGCGCCAAGGATACCCAGACCCTCAAGGCCATGCTGGAGGCCGAAGCCCACGACGGGCCCTCACTCATCATCGCCTACAGCCCCTGTATCGCCCACGGCGTTGATCTCAGTAATAATCACCAGCAGCAGGATATGGCGGTAAAAAGCGGCCACTGGCCACTGTTTCGCTTCAACCCCGCTCGCATCGCCAGGCAACAGAACCCGCTACAGCTGGATTCCCCCGCACCGAGCATACCCTACCGCGAGTTCGCCCAGTCCGAGACACGCTTCTCGATGCTCTGGCATACCCACCCGGACGCCGCCGAAGCTTTCGTGAAACAGGCCCAGCACGATGTCAGCCTGCGCTACCAGCACTACAAGCAACTCACCGGTCTGGACTGGAGTGAAGAGGCAACCCTGTCTGCACCGCGGGCGCAACTGCGCCGGCAAGAAAGCAACAGCAAGCCCCCGGAGGCATCCTGAACATGGCGGACCTGACCACTGAGTACCTGGGCCTGAGCCTGAAGAATCCGATTGTGCCCTCTTCCTCGCCGCTGACCGGCGACTGCGACAGTGCGTTGCGTTTGCAGGAGGCGGGCGCCGCCGCCATTGTCATGCCCTCACTGTTTGAAGAGAAACTGCAGCAGGAACACGCGATGCTGGACCGGTTCCTGGATGAACAGGCACTGGGCCATGCGGAAGCCACCAGCTTTCGCCCGCTACCGGACAATTACCGCTCCATCCGGGACTACTATCTGGAACAGCTGCACAGGCTCAAGGCCAAACTTGATATTCCGGTAATCGCCAGCCTCAACGGTGTCAGCCCGGGCGGCTGGCTGGAGTGCGCGCTGGCGCTGGAGGCCGGCGGCGCCGACGCCCTGGAGCTGAATGTCTATTATCTTGCAGGTGATGCCGGCGACACCTCCGCCAGCGTGGAGCAGCGCTACCTGGATGTTGCCGCGGCACTGACGGCACAGGTCACTATCCCGGTCACGGTCAAGCTGTCATCCCAGTTCAGTGCGCCTCTGGATATGGTGCGCAGGCTGGAGCAAACCGGTATCAGGGGCATCTGCCTGTTCAATCGCTTCTACCAGCCCGACATCAATCTGGAGACCCTGGATATTGTGCCACGACTGGAATTGTCCAGCCCGGTGGAATCCCTGCTGCGGGTGCGCTGGGTGGCGATGATCCACGGCCACACCCGCTGTTCGCTGGCGGTCACCGGCGGTTTCCACCGCGCTGAGGATGCCCTCAAGGCGTTATTGGCGGGCGCCGATGTCGTGCATGTCTGCAGCGTGCTGCTGCAACAGGGGCCCCAGGTGATCGCCACCATCCTGGAGGAGATCACCCACTGGCTGGAGGAGAAAGAGTACGCCTCCCTGCAGCAATTGCGCGGCAGCATGAGCAGCCGCCACGCACCCCGGCCCGCGGATTATGCCCGGGCCAACTACATCGACGTCCTGGATAATTACAGCCCGCCGGCGGGGGTGAGGTTCTAGCGCACGATAGCGGAACCCCTCAGCGAATTGAATGCAAAAACTGCAGGTGGTTTTCATACTGCCACAGCATATCGTGGGTCACCTGCTCCCGGGTCCAACCCATGATGTCGTAGTCCTGGCCGCCCTGGAACAGGTGCACTTCAGCCCGGTAGAACTTGTCTGTGTCCGGCAACTCCGCCAGCGACTTCTCCGGCACACCTTCAAGCGGCAGGGCGTGGGCGCGACAACGCACTTCATAGATGAAGTCGGTGTCTTCGCCCTGATAGACTTCCAGCCTCACCGCACCAGAACCCGCAATGTCATTGATAACCTTGGCGTTGACGTCGTGGGTCCGCAACTCTGCCGCGAATGCGCGCATTGACGGCAGTACCGATTCGCGCTGGAATGAATGCACCGTGTCATCGCCCGGATATTGCAGCAGATTCGACAGCCGCTCGCGCCAGTCACCCGGCAAACTCACCTGTGGTGACACATTCTGGGTGCTGCGCTTGGCATCATCCAGCCGCAATGCGCGACCAAGACCCCAGATAGCACCCAGTAATGCCACGGAAAACGGCAGTGCCGTTACGATTGCTGCCGTCTGCAGGGAGGCCAGCCCACCCGCGAGCAACAACACAATAGCCGTTATCGCAATAACGACCGCCCAATACAGCCGCTGCAGGGACGGGGTGTCGTCGCGACCCTTTGCCGACAGCATGTTCAGTACCAGCGCGCCGCTATCGGCGGAAGTCACAAAAAATACAATCACCATCAGCAGGGATATCCCCGATAACAGGGAAGACATCGGCAGATACTCGAAAAACCGAAACAGGGCTATTGCCTGGTTCTCTTCAACCGCCGCCCCGAAAGCGACCTGCTCACCGTGCAGGATAAGCTCGATTGCACTGTTGCCGAATACCCCCATCCACAGCAGCGTAAACAGGCAGGGCACGACCATCGCGCCCAGAACAAACTCCCGTATGGTACGACCACGGGATATGCGAGCAATAAACAAGCCAACGAATGGCGACCAGCTCAGCCACCAGCCCCAATAGAAAATCGTCCAGCCGCCCAGCCAATCTGTAGGATCATAGGCATAAAGATTAAACGTTTTGCTCACCAGCTCGCCGATATAAAAGCCGAGATTCTCAATCGTCCCCTGGAGAATAAGCACAGTGGGGCCACCCACCAGAACCGCAACCAACAGCACCAGTGACAGGCTCAGGTTGAGCTCGGACAACCGTTTGATACCGGCATCCAGCCCCAATACCACCGAGACCCCGGCCAGTATCATGGTGACCGCAATCAACAGTACCTGGATGCCGGGACTGATGGCTACGCCAAACAGGTAAGCCAGGCCGGAATTGATTTGCAGCACGCCGTAACCAAGGCTGGTTGCAATACCGCAGGTGGTACAAACAATCGCAAAAACATCGATGGTAGCCCCTGCAGGGCCGTATATGCGCTCACCGATAAGCGGATAAAAGGCCGAGCGCATGGTTAGCGGGAGACCGTGGCGATAGGAAAAATAGGCGAGTATCAGCGCGACGATGGCGTAAATTGCCCAGGCGTGAAAACCCCAGTGAAAGAAGGTCAGCTGCATGGCCTCCCGCGCCGCCGGAATAGTGCCGCCCTCGCCGTGAGGGGGGGCCAGGAAATGCATTACCGGTTCCGCCACGCCAAAAAACATCAGCCCTATACCCATGCCCGCCGCAAACAGCATTGCGAACCAGGACGGATAGGAGTATGCCGGTTCGGAATGGTCCGGGCCGAGCTTGATATCCCCGAACCGGGATAGACTGAACACCACAATACTGACCAGGATAATGGCCACCACCAGCACGTAATACCAGCTGGCGTACAGCACGATACCCTGTTGCAGGGATTGGAATAACTCCTCGCTCAGGGTCGGGCGGATAGCCGCAAAAGCCACCAGGGCAAGCAGAATACCGCTCGCGGGCCAGAACACGGCCTTATCGATCGCAAACTCGGGTAGTTTGCGCATCTCCTTTATTGACATCAAGAATAGTGCCTCTTTGCTAGCTGAAAACGTGGATTAAGCTCACCAGGTTATTACGACACGAATTAATAATAGCAGTATTTTGTTCGTGAACTCCCTGGCATCTTCGCATCGCTGCTACAAAATTTCATTAATTTCAGCAAATATCAGCTTTTATCTTCGATATTCTGTCAATAATACCAGCAGCGCTGCAGGTTTAATTAGTTTGATGTAGAATGTTTCGTCCTATAAAGATTATAACAGCCGGACCTTCAGAGACTGGCTGCATCCAAGCATTGCCTGCGAGCAGGCAATACAAAAAAATGAAAGCAGGGATAATATTATGTCCGTTTACACACGATCAGCCATCAGCAATCACCGTAAGACGCTTTGCCGCGCAGTTGCCTCGGTTGTCGCCTCCTCCGCCATTGCCTCAGGGGCCTCGGCGCAGCAACTTGAAGAAGTCATTGTAACCGCCACCAAGCGGGCCGCCAGTACACAGGATATTCCGATTGCGGTGCAGGCGCTGGGCCAGGAGTCGCTCACCAACATGGGCGTCGCCAATTTCAATGATTACCTGATTCAGCTGCCCGGCGTGACCGCAGGCGGCAGCGGACCGGGACAAAATACCATTTACATTCGGGGCGTGGCATCAACCACCCCAAACCTGACCACCGCCGGGGTCGCGGGCCTGGCACCCAACGTTTCACTGTACCTGGACGACCAGCCCATTTCACAGCCGGGCCGTAACCTGGACGTATACGCCGCCGACCTTAACCGGGTGGAAGTACTGGCGGGGCCCCAGGGAACCCTGTTCGGCAGCAGCTCGCAGGCCGGTACTGTACGCCTGATTACCAACAAACCCGATCCCAGCGGCACTTATGGTAACGTCAAACTGGGCACCGCCTTCACCAAGGGTGGAGAGATGAGCAACAACTCCGAGGCCATGTTCAACCTGCCGGTTACCGACACCTTCACCGTGCGCGGCGTGGTTTACCTGGACAGCATGGGCGGCTATATCGACAACGTGGCCGGCACCCGTGATGCCAGTCAGAGTGCCCGATTCCGTCCGGCTGGTACGGTCCGGGATAATGGCGTCCCGGTCAGTGAACGGCGGGCAGGGTTCCAGTCCACTGCCGACTTGAGCGATGTCGAATTCCTCGAAGCGAACAATTCCACCAAGACCGAGGAAGACATCAACGACACAGTCTATGCCGGCTTCCGCATGAGCGGCCTGTGGGACATCAATGACGTCTGGAGCCTGCAGGTCAGCCATATGCAGCAGTCACTGGATTCGGATGGCGTTTTCTTCTCTGACCCGGAGCTGGGCGATTACGAGGTCAACCGGTTTCACGACGACAATATCGATGACACCTTTGACAACACCAGCTGGACCCTGGAAGGCCGTATCGGCAAACTGGAAACCGTCTATACCGGTGCCTTCACCGACCGGGAAACCAACCAGATAGTCGACTACACCGATTATCTTTTTGTTGGCCAGTACCTGCCTTACTACATTTGCGACAGCTCGGTATCCTATCCTTCAGGAGCCCCTTCCGGCACCTGCCAGCCGCCGGACCTGTTTGTCAAGTCAAGCACTGATACTGAAGTGATGACCCACGAAATACGCTTCAATACCCCAGAGCAGCACCGCTTGCGGGCAACATTCGGCGGTTTCTACAGCAAGCTTGAACTGGCGGAACTCAATGACTTCACCTACCCCGGCTCAACCCGGATCGACGGCTACGGTGTCCAGACCGGGTTTTCGGACAACTTTCCGTTCACGACCGGTTATGTCTCGGATCCGGGCCCCTTCCCCGAGGGCGTTATCTTCCGCAATGACATTCTCCGTACCGACGAGCAGTACGGTGCGTTCGGTGAAGCGACCTTTGACATCAGTGACCAGTTCGCAGTGACGGTCGGCGCCCGCTGGTATGATATTGAAGTGGATTTCGAAGGCAGCGCCAACTCGTCATTCTGTAACCTGTTCCAGCCTGACGTAAACGCCTTCGGCACCGATATCAGCGACATTTATAACGGTGACGGCGAAGTGACTTTCAGGGGCAGCTGTAACCCGGATGACCATATTACCTATACGATGGACACCATCGACGAGGCTCCGTCATCCGTTGCCGCAGCACTCCGAAATGCCCCCGACAAGGCGGCTACCGATGGGGTGATCGGCAAGGTAAGCTTTTCCTGGACGCCAACCATGGATCAGCTGTGGTACGTCACCTGGTCCGAAGGTTTCCGGGCAGGGCTGCTGAATCGTCCCGGTGGCGCACAGGGCCCCGGTGACTACACGGTTCCCTTTGCCCTGGATACCGACGACGTAACCAACTGGGAGCTTGGCTGGAAACTCGATCTGCTGGATAACAGCCTGCGCTTTAACGGCAGCATGTTCTTTGTTGATATCGAGCGCCTGCAAACCACCATCTTCGATCCCAGCATCGCCAACCTGTTCTTTTCCGACAATGCGGCAGACGCTGAAGTCAAGGGTGTGGAAGGTACGGTTTCCTGGGCACCAGCCGCGGTATCCGGACTGGTCGTCGTGGGCTCTTTCTCCGTCCTGGACACCGAAATCACCAATGTAATCACCCCAACCGATGATGTTCGCGAGGGCGATGAACTCGCCTTTGCCCCGGAATTCCAGGGCAACCTGCGGGCGCGGTACGAATGGGACCTGGAATCCGGCTTCAGGGCGCATGTGATGCCACATGTTTCCTACTCAGCCAAATCCTACAGTGATATCGTCACCATCAACCGCATCGAGATTGACAGCTGGACGATGCTGGGGATAACCGCGGGGATCAGCACGGCCAGCTGGACGGCCGAACTGTTTGTGGACAACCTGAGCGATGAACAGGCGCAGCTTGCAAACAACTTTGTCTATGATCGTGAGCGTGTCACACTGGCGCGGCCACGGACCGCAGGGCTCCGGTTCAACTACAGCTTCTGACCCTTTCCGGAGGCTCGTTTAACCAATGACTCAAGCGCTCCTTTCGGGGCGCTTTTTACATCTGGCGTAAACTATTTATGAGTACGGCAAACCCCTCACCAAGCCTGCGCAGCATCCAGGAAAAGATTGTTGCACAGGCGTTCTCCCCGGCTCTGGATGATCTGGCGATATTGCTGGGCACCGAGCCCGAAAACACGGATGCGCTGTACATGGCGGCGGTATGCCATCGCTACCTGCGGCAGTTTGACGATGCCGCCCGCTGCCTTGAGCAGTTGAAAATACTATCGCCCGACTTTGGTCGTGCACACCAGGAAGAAGGCCACCTGCAGCGCGCAATGGGTAACGAAGATGCTGCGCTGAACGCCTACAGCAGGGCTTGCCAGAGCAATCCGGCCCTGGAGGCGAGCTTTCGAGCACAACTGGAGATACTGAACCGCCGCGGAGCCGGCGAGTACGCGCAACAGGTACAGTCCCAGCTCGACGCACTGTTACGCCTGCCCAAACCACTGGTAGCGGTCACTGACCTCATCTCCCAGGGTAAACTGGTCAAGGCCGAGGAGATCTGCCGGCAGTTTTTGCAGAAAGCGCCACACCACATTGAAGCCATGCGCCTGCTGGCCGACATCGGCATTCGCCTGGGCGCGCTGGAGGAAGCCGAGTTTCTGCTGGAGAGCGCGACGACCTTTGCGCCGGATAACACACCGGCAAGAATCGATTACATTCGCGCCCTGCGCAAACGGCAAAAATTCAGCAAAGCGTTTGAGCAGGCGCGTGCACTGCTGGCCAGTGCACCGGACAATCTGCAATTCCAGTCACTGTATGCCATCGAGTGCATGCAGACCGGTGATTACGACACTGCGCTCGCCACCTTCGACGCCATATTGCAGCGGGTACCCTCGGACCCAACCACGCTGACCTCACGGGGTCACGCCCTCAAAACCTGCGGCAGGTTCGATGCCGCCGTTGCCTCTTACCGCGCGGCGCTGGCCAGTAATCCCAACTACGCCGAGGCCTGGCACTCCCTGGCCAACCTGAAAACCTACCGTTTCAGCGACCAGGACATTGCAACCATGCAGGCCCAGGCCGCCGACAGCGCCCTGTCCTTCATGGACCGCGTCTATGTGTCCTTCGCTTTGGGCAAGGCCTTCGAAGACGCCGCTGACTACCAGGCTTCATTTGAATACTACGCGCGAGGCAACGCCCTCAAGAAAGCCCAAAGCCGCTACGACGCGGGCCAGATCAGCGAGGAGCTGGCAGCCCAGGCCAGGGTGTTGACTGCCGGTTTCCTGGCCAAACGCGCGGGTGAGGGCTGCCCGGCGCCGGACCCCATATTCATCGTCGGCCTGCCCCGGGCGGGATCAACGTTACTGGAACAGATCCTGTCATCACATAGCCAGATCGACGGCACCCTGGAACTTCCCAATATATTGTCCTGCGCCCAGCAGCTGCGTCGGCGCAAACGGGAAAACGGCGCTGCACCGGCCTACCCGGACGTGCTGGCGGAATTGCCTCGGGAGGAACTGCGGGCACTCGGCGAGCAGTTTATTACCGATACCCGCATCCACCGACAGGGTGCGCCTTACTTCATCGACAAGATGCCCAACAACTTCCGCCACATCGGGCTGATCAAGCTCATTCTGCCCAATGCAAAGATTATTGATGCCCGCAGGGAGCCCATGGCCTGCTGCTTCAGCAGCTTCAAGCAGCTGTTTGCCGAAGGCCAGGAATTCAGTTACGACCTGGAAGACCTGGGGCACTATTACCGTGACTATGTGGCCCTCATGGACCACTGGGACACTGTGCTTCCCGATTTTGTGCTGCGGGTTAACCACGAAGACGTTCTTGAAGACCTTGAGGGACAGGTGGCGCGGATGCTGGCATTTATTGGTGTGCCGTTCGAGGAATCCTGCCTGCACTATTACGAGACCGAACGCGCGGTACGCACTCCCAGCTCGGAACAGGTCAGGAAACCCATTTACCGCGATGCGGTAGAACAGTGGCGCAACTACGCGCCGTGGCTGGAACCTCTGCGCAAAATATTCGCCTGAAACGAGGGCAGCGGGGTGACCTCATTACGCTAGGCGCTCCGATCCAGCAGTGCGGCCGGGCGCATGGTAACAACCGTACACACCACCAGCGCAATGACCGCCGCGTTAATCACCAGGTCATAGCGGTTATCCCCTAAAAACATGGCCGCCAGCAGCGGGCCACTGGCGAGGCCCATCTTGGAGGCAAATCCCCCGAGCGAGGCCATTTGTCCCACCGGATCAAAATGTGCACACATGCCCAGCAGGTAGGGAATGACGAAAGCCCAGGTAATGCCAACACCACAATTTGCCAGCAAAAAGGCCCAGGGCTGATCACTCCAGTGCAATAGCGCGGTACCGACGATGGTCAGGCTCATACCCAGAAACAGTGGCCACCGGCGACCATAGCGGGTGGCCATAACGACCACCAGCATTGAACCGATAATGCCGACCCAGGCAGCGGCTCCCAACGTCGGGCTGATAAAGCCCATGCCCAGACCATAGTGTTTGCCCATGCCGATAATGAACGCGTAGAGACCCATATTGGCTGCCTGGAACAGAAACAGGGCGAACAGTACGGCCAGCAGGGGCGGCCAACGGATTGCAGCCGGGGGCGGAGCATCCGCACTGCGCACAGCGACCGGGTAGTCGTCCAGAAAAGGCAACATCGCCAGGGTTGCCAAATTAAAGACGATAAGCGCCAGGAACAGTACGCTGGTGCCATAGACCGGCACCAGCGGAGGTAAAAGCATAACGCCGAACCCCCCAAGACCAAACTGTACGGTCAGCAGGTAACCAAAAGTACGATCCGGCGCCAGGGTACGTGCAATCACGGCGAAGCCGATGCCCACCAACAAGCCGCCAACACAGCCGTGCAGCAAGCGCAGCCCGACCATTACCAATGGTAACTTTACCAGCATGGAGACCAGGTCAAGGACGATAAGTGTCAGCAGCAACATCAGGGCGGCTCGGCGCCAACGAATGTGCTTGACCAGGAACACCGCTACCAGAGCACCAATCGCAGCACCGTAAATATTGGCTGATCCCACCAGTCCCGCTTCACGGTTGGAAAACCCAAGGCCCTCGATCAGGCCTTCGACCAAAGCCGGCATGATGTTGACATAAAACAGCCCGGCGGTCGCCAGAAAGGCCAGCGCCACACGGGCCCATTCACTGTTTGGTGCAAGCCGACGGGAGCCGGCGGTCGCTTGCTCGATGATTACTGGAGCCATGGATAGTCCTCGGGGTTCAGCTGCACAGAGGTGTCTGCTGATGCACGGCTATTACCGCCGACAGCCACTTGTATTCATTGTTATCGCTCACGTAGTAATAGATGGCCTGGTCACTCAGCAGCGCCAGGGTGATACCACCGTGGCCGGATAAAAACGGAATCCAGTAAGGTGCGCGACAACCCAGCGCGGAGCCTGCATCCAGTAACCAGAAGCCGTTCAGGTACCGCAGCCCGGAGGTGCCGGCATTCACCCCCGGGCGTCTCCCCGCGGGTGATATGGTGGGCTGTAACAGGGACGGTGCCAGGCTGTGGGGCGCACGCGCCTCACGCTGTAGCCAACGCGCCAGCTGCAGCAAGTCATCGGCGGTTACCACCTGCCCCCAGCCACCGTAGGGTTGGGCCCAAATATCGTCAGTGCGGCGGGTAAACGCCAGCAACGGACTTACCTTCAAATCCGTCCAGAGCTCATGATAGAGAAGATCGCGGTAGATATCCGCATTGGCTGTCGGGCGCAACTCCCGCAGCAACGCACTCATGGCGCTCACCGCAATATAAGTGTCACTGGTATGATACACCCAGCGCCCGCCCGCAGGTTCCTGTGGGGGGTAGGCCGAACAGGCATAGGCCAGTTTTTCCACGTGCCCCGGTGCGAGGAACAGCGGGCTTTCGATGGCGCTGTCCTCATCATTGAAATATCCCGGATCGGCGTAGTGCCCGGTCTGCATATTTACGGCCTGGCGGATACTGACATCCTTCCAGCTGTCGCCACAGTCGGGTAACAGCTCGCCAATACTGCGATCGGCACTGCCCGGCGCGAGCTGCTCGAGACGCATCATCGCAACCCCGGCGAACAGGCTTTTGGACAGCGAGAATGTCGGCAGCGGCAGCCGTTCGCACCAGGGATAAGGCTCGTGAACAGTCCCACAGGCTGACTGGTAATGGCGATCACCAAGCAGTAGTCCCGCCAGGGTAAGGTGTTCGGTGCTTACCCCCTGCGGTGGCGCCAGGGCGGTGGCGTCAATACCATGGTCCTGCCGCAGCTGTTCCAGACCAGACACCGGAAACGCGGCTTGATGAGCCTCCAGCCGGGGACGCGCCGAAGGCTGCCAGGCCACGGTACCACGATAGCGAGCAGTGAATTTCAGGTACTCACAGGTCTGGCTGGTAATGTCGAATTCCGCAACGCCGCTGCTGGCCCTCGCGGGTAGCGACACCCGTAGAATGCCGTAGTGAAGGCAGTTGGCGTCGCGTTCAATCAGGGTAAGGGGCAGGCGCAATTCCAGCGTATTGTCATCACTTCGGCTCCAGTCACCCTCGCCTGCGATAAACTGCCACAGCGGATGCCCGCTGGCCAATGGTAGCCGGTTGTCGGGTATCAGTACCGGGCCCGCACTGCGTAATTCCAGTTGAAGATCCGGCAGGGTTGTCAGGGCACGCGGGTAGTTCTGCGCCATCGACAGCCGATCCACCGCCAGTTGCAGGGGCTCTGCGGCGCCAAACTGCACAGCAATGTGTCCGGAAATGGAAGACGCTGCTGCGCCAGCGCAGCAAAACCACAACAGGAGAATGACAGGGTATCGGTTCATGGGCACCACGCTAACAAGGCCGACCCGGGGAACTTAGTACCAATTGCCAGTTATCAATGAGGCCAGTTTCAGTCGACGTCAATACCGGCTGCCCGCAGCCGGGCGGCCAGAGGCGACAGCGCATCGCCATGATGCCGCCAAAGATCCACCGAGCGGGAATGAATGGGCTGACGGACCTGGGCAGCGCTGGCCGTAGCCACTGGTGCACTATTGCGGTGAAACTCAAGACAACCGGACTCCCAGGGCAGCCCACAATAATCGAGCAGTTCCCGGGCGGCCGGCTCCGGTTGCTGCACCAGGGTCTCGTAATCAAGGTCAAGCCAGTTAACACCCGGCAGGCTGCGCCAGTGTGCCATCAAACGGTCATAGGCAATGTAGTAGCGGGCCAGATCCTCGAGATCGTAGCTGAATGGGCAGGCCATCCTGAACAGGGTTTTGTATAGCGCATAGCAGCTGGCCATTGGATGACGGCGCAGGTGCACTATCCGGACACCGGGGAGCGCCGCTGCAATCAGGCCCAGGTATAGAAAGTTCATCGGCGTCTTGTCGACCAGGCAGATTGCCTTTCCGCCATATTGAGCAGTGCTGGCTCGATAACTCTTGCCCACCGCAGCAAGATCCATCGCAGCGGTACGCGCAATCAGTTCTGACTTGCCCGTATGAGGTCCGGCTGCACGCATCAGGGCAAAGGCAAAATCGTTAATTTCACCGAGGCTGGCGACCTGACTGTGGCTGGCGAGAATCCGGTCCACCAACGTGGTACCACTACGCGGCAAACCCAGCACAAAGAGCGGGCCTCGTTCGAAGCCATCGGGTCGGGCATCGCCATTCCTAACGCGCTGACACCAGCGGGCATCGAACTGTTCGGCAATCTGCAACATTGCCTCTTCATCGCGCGCCACATCGTAACCCAGCCTGGCCCTGCGCTGTCCCGCCCCTCGTGCCAGGTGTTGCCAGGCGCGGGTGTGGTCACCACAGTCCTCGTACTCTTTTGCCAGGGCGTAACAAAGCGGCGACTCCTCGCGGGGGCCGGCTGACAGCGCTCTGCGCATGTCCTCAATGTGATTATCCTCTGGACTCACACGCCGCAATACGGCGCGGTTGTAGTGGGCATCAGCATCCAGCGGGTGGCTCTCCAACAAATTGTTCAACACCCGTTCCGCGGCGCCGGCGTCGCCGGTAGTAGCCAGGGCGGAAGCCAGGTTGGCCTGGGCAGCAGGGTCATCAGGCGCGAGCTCTGCCGCCCGCTGAAAGGCCTCAAGAGCCGCGCGATAGTCTGTCGAGGAGGTGAAAAAACGGCCAATAGCGGCCCAGTCCGCGGCCTGGGTAGCCGCTTGCGCCAGCTCTTCAATCAACACCCTGGCCTGCGCCAGTTGCGCGTTCAGTACCAGCGCTTCCGCCAGCAGTAACACAATGCCGGAATCGTTGGGCTCGAGGGCAACGGCCCGCCGACAGGCCTGGAGCATGAGCGGAAAATCGGCGCCGGACTGAGCCAGCTTTGCTTCCAGCACCCAGGCCTGGGTGCGCCCGGGCTGCGCCTGCAAAGCCTGCCGGCAGAGGCCTGACGCCTGCTCCAGGTCACCGCGCCGAAAAGCTGCAACGGCCGCGGCCAGACGATCCGTTACCACTGTCATACCCCGGCTCTGTTCAGGCTTGTACTCATGAGCCTATATTAGCCTGTTCAGAAGCGGTAAGTCGCTGCCAAACCGACGGTACGCGGCCGTGAAATCACATCCTTGGCGCCATTGCCCAGGTAGTTCTGGGACGCGTCGCTACCCATATACTCTTCTTTGTAAACGCCGGTAACGCCCTCTTCGTTGAAGATATTCTTTGCAAACAGGCTCAGGTCCCAGTGCGCTGTGCGAATACTGGAGACGATATTCCAGAGCTGGAAACCATCCAGGGTCCTGGCAAATCGCGGTGAGGAACTGATACTGTTTTCGCTGGAAGACTGGTAATACGCGTCAAGCCGGGTAAACCAGTCCATGCCGGAAGAAAGCTGCCGGGAGTAATCAAGTGACATGTTGAAGCTGTGCTCGGGAGCGCCCGGCAAACGGGTGCCGTCGGTTGCGACGGGGGTGGTGACCGCCGGGTCGGCGGACACCAGGTCGCCGGTGAGCTCGGCATCAACATAGGCATAGCCCAGGCTATAGTCTAAGCCGGTAGCCAGCGGACCACGCAGTTCGAGCTCAAGCCCCTGGCTGGCCGCTTCGTCGCCGTTCTGCACGGCGAAAAATGCCCAGTTGGTGGTTGCCGAGTTCAGCTGCACCTTGTCCCAATCAACATAAAACAGCGCCGCTGTGTAAGTGTGCTGGCCGCGACTACCTTTTACGCCAAGCTCATAGTTCACCACTGTATCAGCATCGTACAACTGCCAGGCGGGGTCCTCGGCGAACAAGCCCACCGTGGGCACCGCATTGGCGCCACCTCGACGGTAGCCTTCCGATACCGTACCGTAAACAAGGGTATCGTCGTTCATGTCCCAGGCCAGGTTGACCTTGAACAACGCATCGGAATCACTTTGGCTGAACGCGGCTGCAGCGGAAGGCCGGAAGCCGTCGTAAAAGCTGATCTGCTGGAATGTGTCAATATCCGACTTGTTGTCGAAGTAACGGACACCACCGGTAAGGTGCACGCTATCGGTGATGTGCCAGGTGAGCTCACCATAGGCTGATGCATCCCGGAAATCTTCTGTACGCCGGTATAGAAAGTCCTGGTCATCAATTACTACGCCGGGGCCAAAGGCGGCATCAGCCCAATTCTTGAAGCCCAGCAGAAAACTGTCCTGCCCGGACTCTACGGTTTGATCCTGGTAGTACAGCCCGACCAGGTAATCCACCGGGCCGTCGGTACTGGAAACCAGTCGCAGCTCCTGGATGAATGCTTCGTCGTCATAGGTGCGCTCCGCCCGGGCCATCGGTCGCGGGTAGTTATAATAAAAAGCGGCGAGCCAGCCCAGCTGGGCGTAAAACCCGGTATTTTCACTGGCACCCTCACCGGAGTGATCATAGTGCGAGGTGCTTGAGGTCAGGGTGGCAAAGCCCAGGTCAATATCCGCCTCCAGGCTGGTGAGGTTGATATCGCGTGACGACGGCTCAAGCTGGACTGCGCCCAGTTCGTAATCATTGTAGGGCACGCCGTTGCCGTTGGTACCGTCGGTGGTGCCACGCCGGGCACCAACGTCGTCGGACTGCCAGTGATGGCTGAGGGTGGCATCAATGCGGTCATTCGGCTGAAAACGCAGCGCGGCGCGGGCAAAGCGGATATCGACATCATCGGCATCGTTGACGCGCTTGTACACCGCGTCATCCGCCAAAACCCCGTTGGGTGCCACCGGCACACCGGTACTGTCCAGCACATAGACATTGGGGTAGTCGGTGATCCCCGC
Source organism: Kineobactrum sediminis (assembly GCF_002868715.1). Classification (GTDB taxonomy): domain Bacteria; phylum Pseudomonadota; class Gammaproteobacteria; order Pseudomonadales; family Halieaceae; genus Kineobactrum; species Kineobactrum sediminis. The sequence continues at coordinate 117,976 of NZ_PKLZ01000001.1, forward strand.
CTCATCGTTCCGGCCGGCCAATACGCGCAGGGCCACGGTGTCGCTGAAGGGTATGTTGAGGGTGGCATCGGTGGTCCAGTTCAAGCCACTGGAGCCCTCGGTGTGGCTGAGGGAGGCGGCCACTTTACCCGTGACCTCCTCAAACTCCGGTTTGCGCATGATGTAGCGCACGGTCCCTGCCAGCGAACCGGACCCGTAAAGAGTGCCCTGGGGGCCGCGCAACACTTCCACCCGTTCAAGATCCTTGAGCACAAAATTGGCAAATACCGGGGTATCGTTCACATAGGTGGAAACCGTCGGTGCCGAGGCAGTCGCGAAATCACCCACGATGGAGCTGTCCACGTTAAGTCCGCGGATCCGTATCGTGTTAACCGTGCCGGAGTTGCGATGACCGCGATCAATAACGCCCACACCCGCCACCGAGCGCAACAATTCCGCCTGGTCGGTAATCTGGGCCGCTTCCAGCGAGGCGCCGCTAACGGCGGAAATGTTATAGGGAATATCCAGAATAGACTCACTGCGGCGGGTAGCGGTTACCAGGACTTCCTCCAGAACCGCGCCCTGGGCCAGGCTGTAGTCCGGCACCAACAAGAGGCTACCCGCGGCGACAGCAATCGAAAGTGTCTTCTTGTGCATACTGATTTTTTTCATGGTGATATCCCCGTTATGTATACCGTAGCGGTCTACCGCTTATATTTAGATTGAGGCTAACGTTACGAGCCTGGCGTAGCCGGCCATAGAACCAGTTTCCACCCGCGGATGAGTCCAGCGTCCTATTCTTCGGGCTGCCGCCACTCATTCCCTGGTACCTGCAATTTTCCCAGCTGCTGCAACGCGGGGCTTGAGTGTCCCTCGATATACGGCGGAAATTTAACCGGGCTGTCGCGAAAGCTCTTCAATACCTGCCCCAGGCCCATTAGTCCGCGCTCGCGGGTGCGACGCACGAGTTCAAAGTCGGCCTCAAAGGTAATCACCTCATAGCCGGTACCGGCCTGGTGAATCACGTTGCCCTCGGGACCACACACAATGGAGCGGCCATTGCCAAGGCGTCCCGCGACGTTGATATCCACGAAATAGCACTGATTGATCGCCGCATTGGTGCGCGCTATGGCGAGCTCCAGATCGCGGTCGATGGTATTGGTCATGGTGGGGTGAATAATCACTTCGGCTCCCATCCAGGCCAGGGTTCGTGTGGTTTCAGGGAACCAGCCGTCATAACAGATCGATACGCCCATGCGACCGACCTCCGGCACATCGAAAACCACAAAATCGGTGCCGCAGGCAACGCCCTGCTCGTAGGGAAAAAATGGGAACATCTTGCGATAGCGTGCGACCACCTCACCGGCCGGGTTGATCACCGGCAGCGTATTGAATACCTCTTCACCATCGCGCTCAAACAGTGTTCCGGGCACCAGCCAGATACCGTGCTCCGCTGCCAGGCGGCAGTAGTGGGCTTCAATGTCCGACGGCAACGGCTGGGCATGTTGAACCCCGGGGCCAAAAGTGGCCAGTTCACCGATTACCACCATATTCACCCAGGGGAAGCGAGCTACTACTTTTTTCACTTCCGCATCGATGACAAAAAGATTGTCCCGGTTATCAAGTTCCAGTTGCAGACCGGCAATGGCAAAACGTGGCATCTCAGGCTCCCGACGCAAAATAATCCGGTTCGGGTGCAAAACACCCGTTCATTTCCGTCAGAGTACAAGTACGCTTACAGCGAGGTTAGCGCCAGTTAGGGATCGGGGATGAGACCAGTTCAGCCGGGCTGGGCCGGCCACTGGATAAGCGCCGCATCAACCAGCTGGTGATCGGCGTCGAACCACTTGATCTCACTGCCATCAATCACGACGTACAAAGCAAGGGTTTTACCGTAGGACCACTCATTCCAGCGTCGATACCAGAGGTCACCTTCAACCCACCATTCCCCATTGTCACAGTCTTCAGCGGCATAACCGGCCTGCCCTTCCATACCGCCGGCGGCGTGCAACTGGATGCTGGCCGGATCGCCGTAGACGGTATTGAAGTGAATGACCGCGCCGGACAGGCGGCTCTTTAAAAGCGCGCCACCAATGCGTTCACCGCGGCAGTTATCCAGGGTTTCACTGATGCCGGTAGCAAGGTCGCGGATTACTGCCGCAAGAGTCGCAACACCCAATCGAATCTGCGATTCATCGAGACTTGTCACCCCCAAACGAAAACTGTTCTCCGGGTGCGCAGAACCACTGTAATAGTAGCCCACGGGCTCGACCAGGACGCCGCGCCGTGCGGCCTCGCGCGCCAGCAGCCGGGCATCGAGCCACTCGGGACCATTGACCCAGTAGCTGGTACCACCCTGGCTGGGTGCGGTAACCACCAGGCTCGGCAAGTAGTGATTCAGGGCATCGCGCAAAGCCAGCCAGCGCTTTCGGAATACCGTATCCAGCCGCCGATGAAACGCATCGTAGTGACCCAGGGTGAGGAAAAAAGCCATCGCTCGCTGGTTATTGCGCGGCGGGGCACCGGCCAGACTGCGGCGCAGCCTTCGGGCCGCCTGTATGACCTCTGCGGGTGCAACAATAAAAGCCAACTGCAGGCTGGACGACAATACCGTGGACAAGGAGGAGAGGTACAGCACGCGTCCGTCCTGGTCCATGCCACACAGGGCGGGATGAGGTTGTCCCAGATAATTCGCCTCGCCGGCATGGTCATCTTCTATCAGCAGCGCATCCACTTCCCGGGCATGGGCCAGCAGTGTCTGGCGCCGCCCGGTGCTCATGGTAATACCCGTAGGCAGCTGATGGCTGGGGGTTAACACCAGTAGCCGGGAGTCGGACTGTTGCTCGGGAAGACACAATCCCTCCTGATCAAGCGGCTGGGGCTGCAGGCGCGCACCGAGGCCTGTCAGCAATGCCCTCCATGTGGGCGACCCCGGTTCTTCAACCACCACGGTATCACCACGGTTAACCAGCAGCCGTGCGACCAGTGCCCTGGCGGCCTGGATCCCCGGCATGATCAATACCTGGTCGTCCCCGGCCTGGATTCCGCGCCCGGGCAGCAGCTGAGTGCGAATAGCCTCTATTAACTGCGGGTCGTCCGCGTCTCCGCGATAGTGAATCCAGGCATTGACCTCGCCCACACCGAGGGCCAGCCGGCTCGCCTCGCGCCACTCATGCACCGGGAACAGGGTCTGGTCGTAGTAACCGTCGATAAGCGGGTAAGGGTACTTTTGCCAGTCCGGTGGCGCCTGGAATTCAGCACGCTGCGGGCCGGCGCGCAACCGCGCGCTCCAGTCGGCCGCCCCCGCAGCTGCGCCCGTATGCGCTACCTGATAGCTCACCCGGCGCGCCAATACGTCTTCGTTGACGTAAATACCACTGCGTTCGCGGGTCAGCAGATAGCCTTCATCCATGAGTTGCTGGTAAGCCAGCACCACAGTATTTCGGGCTACGCCCAATTGCGCCGCCAGCTTGCGCGAAGACGGCAGACGCCGCGCCGGAGCCAGGCTGCCGACCATAATGGCCTCGACAATTTTTTGCCGCAGCTGGCTCTGCAAGCTCAGCGGGCTGTCTGGATCCAGATAAAACATAGTTGTCTCCGTGCTTCCCGAATAGTACGGGCTGGCATTTGTGCAAGGCAGGGCCACGCCAACAGTGACCAAAGCCGCGGGACGGAGTCAAGGCTTTACTGGAAACCCTCGAAGGATACGGGCACGCCGCAGGAGCCGGCTTAGCCCTCGCCGCTGATCTCGCTGAGGATCAGATCCAGCTGGTCCAGCATGTGCTCGCTATTGCTGGCGTTAAGGAGGTCGTATTTCAGGGACTCGTCAATGGGCAGCAGTTGCGCCAGGGTATAACCCAGTTGCCAGGCATCATTAACATTGATATCGAGGCCGATACGACGGACATGGTCGTGCTGCCCAAGACTTTCCAGCACCTCCACCAGCGACTCCCAGTCGCCTTCCAGCGGCGCGGGCGGCAACGGTGGCTGCACGATGACCTCCCCCAGCACCAGCCCATTCGCAGCGACTCGCGTGTCCACCAGCGTGAAGCGCTCGCGGCCCTCGATGGTGACCCCCAGCAAACCGTTGGGTAATTGGTCAAAGTCCACTATCCGGGCAATGGTACCGGTTTCGCCAAACTGCTGCTTGCCACTACCCTGCCGCGCAACTTCCTCGCCGCGGCGTATCCACACTACACCAAAGCCGGTGTCACTCCTCATGCTGTCCCGCACCAGGTCCAGATAGCGCTGCTCGAAAATCTGTAGCGGCATGCGTCCAAAGGGCAACATGACAGCGGACAATGGAAACAGGGGGAGCTGGTTTGTTTGCATAATCAGTACCTCGTTCAGTCCGGGAGACTGAGTATTTCCAGTTCCCGGAGGTTGGCCAGGGCCGTGTCGTAATCGCTGCCGCAAACGGCATATTCCGCCTGGAACGCAGCGCAGACCGCAGGCCGGCGCGGGTCTTCGAACAGCCCGCAAAGACGATCACCCGTCAGGTGAATACAGGTCACACCCGCGGGCTTGCCACCGGGCATACCGTAAAACGGCGTGGAGATCGATGGCGCCGTACAACAGGCCCCACATCCTGCCCGACACTCCACTACGTCTCGCTCCCGGCAGCCGCCGGCGCGGCCTCTGGTCCCAGTGGCTTGACCAGCAGTATCAGTCTTGGCAGCAGTAACAGGGCACCGATCACCGCCGCCGCCATCGCCAGCACCGTCAACAGCCCGAAATAAATGCTGGGCTTGAAGTTTGATACGGTCAGCATGGAAAACCCGATGATTACCGTGATCGTGGTGTAGTACATGGCCCGACCGATGCTGCCATGACAACGGTACATCGTCGCCAGATAATTCCTGTCTTTGGGGAATTCACGCATGAACCGATGCACATAGTGGATACAGTCATCCACGCCGATACCGACCACGATCGCGGCAATGGTGATGGTCATAATATCCAGGGGAATACCCACCAGCCCCATCACCCCCAGTACCAGGCCCGCCGCCAGCACATTGGGTGCCAGGGCGATAAAAGCGAGAGAAAGAGAGCGAAACAGCAGCACGAACATCACCAGGATAGAGAGGAACACCACACCAAGGGTGAGAATCTGGGAGCGGAACAGGCTTTGCAGCACATTGTTGTAAAGCACCAGCATACCGGTAAATTGCACCTGCTCCGGTTCCAGCCCCGTCACTTCTACCAGCTCGTCATGGAGACGCTCCAGGAAGGCATTGCGACGCAGGTTTTCACTGGTTTCCATCACCCGCACCGTGATCCGCGCCTCTTCATTGTCGGCGGAAAAATACGGCTCCACCATCAGCTCGGCAACCTCCGGCGGCAGGCTCTTTTGCACCAGCGCCAGCTCTACACTGCCGATATCGTCTCCGAGCAGGCTCTTCACTACTTCAAAAGTAGTGGACAGGGACAAAGTCTTGCCGGTTTCTCCCTGGCGGTCGACGTGATGGTGTGCCGCATCAATAGTTTCCATTCCCGCCAGGCTGAACCAGTAACTGGGGACAAAACTTTCATCATCGGTACCAAAGTCATCAAAGCCATTACCGAAGTCATCAGCAAAGTCATCTTCGAAGTCATCTTCAAAATCGTCATTCAGAGCGCCATCAAGCTCTTCGCCACTCTGGCCTTCGGGGCCTGATGACCCAGCGGACAGGTTTTCAAGGCCCGGCAGCGGCGCGTCGGTGTCCGGTGGCGAAAGAATGATATCCAGGGGAATGGTGCCACCCAGACGCGAGTCCAGCAGTTCCATGCCCTGGTAGATTTCAGTGGTCTTCTTGAAGTAGTCAATAAAGCGGTTTTCCACCTCGAGCCGGGACAGGCCGAACAGGATCAGCAGAACCAGCAGTGCGGTGACTACCAGGATCGTATTGCCGAAATGCTCGGTCGCCTGGGCAAAATACACCGTGAAGGGTTTGTGCTCTTTTTTGTAGTGGAAGGGCCTGCCCCTGGGCCAGACCAGGATCAGGCAGGGCACCATCACGAATGCCATAACCAGGCCAATCGCAATTCCCACTGTCATCATCAGGCCAAAATCAATCACCGGCTGGAGCCCCGACACGATCAGGGAGACAAAAGCAACAATGGTGGTAATACCCGTATATACACAGGGCACCGCCATGAAGCCCACGGTTTGCAGCACCCGCTGGTGCAGGTCGCCGTCGGGGTTCTCAGCGTGCAGTTCCCGGTAGCGCACCACCAGGTGAATGGCAATGGCCAGCGTAATAATCAGCAGCACGGCCACGAAATTGGAGGAAATAACCGTCATTCGCCAATCCAGCCAGCCGAGCAGGCCAAGCATGATGGTTACAGTGGCAGCACAGGTAGCCAGGGGTATGACGGTCCAGCGTACACGACGGAAGATCAGTGCCAGCACCACCATCATGATGCCCAGGATGGCACTACCAAAAGTGATCAGGTCACTGCGCACAAAGCTCACCATGTCGGCGGCGATCATCGGCACACCACCGACAAAAATCTGTGCATGCTGTTGATAGGATGCGGCGATATTGCGCACTGACTCCACCAGTTCGCTCTGCGCCTTCAAGGCAGCTGCAGTGTGGGCCTTGAATGCCTCGGTCACCTGCTCAAGCTGTTGCTCTTCCTCTTCGCTGAGACCACTCTCCTGCGCTTTTACACGTAGGCTCTCACGCTTTTCCAGAAGCTCGAAATAGCGCTCGTCGCGACGGAGATTGACCTGTACTGCTGTCAGTTCACCATCGCGGCTCACCAGCAGTTCCGAGTAGATAGGGCTGGTGGTGAACTCCTCAAGTGCCTGCTCGCGATCAACATCGGCATTGGCCAGGCTCGGCAGCGGCTCACCGGAGGTGATGTCCGACAAACTGATCGGCGGGCTTTCCAGTAACGGCACATCCCACACCGTAACAACCGACGACACACCCTCAAGCTCACGCAGCTCGTTCGCCATTCGCCTCAACGGCAACAGGGATTCATCACTCAACAACGGCGCGGACGGTTGCCAGGTCAACAGCAAAAAGTCTTCGGCGCTGTATTCCCTGGAAACTTCGCGGTAAAAGTCCAGCGCCGGATCCCCCTGCAACATCAGGGAGTCGGCGGAGGCGTCAATCCTGATCTTGCCAAGCTGGGACGCACTGGCAACCAGTACCAGCAACACCAGCGCCAGGGACAGAAACGGGCGCCGCAAGACCAGCGCATCATAGACATTCAAAAGGGGGTGTTTAGCCATCAGTGAGTCGCCGCTTCCAGTTCATTGAGTAATAGGTGGTGTATACCACCAAAACTGCCGTTACTCATGATCACTACCCGATCACCGGGCCGCGCATAAGCTGTTACCTGTCGTGCCAGTTCACTCACATCCGTGCCCAGGCTTGCAGGCACCGGGCTTTGGGCAATCATGGTCTCCAGTGACCAGTCCAGCCCGGGGGGCTGGAACCAGTAAACCTGATTCGCATCTGCAGTGCACGCCGCCAACTGTGTCCTGTATTGGCCCAGGCGCATGGTATTGGAACGCGGTTCGATCAATGCAATCACCCGGCCACTGCCAACACTGGCACGCAGGCCCTGCAAGGTGGTGGCGATCGCCGTTGGATGATGGGCAAAGTCGTCATAGACCGCAACGCCCGCCACTTCACCCAATAATTCAAGGCGTCGCTTGACCCCCAGGAACCCGGCCAGCGCCGCCACAGCCACTGCCACCGGCACACCAACGTGACGCGCAGCCGCCAGGGCGGCCAGGGCATTTTCCACGTTGTGCTGCCCCAGGTAATCCCATTGCACGGCGTGCGCTGTGCCATCCGGCGCATGCACCCTAAAGGAGGCACCGTCATCGGCCAGAAGTTCCGCCTGCCAGTCTGGCGTGCCGCCAATACCAAAGGTGCTGGTAGGGGTCCAGCAGCCCATGGCAAGCGTTTCGTCGATAGCGGCAATACCTTCCCGGTGCACCACCAGACCTTCGCCGGGAATACAGCGCAGCAGGTGGTGGAACTGGCGCTGAATGGCGGCCAGGTCAGGGAAAATATCCGCGTGGTCGAACTCGAGGTTGTTGATTACGAGGGTGCGCGGCCGGTAGTGGACAAACTTGGAGCGCTTGTCGAAGAAGGCAGTATCATATTCGTCGGCCTCAACGACGAAAAAATCGCTGCCGCCGCCACGGGCCGACAGGCCGAAATTGCCCGGCACCCCACCAATCAGGAAGCCCGGTTGCAACCCCGCGTAGTCAAGAATCCAGGCCAGCAGACTACTGGTCGTGGTCTTACCGTGGGTACCCGCTACGGCCAGCACCCACTTATCGTGTAACAGGTTTTCCGACAGCCACTGCGGCCCTGATGTGTAGGCAAGCCCGGCATTGAGCATATATTCCACAGCCGGGTTACCGCGACTCATTGCATTACCCACAACCACCTGGTCGGGGGCCGGCTGCAGGTGGCTTGCTGCGTAGCCCTCCATCAGGTCGATGCCCGCCGCCTGCAGCTGCGTGCTCATGGGTGGGTAGACATTGGTGTCGGAGCCGGTCACTTTGTAGCCCAACTCTCTGGCGAGCAGGGCGATTCCGCCCATGAAGGTGCCACAGATACCCAGAATATGAATATGACCTTTCAACGACTGCTCCTTTCAATACCGCCGGCGAGTTTAGCATGGAGCCCCCGGATGCCCCAATGCAGAAGCGGTAATACTGCCCATTGCGCTCTACAAATGTGCGTCTTTGAAGTACACTTAAGCTTTGCGATTCAAGCGCCCGATGCCCGAGGCCTTCGCCCCGACAAAGGTTCGTCATGCCAGCCAAAAATGCCTTCTATGCCCAATCCGGTGGTGTTTCCGCCGTTATTAATGCCTCGGCCTGCGGCCTGATTGAAACTGCACGTAACAACCGGGGGAAGATTGGCAAGGTTTATGCGGGGCGCAATGGCATTATCGGCGCCCTGCGCGAAGACCTGATCGACACCAGCAAGGAAAGCAAGGCGGCCATTCACGGGCTTCTGACCACACCGGCCGGCGCTTTTGGCTCCTGCCGCCACAAGCTCAAGAGCCTGGAAGAAAATCGCGCCGAATACGAGCGCCTGATTGAGGTGTTCCAGGCACACAACATCGGCTACTTCTTTTATAACGGGGGTGGCGACTCCGCCGACACCTGCCTCAAGGTATCCCAGCTGAGCGAATCGATGGGCTATCCGTTGCAGGCCATTCACATTCCCAAGACCATCGATAACGACCTGCCGCTGACCGACACCTGCCCCGGTTTCGGCTCGGTGGCAAAGTACGTGGCCATTTCCACTCGTGAAGCGGCAATGGACGTCGCTTCCATGTGCGAGACCTCAACCAAGGTGTTCATTCTTGAAGTGATGGGTCGCCACGCCGGCTGGATAGCAGCGGCCTCGGGCCTTGCCGCCGAACACGACGGTGACGCACCGCATATCATCCTGTTTCCGGAGGTCGCCTTTAACCGCACCAGGTTCCTGGCGCGGGTGAAGCGTACCGTCAAGCGTCACGGCTACTGCGTAATCGTGGCATCAGAGGGCGCACAGCACGCCGACGGCACTTTCCTTGCCGACTCCGGTGTTACCGATGCCTTTGGCCATCATCAGCTTGGGGGGCTCGCGCCCTCTCTGGCTGACATGGTGAAAAGCGAACTGGGTTACAAGTATCACTGGGCGGTCGCCGACTACCTGCAGCGCTCGGCGCGCCACATCGCCTCGAAAACCGATGTCGAACAGGCCTATGCCGTGGGCAAGGCAGCGGTTGAATTCGCCCTGGAAGGTAAGAATGGTGTCATGCCCTGCATCATGCGCGGCAAGAGCAAGCGCTACAGCTGGCATATCGGCGAAGCATCGTTGAAAGACGTAGCCAATCGCGAAAAGAAAATGCCCCGCAACTTCATTTCCAGGGACGGCTTCGGCATCACCGAGGCGGCGCGCGAATACCTGGCACCGCTGATCAATGGGGAAGCTTACCCGGAATACCGCAACGGCCTGCCGCTCTATACCCGGCTGAAACTCGAACCGGTACCACGCAAGCTGAAGACGGCATTCAAGGTTTAGCCAGAGCCTGATATACTCCGCCACCCGAAACAACAACCACTTACAACAGGTAACCCCATGAGCTTGAGTCTTGTTCCAGCCGGGAAGAATATTCCCGACGAGGTCAACGTTATTATTGAAGTACCGGCCCACTCTGATCCGGTCAAGTACGAAGTCGATCACAACAGTGGCGCCATTATGGTTGACCGCTTCATGACCGCCGCCATGTTCTACCCCTGCAACTACGGTTATATACCCAACACCCTCGCCGATGACGGCGATCCGCTGGACGTGCTGGTGCATACTCCCCATACCGTAATCAGTGGCTGTGTGATCCCCTGTCGTCCTGTAGGCATTCTGCACATGTCAGATGAAGCGGGCGGCGATGCGAAACTGATCGCCGTGCCCACTGACAAGCTCAGCAAAGCCTACCGCAACATCCGCGAAATCGAGGATCTGCCGCCGCTGCTGATCCAGCAAATCCAGCATTTCTTCGAGCACTACAAAGACCTTGAAGATGGCAAGTGGGTCAAGATTGATGGTTGGGGCAACTCTGACGAAGCCCGCAAGGCAATTCGCGATTCTGTGAAGAATTTTGAAAACCTGACACCGGCGGATCGCTAGCCCGGCACCTGCTGCGCCGGACACCAATTGCTGCTGACCGCAACATAGCGCAGCAGCAAGTCCGGCAGCTGTGCCTCCAGTATATCCCGCAGCAGCACACCCTCCGGATCGCTATCCCAGCAACGCTCAAGCAGTTCCACTGACAGTTGCCCGCCATACAGTGCGGCCAGCGGGGCGTAACTCAAATGCCACCGTTCCGGCGCCACGCCACCCCGGTCCACGCCGTAAGGCCGATAAAAACCGTGGGATTGCCCCGCCGCCATGCGTGCATCCAGCCACCGATGCAGAGCATCAAATGGCCCTCCCACCGCGACCTCCTGCGGGCTGAGTTGCAGCTGATAATCTGCAGGTACCGCCTGCGCGTCATAAATATCCAGGTCTGTACCCCAGTGATGCCGGGAGCTACCCGGCATGGCAGAGAACCGCATAATGGCCTGCACACGCTCGACGGGAGGCAGGTCCAGCACCGCCACAGGCGCCCCGTGATCATCGTGAACCGGGCGCTCACCGCTGGCCTTGCGGTTCCAGATGAGCCGCTGGTGATCATAGGACCGGTAACTACTGGCAATGGCGAGACCAAAACCGGCCGCAGCGGCATCGTCCTGCAGGCGACTGAACGCCACTGCGGCCTCCGGTAACAAACGGTGTCCATCAGCCAGGGTAATCAACAGGGAGTCATCCTGTCCGGTGAGTTGTGCCGCTGTCAGCATACGCCCTCCTGTTCAGCCGGAATCGGGTCCGGGGTAAAGGGCAGCGCACAATCGAGGATCAGGCCGGTCGGGTCTACGCGTGCACGCCAGGCCTGCACCTCAACTCCCGCCGCCATCGCCTCCACCAGGGCAGCCCGGTAGGCGGGGTCTATATCTCCCGCCGCACTCACCCGGTCAATACCCGTATGCAGCACACAGAACAGCAACAACGCACGGGTGTCGGCGGACACTACGCTTTGCAGTTCCCGCAGATGCCTGGTACCGCGAGCGCTGACCGCATCAGGAAATGCCCCGGAGCCACCATCGCGGTGCAAGGTGACTGATTTCACTTCCACGAATACGCGGCCGGAAGTACCCGACAACAGAAAATCGGCGCGACTGCCCGTACCGTATTTCACTTCGCCCTGAATATGCGGGTAAGCGGAAAAGCCGGGGATACGGCCGCTCGTGAACCCCTCGCGCACCACCCGATTGGCCGCCACCGAGTGGACACAGGCCATTCCACTGGCAGTTTCCACCAATTCCCAGGTGTGGGGATACTTGCGGGTAACAACGGCGCTGCGGGATAGCCAGACCCTGGCGCCCTCTTCCGCGCAGCCGGTCATGGCGCCGGTATTCGGGCAATGCACGGTAATGACCTCACCACTGGCGAGCGCCACATCCGCCAGAAACCGTTTATAGCGACGTACCAGGCGCCCCTCCAGCAACGCTCCGAATTCCATCAGCGCAGCACCTTTGCCAGCCGCTCTACCGCCACTTCCAGCCGCTCCATACCGGTGGCATAGGAAAAACGGAGATGGGTATGGGCGCCGGCGTGGCCGAAATCGATACCCGGAGTCAGCGCCACGCCATGGTCCTCGAGCAATTGCCAGCACAGGGCCTCGGCATTGTCGGTAAAACGGGAAGCGTTGGCGTAAATGTAAAAGGCACCGTCCGGTTTGCAGGGCACCTCAAAACCCAGATTCTCCAGCGCCGGCAACAGGAAATCGCGACGCTGGCCAAAAATGGCCCGGCGCTCCTCCAGAATGGCGCGGGTGGCCGGCTCGAAACAGGCCAGGGCGGCATGCTGCGCCATGGTCGACATGGAAATAAACAGGTTCTGGGCCAGTTTTTCCAATCCGGCAATGGCTTCTTCCGGCGCCACCAGCCACCCGAGACGCCACCCTGTCATACCGAAATATTTGGAGAAGCTGTTTACCACAAAAGCCTGCGGATCCACCTCCAGAACCGAGCGGCTGGGGCCGTCATAGGTGAGTCCGTGGTAAATTTCATCAACAATGAGATGGCCACCCTGCCCGCGCACCGCCGCCGACAGGGCGCTGAGTTCGGCGAAACTGAGGGCCGTACCGGTGGGGTTGGCGGGAGAGGCCACCATGGCACCTACCGTATTGGCCTGCCAGTGCGCGGCCACCTGGGCAGCGTTTAACTGGTAACGCGTGTCGGCCGCGACCGGCACCAGTTGACCGCGCCCCTCTACCAGGCGCATGAAGTGCCGGTTACAGGGATAACCGGGGTCGGCAAGCAACATGCCATCGCCCGGGTTCAGCAGCAGGGCACTTAACAACAGCAGGGCACCCGAGGCGCCCGGCGTAATCACGATGCGGCGAGCGGGAATATCAAGGCCGTACTCGACGCGATAATGCTGTGAGAGCGCCTCCCGCAGTTCCGGCAAACCCAGGGCCTGGGAATAATCGGTGTGGCCGTCGGCAAGCGCTTTGCGACCCGCTTCCACAATCGGGGCTGCGGTAATGAAGTCCGGGGCACCCACGGCCAGGTTGACGATGTCACCACCCGCGGCCGCCAACTCCCTGGCCCGGGTAAGCACTTCAACCACACGGAATGGCTCAATATCGGCCACCCGGTCTGCGAGCCGGAAGCCTCCCTTTTTTTGCTGCATAAACCTGCACCTGCCATCACATCAGCTACTATTCTACCAACGCCGGCGCAGGCATGTTAGCCGCCATTGAAAAGCCTGTAATTTTTGTGGCGAAGGAGCAGGATATCTGGTAGTTTCTGCGCGCTTGGTTGCCCGCGCCCCAGGCGCAGCGCCCTCACTTCGGTGAGTAATGTTTCAAAAACCCGATCCGTATGGGAACCTGACCATGCCTAAAGCAGCAGAAAAGAAAGTGTCAGCCAAAACAGCCAGCGCAAGCAAGCCCGCAGCCACGGGCTACAACAGCATTGAGCCCTACAAGGCCAAGCGCGGCGAAGAGTACATGAACGAGGCGCAACGGGAGCATTTCCGCAAGATCCTGCGCGCCTGGAAATCAGACCTCATGGAAGAAGTGGATCGCACTGTGAGCCACATGAAAGACGAGGCAGCCAATTTCCCGGACCCCGCTGATCGTGCCACCCAGGAAGAAGAGTTCAGCCTGGAACTGCGCACCCGCGATCGCGAGCGTAAGTTGATCAAGAAAATCGACGCCACCATTGAGCGTATCAACCAGGACGACTACGGTTTCTGCGACGCCTGCGGCGTGGAAATCGGCATCAAGCGCCTGGAAGCCCGCCCCACTGCCACCTTGTGCATTGACTGTAAAACCCTTGCGGAGATCAAGGAAAAGCAGGAAATGGGCTAGACACGGCAGCGACCGGCCCTGGTGCCGGTCGCAACACTTCATGTCTGAACGCTTCCCGGCGCCCTATCGTGGGCGCTTTGCCCCGTCCCCCACCGGTCCCCTGCATCTGGGCTCACTGATTACCGCAGTCGCCGGATGGCTGGATGCGCGTAGCGTGGACGGCCAATGGCTAATGCGCATGGAAGATATCGACCCGCCGCGAGAGCAAGCCGGCGCCGCCGGCAGGATTCTCGCCAGCCTTGAACAACATGGTCTTCATCACGACGAACATGTTTTGTGGCAAAATCGACGCAGCAACGCCTACAACGGAGCGCTGGCGCAGTTACAACACAGCGGCCTGCTGTTCAGCTGCAGCTGCAGTCGGCGGGAACAGGGGCCGGGCGGCGATTGCCGCGGTAACTGCCGGTTGCGGCAAACCGGGATCAGTTCACCCTGTGCACTGAGGGTGGCGGTGCCCCCCGACTTTACAAGTGCCTGGCATGATCGCTGGCAGGGGCCGCAACACTGGCCACTGGGTCGCAGGATCACCGACTTTATCGTGCGTCGCAAGGATGGCCTTTACGCGTACCAACTGGCGGTTGTGGTGGATGATGCAGCCCAGGGCATCACCCATGTGGTGCGCGGCTCGGACCTGCTGGAATCCACCCCGCGGCAGCACCTGCTCCAGCAGCTGCTGGGCCTCCCCGCACCGGACTATGGCCACCTGCCACTTATCACCGATTCCCTGGGCCACAAACTCAGCAAACAGACCCATGCGCCCGCCCTGGTGGATGTTGATGCCACCACCAATCTGCGCAAGGCACTCGCGTTTCTCCAGCAGCCATCTCCCCCCACTGAAGTGACCGAGGTCGACGCAGTGCTCACATTTGCCACAACACACTGGGCTCCGGAAGCGGTGCCACATGTCATGTCGATAGCCGCTGCGCCCTGATATCCTTTACCCACTCACGGCGCTTCAGTAGTATTCATGGCCACAGCAAACGGGAACTCGCACCATGTACATTAACCGGGCCCTGCTCCTTGTAATGGGGTTGGCTTTTATTTTCCTGCCCGCAATTGAGCAGTGGTTGTGGCAGGCGGATACCGGCTGGTACCGGCCATTCCTGCTCTGGTTCGCGGCAGTGCTGGCCGCGTGGTGGAACCAGTTCCGCAGGTACCCGGATGAGCTTTAGTCTCCCCGAAATCCTGTTGGCCATCGTGGGTTACCTGCTGGTGCTGTTCCTGGTTGCCCATCTTGCGGAGCGCGGCATACTGTCGCGACGTATCACCCATCATCCGGCAACCTACGTGCTGTCCCTGGCCGTCATCGCCGGTGCCATGGCCAGCAACGCCATTTTCGAACTGGCTTACCGCTATGGCTACGGTTACCTGCTTTACTATCTAGGGGTGGTGCTGATGTTCCTGGTCGGCACACTGCTGCTGCTGCCATTATTGCGCCTGTGCCGGGTCTACCAGCTGGCCTCCCTGGCCGACGTACTCACTTTCCGGTTTCGCAGCCACCGGGTGGGGGCCGCTATCACCCTGGCGATGTGCCTGACCCTGATGCCCCTGCTGGCGCTACAAATACAGGCAGTCGCCGACAGCATTCATATTCTTGCCGGCGCGCCGGACCGATTAATGCCCGCGGTCCAGCGCCAGGACACCCTTGCCCTGTTGTTCTGCATCATTATTATTGTCTTCGCCATTCTTTTTGGCACCCGCAACCTGACATCAGAGCGACGCAACATTGGCCTGGTAACTGCCGTGGCCTTTGAATCCCTGGTCAAACTCGCCGCAATGCTGGTGATGATGTGGCTGGCGGTACAACAGGTATTTGGTGGTTTTGGCGGCCTTGACGCCTGGCTGGCTACTACACCGACAGCCAGGGCAGTGATTGAGCAGCCACTACACGGCGATGCTGCGCGGGTACTGTTACTGGTTTTCTTTGCCGGCGCGGTCTGCATGCCACACATCTTCCACATGGCCTTTGCCGAGAACAAGGAGTCCCAGGATCTGCGGGCTGCCAGCTGGGGCCTGCCGCTGTACCTGTTATTGCTGGCAATTCCGGTATTGCCCCTGGCCTGGGCGGGCATGCGTCTTGAGCACGACCTGCCAGCAGGTTATACCGGCCTCGCCATAGGCATGGCCCTGGAGTCACCCGGCTTTATTGCGCTGGCCTTTGTTGCCGGGCTGTCTGCCGCCAGTACCGCCATCATTGTCGCCACCCTGGCGCTCGCCAACATGTGCCTGAATCACCTTATCCTGCCTCAGCAAATGCTTGCGATTCGCAGTGACCAGAGCCTTTACTCCCAGCTTAAGTGGCTACGCAGAGGCCTGATTACCGTACTGATCCTGGCGGGATACGGCTTTTTCATGGCCGTAAACGGTAAGCAGAGTCTGGCGGAACTGGGGCTGGTAGCCTTTGCCGGCACCGTACAGTTCCTGCCGGGGATCGTCGCCACCCCCTACTGGGCTGGCGCCAACCGCAAGGGACTGATCAGCGGCCTGGTGGTGGGCCTGGCACTATGGTTCCTGCTCATGCTGCTGCCGGTAATGGGCATTGAGCAGCCTTCGTGGCTGGCAATGATCGCCGGCCGATGGTTCAGTCACGGCGACAATGCCTGGGCAGTGGCCAGCATCATGGCTCTGGGTGCCAATCTGGCACTGTTTATCGTGGTATCGCTGCTGACTACCACGACTGAAGAAGAGCGCGTGGCCGCGGAAATCTGCTCGATGGATTTACTCAGCCGGCCGTCGAGACGGACTCTCACGGTACATAGTGCCGGCGAATTCAGCCAGCAGCTGGCGGCGGGGCTGGGCGAGGCCACGGCGCATGCCGAAGTCGCACGGGCGCTACGGGAATTACAGTTCAACGAGGATGAAACACGGCCCTATGCCCTGCGCCGCCTGCGCAGCCGCATTGAGGCAAACCTGTCCGGGCTGCTGGGGCCGGCGGTAGCTTTCGGTATCGTCAATCGCTGCATTCCCTTCGCCAATAAACCCGGCGGCACTGGTGGGGACATTTTCCTGATTGAGCGCCGGCTGGACCAGGCTGGCGGACAGTTTACCGGGCTCGCCGCTGAGCTGGACAATCTGCGTCGCCACTATCGCCAGACCCTGGACAATTTGCCGATCGGCGTGTGCTCACTGACCAATGACGGTGAGCTGCTGCTGTGGAACAGAAGCATGCAGCGCATCACGGGCATCGCCTCGTCTACCGTGCTCGGCTCATTACTGTCGTCGCTGCCAACGCCCTGGCGGGAGATCATCACTAATTTCCTCTATGAAGATGCCGATACGATCCTCAAGCGGGAAGTGACCCTGGGCGAAGGAGGGTCGCGCTGGATCAGCATGCACAAGGCCAGCGCGGGCGGCGACCAGGACGGCGACCAGATCGTACTGATCGAGGACATCTCGGACTACGAACTACTGGAACAGGAATTACTGCACAGTGAACGACTCGCTTCCATAGGCCGCCTGGCGGCCGGGGTCGCCCATGAAATCGGCAACCCCATTACCGGCATCGCCTGCCTGGCGCAAAATCTGGAATACGAAGAAGACCCCGAAGAGGTGCACGAAACCGCACGGGACATTCTCAAACAGACTGAACGCGTCAGCCGCATTGTGGACTCGCTGGTCAATTTTTCCCACGCCGGATCCGGTGCCGGCGATGTTCGACTGGAGCCCTGCAACCTGGCCGACTGCGTTGATGAAGCCATCCATCTGCTGCAGCTTGACCGCCAGGCCAAGGCGCTGGATTTCGAAAATCACTGTGACCGGGAACTGTTGGTACTCGCCGATGCCCAACGTCTGTTGCAGGTATTCGTCAACCTGCTGGGTAACGCCCGCGATGCCAGCGAAAACGGCGGTCGGGTAGTGGTCAGCGCTTCAGTCAGCGACAGCCGGGCCTTGATAGAGGTAGAGGACCAGGGCTGTGGCATACCGATTGAGCTGCAAAACCAGGTGTTCGAGCCTTTTTTCACCACCAAGGAGCCCGGCGAGGGCACCGGCCTGGGCTTGGCGCTGGTTTACAGCATCATGGACGACATGGGCGGCAGCGTGCAGATCCAGAGCCCCCTGGGGCCGCCGCCCGCCGCCGGAACTCGAATCTGCCTGCAATTACCCGTCTGCCAGTACGACAGCCTGTTTCAGGTGTAACCCGGGGCAAGCATGCTGTCTATACCGCGACTGGAAAAAAAGTAACAGGCAGGGTATGTTGTGTCGTACGTTCCCGGAAGGTAACACTTTATGCAGAAAATACTTGTGGTGGAAGACGAGTCGGTCATCAGGACGGCTCTGCGACGACTACTCGAGCGCAACGACTACAGCGTTGCCGAGGCCGCATCCGTACAGGAAGCGGAGTCCAAGCATATTCTCAGCGATTTTGACCTGGTCATTTCCGATCTGCGCCTCCCCGGCGCGCCGGGTACGGACCTGATCAAGAAAGCCGGCGATGTGCCGGTGCTGATTATGACCAGCTATGCCAGCCTGCGTTCTGCGGTAGACTCCATGCGCATGGGGGCGGTTGATTATATCGCCAAGCCTTTCGATCACGGCGACATGATCTCCGCGGTCGAGCGCATCATCGCCGACCACCCCACCACGCGCGCGGCCAACAGCCCGCAAAGCCCTCCTCCGGGAAGCGAACACCGGCTCGCCGGAATGATCGGCAATTGCCCTGCGATGATGACGCTGGCCACCCATATCCGCAAAATGGCTCCCACGGACTCCACCGTACTGGTGCTTGGCGAAACCGGTACCGGCAAGGAACTGGTGGCACGCAGTGTGCACCAGCACAGTAAACGGGCCGACAAGACGCTTATCTGTGTCAACTGTGCGGCGATCCCCGACACCCTGATTGAATCGGAACTGTTCGGCTACGAAAAAGGCGCCTTCACTGGCGCCAACGCCAGTCGCATGGGCCTCATCGAGGCTGCAGACGGCGGCACTCTGTTTCTCGATGAGATTGGGGAGCTGCCGATGGAGGCCCAGGCCCGTCTGCTGCGATTCATTCAGGAAGGCGAAATCCGTCGCATCGGGTCCGTGCATTCCCGCAAGGTCAACGTACGACTGATTTGTGCGACCCACCGCAACCTGCACAGCCTGTCGGCTGAGGGCCTGTTTCGCCAGGATCTGTACTACCGCATTAACGTTCTACGCCTGATGCTGCCCGCCCTGCGCGAACGCGGCAAGGATATACTGCACCTGGCCGAGCGCCTGCTACAGGTCCAGGCAGAGCGTCTGGGCAAAGGCGAAATGGAACTCTCTCCCAAGGCGATCCAGGCTATCACCACCTACCAGTGGCCCGGCAATGTACGCGAGCTGGAGCATGCCATTGAGCGTGCCGTGGTCTTGTCGGACAGCAGTGAAATCGACAATGAGGCCCTGGGCATAGACCTTGAACTGGTCAATATCAACCGCATTCGCGGCAGCCACGGCATTCATACTGTGGCCCACCATACGCCGCGCAATATAACCTCGGACCCTGCTGAAGACCTTTCGCTGGAAGACTATTTCCAGCGCTTTGTGCTGGAGCACCAGGACTCAATGAGTGAAACAGAGCTGGCGCAGAAACTCGGGATCAGCCGCAAGTGTCTTTGGGAGCGACGCCAGCGCTTTGAAATTCCCCGCAAGAAGACCTCTGGTCTGCCCGGCCGTAGCCGTAAAGCAGTATCCTGAGCGTTACCGCATTGCGCGCATGTAACAGGCATCGGAGTAAAACCGTAACAACTCCCTTGATTTACGACATCTGAAAACCATCCAGAAATTTTTAACTATTTGTTTTCATTGAAAAAAGCATTTTCTGGCACGCACTCTGCAATATATTAACCGGCAAGTTAAATAAGAATAACAAACAGCCGCAATAAAAATAACAGAGTCACTATGGACCTGGATGGGGAAGAAACTTTCCCCTTCAATTTCCTGACCTCAATGCGCCAATAATATAAAAGCATGGCTGCATAACAATAATCCGCACGTGAGACCTGGATGGGGAAAACGCTGTTTTCCCTGTCTCCTTATGTTTGAGCCCTGCTATGTATGAGCTATCCCCCAAATCGTCACTTTGGGCACGCATGTGTGCTAGACTGCGCCGAGTTTCAGCTTCCTCACAAGGCAGTCAAGGCTTGAAGGTCATCCCCAGGGATCAGCACTGCATATCCCGTAAAAACATCAGCGACAACGCCCTCAAGGTCATGTCGCGACTACGCAACAGCGGGCACCAGGCCTACCTTGTCGGAGGCGCGGTGCGGGACCTGTTGCTGGGGGCCATCCAAAGGACTTTGATATTGCCACGGATGCCACGCCCGAGGAGGTCCACGCCGTCTTCCGCAACTCCCGCATTATCGGTCGGCGCTTCCGCATTGTGCATGTCAGCTTTGGCCGCGAGGTCATTGAAGTGACCACTTTTCGCGGCCATCACGACTCCGATTCCACTCCGGGCAAGGGCAAGGCCTCCAGCCATTCGCGGCAGTCCGACAAGGGGCTGCTGCTGCGCGACAATGTATTTGGTACGCTCGAGGAAGACGCCGTGCGCCGCGACCTGACGGTGAATGCCCTCTACTACGATTCCGCCTCCTTTGAAATCTACGATCACGTCAACGGCATGCGGGATATAGAGCGTCGCAACATCCGCATCATTGGCGACCCGGAGGTACGTTTTCGGGAAGATCCGGTACGGATGCTTCGCGCAGTGCGCTTTGCGGCCAAGTTACAGTTTGATATCGACCAGGACACGGCCGATGCCATTCCGCGTTGCGCGCGGCTGCTGGGTGAGATACCGCCGGCGCGCCTGTTCGACGAATTCCTGAAGCTGTTTTTTGCGGGCTATGCTGGGCGCACGCTCGAGCAACTGCTCGCCCATGACCTGCTGCGCTACCTGTTCCCCGACAGTGACTACGAAATACGCCAGGACAAGGTGGCAATGGCGCTGGTCGAGGCGGCCATGAACAGCACCGACAGACGCATTCAGGACGGCAAGACAGTGACACCGGCCTTTCTCCTGGCGGCGTTGTTATGGCCCGTGGCAGACCGCCTGGCAGACCAGCTGCACGACCGCGGCGACCCCCCGGTAGCCGCCATGCACAATGCCTCCCAACAGGTCATTGCCGGCGCCATGGGCACACTCTCAATTCCCCGGCGTTTCAGCATGCCGATGCGCGAAATATGGGAGTTTCAGCATAAGCTGGAGCGACGCAAGGGCCGCAAGGCAGAGGAGCTGGTGCAGAATCGCCGTTTCCGGGCAGCTTATGATTTCCTGCTCCTGCGAGAGCTGGCGGGCGAGGATACCGGTGACGTCGGCAGCTGGTGGACAGAGTTCCAGGAACTCCCTTCGACGCAGCAATTACAGGCCACCGTTGACCACACGCCACCGGAGCGTACCCGACGCCGCCGGCCCCGCAAGCGCCGCCCCTCGGCAGACTGATGCCGGTCGCCTACATTGCGCTGGGCAGTAACCTTGGGCATCCGGCCCGGCAGCTGCAGGCTGCGGTAAATGCAATGGCAAGGTTGGAAAAATCTCGGATCATCGCCGGCTCTTCCGTCTACAACAGCACAGCCGTCGGCCCCGGTGAGCAGCCCGATTATCTCAACGCCGTACTGGCCATGACGACAGAACTTGGCCCCGAGGAACTGCTGGACACGCTCCAGGCGATAGAGAAAGTCCAGGGGCGCGAACGCACTGTGCGCTGGGGTCCACGGCCAATTGATCTCGATATACTGCTGTTCGGGGACCAGGCCATCAGTACGCCCAGGCTACAGGTTCCGCACCCGGCCATGGCACAACGCCACTTCGTACTTTATCCTCTCGCTGAGATCTGCGATAAGCACCGGCTGCTACCGTCTGGGGTTACTCTTGGCGCCCTGTTGGCAGCCTGCCCGAAGCAGGGACTGGAACGCGACCAGACCGTACTTGATTATCATCTTCAGCAGAGACCGGAGCCCGGGCCTTGAGAAATGAACCTACACCGACCAGTGTTGACCTGAAGGGACGCACACCACCGGCATTCATCGCGGTAGAAGGCCCCATCGGCGTTGGCAAAACCACGCTGGCGAAACGTCTCGCGGCCACCTTCAACTATGACACCCTGCTCGAGGACGCCGAGCGCAATCCGTTTCTGGAACGATTTTATCGCAACCCCAAGGAGGCGGCACTGGCAACCCAGTTGTCTTTCCTGTTCCAGCGCGCGCAAAAGATCAGTGACATGCGCCAGGCGGATATTTTTTCACCTGTCAGGGTTGCAGACTTCCTGATTGAAAAGGACCCCCTGTTTGCCAGGGTCAATCTGGACCGGGACGAGTTTGACCTGTACCAGCGTGTCTACCGGCAATTACTGATCGACCCGCCACAGCCGGACCTGGTGGTGTATCTCCAGGCACCCACCAATGTATTGCTATCGCGCATCAATGACCGCGGCATAGCTCATGAACGGGCTCTGGGGCGCGACTATCTCGAGCGCTTGAACGAAGTGTACAGTGAGTTTTTTCTGTATTACGATGGCGTTCCGCTATTGATAGTCAATGCCAGCGAGATAGATCTCGCCAATGACGACCAGGACTATCGGCATCTGGTGGATTACCTGCTGGATATCCGCAGCGGTCGCCATTACTTCAACCCCACGTTTTTTGGATAGTTAAGCGCATGGGCAAAATCACCATCAGTACCCTGGATAAGATGAAGGCCTCCGGGGACAAGTTCGTTTGCATAACGGCCTATGATGCGACCTTCTCACGCCTGGTTTCCGAAGCCGGGGCAGAGACTATTCTGGTCGGCGACTCATTGGGCATGGTCCTGCAGGGTCACGACAGCACTATCCCGGTTACCGTCGAGCATATGGAATATCACACCCAGTGCGTGTGTCGTGGCAATCCCAACTCGCTGGTCATAGCCGACATGCCTTTCATGACCTACGCCAATCCCAAACAGGCGATGACCAATGCAACCCGGCTCATGCAAGCGGGTGCGCAGATGGTCAAGATGGAGGGAGGCACCTGGCTATCCGACACCATCTCGAAACTGGTTGAGCGCGGCATCCCGGTCTGCGCGCACCTTGGTCTCACTCCGCAATCGGTTAACGCGCTCGGTGGTTTTCGCGTACAGGGCCGCACCCCCAAGGAGGCCAAGTCCATCCTCGCGGATGCCGTGGAGATCCAGGATGCCGGAGCCAGCCTGCTGGTGCTGGAATGTATCCCGGCCCACCTGGCGACCGACATCAGTGAAAAGCTGGATATCCCGGTTATCGGTATTGGCGCGGGCGCCGGCACGGATGCCCAGGTACTGGTGATGCACGATCTGCTGGGGCTATCCCAGCACAGTGCCCGCTTCGTGCAAAACTTCATGGAAGGACAAAACACTATCCAGAGCGCGTTGCAGGCCTTCGTCGCCGCAGTGAAAGCGGGCGAGTATCCCCGCGACGAACACACCTACCTTTAGCAAGACCTCCCATAGCAGTGAGCGCTCACATACAACGATGTTACGACCATCAGTAACGGGTTGTTTGGTAACAAAAAGCGGCGAACTTTCAGCGAAAATCCGTTGCTGGCCATCTACCCATGGGGCATACTGCCCAACCTTCCATCATACTGTCAGCAGTTGATGAAGCCTGACGACCAGATTGTTCCGGTCTCGTGTCACCCTTTCCGTACTGCGGGGGTTATATAGATATGAGAACTTTTACCAGTATTACACAGCTGCAGACAGCACTCCGGGACTGCCGGCAACAGGGCCAGACCATCGCGTTTGTGCCCACCATGGGCAATTTGCACGAGGGACACCTGGATCTCACACGCCACGCTCGCAGCCTTTGCGACATTGTCGTGGTCAGTATTTTTGTCAATCCCCTGCAATTCGGTCCCAGTGAAGACCTGGATGCCTACCCCCGAACTCTAGCGGCCGACAAGGAAAAACTGTTCGCAGAGGGTGTGCAGTTCCTGTTTATACCCGGAGCGGCCGATATCTATCCCGAAGGCATGGATTTGCAAACCCAGGTGCAGGTGCCGGATCTCTCAGAAACCCTCTGCGGCACCAGCCGTCCCGGTCACTTCACCGGTGTTACCACTGTCGTCAACAAACTGTTCAACATTGTCCAGCCGACCATAGCGGTATTCGGGGAGAAGGATTTCCAGCAATTGTCCATTGTCCGCAAAATGGTCAAGGACCTGTGTATTCCCGTGCGAATTGAAGGTGTCGCCACCGCGCGTGATACTGACGGGCTTGCCAAAAGCTCGCGCAACAGCTTCCTCACCCCCGAACAGCGACGGGTTGCGCCTTTGATTCACGCTACCCTGCTCAGCTGTCGGGATGCCATTGCCTGTGGTTTCGACAACTTCCTGCAGCTGGAATCCCACGCCCGGATGCAGTTGTTACAGGCGGGCTTTGAGCCCGACTACTTTGCCATACGTGATGCACGTACTTTGCGCGCGGTTAACGAGAACACCGAAGAAATTGCCATCCTGGCCGCGGCACGCCTGGGCTCTACCCGCCTGATTGATAATGTTCGCCTGGCGCTGAACCCGGTATCGGACTGGGGCATGCTCGCCTCCCCCTGAACCGGGGCCCTTCGCTTGCACCTGTGAGCAAGGATAGTATTATCCGCTCTCCAGTAATAAAACAGCAGAGAGCGTTGCCCATGTCCGAGTTTCCCATCCACCCGGTTCCCCCCCATTTTGCCGACGCGCATATCAATGCGAAGACCTACGCCGCACTGTACCAGCGTTCGATTGATGATCGGGACGGCTTCTGGGCCGACATGGCAACTGAGTTCCTGTCCTGGGACCAGCCCTGGCATACCGTGGTTGAGGGTGATTTCAGCAAGGGCGAAGCGCGCTGGTTTGGCGGCGGCAAACTCAATGTCAGCTACAACTGCATCGATCGACACCTGCCCGAGCGGGCCGGGCAGACCGCGCTGATCTGGGAGGGCGACAATCCCGCCGACAGCGAACATATCAGTTACTCCCAGCTGCACGAGCGGGTCTGCCGACTGGCCAACGTGCTCCGGGCACGGGGGGTCGGTAAGGGTGATCGAGTGTGTATCTACATGCCGATGATTCCCGAGGCAGCCTACGCCATGCTCGCCTGTGCGCGCATCGGTGCCATCCATTCCGTGGTATTCGGCGGCTTTTCCCCCACTGCCATTACCGACCGTATCCTGGATGCGGACTGCCGCACGGTCATCACCGCTGACGAGGGTCGCCGGGGTGGCAAGGTTGTGCCCCTGAAGACCAATGTCGATACCGCACTGACCTCCTGTCCCAACGTTCATACCTGCCTGGTAGTGCGGGTAACCGGTTCCACACAGGCGTGGCAGGAAGGCCGCGACATCTGGTACCACGAGGCCACGACAGAGGTCGCACGTGAGTGTTCGCCGGAACTCATGGATGCAGAGGACCCTCTGTTCATTCTCTATACCTCGGGTTCCACCGGCAAGCCCAAAGGGGTCCTGCATACCACCGGCGGCTACCTGCTACAGGCAGCGATGACCTTCAAATACACATTCGACTACCGCGAAGGTGAAGTCTTCTGGTGTACCGCGGATGTCGGTTGGGTAACCGGTCACACCTATATCCTGTATGGCCCCCTGGCCAACGGCGCCATCTCGCTGATGTTCGAGGGAGTTCCCACCTACCCGGATGCGGGCCGCTGCTGGGAGATCGTGGACAAGCACCAGGTAAATACCTTTTACACCGCCCCCACCGCTATCCGGGCCCTTCATGCCGTGGGGGACGCGCCGGTCAAGCGCAGCTCCCGGGACAGCCTGCGCCTGCTTGGTTCGGTCGGCGAGCCGATCAACCCGGAAGCCTGGGAATGGTATTACCGGGTCGTGGGAGATTCCCGCTGCCCGATCGTGGATACCTGGTGGCAGACTGAAACCGGCGCCCAGATGATCACCCCCCTGCCTGGCGCAACCGACCTCAAGCCCGGCGCCGCCAGCATGCCCATGTTTGGTGTTGAACTTGCCCTGCTTGATGAAGGGGGCGCCGAAATCGAGGGCGCCGGTGCCGGCTACCTGGTCATAAAGTCCTCCTGGCCAAGCCAGATCCGCACCATCTATGGCGATCATCAACGCATGGTCGAGACCTATTTCAGCCATTATCCCGGTTATTATTTTACCGGCGATGGAGCCACCCGGGACCAGGACGGCTACTACTGGATTACCGGCCGGGTAGACGATGTGCTCAACATCTCCGGGCACCGCATGGGAACCGCCGAAATCGAGAGCGCACTGGTGTTACATGAGGATATCGCCGAGGCCGCCGTGGTGGGCTACCCCCACGACATCAAGGGCCAGGGCATCTACTGCTTCGTCACCCCGATGGATGGAGTGGAGCCCTCGGAATCGCTGCGCGCTGAGCTGGTAGCACTCTGTGCGACGGAAATCGGGGCCATTGCCAAGCCGGATGTGATCCAGTGGGCACCCGGGCTGCCCAAAACGCGGTCCGGGAAAATCATGCGCCGCATCCTGCGCAAAATCGCCGAAAACGAGGTCGGCAACCTGGGGGATATCAGCACCCTCGCCGACCCGTCAGTGGTTGACCACCTGGTGGCCAATCGCGTGCACCCGGAGAGTTAACCCAATTGCAGCGGCGCTATCCGGGCATCAATCAACCGTGGCCGAGCGTCCGCCAGTGCTTCAGTAAGCTGGGCACCAAAGTCCTCGGCTGTCAGGGCGCAAGTGGCGGTAACACCCATCCCCTGCGCCATGGCAACGAAGTCCATATCCGGTGACCCTATATCCAGTGAACTCGCCGCCTTGGGCCCGGGTTTGCCGCCACGCGCGCCGGTGCGCGCAAACTCCAGCTCGAGAATACTGTATTTGCGATTATTGAAGATCACCACGGTGATATCAAGCTGCTCCCGGGCCATCGTCCATAGCGCCTGGATGGTGTACATCGCACTGCCATCACCTTCAAGGCAGATCACTTCGCGCTCGGGGCAGGCGACGGCAGCACCTACGGCAGTAGGCAGGCCCCAGCCGATGGAACCACCGGTCTGGTTCAGCCAATCATGGGAACGGGCATTGGCGGTCATTGGGAAACAGGCCAGGCCGGAGGTAATCCCCTCGTCCACGACAATGGCATTTTCCGGCAGGCAATGGGACAACGCCTGCGCTATGGAGCTCACATCGAGTGCGCCTGAGGGCAGTGCAGGGACTTCCAGAGGGTGAACGTCAGGCGCAACGTGAATCGCGTCGAGCTGTTCCAGCAAGGCTTCGAGTGCCTGCTGAATATCCTCATCGGGTTCCGCGAGAACCAGTTCTTCGCACCCTTCGGGAGCAATGACGCTGGGTACGTCCGGGTAGGCAAAAAACGACACGGGGGCATCCGCGCCCAGTAAAATAAGTTGCTCGGTATCCTTGAGCTGGTCAATGGCCAGCTCGGCGAGATAGGGCAGGCGCTCCACGACCCCGGTACCCGCGCCCCGGCGAACATGGGAGGGGAATGTCTCGGTCATCACCCGCGCGCCGGTGGCCTTGCCAATCCGGCTCAACAGCAGGGTCTGCTCGCCGGTGACCTCGCGACCGCCAATCATGATTACCGTGCGCTTGCCCGAGCGCAGCATTGCAACCGCCTGCTGCAGGCGCTCCGCCGGCACCATTTCCGGACCGGAAATGGTTATCGCTGCAGCAGCCCCGGCAGGATTGTCCCCCCAGGACACGTCTGCCGGCAGTATAAGGGTCGCAACCCGGTCCAGCCCGGCCTGGCGCACTGCCTCGGCGGCGTCACCGGCAATCTTCTCCGGGCCTGGTGAGGAGTGCACCCAGTGCGACACGGTAGCGGCTATACCGGCAATATCAGACGTGAGCGGCGCATCGTAAGCCAGGTGGTAAGTAGCGTGATCGCCGACGATATTGACCATGGGGATATGGCCTTTTTTGGCATTGTGGATATTGGCCAGGGCATTGCCAAGGCCCGGGCCAAGGTGTAACAAGGTCGCAGCCGGCTTTCCCGCCATGCGTGCATAACCATCGGCGGCACCGCTGACAACACCCTCAAACAGGCACAGCACGGCACGCATGCCCTCGACCTCGTCCAGGGCCGCCACGAAATGCATTTCCGAGGTTCCGGGATTGGTAAAGCACGTATCTATCCCGCTATTCACCAGGGTCGTAATCAAGCTCTCTGCACCATTCATTGCTCGTTCCTCGTGTCTTGTTACCGGTTACGCTGACGACTCGCTTCCAGAGGGCGTCATTGCATCACGCAATACTGTTCACTCAATACCATGCAGCTGCGACGGCTTCCACCAGTGTACTGTATCGTCACCGAAACCACTCCCCACCAAAAAATAACGGCAATTCTTCGGCATCCACCAGGAGGGGGAGCCTGCTGCTCTACCCGATAGCAAAAAAAAGGGGGATACCGTTTGGTACCCCCCTTTTTTGGTGCCGGCGAGAGGTTCAGCTCTCGTCGGTTTCCTCTGTAGCTTCAGCGCTGCCGGTGTCGGTTTCTTCCAGCAGCTCCTTGATGGACAGCTTGATGCGACCACGCTGGTCGACATCGAGAACCTTCACGTCCACTTCCTGGCCTTCCTTCAGGTGATCTGACACATTTTCCACCCGCTCATTCGCGATCTGGGAGATGTGTACCAGGCCATCCTTGCCGGGCAGGATATTGACGAATGCGCCGAAGTCCACGATCCGGGCAACGGTGCCCCGGTAGACTGCGCCAACTTCCGCTTCCGCGGTGATTTCCTCGATCATTGCTACCGCTTTATCACGCGATGCCTGGTCCTGGCCAAACACACGCACGGTACCGCTGTCGTCGATGTCCACGGTGGCACCAGAGGCCTCGGTGATGGCGCGGATGGTGGCACCGCCCTTACCGATGATGTCACGGATCTTGTCCGCATCAACCTTGAGGGTGATCATGCTCGGTGCATTCTCGGACGTTACGGTACGTGCAGAGGCCAGTACCGTGTTCATCTGTCCCAGAATGTGCAAACGGGCCTGTTGCGCCTGTTGCAGAGCAATGTCCATGATCTGCTCGTTGATACCTTCGATCTTGATGTCCATCTGCAGGGCGGTCACGCCCGCGGCAGTACCGGCCACCTTGAAGTCCATGTCACCCAGGTGATCTTCATCACCGAGAATGTCGGTCAGCACAGCAAACTGGTTGCCTTCCTTGACCAGGCCCATGGCGATACCGGCAACCGGGGCGCTCAAAGGTACGCCCGCTGCCATCATTGCCAGGGAGCCGACACAGACCGACGCCATGGAGCTGGAGCCGTTGGATTCGGTGATTTCGGACACCAGGCGAATGGTATACGGGAACGCTTCTTCACTGGGCAGCACTGCCGCCAGGCCGCGACGGGCAAGACGACCGTGGCCCACTTCGCGACGATTGGTGAAACCAACCCGGCCGGCTTCGCCTACGGAGTAGGGAGGGAAGTTGTAATGCAGCATGAACGGATCGCGGCGCTCGCCTTCCAGGGCGTCGATGATCTGGCTATCGCGGGTGGACCCCAGCGTGACAGCACCAATCGCCTGGGTTTCACCCCGGGTGAACAGCGCTGACCCGTGTACTTTTGGCAGGATATCCACTTCACAGGCGATAGCGCGAACGGTCCGGGTATCACGGCCATCGATACGTGGCTCACCGGCAAGAATACGCTTGCGAACCAGGTTCTTCTCAACGCTTTTGAAGACATCCTTGACGTCGTCAGCGGACGGGCCGCCTTCTACTGCCAGTGCTTCAACACAGGCGTTGCGAATTTCGCTCACACGGTCATAACGAATGGCTTTCTCAGTGATACGATACGCTTCACCCAGCTCGTTCTTGACCTGTTGTTCAACCGCTTCGACCAGGCCTTCCGGAAACTCGGCGGGCTGCCAGTCCCAGCGCGGCTTGCCCGCTTCTGCGGTCAGTTCATTGATTGCCTGCACAACCACCTGCATTTCCTGGTGCGCAAACAGCACCGCGCCCAGCATCTGGTCTTCAGACAGTTCTTTCGCTTCCGACTCGACCATGAGTACCGCGTCGGCGGTACCGGCAACAACCATGTTGAGCTTGCTGTCGGCCAGTTCGGCATAGGTCGGGTTCAGCATGTAACCGCGTTCTTCGGTAAAGCCAACCCTGGCACCACCGATGGGGCCATTGAACGGGCAACCGGAAATCGCCAGTGCCGCCGAGGTGCCGATCATCGCCGCGATATCGGGGTCAACCTGCTTGTCCGCGGACATCACCGAACAGATGACCTGCACTTCGTTCATGAAGCCTTTCGGGAACAGCGGGCGAATGGGACGGTCGATGAGACGCGAGGTGAGCGTCTCCTTTTCGCTGGGGCGGCCTTCACGCTTGAAAAAACCGCCGGGTATCTTGCCGACCGCATAGGTTTTTTCGCCGTAATGCACGCCGAGCGGAAAAAAGGGCTGACCCGGCTTGGCGGTTCTCTCGGCGACAACGGTCACCAGGACTGCGGTATTTTCAATGGTCACCAGAACCGCGCCCGTCGCCTGCCTGGCGATTCGGCCGGTTTCCAGAGTGACCGTCTGGCCACCGTACTGAAATGTTTTTGTTACTGGATTCACTATGTTTCTCCAATTCTATATATGACTACCGGGGCACATGGCCCCGGTATGTGGTAGCGCTTATCGACGCAGACCGAGTCGCTTGATCAGATCGGTGTAACGCGCAACGTTCTTGCGCTTCAGGTAATCCAGCAGCTTGCGGCGCTGGTTGACCATACGGATCAGACCGCGACGGGAATGATGGTCGTGCTTGTGTTCCTGAAAGTGACTCTGCAGCTGAATAATGTTTGCTGTCAGCAGTGCAACCTGAACTTCCGGAGACCCGGTGTCACCTTCACTTGTCTGGTACTCTTTAACGATTTCCGCTTTCTTCTCAACTAATAAAGCCATGTCTGTTTCCTTTATTTAATCTGCCCTTGCCGCCGAGCCTT
Organism: Kineobactrum sediminis; assembly: GCF_002868715.1. Taxonomy (GTDB): domain Bacteria; phylum Pseudomonadota; class Gammaproteobacteria; order Pseudomonadales; family Halieaceae; genus Kineobactrum; species Kineobactrum sediminis. The sequence goes on from NZ_PKLZ01000001.1 coordinate 148,751, forward strand.
TGGTAGCCCAGCGACCATGAATAAAAAGAGCCTGTCCGTGCAGATTTACAGACAGGTTCGCGTCACCCCGAGGTGACTATCAGTCGACGCGGCGCAACGCGCCCATCGTCCAACATTTCTCCTACACCCAGAAACTCACCAGTTTCCAGCGCGACGCGCACCATACCATTTTGAGGCGCGTTTGGCACCAGTACCGGCTGGCCCTGGCGCAGGTAAAACCCACCGGATTCAGTCAGGCGCACCAGGGGCAAGCCCCCCAGCACCGTGTCTGCCGGCATCAGCAGCTCATCCATCGCGGACTGCTGATCATTATTCCTGAGCGCCTCCAGTGTTTCCAGGGTGACGCTGTCCTCCAGTGTAAAAGGCCCCGCCCTGGTGCGCCGCAAGGCACTGACATGGCCGCCGCAACCCAGGGCTTCGCCCAGGTCCTCGGCGATCGAGCGCACATACGTACCCTTGCTGCACTCGATATACACATCAATCTCGGCTCTCTCGCCGGGACGAAATGCCCGCAGTTGCAGCTCGAAAACCGTTATCCGGCGGCGCTTGCGCTCCACTTCCAGGCCCTTGCGGGCCAGTTTATACAGCGGCTGTCCCTCGTGCTTGATGGCAGAATACATTGATGGTATCTGCTCGATCTCGCCCCGAAATGCCACCAGTGCGGCATTCACTTCGGCTTCGGTCAAACCGCCGGCATCGTGAACAGCCAGCACTTCACCCTCGGCGTCACCGGTACTTCTGCGCTCTCCCAATACAAAGGTACTGGTATAGGCCTTGTCGGCATCCAGCAGGTACTGCGAAAACTTGGTCGCCTCTCCAAAACACAAGGGCAAAACCCCGGTGGCCAATGGATCCAGGCTGCCGGTGTGGCCGGCCTTCGCCGCCGTGTATAACCGCTTGACGCACTGCAGTGCCCTGTTGGAGCTTATCCCCAACGGCTTGTCCAACACCAGAATACCATCGACCAGGCGGCCCCGGCGCTGCCTCGCCATTACTTTTCCTCGCCGGCGTCGTCTTCGCGCAAACCCAGGTCACGGTCGGAATCGGCAGCGCGACGGATGAGGTCTTCCAGCTCCCGACCTCGGTCTACACTGGCGTCAAAATAAAATCTCAGCTGCGGCACACTGCGCATGCTGCTGTCCCGGGACACCTGGCTACGCAAAAACCCGGCCGCCTTGTTAAGTACTTCAGCAGTCTCTTTTGCCTCTTCAGCGGAATCGCTGCCCAGCCGGGTAAAATACACCTTGGCGTAACCCATATCGCGGCTGACGTCGACGCTGGTAATACTGACCATACCGATGCGCGGATCACGAAGCTCCCGCTGGATCAGTTGGGCAAGCTCGCGCTGCAAATAGTCCGCAACGCGCTGGGTGCGACTGTACTCTTTGGCCATAAGTTGCTTGCCCGTCTAGAGAGAACGGGCAATCTCCTTCACTTCAAAGACTTCAATCAGGTCACCGACCTTTACGTCATTGTAGTTCTTGACGCCGATACCGCACTCCACACCGTTGCGGACTTCGTTGGCTTCTTCCTTGAAGCGACGCAGAGACTCGAGTTCGCCCTGGTAGATCACCACGTTATCACGCAGGACCCGGATCGGCCGCGAACGATACACCGTGCCCTCGGTTACCATGCAGCCTGCAATCAGGCCGAACTTCGGTGAACGGAAGACATCGCGCACTTCGGCGATGCCGAGGATCTGCTCACGCATCTCCGGTGCCAGCATCCCGGTCAGCGCCGCTTTCACGTCGTCAATCAGGTCGTAAATGACATTATAGTAGCGCATATCGACGCCTTCGCTTTCGACCAGGCGCCGGGCCGCGTTATCCGCCCGTACATTGAAACCAAACACGACGGCACGCGATGTAATCGCCAGGTTGATGTCGGTCTCGGCAATACCGCCGACGCCGCCAAAAACGATGTTGACCTGTACTTCTTCATTACCCAGGTCAAGCAGCGCCGACTGAATAGCTTCCAGCGAGCCGCGTACATCGGTCTTGATAACCACATTGAGCGTTTTCTTCTCGCCCGCGGTCATGCTCTCGAACATATTGTCGAGCTTGGCCGCCTGCTGACGCTGCAGCTTGGATTCCCGGGTCTTGTCCTGGCGGAAAGTAGCCACTTCACGGGCACGCTTCTCGCTTTCGACGACCGCAAACAGGTCACCGGCATCCGGCGTACCGTCCAGGCCCAGAATCTCCACCGGGATACTGGGGCCGGCGGTCGTAACCGGCTGGGCGTTTTCGTCCAGCATGGCGCGCACCCGGCCGTACTGCAGCCCTGCCAGGACGATATCGCCCTGGCGCAAAGTGCCGCTCTGTACCAGCAGCGAGGCCACGGGGCCCCGGCCCTTGTCCAGCCGCGACTCGATGACGATGCCCTGCGCCGGCACATCCCGTGCCGCCTGCAGTTCCAGTACTTCCGCCTGCAACAAAACCGCATCCAGCAGATCGTCGATACCGTCACCCGTGTGGGCGGAGACCTCAATAAACTGGGTGTCACCACCCCAGTCCTCGGGGATAACATCCTTGCCCGCCAACTCGTTCTTGACCCGATCCGGATCTGCGCCTTCCTTGTCCATCTTGTTGATCGCCACGATCAACGGTACCTTGGCTGCGCGCGCGTGTTTCACCGCTTCCTCGGTCTGTGGCATCACACCGTCATCCGCAGCAACTACCAGGATCACGATATCCGTGGCCTGGGCACCGCGCGCCCGCATTGAGGTGAAGGCGGCGTGGCCGGGCGTATCGAGGAAGGAAATCATGCCGTGGCCGGTTTCCACATGGTAGGCACCGATATGCTGGGTAATACCACCCGCCTCGCCGGATGCCACCTTCGCCTTGCGGATGTAATCCAGCAGCGAGGTCTTGCCGTGGTCGACGTGACCCATCACGGTGACGACCGGAGCCCGTGGCTCCAGCGTGCCCTCGTGCAGGGACAAAGTTTCCTCAAGCTTTTCTTCCAGCGCATCGGCACTGATCAATACGGGCACATGGCCCATCTCCTCAACGAGCAGGATCGCGGTATCGCGATCGATCATCTGGTTGATGGTGGCCATCACACCGAGCTTCATCAGCTCCTTGATTACAGTGCCGGCCTTGACCGACATCTGTTGCGCAAGACCGCCAACCGACGTCATGTCGGCGAGCTCTACTTCATAGGTTTTCTTTTCAGTCGGCATTTCAAAACCATGCTTGGAATGCTCGGCATGAGCACCACCACCAGCGCGGACTTTCTTGCGACTACCGCGACGACGCCCCACACCCGACTCCGCGGACTCCAGATCCGACAGCGACAGGTTGTGACCACGCTGCTTGCCACGGCCCGCCGGGGCATTGCGACCGAGACGGCCACGCGCGGCTTTCTTGCGCTGTTCTTCGGTCTGGGCAGAAGCTGGAGCCGGGGCTTCGTGCAGGCGCTTGGGACGCTTGGCAGCCTCGCTTTCACGTTCCACCTTGGCCGCAGCCTCAGCCTTGAGCTGTTCTTCCTCAGCCGTGCGCGCCTCGGCAGCGGCTTTACGTGCCGCCAGCTCTTCAGCTTCCTTGGCCATGCGCCGGGTTGCCGCACGCTGGCGGATAACCTCGGGATCGAGATCCTTCTCATCTACCGGCTCGGGCTCGGGCTCAGGTTCGGGCTCTGGCTCGACTACCGGTTCCGGCACTGCTGCCGCAGCCGCAGCCGCAGCCGCTGCCTCTTGCTGGCGCTCGGCTTCCGCCGCCGCGTCGGCTATAACCTTGGCCTCCGCGGATGCCAGGGCTTCCGCTACGGCGCGCTCTTCTTCCCGCGCCGCGGCCTCCGCCGCTGCGACATCCTGCATTTCCGATTCAGGGCCTTCAGCATCGCGCTTCACGTAAGTACGCTTTTTACGTACCTCAACGTTAACGGTTTTCTTGCCCTGGGACCCGGATGTCCGCAGCGTGCTCAACGTCTTGCGCTTGAGCGTGATGCGCCGCGGCTCATCGGTCGATTCGCCATGACTACGCTTGAGAAACGCCAACAAGGTCTGCTTGTCTTCTTCCGACACAACCTGGCTCGCAGAGCCGTGAGGCAGGCCTGCTTCTTTCATCTGCGTGAGCAGACGTTCAACGGGTGCCCCCACTGTTTCTGCAAGTTGTTGTACTGTCACTTCCGCCATTCAATATTCTCCTAAAATCCTGTGAAGCCCTGATGCCTTGAGGCTGAGTCGCCAGATCACACTGGCCTATTCACTCTCCTCGGCAAACCAGGGTGCGCGTGCTGTCATGATCAGCTCACCGGCGCGCTCCTCAGTCATATCCGGAATATCCATAAGCTCGTCTACACCCAGTTCCGCCAGGTCTTCCATGGTTACCACCCCACGACTGGCCAGAATGTAGGCCAGGTGACGATCCATGCCTTCCATTTCCAGCAAATCCGCAGCCGGCTCGTTGGCCCCGAGCTGTTCTTCGGAGGCGATCGCCTGGGTCAACAGCGCATCCTTGGCCCGGGCACGCAACTCCTCGGCTATTTCTTCGTCGAAACCTTCAATCGCTGTCATTTCTTCAAGCGGCACATAGGCTACTTCTTCCAGTGTGGTAAAGCCCTCTTCGACCAGGATTTCCGCAATATCGTCATCAATGTCCAGGTGCTCCACAAACCTCTGGATAATCTGGCCGGATTCCGCCTCGTGTTTTTCCGAAGCCTCCTCGGTACTCATGACATTAATGGTCCAGCCGGTCAGCTCACTGGCCAGCCGGACATTCTGCCCCGAACGCCCTATCGCCTGCGCCAGGTTGTCCGCGGCTACCGCAACATCCATGGTGCCGCTGTCTTCGTCGACAACAATCGACTCCACTTCCGCCGGGGACATGGCGTTGATAACCAGCTGTGCCGGGTTGTCATCCCAGAGGATAATATCTACCCGCTCGTTATCGAGCTCATTGGATACTGCCTGCACCCGTGAACCGCGCATACCAACACAAGCGCCGACCGGGTCGATGCGCTGGTCGTTGGTCTTGACCGCAATTTTCGCCCGGGAACCCGGATCGCGCGCCGCGGCCCGAATCTGGATAACTTCCTCGGCGATTTCCGGAACCTCAATCTTGAACAGTTCAATAATCATTTCCGGGCAGGAGCGGCTGAGCATGAGCTGCGGACCGCGACTCTCGGTACTGATGTCCTGGAGGATTGCGCGCACCCGGTCGTTCACCCGGAATGTTTCGCGGCCAACCAGTTGCTCGCGCGGCAACAACCCCTCGGCGTTATTGCCCAGGTCGACAATCACATTATCGCGGGTCACCTTCTTGACCGTACCCGCAACCAGCTGGCCAACGCGGTGACGATACTGCTCAACCACCTGGTCGCGCTCGGCATCGCGTACTCGCTGGACAATCACCTGTTTGGCGGTCTGGGCGGCGATACGACCAAAGCCGACGTTCTCTACAGGCTCTTCATAAACGTCCCCCGGCTTGAGGCCGGGATCTTTCTCTATGGCTTCCTCAGTAGTGAGCTGGGTGCCCAGCAAGGCCATTTCATCATCGGGAACCACCAGCCAGCGACGCACCGTGACATAGTCGCCGGTTTTGCGGTCAATAGTGACCTCAATATCGGCATCTTCGTCGTAGCGCTTCTTGGTTGCGGTTGCCAGTGCAAGCTCAATGGCCTCGAAAATGATGTCTTCAGACACCCCTTTTTCGTTCGAGACAGCTTCCGCCACCAATAAAATTTCTTTACTCATTTAATGCCTCGCCAGATCACTGACCGCATCCTCGATGCGGGGATGAATACGCGCCTTTTCAATCGCGTCGTAGGGTAACAGATACTCGTGGTCGTCAACCCGGACCACCACATCATCACCCTCAATACCTTGCAGTACGCCCTTGAAATTACGCCGCCCGTCAAAGGGCCTGCGCAGGCGCAATTCAATCACTTCACCTGCATAGGCCGCATATTGTTCGAGTCGGAACAGTATGCGGTCCATGCCAGGGGATGACACCTCCAGGGAATACTCACCGGGAATGGGGTCTTCCACGTCCAGAATGCCACTGACGTGGCTACTGACCGCGGCACAATCATCCACGGTAATGCCGTTCTCCGCGTCGATATAAAGGCGCAGGACGCTGTGCTTTCCCTGGGACACATACTCGATGCCCCAGAGCTCATAGCCCAGGGCGACCACTGAAGGCTCCAGCAGATCGAATAGTTCCTGTTGCCTGGTTGCCACACCTACTCCCGTAAAAACTGCACTTTGCAGAAACGAAAAAGCCCCATAAAGGGGCTTTCGCGAAACGTGACGTCAATTATTGGAGCGGACGACACGTATGTTGGTAGCGGGGGCCGGATTTGAACCGACGACCTTCGGGTTATGAGCCCGACGAGCTACCAGGCTGCTCCACCCCGCATCAAAGCTTTCTCGAACTGAAGGCCCCTTGGCACTTCACTATGAGCTGCTTCCTGTTGCAGCCCAAATTCGAGGTTGTGAATTATAGGGTCGCAAGATTGATTGGTCAACCACCCGGCGACCCTAAAACCATTCTTTTTAGGTCGCCGACGCTTTAACCGCTCACTCGTAGCGCACAACCTCCTGATCAATGGCGCCAAAAATACTGTTACCGTCCAGTGACAGCATTTCCAGCCGCACCCTGTCACCAAACTGCATGAACGGGGTGGTCGGCTTGCCATTGCTGATGGTTTCAATCATGCGAATTTCCGCAATGCAGCTATAGCCCAGCCCGCCCTCTGCAATCGGGCGTCCCGGGGAACCGTCGCCGTCCTTGTTGGATACAGTACCCGAACCGACAATGCTACCCGCCGACAGGGGCCGGGTTTTCGCCGCATGCGCTACCAGTGTGGGGAAATCAAAGGTCATGTCGACACCGGCATTGGCCATGCCAAAGGGGCGGCCGTTCAGGGCAGCCAACAGGGGCAGGTGCAGGCGACCACCATCCCAGGCCGAACCCAGCTCATCCGGCGTTACCGCCACCGGGCTGAAGGCGCTGGACGGCTTGGACTGAAAAAAGCCGAAACCCTTGCCGAGCTCCGCCGGGATCAGGTTGCGCAGTGACACATCATTAACCAGCATCACCAGGCGAATCGACGCTGCCGCCTGTTCGAGGGTGGCACCCATGGGCACATCGCCGGTGATAACGGCCACTTCACCCTCGAAGTCGATTCCCCAGTCTGCATCCGCCATCATGATCGGGTCGCGAGGGCCCAGGAACGTATCCGAGCCGCCCTGGTACATCAGTGGCTCGGTCCAGAAGCTTTGTGGCATTTCCGCACCACGCGCCTTGCGCACCAGCTCCACGTGATTCACATAGGCAGAACCGTCCGCCCATTGGTAAGCCCGCGGTAACGGCGACGCGCAATGCAGCTGGTCAAATGCCTGGCCGGCACCGCCATTCACCTGTTCCGCCAGCGCTTGCAGGGCCGGCAGGTGCTCATCCCAGTCATCCAGCGCCTGCTGCAGGGTCAGCCCAGTGGGCAGCATGCGCTGCAAATCACTCGCGACAACCACCAGGGCACCATCACGATTCTGCTTTAAAGACGCTAATTTCACCTGTTTTTCTCCTGATTCAAGTGGTTGAACTGTCACCGACAACGCCGCGCGCTACCTGGTCCCGCTCTATGGATTCAAACAAGGCCTTGAAGTTACCCTCACCAAAGCCGTCGTCATCCTTGCGCTGGATAAACTCAAAGAATACCGGGCCCAGCAGGTTGGCCGAAAATATCTGCAGCAACAACCGGGGCGACTCACCATCAGTAGTTCCGTCCAGCAGTATACCGCGCGACTGCAGCTCCCCAACAGGCTCGCCATGGCCGGGCAGGCGCTCATCCAGCATCTCATAGTACGTTGGCGGCGGTGCCGGCATGAAGGTCATGCCGGCCGCCTTGAGGCGATCGTAGCAGGCCAGGAGATCATCACAGGCAAGGGCGATATGCTGAATACCCTCGCCATTGTAGGCCATCAGGAACTCCTCAATCTGGCCACCACCTTTGGCCTCCTCATTGAGCGGAATACGAATCTTGCCGTCGGGAGCGGTCATTGCCCGGGACAGCAGGCCGGTGTACTCACCCTTGATGTCGAAATAGCGGATCTCGCGGAAATTGAACAGCTCTTCATAGTAACGGGTCCAGTAGCTCATCCGGCCACGGTAGACGTTATGGGTCAGGTGATCCAGGGTATGAAAACCAAGGCCCCCGGGCTTGCGCACCGATGGGTCCAGCCAGTGAAAATCGATATCGTAGATACTCTGGCCTTCGACATAACGGTCGATCAGGTACAGGGTGGCGCCGCCGATGCCGCGGATGGCCGGCAAACGCAACTCCATGGGGCCGGTTTCAACCTGAACCGGCTGCGCCCCCTGCTCCAGGGCCCGGTTATAAGCAGCGGTGGCATCCTTCACCCGGAACGCCATGCCACAGGCAGAGGGGCCATGTTCGCGCGCGTAATACCAGGCGTGGCTGTAAGGCTCGTAATTGGCTACAAAATTGATGTCACCCTGGCGCCAGAGCGCAACATCCTTGGTGCGGTGGGCTGCAACGCGGGTAAACCCCATTGCCTCGAACACCGGCTCCAGGACGCCTTTCTCAGGTGCGGTAAATTCCACGAATTCGAAACCGTCCAGGCCCATGGGGTTTTCAAACAGGTCTGCCATCAGCTGTCTCACTTTTTAATTCGGATGCCGTCGGAGGAGCCGGGACAACCAGGCCCGAAAGTATAACGGCCCACTGGATATAGTTTCAAGTGAAACCATATCGGCTATTTCCCTTTCCGCTGTCGACCGCTGTCCGCACCTACGTTATCGTTGCACTCCCCGAAGACGGCCTTATAGCGCGTTGATATGCATCACTCGTGTCGCGTGCCGCGGCCGGTTGTTATCATCCCTTTCGTTTCCCGGACACTGGAGCTTGGCGGTTTATGGCTACACGCGAGACACAGACAAAAATCCTGGAAGCGGCGATAAACCTGTTCAATGAGGCGAGCGCATCCAGGGTTTCCAGTAACCGGATCGCAGAGGCCGCGGGCGTCAGCAAAGGTAACCTGCACTACCATTACGCATCCAAGGAAGAGATCGTTTTCGATATCTGGAACCAGATGGAGGCAGAGATTCGCAATTGGTCAGATGATGAAACCCGCCCGACCCTGGACCACATGGCCTGGATGACCCTGCGCCAGTATCGTCTTATATGGCGCTACCGGTTCTTTTACCAGGAACTCAACATATTGCTGGCGAACGATCCCGAGCTGAAATTCCGCTTCAACCAGGTACGGCGCCAGCGAATGGACAAGGTATTCCGGTTTTTCAAAGCGCTGGCAGAAGCGGGAGTGCTACAGCCCGGACTGACAGATGACGAGCTGCGCAACCTGATCCGTATTTCCTGGATCGTTTCCGACTTCTGGCTCAGCTTCGTGCGGGTAGAAAATGATACCGTGGACATGGCTACCATGCAGGAGGGCTACCAGCTCATATTGCAGGTGTTCAAACCGGTGATGACCGAGACGGCGCTGCGCGCCATCCCGGATTCACTACACCTGTTTTCAGTGGCCTCGCCAGAGGAGCCCGCAGAAAGCCCCTGAGCTTTTCGCGGGCGCGGCGCCGGGCTAGAAGTTCTTGCGAATACCAATACCCAGGGTGCGGGGCCGCGATCCCACGACAGCCAGCGGATCCTGTACGCTCGCAATCGCATCAAACTCTGCCTGCTCATTGGTCACATTCTTGCCGTAAACAGTCAGCTCAATGTCGTTCGACAAGGTCAGGGAAGCCCTCAGGTTAACCAGCGAGTAGGCATCCAGTTCGCGGTTGAACTGACTGGCCGTATCAAATCGGGTATCAGCCTCGCCACGGTAGGTAACGTCGCCGCGCAGCTTGAGTTCACCCATTGACAGTGGAGTAGTATAGGTCAGCGCCGCGAAGCCCTGGACATCGGGAATGTTCGGAATGCTGTCACCGACAAAACCGCGATCCTCGCCCTCGTCCACAAACGGCTGGTCTTCGGTCAGCTCCGCGTCAACCAGTGTCAGCCCGAACTGCAGGTCCAGCGCCTCGGTGACGGTCGCATTCACATTGAATTCCAGGCCATTGATCTCGGATTCACCCGCGTTGGTGATGAAAGGAATACCACTTTGCACGTCGAGCGTCTGTACCTGCATGTCCTCCCAGACTATCTGGTAGATGGCGCCCTGCAGCGACACCCGGCCGCCGGCGAGCTGGGATTTCACACCGAGCTCGTAGTTGATGAGCTCGTCTGCCCCATACGAGGGCGGCACGTTCTCGGTAAAGCTGATGTCGGCCTGGTTAAGGCCACCCACACGAAACCCCTGGGATACCGTGCCATAGATATTCAGGGTATCAGTCGGGCGGTAGGACAGGCTGACCTTACCGGTAAACTTGTCCTCGTCATCCTTGTTGCTGAATGGCCCCAGCGCCGCGGCGGAGCCGAAATCGTGTAACGTACCTTCCGTGGACTCCAGGGTAGAATCGAAGTAACGGCCACCCACTGTCAGCTCAAGGTCATCGTTGATGTCATAGGATATCTCGCCAAAATAGGCGTTCTGTTCCAGGTCGCCACTGACATAGCGCCCAAAGAAGGTGGTGCCGCCGTCGGGGCCGAGTGCATTATTGTTGGGCCCTGGAATGAACGGATCCGCAAGGCCGTTCTCGTTAACCGTGACCACATTGACCGCAAATTCGGTATCTTCACGCTGCATGAAGGCACCCACCAGGAACTGCAGGGGGCCGTCAAAGGTCGAGGCAAAGCGGATTTCACCAGAGAATATTTCCCGGCTTTGCGGCTGCGAGGTAATCCCGGGAACCGGCACGCCAAAGAAAAAGAGGATGGGCGAAGAATCAAAGTTGAAATGAATGTCGCGATTGAACTGGTTTGCGGTGGCCGTCAGTAAGCCGCTGTCGAAACGGTAGGAGGCGGTGAGACTGAACAGGTCCATCTCGTCGTCCCAGGGACTGCGGGTAATATCGGTATTCTCATAATCCGAGGAAGCGGTGATGGGCGGGAAGCCGGCATCGACGCTGCCGAAACTGGTGACACCTTTTGGCGTGTAGCGGGAGCTGCCGCCGGCTTCGGTCTCCTGCCGCAGGTAGCTGGCATCGATACTCAAGCGGTCAGTCGGGGTGTAGCGCAACATCAGCCGGCCGCCATTGGTCTCCTCATCGTTGACATCTTCATAGGGCCCGCCGATAGCGCGCGACTGGTCAATCCAGCCACTGTTGTCGACGCGCCAGGCCACAGCACGGGCGGCCAGCACATTATCGATGAGGGGAACATTAATCACCCCGGAGTAAAGCTGGTTATCACTGCCTTCGTCGGTATCGCTGAGGTCGATGGCGATCTCGCCCGAGAGCCCGTCGAAGTTGGGCTTGGCGGGCACATAGCGGATCAGGCCGCTCATTGAGTTGGCGCCGTACTGGGTACCCTGGGGACCGTTGAGCACCTCGATCCGTTCAAGGTCGATAAGTTTGATATCCGGGTTGCGGCCACCACCGTCCTGCGCGTTACTGCCGGTTATCACTGCCTCGTCGAAATAAAAGCCTACGGTTGACGGCCCCGAGGAATTGACGCCGCGAATGATGAATTCCTTGTCACCCGGCCCCAGATCCTGGAACTGGAGACCCGGGACACTACCGGCGAATTCGGTAAATTCGAAGGCGCCCCGTGTTTTCAGCTCGTCGGCGCCCAGCACACTGACGATATTGGCCAGATCCTGGACACTGCTTGCACCCATTTTACTGGCAGTAACAACGACCTCTTCCAGCCCCTGCGCCAGGGACTGCGTTGCGCTTGCTACCGAGACAGCGAGTATCGCTGCGGAACCGAGCTTTCTTGTGGTGGTATGTCGGGGTTCTTTTATTATCGTCATTGGTCGCTCTCCGTAATTGCAGACGTGGTATCAGCATCTGGTATCAGTAATTAATATTGGGCTCTCCGGCCGGATAGAAGTGTCCGGCCAGCATCATGCCCGCGGGGCTCTCGCACTCCAGCGAATGCTCCTGCCTGGCGGGCAGAAAAATCAGGTCGCCGGCGCGAACCGGCGCTCGCAGGGTTTCCGTCCAGAGAGTGCCGTGGCCGGACAGTATAACAATGGCTTCCTCGTACAGGTGCCGGTGCGGCGCCGCCTTGGACTGCGGGACTTCGCCTATAAACTGGCTTACCTCATCGCTCCCTGTGCCTTCGCCAATGAGCACCTGGTAGAAGCGGTCGGCCATGGCTTTACGGGAGGATTCGTCGTATATCGCCGTGCGCTCGGCATACCGCGTATCAAAGTGATCCGGCATGCTGTCGATGATATCCAGGCTGGTGTCCCCGGGACATAATGTCATCAGCAGGTGCAGGGGTTCTGAAGCATTATTGTCCCCGGTAATGCGGAACGCCTCGCCCTTGCGGATCAGGGCGCCGCCGTTCGGTCGCAGGGGGAACTCTTTGCCTGAAATCGTTACCATGCCTTCTCCGGCCAGGCAAAAAAGCACGACTTCCGCCTCGCCGGCACTGAATACTTCGCTTTTCCCGACCTCCAGCTTTACGGCCGACTGGGCGATAAATTCAGCACCATCGCTGCCGCTGATAATCGGCGCCATAGAGAGACCCCCGCGGGTCACCCATTGCAACTGGTCGTGCCGGCGCACAAAACAGCCGCCGTCGAGCAGCGCCTTGCCAGCCTCGTCGAACGGGGCGACGTCAGTCTGGGCCAGCAATACCTCACGCGGCCGGTCATCGGTAATATACTCATCCACCAGGTTGTTGTGCGAACCATCACAGAAGGGCTGCTCCCGAGTATGCTTGCAGCCACAAAACAACATCGAGCGGGTATCGGTCGCGGTGTAGAGCACTGGCCGGAAGGTTGTCCCGACATGAGACTGGTCGCAAAAAGGCTGGGTCTTGCTAAGGCCGCAACTGCACCACAGGTAACGCTTACCTGCTTCCACAGTGACGTGATACGGCTTGGGTTGAACGATTACCGGCTCATCCATACGTTCTGTCCTTGCGCTCCCGACATTCGATCATTTCATGTTTAAAACAACATCTCTTAATGCCCAACTTATTTCAACTTTAGATTAGGGTGTTTGTTCTAAATAGGGCGCGCGCCCTAAAAAAGAATCTACCCGAAAAAGCCACTGTGCTAAGTTGGCCAACAAGCTACTGCCTGACTCGCTTGCCTGCAAGCTCACTATAAGAAACCGGGAGACACATGCCGCGGCAGCAATTTTCATCCTCTCTGGCGGCCATCCTGACGATGGCAGGGGCCGCAATCGGGCTCGGCAACATCTGGCGCTTCCCCTACATGATGGGGTCCTATGGCGGCAGTGCGTTCCTGCTGATCTACCTTCTGTTCGTACTGCTGATTGCAGTTCCCGCACTCACCGGCGAATGGGCCCTGGGGCGGCGCTCCCGCGGCGGCACCATCACCGCCTTTGCCGACTGCTATGGGCCGCGGAGCGGGCGGGTGCTGGGCTACATCCTGGTTCTGGGCATGCTCTGCTCCGGCTCTTATTACCTCGTTGTGATCGGCAATGTTGCGCTGATGACCTGGACGTCATTCGCAACCGGCTTTACCGGTGAACACCAGCAGGCCTTCGTACAGCAGCTGGACCACGGGCCCACCCGCTACCTGCTGGCACTGGCTGTGCTTGCCGGTATCCTCTGGGTGGCTTACCGGGGCTTGCACGAGGGCATCGAGCGCGTCAGCAAGCTGTTCGTGCCCTTTTTCTTCCTGGTGATCATCTACCTGACTTTCCAGACGCTCAGCCTGGAGGGTGCGCCAGAAAAAATGCGGCTCTTCCTGACACCGGATTTTTCCCAGATCACGCCGACCTCGGTATTTGCCGCCCTCGGCCAGGCCGTATTCTCCGTTGGCCTGGGGGGCACCATCATGGTCATCTACGGCAGTTACCTCAGCCGTGGGGCGTCACTCTGGCGTGGCGCGATAGCCACCGCGACCGCCGACACCAGCGCCGCCCTGCTGGCGGCCATGTTTATTTTCCCGACCATCCTCGTTTACGGTATCAGCCCCGCGGCCGGCCCAACCCTGTTGTTCGAGTCACTCTCGCAGCTGTTCGCGCAGATGGAAAACGGACGCATGGTCGGCTCCTTTTTCCTCCTGGCACTCCTGCTGGTGGCCTTCTTATCCGGCCTTGCCGCTCTGGAAGTCGTTTTCGGCAGTATCAGCGACGACGAAACCACCCACGGCCTGAACCGCAAACGCACTATCATCGTATTTGGAGTGGTAGAGGCGCTGATCATGATCATCCCGGGCTTCAACCCCGGTGCAGTGGCGGTGATGGACCTGCTGTTCGGATCGGGCATGCTGGCACTTGGCAGTGCGCTGGCCATTATCGGGCTTACCTGGCGGCTCAAGCAGGTGGCGGTAGTCAGCGAATTCGGTGCCAGTACGCTCACGGATTTCCTGTTCATCTGGCTGAAATGGGTAGTTCCCGTCGTCATTCTGGCCATCCTGATCATTTCCTATATTCACTAACCCAAGGACATAGAGACCCCATGGACATCAACGCGGTGCGTAGTCACTTCCCCATATTAAGCAGAAAGACCTACCTCAACAGCTGTTCCTACGGCGCCCTGGCCGATTCCGTTCGCCGGGCGATGGAACAATACCTGGATGATCGCGACAGCCGGGGGGCCTGCTGGGAACAATGGGTGGGCGACCAGGAAATGCTGCGCGACAGCACCGCAACCCTGCTCGGTGCACAGGCTTCAGAGATCGCGCTGGTATCGTCATTGTCGGCGGGGCTCAACGCTTTTGTGAGCTGCCTGGACTTCGCAGGCAGCCGCAATAAAGTAGTTGTGACATCGCATGATTTCCCGACCACCGCCCAGATCTGGCATGCGCAGAAGCCCCGGGGCGCAAATATTCAGCGGGTTGAGCTTGACGACTGCACTGACCCCGAAAACGTACTCGAACTCTTTGCCAACGCCATCGATGCAACCACCGCCGTGGTTTGCGTGCCCTACATCTGCTATCGCAACGGGCGCAAGCTTGACGTCGGCGCCATCGCAAAGCTGGCCCACGCCCAGGGCGCGCTGATGGTCGTGGATGCCTACCAGGCGGTGGGCACCTTTCCGGTTGATGTGAAGGCCCTGGATGCCGACGTGCTGCTGGGCGGTTACCTCAAGTACCTGATGGGTACGGCCGGCATGGCTTATATGTACGTGAAAGACGAACTGGTAGAAAAACTGCTGCCGACCACCAGCGGCTGGTTTGCCCAGGAAGACGTATCGGCAATGGCCATTGCCGACAATGTGCCCGCGCACTCGGCGCGAAGGTTCGAGGATGGAACGCCCAATGTAAGCGCCATCGGCGCCTGCCGGGCAGGCCTGGACATTCTGCATGACACAGGGATGGACGCCATTACCAGGCAGAATGTGCTGGTCACCGACGCCATTAAGCGCGAAGCCGCCGCGCGGGGCTGGATATCCGCCACCGGCGACTGGCCCCACGGCGCCATGATCGCACTGCGCTCCACCGACATGATGAAACTGGTCACGCAATTGGGCGATGCCGGTGTCGTCATCTCCTGTCGGGACGGCAATATCCGCATATCACCGCATTTTTATAACGACGAAAATGATATCAAGGCGCTTTTCAAGGCGCTGGACGAGAACAGCGAGTTGATGGTGCGGGAATAAAACCAGAGTTACACGATCCAGGGCCTGCCCCCATCCAGCCACAAGCGGACATTCGCGACTGGCAGCTGGGTGGGTGGGAGCTACCGGGTGACGACTGGACGCTGGCGGCGGGCAATCACCAGATCCAGCAGCCTGTACCTGGCAGGACGATGGGGAAATTGGAACACCGCCGATTGCCGGGACTAGAGCAAGCGCCTTGCCTCACTCCAGCTCCCGCGATCTTTTTCCTCATCACAATAACGCCAGTAGCCGGTAAAAACGTCTAACTGCGCAGAGTCGAACTCCAGCCGCATACCACCCCAGTGTTCACTGTCCTGCTTTTGAGTGGCGCATGCCTTCCGGGAATTGTCTTTAATCCACACGCCCTCAAACACGTCTTTCTCGACAAACTCACCTGCCAGCGTTCCATCAGATGAGGTGTAGTGCCCGGTTACCTGATCGCCCTGGCGTTGCAGCTCAATGATGCCGTTACTCCTGGAGTGCCAGATGCCCAGAATCTCCACCAGAGGCTCCCCTGGGCCATCGACCTGGGGCGTCATCCGGACAGTCAGCTCTACCCGGCGATTGCGCGACCGGCCCTTCTCCGTATCATTACTGGCTACCGGCTGGTTCTCCCCATAGGCGCGGGTAGTCACTGCCCCCTCACTGAAGTCGGCATTCACCTTCAGGTAATCGGCGACGGCCCGAGCCCGGTTTTTGGACAAATCGCGGTTGGATTCCGCGTTGCCGACACTGTCGGTATGGCCGGCAACCTCCAAACGGCTGCTGCGGGGCTCGTCAATCTGCGCAATCACTTGATCCAGCGCCTCAAAGCCCCCTTGTTTGAGCTGATATTCGCCGGAATCAAACAAAACGGCACTGTCCAGCGCAATTTTTGCCGCCGAGCCCATGGCGCCGATGGCGTCAATGTCCGCCCCCGGAGTCCGGGTGCTGCAGACCTGCCTCAGGTCCACCAGCTTGACAAACCGAAAGGCATCGTCGGCTGAGACATAGGACGCTATATCCACCTCCGCCTTGCCACCGGAGATACGGCCCACCCGCACCCAGTCTTCACCGTTCTCGGAGACGGCCATGGCGGTTGCCTCAACATCGGGGCCTACCTCAAACGCGTAGAGATCCGGCCCGGCCACATCAATCAGCTTGTTGTCATCAAACCGGACCACCAACTCGCCCCCACAACCCAGGGTTAAATAGCTCTCATCTTCGTTTTTTACGTAATCGGGTATCCCCAGGCTAACCGACGGATCGGACGAAGCCTCGCCCCCATCGGGCTTTCCGGGTGTATAGGAAACCACCTCATCGGCAAACGACGTTTCACCAAGGGGAAAGAACACCTCACCGCCATGACCATCGGGATAGGCCTTACCCGACGACCCCTCGGGAGCCGCATGGGCTAACGGGAAAGTGGCCAACGAGCAGGCAAACAGGCAACTGACAAATTGAAATCGCATCATTACATAGCCTCTTGTGCATCAGCAGGGTCTAAGAGACTGTCGGACTTAAGCGTTCGTAGCGAGGGAAAGTCCGATTTGAGTCATTTTTCATAGTGATACCGGCAAGAAATTATCGTTAACCGGCCACCGTCAATGGTATAGACGAGACGATTGGTGTCATCGATTCTTCGGGACCAAAAGCCTGAAAGATTTTCTTTCAGGGGCTCGGGCTTTCCAACTCCCTCGAACGGTTTGCGTTGAGTGTCCGCGATCAGCTTGTTGATTCTTCGAAGTGTGTTCCGATCCTGCCGCTGCCAATACAGATAGTCCGACCGGGCTTCTTTAGTCCATGAGAATACGTCAGCCATCTATTAACGAGCGGCTTATAGTCTTACCGGATTGATACTGCTTGATTGATTTAGCCAGGTGCGCCGCGTTCGCCGGGCTCTTGAGAAGATGCACGGTTTCCATCAGGCTATTGAATTGGTCCAGGGACATCACGACTGCATCATCCGCATCCCGACGAGAAATAATCGTATAATCTCTATCGCTGGCTACCTGGTCCAGAACACTTTTAAGTCTATTTCGGGCATCCGAAAAACTAACCACTTTCATGGCTTCATCCTCACGTGTACAACATATTGTGCAAGTATAACTCGTACAATATGTTGTGCAAGTGCTCGATCTGGTAACTTAACGCCGCCAGCATGCGTAATAACATTGTCATCTGATGGTTCTTCATTGAGCGCTTCGGGATGCCATTGGCTGCCCGAATCGCTGGCTCTGGATTTGCAATAAATGTGATCAGCGCGACCCGCAACAGCCGAACACAAAAAAGCCCTGTAAGTACAGGGCTTTTTTGATTTCAAATAGATGGTGCGAAGGCGGGACTTGAATAATAGCACTATCGTATTGTTTTATATGTTACTTTTCCAATTCGCAAGAGCCGGATAGCACGAGTTATAGCACCAAAAGTGGATTTGATAAATTTAGGGCGGGCCAAACGTCCGATGCAATGATTAGTTGGACGGCAAAAACCTCCTAGCGCAACCCAACTCGAAGTGGTGTGTCAATCACGCTTGTATTGCCTTAGCGCAGCCTCAAGCGACACCAAATTCTCTGCAACTTGGTCCCAACCGCTTTTCCATCGGTCCTCAAGGGACTCGCTAGGCTGACAAAGCGACTTTGATTGTGCCAATACTTCATTGCAAAGAATCATAATTCTTGAAGCATCGTCGTCCTGAACGCTAAGACGAACAAGCTCATCTGGAAAAGCTGGTAACGGATTTCCGAAATCATTGGCAATCCACCTCCCTACCATCAAAAGGGATCTATGCAGCCTAGCCCTTAATACGTATGCAGACGCAGGGTCCGGAGCGGAACTCAGCGTCTTAGCTATCAATTCCAGACAATCTTGCTTACTTGTCATTGAGTAGCCCCGAAACCGCATCTATAAATTTGTCGCATGCATCGATCGTCAACGTAACATCAGCCCCATCTATCGTTTTAGGCTGAAGGCATTGCCTTTGCTCAAATAATCGAAATCGATGTGCCAAAACTAGTGTTGCGGCAATGTCTTCCATCCCCAACACTTGGCAGGCCTTAGTGATACTCATCCGGCCAAATGTAATTACCCCTGCCAAGTAGCACGCCAATACGGAGGAATGACGCGCTATTCCTCCTAGTACAGCCATTTCATATTCTCCCGATGAGCCTGCGTGGAATCCGCGCCTACAGTCATCAATGCCCAATCGAAACGATGCCAGGTCACGTTCTGCGTGACAATACTCAGTAACCATATTCAAGGTTCGACGGTAGTGCTCTTCGCCATTTCCCTCATAAACAATAGGCTTGGCCTCAGCAGCAAGATGCCTTATGAACAGCGAACCTGACACGCTCATTGCCTCGAACTCAGGCCACGTGTAATGACTCACATTTATCGGCCGGCCCTGGGCGTAACCAACAACTGCCTGTTCGTCATAGCTCTCCGCGTTTGGGCTTATTACAAGGACGTCTACATCACTTGAATTATCAGCGTCACCTCTCGCAACTGATCCATAGAGCACCACAGCTTGATCTAAGCTCATCATTTTACGAT
Organism: Kineobactrum sediminis; assembly: GCF_002868715.1. Taxonomy (GTDB): domain Bacteria; phylum Pseudomonadota; class Gammaproteobacteria; order Pseudomonadales; family Halieaceae; genus Kineobactrum; species Kineobactrum sediminis. The sequence continues at coordinate 167,897 of NZ_PKLZ01000001.1, forward strand.
CGCCCTTACAAATAGCGCTACAAACAAGCCAGCCGCGACGATTCCAACGAAACCTTCAGCAACCAGTGCCAGTCTTGCCATCAATGATGTCGCTTGCACCGCATCGGTAACACCATCCACAGGGATAATTGTCGTAACACTTAACCAGATGACCTCCCATAGGGTTAGCACTTCTCCACCTCGTGTTAGGCCTGTTCTAACAAACCAAAGAATTGAGGGAAAAACAACAAATGCCAGAATGAAGAGATTCCGAAGAAGCACCCACCACTTTTCCCCGTGCCCCCAGACGAAGCCATTAAGCCAATGCCCTACCAAGTCGGAAAATGCCTTTGCCTTCCTTAAACCAGCGTAATGGGTTTCGTACCAAGTGCTTCGACCAAGAACTGCTGCTTTGAGATGCTCCGTTCGTGCTTCGATTGCTTTTAAGCGATAACGCCGGGCGTCACGATTGTCGCCTAATGCGTCAGAAGCTATGGATAAATCATGGCAAAGTTCTTCACGCAAATTTGGTTCCCGTGGCAATGAGTGCTCGAGCTCATCGAAAGCGATGCGACACTGCGAGAACTTCGAATACTTGAAATCAGAGGAGTGGACTGTTGCCTTCGGGAATTCGCATGCAATGAATTTGCAGCCTAAAAACGCCGAACCTTGTATAGATGTCTTGCGAAAATAGCAGTTCAGAAACGCGCAATTGACGAACTTACATTGCTTTAGTTGCGCTTCCTTGAAACTAACGTTGGCAAATGTACAGTGCGCAAACTCTACCGCTTCAAGAACTTTTCCGTCTAGCCTTTCTGCAGCAAATAGCAAGTTCTCGGCGGGAGTAGAGGCTTGCGGCCATTCTCCAGTTGCACGACCTACTAAGAAAGCTCCATTATCTGTCATCAATCACCCTATCTTAACCCACTTCATTCTAGAACGAGGCCATCAGCTTTTACAATTCACCATTAGTGAGTATACCGTTTTAAGATCAAATATCCGCATCTCCGCGATTGGCGTTCTTAAGACCCGCGACCACCCCCTCCCGCGTCTCAATCCAATGAATCACAGCGCTCTCATGCCATCCGAACGACCTGGCGCCGGTCAGTTTGATCTGCCTGGGGAAGTGCCCCCTAGCTATTTCAGCATAGATGGTCGACCGGGACAGCCTGGTCATCGCTTTGACGTCTTTCAGTCGCAGAATTCGCCTGTTCATTGTTAGCTCCTTGGTTATGCGTTTGGTTATGGCTTCCCAGCACGTCTAGATACCGCAGTACACCGCCACGATCTACAGCCGGGTGTGGCCGAGCTCCTGGCTGATGCTGAGGCGCGCCCGCTCGTCCGTGTCCCATTCTTCTGCGCTGAGGGCATTCCGGCTGGGGCCGCCCGCATGGGGACAGGCCCAGCCAGTCAGGTCTTGGTAGCGTTGTTGAGCATACGCGTGGAGCAATCCGTGTAACTTCGAGAGCCCGGCATTGGCGGTCTGGCGTTCATAGATGCGTAGTTGCTGGATGTACATTCGCTCCCGGGGGATCAGGGAACCTGAGCCCGCCAGGTGCTTGGCATCAGCCAGTACCGCCCGCTGGCGCTCGGTAAGGATGGGCACGCTGCGAGCGCGGCCGTCTTTGGTCCAGCTGGACTTGAGCTGCAGCCAGTGTCCTTGGTCGCTCCAGCGCGGCTGGATCTTCAGGGCCTCTTCCCGGCGCAGGCCAAATGCGGCTTGCAGCCGGAGGCTCATACGCACATAGGGGTCCTTGATCAATTCCAGCTTGCCGGCGGTCAGTTCGCGCGCTTTGCTTGCCTCCCCTATCAGCTTTCTGTCAGGTATGCCGTAGTGGTCGTTGCCGCGCGCGACTACACTCTGCTTGTTGACCTTTTCCGCCCACCAGCGCAGGCAGCTCATCTGATTCTTTATCGTGCCGGGGTTCAGGCCCTGTTGCAGCCAGGCCTGTACCAGCGCTTCGACATGTTTGGGTTTCAGGGAGCGGGCGCCCATCCTGCGGTAACCGAGCTGGGGCAGCTGGTTGGCAATCGCCGTTAGCTGCCGCTCGCGGCCCACGCGGGTGCTGTAGCTGCCTTCACGGCTGTGACGGCACAGTATTTTCAGTTGGTAGTTCAGATCCTGTATGGTGCTGTTCCTCTCGGTTAGTGATTCTGATCTCCTGCCAGCCGCAGCTGGACGGGACCGCTTGCGCGGGGCGATCACGGGACACCAATCCCGGTTGACCTGAATGTGTCTGGCCATAGAGAGCACGGTGTGTTTTCGGCAGAAAACTGGCCCGTGCAAACCAACGGTTAGCCAGCCTGAGTCTGGGGTGGAATTACCTCCTGAGTGAAACGGGCAGAACACTCTGACCGCCAGAGTGTTTGCGTGGTTAAAAAAAACAGTGGGCGTCCGAGGACAGCCCCCCCGACAGCAACTGCGGCGTTTGGACAGATCCCTGGAAGAGCGGGATGGATTGGAAGGTGCGGCGACCCAGGCTGTGGGGCACCGTGATGGTTCGAAGATGGACCCGGTCATCACTGACCGTTGCGTCGAGGAAGGCCCTGGGCGACGCGTTCAGCAGATTCCGATACCACCGGAATCCGCCTACCCCGTTTGCGAATCCAAGGTGGGGGCTTCCTTGCCACTTTACCGTAGTGGCCACGGGTAAATTCCGTTGCTGGGGGAACTATAGAACAACAGATAATGCGGCTGCCACAATAAACCCGGTCTACTTGCGGCGGGCTTTTTTCCCGTCCTGCCTGGCCTACGTCACTACCCGCTTTCGCTTTATAGTGACGTAGGCGCTCAGTCCTCGTCCACCGCTGGCTCCTGCAGCAGGATGAAGTGTTCAATCAATCGGATCATCAAGGTCTTCTGGTCCGGCAGGCTCTCCGCCACCAGCAAGGCAAGGGCCACCAGGGTATTGTCGTTGATCAACTGCTCTACCGGCTTCGCCAGCAACGCCTGATTACGACGCAGGTACCACAGGAACAGGAAGGAACCGCAGCGCTTGTTGCCGTCGGCCAGCGGGTGGTTCTTGATCACGAAGTACAGCAGGTGCGCGGCACGGCTGGCGACGTTGGGATAGAACAGCTCGTCACCGAAGCCCTGCTCAATTGTAGCCAAGGCCGACGCCAGCCCCTCACCACGCACCTGGCCGAACAGTTCCGTGGCCTCGCCCTTGGAGATCAGGGTCTGCTTGAGTTTCGCGATGGCCGCCAGCGCTTCATCCAGCAACAGCACGCGCATGTCGGGTTGCTTGATGCCGATCTCGGCCAGCTGCTGCTCGTCGTAGCCCTGCAGTAGACTCCAGGAGCGGGCGTAGTCGCTGATGACCCGGGCCACGGCTTCGCCTTCCGCAGAAACTAGTCCCTGGTTAGTGAGGGTGCGACTCAGAAGATCAAATAACTGCTTCTGATCAATGTCCCGCTCGGCAAGGCGACGCTGGTTGAGGGTGTAGCCCTGGACCAGGTGGTCCTTGAGCACCCGGCTGGCCCACTGACGGAATTGGACACCGCGCTGGCTTTTGACCCGGTAGCCTACGGAAATGATGACATCAAGATTATAGTGGTCGATCTCGCGCCTTACCTGGCGTTTCCCCTCCTGGCGAACTATCCGGAATTTCCGGATAGTTGCCTCCCTCCCCAGCTCTCCCTCGGCGAACACGTTGCCGATGTGCTCATTTACGGTGCGTACATCTTTGCCGAACAGTTCAGCCAGCTGAGCCTGACTTAACCAGACCGTCTCCTGATCTAAGGCCACCTCCAACTGAGCGCTGCCATCCTGGCTGGTGAATATCTGTACTTGTAGATCACTCATGGCTTCGCCACCTCACTGCGCCAGCTGCCGTCGGCCTGTGCCCAGCTTCCCGCACCGAAACTCCCAGGCACCACATTAGAGCGCCCGCTGCGCAACTGGTCCAGGCAATTCCCCCACCACTGCATCATTTTGCGCCGCTCGTCATTGCCTTGTTATGACTATCTTGGCAAATGTGTTGGCTCAAATCTTTATTACTTCAGGTCGAATGAAAAAACCAATAATGTGACCAAAGAGGCTCCTGTACATTGCCTCAATTTCTTCTTTGCTGATACTCCCTCCCTTTATCAACATCTCGTATCGTCCATCGGGCTCTCTCACAATATACCCGGACGAACTGAAGCCGTTTTTCTCATAAAACGCCTTGCGCTTTACCCTCTGCTGGGAGTTTTGTGCTTGCTCATCAAGTTCTTCGATATTCAGTACTATTCTTTTTCCAGGCTGCATATACCTCATTGATGCCATTACCTTGCTCCCGTACCCATAGGCTCGGAGCGACTCTGATATTGCCAGAAATTGTAGAAAATTAATGTCTCTAAACTCGGTAGCATAGACAAGGCCAACCCAGTTATCATCTTCATAAAGAACATCAAAACCTTTCTTCCCATGTCTCAGTTTGTAACGAAGCAAACATGACGGTATACGCTGGGCTCCCGGAAATGATCCCTTATAAAGGTCGATAACTTTAGAATAGTTATCATCATACCTGGTGAGTGGTCGAAAAGTGATGCTCATAACAAGTCCCGTTCGAGCAGGCGTGGCTGCGCTCCCAAATACCCAATCACTCATTCTCGCGCTCGAATAACATTGCCATCTGATGGTTCTTCATTTCGCGCCCCGCGCAGATGCCGATATTTGCCCACATCAACGGTTGGGGATGCACCGCTACGTAACAGACGAACACAAAAAAGCCCTGCAAGTACAGGGCTATTTTGATTTCAAATAATGGTGCCGAAGGTGGGACTTGTCCGGGCCGCGCAGGCCCGCACGAGCACTCCGCAATGCGGAGCGGTTGTTCAAATAATGGTGCCGAAGGCGGGACTTGAACCCGCACGAGCGTTGCTCACTACCCCCTCAAGATAGCGTGTCTACCAATTCCACCACTTCGGCAAATAAAACTTACAACTCTGGAACTTCGTTATCCGTGGGCTCCATCGAAGGGCTGGTATTATCCACTACTGGCACATCCGAATCCAGTGCCGGGGCGACACCTTCTTCAGCTTCCGGGATAAACAGGTCCAGATCGTCAACCACCTGCGTTTTCTGGGTGGCCAGCAGGGCGAGACCGAAGCTGGTGGCGAAAAACAACACTACCAGCCAGGCGGTTGCGCGAGTCAGGGCGTTGCTGCTGCCGGCGCTGCCGAATACGGTTTGAGAGGCGCCGGCCCCGAAAGAGGCGCCGGCATCCGCACCCTTGCCCTGCTGCAGCATGATCAGGGCAATGATCGCCAGTGCGATCAGCAGGTGTACGATAAGAATAATCTGTTCCATAAAAGCTTGTACCCTAAAGGGCCCTCGTTATTCGGCGGCCATGATAATGTGCCTGAAATCTCCGGCATCCAGTGACGCCCCGCCCACCAGGGCGCCGTCAATATCGGGTTGCCCGAACAATGCCGCTGCATTATCAGGCTTCACGCTGCCCCCATACAACAGGGGCACCCTGTTTGTTTCCACACCTTTCTGCCCGGGCAGCTGTGCACGTATGAAGGCATGCATCTGCTGCGCCTGGTCGGGCGTGGCGGTAAGGCCGGTACCAATGGCCCAGATCGGCTCATAAGCCACTGCAATGCCGCCCAGGCTGGCCTGGCCGGCGAGCGCACCGCGAACCTGCCCTGCCACAACGGCATGGGCATCTCCCGCTTCACGCTCGGCACGGGTTTCGCCAACACACACCACCACGTTCAGACCGGCGCTGATCGCTGCCGTAATCTTGGCGGCAATCAGTTCATCACCTTCGGCGTGGTACTGGCGACGTTCGGAGTGCCCGACGATCACCCACCGGCAACCCAGGTCGGCAAGCATCGCGGCTGATACGTCGCCGGTGCGAGCGCCCGAATCCTGCGCGCTGCAATCCTGGGCGCCGACTTCGACAGGGGATCCCTCGCACAGGCCAATGGCCTGTTGCAGGTGCACAAATGAAGGGCATACCACCACATCCGCCGGTAATTGTTCGCCCGGCCGCGCAAGCTCGCGAAGCAGGGACTCGACGCTGGCCTGTGAGCCATGCATCTTCCAGTTACCGATAACAAGCGGTCGCATCATGTCCTCTACCTGCCGGCAAAACGGGGCGCAATGTTACCCAAGTTAATGATGACTTACAAGACAACACGCGGGTTGCGGGCAAAGCGGCTTCAGCCGGCCGCCAGGGCAGCCGCAACGTCCCTGGCGAGGCCCTGGCAGAGCCGCTCGACTTCGCCGGCATCCTCGCCTTCCACCATCACCCGCAGCAACGGCTCGGTGCCGGAGGGGCGCAGCAATACCCGGCCCCGGCCGGCCAGGTGCACCTCAACCTCGGTTACCGCGGCACCTACAGCAGCATTGCCGGATACGTCAGCGCCGCTCGATATCGGCAGGTTAATCATGGTCTGGGGGCACTTGCGCATGCCCGCACGCAAGTCCGCCAGGTTGCGGCCGGATTCCTTCAGTGCAACCAACACCTGAAGGCTGGCCACAATGCCGTCTCCGGTGGTGGTGTGATCCGCACAGATGATGTGACCGGAGGACTCGCCCCCCAAACGCCAGCCGCGTGCCTCCATCAACTCCTTGACGTAACGATCACCCACTTTGGCACGGGCGAACTCGAGCCCCAGTTCGCGCAGGGCAAGCTCCAGGCCCAGGTTGGACATGAGGGTACCCACTACTCCCGCCTCGGCACGACCATTGATGGCGCGATGGGTGGCGATGATATAGACCAGCTCGTCGCCGTCCACCACGCTGCCGTCGGCATCCACGAACATGACCCGATCGCCGTCGCCGTCATAGGCAATACCCAACTGGGCGCCGGACTCCTGCACCAGGCGTGACAACCCGGCCGTATCCGTGGAACCCACGCCTTCATTGATATTGTAGCCATCGGGCTTTACGCCCATGGGCACGACATCCGCACCCAGTTCCGCGAGCACATTGGGGGCGATGTGATAGGTTGCGCCGTTGGCGCAATCCACAGCAATACGCATGCCACGGAGACTGAAGCCCTCGGGCACGGTGGACTTGCAGTATTCGATATAACGCCCGGCCGCATCGGCAATACGTACCACCTTGCCAATATCGGCAGAGGGCACCACGGTCAGCTCACACTCCAGCTCCGCTTCAATGGCCAGCTCAACCTCGTCGGCCAGTTTTGAACCGGCGGAGGAGAAAAACTTGATGCCGTTATCGTAATAGGGGTTATGTGAGGCGCTGATGACAATACCGGCAACCGCGTTCTGGGTACGTGTCATCAGGGCGACTGCCGGCGTGGGCATCGGCCCCAGCAGTTTTACGTCAACGCCTGCCGCAACCAGACCGGCTTCCAGCGCGGATTCAAACATATAACCCGAAACCCGGGTATCCTTGCCGATGATAACAGTGCTGTGGCCACCGTCCGGGGTCTGGCGGGCGAATACCCTGCCGCAGGCCCAGCCGAGCTTGAGCATGAAGTCCGGGGTGATCGGTGGTTCCCCTACCGCCCCTCGAATGCCATCAGTACCAAAGTAACGTCTTGTCACGGTTGTCCCCATTGTTTGAGTGCGTCATACATGGCCAGGGCATCCCTGGTTTCAGCCACATCGTGTACCCGAATAATCGCAGCGCCCCGCTCGGCCGCCAGTACGGCCAGGGCAAGACTCGCAGGCAGCCTGTCGCCCACCTCCCGACCCAGTACTTTACGGATCAGGGATTTCCTGGACAGCCCCACCAGCAGGGGCAAGCCCCCTATGGCCAGTTCAGGCAGTCGCTGCAGTAACTGGAAATTATGCGCGAGAGTCTTGCCAAAGCCAAACCCGGGGTCCAGCACCAGTCTCTGTCGCTGGATCCCCGCCGCTTCACAGGCCGCAATACGCTCGCCCAGGAAGGCTCCCACTTCGGCTACCACATCCCGATAAACAGGCGCCTGCTGCATGGTAGAGGGGTCTCCCTGCATATGCATCAGGCATATCGGCAGGCTCGTTGCCGCGGCCGCCTCCAGTGCACCTTCGCGAACAAGGGCACGCACATCGTTGATCATGCCGGCACCTGCGGCCGCCGCCGCGGATATTACCCGGGCGCTGCTGGTATCAACGGAAATGACCACATCCAGTTCGGCGGCAATGCGTTCCACCAGCGGCAGTACGCGGTCCAGCTCCTGCTGTACGGAGACCGGCGCGGCCCCGGGCCTCGTGGATTCACCACCAATATCCAGGATAGCGGCACCCTGCCCACACAAATCCCGCGCACGCTCCAGGGCCTGCTCGAGGTCAAGGACACCACTGCGATACAGGGCGCCACCGTCGGAGAAGGAGTCAGGAGTGGTATTGATAATGCCCATCACGATGGGCTGTGAGAGATCTAGCGAGCGCCCGGCACAGGCAAGCACCGGGCGCTCAGGGGAGGTCATGACAGGTTTCAGTGCTCGCCGGCGGGTCCGCCGATCGGGCTGACGACATCACCTGGTTCCTTCCCGGTTTGCGCACCGCTATCCGCGGTGGTACCGCCGGAAGAATCGTTCCAGTCACTGGGCTCGCGGGCTTTACGCCCTGACATGATGTCGTCGATCTGGTCGGCATCAATCGTTTCGTACAGCATCAGGGCTTCGGCCATGAGGTGCAACTTCTCGATATTCTCTTCCAGAACCCGCTGGGCGGTCGCGTAGCTTTCATCAATAATGCGGCGCACTTCCTCGTCAATCTGCCTCGCGGTTTCAGCGGACACCGACTTGGTAGGCTGCCCGGCAGAACGGCCCAGGAACACTTCCTCCTCCGCCTCGTCGTACATCAGCGGCCCCATTTTCTCCGAGAGGCCCCATTTGGTAACCATATTGCGGGCGATGGTCGTGGCGCGCTGGATATCGTTGGACGCACCGGTGGTCACCCCATCCTTGCCGAGGGTAATCTCTTCCGCGATACGGCCCCCGAACAGGCTGCAGATCTGGCTGATAATATTGCGCCTGCTGTGGCTGTAGCGGTCTTCCTCCGGCAGGAACATGGTTACCCCGAGGGCCCGACCACGGGGAATAATACTGACCTTGTATACAGGATCGTGCTCGGGCATCAGCCGACCGACAATAGCGTGCCCCGCTTCGTGGTACGCGGTGTTACGCTTTTCGTCATCGGACATCACCATGGATTTGCGCTCGGCGCCCATCATCAGTTTGTCCTTGGCCATTTCAAACTGGCTCATGCCCACCGTGCGCACACCGGCGCGGGCGGCAAACAGCGCCGACTCATTCACCAGGTTGGCCAGGTCCGCCCCGGAAAAGCCGGGGGTGCCACGGGCGATCTTTGACGGCACCACGTCTTCTGCAAGCGGTACCTTGCGCATGTGCACCTTGAGGATCTGCTCGCGACCGCGGATATCCGGCAGGCCAACGTACACCTGGCGGTCAAAGCGGCCCGGGCGCAGCAGCGCGGGGTCAAGTACGTCGGGCCGGTTGGTTGCGGCAATGACAATAACGCCGTCATTCACTTCAAAACCGTCCATCTCGACCAGCAACTGGTTCAGGGTCTGCTCGCGCTCATCGTGCCCGCCGCCCATGCCGGCGCCACGATGGCGACCTACCGCATCGATCTCGTCGATAAAGATAATGCACGGTGCCTGCTTCTTGGCCTGCTCAAACATGTCGCGCACACGGGAGGCACCCACGCCGACAAACATTTCCACAAAGTCGGAGCCGGATATGGAGAAGAAAGGCACCTTGGCTTCGCCCGCAATGGCCTTGGCCAGCAGGGTTTTACCGGTACCGGGCTGCCCGGCCATCAACACGCCGCGCGGAATCCGCCCACCGAGCTTCTGGAAGCGGGTGGGATCACGCAGGAACTCTACCAGCTCCTGGACATCTTCCTTGGCTTCGTCAACACCGGCCACATCGGCAAAAGTGGTAGTGATCTGGTCTTCTCCCAGGAGACGGGCCTTGCTCTTGCCAAAGCTCATCGGGCCGCCACGGCCACCGCCGCCACCCTGCATCTGCCGCATGAAGAACATGAACACGGCAATGATGATCAGGATGGGGAAACTCGCCACCAGCAACTGGGTCCAGACACTCTGCTGCTCGGGCTTGCGTCCGATCACTTCAACATTGTGCTCCAGCAGGTCGTCTATCAGCTTGGGGTCTTCAACCATTGGCCGGATCGTTTCAAAACGAGAGCCGTCATAGCGCTCACCGTTGATCGTCAGCCCATCCACCACGACCTTCTCAATCCGCTCGTTCTGGATTTCCTGGATAAATTCAGAGTAGCCGACCTGCTCGGTCGGGCTCTGCATGTTGAAGTTGTTGAACACCGACAGCAGTACCGCCGCGATCACCAACCATAACAATAAATTTTTCACCATATCGTTCAACGCTGTTTCCTCACCAATAGGCCACCCGTCGCGGGCGGACGTGACAGCCGATAATGCTGCCGGTATTACTTTCCATTATAGCCGAATCTCTTCCCCGGCCCGGCGACAAACCTGCATGCCGCACATTACTGTCATTGTTGATACGTTCGACCAGAGTACTATAGATGGGTTCTCTGCTCCATGTTTCAAGCCCCCTGTCCCTGTGGCCTGCGCAGTTCCCGCGCCACCAGGTAAACCTCGCGACTCCGGGGCCGGGACGCCGCCGGCTTGCGGGTCAATACTTTGCCAAATACCGCACGGGCTTCGCGGAAAAGGTCGTCGAACCCCTCCCCCTGAAAGACCTTGGTGGCAAAGGTGCCACCGGGCGCCAGCACTCGCTGGGCCATATCCAGCGCCAGCTCAACGAGATACATAGACCGCGGCTGGTCCACAGCGTTCACTCCGCTCATGTTGGGCGCCATATCGGAGATCACCACATCCACGGGTTGGTCCCCTATCGCCGCGAGAATGCGGTTGAACACTTCCTCCTCGGTGAAATCACCCTGGATGAACTCGACCCCGGCCAGGGTATCCATCGCCAGGATATCGGATGCAATAACCCGGCCGTGATGGCCAACCAGTGTCGCCGCCACCTGGGACCAGCCGCCGGGCGCGCTGCCCAGGTCAAGCACAGTCATCCCGGGACGGATCAACCGGTCTTTTTCCTGCAGTTCCAGCAGTTTGTAGCATGACCGCGAGCGATAGCCCTCACGCTGCGCCCGCTGTACGTAGGGATCTTCGCGATGCTCCTTCAACCACGCCTTGCTTGATGATTTCTTTTTGGCCATTACCGCCCTTACTGTATTGTGAGGAGCCCGAACCTATGCGCCGCGCGCCGGCTTGTGTAGACTACGCGCCCCCAGATCCGGCCATTGTACCGTGGAATGACTATGAGCAAGAAAGCCTCTCAGGACAAAAAACAACTGCGCGCCATCGGCCACAAGCTGAAGCCGGTGGTCACTGTGGCCGGCAATGGCCTCAGCGACACCGTTTTACAGGAGCTGGAGAGGGCCCTCACCGATCACGAGCTGATCAAGGTCAAGCTTGCAGCGCCTGATCGCGAGACCCGCGCTGCGCTCGCTACCGAGCTGTGTTCGCGCACCGGGGCGGAGCTCGTGCAAAGTATCGGTAACGTGGTGCTGGTGATGCGGCGCGCCGCCAAGCCTGACCCGCGCCTCTCCAACCTGATGCGCCCCTTCTAGCTCTTTACGGAACGGTTGCGTGGGCCCGCTCGGGCCGCTAGATATGCTGAACCTGGCTTATTTCATACTCTATATTGCCGGATGGGGCCTTAACCACCACCACATCGCCCTCTTCCTTGCCTATCAGCGCGCGGGCAATGGGCGAACTGACTGAAATCAGGTTATTTTTCACATCCGCTTCGTCATCTCCCACTATGCGGTAGGTGACAGTGGCATCGGTATCCACGTTCACCAGCTCCACCGTGGTCCCGAAAATCACCTTGCCGGTGCGGGGAATAGTGGTGACATCAATCACCTGGGCATTCGACAACTTGCTTTCGATATTCTGGATCCGGCCCTCGGCGAAGCTCTGCTGTTCACGTGCGGCGTGATACTCGGCGTTTTCCTTGAGGTCACCGTGCTCGCGCGCTTCCGCAATGGCCTGGGTGATACGCGGCCGGTCAACCCGCCTGAGCCGTTCCAGCTCCTCGCGCAGGCTGCGTTCGCCACTGACCGTCATGGGCACCTTACTCATACACCGATACTCCTGTGGAGGTCCTGCAACCTGCGCACTGTTTTATCTGTTTCCAGTTTCAGCGCCATACACATCGCTTCGGCGGCTGCCAGCGTAGTAGTGTAGAACACCCGATGTTGTTCTGCACTGGCCCGGATAGGGGCCGAATCGGCAATCGCACGGCGGCCTTCGGTGGTATTGATAATAAGGTCTGCCTCGTCATTCTTGATCATGTCGACAATATGTGGGCGCCCCTCGAGCACCTTGTTTACCCGCCGCACGGTGAGGCCTGCTGCCTCCAGGGCGTCCGCGGTACCATTGGTCGCCGCCAGGCTGAAGCCCAGTTCAACCAGTTCACGTGCGACCGCCACGGCGCCGGGTTTGTCGACATCGCGTACGCTAATCAGCGCGGTGCCACTGTGCGGTGGCGGCTCCCCGGCGGCCAGCTGGGCCTTGGCAAAAGCGCCGGCAAAGGTATCGCCGGTGCCCATCACTTCACCGGTGGAACGCATTTCCGGGCCAAGAATAGGATCCACCCCGGGGAATTTATTGAACGGCATCACCGCTTCCTTCACCGAGTAGTAAGGGGGTATTACTTCCCGGGTAAAGCCCTGCTCAACCAGGGTCTGGCCAACCATGCAGCGCGCGGCCACCTTGGCCAGGGAGACGCCGATGCACTTGGATACGAAGGGCACGGTACGCGACGCCCGCGGGTTAACCTCGATCACGTAGATTTCGTCGTCCTGCCAGGCAAGCTGTACGTTCATCAGCCCCTTCACGCCCAGCTCCAGCGCCATCTGCCGGACCTGCTCGCGCATGCCGTCCTGCACCTCCGCAGCCAGGTTATAGGGCGGCAGGGAGCAGGCGGAATCACCCGAGTGCACCCCGGCCTGCTCAATGTGCTGCATGATGGCGCCGATCACCACCTGTTCGCCGTCGCTGACCGCATCGATATCCACTTCGATGGCAGCGCTCAGGAAACTGTCCAGCAGTACCGGGGCGTCATTGGACACCTGTACCGCATCGCGCATGTAGCGCAGCAGGTCTTCCTCGCGATAGACGATTTCCATGGCCCGACCGCCGAGCACGTAGGATGGCCGCACCACCAGCGGATAGCCGATGCTTGCTGCCGCCTGGACGGCCTCTTCAACGCTGCGCACGGTAATATTCACCGGCTGCTTCAGGTCCAGCTTCTGGATCATGTGCTGGAAACGCTCGCGGTCTTCCGCCCGGTCAATCGCGTCCGGCGTGGTGCCAATAATCGGCACGCCATGGGCCTCCAGGTCGCGGGCCAGCTTGAGCGGCGTCTGGCCACCAAACTGCACAATAACTCCCTTGGGCTTTTCCAGGTCGATGATTTCGAGCACGTCTTCCAGCGTCACCGGCTCAAAGTACAGGCGATCCGAGGTATCGTAGTCAGTAGACACGGTCTCGGGGTTGCAGTTGATCATGATGGTTTCATAGCCATCTTCGCGCATGGCCAGGGCGGCGTGCACGCAGCAGTAATCAAACTCGATCCCCTGGCCGATCCGGTTGGGGCCGCCGCCGATCACCAGGATTTTATCCCGGTTCGAGGGTGCCGCCTCGCACTCCTCCTCGTAGGTGGAATACATATAGGCCGTGGCCGAGGCGAATTCGGCGGCACAGGTATCAACGCGCTTGTAGACCGGGCGACAGCCCAGCGCCTGGCGGTGTTTGCGCAGTTCCCGTTCGCTGATACCCAGCAATACCGCCAGCCGGGTGTCGGAAAAACCCTTGCGCTTGAGGCGGAACATCTGTTCGTAGTCGATATCGGCCAGGGTGACCGGCTTGAGTGCATTCTCGGTGGCGATGATGTCCTCGATCTGCACCAGGAACCAGGGATCGACACCGGAGTAGCGGTAAACCTCGTCCACGCTCATGCCGGCGCGAAAGGCGTCGCCGATGTACCACAGGCGGTCTTCCGCCGGGGTTGTCAGTTCCGCAATCAGTTCCACCCGGGCATCCGGATGGTCCACGTCGAGCTTGTGCTCAAACCCGGCGGAGCCCACTTCCAGGCCGCGCATCGCCTTCTGCAGCGACTCCTGAAAGGTCCTGCCAATGGCCATCACTTCGCCCACCGACTTCATCTGGGTAGTCAGACGGGGGTCTGCGCCGCCGAATTTTTCAAAGGCAAAGCGGGGAATCTTGGTAACGACATAGTCGATGGCAGGCTCGAAAGACGCCGGGGTGGCGCCACCGGTAATATCGTTCTGCAGCTCGTCCAGGGTATAGCCAATCGCCAGCTTGGCGGCGACCTTGGCGATGGGGAAGCCGGTCGCCTTGGAGGCCAGCGCAGAGGAGCGCGATACCCGAGGGTTCATCTCGATAACGACCATGCGACCGGTTTTGGGGTCCATACCAAACTGCACGTTGGAACCGCCGGTTTCAACGCCAATTTCACGCAGCACCGCCAGCGAGGCGTTGCGCATGATCTGGTATTCCTTGTCGGTCAGCGTCTGGGCGGGGGCAACGGTGATGGAGTCTCCGGTATGCACACCCATGGCGTCAAAGTTCTCGATGGCGCAGACAATGATGCAGTTGTCGTTCTTGTCCCGCACCACTTCCATTTCAAACTCTTTCCAGCCGATCAGGGACTCGTCAATCAGCAGTTCCTTGGTCGGCGACAGGTCCAGCCCGCGGGTACAGATCTGCTCGAATTCATCGCGGTTGTAGGCGATGCCGCCACCGGACCCGCCCATGGTAAAGGAGGGCCTGATGATGCAGGGAAAGCCGAGCTGGTCCAGCACCTGGAAGGCTTCTTCCATGCTGTGCGCCATGGCAGCGCGCGGCGTCTCCAGGCCGATGCGCTTCATCGCCTGGTCGAACAACTGGCGGTCTTCCGCCATATCGATCGATTCTTTGGTGGCGCCGATCATTTCGACACCGTATTTTTCCAGTACCCCCTCGCGCGCCAGGTCCAGGGCGCAATTGAGTGCCGTTTGCCCGCCCATGGTGGGCAACAGGGCATCGGGACGCTCAGCCTCGATGATCTGCGCAACCGTCTGCCAGACAATCGGCTCGATGTAGGTCGCGTCCGCCATGGACGGATCGGTCATGATGGTCGCCGGGTTGGAGTTCACCAGGATAACCCGGTAACCCTCCTCGCGCAGGGCCTTGCAGGCCTGGGCGCCGGAATAGTCAAACTCGCAGGCCTGGCCGATGACGATGGGACCGGCGCCGAGAATCAGGATACTTTGGATGTCGGTTCTTTTAGGCATGGTATATCAGCGGTTTCCTGCTCGTGCGGCGATGAGCTCGATGAAATGATCAAATAAGGGAGCGGTATCGTGCGGTCCGGGGCTGGCTTCCGGGTGCCCCTGGAAGCTGAACGCCGCCTTGTCGGTACGATGAATACCCTGCAGGGAGCCGTCAAACAGTGATTTGTGCGTGACCCGCAGGTTGTCCGGCAGAGTGGACTCATCCACGGCAAAGCCGTGGTTCTGGCTGGTGATGATCACGGTGCCATCGTCCAGGTTCTGCACCGGGTGGTTGGCGCCGTGGTGGCCGAATTTCATTTTCACCGTGCGGGCACCGCTGGCCCGGCCCAGTAACTGGTGGCCCAGGCAGATACCGAACACCGGCACATCCGTTTCCAGGATTTCCAGAATGGCCCTGACGGCGTAATCGCAGGGCTCCGGGTCGCCGGGACCACTGGACAGGAACACCCCGTCCGGTTGCATTGCCAGCACTTCGGCGGCAGGCGTCTCGGCCGGCACCACGGTGAGGCGGCAGCCGCGGTCAACCAGCATCCTGAGGATATTACGCTTGGTGCCGTAATCATAAGCGACCACATGCCAGGGCAGCTCGGCATCGCTGTACTCGCGAAAGCCGGCCCCATGGGCCCAGGTGCCCGCGCGCCAGGTGTAGGTTGTACTGGTTCCCACCACCTTCGCCAGGTCCATCCCGGTTATACCGGCAAAGCCGCGAGCCTGTGCCACCGCGGCTTCCGCATCGACTCCCGCACCGGCCATGATACACCCGCCCTGGGCACCCTTTTCCCGCAGGATCCGGGTAAGACGGCGAGTATCAATGTCGGCAATCGCCACGATGTTGTGCCGCTGCAGATAGCTTTGCAGGTCTTCCTGGTTACGGTAGTTACTGGCCATCAGCGGCAAGTCGCGAATGACCAGGCCGGTCGCCCAGATGCTCGGGGACTCCTCGTCTTCGCTGTTGGTGCCGGTATTGCCGATATGGGGGTAGGTCAGAGTGACTATCTGTCGCGCATAGGAAGGATCGGTAAGGATTTCCTGGTAGCCGGTCATGGCGGTATTAAATACCACCTCGCCTACGGAAGCACCTTCAGCACCAATTGCCAAACCTTTGAAAACAGTGCCATCTTCAAGGGCCAACAGGGCGGGAATGGGCAAGAACACCTCCAGAAATCAGCGGCAAACCTTGGCTGCGGGCGCCCGAAAAAAAGCGAGATGGGGTGACCACATCTCGCTTTTCCTCATAGAATCAGCTCTGGTTGTTAGCAGGTAAACACAGGGCCCGGGGCGCGGTCCGGGCGTGTTAAAACTCGGTCCACATTGTAGGGGATCGCCCCGTGGCTGTCCAGCAAAAGGCTGGGCCAGCTCGCCTTTACCCAGCGCTGCAACAAAGCGGTTGCGTCACGCAGGCCTTCTCTTATCATGTAGGCACCCAATAATAGAAGGCACAATACACAATGAGCTACAGCACAGGTAAGTCCGCCGTAATAACCGGCGCCGGTTCCGGCATTGGCCGCGCGCTCGCCCGGCAACTCAACAGCGAAGGCTGCACCCTGTTTCTCAGCGATATCGACGAGGCGGGGCTGGCGGCAACCGTGGCCGGCCTGGCGAGACCAGAGATGGCAGCCCACCAGCAGCTGCTGGATGTCGCGGATAAAACCGCCATGGACAGCTGGGCCGAAACCATTCGCGAAGCCCGGGGCAGTGTTGATATTGTGGTCAATAACGCCGGGGTTGCGCTATCCGCCAGGGTGGACGAGGGGCGTTACGAGGATATCCAGTGGCTCATGGGAATCAATTTCTGGGGCGTCGTTCACGGCACCACCGCATTCCTGCCATTGCTCAAGGCGGCGCCGACGGCGCACCTGGTCAACATTTCATCCATTTTTGGCATGATCGGCGTGCCCACCCAGTCGGCCTATAACGCCTCCAAATTCGCAGTGCGCGGTTACACCGATGCCCTGCGGCTGGAGATGGCAGACAGCAACGTGCACGTCTGCTGCGTGCATCCGGGCGGCGTGGGCACCAATATTGCGCGCCGTGGGCGCGGCGGCCCCGCGGACATGAGCGAAGAGGAGCGCGGAGCCGCTTTCGATCAATATGTTCGCACCACCGCAGAATCAGCGGCGGCACAGATTGTCACCGCAATAGAGCGACGCAAGCCGCGGCTGGTGATCGGCAGTGACGCCCGCTTCATCAATCTGGTATCTCGGCTGTTCCCGGTAAGTTACCCGCGACTGCTGTCAGGACTGGGTGCTATAGGCCGCGACGAACAGGCATGACTCCATCGCTTCCCGGCAGCAGCCCGCCGTGACCCGCAAACTGCCCTCGGGCCAGTTATTGGTATTGATCACCGCGCTGATGGCGACCGCTATCGGCCAGTCGCTGGTATTTGCCATTCTCGCGCCCCTGGGCCGCGAAGTCGCCCTGTCGGAATTACAGATAACCTCCATTATTGGCCTTTCCGCATTGGTTTTCGCGGTGGCCGCACCGCACTGGGGTCGCCTGAGTGACCGCATTGGCCGCAAGCCCATCATCATCACCGGACTGATCGGCTATACCGCGGGCACCCTTGTATTTACCAGCGTGTTCTACGCGGGGCTGGCTGGAGTCGTGGGCGGCCTGCTGTTCTATGGCGTCGCTTTGCTGGCGCGCTGCGGGCAAGCAGTGATCATGTCAGCCACCAACCCCGCCACTACCGCCTACGCCGCCGATAACAGCAGCCCAACGCAGCGCTCAAAAACCATGGCGCGGCTGGGCACCGCCAACAGCATGGGCACTATCCTGGGACCGGCGGTGAGCGGTGCGCTCGCCACCTTCGGCCTGCTGGCACCGCTCTATTTCGCCGCTGCGCTGGCGGCTTCCGCGGCGGTACTGGTATGGCGTAAATTGCCGCCTACTCCAAAACAGGAAATAAAGCCGCGCCACCTGCGGGTTCGTCTGCGTTTCACCGACCGGCGAATAATGCACCTGCTGGCGACCGCCGTGGGGCTGTTTGTGGGGTTTTCCGGTATCCAGCAGACCCTGGGCTTTCAACTGCAGGACAAACTGGTGCTGACCGGCATCCAGACCGCACAGATGACCGGCGCGGCGTTAATGATATCCGCGACCTTTACCTTTCTGGTACAGATCACCCTGATGCAGCGGCTCAAACTCGCGCCGGCGCAGGTTATTCGACTGGGGTTGCTGGCCATGCTGATCGGCGCCGTAATCCTGGCGGCGGCCCAGCAGTTCCCCCTGCTCGCCATCGGCATGGCATTCCTGGGAACAGGGCTGGGCCTGACCATGCCCTCCATTTCCGCCGGTGCATCGCTGGCGGTGAGCGCAGAAGAACAGGGCGCGGTGGCCGGCCTGGTAGCCGCCTGCCCCGCCATCGGCTTTGTCGTCGGGCCGATCAGCGCGGGAGCACTGTACCAGGTACATCCTGCGCTGGCGCCTCTGTTCAGCGCCAGTGTATTCCTTGCTGTGCTGATACTGCTGCTACTCAGGGCCCGCCGCTAACCCGAGCAAGCCCTGGGGTCAGGTCTCGCATTGTAGCACTTGGCCGCAAGAAGGTGGGAGCTGGGGTCAGGTCTCGCATTGTTGCATTTGGCGGTGAAATTTAAAGGCTGGGGGCAGGGCTCGCATTGTTGCATGCGCCCCGACGGGGCGCCGGCAACAATGCGAGACCTGACCCCAGCTCCCACCCCACCACAACCAAATGCTACAATGCGAGACCTGACCCCATGGTGGTGCAAATGCTGGCGAGTGCCTCGCGCAATGGCGTTGGCACCGGCACTGATTTTCCGGTCGCGCGCTCTACGAATACGTGCACAAAGTGTCCATGCACCAGGGCCTGGTCTTCGCCCTCGCGAAAAATGGCGATGCCGTACTGCACGGAGCTGTTGCCGATACGATCAACCCGCAGGCCGCCCTCCAGTGCTTCCGGGTAACTGGCGGGCGCATGGTAGTCGCAACCGGACTGCACCACGTAGCCCACGATACTGCCATCGCTGATATCCAGCCCGCCCGCTTCAATCAGGTAGCGGTTGGCGACCGAGTCAAAGTACGAGTAGTAGATAACGTTGTTGATGTGACCGTAGATGTCGTTGTCCGACCAGCGTGTGCTGATCGGGTAAAACACGCGGTAGTCTGCCCGCTGCGGAGGAACGCTCATGGCACCTCCCCGAAGGCGGCGCGATAAATGCCAAGGGCATCGGCCAGCAGCACGGCACGGGGATTATTCACCAGCAACCGCTGTTGTAACATGGCCTCATCCGCCAGCTGCGCCAGATGAGCCTCTACCACACCCACCTGGGCAAGGGTGGCGGGCAACTGCACGTCCGCTATCAATTCGCGTAATGCCTCCACCAGGGCGCTGGCGCGGGCCTCGTTGCTGCCCTCGATACCGGGGATCACGATATCGGCAAGCTCGGCGTAGAGGTCAACGGCATCGGGCATGTTGAATGCCATTACCGAGGGCAATACCAGCGAGTTACTCAGGCCGTGGGGGATATGGTAGTGGCCACCCAGCGGATACGCGAGGGCGTGCACCGCGGCCACCGGGGCGTTGGCAAAGGCCTGCCCCGCCAGACAGGCGCCCAGCAACATGCTGGCGCGGGCCTCGCGATTACCCCCTTCGTGGACCGCCGTACGGATATTACGCGACAGCAGGCGCAGGGCCTCCCGGGCAAAATTATCGGACAGGGGGTTTTTCCTGACGGCAGAGGTGTAGGCCTCGATGGCATGGACCATGGCGTCAATGCCGGTCATCGCGGTCACTTTTGCCGGCAAACCCAGGGTCAGGTCGGCGTCGAGTACAGCCACATCCGGCAGCAACAATGGCGAAGACACGCCGGCCTTGGTGGTCTCGCCCGTGGTGATCACGGCCACCGGGGTCACTTCGGAACCGGTACCGGCGGTAGTCGGCACCAGCACCAGCGGCAGGCGGCTGCCGCGCACCTGGTCCACGCCGTACAGCTGCGCCAGCGGCTGTTCACCCCCCAGCAGCACTGCCACAATCTTGGCCACATCCATCGAACTGCCGCCACCCAGCGCGATGACCCCATCTGCACCAGCAGCGCGCCCGGCTGCGGCGGCCGCTTCAACAACGGTATCGGGGGGGTCTTCCAGCACCTGGTCAAACAGGGTCACCGACATGCCGGCGGCATCCAGCGCCGCCACTACCGGCTGTACCAGGCCAATCGCCACCAGTCCCGGGTCCGTTACCAGTAACGGCCGGGCCATACACAGGCGCCGGCAACTCTCTGCCAGCGCCAGGGCACTGCCCGGCCGGCAGATCAGCTGGGGCACAGTATTGAATACGAAGGGCTGCATGGCTTCGGCTCCTGTCACATGGTCAGTATGACTTTTCCGCGGGCGCGGCGCTCCATCATACAGGCGTAGGCCTCTTCATATTTCTCCAGCGGAAACAGGTCCGTCACTACCGGGTTCAGCTTGCCCTGCGCGAATAACGACCACAGCTCGTGGATATTCTGCAGGTTCACCTCGGGCTCTTCGGCCATGAAGCGGCCCCAGAATACCCCGACAATGGCACAGCCCTTGAGCAGGGTCAGGTTCAGCGGAATGCTGGGTATCGGGCCGCTGGCAAAGCCGATCACCAGGAAGCGCCCCTTCCAGGCCATACTGCGCAGCGCCGGTTCAGAGTAATCACCACCAACCGGGTCGTAGACAACATCCACGCCCTTGCCGCCGGTCAGCTCCTTCAGTGCATCCTTGAGCGAGACCTTGCTGTAATTGATCACCTCGTCGGCACCCAGCTGCTTGCACAGCTCCAGTTTCTCGTCGGTGCTCGCCGCGGCGATAACCCGGGCACCAAACAGCTTGCCCAGTTCCACTGCGGTGGTGCCTACGCCACCGGCGGCACCGAGCACCAGCAGGGTCTCACCCGGCTGAATATTGGCGCGCTGCCTGAGTGCATGGTAAGAGGTGAAGTAGGTAATGGCGACACCGGCGGCCTGCTCGAAGCTCAGGCCCTCCGGCATCGGGAATACCGTATTCTGGTCGGCGGCAATGCGCGAACAGAAGGCGCCGTGGGCGCCCATGGAGATCACCTTCTCACCGGGCTGCAGGCGGGTGACATTCTTGCCCACCGCAGCGACCACACCCGAGCACTCGCCACCGGGGATGAAGGGCAGGTCCGGTTTGGTCTGGTACTTGTTCTGGATGATCAGCACATCCGGGAAGTTCAGCCCCGCCGCCTTGACGTCGATCAGGACTTCATTGTCACCGATCTCGGGATCCGGCCACTGGGGCTCAAAAACCAGCTTGTCCGGGAGTCCGTGTTCCTTGCAAACGACTGCTTTCATATCATGCCACCTCGAACAGGCCGGCTGCACCCATGCCGCCACCCACGCACATGGTGACAACAACGTATTTTACACCGCGACGCTTACCTTCTATCAGCGCGTGGCCGATCATCCGCGAGCCGCTCATGCCATAGGGATGGCCAATGGAGATGGCGCCGCCATTAACATTGAGTTTGTCGTTATCGATGCCCAGCTTGTCGCGGCAATACAGTACCTGCACCGCGAACGCTTCGTTCAGTTCCCACAGGCCGATATCATCCACCGACAACCCGTGCTGTTTCAACAGCTTGGGCACCGCAAATACCGGGCCGATACCCATTTCATCGGGTTCGCAGCCGGCAACGGCAATACCGCGGTAGATACCGAGTGGCTGCAGGCCTTCCCGCTCTGCCACCCTGGCGTCCATCAGTACCTGGGCGGAAGAGCCATCGGACAGCTGGGAAGCGTTACCGGCGGTAATGGTGCCACCCTCAATAACGGTCTTCAGCTTCGCCAGGCCCTCCAGGGTGGTGGCGCGCAGGCCTTCATCGGCACTCACCGTCGCTTCGGCTTCCGATTGTTCGCCAGTTTCCTTGTTCCAGACAATGCGGTTACAGGTTACCGGCACCAGCTCGTCGGCATAGCGACCCGCCTCATAGGCGGCAGCGGTACGCTGCTGGGACTGGAGCCCATATTCATCCATGGCGTCGCGGGAGATCTTATAACGATCGGCGACCACTTCCGCGGTCTGCAACATCGGCATGTGAATGTGGGGGTGCATTTCCATGAGCCCGGGATCAACCATCCTGTGGACATTCATGTGCTCGTTCTGCACCAGGGACACCGACTCCAGGCCACCACCGATCACACAGCTCATGCCATCGTCAATAATCTGCTTGGCGGCAATCGCCACCGCCATCAGGCCGGAAGAGCACTGGCGATCAACCGTCATCCCGGCAACGGTGACCGGCAGGCCGGCGCGCAGGGCGATCTGGCGTGCCACGTTGCTGCCGGTAGTCCCCTGCTGCAAAGCGGCGCCCATGATGACGTCGTCAACCCGGGCGGGGTCGATACCGGCGCGGCTCAGGGCCTCGGCAACCGAAGCCGCACCCAGCGTAGCGCCGGTAAGATTATTGAAGCCGCCGCGGTAGGCCTTGGCGATTGGCGTACGAGCCGTGGATACAATTACTGCTTCTTTCATGGAAGTCTCCTTGCGGCGCAGCCAGAAACTGCCGCCAATTGGTTTCAGTCGAGTTTGATGCCAAGGCCTTCAGCGGCCTTGCCGATCATTTTCATGCTCTGCTCAAAGCCGGCTGTCAGTTCGCGCTCGCCGTCAGGATCAATAATCTGCTCCCAGTGCGCGGCAATACCCTCGGGGGTCTGCTCATCGAGGGGCAACCAGACACTTTCGGTCTCGAGAATGCGGGACACCGCAAACGAGCCGGCGCCGGCCGCGAGAATGGTGCGGTTGGGGGCGTCTTCACCCACCAGGAACAGCACTGCAGGGGTCACCGTTTCCGGTGTCAGCAGATCAAATGCCGCCTGCGGCAACAGGCCTTCAGTCATACGAGTGCCCGCGGTGGGTGCAAGGGCATTAACGCGAATGTTGTACTTGGCCCCTTCCTGTACCAGGGTATTCATCAGGCCGATCACCGCCATCTTGGCAGCGCCGTAATTGGATTGGCCAAAGTTGCCGTAAAGACCGCTGGAAGAGGACGTTACCACGATGCGCCCATAAGCCTGGTCGCGCATGATGTCCCAGCAGGCCTTGGTGCAATTCACCGTGCCCATCAGGTGCACATCAACCACCAGTTTGAAGTCCTCGATGGAACCCTTGGTAAAACTCTTGTCGCGCAGGATTCCTGCATTGTTGATAAGAATGTCAATCCGGCCCCACTCGTCCATGGCCTGTTGCACCATGGCTTCGACTTCATCGTAATTGGCGACATTGGCGCCGTTGGCGATAGCTTCGCCACCCGCGGCCTTGATTTCGGCGACAACGCCACGCGCCGCTTCACTGGAAGCGCCAACACCATCCTTGGAGCCACCCAGGTCGTTAACCACTACTTTAGCCCCGCGTGCAGCGAGGGCGATGGCGTGGCAGCGGCCCAGGCCCTGGCCGGCCCCGGTAACAATGGCGACCTTGCCGTCATAACGAATTGTCATTGCAGTACTCCTTGTTTGCAGACGCCTGCGTGGCGGGCGCCCGGTAGTTGAATAAGTGTTCTAACCGGTAACAATCATGGACAGCCATTCGGCCACCAGGGCCGGGTTTTCCTCGCCTTCAATTTCAACGGTGATGCCCTGCTTGACCAGGAAGCGACCGCCCTCCTTTTCCTGCACGTCCAGGATCTCCATATGTGCCCGGACCCGCTTGCCGGCGCGTACGGGGGTCAGGAACCGCACTTTGTCAAAGCCGTAATTCAGGCCCATCACCACATTTTCCGGCATGATCCCCATGCCTTCAACCATCTTGACCAGCATTGACAGCGTCAGGAAGCCGTGGGCGATCGTACCCCCAAACGGTGTCTGGGCAGCTTTTTCCTGATCGACGTGAATGAACTGGTGATCTTCGGTGCAGTCGGCAAAGGTGTTGATACGCTCCTGGTCCAGGGTACTCCATTCGCCCGGCCCAAACTTGACGCCAATCTGTTTGACCATCTCTTCTTTCGGTACGATTTTGTATGTCATTGCATGGTTTCCCTAATAGGCATAATGAAAAAAATAAACTCCCGTCACCGACATCAGCCGTCGCGGAAGGTGGCGTTAACGTCGGCCTGCCGGGCATAGCCCTTGAGTTCGTGCCGGCCCACCACCATGCGGTGCACCGCGTCCGGGCCGTCCGCCAGGCGCAACGTACGCTGCCCCATGTACATGACCGCCAGAGGCGTGTCCTGGGAAACGCCAAGGCCACCGAACATCTGGATGGCTTCGTCGACGATGCGGATAGCCACGTTGGGGACAGCCGTCTTGATCATGGAAATCCAGATCCTGGCTTCCTTCGGGTCAACGTTGTCCATCATCCAGGCGGTCTTCAGGGTCAGCAGGCGCGCCATTTCAATGTCCATGCGCGCATTGGCAACGATGTCGATGTTGCCGCCCAGCCGGGCCAGTGGCTTGCCAAATGCGGTGCGCGATACGGCCCGCTCACATAGCAACCTGAGCGCTTTTTCAGCCGCGCCGATGGCCCTCATGCAGTGGTGAATACGGCCGGGCCCCAGGCGCCCCTGGGAAATCTCAAAACCCCGGCCGGGGCCCAGGATCATGTTTTCCTTTGGCACCCGGACATTGGTGAAGCGCTGGTGCATATGCCCGTGGGGCGCATCGTCCATGGAGAATACGTGCATGGCCCGCAGGTTTTCCACCCCCGGGGTATCCATCGGCACCAGAATCTGCGATTGCTGCAAATGCTTGGGCGCATCCGGATCGGTCTTGACCATTACGATCATGATTTTGCAACGTGGGTCACCGGCGCCGGAAATATAGTGTTTCTCGCCGTTGATCACCCACTCATCACCCTCAAGCACTGCACTGGTACAGATATTGGTCGCGTCGGATGAAGCCACATCGGGCTCGGTCATGGCATAGGCCGAGCGGATCTCGCCATTCATCAGTGGTTCCAGCCACTGCTGCTTCTGGGCCTCGCTGCCGTACTTGTGCAACACTTCCATATTGCCGGTGTCGGGCGCGGCGCAATTGAACACCTCGGCGGCAATGTGGGACTTGCCCATCTCTTCCGCGAGGTATGCGTACTCCACAGTGGTCAGGCCGGAGCCGTGCTCACCGTCGGTGAGAAAAAAGTTCCACAGACCCTGGTCGCGGGCCTTCGCCTTCAGGCCCTGCATAATCTCAGTTTGCCGGGCGGTGAATTGCCAGCGGTCACCCACGTCGATTTCGGCGAGATACTCGTGCTCAAGCGGCGCGATTTCCTTCTCCATGAAGGCCTGTACCTGCGCCAGTAATGGCTTTAACTTGTCACTGATTCCCAAATCCATAAAAATCTCACTCTCGCTGATAAAAATGACCTGTGTCGACGGGTTAACCCGCCAACTCCTGTGCCAGCCGGGCCGTGTAGTCGGCTTTCAACTGGCGCTTGAATATCTTGCCCGAGGCGATCCGCGGCAATTGCTCATGCTGCAGCCATACATGGGCGGGCACCTTGAAGCTCGCCACATGTTCGCGCAAATAGTCCTGCAGTTCATCCGTGGCCAACGCCGCACCTTCTGCCAGCACCACAACCGCACCCACTTTTTCACCCAGGCGCTCATCGGGCAACCCGAATACCGCGGCTTCCACCACGGCCGGGTGCTGGTAGATGGCCGCCTCGACTTCAATACAACTGATATTCTCACCGCCGCGGATGATGATTTCCTTGATCCGGTCGACGATATAGAGATAGCCATCGTCGTCCAGATAGGCCACATCACCGGTATGGAACCAGCCGTCAATGAACGCCTCGGCGGTGGCTTCGGGTTTGTTCCAGTAGCCCAGTACGTTGGCCGGGGATTTCATGCACAGCTCACCGCGCTCGCCGGCGGGCAGGCTGTTGCCGGCGCTGTCGATCACCTTGAAGTCGGTCACCGCGGGCACCGCGCGACCGGTGCTGTGCGGGTTGGCGATATAGAAGGCGCCGCTGTTTACCGCACCCAGGGCGTTGGTCTCGGTCAGGCCGTAGCCGATACCCGGCACCGAAGCGCGGAAGGTACCGGCGATCTTGCCTACCTGGTCCGGCGGTCGCGCCGCGCCACCGGAGAACACATCAACCAGGGAGGACAGGTCATGGGCGCTGTCGCGGGCCGCGGCCTGCAACTCGGCCGACATGGTAGGCACCCCATTGAACCAGGTTATACGCTCGGCCTCGATCAGGCGCAACGCTTCGTCCACATCCCACTTGTGCATGATCACCATTTTGCGGCCGATGAGCATCGACAATAAAAACGCCGAGTGGCTGCCGGTGCAGTGGAACAGCGGAATAGTCAGCAAGCCGGCGGGAGGATATTGCGGCGCAGGCGCGTCGGCGGAACCAGCCTGTTTGGTGGCCACTCCCAACAACATCCAGCTCCAGATGGCCGAGAGCACACCGCGGTGCGATGACAGTGCACCCTTGGGATGGCCGGTGGAACCCGAGGTATACATGATGGTGGCATGGTCGTCGGGTGCTACCGTCACCGGCGGCATTGCCGCGCCGGCAAACTCTGCCTGCAAAGCCTCGAAATCAGTGGTATCGACCGCAAGCCCGGTACAATCCCCCACCGCAATAATCTGCAAGTCATGTTGCGCCGCAATGGAGGCGAGCCTGGCTACCCGCTCCGGGTCAGCCACCACAACCCGGCTGCCGCTGTCACCAATGCCGTAATCCAGCTCTTCCGTTGTCCACCAGGCATTCATGGGTACGGCGATCCCACCGATAGCGACGATGGCAATGAATGCCATCATCCACTCGGGGTTATTGCGGCTGACAATGGCTACCCGGTCGCCGGGCTCGACACCGAAACGCTGTT
The DNA here is from genome assembly GCF_002868715.1 of Kineobactrum sediminis. Taxonomy (GTDB): domain Bacteria; phylum Pseudomonadota; class Gammaproteobacteria; order Pseudomonadales; family Halieaceae; genus Kineobactrum; species Kineobactrum sediminis. The sequence goes on from NZ_PKLZ01000001.1 coordinate 194,943, forward strand.
GCAGGGCGGCGGCAAGGGCGGCACTGCGCTGCCAGGTCTCGGCAAAGCTGTAGCGCTGATCCCGGTAGACGATAAAGGGTTTGTCGCCGTGCTGCTGTAACAGGGCGCAATACTCGCCAAGATTGGCGGGCATGGCGACATAATTGCGAAAGCGGACACCGTCGATCTCCATCTCGTTCAGCGCAAAGGGCTGTCCCGGTGCCGTGAGGGCGGCAACAGCGGCTTCAATCTTTTCAATTTCAGGGTGCATTATGGTTGTTATCGTCCTGTTGGGGCCACTGGCTAGAATCCGCTCAAGCGGGCAAAGCGGTCAAGGTGATAGTTATAGTCACCAAAGCAATGTTGCACCACCCTGGCCCGCTTGATATAGAGGCCGATATCGTATTCGTCGGTCATGCCGATACCGCCGTGCATCTGGATGCCCTCATTGGTGGCGCGCTGGGCCACTTCACACAGCTTGGCCTTGGCCGCGCTCGCAAGCTTCGGCAGGTCCGGGTCATTCGCGTCAATGGCCTGCAGCGCCTGCAACACAATGGAACGCGCCAGTTCCAGTTCGGCAAACAGTTCCGCCGCCCGGTGCTGCAGTCCCTGGAACGAACCAATCACCTTGCCGAACTGCTTGCGTTCCTTCAGGTAGGCGACCGTCAACTCAAAGGCCCTGGTTGCCAACCCAAGCAGCTCGGAGGCCAATCCCACGTTAGCAATATCCAGGGTACGACTCAAACCGGGCCAGGCGGCGCCAGCTTCGCCCATGACAGCATCCGCACCTACGGCGACGTTAATGAAGCGCAGTGCGGCCACGCCGCGGGAATCCACCAGGCTGCGACGCTCTACCGTGAGCCCCGGCACGCCTGCAGGCACCAGCAATGCGGTAAGACCTTCGGTCTCACCCGCGGCCCCGGCGGTACGAGCGATCACTACAAAATGGTCTGCCGCCAGCCCGTCCAGTACCAGGCATTTACTGCCGTTGAGGGTAAAGCCGTCCGCCGCTGCGGTAGCCACCAGGGCGGTGTGTTCGGGAGCGTGATGCGGCCCCTCCTGTAGCGCCAGGGAAACCAGGATTTCGCCCGCCGCCACTGCCGGTAGCAAGGCCTGTTTCTGGGCCTCAGTGCCGAGCTCGTTGATAGCGGTAGCGCCGACCAGCACCGCGGACTGTAGAGGGGTCGGGCTCAACTGTCGGCCCGCCTGTTCCAGCACCAGCCCCAGGCCGGTATAGCCATAGCCCAGGCCGCCATAGGCTTCCGGAACCGGAATTCCAGGCCAGCCGAGCTCGGCAATTTCGCGCCAGACCTCACGGGAAAACCCCAGTTCATCGCCGGCATCCCGCAGGGCACGCAGCTGTGGCACACCCGCCTTTTCGGCCAGCAGACCCGCCGCAGAGTCCCGCAGCATTACCTCTTCTTCAGTAAGTATCAGTGCCATGTCAGGTATCCTCTGTCACTCAGTCCGGCAGGCCCAAAACCCGCTTGGCGATAATATTCAACTGCACTTCCGTGGTGCCGCCTTCAATGGAGTTTCCCTTTGAGCGCAGCCAGTCCCGGCTGGTACCGCCGCCGTCATAGACGTCTCCCTCCCAACCCAGCGCCGGTTCACCGCCGACCGCCATGTTCAACTCATTACGCCGCTTGTTAAGCTCGGTACCGTAATATTTGAAGATGGATGAGGCCGCACCCAGCCCCTGGCCGGCCTTAGCCTCATCCCCCACCCGGCTCATGGTCGCACTGAAGGCCAGTGCATCGAGCTGGTACTGGGCAATCGTCTGGCGCAGGATGCCATTCGCCAGGCGACCACTGGCATCCGCCCCAAGGATCTCCAGGGCGGATTCGCCGACCGATTTTTTGGGTGCGGCGCCAAACCCGGAGATCATTTCGCGCTCGTGGGTCAACAGGTACTTGGCAATGGTCCAGCCCTTGCCCTCCTCGCCCACCAGATTGCGCTTGTAAGCCTTGACGTTGTCAAAAAAGGTTTCGCAAAACGGCGACGAGCCACTGATCAGGCGAATGGGACGCGTGGTAACACCGGGACTTGCCATGTCGAACAGGATAAAACTGATGCCCTCGTGCTTACTGCCGCTGTTGTCGGTGCGCACCAGGCAGAATATCCAGTCCGCCTTGTCCGCGTAGGAGGTCCAGACTTTTTGCCCGTTGATTATATAGTGGTCACCCTGGTCTTCCGCCCGGGTTTGCAGGCTGGCGAGATCGGAGCCGGCATTGGGTTCGGAGTAGCCCTGGCACCAGCGAATTTCGCCGCACGCTATGGGGGGCAGATGCTCCAGCTTCTGTTCTTCATTGCCGAAGTGCAGCAGGGCGGGACCGAGCATGGAAATGCCAAAACTGTCCAGCGGACGACGGGCATTGATGCGCGCCATTTCCTGCTGCAGCACTTTGGCCTCTTCTTTACCAAGGCCGCCACCACCGTATTCACGGGGCCACTGGGGCACTGTCCAGCCCCGCTGAGCCATGCGTTCGCACCAGACTTGCTGGTCGGGGTGGGCTACTTCGGGGTGGCGCCCACCCGTGTAGATGTCTTCAAAGCCGCTGACGGGCTCGCGCATGGAGAGCGGGCAGTTTTCTTCCAGCCAGGCGCGGGTTTCAGCGCGAAATTGTTCCAGGTTATTCACAGGATCACCTCATCGGGCACACGAATGACGCCCTCCAGTTCACTACCGCCGCAGCACAGCTGCACACTGGTTTTGAACATACAGTATGTTTTGCCTACTTTCAAGAATGCCCGCCCACGCAACGGCTCTCCCCGGTTTATCCGGGAAGAGCGTCGCTATCGCCGGAGAGGCTAGATCTGTGCCCGGGGCATCTCTACCTGGGAGGCCGTGAGCCCGCCGTTAACCCCCAGGATTTCGCCGGTGATATAAGCTCCCGCCGGAGAGGCCAGGTACAGCGCGCAGGCGGCGATATCCTCGGGCAGGCCCAGCCGTGCCAGCGGGGTTTTGGCGCACATTTCACGCTCGAGATCGTCGTTCATGAAGTTGGCCAGCGCCGTGGTCACCGTGGCCCCAACACCAATGGCGTTTACCCGTATCTTGGGTGCAAAGTCCTGTGCCAGCTCCTGGGTTAACCAGGACAACGCCGCCTTGCCGGTACCGTAGGCCGCAAAGCCGGGCTGGGGCAGGCTGCCGGCAACCGAGGAAATATTGACAATGCAGCCCTTGCCCGCCGTGGCCACCATATGCGGCACGCTGAGTCGGGACAGGGAAAAGGCGGTAGTGACGTTAAAATGCAGGCAGGCATCAAACTCCGCGTCGGTGGTTTCCAGCGCCGGTTTCGGACCCCAGCCACCGGCGTTATTGACCAGAATATCCAGGCGACCGAATTCGGCCACTGCCTGGGCGACCAGGGCTTCGCGCTGCTGCCCGTCGAGCACATCGCAGGTGACGACCAGGGCGCGGCGACCCCGAGCCCGCACCTGCTCGGCGGTCTCCTCCAGATCACTGAGCGTGCGCGCTGAAATCACCACATCGGCACCGGCATCCGCGTAAGCGATTGCAGTGGCGGCACCGATACCGCGTCCGGAACCGGTAATAACGGCAACCTGCCCGTCGAGACGGAAACGATCAAGAATACTGGCCATGGAGAACTCCTGTTATTGATAGGGACGGATGTCAGTACCCGAGGCCGCGTCAGTTGAGGCCCGCCGCCGGCAGGGTATTGAGTGATGGATCATTGGGGGGATTGTAAACACACCGGGTGCCTGCCGGATGGTAGATGTAAGCCACACAGCCATTACAGTTGTCGCAACCGGATTCGCTCAACTCGCCGCTTTGAAACTTGCTCACCAGCGCCGGGTCGTGGATCAGCGCCCGCGCCATGACGACACACTCGAAGCCCTCTGCCATGGCCTGCTCCGCATTGGCCAGTGATTTGGTGCCACCCAGGTAGGCTAGCGGAATGTTCACCGCCGCCCGGATTTTGCGCGAGTAATCCAGGAAATACATTTCCCTGAACTCAACCTGGGGCTCACTGGAAGCGGCAAATTTCATCATCAGCGCGGTAATCCAGTCCCCCTGCTGCTTGAGCACCCGGCCTATTTCGTCACGGTTCATATTGCTACCGAACATGAACCAGGTGGATTCGACATTACGACCGCCGGAAAGCACCAGCATATCCGCACCCGCCGCCTGCAGTGCCATTGCGGTAACAATGGCATCCTCCACTGAGGCGCCGCGACGGGTGCCATCGGCCACGTTGATCTTGGCCAGCACCGCCAGGTCATCGCCAACTGCCTGCTTCACCGCCGCCAGCACCTGCGCCGGAAAGCGAACGCGGTTTTCGGGGCTGCCCCCATACTGGTCCTCGCGTCGGTTACTCAGTGGCGATATGAACTGGTTAAGCAGGTAACCGTGGCCCATATGCAACTCTACTGCGTCAAAGCCTGCTTCCCGAGCCAGTTCCGCCGCGGCAACAAATTCCGCAATGACACGGGTCATGTCCTCTTCGGTCATCGCCCGCTGCAAAAGATTACCCTTGAGCAGGCCCGCCGGATTGAATCCCGAGCTGGCGCTTATGGTACGGCCGCGCACTTTCATGCCGGTTACAAAGGAGCCGCCATGGGTAATCTGGGCAGAGATCGCGGCGCCCTCTGCGTGCACGGCGTCGGTCAGTACGCGCAAATCCGGCAACACCTCCGGTCGCATCCAGATCTGGTTCGGCAGGGTCCGGCCCTCCACTGCTACAGACATGTAAGCGACCGTGGTCATACCCACTCCGCCCGCGGCCAGGTCGCGATGATGTTTTACCAGCGCTTTCGAAGGCCTGCCATCAAGGCACATCGCCTCGTTGGCGCCTGACTTGATGAATCGGTTACGCAGGGTCAGTGGCCCAAGGGTCAGCGGGGAAAATGGGGAGACGGAAGCAGTCATGATGTGGTCACTCACAAGCAAATACCAGAAAGAGAAGATAGTAACAGGGCCGGTGAAACTATCGCGATGCCTCCCGGACGGGTAGCGGGCAACGGTTTAACATGGCAGGCGCAATTCCGGGCCGGCTGACTTCCCCCACCCACGAGAGTCGGATTTTATGGCCGATCGCCGGCGGCTCAGGGAATCAGTACGGCAGCCCCCTGCAAACGGCCGTTACGCAGGTCATCGAGTGCCTCGTTGGCGCGCTCCAGGGGGTAGGCGACGGTCTCGGTAATGACGGGTATGGTCGGCGCGAGCGCAAGAAAATCGATACCATCCTGGCGGGTAAGGTTGGCCACCGAGTGGATACTCCGCTCACCCCATAGCAGTCGGTAGGGAAAAGCGGGGATGTCCGACATGTGAATGCCCCCGCTGACCACCCGGCCGCCAGCGCGCACATGGCCAAGGGCCGCCGGTATCAGCGCGCCGACCGGGGCAAACAGGACAGCCGCATCCAGCAAAGCCGGGGGCTCCTCGAAAGAGGCACCCGCCCACTCTGCACCCAGGCGCAGGGCAAAGGCCTGCGCCGCCGTGTCGCCCGGGCGGGTAAAGGCATATACCTGCTGACCCGCGGCTACCGCCACCTGTACCAGGATATGCGCCGCCGCCCCGAAACCGTAAATACCCAGTCGCCTGGGCTGGTCGCCGCCGGCAATACGCCACGCCCGGTAGCCAATCAGTCCGGCACAGAGCAGCGGGGCGGCGGCCTGTGGCTGGTAACCCGCGATCGGGAAGCAGTAACGGGCATCCGCTACCGTAAACTCGGCATAGCCCCCGTCCCGGGTATAACCGGTAAACTCCGCACTGCGGCAGAGATTCTCGCGACCCCGGGTACAGTAATCGCAATGGCCACAAGTCCAGCCCAGCCACGGCACGCCCACCTGGTCGCCCACCTCGAATCCCCGAACCCCTGGGCCCAATGCCGTTACCAGGCCGATAATCTCATGGCCAGGCACCAGCGGCAGCACAGGTTCGTCCAGCTCCCCGTCCACCACGTGCAGGTCCGTGCGGCAAACACCACAGGCCAACACATGTAACAGCAATTCGCCCGGCCCGGGCTCGGGCCGGGGAATCTCTTGCAACTGCAGGGCTGAACCGGGCTCCAGCAGACGCATTGCCCGCATGGGCGCGACGGTATTCATAAACATATCTCCTTTACAGCTGTATTAACTCTTAGACGGAATCCGCGCGTTCCACAAGCGTCGCGGGCAATACGGGCAATTTGGATGGGCATCGCCAGCCTCTCTCTGATACCATCTTTCGATATTTCCCCGAAGAGTACCTGCCTGAATGTCGGCCACCACAGACGATAATGAGAGCTACCGTCGTCAGCAGGAGGCTGCCCCGGAGGACGCTGCATTGATAGACAGGGATGACAGCAGCATGAAACCCACGCCTGCAGCGGCAGCCGACCAGGATCAATCGGTAAGCACCCACAATCTGCCCCCTGACAATAAGATGCCGGGGGAGGATGACTACCAGCACGGGGAATGGCAGGAATTGCCGCCCGCATTCGCGGATACGGCGGAGGATAACGGCGACTGGATGGGCCTTCCGCCCTCTTTCGATGATGCCGACTACAGTCCCGAAGAACATCTGGATGATGACCAGTGGCATCGCGCCGATGCGGCGCCGATTCCCGACACGGAGGCGGCTGCGACTGTTGCACCACCACCAGCGACTGCTCCTGCAGAAGCGCCGCCCCCAGAACAGCAAGCCCTGCCTTTAACGCCGCAACCCCGCGTCGGGGGCTGGCGCGCGGTCGGGCTCGCCTTCATTACTGCCACGGTTGTCGGCCTGGTCGCATTCAACGCCTACACGCTGGTCAGCGAGAATGCCTCCCTGAAGACAGAAATACAGCGCCTGCAGATTCAGCTGGATACCGCCACATCACCTGCTGCACCCTCCGCAGAAGCAGTGGCCGATGAGGAACTGCGACGCTCCCTCATGCAACGCAATGAATCCCTGGAAAACGAGCTGGCGAATCTGGAGCAAGGCTACGTCCGTCTCGAAACAGAGCTGACCGATACACTGGCTGCCTATAAGGCCAATAATGCGGCCCTGGAAGAGGAGCTGCTGGCGTCACGCCAACAGCAGGCCGCAACGGTAGACCCCACACCACCCACGGAAGCAGCCGGCCCCATAAATGATACCGGCGCCTGGTTCGTCAACTTTGGCTCCTACGGCCAGCGAGCGCTGGCGCAGCGCTGGAGCGAACAGCTGAACGTGTCTACCGGGACCGTTATTCTGCAGGAGGCCGTTGCCGACGGTGAAGCGGTCTATCGTGTGCGCGTGGTCGGCCTGGCGACCAAATCACGGGCGGACGAACTGGCCCGCACCCTGGCATCAAAGCATCAACTTCCGGCGTTGTGGGTAGGCCGCGACTAGTCGATCTTTACACGCCTATTCTAACGGACACAAACACGATTCCGGCCTGCTTTTTTGGCATCGTACAACGCACTGTCAGCCCGGCTGGTAATCTCCTCAATGCCCTCTCCGGCTTTGGACGCCGTTACCCCGATGCTTACCGATAGTGACAGTGCCAGCGAAGCTTCAGCGTCTTCCGTAGTGAAAATGGTCTCGCTTATCAGGTCACAGATTTCTTCTGCCTTCTGGGCCGCAATACGTGCCGGAGCACCCGGAAAAACAATAACGAATTCATCGCCTCCAAACCGGGCAAAAAAATCCTCATTACGTATCACACTGCGACACATCGCCACCACGCCCAGCAACACGCGGTCACCCACCAGGTGTCCGTAGGTGTCGTTGATTTCCTTGAAATTATCGAGGTCCATGATCAACAGGGCAAAGGATTGTATTTGTGCACTGGGGGCGCTGAGTAGACCACCGAGAAACCAGTCAAACGCTCGTCGATTGTAAACACCGGTAAGACCATCGCGTCGCGACTCCTGTTGCACCTGCTCAAGTTCGGCACGCAGGACCTCCACCTGGCCCGCCAGGCTTTGAATATTATTTTTTTCACCCTCTTGTTTTTCGAGCACCGTTTTACGCATTAACCCGATTTCAGTAGCCAGGCTGGACTTGAGTCGACGGATATCTTCAAGGCGACTGATCTTCGTCATGGTGTCAATTTGCCCAAGGACAGTTGAATGATAAGTACTGTTCCGGGAGTCCATTTCCACCACGGCTTTAGTCAAAATGTTGACCATATTGCGCAGTTCCGCGTCCAGTTCCCGCAGATATTCCTGCTGCGCGCTGATGAAGTTCGGGATGAACTTGCTCTCCTTAGCCAGCAAACGCGGGGAGCTGCGTTCCAGTACCAGTTTTGGCAACGTGGACTTCAGCTGTGCTATCGAAGCCTGAAACTGATCGGTCTCAAGTTCGGCCACTTTGATCGAAAAATCACGCAGGTGCGTCAACAAACCGTCAGCAAAGTCCTGATGTATTTGCTCCCGTTTCCTGCTCGCCGCAAGCAATGCTTCCGCATTGCGCTGCCTGGCAAATGCAGACGCTTTCCATTTCCTGAACAGCATAGTTTCCGTAGCCCTTTATTCCGTAAGATCCGAACAACTCTTCGATGATTGCCAGCATTGTTAACATTACATACTATGGCCAGAGCAACAATATTTACGGAACAAATAGCGATTACGGCAAATCACTGAGTACGCAGGGAGCACCAGGTTCCATGCCCAAGATTCTGTACACAGTACTACTCCTCCCAGTCAAGGTTACCTGATGATCGCTCCCCGCTTGCCCGACAACGAATCGCAGCGCCTACAGGCTTTGTATGCGGAAAAACTTCTGGACACCGCTGCGGAAGAACGCTTTGATCGACTAACGCGCCTGACCCGGCATTTGTTTAAAACCCAGAGTGCAGTAATTTCCCTCGTTGATGTCGACAGGCAGTGGTTCAAGTCCAGTCAGGGCTTCGAAGCCCTGGAGAGCGCGAGGGAGATTTCCTTCTGCGGTCACACCATTCTTGAAGAAGATATTTTTGAGGTCACCGATGCCCTGCTTGATCCACGTTTTTTTGACAACCCACTGGTAACGGGACCACCTCATATTCGCTTTTATGCCGGCATGCCCCTGCTGACTGAAGCGGGCTATCACATCGGGGCCCTGTGCATTTTTGATGATCAACCGCGATTGCTGGATATGAAAGAGCGCGCCGCCCTGCGTGACCTGGCTGATTGCGTGCAGGCCGAAATCAACCAGGTGGATCTCAAGCAACAACGCCTGGCCCTGGCACGAATGCGGGAGCTCGGAGAAATCATCGTACGCGCCCAATCGAAATTTATCCGCGAGCCTGACCGCAGCCGCGCCTTCAACCGTCTGCTCACGGACACACTTGCGCTCACCGAAAGCGAATATGGATTTGTCGGAGAGGTGTTGCATACGAAAGAGGGCGTTCCCTACCTGAAGACCTATGCCGTTACCGACATCGCCTGGGACGATGCCTCTCGCCTTTTTTACGAGAAAAATGCCCAACAAGGTATGGAATTCGACAATCTGGAGACCCTGTTTGGCGCCGCGTTAACCAGTGCGGAACCGGTAATCGCCAATGCACCGGCCAGTGACCATCGCAGTGGTGGCCTACCCCCGGGTCACCCACCAATGACCTCCTTCCTCGGCATCCCGGTACGTCACGGTGACAAGCTGGTGGCAATGATGGGTATTGCCAATCGGCCCGGGGGTTACACCCAGGCACTCGTAGAATTTTTACACCCGTTGCTGGTAACCCTGGGGCAGCTGGTTGAAGCCTCCCGTGTCCAACAAGAACATCATGAGGCACAAACCGAACTGGCCTGGCTATCGCGTGTGGCGAGCGACAGCACCAACGGGGTAATCATCACCGATCCCACGGGGCGAGTGAAGTGGATCAACCAGGGTTTCACGCGCATGAGCGGCTTTACCCTTGAGGACATGATAGACCAGATGCCGGGTGACTTGCTGCAGGGGGAGAAGACCAGCGCGGAGTCATTGCACATCATGGGCAAGGCATTGGCGGAGCGGAAGCCCTTTGAAGTGGATGTCATCAACTACAGCAAAGCCGGGCAACCTTACTGGACTCGTATCAGCTGTAACCCCCTGTTTGACAAGGCCGGCGCCCTGCAGGGATTCATGGCTATCCAGTCTGACATAAGCGCCTATAAAGAGGCAGAAGAAGCACTGGCCCGGAAGTCCGAATTACTGGATCGCACCGGCGAGCTGGCAAAGATTGGCGGCTGGGAACTGGATCTCCAGACCATGGAAGTCTCATGGACCCGGGAGACTTTCCGGATTTATGGCGTGGACCCACCGGTGGTACCGCCTATTGCCGAGGCCATCGGCTTTTATGCTCCGGTGGCGCGCCCGGTTATTGCCGCTGCCGTGCAAAATGCCATTGATACTGGCCAATCCTATGACCTTGAGCTGCGCCTGAACACCGCAAAAGACACAGAGATCTATGTGCATACCCAGGGTTTTGCCGACGTGCGAGACGGTAAAACGGTCAGGATTTACGGAACATTTCAGGACATCACTGAACGTAAGCTGAGCGAGCGCCAGAAAGCCGAGGCGGAAGCCGCTCTCAAGCAATTGAACGAGGATCTTGAGGGACATGTGAAACGGCGCACGCTTGAACTGGCTGCAGCGCGTGATGAAGCAGAGCGCGCCAATGATGCCAAGTCCGAGTTTCTGTCGCGAATGAGTCACGAGCTGCGTACCCCGCTCAACGCCATTCTGGGCTTTGGGCAACTACTGGCAGCCGACCCCGATCACCCTCTTGCCGTAACCCAGGCCGACAGTATCAGTGAAATCAACAATGCCAGTGAGCACCTGCTGGAACTGGTTAACGAGATCCTGGATCTGAGCCGCATTGAAAGCGGCCGACTTGATCTCCAACTGGAATCCGTATCCGTTAACGATGCTATTGGTGCCTGTATTGCCCAGATACAGCCAATGGCGGCACGGCGGAACATCAGCATCACTGTAGCGAAAGATGACCCACAGCCTGTTCGGGCAGATCGCGCCCGGCTTCGGGGCGTGCTACTCAACCTGTTATCGAATGCAGTGAAATACAATCGAGAGGCAGGCAGTATCACGATCTTCTGCTCGAGCGCAGGCAACGAACGACTACGGGTCAGCGTACGCGATTCCGGCAAGGGTATCTCTACTACCAACCTGCCGCGTCTGTTCAAGCCTTTCGAGCGTATGGAGTCCGCTTATGATGCCATCGAAGGTACGGGTATCGGCCTGGCCCTGGCAAAGACACTGGTTGAGGCCATGGACGGCAGGATCGGGGTACATACTGTGCAAGGCGAGGGCTGCACTTTCTGGTTTGAACTGCCGATAGCCGACACCGCTCCGGAAGCAACGGATACCTGTACCCGCGAGACAGCTGAGGGTTTGAAAGTCGCCAGCACCAGGCGTTATACGCTTCTTTATATTGAAGATAATCCAGCAAACCTGCGCCTTGTGCAAAAAATCCTTGCCGCTCGTGCAGACATCAGCCTGCTCGATGCCGCTACGGCGGAAACGGGGTTGGAAATGGCAGTCAGTTGTCGGCCCGACCTGGTTCTGCTTGATCTCAACCTGCCCGGCATGGACGGCTTTGAGGCCTTGAGCCGACTGCGCAACAATCCGGTAACCGGCGATATTCCCGTCATTGCGATCACGGCGAACGCCATGGCAGATAACATTGAGAGAGGGATCACGGCGGGTTTCGACGATTATGTTGTCAAGCCCCTCGATATCGCTGATTTCCTGAGATCAGTTGAGCGCTGCCTGCCCAAACCCGGGGAGGACAATGACCCTCTTTAGCCCCGCCATACTCAGTCGGCGTGGCATCTCTGCCTGGCTTGTTTTAGCCACCGGGTTGCTACTCACCACACTTCTTTCGACGCACCTGGCACAACAGCGACAACAGGTCGCCAATCAGCAGTTTGACCTGCAGACCAATGAATTACTAAGAAAGATTAATGCGCGCTTGCAGAGCAACGAGCAAATCCTGATCGCCGGCGCCGGGTTATTTGATGCCAGCAGCCATATCAGCCGGGCCGAATGGGGAGACTTTATAGAGCGCATGCAGCTCGACCAGCGCTTTCCCGGCATCCAGGCGGTTGGCTTCGGCCAGGCGATCAGACCGGACCAGCGCAAAGCCCATATTGCGGCCATTCGTGCCCAGGGGTTTCCCGATTACGATCTGGTGCCCGAAGGGGAACGCTCACTTTACACCAGCGTCGTTTATCTGGAACCTTTCCGGGGCCGGAATCTCGCCGCTTTCGGCTATGACATGTATTCGGAAGAGGTGCGCCGCAAGGCCATGCAACGAGCGGTTGCCAGCAACTCAACCACCATCTCGGGCAAGGTGCGCCTGGTGCAGGAAACCCATGGTCCTGAACAGGCGGGTTTTCTCATGTACCTGCCTGTCTATGAGAGTCGCGCCAAACTTGAAACAGCGGAGCAACGCTGGCAGGGGCTCAGGGGGTTTGTCTACAGCGCCCATCGCATCAATGACCTCATGGAGGGCGTTCTCGGTGAGCACTCTCTGCCAGTGGATTTCAGCATCCATGATGCTTTGCCGGGGGATGATAATCTTCTTTATACCTCGGTGGAGGAAAGTCGCAGCAGTGCGCACACGGCACCAGGACATACTGCCCGCCATCAACTCGACATGTTCGGCAATGACTGGCTCATTGCGCTGTGGAGCCGGCCGGAATTTAACGCACAGTTCAGCTCCACTTCCAGTTGGCTGGCACCTGCACTCGGTGCCAGCCTGAGCGTGTTGCTTTTCGCCTTCATCTGGCTATTACTCGGACGTCGCGAAGAGGCCCTGGCACTGGCTGAAAAAATGGCTGCCAGTAGCGACGAATTCAAATCACAATTTCGCCAGCTGTTTACACATGTCAGGCAGGGCATCGTTATTCACGATGCAAATGGTGACATTATCGAGGCCAACCCGGCAGCACGAAACATCCTCGGTCTCGAGTCCGGCCCAGGCGGTTTCCTGCAACCTGCTACCGGGGAATGGCTGGCTATTCGCGAGGACGGCAGCGATTTCCCGAAAGAGGAATATCCGGTCGAACTGGCGATACGCAAAACACAGGCAGTGAACGATGTGGTCATGGGGGTATGGCAAGCCACACAGCAGTGGCACTGGATACGTATTGACGCCTACCCCAACCATCGCTCGGCCACAATCCAGGGGGGAGCTTATAGTGTGTTCAGTGACATAACTGCCGAACGCACGGCAGATGTTGCAGTACGGGATGCCCGCAAGTTGCTTGCCGACGTATTTACCGCCGCTTCCGAAGTCGCCATGATCGTGACTGACTGCAGCGGTCTCATTTCAGTATTCAACAAGGGCGCCGAGCGCATGCTGGGCTATGATGCCAAAGAGTTGATCGGAAAGGAGTCCATGACCTTGTTCCAGATCGCTGACAGTGCCGGGGGAGACACGGAACAACGGGGCAAAAAAATTAACGCAAAAATTGAAGGATTCCGTGTCCTGGCTGGAAAACCCGGAGACACGAGCTCGGAATCGCGGGAATGGACTTTTCTCCATAAGGACGGTCACCCGATTCCTGTGTCCCTGGTCGTCACTCCCATGCGCGATGATAGCGGCGTGATCACCGGATACCTCGGTATCGCTGAAGATAACACCCAGCGTAAACAGGCTGAAGCGACGCTGCGTGACCAGACCCAACACACCCAGGCCATTCTTGATAACGTAATGGATGCAATAGTGACTATAGATGGGCGCGGCACCATTAACTCGTTCAATCTCGCGGCCGAAAGTATTTTTGGCTACGACAAGAACGAGGTCATCGGCCGCAACGTGAAGATGCTGATGCCCAATCCGTACCGCGATGCCCATGACAGTTACCTGCGCAATTACCAGGAGACCGGTATTGCTCGCATTATCGGTACCGGACGTGAAGTCCAGGGCCAACGCAAGGACGGCAGCGTATTTCCAATGGATCTCGGAATCTCCGAGATCATCCGTAAGGAGCAGCCATTCTATATCGGCATGGTTCGCGATATTACCGAACGTAAACTCAACGAGCGCATGAAAGAGGATGCCAAAGCCGCCTTAAAACAGCTTAATGAAGATCTGGAAGGCCATGTGGAACGCCGCACCAGGGAGTTGGCAGCGGCGCGCGATGAAGCAGAGCGTGCCAACGCGGCCAAATCCGAGTTCCTTTCGCGGATGAGCCACGAACTGCGCACACCACTGAATGCGATCCTGGGTTTTGGCCAGTTACTGGAGTCCGACCCCGAGCGCCCACTTACCAAAACGCAGACCGATAACGTACGTGAAATCCGCCATGCCGGCGACCACCTGCTGGAGCTGGTAAACGAAGTGCTGGATCTCAGCCGCATCGAAAGTGGCAGGCTTGAAGTAAGCCTGGAACCGGTTGTCATAAGCGATATTGTCAGCGCCTGTGTAGCACAGATCCAACCCCTGGCCTACCAACGAGACATTGATATAGAAGTGGAAATGGGGACCTCGCAAACCGTATATGCTGATTACAGGCGCTTGCGGGGCGTGCTACTCAACCTGCTGTCCAATGCCGTAAAGTATAACTCGCAAGGAGGTCGCATTATGCTGTTCTGCACAGCCACTGATCACCAGCGCCTGAGAATCAGTGTGCGCGACACTGGCCATGGCATTGCTGCAGAGAAGCTGGGGCGCCTGTTCAGACCTTTTGAGCGCCTGGAATCGCACCTGAGTGCTATCGAAGGGACCGGAATCGGCCTTGCGCTGGCAAAAAAACTGATCGAGGCCATGCACGGGGAAATCGGCGTACATACGGTCCGGGGCGAAGGCAGTACATTCTGGTTTGAACTACCGATAACAGGTGTTTCCGCCACGGCTACAACACAGGAGCACACGGAGGCAGAAATCAGCACACCGACGGCTATTGACTCTGCTTCTCATAGGGTACTTTACATTGAGGATAACCCTGCGAATTTGCGGCTGGTTCAGAAAATCCTGGCGGTTCGAAAAGACATTGAACTGCTCGATGCCGCTACCGCGGAAACCGGCCTCGCCGTAGCCGCCGCCCAGCAACCGGATCTTATTCTACTGGACCTCAACCTTCCGGGCATGGACGGCTTCGAAGCCCTGGATCAGTTACGGGCCAATCCGGTGACGCGGGATATTCCGGTTATCGCGGTAACAGCCAACGCAATGACTCACAATATCAAGCGCGGTGCCGCGGCAAGTTTTGACGATTACGTAACCAAGCCCCTGAAGATTGAAAGCTTCCTGGCATCCGTTGACCGCTATTTATCGAAGGACATTGGCATCCCTGAGTGAGCGCCACACGGGCGCTCTCATTGAACTCACGTCCCTGAGCTGTTAGCCTGCGATTTTGCTGTCATACAGTGTAAACCTTGCATGCGCATCCCCACGGCACTCGCGGCCAACGAAGAGCCCAAAGTCGGTAGCATTCTAGCCAATCTGGTCAAATTGTCCTCTACCGGGGACATAAAATTGCTTGATAGAATATTCCTGGAAAGCATCTGTGAATTGCTGGAGCCACGCTCTGCATTGCTTTGTGTATTGTCTGGACGCGGCCGAATGATGCAGGCACGCATGCGTCGTAACACGGTCACCGGCATTTACGAAACCGAAGACCAACCCATTATACTCCCGGAACAGCAGCAAGCATTGCTCGCGACTGTCATTGCCTCTGCGGACCAGATGGAGGTTGTTAATGAAACGGGGGACATACTGGCAGCCTACCCTCTACAGAGTAATCAGGACTCTCCCATATACCTGCTACTTGAAATTCACTCAGCCATCGACGGTGACCAGCTTGTTGCCTTCAATGCCATCAAGCGTATCTATCATAACTTCCGTGACTTCATGGACGAATCCCAGAGAGACCCACTGACCGGCCTTCTCAACCGACGGTACTTTGACAGCTGTATCCATCGCGCTCTCGAAATCTCTGATGACGAAAAACCCACGGTGGAGACGGGGAGTCACCGGCGGATGACGGATCGTACACCGCCACGTTACTGGTTGGCCATTCTGGATATTGACCATTTTAAAAGATTCAATGACACCTACGGCCACCTTTATGGCGATGAGATTTTATTGCTGTTCTCCCGAATCATGGAAGATACATTCCGCGACTCCGATTTGCTGTTCCGTTTTGGGGGAGAGGAGTTTGTAGTCATTACCGAAAATACAGACGCCGGGGAAGCAAAACTGGCACTGGAGCGATTTCGCACCAATGTGCAGAAATATCCCTTCCCACAAGGGGAAAGGGTCACGGTGAGCTGCGGAGCCATTGAGGCAGTCGGCTCACTGTCCGCCACATCCCTACTGGGACGAGCCGACGAAGCCCTGTATTACGCCAAAAATCATGGCCGCAACCAGACCGCCTTTTATGAGGAACTGGTTACCGCCGGCAAGGTCGCAGTTGCCCGGCCGACCATAGGCGCAGTGGAGCTGTTCTGATGCAGTGACGATGACGATCAAGGCGAACTCTGCGGCGAAACGTCATTCATCGTCCTTGAAGCGCTCTCGAATGTCTTCCACGCCCGACAGATTCGCTTCCAGCACATCAACAAGATCCGGATCAAAGTGCTTGCCCCGATTTTCCCTTACCAAATCCATCGCTGCTTCCACGGTCCATGCCTTCTTGTAAGGGCGCTCCGAGGTCAGGGCGTCAAATACATCCGCCAGAGCGGCAATCCTGCCGGATAGGGGAATATCGGCACCCGCCAGGCCATGCGGGTAACCGCTGCCATCCCATTTCTCGTGATGGGTCAGGGCGATCTCATGCGCCATCTTGATGAGCGACGAACTGTCGCCCTCAAGCATTCCAGCGCCAATGGTGACATGGGTCTTCATCACTTCCCATTCGTGAGGCTCAAGCTTACCGGGTTTCAGCAGAATGGCATCTGGTATGCCGATCTTGCCAATATCATGCATGGGACTTGCATTCAAAATCATATCAGTCTGGCTTTCATTCCAGCCGTATTCCTTTGCCAGAAGCGCGCAACTATAGCTCATCCGCAAAACATGGGCGCCGGTTTCCTCATCGCGATATTCGGCGGCTTTACCCAGACGCTGCACAACATCCAGCCGGGTCCGGCGCAGTTCGCTGGTCCGCTGCCATACCGTTTCCTCAAGCCAGGTCTTCTGGTCATGTAACAGGCGATGCCCCATATGGGCATCGAGCAGGTTACGTACCCGCATCAATAACTCGTTGCGGTCAAACGGTTTGGTTATGAAGTCACGCGCACCGGCGGACAAGGCCCTCAGCATAAATTCTTTGCCATGCTGGGCCGTGAGCATCACGATCGGAGGCATCAGCGGATCCTGCAAGCCTTTCAGCTGCTCCAGCACTTCGAATCCATCGAGGTGAGGCATATTTATATCGAGCAAAACCAGATCCGGACGCGCACTCCGGTATCTCTGCACCACCTGTCGAGGATCTTCGATCAGCACCAGATTACTATAGCCCTGGCTACGCAGCATTTTGTCCAGCAGGCGAAGATTCGGTGACTCATCATCGACAACAAGTATACGACCTCGCTCTCTTAGCATTTCATTCATTCGATACGCCCCATGTGCGGGTTAATTATAATTTTCAGGGATCGGGATAAAGAGTGAGATGTACATCAAGCATTCTCAGAACATAGTCGGCTTGTAATGGCTTGCTGATATAGCCTGAAAAGCCTTCGGCATTTCCACGGTCAATATCAGCCGGCAGCGCATTACCGCTTAGCGCCAGTATTGGCAGTGCGCTCATATGCTCCCGGGCTCTCAACCTTTGCAACAGTTGATAGGCATCAAGTCCGGGGATATTGATGTCGATAATCAGTAAATCCGGGGATTGCTGCAAGGACAGTTCAACACAGCGCTCTGCCGTGTGCGCAGTGAGTAGCCTGACATGTTGCCGATGGCTCAGAATCTGCGCCATGAGACGAATACTGGCAGTATTGTCCTCCACATACAAAATGGTTTTAAAGCTGGCTGCCGAATTCACAGGATCGCGTGCAACAGCCCGTTCATGCCGCCAGTCACGTGGCGCCAACGCGCCGACCGTCAGCGCCTCCTCACGCTGCAGCTCGAGCCAGAATGTACTGCCGGAGCCGACCACACTGCTTACTCCCACGCCACCGCCCGTCATTTCTATCAGGCGCCGCGTAATAGCCAGACCTATACCGGCACCTTCAATTTCGCTGTCATCAATATCAAGTCGGTCGAAAGGATCGAATAATCGGGATAACTTGTCAGCCTCGATACCTGCGCCGCTATCGTTAACCCGCAGCTGCATCCACTCCCCTTCGCGGACATCAACCGTGCTCACAGTCAACTGCCCATTCTGGGAGTTGTACTTGACGCCGTTGGACATGAGATTCAACAGCGACTGTTTAAGGTGCATCCGGTCGGTCCGCACTACCGCAGCAGCATTCACCGTATTAACAATAGTAATTCCACGTTTGCGGGCGGTGGCCGTGATCAGCGCCAGACATTCGTCCACGACTGGTCGCAGTACTACCGGCTCAATGGCAAGGTCAACGCTTCCCGATTCCACTTTAGCCAGGTCCAGTACTTCGTTAATCAATTCCAGAAGATGCCCGCCTGCGCGAATGATTTCGTTGACGTTATCAATGTGGTCCGGAGGGAGTGTATCGTCGTATTCCATGATCTGTGCAAAACCAAGTACCGCGTTCATCGGCGTGCGCAGCTCATGGCTCATGCGCGATAGAAACTCGGATTTGGCCTGGTTGGCGCGTTCCGCCTCCTCTCGAGTAGCCAATAACTCCATGGCGGCCCGTTTGCTATCGTCTATGTCCTGGACAACCCCCACCAGACCGCCGACTCGACCGGTCTCATCACAGATCACGTTACCGCGCTCGCTGAGCCAGCGCACGGTTTCATCGGGCCACCTGACCCGGTACTCAATACTGTAGCCGGTTGCCTCCTCGATACTTGTCTGCATCGCTTTCTTAACGGCGCCGCGATCATCGGGATGAACACCCCCAATAAAGGCATTGAAGGTGGTTTCCAGTTGACCTGCCGGAAGGCCACAAAGCGCAGGAACCTGCTCACTACAGAACATTATGCCGGTATTCAGGTCCCAGTCCCGGGTACCGATATTGGCAAACATCTGTCCCAGTCGCAGCCTGTCCACAACACCGCCGCCTGCAACCAAAGGGTCGGCGATGACCTCCATGAAGTGCCAGACGCGCCCCGGATGACCCTCTGTAAACCTCCAGGGCATTGAATCAACTTCAATTTTTCGGCCATCAAGGTGTTCGACAACGTCGTGCGATACGTCCTCGGGCGTCGCCGCGATTTCAGCACATCGTCGATCGAGTCGCTGTGGATCTTTCACCCAGTTGTGAATCTGCTCACGGGCCATGATTGAAACACCAGCTCCCCGCAACATCCTCCTCGGCACCAGAGCCAGGTCTTCGAGACGCCTGTTACAAAACAGTACCTGCTGCTGTTCATCAACGGCGAGAATCCCGCCTTCCGTAACACCCAGCCTGGTCCGGAATTGCTCCTGAATCTCCGTTAGCAGCTCTGCCTCCGCATAATCAGGATCGTCATCGGCCAGCACCAGAATGAAATGGTTGATGTACTCAACCGGCTCACCCGCGGCATCGATACGCGGGGATATGGTAGCGAACACCCAATACAGGCTGCCGTCTTTACGCCTGTTACGAATCAAGCCGCGCCACACGCTGCCGTCGGAGATAGTCCCCCGCATCTCGGCGTAGAACTCGGGCGGATGCTCCATTGAGTTGACAACACCATGATTTTGCCCAAGCAGCTCCTCGCGACTGTATCCGCTGACGATACAAAATTGGTTATTGACGTGATTGATCACACCAAACTCATCGGTAACGCTGACCATGGCAGAAGAATTTTGCGCATGTTGCTTGCGCAGTCCAAGCCGACGTTGCGCCTGCAGGCGCCTCAGTTTTGCCGAGTAGGCTCGAGCACGACAAACCACCCCCGTTACTGATGCAACAAGGCCGTCTGCGGATTCTGGCAGCGCCACTCTCGAGAGGCGCTCCATGCCCATCGCGGCACCACACAAAAGGATTGAATCACTCCAGTTTTCATCAAGGCTACAAAGAATCGAAACCAGGATCGCGGCATGACGCATAGCGCTGTTTACAACAATAATGTCCGGGGGCACGGGCTGCAGGGAACCCTGGATATCCAGCGGACGATCCAGCACGGAGACCTCAAATCCCGCGTGCTCCAGCACCGCGCCGCGCTCCGAAAGAGACAATACATCATCATCAACCAGCAACACCCTCACCGGTTTGCGCATCACCAGACGTTCAACAGCTTCAACCAGCCGCGCAGGATTCACCGGAGCCAGCAGATAACGATCCGCTCCAGCTTTTATCGCCTCTGTACAAGCGTACTCCTCTGCACTGCCCCCAATCAGCACTACCGCGACCCCCGCTGCCTTGAAGCGCTTTAAAGACGGATCCAGCCGGTCCACCACCAAAGCCGCCGGCAAGGTCACGTCGGGTGCCTGGCAGGCAATAACTAACGCTTCCACACCGTCGAACCCGCGAGCCCGATAGCCTCGCTGTTGCAGCGTATGGACCATCAGCGTCGCATCGGCGGCAACAGCAACAAAAACCCCGGGGCCAGTCATGTCCCTACCGCGTCGGTAATGGCGTCGCTCCACCCGACAAGGCCGTCTGTAAATTGACCGGATATTGGCATTAAAATCCCTGTGCGTGGTGATGCGCTTCAGCTCATGCTAGTCCCTTACAGGCGCTTCAACAAGATCCAAAAATTGGCGCAAAAAGCTTTTAAAAGAAGGGCTTTTAGTCAATTTATTGACATATCCCCAGGGGAAAAATCATCTGTCTCACGCCCAAATTTCACTCAAGAAACCGTTCGCGAGGCCGATAGCGTTAAGAGCAGGCCATTTGCGACAAAAACTGGTCAGGACCCAACTGCGACTTAAAAAAGAAGGAAGTAAACCTTGGCAAGAATACTGACTGTTGACGACTCCAACTCCCTGCGGCGCATGGTGGCCTTCACTCTGCAGCAGGCGGGGCATGAAGTCACGCAAGCTGTTGACGGCAGCGATGGCCTGCAAAAAGCGAAAGATAACGCCATCGATCTGGCCCTGGTGGATGTCAATATGCCAGTTATGGGGGGGATCGCCCTGGTCAGGGAGCTACGAGCCCTGACCAATTACCGCAAGACACCCATTCTGATGCTCACCACTGAGTCAAGCGCCGAAATGAAGCAGGAAGGCAGGGCAGCGGGTGCTACAGGCTGGATCATCAAGCCCTTCAGCCCGGACCAGCTGCTTCAGATCGTTGATAAAGTCCTCGGCTCCACGGCAGCGTGATGAAGGAGGCGGTATGAATATGCAGGTGAACGCCGGGATCGGCATCGGCAATGGGGAGCCGGGGGGCCATCAGTACCTTACGTTCATTCTCGCGGACGAGGAATATGGCGTGGAGATCCTGCAGGTTCAGGAAATTCGTGGTTGGACCAAAACGACACCAATACCCAATGCCCCTTCCTACATGAAAGGTGTCATCAACTTGCGTGGCAGCATTGTTCCCATCATTGATCTTCGTGAGCGCTTCCACCTTCCGCCTCTGGAATACGGCCCTACGACGGTCGTCATCGTAGTCCGGTTCCACGACGAGAGAGACGCCGATCAGCGCGATATGGGTATCGTCGTAGACGCAGTGTCAGAGGTATACACAGTGGACCGGCAAACGGTCAAGGCAGCGCCCAAGCTGGGTGGCCCGGTTGGCGACCAGTTCGTAAATGGGATCGCGATGATCAACGAAAAGATGATCATACTGCTGAATGTAGATCGATTGAAGGGCGCAGCACCCCTGGTCAGTAATGAATCAGGCACCACCAGCAAACGAGAGTCGCAATTATGAATATTGATGTGAAATTGGGGGCTTTTGACTCAGACGGACCACTCGCTCCCCATATACTCGAAGAGAGCTTCGGGCTGCTTGCGCAGAATGGCGACAGACTGGTCGCGCGATTTTATGAAAAACTGTTTGCGGATTATCCGTCCGTAAAGCCCCTGTTTGCCAATACCAGCCCCGCGGAACAGCAGAAAAAGCTGCTCGCCGCCCTCAAGCTGGTGATCAACAATTTACACAGCCCGGAGCAACTCAACCAGGCGCTGCATCAGCTCGGCGAACGTCACCAGGGTTATGGCGCAGAACCGGCACATTACGACGCAGTATCGTCAACGCTCCTATCGGTAATGGCCGAAACGGCGGGCGACGACTGGAACACCATTTACGAACAAGCCTGGCGTTCGGCCTTAACAGTGATCAGCGATGTCATGTTGAGTGCCTACCAATCCAAGAGGGAGCAGACCATGACAAGCATTGAACACAGCAACCAAGCAATGAAAGCGACGGCAGACTCCGCCGCTGACATCAACGGTTTACGCTCGGCGATGGACGGCACCAGAATGCGTTCGGCGATCGACAATGCAATGACACCGATGATGATGGTAGACAGGGATCTCATCATCACTTATGTCAACCATTCCACTGTCGAGTTGATGAAGACCAATGAAAAGGAAATGCGCGAAATCTATCGGGGGTTCAATGCCGACAAGCTGGTGGGATCCTGTATCGACCAGTTTCACGCCAACCCGGAACACCAGCGTCGCATCCTGGACAATCCCGCAAACCTCCCCTTCCGGACCGATATCCAGGTGGGCTCCCTGCGTTTCCATCTCAATATTACAGCCATGCTCGACGGCGACGGCAACTATATCGGCAATACCCTCGAGTGGTCCGACGTAACAGAGAAACGCAAAAAAGAAGTGGAAGTGACCCGCTTGCAAACGGCGATTAACGGTTCCACGGCGAACCTGATGATGTGCGACAACGATCTCAGGATCGTGTACGCCAACCCTGCCGTCATGAAGATGTTCCGGGATCGTGCCAACGAACTTCGCCAGCGCTTCCCGGGCTTCGATCCGGAAAATCTCATCGGCCAGAACATTGATCAGTTTCACCGGGATCCGTCACATCAACGCAGCCTGCTCAAGGATCCAAGCCGGCTGCCTGCACAAGCGCAAATCAATGTCGTGGGGCTGGAGTTCGAGGTGAATGCCACCTTTATCGCCGATGCCGAAGGCAAGTATATGGGCAACATGGTGGAGTGGAAGGACGTCACCGAGATGATCCAGATCCGCGACCTCGTCAAGGCCGCCGCCGAAGGCGATTTTTCCGGACGCCTCGACACCAGCGACTTCAAGTTTTTTAATGAGATCGGCGACCTGCTCAACACTCTGGTGGCGGTCAGTGAGCAGGGTCTTACTGACGTAGGCAGGGTGGTTCAGTGTGTGGCCGAAGGCGACCTGACCCAGACTATCACCGAGGACTACCAGGGCCTGTTCGGTCAGTTGAAAAACGATGTCAACAGCACAGTACACAAGCTGCGTGAAATGATCGAGCAAATCCGCGAGGGGGCCATGAGCATAGGCTCATCAGCTTCCGAGATCTCCCAGGGCAACACCGATCTGTCCCAGCGCACAGAGGAACAGGCCGCGTCACTGGAAGAAACCGCCTCCAGCATGGAGCAAATGACCTCGGCAGTGAAATCCAGTGCCGATAACGCTCGCCAGGCCAACCAGCTTTCTGCTACGGCCCGGGAACAGGCCGAGAAAGGCGGTGGCGTGGTCGGCGAAGCGGTCGCAGCCATGGCCGAGATCAGTAAATCCTCGGGCAAAATTTCAGAGATCATCGGTGTTATCGACGAAATTGCCTTCCAGACAAACCTGCTGGCACTGAACGCTGCGGTGGAAGCGGCCCGGGCCGGCGAACAGGGCCGGGGTTTTGCGGTCGTCGCCGCGGAGGTACGCAACCTGGCCCAGCGCAGCGCCCAGGCGGCAAAAGAGATCAAGACCCTGATCAAGGACAGCGGCAGCAAAGTGGACGACGGCACCCGACTGGTGGATGACTCCGGAAAAACCCTGGAAGAAATCGTTGTTGCGGTGAAGAAAGTCAGCGATATCATTGCTGAAATTGCGGCGGCGGCGCAGGAACAGTCTTCGGGCATTGAGCAGGTCAACAAGGCAATCGCGCAGCTGGACGAAGTTACCCAACAGAACGCCGCCCTGGTTGAAGAGGCTGCCTCCGCGTCCAAATCTATGGATGACCAGTCGCGAACCCTGGAAGACCTTGTGTCTATCTTCAATATCGGTGACGAAGACAACCAGCCTGCGCCGGTGGCCAGACCCCGTGCCAGGCAACCCGAACCTGCGGCAGCCGGCCGTCGGCCCCCTACGCGCGCTCCGGCGCGGGCGCAGGCGCCTGCTCCACGACGTCCTGCCAGCAGCAACGACAGTGCGAGTGAAGACTGGGAGGAGTTCTAATTACGACTTTGTCACTGAGCGGATCATTTTACTCAACAAGTGCGCAGGTTGGAGATAACGTCAGTGGCAAGTGAACGGGACGTCCGCTCGTTGGCGAATAGCAGTGATAGTACGCCGGCTGGAACCTCGCGCGACCGCGAGTTCGAGCTGACCGACAAGAACTTTCTGTTCGTAAAGCGTTTTATTGCGGAGCAGGCTGGCATTGAACTCAGCGAGGCCAAACGCAACCTGGTCTATGGCCGACTGGTAAGGCGGGTCCGCGCGCTGGGCCTGAGTAGCTTCGATGATTATTGCCTGCGACTCGATAGTGGCGACTCCCAGGAACTGGAACATTGTGTCAATGCCCTCACCACCAACCTGACCTCGTTTTTTCGCGAGGTTCACCACTTTGATTTTTTGAAAAACGAGTTGTTGCCGCGGCTGATAAACGAGAAGAAGGATCGCCGGTTACGGGTTTGGTCGGCCGGGTGCTCTACCGGCGAAGAGCCCTACTCCCTGGCGATGGTGCTGGCCGAGACGATGCCGGCAGATTGGGACATCCGCATCCTCGGAACCGACCTGGACAGCCAGGTCGTGGCTACCGGGCACGCCGGGCAATACACCCAGGAACGGATTACCGGGATCACCGAGGCACGACGCAAACGCTGGTTCCTGCGCGGCAAGGGTGCCAGCGAGGGCCAGGTGAAAGTGCGAGAGGAATTGCGCGACCTGACCAGCTTCAAACGCCTGAACCTGCTTGATCCCTGGCCAATGAAGGGCTCTTTTGACCTGGTATTTTGTCGCAACGTGGTCATTTACTTCAGCAAGGACACCCAGCGCACGCTATTCGAGCGATTCGCGGAACAACTCAACTCCGATGGGCATTTGTTTATCGGCCATTCAGAGACCCTGTACAACGTCAGTGATCGCTTCAAGCTGTTAGGTAACACGATTTATCGCAAAGTTCGCTGAGCGTCTGGAGAGTCACGATGGTTCTTTTACGCCCAACGCCCCCCAGCCACCCGGACCTGCCACGAGCACTGGCGGGTTTCGAACACATCAAGCGTTACTGGGACCCATCGCGCAAACTGTCAGTCGCAAAACTGTTGCCTGGAGAGTATTACATCTCCATGCATGGGGAAATGATCACCACGGTGCTGGGATCGTGTATTTCGGCGTGCATCCGTGACCGTAAACTCGGTATCGGCGGCATGAACCATTTCATGTTACCGCACAGTGCAGACATCAAGGACTGGGGCGGTACTTCCAGTTCAGCGCGCTATGGCAGTTACGCCATGGAGAAACTGATCAACGAAATCCTTAAAGCCGGCGGCAAACGGGAAAACCTGGAGGTTAAGGCATTCGGCGGCGGCAGCATGGCTTCCGGGGTATCCAGTGTAGGACGTAAAAATATTGCTTTCCTGCACCAGTTTCTGCAGATTGAGGGTTTGCGATTGATCTCCGAGGATCTTGGCAGCATGTATCCACGCAAGGTCAATTTTTTCCCCGATAGTGGCAGGGCGCAGGTTAAGAAACTTCGTTCGATCCATAACAATACGATCCTTGAACGGGAGAGCGAATATATGGAGCAGCTTGAGGCGCCGGTTCAAGGTGACATCGAACTGTTCTAGACCAATAGACAGTAAGGGATTCAGATGGCAGGAAAGATTCGTGTTCTGGTAATTGATGACTCAGCCCTGATCCGCAGGCTGCTCACTGATATGCTGAACAGTGCGCCGGATATAGAAGTGATTGGAACCGCTGCGGACCCGATTATCGCCCGCGATAAAATAAAACTGCTTGAGCCGGACGTTCTGACCCTCGATATCGAGATGCCAAGGATGGACGGCATCACTTTTTTACGCAACCTCATGCGCCTGCGACCCATGCCGGTCATCATGGTCTCGACGCTCACCGAGCAAGGAGCCGAGGTGACTCTGGAGGCACTTGAACTGGGCGCAGTGGACTTTATTACCAAGCCCAAGATGGATGTCACTCGCTCTCTGGCCGGGTATGTAGATGAACTCACCGACAAGGTCAGGGCGGCAGCCCAGGCAAAAATCAGGAAGCTGAGCCAGCTCACGGCACCGGCGCAGGTACATTCCTCCGATGCGGTTATTCCGAGACAACCGCTGAGGCACTTTCGCACCACCGACCAGATCATCGCCATTGGCGCCTCTACCGGTGGTACCGAGGCTATAAAGGATGTGCTGATGGGCATGCCCCGGGAAGCGCCGGGGATCGTCATTGCGCAGCACATCCCACCCGGCTTCAGCACCGCGTTCGCCGAGCGAATGAATCGGGTTACACCATTGAACGTGAAAGAGGCTGAGGACGGCGATGTGGTGATACCGGGACATGCGTTTATCGCGCCAGGCGACCGCCATCTTTTGCTAATGCGCGACGGCGCTCGCTATGTCTGCAGACTCAGCGATGGCGAACTGGTTAACCGTCACCGGCCAAGCGTGGATGTATTGTTTCGCTCGGTCTTGCAGACCGCGGGCGTTAATGCCGCTGCGGCGCTGCTGACCGGGATGGGGGCAGACGGTGCAGCGGGCCTGCTGGAGCTCCACAATGCGGGCCTGCATACCATTGCCCAGAATGAAGAGACGAGCGTTGTCTGGGGGATGCCCGGGGAAGCGGTCAAGAGAGGTGCCGCCAGCGAAGTGCTACCACTCGGCCATATCGCAGCCGGCCTGCTGAAAGCGGTATGGCGCAAGCAGGGGGCTGGGTAGCATTGATGAAAGCTTCAGCCACGCATTTGCGCCGGGCCGCCATTGCCGTCAGTAGTGTGCTGGCTATTACGCTGCTCGTGACGAGTAGCGTTGCCGGTGACTTGCCTGGCGCACTGCTGGCGGCGGCCATGATACCGCTGTTGATAGCGGCCGATTGGTGGCGACCTGACCAGGTGTGGGGTACCCCAAACGATCTCGATACCGTCGCTGTCATCGACAGCGTGAAAGCCTTTAACGAATTTGGTGTGCTGCTCAACAGTGAATTGATGCATGTAGAAGAAGAAATCGAGCGCACCAGGAGCATGATCCAGCACGCGGCATCTGACCTGTCGACCCACTTTCACCAGCTCCATGACCTGTCGGCCGATCTGGCCCATACGGTGCAGGAAACACTGGGACCAAATCCCGATGGCGTGGACACAAAAGATGCGCAAGTGGCTATTGAACGAGTGCTGGAAACTGTCGCAAAAAACCAGCCGCAGCTGGAGCATGCAGTCGCTGCCTCGGTAAGATCCCTGCAGTTTGAGGACCTCTCGCTACAGGCACTAAGTGAAGCCCAGCGCAGTCTTGCTTACCTGCGCCAGGTCGCGGGCATTTTGCAGCAGATCCATGACACTGGTGAGTTGGCGGCCAGTATTCATCAGCAGCACGAGATCTGGGTCCGGGCGCGGCGCAAACCGGTCTCACAAAAAAACCTGGACGAGGGCCTCGCCGAGCTGTTCTGAAGATCAGGCGGCGGCAACCTGGTCCTCTGCCGCCTGTCCCATGCCCGCCATCATCCTGGCATCGACCAGAATCATCATGCCCGCTTCAGTTTCGATAACACCCTCGACTTCAAAGGCTTTATCACCCGGCAGGTTTTCAAACTTGCTGCTATCCAGGACTTGCACCTCAAGCACTTCATCCACGACCAGGCCTACATGCTCACCACTGATATCGAGAATGATAATCCAGTCGATATTATCAGTTTCCCCACGCACGGGCAGCTTCATCCGCCGCCTGGCGTCAACCACTGTTACAATACTGCCACGGACGTTGATTACCCCCAGTACAAATTCCGGCGCTCCTGACACAGGTGTTATATCACCAGCGCAAAGTATCTCCTGCACCTGCAGTAAACTTACCCCATAGTGCTGGCGATCAACCGTGAATCGCAACCACTCATTGCAATTGTCCAGGCTACCGTGGCTAATGGCGACCAATGTGTCATCATCGTTGAAGTCCACCCGGGTGTCATCATTCTGTTCTTCTGCGTTCACTCACTATCTCCTTGCCAGAGGTTCTTCAGTTTTTAACAGGGTGCTGCACTCACAGGCAGCTGTACCAGCCTACGCAGGCCGTCGAGATCCAACAGTACACAGCGTTTACTTGCCAGCGTACCCGCCAGCCACGCCCTGCGGCCGGTAGGACCACGCCAGCTCACCGCCTGTATATCAATAGCGACCTCCTCACCGGTCTCTTCAATGGCGATTGCCCACTCGCCCTCATCCAGCAAGAGCATGCGCTGTGCGCGCTCGGCCAATGGCACATTGTACGGCGCCAGGTCTGCGGGTAGCATCAGGCGTGCCGTATCAATCACCGTTACCGTCCGCCCTGCGACTGTTGCGCTGCAGTACCAGGTGGCATCGCGAGCGCCTTCCAGTACCTGTGGCAGAGCAACTTCTGAATCCACCCGGTCCCCCGCAACAGCCACATGCAGTCCCAGCACTTCAAACAGGTAATAACCATTAGCTTGATCGGGCGCGGTCTGGCTGCTCCCGGCAATGGGTTCCTCGGGCAATTCCTGCAGCAGCTCGCTCATGTAACTGTCGATAGCCTGCTCTGCTGCGGTGGGATTCTGCCTTGCCCCCGTCATGCTACCGCCTCTTTCCCAGAGGACCGATCGCTGTCTGAGTCCAGTAGTTCCGCCAACAGCTCCAGAAAGGCCTTGGCACCCCGGCTAGCGGGTGCCACCTGGCACAAGGGCAGACCCAGTTCACTGGCCTCGCGAAACCGGGTATCAACCGGAATGACCCCGGACCAAAGCGATGGGCCCTCATAGCGCTCTCGCAGTTCCCGCAGGGCGTGAGTCGAAGCACGGGTGCGACGATCAAACATGGTCGGCACAATGAGGTATTCAAGTGGGCTGGGACGAGAACGATTAACCATTTCCAGGGTGCGCAACATACGTTCAAGCCCCTTCAGTGCCAGGTGCTCGGTCTGGGTTGGCACAATCACACGGTTCGCTGCCGCCAGGGCATTTATCATCAGAATGCCGAGTGTGGGGGGGCAATCCAGCAATACGTGATCGTACAGTCCCTCCAGTGACGCCAGAGCCTGTCGCAAGATCAGGCCCTGTCCCTGGCGACTTCCCAGCTGCCGATCCAGGGTCGCAAGTGCCGGTACCGCAGGCAGTACATCAAGCCCCTCAGTGGATTGTGTCCTTGCTACAATATCAATCGCTGCCGCTTTTTTGTCCGCGAACAGGTTATAAACGCTGTGCTCGGCCGCCTCGGCATCCAGGCCGAAATAAGAGGTCAGGGAGGCCTGGGGGTCCAGGTCCACCACCAACACCTTTTCCCCGCGCTCAAGCAAACCGCCGGCCAGGGTGACAACGGTTGTGGTTTTACCAACGCCGCCTTTTTGATTCGCGATAGTCCAGATTTTCATGATGCAGTCTCGGTTAATGCGTCGCCTGCCATATCTTCAACGAATTCAGCGGGCATCCGATCACTTGCCAATATGATGATTGTGACCCGACGGTTTCGATTGCGGCCCTCGGTAGAGATATTGTCGGCCACCGGGCTGAATTCTCCCAGGCCGATCGCAGCCATTCGCACGGGAGCAACCCCCCGCTCCTGGAAAAGCCGTACAACACTGCTGGCCCGCGCCGCCGACAATTCCCAGTTTGAAGGAAAGCGCACCGTGCTTATCGGTACGTCATCGGTATGGCCTTCAATACGCACCCGATTGGGCAGCGGCTGTAAAATCTCAGCCAGACGTTCCAATGTCGGCGTAGCGGCACTTGCCACCTGGGCTATACCTACCGGGAACAGCAAGTCCGTATTGATTTCAACTTCTACCCACAGCGGCGTCTGGCGAACACGCACCTGGTCCAGTTCTATCAACTCAGCAAGGGCCTTGCGGATATCATCCGCCATAATTTCCATGCGGGCTTCACCTCCGCCCGAATCAGCGGGCGCGTCGGGTAGCGGAGGCAATGAAAACGAACTCCGGCTTACGGTACCCGGGGGTATTGCTCCCAGCTGCGCCTGGTCGGCGCTCCCCGCCGGGCGCTTGTCCCCTATCTGTATTGGCTGCGTTGACCTGGGGCTGCCCTTGAACGCCGCCACCATTGAATCCGACAACACCCGATATTTACCTTCATTCACCGAAGAGATTGAATACATAACTACAAAAAAAGCCAACAGCAGGGTGACCAGATCGCCATAGGGAATGGCCCAGGCTTCGTGGTTGGCGTGTTCTTCATGGCGTTTCTTCCGAGCCATTAATCACTGCCTGCGCGCTTATTCAAGGTAGCCCTTGAGTTTGGTCTCGATATTTCTCGGGTTTTCACCCTGCGCAATTGAAACAACTCCCTCAACAATCATCTCCCGCGCTTTAGTCTGGCCGTGAATAATAGATTTGAGTTTGCCGGCCATTGGCAAGAAAAACAGGTTGGCGGAACCAATCCCATAAATGGTTGCAGTAAATGCGGCTGCAATACCCGAGCCCAGTTTTGACGGGTCAGCCAGGTTTTGCATTACCGCCATCAAACCCAGGACAGCGCCAACAATCCCCATGGTGGGGGCGTAAATCCCCATGGCCTCGAAGACCTTGGCCGCGGCAGCATCGAGTTCTTCCCGGGTACCAATTTCCACATCCATAATACTCTGGATCATTTCCGGCTCGCCGCCATCAACCAACAGTTGCAGCAGCTTTTGTACAAAAGGATCGGTTTCCGCTTCAACGACTGCCTCCAGCCCCAGCAAACCTTCCTTTCTCGCCAGCTGGCTCCAGCTGACAATCTTTTCGATCATTTCTTCGGTGTCGGTGCCCGGTGGCCTGATAATCCAGCCCACAACTTTCATGGAACGTTTCATGACAGGCATGGATGTCTGCAGCAGCACCGCCGCCAGGGTACCGCAGATGACGATAACGAACGCCGCACCCGACACCAGCGCCGCGAGACCGGAACCCTTGAGTATTGAACCCACCAGCAAGGATACAAACGCGAGTATAATCCCGACCAGGCTGAGAATATCCATCAGGTCCCCTTCAGGCCGCCTGGCTGACCCGCTTCATGAGACCATTGACGTCAAAAATGAGTGCTATATGACCGTCGCCGGTAATCGTCGCACCGGCGAAGCCGGGCACATCGTGCAACATCGCGCCCAACGGTTTAATAACCACTTCTTCCTGGCCGAGAACATCGTCGGTCACAAAGCCGACCATACCGCTGCCCACCTGTAGCACCACAACATACGCAATACCTGCAAAGTCCTCGGAGTCAGCAGAGGCCAGGCAGGTCCGAAGAAAAACCAGCGGCAGCGGCTTGCCTCGCACCATGATCACCTCACGTCCTGCGACATGATGTACGTTGTCGGCATTGAGCGAAAATACCTCAAGCACCTGCGACAAGGGGAACGCAAAGGTACGCTGACGCAGGCGAACCATCAAAGTGGGCATTATGGCCAGGGTCAGCGGGACACGCACCTTGACGAGGGTGCCTTTACCCAGCTCCGAGTCTATTTCAACGTTTCCGTTAAGCTCGGCGATGCGGGTTTTCACCACGTCCATGCCGACACCCCGGCCCGACATATCAGAGACTACATCACGGGTTGAAAACCCGGGCAGGAAAACGAGATCGTAACACTCGTGCCGGCTTAGCTTGCTCGCCACGTCAGCATTGAGGAGACCTTTCTTGACCGCCTTGTCGCGCAAGACATCAGCGTCGATCCCCGCGCCATCGTCGCGGATTATTATG
Organism: Kineobactrum sediminis; assembly: GCF_002868715.1. GTDB lineage: Bacteria > Pseudomonadota > Gammaproteobacteria > Pseudomonadales > Halieaceae > Kineobactrum > Kineobactrum sediminis. Next base: position 226,863 of record NZ_PKLZ01000001.1, read on the forward strand.
ACAATATGATTGCCTTCCTGCTGGGCTGACAGCTCAACCTTGCCGCTACGGGGTTTGCCATTGGCCTGCCGCACATCCGGAGCCTCAATGCCGTGGTCCATGGCGTTGCGCACCAAATGCACCAGGGGATCGGATAGCGCCTGTACGAGGTTTTTATCGAGGTCCGTATCTTCACCGGATATGCTGAGCTCAATTTCCTTGTTGAGCGTGCGCGCGACATCCCGCGCCAGCCTTGGAAAACGTGAAAAAACCTTCCCTATCGGCTGCATACGGGTTTGCATTACCCCATTTTGCAGATCGGCCGTCACCAGATCGAGATTGGCGACCGTTTTTTTCAGCTCTTCATTGTCCAGGTCGGCGCCGAGATTGGTCAGCCGATTTCGTACCAGCACCAGCTCGCCGACCAGATTCATAACGCTATCGAGACGAGAAACACTCACCCTGATGGTAGACTCCGGTGTTGCGGCCGGAGTGGATTCACGGGCTGCCGCCTCCTGTTTAGGGGTAACGGCTACCGACTCCTGGTCAACGACGGCTTCAATCCCGGCAAAATCGGTTTCCGTTCCCGTCTTAACCGGGGCTGGCTGTTCCATATCCTGTAGCTGGTCCAGTAAAGCCTCAAACTCGTCATCCGTTATGGCGCCGGCCGGATCAGGAGCGCTCGTTTTTTTGACAGATTGTTCCGACTCGACAAAAATCTCGGCGCGCACGGAATCAATAATCGCGTCGAATTCAAGATCGGCGATATCATCGCCTGGTGCGTCGGCAATCGCCGCAGATGGTACCCTGGCAGGAGATTCGGCCGAGTGCACAAAATCCAGTAAGCGGTCCAGCAGTCCCGGCGGGGCCGGTTCGGGCACCTGTCCGCTGGAAACAACCCCAAGAATGTCGACAACAATATCCACTACCTGGAGAACGGTATCCATGATCTCGTTGTTGAGCACCAGCTTGCCATTGCGCAGGGAATCAAAGACTTCTTCCGCACCGTGGCAAACCAACACCAGGGGTTCTACATTGAGAAAACCCGCCCCGCCTTTTATGGTGTGGAAACCACGAAAAACACTATTGAGCAGATGGTGGTCGTCCGGTTGGCGTTCGAGCTGCACCAGCTCGGAACCGAGCTTCTCAACGATTTCATTCGCCTCTACAAGAAAATCCTCGCGAATACTGTCATCCAACTCAAAGTCCATAGTGATCTCCGTCAGAAGCCGAGACTGGATAACAGCTCATCGGCTTCATCCTGGCTGGTAACACGGTGCTCACCATCGCTGGGTAGAGGTGCAGCAACGGCAGCTTTCCGGTCCATCGGCACACCGGCCCTGCCGGTCATGCGAATCATGTTTATGAGTGTTTCTTCCACTTCATGTACCAGGTGAATAACCTTGCGAATCTCCTGTCCGGACAAATCCTGAAAATTCTGGGAAATCAGCACGTCGGATAACCCCGTCTTTATTGCAGCGGCGTGAGCTCCGGTTTCTTCAATAAATTCGGATACTTCCCCCACCATGGCCCGAAAGTCATCGGCCGACTGGTCGCGGCGGAGAAATCGATTCCAGGATTCGTCCAGAACAGTCGCGCGCGTGATCAACGCATCGGCCTGCGGCATCATCTCTTCAACGGCATCCATTGTCTTATGGGCCGACTGTTCGGTAAGTGCAATGACCTGGTCAAGACGTTGCCTTGCATCCGGAAACTCTTCACTGGCAAGATCCGCTACCCGGGAGTCCAGCTGGAAGTTGGTCAGTGCTTCATGAAGCTGGCGGGTCAGATGGCCCACGTCCTGGAACAGCGACTTTTCGCGCATCGCTGTCAGGTCATCCAGCAAGGTGAAGAACGCGGTTTCATCATCCGCGTGCGCAGCGTCCATCAGCGGTTCGATAATTGCCAGGTAGTCCCCGGGAGATCGATGAACGGCCTTGTCGGGCGTGGCTTTATCGCCATGTTCCATAGTCATGATTGAGACTCGATTCGTTCAAAAATACGCTCGATTTTTTCTTTCAGTGACTGCGCTGTGAACGGCTTGACGACATAACCGTTAACACCGGATTGCGCCGCCTCTATAATCTGCTCGCGCTTTGCCTCTGCGGTGACCATCAGCACGGGAATGGATTTCAGCTTTTCGTCCGCGCGAATGGTCTTGAGCAGGTCAATGCCGGGAATGCCGGGCATGTTCCAGTCAGTGACCACAAAGTCGATGGGCGTCACACGCAATATATCAAGGGCAGACGAGCCGTCGTCCGCCTCCCTGATATTACTGAAGCCCAGCTCCCTGAGCTGATTCTTCACAATACGGCGCATCGTCGAAAAATCATCGACCACCAGAATCTGCATATCCTTGTTCAATCGTTTCCCCTCAATAAAAGTCTTGGCATCGTGGCAGCTTTAACGCCCATCTAATCAAGCATCCGGGCCCTGATACGAACCAGGGCCTGGCCGTGCAACTGGCACACCCGGGATTCGCTTACCCCCAGGACTTCACCGATTTCACGTAAATTCAATTCATCGTTGTAATACAAACTCATAATCATCCGTTCGCGCTCCGGCAGGGAGGCTATAGTCGTGGCCAGAGAGACCGCAATCGACTCTTCCTCCGCCTGCTGTTCCGGCGAGGCCACTGCGGCGCTGCCCTGCATTTCGCTATCCACAGACGCCAGCTCCTCGGTACTGAACATGCGACAGGACACTGCCTCGCGGGCGATCTCGTGGTAATCGTCAAGGCTGACCCCCATCTCGGCAGCCACATCGAGGTCAGTTGCCCTGCTGCCCGAGCGGGCCTCAACTATCCGGATGGCCCCTACCATACTGCGAACCTTGCGATGAACCGACCGCGGTACCCAGTCCATGCGCCGCAGTTCATCCAGCATGGCGCCACGAATACGGATGCCCGCGTAGGTCTCAAAATTTGCCCCGCGATCGCCCGTATATTTTTTTGCCGCTTCCATCAATCCCAGCATTCCCGCCTGAATCAGGTCGTTAACATCCACACTGTCCGGCAAACGTCCACCGAGGTGGTACGCGATGCGCCTGACCAGAAGCGCATAGGTTTCAACGAGCTCGCCTACCGGCAGGTTCCGGACTGCCGCATATTCCGCGCTCAGCTGGGATGCTCTCCTTTCACCCGTCAAGAAACAACACCCAACGCCTGCTCGAGGAAAAACTCAATCTGTCCCTGCGGACCCTTGCGTCCTCTCCATGTAGCGGTCGCTTCCGCGAGTTTCTTGAATGCTTGTGTTGCACGACACGCAGGATAAGCGGTAATTACCGGCTCTTGTCGCTGCAGGGCCCGGCGCAGGAATTCATCGTGAGGGACAAAACCGGCATAACGCACGGTTATATCCAGGTAACGATCAGTGACCCGGGCGATTTTCTGGTACAGCTCGCGGCCCTCCACGCTACTGCGGACCATATTTGCCAATACCTGGACATGTTGAACGCCGTGTTCCCGGGACAGGACCTTGATCAGGGCATAGGCATCGGTAATGGAAGCCGGCTCATTGCATACCACCACCAATACTTCGTGAGCGGCTGCCGCGAACATGGTTACCGATTGGTTGATGCCGGCCGCCGTATCCACTATCAGCACGTCGACATCAGTCCCAAGTTCGGAAAAGGCATGAATAAGCCCACTGGATTCTGTCAGCGAGAGCTCTGCCATGCGCTGCACACCGGAGGATGCGGGAATGATCCGAACGCCCTCGGGGCCGGTCAGCACGATGTCATTCAGGTCGCAGTCGCCCTCCAGCACATGAGCAAGGGTGCGCTGGGGACTGAGCCCCAGCAATACATCGACGTTAGCCAGGCCGAGGTCTGCGTCAAACAGCCAGGTCTTGTTGCCTTTCATGGCAAGGGCCACGGCAAGATTCACCGAGACATTGGTCTTGCCGACGCCGCCCTTGCCACTGGCCACGGTAATCACCAGGGGGGTTGCCGCCTGCGCCCGCTCGCCGTCGGAAGCGGTCATGGCCTCATCCAAGAGCATATTGCACCTCGCCTATGTGCTGGGCCAGGGACTCAATATCCATTCGACGAGGTTCTGACCGCATCAGCTCAACTGCGCGCTTGACCAGAAGGCGGGCATTGGCAGGCCGCAAATTCTGCGGCACATCCTGCCCGCTCGAAGAGAAAACCAGGGGGTGCTGGTGGCGCACCATGACACTCAGCAAGCCGCCGAGACTGGCGGCTTCATCCAGCTTGGTAGCGATGAGGCCCGCCAGCGGCAAACTGCCGAACAACATAGCGCTCTCCTCCAGGGCCTGGATCTGGGCATTGGCCGCCAGCACCAGATAGGGCAGCAAGGGGCGACCGGGGTTACGGGTGAGCTCCAGGATCTGCTCAAGGTGGTGATCATTGCGTCCGGTACCGGCCGTATCGACCAGCACCAGACGGGCGTGATCCAGACGGGCGATATGCCTGCTGACTTCCTCGGCGCAACCGGCTACATAGACCGGGATATTGAGCATTCGTCCGTAGGTGAACAGGCGTTCACGCGCCCCCACACGACTGTCGTCGGCACTGATCATGGCCACTTGTTCGGAACCGAAGCGATGCGCGTAACGAGCCGCCAGCTTGGCAATTGTGGTGGTCTTGCCCACGCCGGTGGGGCCGACAAGCGCGATCGCGCCACCGTTCTCCAGGGGGTCTGCTTTAGCCACCGGCACCCGCCCGGCCAGCTCCCCCAATGCCTGGCGCCAGGCGCGAACCGGGTCGCGCTCATCGGCGGGAACGCGCGCGGCAAGCTCCTGCGCAAGCTGTGGCGAAAGCCCAAGGTGAATCAGGTTCCTGAGCAAATCCGCCCGCACCGGGCTCTTGCGGGAAAAGTCGTTCCAGGCGAGGCTGGAAAGCTGGCACTCAAGCATACGACGCAGTGCGTTGATCTCGTCCCGCATGTTCAACAGTGACGCATCATCGACGGGTACTGTTGCAGCCGAAGCCCCCGGGGCAGGCCGCAGTGGGGTTGATCGCGCGCGCTTTTCGGTGTCTTTCCGTGTATCAAAAACGTCCTGGTCTCGCTCGGCAGCCATCGCTGCGGGGGATTTTACCCGCCCATCGGCATCGGGCTGCGGGGGAGTGTCGTAGTCAAGGAAGCTCACCGGCTGTTCGGGCCGCCGCTGTTCCCCGCCGGCTCGCTCCACCGGCTTTTTATCTGTGGAGTACGGCATCAGGGATTCATCATAACCGACGGCCGCTACCACTTCCAGACCATCGGCGACCTGCTGTGATGACAGAATGACGGCGTCCGGACCCTGCTCATCGCGCACCATTTTCAGGGCCTGTCGCATATCCGGTGCCGTGTAGCGCTTGATCTGCATGAATGGGTTTCCTTTTTACTTATGTTCGCGTCACGCGACATTGGTCAGTGAACGTGTAACCGATCGAACCAGCCGCAGCTGCTTGTCCTCCGGTATCTCATTGTGGGCCAGTACGTGCAGCCCGGGCACCGTCTGGCGGGCAAACCGGGCCAGCATCTGGCGGATGCCAGGGGGCACCAGCAGCACCGCGGGCTCCCCTCGTAATTCCTGGTCCTGGGCACTGGATTGCAGCGTTTCCTGGATTCGCTCCGCCAGCCCCGGCTCCAGTGCCGAGGTATTGCCCTGCTGCACCAGCTGCAGCAGCAACTGCTCCAGCTCCGGTGCCAGGGTCACCACCGGCAGCTCCATCGCCATACCGTTTATTTCCTGCACAATCTGGCGACCCAGGGCGACCCGAACCTCCGCCAGCAAAGTGTCAATATCCTGACTGCGTGCGCCGTGTTCCACCAACGCCTCACAGATGCCGCGAAAATTGCGAATCGGTATTTTTTCCATCAGTAACTGCTGCAATATCCGCACCACGGTAGACAACGGCAGGATCTTGGGCGTGAGGTCTTCTACCAGTCTGGGTGCGGTCTTGGCGAGCTGGTCGAACAGATGCTGTACCTCCTGGTGGCCAAGCAATTCGTGGGCGTGTTTTTTCAGGACCTGGCTCATGTGGGTGGCGATGACGGTGGCCGAGTCGGCCACCGTGTAGCCGAGGGTCTGTGCGTGCTCCCGGCTACCCGGATCAATCCATACCGCGGGCATGCCAAAAGCGGGGTCGGTTGCCGCCAGCCCCTGCACCGTACCGGTAATCCCGCCGGGGTTGATGGCCAGCTCCCGGTCCGGTCGCACGTCAGCTTCCGCACAGGGCACACCGAACACCGACATGCGGTACTGGTTTGGCGCCAGCTCCAGGTTATCCCGGATATGCACTGCCGGGATCAGAAACCCAAGCGACTGCGACAGCTTCTTGCGTACACCCTTGATCCGACCCATCAGCTCACCGCCCTGCTGCCGGTCAACCAGCGGGACCAGGCGATAGCCCACTTCCAGCCCTACGGGATCTACCTGGGATATATCATCCCAGCCAAAATCCTTTACCGGCTCGGTTTCCGCACTCGGCGCTTCCGAGGGTTCATGTAACGCCATGCTCTCGGCTTTTTGAATCCGCTTGTGCAATAGCCACGAGGCACCACCCGCGGCCGCCGCCAGCAGCAAAAATGAAAAATTGGGCATGCCGGGAATAAGCCCCATCAGGGCCAGCAGCCCGCCGGTATATGCCAACACCTTGGGCTTGCCGAACAACTGCGAGAACAACTCCTGGCCCATATCCTGCGGCCGCGACATGCGGGTAACAATCATTGCCACCGAGGTGGAAAGCAGCAGCGCCGGAATCTGGGCAACCAGCCCGTCACCCACGGTGAGCAAGGCGTAGCGTTCCACTGCATCACCAAAACTCATGCCGCGCTGTATGGTGCCTATCAACAGGCCGCCCACAATATTGATCACCAGAATGATGATCCCCGCCACGGCGTCGCCACGGACAAATTTACTGGCCCCATCCATGGCGCCGTAAAAGTCGGCTTCCTGGCGAATCTCTTCGCGACGGGCCCGGGCTTCGTGCTGGTCGATCAGGCCGGCGTTCACATCGGCATCAATGGCCATCTGCTTGCCGGGCATCGCGTCGAGGGTAAAGCGGGCCGTCACTTCCGAAACCCGCGTGGCACCCTTGGTCACCACCACAAAATTGATAATCACCAGGATGGCAAAGACCACCAGGCCCACCGCATAGTTACCGCCAATAACAAACTCGCCAAAGGCCTGGATAACCTTACCGGCGGCATCTGCTCCAGTATGTCCCTCCAGCAGCACCACGCGGGTTGAGGCGATATTCAACGCCAGTCGCAGCAGCGTACCCAACAGCAGGACGGTGGGAAACACGCCGAATTCGAGTGGTTTCATGATGTAGATCACACCAAGAATAACGGCAATTGACAGGGTAATATTGAAGGTGAACAGGATATCGAGTAATGCCGCAGGCAGCGGCAAGACCACCATCGCCAGCACCAGCAACACCATGGCGGGGCCACCGAGACCCATCAGGCCTATACGCTGTACAATCGCCGGGAAATTGACGTTATTGGCCAAGACTCAACCCTCCTCCGTATCAACTTCATGTGCTGCAAATTCCGGGCCAGAACAGGCGCGCCGGACAAGGGGATTTATGTCTGTCCTGTCGGTTCGTCGGGGTCTACGATCGGGTTGGGCGGTGCCGGTGGCGAAGTCTCCGGGGGCCGGGTGCGCACCTGGTAGACCCAGGTGAGAACCTCGGCCACGGCAACATAGAGTTTTGGTGGTATCGGCTGGCCGATATCGACACTGGCGTACAATGCCCGGGCCAATGGCGGCGCTTCAAGCAAGGGCACACCCGCCTCCTCCCCAATCTCACGAATCGCCAGCGCCACCAGTTCAACCCCTTTGGCAACCACTATGGGTGCGGCCATGGCGCCCGACTCATAGCGCACGGCTACGGCAAAGTGGGTGGGGTTGGTGATAATCACGTCGGCATCCGGTACATCCGACATCATTCGTCGGTTGGCCATTTCCATCTGCAGGTTGCGGATACGGCTCTTCACCTCTGGCCGGCCGTCCGTATCTTTCATTTCCTCTTTGACTTCCTGTCGCGTCATGCGCATTTGCTTCATATGCGTAGCCAGCTGGAAGGGCACGTCCACCGCGGCGATCACCAGCAGCGATGCGCTCATCACAAACAGGGCCAGTGTCGCCAGCCAGACACTCTCGCCAATCGCGGAAATTACCGGCAGGCGCGACAGGGACAGGAATCTGTCCGCCACAAGCCACAGGAAAAAACCGGCGGCAATACCCACCACCAGGAACTTGGCCATGGCCTTGATCAGCTCCATCAGGCCCTGGGCGCCAAAAATACGCTTCAGCCCCTTGAGCGGGTCCATCCTGCTCAGCTTCGGTGCCATCGCCTGGCTACTGAACAACCAGCCACCGAGTAATGCCGGCGCCGCCAGTGCCGTCAGTGTCAGTGCGCCGAGTAAGGGAATGAGCACCAGAATCGATTCAGTGGCCAGCTCCGACAGTTTGCGCACCATGTAGCCGTCGTCAAATACCTCCGCCCGCTCAATCTGGAAACCGGTGGTGAGCAGAGCCACAAAGCGCGACACAAACCAGTCACCCGAGATCATCAGGGTGGCCGAACCCACCAGCATCACCAGGGTCATGGTCAGCTCACGTGATCGCGGAACCTCGCCCTTGTCCCGGCTTTCCTGTAGTTTCTTGGGGGTGGGCTCTTCTGTGCGTTCCTGGCCGCCGCCGCTCTCTTCCTCGGCCATCAGTTCACCATCAGCCACAGGTTGCCGATCGTACTGGTGGCCTGTTCAATCAAGAATATCAGCGAGACTTCCAGCGAAGGCAGCGTAATAATCAACACGACCAGCCCGACAATAATGGTCAACGGCAGGCCAATCGCGAACAGGTTAAGCGTGGGTGCCGCACGGCTGATCACGCCGATGGACATATTCACGATCAGCACGGCTGTTGCCGCGGGCAACGCCACTTTCAGGGCACCGAGGAATAGGGTGGTCCCCCAGGAAGCTATCGTCCAGAAAGCCTCGGGAGACAGGCCACCGGCACTTACCGGCAACAACTGGAAACTGTCCACAATCAGGGCCACGATCATCAGGTGACCGTCAAAGGACAAAAACAATAGCATTGCCAGCAACAGGTGCAACTGACTCAGCACCGGCACCTGCACCCCATTCTGGCTGTCGATGAAGATGGCGAAGCCCAGCCCCATACTCATGGAAACGGTTTGTATACCAATGACGATGGCATCAAAAACCAGCTGCAGGATAAAACCCGCCGCGATACCGATAAGAATCTGTTGCATCACCAACAACAGTGCCTGGGCCGAGAAAGGGGCCACATCAGGACCGGGAGGCAGCATGGGGAAAATGGCAAGTGAACAGGCAAACGCCAGGGTCACGCGAACCCTTGTGGGAATGTAACGGGCACCGAACAAAGGTGCCACCATGAACATGGCAGCTACCCGGAACAGGGTCCAGAGAAACTGCCCCAGCCAGTCGAGCAGCGAGGCCTCACTGAACTCATAGGGCGTCATTGCAGCCCAATCAGTTCCGGAATACTCATGATCAGTTCACGCGAGAACGAAACAATCAATTCAAGCATCCAGGCGCCGCTCAGCATCAGGGCTATAGCCAGAACAATCAACTTGGGAATGAAACTCAGGGTCATCTCATTGATTGATGTGGCCGCCTGGAACATGCCAATCAGCAAGCCCGTAGCCAGGGCGGATAGCAGCAGGGGCGCCACCAGTAAGGCAATGACCCACAGCGACTGGCGCCCCACTTCAACGACGAGATCCGGAGACATCAGACAACTCCCGTATAAAAACTTGCGGCGAGTGTACCCATTACCAGGCTCCAGCCATCAATCAACACAAACAACATCAGCTTGAATGGCAGTGATACCACCATGGGCGACAACATGATCATGCCCATCGACATCAGCACGCTGGCCACCGCGAGATCAATAATCACAAAGGGGATAAACAGGAGGAACCCGATCTGGAAAGCGGTTTTCAGCTCGCTGGTGAGGAACGCCGGAATCAGCAATGTAAACGGCACGTCGGCGGGTGACTCGAAACCCTCTTCATAACCACCCAAACCCGCAAACATCGCCAGGTCACTTTCCCGCACCTGGTTACTCATGAATTGGTGTATCGGCTTTATCCCTGTTGTTATCGCTTCCTGCATGGTGATCTCTTCACTCATGTAGGGCTCAACAGACAGCTCATAAAGCTCGGTGGTAACCGGGGCCATCACGAACAGGGTAAGAAAGAGCGCCAGACCGATCAACACCTGGTTGGAAGGCGTGGTACCCGTACCCAGCGCCTGGCGCAGGATAGCCAGCACCACAATAATCCGGGTGAAGGAGGTAAACATCAACAGGATGGACGGCAACAGGGTCAGCACCGTCATCAGCACCAGCACCTGGATGGTCAGGCTCCAGGTCTGGCTGCCGTCCTCGGCAGGCATGACCTTCAACAGCTCGAGATCACCGGGCGCAGCCTGTGCGAATATCGGTAACAGGGCGGTTGCCAGTGCGACCAGCGCCCACCTCATGGTCTGGCGCCACTTTGCGCGGTCTTCAGGTGCCGCTCAAAATCACCCGACTCGCCTGTCGCAATGCCGTCGAGCCGGGTAATCCGCCCGGGCACCACGCCCAGCAGTATCTTCTGGCCTTCCACTTCAACCAGCAACAGGCGCTCGCGGGTGCCCAGGGATAACTGCCCCAGCATGCGAATCGGGCCCTCGCCGCCACGGTTCAGGAACTTCATTACCGAGGCGCGCCGGGCCAGCCAGGCAAGCGCAAATACCAGCAGGATCACCACACCCAGGCCCATCACCATACGCAGCATGTTGCCCGCTGCATCAGCGGCAATCATTTCCTGCGCGTGAACATGACGGGCACTGCCGGAGAGGGCAACAATCAGTAACCATGCGCATCTCATTGCAGTTTTTTTACACGTTCCGAGGGGCTGATAACGTCCGTAAGCCTGATACCGAACTTTTCGTTAACCACCACCACTTCACCGTGAGCGACCAGGGTGCCGTTGACGAACACGTCCAGCGGCTCGCCTGCCACCCGGTCCAGCTCCACGACGGAACCCTGGTTCAGTTGCAGCAGGTTGCGGATACTGATGGACGTTCGCCCCACTTCCATCGACAACGTAACCGGTACGTCGACGATCATATCGAGATTGACATCGCTATGGCCGAGTTCGCCGGTGGGCTCAAAGGTTTCGAAACCGGCCGTTTCCAGTCCGGACGTCGGGTCGGTTTCCGGGGTCTTGCCAGCACCCTGGTCCTGGTTATCGTTTGCCACTTTGCCTGTCCTTTTTACTTGCCTGTTAGTTTTTGACGCTGCGCACAAGCCGTTTGGAGATCTTTACGGCATACTTGTTTTTCGACAGTCCGACCGGTCCTTCAAACAACGGGACTTTTTCGACATAGACGGTGGCAGCGTCGGGAATATCCAGCGGAATGACATCGCCCGGGCGCATGCGCACAAGATCCCTCACCGTAATCCGCTTGCGACAGAGCACGACGCTGACGTCTACCTCCGCGTCCTGGATCTCGTCGCGAAGGGCAAGCATCCAGCGCTCATCCTTCTCCATCCGGTCCGAGGCCATACCGGAATCCAGTGCTTCCCGAATGGGCTCGATGGAAGAATAGGGAATCGTGAAATGCACCTCACCGGTAGCGCCCCCCAGTTCAATCTCAAAACGGCTGACAACAACAAGCTCGGAAGGGCTGACGATATTGGCAAACTGGGGATTGATTTCCATATTGTGAAATGAAAAATCAACATCCATTACCGGCTTCCAGGCCTCTTTCAGATCATTGAAGATTAGCGCACGCAGCCGCTCGATAATCCGCGACTCCACCGGGGTGAACTCGCGACCCTCAATACGTGCGTAAAAGCTGCCATCGCCACCAAAATAACTGTCCACCACGGCAAAAATAAGACGCGCATCCAGTACCAGCAGGCTGGTGCCGCGCAACGGCGGTACCGAGACAATATTGAGACTGGTGGGTAGTGGCAGGGTACGCATGTAGTCCTGGAACTTGACCATGTCCACTGCCGTCACGGAAATCTCTGCAGTCCGGCGCAGCATATTGAACAGGCCCAGCCGCAAATAACGCGCGAAGCGCTCGTTGATCATCTCCAGGGTCGGGAGGCGACCGCGAACAATACGGTCCTGGCTGGAGAGGTCAAAGGATTGCACTTCGCCCTCAACAGCGGTACCCCCATTGGACTCCACATCACCGGAATCCACACCATAAAGCAGTGCGTCAATTTCGTCCTGTGACAGAATATCCTGCTGGCTCATACGGGCTCCGCCTTACTGAACAACGAGCGATGTGAAATACAGGTCTTCAACCCCGGCGGGTTCCGCCAGATTTTTCAGTACACGCCTGATTTCGGCCAGCGCTTCCTGGCGCAGGCTTTCCTTGCCCTCAACCGTGGCAATCGATTCCGGCGACTGGGACGACAGCAGCATTAACAGATTGTTACGTATGAGGGGATCGTGTTTTTCTACGGCATTCACGACGTCAGTGTTACGCGTCATCAACTCGACGGTAACCTGCAGAAAACGGGTGCCCGGTGTCGACAGGTTGACGATGAAGGGCTCGGCCATCTTGTGGTAAATCGGGGGGCCTTTGGCTTTTTCTTCTTTTACCGAATCTTCGCCCGCGACCACCTCAGCGGTGTCGCCGTCCTCTGTTTTTAACAGGAAATAAACGCCGGCACCTACCCCGGCAGACATCAGCAGGCTCACCAGCAGACTAACCACCAGTAATTTACCTACCCCGGGTGAAGCGGCTGCTGCCTTACCAACCACTATGTCGTCATCAATCTCGTTGGGATCTGCCATGTGTACCCTGTGCCTCGCGTGTGGATGTAAAAAAACCGCCACATCATACCACCGTCTTTGCAATTCACATGCCAACCCCTTATTGCGCGGGACAGGGGGCTGGCGTGCGCCGGCATAGACCTGCAACAGGAAAAAGACAGTCGCAACACGCCATCTTTTTGACGTTAAAGGTGATTTGCAGGGAAGAGTGACAATGAGCTGACGCAGTATCCCCGGAGCTCTCCGGGGAGGGCTATCGAAGGCGCAGCCCGGGAGCCTGAAGATCTAGACGTAAAGGTCCAGTAACCCGACCGACTGCATTTTGGCGCTTTGCAGCTCGAGACCTTCGGAAGCCGCCGCGTCAGCCGTGTCTGCTGAAGCGATTGTGCCGGAATCACGACTCGAATCGTGTTCCGCCGTTTGCCTGCCGGAATCGGCGACGGAGGCATCGGCAAGTTGAATGCCCTGTTCCGCCAGGGCGTCACGCAAACGCGGTAACAGCGCCTCCAGTGCGTCGCGCACCAGGGGCTGCTGGGAAGCCATGTGGAGACGGGCCTCAGTGCCCTCCATATCGAGCACAATATCGATACGCCCGAGATGGGCCGGTTGTAACTGTAATCGTGCCTGCTGCAGCCCTTCACGTGCCATCCAGGCCACCCGATCCAGGGTCTGCTCGAATGCCGCTTGCGCATCCGCGGCCGGTAGCGGTAAAGCGGGATTGGCGGCAGCGGCGGTGGCACCCGCCGGCTGGCCCGCAACCAACGCGTACAAGGGTGTGGCACCATCGCCGCGAGATCCGCCGGCCACACTGTCGGCCAGGGCCGGCGGCACCTTACCGGCGGCCATGTTCTGCAGCAGTTCGAACAGACTGGAGTTTGTATTCGCCGCGGCGGTTTCAGAACCCGTCACAGCGGCCGCCGGGGCCTGGCGTAACGTCGCCATGTACTGCTGCAAGGAGTCTGCTTCATTCACGGATAACTGTTGGGTAGCCTGCAGTGTCCCCTGGACGAGCGCGGGCACCGCCGTGGGCAGAGTCGGCATTATTGGCTCTGCGTTCGCCAGCGCGTCGGGAAGTTCGATTTCATTGCCAGCGCCCTGCAGCAACGCCAGGGTTTCCTTCAGCTCCGCGGTACCTGCATCGTCTGCCACAGGCTCCTCGGCGATCTCCTGCTCGGGTGCCAGTCCGCTCTGCTCTGCCGGCGGCGCGCTCTCAGCTGGACCGGAAGTTGGGCTGGGCCGGCCACCGAGCACATCGCTGAAGAGGGGGCCGGTTTCAGCTTTTGAGGGCCCTCCCTCAACAGAGGACTGCCCGGAACGCGCGCCACCGACCGCAGCGGGCGCGGCTGAAATCGTCGCTAATGCGCTCACCTTTTGGCGGCTGCCAGACGATACAGGCTGAGATCATCCTGTAGTCGCTGCTCGGATTTGTCAGCGCTATGCAACTCGACCACAGCCCTGCGATCCGCCGCTTTCTCAACCGCGCGCACGTGAGTACGCGCCTGGTACCAGACATCCATTTGTCGCTCAAACATCAATCGGGCATTGCGTGTCTTACGTTCCTGCTGCTGGAGCGCTTCATGTAGCTGCCCCAGGAAAGCCGTATAGTTCTGCAGCCTGGCCGAGCTGACCCCCTCTTGCTGAATCTGTTCCAGCTCCGCCTGGTAAGAGGCCAGATACTGCTTCAATCCCTGCAGTTGTTGCTCGGCCTGGTCCATCTCCGCACGTAACTCGACCAGCTTGCGCGATGCCACATCGCGCTCTTCGCTCATGTGGCCGGCAACCTGCTTCAATCGATCTGAACGTTTCATGACGCCTGAACCCTTATTGTCGTCCTGCCCTCTCCATTACAAAGCAATTCACATGCCAGTTTTTTCGGCCGCACCGCTATTCTCCAGCAGCGTACCGAGCGCCCCCAGGCTACGCTCCAGGTTCATCGGCTGCGTGCTGCCCTGGCGCAGGAAATCGAGCATTGCCGGTCGCATGGCCACCGCCTCGTCAATGCGCGGATCATTGCCTTTCCGATAGGCACCCACCGCAATCAGATCCTCGTTTTGCCGGTACGCGGCAAATACTTGCCGGAAGCGTCGGGCCCGGGACTGATGCTCCTCCGGGGTAATGTCAGTCATGACCCGGCTTACCGATGCTTCGACATCAATCGCGGGATAGACACCTTCTTCCGCCAGGCTCCTGGACAATACGATATGGCCATCGAGAATAGCACGAGCGGCGTCGGCAATAGGGTCGTTGGTATCATCCCCTTCAACCAGTACGGTATAGAATGCCGTGATTGAACCGGCACCCGAGGTGCTGGTGCCCGCGCGCTCGACCAGGGCCGGCAAGCTGGTAAATACCGAGGGCGGATAACCCTTGGTCGCCGGCGGCTCGCCCACAGCGAGCGCGATTTCCCGTCGGGCCTGGGCAAAACGGGTCAGTGAATCCATCAATAGCAACACCTTAAGGCCCTGGTCGCGGAAATACTCGGCAATGGTTGTGGCCAGCCAGGCACCGCGCATCCGCATCAGGGGTGCCTGGTCGGCGGGGGTGGCCACCACCACTGCACGCCGCAAGCCCTCAGCTCCCAGGGTATTGGTAATGAAATCACTGACTTCACGACCACGCTCCCCAATCAGGCCAACCACCACGACATCGGCGTTGGTGTAGCGTGTCATCATTCCAAGCAGGGTGGATTTGCCCACCCCGGAACCGGCAAACAAGCCCAGGCGCTGGCCTCGACCCACGGTTAATAACGCATTGATGGACCGCACACCCACATCCAGAGGTTCGTCAATCGGGCGTCGGTTCAGGGGGTTCATCAGCTGCCCCATCAGTGGGGCACGGGCATTCACCTGCAGCGGCCCCTGGCTGTCCAGCGGCTGCCCGGCGCCATCGATAACCCGTCCCAGCAACCCCCAGCCAACCGGGGCATCGAGGGTTTTGCCCGCGGCTACCACCCGCGCACGGGGTGACAGGCCGCGCACCTCCTCTACCGGCATGAGGTAGAGGCTGTCGTCTGCAAAACCGACAACTTCCGCTTCCAGCCTGCGTCCGTCGTCCAGTATCACCCAGCAGCGATCACCCAGGGCCGCCTCTACCCCGACAGCCTCGAGGGTCAGGCCCACCACCCGTCGCAGGCGCCCTGACGCCCACAACGTGATTCCCGGAACCGCCGCTTCCCGACGCGACTGTAGCGCGGCGGCCCAGGCGCTGCTGCGCGCGGTCACGTGAACCTTTCAACAGAGAGCGGCACTGTCGGGGCGGCGTTATCAAAGTGGTCACCCCCAAGCACGCGGGCGGCGACGGCCTGCATCCTGGAGTCCAGTGTTGCGTCCACCAGGGTATTGGCACTGAACACTTTGCAGCCACCGCGGGCGATACCCGGATCCTCCTCTATTCGCCAGCCGGCGGGACCGGCAGGTACGGGAATTGCCTCGCGGACCAGGGCCGCGTCCTGCGGGTGCAGCAACAGGCGAATCTCGCGACTGTTTGAGGGTAACTCGGCCATGGCTTCGCGTACTGCGGCAATGACCTGCTCGGGAGCCAGCAACAATTCGCGATGCAGCACCTGCCTGGCGACTGCCAGTGTTAACTGAACCAGCTCATCTTCTACTTCGGCATCTATGTCCTTCAGGGGCTGTAGCATTGAGCCCAGCAAAGCCTCAACGGCGGCACCCTTGCGGATCATCTCCGCCCTGCCGGCAGCGCGGCCCTCCTCCAGCCCACGGGCATAGGCCTCGTCGTGGGCCTGCTTTTGCAAGGCCTCCAGTGCCCGGGCACTATGAAGGTAACCTCCCGATGTTTTGGGGTCAGCCGGTTTCGGCGGTTTTTCCGCCGTCACGTCCCCGAATTCCCATCGATCCATGTCCGTCAGGTTCTCACGCGGAAGAATATCAGACATATTCCTCGCCCTTGCCGCCCAGCTCAATCTGGCCCTGATCGGCAAGGCTGCGCACCGCCACCAGGATTTCCTTCTGTGCCGCCTCAACATCGGCCACCCGCACCGGTCCCTTGGCTTCCATGTCTTCGTTGAGCATCTCTGCGGCGCGCCTGGACATGTTTTTCAGTATTTTATCCTTCACCGACTGGTCCGATCCCTTCAGGGCGACAACCAGCACGTCATTTTGCACCTCGCGCAGAATCACCTGGATGCCGCGGTCATCTATGTCGAGCAGGTTCTCAAACACGAACATCTGGTCCTGGATTTGCTGGCTCAGGCTGGCGTCGGACTCCCTCATCGCCTCCAGCACACTCTGTTCGGTCTGGCCGTCAACCAGGTTGAGGATTTCCGCGGCGGTGCGCACGCCGCCCACGCTGGAAGACTTGACGTTCTCGCTGCCCGTGGACTGTTTTTGAATGACATCGTCGAGCTCGCTCAGGGCCGAGGGTGGAATCCCGTCCAGTGTGGCGATACGCATGATCACATCGGCCCGCGCGCGCTCGGGAAGAAAGCCCAGAATCTCGGCGGCCTGGTCACTGTCCAGGTAAGCCAGCACAATCGCGATAATCTGCGGGTGCTCCTGGCGAATCATTTCGGCCACACTGCGCGGATCCATCCACTTCAAGGACTCCAGACCCTTGCTGTCACGGCCCAGCAATATCCGGTCGATCATGTTTGAGGCCTTGTCGCCCAGGGCCTCCTGCATGACCCGGCGCACATAATCGTCAGACCCCATCCCCAGCGATGTTTTCTGGTCCGCTGCGGTCAGGAACGAGTCCAGCACCTGGCTGACCTGGTCCCTGGAGACCCCGCTCATGGATGCCATCGAATTACCGATTTTCTGCACTTCCCGTGCGCCCATCAATTGCAGCACGGTAGAGGCTTCCTTTTCGCCCAGGGACATCAGCAGGATTGCCGCGCGATCGGCACCGGAGATAGCGTCACCGCCGGGGTTTTTAGCGTCACTCACCCTCGTTCACCCAATCCCGCACTACCTGCGCAACCCGCTTGGGGTCCTGGTTAACCACTGCTTTTGCATTTGATACCCGCTGTTCAAATTCCTGGTTGCCACTGGGTGGTGCCGGACCAGCGCCAGCGCGACCGGCAGCGGCCGAACCACCGCTGTCACCCGGACCGCCAGCCGTATCCTCGCCCGGCGGCAGCCCCCGCGGCACCATTGAGGGTAACATCACAGTGCGCGGTGGCAAGGTCAGCAGCTGCCGCAGCGTGGGCCTGATAATAGTGAAAATCAGCAGCAACACCACAATAACCGCAACCAGGATGCGCAATGACTCCATCGGGTTGAACTGGTCAAGAAACGAGGGTTCCGGGAGATCGGGCTGCTCTCGCTCGGGCCCCAGCAGGAAATCGGCACCGATTACGGTCACCGCATCGCCGCGCGCCTCTTCAAAGCCAACGGCCTGGCGCACCAGTTCGGTGAGCTCGGCCAGCTCTTCCACAGCATAAGGCACCGACTCCGTCTCACCCGCATCATTCAGCCGGGTGCGCTGGTTCAGTACCACAGCGACGTTCAGTCGGCGGATCGAGCCCATCGGGGCCTGGATATAGCGCACTGTGCGGCCAATCTCATAATTGCGCAGACTGCGTGTGGACAGGGGCGGGTCGGCGAGATCTTCTGCTACTGCGCCCTCTGTACCTGCTGCGGGCTCCGCTGCAGCCACCGGTGGCTGATTGGCGAGTGCACCGGGAATCCCGCGCGCCGCCTGCAAACCGGCAGCGGGGTCGGCGCTATTCTGCTCGCTGCGCACCACCTGGTTGTCTGGGTCGTAAAGCTCCTGGGTCTCTTCCAGGGTCTCGGGATTGAGGCTTACGGCCACCTGCGCCATGGTATTGTTGCTGCCGACAATGGGCGTCAGCAATTCTTCAATACGCAGCTTGAGTCGCTCTTCAATCCGCTGCCCCTGGCGCTCGACCGCACTGCTGTTGCGATTGCCCTCGGCCTCTGCATCAGGGTCAACCGACAACAGATTGCCATTCTGGTCAACCACGGTAACCTGTGAGCGCTCCATATCGGTGACCGACGACGCCACCAGATTGACAATACTGGCTACCTGCGCAGGCTCGAGCCGACGGCCGGGGTAGAGATTAACCAGTACCGACGCACCCGGCTGGGCACGGTTGCGAACAAATACGGTTTGCCTGGGCACCGCCAGATGTACCCGGGCGCTGCCTATGGCGTTAATACTGGCGATGGTGCGTTGCAGCTCCACTTCGAGCGCGCGCTGGTAGCGCGCGGTCTCGATAAACTGGCTATCGGAAATGCCGTTGCTCTCATTGAGCATTTCAAATCCCACCCCGGCACTGTTGGGCAGGCTCTGTGAGGCCAACTGCAAACGGGCGGTGTGCACCTGGCCCGCAGGCACCATGACCACACCGGCACCGGACTCATAGCGGTGGGGAATGCCCGACGATTCCAGCACCTGCACGATCTCCATCGCATCGCGATCCGCAAGGTTGGTAAATAATGCACTGTAGGCGTCGTCCTGGGACCACAGCACCACCCAGACACCTATGGCAACGGCACCGGCAATACCCACCAGTAACAACAACTGCCGCAGACCGGGCACCTGGTCGATCAGTGTCTCTCGGGAATTGGCCAGCGAAACATCCTGCGCCGCCATAGACGGATATCCTCAGTTACTCGGTCGGTTAAATGGGCATGTTCTGGATTTCGCGATACGCTTCCACCAGGCGATTGCGTACCTGCATCATGGCTTCAAATGAGATACGCGATTTCTGCCCCGCTATCATCACACTGGCAAGATCCACACCGGGATCGCCGCGTTCAAAGGCGGCACTCATTTGTCCGGACGCCTGCTGGTTGTCGCTCACCTGCTCAATGGAACGGTTGAGCAATTCGGCAAACCCCGGTTTGCCGCTGCCTTCCGTGGCCTGCACTTCAGCACCGGCCTCAATTTTCAACTGACGCATCTGGGTCAGCACCTGCTGGATAGTCATGTCGCTCATACCGGTCCTCCTGAGGCACTGCATTGCGGTACAGGTTGAATCATGGGTTATTGCCCGGCAGCAGCAAACTTCGTGCCAGCGTCACCGGGAATCGTAATGCCGCTGTTGCGGATACGGGTCAATTTATAGCGCAGGGTACGTGGGCTGATGCCCAGGCGCTCCGCGGCGCGCCCGCGATGCCCGCCCTCCTCACGCAACACCGCGACAATCGCGTTGGACTCGCGATCTTCAAGGGCAGCCTGCAAGGTGCCGGCGTCGGGCGGCGCCGCGGCCGCGGCGCTCGCTGGCGGGCCCTCGAAAAACAGGTCATCGGCACTCAACTCAGCGGATGCGGGCGCCAGCACGAGGGCGCGCTGAATGACATTTTCCAGCTCACGCACATTGCCCGGCCAGTCGTGCTGCTGCAGGCGGTCCAGCGCCGGCCGGGTCAGTGCTGGCCCCGCGCCAACGCCGCGGAAATGCATGGCCAGGGCGCGTTTCGCCAGCGGCTCGATATCCCCCGGACGCTCGCGCAGCGAAGGTAACTGCAGGGGAAACACGTTGAGCCGGTAGTACAGGTCTTCCCGAAACCGGCCGGCGGCAACAGCAGCCGCAAGGTCCCTGTTGGTGGTGGCGATTACCCGCACATCCAGGCGAATCAGCCGGTTGCCGCCCAACCGCTCCAGTTCGCGCTCCTGCAGCACCCGCAACAGCTTCGCCTGCAACCCCAGGTCCATCTCGGAAATCTCATCCAGTAACAGGGTGCCCCCTTCCGCCGCCTCAAACTTGCCCAGCCGAGTACGTACGGCGCCGGTAAAGGCACCCTTTTCGTGGCCGAACAACTCGGCTTCCAGCATCTGGTCGGGAATCGCGGCACAGTTCACCGCCACAAACGGATACGGTGCACGCTCGGATACATCGTGAATGTAGCGCGCAAACACTTCCTTGCCACTGCCACTGGGTCCGGTGAGCAGTACGCTGATATCCGCTCGCGCGACTTTGCCGGCAATGGTTTTCAATTCAAGGCTGCGACGGTCGACCGCCACCAGTTCGCGAGACGATGAGGGCCGATCGCGGAAGCGACTCACCAGACCCAGCAGATCCTGCGCTTCCACGGGTTTGACGCGATAGTCCATCGCCCCCTGGCGAATGGCTTCCACTGCCTGTGGCACGGTGCCGAAGGCGGTCATCAATACGACCGGTATATCGCGGTATTGCCGGCGGATACGGGCCAGCAATTCCAGGCCGCTCCAGGGTTCCATCTGTATGTCTGACAGCACCAGCGATATTGGCTGCCGGGCGAGAACATCCAGGGCTTTGCACGGGTCGTCAACCGCGATGACGGTAAAACCACCGATCGCCAGGGTATCGTTGAGAGCCTGGCGCAGATCCGCATCGTCTTCCACCAGCCGCACGCAAAACCCGCTCACAACACCTCCCCAGCCAGTGCCGGGAGGCAATGCGGTGGCTGGCTTTTGAGTGCCAGCGGGAGGCGCAAGACAAAGCGGGCCCCCTGTCTGTCGCGGCGTGGCTCAAGCCGCAACGAACCGCCGTGTACTTCCGCCACCGAGCGCGCTACCGGCAACCCCAGCCCAGTGCCGCCGGTGCGTCCGGAAAAGAAAGGCTCAAACACCCGCTCGCATAACTCGGGGCTAATACCGGGACCGTTGTCATCAATACACAACTCCACCGCAGCAGCCTCAACGATGTGCGCCGATAACGCCACGGTGACCGTTTTGCCGCCCACCTGAAAGGCGTTTTCAACCAGGTTGCACAGAGCCCCGGACAGCGCCTGGGCATCACCACGAATAATCGCGGCACCGAGGTTACGGCTATGCGCGGTCCTGCCGCCGTGCTCTTCGATGCACAGGTCATAGCCTTCGCTCACTAATCCAGCGAGGCTTTGGCGCACAATGTCGAGTAGGGTCGCAACAGAAAACGGCTGCGTTTCAGCCGTGCCACCACGAACGAAGCCAAGCATGTCCCGGGTCATTCGATCCAGGTCCCGCAGTCGTGCCAGCAGGTTGGCGCCAAATTGCTGACGTTGCTCGGCGGGCAGTGGCTGGTCAGTCAAATGGTTGGCGTATAGCATGGCGGTGGAAAGCGGGGTGCGAATCTGGTGCGCCACCCTGGCCGCCATTTCACCCATGGTCGCGAGCCGGCGATTTTGCTCCAGCTCACGCTGCAGCTGTCTCTGTTCCGTTACATCGGTGAGCAGAATAATGGTTTCGCCGCGACCCGGCAGATAGCGCCGGGACAGGGTGAGCTGCACTGCGCCGCCGATTTGCAGCTCGCGGCCCTCATCCAGCACCTCTACGAGCTGCTGGTCCAGGAGTGAGTTCCAGGCCCGACCCTCAGGGTTATCCCCCAGCCATTCTCGCGCCGGCGCATTGCTTTCGGTGACCCGCCCGGCATTGTCGAACACAACAACCCCGCCGGGCAGGGAATCCAGCAATGCTGCCAGGCGATCCGCAAGGCACTCTTTTTCGATTTGCTGACGTTCTTTTTCCCGGCGCGAACGCGCGAGCTCCTGCTCAAGTTTTACCGCGCGCCCGGCCAGCGTGGTATAGGCCGCAGACAGCTCTTCCGAAAGCCGGTTAAAGGCACTGAAGGTATTTTCAAGCTGGTCGCCCTGGTCATCCATGCGGCACCCTTCTCCTCTCACACTGGTCCTGTACCCAGTGTTAAAGCAAGAACCGTACCAGAGGCTGGCGGAGCACTATTTTTGCGAGGAATCGATGCCGTACTTTTTCATTTTTTCTACCAGGGTTGTGCGTCGCAGTCCCAGCAATTTGGCCCCATGCGCGACCACTCCGCTGCTTCGCAACAATGCCTGCTGAACCAGTGAAACCTCGACATCCGCCAGGTATTTTTTCAGGTTAACACCGCTGACGGGCAGGGTCGGCAGGGCGCTCGCCTGAAAAGGTACCGGGGCAGCAAGCAGGTCGGCTGAGGGCGCCTGCTGAGCTTCCACAAGGTGTTCGCTACCCTGACGATAACGGGCCGGCAGATCGTGAATCTGCACCTGGCGGCCCTCCTGGATGATCGCCAGACGCTCCACCAGGTTACCAAGCTCACGCACATTGCCGGACCAGGGACAGTCATGGCCCTGAAGAGCGGCCAGGGCCGCGGGCGAAAAGCTGATCTGCGCCACACCCCGTGCCTTATTGTGGGTCTGGAAGTGCTCTATCAACATGGGCAAATCCGCCAGGCGTTCACGTAAAGGCGGAATTTCAATGGGAAAGACGTTAAGGCGATAGTAGAGGTCTTCGCGGAACAGGCCCTCTTCAATACGGTTTTCAATGTTACGGTGAGTTGCCGCTATAACGCGCACATTACACGCCACAGTCTGGGTACCACCGACACGCTCAAAAGAACGCTCCTGCAGGACCCGCAGCAGCTTCACCTGCATCGCTACCGGCATATCGCCGATCTCGTCGAGGAACAGGGTGCCACCTTCAGCGAGTTCGAAACGACCGCGACGCCTGGCCAGCGCACCGGTAAAAGCGCCCTTTTCATGGCCAAACAACTCGCTTTCAAGCAGCTCTGCCGGTATCGCACCGCAGTTGATGGGCACAAAAGGCTTGTTCCTGCGCGAGGATAACGCATGCACTGCCTGGGCCACCAATTCCTTGCCGGTACCGGATTCCCCCAACACCAGCACGTTGGTGTCATCGAACGAGGCGACCTGCTCTATGAGGCGCTGCACGCCCCGCAGGGCAGCAGAATTACCGACCAGCTGCGCCGCCTTTGGCAGACGGTCCGCCCGGGCAGCTACGCTGTCGCTGGGTCGCTCATCAGCGCTGGCAATGTCTTGGGCCACATCTTCTGCTGAAACATTCAAACCAAAAAACTCTCACTGGATGACTGGACGTTCATGATAACGCGAGCCGGGCCATGGATCACCCGCTTAAACGGAAAAAAGCCATTTATTTGACTAATAAACCGATGTGTCCAGACTTTGCCCTGACCCACGTCAGGAAATCGACGCCTGTCGGGCCGCGGCGATACTGCGCCGGTGGTGACGGAATACATGACGGGACATGGCCTCGGCCTCGAGTCCCGCCAGAGGCACAAGTTCAAACCGCAGCCAGCGCCCATCGACATCTTCGGACTCCGCGGTAAAACGGCCTTCCAGAATCAGCGCGGCGGGGATTGCCGGATGCAGATGCAGCGACAGCGTACCTTCATCGCCCACGGCAATTTCAGCCTGGGTACAAACATCAATTGCGTCCACAGCGACCCGCACCAGGTGCTCCCGGGGCAGCCGGTCGTGACTGCGCAGCAGCCTGGCCACCATATCCAGCAATAACTGGACTTTGGCATCCAGCCGGTGCAGCTCCTGGTGCAGTTCGGCCTGGTCTTCCACCAGTCGGTCGCGGGATTGCTCTTCAATCGCGGCGACCGCTTCGAGCACATAGAGGTTGGTCGCGGCGCGCTGGGTGTCGCCGGCATTGGCAGTGAGACCGGGTGACCAGTCCAGGGGTAAACGGTCGCTGTAGTTCAGCATGACGTTGGCTCTCCGCGGTGCCTAGCGGCCGCGATTTTCGGCCACCGCGGCGTATTCCCGAGCGCCGCGCGCAGAGCGGCGGGTTGCACCCAGTTCCAGCTCCATTTTCCCGCGCAGTTCGGCCAGGGCCTGCAGCAGGCTCTGGTCCTCGCGCAGGATTTCCTGCAGCCAGGAGGATAATGACTCGTCTGCGGTATCAGGCACATCAAACAGCGCCACCAAACACCGATGGCGCTCCGCCGCCAGCTCGCCGGCACCTTCCAGGTCAGCCTGCTCGATATGCTGCCGAATACTGACGCCCAGCGCAACCACACCGCTCATCTGCGCCGTTACCGCGGACACGCCCGTCCCGGTAACATCGGCGCGCATTCTGCCGGCATCCAGGCTCATGCGTGCACGGGCGCCATGCCGCCATGTCCCTCTTCGGAGGCACTTGCGGAACCTTCTGCCTGGCCGGGTGCAATCGCTTTCCAGGCCTCCGCCAACGGCAACAGCAACTGCTGCACTTCCGTCATCATGGTCACATCATTGCGCAGGTTGGCTTCGGTCAGGCGCCGCATCATGTAATCGTAGAGATCATCGAGGTTACCGGCAATGGCACCGTCACCGGCACCTGCGTCCAGACTCGCCTGGAGGTTATCCAGAATCAATACGACCCGGCCCAGGCATTCGCCCTTGGCCGCAACATCACCACGTTCCGTATGGCCAATGGCCCGGGCCAGGCGCTCCAGGGCACCCTCGAACAGCATGGTGACCAACTGGTGGGGGCTGGCATATTCGGCGCGGGCGACATTGCCTGACCGGTAGGCGCTGACCATTTCATTCATCGGATTACTCTCGGTTGCTCGGGTTCACTCCGGGTTAGCGGCGGTAACTGCACGGACTTTAGCGACCACGCTGAATAGGACCGGGCAGGTTGCCCAGCGCCTGGTCCAGGAAATTACCGGTTTGGGTGAGCTGCGCAACCAGGCCGTCGAGGGCAGAGAATTGCGCCACATAACGCGCCTCCAGGCTGGCGATACGCACATCCAGGCTTTCCCGCTGCGCGGTAATACCCTCCAGCTGCGAGCGCAGCCCATCCTCCCGATTGCTGATCAGGCTGCTGCTCCCCAGCACGCCATCGAGATATGATCCCAGGGCGGTGGCAATGCCACGCTCCCCCCCCAGCACTTCGTTCAACACGTTGGGGCGCTGGTCCAGCGCCGTATTCAACGCATTGACATCCAGCTCCAGAAGGCCCGCGTCATTGGTGCGAACA
Organism: Kineobactrum sediminis; assembly: GCF_002868715.1. GTDB lineage: Bacteria > Pseudomonadota > Gammaproteobacteria > Pseudomonadales > Halieaceae > Kineobactrum > Kineobactrum sediminis. The sequence goes on from NZ_PKLZ01000001.1 coordinate 252,297, forward strand.
CCCAGCGCCGGCAAACTGTTGAAGGGATCACCCGAAGCACCCACCTGACTACCCAGCAACTGCTGGATGCGGCTGTTGACGCCGCGCAGGGTGGCGTCGCCCAGCAGCGGTCCCGCCTGCCCGGAATCGGCATTGAACGAGGCCACCCGGTTGTTGACTCCGGTCACGGCATTAAGACGATCCACCAGGCTCTGCACGGCGGCTACCGTCGCGGAACGATCCTCGGCAATGGTCACCGTGGTCAGGGTACCGGGCTCTGCCGCCACCAGGTCGAGGGTGAGGCCTTCTATCACCCCGTCCACCTTGTTGTCGGGGCTGGAAAACTGGAAGGTATCCACCTTGATCACGGCGTCTGCCGCGGCGGTCAATTCGGTCAAGCCCGTCAGCGCCGCAAGGCCGCCATCGCCACCACCGGCGCTGGCGGTAATGGTATTGGCCGCGCCGGTATCACGGGCGGTGAGAATCAACCGGCTGCCGCCGTCCTCATTGAGGATGGAGGCGGAAATACCCGGGTTGTCGGCGGCATTGTTAATGGCATTGCGGATATCCGTCAGGCTGTTGGCGCCCTCCTCCAGCACCAGGCTGAAGCTCTTGTCGCCAACCCCCAGGGTGAGGGTACCGGTGCCGATTGTTGCGTCGGCGTCGGTAAACGCGCCCGAGGTGACTTTGTTCGCGGCGGCCAGGGAGACCACTTCCACACTGAAATTACCGGTGGCGGTACCGGCGGCCGCGGTTGCGGTAAAAAACTCCGGTTCACTGCTGGTTGCGGTGCGCCCACCCAGGTTGCTGCCGCCGGCCAGTGCGTTACTGCTGTCGCGCAGGGCTGACAGTGCCCCCTTGACGCTGCCCAGGGCGGACAATTGCGACTGAAACCGGGCCTCGTTGCGCGCCAGCCGCAGCTCGGTGGGCTCGCGTTCCGCGGTGACCAGCTGCCTGACCAGGCTGTCGAGATCGAGCCCGGAACCCACGCCCAGTGATTGGATAGTTGCCACGTCTAGATTACTCCCTTTGCCCGCATTACGGTTTCCTGCTTATCTGCTTCCTTACTTCAGGTTTTAAAGCAAGAACTATGCCCAGGTCATGCCTGCTGGGAAAACAACGCCGCCCCACCTTGTCGAAGGTTTTCGGCCAGGGTCATTGCCTCCTCCGGGGGAATGGTACGCAATACCTCGCCGGTTTCCGATTGTCGCACCAGGATCACGATCCTGCTGGCCTCCTCGCTGACCATGAACTCCAGCTCCCGGCTATTGTCCTGCACGAATTCGTTCAGGCGCTCACTGAGCGCCTCCAGGGATTCCCGCAGTTTCTCCCCGGTCTCGGCTGTGACCGCCCCCGGTTCAGGAGGCGGCGCCACCGCCACGGGCGGCCCACTATTATCGGTGGGGGTTGTGACAGGCCGCGGGGCCGATAGGGGACGGGCTTCCGGGGCGACCCGGTTCTGGAGCTGACTACCGGAAATCGTGTTATCCATGATAAATCCAGTCTCTCAAGGCGAAAAGGGGCCTGGTGTTGCCACCAGGCCCCTTTTCGCTAAAGCGCTGATGTTGTGCCACGCGCTAGTTGAGAAGCGCCAGCACGTTCTGGGGCTGGGTATTGGCCTGGGACAGTACCGAGATACCGGCCTGCTGCAGAATCTGTGCCCGGGTAAGGGCCGCGGTTTCCGCCGCAAAGTCGGCATCGAGGATCCGGCTCCGCGAGGCGCTCAGGTTCTCGGAGGTGCCGCTCAGGTTGGCGATGGTGGACTCAAACCGGTTCTGGATCGCACCAAAGGTGCTGCGCAGGTCACTGGCTGAGGTGAGTGCTGCATCAATCCGCTGAATGGTGGCGTTCGCGCCATCTACCGTCAGCACGTCGACATCATCAAGGCTGCCCGAAGTAGCGAATTCGGTGGCGGTAAACACGGTAGCCGCCTGGCCGCCACTCACCGTGACGGCTTCGCCGGATGTCACACTCAGGACATTCGTGTCACTGTCCAGAAAAGCGGTGCCGTTGCTGCCCAACGCGGAGTTGACTGCGTCAACGAAGGACTGCGCAGTTTCATATGTGCCGTTGCCGACAGCGATGGCGTCGTTATCGCCAAACTGAATGTTAAGGTCATCGTTAATGACCAGGGTGTTTGCTGCAACGGCTTCGGAGCCATTGTCGACCGTAGTTGTTCCGACAGTATCAAGAGCGCTACTGCCGCCACCTGTAGGCGTACCCTGGCTGCTGGTGACAGCAATATCAAAATCCGTGCCGTCAGCCTTCGAAAAGACCAGATCACCACCGGCCGCAGTACCCGTAAACGTGATTCCAGCAGTCGCAAGAGTAGTACCCTCCGTACCGGCAAGGGCGGTGTCGATATCTGCCGCGGTTATGGAAACGGCGCCACTACCACCAGCTGCCGCTGCAGTAGCCAAGGTCACGCCACCAACTGCAATGGTGACATCGTCACCATCAGTAGCGCCGGTGGATATCGTGCTGAAACTGAGCGCAGCGCTGGTCGTTGGCACCGCATCCTCTGCCGGCGAAATCAAAGTACTCAGATCCACCGAGGTCGCTGTGGCTGTGGCGCCTACACTGTCGGTCCGCACACTGGTGTTCAGGTCGAGGCCAATGGTTTCACCCACGTTGGCACCCACCTGGAACAGGGCGCTACCAAAGCTGCCATCCAGTACGTTGCGGCCGTTGAACGAGGTCTGGCTGCCGATGCGGTCAATTTCCTGCAAACGCTGCTGCACTTCCTGGTCGAGGGTGGCGCGGTCGGTGTCGGAGTTGGTGGCGTTGACCGACTGTACGGCCAGCTCGCGAATACGCTGCAGGTTGGCGGAGACTTCGCCGAGGGCGCCTTCCGCTGTCTGGGACAGGGAGATGCCGTCATTGGCATTACGGATGGCCTGGTTCAAGCCGCGAATCTGGGTGCTGAAACGCTCGGAGATCGCGAGGCCGGCGGCGTCGTCCTTGGCGCTGTTGATGCGCAAACCGGAGGACAGGCGCTCCAGCGAGGTCGCCAGGGCACCCTGGGATTTGTCGAGGTTACGCTGAGCTGTCAGCGACAGAATGTTACTGTTGATTACCTGAGCCATCTGTAATTCCTCCCGGGAATTTTTTTCACTTTTATCGCTGACTGACCGATCTCGCTTGCCGGCAACAGGCTGCCTGTAACAAGAGCGATCACATCGTCTTCGAAAGGGATAGCGGACCACGGGAGAGAAACTTTAGAAAAAAATTTTGGGGGGTCGTGGAAAGGTATGCAGCGCGGGAGCGGCAAGCAACCGTTGCAGCGGCCAACGCCGCGGCAACGCTGCCTGTCAGATGAAGTTGAACAGGCTGTTGCCCTGGATGCGGGTAAAGCTCTGCTGCGCGGCCTGCAACGTGAACAATTCCTGCTGCAGGCGGCTGGCGGCCTCGGCAAAGTCCAGGTCGCGCACCTCCGACACCAGCTTTTCCAGGGAGAAGCGCACGCTTTCCTGGGTGTCCTGCACGTCCGCCAGGGTGCTGAGGCGGCCACCGACACCGGCGCGCACTTCCAGCAGCCGGCTTTCCACCCGGTCGAGCTGGCCCAGGGCATCATCAATGGCCTGGCGCTGGCCGGTGCGGCTGGCATCGGTGTTGGCGGGTGCCTCGAAGGCAGCAGCCAGTTTATCAATGGTGGCGAACACACTTTCCAGCCGCGCCGGGGCCACGGTGAACTCATCACCCGCCGCCGGGTTGCCGTTAACCACCACACCGATACCGTTGAAACTGAGATTGTCTCCGTCTGCAAAGGCGCCACTGGCAATGGTGTTGCTATCCTGGTCGACTACTTCATAGGCATCCGCCCCGGTGAAGCGGATGGTATAGGAGGTACCCGCGGCAAGGGGCGTGCCCGCGCCGACAATGCTGACACCGGTGCCGGTATTGGCCGCGGCCGGTGCAACACTCACCGCACCGTTGCCATCGCGGATACGCATGAACACATTATCGCCGGTGTCGCCGTCGGCCATGGTGGTACCGGCCCCGATCATCAGCTCGCGCTGGACGCTATCGCCGGCATAGCTGACCACCCCGGCGCTGGCCGCAAACGGCGGGGTCTGGCTCTGGGCCCCGGCAAAAATGAACTCGCCCTCGCCACTGCGGCTGTTACCGATGGCCACCATTTCATCCAGGCGCTGGCGCAACTCTGTTGCAATGAGCTTGCGGCCCTCTTCACCCACGGTATCGGAGGCACCCTGCACAGCCAGCTCCCGTACCCGGCGGACAATGGTACTGGCGGAGGTCAGGGCACCTTCTTCCGTGGCCAGCCGCTGTTCGGTACGGGCGATATTTTCAACGTATACACCCTGTTGCGCTACTGCGCGATCCAGTTCCTGGATGCGCGCCGCGGCTGCGGGGTCATCCGAGGGGCGGTTCACCCGTTGGCCGGTGGACAACTGTTCCAGGGTGCGCGCGGAGCGGCTCTGCTGTTCGAGAATACCGTTCAAGCCCTGCTGGAATAACATTTGAGTGGAAATACGCATGGCGTTTACCTGAAGGCCGCAAGCAGCGACTGGAAGGTGGTATTGGCGGTCTGGATTACCCGGGCGTTGGCCTCGAAGGCCTGCTGGAAGCGCAGCAGACTGGCCGCCTCTTCCTCCAGGTTGACACCGCTGACGGACTGCAGTGCGCTCTCGGAGTTCTGTAGCAGTGCCGTTTGCGATTCCAGCGCCGTTTGCGCCGCCGCCGCGGTGCTGCCCACCCGCGCCAACAGGGTATCGGCCTGCTCCACCAACGAGCGCTGCCCGTTCTCCAGCAAGCCGGTATCGCGCAGGCCCGATAGCGCCTGGGCGTTGCGGTTATCGCCCACGCCGCCGGTATTGCCGGTCACGGTGAACTCATCACCGACAGCGGGGGCCCCGCTGATCTGCACCCGGGCGCCGTTGATATCGATATTATCGCCGCTGGCATAGGCAAAGGCGCTGGCGCCGTTCACCTGGTAGGTATCCGGCGCCACAAAACGGATTGTCGTCGGAGCCAGCAAATCGGGATTGCTCACATCGAGCACTTCAGCACCGGAGATAGCAGCGGCACTCACGTTACCCAGGGCGGCGCCTGTGCGCAGGGGGAAGGCGGCGGCAATGTCGGCGGGGTCACTGAGCGCGCGACTGAAGCCGCCGGCGGCGCTGCGGGTGGGCAATATTGCAAAGCGATCTCCTGCTGCCGCCGCACCGGTTACTGTAATCGCGAGACCTTCGGCCCGAAACGGGTCCGCGCCGGTACCGGTGCCGGACAGGGTGACCACTTCACTGTTGCTGGTATTCACCAGGGCGTAATTGCTGCCGTCGTACTGCAGCTGGTAGTCCTCGCCGGTCAGCGCATTGGCGGATTCGATTCTCACCTCAACGGCAGCGTTACCGGCATTGCCATTGGCAGGCCGGACGGTGGGCCCGCCCACCGCGAAAAAGTCGCCACCGAAATCACCCTTCAGGTCCAGGCCCTGGCGATGGGTTGCGTTCATCCCCTCCGCGAGCGCCACGGCAGTGCGACCGAGATCATTGCGCGCCGGGTTCAGCACCTCGCGCTGGAAATCGAGCAGACCGCCGAGGGTACCGCCTCCGAGTTGCGAGGTGACGGACGAGCCGCCGATGGAGACTTCAAACTGGTCGGGACCAAAACGACCGGCACCGGCGGCCAGTTCCGTGGCGGTCTGGCCCAGCACCAGGGTCTGGCCGTTACCCACGAACACATTTACGGTACCCGTGTCAGCCGGCACCACGCTCACTTCAATTTCAGAGGACAACTGCCTGAGCAGGCGGTCCCGCTGGTCCAGCAGGTCATTGGGAAGGCGGCCATCGGCAGCGCCGGGGGAAGCCGCAATCTGGCGATTGGTATCCGCAATGGACGCCGCCAAACTGTTGATAGTGGCCACCGAACTGCCAACCCGGCTGTTCACTTCGTTGCCCAGCGCTTCCAGCTGGGTGTCTAGCGCACCCACCCGACGCTGCAGGGCATCGGCCTCGCCCAGCACGGTCTGCCGCACGGGGATGGATGAGGGATCGTTGGCCAGCGTCTGCAGGGCGTCAAAAAAACCCTGCAGCCCCGCCGACAACCCGCCGCTGGTACTCCCGAGCAGGTCGCCGACTCGCCCGGACAATTCCGAAAACGTGCTCAGCCGGGCCTCGCCGGCGGTACCACTGCGCACTTCTCCGGCGAGGAAGCCGTCATAGATACGCCGCACGTCCTCCACCTGTACGCCGGTACCCAGAAAACCGCCGCCAAAAAATTCGGCGGGGCGGGTGGCAAAATCCACCCGCTGGCGACTGTAGCCGTCAGTTGATGCGTTGGCGATGTTGTTGGATGTTGTGGCCAGTGCCCGCTGCGCTGCCTGCAGCCCGGACAGTGACGTATTCAGGAAATCAACCATTAGCGTCCCCGTGCCGGATCTGCTCCGGCGCCTGCCTCAGCGGTGTCGTATTCCTGTACCGCCCGGGCTCTTGTCAGCTCCATAGCGGCAGGGGCGAGGGTTTCTTGAATGGCGATGGGCTCGCGCGCAGCCGCCAGGGGCAGCGCGGGCCCTGCCGTCCCACTGGCGGCAGCCGGCGTGGCCTGTGGCTCAGCCCCGGGCGCAAGGGCGGGGGTGGTGGTGAGCTGCCGCACCAGCATATCGGCCAGGCCCATACCGCCGTTGCGGGACATATCGAGTGCCACCTGGCGGTCGAACATTTCGTAATAGGTCCCCATCTCCTTGCTGCCGAACAGGTCATCCTCGCTACTGCTGGCGGCGCGCATTTCCTTGAACATCGTCTGCACCAGCAGCGCCTCGAACTGCTCCGCCGCCTCGCGCACCGCGGCCGGGTCATCGCGCCGGGCCGCGGCGCGCAGGCTGCTGAATTCCGCAGCGTTGGCCGCAAAGCCCGGCTGATTGACTGGCCCGGCAGCCATGCTCAGATCACTACCAGCTGGGCGCGCAAGGCGCCGACTTCCTTGAGCGCCTCCATAATCGCGACCAGGTCGCCCGGGGCGGCACCCACCTCGTTCACCGCCTGGATGATCTCGTTAAGCGAGACCCCGGCCTCAAACAGGAACATGCGCCCGGAACCCTGTTCTACCTGAATACCCGTGCGCGGCACAATGGCGGTATCGCCCTCGGCAAAGGCGCCGGGCTGGCTGACCTCGGGGCGCTCGGTAATCGTCACCGACAGCGACCCGTGAGCCACGGCGGCGGGCAGTACCCGGACATGGCTGCCGATCACCACCGTGCCGGTGCGGGAATTGATAATCACCCGGGCCGGGCCGGAACCCGCGGTCACCTGGAGATTTTCAAGCTCGGACAAATAGGCGATGCGCTGTAATGGGTCAGCCGGGGTGCGCACCTCTATGGATACCGAGTCCACTGGTCGCGCGGTCATTTCACCCATGGTGTTGTTGATCGCCTCGGCTACCCGGTGGGCGGTGGTGAAATTGGGCGTGTGCAGGTTGAACAGCAGGAACTCGGTGTCCAGAAAGGCACTGGGTACCTCGCGCTCCACCGTGGCACCGCCGGGAATGCGGCCGCTGCTGGGGATATTCACGGTAATGCTGGACCCGTCCTGGCCGGAAACACCAAAGCCGCTGACCACCATATTGCCCTGGGCGATGGCGTAGACATTGCCGTCGGCGCCCTTCAGGGGCGTCATCAGCAGGCTGCCGCCGCGCAGGCTCTTGGCGTTACCGATGGAGTTGACGGTGACATCCACCCGGGTACCCGGCTTGAGAAAGGTGGGCAACTCGGCGTGCACCGATACCGCGGCTACGTTGTTCAACTGGGGGTTAACATTGTCCGGTATCGTAATCCCGAACTGCTTGAGCATATTGTTCAGCGACTGCACCGTAAACGGCACCTGGCTGGTCTGGTCGCCCGAGGAATCCAGGCCCACCACCAGGCCATAGCCCACCAGCTGGTTGGCCCGCACACCGCCCACCGAGGCCAGGTCCTTGATGCGCTCGGTCTGGGCGGAGGACAGGCCGCTCGCGAACAGCAGCACACTCAGCAAAAGGGTTTGCAACAGACGAAAAGAGTACATAGCCGGCGCCATCAAAAGGGAAAAATCGGGGACTGGAAGAACCGGCTCAGCCAGCCGGGCCGGTTGGCGTCGGCGAGCGCACCCTTGCCACTGTACTCAATCTGGGCGTCCGCGAGCTTGTACGAGGGCACCGAATTGCCGGCGCCGATATCGGCCGGGCGCACAATACCGGCTACCCGCAGGAATTCGCGACCCTGGTTGATGGTGATCCACTTCTCCCCACGCACCACCAGGTTGCCATTGGGCAGGCGCTGGTAAACGGTGACCGCGATATTGCCATCCACCCGATTACTCTGGGCGCTGTCGCCCTCGCCATCGAAATCGTGGGAGGACTCCAGGGAGCTCTGGAACAGGGGTAGCCCATCGCCGCGGGTGAACTCTTCGCCGAACAGGGTCGGGTTGGCAATGCTGGATGACGTGCCCTTGCCGGTGCTGGTCGTGGCACTGGTTTCGGCGTTGGTGCGCTCGGCGAGCTGCACAATCAGGGTGTCACCCACCCGCCGGGCCTTCACATCTTCAAACAGTGCCAGCCCGGTGGCGGCCTGATAAATGGCGCCATTGGCCGCGGCGGGCTCGGGCATCGGCGGTTGCGAAGGCAGCGTCGCCGACCAGTCGCGGATGGGCGTGGGGCCGGCACAACCCGCCACCAGCAACAGCAACGCCACCGCACACAAGCCTCTTCCCGCGCTGTAAACAGCAACCGACATTACGCGCTCCCCTACAGGTTATTGGTGATGAACTGCAGCATTTCGTCGGAGGTGCGTATTGAGCGTGAGTTCAGCTCAAAGGCGCGCTGGGTTTCAATCATGTTTACCAGCTCCTCCACGGTGTTGACGTTGGAGCCCTCCACCATGCCCTGGATGAGGGTACCCAGGCCATTGACACCCGGGGTTCCGGTGAGTGCGGGGCCGCTGGCGCCGGTCTCGATAAACAGGTTTTCACCGCGTGGCTCCAGGCCACCGGGATTGACAAAATCAGCCGTTTGCACCGAGCCGATCTGCACCGGTGCCGCCTGCCCCGGCAACTGCACGGTCACCGTGCCGTCGACCCCCACGGTTACACTCTGGGCGTTGTTGGGGATATTGATGGCAGGCTGTACCTGGTAGCCGGAAGCGGTCACCAGCTGCCCGTTGGAGTCAATCTGGAACGAGCCATCGCGACTGTAGGCCTGGGAGCCGTCGGGCATCAACACCTGGAAGAAGCCGCGACCCTGGATGGCCATATCAAAGGCGTTCTCGGTTTGCACCAGCGAGCCCTGGGTAAACATTTTTTCCGTGGCCACCACCCGTGCCCCGGTACCCAGGTAAAGACCCGAGGGCATTTCAGTGCTTTGGGACTGCTGGCCACCGGCCTGGCGAATATTCTGGTAGACCAGGTCTTCGAATACCGCGCGTCCGCGCTTGAACCCGGTTGTATTGACGTTGGCGAGGTTGTTCGAGACCGTTGCCATGCGCGTCTGTTGCGCATCGAGCCCGGTCTTCGCAATCCACAATGCCTTCATACCACTACCCTTGTTGTCAGTGTCGCTGTTTGAGTGTTGAGCCAAGCAATAACAATGCCATGTACTCGCACGGTGAGCGTTTAACCGCCCATGGTGGTCAATTGCGCGGCGACATCGGCGTTGTCGTTGGCCAGGCGCATCATTTTCACCTGCATTTCAAACTGGCGCGCCAGGTCAATCATTTCCACCATCGCCTCCGCCATGTTCACGTTGCTGCCTTCGAGGTGCCCCGACAATACGCGAACATCCGCATCGGCCGGCGGCAGCTGGCCATCGCGGGCCCGGAACAGGCCGTCCGTGCCCCGCTCCAGGGTGCCGTTCTCCGGCTTCACCAGCATAATGCGTTCCAGCACCACCTGGGCATTCGGGCCCTGCCCCAGGGGCACGATGGAGACCGTGCCGTCGCCGCCAAAGGTGAGCTGGGAATAGGGAGGGACCGCAATAGGCCCACCCTCACCCATTAACGGGTTACCGTCACCGGTACGCACAATGCCAGTGGCGTCTACCTGCAGGTCACCGCGACGGGTCAGGGCCTCGCCACCATCGGGCGCCTGGACCACTAGCCAGCCCTCGCCCTGGATGGCGATATCCAGATTGCGCCCGGTTGACACCAGCGGACCGGGAGACAGGTCCGGCCCGATGTCCCGGGTCTGGACATTGAAGCGGCTGGCAATGCCGGGGCCGTCAATTTTCTGGCTGATCGCATTATCCAGGCTGGCCTTGAACGCCGTAGTACTGACGTTCGCCAGATTCTGGGCATTACCCGCCTGGGCGTCCATGACGCGATTCATACCGGTCATGCTTACATACAGCATGTTATCCATGGACGCTCCTTAAGCCGCGGGTGGCACCTAGCGGATATTGATAATGGTCTGGGTGATGGTATCGGCGGTTGAAATCATCTGCGCATTGGCCTGGAAATTACGCTGGGCGGTGATCATGCTGACCAGCTCGGCGGTAAGATCCACGTTTGACGCCTCCAGTGCGCCGGACTCAATCAGGCCCAGGCCGGAGGTGCCGGCCTCGCCCAGCAATGCCTCACCGGAGGCGAAGGTCTCGACAAAGGTGGTGTCACCGTCGTTGCCCAGGCCCTCGGGATTGGAAAACGTTGCCATGGCCAGCTTGCCCAGCGGCGACGACTGGCCGTTGGTAAACCGGGCAAACACAACCCCTTCCTGGCTGATGTCGATGCCGGTCAGGCGCCCGCTTTCAAAGCCGTCCTGGCCCAGGCTGTTAACAACAAACTGGCTGCCGAACTGGGTGGCGCCACCGAACTCGGTGGTCAGCTCCAGAGGCTCGGCACCGGTTGCCAGAGGCACCGGCGGGAACACAACGCTACCGGTAGCGGGAGTCACCAGGGCGCCCGAGGCATCGAATTCCAGGGGTACGGGGCCGCCCACGGCATTGCCATCGACAAACAGCGAGGCCTCCCATTCGTTGGCGTTGGGGGTTTTAACGAAAAAATAGCTGGCAGTGTGACTGGCGCCCAGAGAATCGATTACCGACAGTGAGGTGGTGTGATTGAAGGACTGGCCGTCGGTGGGGTCCAGGGGGGTCACCACCGGCTGTGCCGCATTGGCCGGCAAGTTAAGGCCCGCTTCTACGGTCGTGGTTTGCTGCGGCGGGTTGTTGCCGGTGGTCAACTGCAGGTCTGTCAGCTGCGCGGTATTGAACCCGCTAGCGGTAGGCGAAAAGGCCTGCAGCTTCGAGCCCTGGGCGTTAACCACGAAGCCATCACGGTCTATGCCGAAGGCACCGGAGCGGGTAAAGCTCTGCTCGCCGCCCTCGCTGAGGGTAAAAAAGCCATCGCCCACCAGCGCCAGGTCGAGGTTATTACCGGTGAAATCAATGGTGCCCTGGGTGAATTGCTGCTGCACGTCTGTCAGGCGCGCCCCAAGACCGGTGGCCGTGGAGGACACCGACTGCAGGCCGGTGGCAAACAGCTCGGCGAAGGTCGCCCTGGAACTCTTGAAGCCGGTGGTGTTGACGTTGGCGATATTGTTGGCGGTAACGTTAAGATCGGCATTGGCGGCATTGAGCCCGGAAAGTGCAACTTGAAAAGGCATAGCGTGTTCTCCTTAGGAAATTTCCAGAGCCCGGCTCAGGGACATTGCGCCGATACCCGATACATTGACTGAAATGCCACCGCCGGGGCCGGATAGCGTGACGCTGTCAACGCGACCCCAAACCAGTGGCTGTGCCGCTTCGGCCTTGCCGTTCAACTGGTAACCGGTGGCGAGCTGGTAATCGCCTGCCGGTGCCATATTGCCCTCACTGTCGCGCCCGTCCCAGCTGAAGGTAGCGCGACCGCCGGCATCGAGCGCCACCGGCAACTGGGCGACCAGCTGGCCACGGGCGTCGGTCACCGCCAGCATCGCCGCAGTGGCACCAGCCGGTATGTCCATCGCCCCGGCCACGGCTGTCTGGCCGTCGAAGCGAACATTACTGGCGGGCACCAGCACATCGCGATCCACTACCGCCGATGCCTGCAATGCCTGGTTCCCGGTTAACGCAGAAGCCGTAGACTCAAAACTCGCCTGCAGCTCGCCAATACCGGACACCGTGGAGAACTGGGCGATCTGGCCCAGGAAATCACCATTTTCCATGGGCTTGAAGGGATCCTGGTTACTCAGCTGCTCCATCATCAGGCGCAAAAAATCCTCTTGCCCCATGTCGCTGCCGGTGCCGCGCGCTTCCGGTTTGGGGGTACTGACACCCAGCATGCTCTGTATGGCCGATACATCATTCATGGCTTAGTTCCCCAGACTCAAGGTTCTCAACATGAGGTCCTTGGAGGTATTCAGGATTTCAACGTTGTTCTGGTAGGCCCGGGAAGCGGAAATCATATTGGTCATCTCCGCGCCCAGGTCCACATTGCTGCGATAGATGTAACCCGCTTCATTGGCCTCCGGGTGGCCGGGATCGTATTGCGCAACGGGATCAGCCGCACTTTCAACCACGCCCAGCACCCGCACCCCGGCGCTCTGGTCACTACCCGTGCCGTTGATGATGGTTTCGAACATGGGGTGGCGAGCGCGGTAAACCTGCTCCGGGTCGCCACTCACAGAATTCATGTTCGCCAGGTTGGAGGCCGTGGTATTAAGGCGTACCGATTGCGCACCCATGCCGGACCCGGCGATATCAAAGACCCTGAACAGATCCATTAATTGTTACCTCCCTTGAGGGCACTGATGATCGATGTAATGCGACCCGTTAGAAACTGCAGGCTGGCCTGGTAACGCACGGAGTTCTCGGCAAAGGCTGCCTGCTCGCGATCCGCTTCCACCGTGTTGCCGTCCTGGGAAGGCTGCAGGGGTATTCGGTACTTGAGGGTCACCTGGTCGGCGGGCCCTGCACCCAGGTGCTGGCCATCCGTAACCCGCAGCCGGGTACCCGAGCCGACCTGGGTGCCGGCATTGGCCAGGGCCTCCCTGAAATCCATATCTCGCGACTTGAAGCCCGGGGTATCGGCATTCGCCAGGTTGTTGGCAATCACCGTATTACGCTGGGAGCGCAAGGTGAGTGCATCCTGGTGGACACCAAAATAATTATCCAGATTAAAACTCATAGTCGGGCTCAATACTGCCTGTGCAACCTAAACGCTGATGCGTATCCAACAGCAACATCCATGCCATCACAACGGCACCTGTAACTGCGCGGCCTGCGCAGATGGCAAACCCCTGCAGACGGCAATAACTTGCCGATGTGGCAAATCACAGCCACGTGGCATGTTATTTGCTGCCGTTTAATGACAGCCAGCGGCATCCCCAGCCCGGCCACCACCAGATCGAGGAATCCGGACCATGACAACCGTTCACCCAGGGCCATACCGCCGGTGAAAAAATACCTTGCCATCGCAGCGCTGGCCGGCCTTTTATCCGTGCCATCAGCGAGTGCGACCGAGGCTCGCCAGTCGCTGGACGCCATCCGCACGGCCGCCGAGCAATTTGTTCTAAATCGCCTCGGCAGCACTGCGAGCGGCGCCAGCGCTACCGCCGGACAGCTGGACTCGCGCCTGCGGCTGGCCCGCTGCGAACAGCCCCTGCAGGCGTTCGCCGTTGCCGGTGACCGGCTTGGGGGGAACACCAGTGTGGGTGTGCGCTGCCCGGGAAGCTGGAAGCTCTACGTGCCGGTAAAGGTGGAAGTCCTGCTGCGGGTACTGGCGCTCAAGCGCCCCCTTGAGCGCGGCAGTATTTTGACGGAAGCCGATCTGGGCCATGTCCTGGTTGACACCCGCCGGCTTGCCCAGGGGTATTTCACCAGTATCGCCGCGGTGAGCGGCCATACGGTGAAACGCTCGGCGGCCTCTGGTACCATCCTGACCAATGCCCTGATCGAGGAATCCGCGGTCATCAGCCGGGGCCAGCGCGTTTCACTGAGCGCCAGCGGCACTGGCATTGCCGTTCAGGCACCGGGACAGGCACTGGCCGATGCCCGCATGGGTGAACGGGTACGGGTGAAGAACCTGTCTTCGGGAAAAGTTGTGGAGGGGATTGTAAGAGGGCCCGGCAATGTCGAAGTGCAGTAAGCCGCGCGACAAAAACGCGGCAAACCGGGAATGCTGGCCTAAAGATTGCTTTATCATTGCCGCTACAACTCTATCAGGGTCACGATTACAGGAGTTAACCAATGCCTAACAGTGTCAATGGTCTCGGCACGGCGCCCCCGCAGGGGCCATCACGCCAAGCCGCGACACCGGCCAGTGACGGGCAGGCGAAGACCGCTACCGGCGCCAGCACCGCCGATACCCTGCAGCTGACAGACTCCGCGCGACAGCTGCAGCAGCTTGTCGAGCTGGCTGCCGCCGCCGAGACAGTCGATAACGCGCGTGTTGCGGCTACCCGCCAGGCCATTGCCGATGGCCAATACACCGTTGATACCCGGCAAATTGCCGACAACCTGCTTCAGTTCGATGAGCAGCTGGGCGGCTGATGAGCATGCTGCAAAGCCCCAGACAATGTGCCACTGCACTCATTGGATTATTCCAGGAGCAATGCACGTGCGCCACGGCACTGCGGGATCTGCTGGCTCTCGAACGCACGGCACTGGGTAATGGTGATACCGCAAAACTGGACACCACGGCGGAGGGCAAGAACCAGCTTATGAGCCAGCTGGAAGAGCTCAGGTCGAGGCAGGCACAGCTGCTGGCCACACTCCCCTTCGGCACTGCTGAAACTGCCCTGGAACAGGCTCTTGATTGGTGTGACAATACCGGCCATGTTCGCTCCGCCCAACAACAAGCCCGACTGGTACTGACTGAATGCGACCGCGACAACAGGCGCAACGGCTTGCTGGTCCAGCAACGGTTGAACTACGTCAGGCGGGCGCTGGATGTGCTGCACAGCGCGCACGCCGACTCCATGATCTATGGCGCGGATGGCAACCGCGATTTCGGCAACTCCTCCCGGTTACTCGCCGAGGGCTAGGCCCGGAGCCCGGTACGTTGACTTTCCTCACAGTAGTGCCCCATGAGCGATGATACCGTCGTCTCGAAGGCCGATGAACTGACCAGCCTGCTCGGGAGTGTACACAAGCAACAGCTGGCCATTCGCATCCTTGCCGAGACCTCGGCTACCCCGGAACCCTCCCTGCTGCTGGCCATCGATCACCGGCCTCGCCGACTTATTTTTGATGCGCCACGAAATCTTGATGCGGCGCACTTCGCCGTGGGCAAGCGGATAACCGCCTTGACCTATAAAGATGGCGCAGAATTGCGTTTCGACGTGGGAATCCAGGCGGTTGCCGGGTTTCGCGGCTATCCAGCGCTACAAACGAGTTGGCCGAAGCAGTTGATCTACCGCCAGAGACGCAAGGCTTTTCGGGTTCGCCTGGGCAGTAGCGAAAACAGCCGAATGGAACTGTACGGCGACGATGGCAACCAGCTCCGTGGCCAGCTACTGGACTTTTCCGCAAGCGGCTTTGGTGCCTTGATAGAACGATCCGCTCCCCTGGTGATGGGGGAAATCATTGATTATTCACTGGACGTCGGTGGCGTGTATTTTTCCGGCAAGGTCGAAATCCGCGATTTGACGATACCGTCCCAGGGCCGGTTCATGCGGATCGGCGCGGCGTTGGTGAAACTGGAGCCGCAGGCACAGAAACAATTGGAGCGCATCGCCAGGGACCTGGAACGACGCAAAATCCGCAGCAACAATAATCGCTGACACACGAGGAGCCATAATCAGTGAACAATCTCGAAACGGGTGACGCTTTAGCAAAGGCAGCTGCTACTGCGCCCGACAGCAAAGGACACCAGGTACATTTTGCACGGCAGCCAATTTTTGACGGCAGGCTGGAGGTTTATGGCTATGAGATGCTGTTTCGCGAGTCTCCGCAGAATGAGGCTGCCATTACCCCGGGTTCTCAAGCAGGCAAGATCGCCACCGCCAGGGTAATGTTGAATTCCATCATGGACCTGGATGTGGAGAAACTCACCGAGGGCAAAATGGCGTTCTTCAATCTTTCACGCGAGTTTTTGCTGGACGACAACGGACTGCTGCTTAACGGAACCAATATCGGCGTTGAATTACTCAGCAGCGCCGGAACCGGCAGTGAGGTGGTGCGGGCCCTTGAGGTCCTGGCGCTGCAGGGTGTGGTGATTGCACTGGATGACTTTTCCTGGCAGGCCGGGATTGAACAACTTCTGGACTCGGCTGCCCTGGTCAAGCTCGACATCCAGAAAGCCGACCGCGCCTGGCTGGCCTCGACTATCATCCGATTGCGCAACTGGCCAGTGAAGCTGGTGGCCCAAAAGGTTGAAACCCAGGAAGAGTTTGCGTGGTGCAAAGCCCAGGGTTTTGATTATTTCCAGGGTTACTTCCTGTGCAAGCCCACAGTTGTGGAGCAGCAGCGACTCCCCGACAGCAAGATCAATACCCTGCGCCTTATCGCCGAACTGCAAAAACCGGATATCACACCGGAAGACCTGGAAGCGGTCATTCGCAATGACATGGCATTGCACTACCGTCTTCTGAGAACCGTGAACTCAACCTACTACGGCTTGTCGGTGGAGGTGAAGTCGATCGGCCATGCCGTGGTTATCCTGGGCATGGCAACCGTCAAGCGCTGGGCACACCTGCAGCTGGTCGCCGGTTCAGATGATACCCCGGCAGAAATTATCCGCCAGGCATTGATCCGGGCCCGGATGTGCGAACAACTGATCCCCACCCTACCGAAAGAAACCAGAGATACTGCGTTTACCACCGGTATGTTTTCCCTGCTGGAGGCGATACTCGACTCGCCCATGACATTGATTGTCTCCCAACTGCCTCTGGACCAGGATATGGCGGACGCGCTTACCCGGCATGAAGGGCCCTTCGGGCGCCTGCTGAAGGCGGTGATCGCCTATGAACAAGGGCAATGGGATGAACTCGACAACAGCCTGTTCAGCACGGATGATCTTGCGGCCTGCTACCTTGAGGCGGTGCAGTGGGCAAGAGAGCAATTTGACGAGCTGAGCAGAGAGACCTGACGGGGCAGGCTTGCTCAATCGACAGGAAGAATATCAAGGGCCCGCGCTGCAACAAGCGGACGCCCTGAAGACTGTTCAATAAACGCCACCAGATGCTCGAATGTGAGTGGACGAGAGAAATAGTAGCCCTGGAAATAATTGCAGCCACGGGTCATGAGAAAGTCCCGTACCTGAACGGATTCAACGCCCTCGGCAATTGTCGCCAACCCCAGGTGCCGGGCCATGGACAAAATGGCTTCCACGATTCCCGCATCGTTGTTGTCCGTCAGCACGTCCAGCACGAATGACTGGTCAATCTTGATGGTATCCACGGGTAATTTCTTGAGGTAGGCCAGCGATGAATAACCGGTGCCGAAATCATCTATCGAAAACAGCACACCGAGCGCCCGCAGGGCCTGCATGGTACTGATTGCGCGTTCGACATTATCCAACAGGCTGCCCTCTGTCACCTCGAGACGCAACCGCGACAGCGGCGCCGCCGACTCGGCAGCAATTGCAGTAACGGTATCTATCAGGCCCGGCAAGCGAAACTGCCGCGCACTGAGGTTTACCGAGATCGAAGGTGTGGCATCACCAAAGTGCCCGATTAACCTTACCAGGTCGGTGCAGGCGGTACGCAGGACCCATTCGCCCAGTTCCAGGATAATCCCGCTCTCTTCCGCAATCGGGATGAATTCCGCGGGAGAGACCATGCCGCGCTCGGGGTGCAGCCAGCGCACCAGTGCCTCGACGCCAATCACCTGCCCGCCGTGATCAACCATGGGCTGGTAGTAAAGCCGCAACTGGTCATCGCGCAGCGCAACCCGCAACTCCCGATCAATCTTCAAACGCTGACTGGCGGCCTCGTGCATGGCGCCATGGTATGAACTTATGGCATTGCGACCACTGGCCTTGGCATCGTACATGGCGGTATCGGCCTGTCGCATAAGGTCGTCAATATCCACACCGTTTTGGGGAAATACAGTTATCCCTATACTGGCTGACATGAAAAGCGCCTGTTCCTGGGTCTCATAGGGCAGGTCGGTGAGCACGCGCTTGAGATCTTCGGCAAACCGGCGGGCGGAGGTGTCCGCCAGTGCGCCGTTGACGCTCAGGTCAGAAAGCAGCACCACAAATTCGTCACCCCCCAGCCGCGCGGCAATATCCTCGGCGCGCAGCCGGCCACGCAGCCGGCCGGCGACCTGCTGCAGCACGTGGTCGCCTACCGGGTGTCCCAGCGAATCGTTGATGGTCTTGAAATTATCCAGATCCAGGAACAACAGTGCACCGCCGATACCATGGCGCTGCGCCCGCGCCAGATTGCGGTCGATACACTCGCGCAGATAGCGCCTGTTGGGTAGTTGGGTCAGGTCATCGAAGCGGGCCTGGTGTGAGGCCCAGCCCTCTGCTTCCTGGAAGTCATAGCGGGCACGTAACGACTCGGTGATGGTTTCGTTCAAACGCCGGGCAGAAACGTGCATGGCGATCAGGAATAACAGAATCATCGACACCATCAGCCAGCCCAGGCGCCCACCTTCGACCATGAAGCAGAGCATCAAGGGTACCAGTGACAAAACCATAAAACTGTTAACGGCATAGCGTATTGACGACAGGACCGATATAGCGCTTGCCGTGACCCCCGCCAGCGCAAACGCAAGAATCACCTGGCTTACGGGATCCCCCGGGGCAAACAACACTACGCCGGCGCTACCCCAGACCATACCTGCAGCCACCGCACCGAGAGCGGCTCTGCGCTCCCAGCTGGTAGCGCTGCGTTTTTCAGGGACTCTCTGGTAGGCCCGCATATCCCACCATCGCGCCGCCACCATCAACAACAGGCACCCAAACCAGCTTGCCACCCGAAAGCCATTAAGGGCAGGCAGGAGGATGGCGCCCAGAATCACCCCGTTTACCGTGCTCATCAGCAGGGATAACCTTAGGGATCCATACAGCAATTTGACCTGGCCAGCATGGATGGTGGTGATTACTGTGTTCGAACTCGTGGGACTCTCTGCCACTGCGCCCCTTCCGAAGCCTCACTATAGGCTATTGAGCCTACCGGGCGGCTTCATGGCAAGTCAACTATTGTCTCGCACTACCCCCAATTACCGGAATCGGCGACACCTGAAACACTACAGCGGCTTTGCCAAGCAGTCACAAGTGCTCTAACCTTCAACACCCGATCACCACCAAGACACGCCCGCGCATGAACAACCCAATCTCCCAGGCCGAGGGCGCACGACTTCTCAAGCTCGCCACCAACGCCTCAATCGCGGTCGCATTGCTGCTGATCGCCGCCAAAGGGATGGCTTACTGGCAAACCTCTTCCATGAGCATCCTGGCTTCACTGGTCGATTCACTGATGGATTCGGGCGCCTCGCTGTTCAACCTTATTGCCGTACGTTATGCGCTGGTGCCCGCAGATCGACAGCATCGGTTTGGTCACGGCAAGGCAGAGTCCATTGCCGCCCTTGCCCAGAGCACTCTCATTATCGGCTCAGGGTTGTACCTGGTTGTAGAGGCCGGCCGGCGGCTGATGAACCCGGAACCACTGACGGCCTTTGGCATGGGCGTTGCCGTCATGGTATTCACCGTTGTTGTGACTATCGGCCTGGTAGCGTTGCAAAGTTATGTGATCCGTCGCACCGGCTCGGCGGCCATACGGGCAGACTCGCTGCATTACCGCACCGATGTGCTGACCAATTCAGGGGTCATTGTCGCGCTGATACTCGCCCAGTTTGGCTGGCCGGGGATGGACCCGCTGTTCGCGATCGCCACCGCCATTTATATCCTGTACTCGGCACGGGCGATCATGCGCGATGCGTTCAATGAGCTACTGGACAGGGAACTGCCCGAGGAGCAGCGGGCCCTGATCCAGAAAATAGCCGAGGACCATCCCGATGTAAAAGGTGTGCACGACCTGCGTACCCGCAGTTCGGGACGGGTAGAGTTTATCGAACTGCACCTGGAACTGGATGGCAACATGTCTTTACTGCGTTCACACAGCATATCCGATGAGGTGGAGGACGCCATCATCAAAAAAATACCCGCGGCTGACGTTGTCATTCACCAGGACCCCGCGGGTATCGACGAAGTGCAGCAGGACGAACAGCTGGAATAGCACTTCGGCGAAAAGAGCCTGGATACATCCCACGCAACTAACACTGGAGGATCCGTAATGGAATACCGCAAGCTCGGCAACACCGACATCGACGTCAGCCTCATCTGCCTCGGCACCATGACTTTTGGCGAACAAAACAGCGAGCCAGAGGCTTTCCGACAGCTGGATTATGCCCTTGATCGCGGCGTGAACTTCGTTGATACCGCCGAGATGTACCCGGTGGCTCCCCGGCCCGAAACCCAGGGTGCATCAGAGCGCCACGTAGGTGCCTGGTTGAAGCAGTCGGGCAAACGCGACCAGATCGTCCTGGCCACCAAGGTGACCGGGCGCGGCGACCAGAATTCCGGTGTCAGCCATATCCGCGGCGGCCCCCGGCTCAGTCGCAGCCATATTCACGAGGCCATTGATGGCTCGTTGCAGCGTCTCGGCACGGACCATGTGGACCTCTACCAGGTGCACTGGCCCGAACGGGCCACCAATTTTTTTGGCAATCTGGGCTACCGGCACCTGGATAATGACGGCATTGGCATTGAAGAAACCCTGTCTGCCCTGGGAGAACTGGTCACCGCCGGCAAGGTACGGCACATCGGCATCTCCAACGAAACCCCCTGGGGCGTCATGGAATACCTGCGCCTGGCACAGGAAAAGAAGCTGCCTCGCATCGTCAGTATCCAGAATCCATATAACTTCCTCAATCGCTCCTTTGAAGTGGGGTTGGCGGAAATGGCCATCCGGGAACAGGTTAGCCTACTGGCTTACTCCCCACTCGCCTTTGGTACGCTAAGCGGCAAATACCTGAACGGCGCCCGTCCGGCAGGATCGAGACTGGCGCTTTTTGACCGCTTTGTCCGTTACGGGAATCCCCAGGCAGAAGCCGCAGCGGCGGCCTACGTGGCGCTCGCACAGGAACACGGGCTGAACCCTGCACAAATGGCGCTCGCGTTTGTAAACAGTCGCCAGTTCACTGCCAGCAATATCATTGGCGCCACCACGATGGAGCAGCTGCACAGCAATATTGACAGTATCAACCTCGTGCTGGATAAAGCCCTGCTCAATGCACTGGATACCATTCACCAACAGTACTGCATTCCCTCACCCTGAGGGTCAACACCCGTCGCCGGTGCGCATGCTGTGGCGGCGCCCGGCAGTACCTCCAATCCGGCAACAAATAACCTTCAACCGCCCAGTGGCCTTAGAAATTCGCGCTCAAAGTCCGTCGCCGGCAGTGGTTTGCTATAGTAAAACCCCTGCGCGCAGTCACAATTGTGAGCGGTGAGATAGCGCGCGGTATCGTAATCTTCCACACCTTCCGCCACCACCCGCAGCCTGAGACTCTGGCCCATGCGAATAATAGCCTCAACGATCGGCGCCGCATTGCCGCCCGCGGCGATGTTGTGGACAAAACTCTGGTCAATCTTCAGCTCATCCACGGGCAGGTTTTTCAGGTAGCTAAGTGAGGAGTAACCGGTACCAAAGTCATCCACTGCGATCCGTACGCCCAGGCGTTCAATGGCCCGCACACGGTCTGCGGCACCCTTGAACTCTGTCATCAGCAAGGATTCAGTGAGTTCCAACTGCAGCTGGTCCGGCGGCAAACGAAAGTGCTCCAGTGTTGCACGGACGTGATCGGTGAAGTGTTCATCGCGCAACTGGACAATAGAGACATTAACCGAGATTCGCAGCGCCGGGTACCCCGCATCCAGCCAGCTCCGAGCCTGCCGCGATGCCTGTTCCAGCACCCACCTCCCCAGGGCAATCATGACATTGCGGTTATCTTCCGCCAACGGAATAAAGCGATTCGGGGGAACCGCCCCCAGCTGGGGATGGTGCCATCGCAGCAATACTTCAACGCCCACCACGTTACCGGAATCCAGAGCAACCTGGGGCTGAAAATGCAGTGACAGCTGCCCCGCCTCCAGCGCCTTGCGAAGATCGCCCTGCAGTTCCCGGCGTTCGGCAGCGCGCCGGTGCATTTCGGGAGCGAAGAAGCGGATGGTGTTACGGCCCTGCCTCTTGGCCTGGTACATGGCGATGTCGGCATGTTTGATAAGGGCCTGGGGATCGGTACCATCTTCAGGAAAAACACTGACGCCGAGACTCGTGGACAATTCAACCGTTGTCCTGGCGATGTCATAAGGTGCCCGCACCCGCCCCATAATCTTCAGTGCCAGCTCATTCAGGTCGGCCAGTTCGCCAAAATCGGTCAGCAGGATCACGAACTCGTCCCCGCCCAGGCGACACACCGTATCGGCGCGTCGAACGCAGACCTGCAGCCGCTTCGCCACCTGCTTCAGCAGTTCGTCTCCGGCCGCGTGGCCAAGCATGTCGTTAACGTCCTTGAACAGGTCGAGGTCCATATACAGCAACGCCAGCCGGCCAGGATTACGCTCTGCGTGGGCGATCTCCTGGGTCAGCCGGTCGATCAGCAGGGAACGGTTAGGCAGGTTCGTAAGCGGATCATGCGTTGCCAGATAGCCCAGCTCTGCGGTTAACGCGCGGATCTTGCTGACGTCGCGAAAGGTTGCCACCAGGCCGATAAACCTGGCGGCGGAATCCCGCAGTGGTGCGATGAATTCCTCTACCGCCAGCAGCGCACCATCGCGTTGCTGCAGCAGTACCTCACCGTCATGAGGCGCTGCCTGGTCTGCGTCGGCAGCCATGCAAACCAGGCAATTCACCGGCTCCCGGGTGGCTGCATCCAGTACTACCAGCACCTTGTCCGCCGGCTGGCCCATGGCCGCATCAGAGGTCCAGCCACTGATCTTTTCCGCGGCCGGGTTCATGTAAGTGATACAGCCCCGGGTATCGGTGCTGATGACCCCATCATCTATACTGCGCAAGGTTACCTGCAGCTGTTCACGCTCCTTTTCAAGTGCCCGGTTCGAGCGCTCGACATAGGTCACGACACTTTGAATGACCGCATCGTCCAGTGCTTCATGGAGAAATATCAGCTCATCGGCAGACAGGGTGCCGGCCTGCTGTGCGAGTTGCTGCATAATCACCGTGCGCAACATGCTGTATTCGCGGGTCGCATCTTCCAGCGAAAAACCCAGCTCCCAGCGCTGCCGGGCATGAGTGACAGGGCCTTCCTCCGGGAGGCCGATAATTGCCTGCGGCCCCACAGCCTGTTCCGCGTGTTCCGCGATCGTGTCGAGAATGGTCGGGATATTGTTGCGCTGTTGTTCGCTGGTTAACTTCTTTGTCGCTGCCAGCATGCTCCGGTCCAGATCCTCCCACTTACGGAGAATCGTCTCGCGTTCGCCGCGAAGAAATTCATGCAAGCGCAGTGTGGGCTGGCCTGAAGCCGGTTCCCGGGTCATAGCGTCCCCCTGTTGGTGTCAGGCTTTACAGTATAGACCTGACCGCCGGTTTGACCCCCCCTGCGCCACGATTGACCGAAAACCCGAAAATCCCTTCGCGAACCGACATGGCCGATAAATCCGGTTGAACTTTGTGGACCGCTAATTTAGGCTTTCTTCCCGGGAAACAGGTGATAACAAAAGCAGAGAGGTCTCATTGCACAAGCTAGTAGGTACTCTGTTTTTATGCGGTCATTCCATCCTGGCGTCGGCATACCAGGTGCCGCTTACCAGCCCCGCATTGAATCTGGAGGTAGACCACCAGCTGCTGGATTTCTCCCTCGACTATGCCTGGCAGGGGCGTTTCAGGGACGCCGAAAACCAGGTCGACCTGGCCCAGTCCATTAGTAGCTCTCTGCGCAGTAGCGCCCTTAACGACCTGCTGGCGGCAAAAGCCGTGCTGCGTATGGCCAGCGTGCTGGAACTGCGTGAAGAACGCTATCGACACCAGTTAAGCTCCGAGTTCAGTCGTGCACTCAGCGCCCATGTCAATCTTGATATCCACGGCAGCTATACTCTGAAAAAACCCTCTCGGTGGGCATCCGAACAGCTGACCACGGATTACTCCATACAACTGGACACCGAATTGCTTGACGGTCGCCTGGCGATGACCGGGACCTACCGGGAAACATTCAAACGCCGGCGTGCGCTGCAAAATACGCTGACCGCAATGGACATCGATTCCCGCTACCACGTCGGCTCCGGGCTGCAGCTGGACCTGTCAGGTACGGTTATGCGGACATCGGGAACGACAACTGCAGGCTTCGAGCAGCAGCGACTGCAGGCTGGCATATCCTGGAGCCCCGCCTCTGACTATGATGTCTCATTCCGACTCAACCGACGCGAGGATACCCGTATCGGACGCGACGATATTTTCGGCAGTGGCAGTATCATCTGGAGTCCGGAGCTTAACTGGCAACTGGAGTTCCGTTATGATGACTATCTGGTCGAAGACATGGAAGGAATACTGTTCCGCGCACGCATTGATCTGGGGCCCGGCTAAGGCAACTGATGCCCGGCCTGCGCGTTTGTTGATATCGGCGGCATTATCTTCTATAAATGAAGCAATGGCCGCGGTTTTTCCAGGGCACAATTTGCAGGCGCCCAGTCACGTTCCATACTTTCCATTACGCTTGAGAGGTGCCCATGAAACTGATTCTATCGAACCCGCTGAGCCGTATCCCCGCCCTGGCTGTGATATGCGTGGCCGTCCTTGTTACCGGTTGTGATACCGGCGAAGAACCACCGACCCGGGCCCCGGTGGATAATGGCCGTTCAGACTATGCAACTCGTGAGAAGCCAGAGCCCGCAATCACGGTGGCAGTTGCTGAAATTTCGCCCACCAGCAACGGCAATGCTGAGGGCACGGTTCGCTTCCGCCAACCTGCCGAGGACGCGATGATGCGTGTTGAAGTGGACCTCCAGGGACTGGAGCCCGGCCTACACGGCTTTCATATCCACGAGTTCGGAGACTGTTCCGCGCCTGACGCGAGTTCCGCCGGGGGTCACTACAATCCCCGAGACACGCGCCACGGCTCGCCCGACGATGAGGAACACCATGTCGGCGACATGGGCAACATAGAGGCCGATGAAGACGGCAAGGTCAGCACTGAGCTGGAGTTCTTTCACCTTACTTTTACCGGCCCCACCTCAATTCTGGACAAGGCCGTCGTTATTCACAGCCAGGAGGACGATTTTGAAACCCAACCGACTGGTAATGCAGGCGCCAGAGTGGGCTGTGGCGTGATTCGCGTCCCTGTTGAGCAGGAAACGCTGTAATCACCCGATCAGGAGCGGTCAAGCAGCGTGTCATAGAGTATCTGCAAGGCGTCATCGGCGACCGCGTTGGCAACGGCTATATGGAAACATATCTGTGAGGGGCTCTGGTCAATCATCGCAATGGGGATATGAGCATTCCCCAGCGCACCAAGTGCCTGGATGATCGGGTAGGCATTGTTTTTGAGGCCGATGCCAACGGGCGTCAGCACGGATAGATTGTACTCAACATTCATGAAATCGGGTTTTAATTTCCTATCTATGCGCCGGCGGAGATCATTAATGCTGCCCAGCAAGTCATCCTGATTGACGAGAACGGCCATGTCATCCTTGTCCGTCGGGTAATGATACGTATTAATCCGGAACTCCTGGAAGATTTGCAGCAGATCGGCGGTAAATCCGACCTCTTCGCCCAACATATCCTTTTCCAGATAGATGTACGCCATGTTATCGAGGCGGGCTATGCCGACGATATCCTCTTCGGGCACCCGCTCGTTGAGAATCAGTGTGCCGGCAGCCATCGGATCGTCGGTATTACGTATATGGATGGGAATTTTGCTGTCGCGACACCTCAACATGGCATCCAGGTGAAAGACATTAAAGCCCTTTGAAGACAGTAAACGAATTTCCTTGAAGGTCAGGCGCGTGATAACCCGGGCGCCACTGATGACCCTTGGGTCGACTTCATAGACACCGCTGACATCGGTCCAGTTCTCATATTTTTCAGCATCCAGGGCGAAGGCAATTTCACCACCGGTCAGGTCCGAACCGCCGCGGGAAAAGACGGCGACTTCATCGTCCTCGGTAACACCATAAAAACCGGGAACCACGGAGATGTCTGGGAAGGTGGCAAGAGATGCCATATTTTCATAGGCTGTGGGCAAGGTCCGGGCATTCAAATAGTCGCCCCCGACCCGCAGGCCAAAATGTTCCGGCAACCGGGCCGAGGCGGCCATGCCACACTGCTGGAAATACGCAGCTATAATCAGGGCATTATAATGCTCTCCCCTGGAGGCCAGGAAGGCGGTTCGTTTGTCACCGGATAATTCGGTATCAAGGTCTTGCGCCAGGGCTTCCAGAAAACAGCCCGCATCGACATCCAGGTCATCGGCTATGTCAGTAAACTTCTGCAGAACCGCACTACGGCATTGAGAGACCGGCAGCTCGATGCGCTGCTGACGCAAATGCACGCCGTCGGTGGCGATATTGATCAGGTGATCGGTAATTTTGTACTCGTTTGGCTCGCTGCGCCCGGGAGCGGACACCACAATCACCCGGCGGCGGGGATCCTGCTGCACAATCCTTCTGACCTTCTTGATCTGCTCTGCGTTGGCAACAGAACTGCCACCGAACTTGCTGACAATGCAGTCGGTCAAAATATCCTACCTCCTCAGCGTGGTTGATACAGTTTTTAAGCTTCGCCCCTGCCCGCAAACTTCCCTTATTGCCCGGTCATGATGCTCTGCTGGTTTTCCACCAATAGCGCAAGGCAATCACGCACAATCCCGAGGCCCTCGTGAAGGATATCTTCCCCTATCAACAGTGAAGGCAGAAACTTTAGCACTTGATCATTGGCACCTGCCGTCTCAATGACAAGGCCTCGCGCAAAGGCTTGCCGGGACGCCTCACCCGCCAGCCCCGGGGCCATTTCCAGACCCCAGACCATGCCGATGCCCCGCACCTTTGGCTCTAGCTGTGGATAATCCTCAACCATCTTGTTCAGCGTTTTTTCGATGATGTCGCCTTTATACGCAACTGCCTTGACCAGGTCATCGTTATCCCAGTATCTCAGGGTCTGCGTGGCCGCGACAAAGGCCAGGTTGTTACCACGGAATGTGCCCGTGTGTTCGCCCGGCTGCCACTGGTCAAGCTCTGGCCGAATAAGCAAAAGCGCCATGGGCAAGCCGCCGCCAATGGATTTGGAGAGACAGACCATATCCGGGTGAATTCCCGCACGCTCGAAACTGAAAAAGGTCCCGGTGCGCCCATTGCCGACCTGAATGTCATCGACGATCAATAAAATGTCAAATTCCCGGCAGACCGCCTGCAGGTTTTTGAGCCACTCAATGCCAGCAACATTGATGCCGCCTTCACCCTGAACGGTCTCCACAATCACCGCCGCGGGCAGGTCAACGCCACTGCTGCCGTCCGCCAGAAAGCGGCGCATATAATCGATCGTATCCACCCCCTCACCGAGAAAGCCGTCGTAGGGCATAAAGGCCGTGTTTATACGGGAACCGTAAGATTCATCTTTATAAAAGTAGTTGCCCGTGGCGGCGAGGGCACCCATGGTTAACCCATGGTAACCGTTGGTGAATGAAATTATGTTGGAACGTTTTTTAACCATCCGTGCGAGTTTTAGCGCAGTCTCGACTGCATTCGTGCCCGTGGGGCCGGTAAACTGCACCTTGTACTTCAAATCACGCGGCGCAAGAATCGTGTCACGGAACTTTTGCAAAAAGGCACGCTTGGCAACGGTAGCCTTGTCCAAACCATGGAGGATACCTTTATGTTGCAGGTACTGAATCATGGCATCCGTTACTATCGGGTTATTGTGTCCATAGTTCAGCGTTCCGGCACCCGCAAAAAAGTCAATAAAGCGGGCGCCGCTTTCATCGAATAACTCAGAGCCTTCTGCGCGGTCAAAAACCGTTGGAAAAGAGCGGATATACCCGCGCACTTCAGATTCCATTTCTTCAAAGATTCTCATGCCCTTGTCTCCGTGCTCATAACAGTCACAGTAGACAATATAAACCATCAAACCAGAGTGCGCTTTGTCAGGAGGCCTGTTGATGAGTTGAACAGGCATAAGCATATAATAAATTCATTGTTGGCATGTCCGCAGCGGGCCCCTACCATTGCCGCCGCGGTAACAGTGCCGACTACCCGGTCACAGTCGCCGCGATATTTTCTTCGCAGTAACAATGGTGACCGATTTGAATTATGCATCCCTACCCCTGCTGGCTGTTCTTGTGGCAGCCACACTCGCGCCTGTTGAGGCCGAGGCGACCAATGGCTATTTCACCCACGGCTTTGGCGTGCGCGCCCAGGGCGTTGCCGGGGTTGGCTATGCTCTGCCCCAGGACAGCCTCGCCGCCGCCACCAACCCTGCGGGGACCGGGCTCGTCGGCGACCGCCTGGACCTCGGTATGACCTGGTTCAAGCCGAACCGGGGGGCCGATATCACGGGCAACCTGGCAGGTGCGGATGGCCATTACGATGGCAGCGACGATGCCAGCTTCCTGATTCCCGAGTTCGGTTTTACCCAAACGATTTCAGAGCGGGCATCCTGGGGGCTCGCGGTCTACGGGAACGGTGGCATGAACACCTCCTACCGGGAAAATCCCTTTGCGGCGTTTGGCTCGACAGGACGAGCCGGAGTGGACCTGTCCCAGCTTTTCATCACTCCGTCACTGGCATTCAAGGTCACCGCAGAACACACCATCGGACTCGCCGCGACCTATGCCCACCAGCGCTTTGAAGCCTCCGGCCTCAGCGCCTTCGATAATCCCGCATTCAGCAACAGACCCGGGTCGTTGACTGACCGCGGCCACGACACAGCGGATGGCTGGGGCGTGAAGCTTGGCTGGACCGGAAAACTGCACGAACGATTCACCGTGGGAGCCGCCTGGTCTTCCAGAATTGCCACGGATGAATTCAACCGTTACAGCGGTCTTTTTGCGGATAACGGCGGCTTTGACATCCCCGAAACCTGGGGTGTCGGTATTGCATGGCAAGCCCTGCCGGCATTGACAGTCGCTGCAGACTGGCAGCACATTGACTACGGTACAACACGCTCGGTGGGCAACACACTATCGCTGTTGTTCGAGGGCAACCTGTTCGGTGCCGCCAGTGGCCCCGGTTTCGGCTGGCAGGATGTAGAGGTTGCCAAGCTGGGCGTGGTGTACACCGTGGCGCCGTCCGTTATACTTCGCGCAGGCATAAGCCACACGGACCAACCGATTCCGGAAGGTGAGACGTTCATCAATATCCTGGCGCCCGGAGTGGTCGAGGACCACGCCAGTATCGGGGCAACGTGGCAGTCGGAAACTTTCGGGGAATGGAGTTTTGCCTATACCCGGGTGCTGGAAGAAACCATCCGTGGCAATAACTCGATTCCCCTCGCCTTTGGCGGTGGTGAAGCCGACCTGAGAATGGATCAACATATACTGGGCATAGCCTGGACGAAGGAATTCTGATGACTATCGCATGGGCCGAATTCACGCCCTGGCACTCTCTGGCCGGGGGCCTGTTGATAGGCCTGGCAGCCAGTGTCCTGTTACTGGCCAATGGCAAGATCGCGGGAATCAGCGGCATTCTCGGCAACATCCTGCAGCGTAGCGGCGCCGAGCCCTGGCGCCTGGCTTTTGTGGCGGGATTACTGCTGTCACCACTGGTGCTGCTACCGGTACTGTCCCAGCTGCAGCCAAGCGCCCTTGTCACGCCGCAATTCTCGATCGCGGATCTGCTGCGATTACTGGCAGGGGGCTTCCTGGTTGGCCTGGGCACCCGCATGGCCAACGGCTGCACCAGCGGCCACGGTGTCTGCGGCCTGGCGCGCCTGTCACCCCGGTCACTGGCGGCGGTACTCACCTTCATGCTGGCGGGGTTTGTCACCGTATTCCTGTGGCGTGAATCTTTCGGGTTGCCCTTATGAAATCTGCTCTGAGCGCACTGGGCGCCGGTCTGCTGTTTGGTGCCGGCCTGTTGGTATCGGGAATGGCGAACCCGGCCAAGGTCATCGGCTTCCTGGATCTGGGCGGCCACTGGGATCCGTCCCTGGCGCTGGTGATGGCCAGCGCTATCGCGGTGTCCTGGCTGGGTGTTCGCTTCGCGGCCAGGCGCACTGAATGCCCCGTGGAAGAAGGACCGGCCAATACGGGAATCACCCGCCAGTTGCTGGGCGGCAGCGTCCTGTTCGGTATTGGCTGGGGAATTACCGGCTTTTGCCCCGGCCCGGCGGTAGCGGCTCTGGGCCTCGGTTTCTGGCCCGCCGCCATCGTGGTACTGGGTATGGTCGCGGGGTTATGGGTGGGCAAACCCAAAACGGGTGCAGCCGCCGGACCAGCCACCGCTACCGGCTAGGAGCGCGCCGGGATCCTAGACCAGCTGGCGAGGAATCGTGTAATCCCAGTTGCGGGAATAGATACGCTGCTCCCCCTCGTAGGCATCAAGCGTGGCGTGCAGCAGAAACGCCTGCGTATTCGATGTCAGTACCGTACGGGTGACGGTAGTGATATTCCAGTCACCGCGCTGCAGGGAGCGAGTCCACAGGGTTTCGCCCCGCAACGAACCGAAATCGTCATTTTGCGAACTGTAACGCTCGATGATATTGGTCTGCACTTCAATGCCCGAATCCTCCAGACGGTACCTGCCACGGTCATTGATCACCTCAAGGGTTGACAGGTCTTGCGCAAGATCCCGGTGTACCAGCCAGTTATGGTGGTCCGGTTCGAGCCGGGTCAGTGCGAGGGTAGCCGCCGCCTCGGGTTCGTCAAAAGTCACCAGGCCGGCGTCACCCTCCCGGGGAGCACGCACCGGCAGGTACAGGCTGCTACCGAGATCGTAAAGCGTCAGGCGAACCTTTTCCGGCGGCGGCCATGCCAGGGGCCAGTAAGACGTTGACAGGGAGATGCGCAGCCGGTGGCCACGAGGAAAAACCTGGGCGACATCATTCAGTTTCACGCGCACCCGATAGCGCTTGCCGGGCTCCAGCGGCGTGGGTGCCGCATGGGTCTCCCTGTGGGTCAGGTTAAGCAGCCCGTAAGTGACCCGCGTGGCCTTGTCGTCGACCGCCACGTCAGATAGCCGCACGGCGATCATGGCGACCGGTCGATCGGCGGCCAGTTCCAGCTCCAGCTCCGGCGCACCCATGATCTCTAGTGTCTCCTCAAGGGGCGGAGAGTCAAAGGTAAGAGCACCGCCATCCTCCTCGCGCTGGTCGTGGGCCAGATCCGGCCCGGAGGCGTAGGAGCACCATTTGCCGGCGAACAACCCGCAGGTGAGGGGCGACTGCAGGGTCATCGTGCTTTCTTGCCCGGGATGCTCGGCATCGACAAGCAACCGACCCGGCGCCAATGGCAACTCGCGGATACTGATATTCGACGACGGCCAGGAGGGCTCCGCTACCCAGCGCCCGGGCCGGGTATGATAAGACGTGGTTGGCGGAATACTGTCCTGCATCCACAACCGAATTGCCGGGTCCTCATCCACCCCCGTGTCCTGTCCTTTCAGGTACTGGTCCCACCAGCGCAGGCACTCCTGCAGAAAACCGATCGCGGGACCGGGATCACCCAGGTGCGGATATTTGTGACTCCAGGGGCCAATCATGCCTTTGCACAATTCTGGCAAATGCTCCACCAGACGCTTCACTGCATTGGAGTAACCATCAGCCCAACCGCTTGCAGCCAGCACCGGCACCTGCACCCGCGAAAAGTCCTCACAAATGGAACCGTGCTGCCAATAGGCATCGCGGTGTTGATGCTCAAGCCAGGTCGCCAGCCACAGGCCGCTGTTTTCCAGGCGGTCGTGCCACATCCGGCGCCAGCGCTCACCGACTATCGACGGATCCGGCGGCAGAGAGTTAAATGCGAACATGGTGGACGCCCAGGAGAGGTTGTCACCCAGCAGGCAGCCACCCATATAATGGACATCGTCGCTGTAACGATCATCGGTTGAGCAGACAGTGACAACCGCCTGCAGTTCGGGAGGCCGGCGCGCGGCCAGTTGCAGGCCGTTAAACCCACCCCAGGAAATACCGATCATCCCCACCCTGCCACTACACCAGGGCTGGGCCGCAAGCCAGCGCAGGATCTCCTCGCCGTCCGCCAGCTCCTGCTCCAGGTATTCGTCGCGCAGCACGCCACCGGAATCACCACTGCCGCGCAGGTCAACCCGCAATGACGCATAGCCGTGGCCGGCAAAATAGGCATGGTGCATGGCGTCACGGCTTGCAGAGCCGTCCCGCAAACGATAGGGGATGTATTCCAGGATTGCCGGCACCGGCTCCTCGTGGGTGCCCTCCGGCAGCCACAGGCGAGCGCACAACTCCACCCCATCGGCCATGGGGATCCATACCGGGTCGTGGCACTCCACACTGTATGGAAAATCCGTCACTACACGCATGCTGGTCCCTCGTTGGCCACTCGCGGGTCAGGCTTCCGCTGTCGCGGGTTCAATTTCAAACGGCAGCATCTTTCGGCATATTTCGATGCGTTCCTTCAGCTCGGCTTCCGTATCCGCGCCAATAAACACTACCGCCAGCTCCCAGGAAAATGAGTCCTGGTGTTGCAGCTCCGACAGATCCATACCTTCGTGCACGTGAAGCTGCACCACCGACCCGGGGAACCGGGTCTCTACTTGCCGAACTTCTTCCGGCAATGGTGCCCGCCGCACAATCCCGGGTTCGAACACCCGCAGCATCTGTTTGGCGGCAACCGCGCAGGGGCCCTCGCGATGGGGCATCCGCGGGTCACGGTCCAATGCCAGATCCACCATCACCTGCAGATGCGAGTTACCGTCAACCAGCTGGAACATCACCGCGTGGGAACGCGACAGGCGTGCGTTAACCTCCAGCAACCGGATTTCGTCGCTGTCTTCATCGTAAAAAAATTCTATGTTGAACGGCGAATTGTCATAGCCGATGGCTGTTATGAAACGGCGACTGTAGTCGAGCATTCGCTGCTTGACGGCATCGGGAATACAAGAAGGGTACTCATAACGCACCAGTACCGAGTTATGGGTGGGGTCGCGAATGCTGTCGACGATGCCGACCAGGTGCACCTCGCCATGGCGGGCATAACCTTCCAGGGTGCACTGCCGGCCACCCGAAATAATGCCTTCGGCAATACAGTGATGCCCGGTAACCGTCGCGATCTCCTCGGGAAGATCATCCAGATGGGCCATCATTTCCGCAAAGGGCTCACCGAATCGCCCGATCCCGGCCCGGATACGCGGAAGAACCTCACTCAACTGCTGCGGGGTCTCTACCAGAAAGCCCAGATGG
This sequence comes from Kineobactrum sediminis, assembly GCF_002868715.1. Classification (GTDB taxonomy): domain Bacteria; phylum Pseudomonadota; class Gammaproteobacteria; order Pseudomonadales; family Halieaceae; genus Kineobactrum; species Kineobactrum sediminis. Next base: position 285,509 of record NZ_PKLZ01000001.1, read on the forward strand.
GATGAGTGCGCCTTGATCGGCTTGATCCAGAAGGGGTAGTCGATTGTGATCGTTTCAACCGCGTTATCGGCAAAGGGGTCGACTGCCTGAAAAGACGGGACACACTCCGGCACCGACCGCTTCTGCTCCAGCCTGCTCCAGTACTTGTGTTCGCATTTCAGGACAGAGCGAAGGGAGGGCCCCGGAAGTCCCATTTTTTTCCGCACCACGGGCACCAGCCCACTGGTGGGGAAATCCCAGTAACCCACCACTGCATCAACCGATCCCGGAAACGCCTGCAACTCCGCTACAGCTTCATCAACCAGGCGGTCAAACTCATAGGTTTCGGCGGAAATGACTTTCTCCATTGAGAGCAGCCCGTGAAACTCGCAGTCCTCAACGTGGCGCAAATTCGGCAGCAGTTTTTTACCCAGTGAATCGTAGCCAATGACAAATACGTTCTGCACCATTCAATACACTCCTTCCTGCTACCCATGACAATCCACTATGAGTATAGAAAAGAACGACGATCATGCACGGCGGGCTAACCGGAGCAGCGCCCGGTTGTTGCTGACGTTACCGATACGGCACTTTACGCACGATATTTGCAGGGGGCTCTGCCTCCCTCCAGAAGAGGAAGGCAGAGCTGTTCACTCAGTCTTCGAGCTGGAAGGTCAACCCGGCATTTTGCTGCAGGCGCTCTACCAGTAACCCATCCATTGCCGGGGCGGGCGTGTAGATACCCCCAGGCACGTTACCGGGATTTTCCAGCAGGCACACGGCGCTCTCCGCAATCATCTTGGACGTTGAGCCGTAGCCTGGGTCCTTGTCGCCCTTGACGCTGGCCTTGATGACTTCGCCCTGTTCGTTCGAACCGACAAACAGGACATCGTAACGTCCGTTCTCACGCTCTTCTTTCGAAGGCCCTTCGCCGGGCTGGCGCGGGTCGTTGGCCATGGATTTGTCGGCCGCAACGGCGCGGGCCATCGCCTCGCCTTCCTCACCGGGACCGGTCAGCAGCATTTCGTCGTAGACAAAATCGTCGCCGTATTCATGGCCCAGCAGAAAATTCGAGCGATGAATGTTCTTGGTGTTAATGGTGGCCATGACAAAGGGAGCGGACCAGCTGTTCAGGTCCTCCTCGTACACGGGCGCCATACCGGATGGCTGTTCGACGCCGCTGTGCCCCTCTGTGAGGGCAAACGGGTCCATTAACACATTGATCATTTCGGGCTGTTTGGCAGCCGCGGCCATAGTGGCCTTGAAGCTCGCCAGGGTGCCTCCGGAAAATGTGCCCTTCATCACTCGCACACGCCCTTTAACCCGGGGAACCGGCGCACCGAACTTTTCCTTCGCGGCCTGCTGCAAAAACCACACACCGAGATCAAAGGGAATGGAATCAAAGCCGCAGGAAAACACAATACGGGCGCCGCTGGCTTTGGCGGCCTCGCCATGGGCGGCAATCATCTCGTGCATCCAGGCCGGCTCACCGCACAGGTCCACGTAATCAGTGCCGGCAGCGGCACAGGCGGCCACCAGGTCGGAACCGTATAACTGGTAGGGGCCGACCGTGGTTAACAGAACCTGGGTACGTCCAACCATTTCCTTAATGGAATCCGGGTTCTCGGCATCGGCAACGACCAGCGGAATGTCCCCGGCTATGCCCAGTTCATCGCGCACCGCCACCAGTTTGTCCTTGCTGCGCCCGGCCATGGCCCATTTAACCTTGCCGTTAACGCCGTACTGGGTGTTCAGGTACTCGCATACCAGACGCCCGGTATAACCGGTTGCGCCGTAGACGATAATGCCAAGTTCACGGGAGACAGACATACGCTTGTTCCTTTTTTCCTGAATGAAAGAGTAACAGAGTGAGCACCAACTAATCTGTAAATCCGACGACATCCTCGTTCAGCACACCGGCCAGCAAGGGACTGGCCGCAGCGCGTTCAAAGGCGGCGTCAATCGCCTGGAAGCGCTTTTGCACTACCGAGCGGTAATTGGGGTGGGTAAAAATATAAAGCTCATTGGCCACCAGCGCCTCTACAACCCGCTCACCGACAATCTCGACCGCGAGGCCATTGTCGATCACCTTTTGCATGTGGGCAGCCATGGCGCTGCCCTTCGCTGAATCAGCCGCATCATCGTTTTCGCCGCCATACTCGGCCTGCCTGTTGCGACTGGACAGGTTGATCCGGGTTTTCACAAAGGCCGGGCACAGCACCGACACCTGGATGTTATGGGGCTGCAATTCCGCATGCCAGCTTTCCGACATGCCAACCACTGCGACCTTGGTGGCGGTGTAGGCGCCGGCAAAAGGCACACCGCCCATACCGGCCATGGACGCCACATTCACCAGCCAACCACCCTCACCGTGTTGCTTGATCAGCGGGATCATGGTCTGGGTGCCGTAGACGATGCCCATCAGGTTAACATCCACCACCCAGCGCCAGTCCTCGATGTTACTGCGTTCAATGCTTTCGCCGATAGCGCCCACGCCGGCGTTGTTCACCAGCATGTGCACCTTGCCGAAGCGCGCAACCGCCTGTTCCGCCACCTCCGCCCATTGTTCAACCCGGGTGACATCCATGACACAGGCCAGAACATCAATACCCTGCGCCTCCAATTGTTGCCTGGCGAGTTCCAGCTGCGCCGCATCGATATCACCGAGCACCACGCTCATGCCCTGCCGGCCCATGGCCTGGGCAATGCTCAGGCCAATACCTTCGGCGCCGCCGGATACCACTACCGTTTTTCCTGCGAAATTGCTCATAACTGACATATCACCTGTTATTGGTTTTTAAGAAGCACGAGAGATGTACGGCCATATTGCCCCGTTGGCTCAGTAAAAGAATGCGGAAGTCCCGCCGGGATCAAATCTCCCAGTTATGCGGCGCGGGGCCATGGCCGGCATCTTCCAGTTCCGAAACATGGGCAACGGCGGCGTGCTGGGAGAGGAACACCTTGCCACTCAGGTCATCAAGAAAATGGGTTTGGCGCAGTACATCCATCACCGGCCCCTTAACTTCCGACAGGTGCAGCGTAATACCCCGATCCGCCAGCTGTCGATTCACTGATTCCAGGGCCTCCAGCGCGCTGAGGTCAATTTCATTCACTGCCGTGCACAGGAGGATGACATGACGTACCTCCGGCTGCTTATCGAGCAGGCTGTAGATATGGGATTCGACAAAATTGGCATTGGCGAAGTACAGGCTCTCATCCACTCGCAGCGAAAGAATATCGCTGCGGGTAATAACCTTGTGCCGCTCCACATTGCGAAAGTGCCCGGTACCGGGCACTTCGCCCACCACGGCCATATGCGGCCGCGACGTTTTGTAAAGATGCAGTGCCAACGATACCAGTACACCGCAGGCAACCCCGATCTCCACACCCAGGCCCAGGGTAACAAGAATAGTGATTGCCACGGCGGTGAAATCGGAGAAACCGTAATTCCAGGTGCGGCGCAGAATCGAGAAATCAACCAGCGACAGCACCGCAACAATGATGGTGGCGGCCAATGTTGCCTGCGGCAGGTACGCAAGCGAAGGCGTAAAAAACAGCGCCACAATCGCAATACCGAAAGCGGTGAATGCGCCCGCTGCGGGGGTCGCCGCACCGGCGTCGAAATTGACAATGGAACGGGCAAATCCCCCCGTTACCGGGTAACCACCGGAAAACGCCGAGGCCATATTGGCGGCACCCAGCCCGATCAACTCCTGGTCTGGATTGATGCGCTGTCGCCGCCGGGCCGCCAGGGTGTGGCCAACGGAGACCGACTCCACGAAGCCGATAATGGAAATCAACAATGCCGACACCGCCAGCTGGCTCAGCTCACCGGGGATTATCGAAGGCAGCTGCAGTGACGGCAGCCCGGATGGCACCGCACCCACCAGCGCCACACCATGACTGCCGAGATCCAGAGCCCAGGCGGCGTAACTGGTGGCCACTACGGCAATGACCGGGCCGGTGCGGGTCAACATGGCCGCCCAATAATCGTTCATGCCGAGCCGCATCAGCAGAGGCTTGAGACCGCTGCGTATCCAGAACAGAAACAGCAGCGTTAATGAACCCACGACCAGGGTGGGTATGTGCAACGTCTCGACGCTACCGGCAAGGCTGTCCAGCAGGTGCACCAGGTTATCGCCGCCACCCTGTACGCCCAGTACATGGCGCAATTGGCTGACCGCGATAATAATTCCCGAGGCGGTAATGAATCCTGCGATCACCGGGTGCGACAGAAAGTTCGCCAGGAATCCCATGCGCAGAAGACCAAACAGCAACAGCATGCCGCCGGACATAAAGGCCAGCAACACCGCTGCCTGGATGTACGCGGCGGTGCCCGCATCCGCGAACTGGCCGATAGCCGAGGCCGTCATCAGCGACACCACCGCGACCGGGCCAACCGACAATGTGGTACTGGTGCCGAACAACGCGTAGGCCACCAACGGCAACATGCTGGCATACAGGCCCACCTGGGGTGGCAGCCCCGCAAGCATGGCATAGGCCAGTGATTGCGGGATCAGCATGATGGTGACAATAACGGCGGCGAGACCATCGCTGGCCAGTGACTCCCGATTGTACCTGCGTCCCCAATCCAGGATCGGGACAAACTGCTTGAATGGTGGCATCAGTCTATTTTTCTCCAATGACCGGGGTCGCCAGCCACTCCCGACCGCGCAGCATGGCCTTCCAGTAAATGGGCGGCAGCAGGCGCTCCTTCAGGAACCAGGCCGCCCGGGTGGGCTTGCGACCATCCAGCAACCAGGTCGGCATACTGGGCAGCAACTTGCCGCCATAACCGAACTCAGCCAGCACGATCTTGCCGCGCTCCACCGTCAGCGGGCAGGAGCCATAACCATTGTAGTGCGCAACGCCCTTACTCCGGCCCATGTCCGCAAGCAGGTTATTGGCCACGATCGGGGCCTGCATCCGGGCCGCCGCGGCGGTCTTGGCGTTGGGCGCATTCATCACGTCACCCAGCGCCCAGATATTATCAAACTGTTTGTGGCGCAGGGTATTCTGGTCCACATCGACCCAGCCGGCACCATCGGCGAGTGGGCTCACACGAATGAAGTCCGGTGCCGTTTGCGGCGGCACCACGTGGATCATGTCGAATTCCGTTGCCACTTCACTGGGGTTTCCATCCGCGTCGGTTTGCTCGAACCAGGCCGTGCGACGATCACCGTCGATGCGCACCAGCTTGTGATTGAAGTTGAGACCAGCATTGTAGCGCTCAACGTATTTCATGAGTGCGGGCACATACTCTGGCACTCCGAACAGTACGGCCCCCGCGTTATAAAACTGGACATCAATGTTCGCCAGACGCCCCTGGCGCCGCCAGTAGTCCGCCGAGAGATAGAGCGCCTTTTGCGGTGCCCCGGCACACTTGATGGGCATGGGTGGCTGGGTGAATAGCGCGCGCCCACCCTGCAGCTCCTGCACCAGCTGCCAGGTATAAGAAGCGAGGTCAAAGCGGTAGTTGGAGGTCACCCCGTTGCGGCCCAGGGTTTCCGGCAAGCCTTCAATGGCATCCCAGTCGAGCTTGATGCCGGCGGCCACCACCAGGCGCGTGTAACGCAGTACCCGGCAGCCTTCCAGGATGACGGCGTTGCGGGCCGGATCAAAGGCCGCCACCGCCGCCTTGACCCAGTCGGCGCCACGCGGAATCAACGAGGCCATGGTTTTCGCCGTGGTAGAGGGCTTGAAGATGCCGGCACCGACAAAGGTCCAGCCCGGCTGGTAGTAGTGAATATCCGCGGGGTCAACGATCGCCACTGACAAGGACGAATCCCGCGCCAGCAGGCTTGAGGCCACCGAGATACCGCCGGCGCCGGCACCGACCACAACCACGTCGTATTCGGCCAGCACCAGGCCGCCACTTTCGTCTTCACCCAGCAGCCGGGCGACAACGGAACTCATATCGTAGCCCGCCGCCTTGCCACGCCGGACAATCTCGGCCGGGGTCAGCTCGTCGGGACTGCGCGACAGCGCCCACAGGGTGGTCGAGCGCATACCGGAGCGGCAGAAGGCATGCACCGGGCCCTCCAGTGATGCCAGTAACCGGCCAAACTCCGCGGCATCCTCGTCCCCGACTTTACCGGTTGTTACCGGCAGGTAATGGGCAGACATACCCGCGGTTTCCGCCGCACGCTTGATTTCCGCAAAGGCCGGTTGATCCGGGCCTTCACCGTCCGGCCGGTTGCAGATAAGGTGGCGAACGCCACGTTCGGCCAGTGCGTTCAGGTCATCTGCGGTAACCTGGGCAGACACGGTCAATGAATCCGTGAGTTGATGAATATCCATGATCTCTCCGTAATGTCCGGGGCGTGTTCGCCTACAACGCGTTGATGGGTAATTTCAGGTAGACCATGCCGTTGCTGTCCTCCGGTGGCAGATGCCCGGCACGCATATTCACCTGCAGTGACGGCAGGATCAGGCGCGGCATCCCCAGGGTGACATCACGGCTTTCACGCATCTGCACGAATTCATCCTCGGTAATACCCTCATGCACATGGATATTGTTCTCGCGCTCGGCGGCTACCGTGGTCTCGTACTCGACCTCACGGCCACCGGGCATGTAATCATGGCACATGAACAGGCGCACTTCACCGGGCAGCGACAACACTCGCGCAATGGAGCGAAACAGGGTCCTGGCGTCGCCACCGGGAAAGTCCGCCCGGGCCGTACCGCCATCGGGCATGAACAGGGTGTCGCCCACAAAAGCCGCATCGCCCATTACGTGTACCATACAGGCCGGCGTATGTCCCGGGGTGTGCAGTACATGGCAGCGCATGGTGCCCACGGTATATTCGTCGCCGTCGGCAAACAGGTGGTCAAACTGTGAACCGTCGCGCGCGAACTCGGTACCGGCATTGAAGATGTCGCCAAAGGTTTCCTGCACGGTAACGATGCGATCACCTATGCCCAGCTTACCGCCCAGGGCGTCCTGGATATAGGGAGCGGCCGACAGATGATCGGCATGCACATGGGTTTCAATAATCCATTCCAGCTCCAGGTTATTCTGGCGGATGTAATCAATGATCTTGTCCACACTGTCGGTGGTGATACGCCCTGCCGCGTAGTCGATATCCAGCACCGAATCGACCACGGCACAGGCGTTTGAGCCCGGGTCGCGCACGACATAAGAAAAAGTATTGGTGTCCTCGTCAAAGAACGCCGCCACCTCCGGCTTGCAGGCCAGCTCCACGTCAAAACCGATATTGGATTGCATTTGAACTCCTTCCTTACTCATAGGATAACCCCGTTGCCTTGCCGTGAAAGACGCGATAAACATAAACGGTGTAAAACAGAATGACCGGCAGGGTAATAACCACACCAACCAGCGTGAATAGCAGGGAATCGACAGACGATGCCGCCTCCCATATTGTGAGCTGCCCAATCACCACTTCCGGAAAAACGCTATAGGCGAGCCCCAGCGTTGCTGCGACACAGATGCCTACCGTCGCCGCAAACATTGTCCAGCCATGCCTGGATTCCAGCAGCTTGTCACCGTGCACTACATGAAGTATCCAGAAAAAACACAACGCGCTGGCTATGGGAATCGGCGACAATAAAACCGCATTGGGCAGGCTGAACCACTTGTCGGCGATAACAGTGCTGACCAGGGGGGTGGAGATACTGATCAGCAGCAAACCCAGGCCCATCGGCCAGATGGCCACCCGCGCCCAGCGTACCGCCAGGGACTGCAGCGGGCCTTCGGTTTTCATCACCAGCCAGCCACAGCCCAACAGCAAATACAGTGCCGGCAGCGCGATGGCGATAAGAACGCCGAAAAGCAGGCCTATCAATCCGCCCTGCAGCCCGGTGACCCAGGCACCCAGCATCCAGCCCTGCGCCGTTGAGGCGACCAGGGAACCGATAAAAAAGGCCCGGTTCCACAGTCGCTTGCGATGGTCCCCCGCCTTTACCCGAAGGTCAAAAGCAACCCCGCGCAGGATCAGCCCCATGATCATTATCGTCACCGGCAGGTAAAGGTGGCTGAGAATAATGCCGTGTGCAGTGGGAAAGGCGATAAGCAGGACGCCGATACCCAGCACGATCCAGGTCTCGTTCGCATCCCAGAAAGGGCCAATCGACGCCACCATGATGTCCTTGTCGGCGTCCTCCGCGAATGGCAGTAACATGCCAACGCCCAGGTCATAGCCATCCAGAATCACATAGATGAACAGCGCCAGGCCCATCACCGCCATATAAATAACCGGTAACCAGTACTCCATATTCATACCTCCAGCACGGGAACGGGGCGGCCGGTATCTTTACCGTCACCAAGAGACGCTGCGGGCTTGAGGGCCATATACCGCAAGGCGCCAATATAGGACGCCAACAGGAAAACGTACATCAACAGGTAGCCGACCAGGGTACTGCCGACTGTAGCGGCGGTATGGTCTGCGGCGACGTCCGCCACCCGCAGTACTCCGTTAACGATCCACGGCTGGCGACCGATTTCGGTAACATACCAGCCCGCCAACACGGCTACCCAGCCGGAAAACGTCATCCAGGAAACAGCATGTAACAGCAGCCGACCGGGCTCCCTGCGCCGCAACAACTCCCAGCAACCCCACCAGGACACCAGTAGCATGAGCACACCGAGTCCGACCATAACGCGGAAGGACCAGAACACCATGGCGACGGGGGGATGCTCGCCCGGGAAGTCGTTCAGCCCCTGCACTTCGCCATCCGCACTATGGGTGAGAATAAGACTGGCGGCATACGGTATTTCAACGGCAAACCGGTTACTGCGAGTGCCCTCATCAGGCCAGGCCACCAGGGTAAACGGCGCGCCGCGCTGGGTGTCCCAGATAGCTTCCATCGCCGCCACCTTGGCCGGCTGATGCTCCAGTGTATTGAGGCCGTGCAAATCTCCCAGCAGGATCTGCAGTGGTGCCGCAACCGCGGCAACCACGATACCTGTCTGCAGGACCTTGCGAGTACCCGGCCCTCCCACGCCCTTCAGCAGTCGCCAGGCACTGACGCCGGCAATGAGGAAGGCGCAGGTTAAAAACGAGGCCACCAGCATGTGCATGAGACGATAGGGGAATGAGGGATTGAAGATGATGTCCCACCAACTCTCGACCATGATCACACCGTTCTCAATGGAATACCCCGCCGGGGTATGCATCCAGGAATTGAGGCTGAGGATCCAGAATGCCGACAGCGTTGTACCAATCGCGACCAGGGTGGTGGCAATCAAATGCATCCGCGCCGACACTCGCCCCCGACCAAACAGCATGATCCCCAGAAAAGAGGCTTCGAGGAAAAACGCGGTGAGGACTTCATAGCCCAGCAGTGGCCCCGCGACATTGCCCGCCTTTTCCATGAAGCCGGGCCAGTTGGTACCAAACTGGAAGCTCATGGTAAGTCCTGAAACCACCCCCATGGCGAAGCTCAGGGCAAAAATCTTCACCCAGAATGCGTAAATCTGGTCCCAGTAGCGCTCTTTGCTCAGCACTCCCCGCCACAGGAAATACAGCAGCAACCATGCCAGGCCGATGGTGATAGCGGGAAACAGAATATGGAAGCTGATGTTGGCGGCAAACTGAATCCGGGCCAGAACCACGGGGTCAAATAACATTTATGTTCTCCTTACCTACCGGAACGCGGATGCGAAACGGCACCACAGGAATAGTTAACCTATAGCTCCTTACGGCTTTGCAAGCCACATGCCACTCTGGAAATCCAAAACCGGATAGCGCAAGCCGCTGTTTTTATTGAAATTTACACCAATCTCCAGGGCTCTCGCGAGCCGTGGACTGGCATCTCCTCTTGTTTTTTGCCATTATTGACAACCCTTTATGACGGATATGGCAATGACGAATATCATCGCGAGCGATACTGACCCCACCAGCGCCATGATGCTTGAGGGCTTTGACTGCCCGGCCATCCTCATGGACGCCGACTATCGCATTCTCGCCAGTAATGCCGCGTACGTAGACAGCTTCGGTGAAATAGCTGCCGATACCGGTGCCCATTGTTACGAGGTGTCACACGGCTACGACGTACCCTGCGACCAGGCCGGCGAAGCGTGCCCGCTGGCTGCCTGCAGGGAGAGCGGGCACAAAGAGCGGGTGCTGCACATTCATCGCACTCCCGAAGGTCGCCAGCACGTTGATGTTGAACTGTTGCCCATTTATGACCAGGCAGGTGAGCTGCATCGATTTGTCGAGCTGTTGAAACCCGTTCATATTGCCAGCGCGGAATTGAGTACGCGCCACATGGTGGGCAGCAGCGCCGCCTTCAATACGCTGGTGGAACTTATCAACCTGGTGGCGCCGCACGACACTTCGGTGCTGCTGCTGGGCGAGTCCGGTACCGGCAAGGAACTCGCCGCGGCGGCCATTCACCAGGCCGGCACCCGCGGTGACCGCCCCCTGGTTACCGTGGAGTGCGCCGGGTTGCCGGAAACCCTGTTTGAATCGGAATTGTTCGGGCATGTTCGCGGTGCCTTCACCGGGGCGACACAGAACAAACCCGGACTGCTGGAGACCGCTGCCGGCGGCACGCTGTTCCTCGATGAAATTGGCGACGTACCCCTGGGCATGCAGGTGAAACTGTTGCGACTGCTGGAGACCGGCAGCTATCGCGCAGTGGGCAGCACCACCCTGCAAAGCGCGGATTTTCGGCTGATCTGTGCAACCCACAAGGACCTGCCCGCCCTGGTAGAGCGCGGCGAGTTCCGGCGCGACCTGTACTACCGCATCAACGCCTTTCCCATTCACCTGCCGGCGTTGCGGGAACGGCGCGAGGACCTGCCGTTACTGGCCAATTCCATCCTCGGGAAACTGGCCGGCGAGCGTCGCCTGCACCTGACCGAATCGGCGGTACGGCGCCTGCAGGGCGAGCACTTTGCCGGCAACATACGCGAACTGCGCAACATCCTGGAACGCGCCCTGATCCTGGCCCGCGGCAATGTAATTGACCAGCATGTCATTGAGCGCTGCCTGGCAGCCGACCCCGGCATGCATGCGGCGCATACCGCAGCTGACAGCTGGGGCGACCTCAAGAGCCAGGAGCTTCATTACCTGCAGACCTTACTTGCCCACTGTGAGGGAGACAAGGCGGAAGCCGCCCGTATTGCGGGTATCAGCGTGCGTTCGCTGTACCGCAAGCTGGGGCAGGTATTGCAGGAGCATTAACCCGCATACAACCAACAGGCTCTATACCCTATACTGGCTGCCTTACACACCACAGATGAGCACCATGAGTCAGCAACTCCATGTTCACAGCGAACAGCGCGCGCTGCGCTGGGCGCTGTTCGGCTCCATCGGGTTCATTGCGCTGGCACTAGCCTTTGCGCTACTGACCCGATCCGACGCCATTCTGTTCGACGGTATCTACTCATTGATCGCCTTCTGCGTTGCCCTGCTGACCATCAAGGTGGCGCGTCTCGCCGAACGCCCCGACGACGATCATTTTCACTTTGGCTACACCTCGATGGAACCGGCGTTAAACCTGTTCAAGGCGTTGTTCATTCTCGTGGCCTGCACCTGGGCCTGCGTAGAGGCCATCAAACGCCTGATGCTGGGCGGCAATCCCGCGGAATACGGGCTGGCGACAGTCTACGGCGCAATTGCCACCGCCGGCTGCCTGTTGGTAGCGTTCCTGATGGCCCGGGCGGGACGCCAGACTCGCTCGGACCTGGTTGCGGTGGAATCCCGAACCTGGCTGATCGACGGCCTGCTCAGCGCTGCGGTATTCGCCGGTTTCCTGCTCGCGTGGTGGCTGGAGGGGTCCGCCTGGGCCCATTACGCGCCAGTGGTCGACCCGCTGCTGCTGATCGGCATTGTCATCTTCGCCCTGCCCGTGCCACTGGTTATTCTCCGCGACAGCATGCGCGAGATTCTGTGGATGGCGCCGCCCGAGCCCCTGGTGACCGAGATCGAGCAGCAACTGCTCGCCACCCTGGCGGAGGTCGCCTGCGACCGGGTGGAGGTGCGCGTCACCAAACGTGGTCGCAATACCTATTTGCTGGTACATGTGGTGGTCAGCGAGGATTTCCGGCTCGAGTCAGTGAGTGAGCTCGATGCCATTCGCCGCCGCAGCGACGCCGTGCTCAGGGCCTGGCGACCCGAGATTGTCATGGATATGCTGTTTGTGCGGGATGCCTCCCTGGCCGACTGAATTGCCAGTATCGGAGCTATTCAGCGATCCCGAAAGACCGGCGGGCGCTTCTCGACAAAGGCCTGCGCAGCTTCCGCCGCGTCATCGCTCAGGGCAAGCAGCGACTGGTGCCGATCCTCCATGGCCATGGCAGACTGCAGGCTGGGGGCATCAATGGCGTAGTTGAGCGATTCCTTGGTCAGCCGCAATCCCATCGGCGTGGCCCGCAGCATATCCTCCAGATAAGGCTCGGCAGCCCGCGACAGCTCCTTATCCGGGACCACTTCCGATACCAGGCCGGTCGCCAGCGCCCGGGGAGCGTGGATAAACCGCGCGGTGAGCAGCAGCTCCGACGCCAGTGCAGTGCCGACCAGGCGCGGCAAAAAATAGCTACTACCCATATCGCAGCCGGTCAGGCCGATGGCCAGGTAGGCGGCGTTCATGCGCGCGGACTCGCCCGCTATGCGGATGTCCGCCGCCAGCGCAAGGCTGAAGCCACCGCCACACGCGGCGCCCTGCAGCAGCGCGATAATCGGTTGCGGACAGGCGCGCATCGCCTGGTAAATGGCCGCGATACGACGCTGCACCTTCCACACCGCGTGCGGCCCCCGGGGCTGCGGGTTAAATCCCGGGTCAGTCAGGTCCAGCCCGGAGCAAAAATGGCGGCCGCGGGCGCGCAGCACCACCACTCGCGTCTGCTCGCGCTCCCGCAAGCCTTCAAAATAGACCAGCAAATCCTCCACCAGCGCGGTGTTAAGGGCGTTGCCGCTCTCGGGCCGATTGAGAGTTACCCAGTCAACCGGGCCTCGGTGCTCTATTTCCAGTGGGGATGTTTGTGTCATCTGATATTGCCCTTTTCTAACTACCACACTCAGGGCTACACCCTGCCGGCGGCCTGATCGTATAGCAAGTCCAGCATCTGGTCACTCGCTGTCGCGATATCCAGACTGCCTTCACTGACAGCGAGAACCCGTGCATGCGCGTCTTGCCCCTCAAACAAACGCTGCACCTGGTTGGCGAGCAGGGCATCCATCATGCCCTTGAGTTCTGAACGCACCTGAGCCAATCGCCGCTGCTCAAGTTCACCGGACGCCGTGATTGCGGCGCGATGATCCCTGATTGCCTGCCACAACGCTGCAGCACCCTTGCCTTCGGTAGCAATAGTTTCCAATACCTGCGGCCGCCGCTCCGGCGGCAGTGACGCCAGAGCACCCTCCAGGTCTCGTCGGGTCGCATCAAGCCCGGCCTTGTCCGCCTTGTTAATAACGAAAATATCAGCAACTTCCATAAGGCCGGCTTTGTTCGCCTGCACCTCATCGCCCCACCCCGGATTAAGGACCACCACCACCGTATCAGTCGCCGATGCGACGTCCAGTTCAACCTGGCCGACGCCAACCGTTTCGATCAAAGTAAGGGGCCAGCCACACGCCTCAAGCAAACGGCGGGCGCTACGAGTCGCCATGGCCAGCCCCCCGAGATGACCGCGGGACGCCATTGAGCGAATAAACACATCCGGCGACCCAGCATGGGGTTGCATGCGTACCCGGTCACCCAGCAGGGCGCCCCGACTCAATGGCGATGAAGGATCAACAGCGAGCAGCGCTACCCGGCCAGGCTCGGCAAGCACTTCCCCAAGCAGAGCACTAACCAAAGTAGATTTCCCTGCACCCGGTGCGCCGGTTATACCGACCGTATAACCACCGCCATGCCTCGCCCTGAGACACCGCTCAAGAATGGCGGCATCACTGCCACCACTCTCGAGGACACTGATCAAGCGCGCCAGCGCCCCTCGGTCGCCTGCCTGTGCATGCTCCAGCTGCTGCTTCAATTGCTCGTGCATTGCCAGTTCCGTTGAAGCTGATTCTGACGAACAGTCAAGCGAGACCCGTCAGACGCCTGGCGGCCGCCACGATATCCGGCAGTTGGCTACCAGGCGGATAAACTTCCACACCCAATGCTTCCAGCTTGCGTTTAGCGTGCGGAGGGACCACACCACCCACGAATATCGGCACTTCCGGACGTGACTCGCGCACCATGTTAATAGCCCGCACCGCCACATCGATATGGCCCCCGATATTGAGTCCAACCAGGTCTACGTCCTCATCCACACTAGCCTGGACCATCTCCTCGGGCCTGGCCATCCCTATCATGATGACTTCAAAACCCGCATCGCGCAGCGCCTTGGCAACCACTGTTGGGCCGCGCCAGTGGCCGTCGAGCCCGGTTTTTGCCATGAGAATTCTCTTGCCTGCTGTATCCATTACGCTGTCGCCTCAGGTCTGTATGGGAGTGGCCCAATCGCCAAACACGGAACGGTAAATGTCGCCAATTTCGCCCAGCGTGACCTCCGCCTCGAGGGCATCCATCATTGCCGGCATTATATTGCTGCCATCGCGACACACCGTCTCCAGTTCTTTCAGAGCCCGGCTCGCGCCAGCCTCGTAGCGAGTCCTGCGAACCTCATGCAACCTTTCCAGCGCCACGTCATAGGCATCGTCCACGCCCATGAAGCCATCGACCTCAAATGGAGAGATATCATCCTTATGGTCAGTTACACCGATAATGACCTGTTCGCCACTTTCCTGCTGGCGAAAATCCTCGCTTTGATTTTCTGCCGCCCGCTCGTGCAGCCAGCCAGAATCCAGTGTGGCCAGGAAGCCCCCCTGCTCCTGGATTTCGTCAAAGAACTCCCAGGCCCGCTCGACCAGCTCCGCTGTCAGCGTTTCCACATAAAAAGAGCCCCCCAGCGGATCGGTCACTGCCTCGATGTTGGTTTCTTCCTGTAAAATCTGCTGGATGCGCACGGACATCTGATGCGCGTGCTCAGAGGGAATCGATAGAGCTTCATCGTAGCCCGACACACCCATAGACTGCACTCCTCCCAGCGCAGCGGCCAGCGCCATCACCGTACCACGGACGATATTGTTCAGTGGTTGCTGGTAAGTCATTCGTGAACCTGCCGTAACGCAGTGTATGCGCAAATTGGCGACCTTTGGATTGGTAATGCCGTAGCGCCGTTCGAGCAACTGCTGCCACATCAAACGAGCCGCACGCATCTTGCTCGCTTCTTCGAAAAGATCCATCGAAGCACGAAAATTAACACCACTACAGGCGCGGGCGGCGTTCTCCAGGGGCATGGTTTTGCGCCGCTTGATTTCATCGAGATATTCCACAGAGTTTGCAAACAGGGCTCCGAGTTCCTGGTAGGCGTTGAGGCCAGTATCGGCACCGTTGTAGCCGGCTATGGAAACGGGCACCCAGCGGGGCAAGTGCTTATCACAAAATTCCATAATATCGGCATTAAAGCGCAGTCCGGCCGCGGTAGGTATTTGCTGCTTGGTCACACAGCCGAGGTAAGTGAGAAAAAAGTCACTCTGCCCGGTGCCAGGCAGACGCGCCAGATCTATACCCCGGTGTCGCGCGACGGTCCAATAGCCTGCGAGGGCAAAGGGCGCGTGTTGCACGACGGCGCCGCCGGCATGCCCAAAACTGGTCTCCAAAGGTAAGTCTTTCATGCATATGTCAATGTCGCGAACACTCTGCATGACCGCTCCGGTGAGGCCCACGTCCTCGCGTCGAGCCACCACATCCGGATGATCCACGTTGTAACAGTGATCGCCGGTATTGCGATCATGTTCCATGATGAACCCGGTTTCTCCCTGCTCCAGCAGGAATCGAATGCGCTCGTTTTCGTCCTCTGGTTTGCCAAAACCACTGAGCTGGAAAATTCGCCAGGGCTTGGTGCGATAACCACCGGGGTGTGCACCCCGGTGAAAGGGCGCCATACCCGGATCAGACGCCAAACGCTGTCGTTGCTCCTGGGGGATGTCGTCTTCGCTATAAAACTTTTGAAGGGGGAGGCCTGACGCCGATTTCCATACCCTATCTTTATTGTTTTTTGCGTTCATAAATTTACTGCAGTCGGGTTGAGGCTGATCGACGTAATTTAGTACCAGCGGCCTCCTTTGTCTACCCGAAATATTTTTTCTTGACTGAGAGTAAAAAAAGATTACTCTTTGTATTGCAGAGCCTAACTAAGAATAAACACTATTTAGGGAGCCACAATGGCCGTTTCCACAAGCGTGGTCCACTTGACTGCGACCGAAAGAGTTTTTATCGGCGAACCCGCCGCCAGTGCCATCGCGAGCGAAGCTGATCGGCTCGGCGCAAGCCGCGTTTTCCTGATGGTAAGTCGCGCCCTGAATACCGGCACCGAAGAAATAGACAAGATTCGGGCTGCCTTGGGCAAGCGGGTTGTCGGCACTTACGACGGCATGCCACCACACGCACCGCGCAGTGCCGTACTTGCCGCAGCCGAGATGGCCAGACAAGCGGGCGCAGATATGATTGTCACGGTCGGCGGGGGTTCCATCACCGATGCCGGCAAGATCGTCAGTCTGTGCCTGAAACACGATCTGCGCGAACACGACGATCTGGAACCCTACCATGTCTATGTCGATGATCACGGCGATGTTATCAAGCCTGTGTTTGAAGGACCCGACATCCCCGTGGTCATCTGCCCCACCACCCTCTCCGGCGGCGAGTTCAATACGCTCAGCGGCGCCACAGACGAAAAGATTCACCACAAGCAGGGATACGAACATCCACGCATGGCACCGGTGAGCGTGATCCTGGATCCTGCGCTGACAGTGCACACGCCTGAGTGGTTGTGGCTGTCCACTGGTGTGCGCTCAGTCGATCACGCACTGGAGGCGTTGGGCTCACTGCAATCAAACGACTTCTACGATGGCCAAGCCGAATGTGCCCTGCGCCTGCTGGCCGAGGGTTTGCCCAGGGTCAAGCGGGATCCGGGTGATCTTGAAGCGCGCCTCAAGTGCCAGGTCGGTGTCTGGCAGTCCATGATTCCCATCATCGCCGGTCTTCCCATGGGCCTGAGTCACGCGATCGGGCATATTCTGGGCGGCACATGCGATGTTCCCCACGGCTACTGCTCCTGCATCATGGCTCCCGCAGTTCTGGCCTTCAACGAGAAGGTCAATGGCGACCGGCAACGACGGATCAGCGCCTGCTTTGGCGAGCCAAACCGTCCCGCCAGCGAAGTCGTCGACGAATTCATTCGCGGACTTGGCATGCCGCGCTCATTGTCAGAAGTGGGTGTACAGCGAGATCAGCTGGGGCATATCGCGGAATACACGATGCTGGATTTGTGGGCCCGCACCAACCCGCGCCCAGTCAATGGTGCTGCGGACGTCATGCCGGTCCTGGAAATGGCGTACTGAGGCTTGCTGTGAAGTCAGAGAGACAGTGACGTGACCGCAACCCGTCCCGGCAAGAGCCTGAAAGCAGAACTGGCTCTGTTCAAACGCCGTCGTATTCGCGACGAGGCCAGCCACCTCTTCTTCCGCTCCGGCTATGAAGGGACCACCATCGACGCCATTGCTGAGCAACTGCAGGTCACCAAACCATTCATATACAGCTATTACAAAAACAAGGGTGAGATCCTCTATGACATCGCGGAGGTAGGCATCACGCTGTCACTGGAGGCGCTGGAGGAGTGTCTGTTGACCAAAGGCTCAAGCTGGGACCAGCTGAAACTGATAGTGAATCAGGTTGCCAGGATCATTATCGAAAACCAGGAACATATTGTCGTATACCAGCGCGAGGAAAAAAACCTGGAACACACCCTGGCCCGCCAGGTGCGCGAAAAACGCTCCCTGTTTGACCACCGCCTGGCGGAAATCCTGATCCAGGGACACAGTAATGGTCAGTTCGATATTGAAGACCCAGTCCTTACCGCCACGACCATCGGCGGGATGATGAGTTGGGTCGCATTCTGGTATCAACCCGGTGGGCGCTGGTCGGAAGCCGAGATCATTACCCACCTGATCAGGAGTATAGAACGCCTGGTATTGCCGCGCCCACGATTTGCCGGCACGCATGTCGGCGGCAAGAGCGGCGCGACCGAGCAATGACAAACAACAATGGAGCCTTGCCCATGACAGCAACCCGATGCACGGACCCGAGAGTGCCACCGAGAGAAGCCTGCGTGGTGCGCGAGCTGATCGACCGCTGGGCGACAGTGCAACCAGAACAGATCTACGCCATATTCGAGGACGGCAGCCAGTGGAGTTACGCAGAACTGCGCCATCAGGTCACTGGAGTGGCCGCCGCACTCCACGCGCGCGGGATCCGCCAGGGCGACCACGTCGCGGTCTGGCTTTTCGGCGGAGCGGAAGGAATTCTCAGCTTTTTCGCCATTAATTATCTGGGCGCCGTGTTTGTTCCCTTCAACACTGCATACAAGGGCCGATTGCTCGCCCATGTCCTTGCCAATTCCGATGCGCGCCTGTTGATAGCCCACGGCGACCTGGTCGAACGCCTGGAAGAGGTGGACACCGCATTGCTGGAGAAAGTAGTCCATACCGGCGAAGCCGCCGCCACCATTAGCCTTCCCTGCGAGCCATTTGCCAACCTCGCTGCCGAGGTAGCGCAACCGCCCGAGCTGGAACGTCCAATCGAGCCCTGGGACACGCAGTCAATTATCTACACTTCCGGTACCACGGGGCCGTCCAAAGGTGTGCTCTCGTCCTATCTACATCTCTATACCAATGCGGGTCCCGAAACCTGGCACTTTATCTCCGGCGACGACAGATTCCTGATCAACATGCCTCTGTTCCATATCGGCGGCATGGGTATCATTTTTGTTATGCTGGCCCGCGGCGGTTCGATTTCAGTAATGCAGAATTTCAGCACTGATCGGTTCTGGCCCTTTGTACGTGAGACAGACACTTCGGCCGCCTTTTTGTTGGGCGTCATGGCTACCTTCCTGCTCAAGCAGCCGCCGTCCGCAGGCGACCGCGACCATAAATTGCGCAGGGCATTCATGGTTCCATTCACGGAAGCGGCCCTGGATATGCATGAGCGATTCGGTATCGACGTCTATACCATTTTCAATATGACGGAAATTTCCTCACCGATCGTGTCCGAACCCAATCCCAGCCGTCGCGGCACTTGCGGCAAAGTCCGTGCCGGCGTGGAAGTACGCCTGGTAGATGAACATGATTGCGAAGTTCCCCTTGGAGAAGTGGGCGAGATGCTGGTCCGCACCGATCGCCCCTGGGGTATGAACCACGGTTATTACAAGAACCCGGAAGCTACCGCAGAAGCCTGGCGTAATGGCTGGTTTCATACTGGTGACTGCTTCCGCATGGATGAGGAAGGGTTTTTCTACTTTGTCGACCGGCGCAAAGATGCCATTCGACGCCGGGGCGAAAACATCTCCTCCTTTGAAGTCGAAGCCGAAGTAGTGTCATACCCCGCTGTGCGGGAGGCCGCAGCGTATGGCGTACCCAGTGAAATGGGCGAGGATGATGTCATGGTTGCGGTCGCAAAGGTCGATAACATGGAACTGGATGCGGAAACACTGTTACATTTTCTGGCAGAGAAAATGCCGTACTTCATGGTACCGCGATACATCCGGCTTCTACCTGAGCTGCCGAAAACACCGTCTGCAAAAGTCCAGAAGCACCTGCTGCGTGCGGAGGGGATCACCAGCGACACCTGGGATCGTGAAGCTCACGGCATATCACTGCGCCGCGATAAACTGTAGGAAAACGAACCAGGAATATCCACCAGGGAAATTACTCACGCCGCTCACTATCACGATAAAACCGAGGCATCAAAATGCATACTTATAAGAGAAACGCGATTTGTTCAGGTCTCCTCGCCGCGCTGGCATTCTCCGGTTCCGCGCAGGCACAAAATGTGCTGGAAGAAGTGGTTGTCACCGCGACCAAGCGCGCGGTGAGTCTCGACGACTTTTCGGGTGGCGCCAATGTGTTAGGGGCGGAAGCCCTGGGTCCGGGTGGCATCGAAAATGTACGTGATATGCATGTTGCCGTGCCCAACATGTCCATTGGCGATCAGTTTGGTTTTGCCCGGGTTTTCATCCGCGGCATTGGCATGACCAGCATTGATATCGGCGGCGAAGGCGCAGTGGCCTTCTTGCAGGACGGCGCCATAATTCCGCGCCCGGCGGCCCAACTGGCAGGCATGTTTGACCTGGAGCAGGTCGAGGTACTACGCGGACCGCAAGGGACGCTATATGGTCGCGGAGCGACAGCGGGTGCTATCAACCTGGTCACCGCCAAGCCCGGAGAGGAGTTTGGTGGTTTTGCCAACTTCACAGCCGGCAACTACGGTCTCACAACCTTCGAGGGCGCAGTGGACTTGCCGGTCACGCCTGAGCTGGGCGTCCGCCTCGCCACTAAGATTGAAAAGCGCGATGGATACGGCGACAACTTGTTTAGTGGCGAGGATATTGACGATCGCGACGCCCAGGCCTATCGGGCAACGATCGCCTACAAACCCGACGCAAAATGGGATGCCAATCTGTCACTGCAGTATTACGAAGAGGACGACAATAATTTTGGCTTCCATTATTTTGGTCCCTCCGCGGGTTCAGCTGGAGGCGCCCCTTTCGCAGTGCTCTTCCTTGGTGGAGAAACGGTTTTTGATGTCGGCGGCAGTCTGTATGACATCTACTCCGACCAGGAGGCCATCAACCAGCGAGAGGGCTACGGTGGCGTTCTGACGCTGACTTTTGATTTCAGTGAGAGCCTTAGTCTCCGCTCCATTACATCGCTTCAAGGGATCGATCGCTTCCTTCGGGACGACCTGGACTCGACCGCCGTCAACCTGTTCGGCCGCAACGACTATGTGGAAGAAAGCGAGTCCGTGAGCCAGGAATTCGTGCTTAATTTCTCCGGTGACAGTTACGACATCCTGGCAGGCGTGATGTACCTGGAGGAAGAACTTTATGGCAATGTCCTGGTGCCACTCGAAAATTCCTGTTTCCTGCTTGCGCCTGAGCTGTGTGGCACCCCAATTGGCGATGTTATTAACAGCGGACGTTACGAGCAGAACGGGGAGGTTGACATTACTGCCTATGGAGCCTTTGCGGAAATAACCTATCCCTTGAGCGACAGTTTTACGGTTATAGCGGGACTGCGCTACAATTATGAGGAGCGGAAAGGTACAGGCTTTTTCCGCTTCGACGCTGCGGGCATCGATATAAGTACCGATAAGTCTGCCGACTGGGACGACATCACCCCACGCCTGACCCTTGAGTATCGCAGCGGCAGCAATTCGCTGCTTTACGCAACCTACACTCAAGCCTTCAAATCTGGTGTCATCAACACCGGCAGCCTGAGCGACCCTCTGGATCCGGAGACAGTCGACGCGCTTGAGGTGGGCTATAAATGGAGTCGAGAAGACGGCACTCTGTCCTGGGCACTCGCAGGCTTTTACTATGATTACCAGGATCTGCAAATATCGTTTGTCGATGCTACCAGCACAGTGACCACGATAAACGCTGCGGAAGCCGAGAACTACGGTATTGAGCTGGAACTGAATGCCGCACTGGGTGGCGGCTTCTCCGTCGATGTCTTCGCGACGTATCTCAGCGCCGAATACAAAGAGTTTTTTAACGGTGACTATGCCAACAACTTTGCCATAACTGACCTCAGCGGCAATACCCTGCCAAATGCACCCGAATACACCGCCAAACTGGGAGTTAATTACGAAACGAGCATGGGTAGTGGCGAACTGAGACTGCGCGGGGAAGTGTACTACCAGGATGAGATTTTCTTCACCGAGTGGAATCGTGCAGATGCTTATCAGGACGGCTATGGTCTCCTCAACGCCAGTGCCGACTATGCTTTCGCCGGTGGCAACTGGATGCTAAGCCTGTGGGGCAGAAACCTCGCCGACGAGGAGATCATTTCCAACAATATCATCACGGCCCCACTCTACAACTCAGTCAGAGTCGGCTCCATGCTGCCACCGCGCACCTATGGCGCCAGTGTGATATACGAGTTTTGATCACGACCCCGGAACCCCGCTAACGCGGGGTTTCCTCAATAACTTCGCGCAGGGATTGTAAATGTCCAGAAGAGAACCACTTGCCCTCGGCGTGTTCATGCCCAATTGCTCAAATATGCCCTCCATTTCTACTCACGGCCTTGTCCCGGAGCAGTGGCAGTACCCAAATAACGAACGCATTGCGCAACTGGCGGAGAGTTTGGGATTCGAGTACTTGTTTCCGGTCAGTCGCTGGCGCGGATTCGGTGGTGAGACCGACTATCTAGGCACATCACTGGAGACCACCACATGGGCTGCCGCCCTGTTGCGCGCCACCCAGCGCATCAAGATCTTCTCTACGGTTCATGTCCCCCTGTTCCATCCCATGGTAATCGCCAAGATCGGTGCAACCCTTGCCCATATCAGCGGCGACCGCTGGGGACTCAATGTTGTCAGCGGCTGGAGCCAACGTGAGTTCGACATGATGGGTCTGACACTGGATGACCACAGTCGCCGCTATGAACGCACGTCGGCATTCATCAAGATTCTGCGTGGTCTTTGGGATAATAATGGTGAGCTGGTAAACCATCGTTCGGACTGGTATTCAATCAAAGATGGAATATCACTGCCGCGGCCGAAGAAAATGCCGGACATTGCGAATGCCGGCGTTTCTGCGGACGCTCAAGCCATGACTGCACGACTATGCGACTGGTCATTTATGTCGGGCGCTAGTATCGATGCGTTGCCGCGCCTCGTTGACGCCATCTCGGCGCAAGCCGAAGCACAGGGGCGCCGGGTAAAGACCGCGATCTTTCCGTTCCTGCTCTGGCGCGATACGGAAACTGAGGCTCAGGCAGAATTGGAAAAGATCATAGCCCATAAGGACGGCGAGGCCGCTCACAACTGGCTTAACGATATCAGTGCGGGGAGTGGCTCCTTCGATGAATTCACAGAGAACCTGATTGCCGCCAGCGGTGGTGGCCTGCCATTACTGGGTGATGCCGAGATGGTAGCCGAACAGCTGCGAGCCATATATAACAGTGGAGTAGATGCAGTAATGATCACATTGCAGGACTATGAACGGGATCTGCAGCGGTTTGGTAATGATATTGCGCCAATCCTGCGCCGCATGGGTGTCATCCTATAGTGACGCAGCGCAGGCCAGCAGCGGATGATCTATACCAAGGGGATGCTATATGCTGAGCTTCACTACGGGCGATTTCGAGATTCATAACATAGAAGAGTGGCAAGGCGAATTCGCCAGTCCCGAGCAACTCTTCGCGGGATTTGATGCCTGCGAATTCGCGGGTTTTGTCGAGCAGATCCCTCATTCTTTCTACCGGCCGGAAAGCAACAGTCTGTATGCCTTTTTGCAGAGTTGGGTAATCAAGGCCGGCGACCTGACCATCCTTTATGACACTGGAGCCGGCAATAATAAAGAGCGTCCAGGCATCCCCGTGTTCGGTGAACTGAACACACCTTTTCTGGCCAACCTGGCAGCCGCGGGATTCAAGCCTGAAGACATCGACGTGGTGATTTGCTCCCACCTTCATATTGACCATGTCGGCTGGAATACACACTTGCAGAGCGGTCACTGGGTGCCAACCTTCCCGAGAGCACGCTATTTATTTTCCCGCATAGAGCGCACCTATTGGGATCCCATCCAGACAGACGGCCCCCGCCCCTCCGCCACTGGCGCTGAGGTCAATACCAACGTTTTCGAGGACAGTGTGCAGCCAATTCTCGATGCTGGACAAGCGCAACTGGTGGATGATGGACATAGCGTAACGCCTGGAGTGACCGTAAGTGTTTACCCGGGGCATACGCCGGGGCATCTCGTTCTGCACCTGGACAGCAAAGGAGATCATGCCCTCTTTGTGGGTGACATCCTGCACCATCCTGCCCAGGTATTTCAGCCCGACTGGAACAGCGTATATTGCGAAGATTCGGCGGCTGCCCAAGCCAGCCGAAAGAAAATCCTGGCATTGGCCGCAGATACTAATGCCCGCCTCGTCCCAGCCCACTTTGGGGGTGCTCACTTTATCTGGATTGAGCGAAGCGGTAACGGCTTCATTCCTTGCTTCGAGCGCGACGCCTGACAGGACATTTTTGATATGCGATATCCAACGGAGAAAAAATGATGACAATGCAAGCAGCGACCACCGGCACGCGCCCACGAATACATTTTGATCCCAGGGACCCCGCCATCATTGCCGATCCTCACACAGCCTTTGCTAACTTGCGCAGTACCACACCTCTTGCCTGGAATGATGCCGGCTTCTGGATAGCAACTCGTTACGAGGATGTGCGTTCAATTATTATCGACCGCAAGAATTTCGGCCAAGGCGATTTTATCAACAACATCCAGCTGTACTATGGGCAAGACTTTGATGTTTTTGCACACTCCTCCTATCGCTGGTTATCCGAGGTTTTTGTTTATCAGGATCCACCGAAACATACTCGTATTCGCGGCCTGGTTTCCAAAGCACTGACCGCAAAGCGTGTACGAGAGATGCGCCCGGATGTTGAGGCCATCACCCACCGTCTGCTCGATCGCTTCGTAGATCGCCAGTCGATGGAACTGATACATGATTTCGCCTACCGGCTGCCCACTCTGGTCATGTGCAACATGCTGGGGATCAGTGAGGAAGAAGCCGACGATTCACTCCTGGATCAGTTAAACCAGGCAATTGCAGACTCTTTTCTGGTGCTTGAGATGCGACCTCTTGATGCCGATGAACTGGCGCTTGCAAATCGTCAAATCGACTTTCTTGAGAAATTTTTCAAATCAGTTTTTGATCGCCGGCGGACACACCCACAAGACGACCTGGCCACGGCGTTACTAAACGCTCGCGAGGGCGACAGCCAACTTACTGAGCGGGAAATGGTGACAGTTGCCATTGCCCTGTTCGGTGCAGGGTTTGAGACCACGGCGCACATGATTGGCAATGGCATACTAACTCTACAGCAATACCCGGAGCAGTGGCGCAAACTCGTCGGTAATCCGAATCTGTCACTTGCCGCCACTGAAGAGATTTTGCGCTACGAGAGTTCACTGATCGCCACTTACCGCACTGCTTTCCACGATACCGACATCGGTGGACAGACCGTAAAGGCCGGAGAACGGGTGCTTGCCGTACTCGCCGCCGGCAACCGCGACCCCGAGGTCTTCCCCAAACCCGACGAATTCGATATTGACAGGTCCGGAGCCCACCATCTCGCCTTTGGCGGCGGCATCCACTTTTGCGTGGGAGCCGAACTTGCGCGGCTGGAAGGTGATGTGGCACTAAGGGCTCTGGCCGAGCGATTCCCCGACTTGCGCGCAGACACCAATAATCCACAGTGGCGGCCTGGTTTCCTGTTCCGCGGTCTCGAGCAGCTTCAGGTCAGCTGGTAACGGCACGCTCCCTCGAATAGCTACAGGGTACCGGAGCAGGACCCCGAGAGTCACCTGCGTCCCACAGCCTCCTTTTCTTACGCTCCGTATGGATTGGTAGGCCGCCCGGCATTTTTTGGCTGCGAGGACCAGCGAATACCCGCCAACCACTTAGCAACGGTCCACCGTTCCCGATAGACTCAAGCTTCGATTGCGCGGCCTCCAAATGGCTGGCGCATCCAGCACGACTTGATGAAGGAGAGAGCGCATGAAAGTACTGGTTGTGGGCGGCACCGGCCTGATTGGCGGACACGCAGCATTATTTCTGGCGGACAAGGGGCATGATGTCACTCTCATGGCGCGCTCCGCGCCATCGGTACCCGCGCTGGCCGGATTCCCCTTCATTCCCACGCACTACGTGGACGATGATGTCGCGGATGGCCGCCTCCAGGGCTTTGACTGGCTGGTCTTTGCCGCGGGTGTGGACATTCGCCAGCTGCCCCAGGACGGCTCGATGACCGAGGACGCGTTCTACACGCGTTATAACAGCGAAGGCATTCCGCGCTTCTTCGCCGCCGCCAAGGCAGCGGGCATCAAGCGCGCGGCCTATATCGGCACCTTCTATCCGCAGGTGGCACCGGACAAGATCGAGGTCAGCCCCTATGTGCGATCACGCAAGCTGGCCGATGACTCCATCCGGGCCATGAGCGACGAGAGTTTTGCCGTCTGCAGCCTGAACGCCCCCTTTGTACTGGGTCATTTGCCCGGCCTCGAGGTCGAGCATCTTTACTACAACTACCTCTACGCCGCGGGCCTGATGGAAGGCGTGCCCCTGTTTGCTCCGGAAGGGGGCACCAACCATATCACCACGCCTTCCCTGTCCGAGGCCGTACTCGGTGCGCTGGAACATGGCGAAAGTGGGCGGGCGTATCTGGTGGGGGACCAGAACCTGAGCTGGAAGGCCTACTTTCAACTGTGGTGCGACGCCGTGGGCAATCCCCAGGACCTCGAGGTCCGCAGTGAGGAACACCCGCTGCTGCCGGATATCATCATGTTTGCCGGCCGCGGCGCCACCGTCAGCTACCAGCCCGAGGGCGTGAAGGAACTGGGCTACGGCACCGGACGCGTAGCGGGGACTATTGCCGAACTGGTGGCCCACTTCAGGGAAAGCCAATGAACCAGGACCTGCTGCCCGGAACCCTGGCCGCGCGTTATGCGCAGCTGGTGGATAATCGCGATTTCGCCGCCATGGATACTATCATGTGGCCGGAATTTACTCAGGAGGGGCCCGGCTTCCGGGCTGAATCCCGCACCGTATTCATTGCCAATCTCGAGTTTCTGCGCCAGTTTGACAGCACCTTTCACCTGCTCGGGCAGACCAGCGGCGAGTGGCAGGGCAACCTCTACCGCGGCGAGACATACTGTGTCGCCTCACATTTCTACCAGCAGGAAGACCAGGGGCTGTGTCTGGACATGTACATCCGCTATCAGGATGTCATCGCGTTGCGGGATGGCGAGGCCCGCTATCTGCAGCGCGACCTCACCGTTGTTGCCCGGGATGAACGCCGGCTGCAGGAGCCGTCCTTCTAGAAGTTGAACCCATTGCCGGTTACCACGGGTACGTTGGTCCACAGATCGTTAGGATCCCGGTACCAGCCCGCCGCCGCCAGTGCGCCACCGTCGAGGTTGATGGTAGTGCCCGTCACCCAGGCCGACAGGCCGGACGCGAGGAACAATGCGCAACCCGCCGCATCCTCGGGGGTACCGAAACGCTCCAGCGGTATCCAGCGCCGGGTATGCGCCTGGTGTTCGGGCGCGATCAGCTCGGATGGGCGCACTTGCGCGGTCTCGGTCGTTTCCGGCGCGATGGCGTTAACGCGAATTCCCTCCGGCCCCAACTCCAAAGCGAGGCTGCGGGTAAAGCCGGTAATCGCATGCTTGAAGGCGCAGTAGGTAGTAACCAGGGGAATGCCGCGGAAGGCTTCAATGGAGGAGATGTTGATTATACTGCCGCCCTTGCCGCGGGCCTGTAGCAGGGGAATGGCTGCCCGGGTAACGGTAAAGATATGCCTCAGGTTGACCGAGTAGAGCCGGTCGAGATCCTCATCGGTGCAGGCGGCAAAAGGCTTGATAATGCCCAGAAAATCGCCGACGTTGTTCACCAGCACATCCAGGCCTCCAAACCGTTGCCGGACCTGTTCCATTAGCGTATTCACCGCGGTGCTGTCACAGATATCGGTGCAGGAGACCAGGGCGGCCACCCCCTGTTCCGACAGCGCGGCTTCCAGTTCCCGGCACCGCTCCGGGTCGATCTCCGCCACCACCAGCGCCGCGCCCCGGGCCGCGAAGGCCTCCGCAATCGCTTTGCCGATACCGGCGCCGCCGCCGGTAACCAGTACGGTCTTGTCTGTAAAATCAAGGTCCTGCATACCATTTACTCCCGGTTACTATTATGTGAAAACCTTGATTTACCATGAGCATGCCGCCGATGCACGACCGGCCACTCTTTGACTTTTCAGCTGTCTGCTATGCTGAACCGTCTGCCTGTTCCGACTTCTCCAGTGACGGCAGCACGAGTACCGGACAGGGGGCATTAACCGAGACGTACTCCACGGTCGCCCGGCGCAAGGGCCAGTGACCACTGCTGCCCCGGGACACCAGCAGCATCAGGTCAGCACAGAGCTGGCCCGCCAGGCCCACCAGTTTTTCACCCGCGTTCCCGGCGAGTACATGCAGGTTTGCGCTGCGATTCAGGGGCAGGTATTTGCGCACCAGGAGATCCAGCACTGCCCCGACCTCGACCTCTTTTTGCTCAGGCGCCTGTTCCGTAACGTGCGGGAAGAACCCGCCACCACCCGGGCTGTAGACACTGGCGAGATGAAGCTCCCCATCCTCGGCCAGCAGGTCCATGGCGGCCTCCAGGGCACGCTTGCCCTCGCCGTCGTCTTCCGGGTCAATAGCGATCAACAGTTTCCGATACATACTCATTCTCCTGGGTGATTTCGGAGGCAGCCTCCACTTCCGGGAAGGCGCGTCCCTGAACCAGTTCGTTCATACTGTAACCCCGATAATCAGCACGCAGCGCCCTGAACAGCGCCACCGCCATGAAAATCAGCAAAATACAGAAGGGTAGACCGAGCGCGGTAATAACATTCTGCAGGGCATCCAGCCCTCCGGCCAGCAACAGGGTGGCGGCAATAGCACCCTGCGCCGCGGCCCAGAAGATGCGCTGGCGCACCAGGGAGGGCTGATCGTCCCGCCGGGTCAGCATATCGATCACCAGGGACGCGGAGTCGGATGAGGTAGTGAAGAAAATAACGATGATGACCACACTCAGGCCCGATGCCACGCCTGCAAGCGGCAGGGTTTCCAGGAAAGCAAAGATGGCGACGGAAGGGTCCTGCCGCACCTGCTCGGCCAGTGCGACCTGGCCACTCATCTCCACCTGGATGGCGGATAACCCGAAGATCCCGAACCACACCAGGGTGAAGGCCGTGGGCGCAAACAGCACACCGGCGACAAACTCGCGGATCGTCCTTCCCCGGGAAATTCGGGCGATAAAAATACCCACATAGGGCGCCCAGGAAATGGTCCAGGCCCAGTAGAACAGAGTCCACTGTCGCTGCCAGTCACTCTCCGTGAAGGTCTCGGTCCAGAAAGCCAGCCACGGCAGGGCGTCGACATAATCTCCCACACTCTGCACCATGCCCTCGGCAATAAACACGGTTGGCCCCACGGCTAGCACGAACGCCAGCAAGGTCATGGCCAGCACAATATTGAGCTGGGACAGCCGGCGTACTCCCCGGTCGAGCCCGAGGGCTACCGAAGTAGCTGCGATACTGGTGATGATCACGATCAGAATAACCTGGACCGGGCCGGTGGACGGGATACCGAACAGGTAATTGAGGCCGCTGTTCAACTGCAAAGTCCCCAGCCCCAGGGAGGTCGCCACCCCAAATAGCGTACCCAATACGGCAACCACATCCACCGCCCAGCCCCAGGGCCCGAACGCCCGCTCCCCAAGGATGGGATAAAACAGGCTACTGATACGCATGGGCAAGTTGTGCCGGTAGGCAAAATAGCCGATCGCCAGTCCCGGCATGGCAAAGATGGTCCAGGTATGCAGGCCAAAGTGATAGAGCGCGATCGTCATGGCATCGCCGGCAGCCTGCTCCGAGCGAGGTTGCACGCCGGCAAAGGGTGGATTGGCAAAATGGGATACCGGCTCCGCCACGCCCCAGAACATCAGGATGGTGCCAATGCCGGCGGCGAACAGCATGGTGAACCAGGTCAGGTTCGAATAATCGGGGCGGCTGTCGTCTGCTCCCAGGCGAATATTGCCGTAACGGCTCACCGCAAGGCCAAGCAGGAAGATCAGCAGGGTACTGACCGTGAGAATGTAGAACCAGCCAAGATTCCGGGCCAGCCAACCGGTCAGCAGCCCGAAATTCCGGGCAACGGCCTCGTCAAAGGGAACCGCCACGGCAACAAAGAGCGTGGCTATCCCGGCCGAGGTGAAAAAAACCCCGGGAATAGTCTGCAGTCCCAAGCGGCGTTGCAGCCGTTCCAACACATGAGCCTCCGATTATTCCAGAATATTCACCAGACCTTACGCTACCACATGCGCCAACCGGGTGCGGGACAGGGGTCAATTCCCGCGCAATTGGTCGAGCAACGCATTGCAAGGTGTTTTATGCATGTTGGCACATGGAAGGGAAGGTCTCTATAGTGAAGGCGTATTCACTGCGGAGAGCTGGCATGGCAAAAAGCGTGACACAGGAGCGAATCAAGCGCCTGGAGCAACACCTCAAGCAGGAAAACCCGATCCTCGCGGGCTGTGTCCAGAGTTTCCAGAAGCTGGACCGGGTCGCCCGCAAACTCGGTTTGATGGATCCCGATGACTCCTATGCGACGCAGGTGTCCTGGTGGCCGGTCATCTCGATACTGGGAACCTTTTCCGCCGGCAAATCCACCTTCATGAACCAGTATGTAGGGCAGGACTTGCAACGCACCGGCAACCAGGCGGTGGACGACAAGTTTACCGTCATCTGCTTTGGCAGCGGCTCTGCCTCCACTTCGCTGCCGGGGCTGGCACTGGACAGCGACCCGCGGTTCCCGTTCTACCAGATCAGCCGTGATATTGAGGACGTGGCTGCGGGCGAGGGCCGCCGGGTGGACTCCTACCTGCAGCTGAAGACGGTGCCGGCGGAGTCGTTGCGCGGCAAGATCTTCATTGACTCACCGGGCTTTGATGCCGATATGCAGCGTAATTCAACGCTGATGATTACCGACCATATCATCGACCTGTCAGATCTGGTTCTGGTCTTTTTCGACGCCCGTCATCCCGAGCCCGGGGCAATGCCCGACACCCTCAAGCACCTGGTGGGCAATACCGTGCAGCGCGCGGATTCCACCAAGTTCCTCTACATCCTGAACCAGATCGACAACACCGCGAGGGAGGACAATCCCGAGGAAGTGGTCGCGGCCTGGCAACGGGCCCTGGCCCAGCAAGGCCTGACCGCCGGCCGCTTCTATCGCATCTATGCGCGCGATGTAACGCTCCAGGTAGAGGACCCGCAGGTAAAGGAGCGCCTTGAGCGCAAGCGCGACGAAGACCTCGACGATATCGAAGCGCGCATCCGCCAGGTCGAGGTGGAACGAGCCTACCGGGTGGTGGGCGTGCTGGAAAAAACCGCCAAGCATATCCGCGATGTACTGGTACCGCGGCTGTCCGAGGCGCGCCGCAGCTGGCGCCGCCGTACCCTGTGGCTCAGCGGTTCGGTATTCGCGTTGCTGGCGGGGCTGCTGGCGTGGTGGAGCTGGCAGGGAGGCCATTGGGAGGGTTTCTACCTGACACCCTTTGCCCGCCTGGAGATGGAATACCAGATTGCGGTGGTGGCGATCGCCGCGGTACTGATTCTGTTATTGCACAGCAAATTACGGGAACTGGCGGGGCGCAGCGTGTTACGGCGCTTGCAGCGCAGCGAAGAGGAGCCGGCCCGGGATCGCAAGGCAGTGGAGCGGGCTTTTGGCTGGAATGTCCAGGGCTGGTGGAGCTCCCTGGCCAGCGCATCGCCGCGCGGCTGGGGGCCGCTGCAGCGGCGCAAGCTGGAAAAGGTACTGGCGGAGGCCGACGAGTTTGTGCAGTCGCTGAATGATCAGTACGCCAGTCCCTCGGGTACGTCGGATACGCAATCGCGCTGACTGCCGCTTTCAGGAAAAACAGTGCTGGCAACTACTGCGGCTCGATCCAGCCCTGGATCATGGCCAGCACCTGGCTGATCCCGGCGCTGTCCAACGCGCCTTCGTGGACCAGTGCGATGACCCCGTCCGGGGAGACCACGGCAATGGCGGAGTTCTTTGCCGCCAATTGCCATTGCTCCAGCCCGGCACCGGATTCATCCGCAACCAGGATGGCTTCCGGGTGCATCTTCTTGTTACTTTCCAGTTCACCCAGCACGAAGCCGCGCGTACCCCAGACGGCGTCCGCCAGATTGAGGATCGTGGTAACCCGCAGCGTACCCGGCGGAAATTCGGCGCCCTTGAGGGCGTCGGTCAGGGGCTCGTTAAGCTTGCTGGTGGAGATGCGCGCGGCCATATACTGGATAACCTGCGGCTGCCCGAGTCCGCTGTCCGAATGCCAGGACTGGAAGTGGCGACGACCGTCCTCAAGCAGGAGTTCGCCCTGGTTGTCGATTAACAGGGGCGGCAATGGCTGGCCTGCCGTGAGCGGCGAGCTTGCCTGAGTACTGCCAATACCGAGCACCAGAAATCCCCCCAATAGCCACCGCTTTAATTGTCCTGAAGCGTTTGCCATCTCAGTCTCCCACCGGCGTCTTGTCGCAAAATTCTCAATCAACCGCATCGTATTCCCGCAAGGCAGGCAGTCGCCGGTTAACAAAGGCTAACCTCGAGTCTAACCATGCTTGCAGATATCGACAACTCTCTTCCCTCATGTTCCGTCACAGTCTAGTCCGTCGCCGGCCGTTTACACCGTCTATACTGCATGAAAACATTCTGACGAGGGAGCACAGGCCATGGCAGATCCGGTTTTGTTGGTCACGGGTGCGTCGTCCGGCATCGGAGCCGCGACCGCGAAGGCAGCTGCGCACGCAGGATATCGGGTGATTCTCGCGGCACGCTCCGCGGACAAGCTCAGGCAGCTGCAGGATGAGCTGGGTGGCAGCAAGCGCGCCTGTATCGCGCAGTGCGATGTACAGCGCCTGGAAGACCAGCAGGCCATGGTCGATGACGGTCTCGCGGCCTTCGGCCGGATCGACGCCGTGTTCGCCAACGCGGGTCGCGGCGGCTCCGCCGGAGGCTTCAGCGGTGCCGATACCGAAGCTTGGCGCGACATGATCCTGACCAATATCTATGGCGTCGGACTAACCCTGCAGTGCTGCCTGCCGGCATTACGTGAGAGCCGCGGCCACCTGCTACTGACCGGCTCCGCCGCCGGTCGCACGACAATCCCCGGCTCCATGTACAGCGCTACCAAGTGGGCGGTCTCCGCAATCGGCTACGGCGTGCGGGAGGAGCTGCGCGGTAGCGGCATCCGGGTAACGCTGATAGAGCCGGGCATGGTTAATACGGGCTTCTTCGATACGCCCCCGGACAATGCACTGGAACCGGATGATGTCGCCCGGGCAGTGACCTGGGCGCTACTGCAGCCACCGAACGTGGACGTCAACGAGATCCTGGTACGGCCGACGCCTGCGCTTGAGGACACGGACTGAGAGCCGGTCGTGATGATTTAGCATGCGAGCTGGGCAATCCGGGGGTCGTGTCGAAAATCACACCCGGCCCCACAGACCCACACATCCCGTCGACAGTGCCGGACCAGAACCTAACTGATATCTTCCCCCGGCCAGAGATACCCGTGAGGTGCAGGCCGCCCTTCCGCGTCCAGATTGACAAACACGATGCGATCGATGGAAATGATGGTCTCCCTGGTGATCTTGTTACGCACCTCTGCGCGCAAGGTCACCGAAGAGCGGCCGCAGGCGCTCACTTCAACACCCATCTCGATGATATCCCCCTGGCGCGCCGAGCTGACGAAGTTGATCTCGGACATGAACTTGGTCACCAGCTGGCGATTGTCACCGAGCTGGCACATGGCGAAGATCACTGCCTCCTCATCTATCCAGCTAAGCAGCTGGCCACCAAACAGGCTGCCGTGGGGGTTGAGGTTTTCCGGCTTGACCCATTTGCGCGAGTAAAACTTCATCGTTTGGCCCTTCCTGCTTATGGCGTGAAAACAACGGCCCGATGCGATAGCTGGCCGAAATGACGTGCCGGGTGTGTGACACTATTGCAAAAGCCCTCCTGATAAAAGATATTGTTAAGCGGCTTTCAACTCAATAGTGTGGCTCATGAATATCCGGAAACAATCCAGTGGCGCTCCGACTTCAACACGACTGGCGGGGTTTCTGCTCGCGCTGGCTTTTATGCTTGCCACAGGCTGCGCCAGCATCGGGGGCATGGACTTCGACAAGCCCGGGATCGAACTCCTTGGCCTCGAACCCATGCCGAGCCAGGGTATGGAGGCACGATTCCTGGTGCGACTGCGCATAGTCAACCCCAACCCGATTCCCCTGGAAATCCAGGGTATGGCCTACGACGTATTCATCCGCGACTCGAAAGTGCTGTCCGGCGTCAGTAACAAGGGGCTGAAGGTTAATGCGTACAGTGAGAGCGTGGCCGAGCTTGAAGTGGCCGCGGGCATGTTCGGCTCACTCGCGCTGATTCGCGACCTGATATCGAACCCGGCGGAGGAAAGCTTGCCCTACCGGCTCAACGCAAAACTGTCACGCAAGGGATTTGGCGGAACCCTGCGCGTGAGCCGCGAGGGTCAGCTGGACCTCGGCACGCGCTGATCACTTCCCGGGGATAGCGGCCAGGCGAAAACCCGATCCCGGTTATTCTTCAACGTAGGCGCGCAACGTGTTTTCGATAAAGGCTTTTCCCTCCGCCGCCTCGTAATCATCGGTATCGTAAACTTCTTGTGCATAGGCAAAGAGTGGCGAAAACAGCGGCACCCCATCGACCGATTTTTTCAGGGTGAAGCGCTTGTTGCTATCAATGATTTCTCGCCATGATTCGCGAACATCCGCCCAAAAAGAGGCCGTGCGCTGCCAGTAACGATCACCGGCAGCAAAATCGAAATCCTTGATGCGCTCATATCGGTTCACGCCGATTTCTTTTGCCAGATACGGCGCGTCACCTTCCGGCTGGCCCTGCGCATTCAGCCGTGTCTTGTAGTTTTCCTGCTCGTGTACCCAGCCGGCGGGAGTAATGGTATGACTGTTGGTGCCGATTAATACGTCGTAATCGTCGCGAACGCTGGACTCACGGCGTGGCAATGGTCGCCAGGTTTCCTCACTCTCCCAGGTTGAAAAATTGGGCAAGTGCCGCCACCGACCGATGGCTTCGTAACGCGGAGAATCGTCCACCTGATAAACTGCTTGTGCCCAGGTACCGCGAGACTTCCCGGCTGAATACTTTTGGTGTTCGCGTTCACTGTTCCCGGCATAGACAAGGATGTCGCGTTTTTCATATTGCCAATCCTGCCGCCAGTGCTTCATCACCAGCGGCTCGGAGACCGTGCCATCTTCCTCTTTGTACATCATCACCATGATGTGCTGTAAGCTGATGAAATCACCTGTGTCCGCAATCACATAGACATATTCGGTGCCCCAGGATTGATAGGGAGCCGCCGGCTTGAAGTCGGGGCGATAGCCGACAATCTCCAGAAAATCGAAAGTGGTGCGATAGGGGCCAGCCATGGCCAATATGGCCCGACGATCGAGTTGGAAATCCTTAATCCCCGGTTCCTGCAACGCCAGCCAATCGGGATGTGGCTCCTCCGCTAAGGTCACATCCGCGCCGCGACTACTGCCGCCGCGGACCTGCATCCCACACTGATCAATAAATTGCCAACTGAAGATGTACTGGCGTAACTGGTTGCAATCGACGCGTTCTTGCTTGTCATATTCCTGTGCGTTGAGCGCAACAGACAGGAACAACCATACAACGCTGAGCATGCCGCTAATGGCTGGGGTTTTAAAAGGTAAATTCATCGGGCTGTATTGCCTCCGAAACCGAAATTATTACGTGGGAGCGGACCAGCGAAGAGTATAGCTCTCAAGCGGAGGGTTCGTCAGGGGCGTGTAATCGGGCCAGCAGGGCTGCGCCGGGCGCCCTGACCGCTTCACCCTGGCGGGTACTGACGCAGGGTTAGCGTATCGCCGCGCTGGGTGAACTCGATGTGGCGCAGGAAGGACATGCCAAGCAGCACCTCCCGAGTGCGCAGTCCTGTGGCCACCCCGGCCTCCACATCATGGAGTTTGATGTCGCCGACGCTGACGCTGTCCAGGCGGCTCGCGTAGCTGGTGCTGTCGCCATTGGCCGTGCGGGTGACAAAGGCGCGGCCCCGGGGCAGCGCCAGTTGCTCGGCGACGTGCATGGGAATCGCCACGCCCGTGGCACCTGTGTCCAGGAGGAATACGACCGGGTGGCCGTTGATCGCCCCGCTGGTGACGTAGTGCCCCTGGCGGTTACGCGTCAGGACCACCTCGCGCACGCCATCTTCGACGAGCATGGTCGTCACCTGCTGGTTCGGGTTGTGCTGGCGATCGATGAGGCCGGTGAAATACCAGCTCAGCATGCCCAGGATCAATACCCAGGTAATTACCTGCATGCCCAGCCCCATGCGCCGCTGTTGCTTGAGCGGATCTGTCATGCCTGTTGAGACTCCGTTGCCACGCGTCGGTTCCCTTGCTACGTTCGTGGGGCATGGCACTGATTGAACTGCGACTCCCGGTCATTCCGGCACTGCGTCACCCGCTGGCGTGACGGGAGAAGGGGCCGGGTCCTCCATCTTCAGGTAGCCATCCAGATCCCCGCGTATCTCGGGAATGATGTCGTCGGGATGGGTGATCCGCATATAGAAAATGGAGAAATAGATCACTTTGACTGATGTGGTCATTCTCTCCAGCACCATGCTGCCCATCTTCCCGATCCAGATTGCGAGAAGCAATGGTAGCCAGGAAAAGTGCATCGTCGCAGGCAGAAATTCCGCCTCCACGCCATTCAACATGGACCTGATGTCTCCCGCGTAAAAGGCCGGAGCGGATTCGCCCACCCACAAGCCAAGACCCAGGGCCAGCAGGATCAGAATGAAATACACCGGGCCCATGATTGCGCCCACTGCACGGGATGCTATATCGATTCCGAACACACCGACCAGTGTTTCGGGGACATTGTCCTGCAGTATTTTCATCCGGGAAACGCCTTCCCGTACACCATAGCCATCCACGGCCGCGGAAGGCAACAGGTAATGGTTCAGCAGATCCCATACTTCCTCGATACCCTTCATGAACAGCCGCACCAACGCACCGGCTTTCGCACTGCGTTGCGCCATGTTGATCGCCCAGGCCACCAGTATGTCCATCCACCCGATGCTCCGCACAATCGACTTGAGCTCGGCAACCCGTGTGCCCGCCTCCCCGGCACCTCGCTGCCTTCCCTGTAGGGTTTCACTGACCAGCCAGCTCTGTCGCATCTCCTGCCGTGTGTAATAGAAATGCTTGTAGAAGAACATCGATACAGCCGCCAGCAGCAGGAGAGTGCCTGTTCCGCCAAATTCCAGTGTAATCGCCAGGATGCCCAGGAAGAAAACGTTGATCATGATCAGCCCGTAGACTGTCATTCGAATCCATGGCCGGATGATGCCGGGATCGCGACCGATCAGTGTGAATGTGTGCTTCAAAAGGTAGCCAAGCTGGGCCAGCCGCTCCCTAAAGCCCGGTTGCTTCAGATGCTCAGTCATGATGCCCCCCTCACCGGTCCGGATGGACCGCAAATTGTTGTTATCGTGGACCATCCGTCGGAGGGCCTGCGCTGCATGCTACTAAGGCGGGCATGGCAGGGTCAATGAAGTGGCATGAGGCCGGTGACGACCACCAGTGGGCTCTCTCCAGACGAGCGCAGCCCCACAAACAAAAAATGCCACCCTTTTGGGGTGGCATTTTTTGCTTGTATGGTGGGCCGTGCTGGATTCGAACCAGCGACCAATTGGTTAAAAGCCAACTGCTCTACCAACTGAGCTAACGGCCCTGAAAGAACGTGCGTATACTACGGATCTGGCGGCAAAACTCAAGTGCTTTTTACTGCAGAAGTGATCATTAATCCTCTACGACAGATAGCGAGTCGTGTCCGGGACCCCGGCTTCACGGAACCCCTCCCGGCGCAGGCGGCAGGCATCGCATTTGCCGCAGGCCAGGCCGTCGTCGGTAGCCTGGTAACAGGATACGGTAAGCGCATAGTCCACCCCCAATGCCAGGCCGGCACGGATGATATCACCTTTGCCCATATGCATCAGCGGGGTGTGGATCGTCAGCGTCTGCCCCTCCACGCCAGCCCGGGTGGCCAGATTGGCCATGGTCTGGAAAGCGGCCACATACTCGGGACGACAGTCCGGGTAGCCTGAGTAATCCACGGCATTGACGCCGATGAAAATATCGTCCGCAGCCAGCACTTCCGCCCAACCCAGGGCGATGGACAGGAATACGGTGTTACGGGCGGGCACGTAGGTTACCGGGATACCGGCGGTTTCCTCCTCCGGCACGGCAATTGCGGTATCGGTCAGGGCGGAGCCGCCGATGCTGTCCAGGTTCAGCTTGACTACCTTGTGCTCAACGTCACCCAGTGCGGCGCAGACGCGCTCAGCGGCAAAGAGTTCGGCGCGGTGGCGCTGGCCGTAGTCAAAGCTCAGTGCGTAGCAGCGATAGCCCCGGGCGCGAGCCATGGCCAGCACCGTGGTTGAATCCAGGCCTCCGGAGACCAGGATAACCGCACGTTTGCCGGCGTTGTTGTGTTCAGTGTCCAGGTGCATCGTCCCATAACAGTTTGTGCAGTTGCAGCTGCAGGCGCACCGGCAGCCGGTCGTCGAGAATCCACTGCGCCAGGTCGCGGCCATGGAGCTGGCCGTGGCTGGGGGAAAACAGCACGTCCGAAACCCTGCCGGGCAACTGGTATTCGTCGAGTTTGAAGCGCGCCCACTCGTAATCCTCGCGGTCACAGATCACAAACTTGACCTGGTCGTTGCGGGTGAGCAGGGCGATATTGCCGTAGTCATTGCGATGACACTCGGCAGACGCCGGCGTTTTCAGGTCCAGCACCTTGCATACGCGGGGATCGACGCCGGCCACCGGCAATGCGCCGGAGGTTTCCAGTGACACCTCGTAGCCCGCGTCACACAGCGCCACCAGCAAGGGCAGGCAATTTTTCTGGGCCAGAGGTTCGCCACCGGTAACGGTCACGTAGCGAGGCTGGTAGGCCGCTACGGCGGTGACAATCTGCTCCAGGCTTTGCATTTCACCACCACTGAATGCGTAGGCGGTATCACAGTACACGCAGCGCAAGGGGCAGCCGGTCAGGCGCACAAACACCGTGGGCAGGCCCACCGTGCGGGCCTCGCCCTGGAGAGAGTAAAAGATCTCGGTAATACGCAGCGTTAGCGCCGCACTGGTGGATACCGATTGCGACAGGGGAGAAAGCAAAGTTGTCATGCGCTGCGATTACCGGCCAGGGAGGTCAGTAATTCTCTCTGATAAAGTCCTGTGCCAGCTTTACTGCCGCACTACGGGACGTACCAAAATCCTGTATTACCCGATCAAAAAACTCTCTCGCGCGTTCGCGGTTGCCTTTGTCGTAATGAATACGGCCAAGCTTGAATAAAGCGTCGGGCACCTTGGAGTCATTGGGGTAGAGATCAAGCAGCAACATGAAGGACTGTCGCGATGCCTCCATGTCTGCCGGGGTGGTCACCAAATACAGTTCACCAAGCCAGTAATGGGCGTTGGGCGTGAAACGGCCTGCGGGGTAATCGCGCAGAAATTGCTGAAAGGCTTGCACGGCGCCGTCAAACTGCTGCGCCTTTACCAGCGAGTAAGCTGCCTGATAGGCCTGTGCTTCACCGGGCTGTTCAACAGGGGCATTGTTGCCAACATTTGCCGATGCCACGGGTTCGACTGCCGCAGATCCCGCGGGGGGCATAACCGGCAAACCCGCTCCTGCCTCACCACCAGATAACAGACTGATACGCCGGTCCAGGTCCAGGTAACGCTCGAGGCTCTTCTCCTTGAGCATGCGTATCTCGTGGCCCTGCTCTTCAACGAGGCCATTCAGGCGCATCACTTCCTGCTGTAATTGCTGCACCTGAAGCAGTAACTGGCCCGCATTGCCGCCTCTATCTGCAACAGCCATATTGGCCTGGGGGTTATTATTGGCAGCGCTCTGGGACTGAGTGCCCGCTGCAGCACCGATACCATAACTGGTGGTCGGATAAGACTGAGCCGGCTTTGCACCATAAGGATCAGCGCGCCCGGCTGGCTGTGTTTCGGCAGCGGCTGCCCTTTCGGCTTCCACGTCGATGTAATCCTGCGCCTGAACCGCAATACAGAACGGACCGACCGCG
This sequence comes from Kineobactrum sediminis, assembly GCF_002868715.1. Lineage (GTDB taxonomy): Bacteria > Pseudomonadota > Gammaproteobacteria > Pseudomonadales > Halieaceae > Kineobactrum > Kineobactrum sediminis. The sequence goes on from NZ_PKLZ01000001.1 coordinate 325,279, forward strand.
AGGGCCAGCCCGTTTGCAATCAGCGCTTTACTGATATAACGCATAGTCTACCGGGTACTTACTTCAGTTCAACGCGACGGTTTTGCGACCAGTTGGCCTCGCCGGAACCGTATGCGACAGGCTGTTCTTCACCGTAGCTGACCGTTTCAATACGGTAGCTGGCAATACCACTAACGCCCATGTAGTCGCGAACAGCGTTGGCACGACGCTCGCCCAGAGCCATGTTGTACTCACGGGTGCCGCGCTCGTCGGTGTGCCCTTCCAGGCGCACACTGCGATCGTTGTTGTTCAGCAGCGCGATATGCGCATCGAGAGCGTCCTGGGCCTGGGGCGTCAGGGTAGAGCTGTCGTATTCAAAGTAGAATACATTACCGGCAGCGGCGACTGCATCCTGCAGGCGCTGCTGTTCGGCATTCGCGGCGTTGGCAGCGGCAGTAGCGGCAGAGCGTTCGGCCATGGAGCGCGCCTCGGCTTCGGCGGCAGCGACGGCAGCCGCATCGGCTTCCTTGGTATCCTTGCTTGAACAAGCCACGAGAAATGCTGCTGCGAAGAGCAGGGTGAGTGTCTTGCCAGCAACAGGGAGTTGTTTCATTGTGCTTTCATCCTTCCAATTTAATTGTTGGTATCAGTGGTTTCAAAACCGTGTTCAGCGGCTCATATAGGGTGACCATGCCGGTTCACGGACATCGCCCTCGCGCGCCGGTAAACGGAACTTCACTCCACCGTCCACGGAGACTGCGGCAAGAATGCCCCGGTCGCCGGATTTGGTAGCATACAATACCATAGACCCATTGGGTGCGATACTGGGGCTTTCATCAAGCTCTGTATTTGTCAATATCTGTAAACGGCTGGTTTCCATGTCGTACAGGGCAATATGGAAACCCTCTCCACTGCGGTGTACCAGCACCAGGTTGCGGCCGTCCTGAGCCATGCGAGGGCGCGCATTATAGCTGCCCTCAAAGGTCACCCGGGTGGTAGCGCCACTGCGCAAATCGTAGCGGTATATCTGCGGGCGGCCACCACGATCGGAGGTGAACAGTAGGGCGTTGCCGTCAGGCATCCAGGTGGGCTCGGTATCAATGGCATAGTGCCGCGTAATACGGGTCAGGCGCCGGGTGCCAAGATCCATGAGATAGATATCCGGATTGCCGTCCTTGGACAGCACCATCGCCATGGTATTGCCGTCGGGCGACCAGGCCGGGGCGCTGTTCAGGCCCCTGAAGTTGGTGAGCTGCTCCCGGGCACCGCTGGCCAGGTCCTGGCGAAATATGGCCGGGCGACTGGTTTCAAAGGAAACGTAGGCAATTTCCTTGCCGTCGGGCGACCAGGAGGGCGCGAGGATCGGTTCGCGCGACTCCAGCAGTACAATGGGCCGGGCCCCATCCGAGTCGGCCAGGGTAAGGCGAAAGTAGTCTTTACCGTTGGGCACCCGGGTAACGGAGACATAGAGCAGGCGAGTGGCAAAGGCACCACGAGTACCGGTGAGCTGCTGGTACACTTCGTCAGCGACCCGGTGGGACAGCATCCGCGCCTCATTCACATGACCCTCTTCGTAGCCGTTCAGAACACGCGTTTGCCGGGCCACGTCAAACAGCTCGTATTCAATCCGCATCTGCACCTCATCGGTGACGTTGACTCGCCCGATCAGCAGATATTCCGCGTTAATCGCCTGCCAGTCGCGGTAAAACACCTCCTGTTGGCTGCTCGGCCGGCCCAGCATATCGCCCCGGGCTACCGGATCAAACTGGCCACTGCGGGCCAGGTCATCGTCGATCACCTGGGCGACATCCTCCGGCACAGGGCCAGTACCCTGCCAGGCAAAGGGCGCCACGGCAATCGCAGTGGGGTTGTCCCTACCCTGGGTGATTTCAATAACCAGCTGGGCCCGTGTGCCGATACTCACGAGCATCAGGGCCGCCAATAACAGTGCACTCATGTGTTTCATCAGTAACGTAAATCCTCTGGTCTGAATAGCAGCCTGAAACGCCGAAAGTTCCGCTCAAACTCCCGGGGCGGCAGGTTCCTGAGCTCGGGAAAACTGCCCGCACGCTCTACGGCATTCACTGCCGAACGGTCAAAAGCGTCATCGCCGCTGCCCTTGAGCACCGTAACGCTAATCACCTCACCGGTGGGTATCAATTGTATGGCCAACAATACTTCCATGCCATTGCGGGCACTCGGCGGCCGGCTCCAGCGACCCTCCACGGTTTGCTGGATAAGGGAAGCATAGCTGGCCGCCATCTCTTTCGCCGTTGCCTCCGCTGCCGCAGCCTGCTCCTGGGCGGCTTTCTTTGCCGCCTCCTGGCGCGCCATCTCCGCCAGTTCCGCCTGACTGGGCCCGGGATCCGGCTTGGGCTCGGGTTTGGGTGCTGGCTTCGGCTCGGGTTTGGGCTTTGGCGCTGGTTTGGGCTCTGGCTTAGGCTCCGGTTTGGGTTTGGGCTTGGGCTCGGGTTTGGGTTTTGGTGCGGGCTTGGGCTCGGGTTTCGGTCTCGGTTTTTCCACCGGTTTAGGTTCGGGCTTGGCCTGAAACTGACTGATATCAACCAGTTTCGCATTGATCACTTTGGGAGCGGGCTTGGGGCGCACCACCATTTCCTCGGAACTGGTCCAGTTGGCGGCCAGCAGATAAATCACCAGCACATGCAGGAGCACGGTAACCAGTGCCGGTCGCACGACAATACGTGGCGCGCCGGTTTTAGCGTACACGGGTCTACTCACTGCGGAGGCTCGGTCACCAGGCCAACGCTGGGCGCGCCGGCCTCTTGCAGGGCCGCCATCAGGGTCACCACCTCGCCATAGGCCACTGCGCGATCACCCCACACCAGTACGGGCTTTTTGGGGCTGCGCCGCATGACCGCACCTACTCTTTGGGTAATGGTTGCGAGCGTCAGCGCCTGCTTTTCGTCTTCACCCAGGTTGAGGTACAGCTGACCTGTACTATCGATGGAAATGATCAGCGGCTCGCTATCCTGCTCGTCTACGGGCTCCGCATTGGCAGTGGGCAAATCGACCTTGACCCCCTGCATGAGCATCGGGGCGGTGACCATGAAAATGATCAGCAGCACCAGCATCACATCAATATAGGGCACGACATTGATTTCTGCCATGGCGCGGTGCTTGTTACGGTTCCTGGACACGGTAACCGCTACCCCGCCTTCTTATCGCGGGCGCGAACGGCGTAAGCCTGTCGATAAAGGATGCTGGAGAACTCGTCGACGAAGGTATCGTAACGGCTCACAAACATGTCCATGCGACTGGCAAAACGGTTATAGGCAAGGACTGCCGGAATAGCGGCAAACAGGCCCATGGCGGTTGCTATCAGCGCCTCGGAGATACCGGGCGCCACAGTCGCCAGGGTCGCCTGGGTGGTAGTTGCCAGACCCCGGAACGAGTTCATGATACCCCACACCGTGCCAAACAAGCCGATATAGGGGCTGGTGGAACCCACAGAAGCCAGGAAGGACAGGTGCTTTTCCAGCCGCTCCTCCTCTCGTGAGAGTGCCACGCGCATGGCCCGGCGAGAGCCCTCAATCACTGCCTCGGAATCCATTTCCTGCTGCTTGGCCAGGCGCGAAAACTCCTTGAAGCCAGACCTGAAGATACTCTCCATACCCAGAATAGTCTGGCCATCGGCCGCGCGCTCGTTGCCCTCGCGGTACAGCTGCGACAGATCAATACCGGACCAGAAACGCTCTTCAAACTGGAACATTTCTTCCCGGCTGTTGCGGAAGTAGATGAACCGCTGAACGATCATGTACCAGGACAGCATGGACGCCAGCAGCAGCGTCAGCATTACCAGCTGCACTGTGAAGCCGGCCTGCAAGATCAGGTCAATAATGCTTAGTTGTGATTCCAAGTGTGGGGCTCTCCTGCGTTCCCGTTGCCCTGCGCAAGGCGCAGGGATTCCAGCATCTCTGTGGGCAAGCGTCGCGGCGTGATGCCGGCGCGGTCCACGCACGCCACGGTGACATCGGCGGCTGCCAACAGCAGCCCTTCACGATGCACTTCCTGGGCCATGATCATGGTCGCACCGCGCAATTCGGTAACTTTTACGCCCACCTCCAGCATATCATCCAGCTGCGCGGGGCGGTGATAGCGAATCGCCACCTGCGTTACCACGAACATCAGGTCCAGGTTGAAAATGTAATCCTTGCCAAAGCCCAGGCTGCGCATGAATTCAGTTCGCGCGCGTTCCATAAACTTGAGGTAGTTGACGTAATAAACAATACCACCCGCGTCGGTGTCTTCGATATAGACACGCAGCATCGTGGAAAATTCCGCCGTTTTCATAGCTTATCGCTCGACCCGGTCTCCGCCGAGCTCGACCCGGCAGCCAAGCCAACGGGCAGGCCAAAATGCAGATAGGCATTGCGGGTGACCATGCGCCCGCGGGGCGTGCGCACCATGAAGCCCTGCTGGATCAGGTACGGCTCCAGTACGTCCTCGATGGTGCCGCGCTCTTCTGAAATGGCCGCGGCAAGGCTGTCGACCCCAACCGGGCCACCGTCAAACTTTTCGATCATCGCCAATAGCAGGCGCCGATCCTGGTGGTCAAAGCCCAGCCGGTCAACGCTCAGCATATCCAGTGCCCGGTCTGCCACGTCGGCGCTGATGTGGCCATCTGCTTTCACCTCGGCGTAGTCCCGCACCCGCCGTAACAGGCGATTGGCGATACGAGGGGTACCGCGGGCGCGGCGGGCAATCTCGGTGGCACCATGGCTGTCGATGCGGATGCCGAGAATGGCGGCGGACCGCGACACGATCGACGCCAGGTCAGCCACCTGGTAGAACTCCAGCCGCTGCACGATACCGAAACGGTCGCGCAGGGGCGAGGTCAGCAAACCCGCGCGGGTGGTGGCGCCCACCAGGGTAAAAGGAGGCAGGTCCAGCTTGATTGAGCGCGCGGCGGGACCCTCGCCAATCATGATATCCAGCTGGTAATCCTCCATCGCCGGATACAGGATTTCCTCAACGACCGGGCTCAGTCGGTGGATTTCATCAATAAACAGTACATCGCCGGGTTCGAGATTGGTCATCAGTGCGGCGATATCACCGGCTTTTTCCAGCACCGGCCCGGACGTCGTTTTTAGCGAAACGCCCATTTCATTGGCGATAATGCTGGCGAGGGTGGTTTTACCCAGTCCGGGAGGGCCGAAGATGAGGGTATGATCCAGCGGTTCCCGGCGCCCGCGGGCCGCCTGCAGGAAAATGGCCATCTGGTCACATACGGCAGGCTGGCCGACATATTCCTCCAGGGTTCTGGGACGGATGGCGCGATCCAGGACTTCCTCGCGATCGCCACTGGCCTGGGGAGCGATAAGGCGGTCTGTTTCAATCATCAGCGACTTACCACCGCTTTCAGGGCCCGGCGAATCAACTCCTCGCTGCTGTCGATGCCGTCGTCATTTACCGCCGCCACCATGCGGCTTGCCTCCGCCGGCTTGTAGCCCAGTGTAACCAGCGCGTCCTCGGCATCGGCGACATGGTCAGTCGGCCTGCTGAAACCGGCCCCCGCCATCGCCGGGGCGGTGCCGTCGGCCAACTGTCCCAGCCAGCTCTTCAGCTTATCCCGCATTTCCACCAGCAGCCGCTCCGCGGTTTTCTTGCCGACACCCGGCAAAGCCACCAGCGAAGAAAGATCATCGTGCTGCACGCAGCGGGCAAACTGGGTAGCATCCATACCGGAAAGAATGGTGAGCGCCAGCTTGGGGCCAACGCCTGTGACCTTGATCAGCTGGCGGAACAGGGCCCGGTCGCGCTCGTCAATGAAGCCATACAACAACTGGGCGTCTTCGCGAACGACAAAGTGGGTAAGCAAAGTGACATCGGCACCCAGCCCGGGCAGCTGGAACAGTGTACTCATGGGCACCTGGACCTCATAGCCCACGCCAGCTACGTCCACCAGGATGTCCGGGGGCTGCTTGTACACCAGGGTGCCGCGAATCCTGCCAATCATTGCTGTTCATTCACTCCTGATAGCCCTGTTCAATGCGCCCACTGCCGGGTTAACGCATCCGTCGCCGTCGCACCGAGGTCGCGCCGGCCATGTTAATCATACTTTGCCGGGTGTGGGCATGGCACAGGGCTGCCGCCAGCGCGTCCGCGGCATCCTCCTGTGGCTCTGCCGGCAGCTTCAGCAGCACCTTGACCATGTGCTGGACCTGGCTCTTGTCGGCGGCACCCGTACCCACCACAGATTGCTTGATCTGCCGCGCCGAATACTCGGCAACCGCCATGTCCCGGGCCACACAAGCGACGATAGCGGCGCCCCGGGCCTGGCCGAGCTTGAGTGCGGAGCCTGCGCTCTTGGCCATGAACACCTGCTCTATCGCCAGTTCACCCGGCCCGTGCAGCTCCACCAGCTCCAGCACACTCAGGTAGATAACGCGCAGCCGCTCCGGCAAGTCCGTGGCCGGCAGACGAATAACGCCGCTGGTAATGTACTCACTGCGACCGGCGGTGTAATTGATGATGCCGAACCCCGTTTTGCGAGAACCGGGGTCTATCCCGAGGATGACCGCCATAGTGTATCCGCCCGCTACCCAGAATTCATGATCTGTATAAATCTACAGTATTATTGCCGCCACTCCAACCATTGCCGCACTGCTCTGGCGGACGCGGCAGGCTATGGACTGTCGGGCGTTTCGCGGGTCTGGCGCAGCCGGATACTCAGGTCGCGCAACTGCTGCTCGTTGACTTCGCCGGGGGCATCAGTCAGCACGCAGTGCGCGGTCTGGGTTTTCGGAAACGCAATCACATCGCGGATGGACTGGGCGCCGGTCATCAGCATTACCAGGCGATCAAGGCCGAAGGCAAGACCCCCGTGGGGTGGCGCGCCATATTGCAGGGCCTGCAACAGGAAACCAAATTTCTCTTCGGCTTCAACCTGTTCGATTCCCAGGATACGGAATACCGCTTCCTGCATGTCACGCTGGTGAATACGAAGGCTGCCACCACCCAGCTCGGTGCCGTTAAGCACCATGTCATAGGCTCGCGACAATGCGGCAGCGGGATTGGCCACCAACTCCTCAGGCGAGCAGGCAGGTGCGGTGAAAGGATGGTGCAGAGGTGTCAAACCGCCTTTACCGTCGTCTTCGAACATGGGGAAATCCACCACCCACAACGGCGCCCAGTCATCGCTGACCAGCCCCTGGTCGTGCCCCACCTTGATCCGCAGTGCGCCCAGCGCCTCATTAACAACGGCGCGGCGATCAGCGCCAAAGAAAATGATATCGCCGTCACTGGCACCCAGGCGCTGCATCATTTCAGCGACAACGGCCTCGGGCATGAATTTGAGAATAGGTGACTGCAGACCTCCAACGCCCGCTGCCAGGTCATTAACCTTGATCCAGGCCAGGCCGCGGGCACCATAGATGGAGACAAAACGGGTGTAATCGTCTATTTCCTTGCGGCTGATACCCGCGCCGCCAGGAACCCTGAGCGCGGCAACACGGCCCTGGGGGTCATCGGCAGGGCCGCGGAATACCTTGAAATCCACCTGTTGCATGAGGTCGTCGACACTAACCAGTTCCAGCGGGATACGCAGGTCCGGCTTGTCCGATCCAAACCGCTCCATCGCCTCCGACCAGGCCATGCTCGGGAAAGCGCCGAGTTCAACCTGCAGTACGGTGCTGAACAGTTCCCGCACCATGCGCTCGCAGAGTGCCATAATATCCGCCTCTTCCAGGAACGATGCCTCGATATCGATCTGGGTGAATTCCGGCTGCCGATCCGCCCGCAGGTCTTCATCGCGAAAACACTTGGCGATCTGGTAATAGCGGTCAAAGCCCGACACCATCAGCAGCTGCTTGAACAACTGGGGGGACTGGGGCAGGGCAAAGAAGTGCCCCGGATGAGTGCGGCTCGGCACCAGGTAGTCGCGGGCACCCTCGGGGGTAGCGCGGGTAAGAATCGGGGTTTCGATATCGAGAAACCCTTCCGCGTCGAGAAAATTACGCACCGCCGTGGTCACCCGCGCACGCAGAATCAACCGGTTCTGCATCTCGGGCCGGCGCAGATCCATGTAGCGGTACTGCAGGCGCACGTCTTCACCCACATTGGTATATTCATCCAGCTGGAAAGGCGGTGTGGCCGCACTATTGAGAACTTCCAGCTCCTTGCCCAACACTTCTATCTGCCCGGTTGCCATGGCCGGGTTAACGGTAGCTTCCGTGCGGGCGCGCACCCGCCCTGTCACCCGCAGCACATACTCGCTGCGAACGCTGTCGGCGCGCCTGAAGTGCTCCTCGGTGTCAGGGTCAAAAACCACCTGGACGATACCCGCACGGTCGCGCAGATCGAGAAATATGACGCCGCCATGATCGCGGCGACGATCAACCCAGCCGCAAAGGGTGACCGTCTCGTCGATATTGGCTGTGCCCAGGGCGCCACAATAGTCGCTGCGCATAATTCAGGTTCCGTCCTATCTCAGTAAGGCCCCGCAGGACCGGAGTATCAGCTGGCGCTTTTTGACTCGCCGCCCTTGGAGGTGCTGCCGCCGCCGGTGGCAGCCGGGGTTGCCGCGGGGGTAGTTGTCGCGGCCGGTGCCGGGCTCTTGTCATCGCCCCCTGCCACCAGGTTTTTCTTGCCGCTGGTTTTAAAGTCAGTCTCATACCAGCCGCCACCCTTCAGCCGAAAGCCGGCGGCGGAGACCTTCTTTTTCAATGCGGACGCTCCGCAGGCAGGGCAATCCACCAGCAGTGCGTCACTGACTTTTTGCAGGGCCTCGTGAAGATGGCCACAGGCTTGACACTGGTACTCGTATATCGGCATGGAGTGTACTCGTCAGTAGTAAACACAGGGACAGGAATTCGGGGGCGGATTTTACCCTAAGGCAGGGCGCACGCCAACACTGAAGCAAGACGTATTTAAGGCGGTGGAGGCACCCCGTCGCACCAAAAGGCAAAGGGGGCGTCCTATCGAGATGCCCGACTCCTGTCACAAAGACGAAGGGAGCCGGTCGTGGTGGCTTATTCCAACGCGAAATCTTTCATTTTCTTCAGCGGACGAACCTTGACCCGGACGCTGGCGGGCTTGGCGGCAAATACGGTGGCATCGCCGGTAAAGGGATTGATACCCTTGCGCGCTTTCTTGGCGGGCTGCTTGACGGTAACGACTTTCATCAGGCCGGGCAGCGTGAACTCGCCGATGCCACGCTTCTTGAGGCTGCGAGCCATCAGGGATTCCAGCTCATTCATCACATCGCCAACCTGCTTTTTGCTGAGCTCGGTGTTTTCGGCAATAGTGGATATGATCTGGGTTTTGGTCATCTTTTCTTTAATGGCGGGGGGCGCCTTTTTGGCCGGTGCCGCCTTGGAGGCTGCCGCCGCTTTTACCGGCGCTTTCTTGGCCGGCGCTTTTTTTGCTGCTGCTTTTTTTGTAGCCATAGTGTTCCCAACCTTCCTTCAATTTAAATGAAACCCACATTCAAGCCGGACTGGCCATCCTCGCTGCCACCAGGCTTACGCTCGATATTAAACATCAGACACTACAGTACAAGCCTTTTAGCGTTTCCATACTCAAAAAAGCCTTATTTCAATGGTTTTTAGCCATTTTTGTGCCTGAAAAGCACATCGTCTGCCCGCCGATATCACTGCGCCATGCAATCACCGGCCGCCGCCCCTGTACCGCAACCACGTTCGGACGTAAACTGAGCACCCCTCCCGCAGCCCGCATGGACCCCGAAATGCGCACCAGCCAATACCTGATAAGCACACAAAAAGAGACCCCCGCCGATGCCGAGGTGATCAGCCACCAGCTGATGCTGCGAGCCGGACTGATACGGAAACTGGCGGCGGGACTTTACACCTGGCTGCCACTCGGGCTACGGGTGTTGCGCAAGGTCGAGCAGGTGGTGCGCGAGGAAATGGATGCCAGTGGCGCTCTCGAGGTCAGCATGCCGGTAGTGCAGCCCGCCGAACTGTGGCAGGAATCGGGACGCTGGACAGAGTACGGTCCGGAGTTGTTGCGGATCAAGGATCGTCACCAGCGGGATTTCTGCCTGGGCCCCACCCACGAGGAAGTGGTTACCGACCTGGTCCGCAATGAAGTCAAAAGTTACAAACAGCTGCCACTGAATCTCTACCAGATCCAGACCAAGGTGCGCGATGAAATCAGGCCGCGTTTCGGCATCATGCGTGGCCGGGAATTCCTGATGAAAGATGCCTACTCCTTCCACATCGACCAGGCCTCCCTGGAAGAGACCTACCAGGTCATGCACCGCACCTACAGTCGTATCTTCACCCGACTGGGACTGGACTTCCGCCCCGTTATTGCCGATACCGGCAGCATCGGCGGCAGCGCCTCCCATGAATTCCACGTGCTGGCAAATTCCGGCGAAGACGATATTGCCTTCAGCGACAGCAGCGCTTATGCCGCCAACGTTGAAATGGCCGAGGCGTTGCCGGCTGCCGGCGAACGCCCCGCTCCCGGCACCAATATGGCGGAAGTGGTTACTCCCGGCATCCGCACCATTGACGAACTGGCCGCGCAACTGGGTGCCGATCCCGCAACCACCGTAAAGACCCTCATGGTAGCGGGGGAAGAGCCCGGTGAGCTGGCCGCACTGGTGCTGCGCGGCGACCATCAGCTCAACACCCTGAAGGCGGAAAAACTGGCTGGCGTGGGCAATCCACTCACCATGGCCACCGAGGAAGAAGTGCGCGCGCTGTGTGGCGCGGGGTTTGGCGCACTGGGACCGGTGGGCTTGCCCACACCGATTATTGTCGATCGCAGTGCCGCTCAACTGGCGGATTTTGTCTGTGGCGCCAACCGGGATGGCATTCACCTGACGGGTGTGAACTGGGACCGGGATTGTCCATTGCCGCGAGTTGAGGATTTGCGCAATGTGTGCGAAGGCGACCCGAGCCCCGACGGCATCGGTACGCTACAAATCAAGCGCGGCATTGAGGTCGGGCACATTTTCCAGCTGGGTCGCAAGTACAGCGAGGCGATGAACGCCAACGTCCTCGACGAAAATGGCCGCAGCGCCACCCTGGCCATGGGTTGCTATGGGATTGGCGTAAGCCGGATTGTGGCGGCAGCCATTGAGCAGAATCACGATGATCGCGGCATTATCTGGCCCGCGGTCATGGCACCCTTCCAGTTGGCCATTGTGCCATTGAACATGCAGAAATCGGAGATCGTCGCCGAGTGCGCCCTCGCTCTCTACCAGCAATTGCGCGAGGCTGGCGTCGATGTGTTGCTGGATGATCGCAATGAGCGACCCGGAGTGAAGTTCGCAGACATGGAGCTGACAGGCATCCCCCACCGACTGGTCATTGGTGATCGTGCTTTGGCCGAGGGCAACCTGGAATACAAGGGGCGCAGGGACAGTGACTCAACCATGATCCCCCGGGACACTGCCCTGGCTGCGATACTCGAGCGCCTGCAGCAGTAACCCGGATGTTGTCTTGCCGTCGTTTTTTCGCCAGTGCGGCCCTGGCCCTGTTGCTGGGCCTGATGCTGACACCACAGCAGGCTCTCAGCCAACCCGAAGACAGCACGGAACGCGCTGCTCTGAGGGACTTTCTTGACCAGGCCATCAACAGCGCGAACAGTTTTGAGGATCGTTACGATGCAGAGGTCTGGCTGGTGGACATGTCCGCGCGCCTGCAAAAGTTTGTAAAAGATCCCGCCGCACGCCTTGAACTGCTGCGCCAGGCACATTCGGCGGCCGCTCGCGCCACCCTCCCCCCGGAACTGGTACTGGCCGTTATTGAGGTGGAAAGCCACTTCAATCGCTTTGCGATTTCCCGAGTTGGCGCCCAGGGCATGATGCAGGTTATGCCATTCTGGAAGAAAGAAATCGGCCGCGAGGATGACAATCTCACCCTCAACCGCACTAACCTGGAGTACGGCTGCCGCATTCTCCAGTTCTACCTGCAGCGGGAAGAAGGTGACCTGCACCGCGCCCTTGCAGCGTATAACGGCAGTTCAGGCAGCCGTCGTTACAGCAACAAGGTGTACCAGGCCTGGTCACAGAACTGGCGCACCGGCCCCCTGCCCTGGTCGCGCCAGCCTGTCTTCGCGAAATGAACCGGGAGACTGGCCGGTCCATTTCTTGAAAGACCGGTGAAACGCACTCGGGTCACTGAAGCCCAGGTCTTCGGCGACGGCGCTGATCGATTGGCTGCGGGTACGCAATAACGCGATGGCACGATCCCGGCGCGCATTATCCTTTATCCGCTGGTAGGACATCCCCTCGCGCTCAAGACGCCGCCGCAGGGTGCGGGCCGACATGTTCAACAAGCCGGTGAGCGCTTCAAATGTGGGCAACTCACGGCGAAAGTCATCTCCCAGAATACGGCGTATCCGCGCGGTGGTGCTGCAGTGGGCAGCGTCGGGCGCCAGTAACAGGAAGTAGGGCGCCAGCGGCATGAAGATAGCAAGCTGGCTTTCGTCGCGCAGGATATCGGCCTCGAGATGACGGGCACTGAAGGTCACCGCGTTGCTGCCTTTATCAAATACGATGGGGCCGGGAAAGAAATGACGCAACGTGTCCATGACGGGCGGTTGCGGCCCGGCACAGCAGGCCCTGGTAACATCAATTTCCTGGCCTATCAGCCACCCGCAAAAGCGCAGCCAGACGCCCAGGCCCGCCAGCACCCGGTGTTGGTGCCGCGGATGTACGTCCCGCCCAATATAGGTCAGAGTGGCTTCGCGGCCGCTGCTGTCAATCTGCAGGCGGTTATCTTCAGGACGCTGTTTGCGCGCGCGGCAACATGCGTTGAATTCCATCGCGCGATGCATCGCCATCCCCAGCTGACGACTACTGAGCATGCTTAGCGCAATCAGGCGCAGGGTGCCCGGCGGGGTCGGCGCATCGGGCATGGCTCCCATAGTCTCGTCGTCCAGTTGCCGGAACAGCTCTGCGCATAAACGACTGTACTGATGCGGACTCGCCCTGTCGGTCTGGGCCCTGTCACGCAAGGGGTCGTGGGCAAAGCCGGCGCGCCACAGCAGCCGCTCTTTCGATAAACCCCGAGTGTCGATGTTGGCCAGCAAGCCACGGGTCAGTGCGGCGGGGACCGGAAACTCCATACTTTGCCCGATACTTTTGGGCGTGCGAACAGCCACGAGGTCGTGCTCCTTCTAATTATCTTCAGCAAAGTATAGCGGCCTCGGCCCCGGCATCAAAAGTTCTGCACTGTAATCCCGGGCAGCCTGTTGAACCGGCTGCAGATTTCAGGATGACACGAGGATATTTGACAAGCGCAACGCAGCTGCTCACTATGCGGCTTCCGGGAAAAATTGGCTGGCAAAGCGACATGACCGACATCAATCAGCTGAGCAAGTGGAATCGGGATCTCTCCCTCGCGATCTCGGCTCTTGGCTCCGAGCGATTTTTCCCCGCACTGGTCGAGGCTATTCAGGGACAGGTAGCCTTCGACTACCCTCAAATCTGGCTATACCGGCGGGACTTACCACCACAGGTGCTGTATCACCAGATACCGGCGGCGGCGGTGCCTTCGCAGATTGACACCTATCTGGAAGGCCCCTATCGGGAGGACCCGTTCTACCAGGCTTCCATGAACCAGCCTCGCTCAAAATTCTATCGATTGTCGCGAATCACCGCGGGCAAACTCCGGGAATCAGAATACTACCGTGATTACTATGCTGCCACTGGCACCGTTGACGAGGCGATCTACCTGTCGCGGCTACAGGAGGGTAATGTAATCAACCTGTCCATGATGCGGCTGCCCCGGCACGGTGAATTTACCGAACAGGACTACGAGGCCCTGTACCTGCTCGCAGAACCGGTATCAGAATTACTCAGGTCACACAGCCAGCACGGTGATTTTGCCGTTACCCACCTGATCCAGCCAGGTATTGATAACCAGATTGATCTCGCCTTTCGTACCTTTGGCAGCTCTTTACTGTCACCGCGGGAAAAGGATGTCCTCGAACTGATGCTCAGGGGCTATGGCACCGACACCTCGGGCGAGCGCCTGGGCATTGCCCTGGAAACCGTGCGCAGGCATCGCAAGAGTATCTACCGCAAACTTGATGTCAGCTCCCAGACCGACCTGTTCTCACTGTTCATCAACTCCATGGCCTGCCTGGGGGAGGCTGCTGGCGCTGACCCGCTGCAGATCTACATGTCCCCGGCCCGTTAGGCGGGCCGCGCTAACCCAGCTTGGTTATTGAGAGAGGCCGGCAAAAGCCTGATAGTGCGCCCTACTGCAACAAATGCATGGTGTCCGAATGTCCCTTGAAGCCGACTGGTTCCTGCGGGCTCATCCGGAGATAACCACGGTTGAAGCACTGCTTCCTGACTGCAACGGCATCATGCGTGGCAAATGGTTGCCGCGACACAAGCTGGGCAATATCTTCGACGGCGAGCTCAAGCTACCCAAAACAGCACTCAGCCTCGACATCTGGGGTCGGGACGTCGAGGAGCTGGTATTCGCATCCGGCGACGCCGACGGTATTTGCCGCCCTGTAGAAGGCTCCCTGCTACCCACCCCCTGGTCCCCCGGAAGCCAGCATGGCCAGGTTATGCTGTCCATGTTCAATGCCGATGGCGAGCCCTATCTGGGGGATCCGCGCCATGTCCTCAAACAGGTGGTTGCCCGCTTCCAGAAACACGGATGGACCCCGGTCGTGGCCGCGGAACTGGAGTTCAGCCTGGTCCGCTGGGATAACACACTCCCCCTCCATACCTGCCCATCCCCTGCGGGCAGTCACCCCATTGGCGGCAATATGTACGGTCTCGACGTGCTCAACCAGCACCGGGAGATGATGGAGGAGTTGCGCCTGGCCTGTGAGCTGCAGGATCTGCCTTTCGACGGCGTCGTCAAGGAATCGGCACCTTCACAGTATGAAATCAACATGCAGCACGTACCCAGCCCGGTTCTGGCCGCCAAACAGATCCTGATGATGAAGCGGCTCATCAAGGGCGTCGCCCACAAGCATGGGCTGGTTGCCAGCTTCATGCCCAAGCCGTTTGAAAACGAGGCAGGCAACGGCATGCACGTACATTGCAGCGTACTGGACCAGCGCGGCAACAACGTTTTTGATGATGGCAGCGAGCGCGGCACCCCCCTGCTGCACCACGCCATCGCCGGCTGTATGGAGCACATGGCTGACTCCATGATCGTATTTTCCCCTGGCTTCAACGGTTACCGGCGCTTTCAGCCAGGCAGCCATGCGCCCACTTATCCCTGCTGGGGGTATGAGAACCGTACCGTGGCAGTGCGGGTGCCCGCGGGTTCTCACGCCGCCCGACGCCTTGAACACCGGGTCGCCGGCGCCGACAGCAACCCCTATCTGCTGTTCGCGGTCCTGCTGGCCGCCATGCTCGATGGCATCGAACAGCAGACTTCACCCGGCGAGCCCACTCGCGGCGACGGTTACTCTCAGAAAAACAGTTCGCTGCCGAAATATATGCACGAAGCGCTGGAACGATTTCGTGGTTCGGACTTTATCCGTACCGCACTGGGTGGAGAACTGCAGCGAATATTCACCCTGACCAAGGAGCAGGAGGTGGCCGAGTTCGCCCATCGCATTTCTTTGCTCGAGTACCAGTCCTACCTTGAAAGAACCTGATTCGGCGACAAAGGGGGAACCTTAAGCCGCAAACATGTTCGAAAGAGGTTCGGCGTTGCTCTTTGCAGACTGCTGAAAGAGTGCTAAATATACCATTCAGGCTAACCAGTCGCGTAGGCAGGTGTCATCGATACCATGTTTCCCATAACCGCCCTTTTGTTTCGTGGCGCCCGCATAACGGCAGCAGCCGCGGCATTTGCATTGTTCTGTACGACAGCACAGGCGGATATCACGTCACTGCAGGAATGCGCCGCGGGCCTGGGTAACAACTCCCTGGCTAACAGCACCGGCACACTCAAGCCACCACTCGGGCCCGAGCTCCAGATTATCAGCTGGAACATCCAGAAGGCGGGTAATCGCGACTGGGCACAGGACCTCAGGCAACTGGCACAGGGCGTCGAACTGGCCTTCATTCAGGAAGCTGCGAGCGATGCCGCGATTCCGGAGGTGCTGCCCGAGGCTGCACATCATTCATTTGCCCCGGGCTATCGTCGCGGCCAGACCATTACCGGTGTAATGACCCTGAGCAGCAGCAAGGCCAGCCTGGAGTGTGACCTGGAATCCCGGGAGCCGTGGCTCGGCACGCCAAAGGCCATGGCGATTACCGAGTATCCACTCGCGGGTCGCGAGGAACGCCTGCTGGCGATCAATATTCACGCGGTGAACTTCACCTTCGGGCTTGAGGATTACCGGCAGCAGCTGGACATGCTGTCCGTCCTGATCCGGCAACATCGTGGGCCAGTGCTGATCGCGGGCGACCTGAATACCTGGCGTGAAGGGCGCGTCGCCGCGGTAGCTGATTTCATGCATGAACACGGCCTGCGGGCAGTGGCATTCAGCCCGGACTTGCGCAGCACTGTATTCGGGCAGGCGCTGGACCATATCCTGACCCGCGGACTCGAAGCCAACAGCGCCAATGCGGTGCCAGTGCGCAGCTCCGACCACAACCCGCTGCTGGTTAGCCTGAAGATCAGCTGAGCGCGACTTTTGATTCCCAAAACGCTACTATTACCCATTGATTCCATGAACGACCAGAGCCTTACCTGCTTATGACCAAACAATCTGTAAAGCCGCCCCTGATCACGGCAAACGTCGTGATTTTTGTCGGCTTCCCCCTGCTGGCCCTGATCCTGGTCCCCTTTTGGGGCCTGCACCGGGGCTACGACAGCTTTCAGTGGCTGTGGGCACTGGCTTTCCTGTACCTGAATGGCCTGTCAATCACCGGCGGCTATCACCGCCTCTGGGCTCATAAAGCCTACCAGGCACACCCGGCGTTGAAGTGGTTTTTTGCACTATGGGGTGCCGGCGCGCTGCAAAACAGCATCCTGATCTGGGCCTCGGATCATCGCCGCCATCACCGCCATGTAGACGACGACGATCAGGATCCCTATTCGGCAGGTCGAGGTCTCTGGTTCAGCCATATGGGCTGGATGCTGCGCAATTATCCCAGCGGCGACAACGACTTCAGCAATGCCCGCGACCTGCAGCGGGATAATGTGGTGATGTGGCAGCACAAACATTACGTGGCACTGACCACGACCATGAACCTGGGCCTGCCCCTGCTGTTGGGCATCTGGCACGGCGACATCATTGGCACGGTGTTGATCGTGGGGCTGTTGCGCCTGGTGGTAAATCACCATGTCACGTTCTTTATCAACTCCCTCGCGCACTTCTGGGGCAGCCGTCCCTACACCGAGAGCAACAGCGCCCGGGACAATGGTTTCCTCGCCTTCCTGACCTATGGCGAGGGCTACCATAATTACCACCATATTTTTCAGACCGACTACCGTAACGGTATCCGCTGGTGGCAGTGGGATCCCACCAAGTGGTTGATCGCGCTATGCGCAAAGCTCGGGCTGGCAAGCAACCTGACCCGGGTTCCCGACTTCAAGATCCAGCGTGCCATTGTCGACGCACAATTCACCCGGGCACGGCGCGAGCTTGATGAACGGGCCGGCAGCGAGACTCTCCGCGAAATGCTGGAGCGCGAGTACCAGCTGTTTACCGACTTCGTCAATCAGTGGCGCGGCTTGCAAACGGACCGCTACGAGCGCAAGGTAGCCGAACTGGAGGGTGTCCTGGAAATCCGGCGCCAGCAGATGCTCGACGGCTGGGAGCGGGCCGCCCTGCGCAGCAAGCTGCGAGAACTGGAATACTCACTGAAAAACCAGCGCAAGCGACTCGGCGTAATCCTGCAACAGCTGCAACTGCAGGTGCATGCGGAACCCGCCACCTGACAACGAGGATAAAGCCATGGCGACCACGGTATATGATTTCACCTGCCAGACCCCCGCGGGGAAAGAGCAGAGCCTGGACAAATACCGCGGCAAGGTACTGCTGGTGGTCAACACCGCATCAAAATGTGGCTTCACCCCCCAGTTTGCAGGCCTTGAAGGGTTGTATGAAAAATACCATGAGCGGGGTTTCGAAATCCTCGGCTTCCCCTGCAACCAGTTCGGCAAGCAGGATCCCGGGAATAACGATGAAATAATGGAATTCTGCCAGCTGAACTATGGGGTCAGTTTCCCGATGTTCGGCAAGGTCGAGGTCAATGGTGGCGGTGCTGACCCGCTATTCAAGTACCTGAAAAAAGAAGCACCGGGCACCTTGGGCTCCCAGGGTATCAAGTGGAACTTCACCAAGTTCCTGATCAACGGCGAGGGCGAAGTGGTCAAGCGCTATGCGCCAACCACCAAACCCGAGGACATCGCCGACGATATCGAGGCCCTGCTGGGCTGAACGCCCGTGATCAGTGCTCTCGCGTTGCCCGAAAATCGATGTCGGGCCAACGCTCCTCCATCAACGCCAGATTGACCCGACTGGGAGCCAGGTAAGTCAGGTAGCCGCCGCCGTCGATCGACAGCTGGTCTGCCGCCTTCTTGCGAAAATCCTCCAGCTTGCGGGCATCGCTGCAATACACCCAGCGTGCGGTGTACACGTTTACCGGTTCGTAAAGCGCTTCCACCTTGTACTCGTCCGCCAGCCTGTAAGACACCACGTCAAACTGCAACTGACCCACGGCACCGACAATCAGGTCACTGGAGTTCAGCGGTGAAAATACCTGGGTCGAACCCTCCTCGGACAACTGCTGCAGGCCTTTCTGCAACTGTTTGGACTTCATCGGGTCGCGCAGGCGAATACGGCGAAACAGTTCCGGCGCAAAATGCGGGATGCCACTGAACTGCAGGCGCTCACCGGTGGTAAAGGTATCGCCGATCTGGATAGTGCCGTGATTGTGCAGGCCGATGATGTCACCGGCAACCGCCTCTTCCACCAGTGTGCGCTCACCGGCCTTGAAGGTTACTGCGTCGGCAACCCGGACATCCTTGCCCAGTCGCGCGTGGAGCATTTTCATGCCCTTTTCGTATTGCCCGGAACATACCCGCATAAAGGCAATCCGGTCGCGATGGCGCGGATCCATATTGGCCTGGATCTTGAAAACGAAGCCACTGAAGCCCGGCTCATCGGCACTGACATGACGCTCCACGGCTTCCCTGCCCAGGGGTGCTGGTGCCCACTGTACAAAATCATCCAGCATTTCCCGCACACCAAAATTACTCAGCGCCGTGCCAAAAAACACCGGGCTCAGCTTGCCCGCCAGGAAAGCCTCGAGTTCAAACTGGTGGCTGGCCCCGCGTACCAGCTCTATCTCTTCCAGGAAGCTGTCATAATTTTCGCCCAGCAAAGCGCGGGCGGCATCGCTTGCCAGGCCATCAATACGCTTGTCATCCGGCAGCACGCTGCCCTGGCCGGGTGTGAACAGGTGAATGACATCGGTATACAGGTTGTAAACGCCCTTGAAATCCCTGCCCATATCGATCGGCCAATTGATGGGGGCCGCCTGGATCCCCAGCACCTCTTCGATTTCATCCAGCAGGTCAACGGGGTCGCGAATATCGCGGTCCATCTTGTTGATGAAGCTGAAGATGGGGGTATCGCGCAACCGGCATACATTCATCAGCTTGACCGTGCGGTCCTCCACCCCCTTGGCACCATCTATGACCATCAGTGCAGAGTCGACCGCGGTGAGGGTGCGATAGGTATCCTCGGAGAAGTCCTCGTGGCCCGGCGTGTCCAGCAGGTTGACGATGCGACCGCCGTAAGGGAACTGCATGACCGATGAGGTCACCGAGATACCCCGCTCCTGCTCCATCGTCATCCAGTCGGAGGTGGCGTGGGGCCCACGCTTGCCCTTGACACTGCCCGCCACCTGGATGGCGTTGCCCAGCAGCAAAAGCTTTTCAGTGATTGTGGTCTTGCCCGCATCGGGGTGGGAAATAATCGCAAAAGTCCGTCTACGGGAGACTTCATACGGGATGGAGAGATTTGACATCAGTTAAGGTCTTCTGGTTTGTGCGCGAACCCATGTGACAGTATCTTCTGTAAGGCGTTCACAGAACTGTCCGCTGGCAGGTCATGATTGGGCGCTATATTCGTTGATGTTGGCCTCATAAACAAGCGGGGCCGCTGACAGCCCCACCCTTCAACCGGGCAAGCCCCCGCCCCGCCGTTCCGGGCTTCCTGTCATATCACTTGTCATGTGGGCTAAATCCGCCCTGATCGCGTATACTTCGCACGCCAGAAAACGGCTCATTCCTTTCCTCAGCATATGGATACCATGAAAAAACTTTTAGTTGTGGCAGCTGCAGCGATCCTCGTCGGCGCTATTAGCTGGCCAAAAATTGCCCCGATGATGAAAGAGCCCGCTACTGCTTCGCCGCAGCAGCGCGGCGCGCCCGCCGTGCGCACCGCCCGGGTTGAACCGCAACCTTTTGAACATATCCTGGTCTTCAACGGCACCCTGGTGGCGGAGCAATCCATCAGCGTGCACAGCGAATTGCGGGGCAAGGTCGACAGCATCAATTTCACCGATGGCCAGCGCGTCACCGCGGGAGACCTGATCGTGACCATAGAATCGGGTGAACTGGCGGCGGAATTGCGTTCGCTGCAGGAGCAACTGAAACTGGCGATAACCAATGCCAGGCGCCTGACCAACCTGTTTGAGCAGGGCTCGGTTAACGCCAGTGCGCGGGATGACGCGGTAACCCAGCGCTCCGTGCTGGAAGCAGACGTCGAGCGCCTGCAGATACGCCTGGCCAAAACCAGGATCAGCGCGCCTTTCGCCGGCACCCTGGGCCTGCGCCATATCAGCATGGGAGACCTGGTCGAGCCGGATACGCTGATCACCACCCTGCAGACCATTACCTCCCTGAATGTTGATTTCAATGTGCCGGAACGTTACCGCTCCCTGATAGTGCCGGGCATGCCGCTGTCACTGCAAGTAGCAGGTCATGAAGAGCCCTTTAATGCCGTGGTTCGTGCGATTGACCCACAGGTAGACCTGGCGACGCGCACCCTGACCGTGCGAGCGCACGTGGAGAATCCCGACCGCACGCTGCTCCCCGGAAACTATGCACGGGTAGAGCTGGTAAGTCGCGCAGAGGAAGCATTCGTGATCCCGAGCGTCGCCGTAATGCAGAGCCTTGATGCAGTTTCGGTGTTCACTGTTGAGAATGGTGTTGCGGTACGCCGAACCGTCAAAACGGGTGGTCGTGACAGCAGCCACGTCGAAATTTTGCAGGGACTGAGCCGCGGTGCCGAAATCATCACCTCCGGGGTCCAGAGTGTGCGCGAGGGGCAACCGGTGACCATCATCAATGCGCCGGATGTCAGCTGATGCGTTTGCATGAATTGAGCATCCAGCGGCCGGTGCTGGCCACTGTCATGTCCATTGTTATTGTTGTTTTTGGCATTATCGGTATGCGTGAATTGGGGGTGCGGGAATTCCCGGCCGCCGAACGGCCCATTATTGCTGTGCAATCGGCGTATCCCGGTGCCAATGCCGCTGTGGTGGAAAGCCAGATTACCGAAAACCTGGAAGAGGAACTCAATACCGTATCCGGCATTCGCACCATGCGATCCATCAGCCGGGAAGGGCTGAGCACGGTCACCGTTGAATTTGACCTGGGCGATGACCTGGAGCGCGCCGCCAACGATATCCGCGATCGCGTGGGCTCGGCGATGCGACGCCTGCCCAGTGACGCCGAGGCACCCACCGTATCCAAGGCCGATGCGGACGGCGACCCCATCGTTTTCCTCAGCGTGCGCAGCGACCAGCGCAGCCTGCTCGAACTCAGTGCCCTGGCTGACAACCTGTTCAAGACACGCTTTGAAACAATCAGCGGCGTCGGCCAGGTGGATATCTGGGGCTACCGGGAATACGCCATGCGACTGTGGCTGGACCCGGATGCGATGGCGGCACACCAGGTCACCGCCATGGAGGTCCGCGAGGCTTTCAGGGCGGCCAACGTGGAACTTCCAACGGGGCGCATTGAAGGTGACAGCATCGACCTCAATATCCGCACGCTGGGGCGCCTGAACGACGATACCGAGCAGTTCGATAATCGCGTGATCAAGCGTGAGGGCGATAATGTCGTGCGTTTCCGCGATGTCGGCTTCGCTGAAATAGGGCCGCTGAACGAGCGCACCCTGCTGCGTCGCGATGGGATCACCATGGTGGGGGTGGTTCTGCGCCCACAAAGTGGCGCCAACGAAATTGCCATCACCAATGAGTTCTACCGCCGCCTGGAGATCATCAAACAGGATCTGCCCGACGATGTGGACGTGGCTATCGGCTTTGACGACAGCCAGTTTATCCGCGCCAGTATCAGGGAAGTGGTGCAGACCCTGTTCCTTGCGCTGCTGCTGGTCTGCGGCACCATTTTTGCCTTTCTCCGGGAATGGCGCACCGCCATCATTCCCATCATTACCATTCCCATTTCACTGATCGGCACCTTCTTCATTCTCTACCTGGCCGGATTTTCCATCAACATCCTGACGTTACTGGGCATGGTGCTGGCGATCGGGCTGGTCGTGGATGACGCCATTGTAGTGGTTGAGAACATTTATAAACGCATCGAGCGTGGCGATGCACCGAAAATCGCCGGGGCCGATGGCGTCAAGGAAATTTTCTTCGCGGTAATCGCTACCACCCTAGCCCTGACCGCGGTGTTCGCCCCACTGATCTTCCTCGGCGGCCTGACCGGGGTCTTGTTCCGTGAGTTTGGGGTGACACTGGCTGCCGCGGTGATCATTTCTTCCTTTATCGCGCTGACCCTGACTCCGATGCTGTGCGCAAAACTACTCAAAAACAGGCCCCAGGCGCCCGCGTTTCACCGCCGTACCGAACCGTTCTTCGTCGCACTGTCCGATAACTATCGCCGCTCGCTACAGGGGTTTTTGCGCCATAGCAGCTGGACACCGCTGATCCTCCTGGCCTGCCTGGGGGTGATCATAGCCATCTACACTACCTTGCCTGAAGAGCTGGCACCCCTTGAAGATCGCAGTATGCTGATAGTGCAGGCCAAAGGACCCGAGGGCGCCGGCTTTGACTACATGTACGACGCCATGGGCACTTACGGCGAAACGGTACAGGAAGCCGTGGGCGAGAGCGTGGAAGCCGTATTCACAGTCACTTCACCCGGCTTTGGCGCCTCAATGACCACCAACACCGGTTTTTCCCGGATAGTCCTCAAGAATCCGGATGAACGCGAGCAAAGCCAGACGGAAGTCGCAGCGGAACTCACCCGGGCGTTGGTTAAAACCCCTGAAATACAGACATTCGTGCGCCAGATACCTACCATTAATGTGGGTAGTTTCGGCCTGCCCGTACAGTTTGTGGTGCAGCATACCGACGTGGCAAAAATTCGCGAAATGATCCCACAGTTCATGGAGCGTGCCCGCGAGCACCCCGCACTGGGTTTTGTTGATGTAAACCTGGTATTCAATCAGCCGGAACTGGTGCTGGATATAGATCGCGAACGGGCAGACACCCTGGGGGTTAGCGTTCGGGAAATCAGTGATACTGTCCAGGCATCCTTCAGCGGCCAGCGCTATGGTTACTTTTTGCGCGACGGCGAGCAGTTCGAAATCATCGGACAGATGGACCGTGAAGGGCGCAATGCGCCGGGCGACCTGTCGCGTTTGCTGGTGCGCTCGGGAGATGGCAGCATGATCCCGATAGACAACCTCGTCAGTATTCGTGAACAGAGCACAGCGCCCGTGCTCTATCGCTTTAACCGATTCCCCGCGGCGACCTTTTCTGCCGCCCTGGCAGAGGGCGCGGCGCTGGCCGACGGTATTCAGGCGATGCGCGAAATTGCCGCGGAGGTGCTCGACGACACCTATGCCACTGAACTGGCCGGCGAGTCGCGTGAATTCGCGGACACAGGCAACAGCCTCGTGTTTGTATTCGGGCTTGCCCTGGTGCTGATTTATCTTGTGCTGGCGGCCCAGTTCGAAAGCTTCCGCGATCCGCTGTCAATCATGTTGACTGTGCCCATGGCGATTACCGGGGGGTTGATCACGCTCTGGTATTTCGGCCAGACCCTGAATATCTTCTCCCAGATAGGCCTGATAATGCTGATCGGCCTGGTGACCAAAAACGGCATCCTGATTGTGGAATTTGCCAACCAGCGCCGGGACAGTGGCCTCAGTATCGCGGAAGCGGTGGAGGAGGCAGCTGCAGCGCGTTTCCGGCCCATCCTCATGACCACCCTGTCTACGGTGCTGGGTACACTGCCTATCGCTTTGGCTTTGGGGGCCGGCTCCCAGAGCAGGGTACCCCTCGGGCTGGCGGTCATCGGCGGAATGTTGCTGGGTTCGTTCCTGTCGCTCTATATTGTGCCCGCGGCCTATCGCTTATTCGCCAACCCGGATCGGTAGAGCCGGTCATCATAGGCACGGGCGATATCCGCCCACTGGAAACGGGCCGCCGCTGCGCGCTCACATACATCCCGCCAGTGTTCGGGGTGCTGTGTCCGCAGGGTCAGCACCTCGGAGAAGCGCTGTAAAAAGCGAGCCGCCTGCTCCGGGGCATCGGCACCCCCAAAACTGAAGCCATTAACCCCGTCCTGCACCGTATCCGCAAGCCCTCCTACCGCGTGCACCAGGCAGGGCTGGGCACCGCGCATCGCCAGCATCTGGCTGATGCCACAAGGTTCAAAGGAGCTTGGCATCAGAAACAGGTCCCCGGTTACGTACAGGGATTCTGCAAACGATTCGGAAAAACCGCACAGGAAAATGAAATTGGTGGCCGTACCGGCAAGTTCGGCAAAAAACCGCTCGTATTGGTGATCACCGCTGCCCAGCATGATCAGCAATCCATCCTCGCCCAGGCGCTGTAGCAGATGCTCCATACAGCTGAGACCGTCCGCCATCGGTGTTTTCAGCAAACTGACTTTCTGGTCTGTCAGTCGGCCGACGGAAGTGACCAGTAACGACGGCCGCCTGCCGCTTTCCAGATAGTGCGCTATCTGCGCCAGGGTCCGGTCGGCGGTAACCGCGGTACCGGCGGCCTGCCATTTGTACAACTCGCGCCGGGCGGCAGCAAGTAGTGTCTCAAAATCGGTTGCGGCGCTGTCTCCGGGATATTCACAGCCGTTCAGGATACCTTCCAGCCGGCTCTCTGCCGCTGCCCGGCGCAGGTCGCCGGACAGGCCCTCTCCCTGGCTATCCGTCTGGATTTCAGCGGCATAGGTGGGCGACACGGTATGCACTTTATGGCACAGGTTGATGCCGGCGCGCATGGGGTTGAAACAATCCGGATAACGCGGGTCACCTATCAGCTCGTGGTCCCAGCCCAGGTATGGAAACCAGCTGGTAAGCGCCGAGTCGTCGCCAGCCACCGGGCGAATGCCCTGCAGAGCGAGATTGTGGATAGTATAAACCCTGTGAACCGACTGCAGGCTGGCCAGGGCCGGGTCAAAATGTATCAGCAGTGCCACCATTGCAGTGTGCCAGTCGTGTAAATGCAGGACATCCGGGCATGGCAGCTTATCCTGCACAAGAGCCTGGGCAACGGCCGCACAGAACAGGGCGAATTTGGAGGAATCCATGGCGAAGGGTTGCCCCGGGGGATCATCACAGTAGATTTTTCCAGGACCACAGGGCGCCAGCAGGGGATGCTCAAGTACACGGTAATTAACTCCCGGATGACGAGGGTCTGGCGGCAATGCCCACAATGTCACAGATTCGATACCACCGCGAAAGGGCACTTCAATGATCGCGGTTTGTACCGCGTCCTGGTAGCGGGAAAAATGCTGGTAACCCGGGGTCAGCACTGTCAAATCGTGGCCCAGCGGTACCAGCGCAGACGGTACGTCGCGAATCACATCGCCCATACCCCCCACCTTGCCACCGGGCAGGGCACCGTTTTCGGCGGCCACCATGAGAATCTTCATCGGCGGCCTTCAGTGTGTGCAGCCCTCATGTGATGACGTCCGGACCATCGCGACCCAGGTGACGGCTGATACCGGCGATGGTATCAGCCGCGGCAAGCAGAGAGGCGAGCGCTTTACCGGTATCAATGCCCAGCATGTCCGGATCGGGCTCATGGCTGTTGGCGTAGAGTCGCAGGGTGGCCCCGGAAGTGCCGGTACCGGAAAGCCGGAGCACTATTCGCTCTCCGTTGCCAAACTGCAGGCGTAACCCCTGGCTGTGACTGACACTGCCGTCGACCGGATCGGTATAACTGAAATCATCGGCGGCAACAATGGTGTGGCCGTGGCTGGAACGTCCCGGCAGGGACGGCAGTTGCTGCCGCAATTCATCCATCAGCGCCTCTGCCTGCTGCGCGGGCACTTCCTCATAGTCGTGTCGGGTAAAGTAATCACGACCAAACCGCTGCCAGTGTTCCCGGACAATCGTGTCGGCAGACTGGTTCAACTCGGCTACAAGGTTCAGCCAGAACAATACGGCCCACAGGCCATCCTTTTCGCGCACATGACTGGAGCCTGTACCAAAACTCTCTTCTCCACACAGGGTTATTTTATCGGCGTCCATGAGATTGCCAAAAAATTTCCAGCCGGTGGGAGTTTCATAACAGGGAATATCCAGCGCCGCGGCGACCCGGTCGACCGCGGGGCTGGTGGGCATTGAACGTGCAACCCCGGCCAGTCCGTTACGGTAACCCGGTACCCGGTGAGCATTCGCGGTAAGGACCGCCAGTGAGTCGCAGGGATTGATGAACAGGCTGCTACCCAGCACCATGTTGCGGTCACCGTCACCATCCGAGGCGGCACCGAAATCAGGTGGCTTGTCGCCCCGCATCCGCCTGACCAGCTCGGTCGCATGGACGAGATTGGGATCCGGATGACCACCGCCAAAGTCCTCCAGTGGCACGCCATTAATTACCGTACCCGGTTGGGCGCCAAGGCGTCGCTCCAGAATCTCAACGGCATAGGGACCGGTGACTGCGTGCATTGCATCAAAGCACAGGGTGAAGCCACCCTGTTGCAGCAGGTGCTCAATTTTCGGGAAATCAAAGAGTGATTCCATCAACTCTGCGTAATCGGCAACGGGGTCAATTATCTCAACCGTGGCGTCGCCAACGGTGTGCTCACCCGGACTGTCCAGGTTGATATCCGGGCTATCGGTGATCAGGTAGTGATCAATCACCACGCTGGCCTGGCATATCGCCGCACTGACAGCTTCGCTGGCCGGGCCGCCATTGGCACCATTGAACTTGATTCCAAAATCGCCGTCCGGGCCACCGGGGTTGTGGCTTGCGGACAGGATGATTCCACCATCGGCGCCATATTTACGAATCAGGCAGGATGCCGCTGGCGTCGACAGCAGCCCTCCCTGCCCTATCAATAAACGACGGAAGCCATTGGCCAGGGCCATACGCACGATGACCTGCACCGCTTCACGGTTGTGATAGCGGCCGTCACCACCGATCACCAGTACCCGGCCCCCGCACTCGCCCATGGCATTGAAAATCGACTGCACAAAATTTTCCAGGTAGTGCTCGCCGATAAATTCCTGAACTTTTTTTCGCAGGCCCGAGGTACCGGGCTTTTGCCCCCGAATAGGCTGCGAACTGACTTTCATAACTGACATCGCGTATCCCTGCTATCAAGCGAAACCTTCTCGTTGTCCCAGCATACCCCGGGTGACCAGCACCAGGTTACTCTCTGTAACCCGCAGGCCATTGGCACGATCCTGCGCCGGATCAAACCCGATCACCATTCCCTCGGGAATGACACAGCCTCGATCGACTATGGCATTGCGCATTTTAACACCCCGTTTGATCTCCACCTCCGGCAGGATCACCGAGTTGGTGATTTTGGAATAGGAGTGAACGCGCACATTGGAGAAAAGAACGGATTCGACAACCTCGCTACCGGACACGATGCAGCCGCCAGAAATCATTGAGTCGACCGCCATACCGCGACGCCCCTCCTCATTGAATGAGAACTTGGCGGGGGGCAGCTGTTCCTGGTAAGTCCACAGGGGCCAGCCCTTGCCGTAGATATCCAGGGCCGGCGATATGCCGATCAACTCCATGTTGGCGAGCCAGAACGAGTCCAGGGTGCCGACGTCGCGCCAATAGGCCCGACCACCGGTGACCGGGTCGCGAAACGGATAGGCATGTACAGGATACTGCTCCATCAGGGCGGGGATAATGTCCGTACCAAAATCATGGGTCGAATTCGGGTTGGCTGCATCCTTTATCAGGCAGTCAAACAGAAACTCGGTGTTAAATACATAGTTCCCCATGGAGGCAAGGGTGTAGCCGGGCTTGCCGGGTATTTCGGCGGGATGCGCGGGTTTTTCCTGGAAGCCGGTAATCCGGTAACGACTGTCTACCTGCAACACCCCGAACGCACCGGCCGCCTCGGCGACACTTTCTTCCAGGCAACAGACTGTCATTTCGGCACCGGATTCCACATGGCTTACCAGCATCGGTCCGTAGTCCATCTTGTACACATGATCCCCCGAAAGAATCATCACATACCTGGGCATTTCCGCGCGGATAATATCCAGGTTCTGGTAAATCGCATCGGCGGTGCCCTTATACCAGTCTTCGGAGAAGCGCTGTGAAGCGGGCAGGATTTCAACATACTCTCCCAGCTCCTTCTTGAAATGGCTCCAGCCGCGCACCAGGTGGCGTACCAGGGAGTGGGCCTTGTACTGGGTCAGGACACCGATACGCCGGATACCGGAATTCACGCAATTGGATAGAGGAAAATCAATTACCCGGTATTTGCCGCCGAAATACAGTGCCGGTTTGGCACGCCAACTGGTCAGCTCGTGTAATCGCGAACCGCGCCCACCGGCCAGTACCAGGGCGAACGTATCGCGGGTGAGCCTGCTAACATAACGCGGGTTCTGGTCTTCCATGGCTGTGCTCCCGAAAGTCTATGGCGGTGGGCCCCGCTGGGCTAATCCCTGCGTTTGTCGGCGTACCAGATGTCATCGCGGTACTCGCTGATAGTACGATCACTGGAAAAACGACCGCTGCAGGCAGTGTTGAGAATACTCATCCGCGCCCACACGGCTCGATCGGTAAAGCGGTCATCGACCCGCTGCTGGGCGTCTACATAACTGCGAAAATCCGCCGCCGTCATCCACGGGTCACCCGGGTTGCGTATGGCCGCGATTAAAGGCGCAAAAATTCCCGACTCCAACAGGTTGAAGTGGCCACTCTCAAGCAGCTGCATGACCTGCGCCAAACCCTGGTCAACAGCGATAATGCCCTCTGGATCGTAATGCTGACGCCGGGTCTCAATCTCTTCCGCGGTAAGCCCGAACAGGAAAAAATTGTCTTCCCCTACTGCCTCGCGAATTTCGATATTGGCGCCGTCCAGGGTGCCGATGGTAACCGCGCCGTTCATCATGAACTTCATATTGCCGGTACCGGAGGCTTCCTTGCCCGCGGTGGAAATCTGTTCGGAGAGGTCGGTACCCGGGCAAATCACCTCCATTGTGGTCACGCTGTAGTCCGGTACAAACACCACTCGCAGCCAGTCACGCAGACGCGGATCCCGATTGATGACCGTGGCCACATTGTTGATCAGCTTGATGATCAGCTTGGCCATGGCGTAACCGGGCGCCGCCTTGCCACCGAAAAGAACACAGCGCGGATGCAGCCCCGCGGTATCGTTGTGTAGCAGACGACTGTAAAGGAGTATGACATGCAGCACATTGAGTAGCTGTCGCTTGTATTCGTGTATCCGCTTTACCTGTACGTCAAAGATCATCCCGGTGCTGAAACCGACGCCGCAGCTGGTCTCCACCAGTCGGGCCAGGGCGGCTTTATTGGCCTGTTTGATGTCCATGAAGCGCTCGGCAAAAGCGGCGTCATCGGCATAGTCGACCAGACCCTGCAGCTGGTCCATGTTCGTTACCCACTGCCGGCCTATGGTCTCGTCCAGCAGTGCACTGAGGCGCGGATTGCAATGCGCCAGCCAGCGTCGGGGGGTTACCCCGTTGGTCTTGTTATTGAATTTGCCGGGCGTCAACTCATAAAAATCACGGAATAGCCCCCGGGTAAGCAGGCGGGTGTGCAGCGCGGCTACGCCATTGACTGAATGGCTACCCACAATGCCCAGGTAGGCCATGCGAATCCGCGGTTCATCACCTTCCTCAATAATGGACATGCGGGCCTGGCGATCCTGATCCCCCGGCCACTTGTCGGCTACCCGCGAGAGGAAGCGCGCATTGATTTCGTGGATGATTTCCAGCAGCCGCGGCAGCATATCGCCAAACAGGTTCACCGACCACTTCTCCAGGGCTTCCGGCAGCAGGGTATGGTTGGTGTAGGCCATGGTCGAGGTAGTAATCACCCAGGCCTCGTTCCAGCCGACCCGGTATTCGTCCATCAGCAGGCGCATGAGCTCTGCGATAGCCACAGTGGGATGGGTATCGTTAAGCTGAAAACCGTTGCGAGCGGCAAAATTACTGAAGTCGTGGCCGGCTGTAGCCACCCAGTTTGCGAGCACATCCTGCAAGCTCGCAGAGGCCAGGAAATACTGCTGGCGCAAGCGCAGGCTCTTCCCCTGTTCGCTGGCATCATTGGGGTACAGTACCATGGTGATCTGCTCTGCCTGGTTCTTCGCCGCGACCGCATCGGTGTAACTGCCGGCGTTGAATTCGGTGAGATCAAATTCGTCCGTGGCTTGCGATGCCCACAGGCGCAGGGTATTCACGGTACCATTGCGATAGCCAGGTATGGGGATGTCGTAGGGGACCGCCAGCACGTCCTGGGTATCCACCCAGCGCTGACGAATATCGCCGTTACCATCGCGGTAAGATTCGGAATAACCAAAAAACCGGATCCGCCGGGTGGCCTCAGGGCATTCAATTTCCCAGGGATTGCCATGTCGTAACCAACGGTCGGGCAGCTCGACCTGATAGCCATTTTCAATACGCTGGTGAAACATGCCGTACTGGTAGCGAAGCCCATAGCCGGTGACCGGCAGCTGCAGCGTAGCGCAGCTGTCCAGGAAACACGCCGCCAGGCGTCCCAGGCCACCATTACCCAATCCGGCATCAAGCTCTTCCTGTTCCACCGCCTCCAGATCGCAGGCCCAGGACTGCAGTGCCTTGCGTACCGGCAGCTCAAGGTCAAGATTGAGCAGGGCATTATTCAATGTGCGCCCCATGAGAAACTCCAGTGACAGGTAATTGATACTTCTGCACTCTTTCTGCTGATAAGTGTCACGGGTGTCACGCCACTGCGCCACCAGTCGGTCCCTGACCGTGAGCGCCAGCGCGTGGTACAGGTAGAAATGTGAGCCATCATTATCGTCACGCCCGAGCGTAAGACTGTAATGACGCAGTAAATCTTCATCCAGGGTGGTCGCTTCCAGGGCGCGGGCGAGGTCTTCATTCATGGATACAATTACTCCGGATAATCATGGCGAGGCAGTCATCGCGCGCTCTGCCGCCTCGTGGCTACTGGTGAGAACTTTCAGGGAACAGGCCATCAGTTCAACGCTCTCTTGTGCGGGAAATTCGGTAACAGCGTCGGCAGAGGGGTCAGCGGTATCGACAATCAGATACCAGTGATCCGACACGGACCGCGGCAGGATAAACTGCCGGTCCTCCATGGCAGCGTTAAGAATTACCAGCAGGCAACGCAGCTCTTTGCTGTCAGTGGAGAGATTCTCGGTGAGGAGATAGCCCAGCAGCTGTAGCTCTTCGTCATGCCAGTGCTCTTCCTGCATCAGCCCACCCTCCGCATGCAGCCACTGGATGCTGTCATCACTGAAGTCACTGGGGAGATGCCGGTATTCAAATGCCTGCAATACCGGGAACCGCCGGCGCAGCGCCAGTAGTTTCCGGGTAAAGGCTTCCAGCTCTGTCGACTCGCTGCTGGTATCGGTCCAGTTCAGCCAGTTGATTTCGTTATCCTGGCAGTAGGCGTTGTTATTGCCCTCCTTGGTGCGCCCGCGTTCGTCCCCCGCCAACAGCATGGGTACGCCCTGGGACACCGCCAGCGTCGCCAGGAAATTACGTTGTTGCCGCCACCGCAGCGCCTCCAGCTCCGGGTCATCGCTGGGGCCCTCTACACCGTAGTTATTGCTGAGATTCTCAGGATGGCCATCGTTATTATCCTCGCCGTTGGCCTCATTGTGGCGCTCGTTGTAGCTGACCAGGTCACGCAGGGTAAAGCCGTCGTGACTGGTGATGAAGTTGATACTGGCCCGGGGGCGCCTGCAGGCGCGCTCAAACAGATCCCCCGAGCCATGCAGCCGCCGCGCCAGTTCAGGCAACTGGCCATTATCGCCACGCCAGAAGCGTCGTACAGTATCCCGATAACGGTCGTTCCACTCGCTCCAGCCGCCGGGAAAATGGCCCAACTGATACCCGTGTGCGCCGATATCCCAGGGCTCGGCTATCAGTTTGCAGGAAGACAGCAGCGGGTCCTGGGACAGCACCTGGAAAAAAGTGGCCTCGGTACTGAACCCGCGCTGGCCGCGCCCCAGCACGGTTGCCAGGTCAAAGCGAAAACCGTCAACACCCATGGCGCCGGCCCAATAGCGCAGACTGTCGGTAACCAGCTGTAACACCCGCGGATGGCGAATATCCAGGGTATTGCCGCAACCACTGTCATTAACGTAGAAGCGCCGGTCTTTTGGGTCCAGCCGGTAATACGAGAAGTTGTCCAGACCCCGAAAACTCAGTGTCGGACCCAAATGATTACCTTCACAGCTGTGGTTGAACACCACATCCAGGATCACCTCCAGGCCGGCCTCGTGGAAGCGGTCCACCATCTGCCTGAACCCGGCAGCGTCGCTATTGCCAAGATAGGCCTGGTGCGGCGAGAAAAACGACAGCGTATTGTAACCCCAGTAATTGGTCAGGCCTTTTTCCAGGAGATGTGCCTCGTCGATAAAAGCATGCACCGGCATCAACTCGACACTGGTAATGCCAAGCGCCTTCAGGTAATCGATCACCTGGGGCTGGGACAAGCCGGCAAAGGTGCCGCGCTGGTCTTCCGGCACATCCGGGTGACACATGGTAAAGCCCCGCACGTGAGTTTCATAAACAACGGTTTGCCGCCACGGCACCAGCGGAGTCCTGGCATTGTTGGACCATTCTATACGTTCGCCCACCACGGCCTTGGGCATCCATTCGGCGTTATCCCGTGTGTCGAATGCCAGATCCAGGCCGGACGCATCAGGTGGATAGGCCAGGTGGGCCTCATTCCAGCTGAACTGCCCGGCCAGCTGGCGGGCGTATGGGTCCAGCAGCAGTTTATGGGGATTAAAGCGGTGCCCTTCGCCAGGCTCAAAAAGACCGTGAACCCGGTAGCCATAACAACAGCCCGGATGAACGTCCGGGACGTAGCCGTGCCAGACATCACCGGTACGCTCGGGCAACATCTCCCGCCCTGTTTCCTGTTTGCCTGCCGAGTCATACAAACACAGCTCCACTGCCGTCCCATGGGCGGAAAAGAGCGCAAAATTGGTACCGTCTCCGTCGTGGGTCGCCCCCAGGGGATAAGGGTCACCGGCCAGGATTTTCATTGCTTACTCCCGTTGGAATGATCGCTGTCATCTACGCCGTCGAACGCCAGCATCACAGTGGCCAGCGGAGGGACGGTTACTATGACCGAGCAGGGCTGCCCGTCACACGGTTCCGCGAGGGCTTCAACACCGCCCATATTGCCCTGGCCACTGCCCCAGTATTCGGCAGCATCCGTGTTCAGGCATTCGCGATACCAACCGACCTCGGGTACGCCCACCCGGTAATTGTGGTGTACCTCGGGGGTCATATTGGCAACAACCAGCAGGTGTTGCCGCTTATCCAGGGCAAAGCGCAGCCACCCATATACCGAGATCTGACTGCGGTCGTGCTGTACCCACTTGAAACCGGCGGGTTCATAATCATTTTCGTACAGGGCAGGCGTGTCGCAGTACAGCCGGTTCAGATCGCGAACCAGCCGCGCAACACCGTTGTGGGAGGCATGTTGCAACAGGAACCAGTCGAGTTCACGATCGTGATTCCACTCCCGGCGCTGGGCGAACTCATCGCCCATGAACAGCAGCTTTTTACCGGGATGACCCCACATGAAACCCAGATAGGCGCGCAGATTGGCAAACTGTTGCCAATCATCTCCCGGCATCTTGCTCACCAGTGCCCCCTTGCCGTGTACCACCTCATCGTGACTGAGACAGAGAATGAAATTCTCATCCCAGGCATACACCAGACTGAAGGTCAGTTCATTATGGTGATAGGGTCGATAGATGGGATCACGGGCCATATAGGAAAGCGAGTCGTTCATCCAGCCCATGTTCCACTTGAAGTCAAACCCCAGCCCCCCGGTAGCAACCGGGCGTGAAACCCCGGGCCAGGCGGTGGATTCCTCGGCTACCATCATTACCCCCGGATAATGGGCGTGTACCCGCTCATTGACCTGTTTGATAAGGTTGATCGCCTCGAGATTCTCGCGGCCACCATGTACGTTGGGCAGCCAGGCGCCGGGCTGTCGGCTGTAATCCAGGTACAGCATCGAGGCGACCGCATCCACCCGCAATCCATCGATGTGATATTCCTCCAGCCAGTAAATGGCGTTACTCAGCAGAAAACTGACCACCTCGCTGCGCCCATAGTTATAGATCAGGGTGTCCCAGTCGGGATGCAGCCCCTTGCGAGGGTCCTCGTGTTCATAAAGGGCAGAGCCATCAAAACGCCCCAGGCCATGGGGGTCATTGGGAAAATGCCCGGGCACCCAGTCCAACAGAACACCGATCTGGTGTTGATGACAACGATCAATAAAAGCGCGGAATTCATCCGGCGTGCCAAAGCGGATTGTGGGAGCAAACAGACCTACCGGCTGGTAGCCCCAGGAGCCATCAAAGGGGTACTCGCTCACCGGCATCAACTGAATGTGGGTAAAGCCCTGTTCAACAACGTAGGGAATCAGCTCGTCGGCGAGTTCCGTGTAGCTGAGATAGCGATTGTTCTCGCTGCGCCGCCGCCAGGACCCTGCGTGCACTTCGTATATGGATACCGGATGCTGGTGCTGCGCCTCCCGCGCGGCCATCCAGTCGTCATCCGACCAGCAGTAACTGCCTTCGTGCAACAGTACCCGGCTGGCGGTTTCAGGGGGATGCTGCATGGATCGGGCATAGGGATCTGCCTTTAGCGGCAACACGGCACCATTGGCGGCCAGGATTTCATATTTGTACAGGGTCTGATCGGTAACCGCGGGGATGAAAATTTCCCACACTCCCGAGGCCGGGTGTTTGCGCAGCACATGCTGGCGCCCATCCCAGCCATTGAAATCGGCCACCACCGATACCCGCAGGGCCGCGGGAGCCCAGACGGTAAACAGGACACCTTCAATACCTTCGAGCACGCGAGGATGGGCACCCAGATGACGGTAGGCAAACTCCTCGGTACCTTCACAAAAATAGTAGAAATCGTGGTCCGACACTGCTGGTGGAAAACTGTAAGGGTCCTCGACCATCACATCGCCGGTCGCCGTTGTGACCAGCCAGTAATAATCAAAATGGTGCTGCCGGCTGGGAATGCTCGCCTCAAACAACCCCTCCGCGTGAACGCGCTGCAGCCGGGTTATCTTGCGGTTATCTTCGCGACTGACCAGCGCCACACTCTGTGCCCAGGGTAGTAATGCGCGCGCCACCAGCCCCGCACCGGCCTGTTGATTGTGCAGGCCGAGTACCGCAAAACAGTTGGCATGGCGCCCGGTTACAAGCGCTTCGATTTCACCCTGATGCAGGGTGGGTTGGTAGCGAGTGTCATTTACCTTCACTGTCTTCGTTCCTTATCGACGGCACTCAAAAGCGCCTGTATTGAGGTATCGGCAAACAGCCGGGCAGACTCCATGACCTGCTTACGACGCCAGTTGGGATATTCCCGAGAGGTGCCGGGGATATTTACCGGTTCGACAAGCAATTGCAGGTCTTCCAGCTGCAGTAGCAGCAGGTGTGCCCGACTGCGGGCGCAACACTGATGAATAGCATGACAAAGCGCCATGTCAAATGTCGGCCCCACATCAGGCGGCAGCAATCCGGCGTCCGCCAGCCAATACTGTAGCTGCTCACGGTCGACCTGCCTTTGCTGTTGTTGCTGCGCCAGGAGTGCGGCATCTGCCGTCAAACCGAGGTCATAACGACGCTGCAGGTCACTGCCCTGCCACCAGTCAGCCAGGGTGGGTACATCGTGATTGGTAACCATCAGCAATACATCGGCAGGTTGCTCGGCAGGTGCGCGGAAGCGCCCATCCGGGTGTTGTTCAAAATAAAACAACCGGTTGCCCAACATCCCGCCCTCACCCATCGTAATCCGGAACGCTTCCGGCACCACACCCATATCCTCGCCGATCACGACACACTCGTTACGCCAACTCTCCAGTCGCAACAGCGCCAGCAAGTCATCCCAGGGGTAATAGACATAGAGCCCGGCCGGGTCTTCGGTATCGTGCAGGCACCACCACAGGCGCATCAGGCCCATCACGTGATCAATACGCAGCGCGCCGCTGGAGGCCATGTTATGTCGCAACAGGTCAGTGAAAAACCGAAACCCCTGGTCCCGTAATCGCTGAGGGTGCGGCACCGGCAAACCCCAATCCTGGCCATTGGGCGCAAAGGGATCCGGGGGCGCACCAATGCTCGCCTGGGTGAGATACAGAGTTTGGGACTGCTGCACTTCACAGCCCTGACCCACCGCGCCGACGGCGAGATCCTGCATCAGCCCCAGGCGCATACCCACCTCATCCGCCCGTTGCTGGCAGCGGGCCAGCTGCTCCGCGGCCAGCCACTGCAGCCAGGCAAAGAAACCGGTGTTCTGGCGGTACCGCCAGGCCCAGATATTGTAACTGGCCTCATAGTGAGCAAACCCCTCAAGGGTTTCACCGCCGTTAGCCCGGAACTCCCGGAAAGCTTTTCCCCTTGCGGTGTCTTGCGCCAGCTGCTGGTGACAAAAGGCACTATAGAGCAACTCAAAGGCAGCGTATTTGAGGATGTTAACTCCCTCATAATCCACCAGCGGCGCGGCCTGCAGCTGGTCACGCTGTTGCTGCCAGGCGGCGGTTACCAATTGCGGTGCAATCAGTTGCCACTCCGGCTCCTGCTCCGGGTCAATATACAATGGATTGAGAAAGCGGCGGTCCGATGGGCTATAGGGGCTGGCGGCATCATCGCTGGCGCTGCAGGGAGCGTGCAGTGGATTCAATCCCACCAGGTCGGCGCCGGCCGCAGCCGCCAGCGCCAGCAATTCCATCAGGTCGGTAAAATCACCCACTCCCCAGTTACGCGCCGAACGCAGGGTATAGAGTTGGCAGCTGACACCCCACATGCGCGATCCCGACTCGGTATCGCCGCCATAAAACCGCTCGGGACAAGCTATCACTGTAGCCGTTTCCTGCCGCTGGCAATCCACGACATGCAGAGTGTGGTAACCGGGCGGCAGGGCGGGAAACGGCAATTGGCGGGCGCTATAGCGCTCACCATCGGCCAGGTAATCACCTACTTCGGGCAACTCTGCCGGCAGACACTGGCCATTCATCGTTGCCCCGGTTTCAAGCTGCAACTCCCAGGCCAGGAGAGCCGATAGCTGCGCGGCTGTGCAGTTCAGGGTCACCAGTGGCGCTGCGATGGATACCACATAAGCCGGCTGCAACCAGTGTCGCCAGGGCTCCGCCGCCAGACGATCAGTGGCCGCTGCAACCGCATCGGGATCCTCCGTCTCGTAGCCCATTATTTTCAGTGCACGCAGACGGTGCTCCCACGGCACCTGGCGCCGCTCACCACCATAATCAAGGTAATCACCCGGAATGCCGCACAGAGATAAGAGTCTTTCCATTTCAGTCATGGCGGGTTCCGTAGCCACATCAAATCCATACCTGTACCCATCTCACCGGGAATGTAAGGTTCAACTTAGCATAGTAGAAAGTCAGCCCATGGGCAGGTTTTGGGGGCAATACATTTTTCATCACGCTGCTGGACTTGGAAGCCTGCCACCACTGCGGCATATTGCCACTGCCGTCCGACGACCCGTCCCGCTATAATGCGATGGTGGAAACTTCCAGGCCCCTGGCCACTGACTCCGCCTATAGCCCCTCGCTCGCCAACTTGCGCAGCCTGCTGGCGATAAGAGCAATCGCACTGCTGGGCCAGGCTGGCGTACTGGCCTATGTGCTGACGGTGAGTAAAACTACGGCCAGCCTCCGGGGTATGGCTGCCAGCCTGGTCATACTCGCACTGCTCACAGTAGCCAGCCTGTGGTGGAGCACCCGTGCGCGCGATGTGAGCAATCTGCAATTCCTGGCCCAACTCATGGTTGATGTGATCGGCTGGAGTGCCCTGATGTATTACAGCGGTGGTGCCGACAATCCCTTTATTTCCTATTACATCGTGCCGCTTGTGGTGGCAGCCGCAGTCCTGCCCTGGCGTTACACCTGGCTGGTTGCGGCGGCCTCTGTCGGCGCCTACAGCCTGCTATTGTATTTCCGGGTCCCGTTTCCGTTGTTCTCGCCGCATGCGGCAATGGGTCATGCCCAGGGCAGCATTCACAGCCTCGGCATGTGGTTCAACTTCCTCTTCAGCGCCGGCCTGATCACGTTTTTTGTGGTGCGCATGGCGGCCGTACTGCGGGAGCAGGAGGTGAGGGAAATGGAGCGCAGGGAGGATCGTCTGCGTCATGACCAGATTCTCGCGGTCGCCAGCCTGGCGGCGGGCACCGCTCACGAACTGGGTACACCCCTGGCCACGATGACTCTGCTGGTAGAAGAACTGCAGCAGGATGAAAGCCTTGGCAGACAGGCACGGGAGGATATTGAATTGCTGCGCCAGCAATTGCTGCAGTGTCGTGGAACCCTGGCTGAGCTTAGCGATACCGCAGAGTTGTCCGCAGCCGGTGCGCGGCAAGTCAGGGCAACGGATCGTTTTA
Organism: Kineobactrum sediminis; assembly: GCF_002868715.1. GTDB lineage: Bacteria > Pseudomonadota > Gammaproteobacteria > Pseudomonadales > Halieaceae > Kineobactrum > Kineobactrum sediminis. Next base: position 364,036 of record NZ_PKLZ01000001.1, read on the forward strand.
CCCGCACGGTGGTGGAGCACTGGTCGGCGCGACGACCACGGGTGTCCTGTCGAGTGATTATTGCCGGCACCGGGCCGGTGCCGATGATCGCCTTCGACCAGACTCTCCCCCAGGCCCTGGAGAATCTACTCAACAACGCAGCTGATACCGGTTCCGAATCAATAGAAGTGACCGTGAACTGGACCGGGAAAACAGTGCAGATCGCCATTCGGGATCATGGTCCGGGCGTGCAGGAAAGCCTGCTCCGCAGTCTTGGCGCCGGGTCCGACGGACTTGGGACTGCTGCCTTGACAGAGCATCGCGCCGCCCTCCAGAACAGGGGCGGTACGGGGCTGGGCATCGGCTTACTTTTGGCTAGGGCCACCGCCGAGCGCCATGGCGGACAATTGCAACTCGCCAATGCACCCGGAGGCGGTGCCATCGCTACGCTTACGTTACCGGTGGGGGGCGAGGGTGCCTGAGCAACGACGCATATTACTGGTGGATGATGATGCCACCTTCAGCCAGGTGCTGGCACGCGGCTTTGCCCGCCATGGCTTTGAATGCCGGTGCTGTACCAGCGCAGAAGAAGCCCTGGAAAACTGTGCCGGATTTGCACCCACGCACATCCTGCTGGATCTGAACATGCCCGGACAGTCCGGTCTTGCCGCCGTGCCCTCCTTGCGGAGACTGGCGCCGGACGCGGCGCTGGTGATCCTCACCGGCTATTCCAGTATTGCCACAGCAGTGGACGCCATCAAACTGGGCGCCACCCAGTACCTGTGCAAACCCGCAACCGTGGCGGAAATTCTGCTGGCATTCGGCGGCAAACGGCCGGGCAATGAGGTACCGGTGCAACCACACTCCCTGGAACGCCTGGAATGGGAGCATATGCAGCGGGTGCTGAATGAAAACCGGGGCAATATCTCTGCAACCGCTCGCGCCCTGGGTATGCATCGGCGCACGCTGCAGCGCAAGCTGCAAAAACGCCCGGTAAGGCGCTAGCCCATTTCCATGTTCCAGCGCCGGCCACAATAGCTATCCTCATGCCGACCCCGCTGGTACCGGCAGTCGCGCCCGAAACCGGGCGCTACGCGCTAACCGGTGGTAGATTTTCCCCGACAATAGCCAGTAGCCGCTCACCGATAACTGTCATATCCAATGGCGTATCGGGCAAACAGGCCGCCATTGAAGTAACTTCAAGACCGGCGTGACCGCAGGGGTTAATGCGGCGGAAAGGTTCCAGGTCAGGATTCACATTCAGCGCCAGGCCGTGATAACTGCAGCCACGGCGTACCCGCAGCCCCAGCGCCGCGATTTTTGAACCGGCGACGTATACCCCGGGCGCATCGGCTCGCGGAGCTGCCTCGATACCGTATTCCGCCAATAACTGCACCAGGCTCTGCTCAATCAAGGTTACCAGGGCCCGAACCCCCAACTGGCGCCGACGCAAATCGACCAGCAGGTAGAGAACCCACTGTCCGGGGCCATGATAGGTGACCTGGCCCCCCCGGTCCGCCTGGATAACCGGAATACTTCCCGGTGCCAACAGGTGCTCGGTCTTGCCCGCCTGGCCCTGGGTATATACCGGGGGATGCTGCAATAGCCAGAGTTCATCCGTGGTATCGGAGGAGCGAGCGTCGGTGAATTTTTTCATGGCCTCGAAGGTCGCCAGGTAATCCACTTCGCCCAGCACTCTAAAGGCAAGATCTGCCATAGGGTCAGATCACCATTTTTACCAGACCGGTAGCGATGAGGTCCTCGTGCAGGGCCTTGAGCTGGACCGGGCCGGTGGCGGTAATAATGACCGTCATGGCGACAAAGGTTCCTTTACGGCTGTCCCTGGTGGTAATGGTGCCGGGATCAAAGCCCGGCGCATGGCGCTCGAAAACCTCGAGAATCACCGGCCGGAATTCCTGGCAACGGTTTCCCAATACCTTGACCGGGTAGTCACAGGGAAATTCGATTTTCGGGGGCTCCTGTTCACTCATTGGACAACTCCGGTTAAACACTGAACAGGGCGCTGACCCACATTTTGATGCTGTCCCAGATGCGGGCAAAAAAGCCTGCCCGCTCAACCGGTTCAAGAGCGACCACCGGGGCCTCAAACACGAGCTCATCGCCAAGGGTCAGGCGCACCGAACCCAGCTCATCGCCAAGGGCAATCGGGGCAACAAATGTATCCGGCAGCACCAGCTCCGTCTGCAACTGCTCGCGTTGCCCACGAGGCAGGGTTACCCGCGCCGCGTCACGCACACCCAGTGTCACCGTCTGCTGCAATCCTTTCCACACTCGCGGCTCGGCAAGCACTTGTGCGGTGTCAAACAGGTCTACGGTTTCGAAGAAGCGGTAACCGTAATTGAGCAGGCTGCGGGTTTCATTCTTGCGGGCGGTGGCACTGCGGGTACCCAGGACCACGGAGATGAGACGCATCCCATCCCGCTCCGCGGAGGCCACCAACCCGTAACCGGACTCCCGGGTATAACCGGTCTTGATACCGTCAACCGAGGCGTCTTCCCTGAGCAGGCTATTGCGGTTGTACTGGCGAATATCATTGTAGGTAAATTCACGTTCACTATAGAGCGCATAGTGTTCCGGGAAGTTCTCGATCATGGCCGCAGCCAGGGTCGCCAGGTCTCGCGCAGTAACTACCTGGCCCGCCGCGGGCAGGCCATGGGAATTCACGAACACGGAGTTGGTCATCCCCAGTGCCTGGGCATGGCCGTTCATCATATCGGCAAAGGCCTCTTCGTTTCCCGCCAGATACTCCGCCACTGCCACGGTAGCATCGTTGCCGGAAGAGATAATGATGCCCCGTTCGAGATCGTGCAGCGATACGTCCTTGCCCGGCTCTATCCACATCAGAGAGGAACCGGCAAATACCGGATTCTGTGACCATGCGTTGCGGCTGACAGTAACCATATCGTCAGCACTCGCCCGGCCGGACTCGATTTCACTGGCCATTACATAGGCGGTCATCATCTTGGTCAGACTGGCTGGGGGCATTGGTTCATCGGCCTTGTGTTCAACCAGAACACTGCCGGTATCCGCATCAATCAGCAGATAAGCCTCGGCCGCAACCTGCGGTGGTGCCGGCACTATGTCGGCGGCCTTGACTGTTGCGACCTGGGCGGAAGCCACTGAGGTCATGGTGATGAATAGGCTAAAAAATACAAAACGTTTCATAAGAACAGAAAACCTGTAAAAGTAAAAAATAGTCGTGTGTCAACTGGCCATTGCCAGCGCGCCGTTGCTATCACGGCAATAACTGGGCGCCACTGTAACCGCTCGCCTCCAGTTGTTGCTGGACCAGCATTATTTCCTCACTGCTCTCCATGGGACCAATACGCACCCGATAGAGTAATCCATTGCCTGTGTCGACCGGGCTGACCGCCACTGGTAATGTCAATACGGTGGTCAGCTCCTCCCGTAACCGTTGGGCGGCTGTCTCGGAACCAAAGGCGCCGAGCTGCACATACCGATAGCTGCCCAGGGGAGTACCCCGGCGGTCATCAATCCCGGCCAGGTTAATCAACTCGACCTCAACCGGAGCGGTGCCCTGGTCCACAAAACCCAGCTTGGTAGCGGCGCCGTAGGACAAATCAATCAGCCGGTCGCTGTGGAATGGACCCCTGTCATTAACCCGAACCACAATACTGCGGTTGTTGTTAAGGTTTGTCACCCGCACATAGCAGGGAATGGGCAGGGTCTTGTGCGCCGCGGTGGCACCGTAAAGGTCGAATATTTCGCCGTTGGACGTCTTCCTGCCGTCAAATTTTGTGCCGTACCAGGAGGCGATGCCGCGCTCCCGGTAATTGTCGAGGTTCGGCATGATTTGGTAGGTTTTACCCAGCACGGTGTAAGGGCTCAGATTGCCGAGACTGAGGATCGGGTCCGGCCTTGGCACCGCATCCTTTACCTGTTCAGGGCTGATAACAACCCGCGGCGCGCCATCGCTCACGGCGCCGCGCTCCCCCGGGGAAGACGCCGGCGTCGGCCCCCGGGCGGCACAACCTGCGATGACCAGGGCAAAACCCACCAGGCACAATCGCGCCGTGAGGTTCATTGCCCTGCTCCCTGCACTATTCCCCGCGTTACTCCCTGCATTACTCCCTCTGCCAGACGCTGGCTCAATTGATGTACGCTCATGGCATACATGGCGCTGTGGTTATAGCGCGTTATCACATAAAAATTATGCAGCCCGAGCCAGTGTTCGTCACCGTCGGCGCCTTCAAAACGCATGGCCGTTACCTTTGCACCCGGGTCAAGGGGCCTCAAGGGCTGCAACCCGGCCCGGGTAAACTCCTCCACCGTCCTCTCCGGCACAAGTCCGGCGTTAAACCAGTGTTCCGGCACTCCGGGGTCCGGCACCCCGGGGTCCGGGATCCCAGGGTCCGGCACTTTCGGACTTGCCGCGCCTGCTACGTCGCTACCGTGTTGTGCGGCAACTGCAACACCCTCGCCGGATCGCCAGCCGTGGCGCCTGAGATAGTTAGCCACACTACCAATAGCATCCACCGGGTTCCGCCATATATCAATGACACCGTCATCATCAAAATCCACCGCATAACTTCGATAGCTGCTGGGCATGAATTGGCCGTAACCCATGGCGCCGGCGTAGGAACCGTTCAGGCTCAGGGGATCAAGGCCCTGCTCGCGGGTAAGCAGCAGATAGCTCTTCAGTTCCCGGGTAAAAAAGCCGGAGCGGCGGGGGTAATCAAAGGCCAGCGTGGCAAGGGCGTCAATCACCCGGTAATTACCGGTAATGCGTCCGTAATAGGTTTCCACACCCATGATGGCAGCAATAACGGCAGCGGGAACGCCCATCTCGGTTTCCGCGCGTTCCAGGGTGGCGCGGTGCGCCGCATAGAACTGAAGCCCTTCGCGCTCACGCTGCTCCGTCAGGAATATCTGCCGGTATTCGTGCCAGGGCTTGACCTTTTCCGCGGGACGCGCAATGGCCTCAAGAATACGGTCCTGGCGCTGCGCTGAGGCCATGATCTCCAGCAGATAATCACGGTCAAAGCCCGGCTCCGTCGTTTCTTCCTCAACCAGCTGCTCAACCAGCGCAAGCGCAGCGGGATGATCACCATAGCTCACCGAACCCGTCGCCAGCGCAGACCATAAGCCCAGTAACGCCAGACTCCACTTTAACGGCGCTCCCTTAGGGTTCCCATGTGAATTACTCATGCGTTTGCAGCCTCCGGCCTAGTGCAGCAAGCCGCGTTGTTCGGTACTTGCTGCCATCAGCAAACCAAACCCGGCCATTAATGTTACCACCGAAGTGCCACCTGCACTGACCAATGGCAGGGGCACACCGACCACAGGCAGCAGTCCCGCAACCATGCCCATATTAACAAAGACATACACGAAAAAAGTCAGCGTGAGGCTACCGGCAACCATGCGGCCAAAGATCGTACTGGCGGTGAAGCCGATCCAGAAACCCCGCAGGATGATCAGCAGATAAATACCCATCAGCGCCAGCACACCCCGGAGGCCGAATTCTTCCGCCAGCACCGCGATAATAAAATCAGTATGGCTCTCCGGCAGGAAATCCAGTTGCGACTGGGTACCATTGAGCCAGCCCTTGCCCTCCCAGCCGCCGGAGCCAATGGCGGTTTTCGACTGGATGATGTTCCAGCCGGCACCCAGCTTGTCACTTTCCGGATTGAGCAGGGTCAGGATACGCTGCTTCTGGTAGTCCTTGAGCACATATATCCATGCCGGCCATGCGGATAAAAAGACGGCCACCACTACACCGCCGATGTAGCGCCAGCTCAGGCCGGCCATGAACACCACGAAAAGACCACTGGCCGCGATCAACAGGGCGGTACCCAGGTCCGGCTGCGACAGGATCAGTGCCGAGGGTAAAGCAATAAGCGCCAGGCAGGCAGCCACCGAACTGAATCGTGGCGGAAGCGCTCTCGAGGCCAGGTACCATGCCACTGCCAGCGGCATGACCAGCTTCAGGATCTCCGAGGGCTGGAAACGAAAGCCGCCAATATCAAGCCAGCGCTGGGCGCCCTTGGCGCCGACGCCGACAAACATTACCGCCAGCAACAAACCAACGCCCAGCAGGTAAAACCACGGCGCCCAGCGTTGATAGCGCTGTAAATCTATCTGTGCCGCCACGATCATGGCCACATAACCCACCACGAAATATTGTCCCTGGCGCACCACCGCGCCCAGCTGCGTTCCGGATGCGCTGTACAGAACGATCAGCCCGAAACAGGTCAGCATCAGCAGCAGCAATAACAGCGGTACGTCAATGTGTAGCCGCAGTGCCAGGCTGGGGCGCCGGGCGAGGTCGGCACTGGCCTCTGGAAGCTGGCGGACATAATCACCCATCGGCAGGGCTCCGCAGCAACCAGGAATCAAGCACCTTGCGGGCGACCGGCGATGCCGCCGAGGCACCACCGCCGTTTTCAATGATCACCGCTACCGCAATAACAGGTGCTTCGTAAGGTGCAAACGCGATAAACAGGCCGTGATTACGGTGCCGCTCCGCCACCTCTTCCTCAATATACACCGCATTCTGGGCGATACCGATAACCTGCGAAGTGCCGGTTTTGCTGGCGATTTCATAAGGCATACCCTGGCCGATTTTGCGGGCGGTACCCCTGGGACTATGCACTACGGCACGCATGGCCTGGTGAACCGCGGTCCAGTGCTCGTCGTTGGCAGCCATGGTGGTCACCAATGGTGGCGACTGCGCCTCACCCGCGATCGACCGCAGCAGGCGCGGTACTCTCTGTTCTCCCCGGGTTGCCAACACCGCAGTGGCGACGGCCAGCTGCATGGGGGTCGCCAACATGTAACCCTGGCCGATACCGGCACTCAGGGTTTCGCCGGGGTACCAGGGCTGGCCCATGGCATCGCGCTTCCAATCGGTCGATGGCAGTACACCCGGGCGCTCGTTGGTGGTATCCAGGCCGGTGCGCTCACCAAGGCCATAATGCTGTAAATACTCGTGCATGCCGTCGATGGTGAGACGGCGGGCCAGGTCGTAAAAATAGGTATCGCAGGATTCCGCTATCGCCATCTCCAGCGCCACGTGCGGGGCATGCCCGGTGCCACGGATTTTCAGGATCCAGTCGCGGTAGCGCCGGGAATTACCCGGCAAACGGTACCAGCCCGGGTCCGGCACCGTGGTCTCCGTCGTTACCAGGCCGGAACCCAGGCCCGCCATCGCCATCATCGGTTTGATGGTGGATCCCGGTGGATACTGCCCCTGTACCGCGCGGTTAAACAGCGGCATATCCGGTGAATCCCGCAGCAGGCTGTAGTCTGCGCCGCTAATCCCATTGGCAAAGAGGTTCGCATCAAAGCCCGGCGTCGACACCAGCGCCAGCACACCACCGGTTTTGGGGTCGATCGCCACGACGGCACCGCGCTGTTCACCCAGTGCCTCAAACGCAGTCTTCTGCAGGTCAAAATCCAGATGCAGGGTAACATCGGCCCCGGGAACCGGGTCGTGGCGCTCCAGCACCCGCAGTACACGACCGTGGGCGTTGGTTTCCACGTTCTGGTAGCCCACTTCGCCATGCAGCATGTTTTCGTAGAAGTTCTCCACGCCAACTTTCCCTACATGGAAGGTACCCCGGTAATTACGCTCGTCCAGCTGTTGTGACTCCTGCTCATTGATGCGGCCAACATAGCCAATGGCGTGCGCAAACAGTTCCCCGTGCGGATAGTGACGGACCAGCTGCGCATCTACTGTGACACCAGGCAGTCGATGCCGGTTCACCGCCAGCAGTGCTCTTTCTTCCTCGGTGAGGCGAAATCGCAAGGGTACCGGTTCGTAGGGCCTGCGCCGCTGCAGCTTCTGTTGGAAATTTTCCAGATCCGCTCCAGAGATCGGCACCAGTGCCTGCAGCTCCGCCAGGGTTCCCTCCAGGTCAGTTACCCGTTCGCGCACGATGGACAGAATGTGGCTGGGGCGATTATCTGCCAGTAATACACCGTTGCGGTCGTAGATCAGGCCGCGTTTGGGCGGCAGCGGCTGTAGCTGAACCCGGTTGCGTTCCGACTGGGTGCGATAGGTTTCATAGTCATTAATCTGCAGGTCGTAGTAGCGCAGCAGGATGATGGCCAGCAGGGACAGCACGATAAGCACCGCGACCAGGGTGCGGGCGCCATAGATCCCGATTGCCTGGCCGGGGTCTCTGAAAGGAATATGCTGTGCCATGTTGAGCTGTGCCCGATTGGTAACTGCCCGTAACGCCTAGGCGCGATGATACGGGTGGTTGACCGTGATTGTCCAAGCCCTGTAGAGCTGCTCGGCAAGAAGAATCCGCACCAGAGGGTGCGGCAAGGTGAGTGCACTCAGAGACCAGCGGCGCTCTGCCAGGGCAAGGCATTCCGGGGAAAGTCCATCCGGACCACCGATCAGCAGACTGACATTCGCCCCGGACATCTGCCAGGCCGTCAGTTCACGTGCCAGCTGCGGAGTGCTCCAGCTATCGCCTTGCACGTCCAGGGCAACCACCCGGTCACCCGAGGGCACCGCCCTGATTATCTGCTCTCCTTCCCGGGCGCGCAGCTGTTCCGGTTTGCTGTCGCTACCACGGCGAGCCAATGATAATTCGCGCCACTCCAGCCGCAGATCCCTGGGCAGGCGCTTGCCGTATTCCGCCACGCCCTCTTTTACCCAGCCGGGCATTTTGCCACCTACAGTGATGACCGTCAGTCGCATCAGGCCTCCGGGCGAACATCAACCCAAAGCCGCTCCAGATCATAAAAAGCCCGGGTTTCCGGTAGCATCACGTGAACCACGATATCGCCAAAATCCACCAGCACCCACTCGCCGGTATCATCGCCCTCAACGCCCAATGGCCGCATGCCCTGCTTCTTCGCTTCCATGCAGACATTGTTCGCCAGCGATTTTACGTGTCGGCTGGAGGTGCCACTGGTAATAACCAGGTAATCCATGACGTCAGTCAACTCGGTGACGTCCAGGGTGACGGTGTCTACCGCCTTGAGATCATCAAGAGCATCGATGACCAGTTGTTTCAGAGCGTCAGCTTCCATCCAGGTTTAATCTCTCCGGGTCTTGGGGTTAATGATCAGCATCGGTATAGAGCTGAAATTTTTCAATATAATCGAGCACGGGATCAGGCAGCAGGTAACGGGACGAGCGGCCCGCCCGGCGTAGATCGCGTATCTCGGTTGAGGAAATGGCGAGCTGCCGCAATTCCAGCAGCAAAACACCTCCCGCTGGCGCCTGGCCCAGGCTGGCGGCGTCCGCCAGCCGATGTTGCCGCTGCCAGTCGGCGATAGTACCACTTTCGGGAAACTGCCATCCCGGGCGGGCAATGACAACGATATGTGCGAAATCCAGCAATTCCTGCCAGCGGTGCCAACTTTCCAGCCCGAGCACCGCATCGCAGCCCATCACCAGGCACAAGCTGCGAGCGGCGCCATATTCGGCGCGCAGCTCCACCAGGCTGTCGATACTCCACGAGGGGCCGCTGCGGGCCAGCTCCCGACGATCACACACCAGGTGGGATTCGCCGGCGACTGCCAGCGCCACCATATCGGCCCTGCGTTCGGCCGGGCAGCCAGGCGCCTCCCGGTGCGGCGGCAGTGCGCTGGGCATCAGGTGCAGGCGCTCAAGCCCGAGCAGCTCAACCAGCTCGATCGCGGAACGCAAATGGCCATGATGAATCGGGTTGAAGGTACCACCAAATATGGCAATCGGCCGGTCTGTCGGGGTAGTGACGGTCAACGGCGGACCTGCCCCTCGCCGAAAACCACGTATTTACGTGATGTCAGCCCCTCCAGCCCAACCGGGCCGCGGGCATGCAGCTTGTCTGTGGAGATACCGATCTCCGCGCCCAGTCCATACTCGAAACCATCGGCAAAGCGGGTCGAGGCGTTGATCATGACGGAGCTTGAATCCACCTCTCGCAGGAAACGCATCGCATTGGCATGATCCCGGGTGACAATACTGTCAGTGTGTCGGGAGCCGTAGTGGTTGATATGGTCCATGGCCTCGTCGAGGCCCTCGACGACGCGCACCGCGAGCACCGGCGCGAGATATTCTTCAAACCAGTCCTGCTCCACCGCCGGAAGCATATCCGGCACAACCGTGCGACAGCGCTCGCAGCCGCGCAGTTCAACGCCGGCGGCACGCAGCGCAGTCGCCAGCTCGGGCAACAGCGCCGTTTCAGCTGCGGCCACCAGCAGGGTCTCCATCGTATTACAGGTGCCATAGCGATGGGTCTTGGCATTGATGGCGATTTCCAGTGCCATCCGGTGATCGGCACCCGCATCGATATAAACATGACAGACACCATCGAGATGCTTGATCACCGGCACCCTGGCTTCGCGGCTGACTCGCTCAATGAGGCTTTTGCCGCCCCGGGGAACGATGACATCAACAAACTCGGCCATGGTAATCAGTGCGCCGACCGCCTCCCGGTCGGCGGTGTCGACCACCTGGACCGCCGTAGCCGGCAGGCCCGAGGCCTCCAGGCCCCGGGAAATGCAGGAGGCTATGGCGCAATTGGAGGCCAGCGCCTCGGAGCCGCCGCGGAGGATAGTCGCATTACCGGATTTCAAACACAGGCTCGCAGCCTCGACCGTTACATTCGGGCGCGATTCATAGATGATGCCTATAACACCCAAAGGCACTCGCATGTGCCCGACCCGGATGCCACTGGGCATGGTATTAACGTCACTGATGCTACCGACGGGGTCGGGTAACGCCGCCACCTGGCGCAAGCCCTCGAGCATGGCGTCGATTCGCACGGGGGTAAGCTCCAGCCGGTCCAGCAAGGCCGGGTCCAGGCCGCTCTCACGACCGCGGGCAAGATCATCCGCGTTCGCGGCGGCAAGCTGCGCGCGGGATTCGTCCAGGGCCGCTGCCACCGCCAACAGGGCAGCATTGCGCTGGGCAGTCGACGATGCCGCCACTTGCCGCGCTGCGATCCGGGCACCCTGGCCCACACCCCGCATGTACTGCTCAATACTCATTCAACCTGCCTGACGTTCTCGCAACGCGGGATTATACCTGAAGCCCGGGGCGCATGTGCTAAGCTGCAACGCAAAAAGAACGGAGGCTTCATGAGCATCACACCCAAACTCGAATTCTTTTACGATTGCTCCAGCCCCTGGACCTATCTCGCCTTCTCCAGAATAGTGCCCCTTGCCAGCCGGCTGCAGGTGCCCATTATCTGGCGACCCATCCTGGTGGGCGGCGTATTCAATGCCGTTAATCGTGAATTGTATGCCGCGCGGGAAAAAATGTTCGCAAATCCCCGGCGCCTGGCCCACTACCAGAAAGACCTGAAGGACTGGGCGGACCTCTGCGGCCTGCGGATCAACCACCCGGACGTGTTCCCCGTCAATTCCGCATACGCCATGCGCGGTGCCCTCTACGCCGCGGAGCAAGGCAAGCTGGTGGCCTGGTCCAAGGCCGTGTTTACCGCCTACTGGGGAGATAACCGGGATATTTCAGACCCCACCGTACTGGCCGCCCTTGCCACTGACCTTGGCCTCGACGCCACTGCCCTGGTGGCGGCAACTGGCGACCCCGCCTTCAAAGCCCGCCTGCGCGAAAACACCGACGAACTGGTTGCCAGGGGCGGCTATGGTTCACCGACCCTGTTCATCAATGACGATGACCTGTATTTCGGCAATGACCGCTTGCCAGTGGTGGAACACCGCCTGCAGCAATTGCTGGCCAACCAGGGAAAGACTTCATAATGTACGAATCCCGCTGATACTCTCAACGGCAACCTGCATTAACTCGCGCTTTGGGTCGCCGCCGCTTCCTTCACCAGGGTTTGCAGTTCACCGCTTTCCGCCATTTCCATAATGATATCGCAGCCACCGATCAACTCACCCTTGACCCACAGCTGGGGAAAGGTCGGCCAATTGGCGTATTTGGGAAGGCTTGCCCTGATATCCGGGTTACTCAGAATATCCACATAGGCAAAGCGCTCGCCACAGGCCATGAGCGCCTGCACCGTCTGCGCGGAGAAGCCACACTGTGGCTGGTTGGGCGAACCCTTCATGTACAAGAGGATGTCGTTGCCCGCAATTTGCTCTTTGATCGTCTCGATAGTGTCCATTGTGTTTCCAGCCTGTATTGTCGATGGTGGTGAGACCGTAAATGAACCTGTAAGTTTAACTGATTTCTGTGTAAAACGCAGGTTTGGCACTGGCCCGCGACAAGCTGCCATAGACACGGCCGATGTCTGGGGAGAGTCATTGCCAAGCACCCCCGATACCGCTATTATTCACCCCTTATCAGGCAGCTACCGCTGCCTTTTTGCGTTTTACAGGGAGCGTGACCGTGTCGGCATTGATGCAAACCTATGCCAGGTTGCCCGTGACTTTCAGTCACGGGGAGGGCACTTATTTGTACGACACCGCGGGGCGGCGCTATCTGGATGCACTATCGGGCATCAGCGTAACCAATCTCGGCCACGCCCATCCGACGGTTACCGCTGCCATCCAGGAGCAGGCCGGGCGCCTGCTCCACACTTCCAATCTCTACCATATCGCCACCCAGGATGCGCTGGCTGAAGCACTGACCCGGGTAGCCGGAATGGACCGGGTATTTTTCGGCAACTCCGGCGCCGAGGCCAACGAGGCCGCGATCAAGCTTGCTCGCCTGTACGGGCATCAGCGAGGCCGTAAAAAGCCCGCCATTATTGTGTTTGAAGGCGCCTTCCACGGACGCACCCTGGCGACCCTGAGCGCCACCGGTAACCGCAAGATCCAGGCGGGATTTGAACCACTGGTCAGCGGCTTCATTCGCGCGCCCTTCAACGACCTGGCCGCGGTGCAGCAAATAGCTCGCAACAATCCCGATGTGGTCGCGGTGCTGGTAGAGCCGATCCAGGGTGAAGGCGGCATCCGCGTTGCAGACCCCGCATTCATGCACGGTCTGCGGGCCCTGTGTGACCAGCACCAGTGGCTACTGATGCTTGACGAGGTGCAGTGTGGCAACGGTCGCAGCGGTCATTATTTTGCCTGCCAGGGTATGGAGTTGACACCGGACATCATCACCACAGCCAAAGGTCTCGCGAACGGCGTACCCATTGGCGCGTGTCTCGCCCGCGGCCCGGCCGCCGAGGTATTTACCGCCGGCCACCACGGCTCAACCTATGGCGGCAACCCACTGGCCTGTGCCGCGGGCCTGGCAGTCGTTAATACCATTACCGGCGAACAGCTTGCGCCCCGCGCCACGGCGGCGGGCGCCTATCTGCGCCAACAACTTGAGGAAGGACTGGCCGGCCACCCCGGGCTGGTGGAAATCCGCGGGCGCGGCCTGATGATCGGCATCCAGTTGCGACGCGACTGCGGCGAACTGGTCGCCAAAGCCCTGCAGGCGGGCCTGCTGATCAATGTCACCGCGGCCAATACGATTCGCCTGCTGCCGCCGCTGACCATCAGTGACCCGGAACTCGATGAACTGGCCTCAGGCCTTATCACCCTGATCCGGGAATTCGACTGACACCCCCGATTACCGCTTGGCAGGAACCGAACATGGCCTCACCCCGGCACTTTTTGACCCTACTGGATTTTACTCCCGCTGAACTGCAGGCCCTGCTTGCCCGCGCCAGCGAGATGAAAAAGGCGCATCGCGCCGGACAGGATCAGCGCGAATTCCCCGGCAAAGTGCTGGGGATGATTTTCGCCAAGTCGTCAACCCGCACCCGGGTCTCATTTGAGGCCGGCATGGCCCAGCTGGGCGGTCACGCCATGTTCCTGTCTCCCCAGGACACCCAGCTTGGACGCGGTGAACCCATTGAGGACAGCGCCAGGGTAATCTCCTCCATGGTCGATATCGTCATGATTCGCACCTTCGGCCACGATATTGTGGAGCGCTTTGCCGAGTACTCCTCGGTGCCGGTGATCAATGCCCTCACCGATGACTATCACCCGTGCCAGCTACTGGCGGATATGCAGACCTGGCAGGAGCACCGCGGCCCCATGGCGGGGAAAACCGCCTGCTGGGTAGGTGATGGCAACAACATGTGCCAGTCCTATATCAATGCCGCCCGTCAGTTTGATTTTAAGCTGCGCATTGCCTGCCCCCCGGGGTTCGAGCCCGGGACGGCATTGCTGGAAGCCAATCGCGACAGGGTGACACTGACCCACGACCCGATAGCGGGTGTTCGCGGCGTCGACCTGGTGGTAACGGACGTCTGGGCCTCCATGGGCCAGGAAGCGGAGCAGAAAACCCGGGCACGCCAGTTTGCGCCTTACCAGGTGAATGCCGAGCTGATGCGACACACCGCAGAGAATTCGCTGTACATGCACTGCCTGCCGGCTCATCGCGGTGAGGAAATCAGCGCCGGGTTGATGGATGCAGCCGATAGCATCATCTGGGATGAGGCCGAGAATCGCCTGCACGCCCAGAAGGCACTGATGGAGTTTCTGCTGCTGAACCAGCGCGCTTGAAGAGCGCGCCAAGTCTTAATAACCAGACCCTATATAGGGCCCTCTTTTTATGAGAAATAAATCGATAGAGACCTGATCCGGTCTTTGCCGACGGCCTTTTACCAACGAGTTAGGCTAGCTGCGGGCTGCAGGGTAAGTGCCTGCAGACCTGACACTCTACGCACAAGTTATCCACAACATAAACCCAGCCTTTCGCCCTTGCAATGCCCCTCTCATCGCATTATCTTGTGCCCAACAGCGGTTGGCACCCCCATATATGGGGTTTCCCACAACAATAAGCCCATCAGCGCTACTTCAACGGAGCACACATGCAAGCAGACACTACCCAGCCCGTCAGTGGCGCAGCAGTCACTGGGTCACATGCGGAAGATTACCCGGTCAGCGGCAACATTGCCGCCACCGCGCCCGGCAAGCTGCGCGTCATCAAACGTAACGGTACCGTTGTGCCCTTCGAGGAAAGCAATATCTCGGTCGCCATCACCAAGGCCTTCCTGGCTGTGGAGGGCGGTACTGCCGCTGCCTCAAGTCGCATTCATGAAACCGTGGCCAAACTGACCGACCAGGTCGCGAACACTTTCCGCCGCCGCATGCCCTCGGGCGGCACCCTTCATATCGAGGACATCCAGGACCAGGTAGAGCTGTCCCTGATGCGCGCCGGTGAGCACAAAATTGCCCGCGACTATGTCATTTACCGTGAGGAGCAGGCCCGCAAGCGGGCCGCCAGAAAGGCGTTATCCCCCGCCACCCAGGAAGCGGCCGGACAGATCACCGTCGTCCAGCCCGATGGCAGCCGGGCACTGTTGGACCTGGAGCGTCTGCACACCATTGTTACCGAAGCCTGCGCCAACCTCTCCGATGTCAGTGCCAGCCAGATTCTCGACGAGGCACTGCGCAATCTGTACGACGGCGTTACGGCGGCCGAACTCAGCACCTCGCTGGTGATCACCGCCCGTACCATGATCGAAAAAGAGCCCAATTATACCTACGTCGCTGCACGCCTGTTATGCGATAACCTGCGGGCAGAAGCACTGGGGTTCCTCGGGATCGCCCACCTGGCCACCCAGGCAGACATGACCGAACTCTACGCGCGCGCCCTGCCCGCCTACATCGAGCGCGGCATTGAACTCGAATTGCTGGACCCGGCCCTGCGCGCCTATGATATGGACCGGCTGGGCCAGGCACTGCTGCCCGACCGCGACCTGCAGTTCACTTATCTCGGGCTGCAAACCCTGTACGATCGCTACTTTATCCACAGCAATGATGTCCGCATTGAACTGCCCCAGCTGTTTTTCATGCGCGTGGCGATGGGCCTGGCGAACCAGGAAGATGATCGCAATGCACGCGCCATTGAGTTTTATGAGCTGCTGTCGTCCTTTGATTACATGAGTTCCACCCCAACCCTGTTCAACGCGGGCACGCTACGTCCGCAGTTGTCCTCCTGCTACCTGACCACGGTGCCGGATGACCTTTACGGTATTTACGGTGCCATCCAGGACAACGCCATGCTGTCCAAGTTCGCCGGTGGCCTTGGCAACGACTGGACCCCGGTACGTGCCCTGGGTGCCTATATCAAGGGCACTAATGGCAAATCCCAGGGGGTGGTGCCCTTCCTCAAGGTCGTAAACGATACCGCGGTCGCCGTAAACCAGGGTGGCAAGCGCAAGGGCGCCGTATGCGCCTACCTCGAAACCTGGCACATGGATATCGAGGAATTTGTCGAGTTGCGCAAGAACACGGGCGATGATCGCCGTCGCACCCATGACATGAATACCGCCAACTGGGTCCCCGACCTGTTCATGAAGCGGGTGTTTGACGACGGTGAATGGACGCTGTTCTCGCCCAATGACGTACCCGATCTGCACGACCTCTACGGCAGTGCCTTTGAAGAGCGCTATGCCTTTTACGAAGAAAAGGCCCGCTGCGGCGAGTTGAAGGTGCACAAAACCGTTCGGGCACAGAACCTCTGGCGCAAGATGCTGGCAATGCTGTTCGAGACCGGCCATCCATGGATGACCTTCAAGGACCCCTGCAACCTGCGTTCTCCGCAGCAGCATGTGGGTGTGGTGCACTCGTCCAACCTGTGCACCGAAATCACCCTCAACACCAGTGCCGATGAAATCGCAGTGTGCAACCTGGGCTCCATCAACCTGCCCCAGCACGTCGACGAAAACGGCCTCAACCTCGACAAACTGCAAAAGACGGTCCGCACTGCGGTGCGCATGCTCGACAACGTTATCGACATCAATTACTACTCGGTGCCCCAGGCGGAGCGCTCCAATTTCCGTCATCGGCCAGTAGGCCTGGGCCTGATGGGCTTCCAGGATGCACTGTACAAGCAGCACATCGCCTACAGCTCCGACCAGGCGGTCGCCTTTGCCGATCGTTCAATGGAAGCCATCAGCTACTACGCCATCGATGCCTCCAGTGCACTGGCCGCGGAGCGCGGCAGCTATTCCAGCTACGAAGGGTCACTGTGGAGCCAGGGCATTTTCCCCATCGATTCCCTGGATATCCTGATACAACAACGCGGTGCCGATTATATCCAGGTAGACAAGAGCGAAACGCTGGACTGGCCGGGTCTGCGCGCGCTGGTGAAAACCCGGGGCATGCGCAACTCGAATATCATGGCCATTGCACCCACCGCGACCATTGCCAACATCACCGGTGTGTCCCAGTCCATTGAGCCGACCTACCAGAACCTGTACGTCAAGTCGAACCTGTCCGGCGAGTTCACCGTTGTTAACCCCTATCTGGTCAACGACCTCAAGGACCGCGGCCTTTGGGACGGGGTAATGGTCAATGACCTCAAGTACTACGATGGCAGTGTGCAGGCAATCGATCGGGTGCCGCAGGACCTCAAGGCCATCTACGCCACCGCCTTTGAGGTAGAGCCGCGCTGGCTGGTGGAAGCGGCCAGCAGGCGCCAGAAATGGATAGACCAGGCCCAGTCACTGAACCTGTACATCAATAACGCCAGCGGCAAGAAGCTGGACATTACGTACCGGATGGCCTGGTACAGTGGGCTTAAAACCACTTATTACCTGCGTTCACTGGCTGCCACCGGCACGGAGAAATCAACCATCAGTACCGGTAACCTGAACAAGGTGTCCTCGGGAGGGCAACAGCCGGCAGGCCCCGCGCCGGTGCCCGCGGCCTGCTCTCTGGATGACCCGGACTGTGAGGCCTGCCAGTAGGCGGAACGCCACACCACACCGATCAGCATCAGGACCACAGCAAGTAAAGGGACAAGACATCATGTTAAGTTGGGATGATTACCACAACGACGATACCGCCAGCACCGCCCCGCCGCCGGTCGAGAAACCTGTTGCAGCCGCACCTGCCGTCGCGGCAGAGCCTGCACCCGCCGCCGCCATGGCAGCACACGCGCCGGTTGAAGCGGAAACCGCGGAGAACATCGCCGCAGCGGCCAGGGCTCTGGCGGCACTGGACATTGCCGCGGGCATCGAAGAACTGGAGATGGGCGCCGCACGGGTTTCGGTGGATGAAAAGGCAATGATCAATTGCCGTGCCGACCTCAACCAGCTGGTGCCCTTCAAGTATGACTGGGCCTGGCAGAAGTACCTGGACGGGTGCGCCAATCACTGGATGCCCCAGGAAATCAACATGACCGCGGATGTCGCTACCTGGAAAAATCCGGAAGGCCTGTCCGACGACGAGCGCCGAATCATCATGCGCAGTCTCGGCTATTTTTCCACGGCCGACTCCCTGGTAGCCAACAATCTGGTACTGGCCATCTACCGCTTGATCACCAACCCGGAATGCCGCCAGTACCTGCTGCGCCAGGCCTTCGAAGAAGCCATTCACACCCATGCTTACCAGTATTGCATTGAATCCCTGGGTATGGACGAGGGCGCTGTGTTCAACATGTACCGGGAAGTGCCCTCGGTCGCCAAAAAAGCCGCCTGGAGCATGAGCCAGACTCATGAGATTTCAGACCCCACCTTCAACACCGGCACCACCGTCAACGACCAGATCCTGCTGCGCAACCTGATCGCTTTCTACGCTGTCACCGAAGGTATCTTCTTCTACTGCGGCTTTACCCAGATTTTGTCCATGGGCCGCCGCAACAAAATGACCGGGGTCGCCGAGCAGTTCCAGTACATTCTGCGAGACGAGTCCATGCACCTCAATTTTGGCATTGATGTCATCAACCAGATCAAACTGGAAAACCCCCACCTCTGGACCGACAAATTCCAGCAGGAAGCGATCCTGATGATTCTGGAGGGCACCCAGCTTGAAATCGAATACGCACGAGACACGATGCCGCGCGGAGTGCTCGGGATGAACGCATCAATGATGGAAGAATATCTGCAGTTTATTGCCAATCGCCGCCTGTCGCAGCTTGGCCTGCCGGAGCAGTTCCCCGGGGTCCAGAACCCTTTCCCCTGGATGTCTGAAATCATGGATCTGCGCAAGGAAAAGAACTTCTTCGAGACACGCGTTATCGAGTACCAGACCGGGGGCGCGCTGAACTGGGATTAAATCATAACAATCCTCGCCGCTACGCTGCGGTTGGGGCGAGCACCCGAGGGAGTACCAGGAGGCACTACTATGGATAATCATGAAAAAGACGCCAAAGATACCGAAACGGTACTCATGGCCCTGGACCAGATCAGCCAGACCATCGATGTCATGAACAGTGTTGTCGGGCGCCTGCGCACCCACGTTCAGCAGCAGGATGCGCTCGCGGCCGGCAAACAGGATGAACTGCAAGCAGAAATGCGCGGCAATCGGATACTCCACTAACTCCGGTCGCTTCGGTACCGCCCTGGGAATACAGCATAAATGCCGTATTCCCACGGGCTACTCGCTTCCCAAGCAATGACTTCGCCTGTAGACTCCTGTTAGCCCTATCGCGGACTGGTCAGCTTTTTGTCCAAGTGGCAGGAAGCGCCTGTAGTTTCTGCCAAACATCCGATAATTAAAGAGAGTATTCCATGTTTACTTCGCGAGTTTTGATTTTCCTGCAAGTCCTGGTCTTTACCATTGTCAGCACCGTGGGTACTGCCCATGCCGCCGTTATCAGCAACAGCGATCACTTTGTCCAGACCGAACGCCAACAGCAGCTGGCGAAAGTTGAGTCACTGTTCGCACGCGACGTAGTACAGCAACAACTGGTGACATTGGGCGTCAGCCCGGCAGATGCCATGGCAAGAGCGGCGGCGTTGTCCCCGGCGGAACTCACCATGCTGGCCCAACACATGGACGAACTGCCTGCCGGCGGTATACTCGGTGTTCTTGGTGTGGTGTTGGTGGTATTGATTGTCCTGGAACTTCTTGACGTTACCAACGTGTTCTCCGGTCTGTAGCAGTCGTCTGAGACCATTTCTCTGGCTAGCCCTCGCCCTGCTGGCGGGGTGTACTGCCACATTGCCGCCTGCGCCTGACATACCGGCGACAGAGCTGTCCGCAGTACCCTTTTTTGCCCAGGAAGACTACCAGTGCGGCCCCGCCGCACTGGCTACCGTGCTCTCCTGGAGCGGCGTGACCATCACCACCGATGAACTCAACCGGCAGGTTTACCTGCCTGGCCGCGAAGGTAGCCTGCAACTGGAGCTGGTGGCGGCAAGCCGACGGGCGCAACGTCTACCGTTTATCCTGACAGCAACGCCCCAGGCCCTGTTCACCGAACTGGCTGCGGGTCATCCGGTGCTGGTCTTACAGAACCTTGCTATCAGCGCCCTGCCTCAGTGGCACTATGCGGTGGTTGTCGGCTACGATCCGCAACGACAGCGGGTACTGCTGCGCTCCGGCACGCAAGAGCGTCGGTGGGAGTCCTACACCCGCTTTATGGCCAGCTGGCGAAGGGGCGCCTACTGGGCCATGGCCATTTTACCACCCGGCCAACTGCCGGCCAGCATCAGTGCCGACAGTGCGGCGATAGAGATCGCCAGAAATGAACCCTTGCTTGCGCCCGACACTACCCTGCAGGCCTGGGAAGGAGCGCTGGCGCGCTGGCCCGACCACCCCGACATTGTCTTCGGTACCGCTAATGCACGCCGCCAGGCAGACGCATTGCCCTCGGCGGCTCACCTGTATAATCGGCTGCTGGAACACAACCCGGCGCACCTTGCCGCGCGCAATAACTTTGCCGATTTGCTGCTGCATGCCGGGTGCCCGCATGCAGCGCAGGCCATCATCGCCCCCGCCCTGGCGACAACAGCGAATTTACCGCCGGCCATTGCCGCCACCCTGGGCAGTACAGCAGCAGACATAACACGCCGACAAACTGTAACAGCAGCCGCCGACCCCGATTCCTGCCTGAGTCTCACCGACACGGCACCGCGCTGATGACGACCGAGCAGATCCTTATACTCGGGATCCTTCTCGCCACAGTAATGATGTTTTTCTGGGGACGGTGGCGCCACGATATGGTTGCCCTTGGTGCCCTGCTGGCCTGTGTGCTTGGCGGGCTTATCGATCCCGCCAATGCCTTTGCCGGCTTTGGCCACCCGGCGGTTATCACTGTCGCCTGCGTCCTGGTACTGAGCCGGGGTTTGCAGAGCTCCGGCGCGGTGGATGTTCTCGCCCGGTACGTATTACCCGCAAAGGGTGGCATGGTGCTGAGCCTGACCGCACTGGTGGGCCTTGGGGCCGCACTGTCGGGGTTCATGAATAATGTGGGCGCAATGGCACTACTCATGCCGGTTGCCATGCAGATGTCAAAGCGCTTTGAGCTGCCGCCCGGGCGTATATTGATGCCTCTTGCATTCGGTACCATTCTCGGCGGCATGACTACCATGATAGGTACCCCGCCGAACCTGATTGTCGCTGGTTATCGCGCGGAGGCAACCGGGGGCAGCGGTTTTGCCATGTTCGACTTCGCCCCGGTGGGACTTTCGGTGGCGGTTGTCGGGGTATTGTTCGTGGTACTGGTTGGCTGGCGCCTGGTCCCGGCGCGCAAACAACAGGGCCCTTCGGATTTTGAAACGGGCGCCTACCTGACCGAGGCGCGGGTATCCGCACGCAGCAAGGCAGCGGGTATGACCCTGCGCGCCGTGGAATCCGAGCTTGATGAGGCCGGCGCACAGGTTGTGGGCCTGGTACGCAACGAGGTCAGGCTTACTGCGCCCCACCCCACACGCAGGGTGCGCGAAGGTGACATTCTGGTCATTGAGGCTGAGGTTGATGCCCTGGTGGATGTATTGTCGCGGCTGGGGCTGAAACTGGAGGAATCGGTTAAGCCCACCTCCTCTGAAGCGGATGAGGAATCTGCACAGCCCGAGACGCCCGAAACGATCCAGGCACAGAGAAATACGGCACAGGATTCCGCTGAGCCGGACTCCGTACAGGACGACGACAAAGAAGAGGAGCCCAGTGGTGACGAGGAAATCGTACTGGTAGAGCTGGTGGTACTGCCAGCCGCCCTGATCGCCGGGAGTTCCGCCAGTGATATTCAGCTGCGCAGCCGCTACGGACTTAACCTGCTGGCCATTTCCCGGGAAGGCCGACGCACCAGAAGCCGGCTACGCACCCTGAAAATTCGCCCGGGAGACCTTTTGCTGATGCAGGGCCCCACACCCGCAATCGCGGAATTTGCCACTGACTCAGGCTGCGTACCACTGGCGGAAAGAGAGCTGCGCATTCCGAATCCGCGCAAGGCGCTGATGGCGAGTGTGATCATGGCGCTGGCGGTCGGAGGCGCGGCTTTCGGGCTGTTGCCGGCGGCGATTTCGTTCGCGTTCGGGGTACTGGCATCAATGGTGACGCGCACAGTACCGCCGCGCACCGTGTACGAAGCCATCGACTGGCCGGTAATTGTCTTGCTGGCCGCCCTGATACCGGTGGCGGGCACCATGGCAAGTACCGGTACCGCCGACCTGATCGCACATTTTCTGCTCACCACCGTCGCCCAGGGCCATGCGGTGGTGGTACTGACCTTGATCCTGGTGGTCACCATGTTTCTTTCGGACCTGATGAACAACGCGGCCACCGCCGCGGTTATGTGCCCCATTGCGCTGGGTACTGCCGCCGCCCTCGGGGTCAATCCCGACTCGTTCCTGATGGCGGTTGCCATAGGGGCCTCCTGCGCTTTCCTCACGCCAATCGGCCACCAGAACAACACCCTCATTCTGGGGCCCGGCGGCTTCCGTTTTGGTGATTACTGGCGTCTCGGCCTGCCCCTGGAATTGCTCGTGGTGGGCATAAGTGTGCCCCTGTTGCTTGTGGTGTGGCCCCTTTAGGGGCCCGGGGCAATCAGCAGAGGCGCTTTCAAGGCGGTTCACGCCGACCCGTTCCGCCGTTACACTACGCGCCCGGCTATACTGTTCCAGGCAGCACCAAACGGTACCTCCCGATCCACTGACACAGGACAGCGACATGATCTACCAAAGTGACGCGCTTACTATTGACCGCCTTGACGGCGACATCGCTGAGCTAAATTTCAACCTGAAAGGCGAATCCGTCAACAAATTCGACCAGGCCACGGTCAGCAGCCTCGCCGCCGCACTGGACAAGCTGGAGGGAGAAACAGGCATAAAAGGCCTGCTGGTCACCAGCGGCAAACCGGTCTTCATCGTCGGCGCTGACATCACCGAATTCACCGGCCTTTTTGACGCCGGTGCAGACGAGATCAAGGGCTTTACCAGCGCCAATAACGCCAACCTGAATCGTCTGCAAAACCTGCCCTTTCCCAGTTGCGTCGCCATCAACGGCTTTGCCCTGGGGGGCGGCTTCGAGCTGTGCCTGGCCTGTGACTTCCGGGTAATGAGCACCGCAGCCAAAGTCGGCTTGCCGGAAACCAAACTGGGCATTTTACCGGGATGGGGGGGCACAGTGCGCCTGCCCCGGATTATCGGGGTGGATGAAGCCGCCACCTGGATTGCTACTGCCCAGGAGCAGCGCGCCGACAAAGCAATGAAAGTGGGTGCGGTAGATGCCGTTGCAGAGCCTGAACAGCTGCGCGCGGTGGCGCTGGCGACGTTGAACAATGCCGTTGCCGGTACGCTGGACTACAGTGCCCGACGCCAGGCGAAGAGCAGCCCCCTGCCGCTGAATGATACCGAGGCCACCATGGCCTTCTTCACCATGAAGTCGATGGTGCAGCAGCAGGCAGGAAGAAACTACCCGGCGCCGGTGAAAGCGGTTGATGTGATCGAACAGGCGCGCGGCATGGGTCTTGAAGAAGCGTTGCAGGTGGAGGCCCAGGGTTTTGCTGAACTGGCTACCACACCGGTGGCTGCGGCCCTGGTAGGGGTGTTCCTGGCGGACCAGCTGCTGGGCAAGAAAGCCCGGGACTGGGAAAAGAAAGCGGACCGCAAGGTTGCCAGGGCTGCCGTACTGGGCGCCGGGATCATGGGTGGTGGTATTGCCTACCAGTCCGCCTACAAGGGCGTGCCCATCCTGATGAAAGACATTAACCAGGAGGGTCTCGACCTCGGCCTGAAAGAGGCCAACAAGCTATTGGCCAAACGGGTTGACCGGGGCCGGATGAGTGCCACCGAGATGGGCGCGGTACTCAACAGTATTGATCCAACCCTCACCTACAGCGGTTTTGATGCCGTTGATATCGTGGTGGAAGCGGTGGTGGAGAACGCCAAGGTCAAGCACGCAGTGCTGGCGGAAACGGAAAAGCACATCAGCGATGACACTATCCTTGCTTCCAATACCTCGACCATCTCCATCACCTCGCTGGCCGAGGCCCTGTCGCGTCCGGAGAATTTCTGCGGCATGCACTTCTTCAACCCCGTGCATGCCATGCCCCTGGTGGAAGTCATTCGCGGCGAAAAAACCTCGGACCACGCCGTAGCGCGCACAGTGGCCTATGCCAACAAGATGGGCAAGAAAGCCGTGGTGGTAAAGGATTGCCCCGGGTTTCTGGTTAACCGGGTGTTGTTCCCCTACTTCGACGGCTTTTCGAAGTTGCTGCGCGACGGCGCCGACTTCCAGGCGGTCGACAAGGTCATGGAGCGGTGGGGCTGGCCTATGGGACCCGCCTACCTGATGGATGTGGTTGGCATTGATACCGGCGTCCACGCCAGTGCGGTCATGGCAGAGGGCTTTCCAGACCGGATGCAGCTGGATTTCAAGTCGGCGCCGGAAGTCATGTTCGAAAACCAGCGTTACGGCCAGAAAAACGGTAAGGGCTTCTATGCCTATGTGCCGGACAAGCGCGGCAAGCCACAGAAAACCGTCAGCGAAGAGACTTACAAACTGATGGAACCGGTGGTCGGCGAGCGTACCGAGTTCGCGGATGAAGATATTGTGGCCCGCATGATGCTGCCAATGGCCACGGAAATGGCCCGCTGCCTGGAGGAAGGTATTGTCGGCACCCCCGCGGAAGCCGACCTGGCCTTGCTCTACGGCCTTGGTTTTCCCCCTTTCCGCGGCGGCGTCTTCCGCTGGATGGATACAGTGGGCCTGGACTACATTGCGGCCATGTCGGACAAGTATGCCGACCTGGGCAAGGTCTATGAAATAACGGAAGGCATGCGGGCCAAACTGGCCTCTGGCGCAACCTACTATTAGGGCCGGAACGTCCTGGTAAACAAAGGAGAATTATCGTGAGTCTGAATCCAAGAGACGCCGTTATCGTTGACTTCGCCCGTAGCGCCATGGGTAAATCCAAGAACGGGTGCTTCCGCCACGTCCGCGCCGATGATATTTCCGTCGGCGTAATCAAGGGCCTGCTGGCTCGCAACGACAAGCTGGACGTGAACGAAATTGACGACCTGATCTGGGGCTGCGTATTGCAGCGTGAGGAACAGGGCTTCAACATCGCCCGCAACCTGGTGCTGCGGGCACAGCTGCCGTTCACCATTCCCGCCCAGACCGTTAATCGCCTGTGCGGATCATCCA
This sequence comes from Kineobactrum sediminis, assembly GCF_002868715.1. Lineage (GTDB taxonomy): Bacteria > Pseudomonadota > Gammaproteobacteria > Pseudomonadales > Halieaceae > Kineobactrum > Kineobactrum sediminis. Next base: position 389,251 of record NZ_PKLZ01000001.1, read on the forward strand.
TGTCGGCTCTGCATACGGCCGCGGCCAATATCATGGCCGGGCTGGGGGATGTCTACCTGGTGGGTGGCGTGGAGCATTTGGGCCACCTGCCGATGACGGAATCGGTGGATCCCAATCCCAAACTGGGCCTGAATGTGGCCAAGGCCGCCGGGATGATGGGCATGACTGCCGAGTATCTGGCGCTGATGCATGGTATCGGCCGGGAACAGCAGGACCAGCTCGGCTACCGCTCTCACCAGTTGGCGCACAAGGCTACCATTGAGGGCAAGTTCGAGCGGGAAATCATCCCCATTGAGGGCCATGACGAGGCGGGCGCCCTGGCCCTGATCAGCCGTGACGAAACCATCCGCCCGGAAACCACCCTGGAGGGCCTGGCTGCCCTGAAGCCGGTGTTCAATCCCAAGGGAGGCACGGTAACGGCGGGTACCTCGTCGCAACTGTCGGACGGGGCCTCCGCCATGCTGGTAATGTCTGCGGAGCGGGCACAGGCACTGGGCATGACCCCGATTGCCCGGATCAGGGGTATGGCCCTGGCGGGGGTTGACCCGTCAATCATGGGCTACGGCCCGGTACCCTCAACCAGAAAGGCGCTGCAGAAGCTCGGCCTGGGCATCCGTGATATCGAGATGGTGGAGTTGAACGAGGCCTTTGCCGCACAGGCGCTGCCGGTGCTCAAGGACCTTGACCTGCTGGATGACATGGAAGACAAGGTCAATGTCCACGGGGGTGCCATTGCCCTGGGCCACCCCTTCGGCTGTTCCGGCACCCGCATTACCGGCTCATTGCTGACCGTCATGCAGGACCGGGACCTGACCCTGGGTGTAGCTACCATGTGCATCGGCCTGGGCCAGGGTATTACCACGGTCGTAGAGCGCCTGTAAGCAGGACCTTGAATCCCGGTTAACGGTTTTATGGCCCGGCCACAGCGGCCGGGCCATAACGCCGGCGCCTCATTTGCGCCGTCACTCCCGGGTCAATAGAGTATCAATGCGTCGCAATGTCTCAAGCAGACCGCTAACGGCCAACTCCGAACCACTGAAATACTCTTCGGCCATGGGTGCTATTGCGCACCGCTCGGGTAGTGGAGCGTCCGTTTCCAGCATTTCGTACAGGGTGGGCAAAAAGACAAACTGCAGCCACTGGGGCAGGGTGAGGGTGTCGATGCAGAACGGCTCTACGGATGCCAGCGCCTCGCTTGAAGGCGGCACCTTGTCCCACAGGGACAGGCGGCGCAGCTCGGCTTCTATGTCAATAAGGGTGGTGGCTATGGCGGTGCGCATGGGAGTCTCCGGCTGGCGGCAGCCCCTGCGCGGGAAGCTGCACCCAAAGTGGCAATAAACTCATGCCGTGGGGAAAATTACAACCGTACCTGGGTAAACGGCTGTCATCACCGTTAAAACTTCTCCGGTCGCATGATTTCAACATCGCTGTGGTAAAGGATCATGGCGTAATGATCGTAGTAGTCTTCGCGCAAGTGGTCGGCAATATGCCGCGCGGTATCTTCATCGCACACCACTTCTATGCGGATATTGCGATTGCCCTCCCAGTTACCTTCACGAATGCCACGGGCACCTTTGCCCCGGGCGTCGGTGATGGTGTAACCGTGGGCGCCCCAACGATCAAGATCCTTGGTAAGCCTGGACTCGATAGCGGATTCGGTAACAATGGTCAGGAGGCGACGACGGTGCCTGTGCATGCTCAGGATGCTCCGGTATAACGGTAAAACTGTTCACTCAGCGCATGATACAGCGGAATACCGAGAATCACATTAAAGGGGAAAGTCACCCCAAGCGATGCCGCCAGGGACAGTGCCGGATTGGCCTCGGGCACTGAAATACGCATGGCCGCGGGCACCGCGATATACGAAGCACTGGCCGCGAGGGTGGCCAGCACGACGGCGCCACCCATGGACAAGCCCAGCAGCCACCCCAGCACCACACCGATAGTGGCGAACACTATTGGTGTAACTACGCCAAAGGCCAGCAGAAAAAGGCCGTAGCGACGCAAGCTGCCCAGATGGCTGGCAGTGACCAATCCCATCTCCAGCAGGAATAGCGCCAGCAAGCCCTGGAATGGATGGAAAAACAGCGGTTCAAGGGGCTTGATGCCCTCCTCACCCACCAGCCAGCCGATCAGCAGCCCCCCCACCAACAGTACAATACTCTTGCCCAGCAACACCTCGTGGGTAGAGGCTTTCCAGCCCGTGGTACCCCGCAGCCCCTTTGCCATTGCAATACCCACCAGGATGGCGGGCACCTCAAGCAGCACGACAAACAGTGGCATGTAGGCCTCGTAGGCGATATCCCGCGCAGCCAGGTAGGCAACGACAACGGCGAAGGTACCGACACTCACCGAACCATAGTGGGCCGCAATAGAAGCCGCGTCCGCCCGGGGCATGCGGCCGGGGCCCATGAGTATGGGATACACCAGAAATGGCAGTACAAAGCCCAGGGCAATGACCGCCAGCATCTGTGGCACCAGCTCAAAAAAAGGCTGCCTCGCCAGCTCGATGCCACCCTTCATACCAATCGCCAGCAGCAACAGGATACTGAGCAGCTCGTACACCTGTACCGGCAAACGCAGTTCGGATTTCAGGACCCCGGCAGTAACGCCGAGCAGGAAAAACAGAACTACCGGATCAAGCATGTGGGGGCGCTCCTTCGGCGGCATCGGCGAGTTCGATCAGGCGCTCAGTGTTTTTAGCCAGTTGCTCGGCGGTAGCGCCACACAGGGTGGCATGGCCCAGTTTGCGACCGGGCGCGGCTGACTTGCCATAACTGTGCAAATGTAATCCCGGGATGTCCAGCAGCTGCCTTGAATCGGGCATGTTGCCGATAAAATTCACCATGGCACTGTGTCCCCGGGCCTCGGTGCAGCCCAAAGGCAGGCCGGCGACTGCGCGCAGGTGATTTTCAAACTGCGAGGTTACCGCCCCTTCAATCGTCCAGTGCCCACTGTTGTGGACTCTCGGGGCGTATTCGTTGGCAAACAGCTCATCGCCACACTGGAACAGCTCCAGGGCCAGGACACCCACATAATCCAGCGCGACCAGCAGGCGTTCACAATACTTCTCGGCCAGGGCCTGCAGGGGATTGCCTGGCCGGCACAGTGACAGGCGCAGAATACCGTTGCGGTGGCGGTTCTCCGATAGCGGCCAGAAGCGGCAAACGCCGTCGCGACCGCGCACCCCGATAATGGATAATTCGCGCTCGAACGGTACGACGGATTCCAGAATGGCGGGCACCTCTCCCAGACTGTGCCACGCGGCAAGCGCCTCGCCGGGTTCGCGTATCATCGCCTGCCCTTTGCCGTCGTATCCCATGCGCCGGGTTTTGAGTATCGCAGGCAGACCGGTGATCGCCAGTGCAGAGGCCATGTCCGCCGCGGAATCCACCGCGGCATATTGCGCCGTTGGCAGCTCCAGCCTATTCAGCAATTCTTTCTCGTGCAGGCGCTCCTGGGCGATGGCAACCGCTTCGTCACTGGGTGCCAGCAGGCCACGCTGATGGAAATATTGCAGGGTAGGGAGCGGCACGTGCTCCAGCTCACAGGTGACCCGATCAGCCCCGGTGGCAAGTGTCGCCCACGCATCCTGGTCAGTAAAGGGTGCCTGCAGATGGGTACCCAGGCTGGCGGCACACGCATCGGCTTCGGGTGCCAGGAACATAAAGCGCATGCCCAGCGGGGTCCCCGCCAGCGCCAGCATACGCGCCAGCTGGCCGCCACCCAGTATTCCTATCCTCATGATAGCGGTAACCGGGGGTCGGGTCCGGCCAACACCCTGTTGGATTGCTGCTCACGAAAATCCCGCAGGCGTTCACGCAGGGCCGGATCATTACCCGCCAGTATGGCAGCGGCCAGCAACGCAGCATTGACCGCGCCCGCAGCCCCGATAGCCAGCGTACCCACGGGTATTCCCGCGGGCATTTGCACAATCGACAACAGCGAATCCATGCCGTTCAGGGTCTTGGACTGCACCGGCACTCCCAATACCGGGAGCAGGGTTTTGGCGGCCATCATCCCCGGCAGATGCGCGGCGCCGCCGGCACCGGCGATAATTACCCGCAGCCCCCGCTCCTCGGCCGCGTCGGCATAGGCAAACAGTTTATCCGGGGTACGATGAGCGGACACCACCTCCACCTCGAAGGGCAACTGCAGGCTGGTCAATGTATCGGCGGCGCCCTGCATGGTCTCCCAGTCGGACCGGGAGCCCATGATAATGGCGACCAGCGGTGGCGCTTGCGGGGCAGAGCTATCAGACATGGTTGAATCTCGCATCAGGCCACGGTGGTGGCAAAGTCATAGCGGAGAGCATCCTACCTAAAACCCTCGATAAGATAAATTCGATTTTAGTATCAATTTTCATCGGCAATACCTGAGGTAACTTTACCCAGGCATCCCCTCTCGGTTAGAGGTTGCGTAGATCCCGCCCTCCTCCCTACCTGCGTGCAACAGTCTCAGAGGGCAATTCGCCGTACACCTGACGGTATAGAGCCGCGAAACGCCCAAGTTGGGTAAAACCGTATTCGGTGGCTATTTGTGTAACACTGGTATCACGGCAGGTCTGTAGTGCACTACGAACCGCCTGCAACCGCGTTTGCTGCACATAGCGCATTGGGGAAATATTCTGGAACTGCCTGAACCCTTCGTACAGGCGACGCTCGCTGACGCCCGTGAGTTCCACCAGCGTCTCCATGGACAGGTTCTCCGAGATATGACCATGGATGTAATCCATCGCCAGCCTGACATGACGCGGTCGCACCGTCTGCGTATCGTTCAACAGCGGAGCGGTATAATTGTGATTCAATGAGTAGAGAAGCGCCCTGATGATATTGTCCAGCTCGGTTTCCAGGATTTCGGTATTGCGGTAAAAACTGCATTCCTGGCTGTATTCGCAAATAAACGATAACAGGTGCCGCCACCAGGAGGCGTGTTGCGCGTTGCCGTTCTCCATGGCCGTGTCAAATACAAGAGCACCCTGCACGGGCATACCGAGACATGAGGCGGCGATTCTCTCCAGCCTGTCCTTGGTAATCTGCACCGTAAACTGTCGGCAGTCGTGACTCCAGACCATTTTGGTGAAAGCCGAGGGATTGATGACCGAGGCGCGGGAGGGGTCGGATTCTATGACCTGGCCGCCGCTCTCGATGTGCGCCCGTCCTTGCAGTGGCAGCTGGATGAGATAGAAGTCCTTCAGATAGCCCGGCTCTATACAGCTCTCAGTGCCGTACTGCATATAGTTAAAGCTGATGCCTCGGAAGGGCATATGATACAAGAAGGCATCCACCTTCCCAGATCGCGAGGAAAGTCTATGGTCACAGTACACCTGGCTGACCCGGGACCGGGCCTCATCCAGATCAGAGGTCTGAAATAGCCTGTATTCAGGTCTTCGGATCAACCGGGTCTGGTCTGCAATCTCTTCCACCGCCGTACCCTTTCCTCGCGCCGCCTGGTTGTCGTGATATCACAGATATCTGGTTACTTCAAATATAAAATATTTGCGCCGGAGGACGCTTGCTGCTCTCGCTACTGGTGACCGCTGTCCCCCTCCATCAACAACGGCATGAGGGGGTAGTGTTGCTCTGGTCCCATGGCCCCGTAGCCACCATCTACGGGTACATCTCCTCCAGTCATGTAGGAAGCTTCCTCTGATGCAACAAAAGAGACTACGGCGGCGACCTCCTCCGCGTTCGATACCCGGCCCATCAGGTTGTAGGGTGTGGACACTTTATCGGCGTGTGCCCGGTTGTCCCCGGTCAAACCTTCAAAGGGGTCCGACCAGCAATGCCCGATAGTCACTGAGTTTACCCGTACACCGCGAGCCGCGTATTCCACGGCCTGCGTCCTCGAAAGATGCCGCAGGGCCGCCTTGGATACGGGATAGGCCCAGCGACCAATGTGGGGAAATTGTCCGGAAATCGACCCGATATTCACAATGTTGCCGCGTGCGGCGGCGAGGTGCTCAAGCGCGGTCTCTCCCAGTATTGCAGCGGATATCACATTGGTGTTGAGCGTGGAAAGCCAGGTGTCCCGCGTGGTTTCCGCGCCATCATCGCCGTAGACACAGGCATTGTTCACCAGGATATGCAGGGCGCCGAAGTGCTCCACGGCGCGTGCGACCAGGTGCCGCAGATCGTCATCCCGGGTAATATCCGTTTGCACATACAGGGCTCTTTCCCCAAGCTGTGTCGCCAGTGCTTCACCCTTGTCCCCACTGCGTGCCGCAATCACAACCCTTGCCCCCTCCGCGTGTAACTTGCTGGTTATCGCCTTGCCTATGGAGGCGGCACCGCCGGTAATAATCGCCACCTTATTGTCCAGTCTTCCCATAATACTTCTCCCGATAAGTCTTCAGTCAAATGCCGGGCCGTCAATCCGACTGGCCAGCCTGCGGTCCAAAATTCTCGTAGTCGTAGTCGGTTTTGAGTGCCAGATTAAGGCGGTTGTAAGAAGCAAAATCGCTGACCAGGTGCACCAGTTGCAATACACCTTTGTCAGTCAGGCCGCTGGCTTTCAAGGCATCAATATCTGCCTGATCGATGGAACGCGGCTCGTCATTTACCTTCAGCGCGAAATCAAGCATGACCTTGATTTTCACTTCCCCGACCGCAGAGATGCCCTCGGCCGCCAGCTCCTGCACGTAGGCTTCCGATGCATTGAGCCCGTGGCCCAATATCGTGCAGAAGGCCCCCGTGCAATAGGCGCAGCCGTTGGCGCGGGAAACCAGAATGCCGATGTGCTGGATAGTCTCCGGTGATAACTCACCCGACTCCCACAGGACTTTGGTAGCGCCGAGCTTGGCCTTCATGAATTCGGGGAAATTCAACTCCAACAGGAAATGGTTGGGCACTTTCCCTTCCATTTCCGTGACCCATTCGGATATCCCCAAGATTTCGGGATCAGAAATCGAACTCTGTTCATGCAGTTTCAAAAGCGCCATACAAACTCCTCAAGATAATAATCCACGGGCAACCATATAACCCGAATTCCCTGCCAGTCCCGGACCGGGATGGGTAGAAGCACCGATGTGGTACAGGTTCCGCACCGGTGTTTCGTGATTTTTCAATGCCCTCAATGGACGCCAGAGCAAAAACTGCTGCATACCACAGTGCCCTGAGTAGGGATCCCCGCCAACAAGATTGGCATTAATGCTTTCGAGATCGTGTGGTGACAGCACAACCCTGCCGCGTATATTGCCCTCAAGCCCGGGGATATGCTCGCTGATACGTGCCACGACCCTGTCTGCATAACGCTCCGCGATCTCCCGCGTCCACTGGCCGTCCTCCGGCGTCTCAATCTGCCCGGCTGCATCTCCGCGTATAATCGAAGGTAGCTCCTGCAGCTGAATCCAGAGAATGGCCTTACCTTCAGGAGCCCGGGAAGGATCCAGGACCGTGGGCTGCCCCACAACGATCGTCGGCTCTGCCGGCAGCAGGCCGCACTCGGCCTGGGTTACGGCCAGGGAAACCGCATCCAGCCCGCTGCACAAGTGCACCATGGCCACATCGTCGAGTTGAGGGTCGCGCCACTGCGGCATGCTGTCCAGCGCCAGATGAATCTGCATACAGGCGTTGCCGAAGCGGAAGTGCCCCGCCTGTTCTCGCACGGCTTCCGGCACCCATTCGGGCTCCAGCAAAGAAAAATACAACTGCTGTGGAGTGACGCTACCTATAACCGCCTTGCGGGCCTCTATTTTGACGGTCTGGGGCCCCTCAATACTCCCGAACTGCCTGTGCAGGCACTCCACACCCTGCGCTCGGCGGTTTTCGACCATAACTCGCCGAACGTCAGTGTTAGCATGCAGTTCACCACCGTACTCCTCAATCAGGCCGCGGAATGCCCGTACCAGGTTATCGCTGCCGCCCTTGACCACCGGCATACCTGCGGATTCGAGGCTAAAGGTGATTACCCGGCTCATGGCGCCGGAGAAATTGGCCTCGGGTCCCAGCCCCGTGTGCAATATCCATGGCGCCAGCAATGACCTGACCAAACCGGACCTGAAATAGCGTCCCAACCAGTCCCTGCTAGACGCCATCGCTTCGCCTGCATACAGATTGAGCCCTGCCAGGCCGCGGGCACGCCACTCCCGCCACAGCAGTCGAAGCGTCGCGAAACTGAAGATTTCACTGCTTAGCAAGCTGAAAGTAAGTTCGGCGTCGCGCTCCATTTCCGCCATGGTTTGCGCATATCTGTCGCCGTCACCCTCACAAAGTGCATTGAGTACGGCGATGTTTTGTTCGCGGCAGGTGCTGAGAACCAGTGACTCCCCGGCGGGGGTCGCCACCGCGGTGGGTTTTTCGGTATTAAGATAAACAAGGCCATGACGCGCCAGATCTGCGCCCAGTGCCTGGTAGCTGGGGGAGGTCACAAATAGAGGATGCCAGCCCGACAGGACATCATGACGGAATCCTTCCTCGGTGATCTCCGCTGTCTTGATACATCCGCCCAGGTAGTCGTTGCGTTCGAGTACGCAAACCGAATGGCCGGCCTTCGCCAGGAGCGCAGCGCAGCAGAGGGAATTTATCCCGCTGCCGACGAGAACAAAATCATACGCCTTTTTCATAACCGAGCTCGACGGGTACGGCGGCTTGCCTCGCATACTTCTTCTGCAGCCCGGGCAGTATATGTGCATAGTCACTGGGATCCAGCGCGCGAAACCATTGCTTTACACGTGTCAGGACACCCAGGTTTATATCCATATCGTCGAGAAGCTCGTCGATATGGTGAATCGAGAAGGGAATGATATTGGTACCCTTGGAGTGTTTGCCGTCGGTTCTCGCCTCCATCCAGGCAAGCTTGCGGTCGGCATAGTCATTCTGCGCTTCCAGCGAGGGCAGCTCGATGCCGCCGTTCAGGTAGTCCGCCAGCCACAGGGCGGCAATTTCGCAGTTCAACTGGCTGAAGAAAGAGGAGTTATAACCATTGAACGCCAATCGTGGAACACCGATGGGGAGCACAGAGCGGTAGAGCCTGAAGTTACCCTCACTGTCGGTGACTTTCTGCATGATGGCCTCATCCAGAAAGGGACAGACCTGGCGCCAGCCGGTGCCACATATCACCAGGTCAGCAGGAATCGTCTCGCCACTATCGAGGATGGCCTTGCCCGGTTCCAGCCTGGTGATTTGCGCGTTTTTCCTTATCCCTATCTCTCCCGACTCTATCTTTTCATAGAAGCCGTCGGTGACCAGGCTGACCGTTGAGCGCGCAATACTTTCCAGGGGCTTGTTGGGATGCAGGCCGAGCCGCCGAAGATGCAATTGCCGCTCAATAACCCACTCCATGGAACCGAGCATGCCACGGCGCAGCGGGTTGCCGATGCCGTGCAGGAACCGCTCGAAGCCACGCAGGCGAATATACCGAAAGAGCGCTTCGCTCAGCCGGGTCAGAAAGAGGTGCTTGAAATTGAGCACATTCGCCAGGTGCTTTGGCAGTTTCCAGATCAGGTTGCGTGCCACTACTGTTGTAGCCGCCGTCGAATCAGCGATTGCATTGGCGACGTCGCAGGAGGATTTACCATAGCCCACCACCAGAACATGTTTGTCCCTGGCCGCTTGTTTGTCATTGAACTGGCTGGTATGCAAAACCCGTCCACCCTCCGCCTCGAACTCCTCTGCTCCGGGGTAATCCGGAACCATGGGAACGGAGAATATGCCGTTGGCAATGATCAGATAGTCGAAATACGTTGTTGTGAACTGCTCCCCACCCGCTGGGTTCGCTGTCCGCACGGTGATTGCCCAGCGCATGTCCCCCTCTTCAAAGCTCGCATCGGTAACTTCGGAATTCAGGTGAATGCGGTCAAGAAAACCAAAGAACACTGCATAAGAATGCATATAGGCTTGCACCTGCTCTCCACTGGGCCACTCGGGATAATCCGACGGCATCGGATAATCCGAGAGCGCATATGTCGAACGCGGATTCTGTGTGGTCAGGCCGGGGTAGCGCCGGGACGCCGACCAGACTCCCCCAACTTCAGCTTCCTTCTCGTAAATGGTTACCTCATATCCCATGGCGCCGAAGACCCTGGCGGCACTCAGCCCACCGAATCCCGCACCTACGATACATATGGTTTTAATCGACATTTTTTTACATCTCCGCAGGTCGGTGGTTTGCCGTTACAACGACCGGGTTCAGGTATTCGCGCCGGGTCTGTTCGTGTACATCGGTTACGGCCCTCAACGCGCAAGACAAGCCTTGCTGCTACTCAAAACTCGATCTTGTAGGTCAGGTACCATTGAGCTGGCCGGGCTACGACAACCTCTTGCGACTGAAAGGCATCGCCGGCAACCCCGGTGACAAAGTAATCCTCGTCGGTCAGGTTTTTTACACCGAATGTGACACGGTGTTTGTCGACGGGGCTCACCCAGCTGATACTGGCATCGAGTACCGAGTAACCATCCTGTGCGATGACGGGAGAGTTGAAGGTGTCGTTATAGGTCCGGGACTGATAGGAGACATTGCCGCGGGCGATAATGGCCGCCCCGCTATCAAGGCCGAATTCCCGGGAGGCGCCCATATTCATGGTCCATTCAGGAACCCGCTCAAACGCATTGTCCCTGGAGAACAAAGCGGTGGCTTCATCGAGTTCATCGTATGAGGCATCGATGTAGCCCACTCCCACGTCGAACAACCATCCCCTGCCGGGTATCAGCTTGGCCTCCAGCTCAAAGCCGTCAATACTGGCACTGCCCGCATTTTCAGTGACCGGCGCGACACTGGTGAAGACCTGGACCTGCAGGTCTTTATAATCTGTATGAAAAAGTGCGCCATTCACGGTAAAGCGATTGTCGGCGGAAGCATATTTGATACCCAGTTCGTAGACCTCGACAAACTCGGGGAAAAACGTGGGAATAAGATCGCTATCCGGCGTCCCGGCGGGAGCGGTAAACCCCGCCACTATGGGAGGAAACACCCGCTGGGTGAACCCACCTGATTTGAAACCTTTCGAGTAACTCCCGTAAATCATCAGGTCGTCGCTCGCCTGATAGGCGAGGCTCACCATGGGTGTGGTCTCGGTGATTTCGATCTCCTTCTCCACGAAGGGAAGCACGCGCGTACCCGCCTGCATGAACGGCGCATCGAGCAGGGGATGCCCGCTGCCGGCAAATGGATTGCTGATGATTTGCTGGTCAGGTAGGAAACTCTTTTCCTCCTCTGTATAACGCAGGCCGAGCGTAGCACTCCATTTTACGGCAAAGTCATAGGTGAGCTGGCCATAAGCGGCCCGGGCTTCATTGTCGAAGGCACCACCACTGCGGAAGCTTGAAATCGAGAAATCGAGCAGATTGATGTTGTCGCCTTCCTCCTTGAAATAGTAGCCGCCAAGAATCCAGTTCAGCGCTTGCGTTTCACCCAACAGCTGAAACTCCTGGCTGAACTGTTCCTGCTGCAGATCATCGAAGAACTGGGATATCACTAGTGGTGAGTGATCCCCGTCACGGGAGAACTGGCTGTCCAGGTCGCGAAATGCCGTGATCGAACGCAACTCCAGGCTTTCACTGAGGCCCCAGCTTATATTGGCACTCGCGCCCCACAGATCCAGTTCCGAAAACGCGGGAGCGGTGCCTGCGTTGTAGTCATCACCCTGAATATACCGGTTATCGTAGCAACCCGGCACGGCCAGGTTCAGCGGCATATCGGGTGTTGCGCAAGGAACCGGCGGACCACCAGCCGCGAGGTTGGCGCCGACATTGTGAATGACTGCCATGGGAGGCGTGTCCGGGTCAATCGGACTGCCATGGTTAATGCCGACCAGGGTAAATGCGGGACCGTTCTCGCGATCCCGGGTTGCGTCCACTGCAAGGTCTACTGTGAGATTTGCGGAGGGCAGCCAACGCAGGGCGAATCGTCCTGTCAGGGTATCGTCGTCGCCCAGATCCACACCGTCTTCCCGCGTCACATAGCCGTCACGGCTGAAGCTGGCCACGCTCAACATGGAATACAGTGTGTCACTGAGCGGAATATCAATACTCGCCGAGAGATCGGCGCGATTATCGTCGCCCACGGTCACGGACGCGCTGCCGCGAAATTCGGGTCCCGGCTTGCGGGTGGTCAGGCTGATTGCGCCACCGATCGTGTTGCGCCCAAATAGCGTGCCCTGCGGGCCGCGAAGCACCTCCACCTGCTCGACATCGACGAGGTCCAGAATCGCACCCACGGACCGGGCGATATAAACCCCATCCACATAAATGCCCACTCCCGGCTCTGTAGTGGGCAGAAATTCCTTCTGGCCCACACCCCGAATATAAACGGCCGCGGAATTACTGGAGCCGCTGAAGCTCGGGTTGTTCTGGAATGTCAGGTTGGGTGTATAGCTGGCAATCTCCCCGATATTGGTAACACCACGATATTCGAGTGTGTCTCCGGAAAACGCCGAGATGGCGATTGGCGCATCCTGCAGTCCTTCTTCACGTTTACGTGCGGTAACTACCACTTCTTCCAGCAACGCCGATGTTCGGTCTTGTTGCCCATAGGCAGGTAAGGCACTCGGAAATATTAATAACGGCAGTGCCGCGAACGCTACTGATTTACAGTGGACCATGTTTGCCCCCGGTTGACTTAGGTTTTTATGGTTATGATTTTTGTCTTGGGTCAATTATTGGCAGGATTAATGCGGCGCTACTATTCAGTTACTGCAGGCAATGTGCAGTCACTGCGGATTTTTGGGCGCAGGGAGGGGCAATCCCTCTACTTACCTGTGTCGAGAAACATACTCGTTTGTGCAGCACACCCTTGGGTTGCCGGTTTCTTCAGCGTCTGTCCACTGGTTGCGGCCTGGCAGTGGTGTCGGGTGTAAAAAAATCTGGCAGCGGCTAGCAGTGATCGCTGCGATCCTTTATTGTCGGTCCTGGCCTGAGCAGGATGCGGCGGTCCCATTTCATCCAATTCAAGCAGCGGGATTAGCCCCGTAGAGAACAGTTTGTGATATGACTTATCCTCGCACCCTTCAGTTTTCAAGTTGGTTTAGCACTGTTGTTATCACCGAACCCCAGGATCTGCAGGCGATATACCGCCTCCGTTATCGGGTTTACTGTGAGGAACGCGGGTTCCTCACAGCCGAAAACTACCCGGATAACGCCGAGTGCGACGCCTATGATGCCCATTCGGTTCATTTCGCCGCATTCGACCAGGACGGCAAAGTGGCAGCGGCGATCCGCCTGGTATGTCCGGGGCAAGAGGGCGGGCTGCCCTACCAACAACACTGCCCACTATTCGACGAAGTGGCCCTGCCTCCCGCAACTGCGGCGGGCGAAGTGTCCCGCCTCGTGCTCAATCAGGGCTACCGAACCCCACCCGGGGGAGGTGGCACCGGCACCGTGGTGATGGCGGTCTACCGTGCGATGTACCGCTATAGCCGGGAGCACGGCATTCGTTACTGGTATGCTGCCATGGAGCGTCCCCTGCTGCGCATGCTTGCCCGGATTGGAGTCACATTCGAGCGCATTGGCCCCGAGGTTGACTACTGCGGGCCAGTCGCCCCCTATCTGCTGGATCTGGAGGCGCTGGACTACCGGCTGGCGCGGTGCAATCCTGGCTTCCTGCAGTGGTTGTCCTCGACCCCATAGATTGTGGACGATCTGCCCGGTCACTGCTTTCCTGATCCGCTCAAAGCGCGCAATTACAGTGCTACCCGAGCTGCTCCTCACGCGGCGTGATCAGCCAGTTGCCCTGCTGCCGTCCTTGCAACTCTAAGTTTGCCGGATCATCGGCTCCCACCCTGCCGGGGCAGCAACCGCTGGAACGGCGGCAGGGAATCCAGTATCGCCTGGCCGTAGCGACGGGTAACAATGCGGCGATCCATCAGGGTTACCCGGCCACTATCCTGCTCGGTACGCAGCAGGCGCCCACTGGCCTGTACCAGGCGCAGGGCGGCGTCGGGAACACTGATCTCCATGAATGCATTGCGTCCCTGGGACTCAACCCACTCGGCCAGGCCCGCTTCAATCGGGCTGTCGGGCACTGCGAACGGTATCTTTGCGATGACCACATGGCGGCAGTAATCACCGGGCAGGTCCACGCCCTCGGCAAAGCTTGCGAGACCAAAAATGATGCTACCACGGCCCGCGTCAATTGCTTCGCGGTGCTGGCGGAGAATTTCCTGCTTGCTGCCGTCCCCCTGGATCAGGATTAGCTCACCCAGGGCATCGCGCAGGCCCTGGTACACCTCCTGCATTTGCCGCCGGGAGGAAAACAGCACCAGGCTGGCTTCAGTGTGGTCCAGCAATTGCGGCAACTGCGCTACCAGTTCCGCCGTGTGGGCCTCGGCGTCACCCGGGTCACAGGACATCGCGGGCACCTGCAGCGTAGCCCGGGAATAATCAAAGGGACTGGTAACAACCTTGAAATTCGCCTCCCGGGGTACACCGGAGTGCAGGATGAAGCGCTCAAAGGAGTTCAGTGCGGTTACCGTCGCCGAGGTAATCACCACCCCTGCTGCCCGGGACCACAAAAACTCCTGCAGGATATCCGCAGCCAGGATCGGGCTGCAGCGCAGGTCAAACCCGAACTGGCCACCGCCATCGAGGAGGGTAATCCAGCGCGCCTTGGGCGGCACTTCTCCTTCACCGGTGACTGCATACTCCAGCCATAGCGCCAGGGTCGCCTCGGCGCGACCCAGCAGACCACCTAACGTGAGGTGCCAGGTTTCCAGCTCACTCTTGTCAATGCCGACATCGTCTTCCTCCAGTGCCTCTTCCAGCCGCTTCTCCACCCGTCCGAGCCCGCCGGTCAACTGCTGAAACTGGGCTACCAGGCCGGTCGCCAAAGGTTGCAGCGACGGCGGCACCAGACCATGGGCAAAACGTAATTGCTGATCGTCGCCCCGCCCGCTGCCCGGTGGTCGTTCGGCAAACAGGGTGGCGACCGCCTGCTCAGCTACCTGCAGGGCTGCCTGGGTTTCATCCATGATCCCGGGCAGGGACTCCAGCGTTCGCCGCAGCTCCGTAAGCGGCGCCAGGGCCGGGGCCGCCTGGGCCAGCAGCTTACGGCTCTCCTGCAGCCACTGGCCCGTAGTATGCAGGCGACAAAAGCTGGAGAAATGCGACAGCGCCTTGTCGGGCAGATGATGGCCCTCGTCAAAAATATAGATGCTGTCTTCCGGGGCGGACAGAATGGCCCCGCCACCCAGGGCGAGGTCTGCGAGTACCAGGTCGTGATTGGCCACAATGACGTCGGCGTATTGCAGCTCATCCCGGGCACGAAAAAAACTGCACTGGGCGATGTTCGGGCAGCGCCTGCCGCTGCACTGGCTATGGTCAGTGGTGGCACCAGCCCAAATCTCCTCCGGCACCTGCCCCGGCCACTGATCGCGATCGCCATCCCACTCACCACGAGCCAACGCTTCCACCATGGAACTGTAGACCGGCAGCGCCTCTGCGGCCTGGGGCGCCTGGAATTCATCGGGATACAACGGCAGGATATCGCCGCCACCCGCGCCGGCCAGCAGTCGGTCCAGTTTGGAGAGGCAGACATAACGACGGCGGCCCTTGGCGAGGGTGTAACTGAACTCAAGGCCACTGTGATGACGGATATCGGGCAAATCCTTGTTAACGAATTGTTCCTGCAAAGCGACGGTCGCCGTGGCCACCACCAGCCGTTTGCCCAGGGCCTGCGCCAGGGGAATGGCGGTAACCGCATAGGCAATGGTCTTGCCGGTACCGGTACCCGCCTCAATAACACACACGGCGGGGGCATCCGGTTTTGCACGGGCAGTGGCGGACGGAATCCGACCCAGGGTATTGGCGATCTCGGCAATCATCTGCCGCTGTCCCCAACGCGGGCTCAGGGTCTTCGCCGCGATAATTTTTGCGTAGGCCTGGCGGATCTGTTCCTTAATGTCGTCGCTTAGCAAGGGGGCGACATGTCCCCCGCGGTCACCAGCGCAAGTTTGCTGGTGACCGCGTTGGCGTAAATGGCGAGGGCGTAGGGGCGGTATGCCTCGGGCATGGCATGAATACGGGCGCTGAAGGCCTCAAACGAGCAGCTGCCCTGCTCCCGATAAAGGGAGTCAGGCACCGGCACTGAATCCCCATTAAGCATCCTGTAGGCATAAATATTGGTAGGATGCAGGCAGTAAAGAGACACAATCTGCCGATCCAGTTCCGCTGCCACCTCGGCGGCGGTATCAAACTCTCCCACAATGGGGGTTCCGAAAGAGACGTGAACACGACCCTTGGCGCCGTCAATGCCCCGGGCAATGGAGGCGACATCCTCCTGCTCCGCCTTGGCGTAGTGGCCTGTCGTCTCGCGCAGGAATACCTCCCTGGCCTTCAGTTCATCGCAGGGATCAAGCTCGTAGGAAATAGACACCGGCACGATATTAAGGCCGTTTATCAACCCGGCCAGGGTCTCCGTCTGTTTATCCAGGCTCATGCCCAGCATCTTGATGACCGCGGGTTCGGTGCGGTCAATACCGTTCTTGGCACGGCCCTCGCGCTGCGCAATCCAGATTGAAGCCTGCTCCTGCTGCAGTGAGCTGCGAATATAATTGGCGAGATGCCGCGATGCCGTGAGCAAATCGCGGGGTCGACTCATCGACCGCCGCACAATGAAACTCTTGTTGAGGCGCATGAGGTCAGAAACCCAGGGCCGGGTCAGGAGGTTGTCACCAATGGCGATGCGCACGGTTTTATGACCGTCACGGTGCAGCGCATAATTGGTCAGGGCCGGGTCCATGACAATATCCCGGTGATTGCTGATGAACAGGTAGGCCCGCGAAGGGTCCAGCGCGTCCAGGCCGGATACGGTAAAGCCCTCGGTCGTTCTGTCGATCACCTGCTCGAGATAGTGTTTGATCACCATCTGCATGCCATAGACGTTGTCTACGCCGCGCAACTGGCGACGAAGATACCAACGCACCGGGGCACGCCATAGCGCTGGAGCCAGCCTGGCTATTCTGCCCAGGCGCAGGCCCGCCAGTGCGTCCAGCAGCCCGCGGTCTGCAAGCAGTCGCGCCAGAACTTCCGGCACCTCTTCATCGCGATAAGGGCGGATATCGGCAAATGGATCGCTCAAAAAAAATGTCCTCAACAGCAGCAGCGGCACACGATACCCAAATTCCCCTGTGCCGTCATCCGCTCAATCCGGCCACCGAGATGGTCAATTGCGGCTCGTTCACGATTATCAGTTTGGGACTGACCCTGGTGATTTGAGGCGCAACTTCAGCCCCGGGCATAAATTAACTATTTGTAATCCTGCCCCGACCTTTTCATTAAGCGCTCAAAGAAACCTGTAAATCGCTATAAATCAATGCGTTAGAAAGAACATGTCTTTTCCGCTCGCGGAACCTGTTACTTATATTCTCAGTTTCTTACCAATCCGTAACTGTTCTACACGCGTAACCACCGAGTAGAATCACCTCGCGTGGAGAGATGCCTCAGCATGCTCTACCCATACCCAGTTAATCGCCGTATAAGGAAAGACCCATGAAAATCGCCAAAATCGCAGCTGCTTCAATCCTGCTGGCCATCTCCGCAAGCAGCTTTGCCGCCAAACCTACCAGCATCGTCTTCCAGGGTGAACAGGAATCCGCTTCCGGTGTCGCGTTCACCGAGTACCTGGTGAAATGTTCCAATGGCAAAACCGCTCCGCTCACCGCCTGGGAAAACCGCCGCCAGTGGTGCACCGGGGACGAGCTCAACGATCAGTGTGAACGGAAGCAGATCAAGGCCGCCAAGGCAGCCTGCAAGGCAGTCTGACTTTACGCCAGGTAGCGCCGACGCAGTTCTTCGCGTTCGGCGCTACCGATCCCCAGCTTATCCGCCAGGTAGTGATCGACTTCGCCATACTCTTCTATAGCCGCAAGCGCCCTGGCCAGGTAGGCCTCGTGCACTTCCAGCATCGGTAATACCGCTTCCTCGGCGACACCTTCCAGGCCGTACTTCACCCGCAACCGGGCCACTTCATCCTGTGGATGGTAAAAACGCCTGGTCAGCATATAGTCCTTCATGACCTGCTCCACCGGCACCCCCAACACCAGCAACATCAGCGCGGCGGCAAAACCGGTGCGGTCCTTGCCTGCAGCACAGTGCACCAGGAAGCGGGCATCAGGCTTTGCCAGGATTTCGCGGAACATGCGCGCATAGGTGTCGGTCTGGGACTCGACAAAATCACGATTGATATCCACCATGAAATCAAACATGGTCTGTGTACCGCCGAGGTTAAGACCTCCGGGAGCCAGTGCCGCCCGATTGCTGCCCGGCGTAATAGGCAAACTGACCACCTGTGGCGGGCGGGTCTCCGGCAGGCGGCTGGGGCTGGCCTGCTGCTCGTCCTCGCGCCGGAAATCACAGATCAGGTCGAGCTCCAGGCTCGCAAGCAGCGCCAGGTCCTGCTCGGTCAGGCCCGACAACTGCCCCGAGCGATACAGGTAACCCCATTTCACCTGGCGGCCATCAGCAGTGCGATATCCGCCAAAGTCGCGGAAATTGGGTGTGCCCTGCATGCCCAGTTTGCGCTCACTGGCAACCACCTCGTTGCCGTGCTGGTCACTCAAACGAAAATAGTGGCGATTACCCACCGGTAAACCGATGAAGCGGGCCCTGGCTTCCGTCTCCTCATAGTGAGCACTCACACCACCCGCACTGCCCAGCGGCTCGACAGATACCCTGGTGTCTGGATGGCTGGCTTCCCATTCAACGTGGTAGTCACCTGCAGCGGCGCGCCAGATATGGACGGCGTCGGTCATTAAGGGCATATTCGGTTCTCTATAGCGTAGATGGTGTGGACGGTGCGGCACCGGCGTGAGCCAGTACCGCCTGTAATACTGTCTTGACCAGGGCCAGCTGCCGTTCCAGGGCCTCGTCACTGAACGGGTCCTGCCCCAGCAGGTCACGATACATGGGCGCCATGGTCACATAGGACATCACCAGGTTGTTAAATGCCATCACCGCCCAGGGCTGCAGGCCCGCCTGCTCCAGTGCACGCAACCCGGGCTGTGCCAACCCCTCGTCAGTATGGAACATGGGCTGGAAGAAACGTTCAATCAAATCATTGGTGCCAGGGCCACCCGATAGCGCGGCGTGTTGCAGCAGCCGCGCCAGATTGGGGTTGGCATGGTGTTTGCGGACGATGGTCTCCAGCCACACCTGCAGGCGCTCGACGCTTATCGGCGCCTGGTGCAATTCATTCATGGGAGCCGCGAACTCGTCCAGCAACCGCTCCAGTACCGCGCGATACAGCGCCTCCTTGTTACGAAAGTGGTTGTAAAGGCTGGGCGAACGAATACCGACCCGCGCCGACACATCGCCCAGCGACGTACCCTTGTAGCCTTTTTCAGCAAACAGGTCTTCCGCCGCATCCAGAATACGTTGCGGAGTGCCGGGTGTAGCTTGGTGGGCGGGAAGGGACATTAATGGGGGGTCCATGGGGTAGGAATAGACTCAGACGGCAGTATACCTCAAGGGGAAAGAATGCTGAATGGCGCTTATCCTGTCACTGCGCCAGAAAAGCTCTCACCACCTCAGCGGCATGATCCACACCCGCCGCATCGACATCGAGGTGCGTCACAAAACGCAGGCGATACAGGCCCGATGCCAGCACACCATGGGCCTTCAGGTAAGGAATCAGCTCCGCGGCCCGCGCGCGGGCAGGCCCAACCAGGTCAACGAAGACAATGTTGGTCTGGGGCGCTTCCACCTGCACGCCGGAAATACCGCCCAGGCCCTCGGCCAGTCGCTGCGCCAATGCGTGGTCTTCAGCCAGGCGGTTAACATGATGCTCCAGCGCATAAGAGCCTGCGGCGGCGAGGAATCCGGCCTGACGCATGCCACCACCGGCCATTTTACGTATGCGCACGGCACGATCTATCACAGCACGACTGGCGCACAGCACGGACCCCACCGGCGCACCGAGGCCCTTACTCAGGCAGACCGAGACACTATCAAAGCAGTCGGCAATACGCCGCGCCTCGACATAGGCGTCCGAGCCGTTGAGCTGTGCCTGCCGGACCGCCGCATTAAACAAGCGCGCTCCGTCCAGATGCCGTGACAGGCCGCGGGACGCCGCCAGCGCGGTGGCCTGCTGGATGAATTCAAAGGGTAGCAATTTGCCACCCCAGGTATTCTCCAGAGCCAGCAATCGTGTCACAGCAAAATGGGGGTCGTCGGGCTTGATTGCGGCCTCGATATCGTCGAGCGCAAAACTGCCATCCGGTCTATGCTCCAGCGGCTGCGGCTGGACGCTGCCGAATACCGCCGCATTGCCTCCCTCCCAGCGGTAGCAATGAGCCATTTGCCCGACAATATATTCTTCGCCTCGCTGGCAGTGGCTGAGTATCGCGCACAGGTTGCCCTGCGTGCCTGTTGGCACAAACAATGCCGCCTCAAAACCCAGCATGTGGGCCAGTTGCTGCTGCAGGGCATTCACACTGGGATCGTCGCCATAGACATCGTCGCCCAAGGGTGCCGCCATCATTGCCTCGCGCATCTGCGGTGTCGGGCGGGTCACGGTGTCACTGCGCAGATCCACGGTTGCTGTCGTCATGTTCGGTCCTCAGAGGGGTTGGTAACACAAGGCTAACGCGGTATTGTTTAAATCGGTACGACAAAAACATAACCGCAGCAACAATAACAAGGAATGACACCATGACACCTCTGCTGAATCTCGTGATCTACATGACCCTGCTGACCTTCGCCGCCATTATGCTCGGTGCCGTGCTGCGCAATCGGGAGTGGACGCCGGAGGGTATGAAAGCCGGCCTCAGCAATCGCGACAATTTGCCCGAACCCACGCCACTGGGCGGTCGCGCCGAACGTGCCGCCGCCAATACCCGGGAAGGTTTTTTGCTGTTTGTGCCCTTGGCACTGGTCGCGCATGCCGCCGGCGCGGGAGAAGAAGTGCTGCTCGGCGCACAGATCTTCTTCTGGGCCCGGATCGTCTACCTGCCGGTCTACCTTGTCGGTATCACTTATGTGCGCAGCCTGATCTGGGGCGTAGGCGTGTTCGGTCTGGCGCTAATGCTGCTGGCGCTGCTTTAAACTGACCCTGGCGGGGCCGGTTGTCTGCGGTCTCGCCACACCTGGGGCGTCAGCCCGGTCCAGTCGGCGAATGCGCGACGGAAGGAACGGGCGTCGCTAAAACCCAGCCGCCCGGCGATATCGTCAATCTTTATGCCATCCTCCTGGCACAGTAATTCAGTAGCCCGGCGCAGCCGCTGCAGCCGTTTTATCGCAGCGTAGCTGGTACCTTCCTGCGTTAAGCGCCGATGGAAGGTGGCGGGGCTGGTATTGAAGAAACCGGCGATCTGCTCCAGGCTGGGAATGCGCTCATTCCGCACCAGCTGGGTATCAATGATATTGGCCACGGTGTCGCTGAATTGCCAGTGACCACCCGGATCGAACATCTGGTCAAAGGGTAATACGCTCAGCACCTCTTCCAGCGCGGCCGGCCCGCGCACCACTGGCCTGTCCAGCACGCGGGCGGGAAAACTGAAACTGTTATCACCCTGGTCAAACGCTATCGGCTGCTGGAAAACGCGCTCCAGTAACTGCCGGTCCATCACTTCCGTCTCCAGCACACGGTAGCCACTAACCGGGATGTTTTCGCCAATCAACCAGGAAAACAGCCGTCGGTAGAAGGCCAGCCCGAACAGGTCCGTAAGCAGCGCACTCACACTGGTGTTAACGCGCTGCGTAGTCATGTGAAAGTGCGCCGTCTCCGCCTGCACCCGCAGGGACAGCACTGCGCCACGCCCACCCAGCATGGCGCAAAAGCGGCCTGCGCGCTCAATCACGCCGCGCAGCGTGCTACAGCTGATCACGCAAAAGCACAGCATATCCACCTCATCCTTGCGCATCGGAGGCAGGTTGCCCTCACGGTTGGCACGCTCGGACAGGGCGGTTATGCACTCCTGGTAAAGGGCTAATGAGTCGCTGTAAGTACTGCCTGCCGGTAGGGGCTGGGCTGCCGCCGTCGAAAGTGCACCTCCGTGCAGTTGCCGGCTACTACCAGTACCCGCTGCATATTCCGCCAGCAAGGCATCCACAAACTCTCGCAATACCGGTGCCGGGGCGGCCGTAATCGTTGCCCGTGGTGCGGCGGCGCTGGCTGCGGCCAGAGGCGACTGACTCTTCTTGTGCAAAACAATGTCCCCCTACTGCCGGGTTTGGTCCTCGCCCGGTGCCGACTACTTTCCTACACTGGATCAATGGCACGTGTGCCTCCCATCCTAACCTGCGAAAGGGCCGATAACCATGAGAATGCCGAACAGAGAGATCCGCTACGGCGGCGCCATGCTGGACCAGAAAGAGATCGATGCAGTCGTAAAAGTAATGCAGACCAGTATGGTCGTAGGGCAACAGGTGCAAAGTTTTGAGAGCCGCTGCGCCAAACTGCTCGGCAAGGAGTATGGGGCCATGGTCAACTCCGGCAGCTCCGCCCTGCTGTTGGCGGTGCGCCTGCTCGACCTCCCTCCCGGCTCCGAAATTCTCACCCCCACACTGACTTTTGGCACCGACATTTCGAGCATTGTACTCAGCGGCCATATCCCGGTCCTGGTGGACGTTGAACCCGATAGCTACCAGATCGACATCGACCGGATTGAGCCCCTGATTTCGCCAAACACCCGGGCCATGCTGGTACCCAACCTGGTGGGGGGCATGCCCGATTGGGACCGCCTGCGCGCGCTCGCCGACAAGCACGGACTCAAGCTTATTGAAGACAGCGCCGACACCCTGGGCGGCACCTTCCGCGGCACTCCCGCAGGTACCCTCAGTGATATCAGCATTACCAGTTTCTCCATCTTCCATATCATCACCTGCCTGGGGAACGGCGGCCTGGTGGCGGTCAATGACCCGGCATTGTGGGATCGCGCCCTCATGCTGCGCGCCTGGGGTCGCTCTTCGGAAAAATACCTGTACGGCAGTCGCCAGGCAGACAGTGATGGCCGTTTCCTGGAAGACCTCGGGGATATCGAGTACGACGGCATGTTCATCTTCGAGGAGCTGGGTTACGGCTTCATCCCCAACGAGGCCGGTGCCGCCTTCGGCCACGAGCAACTCAACAAGCTCGACGAATTCACCCGCTTGCGGCAGGAACGTTTTCGCCTGCACGACGAGTACATGGACACTCGCAGTGAGTATTTCATCAAGCCACGGGTACCCGATGACGTCTTTACCACCTGGATTTGCTATCCGGTCATGTTACGCCCGGACTTGGGCTGGAGCCGTCGCGAGCTGCAA
This sequence comes from Kineobactrum sediminis, assembly GCF_002868715.1. Lineage (GTDB taxonomy): Bacteria > Pseudomonadota > Gammaproteobacteria > Pseudomonadales > Halieaceae > Kineobactrum > Kineobactrum sediminis. Next base: position 412,425 of record NZ_PKLZ01000001.1, read on the forward strand.
GTGCACCTGGAGGAAGCGGGCATCTTTACCCGGGTGATTTTCTCGGGCCATGTGGCGTTGCAACCAATGATGAAAGAGGTCAACTACCGCCTTGACCCGGCCGGCTACCCCAACGCAACACAGGTCATGCGCCATGGCCTGATGCTGCCCTGCCACCCGACCATGACTCTTGAGGATTGCCAGTACCTGTATCAGGTGCTGGAAGACTTCATTGAGCTGCAGGAGGGTCCTCGGGCGTAACGGCATCGTCACTGGCATCCGGCCGGGGCGGCGCTGTGGCCGCCTCCCAGGCCCGAAAGCTTTCCAGGTCCCGGCTCAGCGTACGCAGGGTCCAGCCCATTATGGCCGCATCATCCAGCAGCCCGAAGCCGAGCAGGAAGTCCGGCACCAGGTCTACCGGCATCACGAAGTACACGACGGCGGCCACCAGCATCAGCAGCGACTGCCAGGATATGTCGCGGTAGGAGCCGTTGGCGTAGGCGCGCACCAGTCGCAACCCGTCTTTCACCGGGCCCATGATCGCAGCCAGTGGCCCGCTGCGGGCCTCGGCCTTGCTACCGGCTGCGGCAACCAGGGATTTGAGCTTGGCCGGCTGCTCAAGGTATGACTTCGCGCGACGAGTCGCCAGCGCATAAGCCTTGCTGCCGCGCACCCGGGCGGAGCGCTTGCCACCATCTTCAGTCACCATCGGCTGCCTCCCTGCCGACTTTACAGATATGGGGGCCGACCACTACAGCTCCTCCAGGTTGTATCCCGCTTGCGGGAAGTGCACGTGCAACGTGCCGAGGCGGGCGTCTTCGCGGGCGAGAATCCAGCTGTGGGCGGCACTCCCCACCAGCACGCCTGCAGTGGGCACCTGGCCGTAGTCAGCGGGCGCAATCGTCACCTTCTGGCCAATGCGGGAGTCACTGAGATGGTCCTCGGGTATCGCACGAGGATGAGCCATGGCGGCGGCGTCGAGTGCCTGCTGTGGACTGATCTCATGGCGATGCCCGTCACCGAAGGCGCGGATACGATCCATCCACGCCAGGGTTTTGGGGAAATCGTCAATCATGGGCGACTCACCCAGGTCGTGCATAAACCAGAGGCCGTGATAGGTGGAAAAGTCCGCATGGTTGGGTGCCGCGCCGAACAGGAAATCCTGCTGCAGCTGCGCCTCCAGTTCCGCCAGATACCCCAGGACCAGCGGCCTGGCCTCCCTGAATCCGGCAGGCTTGACGGCGGCTTTCCTGCTCATGTTGATGCGGTCCAGCATGAAGCGGCCGATATCCAGCCAGGACATGGTCTGGCGCACCTTGCGGTTGAGCGCCCTGCTGCCGCCTGCCATCACACAGGGGAAAAACAGGTCCAGGTCCGCGCGGCTGGCCCAGTCCCGCGCTTGCGCATCAAGATTCTCCAGAGCCAGTTCAGGGATACCCGCCAGCGCTGCAATTTCGGCGGCGATGGTACGGCTATCGCAAAACACATCGGCACCGATTTGGGCGACGGGTATTTTACGATAACCTCCCGCCAACTGCGCAACAACCGGCCGCGGAGGCATTTCCCGGGTAATGGCGGAATGCCAGGCAAGACCTGTATAACCCAGCATGCTGCGAATTTTCTGGCTGAAGGGCGAGAAGGCATAGTGATGGAGAATCAGATCGGGCATGGGAGCTCCGGTTTCCTTGGGTGAATAGACCCTCATTAAAACCTGAAGGCGTGGTGCCCGGCCAGCATGGCCTATACCTATCAGTAAGACACCCGGTCTGGCTTGCCAAGATAATACTGCAGGGTCTCCAGAGCCTCATCTCCCAACAGCTGGGTCTGCCCTATTTTCCGCTGATCCGGCGACAGCGCCAGTTCCCGGTAGAAATGCTGGTCGTCAAAACCGCAGGTCGCTGCGGCATCAATGGAAAAACCATAAAAGACATGCTCAATACGGGCCCAGTAAATGGCTCCGAGGCACATTGGGCAGGGTTCCCCGCTGGTATAGATAGTGGAGCCTTCCAGGCTGAAAATGCCCGCCCGGGCGCAGGCATCGCGGATTGCGATTACCTCGCCGTGGGCGGTCGGGTCACTGGTTGCGATCACCCGGTTCCAACCCTCACCGATGATTTCACCCTCGCGAACAATGACGGCCCCAAAAGGGCCGCCCTCTCCGGTATCGGCTGCCTTGCGGCCGAGCTCAATCGCCCGGCGCATGAAGCGCTGTGACAGTGGATTTTCCGATTTCATAACAGATATCTCTCTCGCAGTCTCCAGATTGCCTGGTCGCCACCGACGACATCTACCAGCTGTCGCTTCGTCAGCGGCACCGTGTAGTAATACTCGGCAGGCTCCCCGGCTCAACCTCCGGCACTACATATCGGCTGGGGTATGACGGGGCGCACCGATTAGGTAGTGCACGATACCTCCGGCAATATGCAGAATCAGTAAGGCAGGCAGCAAATAAACACCGCTATATACGTGAATCGATTCCATAGCTTCGTGGATGATGGACAGGGACGCCAGCGGCAGGCATACCGAAAACCATCCAAACACGCCGATACATTCATCCTCGGTAAATAAATACAAAGGTCCGGTAAGCACCTGAACCACAAGTAGCACCAGAATGGCCCTGTGAACAAAATACGCGGCCCAGCGCTCATAAGCCGTGCGACCCACATTTGCTGGGAAACCTTCATATAACCGGAACAGCACTCGCCAGATAACAAAGATCAGCACGAAAAAGCCCAGTGATATATGGATACCCAGAACATAGTCTTCAATCGCATCCGAGGGCGCGGCGCCTGCCGCCAAACCCAGTGCGAGCATCGTTACGACGAGTAAAGCGGTAATCCAGTGATTGATCGTGGATATACCAGAGTAGCGACTACTATCAGACATGTTTTTCTCCAGCAGGGTGTATAAGCCACTTTAGCAGGAGTATAAATCGGTAATGTTACTATTTTCACCAAGTAATGGGTCCCGGGCTTCCCGCACTTATAGTCCCTGCTTACAGGGTATCATCGACGCACAGGGCTAACGCCGACCCTGTTGGACGACAGTACAGGACATACTTTCGGGCAAGCGCTCTCTCCCGGGCAATAATAGGCGGAAACGCCTCTAACGGTTGACAATCAGCCCCCCAATGTGAATAATCTCGCCTCTTAAATTTTTGCGATCCCACGAGGACTCTACAGTGGCAAACTCCCCACAAGCACGAAAGCGCGCTCGCCAGGCAGAAAAGCGTCGCGGACACAATTCCAGCATGCGTTCGCTGGTTCGCACCCAGATCAAGAAAGTTCTGGCCGCGATTGGCACCGGTGATGCAGCCCAGGCCAAAACCGCCTATGACGCCGCCATGCCCGTTATCGATCGCCTGGCCGATAAAGGCATCATCCACAAAAACAAGGCCGCTCGCCACAAGAGCCGCCTGAACACCAAAATCAAGAGCCTCGCCGCCTGAATCCAGGCGTCTGGCTCCACAAAAAAGCCGGCTAACGCCGGCTTTTTTGTGTCCTGTTTTTCTGCCTCAGCTGGCCTTCCGGGTGTCCTCCTCGCTCTGCTCCGCTGCCAGTTTCTGGAACTCGGAGAGCATGCTCTGCTCATAACCCTGGGCTTCGCTGGTATCCAGGGGCCGCTCCAGCAGAGCCCAGTCAATGTCGCCGTCGGTGGTCAGGTTTTCAAACTCCAGAATACCCAACGCCTCGAACTTCGGCCGGATCTTGTCAGTGAGCAGGCCGATGCGCTTCAGGTTCGGTATGACACGCTGGAACAGGAGGTTGCGGAATGTGGACATCACGAAACCATCCAGCACCTGCAGGCGAGCCTCTTCAACATCCCAGCCAAAATGGGCAAACACGTCGGTAGCGACCAGACGCTCACGGCTTACCACACACGCCTCGTAGGCAAACTGGGCACGCTCTTCGCGCTCTTCGTCGGTCAGGGTCTTGACGAACTCTTCCAGGTAGTTGACCCCGAAGGTCACGTGCCGTGCCTCGTCCCGGGTTACCAGGTATACCACGTCCTTAAGCACGGGGTCCGGAGTGGTTTCCCGGGTGGTATTGAATGCCGACAACGCCAGGCCCTCAATAACCAGCTGCATGCCGATGAACTTCATGTCCCAGCGTGCGTCAGTGAGGATCTTGTCAATAATGGACTTGAGGTGAGTGTTAATCGGGTACATCAGCCCAATACGCTTTTGCAGGTACTTGTTGAAGACCTCCACATGCCGGGCTTCATCAAAGGTTTGCGAGGCCGCATATAACTTGGCATTCAGCGTGGGCGCGCAGGAACACAGCTGGGACGCTACCAGCAGGGCGCCCTGCTCACCGTGCAGGAACTGGCTCAGGCTCCAGGCATTCATGTGCAGCCAGAATTCTTTTTGCGTAGCCTCGTCCATATCCAGGTAAGGCTGGTAGGTATGCAGGTTCATCATCTCCGGCATACGCTCTTCGGTCGGCCATGGGCGATCCCAGTCGATGTCCATCTCCGGATCCCAGTTCAGCTGCTTGCCAAGGTCGTACAAGCGCTTGATGCGGTCATCCTGGATTTTGTAATCCCAGTTATAGGAACCGGTGAGGGGCGTCTCAAAGATTTCGGCAATATAATCCGCGTCTTCAGCAGTCAGCAAATCCTCAAGATCCGGGTTTTCATGAGGAAAATCGGCACCGGCAAAACGCTGGATCTTGCGGGGGGTTTCGGTCCATTCTACTTTCATGGGGTCTCTCCTGAGTGCTACTGATGATTATGTGACCTTACTATGGAAGATGACACCGATACCAACAAGGTAAAGTCTTGTCAAAATAGGGTCATTTGTGGCCAAATGAACCTATGCCCAGAACAAGCGCGCCCGCGCAATACATTCTTATCCTTATCGACATGGTCGAAAGCCAGGGCTATGCGCGCGAGGAACTGCTGGCGGGGACCTCACTGGCCCGCACCGGTGTAGCGGATCTCGGCGCCCGGGTGGCGGAAGAAGACTTTGTCCGGCTGGTCGGCAATGCCTTCAAACTCACCGGAGACCCGGCGCTGGGCCTGCACATGGGTCTGCGCCTCAACCTGAGCGCCCACGCCGTGCTCGGGCAGGCCTTCATGACCTGCCGCGACCTGGGCCAGGTCATGGAACTGTTCATCAAGTATTACCATCTGCTGGCCTCGCCGTCGCTGCACCTGGAATATGAAGTGACGGAAGACCGCTGTGTCCTCACCACCGTAAGCGCCCCCCAGGAAAACCCCCTCGAATTTGGCTCCGAGATGATGTACTCGGCCATGCTCAACACCTTGCGTGGGCTGCTGGGCCTGCCCAATCTGCAGCTCAGGGTGGAGCTGCCCTACCCCGCTCCGGCACATGCCGCCATTTATTACCAGGTCTTTGGTGAGGATGTTCATTTTGATGCGGTACTGGGCCGAATTTCCTTTCCCCGGACGCTGCTGGCCACGCCACTGCCGCTGTCCAATCCGGCATTGCGTTCACTGTATGAAAACGAGTGCGCGCGGCTGCTGGCAGACCTGGAGGGGCAGGATCAGGTGGCCGAGCAGACCCTGCGCCTGCTGCGCAAACTGGAGGGACAGTACCCGCAAATGCCACAACTGGCACAAATGCTGAACCTGAGCCCGCGCACCTATCGCCGGCGGCTGGAACAGGAAGGCTGTGCTTACCAGCAGTTACTGAATCAGGTGCGCGCGGAGCACGCCACTCGCTATTTGCAGAATACCCGCCTGCCACTAACGACAATCGCTTATCTGGTGGGTTTTAACGATGCCTCCAACTTCCGCCGGGCTTACCAGAAGTGGACCGGACGGGCACCGCGAGAGCTGCGCCGGTGAGCGGAGGCGCGCTATCGGTATATCTCGGGCGCCGGGCGGCGTCGCTGATCGCAGACCAGGGCTGGCACCCGGACCTGTTCAGCCTGTTGCTGGGAGCCTCCGGCGGCCCCAAATGGCTGATCCTGGGCCAACTGGACCGCTTCCTGTTCGGGGATTTTCTGCAACGGAGCGGGAGTGAGCTGTCGGTGCTGGGTTCATCCATCGGCGCCTGGCGCCACGCCTGCCTGGCCATGCCGGACCCGGTCGCGGCGCTGGACCGGTTTGAACAGGCTTACCTGCAGCAACAATATTCTGCACGCCCCACCGCAACCGAAATCAGTACGGCCAGTATGGCCATGCTGGCCCAGGTACTGGGGGAGGACGGCGCCGCAATACTGGCTGGCCATCCCCGGATTCGCAGCCATATTGTGACCGCCCGGGGCCGCGGTCCTGCCGGTGCAACCCGGCCCGGTGTGCTGGGTGCCACCATGGGTGCTGCTGCCATCGGCAATGCCGTGCACCGGCGCTGCCTTAACCTGGGATTTCAGCGTGTGGTGTTTCACAGTGGCGATGCGGCGGCGACCCGGTTCAACCTGAGCGACTTTGATACAACCTATACGGCACTGCGCCGCGAGACAGTGGCGCCGGTCCTGCATGCCAGTGGCGCTATCCCCTTTGTACTCAAGGGGGAGCGCGATATCGGCGGAGCACCGTTGGGCCAGTACTGGGATGGCGGCATCATCGACTATCATTTTAACCTCAGTCAGTATGCCGGCCACGGCCTGATGCTGTATCCGCATTTTCGTGATGACATCATCCCCGGCTGGTTTGACAAATTTTTACCCTGGCGCAAAGCAGGCATTCACGGCTTTGATGACCTGGTATTGCTGTGCCCGAGCAGGGAATTTATCGCCGCCCTGCCGCATGGGAAAATTCCTGACCGCAGCGACTTCAGACGCTTGCCCATGGCCGACCGGGTTACCTACTGGCAGCGCTGCATTGACCGCAGCCAGGCCCTGGCGGAGGAGTTTGCCGCGCTGGTAGACGGTCCGGATCCGCTCAGCGGGGTTACCGTGTTCAGCTGATCATCTCGTCCAGGTAGCGTTGTATTTCGGCCTTCAGGGGCCGCTGGAACGCAGAGGCAATCAGTCCCATATGTACCGAGATATCCACCAGGTTGTCGTGGAATGACAGCTTTGCATCAATGCCCGAGCCCTTTATCCGCACACTATCACCCTCCCAATGAGCGTGAACCGCATGCTGTTGCTCGAGACGCCCAGCCAGACGCTGGGCAGCCGCCCGCACATCATCCTTTGCCATGGTATAGGGTTTGGTCAGTCGGAATGAGGCCATAAACGTATGCTTGCCTTTTTGGGTCTGCCGGCCTTATAGATTACGCCGCACCCCGGCGCATGACCAGCCAGTTGCCCATCAGTACCAGGCAAAATCCGGCCAGGCCCAGCAGCGACCACTGGTAACCCTCAAACACGGTGGAGATCAGCAGCGCGACCACCGGGAACAACAGCGAGGTATAGGCCGCACGATCGGGACCGATGTTGCCGATTAGAGTCACATAAGCCCAGAAGGCGACTACCGAGCCAAATACCGCCAGATACAGCAGGGAAGCCACATAAGAAAACTCCCAGTCCACGGTGATAGGCGTCCCCAGCAACAGTGCAACGCCATACAGCGCCAGCGCACCATAAAGCATGCCCCAGGCATTGCACACCAACACCGGGAGGCGCTCCAGGCTATTGCGCGCGGCAAAGATGTTACCCAGCGAGGCACAGAAGGTACCGGCAAAACACAGTAACAGAGCCCGGAAACTGTTGTCGGACAGGTCAAGATCGGACAGCTGCGGCGAAAATACCGCCACCATCCCCACCAGGCCTATAAGACCGCCCACCAGCACCATACGACTGATCGGCAATCCCAGAAAAATTGCGCCGTTGATCATGTTCAGGATAACCATGGTGGAAAATACGACCGCCACCAGACCACTGGCGAGGTGCTCGGTAGCAGGATAAATAAACAGGTAATTGCCGCTAAACAGGCACAACCCCTGCATGAAGATCATGGCATGATTGCGCAGGCTTAGCGGTGCCAGACGCCGGCGGAGGATCAGGTACAGAAAGATCAGAGACGCCGCCAGCATTGAGCGGTGGGCGATGGACACGATGGGCTCCACCGTGCCGAGCTGGAACTTGATGGCAATCCAGGTAGAACCCCAGACCACCACGGTGATCAGGTACAGCAACACATTGTTCATGGGTACAGGCTTGGCCGCAAACCGTGCACTCTATCGCATTTACCTACCCGGGCCTATGCGACATTGTGCACGCGCCAGTCGCCGCTAACGGTTAATAAACTCTCCCGCGTACCAGTTGAGCATGGCGATTTTCTCATCCAGGGGCTTGTCCGGCTCCATTTCATAGACATTGCGGAAGCCGATCACCACATCGGTTACCCCGATAGACTCCAGGCGCGCAATACCCTCCGCGGTGAAGGCATCCTGGCCGGTGGTAAAGATGCGGAAGGGCCGGTCACTGGTGCCGTGTTCATCGCGCAATTCGTGCAGGCGGCGGATATAGCCCTCCAGCTGCTGCATATCGGCGCCTGCACACATCCAGCCATCACCCACAACAGCCGCGCGGCGCAGGGCTGGTTCGGCATGGCCTCCCACGAGAATGGGCGTGGGCGCCGAGGGCGCCGGACACATTTTTATCGCCGGCATATTGTGTATTTTTCCTTCGTAACCAAAGAATTCACCGGTTTCAAGGCCGCGAATAATGGCAATCTGCTCGTCCAGACGCAGGCCACGTTTTTCCCAGGGCACGTCACAGACGGCAAAATCCTCTTCCCAGGGACTAATACCAACCCCAAAATCGAAACGATTGCCGGACAGCTCCTGGATACTCTGTACCTGCTTGGCAACCACCGCCGCCTGGCGCACGGCAAGCTTGTAGACGAAGGTCGCAAAGCGGATTTTGCTGGTAACTGCAGCCATTGCCGCGGTGGCGATCAGGCTTTCAAGAAAGGGCACGCTTTCCAGGAACTCGCGGCTGCCATCCTTGTTGTACGGATATTTGGAACTCGCTTCCTGCGGGTAACAAATACTGTCCGGGATGGTAAGGCCGTCGTAGCCCGCGGCTTCCGCTGCCTGCGCCAGTGGCAGATAATGGCTCGATTCGCACATGCCGATCTGATAGCTGAATCTCATGGTGGTGCTCCTGTCTGTGGCCCGCCGCGGCGGCCAGCTGCTGTGGCTAAAAAGGTGACTGTAACGCGTCCGCCCGTGGCGGTCATCGGGGTGTTGAAAATAGCCGCCGATGGCCTCAAATACTGAACTCTGCCTGGTGTTAACTACGCGTATCGAGCGCACCGGGATCAACGGGCCATTAAAAAAGAGGTTACACTACAGGCATGACCGAAGACTTTTCCGCCATCACCCATCCCAAAGAGAGCGCCGAAGCAGGCGACAGCACCCGGCGCTTCCTGTTTGAACAGGCGGATATCCGCGGTGAGATCGTGCAACTCGATACCGTGCTGCAGGATATCCTCACGGTGCACCAATATGCCCCGGGGGTACAACGCCTGTTAGGCGAGTTCCTGGCCGCGGCGACCCTGCTCAGCACCACCCTCAAATTTGAAGGCAAGCTTATTCTGCAAGCCCGCAGCAATGGCCAGGTGCCGCTGCTCATGGCCGAGTGCAGCAGCGACCTGCAGGTGCGAGGCATCGCCCGCGGCGCCGAACATGCGACCTCTGAAGACTTTGCCCAACTGCTGGCCACGGGCACTCTGGCGATCACCATTGACCCGGTAAAAGGCAAGCGCTACCAGGGTATTGTGCCACTGGCCACGGACTCCCTTGCGAGCAGCCTGGACGCCTATTTTGAGCAGTCCGAGCAATTGCAGACTCGCTTCTGGCTGGCGGCCGACGGCAATCGGGCCGCGGGTATGTTGCTGCAGCAACTGCCTGCCCAGGTGGTGCGTGACGAACAGCTACGCCTCGCGCAGTGGCAGCACGCCTGCACACTGGGTGCCACTATCAGGGCAGAGGAATTGATGCAGCTGGACCCGGAAGAATTACTATACCGGCTCTATCACGAAGATCCGGTGCGCCTGTTTGCGCCAAAGACAGTGCAGTTTCACTGCAGCTGCTCCATCGCCCGCAGTCGCAACGCGCTATCGGCAGTGGCGGCCAGCGAACTCGAGGAAATTCTCCAGGAACAGGGGTGTATCACGGTGGATTGCGAGTTCTGCAACCAACAATACCGCTTCGAACGCGAGGACCTTGCCAGTCTTCTGGAAGCTCCCCCTGCGCCGATTTTGCACTAAACTGATAACGGATGACCTGCGAGTGCCACGGCCTGGGATTTTTTAGGGGCGCAGGTTCGCATAATGGGCGGTTTCTGACATAATGGCGCCCCCCGAAAGACCTTCAGAGGCGGCTTCTGCCACGAATGGCGGGCAGTGAGCGACAGCAGAAAAACAGGACACACCATGACCGTTGAGACCAGCACCACCAGGGAATTTACCGACCTGGGTATAGCACAGTTGATTGAAGAAGCACTGAAACGCGAGGAAGGCATCCTCGCTGACACCGGCGCCCTGCTGGTGACTACCGGCCCGCGCACCGGCCGCTCTCCCGCCGACCGCTTCGTGGTCCGCGAGCCCAGCACCGAGGACAGCATTGAATGGGGCCCCGTCAACCGGCCCTTCGACAGTGAACACTTCGACGCGCTGTGGGACCGGGTTGAAGCGCATCTCGACGAACGCGACCGCTTTGTTTCCCATCTGCACGTAGGCGAGCACAACGATCACTACCTGCCGGTAAAGGTGATAACGGAAACTGCCTGGCAAGGGCTTTTCGGCCGTAACATGTTTATCCGCCCCAAGAATTTCAATGTCGGTCGCAAGCACGAGTGGACCATCATCAACGCCGCGGGTTTTGTCTGTGACCCGGAGCGGGACGGCACCAATTCCGAGGCTGTGGTCATCCTGAATTTTGCCCGCCGCAAGGTACTCATTGCCGGCATGCACTACGCCGGCGAAATGAAGAAGGCCATGTTCTCGGTGCAGAACTTCCTGCTGCCGGAAAAGGACGTAATGTCCATGCACTGCTCCGCCAACGTTGGCGAAGAGGGTGACACCACGCTGTTTTTCGGCCTCTCGGGCACCGGCAAAACCACGCTGTCGGCCGATCCGGAACGCTACCTTATAGGTGATGACGAGCACGGCTGGGCCAAGGGTTCCGTATTCAATATCGAGGGCGGCTGCTACGCCAAGACCATCGACCTCAGCCAGGAAAACGAACCGGTTATCTGGGACGCCATCCGTTTTGGCGCCATCATCGAGAACGTGGTGCTGGACGAGCAACGCCATGCCGACTACAGCGATACCAGCCTTAGCGAAAATGGTCGTTGCTGCTACCCGCTGGAACACGTTGCCAAGCGCACCGAAGCCAACGCCGGCGGCGAGCCCAAGTGCGTGATTTTCCTCACCTGCGATGTCTCCGGTGTGTTACCGCCAGTCTCCATCCTGTCCAAGGAGGCCGCGGCCTTCCACTTCCTCAGTGGCTATACCGCACGGGTCGGCTCTACCGAGCTGGGCGCGGAGGCGGGCATTCATCCCACCTTTTCCACCTGCTTCGGGGCTCCATTCATGCCGCGCCCCGCCAGTGACTACGCCGAGTTGTTGATGAAGCGTATTGAGGATTTTGGCAGCCAGGTATACCTGATCAACACCGGCTGGACCGGCGGTTCCGGTGCACCCGGCGGTACCGGCGCGCGCTTCCCGATCCCGGTTACCCGAGCGATCGTGGCGGCCGCCCAGAGTGGGGCCCTGCTGAATGCACCGCTGGAACAGCTGGATATTCTCAACCTGACCTTTCCGACCGCCATCCCCGGGGTTGACGCGAAGTACACCAACCCGCGCAACAGCTGGGGCGATGTCGCCGCCTATGACGACCAGGCTCGCAAGCTGGCGCAGCTGTTTCAGGACAACATCACCCGGTTTGATGTCTCGGACAGTATCGTAGCAGCGGGCCCCCGGGCGCACGCCACCGAAAGCTGAGGCCCTCTAGCCGCCGGCAACCTCCGCGACACCGCCAGCCAGTGGCTGGCGTCTGCCCGGCAGGCGCTCGCCCAACTGGCAACCCAGCAAGTACAGGCAGGGCACCAGTAACAGCGTCACCCCGGTGGCAAAGAGTACCCCGAACGCCAGGGATGTGACCATCGGGATCAGGAACTGGGCCTGCACGCTGGTTTCTGCCATGATCGGCAACAGGCCGACGAAGGTCGTCAGGGATGTCAGGATGATCGGCCGGAAACGGTCCTCTCCGCCCTGCAGCAGGGCTTTCAGCAACGGCTGTCCCGACGCCCGCAACTGGTTGATACGGTCGATCAACACCAGGTTATCGTTGACCACCACCCCGGCACAGGCGATCACCCCAAGCAGCGAAAACATGCTGACCTGCCAGTTGAGAATGAGGTGGCCAAAGATGGCACCCATCAGTCCGAAGGGTACCGCCGTTAGCACCAGCAGCGGCTGGACATAGGAGCGGAAGGGAATCGCCATCAGCGCGTAAATCACCAGCATGGCGAGTGCCAGGTATTTCAGCATGGCGCTCATGAATTCCGACTCTTCCTCAAGCTCCCCATCCAGCGCCAGGGTGAGGCCGGGGAAGCGCTGCTTCCACTCCGGTAGCTTGTCACTCAGGATGGCACTCACTATCGCCCTGGGCTCGGCACTTCCCGGAACAACTTCCGCAGTGACCTCCAGCGTGCGCTTGCGGTCAATGCGGTCGATGGTCAGGTAGCCCGGCTCAAAGCTGATACTGGCGACAGTGGCAAAAGGCACTTCCTCACCGGCGGGTGTACGCACCCTCATTTCGTTCAGGTTATCAACCGACAGCCGCTCTGCCTCCGGATACCGCACCATCACCCTTACGTCCTCACGAGTGCGGGGGATGCGCTGCGCCTCGGCGCCATAAAAAGCCTCCCGCACCTGGCGTGCCAGATCGGCCAGGCTGATACCGAGGTTTTCCGCCGCCGGTTTCAAGCTGAGAATTATTTCTTCCCGCGGCGCCTGCAGGGTGTCGTTGATGTTATGCACTCCGCTATAGCTTTCCAGCAACTTGCGCAGTTCAACTGACACTGCGGTCAGGTCATCAATGGAGGCAGCCGCCGCAACCAGCCGGATAGGCTTACCCATCTCATTGATGGTGTAGTCCATCTGGAAGTCTTGCACGGTGCCCAGGTCGCCGATCGCCTCCCTCCAGCGTGCGGACAGCTCACGGGTATCAATATCGTCGGAGACGGTTTCAATAGTCACCCGGATCTCGTTGCCGTTACCGCTGGAGTCAATGTGGCCAACCGCCGGCCCAGGCTGTACGAATCGTGGATCCTGGTTGTACTCCCGCTTTACCTGCAGGGCTGCGGTTTCAACCTGCTGCAGTACCCTGAGCGTATCGCTAAAGGCGCCCCCCTCGGGCAGTTCAATCTCGGCGATCACGTAATCGGAGTTGATTGAAGGGAAAAATGCCGTACGCAACCAGCCGCCACCGTACAGCGCCAGGCTGATCAGCAGCATGCTCATGAATATCGCCACGACCAGCAAACTGTGCCGAAAACATAGCGCCAGGAACGGACGATAACGTTCCCGGCCAAAGCGGGTCATACCATCCGCAAAGCGCAGGCGCACAGTTTCCAGCTTGCGCAACAGCGCAAAACGGCTGGGTTTGACCGGCGGCATATGCGCCAGGTGCGGCGGCAGGATCAGCAGGCATTCCACCAGTGACAACGCCAGCGCGATGATGACCACAATGGGGATTGCCATCGCCGCCTGGGCCATATCGCCGGGCATAAACAGCATGGGCACAAAGAAGATCATCGTGCTGACGACAGCGTACATGACCGGCTTGATGACTGCCTGGGTACCGGCCAGGGCACCGGCAGCACCGCGATGACCCGCCGCCTGCTGGGAGTGAATGGACTCACCCACAATGATGGCGTCATCCACCACGATCCCCAGGATCAGCAGGAACGCGAACAGGGAGATCATGTTCAGGCTGACCCCGGTGTACTGCAGCACAAACAGGGTGCCGACAAAGGCCACGCCGATGCCGGTGCACACCCACATGGCCAGGCGCGGGCGCAGGAACAGTACCAGCACCAGGAAGACCAGTGCCAGGCCGCCGATACCGTTCTTCAGCAAAGTGTCTACCCGCGCCTTGAAGGGCACAGAGGAGTCTCGCCATACCGCGAGCTCCACCCCGGGTGGCAGCCGCGTGCGGGTCTCCTCAACCCAGGCGTGCACTACCTCGCTGGTAGCCAGTGTATTGGGGTTGGAGGTCACAAATACGTGCAGGGTGTGGGAGGGCTTGTCATTAAAGCGGGTGCGGACATCGACGTCTTCAAAGCCATCCACAATCGTCGCCACATCGCGCAGCAGGATCTGGGTACCATCGCGGCGGGTGACTACCGGTATCTGGCCGAATTCGTAGCGATCATAGGCTTGCCCCCGGGTCTGCAGGCGAATGTCGCCACCGGCATCCTTGATTGCGCCCGCCGGCAGGTTCAGGGAGGAACTGCGGATCGCGGTCACCACATCAGTGAATCCCAGCCCATAGCGGCGCAGCGTGTATTCAGATACCTCCACCGACACTTCGTAGGGCCGCGGGGTGGCAAGCTCCACCACCGACACTTCCGGCTGGGAGGCCAGGTCGTCCCGCAACTGCTCGCCCAGCCGCTTCAGGTCCTGCTCATCCAGGTTGCCGGCGAGGGACACCGCGGCCATATGGTGACGGAAGGCCAGTTCGGTGACCACCGGCCGCTCGGCATCCACCGGAAACGTATTGATAGCGTCCACCCGGGTCTTGATGTCCGCGGTCAGGCGCTGCATGTCGTATCCGGATTCGGCCTCTACAACGACGGTACCCATACCTTCACGAGCGGTGGAGCGGATCTCCTTGATGCCACTGAGGTCGTGGATCGCCTCCTCGATACGCACACAGATCTGTTCTTCGACCTCACCCGGACCAGCGCCGGGGTAAGACATGGCGACACTGACCCGGTTGATCTCGAATTCGGGGAAAAACTGTTTGTCCAGCGCGGAAACACCCAGCAGGCCACCAATCAACAGGAATATCATCAGCAGATTGGCTGCAATCGGATTGTGGATAAACCAGCGAACCGGACCACCCATGATCAGCGCCCCGCCCCGGCCAGTCCGTCCACTTCGTTCACATCAACCGCCATGCCGGCTATCGCGACCGCCGATTGCCGCACCACCACCCGGTCGCCCCGCAATAATCCCTGCACCCAGACCTGCCCGGTATCACTTTGCAGCACATCGACTTTGCGCTTCACCAGTTGCTGGCGACTGTCCACCAGCATGACTGTGCCGTCACTGTGCATAGCCGAGCGTGGCAAACCCGTCACCGCGTCCATTGACCGGCCTGATATCGTGGCGCTTACAAACATACCCGGCGCCAGTGGCGGCCGCACGCCATCGGCGCCACGGGCAAAAGGGTCGGTCACTTCGGCAACCGCAAACACCATCCGGCTGTTTTCATCGATATTGGCATCGGTACGGACAATACGGCCCTGCCACTGCCAATCGCGGTTGCCGAAGGTGGCTTGCAGGGTGACGTCGGGCAGGGCGACAGCGCCCTCCTGCGCACGATAATGCAGGGGCAGGTCCAGCAGGGCGACCTGGCGATCGGTGAGGGGCAAGCGCACCTCAACGACATCGGTCGCGTAAACCCTGGCAACCCGGGTGCCCGGTGTGACGTACTGGCCGGTATCGACATATTTTTCACTGATACGGCCGTTGAAGGGCGCCACTATGCGGGTGCGCTCGAGGTCCAGTTGCGCGGCGTCGAGGTCGGCTTCGGCGGCCTTCAGGGCCGCCCGGGCAGACGCCAGCTGGGGCTCCCGCAAAAACAGGGCATTGCCCTGGGCATTACCCAGGTCGCGCCACTCCCGCCTGGCCTGCAGCGCCCGGCCCTCTTCTTCCGCAAGACGCTGGCGGGCGGCGGCAACCTGGGATTCCATGCGGGCGATAGCAAACCGGTAGTCCACGTCCTCGACATCCACCAGCACGTCGGTGGCGCGGAAGAATCCACCTGCGGCAAATTCCGCCGCAACGGATTGCACCCGCCCCGCCACCCGGCTGACCAGGTCAATCTCGCGCGCGGGCCGCACCGTGCCCTGGGTGGTAACGCTCAGCTCGCGAGGGGCCGGCTCCACCGTCATTACATCCACCAGAGGCAACGCTGCAGTCGCCGGTGCCTGCGGTTCGGGCGCGGGCCTGGCCACCAACAGCACATAAGCGACCACGACACCCACTGCCATGACCACTGCTGCAGCCATTAACGTACCTGGAATCTTGACCTTCATCACCCGAATAACCTTTTGAATTTAGCCGCCACGACCCGTCATCGTTGCCGATGTGAGCCCTGTTGTCGTCTGCGCCGCTGCGCGGACGCATTGGACAGCAAGATCATACCGGTGTTCAAAGACTTTACGCAGCCGGACAGGCTGTGGATGGCGGAAATGTTAAAAAGTCACTTCTAGTAGGAACATTCTAATTTTTCGCCGTAGCCTGCTCTCATTCGGCATGTATTGCCGCAATTTTGCACAGAGGAATAGAGACATGGCTGAAGAAACCAACACCGCAACGGCAACAGAAACCAGCGCTGCAGCACCCGCAGAAACCACAACGGCAAGCAAGGCTGCACCCAAGCCGAAGACTGCTGCGCGCAAGTCAACTGCAAGCAAAACCACTGCGAGCAAGAGCACCCCGCGCAAGACAGCGACCGCGAAAGCGCCTGGAGGCAAGGCATCGGCTGTCAAAACAACCAGGAAAAAGGCCGCCCCGCGCAAAGCCACCGCAAAACGCGGCCGTCGCAAGGCCACTCCAGACCTGGCCGCGCGCGCCCAGGAAGCCGGTCGCAATGCATTTCTTGCCAGCCTCGGCTTTTATGGCAAAGCGTTTGACCAGGTGCAGGAGCAGTTTACCAACCTGCAGGGACAACTGGAATCACGCCGCAAGGTAGCCAACAAGACCTATGCTGACCTCGTCAAGCGTGGCACCCGGGTAGAAAAGGATGCGAAAGGCCTGATCAGGGATATCGAGCTGCCGCGCCTGGAACTGGAAAGCCTGACTGACCGCAAGAAGCTGGAAGCCAGGCTCGGCCAGGCCCGCGCACGCTTTAACGAGCTCAAGTCATCCGTCGGCCTGAAATCCGCCGCCTGAGACGACTAACTCAGTTTGGTCCCCGCTTCTGGCGGGGGCGTCATCGGGGCCGCGAAGTGGCCCTTTTTTTTGTCCCCAAATCTGCTTTAATGGCCGCTTGGGGCAGCGACCGCTGCCATCCCGGACAAAGGCAGCAAGCTGATGAGCGATGACAAAGTCGATAAAAACAAGGTCACCGACAAAGCCGGCGAAATAGCACGCAATATCTGGCTGGCCGGCGTCGGCGCCTATGGTCGTGCGGTTGACGAAGCCCAGGATCGCATGGAAAAAGCCGGGGTTGAGACCCCAAAATTATTCCGCGACCTGGTCAAGGCCGGCGCCGCGCTGGAGGACGAGGCGCGAAGAGGCTTATCCTCCAGCAGAAGTGCAAGGGCCTCCGTGGAAGAGCGAATTCACCGGGTGCGTGAGAGTTTCCAGTTGCAATTGCCGGCCCGGGGTGAGGATTTGCTGGCACTGCATGAAAAAATTGATCGTCTGTCGCAAAAGGTGGACGATCTCAGCTCGGCGCTTGCAGTCCAGGGTAGCCGCACCCGCAAGCCCGCTGCGAGGAAGAAGGCCACTACTCGCAAGGCCACCGGCAAGAGTAAGCCCGCGCCCGCTCGCAAGACCAGTCCGCGCAAGCCTACCTGAGTGGATAGGTAACGGCCGGTCTTCCCTTGAAAACGCGCGATCGCATCCTGGTGACCAGCCTCGCGCTGTTCAATGAAGAAGGCGAGGCTCACACTACGACGATTGATATCGCCAACGAACTCGATATCAGCCCGGGCAATCTCTATTACCATTTCAAGGGTAAAGACCAGATTATCAGTGAGCTGTTCCAGCAGTATGAACTGGCCCTGAGCGGCACACTCACCGCACCGATTGAGCGGCCACTGAGTGTGGACCCGGCGACCGTGGAGGATAACTGGTATTACCTGTACGTGGTGATGGAAGAAATGTGGCAGTACCGTTTCCTCTACCACAATCTCGACGACATTCTCAGCCGCTATCCGCCAGTGCGCCGAGGTTTCAGGCGCCTGCTACAACTGCAACGAGCTGCGTTGTTTGCGATCTGCAAGAACCTGCTGGAACAGACCGTTATTGTCACCACCGAAGAACAGCTGCTGGGCCTGGTGGATAACATGACCCTGGCCCTGACATTCTGGTTCAGCTACCACCAGCTGCTGCATGAACAGAGGCCGTCCCAGGTTGTAATCCACCAGGGGGTGCTGCAGCTGCTGACCATGGTGGCCCCTTACCTTGGCGAAACGCAACTCACCTTCTACCGGGACTGCCAGAAGATCTACGCCGCCATGCTGACCCAGGAAACAGCGGGCTGATTCATTTTACCCGGCAGCTTGCAATAGCGAGGCCTGGCAGAGCCGGTGAAGGGACCGTACATCTTGCCGACCCATCTGCTATTATCCCCACTCCACCAGCAACCTCAATGGCAAAGGAGATTACAATGAGCATCCAGGTTGGCGACAAAATTCCCTCCAAGACCCTTAAAACCATGGGCGCAGAAGGCCCGGTGGACATTACCACCGATGAAATATTCAGCGGCAAGAAAGTGCTGCTGTTCGGTGTTCCCGGCGCCTTTACCCCCGGTTGTAGCAAGGCGCACCTGCCCGGCTACGTCGCCCAGGCCGACAAGATAAAGCAACTCGGTGTAGACACTATTGCGTGCATGTCGGTTAACGATGCTTTTGTCATGGACGCCTGGGGCGAGGCACAGAATGCCGAGGAAATACTGATGCTGGCCGATGGCAATGCGGAATTCACCAATGAGCTCGGCCTGGAGCTGGATGCCAGCGGTTTTGGCCTGGGCCAGCGCTGCCAGCGTTTTGCGATGCTGGTCGAAGACGGCACCGTGACCCAGCTGAATGTGGAACCCGGTGGCGGTGTTGATGTCAGCTCCGCAGAAACCATGATGGCACAACTCTAGAGTGCTTCTGCGGCGGGGCCATGCCCCGCCGCCATTACACACTGCAGGCTAGGCGAGCATCACGTAGCAAACGGCGCTGATTACCATGGCGCCCAGAAGATTGAGCACAAACCCCTCCCTCGCCATTTGCCGCGTGGTGATCAGGCCACTGCCATACACCACCGAATTCGGCGCTGTCGCGACCGGCAGCATGAAAGCACAACTCGCACTCATGGCGGCGGGCACCATAATCAGTTCCGGAGGCAGGTCGGCGGCGAGTGCGGCGGCAGCCAGCACCGGCATCAGCAAGGTGGTACTGGCCGTGTTGGAGGTTGTCTCGGTCATGAATGTCACCATCAGGCATACCAATAACAGCAACAACCAGGTAGGGATATCCGTCATCCCCGACAGCCAGCCTCCCATTACATCACTTAAGCCGGACGCGACAAAACCACTGGCCAGACAGATCCCCCCGGAAAACAGCAATAGCACTCCCCAGGGGATTGTGCTGGCGCGCTCCCAGTCCAGTAGTCGCGCGCCTTTACCATTGGGTACCAGGAACATCACCACCACAGCCAGCAAGGCGACCGAGGCGTCATTGGCCTGGGGCAGGCCCAGCCAGGCCTGCCAGCCCCCGAACGGTTCGCTGCGGGTCACCCAGGCCAGGGCGGTACAGCCGAACACTGCCAGAACCCGCTTTTCTTCACTGCGCCAGCAACCGATTTCCGGCAACTGCACCGTCACCGAGCGGGGCAGGCTGCGGGTCAGCACCAGCGCCATCAGGGGTATCATCACTACAACTACCGGCAGCGCCCAGCCCATCCAGCGGCTGAAGCTGATCGCCGTGCCGGTGGTTTGTTCATACACCTGCATGAAGATCAGGTTGGGCGGCGTGCCAATGGGTGTGCCTATGCCACCCACACTCGCCGCATAGGCGATGCCGAGCAACAACGGCACCGCCAGTTCACGACGCTGGTCGGTAGCCTCAAGCACTGCCAGCGCCACCGGCAACAGCATCAGCGTGGTCGCCGTATTGGAGATCCACATGCTGAGCACTGCCGCGGCCGCCATAAAGCCCAGCACCAGCCGGCGGCCGCTGTTGGCGCCCACCAGGCGCACCATGCCAATGGCAATCCGGCGATGGGCGCCAGAGTGCTCCATGGCCTTGGACAGCAGGAACCCGCCCAGCAACAGCAGTATTAATGGCGAGCCGTAGGCCTGCCCGACCTGTGCCGGGGTCAGTACCCCAAGTAGCGGTAACAGCGCAATCGGCAGCAGCGACGTCACCGGAATGGGCACCGGCTCGAACACCCACCACAGCACACACCACAGGGCCACCATGGAGACAATGGCTATATCGCTATCGACGCCGGCCATCTGCAGGGATAACCCCAGGAACAGCGCCAGCAGCGGCGTACCGTAAAGCGCCAGTGACCGCAGTGCGTTCATCCGGCAACGCTCATTCAGCAGACACTTTTCCGGCGCTCTTCGGCAGCGGCAGCCTGATAATACGGTCGCCCACGTAGGAGCCGATATACAGAGTGTCGCCACGCTGCAGGGCCACGGTACCAGCGCCCATCGGCGGGCCTTCAAGCGTTAGCAGGGGCTGTGCCTCAAGGGTGTCAGGGTCTATTTCAACAATGCTGAAGGGCAGCAGCGAGGGCTTGTCATGGCTCTGCTCCAGGCTCTGGAACAGCTGCCACAGCGATGCCTGGTGCGAGGCGACCAGCAAGGTGCCGCTGGCGGACCAACTGGCGTTATCCGGCTTTTCCACCGCCACCTCAGCCAATAGTTCAGCACCGGGCAGGGCATGTCGGCGCACCTTGCCGCCGAAATAGATATTGAGGTAAAAGCTCTGCTCATCCGGTGCCAGCAAAATCCCGTTGGGATGCGCACCTTCCGTACCCGGTATCGGCTGAAAACCGGTCGCGGCGGACCAGCGATACACAAAACCGGTATCAAACCCCAGTGCCGCCAGTAATGCGGACCACAGCTGCCGCTTGCGATTGGCCATATGGGTTACCAGCAGGCTGCCATCGGCAAGGCCCGCCACATCATTGAGATTGCCTTCTTCGGGGGCCACAGCACAACCGCGCCAGACGACCTCAGGGCGGTCACCGGCGGCATTGGCCAATTCAAAAAATTCCACCGATTCGCGGCCGGTGTGGTTAACCACCAGCAACTGCCAGCGCCCGTCGCCCCGTTTGCGTATATCGAGGCCGTGGGCGCCGAGCCAGGCAGGCGGCCGGACACAATCGGCGTCACCCCAGAGTTCACCGTCCGGCGGGGCGACCAGGCTGCGGTACAGCGGATGTATGCTGTCATCCCGGGTATCAAGCAGAAACAGGCCACCGGGTGCCGCCATTTGCCCGAATATGAGGTCACGGCTGTTCGGGGCCGGCACCAGGTCTTCCGGTGCGGCCAGTCCGCAAATGGGCTTGATGCCATCCACTGTGGCGCAATTTTCACCGCTATCAGCCGCGGCAGCGGCTACCGGCAGCGCCCCCAGCAAAGATATGCTCAGGGCTGACAGAACAAAAAGGGCTTTTATTTTCATTATCTTTCCTCGGCAATAACTGACTTATCCTGCCCAGACCAGCGGCGCCTGTAAAGACCCTTCGCATCGCGGCACTAGAGGATAGGACCGTCAGGCATTACACTCATTGCATGGCAACTACGTTTCCACACACCCTGGTCGATCCGTTTCAGCGGCAGATCAGTTATCTGCGGCTGTCTGTCACCGACCGCTGCGACTTCCGCTGTGTTTATTGCATGGCCGAGGACATGCAGTTTGTGCCCAAACCACAGGTACTGACCCTGGAGGAACTGTACCGTGTGGCCGAGGCCTTTACCGGCCTTGGGGTCAGCAAAATCCGGCTGACCGGGGGCGAACCACTGATTCGCAACAATATCATGTCGCTGGTTGAACGATTGGGCCGGCTGCCGGGCCTCGATGAGCTGGTGCTGACCACCAACGGCTCCAGGCTGGCACAGTTGGCGCCCGCACTGCGCGACGCCGGGGTGCGCCGGATCAACATCAGTATCGACAGCCTGCAACCCGACCGCTTTCGCGAAATCACCCGCTTTGGCGACCTGTCTGCGGTTATCGCCGGCATCGACGTTGCGGTAGCAGCCGGCTTTGAACGCATCAAACTCAATGCTGTTATCCTCAGGGGCCGCAATGACGATGAGGTTCTCGACCTGGTGGCCTTCGCCCAGGAGCGGGGCATAGATATCGCTTTCATTGAAGAAATGCCCCTGGGGCAGATAGACGAACACAGTCGTTCCCTCAGTTTTTGCAGCAGCGCCGGGTTGCAGCAACAGATTGGGGAGCGCTACCCATTGCTGCCGCTGGGCGACCCCACCGGCAGTGATGGCCCTGCGCGCTACTTCAGGATTCCAGGTAATGCCGGCCGTGTCGGTTTCATCTCGCCCCACAGTAATAATTTCTGCCACCTGTGCAACCGGGTACGGGTGACAGTAGAGGGGCGCCTGCTATTGTGCCTGGGCAACGAGCACTCGGTAGACCTGCGCGAGGTACTGCGGGCGCCGGGCAGCACTCGCGACACCCTGCAGCATGCTATTGTTGCCGCCATGGCATTAAAGCCGGAGAAACACCATTTTGACCACAGCGGGGAACCCGATATCCTGCGCTTCATGAACATGACCGGCGGCTGACCGCGGCCTCACGAGGAAACAACGTGCACACCCAGGATTTCCCCCAGCTGGCCTCCATTGAGGTCATCGAGCAAGGCTTTGAATCGCTCGGTTACATCTGCAGCACCAAGATTGCCACCGCGGTATTCCTGGCCTTCGCGCTGCGTAAACCCATCCTGGTGGAAGGCCCCCCGGGCGTTGGCAAAACCGAACTCGCCAAAACCGCCGCCGAGCTGCTGCAGGTACCACTGATCCGGCTACAGTGTTACGAGGGCCTCGATGAGGCGAAAGCACTGTACGAATGGAAATACGGCAAACAACTGTTGTATACCCAGGTGTTAAAGGAAAAACTGGGGGATCTGCTGCAGGGTGCCCAGGGACTGGCGGAATCCGTGGAGCGCTTACACCAGTTCGGTGATATTTTTTATTCCGAGGAGTTCCTGGAGCCGCGGCCGCTGCTCAAGGCCATGCAGCAGGAGCGCGGCGCGATTCTGCTGATTGACGAGGTCGACAAATCGGACTATGAATTCGAATCCATGCTGCTGGAGATACTGTCGGACTACCAGGTATCAATCCCGGAGATCGGTACGATAAAGGCATCGGTATCGCCGATGGTGTTTCTCACCAGCAACAATACCCGGGACATCAGTGACGCGCTCAAGCGTCGCTGCCTGCATCTGTACATCCCGTTCCCTAGCGTGGAGCTGGAAGAACGTATCGTGCGCAGCCGGGTGCCCGATATCGACCAGGTACTGCGTCGGCAACTGGTCGCTTTTGTGCATTCACTGCGCGACCTGGACCTGAAAAAAACCCCCGCCATCTCCGAGACCATCGACTGGGCACGCAGCCTGTTGTTGCTGCACGCCCATCAGCTCGACGAGGAAATTATTCACAATACCCTCAATGTACTGCTCAAATTCGAGGATGACATCAACACCGCCAGCGCCGGACTCGGGGAGCTATTGCGCAGCCCCCGGCGAGCCTGAGCCGGTAGCCCGCCATGCAAGCCAGCCTGGTCACGTTTATCCAGCTGCTGCGCAGCCACGATGTCAGGATATCGCCGGCGGAGACCCTGGATGCCATGGCGGTTGCAGCCACCCTGGGTTATGGCGAGCGCGAGCGCCTGCGGGACGGCCTGGCCATGGCACTGGCCAAGACCCCGGCGGAAGAAGCCATCGTAGAGAGCTGCTTTGACCGCTTTTTTGGGCAGCAGATGGCAGATTTCTCCAACACCCGGGAGGAGCGGGAGCGGGGCGAACAGGAGTCTGGGGATCCACAGCAGAACGAGAGCGGCGCGGAGCGCCAGCCGGCAGATAGCGGGAACGAAGCCGACGCCGGTTCCGACTCATTACTGGCGGAGCTCGCGGCAAATGATGACGCGGTACAGGCCCTGCTGGACAGCCCACTGCTACAGCAATTGCAGAACAATGACCGCAATGCCCTGAACCTGGCCATGGGCACGGCGGCGGAACAGGTGGGCCTGGGCCAGATCAAGATGTTCACCCAGAAAGGGCAGTACACCCGGCGCATGCTGGATGCCATGGGCGAGGCACAGATCCGCCAGGCCATCATTGGCCTCGAGGAGCGCCAGAGCCCGGCCCTGGAGGAATTAAGGCGCTATCGGGACATCCTCCGGGAACAGGTGCGCGACTACGTGCAGCGTGAATACCTGCTCCATGCCGAGGGTCACAATGCGCGCTTCATGGACGACATCCTCAGCCACACACGGCTCAGCCACCTGGAACAGCGCTATGCCCAGCGGGTACAGGTGCTGGTGCGCAAAATGGCGCGCAAGCTCGCCGAGCGCCACGCCCGCAAGCGCCGCACGTTTCGCCGGGGCCGCCTTGATATGGGGAAAACACTGCGCCGGGGTATTGCCAGCGACGGTGTCATGTTCAACACCTACTGGCGACGGACACGCAAGGACAAGCCGCAAATAGTGGCAATATGCGACGTCAGCGGCTCGGTGGCGGCCTATGCCAAGTTCCTGCTGCTGTTCCTGTACAACCTGCAGGACGTATTGCCGCGGGTACGCAGCTTCGCCTTTTCCAGCCACCTGGGGGAGGTGAGCGAGCTGTTCACCCGTTATCCGGTGGAGAAGGCCATAGAGCTGGTCAACTGGCGCTACGGTGGTGCCACTGACTATGGCAGCAGTTTGCAGGACTTTGCCAGACTGGCTCTGGATGATATCAACAGCAGCACCACCGTGATCATCCTTGGCGATGCGCGCAATAACAATGGCGACCCGAAGCTTGAAATCATGCGCAGCATCTACCAGCGCAGCCGCAGGGTGATATGGTTGAACCCGGAGTCGCGTCGGGCATGGGGAACGGGAGACTCGGAGATGCTACGCTACAAGACCGCCTGCCATTTTGCCGCGGAATGCAACAATCTTGCCCAATTGGAGCGGGTTGTTGACCAGCTCCTCAGGCTTACCAGGTGAACCAGATGCGCTACCGCTGCCGGGACTGCACTTATCAGGGATCCAGTTTAATGGCCGGCGGCTCGTGCCCCGCCTGCGGTTCTTTCAACATGCGCGCAGTTACCGCCGCGCCCGCGCCGGCAGCGCCGGCAAAGACGAGGCGGTTGCAACTGGTTCTGCTGGTGCTGCTCTGGACGACCTTCGCCGGTGTTGTGCTGGCCAAGCTGGTTGACTGAAGGGATTCAGAATCCCTTCGGAGGCGCCTCTCCATCGTCCAGGCTCTCCAGGCTCAACTCCATCGAGCCATCGTCACCCTGGGCCTTGTCCTCCTTGGCAAACTTGATCTTGAGGCGAACATTATTCGGCGAATCCGAATTGCGCAGGGCCTCGTCTTCGGAAATCAGACCCTCCTGGTAAAGATCAAACAAAGCACTATCGAAGGTTTTCATACCGGCATTTTCCGACTTCGCCATGACCTCCTTGATGCCGTCGATATCGCCCTTCTGAATCAGGTCCGCGATCATGGGTGTGCCCAGCAAGATCTCGATGGCGGCACAACGCTTGCCGTCCACGGTGGGAACAAGCCGCTGGGAAATGAAGGCCTGGGTATTCAAGGACAGATCCATCAGCAACTGCGGGCGGCGCTCCTCCGGGAAAAAGTTGATGATCCGGTCCAGCGCCTGATTGGCATTGTTGGCGTGCAGGGTGGAGATACACAGGTGACCGGTTTCCGCAAAGGCAATCGCGTGCTCCATGGTCTCGCGGTCGCGGATCTCGCCAATCAGGATCACATCCGGGGCCTGGCGCAGGGTGTTCTTCAGCGCATTGTGCCAACTGCGGGTATCCACCCCCACCTCGCGCTGGTTAACGATCGATTTCTTGTGGCTGTGCACATATTCCACCGGGTCTTCAATGGTCACAATGTGCCCGGCACTGTTGCTGTTGCGGTAATCGATCATCGCCGCCAGGGAGGTCGATTTGCCCGAGCCTGTAGCGCCCACAAACAGCACCAGCCCGCGCTTGCGCATTATTACTTCGGTCAGGATCGAGGGCAGGCGCAGGTCCTGCCACTTGGGGATTTCCGCCACAATGTTGCGCGCAACGATACTGACCTCGTTGCGCTGCATGAAGATGTTCACCCGAAAACGGCCAAAGTCCGGCAAAGAGGTCGCCAGATTCATTTCCAGGTCAGTCTCGAACGCCGCCTGTTGCGTGGGATCCATCAGTTCATAGGCGATAGCCCTGATTTCACCGGGCTTGAGGGTCTCGCGCCCGATCGGTTTAAGCTGGCCCTGAAACTTGGCACAGGGCGGCGCGCCGGTACTCAGGTAAAGGTCAGATCCATTTTCTGTCGCCAGTGTCTTCAGCCATTCGGTAATGCGCACAGTGTCCCCTTCTGGTAGCCCGGGCTCCTGCCCGCCGGACGCGGGCACTCATTGCCCGGCCAGGGCTTACTCTAGCATTCTGTAGGCAGCGGACAACAACAAACCCGTGAAAAACATCAATCCGGGGGTGTTTGCGCCAACTGCCGCTCAAGCTCCCGGCTCACCGCCCGGGGCGAACCGGTGCCCCTGGCCAGCAGCGTATAGGCCATCGGGATCAGGAACAGGGTGATCAGGGTGGCAACTGTCACCCCGCACATCACCACAACACCGATCACCGTCCGCACTTCGTGGCCGGGACCGCCGGACACTACCAGCGGGACCGCACCCGCCACCGTGGTAAACGCCGTCATGATGATCGGCCGCAGCCGACGGGAGGCGCCCTTTTGTACCGCCGCCGTGAACTCCAGGCCGAAGTCCCGCATCTGGTTGATGAACTCGACGATGAGAATGCCGTTCTTGGTCGCCAACCCGACCAGCATCACCAGCCCCACCTGGCTGTAAATGTTGAGGGTCTGGCCGAATAGCCAGAGTCCGCCAAGACCGCCGGCAAGGGCCAGTGGCACCGTAAACAGGATGACAGCCGGGTGTACAAAGGATTCAAACTGGGCGGCCATCACCAGGTACACCACCAGCAGCGCCAGCAGGAACGTCAGCAGCACGGAGTTGCTGCTCTCCTGGTAGTTCAGGGACTCCCCCTTATAGTCAAAGTTGGCGCTGGTGGGCAGCTCGGTGCGCACCAGGTTCTCCAGGTAAAGCAGCGCCTCTCCCAGACTGTAGTCGTCGCCGAGGCTGGCAGTGATGGTCAGGGCGCGACCGCGGTTATAGCGGTTGAGGCTGCCGGCGTCGGCCTGTTCGCGCACCGTTATCAGGCTGGCCAGCGGCACCAGGTCCCCGGTGCCGGCGGAGCGCACGTACAGACTGTTCAGGTCACCCAGGGTACGCTGGCCTTCCCGCTCGCCCTCGACAATCACGTCGTATTCGCGACCACCGCGAATAAAGGTCGTAACCCGACGCGACCCAAGCATGGTTTCCAGGGTGCGGCTGACATCGAGCAGACTGACTCCCAGGTCCCCCGCACGGTTGCGGTCAATACTGATACGCAGCTGTGGCTTGGTGGGCCGCAGGTCGGTATCGACCCCTACCAGGCCAGGGTTTTCCGCAATACGCGGCAATAGCAGATCCTGCCAGTCGGCCAGGTCCTCGTAACTGTCGCCGGTAATCACAAATTCAACCGGGTCACCGCTGCCGCGGCCCAGCCCCCCACCGCCGCGTATGAACACGCGGGCACCTGCGATATCCGCAAGGCGACGGCGCGCATCGGCCTGAATCACACTGGTGGACCGACGACCCGTCTCCGGGTCCGACAGCACCAGCAGTGCGAAAGCCTGGTTAAAGGCCTCGCCGCCGCCAAAGGATGGCGCACGGATCAACAGCCGGTGGATGTCGCCGCTCTCTACCAGAGGCAACAGCCGCCGTTCAACCTCATCAACCTGGGTTACCGTGTAATGGAACGAGGACCCTTCCGGCGTACTCAGCCCCATGAACAGAATCCCCCGATCCTGGTCCGGCACGTACTCCCTGGGCACCGCCTGAAACAGGGCCGCGGTCGCCGCCAGACTCGCCACCAGCACCAGCAGGGTCAGCCAGCGATGGGGCAACAGCACTCCCAGCACGCGCTGGTAGGCACCTTCCAGGCGGGCACTGAGGCCCTCCACCGCATCCGCCATGCGATTGGATATGTGTTCCCGGCTCAATATCTTGCTGCAAATTGCCGGCGCCAGGGTAAGGGCAATAAAACTCGAAAAGATCACCGCCATGGCCATGGTAATGGCGAATTCCCCGAACAGCCGACCCACATCGCCCTCAAGAAAAGTAATGGGTACGAATACGGATACGAGAACCAGTGTGGTGGCAACAACCGCGAAACCCACCTGCCGGGTGCCCCTGAACGCCGCCACCAGTGGTGTTTCGCCCTCCAGCAGACGGCGGTGAACGTTCTCCAGCACCACGATGCTGTCATCGACCACCAGGCCGATGGCCAGCACCAGTGCCAGCAGGGTCAGCAGATTGATACTGTAATCCATCACCCACAGCGCGCCAAAAGCGGCCACCAGGGACACCGGCACGGTTATCGCCGGCACCAGCAGGCTGCGGGGGTCACCGAGAAACAGGAAAATCACCAGCACCACCAACACCGCGGCAATGAACAGCGTGATGTAGACCTCGTTGATCGCCTCGCGCACGAACTGGGAGTTGTCATAACTGGGAATGATCCGCATGCCGTTGGGCAGTTGCTGATTCATTCGCTCCAGCTCCTCCAGCACCAGGTCACTGACCGAGAGGGCGTTGGCCGTGCTTTGCTTGACCACGCCCAGTCCTACCTGCGACTCACCATTGCCGCGAAACAGGCTGCGGTGCTCGGCACTGGCCAGTTCCACCCGCGCGACATCGCCGAGACGCACCAGATAGCCGTCATCACTGCGCCGCAGCACCAACTGGCTGAAATCCGCCGCAGTCTCGTAGCCGCGATCAACACGAATCACGAAATCCCGCTCCAGCGAGTTAAGCGTGCCCGCCGGTAGCTCTACGTTCTGGGCCCGGATGGCAGTCTCCACATCAGCGGCGGTAAGATCCCGGGCAGACAGGGCATTGCGGTCCAGCCAGATCCGCATGGCATAAACCTGCTCCCCAGTGATACGCACCCGGGCAACACCGTCGAGTACGGAAAAACGATCCACCAGATAGCGTGTTGCATAGTCAGTAAGCTCCAGCGCATCCATGCCCGGAGCCACCAGGTGAGCCCAGAAAATGACCTCATCGTCGCTGGCACTCTTGCGCACCTCCGGGGGATCCGACTCCTCGGGCAGGTTATTCAGGATGCGCGACACCCGGTCGCGAACATCGTTGGCGGCGTTATCGATATCCCGATCCAGCTCGAATTCCAGGGTAATGTTGGAACGGCCGTCCTGACTGGTGGAGGTCATGGTGCGGATACCTTCCAGGCCCGCCAGCCGATCCTCGATTACCTCGGTAATACGATTCTCGACCACGGCCGCGGACGCTCCCGGGTACGGCGTAGTGATGCGCAGGACCGGCGGGTCGATGTCCGGATACTCGCGCAGCGGCAGGCGATCAAACGAGAGAATGCCAAAGGCCAGCAATAACGCGGCGGCAACAGTAGCCAGGATCGGGCGACGGACCGAAATATCGGACAGCAGCATGGCTAGAAGTCCACCGGTGTAATCTGCATACGCTCACCGGAGAGCCTGCCAACGCCGTCATGAACGATTTGTTCCCCCTCCTCCAGACCGTCCACAATCTCCACCCAACCGGGCCTGCGACCGCCGATAATCACTTCAACACGCTGTGCCCCGGTTTCGGCGGCGTCCACGCGCCAGACAAAATGCTCGGTCGAGCGCGACTGCAGGCTCTCCTCCGGGACCAATAGTACCTGCCGCGGGGGGCCGCTGATCACCACTTCCACCAACATGCCGGGGCGCAAGCGCTCACCGGGGTTGGCAAGCTCCGCGCGAGCGGTGATGGCTCGGGCAACAGGGTCTACGCGACTGTCCAGAGCAGTGACAGTACCGATATAATCGCGGGAAAAGGCGGGTGTGCGTGCGCTGACTTTCTGTCCCGGCCTGAGGAATTGCAGCCGGCTCTCGGGCACAGTGAAATCAAGCCGCATGCGTGAAAGATCATCCAGGGTGGTAAGTGGCTGCCCCGCCGCTACCAGTGCGCCCTCGCTCACCAGGCGCAGGCCCAGGGTGCCGGCAAAAGGCGCCCGGATAGTCCGGTCGCCAATTCGCGCCTGCACCTGTTCAATGCGGTGGCGGCTGACCTCTACCAGAGTCCGTCCGGCGTCCAGTTCGTTCCGGGCCACCTGGTCCTCGCGCGCAAGATTCTCCAGTCGCCGCAGTTCACGTTCGGCGTCCGCCAGGGTCACCTGCAACTCGCGCAGGGTCGCCTGTTCCGCATCCTGCCTGAGCAGTGCCAACAGGTCGCCCCTGGCTACCTTGTCGCCGCCATCAAACTCAAGCGACGTAATGATTTGCGAGACACTGGCGGCAATGACCACCGATTCCCAGGCCTGCAATGTTCCCAGCGCCTGTAGTTCATCATTGAACAACTGTTTACCAACGGTGAAAAGTGTCACCGGCACTGGCGGGCGCGCCGCAGCGCCGGATTCCTGTTCAACCGGACCGGCTAACCACCAGGCCGCTAACCCGGCAACACCGAGTACGGCCAGCAGCGAAAGAACTTTTTTCATATATGACTCCGACACAGGGCAAAAGCGGTCCCCGGTGACTACGTCTGCAACCAGGATTAGCGCGCGGTTAACGGCCAGCATTATAAAGGCCCGGCCACCGCAAGTGTGAATAGCAACCCAACACCTACGTCGGGGAATCGACTAACGGATGGTAGTCAGGCCGGTTGCGCTACCTTACACTGGCCTGGCAATGCTTGTGAGCTACCACCAAAAATAACAGGAGCTACCCGTGGATAATGCACGCCCCACCCCGCTGGTTGAAGATCTCGAAGGAACCCGCAAGACACTGGAACGCTGGTTCCAGAAGCGGCGAGGGTATCCGGTATCACTCTCTGGCCTGACCGTCCCCGAGGGCTCGGGGATGTCCAATGTGACATTATTGTTTACCCTGCACTGGCAGGAGCAGGGTATTGCCCGGGAAGAAGCCTGCGTGGGTCGCCTGCAACCGGATATCGCAAGACCGGTGTTTCCCAGCTATGACCTGGCACCACAATACCGGGTTATGGAGGCCCTGAAGCAACACAGCGCCATTCCAGTCCCTCCCTTGCTCGGGCTTGAAACGGATACCAGCCTGCTCGGCGTCCAGTTTTACATCATGGGCCATATTGCCGGACGCATCCCGGCTGACATGCCCCCTTACAACATGGACGGCTGGATGCTGCAGGAGACCAGCGAGGACCAGCGGGCCGCGCTCTGGCGCGCCGCTGTCACAACCATGGCCAGTTTCCATCAGCTGGACCACCATGCCCTGGGACTGCCCCACCTGGACACGGGTGAACTCACACCGCTGCAGGCACAGCTGGCCTACGGCAGGATTACCTCGGCTGGGCCATGGAGGGTGAGGGCCATGCAATTGCACAGGCCGCGCTGGACTGGCTGCAGGCGAACCAGCCTGATGAAGAACCCGTGGCGTTGTGCTGGGGGGATTCGCGGATAGGCAACATGATTTTCACCCCCACACTGGATAGCGTAGCGGCCGTACTCGACTGGGAAATGGCGACCCTGGGTAACCCGGTACAGGACCTGGCCTGGTTCAATTACATTGATTCGGTGTTTGCGGAAGGGCTGGAGCTGCCGCGACTACCCGGCCTGCCCTCTTACGAGGATACTGTCGAGCAGTGGCAGCAGGCCACAGGCCGAACCGCTGAGCACTACGAGTATTATCTGCTGTTTGCGGCCATGCGGTTTTGCCTGATCATGTCGCGCATCATGTTGGCGACGGGGCAGGAGGGAGATGTACAGGAGAATTTTACCTGCAAACTGCTGGAACGGCATCTCAGCCGCATGCCTAAAAACGACTCTTGACGGTTAACAGAACCTGGCTGGAGCTTACGTCATCGTCTTTCACGAAGGGAAAGGCGAAATCAATGTGTATGACGCTGCTCTTCTCGGCGCGACTGGAGTTGAGCCGAATACCGACACCGGCATTGGCCAGCACGCCACCATTGGGGCCGTTACTCGCGTCTTCAAACCAGGCGCGGCCCACATCCACAAAAGCCGCCAGGCCGATCTGCACCAGGCGGAAAGGGTGCCAGTCCGAATAATAACGCTGCTCCAGGTTGAACACGGCCGAGCGATCACCCACCTGGTAATTGAGATCGTAACCGCGCAGACCGCTGGCACCGCCCAGGGTGAGCTGCCGATCATCAGTGAGGCCATCGGTGTAGTCCACCCGTAAACTGCCATATGCCGCCCACTGCCGCGACTGCTTATGCAAATAGCGGGTTTCGGTCGTCCACCAGAAGTTCTCGAAGCGGCTGTCGGCAACCGTCCAGAAGCCCTCAACCGCCGTGTTCCATTGCCACAACCGGTCGTCATCGACCAGCAGGGTATTGGCATAACTGCCCCGAACAACAAGCTGGTCGCGGGTGGCACCCAGGTTCTTGCCGGACCAGCCCAGGGTCCAGTCATAGCGCTCGCCTACATAAACGTCTTCAGTACGGCCCAGGTAATTGAAGTTATGCAGTTCGACAAACTCATCCTCAATCGATTCGTAACCAAAAAACGGGTAACTGTAGTCGCGATCTACAGGCAGTTCAGCGGGTGGGATAGCAGAATCACTGAACCCGAAACCGTTACTCTCAAAGGTATAGCCAAACAACCAGCGACCAACGCGTCGGTCTTCCCGAATGGCGGGCGCGATACCGCCAAATACGGACACACGTTCAATCTGGTGTTCAAACTCCGCCACTTCATCGCCCCGGAACCAGAGTGCCTCCTCCAGCCTGGTGCGATTCAGGTCAAGTCCCGCGGACCAGCGCTCATAAATGGAGAAAAAGGGCCGCACGAAGCGCAATCCGTGTTCATAGCCGTCATCGTTGTCGGCCAGAGAAGCACGCATGGTCCACCGCGAGCCCCCCAGCGCCGGATCAGCGTAGCGAATGGTATTACCGGAGCGCTCTTCATCGCTATCGTGCTGGACAATAATCTGCTTGCCGGTGCCCAGGAAATTGGCATCCCGAAAACCGATTGCGAAGGAGTTCTCGCCCCCTTTTCGACCCACCGACAGCATTGGTGTAAAGGTCCAGATATCCCGGGTAATGACCTCAATATCCACTTCATCACCGCATACGCGCCACGGGCGCACTGATGCATCGTAAATGAAACTAAGCCGCCGCAGGATCCGCTCGGACTCCCTGAGACGTGCCGGGTTGTAGGTCTCACCCTCCTCAATCAGCAAGTGATCTGCTATCACCCACTCCCGGGTAATACTGTGTACATCGTTGGCCCACCGGTACAGTGCCTTATCTTCGCGCGGGTCTGCCGTATCAAAGACCCCAAAGCGCTGCTGGCGGATACTGCGAATGCGGGCATCCTCGGGAATATGTTCCAGCAGTTGCGAGTGCGCTGGAGACGGTTGAAAACGGAAGCTCTCGGATAGCGGCTGCGCAGCCACTTTCCTGCACTCTGCAGCCGGCTCGGCCGCAGCCGCAGCCGACGCTGATAGCAGGCAGCAGCTATAAAGCAACAATAGCCTGGCCCACGAGCCGAAGTGGCCAGACAGTGAACACGCGCGCGCAAAAATCATGCTGATAATATAGCCTCGCTGAGGAGTGACCTGACAATTAACTGTAGTCTGTACTCGTTAACAATAGGCAGATAAACTTGGCCCCCGCTGCGACCAGGAGCTGTTTCCCGGTACTGCCGCGACCACTACAAGGAGTTCCGCTTGACCCCTTACCTGCAAGCCCAATTGCAAACCCTGACCAGCCCGGGGTATCGACAGCTTATCAATACTATACAGCGGGGAATTGAGAAGGAAAGCCTGCGTATTACACCAGAGGGCAGATTGGCGCAAACTCCGCACCCGGCAAGCCTCGGTTCGGCGCTGACACACCCTTCTATCACCACGGATTACTCCGAGGCACTCCTGGAATTCATTACCCCGGTCGACACCAGTATCGAGCACAGCCTCGATACCCTGGCGGATGTGCACAGCTTCGTTTACGCCCAGCTTGAGGATGAACTGCTGTGGGCCGCCAGTATGCCCTGCGTGGTCAATGGCGACGACAGTATTCCGGTAGCGGAATACGGCAATTCCAACGTCGCGCGCATGAAAACCGTCTACCGCTATGGGCTGGGTCACCGCTATGGCCGCCTGATGCAGACCATTGCCGGCATTCACTACAACTTTTCAATGCCCGCGGAATACTGGCAGCGCGCCTGGGACGATGCCGGCAAGCCAGAGCCTTTACAGGATTACATCAGCAATCGTTACCTGGGCCTGATCCGCAACTTTCACCGCCATTCCTGGCTGTTGATCTACCTGTTTGGCGCCTCGCCGGCGGTATGCGCCAGCTTTTTACGAGGCCGCGACCAACATGGCCTGCAACCGTTTGACGAACAGGGCAAAACACTTCACATGCCCCACGCCACGGCTCTGCGCATGGGCGACCTCGGCTATAACAGCTCGGCCCAGCGAGGCTTGAAGGTCTGCTACAACTCGCTGGACAATTATATCTCGGCCCTGCGCGATGCCATCATGGACCCACACCCGGACTACCAGGGCATTGCCAGCGGCCGGGATGGTAATTACCAGCAGCTCAATGACAGTCTGCTGCAAATAGAAAATGAATTTTACAGCACCATTCGCCCGAAACGGGTGACTCGCCCGGGTGAGGCACCGCTAAAAGCGCTGCACCGCGCCGGCATTGAATATATCGAGGTCCGCTGTCTGGACATTAACCCCTTCACACCGGTGGGGCTGGATGCGCAGCAGATTCATTTTCTCGATACATTCCTGCTGTATTGCCTGCTGGAGGAAAGCCCCCCCTGTGACAGCGACGAACAGTCACGGCAGGCGGCGAACCTCAATGCGGTGGTCAACCGCGGCCGCGAGCCCGGCCTGGAGCTGTTCGCCAATGGCGGCAGTCGACCGCTGTCGGCGCTGGCTGACGACCTGCTGAGC
This sequence comes from Kineobactrum sediminis, assembly GCF_002868715.1. Classification (GTDB taxonomy): domain Bacteria; phylum Pseudomonadota; class Gammaproteobacteria; order Pseudomonadales; family Halieaceae; genus Kineobactrum; species Kineobactrum sediminis. The sequence goes on from NZ_PKLZ01000001.1 coordinate 447,501, forward strand.
GGGATGAGCGGGGTCGCTGAACTGCTTGATAACTGCCATGACAATACGCTCTACAGCGCCGCACTGGAAGAACAGTGCAGTCGGGTGGCAGATCCCGAGCGTACACCGTCGGCCCGGGTACTGAGGGAAATGCGCGAGCGCGATGTGCCGTTCTTCCGCCTGGCTATGGGCTACAGCGAACGTTGGGCGCAGTATTTTCGCGAGCGACCATTGCCCCCGGAAGTAGCGCAACGCTTTGCGGCGGAAACCGCCAGCTCACTGGCGGCTCAGCAAGCCGTCGAAGCAGCCGATGAACTTGGTTTTGAAGACTACCTGGCGCAATTTTATGCCCAGTACCAGAAACTCTGACCCATGGCAGTAGCACCTGCTTGCGGGCCACTGCCAAAGGGCCTAACGTAGGGCTGCCGGTTAATGGTCAGCCTTTTCCGCATACCGAGGAATAGTATCTTGTTGCACACATTGTCATCTCGCCTGGTTTTTTTTGGCCTTGCCCTGGTTGCTCTGCTGGCAATGCTGTTTGCCGCTTACCTGGAGCATATTGTGGGCCTTAACCCCTGTCCCTTGTGCATGACCCAGCGCGTCTTTGTCGTGACCGGTGGCGTAATCGCCCTGCTCGCGGCCCTGCATAATCCCCGCGCTTGGGGTCGACGTGTTTACGGCGCACTCTGTGTAGCTGTGGCGGCGGGGGGCGGCGCGGTGGCGGCACGCCATGTCTGGCTCCAGCATCTGCCGCCGGAACAGGTGCCGGCCTGCGGGCCCAGTCTCGAATACATGCTCGAAACGCTACCTTTCCGGGACACCCTGAGCATGGTTTTGATGGGCGATGGCAACTGTGCCGAAACTCACTGGACCCTGCTGGGTTTCTCGATCCCGGAGCAGACTTTGCTCCTGTTCATCGCCATTTTCCTGGCCGCACTGTGGCAAACCCTGCGCCGCCAGTAGCAGCCGCCATCATTTTTCACTGGAGTTACCCGCCTGATGCGCCAAAGCAAACAAGACCCCGCCGACCACTTCCGAGCCGTAGAGCGCATGCTAACCGACTGGTTGCGGGAACGCCGCAGCCTGCTTGCACGTTATACCTCGCTCGCGGTCGCCACCGACGACAGCCCGGAGAATAGCCATTTGGCGCGCCGCCAGCGAGCCTTGTGCGAGCTGCTGGTGGATTACGTCTCAGCCGGCCATTTTGAGGTATTTTCCGCACTACTGTTGGAAGCTGAGATTTTCGGTGACGACAACACGGCGCTGAGTACCGAATTAATGCCGGATATCGCCGACACAACGGAAGTTATCATGGCTTACGAGGAAAAATACGGTAACGGCGATCACTACCCCGAAACCCTGAGACGGGACTTGTCAGCGCTGGGGGAAATACTGGAATCGCGTTTCGTGATGGAAGACCAGCTTATCGCCAGCCTGCATGGCAAGCACCGGCGTCGCTTGCAAACGACGCCGGGTTAAGTCGGGCCTGGATCAGCTCTCCGCTTCAGTCTCGCTGTCTTCTTCCTGGCTCGGAATGGAGAGCAGCTCCACTTCGAATATCAGGGCGGCATTCGGGCCTATCAGGTTACCCGCACCGGCCGGGCCGTATGCGAGGTCCGAGGGAATATAAAGATTCCACTTGGCGCCTGGTGACATCAGCTGCAAAGCTTCTGTCCAGCCGGCAATGACCTGGCCAACACCAAAGGTTACCGGTTCACCGCGCGCATAGGACGAATCAAACTCGGTACCATCGATCAGTGTGCCGCGATAATGCACCTCCACGGTATCATCGGGGCCGGGGCTGGCGCCTTCGCCCGCGGTAACCACTTCGTACTGCAGCCCTGATTCAGTGACCGTCACTTCCTCACGCTCGGCATTTTCAGCCAGGAATGCCTCTGCTGCCTGGGCATTCACTTCACCGGCCGCGGCAAGCAGTGCTTCCTGTTCGGCAACTGCCTTTTCCTGATACGCCTGCATCTCGGCCTGGATCTCTTCCTCGGTCAGGCGCGGCTCGGCACCTTCAAGCGCATCCTCGAGACCGGCGGTGAATGCCGGCACGTCCAGGGGTACGCCGTCTTCAGCCATACGCTGGCCCAGACCAAACGCAATGCCATAACTCAGGCGCTGGGTTGAATCTTCCAGCACCACTTCTGTCGTGTCTTCGGGGGCTTGCTGATTACAGGCCTGCAGAGTCACCGTGGCGAACAAAGCGAGCGGGAGTGCGTATTTTTTCATAAATATTTTCCATTACCCGTCAAAAGAAGCGAAATCATACTACCCGAGTATAGCACTACGCCAGCCCCATCCCGAATCACCGTCCGTCAGGGTGCCAGAAATACCTCGTGCAGGCGCTGCACCAGGGCCTGCCGGCTTCGCGCGGGGGGCGCGCCTCCCGCATCCAGCAAGCCATCCAGTGCCTGCAACAGACTACCCGGGGTTGCGGGCGAGGCAGTATTCCGGCCATGCCAGCGCCAGATCTGCGCCTGCTGTTCCCGCTCCGCTTCCAGCTCAAGTACCTTCAGTCGCTCCCGCAATGATTGCGCCTCCGGCAGGCCACGCCAGTCACGGCGCAGCTGCCGCAGTGGCACCACGACCCGTTGCCGCCAGGGCGCCAGGGCCCGGCCAAGGGCGCTCCATTCCGCAGCATCGCGCCGTTGCCCTTGCGCCTGAAGCCAGGCAGCGTATAACAACAGGTTTACATCTGCCGCGTAATAGTCCTGCGCCTCGAGGCAAGCCTCGGCGACACCGGGTTGTTGGTATCGGTGCAGGGAAAACGCCCATAGCGCATTATTCATCATGTCTCCGGCTGGTTACCGATGGAAGCTGCGCGTAGAATGCGCGCCCTGATGATCATATTACGCGATATCGAACTCCGCCGCGGCAGCAAGTTGCTACTCGAAGGCGCGAACGTCACCTTGCAGCCCAGCCAGAAACTGGCGCTGATCGGTGCCAATGGCAGTGGCAAATCCAGCCTGTTCGCAATGCTGCTGAGGCAGCTGCAACCCGATACCGGCAGTATTGAAGGCATGAGCAAGCTGCGCCTCGCTCACATGGCGCAGGAGGTTGCCGCTACCCGGGAATCCGCCGCCAATTACATTCTCCAGGGCGACGCCGAACTCGCCACGCTGGTGCAGGATCTTGCCGCGGCCGAAGCCGATGGGGATTTCCAGCGCGCCGCCAGCCTGCACAGCGCCATGGAAGAAGCCGATGGTTACAGTGCCGAGCGCCGGGTACACCGCTTGCTGCAGGGGCTGGGCTTTCCGGCAAACGCCGCCGAGCGCCCGGTCAGTGATTTTTCCGGTGGCTGGCGGATTCGCCTGAACCTGGCGCGTGCACTGATGACACCTTCGGACATGCTGCTGCTGGACGAACCCACCAACCACCTGGACCTGGATGCCACGCTGTGGCTGGAACAGTGGTTACAGGCTTACCCCGGCACTTTGCTGATGATCTCCCACGACCGGGATTTCATCGACGCCACCTGTGAACGTATTCTCAGCATAGAAGGTGGCCAGCTGCAGTCCTGGAAAGGCAATTACTCCGACTATGAGCGCATGCGCGCCGAGATGCTGGCCAACCAGCAGGCTAGCTATGAGAAGCAACAGGTCCGTATAGCTCACATTGAAGACTTCGTGCGCCGCTTTCGCTACCAGGCCACCAAGGCTCGCCAGGCCCAGAGCCGGATCAAGGAGCTGGAGCGGATGCAGCAACTGGCTCCCGCACACGTGGACTCACCCTTCAATTTCGTGTTCCCGCCCGCCGGCAGGAGCAGTGACCCCCTGCTGCGACTGGATGAGGCCGATCTCGGCTATGGTGATCAACCGGTGCTGTCCGGGGTGGACCTGATGCTGCGCCCGGGTTCCCGCATCGCTTTGCTGGGCAAGAACGGCGCAGGCAAATCCACGCTGCTGAAAAGCCTCATTGGTGAACTGCCGCTGATCAATGGCAGGCGCCAGGCCGGTGAGCACTGCCGCATAGGCTATTTTGACCAGCAGCAACTGGAGTCACTGGACCTGACAGCCAGCGCGGCCCTGCACATCCAGCGGCTGAGCCCGGATGCCCGGGAACAGGAGATCATGAATTTTCTCGGAGGCTTCAATTTTCGTGGGGACTTCGCGACCAGCGCCATAGCCCCATTCTCCGGTGGTGAAAAAGCCCGGCTGGCGCTTGCACTGGTGGTCTGGCAGCGGCCCAACCTGCTGGTTCTGGACGAGCCCACCAACCACCTTGACCTGGACATGCGCAATGCCATGGAGGTGGCGCTGCAGGGCTATCAGGGGGCACTGATTCTGGTCAGTCACGACCGCCACCTGCTGCGCAATACAGCCGATGAACTGTTGCTGGTGCACGACGGCGTGGTCGAAGAATATGACGACGATTTGCGCGCCTATGAAAAATGGATCCTGAGCAGCTACCGAAGCAGTGACAAGCCGGAACAAGGCAGCGCGCCAGCGGAAGCGGCGCCCGAGGCCAGTCGCAAGGAGAAGCGCCAGCAGGCCGCAGCAGAGCGTGAAAAAAAGCGCCCCCTGCAACGCGAGATCACCACGACAGAAAAGGCCATGGCTGCGGCCGAAGCAAGCATGGCGGCACTGCAGGAACAGCTTGCCGATCCGGCACTGTATGCTGATGACGGCAAGCCGGAACTGGCCCGGCTGTTAAAATCAGAAGGCGAACTGAAAATTCGCGCCGAGCAGCTTGAAGAGCGCTGGCTGGAGTTGCAGCAGGCGCTGGAACAACTCAACTGAGCAGCGCCAGCTTCGCCAGGCGGGGCAGGCGCTTGACCGCCACCTCCCGGCGCTGGGCTGCGCTCCGATCGTATGCCTCCTCACACCAGAGCAGCTGCACCGGCCTGCGCCCCCGGGTATAGCGCGGCCCCCCAGCTACAATACCGTTATGCTGCGCCAGCCGGCGCTGCAGGTTCACCGTAACACCGGTATAAAGGCTACCGTCGGCGCACTGCAGCAGATAGACGCACCATTGTCCCGGCACTGCGTCGGTTGCGGCTGTCATGGAAACGGGCGACCGGTGGGGTACGCATACATCGGCAAAAACTCCCGGGCGCTGGTTGTGCCCGCAACAGTGAATGGTATCATTGCGCCTTCTATACTTGGGGCAGCCTGCGAGGCCATCCATCCCCCAACCGACTGGAGACTACAATGAGCGAACAAATCGTACACGTAAACGATGCCAGCTTTGATACCGAAGTTCTGAATTCCGATATTCCCGTACTCGTCGATTTCTGGGCCGAGTGGTGTGGCCCCTGCAAAATGATCGCCCCGGTACTGGATGAAATAGCCACCGAATACAGTGGCCGGCTCAAGATCTGTAAAGTCGATGTCGACGCCAACCCGGACATTCCGCCCAAGTTCGGTATTCGCGGTATTCCCACCCTGATCCTGTTCAAGAATGGCAGCGCCGAAGCCACCAAGGTCGGCGCCCTGTCCAAAACCCAGCTGGTCGATTTTATCAAGGAAGTGGTCTGACGCCGTTACCGGCGGAGCCCGCAACGGTCTCCGCCAACACGCCACAGTGCGCATTGAAAGCGCAACAAAGCGCTAGACGGCCCCTGCACAGCGTGCTACATTCACTCTCGTTGCCCGGTCCCGCGCCGCAATAATAACTCTGCTACTCAACGATTTAACGCTGCATTCTTATCATAACTGATCGGTACTCCCGGCAGCTACGTGCGTTTGCATTCGTTTTTCTTCCTCGAACAACAACTCAGCACCCTCTATGAATCTAACTGACCTCAAGACCAAGTCCACCCAGGAACTCATCGACATCGCCAAAGAGATCGGCCTGGAAAACATGGCCCGATCCCGCAAACAGGACATTATTTTCGCGATCCTGAAGCGCCACGCCAAAAGTGGCGAGGATATTTACGGTGACGGTGTTCTGGAAATACTGCAGGACGGCTTTGGCTTCCTGCGCTCCGCAGATAGCTCTTATCTCGCCGGCCCGGACGACATTTACGTCTCCCCCAGCCAGATTCGCCGCTTCAACCTGCGCACCGGCGATTCCATTTCCGGCAAGATCCGCCCCCCCAAGGACAGCGAGCGCTACTTCGCCCTGCTCAAGGTCAGCGAGATCAATTTCAACAAGCCCGAGAACGCCAAGCACAAAATTCTTTTTGAAAACCTGACCCCGCTGTTCCCGGACGAGCGTCTGACCCTGGAAAAGGGTAATGGCAGTACCGAGGACCTTACCGGCCGCGTTATTGATCTGGTGGCTCCCATCGGCAAGGGCCAGCGAGGCCTGCTGGTGGCGCCGCCCAAGGCCGGCAAGACCATCATGATGCAGAGCATCGCCCAGGCGATCATCAGCAACAACCCGGAATGCTACATCATCGTCCTGCTGATTGATGAGCGCCCGGAAGAAGTCACCGAAATGCAGCGCTCGGTAGGTATTCGCGGTGCCGAAGTGGTGGCCTCCACCTTCGACGAACCACCTTCGCGGCATGTACAGGTTGCCGATATGGTGATCGAAAAAGCCAAGCGCCTGGTCGAGCACAAGCGCGATGTGATCATCCTGCTGGACTCCATTACCCGTCTTGCCCGCGCCTACAACACTGTAGTGCCCAGCTCCGGCAAGGTACTTACCGGTGGTGTTGATGCTCACGCCCTGGAGCGCCCAAAGCGTTTCTTCGGTGCCGCACGCAACATCGAGGAAGGCGGCAGCCTGTCCATTATCGCCACCGCCCTGGTTGATACCGGCTCGAAGATGGATGAAGTCATCTACGAAGAGTTCAAGGGCACCGGTAACATGGAACTGCACCTGGACCGCAAGATCGCCGAGAGGCGGGTTTACCCCGCCATCAACATCAGGCGGTCCGGGACCCGTCGCGAAGAACTGCTTACCGGCGAAGAGGAACTGCAGCGCATGTGGATTCTGCGCAAACTGCTGCACAGCATGGACGATTCTCCCGCTATTGAATTCCTGCTCGACAAGCTCAGGGACACCAAGAGCAACGATGAATTCTTCATGTCCATGAAACGTAAATAAGATCTGCCGCACCGTTGCGGGCAGCGCATTGCGCTGGCCCGCGACACGTTATACTGTCCCCCGACCTTTAAACGGACAGCGGGCAAACAGTGAAATATACCGATCTTCGCGCTTTCATCACCGAACTGGAACGTCGCGGCGAACTGCTGCGTATCACCCGGGAAGTTGACCCGAACCTCGAAATGACCGAAATTGCCGACCGCACCCTCCGTGGCGGCGGTCCTGCACTGCTGTTTGAAAACGCCAAAGGCTACAAGGTACCCGTGCTCGCCAACCTCTTCGGCACCCAGACGCGGGTTGCCCTGGCAATGGGGGTTGAGACCATCAGCGCGCTGCGCGAAGTCGGTGAGATTCTGGCTTATCTACGCCAGCCGGATCCGCCCAAGGGCCTGCGCGACGCCTGGGACAAGGCGCCCCTGCTCAAACAGGTGATGAACATGGGGCCAAAAGTGGTACGCAACCCGCCCTGCCAGTATCACGCCCATGAGGGTGAAGACGTAGACCTGTACCAGCTGCCCATCCAGACCTGCTGGCCCGGCGACGCCGGCCCCCTGGTGACCTGGCCACTGGTGATCACCCGCGGCCCCAACAAATCCCGACACAACCTGGGCATTTACCGGATGCAGCTGATCGGGCGCAACAAGCTGATCATGCGCTGGCTGTCCCATCGTGGCGGTGCCCTGGATTACCGCGACTGGCAAATCCAGAACCCGGGCAAGCGCTATCCGGTGGCGGTAGCCCTGGGCGCGGACCCGGCAACCACCCTTGGCGCCGTGACCCCGGTTCCCGACAGCCTGTCCGAATATGCCTTTGCCGCCCTGTTGCGTGGCAGCAAGACCGAACTGACGGAATGCCATACGCAGGGCTGTCGTGACCATGGATTACAGGTGCCGGCCACGGCGGAATATATTCTGGAAGGCTACCTGGAGCCCGGTGAAATGGCCGATGAAGGCCCCTTCGGCGACCACACCGGCTATTACAATGAAGTGGAACGCTTCCCGGTGTTCACGGTGGAAGCCATCACCCACCGGGAAAACCCGATTTATCACAGCACCTATACCGGTCGGCCGCCGGATGAGCCCGCCATTCTGGGGCTGGCGCTGAATGAGGTGTTCGTACCGATTCTACGCAAGCAATTTCCGGAGATTGTTGATTTCTATTTGCCACCAGAAGGTTGCTCCTATCGGCTGGCGGTCGTTACGATGCGCAAGGAATACCCCGGCCACGCCAAGCGGGTCATGCTGGGCGTGTGGTCCTTCCTGCGCCAGTTCATGTACACCAAGTTTGTGATTGTCACTGATGATGATGTCAACGCCCGTGACTGGAAAGACGTGATCTGGGCCATGACCACCCGCATGGACCCGCAGCGGGATAGCGTATTCATCGACAACACGCCCATCGACTACCTGGATTTCGCCTCACCTACAGCGGGACTGGGGTCCAAGGTGGGCTTTGATGCCACCAATAAGTGGCCGGGGGAATCCACTCGCGAATGGGGCCGGCCCATCGCCATGAGCGATGATGTCAAGGCACGGATTGATATGCTGTGGAGCGAGCTCGGCATAGAACTCCCGGGCGGCGACTGAAAACGAACAGCAGCCCGGTTCGGAATCAGCGTTGCGCAGGCTCCGGCAAGGGCAACCGGGGCAGGCTCTTTTCCCGCAGCAACAGGCCTTTGCGGAAAGCGGCGGCAGCGGCCTTGTCCTCACCCATGGCAGTGAGCAGGCGTCCCAGCTCGGCAAAGGTTTCCGGGCTGCGCCGCTGCCTGTTGCTACTCTCGAAATACTCCCGGGCCTTGCCCCACAGCTGTTGCCGACAGGCGAGGCGCCCCAGGCACAACAGTAACTCGGGATCCTGCGGATGCTCTGCCAGCCAGGCTTCGCCCTGGGCCAGCTGGCGGCGAGGGTCGGGTAATTCCACGTATCCAAACAGCCGCGCCAGGTCACTGTCCCAGCCTTGCTTGAGCGCTTTGCGAATAACCGTAGCCGCACCCTCGTGGTCACCCTCGTGAATCAGCAGCCCTGTGTAGGTGTGCAACAGCGCGGGATCGCGACGCTGCGCCGCGGACAAGCCCTGCCAATAATGATGCAGACGCTTAGGCGCATCGCCGTCACCGCCATGGTCGGCAGTCGCGTGCAAAAGATGGGTGTGTACGGTCCGCTCCAGCTCTTCCAGTTCCGCATCGGGCACTACCCGGTACTTGCGCAACTCGGGCAAAAGCTGCCGCAATTGCGGCCAGTCAGAAAGGCCGAAATAGGCATTGCGCAGCAGTTTAAGCACATACGGGTGCTTGCCGGCGTTGCTCCGGGCGCGCTCCAGGGTGGCAACCGCCTGTTCAAACTGCCGGGCCTTGAGTTTGAGTTCGGCCTGGGTAAGGTCCACTGCAATATCGGCCTCGGCATCGGAGCGTTCCGCGGCACTGAGATACTCCCGCATCCGCTCCGGCTCGCCCAGCTGGAAACTGGCCCTGGCCGCCATCAGGTAATTGAGCAGCGGCGCCTCGCTCCCCTGGGCAGCACGCAGCAACTGTTGGCGGGCGCGCGCCCAGTTACCCTCAATGAAACTAATCAGGCCGCGGTTGGTCAGCTGTGCCGCTTGCCGAGCTTTGCGGCTACCGAGCCACCCCGCCAGTGATCTCTGGCTGGCGAGCAGTTTGCGAAGCAGGGCGACACTGCCATAGAGTACAACGGTCAGCAGGACCAACAGGAATATTCCAACCCACAGGCTGGTCTCCACAGTGTAGGCGCCATATGAAATGAGAACGTAGCCCGGGCTGGTCTCAACCAGGGCGACCACCCCTACTCCCAGGAGCAGGGCCAATAACACGAGAACCAGTAGTTTGCGCATGGCCTATTCGTCCCCGACCCGCTGCAAGCGACGGCTAACGGCCTGCTCAAGAACCTCGAGGGAATGAGAAACATCCGGAAACGGGACTTCTATCTCCTGCTTGACCAGCGCATCAAGTTCCCGGGCAATAGCAGTGGCCGACCTCTCGTCGGCAACAAAAAATTCGTCCACCCAGCGGCGCGCCCGTTGCAGGCTCTCGCGGTAGAGTCGCTGGTTACCGGACAGTAATGCCACCTGGGCCTGTTCCAGCAACATCACCGTGTTTTGCCGCAGCAAGCCCTCCCACTGTGGATCAACCAGGGCCTCTACCGGCACTTCGCGGCGGCGTACCACCACATACCGGGACAGCTTATGCAGAGCCTCTTCGTAGCCCTGTCGCAGCCGCGCCTGCCAGGACTCATCCTCGACATCCTCCTCCGGCTCTGCCCGGGCGGGCAACTCAAAGAGCACCAGGTCGGCCACCTGGTCACTAAGCGCAGAGAGGCGCAAATACAAGCCTTCCGTATCTACATCGGGCACTGCGCGCAATGCCGCCAGGTCGACCGCCAGGGCTCGTCGCACCGGGTACAACGTTGCGTCGTCCAGCTGCCGCAGAATATTGTCGGCACTTTTCAGCAACGCCTGCGCGGAGTCGGTATCGCCCGTCATTATCAGGCGCTGGTTTGCAAGGCGCAGTAGGTATTCCACTTCAGCCAGCAGCCAGCTATCGCTGTCGCCGCCACTGATCCTGGCCAGTGCCTGCCGCTGTTCCTGCACCTGGGATTCCAGTTGCTGAAGCTGTTCCCGCATCCCGGACTCCAGCTGCTGCAGCCGGCTTGCCTGTTGCTCGAGGGTGGGTAGCACCTTCTCCAGACGGCGCTCCAGGGTGCCGGTAAATTCGCGGCCCAGTTGCACGATGGCAGAGCGCCATTCACTGCCCTGGTCGGTAGCGGGTTCAACACGGGTCTCCAGTGCCGCCAATCGCTGCACCACCGCCGCCTCCCGTTGCTGCGCCTCCCATACCAGCCATCCGCCACCGGCGGCAATAGCGAGCACCAGTATGAGCGCCAGCCAGGCTACCGCAGCGGAGCCTCCTCCCGGCGATTTCCCGGCCCCTACCGCTTCTTCGGCCCCCTGTTTGTCAGTCATGGCGTCTTTATCAGTCACGGCGTCATCTATGGGGTCTTGTTGGTCGCTCACAGTTTTTCTCCGGTACTCGGGCACCATTGTTCAAGGGCGTGCAGCATAGCTTCGTCGGATGCGTTTTCCGCCACAACGATATGACGGAAGCCGGCGGCGCGCGCCGCCGCCGCAATACGGGCAGAAGGCAGCAGCAGCGTTACAGACTGTAAGTTAGAGGTTTCCGGCCGGTCTAGCAACGCCAGCATGTTTGCCAGGCCCTCGCCGCTACTGATCATGATCGCGCCTATCCGCCAGCGTTCAATCGCCGCTGCAAGCTCTCCCGGCAGCAGCTTCGGTGGAGATCGGCGATAACAGGCCAGGGTTTCCACCCGGGCGCCCCGAGCACCGAGCGCCTGCGCCAGAGTGGTCCTGCCGCCCTCGCCCTTGACAATAAGTATTCGCGCACCGGCAACCTGCTGTAAACCGGGCAGCGCCAACAGGCCCTCGCTGGTCATCTCCCGCTCCGGTGTCTGCGCACTGATACCATAGTCCGCCAGCGCTCGCGCCGTACCCGTACCCACTGCATACCAGTGCATACCTGCCGGCAATTGCGGCCAGTAGTCTTCCACCACTGCCATACCAAAGCGCACCGCATTGGCGCTGATAAAAATGACATGATCGAATTCAGCCAGCGCCAACACGCGCTGGCGCTCCTCGGCCGGCAGTCGCGGCAGTGGCTGCAAATCCAGCAGCGGCAAGTGGTGGGCCTGCCAACCACGATCGGCAAGCGCAGCACACAGGGCATCGCCCTGCCCGGCGGGGCGAGTGACCAGGACGGCCCTAGTGGCCATAAACCTCGGCCAGTATCGCCGCCGCACCCTGCTGCAACAGGTCTTCCGCTACGGCGATACCCAGCGCTTCGGCGTCGGCCACCGGGGCACTGCGCTCGGCCCGCAGCACCAGTGTGCCGTCGGGCCTGCCTACCAGGCCACGCAGCCACAGTTCGGTGCCCGCGGCATTCAGCTCGGCATAACAGGCAATGGGCACCTGGCAACCGCCTTCCAGGCGCCGGTTGAGGGCGCGCTCGGCGGTGACCCGAAGCGCCGTGGGTACGTGGTGCAGGGGTTGCAACAGTTCCAGCAGCCCGACATCGTCACTGCGCAATTCAATACCTACGGCACCCTGGCCACCGGCGGGCAGCGAATCGGTTACCGGCAACCGCTGCCGCACCCGCGCGCCCATTTCCAGGCGCAACAAACCCGCGGTTGCCAGCACAATCGCGTCGTATTCGCCGGCGTCCAGTTTACGCAGTCGCGTGTTGACATTGCCGCGCAGGAAACGAATCTGCAGGTCCGGCCGGGCGGTGCGCAGCTGGCACTCACGGCGCAGGCTGGAGGTACCGACCACGCTTCCGGGAGGCAGGTCCGCCACGCTATCGAAATGGTTGCTGACAAAGGCATCGCTGGGATCTTCGCGCTCACAGATCACGCCCAGGGCAAGGCCCTCGGGAAACTCCATCGGTACATCTTTCATTGAGTGCACCGCAATATCGGCACTGCGGTCCAGTAGTGCCGTTTCCAGTTCCTTCACGAACAGCGCCTTGCCACCCACCTTGGCCAGGGGCACGTCCAGCAACTGGTCCCCACGCGAAGTCATGCCCAGCAGTACCACCTCAAGCCCTGGATGAGTTCGCTGCAATGCGTCGCGAACAAATTCAGCCTGCCACAGGGCGAGGGGACTTTCTCTGGTAGCGATAGTGATCGTACGGGACATGCGGTGGATTCCTAGGCAGAAACGCGAATGATACCAGCCACGCAGGGGCGCGGCGACCAGTGAGCCTGCCGGACTCAAGGTTCCTAGCGCTGCTGCAGACGCAACTTGACTCCCGCCAGATGGCGCCGACTCACTTGTGGCGACTGGTCAATGCCGTCAAGTTCCACAAACCAGCTGCCATCTGCGGCGCGGCGCAAACGACGCACGTGATTGAGGGCGACCAGTGTGTTGCGGTGCACCCGCACAAAATCATCAACCAGTTCGCTCTCCAGATCCTTGAGAGCCTCCTGCAACAGCAGCTCGCGTTGCGGTGCTACCGCGAGGACATATTTCTGCTCGGCTATAAAACAGCGTACCTCTGCAATGGACAAAGCTTCAATGCCGCGGTGGCCATTACTGCTGACCTGGGTGCGTCCTACCGGCATGCCACCGTCAAGCGCCTCCAGTTGAACCCGGTTTACGCGTCCGGCTACCGTCAGGGCGCGCGCAAGCTCCGCTTCCCGTACCGGCTTCAGCAAGTAGGCCACCGCCTGGTGACGCAGGGCCTCCAGGGCGTGTTCTTCATAGGCGGTACAAAATATAACCGCCGGTGGCTGCGCCAGGGTATCCAGGCGCGCGGCCACCTCCATGCCGTCGATCCCCGGCATGCGGATATCCAACAACAAAAGAGCTGGCTGTTCCCTCACCAGCAGGGCCAGGGCCTCCTCGCCGGAGGACGCCTCCAGCAATACGGCATCCGGCCGCAGTCGGGCCAGCAGCCGCAGCAGCCGCTGCCGCGCCAGGGCTTCGTCGTCTACCAGCAGTATCTTCATCCCGCGACCTCAACCGGGTAACTCAGTCTGGCCTGGAAGTGTCCGCCAACCGTGCTGAGTTCCAGGCTGGCGTCGTCGCCAAATAACGCCTGCAGGCGCTGGGAAATATTGGCAAGCGCAATGCCCGCACCCTGACTTTCGGAGGACGTGGCGTGCACCGGATTGCGCACCGTCACCTGCAACCGCTGGCCACAACGCGCCAGGCCGATTGCAATCACACCGCCTCCCTGCAAGCGCGAAATCCCGTGATAGACCGCATTTTCCACCAGCGGCTGCAGTACCAGGCTGGGCATGGGCAGGTTGCCAATGCCTTCCTCTACCTGCCATTGCAATTGCAGGCGGCCCTCCAGGCGCAGTTGCTCAATGCCGAGATAAAGCTCACAGAGGCGCAGCTCGTCCGCCACGGTTGTCTCCCGCTCCGATTCCCGCAGGCTGGCCCGGAACAGTTCCGCAAGATCTTCCACTGCCTCTTCCGCACGCTCCGGGTGGCTGGCAATAAGGCTGGCAATGCTGTTTAGCGTATTAAACAGGAAGTGAGGGCGAATGCGCGCCCGCAACGCATCCAGGCGAGCCTGTAGCTCTGAGTGTTCGCGTAGTGTCAATTGTTGCTGGAGATAAAAATAGCGCAGGGCAATGCCTGCCACGAGGGCGGCCATTAACAGGTTGCGTAGCAACCACCAGTAACCGCCGGCTGGGGCCATCAGTTGCGGGTAGAACCATAACAACAACTGGCTGGACACTGCTGTCACCAACAGCACCAGGGTGATACTGCCGCCGGCGGCCAGCACCAGGCTGCGGCTGGCGAAAAAACCGCGCACACTGCACAGCAGCGCCGCGCTGGATAATACCAGCCACTGCACCAGTAGCGACGCCGTCGCGAGCATGTTCCAGTTGAATTCAGGCAAGCCGCTGGCGGCGAGGGTGTAAATCAGTACAAACAGCTCGGACAGCAATACCAGGAAAAAGACCGGACGTGGCGCGCACAAATCCGGAATGAAAAACTTCCCCGAAGCCTGTGAACCCCCAGTGGCCACCGGCCGTTTTGTTACACTCTCCATTAACCTTCCCCACCTCTGCCGATGATATACTTGCACCCTTGCGCAACCTGAACAAGCCAAAAAGTCACCTCAGGGCAATCACCCGACCGGCGACACCACCAACGGGAAAGTGGAAAAACATGAGCAACAACACCGACACCAGCAAATTGTGGGGCGGACGCTTCAGCGAGCCCACCGACCAATTCGTCCAGCGCTTCACCGCATCGGTGGAATTTGACCAGCGCATGGCCCGGGAAGACATTCTCGGTTCTCTGGCCCATGCAGAGATGCTGTGCACCGTTGGCGTGCTCAGCGCCAGTGAGCTGACGCAAATTCACGATGGCATGGCGCAGATCAGCCAGGAGATTACCGACGGCAGCTTCCAGTGGTCGGTAGAACTTGAAGATGTGCACATGAATATCGAGGCGCGACTGACCCAGCTGATTGGTATAACCGGCAAGAAACTGCACACCGGGCGCTCGCGTAATGACCAGGTCGCCACCGATATCCGTCTGCACCTGCGCAGCGCAATCGACCTGATCGGGGCCGAGCTTACCCGTCTGCAGCAGGGCACGATTACCCTGGCCGCCGCCAACTGCAACACCATCATGCCGGGTTTCACCCACTTGCAGACCGCACAACCGGTCGTATTCGGGCACCACCTGCTGGCCTGGAATGAGATGCTGGAGCGTGATTATGGCCGCCTGATGGACTGCCGTGAGCGCCTGAACCAGTGTCCGCTGGGGGCCGCGGCACTGGCCGGCACGACCTACCCGATTGAGCGCGCACAAACCGCCGCCACGCTGGGATTTGATCGCCCCACCGAAAATTCTCTGGATTCGGTGTCCGACCGTGATTTTGCCATTGAATTCTGTGCTTTTGCCGCCCTGCTGATGACCCATATGTCACGCATTTCAGAGGAACTGGTACTGTGGGCATCAGCCCAGTTCAACTTTATCGAATTACCCGACCGTTTCTGTACCGGCTCTTCAATCATGCCGCAAAAGAAAAACCCCGACGTTCCCGAACTGGTACGAGGCAAGGTCGGTCGGGTTAATGGCAACCTGATCGCCCTGCTTACCCTGATGAAAAGCCAGCCGCTGGCATACAACAAGGACAACCAGGAAGACAAGGAGCCGCTGTTCGATACCATCGATACCGTACTGGGCAGTCTGCGCGCATTTGCCGACATGATCCCTGCGATGCGTCCCAAAACAGAGCAGATGCGCGAAGCGGCGCGACGGGGATTTTCCACCGCCACCGATCTTGCCGACTATCTCGTCGGCAAGGGCCTGCCCTTCCGGGATGCGCACGAAGTGGTGGGCAAGGCCGTGGGTCATGGTGTTGCTACCGGCACCGACCTGGCGGACATGCCGCTGGCAACCCTGCAGGGTTTCAGCAGCGATATTACCGCCGATGTATTCGAGGTGCTGACGCTCGAGGGCTCAGTCGCCGCCCGTAATCATCTTGGCGGCACCGCGCCACAACAAGTAGCGGCAGCCGCGGAGCGCGCAATGGCCCTGGTTGAGGCCCGCTCGGTTAGCGGCGAGTGACGACACGCAGGCCTGGTATTTATTCCCGGGAAACACATCCGGCCCGCCCTCAGTGGACGGCGCCCGAAGGCGTGAAACGAAGGCTGGCCTGGAAGATGATATCCGGGCCTGTTGCGACTGCCACATCCTCAACCACACTGATATCGAGCGCCCAGCGAGGGTTCATTTGCCAGCGCCCCCCCACGCTCAGCAGCAACGCAGTATCGCCCAGCGCCGCAAGTCGGCTTTCCATCGGTGCGCTGTGGCTATCGAGCTGCACAATCAATGACAGGGCATCAAGTGCTCTCCAGTTGAGCCCCGCGCCGGCAAACCAAAGATTACGTTCCTGTGGGTTTGCCAGCACGCGTGAGTGGCCGGCACGCAGGTAGCCGGCCTGGGCGTGTGCACTGAAAGGACTCCCGGCCGGTACCCAGCCGGCGCGCAAGGCAATAAAGCCATCTTCCGCACCGCTACCCAGCAACTCGCGTTCCCGGCCGGTGGCGAATTTGTAGCCTAGCCCCGCGCTGAGTTGCAGTGAACTGCCGGTGAACAGGGTGCGGTTCAGCGCCAGGGTGATGTCGCCAACACCACTGGCATCATCAGTCAGGGCAAACCGGCTACCGACTGCCCTGTAGGAAAAATCGAGTAAATCGCGGGGTACCCGGGAGCGACCGCCGTCCGGCATGCGCCAGAGGTCGTGCCAGTTATCGATCGCACTGTCCAGCGAGCCACCGCTGTGGCCGAGCCAGGGCACCTCCAGCTGTAGCTCCCAGCCCGGGCTGAAGCCATAACGCAAATCCATCGCGACCCGATAGGTTTCGCCGTCCAGGTTCAGTGCTTCGCCATTGTCACTGTCCAGAACAAAATGACTGGCAATACTGCCGTGCATAGCGAGCTGCCAGTCCCCCTCCGCCGCCAGCGCGGCCGAGCGCGGTGACGGCAGGCCCAACAGGCCCGCTACCGGGCTCAGGTTTTTACTGTAAAGCGGCTCTGCACCCCGGGCCGGCAGCGCCACCAGCGGCAACACTGTCAGTAAAGCGAAAAGGCCCGCGCGCAGCCCTGTCGCGGTATAGCCACGGTAGTGGCCTGGTGAGCCTGCCTGATACCTTGCGCATCTCATGCGATAGTTCCTTTGCTGTTACCCAAAAGTCTGTTGCCTGCCTGCGGCCATGACAACAGTATTCTTGCCCGCAAGCTACTCCGGCGTACGCAGAACGCTGATTCTGTCCGGGATTCGGGTATACTCCGCATTTTTGCAGACTGGGTTCGCCGTGACAAAACAACCACGTTCCACTGTGCTGCCCGCTACCGTACTGGCTACCGCGCTTGTGGTCCTTGCCGGCTGCGGCCAGTCGGGACCATTACAGTTACCGCAGCGCGAGCCCCAGCCGGCCATCGTGCCGGTGGAAAATGAGATTGACGCAGCTGCAGCCGAAGCTGCCGCGGTTGATCCAATCGTTCGGCCCGACGCGACGGCGCCCGACGCGACGGCGCCCAACAGTCAACCGCCCACATACCCGAGTGAGTAAAGCCTGACATGGACAGTTTCAGCTACCGCGACAACGCCCTGCACGCGGAAAACATTGCGGTTGATGCCATTGCGGAAAAGTTTGGCACCCCCTGCTATGTGTATTCCCGGGAGGCGCTGGAACAGTCTTTCCGGGCCTACCAGGACGCCCTTGCCGACTGGCCGCACCTGGTCTGTTATGCCGTCAAGGCCAACTCCAACCTGGCGGTACTGGACGTACTGGCACGTCTTGGGGCGGGCTTTGACATTGTCTCGGTGGGAGAGCTGGAGCGTGTCGTGGCGGCGGGCGGCGATCCTGCCAAAATCGTATTTTCCGGCGTCGCCAAGACGCCGGCGGAAATGGCGCGGGCACTGGAGCTTGGCATTCACTGCTTTAATGTTGAGTCAGCCGCCGAGCTCGACGTACTGAATCGGGTAGCCGGTAATATGAACCTGCTGGCACCCGTATCGATACGGGTCAATCCCGATGTGGACGCACGCACCCATCCCTACATTTCCACCGGTTTGCGGGAGAATAAATTTGGTCTGGGCGTCGATGAAGCCATCGCCCTGTACCGGCGTGCCGCACAACTGCCGCACCTTGAAATCAGGGGCCTGGACTGCCACATCGGCTCCCAGCTTACCGAGCTGAGCCCGTTTATTGACGCCCTGCGCCATTTGCTGGTTCTCATAGACAGGCTTGAAGCGGAAGGCATTATCATCCGTCACCTGGACCTCGGCGGCGGCCTCGGCGTGCGCTACCGGGATGAACAGCCGCCGGCCATCGCCGATTATATCGGTGCAATCCGCGCCGAGCTGGGCACCAGGCAGCTGCCGCTGGTGTTTGAACCGGGGCGGTCCATTGCTGCAAACGCGGGCCTGCTGTTGACCAGAGTGGAATATGTGAAGCAGACCCCGGAACACAACTTTGCCCTGGTCGATGCCGGCATGAACGATATGATCCGCCCAGCGCTGTACCAGGCCTGGCTGGATATCCAGCCCACCCGGCGCCAGGAAGAAGGCATCAACGCGCACTGGGATATCGTCGGTCCGGTCTGTGAAACCGGCGACTTCCTCGGCAAGAACCGGCCGTTGACTCTTGCAGACGGGACTTTACTGGCGATGTTTGGGGCCGGTGCCTATGGTTTCAGCATGAGCTCGAATTACAACAGCCGACCCCGGGCGGCGGAGATCATGGTGGACGGCGACCAGATGCACCTGGTGCGCAGGCGGGAGAGCATTTCCGACCTCCTGCACCTCGAACAGACTCTGCCTGGTTAGCGCGAAGGTGCCCACATGTTCCTGAAATTCACCAAAATGCACGGCGCCGGCAACGACTTCGTGGTCATTGACCTGATCAGCCAGCGGTTCCGGCCCCGAGCCCGGGATATACGCCTGCTGGCAGATCGCCACTTCGGTATCGGTTGTGACCAGGTCTTACTGGTGGAACCCCCTGACAGCCCGGATGTCGATTTTCGTTATCGAATCTTCAACGCCGATGGCGAAGAGGTTGAAAACTGCGGCAATGGCGCACGCTGTTTTGCGCGCTTTGTTCATGATCAGCGACTGACCAACAAGCGCATCATCCGCGTTCAGACAGCAGCCGGTGTGCTCGAGCTGCGCCTGCGGGATCAGGGACGGGTCGAGGTGGATATGGGCCGTCCCGTTTTTGCCCCGGATGCGATACCCCTGCGGGCAGCGCAACAGGCGCTACACTATTCCCTGGATGTGGCTGGTCGCCAGCTCGAGTTTGGCGCTTTGTCCATGGGTAATCCACACGCCATCCTGCGGGTGGACAGCGTGGCGCAAGCCGATGTTGCAACGCTGGGGCCCCTGATCGAGAACCACCCCTGCTTCCCGGCGCGCGCCAACGCGGGTTTCATGGAAATCGTTTCCGGGCAGGAGATCCGCCTGCGGGTCTTTGAACGGGGCGCGGGGGAGACGCTGGCCTGTGGCACCGGTGCCTGTGCCGCCGTGGTTTACGGAATAACCCGGGGCTGGCTGCGGGATACCGTGACAGTTCACCTGCCCGGAGGTAAGCTTGAAATCAGGTGGGCAGGGTTGGAGCAGCCGGTTATCATGATCGGACCCACAGCCTCAGTGTTCGAAGGCAGTATGAAAATCTGAAGCCGCAACGCGGCTACCGGAATCAGGGAGCAATCACCACATGCCAGCCAGAAACGACCAGCTTGCTGCAACAGACGGCACCACGCTCTCGGACGAGCAGGTGCGGGACTACCTGAAAGAACACACTGATTTTCTCCAGCGTCACCCGGATATGCTCGACTTCCTGCAGGTATCCCACGCCTCGGGCAGTGCCGTGTCACTGGTCGAAAAACAGGTCAGTGTACTGCGCGAGCGCAATATCGACATGCGCCAGCGCCTTACGGCATTGACCGCCAACGCGCGCACCAATGATGCACTCTACGAGCAGACCCGACATATGATTCTCGGCCTGCTGGAAGCCAACTCGCTGGCCGCCCTGTGCACCACATTTCACCGCCGGATGCGCGAGGACTTCAAGGTAGAGCATGCCAGCATTATTCTTTTCAGTGACCGCCATACTGCCTCCCGGGAAGTCCGTATCGAGAACGCCGAGCGCGCGCGCATTGAAATCGGTGCCGTCTTGCGCGGTCGCAAGGCCATCTGTGGCGCGCTGCGCAAGGACGAACTCAATTACCTGTTCCCGCAGGCGGGCGAGGTGGGATCAGCCGCCGTCATGCCATTGCTCAGCGGCGCTGACGAGCTCGGCATTATTGCGGTGGGCAGCTCTGACGCCAACCGCTACAGTAGCAACATGGGCACCCTGTTCCTGCAGCATATTGCCGATGTACTTGTGCGTGTGCTGCCCCGCCTCAACCCGACAAGCGGCTGACAGCAATGGCTACTCCTTCCCTGCAGGCCAGTACCGAGGAGTTCATCGACTATTTGCGGGATGTTCGCCAGCTGTCCGGACACACTATCAGCAACTATCGTCGTGATCTGGCAACGCTGCTGGAGTACTGCAGCGGGCGCGGTCACGACCACCCGGAACAGATACACGAAGCGGATATTCGCGGTTGGGCCAGCCTGCTGCATCGTCACGGCCTGGCCGGAAGCAGTATCCAGCGGGCACTATCGGCGGCGCGCTCTTTCTTCAATTACCTGGGGCGCGTGCAGGGCCATGCCCGTAACCCGGCGGCTGGTGTGCAGGCACCACGACAACCGCGACGCCTGCCCAAGACCCTTGATGCCGACCAGGTGAACAAGTACCTGGAGTTCAGCGGCGATGACCCCATGGTCCTGCGCGACAGTGCCATGGCGGAACTTTTTTATTCCTCCGGGCTGCGCCTGGCAGAACTGGTGGCGGTGAACATTGACGACATCGACCGCCATTCACAGCTATTGGTAGTGACCGGCAAAGGCCGCAAATCGCGCACAATCCCGGTCGGAAAGGTGGCGCTGGAAGCAATCGAGCGCTGGCTGGCGGCGCGCCCTCCCAATCCCGATCCGGCCCTGTTCACCAGCAACCGCGGCTGCCGCATCAGCGTGCGCAATATACAGGCGCGGCTCAAGTTACAGGGCCGAAGGGCCGGCATGTACCAGGATGTGCACCCGCACATGCTGCGCCATTCCTTTGCCAGCCACATGCTGGAATCCAGCGGCGACCTGAGAGCCGTGCAGGAATTGCTGGGGCACGCCAACATCGCCACTACCCAGATCTATACTCACCTGGATTTCCAGCACCTGGCCAAGGTCTACGACGCCGCCCACCCCCGGGCCAAACGGCGGCAGCGCAAACAGGATTAAAGCCATGAAGATCGTCGCAATCACCTTTGACCTGGATAATACGCTGTGGGACGTCGAACCGGCCCTGCTACGGGCGGAACAGGCCCAGCGCGAGTGGTTGTTACAGCACCGTCCCGGCAGTATCGAAGCGTTTGATCACGAGACACTGTGGGAATTCAAGAAATCCCTATGGAAGCGCCACCCGGAACTCATTCACCACGTCAGCAACATGCGCATTCGCATGCTCTACGAACTGCAGCGGGCGGCGGGGTATGACGAAGCGGAGGCGCGAGCCGGGGCTACCAAGGCGTTTGCCGCCTTCCTGGCCGAGCGCCACCGGGTAGAGCTGTACGAAGAGGCGCTGGAAATCCTGCAGTTGCTCGCCAGGGACTATCGACTGGGTGCCCTGACCAATGGCAATGCCGATATCTACAAAACGGATGCAGGGGAGTATTTTGACTTCGCCTTCCTGGCGGAAGAAATCGGCGCCAGCAAGCCGGCACCGGACATCTTCCATGCGGCGATCGCCCTCACCGGACTGGAGCCCGGGCAAATTGTGCATGTGGGTGACAATCCGGACCACGACATCGTGGGTGCGCAATCCGTGGGCATGCGTACTGTCTGGATCAACCCCCGGGGCCTGCCCTGGACTGAAGACGCACCGGCGCCCGACGGCGAGGTACACAACCTGAAACAGCTACCCAGGGTCATTGCCGGCCTGGCCCTGGGCAACAGGGCCTCTGGGGATACCGGGCAGAGCTACTGAACCGCTGGCAAATCAGCTCAGATGGCTTCCTCGCCGGTCTCACCGGTGCGAATACGGATAACCTGCTCCATCGCAGTTACGAAAATCTTGCCGTCACCGATCTTGCCGGTGTTGGCGGCGCCGATTATTGCTTCGATGGTAGCCTCTACCTGATTCTCGCCAACGGCAATTTCCAGCTTGAGCTTGGGCAGGAAATCCACCACATACTCGGCGCCCCGGTACAGTTCGGTATGGCCGCGCTGGCGACCGAAGCCCTTGACTTCAGTCACGGTGATGCCCTGAACACCAATGTCTGACAGAGCGGCGCGCACGTCATCCATTTTGAACGGTTTGATAATTGCGGTAACCAGTTTCATCCGGTGAGCTCCAGTAAGATGACAGATGCGCCATTATGGAAGCCGGCCAGAGAATCGCAAGGGGGAAGCATAAAAAAGGGGGCCCGAAGGCCCCCAAAAACACGCATTGTAACAATGCGCCCGCAAGACTATTTCTGTGCTACAAACTCCGGATAGGCTTCGAGGCCACACTCGGACAGATCCACGCCCTCGTACTCTTCTTCCTCGGAAACCCGCAGGCCCATAGCGGCCTTGATCACGCCCCAGGTGAGAAGGCTGGCACCGAATACCCAGACGAAGATAACCAGCGTACCGACCAGCTGGCCGACAAACGTCGCATCGGGATCGGACAACAGGACCGCGAAGATACCCCAGATACCCACGACACCGTGCACCGAAATGGCACCCACGGGATCGTCGATCTTGATCTTGTCCATTGCCACGATGCTGAATACCACGATCGCACCGCCGATGGCGCCGATAATGGTTGCGAGCAGTGGTGAAGGATCGGCAGGCTCAGCGGTAATCGCCACCAGGCCGGCCAGGGCACCGTTCAGGGCCATGGTGAGGTCGGCCTTGCCAAACAGCAGGCGCGCCAGCAGCAGCGCGGCAATCAGGCCACCGGCGGCGGCAGCGTTGGTGTTAAGGAACACGTTGGCCACTTCGTTGGCGACACCAATACCACCCAGTTTCAGGGTAGAGCCGCCGTTGAAGCCAAACCAGCCCATCCACAGGATGAAGGTACCCAGGGTTGCCAGTGGCATGTTGGCACCGGGAATGGGCTGCACCGTGCCGTCGGCGCGGTATTTGCCCTTACGGGGGCCGAGCAGGATCACACCGGCCAGAGCCGCAGCGGCACCCGCCATGTGCACGATACCTGAACCTGCATAATCGCTGTAGCTCAGTTCGCCGATGAAGGGAACGGCTTTGCCACCCCAGGTCCAGCCGCCTTCAATCGGGTAAATGACACCCGTCATCACCACGGCGAAGGCCAGGAAAGCCCACAGCTTCATGCGCTCGGCCACCGCGCCGGACACAATCGACATTGCAGTGGCTACAAACACCACCTGGAAAAAGAAGTCAGAGGCACCGGAGTACACTGAGTCGCCGTCAAAACCGGCCTCGGCCGAAGCGACCAGCACCTGGGCGATGGCAGCGTCATCCATCTGGGCAACGGTCGTCACACCAGACAAAAAGAAACCGCCGTCGTACATGAACTGGTAACCGCAGATCAGGTACATCGTAGAGGCCACCGCGAACAGGGCCACGTTTTTGGTCAGGATTTCAGTGGTGTTTTTGGCGCGAACCAGCCCGGCCTCAAGCATTGAGAAACCGGCTGCCATCCACATCACCAGGGCGCCGCACACCAGGAAATAAAAGGTGTCCATCGCATACTGTAGTTCAAAAATCTGGTTTTCCATGGGAATCACTCTCGTTAGATAGTCTCGATGGATTTAGATGGCGTCTTCGCCGGTCTCGCCGGTACGAATACGAATCACCTGTTCCAGGGCGGACACGAAAACCTTGCCATCACCGATCTTTCCGGTGTTGGCGGCTTTGGTGATCGCCTCGATTGTCTTGTCGATCATCGATTCCGCCACCGCGACCTCGATTTTCACTTTGGGAAGAAAGTCGACAACATATTCAGCACCCCGGTAAAGCTCGGTATGCCCTTTCTGGCGACCGAAGCCCTTGACCTCGGTGACAGTAATACCCTGCACGCCGATCTCGGATAGTGCCTCGCGTACGTCATCCAGTTTGAATGGCTTGACGATAGCCGTGATTAATTTCATACGTATCTCCTGCTATAAACAGGGCGCCCGGGGGGCGCCACTAGGTTCAGTCCCTGAGTACTCAGAAGCTTTTGGAAATGGAGAACACCAGGCGATCATCAGCCTGTTCGACATCGTCGAGATCAGTGCCGATCAGGGCCAGGGCAAAATCGACAGCCAGTGCGCTGTAGCCCAGGGTGACGCTGTAATCCATGTAGGAGTCGGCACCGTCTTCCCAGAAATCGTCCTGATCGGTATCGGTATAACCGATGCCGAGATCCAGTGACACGACCTCTGTGAGGCTGAGGGAGTAGCCCGCTGAGTAGTAAATGTACTTGGGGCCGTCATCGCCGAATTCGTTGGAGTAATTGATACCGGCACTGAGGCTTTCATAGCTGAGGCCTACCGCGAATTCCAGGTAATCGAACTCTGAATCACCTTCGTAATCGTAGTAAATGAAGCCGACATCATAACCAAGTCCACCCGCTGTCTCACTGGAATAGCCGCCGTAGTAATCCATCTCGGTAGAGCCGTCACCGTCAAAGTCAACGTTGGAAGCCCATATGCCGGCATACAGGCCCGATTCGCCTGCCCAGTCGAAGCCGCCCTGGATAGCGCCGCGCTCATCGGTCTGGGAGATGCCACGGAAGGTATAGTCGGTTGCCAGCGTTACATTGGCGCTGATCTCTGTTTCGGCAGAAGCCGACGCCGCGCCTGCAAGCAGGACCATGGCAACGGATACGGGTAGCAGTTTCTTTTGCAACATGTTTCATTCTCCTTGGGTTAGCGCTCGGGCGGCCGGGCTAGCGCACCGGTCACGCTCGTTGACACATTTTGTCAATCTCGCAACCAGTGTTTAGCAGAGGGTGTGCCAGAAAATGTAAAAAGCTTTCAAAACAGTGGCTTAGTGTTATTTCCTGGTGCCGGGGAGAGCCTGGACCAACGCGCCAGCCCACTGAGTCCGCACCAAGAGAGTGCGTGGCACGTTAATGGTGCAAACAGATGATCTGTGCCTTCGGCAACAAATCCACTACACTTCCGTCAGTGACAATAACCTCGCGGGCAAATGACTGATGGCACAAAAACCCCCACCACTGAGCGACATTTTTCAACAGGTGAACGACCTGGTGAACAATTCCGAACTGAGGTCAGAGGTGGACAAAAGCGTTCGCGCCCTCGCGCAGTCGGCCATGGGCAAGCTGGATGTCGTGAGCCGGGAGGAATTTGATGCCCAGGCTGCAATCCTGCAGCGCACCCAGGCCAGGGTCGCCGCGCTGGAAGCCGAGCTGGAAGCTTTGACACGAGAACTGGAGGCAGGCCAGCAATAACCCTGACTACAACGGAAGCCCCTGTGCAGGGGCGGCTCAAGGATGAGCAATGGAACTCTCTGTTATCTACAGTCGTGCCACGGCCGGCATTGAAGCCCCGCTGGTGCAGGTTGAAACCCATCTTGGCAATGGCCTGCCCGCCTTCCACATCGTAGGGCTGCCCGAGACGGCGGTACGCGAAAGCCGCGACCGGGTGCGCTGCGCCATCCAGAATTCCCATTTCGAATTTCCCGATCGCCGTATTACCGTCAACCTCGCACCCGCCGACCTGCCCAAGGAGGGTGGCCGCTTTGATCTGCCCATCGCCCTGGGCATACTCGCTGCATCGGGCCAGCTGCGCGCCAAAAACCTGGGCGCGCATGAATTTGTCGGAGAGCTGGCGCTGAGTGGGCAGATCCGCCCGGTGCCGGGCATCATCCCGGCAGCCCAGGCATGCACCGCAATGGGGCGACAACTGGTTGCACCGGCGGACAGCGCGGCCCTGGCGGCCGTTGTGGCGGACAGCCGGATCATTGCCGGCACCGACCTGCTGAGTTTATGTGCGCACCTGAATGGTCGCCATCCGCTGCAGCCGGTCGCCGCAACCCCGATCGTTGACAACCCCGCCTGTTATCCCGATATTGCCGATGTAATCGGCCAGGATTATGCCCGCCGGGCACTGGAGATTGCTGCCTGTGGCGGCCATAACCTGCTGTTCTGTGGGCCGCCGGGCACCGGCAAGACCCTGCTGGCAAGCCGCTTACCCGGGATTCTGCCGCCGCCCGACCTCGAAGAGGCTCTTACCTGTGCCGCGCTACACAGTTTTTACGACAGCACCGGCACTGACCATCTCTACCGCAGGCCCTTTCGCAATCCTCACCATAGCGCCAGCGCCGCCGCCCTGGTCGGTGGCGGCGCCAAGCCCAGGCCAGGTGAAGCCAGCCTGGCCCATGGCGGGGTATTGTTTCTGGATGAGTTACCCGAATTCAGCCGCCAGGTGCTGGAAATGTTGCGCGAACCCATGGAGGCAGGGGCAATCACCCTGTCGAGAGCCAACCACAAGTTTACCTACCCCGCACGCTTTCAGCTGGTGGCGGCGATGAATCCCTGTCCCTGCGGCTATAACGGCGATAGCCAGCGTCATTGCCGCTGCACACCGGACCAGATCCTGCGCTACCGACACCGTATATCGGGGCCGCTACTGGA
Organism: Kineobactrum sediminis; assembly: GCF_002868715.1. GTDB lineage: Bacteria > Pseudomonadota > Gammaproteobacteria > Pseudomonadales > Halieaceae > Kineobactrum > Kineobactrum sediminis. The sequence goes on from NZ_PKLZ01000001.1 coordinate 474,245, forward strand.
TCGGATTGACCTACAGGTAACCGTGCCACGACTGGCGCCCCGGGCGCTGCTTGCACCCGCGACCCACGCCCAGGGCTCCGCGGAAATGAGGGCAAGGGTGATCGGCACCCGCGAGCGGCAGTTACGGCGCCAGGGCTGTATCAATGCGGTGCTGGCAGACCCACAGTTTAGCGAGGTATGTGCGCTGGCACCCCCGGTCAAGCACTACCTGGAGCAGGCCGCAACCGCCATGCAGTTATCCGGACGCGGTTTGCACCGCAGTATGCGGGTGGCGCGCACCCTCGCCGACATGGCGGAAAACGACACCATCGCGGAAAGCCATATCGCCGAGGCCCTGGCCTTCCGCCAGGAAGACAGCGCTTAATCGGCAGCACCCCGGGTAGAAGGGGGAAGCGGAACAACCCCCATGAACTTGCATTGCACAATGCGAAAGCGACTGCTGACAAACGCCAGGTCCGCCAGGCAGGCGTTGCCGGCAGGGTTAAGCCCGGTTACGTGGTAGTCAGAATAGGCCGCCGCGAAATTGATCGGCATACCCGTAAGGTTACAGGCTACAGAGGCACCCGCATTGTGATAGGCCTCCACCGCATCCCCCAGGAATACGGGGTCGCTGGAATACACATGGGAGGTAATGGCGCCACATTCCCGGGCATTGGCAGTGGCATCCCGCAGGCAGGCCTCGGCCGATTCGTTGGCGATAATGAAGGATACCGGGCCGAAGACTTCTTTCCGGTACCAGTCGCGATCCGCTCCCGTAGCTGCGATGACCAGGGGAGTCGCGGTGCGGGCAACAGGGTAACCCGGGTTGGTATAAGGTGCCGAATCCCTGAGTACGCGGCCCTCGGCAATCGCCAGTTGCCGATAGTGATCAACGTTGGATAGTACCGAGGGATCAAACAGGGTACCGCAGAGCGTCGCAGCGGCGCGTGGGACGGCCAGCCAGTCGTCCACCGCAGCGCAGATGGCCGCTGCCACTTCCTGGTGCGACACCTGTTTACCCGCTACCTTGATCCCCTGGGCGGGAATATGGATATTCTGCACACTGGTGCACATCTGGGCCGAGGCCTGGCACAGGGAATGTGCAATCGCCCGGGCTGTCGCCGCAAGGTCCTCGGTGGACTCCACCACGACCGAATTACAGCCTGCCGTCTCTGTATACACCTGCTTTCCAGGGCAGTTCCGTTCCAGCCAGGTGCCGAAGCGGGGGCTGCCGGTAAAGTCGATAATTGCCGTATCAGGATGCTCAACCAGGGCGATCGTGGCCGGCGCTTCCCGGGTATCGGCTGCCAGGGTGACCAGATTCGGATCAAACCCCGCGTCGCTCAGTACTTCGCGACATACCCGTGCAACCAGAGCCACCGGCAGGGTTGCGGCCGGGTGCGGCTTCAATATCACCGGATTACCCGTGGCCAGCGACGCACACAACGCCGGATAAGTGTTCCACAAGGGGAATGTCGCACAGCAGATCACCACGCCTATACCGCGGGGCACCAGCCGGTATTGTTTATCCAGGCTGGCCACGCCGTCAGCGCCAAACTGGCGTTCCCAGTGCGCGGTAGCAGGCACATCGGCCATTGCCTTGTGCGCATAGGCCAGGGCCTCAAGGCCACGGTCAAGCGCATTGGCGCCACTGCCGGCAAAGGCCATGACATAGGATTGCCCCGAGGTATGCATGGTCGCGTGGGCGTTTTCGAACAACTGCTGGCCGCATCGATGCAGGATCTCCAGGCACACTCCCACGCGCTCGTTGGGCGATGCGGCTGCCCACGCAGGCCGCGCGCTGTTGATTGCCGGAAACAGTTGTGCGGGATCCACCCGCGGATAACGCACGCCCAATGGCTCCCCGGTATAAGGTGAAATTTCCTCACCCACCTGCTCTGTTTCACCAGGTTGTTGCAGGATAAAATCGTTGTTGAGCATGGCCTCGAACCGGGCCTGTCCCTCGGCCGGTTTGGCTTCGCCGTGAATCTTGCTGCTCGGGCTTTCCGGCCAGCCGCTCCAGGCATAACGTCGGGCGCAGGCATCCAGGGCCTTATCCAGCAGGGTTGCATGTTGTTCAAACCAGGGGGGCATGGTAAATCTCCAGAAAGCCACGTTGTTCTCAACACGATAACAGTGCCACAAAGCGGTCTGTTTATGCAACCGAGTTTGGGGTGAAGCCACCCCACCGGGGTTTACCATGGGCTGGATTTCCCTCTCCTTTTTGTTGAACCGGGTCAGCGTGCGTCTTCTTCCTCGTTGTACACGTGAAAGTACAGCGCCGGGATCAGGATCAGCGTCAGCAGCGTGGCTACCACAACGCCGCTGACCAGGGTCACGCCCAGAGGCTTCAGCGCCGGCTCGAACACCAGCGCGCCACTACCGAACACCACGGTGCCGGCGGTCAGGAGGATCGGGCGTGTCCGCACCAGGCCCGCGCTGATCAGCGCGTCGCGCAGTTGCATACCCTGGTCAAGGCTGAGGCGCGTGAAGTCCACCAGTAACAGCGCGTTGCGTACGACGATACCGACCAGCGCGATGACCCCCAGCACTCCCAGCCCGGCGATATCCAGCCTGGCAATCCAGTGCCCGGGTATGACCCCGATGAATACCAGCGGAATCGGGATCATAATAATCAAGGGCATGCTGTAAGAACCGAACCAACCGGCCAGGACGACATAGATCAGTAACACCACGACTACCCCCGCCACGGCAAGATCGCGATAGACCTGTTGCGTCATCGCCCACTCTCCCCCCCAGTACAAAGCGGTTTCATGATCACCGGCCGGCACGCCGATCCATTTGATTTCCGGCATGGTATCGAGCCGCTTCTCGAGTTGCCTGATAATATCCCGCTGCACCGAAACCGGCTGGCTTACATCGCGGTTGACCCGCGCAGCGACATATACGGTAGGCAATTGTTGGTGGCGGTGACGGTTCGCGTCCCAGGACTGCTCATCGATATCGACCAGGTCCGGCAGCGATACCAATTCCCCGGAATGGCTCTTCACATACAATCCTGCCAGGTCGCTGGCCCAGTTGCGCAAGCCCTGCTCCAGCCGGACGACGACCGGTAGCGGATAGCGCTCATCCGGCAGGTCCAGCGCAGCCACGGTGCGCCCGGTCAGGGCAAGTTGCACCGCCGCGGCTATGCGGGCCGGGGCCACACCATGCGCAGCGGCGCGGTTCAGGTTCACATCCAGCCGAGTTTCCGGTCCGGTGAGCTTGGGGAAATGCTCGATGGCACCAATAGCCTTGTGCTGCTCGAACAGCTGTGTGATGACATCGGCCAGGTCATCACGCTGTTGAATATCCTCGCCCACGATCTCAGCCTGGATATCATTATCGCTGGATGGACCGGATGGGATACTACGAACCCAGGCGCGGCCGCCGAAAGGCTCGAGTAGCGCCGGCAGCTGCTCGAAGGCCAGGTCCCGACTGATCTCAAAGCTCATTCGCTCGCGCTTTTCCGTGGGAGGAAGCTGTACATAGAGACTGGCGCGATGCGAGGAAGCGACCGGGATGTCTGGCGGACCTGGTGGCGGAACAATCAGCGGACCTCGCATACCCGCAAACAGTGTATAGGCTTCAACTTCGGGATAGCTGTGCAGCTTCCGTCCCACCACCGACGCCGCGGCCAGCGTTTGTTCCAGCGGGCTCCCGGGCGGCAACTCCAGCTCCACCACAAACACATCACGATCCAGAATCGGCACCAGCGTAAGCTGCACGGCCCGCAGGCCCACCATCGCAATACTGGCGACGAACAAAACGACCAGCACCAGGTAGAGTAGCCAGCGCAGGGAAGCCGAGTCGAAAAAACGCTGCAGTGCCCTGCGGTAGGCATCGCTGAGTCGACTGTGCGGCAAATCGCTTTCGTCGGCGGTCGCGCCCTGCCCGCTGTCGTCGTCGCCATCCTCCCGGCTGTCCCCGGGTTCCCCGCCTCCGGAAGAGGAGGAACCCAGGATGCGATAGGCGACGTAAGGCGTCACAGTCAGCGCAATAACCAGCGAAAATGCGATGGCAAGCGAAGTCCCGATCGGTATGGCCCGGGTATACTGGCCCATCTCGCCGGTAATGAAAGCAGTCGGCAGGAACGTGACGATGATCAGGAATACCGCGATTATGGTCGGGTTACCCACTTCGTCGACCGCCTTGACCGCCAGGTTGCGGCTGCTGTTGCCGGCTCGACGAAAATGCCGACGAATGTTTTCCATGATGATCACGTTATCATCGGCCAGCAAGCCGATGGCCAGGATCATCGCGGCGATTGAGACCGGGTTAAGCGTGTAACCCAGCCAGAGATAGGCGGCCGGCACAATGGCGAGACTGGACGGCAGCTGCAGTGAGACCCCCACTGCGGCTCGCCAGCCGAGCCCGATCAATATGATGGCGACGACGGTGACGGTCGCGGTCGCAAAATTTTCCAGCACGCTGACTACGGTCTCGGTGGCCATGGCGCCGGCATCATGTGCGATCGTGAGCGCGACTGTCGACGGCAGCAGCGTTGCGGCCAGCTCGTCGAGCCGCTTCAGGGCTCGCGCGGTGACGGCGCTGATATTGGCATTGGGCACACTGGTCAGCGCCAGGCTGATCGCCGCAACCTCACCGTCGGAACCGCGTTGCCAGTGCAGACTGGCCGATTCGACCGGCGCCGGGCCGTCCACAACAGCGGCCACATCGCGCAGGTAAACCAACCCGGCAGGACCGGCCCCTACCTGGATCCGTTCCACATCGGCTACCGTAGCCGGTAGCGAACCCACCTGAACCCGGCGGGTGCGGTCGCCCCTGAGTGGTTCAGCCGGCAGCCGCAGAGTCGCCGCCTCAATCGCTTCCGCCAACTGCAGCAACCCAATCTGGTGCGCCGCGAGTTGCGCGGGACGGGGCTGGACCTGGACCTGGCGTGGCTGCCCGCCGAAGACCTCGACACTGCGCACCCCCGGTACCTGCTCCAGCTCGGCAACCATTTCTTCGCCAATACGTCGAAGCTCGTCACTGCCGAGCCGGGCACTCGAGAGTGTCGCCATCAGACCGACCAGGATCTCGTCACCGACAGTGCGAATACCAACCGGACCTGCACCCGCCGGCAGCAGGTGCAGATTGCTGTCGACGACTTCGGACAGCAGGGTATATGCATCGGAGTCGCTCAAACCGGTAACAAACTCGACGTCGACCAGCGCCGCGTCGCTGGAGGCAACCGAGCTGAACTCCACGACCTGCTCGAGCTGACTGATCCACGCGCCGACCGGACGTGCCACCAGTTCGTCGACACGTTCGGCCCCGGCGCCCGGGAACGGGATAACCAGCCGGGCGATGGGCACTTCAATTTCCGGGCGATCCTCGCGCGGAGTCATCGCCAGTCCCCAGGCACCGGCAAGCAGCGTGCCGATGACAATCAACGGAACCAGCTTCGAGTCAATCAGCCGATCCGCGACGCGTCCGGCGAAACCCAACTCGCTCATGACCCGTCCAGCCGGACCCGTTGGCCGTCGGCCAGCGAATTTACCGCCTCGCCCACCACCACGCGCTCACCCACCGACAGGCCATGCAGAACATGCACCCGACCAGGCACCTGTAGGTCACCCGGTGGCGCAATGGATATCCAGCGCAGGTACACGCGCAGCTGCCCCCGGTTATCGGGCTCCACCACAAACACGCCATCGAGCTGGCCCCTTGGTAACACGGCCGAGTCGGGAATCACCATGAACCCCCGGGTCGACCCTGCCGCGGGTAACTTGATCTCGACGACCATGCCGGGAGCAAGGCCCGGCGGAGGCTCATCGATGACCAGCCGCAGCCGCTGCCCGACACCAGGCTGTTCAAGTGCCGGCAACAGCGCCTGGATCCGCCCGCTCATGCGCTGTTCGACACCCTCGGCGCGCAGCTGCAGGGTTGCACCGGACAACAGCCGCGCGCCGGTGTCCTGGCCGATGGCGGCGTTGATCTCCAGTCGGCTGCGGTCCTCGAAGATCACCAGAGGCGGGCCGGGCGCGACGAAGGTGCCAACATCGGCCAGCACTTCGCTGACCACACCGGCAAAGGGTGCCCGCAGCATGGCGTAATCAAGGTTCACCTCGATAGCGGCCAGTTCGGCTTCGGCCTGTTCCAGGCGCCGGCGCGCATCTTCGGCGGCGAGCTCAACCTCCTCCAGCCGGGCGCGGGCGATCAGCTGCTGCTCGAACAGGCGCTGGAAGCGTTCCCGATTGCGATTTGCGGTATCCCGGGCCGTTGTCGCCGCCTGACGCGCCAGGCGGGCGGCACTCAACGCAGCTTGCAGGTCGCGCGCGTCGACCCGCAGTACCGGCTGCCCGGTCTCTACGGAATCTCCTGCCTCAACCAGCACTTCTTGCACGCTACCGGCCTGGCGGGTGCCGAGCCGGGCACGCCGCACCGGCGCGACGACTCCCGCGGCCCAGAATGTGGCTTCGGTGGAGCGGGATTCTACGCTGGCAACCTGCACCTCCATTGGCAAGGCGCCGGCGCCTGACTCGCTGTCGCCCGCGCCGGAATTCGAGTTGTCGCCGCAGCCGGGAAGAAGCGCCAGCATCGCGGACAAAACCAGGCATTGCTTCCTTCGCGGTTTTATTGATTGTTTTAACAGGAGACTCATGGCGGTGCATCTCCCTCATCGGCCGGCAGCGCCAGCCGATAGCGCTCTGCCGCGAGCAAAGCCTTGAATCGGGCATTGATCTCGCGCGTTCGGGCAGCCAGCTCTTCGGCCTGTGCACGCAACAACGCGGTGATGTCGTCCAGGCCTTCGGCATAGCGCGCCTCAGTCAGCGCGAGCGCTTGCTCTGCATCCAGCACGCCTTTGCTGACGCTCTGCCAGCCCAGCACTTCGGCTGTCCACTCAGCATGGGCAGTCTGTGCTTCAGCCCAGGCCTGCTGGCGCAGGGCACGCAGGCGTACGCGCGTCTCTGCTTCGGTTGCCTGAGCTTCGTCGAGCGCGCCAATCTGGCTAAAACCCGCAAATAGTGTCCAGCGCAGGTGCACGGCCAGCAGCCAGCCGGTTTCATCGAATTCCAGCGGATCATTGCCATATAGACGATCGTAGCGGGCATAGAGATTGATATCCGGCAGCCAGGCGGCACGTGCGCGCCTGACCCCGAATTCGGCCGCCTCCAGGCCTCGCTCCAGAGCCTGCAGATCACGACGGTTTGACAGTGTTTCCTGGTTGATGACTACCTCGGGTTCCGGAACCCGCGGCTGCGGAACCGGGTCGGTCAGGACCAGCTGCGCGTCGCCGTCCATGCCCAGTATCCGGCGCAGCATCGCGTGGGCCGAGATAACGCTGGCATCCGCGAGGGCAACCCGTGCCTCCATTTCGGCAACACGGGTGCGCGCACTGAGTACATCCACTGGCGCAAGCAGCTCCTGCTCGAAGCCGGCCTCGGCCTGGCGCAAGGCGCGCAAGGCGGTGGCCAGACCCTTCTGCTCGGCCGCCACCTGCCGGCCGGCGGTACGGGCACCAAAATAGGCCTCGACGACCGCCACGTCGACCTCCCGGCGACTTCTGTGCAAACTCAGTTCCGCCGCATCCAGCGCGCTGCCCGCCTGGTGATGAGCGTTCCACGCACTAACATTGACCAGCGGCTGTACCAGCTGGATGCCCGCGACCTGGCCTTCCGCCGGGCCGAGTCCGCGCGCTCCAAACAATGCGGGAAACCCGGATGCGATGCCCGGCGGGTTGTCCAGTAACGAAGTATCCAACCGCAGGTGCGTGGCACTCAGGCTGATACGGGGCGAAAAGCCCTGGCGACTGCGTATCCGCGCGCCCTCGGCACGTGCTTTGCGCGCCCGATCAATTGCGATCAGGGGATTATCGGCCCGGGCAACTGCCAGGGCACGGTCAAGCGACAGTGCCGTTTCTCCGCTACCGGCCCCCGATTCCGTCGCTGCAATTCCAGAGGTGGCGAGTGCCAGCAAACCAAATGCGGCCAGGCATAGGCCGGGGATTGATTGAGCGCCTTTCGATTGAATCCTGTGAATCACTAAAGCTTCCGCCTTGTCCCGATTTTGGGCCGCCAGGGGGCCGGGATCATCGTCTTGCCTGAATGAGTATAGAAGTACAGGAAATTTCTGCGGGCAGATCTTATCAGAGCCTGCAGCAGCGTTACGGAGTAGCCCCTTTATTCAACCCAGACGGGTACGGAGCCAATGGTAAAATCAACATGGTGGGCGCGCAGTTCTTCACCGCAATGGCTGCACACGACCTCGCCGTGCAGGTTTTCCCCGCACAGGGTGTGGGTCAGGCACATGGGACGACCATTGCCGGCGGGGTCACACCACTTGTCACCCCATTGCAGCAGTGACAAAAAGTAGGGAAACATGTCCCAGCCCTTCTCGGTCAGCGTGTAGGCATAGCGCACGGGCCGCTGCTGGTAGGGGCGGGCGGCAAAAACACCCTGCTTGACCAGGAACCGTATGCGGTCCGAGAGAATATTGGTGGCCACCGGCAACTCACGGTGAAACTCGTCAAACCGCTCAAGCCCATGAAAGGCCAGCGCGATCACATTGGCCGTCCAGCGATCGCCCACCAGGTTAATCAGGTTGCGGTAGACACTGCGCTCGCTGGGCACGTCCGCGGCCGACAATGAAGACCGGCGGCGCACCTTTTTGTCGCGCGCGTCCCTGGTCGCACCGGGCCCGGGATGATAACTGACATCTCGCCCGTGTACAGGCTGGCGGCAACTACCACACCGCATCCGGGTCACCAGGTTGTGGCTACAATTGCGGTGAAAGAGATGAACCTTGCCGGACGCCGGTGGCGGATAGTAGCGCTCCTCCCAAACAACCGCCATCAATGAGCTGTGATACAGGTCTATGGACTTGCGGGTCAGGTGGTAAACCGGGTGGCGCTGACCTGTACCGGCATCCCGTTTGCGCAGGCAGTCCACCGATTGCAGCCATTTCAGGCGATTGGACAGCACGCCACGAGAGACGCCAGTGGCCTCGAGCATACCGCCGAACGTGTTAATACCCCAAAACACCTCCTGGATAATGAGAATGCACCATTTGTCACCCATCTGGTCCAGGGCACGATTGATGGAACTGGCGCGGGTCAGGAGCTGGGTCACGACAGGTACCCCTTCATTGCTGCCTGCGCTTTTGCCGGTGCGTCAATGACATTCAAAGTCCAGTACCAGGGACAGGTCTACCTCGTGGCCCTGCCCGAGGCTGATACTGCCTTTACCGCGCAATAACAGTTCGTCGTGGTGCAGGCGGATAGCCTCGTCATCCCCCATGAGCACAAAGGTGCCATTGGTTGACAGGTCGGTGAGCACGAAAAAACCGCGACGAAATTCAATGGTCGCATGCGTGCGCGAGACCCACTCGGCATCCACCCTGACATCCCGCGTTGGCTCGCGGCCCAGAACCAGGGGTGGCGAGGTATCGCCAAGCTCGGTCACTCCCCCCGCATAGCGCAGTATCAAACAGGTGTTGCCGGTGGAGTCTTCCTGTTCATCCAGGCCCTGGAACGAGGTGGTATTACCACTCTCTTCCTGCCAGATGATATCCATTACGTCAATTGGCTCGCGACTACCGGCGATATGCACCTTACCGAGACTGCGGCTGACGATATCGGCGCACGGGACAAAGCCCTGCAGGCTCGCTGCGGTCGTCACAATCTGGCCGCGATGGGCCAGCCCTACCATACGGGCCGCCGTGTTGACGGCAGCCCCGAATACATCGCCACCGTCCTCAAGCAGCACCTGGCCGTGATGCAACCCGATACGCAGGCCCACGCGCTCGCGGAGGAACTGGGTGTTTCCGGAAACACCCTGCTGCATCTCAACCGCCGCGCGGATACCGTGGCTGGCCGCGGGAAAGGTGGCCATGATTTCGTCGCCGATGGTCTTGACCACACGACCCTGGTGACGCTGCACGCTATCGGCGCACAATGTCAGCATGTGGAGAATGGTCTCGCGCGCGAATTCATCCCCACGTTGCTCGAACAGGCTGGCGCTATCGGTGACGTCCGCAAAAAGGATGGTAAGTGGCTCTCGGCTCATAGGCAAAGATAATAGGGGAAAGTCTGCGCTGCCTCCACCGATTTACGGCGGCCCTGCAGCAATCTTTTCAAGGGTCTACGGATAAGGTTGGTTATTGCAGCCCACCCGAAGCAGGCAGGCTGCAACAATTTCATCAGAAACTCTTGGTAAGAGTAACCCCGGCAGTACGCGGCGGCATGTAAAACTCCGAGGTTACGCCAGTAGGGTCGACAATACGGTTGGAAATCTGCAGCTCATCATTGAGGTTTTTACCCCAGACATCCACGCTGAGGGAACCGTCAGCGCTGGTCCAGCTGACATTGGCGTCAACCATCGCCACACTTTCCTGGCGTTCCACCTCGCGATTCTGGGGCCCGCTGAAGTAATCATCCTTCCAGCTGTAGCTGCCGCCCACATCCACAGTGCCGCCATTGTTGAGTGCAACCCGGTAATTGGCTGTCACAGTGAGTGACTGGTCAGGCGCAAAGGGAAGGTCGTTACCAGACAGGTCCAGGCCATTGGAGTTGATGAATTCATCAAACGTGGCCTCGCTCCAGTTATAGCTGGCATTCACCGTGAGATTTTCCAGCGGCATGACATCAATCGATGCCTCAAACCCGCGCGACTCTGCCTGGGCATTCAGTAGCACCAGCAGGAAACGGTTGTTGAGCTCAAACACCTGCAGGTCTTCGTAATCCATATCGTAGTAGGAGAAGTTGAGTTGCAGGCGATTATCCAGCCAGGCCGACTTCATGCCCACTTCCCTGTTCTCCACCACTTCGGGGTCCACCGATTCCGTTGCGACACTGGGCAGGTTAGTCTGCGACTGGAAGGCGCCGCTCTTGAAGCCCTCGGAATAGGTGGCATAAAGCATCAGGTCATCGGTGGGCCGCCAGGTCAACGACAGCTTGTGGGTCACCTCCGACCACGAATCCTCCGCCGACACCGGTGCCGGAAAAGAGGGCAGGATAAGTGGCACACCGGAGGGGGTGGTGCCCAGCAGGTCCTGCGCGTCCTGGGTGATTTCCTTTTCATCCTCGGCCCAGCGGACACCGTAGGTCAGGGTCATCTGCTCAGTGAAGTCCCAGTCCACCTGTCCGTAAACGGCGTAGCTGGTGGTGGTGTTGTCCTGTTCGAACAAGACATCGCCTACAGCAGCCAGCCCCAGCCCCTGCAGGGGAGTACTGTACTGGGTGTAAAACTCCTCGGCACGCTCGACATCTTCCTCCATGAAAAACAGCCCCCCCAACCAGTTCAGTGTGTCGGTATTACCGGCCACCCGGAACTCCTGGGAAAACTGTGAGGCGTCTTCATCGGCACCGTTAATCACGTTACCGGGGACGGTGAAAAAGCCCGGGGGGAGTGGCACACCGGGAGGCGATGGCGCATCCAGATCGTTCAGGGGAACACCGGTGAGGTCATCCACCCAGGTGTATTCACTGGCGCGCCACGCGGTGATGGACGTCAGCATCGACCAGCCCATATCGTACTCGAGGCGGGCCATGAGTCCGTGAATTTCCCGCTCCTGGTCAGTATCAAACTGGGTGGCGCAGTTGCGGTCATCGGCCATATAACTTTCGGACATGCCGATACGCCAGAACGGGGCGAGACCCGCAATCGCGTTGTCAACATTCTGGATATGGCGGCAGGGACCGTTGGTTTCGTCGCGGCTGTAGTCACCGCTCAGCAGCAGGTCGGCACGCTCGCCCAGGTCGAACATGAGCTGGGCGCGGAAGCTGACGTTTTGGGCGTCATCCAGCTCTTCGCCGGCACCGGCGGCGCCGACGCTCTCGCCGATAATCGGGCTGCTGCCCAGGTTACCCGAGGTTGCAATCTGGTCTTCGGTGATGACGTTCTGCCCAAAGCCATCGCGCTCACGATAGGAATACACCAGTTTACCGGCGATATTATCGGTTATACCGCCAGTCAAAAGGCCCTGGAAATGGCGCAGCCTGTCAGTACCTAATGAAACCCGGACCTTGGCCTCGGTTTCCTGGGAAGGGCGTGACGTCACGATATTGATCGCGCCCCCATTGGTATTCTTGCCGTAGAGCGTACCCTGGGGCCCCCGCAGGATTTCGACCCGCTCCAGATCAAACATGTCAAAACCGACGCCGCCGGTACGGCCTATGTAGACTTCGTCCAGGAACACACCCACGGCGGGGTCGCTGGCAGCGGAATCGGAACTGTTGCCGATACCACGGATATAGATGCGCGGCTCCCCAATACCGAATTGATTGAACGTGAGCCCCGGTGTACGGAAGGCGATATCGTTGAGGCTACTGATCTTGCCCACCTCAATATCGCTGCCGGCGAGGGCCGCAACCGACAGGGGCACATCCTGGATACTCTGGGCGCGACGTTCTGCGGTCACAACCACCTCTTCCAGCTGTTGCTGGGCAGAGGCCATCATGGGCAGGGACGCAGGGAGCAGAACCAGGGCGGAAATGGCGATACGAAGCTTGTTATTTTTCATGGCAACCTCTTACGGGATAATGGTTTATTCAGTCAATCAGTCTGGATCAACTCTTTCTATTGCGCCAACGGCGCCGGTTCAGCGCGCAGCAAACAGATCTTCGCCACGGGCCCAGGTGGCATGGAAACCAAAGGGCACACGGTGAGGCATGACCACGCGAGCCACCGGCCCGGCCTCTATATCGGTGGCATCAAAGACCAGGCAGCGCGATTCCCAGGTGTTACTGTCCGTCACCAGGGTGATCACATAGCCATCATCTTCCGCGGACAGGGCCGTGGCACCGCGGCGAGGCGCGAATACCGCCTCGCTGCCGAAGACCCCTGGGCCATAATCCCACTGCCAGCGCTTGCCGGTATCGTTGTCGTATTTCACCAGGCCTGTGAAACGCAGGGTAAAGCCGCCCTCATGGTGCAGGGGAATACGCTGGTGGTAGGCATAGCGACTCTTGCGGCCGTGGTACAACGGATTGGTTTTATTGAATTCAGTGTTGAGGTCATCAATATCGCCCTCGCGCACCTCGCCTGTGCGCAGGTTGAAACGCCAGCGGTAGTTATTGGCCTCAAGGCGCATATACGCCAGCATCGAGGCCAGTTCGCCCTCCCCGGGCTGGGCATCCGGCATGGGGTTGGTGGAGCGGCAGCCGTCCATGATGACCCAGTCGCCCTCTTCCCAACAATTGCTGGTGTGGAGGATGTAGCAGGGTTCGCACTCGAACCAGCGTACTTCGCTGCCGGCCCCGTGGCGGGGAATAAGGCCAAAGCGGGTGGGAATATCCTTGTGGAAAGTCAGCACCCGGTAGCCGTGCCGGTTCAGCACTTCCATGTCGTGGAAGAAGGGCAGGTCATGGAGGATCGTATAGTGGGTGGTAAAGCCGATATCGTGGGGCAAGCGCGGGCCCGGCAGGTCAATAGCCACCTCGTGCAATAGTTTGCCGTTGGCATCCGCTACGCCATAAGTCATGTAGGGCGGCGTGTCGCCATAATCAAAAAACAGCAGCTCACCGGTAGCGAGATCAACCTTGGAGTGGGCGGACAAACGCCGCTGGCTGCGGCCCTCCAGGTCATAATATCCCTTGGTGGAGAGGTCCGCCGCGTCCATCCGATAGGGATGACCGGCGTTGTACCACAGGCTCATCAGGTCGCCGTTATAGAAGAAAATATCGGTATTGGAGGTATCCTTGATCCCGAACTGGGACAGGGAGTAATCAAAGGGCCCCATGACCCCGGGAGACACCGAGCGACCAGCGGCGTGTTCATCCTGCAGCGCCAGCGTGTTCACATAACGATTGCGGTAGGCCACCTGGCCATCGCGGAAATAAACACCGTGCACCATCCCGTCACCATCAAAGGGGTGATAGCGGTTTTTAGGCTCAAGCAATGGATTGGGACCATTGCGGAAATAGGCGCCCTCCAGGTCGGCGGGCAACTGGCCCTCCACTCGCAAACCCGACACATCCAGCTGGTTCGATGTTGGCGCGTATACACCGTGAAGGTACGGGTTATCGAGGGTATAGATCCACGGCTGGGTGTCGCTGAAATCAGCTGCGCCGCCGATACATTGCTCAACAGACGGATATTCGGTGACCTTGCTCAGGCTTCGCATAGTTCGCTCCCTGGTAATCTGGTTCCACCGCCAAAGCGCTCGGTGCGAGTGGATTTCAGAGGGATTATAGGTACGTAGTATTTTTATGCAAGTATAAAAATACGGCGCAGGACGTATTGAATCCGGATACTTGCCAGTCAGCCGCGGCTTGGGTAAGCTCCCGGTCTGTTTATAAAAGTCACCTGCGAGCCGAAATTGAAATGACTGACCATGACCCACACGGACTTGCGGGAAAAGTGATGATCATCACCGGCGCCGGCAAGGGCCTGGGCCGTGCCTATGCACTGTATCTCGCTGCCCTGGGCGTACGGGTGGTCGTTAACAACCGCAGTCACGCCACCGATAGCGTGCGCAGTGCCGATGCCGTTGTTGCAGAAATCGAGGCCGCGGGCGGGCAGGCAATTGCGGATTACAGCGATGCGGCAGAGCCCGATTGTGGGCAGCGGTTACTGGCGCTGAGCCTGGATCATTTCGGGCAACTCGATGCCGTAATCGCCAATGCCGGCGTATCCGAGGCCACGTCTTTTCACAAACAGTCTCTGGCGGAATTCCGGCGCATTGTTGACATCAACCTCATGGGGACAGCCCACCTGCTACACCCCATTTTCGCGCATTTTTACCGGGAGCGTCGCGGCGCAATCATCGTCAGCAGTTCCGCGGCAGGGCTGTACGGCGAGCATGGCCTGCCGGCCTACTCTGCGTCAAAAGCCGGGTTAATCGGGCTTTGCCAGGCGCTGGCGCTGGAGGGAAGCTCACACGGGGTCCGGGTTAACACCATTGCGCCCTTTGCCGCAACGGCCATGACCGAGCAAAGCCTGTCACCGGCGCTGAAGGAACAGCTCACCAGCGCCGCGGTGGCGCCCGCTGTCGCCTGGCTGGCCAGCGACCAATGCAGCCTGAACGGTGAGACCCTGATTGCCGGGGGCAACCGGCTCAGCCGGGCCAGGCCGCTAATGGCCGCGGGATTGCAGCGGCCACAGGCAATGTCCATGGCGGAAGCCTGGGAGACTCTTGCGGCACAACCTCTCGACCGGGATTTTCGCTCTGCAATAGCCCTGTTTCGGGACTTTATCAAAGGGATGCCACAGTGATGGAGCTTGTCGGCCTGCTTGCCATTAATCTCGGGGTCGCTGTTGCGGCCGCGACCATTCTCTGGCTCGCCAGTATCCCGCTGCGCGATGTCAGTATCATCGACATGTTCTTCGCTCTCATCATTCTGGCGATTACCGGGGTCAGCTTTCTCCTGGCAGACGCCACCGGCCCGCTGCAGTGGCTGCTGCTGACAATGGTGCTGTTATGGGGAGTTCGTATTACCGCCTACCTGATGGCGCGCAACTGGGGTCACGGCGAGGACCCACGCTACACCAGGCTGCGCAGCTGGGTGGACAGTGAGCGCCGCTTTATCTGGCTCAGCCTGCGCAAGGTATTTCTTCTGCAGGCGCTGGTGCTATGGCTGGCATCGCTGCCAGTACAAGTGGGGATGCAGCAGGGCACTGAAGCGCCCGGTTGGCTGGCAATCGCCGGCACAGCCCTGTGGCTGCTCGGCCTGGTGACGGAAACCGTCGCCGACCGGCAACTGCAATATTTCAGGGCGAACCCGAGCAACAAGGGCACAGTGCTGTGCACGGGACTGTGGCGCTATTCCCGCCACCCCAATTATTTCGGCGAACTGTGTGTGTGGTGGGGTATCTGGCTGGTTGCCTGCGAGGTGCCATTTGGCTTTCTGACCATCATCGGACCACTCGCTTACAGTTATCTGATCGTGAATGTCACCGGCCAGCGTACCCTGGACAAGAAACTGGCGCGGGAAAAGCCCGGTTATGCCGAGTACATGGCCACAACCAGCGGCCTGATACCCCTGCCCCGACGCAAATCGCGGTAATGCTCCCACGGTCTGTTGCGAGCGAGGCTGAGCGCCCCAACCTTGCCTGGGACAGAGGGGTGAATTACCATACGGTCTTTTAATACAAGTTACACTGGACTCCCTAGCCATGACGCCAAGCCTCGCTGCCCTTCGCATCCCCGTCTTCCAGGCACCCATGTTCCTGCAGTCCGGTCCCGACATGGTGATTGCCAGCTGTAAGGCCGGGATCGTCGGCACCTTTCCCTCGGTGAATGCCCGCACTACCGACGAACTGGAAAACTGGCTGCAACAGATTACCGCCGCGGTTGGCGGCGAAAAGGACGGCCCCTGGGCCATGAACCTGATGATGCACCGCTCCAATACCCGTCGCTTCGAAGACCTGGCGCTGGCAGTGAAGTATCGCGCACCACTGGTAATCTCGGCTCTGGGTAGCCCGAAAGAGGCCGTTGACGAGGTCCACGGCTACGGCGGCAAGGTCTTCGCCGATGTCATCGACACCCGTTTTGCGCGCAAGGCGATAGAGGCCGGCGTGGATGGCCTGGTACTGGTCGCCGCGGGAGCCGGTGGCCATACCGGGCAACAGTCGGGCTTTGCCTTTGTTGAGGAAGTACGCGAGTTCTGGGACGGTGATATCGTGCTCGGGGGCGGCATCTCCACCGGGCGTGCGGTTCGCGCCGCACAGGTGCTGGGAGCCGATTATGCCTACATGGGTACCCGCTTCATCGCCACGGAAGAAAGCATGGCGGTGCCGGCCTACAAACAAATGGTGGTGGACGCCACCGGCGCCGATATTGTGTGCTCCGACGCCCTCACCGGGGTCAAGGCCAACTGGTTGCGCGCCAGCCTCGTGGAGGCCGGCTATGATCCGGACAATATGCCCGCAGCGGGGGCCGTTGATATTCTCAAGAGCTCCAGCGATGCCAAACGCTGGCGGGATGTGTGGGCCGCGGGACAGGGCGTGGGTGCCATTCATGACATTCTGCCGATCGCAACTCTGGTCGATCGGCTGGAAACCGAATACCGGGCCGCTTGCGCGGAGTAACCGGCGGAGATCAGATCATGCAGACCAGTTCGGAAGCACGTATCAAGGCCATGACCAGCGCCGGTTTCTGGGGCGATGAAACCCTGCACGGCATTCTTGCCGCCCGGGCAGGTGACCACCCGGACCGCACTGCCCTGGTGGACCAGCCCAACAAACAGGAACTGACCGGCCTACCCTGCCGCCGCATCAGTTTTCGCGAGCTGGATTCGCTCAGCGACGCGCTGGCGGCACAATTACTGGCCCGGGGACTGCAGCACGGCGACCGGCTGCTGGTGCAATTACCCAATATCAGCGAGCTGGCTTTGTGCTATTACGCCTGCAGCAAGCTGGGAGTCGTGATATCGCCGCTGGCGGTGCAATACGGCAGCCACGAAATTGCCCGTTTCGCAGCGACCCTGCAGCCGGCGGCAATGATCACGCTCGACGATTTCCGGGGCCAGGCACTCGCTGCCCAGGCGCGCCAGGTACTACCCGACACCCCGGTCTGGTCTCCAGGTGCCGATTTGTATTTTGACCAGTCCGCAGACCGTGGACCGGCCGAGGTACTGGCCCGCTACCGCGAGCAGAATCCCGGGGACGCCAATGACATTCTCACTGTTGTCTGGACCTCCGGCACCACCGGCACCCCCAAAGGTGTACCGCGCTCCCATAACATGTGGCGGGCGATGGCCCGCAACACCATGGCGGCCGGTAACTACCAGCCCGGCGAAACCCTGCTGGTGCCGTTTCCCCTGGTTAACATGGCGGCCCTGGGCGGCTTTTTGTTCCCCTCGGTCATCAACGCCTGCAAACTGGTGCTGCACCAGCCGATGGACCCGCCCATGTTTTTGCGCCAGATCCAGGAAGAGCAGGTCAACTTCACCATTGCCCCACCGGCCCTGCTCAACAAACTGGCCCAGCAGCCGGCCCTGTGGCAGCAGTGTGATTTCAGCAGTGTGCGCGCGTTCGGCTCCGGCTCGGTACCCCTGTCGCCAGCAATGATTGAGGTGATCGAAGGGGAGTACGGCAAGCCCATCATCAATTTTTACGGCTCCAACGAGGGCATCAGCCTGTTCTCCACCCCCGAAACGGCCGCCAGCGCCGAGTATCGTGCCCGCATGTTCCCCCGCTTTGGCGCACCCGATATGCCCTGGACCGGACACTCTCATGCCTCCATTACCACTCGGGTCATTGACCCCGAGTCGGGCGTGGAGATCACCCGGGCCGGCATTCCGGGGGAACTCTGTATTGCTGGCCCGGCTGTATTCGATGGCTACCTGGATCATGATGGCGCCGGTGTTTTTACTGACGACGGCCTGTTTCGCACTGGTGACCTGGTGGAAATCTGCGGCGAACCCGCCCACTACTACCGCATCGTTGGCCGCTGCAAGGACATCATCAATCGCGGCGGCATGAAAATATCCCCGGCGGAACTGGATATTCTGCTGGAGGGCTTTCCGGGACTGGCCGAGGCGGCAGTGTGTGCCTACCCTGACCCACAGCTTGAAGAAAAAATATGCGCCTGCATTGTCCCCGCGGAAGACACAATCGCGCCGGAACTCGGCGCGCTTTGCGCCTGGCTGGAGGATAAGGGCATAGCGAAATTCAAGCTCCCGGAGCGACTGGAGGTGTTTGCCGCACTGCCGCGTAATCCGGTGGGTAAAGTAGTGCGCAGCGAGCTTGCGCAACAGGTCCTGCAACGAGGAATATCAACATGAGCCAGGTGTACATATTGGGCGGCGCCCAAACCGACTTTGCCCGCAACTGGTCGCGGGAAGGACTGGAAATTTATGACCTGTTCGCCGCGGCACTGGCCGATGCCATTACCGACGCCGATATTGATCCGGGGCAAATCGAGGTGGGACACGTGGGTAACTTTGCCGGTGAACTGTTTACCGGCCAGGGCCTGATCAACGGCTTTTTCGGCCAGGTTTACCCGGAGCTGGCAGCGATCCCCACCTCCCGCCACGAGGCCGCCTGCGCCTCGGGCTCCATCGCCATGCTCAGCGCCATGCGCGACATTGAAGCCGGGCATTACGATGTGGCCGGCGTGCTGGGCCTGGAGTTAATGCGCAATGTCAACGGCAAAACCGGGGCGGAGTATCTGGGTGCGGCCGCCTGGCAGGGGCACGAGGCCACCGACTGCGTCTACCCCTGGCCGCACATGTTTGACCGCATCACCCGGGAATATGAGCAGCGCCATGGGATCAGCAGTGAGCACCTGGCGCGTATCGCCGAGATCAATTTCGGCAATGCCAAGGCCAACCCCAGGGCCCAGACCCGCGAGTGGCAATTCCCGCCCGGGTGCTTTACCCAGGATGACAACCTGAACCCGGTGATTGAAGGCCTGGTGCGCAAAATGGATTGCGGGCAGATAACCGATGGTGCCGCCTGCCTCATCCTCGGTAGTGAAAAGGCCGCCTGGCAATATGCTGTTCGCACCGGGAAAAGACTGGCGGATATTCCCCGCATCAAGGGCTGGGGACACCGCTCTGCCCCCATCCTGCTGGAGCGCAAACTGCAGCTCAGCGCCGGCCAGCCGCTGCTGTTTCCGCATGTGCAGATGATGATGCAGGACGCCCTGCAGCGCGGCGGTTTCAACCATATCAGTGACCTGGATGGCCTGGAAACCCACGACTGTTTTTCGGTCACCGAATACATGGCCATAGACCACAGTGGCCTTACCGCGCCAGGAGAGAGCTGGAAAGCCGTGGAAGAGGGCCGCATTACCCGCGATGGTGATTTCCCCATCAATCCCAGCGGGGGCCTCATCGGCCTGGGCCACCCGGTGGGCGCCACCGGGGTGCGTATGGCACTGGATTGTGCCCGCCAGGTGACCGGTCGAGCCGGCGCCTGCCAGCTGCCCGGGGCCGAAAACATGGCGACGTTTAACCTCGGTGGCAGTGCCACCACCTGTGTCAGTCTTATTGTTGGAGTTGGTTCATGAAGTCCGCTTTTATTTATGACGCGTTGCGCAGTCCTCGCGGTCGGGCCAAAGAGGGCGCCAGCCTGAATTCGCTGACCCCGCAGGCATTGCTGCAGCAATTGTACAGCGCGCTTGTCGAGCGCAATCCGCTGGATCCCGCCCAGGTGGATGATGTGATCCTGGGTTGCGTGACCCAGCAGGGTGAACAGGCGGGCAATATCGCCAAGACCTCCACACTTTATGCCGGCTGGCCGGGTAGCGTACCCGGGCTCACCGTAAACCGTTACTGTTCATCCGGCATTGACGCCATCGCCCTGGCCGCCCTGAAGGTGGGCGCGGGCCAGGCCGGGGTGACGGTCGCTGGAGGCATTGAGATGATGTCACGGGTGCCCATGCTGTCAGACCAGGCCCGGGTATTCATGGACCCCGCATTTGCCGCCCGCTGCAAGATGCTGATGATGGGCAATGGGGCCGACCTGATCGCCAGCCTGCACGGCATTACCCGGGAGCAGGCCGATGCCGTGGCTCTTGCCAGCCAGCAACGCGCCGCACACGCCAGCGAGCAGGGCTGGTTCAGCTCCATTGTACCCATCACCCTGGAAGACGGTAGCCGGGTTGACCGGGATGAATGCATCCGCGCGGGCACGACTACAGAACAGCTGGCCGCAATGCCCCCGGCATTTGCCAAGGCAGGTGCTGCCGGCATTGACGCCTTCCAGCAGGCGGGCTACCCGCAGCTTGCGCACATTGACCATATCCACACCGCCGGCAACTCACCGGCGATGGCCGATGGCGCGGCACTGGTACTGGTGGCGGACGAAGCCTGGGGCATCAGCAACGGCGTTAAACCCCGTGCCCGAATCACCGCGACCGCTACTGTAAATGCGGACCCGCTGCAGGTGCTCAGCGGCTGCATTGAAGCCACCCGTAAACTGCTCGCGGACCAGGGCCTCACCAGCACCGACATCGACCTGTTCGAAATTCACGAGGCCTTTGCCGCGATCAGCGTGGTCGCCATGCAGGCACTGGGAATTGACGATAACAAACTCAATGTGAATGGCGGGGTCATCGCCCTGGGCCACCCCATGGGTGCTACCGGCGCGATAATGGCCGGCACCCTGCTGGATGAACTCGAGCGCCGGGACCTGCAGTGGGGCGTGGTCTCCGCGGCTGGCGCCGCGGGCACCGGCAGTGCCTTGTTGCTGGAGCGGCTGGGCTAGCAGGCTATGGTGTAAGCAGGCTATGGCGTCGCGCTGGCGCCAATCAGGCGCCGATCTTGCCGCCATCAATACGAGTGATCACCACCGTGGCCGAGCGCGGCACTGCGCTACCGCCCTGGGGCCAATGACTATCCAGCTTGCCTCGGGCGAAATCTTTCGCCGTCGTGCTACCACCCGGGTGCTGGATATTGATGAATATCGTGGTCTGGTCCGGTGTGGTGACACAACCGGTAATCTCCGCGCCCGCGGGGCCGGTAAAAAAGCGCCGGACTTCGCCGCTATCGGGATCCGCCGCCAGCATCATGTTATTGCCCATTGGCTGGTAGGGCCCCTGGTTCAGTTCCAGGTCAGAGATATCGGTTTGTATCCACAAGCGCCGGTCCGCATCAAACCAGAGGCCGTCGGGATTGGACAGCAGGTTGGCATCGGTCAGTGCCCTGCCCTGAAGATCCCTCCCGGTCTCGGTATCCCCGCCCAGTAAAAACAGCTCCCAGGTAAAACCCATGGCCGCGTGGTCATCCCCTGCTTCGCGCCAGCGCACGATCTGGCCCGCGTGGTTACCGGCCCGGGGGTTGGGTCCACCGGCCTGCTGCTCGGTGCGCCGGGTATTCTTGGTGAGGGTGAAATATACATGGCCGGTGCCGGGATCTATCGCGCCCCACTCCGGGCGATCCATCGGCGTGGCGCCAGCCACGTCGGCCGCGCCACGTGTATTCAGCAGGATATCGGCAAGGGTGGCAAAACCCTTGTCTGCGGTCAGGCCGTTCACCCCCGGAGCCAGTGCCCGCCACTCGCCAGTGCCATCCTCGTTGAAGCGTGCGGCGTACAGGGTACCGTCATCCAGCAGTGAGCCGTCTGCGCTTGCCGGGTGATAGGGCCGGGTGGAGACAAACTTGTAAATATATTCGAACACGGAGTCATCGCCGCTATACAGGACCACCGGCTTGCCTTCCTGCGCGGGGGCAAACACCACGCCCTCGTGGGCAAAGCGGCCCAGGTGGGTGCGCTTGACCGGTACGCTTGCGGGATTGAACGGATCCAGCTCAACCACCCAGCCAAAGCCGTGGGGCTCGTTGCGGTAATCCTGGTGTGGGCTGTTCGCGCGGGGCGTAGCGTCGAAACGGGCATAGATATCCGCCTCCGTACCGGCATTGGCAGCAGCCAGGTGCCAGCGCCAGGCATTCATCGGGCCTACCCCATAACGGGACAGGCTGGCGGGGACGTCGCTGCCCTCGTGCACAAAATAATAGCGCCAGTTTTCCTCACAGGCCAGGTAGGTGCCCCAGGGCGTAACCCCGTGGGAACAATTATTGAGGGTGCCGCGACCAAGAGTGCCTTCCGGGCTGAAACGGGTCTGCAGGCGAGGGTCGCCGCGCAAAGGGCCGCTGAATGCCATCGGCGTCAGCCCGGTGATCCGCCGGTTAAGCGCGTCGCGCACCAGTTCCCAGTGGCCATTTTCACCCCGGCGAATGCGCACGACACTAACGCCGTGGGCATTCATTTCCTTCAATACCTGGCCGGGATCACGACTGCCATCGACCTTTAGCGGCACATCGTAACTGGCCAGCGCAACACCGGCAGCGGCAGCGTGCATCAGCCGGGGCTCGGCATACTCGTGGTTGAGCACCAGCAAACCCTCACTGGAGCTGCCTGCAAGCGGGAAAAAATGCATACCGTCGTGATGGGAGCCCATTTGCGTGGCCTGGTCGGCACCGCTGTTATGCTGGCCAAAGGCCGGATAGTCACCGCTGATCGGCTCACCCCAGGGCAACAGCACCTGTACCCGGTAACCTTCCGGCACCACGGCGGTATCGGCGCGGCTCACCGGAACCGGCTCAAAGCCCAGCAAGTTACTTTTCCGTGGACCCGGCACCCGCGCACCCGCCAGGGCCATACCCGACAGGCCGGCCCCGAACAGGCTGGCCACCGCCAGCCCGATACCACCACGCAGAATGTCGCGCCGCGGGTAGCGGGCGGCGATCACCGCCTGGAAATCGGGCTGGGACACGGGCGCGCGCCGTGGTTCTTCGTTCGCGGCAAATGAAGGGTCGGCGATACCGGGGATAATACGATCGTTCATGTGGAGGCCTGCATCGGTCTTCTGGTTCCCGGCCATTATAAGGATTCCAGGAATGGAGTGCGGAGTCTAATCACTGAAGATGACATTATTAATCGTCGCCCGGCACGAGTTCCTGCTGAGACGCCTGCGCCCCAGGGCCGGTTCCTGTTACACTTGCCGACCATTTCCAGCGCCAGATCAACTTCCGTGACCCAACTCAATCCACGCCAGCGCGAGGCTGTGCGCTATATCGACGGCCCCATGCTGGTACTGGCCGGTGCCGGCAGCGGCAAGACCAGCGTAATCACCCGGAAAATCGCCTATCTGGTGGAACAGTGCGGCATCAAGCCGAAGCATATTGCCGCTGTCACCTTTACCAACAAGGCTGCCCGGGAAATGAAGGAGCGGGTGGGCAAACTGCTCGGCAGTCGCGCCATGGAAGGACTCACGGTAAGCACCTTTCACCAGCTGGGCCTGAAGATCATTCGTGCCGAGAGCAAGACCCTGGGCATGAAAAGAGGATTTTCCATTTTTGATGGCGAGGACACCCGCAACCTGATCAAGGCCCTGCTGATCCAGGAACACGGCGCCGAGGGCGACCAGGCGCCGCTGATCCAGCAGCGGATCTCCAACTGGAAAAATGACCGGGTACTACCCGAGGAGGCCCTGGCCCATGCCAAAAGCCCCGCCGACATGCTCTTTGCCCAGGCCTACAAGCGCTACCGGCAAGCCCTGAAGGCCTATAACGCGCTGGATTTTGATGACCTGATTCTGCTGCCCACCATCCTCTTCGAGCACCAGCCGGACATTCTGGAGAAATGGCAGAACCAGCTGCATTACCTGCTGGTGGACGAATACCAGGACACCAACGCCAGCCAGTACCTGCTGGTCCGGCAACTGGTAGGCTTGCGCGGCGGGCTCACCGTGGTGGGGGATGACGACCAGTCCATTTATGCCTGGCGCGGTGCCCGGCCGGAAAACCTGGCCCTGCTGCAGGAGGATTTCCCGGGTATGCGGGTAGTCAAACTGGAACAGAACTATCGTTCCACGGCGCGCATTCTCAAAGCCGCCAATATCCTGATCGCCAACAATGCGCACGTGTTTGAAAAGCAACTGTGGAGTGAACTGGGCTACGGCGATCAGCTGCGAGCCATTCGCTGCACCGACGAACAGCATGAAGTGGATCAGGTGGTGGCGGAGATCCTGGACCACAAACTGCGCAAGCGTACCCGCTTTGGCGACTATGCCGTGCTGTACCGCGGCAATCACCAGTCGCGGCTGCTGGAACTGGCTTTGCAGCAACAGCAGGTCCCCTATCACCTTAGCGGCGGCACGTCGTTTTTTGCCCGCAACGAGGTCAAGGACATCATGGCCTACCTGCGCCTGCTGGTGAACGAAAATGACGATAACGCTTTTTTACGTATCGCCAATGTACCCCGTCGCAAACTGGGACCCTCCACCCTCGAAGCCCTGGGCAATTACGCCAACAGCAAACACTGCAGCATGAGCCAGGCCCTGCAACATATCGACGGCAGTGTGCTGCCCGAGGCGGGCCTGCGCCGCTTGCGGGAGTTCAACCAGTGGCTCGCCGGCCTGCGCCGCCAGAGTGGGGGCGGCGGCGGTATCACCGCCATACGCCAGCTGATCCGCGATATTGATTACGCCGACTGGCTGCTGCAACTGAGCTCCAGTGAGGATGTTGCCGAACGGCGCATGGGCAATGTCACCTTCCTGGTCGACAGCCTGGAACGGGTAATGCAGGACGACGAACTTGATCTCGATGAAGCCGTGAGCCGCCTGCTGCTGCGGGACATGCTGGAACAACAGGAGGACGAGGACGCCAGCCCCGACAATGTGCAGCTGATGACCCTGCACGCCTCCAAGGGCCTGGAATTCCCCCACGTGTTCATTATCGGCATGGAAGAAAACCTGCTGCCACACCGCGCCAGTATCGAGGAAGACAATATTTCCGAGGAGCGCCGCCTGGCCTATGTCGGCATTACCCGGGCACAGCAGACGCTAACCATGACCATGGCCCTGAAGCGACGCCAGTACGGCGAAATCATCAGCTGCGAACCCAGCCGTTTCCTCGCCGAACTACCGATAGATGACCTGCAGTGGCAGGGCGGCGATGCCGACACCGCCGAGGCCAATGAACAGCGCGCCAGTGAAACCCTGAGCAGCCTGAAGTCCCTGTTCAGCTGAATTCAACCCGCTCCTGGCTTCAAACTGAAAAGGCCCCCATGCCGGTTCCGGCATGGGGGCCTTTTCAGTGGTGCTGTCGCGATGCTATCAGCGGCTGTTCTCGACCATGTAATCAACAGCGGCGATCACCTCATCGTCGGAGCAGTCCATACAACCACCCTTGGCGATCATACCGGTTCCCGCGATACCGTTAACACCCGCGTCATACAAGACATCCATGCCCTTGGCTATACGGTCGGCCCAGGCCTCCACATCACCCACGACCGGTGCCCCGGCCGCGCCGGAGGCATGACAGGCCAGGCAGGCGGCGTTATAAACATCCTCACCCGAGCGAGCCACCGCATCTTCCGCCGCGGCGGCAGGGCCACCGCAGGTGGTGTCACCTTGCAGGCATACTTCGCCGAAGGGCTTGATACGCGCCTCGACTTCCGCGCGCTGTTTGTCGGTCAGGTTGACCGCGCCCGCTGCCATCGCCACACCTAACACCACCATACTTAAAACAATTCGGCTGATCACTACGCTATCCTCTCGGGTTTGGGGGCGCATTATAGCCACTTATGCGCTGCGGGAAAACTCGCCACAATGCCACAAACACCCTAAAGGAACAGATACTGGCCCCGAGAAGGGATTTCCCCGTACCATAGGGCATCCATCCTCTTCGGACTGCCATTATGAAACTGTATACCTTTGACGCCGCCCCGAACGCCCGCCGCCTGCAAATGTTACTGGACTACAAGGGTATCGAGATCGATACCGAGCAGGTGAACATGATGAAGCTGGAGCAGCTGGGAGAAGATTTCCGTCGAATCAACCCTTTGGGCACCGTGCCCGCGCTGGTACTGGACGACGGCACAGTCCTCACGGAAGTGATCGGCGCCTGTGTCTATCTCGAAGAACTGTACCCGGAGCGACCGCTAATGGGCACCGGTGCGCTGCAAAAAGCCCTGGTAATAAGCTGGTGTCATCGGCTCTTCAATACGCTGTTTCACCCGATCGCCGAAGTCTTCCGCAACGGTAACCCGGCCTTTGCCGGCCGCGCGCTGCCCGGCCCGATCAGCCTGGAACAGATACCGGCACTGGTTGAGCGTGGTCGTGCGCGCCTTGAAGGTGGCTGGACCATGGTAGACGCCGCACTGGCAGACAGTAAGTTCCTGGTGAATGACACCTTCTCAATGGCTGATATCGACCTGCTGACCTGCGTCGAGTTTGCCGGCTGGATCAAGGAGGCTGTTCCCGAGAGCTGCAGCAACATTCACGCCTGGCTGCCCCGTGCCAAAGCGGCACTCGCAGGCGACTAACCGACGCGCAGCCGGCGCTGGCTATCACCCGGCTGTGCGTTATTACCGGCGGCAGCGGCCCGGTCGAGCCATTTTTACGAGCTTGGCGGGGCTGCTGTTGCTGCTACTCGCCGGTTGCGGCGGCAAGGGCCCGGACGCGGCGCTGGAAACCTATCTTGAGCGGCTGGCACGCCCGCTGGATACACCGATACCGGAATTGCAGGCGCAAACCGTGCCGCGGATGCCGCCGCGCCGGGAGCTCCAGCTTGAAACCGTGCCGGGAAACCTGGGGGCGCTGGACTTCCTGGCACTGACCGGCTGCGAAGTGCAGATCACCATCGGCAAGCGCAATAGCAGCCTGGGGCTCATGGCAACACCGTCGCAACGCCTGTTACTGGAGCTGGAATTCCTGCAGCTGGCACCGGCGTGTATCACCACGCTGCGCGCCGAGGGTCGCGATGCCCTGGCCAATGACCTGGAACAGGCACGGCGGCAGAAAACGGCGCAGCTGCCGACCTTGATATTCAATGCCACCCTGGCGAGTCACGAGTACCGGAAACTGTGGCAAGTGCCCCCGCTACTGGGAGATTACCCGGCGGCAACCAGCAGTAGCGTGTTCTCGGCACTGGCGGCCATCAATGGCGCCACCGAGCGCTGGCTGGCGGGAGATTACCGGGCGGATAATCTCGACTTCGAAGTTCAGCTGAGCGAAGTGGCCAAGGGGGATGGCGGCGCCCTGCTCAAGGCCCTTGCATTACAGGCGGAATCACTCGAGTCCGGCAACGCTCTGCTGGAGCGGCGCCTGCAACAGGGGCCGCTGTGCAGGGGTGAGTTCCGGCCCGCCGCTGCCGACATCGTACGCACCGTGATTGAGAAGTACTTTGTCGGCGCCATTCAACCATGGTCAGCGGCCCTGGGACGGCGCCAGCACGAGTTGTTGCCGTTGATCAGGGACCTCGAGGATCAGCTGGACAGCGTCATGCCCCCTGCATACCGCGACTGGCAACAGCAACGAAATAGCCGGATCAAGCGCTGGGCCGGCGCGCCGCGCGAGCACGTGGCAACCCTGCAGGATCTGCTAGACTCATGTGAACCGGCGTAAGGTGACAAGCCCGCCTACGGGAAACTGCAACGCCTGACCTGAGCCACCGTTGTTGTTTTGGAGTCCAGCATGAACATCAAGCCAGTATCTGTAACCTGTCGTATCGGCCTTCTCATCCTGGGCGCGGTGTTCATTACCGCCTGTGCCGTCGGGCCACCCAAGCCCGATATAGACTTCAAGCCGGGTTATGATTTCAGCGAAGTACAAACCGTGGCCTTTTACGAAAACTCCGGCCTGGTGGAGGGCGATAACCCATTACAGCTCAGCGATATGCAGAAAAACCGGATTGACGCCGCGATCGCACACGCGCTGCGCAATAAAGGCCTGGAGCTTGTGGACGATGCCGACAAAGCCGATATGCTGGTCAGCTGGCACCTTGTTACCCAGTTCAAGACCGACGTGCGTACTCGCCCCTATCCCAGCACGATGAGCCTTTATTACGGTTACAATCGCTACAGCCTTTACAATTGCTGGGGGTGCATCGGAACTCCCACGGACATTTCAGTCAGGGACTACACCGAGGGCACCTTTATCGTCGATATGATCGACCCGGAACTTGAGCAGTCGGTATGGCGAGGCATTATCCGCACCCGCCTGTACGACGAGCAGGTTCAGAACCAGGCCGAATACAATGAGGCCGCCGAAGCGATTTTTGCGAAGTTCCCTCCCCCCACAAGCGTGTAACCATCTATTGAGCCTGCGGGCGGGCTTTGCTATAGTCCGCCGTCCTCAAAAGCGTCATTGGAAAATGGCGCCCCGAGGCAATGCCGACAGCGGCAGCAGGCCCCGAGCCTGCAACAACATCGTGTTTTTCCGCCCGTAGCTCAGCTGGATAGAGCGCTGCCCTCCGGAGGCAGAGGTCGCAGATTCGAATTCTGCCGGGCGGGCCATATTTACTGGGGACTTTACAACAACGAACCCAGGATTCCGGACTCATGTACCCACACATCAAAATGCTCAAAAACCGGCTCTGGATCGCGGCGACAGTAATAACTGTTGGCATCAGCGGCGTGGTAATGGCTGATACCCGGCAGGATCAGGCGGCGTGGATGGAAGGTTTTCCGCCGCCGCAAGGCAGTATCATCCGCAACAGCGATCGCGACTTCTTTTCCTTTCCCAAGTTGACCTGGTCAGTTTGCCACCTTCGCCAGCTGCTGCCGACCAAAGCGGTATCACGGGGCCTCGCCGCGCCTGTCCCGTTCGAATATCGGCCGGACCGCAACATTGACCAAATCGAGTTCCGGCGCAGCGATACCGGGGAAACGATGAGCTGGGCAGAGGCCTACACCGCAAATCACACCGATGGGCTCATTGTTCTGCACAAGGGAAAAGTGCTGTATGAGCGCTATTCGGGATGCCTGGACGAGCTTGGAAAACACGCCATCATGTCGATGACCAAGTCCATCGTGGGACTCATGGCGGAGATACTGATTGCCGAAGGGGTCCTCGATGAACACGCGCTCGCCGGCGAGCTCGTTCCCGAGCTCAAAGCCGGTGCTTTTGGCAATGCCACACTGCGACAGATTCTGAACATGACAACCGGGCTGAAATACAGCGAGGATTACACCGATCCCAAGGCCGATGTCTGGGTATATAACGAAGCCGCAAGTCCCCTGCCCAAACCTCCCGGATTCGAGGGCCCGCGAAGTTATTTTGAATATCTGCAGACTATTGAGCCCGAGGGTCAACACGGCGAGGCCTTTGCCTATAAAACCATAAACGTTGATGCGGTGGGATGGATCATTGCCAGAGCCACCGGGAAGTCGATAGCGGAGCTTCTGTCTGAGCGCATCTGGCAGAAAATAGGCGCCGAACAAGAGGCTTATTTTACCATCGATTCAATTGGAACCCCTTTCGCGGGTGGAGGCCTTAGCGGCGGCTTGAGAGACCTGGCCCGTATAGGCCAGCTGATGCTTGATGAAGGCTCACTCAACGGCGAGCAGCTGATTCCCAAAGATGCGATAAAAAGTATCACTGCCGGTGCGAACCCCGAGGATTTCGCCAAAGCGGGGTACGACACCATCCCGAATGGCAGCTATAAAAGCCTTTGGTGGCTTTTTCACAATGACAATGGTGCCTATGCGGCCAGAGGTGTTCATGGCCAGACGATCTATATTGATCCCACGGCGCAGATGGTCATTGTCCGCTTTGCCTCGCACCCAACCCCAGGCAACGCTGCCAACGACCCAACGTCCCTGCCAGCTTACCAGGCGCTGGCTGACTATCTGCTGAACTGAGCTTCCGGAGATAAGGGTCTTCAACTACAACGAATCTCAGCTTCATATTAACTCAACAGCCATACCGGGCAATGAACGCTATACTCGCTTCACTCAAACGCACCCCGATGATGGGGTGCCGAGAAGGAGAACGAGTAATGAGCAGCATCGATATTGGTATCAGTGAACAGGATCGCAACGAAGTGGCGGAAGGACTGAAGTGCCTGCTGGCTGACTCCTATACCCTGTATCTGCAAACCCA
Organism: Kineobactrum sediminis; assembly: GCF_002868715.1. Lineage (GTDB taxonomy): Bacteria > Pseudomonadota > Gammaproteobacteria > Pseudomonadales > Halieaceae > Kineobactrum > Kineobactrum sediminis. The sequence goes on from NZ_PKLZ01000001.1 coordinate 504,443, forward strand.
CTACTTCCACTGGAACGTGACCGGGCCCCAGTTCCGCGAGCTGCACCTGATGTTCGAGGAGCATTACCTGGAACTGGCCACCGCGGTGGACGATATCGCCGAGAGAATCCGTACCCTCGATGTCTTTGCGCCCGGCACCTACAAGGCTTTTGCCGAGCTCAGCGCCATTAAGGAAGTGGAAGCATTACCGGCCGCGAAGGACATGGTGACCACCTTGACCGAAGGCCACGAACAGGTGGTTAAAACCTGCCGCAAGGCGCTCAAGGTGGCACAGCAGGCCGATGATGAATCCTCGGCAGCGCTGATCTCGGACCGCATGCGCGTCCACGAAAAGACCGCCTGGATGCTGCGGGCACTCAATAGCTGATTCTAGAACCCCTGGGGTCAGGTCTCGCATTGTAGCATTTGGCCATATTGAGGTGGGAGCTGGGGTCAGGTCTCGCTTTGTAGCACCGATGCGTTATCAAGCCGTTATCGCAGATATCCAGACGGTGCTACAAAGCGAGACCTGACCCAGGCCCTTCAAGCGCCATCACCAAATGCTACAATGCGAGACCTGACCCCATACTGTTACATTTGCGGGACTTCGGCTTCGTCGATGGGGAGTTCGCCGCGGCCGATGCGTTCGGCGCGCTGTTGTAGTGTGTGTGCGGCGTCTTCAAGCCCGATCATGATCACAAAGCGCTGCTCGCGAATACCCTGCAGGCAGTACTGTGCCAGCTCGTCCAGGTCCTGGAAACTGAGTTCCATGCCCGCGGCCGCCGCGGCTTTCTTGAAATCGTCAATCGATGGCACCGGCGCCGTGGGCTTTTCCCGGGCCAGGTTGCCGGGTCGGTTACGGTCTGTGGTCCAGATGCCGGTTTCCAACAGGCCACCGGAGGGGTAGAACACGGACGCACCCAGCACCGTATCCTGGGACTGTAACTGCGCCGCCAGGCACTCTGTCAGGCAGGACACCGCGGCCTTGCTGGAGGCGTAGACCGACTGGTAGGGCAGCGCGGAGATGCCGCCGTCGCCCGAGGAGGTGTTGATCACATAACCCGGCTCGCCGGAGGCGATCATGCGCGGTACAAAGGCCTGGATGCCGTGCACAACACCCAGTACGTTAACGCCGTGCACCCACTTCCAGTCATTGGGTGTGGTCTCCCAGATGTTGGCGGAGGGCGCTGCCACACCGGCGTTGTTGAACAGCAGATGGCAGCGACCGTAGTGCTCAAAAACGTGATCCGCGAGGCTGTTGACCGAATCCGCGTCCGAGACATCCGCGACGACGCCGGTGATGTCACCCAGCGCTTCAAACTCAGCCATTACGCGATCCAGGGCTTTCTGCTCAACATCCGCCACAACAACCCGGGCGCCCTCCTGCAACAGAGCCTTGACCAGAGCCCGCCCGATGCCGCTGGCGCCGCCGGTAACCACTGCCACTTTATCGTTAAAATCCTTCATTTTCTGCCAAGCTCCTTTGTTATCCGTTTATTGTGAACGTCAGGATGTTCCTTAATGCTGTACTGAAAATACAGTAACCACCACCGTCATTGACAGCGTCGACGATTATCCGGCCACTGGCGGTTCAACAAACTCGACCATTTTTACAACTCCGGTTGCTTACGGGCAGCTTAGGCGCGACCATTACGCTTGGCCCAAGAGATGTCCAGGTTTTGTCCCAAATGCTAGCAGATCACAATAAACGCCAGGTTATGACCCTGGTCCTGATTTACGTTGTTGCCGCCACACTCTGGATACTACTAAGCGACTGGCTGCTTTTCAGCATCTGGCCGGGCAGCGAGCACGTGCTCGGCAGCAACATCAAGGGTACGGGCTTCGTGATCTTCACCTCCCTGGTGCTGTGGATTCTGCTCCACCGTATTTCCCATACGGAGTTGCGCGCGGAACAGGCAGAAACCGCAACCACACTGAACCTGTTCAACCTCCCCCAGTTCTTTGCCTCGCTTCCCGTTGTGGTCTATGTCCTTGACGTTTCCGATGGCGATTCCCGGGCCATCTGGGTCAGCAGGAACATCGAGGACATTATTGGTTATCCTGTTAGTGTCGCACTTGAGCCAGGCTGGTGGGAAAAAAACCTTCACCCTGAACACCGGGAACAGAATGTGGCGGACTTTCGCGAAATACTGGAACAGGAGGGTGGCAATCACGCTTACCACTTCCGTCATGGCGACGGGCCTTATGTATTCATCAAGGACGAGCTGCGCCTGATCAGCAGGCCGGACAGTAATACCCGGAGGTACATCGGGGTCTGGACCGATATCAGCGAAAGCCACAAGGCGGAAGAAGCAATACTCGACTATTCAAAGAAGCTCGAACACGCGATGTTTGCCACCGTCAACAGTATTGCCAGACTGAGCGAGCTTAGGGATCCCTATACCTCCGGCCATGAGCGCCGGGTGGGTGAAATGGGAGCAGCCATTGCCGTCGAGATGGGCCTGGATCAACACACCTGTATGGGTCTGCGTATAGCTGGCCTGCTGCACGATATCGGCAAGATTGCGGTGCCCGCGGAAATACTTGTCAAACCCGGCAGATTGTCAGGAACGGAATATGCCCTGGTGAAGGAGCATCCCGAATACGGCTACTCCATTCTCAAGGACGTGACTTTTCCCTGGCCGGTGGCACGGGTTGCCCGCGAACACCACGAGAGAATGAACGGTAGTGGCTATCCACAGGGGCTCAAAGGTGAGCAGATCAGCCTGGAGGCACGCATTATCGCCGTCGCCGATGTCATCGAGTCGATGGCATCCCACCGGCCGTATCGGGCCGGCCTGGGCCTGGCCGAAGCCCTGGAAGAGATAGAGCGGGGCTCGGGCACCCTTTACGATGCAAAGGTGGTTGCCGCCTGTTTAACCATTTTCCGCGAACAGGATTACGTTATTACCGATTAATCCGGCGGCGAACCCGCTAGGCCTCTTTGTGCAGCGTCTGCATGATGCTTGAAAAATCCTGCTGGCCACCACCTTCCGCCTGCAGTTTGCTGTACAACTCCTTCGCCAGCTGACCCATGCGATTGTCAACGCCGCTCTGCTCGGCGATAGCCATGGCCAAGCCCAGGTCTTTCGCCATCAGGTCAACCATGAAGCCCGGCTTGTAGTCGTTACTGGCCGGGGCTTTTTCCATCACCCCCGGGAACGGGTTGTAGACTTCCAGAGACCAGTTGCGTCCGGAGCTGGCAAGCATGATCTCGGACAGCACTTTTGGGTCCAGGCCATTGCGCACACCCATTTCCAGGGCCTCGCAGGTACCGATCATGTGAATCGCCAGCAGCATGTTATTACAGCCCTTGGCGACCTGGCCCGCACCTGCGGGACCCGCGTGAAAGATATTCTTGCCCATGTCGGCGAGGATGATCCTGGCGCGGGCAAAGGTGTCCGCCTCGCCACCGCACATGAAGGCGAGTGTACCGGCGGCCGCGGCGGCAACACCGCCGGACACGGGTGCGTCCATGAAACCAATGCCCATGGCGGCGGCGGCCTGTCCCACTTCGCGGGAGGGCGGTGCGTCGATGGTACTGCAATCAAGCACCGTAGTGCTTTTGTCCAGCTGCGCGAGCAAGCCGTCGTCACCGAGATAGATGCCCGCAACGTGCTTGCCCGCGGGCAGCATGGAGATCACATAGTCTGCCCCACGCACTGCATCACTGGCGGTATCGGCGACCACGGCACCCGCGTCCCGCAGCTGCTGGCAGGCTTCGGGCGAAAGGTCAAATACCTGCACGGAGTGCCCGGCCTTGACCAGGTTGATGGCCATGGGGCCGCCCATATTGCCGAGGCCGATAAATCCGACGTGTGCCATTTCATTCTCTCCTGTGCGGTTAAAGGTCTGCCAGCGGGTTTTCGGGCCACGGTGCCTGGAAAAACGAATCCAGCAGGGCTTCGGGGACATCCCGTGTGCTGCGGTACTGCCAGGCAGGATTGCGATCCTTGTCCAGCAGCAATGCCCGCACGCCTTCGGCGAATTCGGGATAGCGCACTACATTGGTGGCCAGCAGCAGCTCAGCCTGGAATACTTCCCGCAGCGAAGAGTGCCGGGTTTCATCAAGCTGGCGACTGATCCACAAGGCTGCCAGCGGTGAGCCATGGGCAAGCCCGTCCCTGGCTTTTGACAGCCACGGATCACTGGTTTGCTGGTTCACGATATTGTCGACAACCTGGTGAATGTCGTCGCCGTCACAGAGTGAGTTGATGAGGCTCAGGTGTGGTTCCACCTGGCCTCCGGGCATGCTGCCGATACTCTGCTCGGTGAACGGCCGCAACACATGCCGTACCTGGGCATGATCGGTGCCGGCGTCGCCGGTCCAGTTGCTGCGTCGCAACTGCTCCAGTACGGCACTCTTGTGTTCACTGCAGATGAAGCGGTCGGCGATACCGGTAAACACGGCATCTGCCGCGTTCATTGAGGCCCCGGTGAGCGCAAGAAACAGCCCCGCCTTACCCGGCATGTGATTGAGAAACCAGCTGCCGCCCACATCCGGAAACAGGGCTATGGTGATCTCCGGCATGGCGATGCGGGTGGCCTCGGTCACGACCCGATGCGAACACCCGGCCATTACGCCGAGACCGCCGCCCATCACAATGCCATGACCCCAACATACAATCGGCTTGGGGTAGGTATGCAGGGTATGGTTCATCCGGTATTCGCGCGCAAAAAACGTTTCCGCCTCTACACAGGGTCCACCGGGGGTAGCCGTGGCAGAGCGGTGCAGGGCCTGCACATCACCGCCGGCACAAAAGGCTTTCTCACCGCTGCCGTCAATAAAGACAGCGGCAATGTCCGGGTCCACACGCCAGCTATCCAGCTGTTGTTGCAGCATGTCGACCATCGGCAGGGTCAGGGAATTCAGGGTCTTGGGCACATTCAGGGTCAAGCGCCCGACTTTCAGCCGGCCACAGGCCACTTCTTCAATAATAACGGGGGCATCTGACATGTTGGGTCCTTAGCGGTTTTTCCACTGTGGCTTGCGTTTCTCCAGGAAGGCGTTGACACCCTCGCGCTGGTCTTCGGTGGAAAACAGGTCGACAAACAGGTCCCGTTCGAGCGCCAGACCAGAGCTGATTTCAATATCCCGGGCACCGTGGATCAGGCGCTTGCAGGAGGCAACTGCGCCCGGGCTCTGGCCACCCACCTTCTCCGCCAGCGCCAGGGCGGCAGTCAGGGATTCACCTTTCGCCACCACCTCTTCCACCAGGCCGATACGCAGGGCGGTAGCGGCATCAACCCGCTCGCCACAGAGAATGATACGCTTCGCCCAGCCCTCACCCACCAGACGCGCAAGACGCTGGGTACCGCCGGCACAGGGCAGCAAGCCCACTTTCGCCTCGGGCAGTGCCATTTGCACACCTTCCTCGGCAATGCGTATGTCACAGGCCATGGCCGCTTCCAGCCCACCGCCCATGGCAAAACCGTTCACTGCCGCGATGGAAACCCCGCGGAAATCCGCCAGGGTTTCAAAAGCCTCCCCAAAATAGACAGCCATGGTGCGCGCCTGCTCCGGATCGCCGTCGGCGAACAGCTTGAGATCGGCGCCCGCGGAGAAAAACTTCTCCCCGGCACCAGTCATCACCAGGGCAAAGATTTCAGGCTCCCCGTTCAGGGTGTTAATCAGCTCGCGCAATGCCGGCAGGCTTTCGGTGTCCCAGGTGTTTGCGCCGGGATTGTCGATGGTGATCAGCGCGGTATGACCGCGCACTTCCACCTTGAGTTTGTCCGATGTGCTCAGGCTCATTTTATGACCTCCAGTGCGCCTTCCATTAATAGTTTGCGAGCCACGATCACCCGCATGATTTCATTGGTGCCTTCCAGAATCTGGTGTACCCGGGTATCGCGCACGTGACGCTCCATGGGGTATTCGCGAATATAGCCGTAACCGCCAAACAGCTGCAGGGCATCATTGCATATGGTGAACCCGGCATCGGTGGCGAAACGCTTGGCCATGGCGCAGTAAGTGGATGCCTGCGGGTCTTTATTGTCGAGCTTGCTTGCCGCCAGCCGGATCATCTGCCGGGCGGCCACAAGCTCGGTAAGCATATCCGCCAGCTTGAACTGGGTCGCCTGGAAATCCGCGATTGCGGTATCAAACTGCCTGCGCTCTTTGACGTAGGCAGTGGCTTCCTCCAGTGCCTGCTGCGCAGTACCCACACTGCAGGTCGCGATATTGATGCGACCACCATCCAGTCCGGCCATGGCAATAGAAAAACCCTGGCCTTCCTCGCCCAGGCGGTTGCCGACCGGAACCCGCACATTATCAAATGTGACCATGCGCGTGGGCTGGGCATTCCAGCCCATTTTCTGTTCTTTCTTGCCGTAGCTGATACCCTCGGCATCCGCGGGCACGAGCAGTGCCGTAATACCCCGGGAACCGTTGTCACTGGTGCGCAGCATCACCACCAGGACATCGGTTTCACCGGCACCGGAAATAAACACCTTGCTGCCGTTTACAACATAGTCATCGCCCTCGCGACGCGCCGTTGTGCGCAGTGAAGCGGCGTCGGAACCCGCACCGGGCTCGGTCAGGCAGTAGGATGCCAGGGTGACACCCGCGACCAGGTCCGGACACCAGGCTTCAATAACGGCATCCGAGCAGTAATGGCCGATCATGCTGGTGGCCATGTTGTGGATGGTGAGAAACGCAGCGGTGGTGGTACAGCCGCGCGCCAGTTCCTCGACAATCAGGCTGGCATCGAGCCGACCCAAACCCAGGCCACCGGCGCTTTCAGGGGTATACATGCCCATGAAACCGAGTTCCCCCGCCTGGCGCAGGGCATCCTTGGGAAAGAAGGACTCTTCATCCCATTTCGCCGCGTTGGGGGCGAGCACTCCATCCGAGAATGCTCGCGCACTGTCGACAAAAGCCTGCTGTTCTTCGTCAATCGCAAAATCCATACTGTACTCCTGATCAGAACCGGTTCATGACAGAGCCAAACAGCTCTTCGTCAGAAGGGATAACCTTGGTTTCAACCAGGGGTTTTGACACCCAGGTTTCATTGATCAGGTCGCGCCAGGTGATGTTGTGGTTGATACTGTTGCCACCCCAGGAACCGCACCCCAGCGAGAATGTCTGGCGCATGCCATTCCACAGATTACCGCTGTTGGAGGCCGCCTGGGGCTGGTTGACCATCACCCGGGAGGTCCGGGTCGCCATGGCCAGGCGCATGATGTTGTCGTCACTGTAGGAGTAGATGCCACAGCTGTGGCCCTGCCCCTGGTAGGCCTGGATACGGTTAGTGAGATCAATGGCGTCGTCAATGTCCTTAACCTTGTACAAGGCCATGGTCACCGTGAGCTTTTCCCCGGAAAAGGGATACTCAGGGCCGGCACCCACTTCCGGAACAATCAGGAACTGCTTGCCCTCGGGCAGGTCGATACCTGCACGGCCGGTAATGTTCACTGCGTGCTGGGCGACCACACTCGCATTTAAGTGACCATCCTGCCACAGCACGTCCTGCAACTTCTGCTTGTCGTCACCTTCAATAACATAACCGCCCTCGTGCTTGAGCTTTTCCAGAAATTCGTCATAGACGGATTCGAAAACCAGCACTGAATTGTCGGATGAGCAGGAAGCGGCGAGATCCAGGGTTTTGGAAATGCGTATTTTTTCCGCCGCCTCATCCAGGTCGGCAGTATCGTCCACGGTAATCACCGCGTTCCCCACGCCCACCCCGAGAGCCGGGGTGCCCGATGAATACGCCGCACTCACCATGGCGCCGCCGCCGGTGGCGAGAATGCGGTCACACTGGCGCATCAATTCATTGGTTTTGTCCAGGGAGGGTATATCAATGCTCTGCACCAGGTCCGCCGGGCCACCCATGGCAACGATGGCGCCACGCATGTAGTCGCAGATCATCTTGTTGGTGAGTTTGGCGCGTGGGTGCGGTGCAACGATAATGGCATTGCGGCCCTTCACGGCGGAAATGGCCTTGATAACCGGCGTTGCCTCGGGGTTGGTTGAGGGCGATAGCGCACCGATCACCCCGATCGGCTTGGCGATCTTGACCAGGTTGCGCTCGACATCCTCCTCAATCACACCCACGGACTTATCATTGATGATATCCATCAGCGTGGCGCGGGTCTTGCGATGGATCTTCAGGTACTTGCCCTCGTAGTTACCCAGCTGGGTTTCCTCTACGGCAAAGCGCGCAATTTTCTCGGAAATATCTTCCTGTGCAACCGACCAGACCATCGCCGTGATCAACTCGTCGACCTGCTCCTGGGTGTAGTGCTCAATTGCGGCCTGGGCCGCGCGGCCACGGGCCATCATCGCGGCAATTTCCTGCTGAACTTCGTTGTCCTGTTGAATATCCTGGGCGTTTTCCATGTCTTATTCTCCTCACCTGGCAATCACTGATCCGCTCCCTGAAGGAGCGACTATAGACGGAATATGTTAGTAACCCATGAGGGTACTGCCATCAGGAATGCAGGTATAGAGAGAATCTTGCGCTTAATATGGATTATATTGCGTCACCAGCGACAAAAGACAAGGCGCGGCACGCGAATTCTGCCGCATGCAATCCGGCCTTGTTACGGCTAGAATCCATGGCTTCCAGCAACCGTCACCCGAGCCCGATAATGCCCCGCAAATCCATTGCCCTACCCGAAACCTTTGTCTTCACCACCGGCTATGACGTGCTTTATACCGATGTGAACGCGGCCAACCACCTGGGGGCGGATCGCCTGCTGTCAATTGCCATGGAGGCCCAGCTGCGGTTCATCAGATACCTTGGGCATACTAACGCCATCGCCTTCGAGGATGCGGGCCTGATCATGGCACACGCGGAAACAGCCTACATGGCGGAGGCCGACTATGCCGACCATCTGCTTATCGAACTGGGTGCACGCGAATTCGAGACCCACAGTTTTCAATTCGTCTACCGAATCAGCAAGGATGACGGGGCCCGGGAGGTGGCACGGGTGGCGACAACCCTGCTGTTTTTCGACTACCAACAAAAATGCGTAGTGCCGGTTCCCGACGGCTTCAGGGAACAGATATTGGGCAAGTTCAAATAATTGCGCCAGGCCGCGCCCATTGATTGAAACAATGGCAAAGCCTGCACTATTCACGGCCTAATCAGGGCTTCAGTCAGCGATTGCCCCACTGGCATCGTGTTCAGCAGTAAGGAAACCCACATGCGCCACGCTCTTTTGTCCGCCGCCCTGCTCTACCTCGCCTCTGCCATCGCGATTGCGGCACCGGTAAGCGAGGAGCGACTGCTCGCAGCACATGAAGAGGGCGACAACTGGCTGAGCCATGGGCGCACCTACAGCGAACAGCGCTTCTCGCCGCTTGCGCAGGTACATGACGGGAACGTCGATCAACTCGGCCTGGCCTGGTTTTTCGAGACCGATACTCACCTGGGCATGGAGGCCACGCCACTGGTCATCGATGGCGTGCTGTATATCAGCGGCGCGTGGAATACCGTCTGGGCACTGGATGCAAAAAGCGGCCAGCGGCTGTGGAAATTCGACCCTGAAATACCCCGGGAAAAAAGCATCAGTGCCTGTTGTGGAGTCATCAATCGCGGCCTGGCTGCATGGGGAGACGCGCTTTATATCGGCACCCTGGACGGGCGCCTGATCGCGATTGACCGCGCCACCGGTGAACAGCTGTGGTCACAACAGACTACGGATCCGGACCAGCCCTACTCCATCACCGGAGCGCCCCGGGTGGCCAAGGGCAAGGTATTTATCGGCAATGGCGGTTCCGAGTTCGGTATTCGCGGCTATGTCAGTGCCTATGATGCCGACACCGGGGAGTTTGCCTGGCGCTTTTACACCGTGCCCGGCAACCCGGCCGACGGCTTTGAGAGCGAGGCGATGGAGCGCGCGGCCGCCACCTGGAGTGGCGAGTGGTGGCGACAGGGTGGCGGTGGCACAGTCTGGGACAGCATCGTGTATGACCCGGAACTGGACCAGCTCTACATTGGGGTTGGCAATGGAGCACCCCACAACCGCCGCATTCGCAGCCCGGGAGGTGGCGACAACCTGTTCCTGAGCTCCATTGTAGCCCTGGATCCGGATACCGGGGACTATCTCTGGCATTACCAGGAGGTGCCTGCGGAAAGCTGGGACTATACCGCGACCCAACAGATCACCCTGGCGGAGATTCCCTGGGAAGGCGCGGCGCGCAAGGTTATCCTGCACGCTCCCAAGGCGGGTTTCGTCTACGTCATTGACCGTGCATCCGGTAAGCTGCTGTCCGCGGAACCATTCACCACCGTGACCTGGGCCAGCCACTACGACCTGGAGACCGGCCGTCCGGCGGAAGTGCCCGGACAGGATTACGACGGCAAGGCCGCGATGGTATATCCCTCTGCAATGGGTGGCCATAACTGGCATCCGATGGCCTACAGCCCCGATACCGGCCTGATGTACATTCCGGAGCTGGATATGGGCATGTTGTACGACGAGATCGAGCCCGTCGATTACCGGCACCTCAAGCGTCACTTCAATACCGGCTACAAGCTCAACCACGATGGCTATTCACAGCGCTTCACCCAGGCCCTGCTGGAGCACCTTCCCAAGGCCAGCCTGCTGGCATGGGATCCGGTCAAACAGGAGGCCGCCTGGAAACTGCCCCATCCCAACATTCACAATGGCGGCGTTCTCGCAACCGCCGGCAACCTGGTTTTTCAGGGAACTTCCGATGGCCGCATGCTGGCGGTGCAGGCCGATAACGGCGAACCGTTGTGGAGCTTCGCAACCGACAACAGTGTCATGGCCGGCCCCGTCAGCTATCGCGTGGATGGCGAACAGTACATTGCGGTAGCCGTTGGGCGTGGCGGCGCCCTGACCATGAACACCGGTAGAAGTTACCCCACCGGCAATCCCAATAATCGCATCATGGCCTTCAAGCTCAACGGCTCAGCGGCATTACCGCAAACACCAGAGGTCGCGAGACTGGAGCCACCGCAACGCCTCGATGTGTCGGCAACGGACCTGGCTGAGGGCCGGCAATTGTTCAACCGTTATTGCGCCCGTTGTCACGGCGCCGACGTATCGGGAGATGGCTCGATACCGGATCTGCGCAACCTCGAGCCTGTGTGGCACGAAAATTTCGAAGCGGTGGTACTGGAAGGCTTGATGGAAGAGGCCGGCATGCCGCACTTCGCGGATGTACTCGATAAAGACCAGACCCGTAAAATCCACGCCTATATCATTGAGCGAAGCCACGAGGACTTCAATCTCCGCCAGGAGACCGGCTGGCTGCAATCGTTACGTGATTTTGGTGCTGATATTTCCGCGCGAGCCCTGGCCTGGTTTATACGATTTACCACAGGGTAACCCATCGCGGCGCACACTGGAGCCGACCGCCACGGCAGCGTCGGCCTGTGCCAATTGCAGCGCCGTGGTGTTAGAATCCGTCATCGCGAACCGGTTACCGCAGGATCGCAGGTGACTTTCTTACCCCCGAGTTTGTCAGGTTGTCGTTTGGCCCGGCGTCAACGCAGTCACCCTGACACCACGACAAGGTGAACCTGAACTGAACGCTTACACCCCTACACTGCGTGCGCCCGTGTCATTTTGCCGGTGGCTGTTGCTGGTAACATTCGCGGTGCCCGCCCTGGCACTGATTCCCGAGCGACTTCCCAGCCAATACCTTTACGACCGCTATGGTCGGGAACAGGGCTTGCCCTCTGATACCGTTTGGGTTGCCCGCCAGGGCACGGATGACTACCTCTGGATTGGCACCAAGAACGGGCTGGCCCGCTTCGACGGCACCCGCTTTACCATTTTTGATAAAAAGAGTAATCCGGAATTCCAGTCGAGTGACATTCGCGATATCGAGGTCGCCGAAGATGGCAGCCTGTGGTTTGCGACCTATGGCGGCGGCGTCATGCATTTTGCCGACAACACATTCACGGTAATGAACAAGGCGGACGGTCTCGCCGACAACGTCGTCCACGACATTTTCATCGGTCCCTCGGGCACCGTCTGGTTCGCCACGGGATATGGCATTTCGCGCCTGCAGAACGGCGAATTCCGCAGCTGGAATGCGACCGATGGTTTGGTTGATAATCGCACATTCCGCATTTATGAGGACCCCAAAGGAACTGTCTGGGTGGCCACACTCACCAACGGCATCAGCCGTTTTGATGGCGATGAGTTTCATAATTACTCTGCAGGCAGCGGTATTGATTCCACCCAGGCACACCTGTTTTTTGACGATCCGGAACTCGGCCTGATAGTAACAACCGTTACCGGCAGCACCTATCGACTGACCGATAGCGGCCCGGCCCTGCACAGCAATACGGCGTTACAAAGTGGCCTGCCCCTGCATTCCGCCGTGCGCGACCGCGATGGCAGCCTGTGGCTGGGCACCTACGGAAAAGGCCTGTGGCGACTAAAGCCCGGGGAGGAGGCACAACTCCAGTCCCTGCCTCTCGACAGCTCTCAACCCGGTTATGTCTTTGCACTAACCGAGGATAACGAGGGCAATGTCTGGGCCTCCACAATGGATGGCGCGGTCAGGATCAAGGACAGCCCGTTTTTGCAATACGGGCAAGCGGAAGGGCTGGCAAACGCCACTTTTGTGGTTACCCAAAGCCAGGCGGACAACGCACTATGGGCCGGTACGGAAGGCAATGGCCTGTTCCGTATCGGCCCGGACGGGGCAATCACTCAAATAACCACCCGGGAGGGGCTGTCCAGCAATAATGTCTCTGCCCTGCTCGCGGAGCCTGATAACACGCTCTGGGTGGGCACCTTTGGTGGCGGCCTCGACCGTATTGCCAGCGACGGCAGTATCCGCCACTTTACGACCGTTGATGGACTTCCCGACAAGCATGTAATGGGTCTGCTGCGCGACAGCAATGAGCGGCTGTGGGTGATCACTGACGGCGGTGTAAGTTATCTGGACGACACGACCGACGGGCGCTTCAAACAGCTGGAGAGCATCCCTGACACCATGCCCCGACAGATCATGGAAGACAGCAGCGGGCGTTTCTTCATCAGCAGCAATAGCGGGCTATTCGTACTGGATGGTGAGCAACTACGGCACTGGACTCGAAAGGACGGGCTTGGCAGCGATCTTGTGACCACCACCTACGAGGACGCCGACGGGACGATCTGGATTGGCACCCGCGAGGCTGGCCTGGCCCGACTGAAAAATGGCGATCTTTTTTCATTCGACACCAGCCATGGGCTACCGCAGCTGTCGGTACTGGCCATACTGGAGGATGATGATAACAATCTCTGGATAAGCGGGGCGGGGGGCCTGATGACCGTCTCCCGCGACGCTCTGAACGCCGTTGCCAGCGGTGCTGCCGAGACCTTCAATGCGCGCCTGTTCCAGGAGGACGACGGCCTGCGCTCAGCCCAGTTCCTGGGGGGCTTTCAACCGGCAGGCTGGAAGGCACGGGACGGCAGTTTATGGTTTGCATCCAACCGCGGGCTGGTGGCCGTGGAGCAGTGGTCACCGACGGACACCAGAGCGCCCACCCGGCCCATTATCGAGCAAGTGAGGGTCAATGGCCGCGCAATACCATTATTAGACGAGCCGCTGGTGTTGCCGCCAGAGGGGCAGAATCTGGAAGTGGACTACACAGTCCCGCGCCTCGGCAATCCACACGATGTTCACTTTCACTATCAGCTCGAGGGTTTTGACCGTGAGTGGCAGCCCGCGGGTGAGCGTCGTACCGCTTATTTTACGGCGCTGACACCGGGTACAAAAACGCTGCGGATTGCGGCCAGCATCAATGGTGCCGGCTTTGACCCGACGCTGACTGAGCAACAGGCCGTTCTTCGCCTGCACCGGCGGCCCTACTGGCATGAGACCTGGTGGTCCAGGCTTGCGGCAGGACTCGCGGTATTGATGGCGGCAGTGGGCATTTACTTTTATGCAATACATCGCGCAACCCAACGCCAGCGCCGGCTTGAATTGCTGGTCGACAGGCGCACTCGCGAGCTGCAGATTGCGTTGTCCCGGGTAGAAGAGATCTCCCGCATTGACGGCCTGACCGGGATCGCCAATCGCCGCTATCTTGATGAAAATATGGACAAAGCCTGGCGGCAATGCGCCGCCCAGCACGCGCCGATCAGCATCATCATGCTTGATATCGATTTCTTCAAGCAGTTCAACGACAGCGAAGGCCATGTTGCGGGTGATAACTGCCTGCGACAGGTTGCCGAAACCCTGCAATCCGGCGTGTTGCGGGATGGCGACCTGGTCGCGCGCTATGGCGGTGAGGAGTTCCTGATTCTGTTGCCCGGGGCCGACACAGAGGCAGTGGCCGGCGTCGCCAGGCGTCTCCACCAGAAGGTGAGGTCATTGAAAATCCCCCACCCCGACAGCCGGATATCCCCCTACCTGACCGTGAGTATGGGTAATGCAACCGCCTGGCCCGCGGAAAAAGGCAGTCCCGACGAGTTGGTCCAGCGCGCAGATCGAGCCCTCTATGAAGCCAAAAGCGGCGGCCGCGACCAGGTCAGGACTGATCCGGGGCCCTGACGGACCACATCGCCGCCCTAATCTGCAGCCGCGACGGCGACCGCGCCCAGCATACTGTCATAGGTTGCCTGCATGACATTGATCATGTCCTCGGGGCTTACCCCATCAATCGTTACCCCGGCAAAAGAGGCCTGCCAGACGGCCAGCGTTCTGCCTTCGCCGGCATCGGCAAGGCTCGCCGTCACCCGATAATCCCGCATGATATTTACCGGGCCCTCCAGCACGGCATATTCAAGCTGATGTGTGGCGGGCGATAGTACCAATAGTTCTTCCTCTACCGGCTGGTCACTGCCGGGCATGAAAATGCGGCGAACCTGGCCCACACCTTCGCCGATTTTTTCTACCCGCTCAGCACCGGCAAACCAGTCCAGATTGGCAAAGTCAGCCACTACTGCCCAGACCTTGTCCAGTGGCGCATCCAGAGTTTTTTCAACCGTAAATTCATACATGAACCATTCCTCTCCTTATTGTGTATAACCCGGTGGCGCAGTAAAGGCCCGGTGATGTTGTTCAAGCAACCTGGCCACGGCCAGACTGGTGCGATCCCCCAGATAGCGCGCTACGATCTGCACCCCAACCGGCAGGCCATCCAAAGTAATACCGGCAGGCACTGCGGTTGCCGGCAGATAGGCGTTCAACGACAGGCCTGCCCAACGCAGAATATCCGTGTAAGGCCGCTCCATCCCATTGACCCACAATGTGCGCGCCTGCATATCGGGCAGGTGATCGTGGGCAAATGCCGGCACATGGGCACAGGGACAAATCAATACATCAAAGTCCTCGAAAAAGCGTGCCCACGTCGCCCGTGTCTGTTCGCGAATTTCGTTCTGGCGCAGCCATTCACTGTGGCTCAGTGCCAGCCCCCGAAGCTGTAACATGGGCTCGGCCATATCGGACGGATCGGCTTCCGCTACCGCAGCCTGGGCCATTTCGCGCACGGAAGCGGGCATTTCAGGCGCCATCGCGGCCATCAATAACTGCACGTAATTATGGTGATTGGCCTCCGGGGAGATCGCCGGCCTGGCATCCAGGTCAACCTGTGCCCCCAGGTGCTGCAGGGTGCCCGCCACCAGATTGACGCAGCGCAACACCTCGCTATCCACTGGACAAAAAGGATCATCCGCCCATATCGCTACCCGCAGGCTGGATATATCGGCAAAGTCCGGCGCCGGGAGCGCCAGCCGCCAGCCGGTTGCATTCGGCGGGCTGGGGCCGGCAAGTACATCAAGCGCCTGTTCAAGGTCATCAACACAGGTGGCGAGGGGGCCCGCCACTGACAAATCCGGCTCTGAGAGTACGTCTTCACCCGGTGGAAGATGACCCTGGAGCGGAACGATACCATAGCTGCTCTTGTGGCCAAAAACGCCGTTGAAGTGGCTGGGCGTACGAATCGAGCCGCCAATATCGCTACCCAGTTCAAGCGGTGTCAGGCCTGCCGCAAGAGCCGCGGCAGCGCCACCGGAGGAACCGCCACAGGTGCGTGCCCGGTTCCAGGGATTATTGGTGGTACCGTATACGTCATTGAAGGTTTGCAGGTCCGCACTCATGAAAGGCACATTGGTCTTGCCGAAAATGATCGCCCCGGCATCAATATAGCGCTGAACCGCTACCGCGTTGTTCGCCGGCACCTGGTCATGGCACTCGGGAATACCACCCACGGTTACCAGGCCTTCGGTACACCAGGCGTCCTTGATGGTCATCGGCACCCCATGAAGCGGCCCCCAATCCTCGCCCTTTGCCGCTGCAGCATCCGCTGCCTCGGCGCGGGTCCGGGCGCGTCCCTCATCGAGGGCGATCACCGCGTTGAGCTCTCCATTGAACTGCGCTACGCGGTCGAGAAAAAACGCCAGCACATCCACCGAGGATACGACGCCGGCTTTGATATCCCGGGCAATGGCAAAGGCACTGCGGTAGAGTAGATGCTGCATCTCAGCCTCATTTTTGGTGACGGGTTAAACTCCGGTTGTCAGCATAGCACCGATAATCGACCGTGAAACCCGAACCGGGCCAAACATCAGTCGACGATCCGGTAGCAGGGCACGTAATCCTGCTCGCCTTCGCCCAGCTTCATGCGCTGCTGTTTGACCAGCAGTTGCAACAGGCTGTCCATCTGTCTCAGCAGGCGTGGCTCGCCGCGCAATTGATAGGGGCCATGCAACCTCACCTGCTCAATACCAAAGGTTTTCACATTGCCTGCCACCAGACCGGAAAAGGCTCGCCGCAACTCGCTTGCGAGCTGGTGTGGCGGCAGTTCAGCGTGCAGGTCGAGGCTTGCCATATTGGCGTGGGTGGGGACGAACGGGACCTGCAGGTCTTTCGTTATCACCAGCTCCCAGTTGAAGTAGTAAGCCTGCTGCAGCCGCCGGCGGCGGGCCTGCTGATCCTGCACCACCTTGCGCACCGTATAGCCCACATGATCCGCATTACCGAGGATAATCTGGTAATGCTCCCGGACACCCTCACCCAGGCTGGCCACCAGAAAGGCCTCCAGCTCCTGAAAATACTCGGCACAGTTATCGGGGCCGGCAAATACTACCGGCAGGCTGTGGGCGTTGTCAGGGTGCATCAGGATACTGAACAGATAAAGGATCTCCTCCACCGTTCCCACTCCGCCGGGAAAAATGATCACGGCGTGGGCCAGGCGGACAAAGGCTTCCAGGCGCTTCTCGATGTCGGGCATTATGACCAGCTCATTGACAATGGCGTTGGGCGACTCAGAGGCAATGATGCCTGGCTCACTGATACCGATATAACGCCCGTCCTTGACCTGTTGCTTGGCGTGGCCGAGGGCCGCGCCTTTCATCGGGCCTTTCATGGCGCCGATGCCACAACCGGTGACAATATCCAGGCCACGCAGGCCCAGGGCGTAACCCACCTCCTTGGCGTAGTCATATTCATTTCGGGGAATGGCATGACCGCCCCAGCACACCACCATCTGCGGGGGCACATCCGGCCGCACGACATTGGCATTGCGCAAAATCCGGAACACGGTATTGGTGGCGTCGGACTGGACGCTGAAAGATTCCGGCGCCATTTTGATGTCGGTATAGATGATATCGCGGAGGCAGGCAAACAAATGCTCCTGGATACCACGGATCATCCGCCCATCCACGAAGGCCTGCGGTGGCGCATTAAAAAGCTCCAGCCGCAGCCCCCTGGACTGCGGCACTATCCGCAGCTCAAAATCCGAATAATCCGCATAAATTTCCGCCGCGTCATCCTTGCTGCTGTCAGTGTTGAGGATTGCAAGCGCGCAGCGGCGGAACAGGTCAAAAAGATCGCCGCGAGTGTTGGTTAATGCTTCGATTTCGGCCCGGGACAGCAGGTTGAGGGAACTGATCGGGTTAACGATGGCGTGTTCAAATTTTTCCATGCAAAGATCCTGAATAAAAAACGGTGGATGTTGCGGTCCCGCCTTTTGACTTTAACAGATTCTCCGCGAGCCGCGGTAACCAGCGACATTATCCATGCACACGAAAACAGAAACTATTCATATTGCGTAAGCCACGTTATTGTGACTATGATTGACGCGTCACCCAGATGACATGCAACAGCTTTCCCTAAAAAAATAACCAAGGAGCTGATGATGCCCGCGATATTTTCATGCCGCAAAAAGGTCTTGCCGCTTACCATTCTTGCAATAACCGCCGCGACTCTTGGCCATAATGCCAATGCGCAGCTGGAAGAAGTGATTGTTACTGCCCAGAAGCGGGCGGAATCCATCCAGGACGTACCGATTGCCATTACCGCCTTTGACGAGGCGGCGCTGCGCGACAAGCAGATCAATGGCTTCGCCGACATGCGTTTCACCGCGCCCAACGTGTCTTACAACAAGGGCAACTTCACCGGCAACAACTTCCAGATTCGTGGGGTTGGCAGCAACCTCGTGGCGGCCTCCGCAGATAGCGGCGTGGGGGTACACATCAACGAAGTGCCACTGATTTCGCCACGCCTGTTTGAAACCGAGTATTACGACGTGGAACAGGTGGCGGTGCTGCGCGGCCCCCAGGGCACCCTGTACGGCCGCAACTCTACCGGCGGTGCAGCCAACATGATCACCCGCCCCGCCAGCATTGATGTGTTCGAGGGCAGTGTCGATGGCCAGTATGGCAACTACGACCACAAGAAGCTCAGCGGTGCCATCAACATCCCCGTCAACGATGCCTTCGCCATGCGCTTTGCCGGCCTGTGGCTGGACCGCGAAGGCTATACCGAAAACCTGTTCAACAACACCGATGTCGACGGTCGCGACCAGTACTCGGTGCGGGCGTCCTTCCGCTGGTTGCCCACAGAGGCCACCCAGGTAGATCTTATGCTGTCCTATTTTGACGAGGACAGCACCCGTACCCGCAGCCAGAAAACCATGTGCCACAATGACCCCAGCGGCATCCTCGGCTGCCTGCCGGACCGGCTTGATTTTGACGTACCCAACCCCTCATCCCAGTTGGCCAATATCCTGGTATCGAACGCCGTGCTGGGCCCGTTGGGCGCCTTTACCCTGGGTTCCAATGAGCGCCCCCTGGTGCCCCGGGACCTGCGTAAAGTGGCCAGCGAACGGGACCCCATCTATACCGCTGATGAAACCCTGGCCACCCTGACCATCGCCCAGGAAATGGGCGACTACACCCTCACATTTGTCGGCGGCTACCAGGACACCAGTGTACTGTCGCAAATGGATTACCAGTGGACAGCCAGCGCCCCGCTGGCGATTCCGGCACTGCTGCCCTTTGTGGCGCCAACCGCTGCCAGCACCCTGTTCGCTGATGGCCTGTGGCCTATCTCAGCGCCTTCGCCCAATTCCACGGGCAGCATTGGTGGCCACATCGATTCCTACAGTGAGGGCCTGGAGTCCTACGACCAGTCCAACCAGTCATCCGAGCAGCTATCGGCGGAACTGCGCCTGCAGTCGGACCTTGACGGGCCCCTCAATTTCACGGTCGGTGGCTTCTGGATGGATGTCGACCTGGACAACCAGTACTGGGTATTTGCATCGGGGTTTGAATATTTTGCTACGGTGTTTCCGGCAGCGGTATTCGGGCTGGATGGCCAGGGCTGGGTTGGCCCCCAGTTCAACAACGAGACCATCGACTACAACATCAACTCCCAGGCCGTCTTCGGCGAGCTCTATTTTGACATTACCGAAACGCTGAAGCTGACTGTTGGCGCCCGCTATACCATCGACGAAAAAACCATCACCGACCGGGCGATACTGTTCAACAATGATCCGGTAACAGGCCTGCCGGTATTTCAGGAGTTTGGCGCTGACCTCCCCATTCCCACCCCTACCCGCAATGACAAAATCGAGTGGAAGGAGACTACCGGGCGCGTTGTTCTCGACTGGTCGGTAACCGCGGACATGCTGGCGTATGCGTCCTACTCCCGCGGCTACAAGGGTGGCGGCTTCAACCCGCCCTTCGACCCCGATGACTTCCCCGACCAGGAGCCCGATTTCAAGCCCGAATTTGTGGACTCTTTTGAAATAGGCGTGAAAAACACCCTGCTGGACAATACCCTGCAGGCCAACTTCAGCGCCTTTTTCTATGACTATGCGGACATGCAGATTTCCAAGATCGTCAACCGCACCTCTTTTAACGAGAATACCGATGCGGAGATCTACGGCGGCGAGGCGGAGCTGGTGTTTGCGCCCAACGACCGGTGGGTGCTGAACGGCAACCTTGCCTACCTGAACAGCACTGTGAAGGGCTTTGAAAGTATCGATACCCGCGATCCTACTGCCGGGCGCACGGATGTGACCTTGATCAAGGATCTCAGCAATGCGTCCAACTGTGTCGCGATGATATCGCCGGAACTCTTTGCCCAGCTTGCGGGCTCCCAGTTCTCCAGCTGTGGCGCGCTGGCAACTGCCGGGCTGCCCATCGTCGACGGCATCAGCCAGGACCTGGATGGCAACCGCCTGCAAAATGCACCTGAGTGGTCACTGAGCCTGGGTGGCCAGTATACCTTTGCGTTGCAGGGGGACAGTGAACTGACCTTGCGCGTGGACTACTACTGGCAGGATGAAATGTACTCGCGGCTGTTCAACCGGGAAATAGACCGCATACCCTCCTGGGACATCTGGAATGCACAGGCCACCTATACCTCTACCGATAATCGCTGGTATGCCCGGGCTTTTGTGAAGAACATTGCCGATGATGACCACCTGGTAGGCATGTATGTAACGGATCCGTCCTCCGGTATGTTTACCAACGTGTTCTCCATCGAGCCACGTACTTACGGCCTGGCGCTGGGCTATAACTTCTAGTCCGGGATTCTCGCATTACCAAACGGCCAGAACCCCGGTTCTGGCCGTTTGGTATGGGGCAGCCTCTTCCACTACCGGGCCTTAACAGGCCTCGGGCCTTAAACCCGCCAGTTTCTGCTACCATTCTGCTGTTATCCCTCTAAATCAAGGAGCGCCCCATGCTACGGATACTGGCCTATATCATCGGCATCCCCCTTCTGCTGCTGCTACTGGCAGTAGTGCTGGTCCCCCTGTTGGTGGATGAGCAGAGGCTTGTCACCATGGCGGCAGATGCCGTGGAGGAGCGCAGCGGCGCCCGGATTACAGTACACGGTGATGCCGGTCTGGCCCTGTTCCCACGGGTAGCACTGAATCTCGGCGACACTGAAGTCAACTTGCCGGACCCGGGCCAGCCGGAAATCAGGGTTGGTACGCTGGCGGTTGAGGTGCGCTTGTGGCCCCTGTTTACGGGCGAAGTGGCAATCACCGGTATCGAGTTGAATAACCTGGAGATCACTGTTCCCGCGGCGGAAGTGCCGGCAACTCCCGAAAACAGATCCCTCACCGACGCCGAACTGGACAGGTTTTTTGAAGCCAGGCGGCGCGCACGGCGAGAAGCTGCGGAATCTGCCGCGGGAGGAGCACTGGCGCTACCGATGGCGCTGAACATACAACGCCTGCAGATCAGTGATGCCCGCATCACACTGCTGCAGGCCGACGACGCCGAACCGGTCATTATTGAAATTGAGAGCCTCAGCGCCCAGGGCCTCAACCTCGACGGCGAGCCGGTACCGCTGTCGCTGCGCCTGCGCGTAGCAGGAGAACCTGTCGTGCTGCTGGACCTGGATGCCACATTCAGCGTCGACGGGGAACAGCAGCAGCTAATGCTGCGGGAAGCTGACGCCGAATTGTCGGGGGCAACACCGCAACCACTGCAGCTGCAAGCCAACGGTACCGTTGACCTGGAAACCCGGAAAGCTGATCTGGAACTGGTACTGCGCAGTGGCGATATGCGCGGTGACGGCACCCTGCGCTACGCCGGCTTTGAGAGCCCGCAGATTGATGCCACCCTGCAGCTTAACCTGCTGGATCCGGCCCTGTTGCTACTGGCGGGCCCGGACGCTGCAACGGCCGAAACTGAAAAAACCGGCAACGGTGCCGACACCGGCGACGCACCGCTACCGCTGGACGCACTGCGCCTGGCGGATACCCGTGCTGACATCACGGTCGACCGGGCGGTAATAGAACCACACACCATTACCGACCTGCACCTGCAGCTGCGCGCGCTTGAAGGCGTCGTCACCCTGGACACCATCACCGGCGCCGTGCATGGCGGCCAACTGGACGCCACCGCCACACTCAATGCCCGGCGCAGCATCGCGCAACTGGATACCCGGGGCGAATTCAAGGGGCTGGACACCGCGCAGTTGCTGGCGGCACTGGACGCGGATCCGGTATTGACCGGTAATGCCAGTGCCAACTGGGAACTGACCAGCGCGGGACGCACACGCAATGAACTGGTTCAGGGGTTGCTGGGCGAAGTCCAGTTGACCACCGCTGACATCGTCCTGCAGCAAATGGGCATAGAACGCATGCTTTGCGAGGTTGTCGCCCAGGTTAACCAGGAATCATTGCAAGCCCAATTGCCTGCGCGCACTGAATTCGAAACCCTCACCGCCACCATCAAACTCGGCGAAGGTGAGGCATTATTGGCGCCGCTGCGCGCAGAACTGGCTCATGTCGCGCTGCGCGGTGACGGCAGGCTGGACCTCGCAACAACAGAGTTTCGCGCTGATTTCCGCGCCCAATTGGGCTCCGGTTTGGCGGAGGTGGACCCCGCCTGCAGAGTCAATGAACGCATTACATCAATCGCCTGGCCGGTGGTCTGCAAGGGCGAACTGGGCGGCGAACCCGGCGAGTGGTGTCGGGTAGACAGTCGCGAGATCCTGCAGGCCCTCGCCAAGGGCGAACTGGAACGCCAAGTGAAGAAAGAAGGCGGCAAACTGTTGCAGAAGCTGCTGGATCGCACCCAGCCAAAGGAAGAACAACAATGATCAGGCCCCTCCTGTTGGTACCGGCTATTTTTGCCTTGTTGCTGACGCCTCTGGTTGCAGCCGGGGAAAGTCCGGAGATCAGTGCAACTGAAACCGTCATCGACCGGCTGAACCTTACACCCGCGCCCTATCCGATCAGCAGGCACCCGCGCTGGCAGCCATCGCGAATAGTGGTTTCACTGCCTCCCCGGCTGGGCAAGGACATGCCGGGCTATGCACTCGAATTGCAGGAGGCGGCAGGGGACACAACGCTGGTGCTGGACACCTCCGGCGCCTTTGTCCCCAGTGCCGAGACACTGGCCGGGGCCGATGCTTATATCGGTTTCTGTACCACCGGGATGCTGGCCAATGCCGATGAATCACTGCTCTGGGTGCACAGCTATACCGTGGGTATGGACCGCTGCAGCAATGCCGACGAGGCACTGCTAGGGGACCGGGTTTTCACCAATAACAAACGCCTGTCCGGACCGACCATTGCCGAACACAGCATCGCCATGCTGCTATCCATCAGCCGCGGCCTGCCCGCCTATACTGCCGCCCAGGCGCGCCGGGAGTGGCGCCCCGAACTGGCGGCGAAACTGGAATTTGGCGAGCTGGCCGGAAAAACCATGCTGATTGCGGGCCTCGGCGGCATCGGTACCGAAATTGCGCGTCGTGCACACGGCCTCGGCATGCGCGTTATTGCCACCCGGCATTCATCCCGTGAAGGACCGGATTTCGTCAGCTATGTCGGGCTGTCCGATGAACTGGAAGCTCTCGCTGCCAAGGCTGATGTCGTGGTCAACTCATTGCCACTGACGCAGGAGACACGCGGCCTGTTCGACAGGGCATTCTTCGCCCTGGTAAAACCCGGAGCGATCTTTATCACGGTTGGCCGGGGCCAGAGCACGGTCACCGCCGACCTGGTGGCAGCGCTGGCGAGCGGCCACCTGTACGGGGCCGGCCTGGATGTTACCGACCCGGAACCACTGCCTGCCGACAGTCCGCTATGGCTACTGCCGAATGTGATAATCACCCCGCATGTTGCCGCCGCCGGCGGTGCCAGCCTGCAGCGCACCGCGCTGATTGCCACGGAAAACCTGCGCCGCTACGTTAGCGGCGAGGCATTGCTCAACCTCGTCGATATGGAGGAAGGCTACTAGCGAAAGCAGTAACAGGCGCCGCCACTGGTGATCATCAGGCGGCGCGCAGGGCCCTGCCGAGAGGACGACTGCCCAGGGTCTCGGTGAAGCCGCCCTGCTCCCATACCGGCTCGCCCTTGATCAGCACGTGGGTCACAACACCATCGGACCGGTTCACCATCTGCTTGTGATCGAACAGCTCGCGATGGATGAATTCCCGATTATCGTTGGTATCCCAGCCCTTTAGTACCTCCGGATCAACCATGGTGATGTCCGCCTGGGCGCCGATTTCGAGGCTGCCCACATCCAGCCCGAAAAAGGCCGCGGGCTCCCGGGTAAGGCGTTGCACAATGCGGCTCACCGTTGCCATGTCCTGAGCCTGGGCCAGTTTCAGTGACATCAGGTTGCCGTCAAAGAACGCCATATTGGTGATATGGGCGCCGGAATCATTGAACCCGGGCATGACGTTTTTGTTCAGCAGATAGCCCAGGGTGGCGCGGTTATCCTTGTTACCCACATCCGTCCACCAGCGGAAAGATTTGTCATAGGCGCGCAGCATATGCAGCATGAAATCCGCGTCGTCCGTGGTGGGCCTGGGAAACGCCTCGAACGCTTCGCGCTCCGCGTCCGAGCGGGCCTCATTGGGCTGCCCGCGCTGGAAGCGTTGCAGCCGCTCCAGCACCTGCTGCATGCTCTCTCCGTCCCACTCCGCTACCGGCGCGCCATCAAAAATCATCATCCGAAAGTCGCGGATCACCAGTTTGTCGGGTAGCCCGAGCTTGCTCTTGAGATGAGCCAGATTGCGGCCTTTACGGCCGTGATGCCAGTCGCGGCGAAACTCTTCAATGAATGCCGGGTCATTGAGTAGTGCCAGGCGGCCCTCTACATCATCGTATTCCTTGGCGATCAGCTTGCAGGTGGAGTCCAGCTCCTCAAAGATCGGGCTGACAATGCCGTCTGCCCAGATCCTGAAATTGGTACCCAGGGCCTGGAAATGGATACGCCCCTCGAGCAACGAGCTGTTGATCAGGGAGGCAAGCCCCAGAAAGGCGTTGGACGCCTTGGGTGCCAACACGAACTCCATGACCGATAGCGCCGAGGTCTTCAGTGGTGTGCCAAACAGACGGCCACTGCTGAGCATAAAATACCCCAGTGCCTTAAGCCTGTTTTCCAGAATCGGCGTGGTTTGCCAGACCCTGTCATGGCGTCTCACCACCCGCAACAGGCGCTTGAGCTCGCCGAAACTCGCAAACTGGGTGGGAATCCGCTGGTCGGTATGTGGGTTGTTGGCAAGGTAGTGAAAGGGCAGACCGTCGGTACTCATACCGAGGTAGCCCTGGTCCATCGCCTGCTCGAGTATCTCCTCCATTCGCACCAGTTCGGCTTCCGTCGGGTCGCGACTGATACTGTCGCGCAAGCCCATGACCTCTACCCTAAGCATGGAGTGGGGGACAAAAGCAGCGATATTGGGCCCAAGAGCCAGCTGCTCAAAGTGGTCAAGGTAATCACCGGTATTGTCCCAGGTAATTGTCTCCACACACTTGCTGAGTACTTTCTTGGGGATGTTCTCCACCCGGGTGAAGCAGTCGACAATAGGATTCTGGTCATCTTCCACCTGCTGGCCGAAACAGGTGCCAAGGCTGCAATTGCCCACCACCACAGTGGTAGTGCCATGACGAACCACCTCCGGTAACCGCGGGTCCAGGTCCACCTCCAGATCAAGGTGCGTGTGAATATCCAGCAAACCCGGCATCAGCCACTGTCCCGTACCGTCGATTACCCGTTGCGCCTCCGAGCGTGGCAGCGCATGTCCCCTGGCCGCTACTCGACCATCTTTTATAGCAATATCAACAGCTTGTGGCGCCTCGCCGCTGCCGTCAAAAACCAGTGCGTCGGTAATCAGGGTATCCCAGGTAACTGTACTCATAGCAACTCCAGTGTGGTGCCCGCTTTGCGACGCGGCATTGTTATTCGGGGTTTTTGCTCAGGATTTTTCATCTGCGCCCTAATCTGCCATTAGCGCGAGCGACAGGCAAGGTTAAGCAATGCCGTGGGGTAAAACAATGCCTCATGGCACAACCAGCCCCCTTGCGCTATTTGTAAGCACGCTTATAATGAGTGCCGCTATTAAATCACGAGGTTGCCATGTCCAGTGCCACCGACATTGCCGATCAGCTGAGTTTCGAGCTGCACAGTTCGGCGCGGCTGTGGCGGCGTAATTTTGATCGTCGGGCCAAGGAGCACGGGCTCAGCCGCGCGCGCTGGCAGTTGCTCTGGCTGTTGGCCAGGGAGGAGGGACTGAAGCAGGCGGAGCTGGCTGACCGCATGGACATCGCACCGATCAGCCTTGCCCGGCAGGTCGACAAACTGGAACTGGAAGGCCTTGTGCAGCGCCGTCGCGACAGTGATGACAGGCGCTGCTTCAGGATCCACCTCACTGATGCGGCCCAGCCGGCACTACAGATTCTGCGGCGACTCGCACAGGAAACCCGGAGCGAGGCACTGGCGGGCTTCAACACCGAAGACATTGCACAATTACAGCAGTTACTGGGACGGATTCGACTGAACCTGTCCAGCGAGGAGTAAACACGTGACCATAGGTCTTAAACGCAATCTGGGCATGGGCCTGGGCATCGCGCTGGCTATCGCTCTCGGGCTCTGGTTCAGCCTGGGCGGGCGCAACAGCGTCAGTACCGAGAACGCCTATATCAAGGCCGGTAAGCTGGCGCTGGCGGGCGAAGTCAGCAGCGTCATAAAAACCGTACTGGTGGCAGCCAACCAGCCGGTAAGCCAGGGACAGTTATTGGTACAACTGGAAGACCAGCCATTTCGCCTGGCGGTGTCCGAAGCTGAAGCTCATCTGGCGCAGGTGCGCAACCAGATACTGGGACGCCGTGCCGACTATGCGGAAATCGAGGCGGAACTGCAGCAGGCGAGACAGGACGCTGATTATTACCAGCGACAACTGGCCCGCAACCAGAACCTGGGCCCGGCCGCAATATCCGAATCGCAACTGGACGAGTCGCGCCAACTGCTGACCCGTTCCAGAGCACGGATTGCCATCAACCTGCAGAAACTGGCGAGCCTTCGGGCCGCTTTGGGCGGCGGTCCCGACGTGGCGCTGGCCGCGCAAGCGGATATTCAGGTAGCCCAGGCACAGCTTGACCGGGCGCTGTACCAGCTGTCGAGAACCCGCATCGAAGCACCGGTTGACGGTGTCATTGCCAACGACGTGCCGCAGGCAGGGGAGATGTCTCCCGCGGGATTCAGCCTTATCAGTATGCTCGATACCAGCGAACTCTGGGTAGAGGCCAACCTCAAGGAAACCCAACTCGAACACATCCGCCCGGGACAAACTGCGGAGGTGAAAATCGACGCTTATCCCGGCCAGCGGCTGCGGGCGGAAGTGGCCAGCCTGAGTGCAGCCAGCGGCTCCGAATTCGCCATGATCCCGGCCCAGAATGCCAGCGGTAACTGGGTGAAAGTGGTACAGCGCATCCCCGTGCGCCTGCGTTTGCTGCAGACTGAAGGCGCACCGGTTTTACGTGCCGGCATGAGCGCCGAGGTGCATATTGATGTCAGTTCGGCGCGGGCGAACAGCGCAAAGGTTGGCGCAAGCGCAATCGGTGGAGCTGACGTCGCCGCAATCGCTCCATGACACGAAGCCCTTACGCTACCTATCTGCTCGCCGCCAGCGTGATGCTGGCGACGATCATGCAAGTACTGGATACCACCATCGCCAACGTTGCCCTGCCGCATATGCAGGGTGGCCTGGGCGCCAGCAGCGACCAGATTATCTGGGTGTTGACCTCTTATATTGTTGCTGCAGCGATCATGACCCTGCCAGTGGGCTACTTGTCACAGCGTTATGGCCGCAGGGCGGTACTACTGTGGTCCGTGGCCGGGTTTACGGTCAGCTCCATGCTTTGCGGACAGGCCGGGTCGCTCACCGAAATGATAGTGTGGCGTATTGCCCAGGGTATCTGTGGCGCGGCCCTGGTACCCCTGTCCCAGTCCATCCTGCTGGACAGCTTTCCCCCGGAGAAGCATGCCTCGGCGATGAGCGTCTGGGGTATGGGGGTCATGATTGGCCCCATTCTCGGGCCCAGCCTGGGTGGCTGGCTTACCGAATATTATTCCTGGCGCTGGGTATTCTACATCAACCTGCCCATTGGCATTATTTCCATGCTGGGCATCTATCGGTATGTGCCCGTTACCAGGACCACCCTGAAACGCTTTGATTTTCTCGGTTTTGGCCTGCTGGCCCTGGCGGTGGCATCGCTACAGTTACTGCTTGACCGGGGTGAACATGTGCAATGGTTTGATGCCATGGAGATCAAGCTTTATGCGATTCTGGTGGCACTGGGGCTATATCTCTTTGTTGTCCACGCCCGCACTTCCGAGCATCGGTTCCTGTCACCGGCGCTGTTTCGGGATCGTAACTTTGTTACCGGCCTGATGTTCATCTTCATTGTCGGCATTATCCTGCTGGCAACCATGGCGCTGCTGCCACCCATGTTACAGAACTGGAAAGGTTACCCGGTGTCCACTACCGGCCTGATCCTGATGCCAAGAGGCGTAGGCACCATGCTGGGCATGCTGGTGGTGGCCAGGCTGATGCGGTTTATCGATGCACGCATGATATTACTCGCGGGCATGAGCCTGGTGTGCCTGTCCTTGTGGGGCATGACCCAATTCACCATTGAGGTGGGGGCGCGCGAACTGATCATCAACGGTTTTGTCCAGGGCCTGGGCCTGGGTTTGGTGGTAATACCCAGCACCACCCTCACCTATGCTACGCTTCCAGGACACCTGCGCGATGAAGGCGCGGCACTCTATAGCCTGTCGCGCAATATGGGCAGCAGCATCGGGGTATCCATGGTGATGGCGGTACTGACCCGCAATCTGTGGATTAACCAGCAGGAGCTGGCTTCACGCCTGCAGCCGGACTCCGGCCTGCTGGCCATGCTGCCCGATACCGGCACTATCGCGGCGCTGCCCATGGCCGTTGCCCGGGAGTTGAATCGCCAGGCGGCGGAAATTGCTTTTGTGAATGACTTTCAACTATTAATGTGGGTGAACCTTGCGGCCATGCCGCTGGTCTTACTGCTGAGAGTGCCCCGGGTGCCAGCACTGCAAGGCGCAACCAGCAACCCCTGATTCTGTGGAGCGTACTTATCACTTCCAACCCTCAAACCGCTACTATCGCCTTTGACAACAGCTACGCCCGGCTGCCGCGCTACTTTTATAGCCGCCAGCCGCCCACGCCGGTTGCGGCACCCGGTGCGATACGCGTCAACCGGCCACTGGCGGAGGCGCTGGGACTGGACCCGGAATGGCTGGCCTCGCCGGAAGGCACCCTGGTGCTGGCGGGCAATATCGTGCCGGAAGGCGCAGAGCCACTGGCTGCAGCCTATGCCGGGCACCAGTTTGGCAGCTTCAATCCCAAGCTCGGCGACGGCCGGGCAGTGCTTTTGGGTGAACTGGTCAGCAGCAGCGGCGAACGCTTTGATTTGCAGCTCAAGGGCGCGGGCCGAACTCCCTATTCCCGGGGCGGTGATGGTCGCTCGCCGCTGGGGCCGGTATTGCGGGAATATAGTGTCAGTGAAGCCATGGCGGCACTGGGCGTGCCTACCAGCCGGGCGCTGGCGGCGGTCACCACCGGGGAAACGGTGGTGCGGGAACGCATACTCCCGGGCGCCATCCTGGCCCGGGTGGCACACAGCCACATACGTATCGGCACCTTCGAATTTTTTGCCGCGCGCGAAAACACCCAGGCCTTGACCGAACTGGTTACCCACACCCTGCAACGCCATTATCCCGAGCAGGCGGATGCCGAAAACCCGGCACTGGCGCTACTCGAGTGTGCGATTGCTGCACAGGCCAGCCTGATTTCGCGCTGGCAGTTACTGGGCTTTATCCACGGCGTGATGAATACCGACAACATGCTCTTGAGCGGGGAAACCATTGATTATGGACCCTGCGCTTTTATGGACAGCTTCGATCCGGATACGGTATTCAGCTCCATAGACCATGGCGGACGCTACAGTTACCGCAACCAACCCGGCATAGGGCACTGGAACCTGGCGACCCTGGCCCAGTCCCTGGTGGCGGTGTTGCATACGGACCCCAGGGAGGCCGTACGCCTGGCCCAGGGTGCGGTAGACACCTTCAGCGACCGGTTCCTGGACGTCCACACCGAGGGCCTGAAGCGCAAGCTGGGGCTGGTGACCGACCAGCCTGACGATGCCGCGCTGATTGAGGAGCTTTACACCCTGATGGCGACGCACAAGACCGACTTCACCCTCACCTTTCGTCGCCTGGCGGACCTGGCCTGCCCCGAGGGCGAACCCGGCCGCGATGTCGCAGCGCTCTATGCACTACCCGGTGAGTTTGAATCCTGGCTTGCGCGCTGGCAGCAACGCCTCGCCACCGAGGCACAGGCGCCAGCCGAACGCCAGGCGGACATGTATCGCGCCAACCCGGTGTATATCCCGCGTAACCACCTGGTCCAGGAGGCTATCAGTGCCGGGGAGGCCGGCGACTTTGGCCCTTTTCACCAGCTGGTCGATCGCCTCGCCGATCCCTGGACCTTTACCAGTGCCGACCAGCACTATGCCCTGCCGCCGGCACCGGGGCAGGAAGTGGCGCAGACATTTTGTGGTACCTGAATGCCGGTGACCGCCGCCTGCGCTTCGACTCGCGGCGGTCAAGGCCGTATAATCAACGCCTGACACCGTTGTCCCAAACCTCTTTCGAGCGCTGCCGTGAAAACCGAATTCCTGGGTAAAGAACTGTCCGGCCCCTTCACCATCCCCTCCGGTATCGTGACCACCGCCACCTCCATCATCCAGTACGTGTTTGACCACATGCCGGAAGTGGGGGTCGTCACTACCAAAAGTATTGGCCTGGCGCCCCGGGAGGGTAATCGGGAACCGGTACTGAGCCAGTATGCGCCGGGCTGCTTCGTTAACGCCGTTGGCCTGACCAACCCCGGAGTACACGAATCCGTTGCCCTGCTGGGCAAACTGCGGGTGCCGGCAGACCGGTTTCTGCTGACTTCGATCTTTGGCGGTAGCCTGGAAGAGTTCGTTGAGGTGGCGAAGCTGCTGGCACCGGTATCGGACGGCCTGGAACTGAACCTGTCCTGCCCCCATGCCAGCGGTTACGGCATGGCGATGGGCCAGGACCCGGACCTGGTCCGGGAAATCACCGCGGCGGTAAAAGCCGTGGTGGATATTCCCGTAATCCCCAAGCTTACCCCCAATACGCCCAATATCACAGAGATTGCCCTGGCGGCCGCCGCCGGTGGCGCCGATGGTATCTGCGCGGTAAACACCGTCGGGCCCGGCTATACCTCGGCCCACGGCCACGCAGTGCTCACCAACGGTGCCGGGGGCATGTCCGGCAAGGGTATCCTGCCCATCGGGCTCAAGTGTGTGCGCGAAATAGTCGCGGCGACCGGTCTGCCGGTGATCGGTTGTGGTGGGGCGAGCAGTGCCGATGATGCCAGGGCCTTCTTTGATGCCGGCGCCACCGTAGTGGGAATTGGCTCAGCTCTCGTAGGCATGACCACCGACGAAATTGCGGACTACTTCAGCACCCTGCAGCAGGACATCGACAGCGGCCGCAATCGCGCCGAGAGCCATATTCGCTACGACATCGACATGAGCTTCCGGCCGGTTACGCTGGTGAGCAACGAGCGCGTTTGCGAAGACATCGCCATCCTTACCTTCGACCGCAAGGTCAATGTGCAGGCCGGGGAGTTCGTTTTCCTGTGGCTGCCCGGTATCGGCGAGAAACCCTTCTCTGCGCTCACCGATGACCCGTTCTCACTGGTGGTGATTGACCTGGGCCACTTCACCCACCACCTGATGGACCTGCCGGCAGGCACTGAAGCCTACGTGCGCGGGCCCCACGGCATTCCCGTGGCGCCGCCGGAGGACGCCCGTATCATGGCCGTGGCGGGCGGTACCGGGCTGGCAGCGGTGTACCAGATCGCCCGGGACTTCGGCAACGCAGAGATCTTCGCCGGCGCCCGCAGCGCCGAGCGTCTTTATTTCCAGGACGAATGCGCGCAGATCGCAGACCTGCACATAGCCACCGATGACGGCAGCGCCGGCTTCCACGGCCGGGTCACCGAACTCCTGCGCCAGCGCCTCGAAGCCATGAGCCCTGCCGAGCGCGACAACCTCGTATTCTACAACTGCGGCCCGGAACCCATGGTCCACGCCGCTGTTGCCGTACAGCGCGAATTCTGCCGCGAAGACCAGATCGCAAGCGCCATCGACTACCTCACCAAATGCGGTGTCGGCATCTGCGGCGCCTGCGCCACGCCCGACGGCCGACGCGGCTGCGTCGATGGCCCCTTCCTCTAACTAACGGGGGTCATAACGGGGGTCAGGTCTCGCATTGTAGCATCGTAGATATCTGCTTCGGAGGCTCAGCAACTACCCCAGCAGTTTGTCAGCGTTTTTCCCTGCGCAGTTTAAGCAGCCATGAGCTCTGGTTTTTTTCCGCATCATAAAAAACCGCCATGGTGAAGAAAAACATCAGCAGCAAAATTATATGAGCCGCCAGGCTTACCCCGAAGTAGAGAATGCTTCCGAGATAGGCTGCGAAGGCACCACTCCACATAAATGCCAGGATTGTCATGATGAACATCCTGCTGGTGGGGTCGGGAATATGTCTCAGGGGGTTTTTGCTGGAATCAAAAATGTATTTGTAGGCGTCATACACCCGGAGTCCAAGATTTTTCATGTGCAATCCTCCATTGAACGGAATGTCCAGTCATTGAGGTTACGGCCGCTCAGCGTGGCTGGATTGGTGGCGAATGATCCCGTCGCCAATTTTTGAGTCGCTCCCGGTGACCTAACCCGCTCTTTTCAGCGCATCTATCAATTCCTGCTTGTTCATCTTGCTGCGACCGTCAATATCCTTCTCACGGGCGCGGTCATACAGCTCATCCCGGCTGAGCGATTCCATGTTCGCCTTTGCATGTTCCTCAGGGGCAGGCCTGCCCTGCAAGCGTTCTTTCAGTACCTGCATGAGGTCGACGACGTTGTCTTGTTCTGTCGCTGTCTCGAAGTCCGGCTCGGCGAGGACATCTTCGCCCGTCTCCAGCTTGGTCGAAATACGTTCACGAACTCGCCGGGTGTCCCGGTCGGTCAACAGGGAGCGATCCAGCGTCTGCGAGTAGAGGGCTTTCATGGCGTCCTGTATCTCCCGCACCTGTTCCCTGGGGGGCTTTTCCAGAGCCGGCAGGCCGATCGCTTCAACGGAACGGATTTCATCCTGGAAACGCAATGTCTCGGCGCGCAGTATCCCGGCCTCGGCAATGATGGTGATCAGGTATTCCTTGTCACGCATTACAAAAGTCGCTACGCCTGCCTTGTGCTCATCTTCCATGCTCTTGGCCAATAGCCGGTAGGCCTTGGTTGCACTCGAATCCGGAGCCAGAAAATAACCGCGATCGAAAAATACCGGATTGATATCTCCCCGTGGAACAAAGCGCCTGAGGTCGATTGTCCGGCTCTTTTCAGGAACGAGCGCCTCCAGCTCCTCATCTTCGACGATAACGAAACGATCCCGATCGACAGGGTAACCCCGGACTATTTCATCGCGTTCGAGGATCCTGTTTTCCTTCTCGCAGAAATACTCGCGGCGCAGCGGCGTACCCTGATGGTCGACCATCTTCAGTGACAGAGACTTGCCGCGGTTTGCCGGGAACAGGCTGACCGGCAAGCTCACCAGGCCAAACGCCACGACACCCGACCAGAAGGACCTGGGCTGGAAGGAAGGCTGGTCATCATCTTTTTTTCTAGCCATGGCTCACACTTTTCAGGCTTGCCTCCAGCGCCTTGCCAAGATCTTCCGGTGTTTCTTCTGTTTTGCGCCTGGGCGCGCGCCTGATGCGGCCGCCCTTTTGCTTTTTGTCGATCAATTCCAGAACCTGATGGCGGTAATCATCCCGGTAATCCCCGGGTTCAAATCGCGCCTCCAGCATACCGATCAGTTGGCGAGCCATCTCGAGTTCACGCTTGTCCAGCGGCTTACCGCCGGGTGGTTCGAGCTCTTCAGCGGAAACCACCTGTTCTTCGTGGCGCAGGGATATCAGCATCAGGTACCCCTCGAAAGGACGCAACGCGCCCAGATACTCCTTGTTCCGCATCACCCAACGGGCCAGACCCTCCCGGTCCTGTGCCTGCAGCGCCTGTGTCAATGCCGCGTATTTGTCCTCGGCGCCATCAGGGCCCAGGTAATAGGGCCGGTCATACCAGCGATGGTCGATAGCCTCCGGCGGCAGGAACGCGAGGATCGCTATCTCCCGGGACTTCTCCGGCTTCAGCTCTTCCAGTTCTTCCTGGGTCAGGATGACTTCTCGTCCCCCGCTGCTGATATAGGCGCGCCGGGTCTCGTTATAAGGTACGATTTCCTGCGTCTCCGGATTGACCATGGCTTGCCGGACGGGGGAATGATCTTTCTTGTGCAGCAGCCGGAAATGCACGTTCCTGTCCGCGACGGCGGAAAAAAGCTTCACCGGGACCGCGATCCCGCCGAAATGAATGACACCTTTCCATATCGCCCTGGCTGCCATCAAATCGATCCCTCGGTCTGTTCGCGCCTGCAGTCGGGGCACAGAATGATTCCATGTCCCGCTTTGTCGTCGTAACACAGCATACACACGGACCGGTCACAGGCGGTGCAGTAGGCCAGGGCCTCGGCGTGAACCGGTGCTTCACAGGCACAGCAGGACTCCGACCCGGGTGACAACCACCAGGAGAGATACCGGCTCGCAGTGCCCGCGGAGTTATCGTCGTCCATCATGATTTCTCCAGTCCCACCTGCCGGCGCATCCGCGAGGTGATCGCGACGCGGGACGCTTCATAGTCTTTCCACGGGTCCTCCCGCAGCGCACCCAGGCGGCGGCGAATATTGCTGATCGTGTACCGGTTCGAATTGACCCGGCTCGTCAGTTCATCCCATCGCAGCGGGGTAGCGACGGGCGCATTTTTTCGGGCGCGCAGCGAATACCGGCCTATGCTGGTGCTGCCTCGTCCGTTGCGTAGATAGTCGAGGAATATCCGCCCCTGGCGTTTTTTTTTGGCCATGTTCGTGGTCAGGTTCCGCGGATCATCCTGTGCGTGCGCCCTGGATACCGCGTGGGAAAATTGCTTGACCTCATCCCAGGTAGAGCCCGGCTTCAAAGGTACTATCAGGTGCAGACCCTTGCCGCCGGTGGCCTGCAGGAAGCTGGCCAGACCCAGGCCATCCAGGCGTTCGCGCAGGTCCATCGCAACCCCGGCGATCCGAGCCCAGGAAACATCCGGCCCCGGGTCCAGGTCGAATATGATGGTATCCGGCATTTCGATACTCTCGACCTGGCTGCCCCAGGGATGGAACTCCAGCACGTTGAACTGGACCAGCGCGATCACGTCGCTGATGGTCCGGACATAGACATAATCCCGCTCAGAGTCGTCATTTTCCCGTATCGCTATCCGTGGCACGCCGCTGGCGAAGTTCTTGCCAGGGTGCTTCTGGAAGAAGCATTCCTGTTCCCAGCCCTCCGGGCAGCGCAGGAGCACAAGCGGCCTGCTCGCGAGGTGAG
Source organism: Kineobactrum sediminis (assembly GCF_002868715.1). GTDB lineage: Bacteria > Pseudomonadota > Gammaproteobacteria > Pseudomonadales > Halieaceae > Kineobactrum > Kineobactrum sediminis. The sequence continues at coordinate 539,919 of NZ_PKLZ01000001.1, forward strand.
GCAGTATCCATTCCTGGATATCCTCGTAGTAACGGGCCAGTTCCAGCTTGGTCACGCCCTGTTCCGGATACAGGATCCTGTCCGCATGAGACAACTTGATACCCGCCACTTCCTGGTCCCCGCGCTTGCCGCGTTTGCTGCCCGCAGTTCCGCGTTCGATCCGGGCGGGCGGCACCGCCGGGCTCTCCGGCTTCGCCCTCACCGTTGCCGGGTCCTTGTCTTCCCGCAGGCCCCTGAAGACGGGGTGGCGCAGTACACCCGACCCCGTGCGCTCGGTGAATTCCACATCCACCACCAAGTTCGGTTCCACCCATCTGGCGCCGGTGCTCCCCGGCACTTCTGTTTCGAAAGGACATGAGTCGGTTTCCAGTTGCCGTAGTGTCCTGTGCAATTGATCCAGTTGACGCTGGGTAAAACCCGAACCCACTCGACCGACGTAGTCCAGCCCCTTTTTGCCAAAGGCGCCAAGCAGTAGCGAGCCAAACCCGGAACGAGCACCGGAGGGTCGCGTGTAGCCGCCGACCACGAATTCATCCTGGGCGGTGCACTTCACCTTCACCCAACTCCCCTGACGACCCGAACGGTATCTGGCATCCGCGCGTTTCGACACCATCCCCTCGAGGCCCAGCTGGCAGACCTGTTCATGGAAGTCGGCGCCATGCCCCTGCACGTGATCCGAATAACGCACCCGGGCAGTGAGTTGGGGCAGAGTTTGCAGAAGCTGTTCCAGCGTCCTCTTGCGCTCGAGCAGAGGGCTGTTTCGCAGGTCGTAACCGTTCAGGTAGAGGAGGTCGAACGCCAGGAAGACCAGCTCGCCGGTATGCCCGCGACGCCGGGAATTCGCGAGACTTTCCTGCAGCCTGCGGAAACTCGCGGCGCCATTTTCATCGAATGAGGCAATTTCCCCGTCGATGAGTGCGCTTTGCACCGGCAGTGTCGCCAGAGCTTCGGCAAGTTCTGGAAAGCGTCGTGTCCAGTCCTTTCCGTTGCGGGTGATGATCGTCGCCTCGCCCTTGTCCAGCCATGCCAGCAGGCGGTAGCCGTCGTATTTGATCTCATGGATCCAGTCCTCGCCTTCGGGTGCCGTTTCAACCAGCGTGGCCAGTTGCGGCGAGGGCAGCTCCCGCAGCTCGGCCCGGCGGGCACGGTCAATCCTGGAGGGGTCCGGCACAGCTTTGTCGTGAGCGTCGACCGCTCGCTTGTTCTTCGGTTTTTCCTCGCGTGCGATCTCTTCCATGCTGCGGCCGGAAACGATACTCAGGTCATCCGGATTCAGTTCCTGGCCCGTCTCGTCCGTCCGCTTGATCAACAGCCAATCCCGGTCACCCCTGTTCCGGTCCGTTGGTTTGCCGCGCATGCGGACCAGGGTCCAGTGGCCGGTGAGTTTCGCCCCCTGTAGCTCGAAATCGAGTTTATCCTTGGTCGACTTGCCAAACTGTCGCCAGCGACCGCGGTCCCATAACATGATCGTGCCTCCGCCATATTCTTCCCGCGGAATGACGCCCTCGAACTCGCCGTATTCCAGCGGATGGTCCTCGACTTCTACGGCGAGCCGTTTTTCCCCGGGTTCGAGGCTGGGCCCTTTCGGCAATGCCCAGCTCCGCAGGACACCGTCCTGCTCCAGGCGGAGGTCGAAATGGTCATGGCTGGCTGCATGCTTGTGCATGACGTAAAGGCATTCGCCCGGTGAGGCCCCCTCCGAGCCTGAGGGTTCCGCGGTGCGGCTGAAATCTCGTTTGCTCCGGTATAGCTCGAGCTTCTCTGTCACGATCTGTGACCTCTTTCCAGGATTACGCCAGCTTCCCGGCTCCGGTTGCACCATAAACCTGGCCGTTGATAGAGCGCGCATCCAAGCTGCTACCCGGCAAACAGGATGCCTGGTGGTGCCCTGTCCCTCCACGGGAACGGATGCAAAAACAGGGCTGCTTGCTGTCGCTCGAAGAGCCATGCGCCTGTATCCGGCAACTTGAACTGTCCCGAAAAGCTTAGTTCGAATTGGCTGAAAATCAATCAGAGGTCGGGCCATGGTAGCTGACAGGGCCGTTATTTATGGACTATGAGCTTCGCAGCATATGGCTCACAAACCGCACGACTGCGGCCCTGTCCCCTGGCTTTATGGAGAAGCTCGTCGGCTCTACGCAGGCCGAGCTGTACACGATACCCAATCTTGTCAGTGCCGGTCTCAGAGCGCCGACAGAAAGTCTTTCAGGCTTTGCTTATCAGAGAGGTCTCCATAGAGCACGCGACGATGTCCTGACCCTTCTATGTGCAACAAGGCGGGCGTGGCGAAGATGTCGAAGCTGATTGCCTCTTGTGGTTCCCTTAGCAGGTCAATCTCGCGTGGCGGAGCGACGTCGATGCCAGTTTCGTCTAACGCTGCTGTCAGATTGAGATGAGCTCGTCGGGAACGGGGCGCCTCGCCGGTCACGAAAAGAATGAGCGGAGAGTCGTTATGCTGGCGTTCTGCGGGAAGCGGGCGGTTCACTTTTTGGCCCCCCCTTCGTTGGGATCACGCCGTCGCACAATGTGTCGTTCATGACGATACACCTCATTGTCGATCGCCGACTCATCGTTGTGCTCGACTTTCAGCTCTTCCTGCAGGCGTTCAAGGTCCTCCTGTCCCTGCTGGATAATAGAGCGGGTCTTGTCGATGTCCCGCGCCAGGCGATTCTGCTGGCGAAGGCGGTCCTTGAGCTGGCGTTGTCGTAGAGAGGCTTCCTCGCTTTCCTTCTGAGCGCGTGCCGTGCCCATCAGGACATCGCTGCCGTAAGGGTAGACATCGGCGAGTTCAATACCGTTGGTCGACAGGAGCATTTCGCGGACCTGATTCGAGTGGGCTGTTCCCCGTGACTTGACTACTGTCAGTGATCGATTGCGCTCTCCGCCAATGATCTGATAGCGCAGCACAATCCAGGTATCGGCGAGGGTCGAGGCATGGCTTAAAGTGGATTCGTTGAAGGGGTCATCGGCCTCGGATAGCGAGGTGATCATCGTGGTGATGCCCCGGATACGTGTCACGGTAAGCAGGCGTTCCAGGGCAAGGAAAGCACTATCGGCGCCGGAAGACTTGAGCAGGGCTGAAGCGGGGTCGATGACCAGGCAATCTGGCTGGAAATTATTAATCAGTTCCAGCATGGCCACATAGTGTTCCTCGACCAGAGCAGCCCAACTAGCCCGGGTGAGGACTTTCAAGTGGCCGCTGTCGATGGGCGACTGCAAGTCAATGCCCAGAGTGCCGACATTGCGCACGATCTGACGGGCGAACTCGTCGAAGCTGACCAGCAGGCCACGTTCGCCCCGTTTGGCGGCTGCCGCCAGGAAGGCCGCCCCCAGTGTGGTCTTGGACGTCCCGGGCTGGCCGGAAACCAGTACAATCGAGCCGCGATAGATGCCGCCATCCAGGATCTTGTCGAGTCGCTTGATGCCAGTACCGATGCGCTCCCCAGCGGCCGGAACCTCTTCGGTGACGATGGGCTCGGCGTAGGGAAGATGGATGCCGGCATCGTCGATCAGCATGGCGAGCTCATCGGGATTGTGGCGGGTGCCCCGGTACTTGGCGATGCGGAAACGCCGGTTGAGGCGCTTATCGACGAGGGTGCTGGATACCCGCAGAATGGTGGACAGCATGAACTCGATACCGTTGAGGTAATCCGGCCGAGGGTTATCGTCACCCATTTGCTTGCCGGTCAGCAGCAGGGAATACCGGTGCTCAATACACCAGTCGTTGAGCTGGGCGACCTGATCGATGGCCGTTTGGCTGTCCGGCTGGCGCCGCAGTAGCTGATCAATGCCGTCGAGAACGATCCAGGTGCCGTCGACACGCCTGGCACACAGGTCCAGCACGGCGAGCAAGCCCTCAATGTCGAAGGCCCCGGAGAACTCGGCCTGTCTCATCGATTGGCCGTCGATGATCTCACAGCGCGATGATTCCCGTAGCTTTGGACCCCACCGGAAAGCATCGGCGTTGCGCAGGATCTGTTCGCGCGACTCCTCGAAGCTCATGAAGACCCCGCCTTCCCCGCGTTCCAGGGCACTGGCGAGAATCTGCAGGCCGATGATGGTCTTGCCGCAGCCGGGTTCGCCGATTATCAGCGTAGCACCACCGGCTGGCAGGCCACCGTGGGTGACCATGTCCAGGTCGTGTATGCCGGTGGCGCGTTTGACCAGGCCGTGTTCTTCAGTCACATCGGTTTCGTTCATCGATTCTCCTTGCAGGCGCATTCAATGGTCATTGGGCGCTACGCCCTGACGTCATTGAGTTTGAAGTGGCATCTGGGTGCAGGGTCAGGGGCAGTCGGGAATGCTTCTCGAGCAACCAGCGGAAGTCTTCCACTTCCAGTGGCATGCTGTAATGGTAGCCTTGGCCGATCCGGCATCCCAGCTCAAGCAGCACATCGCGCACGGCGGCATTCTCTACCCCTTCCGCAACTATGTCGGCCCCCAGCACCTGGCTGATGCCCAGGATCATTGAAACAATATTCCGGTTGAATGCGTTGTCCAGAATGCCTCTCACGAACCCCATGTCGATCTTGATTTCGTCGAAGGGATATCGCTGTAGGTAGAGCAGCGATGAATAGCCTGTGCCGAAATCGTCCAGGGATAGCTTCACGCCCAACTGATGGAGGTCATTGAGTTGTCGGTTCAACGTCTCGGATTCCTCGCTGAACACACTTTCCGTGATCTCAAGCGTCAGCGCCGCGGGATCGATACCATGGATTTCGAGGGCTTCTCGCACCTTCTCCGGGAAGTCACCCGGTCGAAACTGGTCCACTGACACGTTCACGGACACACGGACCAGATCCAGGTTTGCCGCCTGCCACTCCCGCAGGTCTCGACACGCCTGGAAGAGCACCCAATCGCCGATCGGACCGATCAACTGACTCTGCTCGGCCACTGGTATGAACTGACCGGGCATCTGCAGGCCGCGATCCGGGTGCATCCAGCGGATCAGCGCCTCGCAGCCAATCATTGTGCCCGTCGCGAGGTCTACCTTGGGCTGGTAATGCAGCTCGAACTGGTCATCTTCCAGGGCCTGGCGAAGCTCCCTCGCCAGGTTGATACGTTGCTGGGCCCGTCGATACATTTCACTGTCATAAAGACGGAACACCCCCTTGTCATGCCCGCGGTTCTCATGGAGGGCGATCTCGACCTCGTGTAGCAGGACTTCGGCACTGCGCTCCTTCTCGCCCAGCAGAGTGAAGCCGCCGTCTACAGCAATCTCGATAACAGTTTCCGAAAGCTGCACCGGCTGATGGAAGATGTCAGTCACTTTCTCGAGACGATCATGGGGTGAAGATGCATGGCCACCTGGCAGCAGGACAATAAACTGGTCACCGCTTAAACGGCCGATCAGGGTGCGGTTCCAAAGGCGGTCTTCAAGGCGACGCGCCAACTCGATCAGCAAACGATCACCGATATGGTAACCATGTGCTTCGTTGACGTTGCGCATCTCCCGGATGTCCAGCAGGACAATGGTGTCTTCGGGGTTCCAGCCATGCTGGCCAGTGTGGCGCGCAAAGGCTTCGATGAAACCCAGCCGATTGGCCAGGCCGGTCAGCGGGTCCTGGTAGGCATGAAGCTTGAGTTCCTGTTCCGCCAGCTTGCGTTCGGTGATATCCACGTGCATCACCACTGCGCCGAGCATGCCTTCCGTTTCCTTGTCAGGGGTCAGTCGCGTCGCCATCATGCGGAACCAGCGCGGCTGGTCCGGGGAATGGCAGGGATATTCGAGCGCGAAGCTGTCGCGATCACCCGCCAGCACGGACTGCAGTCCATCGGCCGCTTCGAACGCCTCCTCGGCGCAGTCGCCAATGACGTCACGACACACCGACAGGTAATTACTGCCGACGCCAAAGTCGGGATCCTGGTTTTCATTAGAGGTTCCGAAGTGCCGCCATTGGTCATTGACATCGACCACCTTGCCCTCGCCATCCAGCAGCGCAATATGGGCGGGCAGCGAATTAATCAGCGCCCTGCTGTTGGCCAGGGCGCTGGATAAGGCTTCGACCATGTCGCCCTGCTGGTCGAGCATGTGGTTGAAGGTCCTCGAGACGTCGGCGAATTCGTCCGACCCCGACACCGGGACACGAACGTCATACTCGCCACCCTCTACCCGGCGGGCAGCTTTTGAAAGCGCTTGAAGAGGGCCATTGATTCGCTTGAACAGGAGCCCGAAACCAACGAGACAGAAAACGCTGAATACGGTCGCCGCCCCGGCGAAGACCGCAGCGATCCAGTTTGCATCTCTGGCGACCTGGGCCTGATGCTGGATGATAACCTCCTCGAGAGCGCCAGTCAGGGCGATGCCGTAACCAGCGACCTGGTTCATAATGACCCGGCTGCGCAGGGGGATGGTCGGCTGGGCAGTATCGGCAGTAACCTCTGCGGCTGAGGCAGTGGCTGTCTCAAGGGCGTTGATGAGGTAGTCGATATTGCGGCTGGCGCGGCGCGCACTGGGAAATCGCTCGGTCATTTCTGACAAGGCCTGTTGCATCGACCTGGCTTGACCAAGGAAGGCTGTCCACAAGGCTGGATGAGGCTGGTTGACCAGGATGGCATCACTACCCACCGAGAGCGCATCGATACGACCTTGTATTGCAATCAGCTCAAGGATCTCCTCTTGCTTGGTCTGCATCTGCTTGAGGCTATTAGTGCCGACAATCAGTAGTAGCGCCAGACCAAGCAGGCAGGCGATGATGCTGATCCGGGAAAGACGTCTGAGGCTCATGGATTAGTCGTTGGTTCGTGGGATGGGTGAGCCGGAATCCGGACGGGTAGAGGATTTACGTCATGCAAGGGGGCAGACTCTATCCAAAAGAATGGCCGATCCAAGGGGGTAATGATGCCATTGCCCTCAACGGTCACGACCTCGTTGAGGTTATTAGAATAGGATATGCTCGCGATGATCATAGGGTCGGTGGATTCTTCAGCAGACCAGCGGGGTGATACTCATAAGTGCAAAATCTGCCTCTCCAGCGCGCAGAGCCTGCAACGTCTCCTTGCCAGTGGCACTGCGGTTGACTTCGATGTCCAGTCCATGGCGCCGGAAGCTGTTCTGCTCCACTGCGACCATAGTCGGTCGCCGAGGTAATCAACGTTGAAAAGGCGAAGGGGACCCTGGTAGCTCTCGTTGGCGAGGAGAGAGCCACTGCACATCGTGATGAAACACAAAACCAACAGCGCGATTCGTGTCCGGCACCCTTTTGATCTCCAACGCACTTGGACCGGAAAGTGCATCAGGATTTTAATACCCCAGAATATTCGAAAAATAGTTCTATAATATCCCCGAAATCACGCGATGTCCAACATCGCTTGTGTTGACATCAGGGCAGTTGGTTGTCGTTTCACCACTGGCAGGGCGGGCAATCCCAGCGGAACGGACGCCACGAACCGATGCAGCCGAGCCTGAAGAAAGAGGCTGCCAAGCCTGTCCCCAAAGTGTGCCCCCAGGTGTAGATCGTCTGTGAGAGGAACCTCCCAATGACACGCCAATCCCTGTTTTGCGCCACAGCGGTTATTCTTTTCATCGCCGGGTGCGAGCAGAGTGGACGCTCGTCCTCCGGGCCCTGCGAATTCTGGAACAAGGGCGACCGGGCCATGGTGACGGTTCGCGGCGAGCGACTACCCGAGTGCCGACGCATCGAGGCGCCGGAGACACCGTTCACGGCCCAGGGTCAGGAGCCGGCCTGGCAGCTGCGAATAACCGACCAGACGATCGAGCTGACTGAGAATTACGGCACCAGGCAATTGAGCTTTCCGCATGCCGAACCAACAATCAGCGGCGGCATTGTGCACTACCGGACGACCAATGACGATCACGAACTGGAGATTTTCATCGAACCGTCGATCTGCCGGGACATCATGAGCGGCATGCCGTACCCGGCAACGGTGCGTTACGCGCTCGACGGGGAAATGTCGAACGGCTGCGGCGGCGCGCCCGAAGATCTGTTGCTGGGCGGCGAATGGCGAGTCTCGTCGATCGCAGGCGAGCCGGTGCTGGAGAACGCGGCTCCGACCATCGAGTTCGTGGCCGAAGACAGTCGCGTTGCCGGCCAGACCGGCTGCAACCGGTTCACCGGAAAATTCGAGCTGACCGGGGAGGGGCTGAACTTCAGTTCGCTGGGGACGACCATGATGGCATGCGCCGGACCCGGCGTTCAGGAGCAGGAAAGTCGTTTCGTCGAGGCCATGCAAAAAACCTTCCGGTTCGAGGCGCCCGCCTTCGACCGGTTGCACCTGGTCACTTCCGATGGCGAGATTATTGAGGCGTCGCGCTGAGGCGCATATCCTTTCACGTTGGAAGTGCAAAAGATGTCTTCGGCGGCCGGCGCGCCGGTATAATCTGTAAAGGATGTCTCCGGTACAGACCAGGTGTAGATGGTCGGTGTGAGAGGATTCGAACCTCCGACCCCTTCCTCCCGAAGGAAGTGCGCTACCAGGCTGCGCCACACACCGAATGTTGCGAGGGCGGCAAATATACCAGAGTCACCCTGTGGAACCAATAGCGGCGCCTTGCGCGCCGCTTCAGTAGATTCCAGCCCAGCGCGCCAGCAATTGGCTGAACAGGCTGAGCCCGGTCACAATGGCTACCAGCACAATCACCAGACGCAGGGGCCTGAATGGCTTGCGTTCTACCGAGTTAATACCGCGGGACACAAAGGCATCCACTTTGGCCTGGTCTTCCGGATACAAGCGGCCTTCACCAGCTGCATCCGGGGCCGGGTTGTTCTGCTCTGACATGTGCATCATCCTCTCGAAATCCCGACGCTATTGTCTGCGCTGCTAACCCTGTACGTCAAACAGTGCTTCAGGCATGTCCATCAGATTATCGGAACCGGACAGCAGCGCCTGCTTGTGCGCCAGGGTGCGGGGCAGGATCCGTCCGTAGTAGAAGCGGGCGGTCATCAGCTTGGCCTCATAGAACGACGTATCGCCGTCGGCGGCTGCAATCTTGCTGTTGGCCAGTATCGCCATCCGTGCCCAGAAATAGGCAAGGACCACGTACCCACTGTACATCAGGTAATCCACTGCCGCGGCACCTGCCTCGTCGGGGTTGGCCATGGCTTTCTCACCGATCTTCATTGACAGGTCCAGCCAGTCATCCTTGTAGCAGTTTAAAGCGCTGGTGAACTCGGCGCTCGCCTCGTCACTGTGAGCGTCACAGAATGACCCCACCAGTTCGGTGAAGCCGGTCAGCAGCTTGCCACCGGAACCCAGCACCTTGCGCCCGATCAGGTCTAGCGCCTGAATACCGGTGGTGCCTTCGTACAACGTGGCGATGCGTGCATCGCGCACAATCTGCTCCATGCCCCATTCCTTGATAAACCCGTGGCCACCGTATATCTGTACACCGAGATTGGCGGCCTCGTAGCCGGTTTCCGTGGCGAAGGCCTTGGCTATCGGTGTCAGCAGGGCCAACAGGTCATCTGCCGCTTTGGCCTGCTCTTCGGTACCGGCATCCACAATGTCGGCCTGCTGGGACAGGAAATAGATGAACGCCCGGTTACCCTCGGCAAAAGCCTTCTGGGTGAGCAGCATGCGGCGTACATCCGGATGTACGATGATGGGGTCTGCCGCGCCGTCAGGGTTTTTGGGTCCACTGAGACTGCGCATGGCCAGGCGGTCACGGGCGTAGGCCAGCGAACCCTGGAGAGTCAGTTCAGCATGGGCCAGGCCCTGGATGGCGGTACCGATACGGGCAATGTTCATGAAGGTGAACATGCAGTTGAGGCCCCTGTTCGGGGGTCCGATGAGGTAACCGGTGGCACCGTCAAAGTTCATCACACAGGTCGCCGAACCCTTGATGCCCATCTTTTTCTCGATGGAGGCACACTGCAGTGCATTGCGCTCGCCCAGGGAACCGTCGTCCTCAACCTTGAACTTGGGCACGATAAACAGCGAAATTCCCTTGGTGCCCGCAGGCGCATCGGGCAGTCGCGCCAACACAATATGCACGATGTTTTCGGCCATATCGTGCTCGCCGGCGCTGATGAAAATCTTGGTGCCGGTGATGGCATAAGTCCCATCCGCCTGCGGCTCTGCCTTGGTGCGCAGCAGGCCAAGGTCACTGCCGCACTGGGCTTCGGTCAGGCACATGGTACCTGTCCAGCCGCCTTCAACCAGCCGGGTGAGGTATTTCTGCTTTTGGGCGTCATCACCGTGTGCATCGATTGTCTTGACGGCACCGAGGCTCAGGCCGGGGTACATCAACCAGGACCAGTTGGCGGTGCCCGCCAGCTCGTTGACCACGATGCCCAGCAGGTTGGGCATGCCCTGGCCACCAAATTCGGTACCGGCAGACAGTGCCGGCCAGCCATTCTCCACATACTGCTGGTAGGCTTCCGGGAAACCTGCAGGGGTAGTAACACCCTGCTCACTCCAGGTGCAGCCCTCTTCGTCGCCGCTCTCATTGAGTGGCGAAAGCACGTTCTCCGCAAATTTGGCGCCCTCTTCGATAATGGCGTCCATCAGGTCTGCGGTGGCCTCTTCATAGCCGGGCAGGCTTTGATAGAGCGCCTCGGATTCCAGCAATTCGTTCATCACGAAACGGATATCCCTAAGGGGGGCTTTATAGGCTGGCATGGACGTTCCTCGCGGGTTTTTCACAGATATGTAATCAGCGCTCACATTCTCCGCGAAAATACACCGAAGTCAAACAGGTTTTACATTAAATAATGGGAATCATTGACTTGAAGTAGTGCCCGGTTTTCGCTTATTCCGGCGCAATCAACCGGACCTTGGGGCATAAGCGTTGCACCAGCCGGTCCCCTTTACCAGTTTGCCCGCAAACAACGGGCATCCGGCCCATTCGTCGTCCGGCGTTCCCTGGTAGAGCTGGCAATTGGTGCATTGCTGACCCTCCTCGTAACGCGGCTGCTCGCTCGCTATTACATCGTCCGCGTCGTGAACATACGCCAGACGTTTGGCCTGAGGGGAATCCTCACTGAGTTTGGGCTGGGTCTCGTTAGCACTCGCGTCCTGCGACCCGGCCTGCGCGTCAGCGGCATCGGCATCGGCATCGGCAGCGGAGCTTTCCGTTGGCTGCTCACCTGTGGATTGATCTGGTTCCATCCCCGAGGTGCTGCCGCCATCTCCCGCCACCGGTGCGCCTGCCTCTTCATCACCGCCGCAGCCTGTCAGTCCAACCAGCGGCGTCAGCAGCACGCTACCCCCCACGAGCGCAATAAAGCGCCGGCGAGCCTCAACAGTTGTCTCATGATTGTCCATTTCCGGTCTCCTGCTAGATCATCGGGTGTTTCAGGAGTGTAGTCGCTCTGGCGCCATGCTCCAGATAATTTGCGCGAACCGAATGGTCTCTAGAGAAGCTCTTTCAAATCAACATACCGGGATGCCGATGCCGGTGTGAACGGTGACAAGTGCGGAATCTCGCCAAGTAGCGGAGCCGGCAGGAGTTGTCGCAATGTGTCCAGGTTTTCCTGATGGCAGGCCATCGCAGGGCCCGGCTGGTTGGCCACCCAGCCCGCCAGATGCAGGCCGTCCGCCTGAATTGCCTCCGCGGTCAGCAGGGCGTGATTGATGCAGCCCAGGCGCATGGCGACCACCATGATCACATCAGCACCCAGTGCTATGGCAACATCTGCCAGGGTTTCCCTGGGCCCCAGCGGCACACGCCAGCCCCCGGCGCCTTCTACCAGTACGAAGTCCGCACCGCTGCTCATTACACCCCGGCACAGGCCCGCCAGGCGCGAGGCTTCCAGTCGGCGCCCGGCCTGGGCCGCGGCAATATGGGGCGCGATGGCCGGTATCAGTGCAACCGGATTCACCTGGGCATAGGGAAGCTTCAGGGTCATGGCGGCCTGCAGGGCCAGCGCGTCCTCGTTATGGCCCTTACTGTCGCAGCCGGCGGCGACCGGCTTGACCGCGGCGGTAACCAGGCCCTGAGCACCGGCAGCATGGAGCAGCGCGCAACTGACCGCAGTTTTACCCACTTCCGTGTCGGTGCCGGTCACAAAAAACGTTTTAGTCATGGTTTCTCCAACCGCCCGAAAACCACTTCGTAGGTTGCGGGCAGGCCCTCGTCCTCACGGCAGTCTTCATAGGCGCGAATCATTGCGGCCAGGCGGGAACGGCCGGTCAGCCCGCCGGAGCGGGCGCTGTTCATGTTGTGGGCACCCAGGGTTTTAAGCTCCCCCAGCAGATCACCCACCTTCTGGTAACGCATCACGATATGCTCGCTGTGCAACTGCAGGCCTACGCCCGGGGTCTGCTCCGCTGCAGCCTGCAGGGCGGCCATCGGGAGAAAGGTATTAACGTGCTGTCCGGCATCTACTGCGGCCCAGGCGCGTCGCAGTTCCTGCAAAGTTGCGGGACCGAGGGTGGCAAACAGGCATACCGCACCAGGCTGCAAGACCCGCGCCAGTTCGGCGAACAACAACTCCGGACGATAGCACCACTGGAACGCCAGGCTGCTGAACACAAGCCCTGTGGAACCGGCTGCCAGTGGCAGGGCCTCGGCATCGCCCTGTGCCCAGACCGCGGGTCCGGGATGATGGACGCGGGCATAGTCGATCATACCGGCGGCGAGATCCATCCCCAGGTAACGGGCTTCGGGATAACGGGACTGCAGAGCCGGCTGAAAATAGCCCGTGCCGCAGCCCAGGTCCAGCACAGTGGCGGGGGCGATGTTTTCTCTACCCAATCGGGTAAGCAAACGTTCACCAACATCACGCTGCAAGGCGGCAACGCTATCATATTGTGCTGCCGACCGACTGAAAGAGGCGGCTATATCACGCTTGGCAACCGGGCCGGGTAGCGCTGCAATACCGGCTGTACCGGGAAGGGCAAGGCTGGAGAGTGCCCGGGCAATAGCCGACACGGCTGTTAACGGCAGGGCGTGACTGCCACTCTCGAGCGTGCGCACCGCAGCGGTCGGAATATCCGCCAGCAGCGACTCCAGGGCAGGCGCCAGCGGCTCTGGCAGCAAAGCATCCGCGGCGGCCAGCAGGTGTAACTGTGGCACCGCCAAACGGCGCAGCAACGGCCGCGTATCCACCGTTGCCAGCCATGTCAGGCCCGCACATAGTGCCGGTTGAGTCCAGTGACCACCCAGCCGCGATAGCTCCCGGGACAGGCTGCGTTCATCTTCGGCGCCCAGGGCCTGGAGGCTATCGAATTTTTTCAACGCTTTGGCCGGCGCTGTTGTTGCCAGGGTCTCGAATGCCCTGAACTGCGCAGTGGGCATGCCCGGCCAATCCTGCTCGACGACAAAATGCGGATTACTGGCCACGGTCATTACTGCCGCTACCCGTTGCGGCGCGGCATGCCCGAGTGTCGCCGCCAGCTGGCCACCCAGGGACCAGCCCACATAGACAGCCCGCTCCGGCGCCAGCCGAAGAATCTCATCAATCAACGCAGCCAGGGCGGTTTCCGTGGGCCCTTGCGCCGGCTGCCAGTCGATCAGGCTGACATTGGCCCAGGAGCGCAAACTGGCCAGAAGAGGCCGCCATACGTCGGCGCTGCCTCCCCAGCCGTGCAACAACACCAGGTCAGCATGCGCGGACCCGGTGGCGGGCAGGTATTCCAGGCGCGGCGCGGGCTCAGGCATGGGGCCAGAGATCGCCCAGAGTGGCCAGCAGGCGCTCGACCTGGGCGCTATCGTGCGCAGCACTCAGGGTAATACGCAGGCGCGAGGTTCCCGCGGCGACTGTTGGCGGGCGAATGGCACTGATCAGGAGACCCTGTTCACGCAAGCGCTGGCTCAGCAACATGGCTTGCCCTGCGTCACCCACCAATAAAGGCTGAATGGCACTTGTCGACGCCATCAGGGGCAGTCCCAGGGCTTTTGCTCCCGCGCGGAACAGGGTAATGAGATCCCCCAGGTGGTCCCGGCGCCAGGCTTCTTCGCGCAATACCGCCAGTGCGGTAACACTGGCCGCGGCAATGGCAGGGGGCATGGCGGTGGTGTAAATGTAGTTGCGGGTACTCTGGATGAGCGCCTCGATCAGCAATTCACTGCCGGCGATAAAAGCGCCTGAAGTACCCAGGGCCTTGCCCAGTGTCGCCATCAAAATCGGGACTTGTGTTTCATTCAGCCCCGCGGCGGCAACACTGCCGGCACCGTTGGCGCCGAGCACACCAAACCCGTGGGCGTCGTCCACCATCAACCAGGCTTCCTGTTCACTGCACAGGCGCGCCAGCTCCTCCAAAGGTGCACTGTCGCCATCCATGCTGAACACGCCATCAACGGCCACCAGGGTGGGACCTTCAGCCTGGGCCAGCCTGCGTGCCAGGGCATCGCAGTCATTGTGCGCAAAGCGACGGAAGCGGGCGCCGCTGTGCAGCCCCCCGTCCAGTAGCGAAGCGTGATTGAGGCGGTCCTGGAGCACCGTGTCTCCCGGTTTTAGCAGTGCCTGCAATACACCCGTATTGGCGGCATAGCCACTGGAGAACAGCAGTGCACGGGGACGACCGGTAAACTCCGCCAGGGCTTCTTCCAGCTCGCGGTGGGGGGCACTGTGGCCACACACGAGATGCGAGGCGCCACTACCTACCCCCCAGGTTGTTGCCGCTTCGCGCAGGCTGGCAACGATGCGCGGATGCGCGGCCAGCCCGAGGTAGTCATTGCTGCAGAAATTGAGATAGTCGCGCCCATCGAGGCGCACCAGTGGACCCTGCGCGGATTCGAGGGTCAGGCACTGGCGATACAGACCGGTCGCGTGGCGTTCATCCAGCAGCGCCCGGAGGCGTTGCGGAAAAGCCTCCACGGAAATCGCGGGCGGCGCTAGTGAGCGGACTGCAGCGCTGCTGCGCTGCGGGTGGCATCGTAGAAGTCCGGCGAAGGCACTTCCGGTTCACGGTCTACCTGGCGCTGCTCCGGGCGAATACCAAGACGCCCGAACAGGGTCATGTCCTTGTTCGCCTGCGGATTGGGAGTGGTCAGCAGCTTCTCGCCATAGAAGATCGAGTTGGCGCCGGCAAAGTAGGCCAGCGCATGCATCTGCTCGTTCATCTCCTCACGCCCCGCGGACAGACGCACGTGGGAAGCGGGCATGAGAATGCGCGCCACCGCGATGGTACGGATAAAATCGAACGGATCCAGGTCTTCTTCCGCGGCCAGGGGGGTACCCTCAACCCGCACCAGCATGTTGATCGGTACACTTTCCGGGTGTTCAGGCAGGTTGGCCAGCTGCTGTAACAGGCCGGCGCGGTCACGCTGGGTCTCACCCATGCCGACAATGCCCCCGCTGCAGATCTTCATGCCCGCTTCGCGAACGTGCCCCAGGGTGTCGAGGCGATCCTTGTAGGTGCGGGTGGTAATGACTTCGCCGTAGTACTCAGGCGAGGTGTCGAGATTGTGGTTGTAATAATCAAGCCCGGCCGAGGCGAGCTCGCTGGCCTGGTCTTCGGTAAGCATACCCAGGGTCATGCAGCTTTCCAGGCCCAATTCACGGACACCCTTGACCATGGCGACCACGTAGGGCATATCCCGCGCCTTGGGGGAACGCCAGGCGGCACCCATGCAGAAGCGGGTGGCGCCGCTGTCCAGGGCAGCCTGCGCCTGTTCCAGCACCTTCTCCACCGCCATCAGTTTTTCCGTTTCCAGCCCGGTATCGTAGCGGTTGCTCTGGGGACAGTAGGCACAGTCTTCCGGACAGGCACCGGTTTTGATGGAAAGTAATGTGCTTACCTGCACCTCGTTCGGGTCAAAATGGGCCCGATGTACACCCTGTGCCTGGAACAGCAGGTCGTTGAAGGGCAGCTCAAACAGGGCTTCAATTTCCCGGCGGGACCAGTCGTGACGGGTTTTGGCGGCAGCAAGGGGCATGACAATCTCACATCAGGGTAAACAGCCACACATGATAAGCGAACACCCACCACTGTCAACCCTGGACGCCTGCATTGGTTAACACCCAAGCACATCAACTACTGGAATCAGTATTCCCGCAATACTGTGTACTGTGCCAGCTGCGCAGCCATGACCCACTGCCCCTGTGTGTGGACTGCAGCAGGCAGTTCCAGCTGAATGAACACTGTTGTCGCCGCTGTGCCCTGCCCTTGGCATGGGAACCGGGAAACAGCGGCGAAGCACCGCTCTGCGGACCGTGCCAAAGCCAGCCACCCCCCTTTGACCGGGTTGTCGCACCCCTGATCTACGAGGACCACATCGCCCACCTGATCCAGCGCTGGAAATTCCAGCGCCAGCGCCGCCTCACGCCGCTACTGGCTTCGCTATGGCTGGGTCACGCCGTCCTGGCGCAGCCATTGGATCGGGACCTGCTGCTGCCGGTACCCCTGCACTGGCGACGGCAGCTGTGGCGCGGCTTTAACCAGGCCGCCCTGTTGGGACATGCCCTGCAAAAGCAGGCGCCAAATCTGGCAGCTACTCCCTTGCGGGCCAATGGCCTCAGACGCATACGCGCCACCCCGGCGCAGGCAGGGCTCAACGCCCGGGAACGCAGCCGCAACCTGACAGCGGCTTTTGGGATCCGCTGCGATGCCCGCGGCCTGCGCGTCGCGCTCATTGATGACGTCATGACCACCGGCACAACCGCCGCAGCACTGGCTACCGTACTCAAGCAGGCCGGCGCCAAAGATGTACAGCTTTGGTGCCTGGCACGTACGCCCGCGCCTGGACACTGATACACTGCCGCTTTTAAATATCCGGAGCCCGCGCTGTGATTCACGCCGAACACCCCTATGACAGGCTCACCCCGGACCGCGTAATTGATGCTGTCGAGTCCGCCGGGTTCCACTGCGATGCGCGGCTATTGGCGCTCAATAGTTACGAAAACCGCGTGTACCAGGTGGGGATAGAGGATGCGACCCCGATCATCGCCAAATTCTACCGGCCCGGCCGCTGGAGCGATGAGCAGATACAGGAAGAACACTCCTTCAGCCTGGAATTGCAGGACGCGGAAATCTCCGTAGTTGCGCCCATGGTCGATGCACAGGGGACCAGCCTGCACCAGTTTGAAGGGTTTCGCTTTGCCCTGTTTCCGCGCCGGGGCGGCCATCCCCCTGAGCTGGACAACATGGACAGCCTACTGGTGCTGGGACGTACCCTGGGACGCATTCACGGGGTTGGCGCGGCGAGCCGTTTCCAGCACCGCCCGACCCTCGCGATAGACGACATGCTGACCCGGAACCGTGAGTTCCTGCTTGCGGAGGGCTTCATCCCCCGCGACCTGGTGCCCGCCTACAGCTCACTGACCCTGGACCTGCTGGAACGGGTACGGGCGATCTATGGCCAGGTTGGCAGCAAGGACCTGATACGGGTGCACGGCGACTGCCACATAGGCAATATCCTCTGGCGTGACGACTGCGCACACTTTGTTGACCTGGATGATTGCTGCATGGCGCCGGCAATCCAGGATCTGTGGATGTGCCTGAGTGGCGAGCGTCACGAGCGCCAGCTGCAACTGGCGGAACTGGTAGAGGGCTACAATGAATTTTTTGATTTTGAGCCGCGCCAGCTGCGCTGGATAGAAAGCCTGCGCACCCTCAGGGTGATCAACTATGCCGCCTGGCTGGCACGCCGCTGGAGTGACCCGGCATTTCCGCGCAGCTTTACCTGGTTCAACACCGAACGCTACTGGGCGAATCACATTCTGGAGTTGCGCGAGCAGATGTCAGCCCTGGACGAAGAGCCGCTGGTGCTACTCTGAGCGCCGCGCTGCAGAAGCGGGATACAGCACCGACCAGAGCCAGCGCAGCGTACTGTTGGTGGACAGTACCTCCCGGTCAACGCCATCAAAAAATTGTTCCAGCCCGGCCGGGTCGCTGAACAGGTCCATACGGGTCCTGAATCCCAGGGTCGGGTCCAGCTCCTTGACCACTTTGGCCGGGTTCCCCGCGACCACAACGTTCGCCGGCACATCCCGGCTCACTACCGCGCGCGCGGCCACCACACTATTGGCACCGATGGTAACGCCCTTCAGCACCGTGGCGTGGTCGCCCAGCCACACGTTATCGCCAATATGTACGGGAGTGGGCTGCTCCGGCCGGGCAACACGATCATAGAGAGTATGCCAGTCGGAGTCTGTCACATAGGCGCCATTGGCTATCATCACCCCGTCGCCGATAACAATTTCGTCGCTGGCGCTGAGACGGGCACCCGGACTCATCAACACACAGTCGCCAATCCGGATACGGCCTTGCCCCTCTTCGCGACCCCACACGCCGATTTCAACACGATGCATCGGCTCGCCAATAGCGGTAAAGCTGCGGCCGATATGAATATTGACACCGGAAATATGCACATACCACGGCTTCATTACAGTGTGATAGGGGCCCAGGTAAGCGCAGCGCGGCCGCAGATAATAATCCGTATACCAGCTGCGGAAGCGCAGATAGGTTTTCTTCAGCCAGTACGGTCGCAGATCCTTGACCATGCACAATCTCCAATGGTTGGTTGCTGCCACGATGGCCTTTATCATGGCGACGGTGGCACGGCTACTCTCGTGCCGCCCGTTACTGTTACAGGAGCCCGCCGACCTTGCAAGTGCATTCAAGAGCCGTGACCAGCAATCAGCAGGGCCTGCACCCGCGGCTGGCGGAGATAGTACTGCGCCATCTGCAGCACCCTCACCGCAGTCCCACGGCATCACATAACACCGAGGCCTGGCACGCGCTGGCGCGGATTCTGGCCGCAGACCCCAGGCCGCTGGTGCTGGACTCCTTTTGCGGTACCGGAATGAGTACCGCCCTGCTGGCAGCCAGGCATCCCCGGCATCTGGTGGTCGGCATAGACCGTTCCGGCCATCGCCTGCACAAACACCAGAATCCGGATGGGACCGGTTATCTGTTGCTGCAGGCCGAGTGTGAGCCAATCTGGCGCCAGTTGCTCGCGGCGGGTGTGGAGGTTGATTACCACTACCTGCTGTACCCAAACCCCTGGCCCAAAGCACGGCACTTGCAGCGCAGGGTTCATGGTCACCCCGCGTTTCGGGAACTGGTGGCGCTGGGCGGCATCCTGGAACTGCGCTCCAACTGGCAACTGTATGTTGAAGAGTTTGGCGTCTCGCTACATTTGGCGGGGGTGCGGGGAATCGTCCGTGAATTACCCGTACAGCCGCCGTTGACCCTGTTTGAAAAAAAATACCACAGCAGTGGCCAGATTCTCTGGCAATACTGTTCCACCGGCCCCGGTGGCACTCGGGCGGAGCACCGGCTCCCGGTCTCTGACATTCCAGATTAGCCGGGAATACGCTACAGTAAGCGCTGTCAAAAGGAGCACCTATGCCATCCAGAAAAGTTGATCCCGTATGGGAGCGTATATTCAGGGAAACAGCGCAGCACGCGGCGGAGGAGCCGGTTCTGGCGAGTTTCCTGCATGCGACCATCCTCAACCACGACAACCTTGAGTGCGCGTTGAGCTTTCACCTGGCCAGCCAGCTGGACAGCCCCACTGCGTCGGCCCTGTTGCTGCGAGAGGTTATTCTGGAGGCCTTTGAAAGTGACAACTGCCTGCGCAAGACAATACGCGCAGACCTGCTGGCGGTTGAGGAGCGAGACTCAGCCTGCCACGAGCTGTACATCCCCTTCATGTACTTCAAGGGCTTCCACGCCCTGGAGACACACCGTGTTGCACACTGGTTGTGGAAGCAGGGCCGCCATTCCCTGGCCCTGTTCTTCCAGAACAGGGTCTCGGCGGAATTTGCGGTCGACATTCATCCCGCGGCCACCCTCGGTCACGGGATCATGCTGGATCATGCCACCGGCCTGGTCATTGGCGAAACGGCGGTAGTTGGCAACAATGTGTCAATCCTGCAGTCAGTAACGCTCGGTGGTACCGGCAAGATTGAAGGTGACCGCCATCCGAAGATCGGTAACGGGGTACTCATCAGCGCCGGCGCCAAGATCCTGGGTAATATCAGGGTAGGCCACGGCGCCAAGGTGGGCGCAGGCAGTGTGGTACTCGAGGATGTACCGCCGCACACCACCGTGGCGGGTGTGCCGGCTAAAATCGTCGGCCGGCCCTCCTCGCAGTCACCGGCGCTGGAGATGGATCACGATTTCTGCTGCGACGACGCCGAAGCGAGCCGCCAGAATCCCTGCTAGCTGGCGCTGTGGTACTGGGGCGAAAGCTCCAGAACCGCATCCACAAAGGCACTGACATGGTCCGGGTTTATTCCCGGAGTAATACCATGACCCAGGTTGAAAATGTGGCCCGGCCCATGCCCGTATCCCGCCAGGATAGTGGCCACCTCCTCGCGTATGCGCGCTGGAGACGCATATAGCATCGTGGGATCCATGTTGCCCTGCAGCGCCACCTGGCCACCCACCAGCCCTCGGGCAGTCGCGATGTCGGTTGTCCAGTCGATACCGACCGCCTGCGCGCCACAGTCGGCGATTGCCGGCAGCCACTGGCCCCCGCCCTTGGTAAAGACGATTACCGGCACCTTGCGACCATCGGCCTCTTTGGGCAGACGACTGATTATCCGCTGCATGTACTTGAGTGAAAACTCCTTGTAGCCGGCAGCGGTCAGAGCACCGCCCCAGGTATCAAATATCTGCAGCGCCTGGGCGCCGGCATGAACCTGTTCGGTCAGGTAATCGGCCACGGCATCCGCCAGCAGTGCCAGCAGCTGGTGCATGAGTTCCGGACGGTCATAGGCCATCCGCTTGACCTGGCTGAAATCCTTGGACGAGCCGCCTTCCACCATATAGGTCGCCAGCGTCCAGGGACTGCCGGAAAACCCGATCAGCGGCACCGAACCATTCAGCTCGCGCCGGATAGTGCGTACCGCGTTCATGACATAGGACAGATCATCCGCAGCCTTGAAGGTATTGAGACCCGCCAGATCCTCCTCGCTACGCACCGTTTTGCGAAACCGGGGGCCTTCGCCCTCCTCAAAATACAGGCCCAGGCCAAGGGCATCCGGCACCGTCAGGATATCGCTGAACAGGATGGCGGCATCCATCGGGTAGCGGCGCAACGGCTGCATGGTCACTTCGCAGGCAAGCTCGGCATTTTTGCACAGATCCAGGAATGAACCCGCCTGCTCCCGGGTAGCGCGGTACTCGGGCAGGTAGCGACCCGCCTGGCGCATCATCCAGATCGGGGTGCGATCAACACTCTGGCGCTGCAGGGCACGCAGGAGGCGGTCATTCTTCAGTTCAGTCACAATTACTCCAGTCTTGGTTTTGTGTCAGATATCCAGGTAGTCGAGAATACCTTCCGCGGCCTGGCGCCCTTCCCAGATCGCCGTTACCACCAGGTCGGAACCGCGCACCATATCACCGCCGGCAAACACCTTGGGATTACTGGTCTGGAATTTGTAAAGCTGCTCTTCCGGCGCAACAATGCCATTCCAATCGTTGGTGGCCACCTCGAGTGACTGCAGCCAGTCCGGGGGGCTGGGCTGAAACCCGAAGGCGACAATCACGGCATCCGCCTCCAGCACGCGCTCGCTGCCGGCGATGGGCTGCGGTTGGCGCCGGCCGGTGGCATCGGGGGCCGCCAGTTCGGTCTCGACCATTTTGACACCACAGGCGCGGCCAAAATACTCGACAATTTCAATGGGCTGGCGATTGAACAGGAATTCCACGCCCTCTTCCCGCGCGTTGGCGACTTCCTTGCGCGAACCCGGCATATTCTCTTCGTCGCGGCGATAGGCACAGATCACGTGCGCGGCCTGCTGGCGGACAGCCGTGCGAACACAGTCCATCGCGGTATCGCCACCGCCAAGTACCACTACACGCTTGCCCTTGAGATTAACGTAGGCCTTCGGGTCCTGCTCATAACCGAGGTTGTGATTCACATTGCTTACCAGGTAGGGCAACGCCGCATGCACACCCGGCAGGTCCTCGCCGCGGAAATTGCCGCGCATCGCCTTGTAGGTGCCCATACCGAGGAACAGTGCGTCATATTCCTCGTTCAGCTCCTCAATGGTTACATCCTTACCCACCTCGGTATTGAGGCGAAACTCAATGCCCATGCCCTCGAATATTTCCCGGCGCAGGACCATCACGCTTTTCTCGAGCTTGAACTCAGGGATGCCGAAGGTAAGCAGCCCACCGATTTCAGGGTAACGATCAAATACCACCGGCTTAACCCCGGCCCGCACCAGAATATCGGCACAACCCAGGCCTGCGGGGCCGGCACCGATGATCGCCACTTTCTTGCCAGTGGGGACCACTTTTGACATATCGGGCCGCCAACCCATAGCCAGCGCGGTGTCGGTGATATATTTCTCGGACGCGCCGATGGTGACCGCGCCAAAACCGTCGTTGAGGGTACAGGCGCCCTCGCACAGCCGGTCCTGCGGGCAAACCCGGCCACAGACTTCAGGCAGGGTATTGGTCTGGTGGCTCAACTCCGCCGCCTCGAACAGGTTGCCTTCGCTGACCAGTTTCAGCCAGTTGGGAATAAAGTTGTGAACCGGGCACTTCCATTCGCAATAGGGGTTACCGCATTCCAGGCACCGGTAGGACTGTTCCGCCGCTTCCTCCTGGGTGAACTGGTCGTAGATTTCCGTATATTCAGTTTTACGGGCCTGCAGGGGCTTCTTGTCGGGATCATTACGCCCGACATCAATAAACTGGAAATTGTTCGCCAATCGATTACTCATAAATGTCTCAGCCTCCGGGCAACTAGTCGGTATTGCGCAAGCGCGACAGCAATTGATCGAACTCTGCCGCCTTCGGTTTCACCAGCCAGAACTTCCCCAGGTAATCCTCAAAATTGTCCAGTAACTCTGCACCCCAGGCCGAACCTGTCTCTTTCGCAAACTCGCGAATCCGGGTGCGCAGTAAGTTGCGATAAGCTTCCATGTGCTCTGAGCTCAGCCGGTGTATCTCAACCAGTTCGCTGTTGTAGCGGTCGATAAATCGTCGATCCTGGTCGAGTACATAGGCAAAGCCGCCCGTCATACCCGCGCCGAAGTTCACCCCCGTGGGACCGAGGACAGTGACTGTCCCACCGGTCATATACTCACAGCAGTGATCACCGGCTCCTTCGACAACCGCATGGGCACCGCTGTTCCGCACCGCAAAACGCTCACCGGCGATGCCTGCGGCAAACAACTGGCCACCGGTGGCGCCGTAAAGGCAGGTGTTACCAATAATGACCGTATCCTGGGACTGGAATTCGGCGTCTTTGGAGGGATAAATCACCAGCTTGCCGCCGGCCATACCCTTGCCCACGTAATCGTTGGAATCGCCCTCAAGGTACATATGCAGGCCACCGGCATTCCAGACGCCGAAACTCTGCCCGGCGGTGCCGGTGAGACGCAGCACCACCGGATTGCCCTCGAGGCCGGCATTGCCATAGCGCCGGGCAATTTCCCCGGACAGGCGGGCACCGATGGAGCGGTCACAGTTGGTCACGTTAAAACTGAACTCGCCGCCACTCCGGGCCTCGATTGCGGGCAGGGCAGCCGCGACCAACTCCTCCGCTTTATCACCGCGGTCGTAGGGTGTATTCGCTGCGACCTGGCAGAATTCGGGCTGGCCGGCAGCATCCGGGTGCTTGTACAGAATCGGGCTGAGGTCCAGCCGCTGTTGCTTGGTGGTCTCGCCCGGCAGGCGCTCGAGCAGATCAGTACGCCCGATCAAGTCCCCCAGCGAGCGCACTCCAAGCAACGCCAGCCATTCGCGGGTTTCGGTGGCGATAAAGGTAAAAAAGTTTATTACCATCTCGATAGTGCCGTTGAAATGGTCTTCCCGCAGCTTCTGGTTCTGGGTCGCCACGCCAGTCGCGCAATTATTCAGGTGGCATATACGCAGGTACTTGCAACCCAGCGCAACCATGGGACCGGTGCCAAAGCCAAAGCTCTCGGCCCCCAGAATAGCGGCCTTGATCACGTCGAGACCGGTTTTCAGCCCGCCATCGGTTTGCAGGCGAATCATCCCGCGCAGGCCATTGCCGCGCAGCGTCTGCTGGACTTCCGCCAGCCCCAGCTCCCAGGGCGATCCGGCGTGACGAATCGAGGTCAGGGGGCTGGCCGCGGTACCACCGTCGTAACCACTGATGGTAATGAGATCGGCATAGGCTTTGGCAACACCCGCGGCGATGGTGCCGACCCCGGGTTCGGAAACCAGCTTCACCGATACCAGGGCCTGGGGATTGACCTGCTTGAGGTCAAAAATCAACTGCGCCAGATCTTCAATAGAGTAGATATCATGATGTGGCGGCGGCGAAATCAGCGTCACCCCCGGCACCGAGTAACGCAGACGGGCAATCAGTTCATTCACCTTACCGCCGGGTAGCTGGCCGCCCTCACCGGGTTTGGCACCCTGAGCGACCTTGATCTGCAATACCTCGGCATTCACCAGGTAGTGGGGCGTAACCCCAAAGCGACCGGACGCGATCTGTTTGATCTTGGAACTGCGTTCGGTGCCATAGCGGGCAGGATCCTCGCCACCCTCCCCGGAATTCGAGCGCGCGCCCATGCGATTCATCGCCGCAGCGAGGGCCTCGTGGGCCTCGGGGCTGAGGGCGCCCAGGGACATGCCCGCGGAATCAAATCGGGGCAGGATGCTGCCAATAGGCTCGACCTCATCCAGAGGCAGTGGCTGCGCCGCCGGCACCGGGCGCAACAGGTCGCGAATGGTAGCCACCGGTCGCTTGTTAACCAGGTCGGCATAGCGCTGGTAGGTGGCGTAATCACCACTGGCTACCGCCAGCTGCAAGGTGGTCACCACATCCGGGTTGAAGGCGTGATATTCCTGGCCGTGAACGTACTTGAGCAGACCACCCAGCTGCAGCGGCTTGCGCTGGCTCCAGGCATAGCGCGCCAACAGTTTCTGGTCATCTTCAAGTTCCGCGAAACCGGCCCCCTCGATACGCGAGGGAACCCCGCAAAAAGCGGCATCCACTACTTCCCGCGCCAGGCCCACGGCTTCGAACAACTGTGCACCACGATAGGAACTGACTGCTGAAATGCCCATCTTGGACATGATCTTGAGCAAGCCCTTGTTAATGCCCCTGCGATAGTTTTTGTAACTGGTACTGGGTTCACCCAGCAACTCGCCGTCGCGGATAAGATCCTCAAGCACACTGTAGGCAAGATAGGGATAAATCGCCGTGGCGCCGAAGCCGAGCAGACAGGCGATCTGGTGGGAATCACGGGCACTACCGGTCTCGACCACCAGGTTCGCATCGCAGCGCAGCCCCTGCTTGATCAGGTAGTGATGGATGGCACCGGTGGCCATCAGGCTGTGCACGGGCAACCGTCCGCGATCAATGGTGCGATCGGAGATTATCAGGATGGTGGCACCTTCGCGCACCGCCTGTGCCGCACTTTCCACAAGTGCGCTCAGTGCCTGCTGCAAATCGAGTTGGGCGGGGTCATAGGTACCGTCGAGGTCACACACCTCGAAGCCGGGCCGGTCCAGCGCCAGCAGGGTATTGAATTTACCCTGGGAGAGTACCGGTGAACTGAGAATGACGCGGTCGGCATGCTCCGGACCCTCGCGAAAGATATTCTTCTCAGCACCCAGGTCGGTCTCCAGGGACATGACGATGGTTTCCCGCAGGGGGTCGATGGCGGGGTTGGTCACCTGGGCGAATTTCTGCCGGAAATAATCGTACAGCGGGCGCACATGCCGCGACAGCACTGCCATCGGCGTATCATCGCCCATGGAGCCCACCGCCTCGTTGCTGGACTCCGCCAGTGGCCTCAGCACCTGGTCGCGCTCTTCAAAGGTGACCTGGAACATTTTCATGTAATTGTTGAGCAGATCCGGCTCAATACCCGGACCCTGCTCACCACCAAATGTACCCTCAATATGCCGGGAGTTTTCCTTCAACCAGCGCTTGTAGGGATGCCGCGCCTTGAGGCGGTTGTCAATGTCCTCGGTTTGCAGCATCTCGCCGGTCTGGGTATCAACCATCAGGATCTGGCCCGGCCCGACCCGGCCCTTGGCAACCACATCCTCGGTCCGGTAACCGTGGGTACCCACCTCTGAGGCCAGGGTGAGAAAGCCGTCCTTGGTTTTTACCCAACGCGCCGGGCGCAGGCCATTGCGATCCAGCAGGCACACCGCGTAGCGACCGTCAGTCAGTACCAGGCCCGCCGGGCCGTCCCAGGGCTCCATGTGCATTGAGCTGTATTCGTAAAAGGCCCGCAGGTCAGGGTCCATGGACTCCATGTTCTGCCAGGCCGGTGGAATCAGCATGCGCAGCGCGCGAGGCATATCAACGCCACCGGTGAGCAGCAGGTCAAGCATGTTGTCGAGGCTCGAGGAATCCGAGCCGGTGCGATTGACCAGCGGGGCAATAGCCTGGATGTCGGGAAGATTGTCTGTCTCGAACAGCGCCGTGCGAGCCTCGGCCCAATTGCGGTTGCCGTCGATGGTATTGATCTCGCCGTTGTGCGCCAGCAGGCGGAAGGGCTGCGCCAGCGGCCATTTTGGGAGCGTATTGGTGGAGAAACGCTGGTGGAACACACAGATCGCCGTTTCCAGGCGCTCGTCATCCAGATCCTGGTAAAAGCGCGGCAGGTCCACCGGCATTACCAGGCCCTTATAAGCGATAACGCGGCCGGACAGGCTGCAGATATAGAATTCGGGATCGGTCTCGCTGGCAATTTCGGCCTTGCGACGGGCAACAAACAGTCGCGTGGACATTTCGTCCTGGCTCAGGCCGTCACCGGAGACGAAAATCTGTTCGATCCGCGGCATCCCCGCCAGCGCAATACCGCCACAGACACTGCTGTCCGTAGGTACGACCCGCCAGCCGAGGACATCCAGGCCCTGGTCGGTGAGCGCCTGCTCCGTGGCGCTACGCGCAAGAGAAGCGCGCTCGGCATCGGGACTGAGGAAAATCTGGCCGACCGCAAACTGGCTGCCAAGCTCGGCCTGAAAACACTCCCGCGCCAGGGTGCGCATGAATTGCTCGGGCATTTGCATCAGCAAGCCACACCCGTCACCGGTCTTGCCATCTGCGGCGATGCCACCGCGGTGGGTCATACAGGTAAGGGACTCAATCGCGGTCTGCAACAGACGGTGGCTGGCCTCACCAGCGCACTGGACGATCAGGCCAAAGCCACAGTTGTCGCGAAATTCTTCAGGGCTATACAGGCCTGCACTCATACTCTGTCCAGAATAATTAACAAAAACAAAGGGATATACCGAATCACCCCGCGCCTCGGCAACGCATGGGCGAAAAGTGGGGGAAGACATTCTACACAGTTGGCCTGCGCGGAACAAATAGTGCTAGCAGGTGGTATCTGCGCGCCCGACAGCAGCCCGCAGCAATAACTCCAGCTCCCCGGTCGTCACATCATCCACCACACAGGCTTCACCGACGGCGCGCAACAGAACCAACCGCAGGCGCCCATCGAGCACCTTTTTGTCCCGGGCCATAAGATCGAGAAAGCTCGACGGCGGCATGTCGGGAGGGATATTTACCGGTAACCGGGCACTTTCCAGCAACTCCTCCAGGATCCCGACCGCGCCCGGCTCAACCCAGCCCCGCTGGGCGGACAGGCGCAGTGCCAGCACCATACCGACGGCCACGGCTTCGCCGTGCAACCAGTTACCGTAGCCCTGAGCGGTCTCGATCGCATGGCCGAAGGTATGGCCGAAATTGAGTATGGCCCTCACCCCACCCTCGCGCTCGTCGGCGGCAACAACATCGGCCTTGAGTGCGCAACTGCGCTCGATGGCCTCGGCCAGGGCCGCTTCCTCCCGGGCCAGCAATCGCGGCATTGCCCGCTGCAACCAGGCATAAAAGCCGGCGTCGCATATCAGGCCGTACTTCACCACTTCCGCAAGCCCCGCCGCGAACTCCCTGGGGGGCAGGGAATGCAGGGTATCAGTATCAATCAGCACTGCCGTGGGCTGGTGAAAGGCCCCGATCATATTCTTGCCGAGAGGGTGATTAACCGCCGTTTTACCGCCGACAGAGGAGTCCACCTGGGCGAGCAGGGTGGTGGGCACCTGCACAAAGTCGACGCCGCGCTGGTAACACGCGGCCGCGAAACCGGCCATATCCCCCACCACACCGCCGCCAACGGCCAGCACAGTGGTACTGCGGTTATGCTGGTCCCGCAGCAGACGATCGAGAATATGCTCGAAGGTGTGCAGGGTTTTGTACTGCTCCCCGTCCGGTAGCACAATCTCGGTGATCAGCTGCCGCTCGCCAAGGGCCTCGCGGACCCGTGGCACGTAGAGCGGCGCTATCGTTTCGTTACTGACGATAGCCACCTGGCCGCCACGGATATGCCGGCAAAGCAGCTCCGGATCACTGAACAGGTCGCGGCCGATATACACAGGGTAGCTGCGCGCACCAAGCTCGACATGAAGGGTATGCATTAAAACCGACACTGGGGTTTCCCGGCTGGAAAAACGGCTATTCTAGCGGTCCCTTCCGGTCCTGTCTTTAGTTCAGTGAACGCTTCAGGGGTTCAGGGCCAGCATCAGGCGCTGGGCGACGGTACGGGGGCTGCAGCCGTCGGTGTCGATAACATAGTCGGCGATCTCCCGATACCAGGGATCTCGAACAGCCATCAGGTCGCGTAATACGGTCTCGGGATCACCATTCTGCAGCAGGGGCCGCTTGCGATCCTTGCGGGTGCGTCGAACCTGCTCCTCGACGGTTGCATGAAGGTAAATGACAAAGCCCCTCGAGCCCAGCACCTGCCGGTTCTCCGGGCGAATGATCACGCCGCCGCCGGTGGCGAGCACGATATCATCCATGAGGGTCATTTCTTCAACGACCTGCTGTTCGCGATCCCGAAAACCCTCCTCACCCTCCACGTCGAAGATCCAGGGGATGTCGGCGCCAGTGCGAATCTCGATTTCCGTATCCGTGTCGGCAAAAGCAAGCCCCAGCTGCCGCGCCAGGTATTTGCCGATGGTGCTCTTGCCGGCCCCCATGGGGCCGACCAGAAAGACCCGGTGCAGATCAAGCATAAACGCCGCTGCAGCAGGGCTTAATCGAGAAGCCTGTCGGCCAGGATACGCGGGGTAATGAAGATCAGCGTCTCGGTCTTGGTCTTGGAGGTGGACTCATTGCGGAAAGCGCGACCGATATAGGGTATGTCGCCAAAGAAAGGCACCTTGGTAACGGTATCCAGGTCTTCGCTGCGAAACACGCCGCCCAGGACCACGGTTTCACCATTGCTCACCAGTACCTGGGTGACCAGTTCCGTGGTGTCAATGCTGGGGATAAAGCCACCCTGGCCACTGGGCACCAGGGCCCCGATAGAATCCTGGCTGACGGTCAAATCAAGCAGGATACGGTCGTCCGGCGTAATATTGGGGGTTACGTCCAGCTGCAGCACCGCCTCTTTGAACGAGGTGGTGTTCTGGCCGCTAAGAGACCCTTCCTGATAGGGGATTTCGGTACCCGATTTGATAGTGGCCCTTTGCTTGTCGCCGGTGATGACTTTGGGCTGCGACACCACTTCACCACGCCCCGCGGCTTCGAGGGCAGACAATTCCGCCGTCAGGAACAGGTCTTCGCTGGCGAAGCCCACCGCAAATTGCCCGGCACTGGAAGCAACACCCAAATCGACCAGGAGGGCACCAGGAAAATTAACCTCAGCCGTTTCCCCGGCCGTCAGGGCGCCGGCCACATTATCGGTATCGCCCGATACCACTACGGTATTACCGTTGAAATCAGTGTCCCTGAGTGCACCACCCCACTCGATACCCAGCTCCTTCTCCAGGTCCGATTGGGCAATCACGATCCGTGCCTCAATCATCACCTGGCGGATGGGAATGTCGACCACCTGGATTAGCTCACGAATTTCGACCAGCTTGGACGCGGTTTCCGTCACGATAAGGGAATTGGTGCGGGGCTCCACAATCACCGACCCGCGAGAGGAGATCAGGCTACCGCCTTCCTCCGAACCCGCACCGAACAGATTGACCAGGTTGGCCGCACTGGCGTAACGAACGCGGATGAACTCACTCTGCAAGGGCGCAAGCTCGGCCACCTGGCGGTTCGCTTCTATCTGCTGCCGCTCGCGCTCGGCAATCTCCGCCGCCGGGGCAACCATCAAAACGTTACCCACCTGGCGCTTGTCCAGGCCCTTGGTACGCAATACCAGCTCCAGTGCCTGGTCCCAGGGCACATTCTGCAGGCGCAGGGTGATGCGACCTGAAACGGTGTCACTGGCAACGAGGTTGAGCTCGGTGAAGTCAGCGATCAACTGCAGTACCGCGCGCACTTCAATATCCTGGAAATTAAGCGATATGCGCTCACCCACATAGCTGAATTCATCCCTGCGATCCTCCACTTCCTGGCGGGTGAGCGGCTTGACCTCAATCACGTATTCGTTGCCCGTCTGGTACGCGAGGTAATCGAATTCACCCGTGGTTTCCAGGGTAAGGATGGAACCACGCTCTGTGGAGCTGACATCGATATTGTTTACCGGGGTTGCAAAATCGGTGACGTCATAGCGTCGCATCAGGCGCTCGGGCACTGTGGTGTCAAGGAACTGGACCTTAACGTCGCCACCCTCACTGAACACGTTCACATCTACCTTCGGGTCCGCCAGGGTCAGGGTCAATCGTCCCTCGCCGGTACCCGTGCGCTGGAACTGCAGGTCTTCAATGCGCGACTCTTCGCGGAGTACCTTGTCCCCGGCGGAAGTCAAAGCGTGGGGATCACTGACCGGCTTGAGATAATCGCCGCTGTCGTCCTCTCCCACTACCAAAAAGAGGCTATTGCCCTCAACCCTGGTTTCGTAGGGCACCAGCTTGACCAGGTTCAATACCAGCCGGGTACGATCCCCGGACTCGAGCACCACAACCCCGGTGGCATTGCCATAGGGCAGGGAATAGCTCTTGCGATCCAGGGCACTGCTCGCGCCGAGAAAATCGATAGAGATCCGGGCCGGCTTTTCAATGGTATAGGCCTCCATCGCAGGCGGCGTTTCGTCAAAATCCAGCCGCACCTCGAACTTGCTGCCGGGCCGGGAGGCAAACTCGATATCGGTTACCGTCGGCGCCGCAAACACCACCTGAGACAGGAGACTGGAAACCAGTACGGCTGTCAGATGTTGCAGGCCAAACCCACGTCTGCAAGGTCCATCTCTCACGGCAAGCTTCCCCAAATTGGCTGTTATTGTAAACATGGCTGTCACCCAAGGCCCCCGAATCAGAGGCCGCTTAATTCGATTATTCTCGGGCGTTCCACCCACCCACCCTGGGTACCGTCAGTGACGATTTCCACTACTGCGACATAGGTACCGGTCATCTCTGTGACCTTGCCGTGGCTCCTCCCCAGGTAATCCCCCAGCTTCACACGATGCACTCCACCCTCGGGATCACGGATCAGCGTCCACTGCGTCCCGTCCCGCTCGAGAGTCCCGACCATTGCCAGGGAGTCAAAGGTGTACTGTTCAAGAAACTGTTTTGGCCTGGAAGGGTCCGGCTTGACTGCAGCAACTGCTTTGACACGGTCGCCACTACGCGATTCTATAGGACGGTCAAAGGGGCTGCGCTGGCCAGTGGCACTGTACGCAAAGGCCTCGTAGGTCTGGAAGGTCGGGATAGGCGCTATGATTCCGCCCGGACGCGCCCGCTTTTCCGCCATGAACTGATCCAGGTCAGCGAACTGGTCGCCACCGCAGCCGACGAGCAACACACTTGTCGCCAGGAGACTGAGAGTCAGGCGCATTATTCTGCTCATGCTAACCCTCCCCATCCTTGTAGCGGTAAGTCTTGGCGGTAATGCTCAGGCTGAGCGCATTACTGTCAGCCGACCGCGAGTTAATCGAAAAATCATGCAGGGTTACAATTCTCGGCAACCCCGCCATGCCGCTGATAAAGGCGCCGAGATCGTGATAGGAGCCGGTAGCCGTTATTGCAATCGGCAACTCCACGTAGAATTCCTTCGCCTGCTCTGGCTGAAGGTTGATACTGTTGATATCCAGTCCGTTCATCAGGCCCCTGTTGGTGATATCTTCCAGCAAGCCCGGCACTTCGGTGTCACTGGGAAGCTGGCTGATGAGGGCGCCAAAGGACTCCTCCATTTCAGCGAGCTGCTGCTTGTACGCCTCCAGATTGGCCGCCTCGAAGGCTTTTTTCTCGAAATCCTGCTTGAGCTTGCTCTCTTCCGCTTCTATACGCCCAAGCTGCAGCTGTAAATCCTCAATGTGGTAATAGTAACCACCGACTACGACCACCAGCAGCAATACAACACAGAGTGCCGCCTTGACGCCGCCGGGCCAGGAACCGATGTTATCGAAGTCGATATCATTGACATCGAATTCGCGAAGTGCCCGCAGGCTGTCTTCAAGTGCCACGCCTTATTCCCCCGCGCCTGTGTCCGAGTCAGGCAACTGCACCTTGACCTTGAGGTTGAATGTGGTGGCCTGATCGCCATATTGGGTGGCGGCCCGCACCGAGTCGAGATTCGGTTGCTGCAGCCAGTCCGAGGCATCGAGACGCCGCATCAGGCTGGAAACCCTGTTATTGGATTCCGCAATGCCGGCAATACTGATGTCGCCCGCCTTGCTTTGCAGGCTGTTATAAAATACGCCGTCCGGTACCGTACGCACCAGCTGGTCCAGCACCCGCACGATGATGGGTCGGTTACCCTGCAGTTCCTGGATCACCCGCATCCGGTCCAGCAACTGGTTGCGACGACGCTGGAGCTCCTTGATTTCCGCGACCTTTTGATCGAGCACCCTGATATTGTCAGTGAGGTACTGGTTGCGTGCCTTCTGGTTGTCAATCTGGCTGTTGACGTAGCGATCGCCGAGCAGCAGCAGGCCTATGCCCACCGCCACCACCATGCCAAGTACAAGCAGGAACTCCTTTTTACGCTCGGCACGCCGTTCCTCGCGCCAGGGGAGCAGGTTGATTTGCGCCATTAGTCAAAGCTCCGTAAGGCCAGCCCGCAGGCGATCATCATGGCAGGAGCGTCGCTACTGAGGGCAACCGCATTTACCCGGGATGAAATCGTCATGTCCGCGAAGGGATTGGCAACGGCGGCCGGGGTGCCCAGCTTATCCTGGACAAGCTCTGCGAGACCCTCCATGGAAGATACCCCGCCGGCGAGAATGATGTAGTCAACATCGTTGTACTGGCTGGATGAGAAGAAAAACTGCAGGGAGCGGGCAACCTGCTGCACCACCGCGTCCTTGAAGGGCTCAAGCACCTCGGGCTCGTAGTCATCGGGCAAGCCACCCTGTTTTTTTGCCAGACCGGCCTCCTCGAGAGGCAGGCCGTAACGGCGCATGATCTCATCGGTCAGTTGCTTGCCGCCAAACAGCTGTTCGCGGGTATACACCGTCTGGCCGTTATTGAGCACGCTAAGGGTGGTCATGGTGGCGCCAATGTCGACCACCGCCACCATACTCTCGGCCTCCAGGTCCAGCTGCCGGCGGATCAGGCCATAGGCCCGCTCCATCGCATACGCTTCCACATCCATGATGCGGGCAGTGAGGTCTGCGGCCTCGATAACGTCAACCCGGGAATCTATAGTCTCACGGCGGCAGGCGGCAAGCAGAACCTCCACCTGCCCGGGCTGATCCGCGACAGGGCCCTGAACCTCGAAATCGATTGCCACCTCATCGAGGGGGTAGGGAATATACTGGTCGGCTTCCAGGGTTAGCTGGGTTTCCAGGTCGTCATCGCTCAGGCCGGCGGGCATCTCAATGATTTTGGTAATCACTGATGAGCCGGCAACCGCTGCCGCCACCGTCTTCAGCTTGGTTCGGGATTGGGCCACCACGTTACGCACCGCATTGGCCACACCCTCGATGTCATTGACGTTTTTCTCAATGACCGCATCGACCGGTAGCGAGGCTACACAGTAGCTCTCTACCCGGTAGCGTCCCCCAGACTGACTAAGCTCAAGTAGCTTCACTGTGGTCGAACTGACGTCGAGCCCCAGAACCGGTACTGATCTTTTTTTCCCCAGAATTCCCAGCAATTCAATTTCCTATGAGTATCACTGACTTAGCCTACTTTTATACACTTATACATTAATTGTAGGTATATCAAAATGAAACATGCAATGAAAAGTTAAAATAACCTTATAATTACCAAACCAATATCGTATACCCTGCCTACAGTAATATACCGCTCTGCTTTGTAAAGGAATAAATGAGTTTCTTCCGCTTTTTACTACGTTGCTTCACACTTGGTACCCTGGGAACGGCCTGGCTTCTAGCCGGCGTCTATCTCTACCTGAACCCCGATTTGCCCGATGTAGAGACGCTGCGCGATGTTAAACTGCAAACGCCGATGCAGGTTTATACCCGGGATGGCGACCTGATTGGCCAGTTCGGGGAGCAAAAGCGAATCCCGCTCACTTTTGATGCGATACCCGAACAATTCACCCGGGCGTTGATGGCGGCAGAGGATGACGGTTTCTTCGAACATCGGGGCGTCGACCTTACAGGCCTCATGCGCGCCGTTTCAGAGCTGGTACTGACCGGCGAGAAGGGCTCCGGCGGAAGTACGCTGACCATGCAGGTTGCGCGCAATTATTTTCTCAGCCTCGAGCGCACTTTCCTGCGCAAGTTCAACGAGATACTGCTGGCGATCCAGATTGAACGGTCACTGACAAAAGAGGAAATCTTTGAACTGTATTTCAACCGGGTATTCCTCGGTCATCGATCCTACGGTTTTGAAGCGGCCGCCCAGACCTATTATGGCAAAAGCATCGACGAGCTATCCCTCGCGCAGCACGCGACGCTGGCGGGCATTCCCAAGGCGCCTTCACGCAATAACCCGATCAGTGGACCGGAAGGCACCATGGAGCGCCGCAACTGGATTCTGGGTCGCATGCTCAGCCTGGGCTACATAGATCGGCAGGCGTGGTCAGAGGCCGTTGCCCAGCCGAACAGCGCCGGCTTCCACGATAACCAGGTAAGCCTGGCCGCCCACTATGCCGCCGAAATGGCGCGGCAGGAGATGCTGGCCACTTACGGCATGGCTGCCTATACCGACGGCTACCATGTCTATACCACTATCAGTAGTGATCTACAGCAGCTTGCGCAGCAAACCGTGGTTGACGGTCTTTTCATGTATGACAGGCGACACGGCTATCGCGGCCCCGAACGGCAATTGCCGGTTCCGGGGGATGGCTCGCCGGAAGCCGCGCTTGAACTGTGGCGGGCGAGTCTGAACGATACGCCGATTATCGCCGGCCTGGATCCGGCGATTGTTACCGGCATTCAGGAGACGGGTGCCGAAATCCTGTTGCGCAGCGGCAATCCCGAGTTTTTGCTGTGGGATAATGGCCTGCGCCAGGCCAGCCCCTACCTGTCTGAAAACGCAATGGGGCGGGCACCGACGCAGGTCGGTGATGTTGTCGCTGTCGGCGACCTTATACGCGTACAGCAGAAAGCGGATGGCAGCTGGCACCTCGCCCAGGTTCCAGCGGCACAGGCAGCGCTGGTGTCGCTGAACCCGGATAATGGCGCCATTGTCAGCATTGTCGGCGGCCTGAGCTTTGAAAGCAGCAAATTCAATCGCGCCACCCAGGCCAGGCGCCAGCCCGGCTCCAGCTTCAAGCCTTTCGTTTACAGCGCCGCACTCGAGGCGGGCCTTACCGCCGCGACCATTATCAATGATGCTCCCGTGGTACTCGCAGATGCCGGTCTCGAGGACATCTGGCGGCCGGAAAATGACAGTGGTGAATTTCACGGCCCCACGCGCCTGCGCTGGGCGCTCACCAAATCCCGCAATCTCGTTTCCATACGGCTACTGCAGCAAATAGGTGTTCGCCCGTTTCTGCGTTACATCGACCGCCTGGGTTTCGACGCCAGTGAGTATCCACCGGACCTGTCCCTGGCTCTCGGGACCCATGTAATGACACCAATAGACGTAGCCGCCGCCTACGCAATACTCGCCAACGGGGGCTATGCAGTTACCCCCTGGCTCATTGAGCGGGTTGATACCGTTGCCGGAGAGACCCTGTACCAGGCATCCCCAGCCGCGGTCTGCCGGGAGTGTGATGGCCCGGCAGAGGTTTCAGGGGATGAGCGCGAATTGCGCATGGAGGAGATCCTCGCCCAGTCACAGACAGACACACAGCCACCCCGGGCCGAGCGTGTGATGGACGAACGGATCAATTTCATCATCAACAGCATGCTCCAGGACGTTATCAAGCGTGGCACCGGACGCCGCGCACTGACCCTTGGCCGCGATGACCTCGCGGGGAAAACCGGTACTACCAACGGCCCCATGGACGCCTGGTTTTCAGGCTATAACAGGGATGTGGTTACTACGGCCTGGGTTGGGTTTGATAACTACACGCCCCTGGGACGCAGGGAGTTCGGGGGCACGGCGGCGCTGCCGATCTGGATTAATTACATGCGGGGCGCCCTGCAGGGCAGCCCGGACCAGGCGCGACCCTTACCTCCCGGCATTGTCCATGTGCGCATAGACCCCGATACCGGGCTACTGGCGCGGCCCGGCCAGGAAAATGCCATTTTTGAATACTTCCGCGAGGAGAACGTACCGGGGCAGGGCAGCGACAGCGAGCAACCGGGAAGTGGCAGCGGCAACACCGACGAGCTGATCAAGGATATTTTCTAGCGGTTCCCAACCCGGGTTCACCATCAACTGCCCGCCGGGAGCGGGCACCGGGTCTCAGCTTTCCGAATAGGGGATGCGTGCGACACCGCTATCAACGGCAGCGCGCGCAACCGCGGGGGCAATCCACTCCAGCAGACGCGGGTCAATTGCCTTGGGCAGGATGTATTTCGGCCCGAACGTCAGTTCCGTTTCACCACAGGCCGCCAACACAGCTGCCGAGACAGGCTCGCGAGCCAGCGCACTGAGCGCCTTGACCGCCGCTATTTTCATTTCTTCATTGATCGTACTGGCACGCACGTCAAGCGCTCCGCGGAAAATGAACGGAAACCCCAGCACGTTGTTTACCTGGTTCGGGTAATCCGAACGACCGGTAGCCATGATGAGGTCAGAGCGCACACTGTGGGCAAGGTCGGGGCTGATTTCCGGATCCGGGTTGGAGCAGGCAAAGACCACGGGGCGGTCAGCCATCGACAGCAGCATATCCGCGCTCAATAAATCAGCCCCGGACAAACCCAAAAATACATCGGCACCGCTGACTGCATCCGTCAGGGTACGCTTGTCGGTGCGGTTGGCGAACTCCTGTTTGTAGGCGTTAACCCCCTCGCGACCCTCGTAGATAACACCACGGCGGTCAAGCATGTAGATATTTTCCCGGCGCGCGCCCATGCTCAGCAACAATCGCAGGCAGGCGATCGCCGCCGCACCGGCACCCAGACAGGTAATTACGGCGTCTTCAAGCCGTTTGCCCTGAATCTCCAGTGCATTGACCATGCCGGCGGCAGTAACAATAGCCGTGCCATGCTGGTCGTCGTGGAATATCGGGATCGAGCAGCGGCGCCCCAGCTCCGCCTCTATCTCGAAGCACTCGGGCGCCTTGATATCCTCAAGGTTTATACCGCCAAAGGTACCTGCAATATTGGCTACCGTATCGATAAAACTGGCGGCGTCCTCGGTATCCACTTCGATATCAATGGAATTGATGCCGGCAAAGCGCTTGAACAGGAGCGCCTTCCCTTCCATTACCGGCTTGCTTGCCAGGGCACCAAGATTACCCAGGCCGAGTACCGCGGTTCCGTTGCTGATCACGGCAACCAGATTGCCCTTGCCGGTGTAGCGATAGGCTTCGTCGGGGTTGAGGGCTATCTCCCGACACGGTTCCGCCACGCCGGGGCTGTAGGCGAGAGCGAGGTCGGCCTGGGTCTCGGCAGCCTTGGTCAGTTCCATACTGATTTTGCCAGGCACGGGATTGGCATGATAATCCAGTGCCGCTTGCTTGAAGTCCTTGCTCATAATTGTTATCGCGCTCTCGCCCCGGCAGCTGCATAAAAGTCGACAGAGAATATAGAAAAGCGGTTGCAGTAACAAGGGCGCAACCGGCTGGCACAGCGTTGTACCACGCCGGCAAAATGGCGAACAGGCCCGGCAGGCAGGCAAAAAAAAGCCGGGGCAGACTCTCTGCCCCGGCTTTTTAAAAGGAATGCGGCACGCCGCAACCGGATTCCGGCTAGCGCGAGGCGCCACGTGCGCCAAAGCGCTTCTTGAAGCGGTCAACCCGACCGCCGCTGTCGGCAACTTTTTGCTTGCCGGTGTAAAAGGGATGACACTCCGAACACACATCGATGTGCAGATCCTGGCACAGTGTCGAACCGGTTTCGAGTTTGTTGCCACAGCTACAGGTGACGGTAATCACCTCGTATTTTGGATGAATTTCTGCTTTCATGGTCTTGCTCCTGGTATGGGACGCCGCCACCCGATCCCGTCGGGCACCGCGCCTGACTTGTTGGCAATGGTGCAAAAAATAGGCGCGCATAGTACCAGACGTGGCGCTGGAAGCAAGCTTTAGCCGACATCTGTTATCATGCGCACCCGCAATCGCCCACTACGCCCACGAGAGGCGCAATGTCTGTACTCCGCCTGGCCATTCCTTCACCCCTGCGCTCCCTGTTTGACTACCTGCCGCCGGAACACCTGGCACAGGATCAACTGGGACAATTACAGCCGGGCTGCAGGGTACTCGTACCCTTCGGCCGCAGACAGGTGCAGGGCTACCTCATTGAAGTGGCGGCCGACTCGGAACTGCCGCGTGAGTCATTGCGCCGGGCCATTACCATACTCGACCACCAGGCGCTACCGGCGACAAGCCTGGTGCAATTGTGCCTGTGGGCAGTGGACTACTACCAGCACTCACCCGGCGAGGTGCTGTCGAATGCCTTCCCCCAGGGTTTGCGCGAAGGGCAGCCACACCAGCCTCCGGGCACCGCGGGCTGGGCGCTGAGCCAACGCGGCAAGGGGCTGCCGGAAGGTGCCCTGAAACGCTCACCGCGACAGGCACAGGCACTGGCGCTGCTGCAGACGTTTACCGCGTTACCGGCAAGTGAACTCAAGGCTCGGGGCCTGTCGCCTGGCATTCTGCGATCACTGGAAAATCGGGGCCTGGCGGAGCGCTGCGTACTGCAGCCTCCCCGAGAAACTCCCCTGTGCCAACCGGGACTAGCGCTGAACCCTGACCAGGCCGCCGCTTTTGCCGGCATAGCGGACAGTTTTGGCCGCTTCAGCTGCCACCTGCTCGAGGGGGTTACCGGTAGCGGCAAGACCGAAGTTTACCTGCAGTTGATCGCCCGCTGTCTCGAACGTGGCGATCAGGCGCTGGTGCTGATTCCCGAAATAGGCCTGACGCCCCAGACTCTGGCGCGCTTCCAGGCGCGATTCCAGGGCGGCATAGTGGTAATGCACTCCGGGCTCAGCGCCACGGAACGTTACCGCGCCTGGGAAGCGGCGCGCACCGGATCCGCGGCCATAGTCATCGGCACCCGTTCCGCCATTTTCAGCAGCCTGCAGCGACCGGGGCTGATTATCGTGGATGAAGAACACGATGCCTCGTTCAAGCAACAGGACGGCTTTCGATACTCTGCCAGGGATGTCGCGGTGAAGCGCGGCCAGCTGGAGAATTGCACGGTACTCCTGGGCAGCGCCACTCCCGCACTGGAAAGCCTGCATAATGCCCTGCAAGGCAAATACCGCCACCATCCGCTGCCTTTGCGCGCCGGTAGCAGCCGCCTGCCTGTCATCAGCGCCCTGGATGTTCGCAAACAGGCCCTGCAGGGGGGGCTGTCCGCGGCATTGCTTACCGCCATTGGCAACACTCTGGAGAATGGTCGACAGGTCCTGCTATTCCTCAATCGCCGCGGCTATGCGCCCACACTGCAATGTCATGACTGTGGGTGGATAGCCCAGTGTCGCGCCTGCGACGCACGGATGACCGTCCATCGCCGTTCGCGCCGGCTGCGCTGCCACCACTGTAGCGCAGGCGAGCGCCTGCCCCAGCGCTGCCAGAATTGCCATAGCGAGCGACTGCTCACTAACGGTCTCGGCACCGAACAGACTGAAGAGGTTCTGTGTCGCCAGTTCAATCGCTGGCCCGTGCACCGGGTCGACAGCGACTCAATGCAGAACCGCAGCGCCATGCAGGACCTGGTCAATGAGGTAAACGGCGGCGAGCCCTGTATTTTGCTGGGCACCCAGATGTTAACCAAGGGCCACCACTTTCCCGCAGTCAACCTGGTGGCGATCATCGACGCGGATGCCATGCTGTTCAGCGCTGACTTCCGGGGTGAAGAACGCATGGCGCAGCTACTGACCCAGGTCGCCGGCAGGGCAGGCCGCGGCGACGAAACCGGCACGGTGTTGCTGCAGACCCATTACCCCGACCATCCGATCGTACAGGCCATGCTGGCTGAAACCTACGCCGAACAGGCCCGTCGCATGCTGAGCGAGCGCCAGCAGACGGGACTACCGCCCTGGGGCAGATTGCTGCTGTTGCGCAGCGATTGTGCCGATGCCGCCGCCGGGGAATCTTTTCTCAGCCAACTGCGGCGCCAGGCGCAAGCGACACTACCGGCGGGCTGCCGGATGATTGGGCCACTACCGTCGCCGCTACAGCGCCGGGCAGGGAAGTTTCGCAGCCAGTTGTTGGTAACGGCCGCGGATTCACGCAGCGCCCAAACGGCGGCGCGGATGCTGGTAGCGGTGGCGGTGC
The DNA here is from genome assembly GCF_002868715.1 of Kineobactrum sediminis. Taxonomy (GTDB): domain Bacteria; phylum Pseudomonadota; class Gammaproteobacteria; order Pseudomonadales; family Halieaceae; genus Kineobactrum; species Kineobactrum sediminis. Next base: position 580,369 of record NZ_PKLZ01000001.1, read on the forward strand.
AACTGCCGGTTCGCGGCGGCGTTAACTGGTCGATTGACGTCGACCCGCTGGACCTGGGCTGAGCCGACGCACTGGCCAACGGTGGCCATTTGCGGCCATAATATGCAACCGTCGGGCTGCGCTTTTCAGTCCCTGACTCCCAATCAAGCAGGTACCCCCACTTACCATGAAGGAAGAACTCTCACAGCTGATCCAGCAGGCACTGGATACGCTCGTAGCCGAGGGCCAGCTGCCCGCCGCTACACGGCCCGGCATTACCATTGATCGCACCCGGGATCCCAGCCACGGAGATCTTGCCAGCAATGTTGCCCTGACCCTGGCCAAAACCGCGGGCAAAAACCCGCGCGAACTTGCCGGCCTGATCTGTGCCGCGCTGCCCAGCGCCGGCTTTGTCAGTAAAACCGAGATAGCGGGACCCGGTTTCATCAATTTCTTCCTGACCAGCGACAGCAGCCAGGCAGTAATAGGCCGGGTGCTGGCCGAAGGCGCACGCTACGGCTGTTCAAATACCGGTGGGGGCCGCAAGGTCCAGGTCGAATTTGTCTCCGCCAATCCCACCGGGCCACTGCATGTGGGCCACGGCCGGGGTGCTGCCGTGGGCGACAGCCTGTGCCGATTGCTGACCGCTACTGGCTGGGACGTCAGCAGCGAATTCTACTACAACGATGCCGGCGCCCAGATCGACAATCTCGCGCTGTCCGTGCAGGCAAGAGCCCGCGGCTTCACACCGGATGACCCCGAGTGGCCCGACGATGGTTATCGGGGAAACTATATCAGCGACGTTGCCGGGGCCTATCTGGCGGGTGAGCAGATCGACGCCAAAGACCGCCATGTTGCCGGGGCCGGTGATGCCGATAACCTGCAGGCCATACGCGAGCTTGCCGTGGCTTACCTGCGCCGCGAACAGGATCTGGACCTGAAAGCGTTTGCCGTTCACTTTGATCACTACTTTCTGGAGTCATCGCTCTATGACTCCGGTGCGGTGGAAAAGGCGGTTGCGCAACTGATTGCCAGGGGACACACCTACGAACACGATGGCGCCCTCTGGCTGCGCACCACCGACTTCGGTGATGACAAGGATAGAGTGATGCGCAAGCGCGAGGGCGGCTACACCTACTTTGTGCCCGATATCGCCTACCACCTGAACAAGTGGCAACGGGGTTTCGAGCGGGTAATCAATGAGCAGGGTGCGGATCATCACAGTACCATCACCCGGGTTCGTGCCGGCCTGCAGGCACTGGAGATCGGCATTCCCGAAGGTTGGCCGGATTACGTACTGCACCAGATGGTGACGGTGATTCGCGAGGGCAAGGAGGTCAAGCTATCCAAGCGCGCCGGCAGTTACCTCACCCTGCGCGACCTGATTGAAGAGGTCGGTTGCGACGCAACCCGCTACTTCCTGGTGGCGCGGGCCCCCAGCTCCCAGCTGACTTTTGACATCGACCTGGCCCTGTCACAGAGTAATGACAACCCGGTGTATTACATCCAGTATGCTCATGCCCGGGTTTGCTCGGTGCTGCGAAAACTCGCCGAACACGGCTGGGACTGGCAGCAGGAGCGCGGCCTTGCAGCACTCGACCAGTTGCAGGAGGAGCACGAAAAGGCGTTACTCAGGCGTCTCGACCAGTACCCTGAGGTCGTCGCCAACGCCGCTGCCGCGAGCGAGCCACACCGCGTTGCCAATTACCTGCGTGAGCTCGCGGGGGAGTTTCACACCTGCTACAACGCCCATAAGGTCCTCACCGAGGACCAGGCTCTGCGGGATGCGAGGCTTGCATTGTGTGCGGCTGTGCGCCAGGTGATCGCGAATGGCCTGGACCTGCTGGGCGTATCCGCCCCGGAAGCGATGTAACGTGGCCAGGGATTACGTCCGCGATCAAAGCCGCACCCGCAAGCGGCAACCGGCAGCCAGCAGGCGGCAGCCGGCGCCACCGCGAACCAACCCCTGGCGCTGGTATGGCGCGGGCGTTGCCACCGGTGTCTTCCTGAGCCTGCTACTGTATCTGGGAACCCTGCCTCCGGCCGGTGAAGCGGGCCCCGCAGCCGATGGCACAGGCACAGCCAGTGAAATGACTGCCCCGAAACCCCGCTTTGACTTCTATACTCTACTGCCGGAACAGACCCTGGCGGTCGAGGTGGAACCCGCCGAGGTAGCCAGGCCCCGCAGCACCACAACCGGAAGCGAGACCTACCTGTTGCAGGCCGGCTCCTTCCGCCAGCGTGAAGACGCAGACCGACGCCGGGCCGAACTACTATTGCTGGGCCTGGAGCCCAGGGTGGAAGCAAGTGCTACCGAAAACGGGCGCTGGTTCCGGGTTTATCTGGGCCCTTTCCAGAGTCATGCCGGAATGAGCAAAGCGAGGGGGCTAACCACCGCACAGGATATTGAAACGCTGCTGCTCAAACGAGACAGTCCCTGAGCCACCCTCCGGGCGCTTGAATTCCCATCCCCGGCGCCCCATATCGACTACAAACAGGAGACTTATAGTGGAACAGTACAGGGGCACGACCATTCTTTCGGTGCGCCGCGGCAATAGCGTGGTGATCGGTGGCGACGGCCAGGTATCCATGGGTAATACCGTGATGAAAGGCAACGCCCGCAAGGTACGCAGACTTCACAACGACCAGGTTATCGCCGGGTTTGCCGGTGGCACTGCCGACGCATTCACCCTGTTCGAGCTGTTTGAGGGTAAACTGGACAAGTACCAGGGCAACCTGGTCAGGGCCGCGGTAGAACTGGCCAAAGCCTGGCGCACCGAGCGCTCCCTGCGCCAGCTGGAGGCCCTGCTGGCAGTGGCGGACAAGAATACCTCACTGGTCATTACCGGCAACGGTGATGTCATCGAGCCGGAGGACAACATGATCGCAATCGGCTCCGGTGGTCCCTATGCCCAGTCCGCAGCCCGCGCCCTGCTCGACAATACCGATCTCGACGCCCGCAGCATTGTTGAGAAAGGCCTGTCGATAGCGGGTGACATCTGCATCTACACCAACCACAACCACACCATTGAGCAACTCGACTTTTAGGCACCCTTCATGTCAAACATGACCCCTCGCGAAATTGTCCACGAGCTGGACAAGCATATTATCGGGCAGCAGGACGCCAAGCGCGCCGTTGCCATCGCCCTGCGCAACCGTTGGCGGCGCATGCAGCTGGCAGACACCCTGCGAGCCGAAATCAGCCCCAAGAACATCCTGATGATCGGCCCTACCGGGGTCGGCAAGACGGAGATCGCCCGGCGCCTGGCAAAACTGGCCAATGCCCCTTTCGTCAAAGTGGAGGCCACCAAGTTTACCGAGGTAGGCTATGTCGGTCGTGACGTTGAATCCATTATTCGCGACCTCGCCGAAGTTGCGGTGAAACTCTACCGGGAACAGGAAATGGAGCGGGTTCGCTTTCGGGCCGAGGAAGCGGCAGAGGAGCGGTTGCTGGACATCCTGCTGCCCGCCGCTCGGGATACCGACGACAGCAGTACTTCCGGTGCCGCCACTCGCCAGCTGTTGCGCAAAAAGCTGCGGGAAGGCGAGCTCGACAGCAAGGAAGTAGAGGTCGATCTCAGCAGCAACCCCGGCGTGGAAATCATGGCGCCTCCCGGCATGGAAGAGATGACCAGCCAGCTGCAGAGCATGTTTTCAAACATGTCGCGGCAACAGCAGAAAACCAGGCGGATGCCGGTCAAGGCGGCGTTCCGGGCCCTCTGTGAAGAAGAGGCCGGCAAGCTGGTCAATGACGATGAAATCAAGCAGAAAGCGATTCACGAGGCTGAGCAAAACGGTATTGTCTTCATCGATGAGCTGGACAAGGTTGCCAAGCGCAGCGAGGGCGCCGGTGCCGATGTGTCCCGGGAGGGCGTACAACGGGACTTGCTGCCACTGATTGAAGGCTCCACCGTAACCACCAAGTACGGCGCGCTGAAAACAGACCACATTCTGTTTATCGCCTCGGGTGCCTTCCACCTGGCCAAGCCCTCCGACCTGATTCCCGAACTGCAGGGGCGCCTGCCTATCCGGGTGGAACTGGAGTCGCTTACCGCCGCGGATTTCGAGCGTATTCTCACCGAACCGGATGCCTCGCTCACCGAGCAGTACCAGGCCCTGCTGGCAACCGAAGGCCTGGCGGTGGAATTTACCGCGGAAGGTTTGCGCCGAATTGCCGAAACCGCCTGGCAGGTTAATGAAAAAACCGAAAATATCGGCGCCCGACGCCTGCATACGGTCATGGAACGCCTGCTTGAGGAAGCTTCCTTTGCGGCGGCGGACGCAGGCATGCAACACCAGAGCCTGACCATAGATGCCGACTACGTAAATGAACAATTGCAGGCCCTGAGTGAAGATGAAGATCTGTCGCGCTTTATACTCTGATTTTCCTGCGTTTTGCCGGATAGACGCCGATGAATGATGCCGCCCATCGTCCCCAGGGTATCCATCTGCACCGCAAATCGCGTGAACTGGAACTGACTTACGCCGGCGAACAGAGCTACCGGCTCAGTTGCGAATACCTGCGGGTGTACTCGCCATCCGCTGAAGTGAAAGGCCATGGCCCCGGCCAGGAAGTGCTGCAGACCGGCAAGCAGCAGGTTACTATTACTGCTATCAAGCCCGTGGGGCACTATGCCCTGCAACTGGTATTTGATGATGGTCACGATACCGGCCTGTACTCCTGGGACTACCTGTACCAGCTGTGCCGGGAGCAGGAATCCTGGTGGCAGGACTATCTCACGCGGATGGAAGCTGCGGGAGCCAGTCGCGACCCGCAGGTACAGGTTGTAAAATTCCAGCCCTGACCGGGGCTTTGCATCACGCTACAATATGCGGTCAACTGTTGCCCGCGGAGGCCGCATGAACGATAAAAGCACCACCCATTTTGGTTACAAGGAAGTTGACAGCGACGCCAAGGCGAGCCTGGTGGCTGGTGTCTTTCATTCCGTGGCCGCACGTTACGACCTGATGAACGACCTGATGTCCGGGGGCGTCCACCGAATCTGGAAACGCTTCACCATTGAACTCAGCGGCGTGCGTCCCGGCCAGTCTGTGCTCGACATTGCCGGTGGTACCGGTGACCTGGCGGCGCGTTTTGCCGGCATCGTAGGTGCCGAGGGTCGCGTGGTCCTGGCCGATATCAACGAATCCATGCTGAGCGTGGGACGCGACAAACTGATAGACCAGGGTTACCAGGGCAATCTCGAGTACGTCCAGGCGGATGCGCAATACCTGCCTTTTCCCGACAACAGTTTCGACTGCGTCAGCATTGCCTTCGGTTTGCGCAATATTACCGACAAGGACCTGGCGCTGCGCTCGATGCTGCGGGTACTGAAGCCCGGCGGACGCCTGCTGATCCTGGAGTTTTCCAAACCCACCAACGCCTTACTCGGCAAGGCCTACGACAGCTACTCCTTCCGGGTACTGCCGGTGATGGGCAAACTGGTGGCGGGAGACAGTGATAGTTACCAGTACCTTGCGGAGTCGATTCGCATGCATCCCGACCAGGAAACCCTGCAGGAAATGATGGAAGATGCAGGCTTCACCAATTGTGAATACCACAACCTCACAGGTGGCGTGGTCGCCCTGCACCGGGGCATCAAGGCCTGAGATGACAGCCGCAACAGACCCCACATTACGCACCGCCGCACTGGCGGCGCTGGAAGCCGCCATCAATCGGGCACTGGCACTTGACCCGGCGGCACTGCAGGCGCTGGGGCGGCTCTCGGGATATGTCTTTGCGATCGACTGCACCGCACCGGCACTGCAGGTTTACCTGCAACCCGGCACGAACGGCCTGCGGCTGATGGGTCACTACGATGGGCCGGTTACTACCCGGGTTACCGGTGTCGCTTCTGATTTCACCCAACTGGCAAGCGCGCGCGATCCCGCCGCCGCACTGATCAACGGCCAGCTGATACTGGAAGGTGACAGTGGGCCGCTGATTGAACTGCAGAAAATACTGGCGGGGCTGGAACTCGACTGGGAGGCACCGCTGGTCGACTCCCTGGGTGATGTTGTCGGCCACCAGCTGGCACAGCTGCTGCGTACCGCTTTCACTACCGGTGGCAACCTGTCCCGCAGCCTGGCCAGGCAACTGGATGAGTTCATCCACGAGGAGGCACGGCTCAGCCCGCCACGGCTTGAGGTCGAGGATTTCTATCGCGACGTGCAGGCACTGGAGCAGCGGGTTGAGCGCCTGCAATCGCGCGTCAACCGGCTGCGCAGGCGGCTCCAGCAGGCGACCGGATGAACTCGGTCATGCTCTCGCGCAGCCGGCGTTTATTGCGCATCCTGCGTATTGCACGGCGCTACCGGCTACACGAATTTATCGACAAAAGTACGCTGCCGCCGCTGCCGCGACTGTTGCTGAAGTTACTACCCCGGCGCTCAGCCAACAAAGCAGGCCTCGATCGTGGCCAGAGCCTGCGTCTGACTCTTGAGGAACTCGGTCCGGTATTCATCAAGTTTGGCCAGTTGCTATCCACCCGACGGGACCTGTTGCCACCGGATATTGCCGATGAGCTGGCCAAGTTGCAGGACAAGGTGCCGCCTTTCGATGAAAGCCAGGCCCGCACCATTATCGAAACTGCCCTGGGCGCGCCGGTCACCAGCCTGTTTGCGCATTTTGATACCCTGCCGATGGCATCGGCGTCGGTCGCCCAGGTGCACGGCGCCACCCTGCACGGTGGCGAGGCGGTGGTGGTAAAGGTTCTCAGGCCGGGTATCGAAGCGGTCATCCGCCAGGATCTCGCGCTGCTGTATACCCTGGCCCGGCTGGTGAGGCGCTACTTGCCCGACGGCCGACGGCTGCGCCCGGTAGAGGTCGTCGCCGACTACGAGCTGGTGATCATTGACGAACTGGATTTGCGCCGGGAGGCCGCCAATGCCTGCCAGCTGCGACGCAATTTTGAAGACAGCACCCTGGTCTACGTGCCGCAGATCTACTGGGATTTTACCCGCCGCAACGTAATGGTGTCAGAGCGCATTGCCGGCATTCCGGTGACCGACCTGGAAACCCTGCAGGCCCGGGGCACCGATCTCAAGTTACTGGCGGAGCGGGGTGTGGAGATTTTCTTCACCCAGGTATTCCGGGACAACTTCTTCCACGCCGACATGCATCCGGGCAATATCTTCGTTGACGCTACCGACCCGGCAAACCCGGGCTACATGGCCGTAGATTGCGCCATCGTGGGCAGCCTCAGCGATGCGGATCAGTATTACCTGGCGCGCAACCTGCTGGCGGTGTTTCGCCGCGATTACCGGGAAGTGGCGCAACTGCATGTAGAGTGTGGCTGGGTCCCCCCGGAGACCCGGGTCCAGGATTTTGAGTCTGCCATGCGAGCGGTCTGTGAACCGGTGTTTGAGCGGCCCATCAGTGATATCTCCTTCGGCCAGTTGTTGATTTACCTGTTCAGCACTGCCCGTCGCTTTGATATGGAGGTGCAACCGGCACTGGTGCTACTGCAAAAGACCCTGCTCAACATCGAGGGACTGGGACGTCAACTGTATCCCCAGCTTAATCTCTGGGATACCGCGCAGCCCTTCCTTGAGCACTGGATACGGGACCGTTACTCCCCACAGGCAGTGCTCGGGCGAATGCAGCGGCAGCTGCCCTCATGGCTGGAACAATTGCCTACCCTGCCGGATATGATACTGAATAACCTGCAACAATCCGGTAACACCTCCGCCCGGCAGGTTCGCGAGCTGGAGCTGCGGACCAGCCAGCTGGAGCGGAGGCAACAGTGCAGCCGTCGCCGGCAGTTGCTGGCAATCCCCGTCGGCCTGCTGGCCCTGGTGCTGGCTGTACCGGGTGGCAGTGCCCATCTTGCGACGGTACCTGCCTCCAGCTGGGGACTCGCGGCACTGGCACTGCTGCTGTTGTGGCCCCGGAGTGGGCAACAATGATGTATCGCGATAAATGCTACAATACGAGACCTGACCCCCGACCAGTAGCAGTTATACGATGACCGGACCGAATTCTCTAACCACGACGGTACGCTGGAATGACCAGGGTCTGGTAGCAGCGATTGCGCAGGACTGGGAGACAGGCGAGGTGCTGATGCTGGCGTGGATGAACGCCGAGGCGCTGGCGCTTACCGCGCAGGAGGGCCGCGCGGTGTACTGGTCGCGGTCCCGCGGGCAGCTCTGGCGCAAGGGCGAGAGCTCCGGCAATGTCCAACGGGTCCGCGAGCTACGGCTGGACTGCGATGCCGATGCGGTACTGCTGAAAGTGGAACAACTGGGCGGGATTGCCTGTCACACGGGCAGGCGCAGCTGTTTTTACCAACGCTGGCAGGACGATGCCTGGGTGGTAACCGATACCGTTATCAAGACACCGGAAGAATTGTACGGAAAGCCCGAATGAACGATATTCTACAACATCTGGACCTCATACTCGCACAGCGCAAGCAGGCAGATCCCGAGAGCTCCTATGTGGCCAGCCTGCATGAAAAGGGTTTGAACCGGATTCTGGAAAAAGTCGGTGAAGAGGCGACCGAGGTTATTCTCGCCGCCAAGGACTCGGCGGGAGAGGGCGACAACACGGCGCTCGTAGGCGAGGTGGCCGATCTGTGGTTTCATACCCTGGTCATGCTGTCTCACCTGGACACAGGCTCGGCGGCGGTACTGGAGTGCCTGCAGGATCGCTTCGGCCTGTCGGGACTGGAAGAAAAAGCTGCCCGCGGTGAATCAACGGGTACCCCATAACGTTTTGTTACAGTGCAAAGAGGGAAAAGGCAATGGGAATCGGCGGCATTAGTATCTGGCAATTATTGATCATTCTGGCAATCGTGATCATGTTATTCGGCACCAAGCGCCTGCGCACCATTGGTAGCGATCTGGGCAGTGCCGTGAAGGGCTTTCGCAAGAGCATGGGCGATGATGACAGCGAGGCCCAGAAAGCATCTTCGGAGGAGGAGGAACAACCCTCGCCCCGGAACGACGGCAACGATAAAGCGTAACGCGCAGCCATGTTTGACATAGGCTTTACCGAACTGGTGATAATAGCCGTGGTCGGTCTGCTGGTGATAGGCCCCGAGCGGCTGCCCGGCGCAATTCGCACCGGTAGCGCCTGGGTCCATCGGATCAAGCGTGGCTTTAACGACATCCGCCAGGAAGTTTCCCAGGAACTGCACAATGATGCTGTGCTGCAGGAACTACGCAAAACCGGTGCCGACCTCCAGGCCAGCGCGCGCGAAGCGGAGCGGGAATTGAGAGACACCGTAAAAGCCGTAGACCCTGAAGACACTAAAAGCACTAAAGACACCGAAGACACTCAAAAGCCCGCATCATCGCAGGAACCCCCGGCACCATGAGCGAAGACTCTGCCGACCAGCCACTGCCGCTGGTCGCCCACCTGACCGAACTGCGCGACCGCCTGCTGCGCGCGATGCTCGCCATTCTGGTAGTTTTCATCTGCCTGTTTCCCTTTGCCAACGAAATCTACGCCTTTGTCTCGTTGCCGCTGCGGTCGCTGTTACCGGAGGGAGCGACCATGATAGCGACCGAGGTGGCGTCCCCCTTCCTGACACCCTTCAAGCTGACCCTGGTAGCAGCGATTTTTCTGGCGGTTCCCTACGTGCTCTACCAGGTCTGGAGTTTTATTGCGCCCGGCATGTATCGCCATGAAAAACGTCTGGCAATACCCCTGCTCGCCTCCAGTGTCCTGCTGTTCTATGCCGGTGCAGCGTTTGCCTACTATGTGGTATTCCCGCTGATTTTCGGCTTCTTCACCAGTGTCGGGCCCGAAGATATCGCCATCATGACAGACATCAACAGCTACCTGAATTTCGTTCTCAAGCTGTTTTTTGCCTTTGGAATCGCTTTCGAGATACCCATTGCCGCAGTGATCATGATCTGGGCCGGAATCACCACGCCGGAAGACCTGGTGAAAAAGAGACCTTACATTATTGTAGGATGCTTCATATTCGGCATGCTCCTGACACCGCCGGACATTATCTCGCAGGCACTGCTGGCGATTCCCATGTGGATATTGTTTGAGATAGGTGTATTTTTTGGCCGCTTTATCCAGCGTCGGGGCCAGGCCGCTCAGGGCGAGGAGTAGTCCCGCTGTCTTCAACCCGCTCGCTATCGCCGCTGCTCTCAGTATTCCGCTTTCTGCTACCCTATCGTGGACGAATGCTGGCGGCCGGTACTGCCCTGGTCTTCACCGCAGGAGCTACGCTGTTCCTGGGTCGCGGCATTCAAATGCTGATCGACGAGGGTTTTGGGGGCGGCACCAGCGAAGACCTGCGCGCTGCAATCAGCGTGATCATGGTAATAGCAGGTGCCATGGCAATCGGCACCTTCGCGCGCTTTTACCTGGTTTCATGGCTGGGAGAACGGGTAAGCGCCGACATTCGCAAGGCGGTATTCAACAACATCATCCACCTCCACCCCGGTTACTTTGAAACCAACCGCAGCGGCGAGATCATGTCCCGCCTGACGACCGATACCACTTTGCTGCAAACTATCATCGGCTCCTCCCTGAGTATGGCGCTGCGCAGCGGCCTGACATTAACCGGCGGCCTGGTACTGATGTTTGTCACCAACGTCAAACTGAGCCTGATTATTACCGCCGGCGTACCCCTGGTCCTGCTGCCCATCCTGATATTCGGGCGGCGGGTGCGACGCCTTTCCACCGAAAGCCAGGACAGTATCGCCAGTGTCGGCAGTTACGCGGGGGAGATCATCCAGCACATCCGCACTGTGCAAAGCTACACCAGTGAAAACCGGGAAAGCACGGCGTTTTCCGGGGAAGTAGAGCGCGCCTTCAGCATCGCCAGGCGCCGTATCCGCCAGCGGGCACTACTGGTCTGCATGGCCATTTTATTATTGTTCACCGGTATGGGAGTCATGCTGTGGAGTGGCGGCCAGGATGTGATCACCGGCCGCATGAGTGGTGGCGAGCTGGGCGCGTTCGTGTTTTACGCGATGATGGTGGGCTCGGGGTTTGCCACGATATCCGAAGTCTGGGGCGAGTTACAAAGAGCCGCCGGAGCAGCCGAACGACTCCTGGAACTGGTACACACCCGCAGTGAGCTGGTGGATACGGGCAGCACACCCGACTTGCCCGTGGCGCGCCTGGAACTGCGTCACCTGAGCTTTGCCTATCCTGCACGTCCGGCTGACCCGGCGCTGCGCGGGGTCTCGCTGACCATAGATCCCGGCAAGAGCCTGGCGCTGGTTGGGCCGTCGGGGGCCGGTAAATCAACCCTGTTCGAGCTGCTGCAACGCTTTTACGATCCCCAGGAAGGCAGCATCGTTTTTGATGGCGTGGACATCCGCGATATGGGCCTGCAGACCCTGCGCCAGCAGCTGGCACTGGTACCCCAGCAACCGGCCCTGTTCACCGATACCGTGCGCTACAACATCGCCTACGGTAAAGCTTGCGCCACTGACCGGGAAATAGAGGCTGCCGCCCGGGCCGCACATGCACACGAATTCATTATTGCGTTGCCAGGCGGCTATTCCAGTCACCTGGGGGAGCAGGGAGTCCGCCTCTCCGGTGGGCAGCGACAACGTATCGCCCTGGCAAGGGCCATACTCAATAATCCGCGAGTGCTGCTACTGGATGAGGCAACCAGCGCCCTGGACAGCGAAAGTGAGCACCAGGTGCAACTGGCACTACACGAACTGATGCGCGACCGGACGACTGTGATAATAGCCCACCGCCTGTCGACCATTTTGCATGCGGACCGGATTGCGGTCCTCGACCGGGGTGAATTGATTGCAACGGGAACTCACCAGAGTCTGCTGCAAGACTGCGAACTCTACGCCCGCCTGGCCAGCCTTCAGTTCCAGGATGTGTAGGGACTCGCCGTCGGCCGGGTTATCCCATCGCGAGAGCTGAACGCGAGGTAATGAAGAACCGCCCCCGAAGGGGCGGTTGAAGAAGATTAGCTGAACTCGCGAATCAGGCCGGCGATGCTCTCCTTGGCGTCGCCAAACAACATCCGCGTGTTGTCCTTGTAGAACAGCGGGTTCTCAATGCCGGCAAAGCCTGATGCCATGGAGCGCTTGAGTACAAACACGGTGCGCGCCTTGTCGACGTTGATCACCGGCATACCATAAATCGGACTCGATTCAACTTCCCGCGCCGCCGGGTTAACGACGTCGTTGGCGCCAATCACGATTGCCACGTCAACGGTCTCCATGCGTGGATTGATATCGTCCATTTCCAGCAACTGGTCATACGGCACATCGGCCTCGGCCAGCAATACATTCATGTGGCCGGGCATGCGACCCGCTACCGGGTGGATACCGAAGTTTACTTCGCAACCATTTTCCTCAAGTAACTCCGCAAGCTCCTTCACCACATGCTGCGCCTGCGCCACCGCCATGCCGTAGCCCGGGATAATAGCGACGTTGGTCGCCGCTTCCAGCACGTAGTAGGCGTCTTCCACGGAGATCGGCTTGATTTCACCCTCGACCGTGGTCTCGACTGTGCTCACACTGCCAAAACCACTGAACAGCACATTAGTGAGCGACCGATTCATGGCCTTGCACATGATCTGGGTAAGAATGATCCCGGAGGCTCCCACCAGCGCACCTGCAACAATCAGGATATTGCTGTTGATGGCAAAACCCGCCGCACAGGCGGCAAGACCCGAATAGGAGTTGAGCAGGGAGATCACCACCGGCATATCGGCGCCACCAATGGGGATGACGGCCATTACGCCGAACAGCAGCGACAGTCCTATGATCAGGTAAAGCCACTGGCTGCTTTCCGGCTGCAGGCAAAACATCACGGCACTGACAACAATACCGGCCACAATCAGGCTGTTGACTATCTGTTGCCCGCGGAAAGTCACCGCACCGCTACCGATGGTTTCGCTGAGCTTGCCCCAGGCCACCAGTGAACCGGTAAAGGTCAGGCCACCGATAAGAATGGAGAGCACAATCGTTACCAGGGTGAAGGTACTGCCCGCGGTTGCCAACGCCGCGGCGCCGACCAGCAAGCTGGCCATGCCGCCGAAACCATTGAACAGCGCCACCATTTCCGGCATGGAGGTCATTTGCACAAATCGTGCGGCAACGGCACCAATCGCTCCACCCAGGACAAAGCCCAGCACAATCCACTGGTATTCAACTATTCCCTGGTCGAGCAGTGCGGCGACAATCGCCAGCAACATACCGACCGCGGAGAGCATATTCCCACGCCGGGCCGTTGCGGCAGAACCCAGCAATTTCAGGCCGAAAATAAACAGCGCCGCAGCGACAACGAAGGCCATCTGAATAGCCAATCCCATAGCGCTCATTATTTACTACCCCTTTTCTTGAACATCGCAAGCATGCGATCAGTGACCATATAACCGCCCACCACGTTAACCGTGGCAAGCGCAACCGCTGCCGCACCCAACCAGTTGGACAGATCCTGCTGCCCGGTTCCGGCCAGGCTGATCGCGCCGACCACGGTAATGCCGGATATGGCGTTGGCACCCGACATCAGCGGTGTGTGCAGTGTCGCAGGGACCTTGTTGATGAGCTCGAAGCCGAGAAAAATCGACAACATGAGGATAAATACCAGGAATATCAGTTCCATATCAGTTGGCCCCCTCCAGGATATTCTTGATGGTTTCGTTGGTGACTTCTCCGCCATGGGTGATCACACAGCCGGGCAAAATGTCGTGCTCGAAGTCAATCGCGAAGAGATTTTTCTCCTTGTCCCAGACATCCTCCACCAGATTGAACAGGTTATTGGCGTACATGTGGCTGGCATCCCGGCACACTTCATTGGGGAGGTTGCCCTTGCCGATAATGGTGACGCCATTCACGTTGACGACCTCGTTGGCTACTGAGCCTTCAACGTTGCCGCCGGTTTCCGCTGCCATGTCCACAATGACCGAGCCGGGCTGCATGCCCTCGACCATATCGCTGGTCACGATAACAGGAGGCTTGCGGCCAAACACCTGGGCGGTGGTGATTACCACGTCGGATTCAGCAATGGTGGCTTTCTGCGCGTCGCGCTGTTTCTGGATCTGTTCCGGCGTCAGTTCGGTGGCGTAACCCGCCGAGGTTTCACCGGTCTCACCCAGATCAATCTCCAGAAAACTTGCTCCCAGGGATTGTACCTGTTCGGCAACCACGGCACGGGTGTCGAAGGCGGTAACCCGCGCGCCCAGGCGCTTGGCGGTCGCGATGGCCTGCAGCCCCGCAACACCCGCGCCAATGACAAAGACCCTGGCTGGCTTCAGTGTGCCCGCGGGGGTCATCATCATGGGAAAAATCCGGGGCAGATGGGTTGCAGCCTGCAGCACCATCACATAACCGGCAAGGTTCGCCTGGGAGCTGAGTGCGTCCATTTTCTGGCTGCGGGTGGTACGCGGGATCATTTCCATGCTGATGGCCGTTACGCCCTGCTCCTGCAGTGCGCGCACCAGGTCATGCTCATTGAACGGATCCAGGTAACTGATATGAATGCAGCCGGATTTCATCATCGGCACTTCATCGCGCTGTGGTTTGCGCAAACGCAGCAGCATGTCTGCCTCCCGGAAAAGGGCTTCCCGGTCTGTGCTGACAGTTGCGCCGGCCTCAATGTATTGATCGTCGGTGAAGCCGGACCCAAGGCCCATGTCACTCTCAATGACGAGCTCAGCACCGAGTCGGCATAGTTTTTTAGCCGTCTCCGGTGTCACTGGCACCCGGTTCTCACCGGGGTGCGTCTCCCTCGGAATTGCGATACGCATAGTCCTTGTTACCCCATACTTTTTTCGTTAGCCTGCGCCCCTTTTGCGGGACCTTGTTGTCTGCCCTTGCAGCGCAGCCATGAACGACTGCGCCGAATTAGCGGCGGAGCACATTAGCACAGCTGGTCGCCAGAGCAAAATGCCCACACCCCCGCCGGAATCATTTCCGCTCGGGCATGTGGGCATCCGGAAGAGTATAGAACGCTTTGGGCGGGTTATCCCGCCCTCGGTGTCAGCCTGCTCGAAGCTGCAGGAAAGAGTTCATCCAGCGATACTGCCAGCCGGTGAATCGAAGGGGCGCATCCAGGACCGCAAGACAGATACAATCCTCGGTCTGGAGGGCGGTAGGAGCGTGCGAATCATCCAGCTCGCGGTAAATGAAGTCGCCCTCGTGATAGCTTCCGGCAGCATCCGAAAAACCACCCTGCAAGACCAGGGTCATCTCCGAGCCGCGGTGTTTGTGCTCGGGAATACGACCACCTGCCTTGATATGATACAGGGCAAATTCGTAGTTGGGGTCACCGGTTTTGACGTAGCTGATGCGCAGCGAAGAGGTGATTTTTTTCCACACAAGCTCGGAAAAATCCCCATTCATCAGCCGCTGCAGCAGCGCCGGCAACCGCCCCCCGGCAACCGAACCGGCGCGAGAATAGCTCAGCGGAGGCTGCTCATCCAGACGGGCAAGTACCGCTTCCAGCTGGGCCTCCCCAACCGGCTCCGGAGTCAGTCCCTCAAACAATACGGCGCCGAGATCCTGCAACCTGGCAGTCTGTCGCTGGCATTGCGGGCAGTAATTGAGATGGGCCGATATGCAGGCAGACTGAGCCAGGGGCATTATGCCGGCTGCATATTCGGTCAATAGGTCTATATCTGGATGAAACTTGGCCATAATGTTCGCGTCTTGTTACCTGTCGATTTGAATTTGAAGTTTCTGGATTGCCAGTCGAACCCGTGACTTCACCGTGCCCAGAGGCAAATCCAACTCCGCCGCCGCCTCTGCATGCGATTTTCCTTCCATATACACCTTCGCCAGAATCTGCGCCTGGTCCGGCGGCAGCGAGGCCATCAGCTCATGGATCCGGTCGCGGCTGCGGCGGGTCTGCAACATGGCGAACGGTTCAGCAGGCTCCTGGTCCGGCGTAAAATCTTCCGCCGCCAGGGGCGTGTTGAACTTTTGCAAGCGCCTGAACATGTCGGTTCGGCAGTTACGGGCAATCGTATACACCCATGTACTCGCCGCAGCGCGTTCCGGATCAAATCCGCGGGCTTTCTGCCAGACTTTGAGCATGACTTCCTGCACCAGCTCATCGGCATGGGTAGCCGACATGGTTGAACCAGAGAGCGCGAACGCCTTGATCAGGGGTGCGAAATGACGAAAGAACCGCGTAAACGCCGCGCGATCCTCTTTCGAGGCTATCAGCGTGAGGCACTCGCTCCATTCGTCGGTTCGACGTCCGGAGGAACCCTGCCAACTCGTTACACTGCCGCTTTCCCTGTCTTCCACAAACGCTCTCCGCATCTTCTCATTGCCTGCTGTCCAGTATACGCTGCCTCTGGCATCCCGGATCAACCCATCCTTGCCATTATAAACGGATTGATCCGTTGACGGCGCGAAGGCGTACTCTGGAATATTATCAACACCCCGGTGCGACTCGCCTCGAGATCGCTCCCGAAGGAGCCCTCACTTGAAAATTGCAGTCATCGGATCAGGCATCTCTGGCCTGGCCTGCGCGCACTACCTGAGCGCAGCACACCAGGTTACGGTGTTTGAGGCCGGCAGCCAGGTCGGCGGCCATACGGCCACCGTCGACGTCCGGCTCGGTACACGCCGCTACGCGGTCGACACCGGTTTCATTGTGTTCAACGACTGGACCTATCCCAACTTCATCGCCCTGATGGATGAACTGGGGGTCAGCAGCAAAGCCACTGACATGGGTTTCAGTGTGACCGATGGGCACTCGGGCACAGAATATTCCGGCAGCAGCATAAATACCCTTTTTGCCCAACGCCGCAACCTGCTTTCCCCGCGCTTTATCGGCATGGTCCGGGATATCCTCCGCTTCAACCGGGAATCCGTAGCAGACCTTGACGCCGGCCGCCTGCAGGAGGGCGAGACGCTGGGTCACTACCTCAGCCGCAAGGGCTACGGCGAGGCGTTCTGCCGGCAGTACCTGGTACCCATGGGCTCGGCGATCTGGTCGGCTGATTGCGCCAGCATTACCGAATTTCCGCTTGAATTTTTTCTGAGGTTCTTTCGCAACCACGGCCTGCTGTCTGTGAACAACCGCCCGCAGTGGCGGGTGATTGAAGGTGGGTCACGGGAGTATCTGCGGCCCCTGTGCCATCGTTTCGAGCAGCGAATACGTACCAATAGTCCCATTGCCGGGATACGGCGTACGGCCCAGGGGGTGACGTTGCAGGTGCGCGGTGGAGAGCTTTTTCACTTTGATGAAGTCGTTGTCGCCACTCACTCTGACCAGGCGCTGGCCCTGCTGGAAGACCCCAGCGCGGAGGAGACGGCAATACTGTCGGCCCTGCCCTACCAGAACAATGAGGTGGTATTGCACACCGATACCCGCCTGCTGCCCAAAAACCGGAAAACCTGGTCGAGCTGGAACTATCGCCTCGGTGTCGACGAACAGCGCGCCGTCGTGACCTACAATATGAATATTTTACAGGGGCTGCAGGCACCCGAGACTTTCTGTGTAACACTTAATGATACCAGCGCTATCAACCCGAACAAAATACTCGGTACGTTCAACTACGCGCACCCGGTTTTTTCACTGGCGGGGGTTGCGGCTCAGTCACGCTGGGCTGACATCAACGGCCAGCGCCGTACCTGGTATTGTGGAGCGTATTGGCGCAATGGCTTTCATGAGGATGGTGTTACCAGCGCCCTGCGGGTCGCCGAGGCCATCGGCAAGGACAACAGGATAGCAGCGTGAAGTCACGACTGTACCAGGGGTGGTTGAACCATCAGCGCTTTCTGCCCAAGCCTCATGGCTTCGGCTATCGCGTTTTCATGCCCTATATCTGCCTCGACGAACTGCCCGAGCTGTTCCGTTCGCGCTGGCTATGGTCCGCCTCCGGCCGGGCCCTGGCCAGCTTCAGGCGCAGCGATTTTCTCGGGGATCCAACCCGGCCATTGCAGGACGAAGTTCGCAGGCGCATTCATGAGGAGACGGGATACCGGCACTCGGGCCCCATCTACCTGCTGGCAAACCTGCGCTATTTTGGCTATTCAATCAACCCGATCGCCTGTTATTACTGTTTCAACGAAGACGAAACGGAGCTTGAATACCTGGTCGCCGAGGTTACCAATACACCCTGGAACGAGCGTCACAGCTATGTATTGAAAGGGTCGGGACAGGAGCGCTGGCTACGCCAGGAGTTCGACAAGGCCATGCATGTGTCGCCCTTCAACCCGATGGCCATGCGCTACCATTGGCGCAGCAGCACACCCGGGGAGACACTTTCGGTCCATCTGGCCACCAGCAATAATGAGGGAGACAAGGTGTTCGCCGCCACCCTCGCTCTGGAGGCCCGACCCATGACCGGCCGCAACCTCAACCGGGTACTCTGGCGCTACCCGATGATGACCGCGAAGATCGCCATGGCAATTTACTGGCAGGCCCTGCGCTTGTTCATAAAGGGCATACCAATCCATTCCCACCCCCGATCAAAAATCCCTGGAGCATAAAATGAACGATATGAGTGTCGGCCAGGTACGGCTGCAATCCAAGAGAATCCGTAGCCGCTGGTCAAACACCCACCTGGCTCGCAACCTGTTGTTGCGGGCCTTTGAAAACTTCAAAGTCGGCAGCCTGACCATCCACGATGGCGCGGAAACCCTGCGCGTAGGGCACCTCGAAGGTGACGGTGAACCTCATGCCGAGGTATTTGTCCACAACCAGCAGGCCTATGCAAGAATTCTGGCAGGCGGCACTATCGGCTCCGGCGAGGCCTATATGGCCGGCGACTGGAGCACACCGGACCTGACGACGGTGACACGCCTGTTTTGCGCCAACATGCGGGCCATGGAAGCGATGGAGGCGCGGCGCTCCTGGCCGGTGCGTGCAGGCCTCAAGCTCGCGCATGCCATGAATCGCAATACCCATGACGGCTCGCGGAAAAATATCGCCGCCCACTATGATCTCGGCAATGATTTCTTCAGGCTTTTCCTGGATCCCACCATGATGTATTCCGCCGCGGTATTCGATACCCCGGATGCCACCCTCGAGGCCGCCTCGATAGCGAAACTGGATGAAATCTGCAGCCAGCTGGAATTGCAACCGGATGACCACCTGTTGGAAATCGGCACCGGTTGGGGCGGTATGGCCATTCATGCGGCGCAACACTATGGTTGCCGGGTGACCACCACAACCATTTCCCGCGAACAGTACGAATACGCTCGCCGGCGGGTCAATGAACTGGGCCTGGCAGAACAGGTAACGGTCCTGTGCGACGACTACCGCACACTCAGCGGACAATACGACAAGCTGGTATCCATTGAAATGATTGAGGCGGTCGGGCACGACTTCTACAGCAGCTACTTCGCCCGCTGTAGCGACCTGCTCAAGCCGACCGGCAAAATGGTCATCCAGGCCATTACCATCAGTGACCAGCGCTACCAGCAGGCCCGGGATACGGTAGATTTCATCAAACGCTATATTTTCCCCGGTGGCTGTCTGCCGTCGCTGGCCGTTATCGCCGACCATCTGGCGCGTGACACCGACATGCAACTGGTGCACCTGCGCGACATCACCCTGGACTATGCCCGCACCCTGGCCTGTTGGCGCGAACGCTTTACCGCCGAGCTGGAAACAGTGCGACATATGGGTTTTGACGAACAGTTCATCCGCATGTGGGAGTTCTACCTCTGTTACTGCGAGGGCGGCTTCCGGGAACGCATCATCAGCACCGTGCAACTGGCCTTTGCCAAGCCGGGTTACCGGGTACCTGCCAACGGCTGAAAGCTGGCGCCAGGGCTACACCGGACCCTCTTGCAGCGGACCCATACGATAGGTCCACCACGGCGGCAGCAGCGCCCGGTACGCCGGGTCACTGTAGCGGCCGTCCACCAGCAGCGCCCGGCCATAGTCGGTTTCCAGGCGCACCACGCGACCCAGGGCCTGGCTGACTTTCTGCATACCGGGGTATTGGTAAGCGTGCGCAAAGCCACTGCCATAATGTTTCTGGTAGTGATTGCGCAGCTGCTCATTGGCCGCATTCACCTGCGGTAGCCCCACCCCGACCACCACGACACTGCTGAGGTCATCGCCGGGCAGGTCAATACCCTCGCCAAAGGCTCCGCCAAGTACACAGAATGCCGCCACATCCCGCCGCTCGCCCAATTGTCGCAACAGGCTGCCCCGGGCATCCGCATCCTGCCCGGGGGCCTGTACCCAGCGCAGGCGCCCTTCGGGCCAGCCCTGAGCCTCCAGCTCCACCAGGCAGGATTGCAGGTAACTGTAAGAGGAAAAATACAACAGGCAGTTGCCGGGGACCATGTCCAGCCACTGCCGCAACAGGGCAGCCAGCGCCGGCAGGCTATGCTGGCGCTGCTGGTAGCGAGTATCAATGTGGGTGGCCAACTGGACTTGCAGCTGTTCCCGGGCAAAGGACGAGCGCGCGCGGTAGGCCACTGCTTCCTGGTCAAGCCCAAGGCTGTCAAGAGTCCAGCGCTGCGGTGTCAGCGTTGCGGAAAAAGCCACAAGGGCATGCACGGGCTCGTGCCTCAAGGCCAGCAGGCGGCCGGGGTCCAGACAGTGCAATAGCAGTCGTGGGCCCTGGCCCCCGGTGTCTGCAACTACCTCCAGGCGGAATTCGTCACCCCAGAGTTCCACTACCCGCAGAAACTGCAATACCGCAAAGTGCCAGTCCCGTAACGCCGGGCGCTGTTGCAGCAACAGCGGATCCAGCGCCAGCTGCTCCCCCAATTTCTCGAAGCATGCCTGTAGCACCTTGTGCAGCTTATCGGGGATACTCTCGTGCCATTCATTCTGCGCACCTGGCAGCCGAGCTTTTTCAAGTGCGAGGAACTGCCGGTTACAGCGGTCCAGGAGCTTTTTCACTACGGCCGGTGCCTCTTTCCGGGCCAGAACCAGGGTTGACCGGGCCAGTTCCGCGCCGTACATCTGCCGGGCACGTTCCGGCAGGGTATGCGCCTCGTCCAGCAGCACGGTCCAGCGCTCGGCACTGGCCGCCAGCCGTTCGGCAAGATTGGCAGTCAGGCTGAACACGTGGTGCACATCCGCGATAATCATATCTACCCAGGGTGCGAGGTCCAGGCTCAGCTGGTAGGGGCAGACCTCAAAGCGCCGGGCCAGGCTCTCCAGCGCCGGTCGATCCAGCTGTTGCGTGTCCAGCGCCGCAGCCCGCGCTGCCGGCAACCGATCGTAATAGCCCCGCGCATAGGGACAGTCCTCACCATGACAGGCGCGACCGGGAGACAGGCATACCTGCTCCTTTGCAGTCAGGCTGAGGGCGTTGCCGGCATAACCCGCCCGCATTAACTGGTCGAAGGTGTGCTCGGCCGTGCGTCGGCCACTGATTTTACCGGTGGTGAAGACAATGCGTTCGTGCCTTCCGGTTGCCAGTGCCTTCAGTGCCGGATACAACACCGCCACTGTTTTACCGATGCCGGTTGGCGCCTCCAGCAACAGCCGGCCCGCCTGGTGCACGCACTTGTATACCCGCTCCGACAACTCTCGCTGGCCCGGGCGAAAACCCCGGTGCGGAAAAGGCAGGTCTCGCAGGCTCAGGTCACGACGTGCGCGATGCGCCTGCACCAGAGCCAGCCAGGTGCCGTAACGATGCAGGGAATCCTCCAGAAATGCCCGCAGTTCAGCCCGGCTATAGTCCTGTTGCAGGCTGTGCTCGCGGTCTTTATCCAGCTCCAGCCAGGTCAGTTGTACGGTCAGCGCCTGCAGGTCCTCCTGTTCGGCAATCATTGCCGCGTACAGCCGTCCCTGGGCGAGGTGCAGGCGCGTAACCGGCTCCGGAATTCGCGCGGGATCGACCCGGCAGGTCTTGATCTCCTCCACCAGGGCCCGGGTCTGGTCATAGCCGTCTGCGCGCCCGCGCACGCGCAACCCCAGGCCGGCGACCGGGGCACTGTAACTCACGGAAAATTCGCGCTGATAGGATGCAGGCCGATCCCGGTACACGCGTTGGTGACCCTCGATACCCTGCATCGCAGTAGGCGAGGGCGTGAAACGGTGATCAATATCACCCTGCCGGTGGCAAAACAAGGCCAGGTCGCGCACTGTGATGGTAAATTCAGTCATCACACCAGCTCACCCGGGCGACCTGCGCGGGAATTCCCTGCGCGGCAAAAAACCGCAGCCAGCGGCGCTGGCTGTGCTGCAACTGGTCCCCGGGACCTTTCACCTCAATCAGGCAATAGTCGCCCGGCTTACTGCCCAGGGCCAGTAGATCCGGGAAACCGCGCCGGTTTTCACCGGGATCAAACAGCATTCGTTCCCATATCGCCAGCAGGTGCGACCGCGGCAGGCACGCCAATGCCTGTGCCAGAAGAGTTTCACTCAACAGGTGCCAGTTCACCCACCGGCACTGGTAGCCCTGGTAGCGCCGGTAGGCCGACACCAGCTCCCCGGCGAGATCGGTGCGAGCCAATAGCTCAAGTCGCGCCGTCAGCAGGTGGCTCCGGCGATGATAAAAACCCTGCTGATACATGTCCGCGGGCACACTCTGGAAGGCATTGTGAAAGGCCCCGGGGACGGCGGCAAAAATCTGCTCCCAGAAAGCCAGTCCGAACAAGCTGTTGAGCAGCGTATTCTCGACATAGTGAACTTCGGCCCAGGTGCCTGCCAGATGCTGTGCCACGGCCAGTTCCACACTATTTCCAGAGCGGGGCAGCTGCAGGTCCAACAGTTCAAAGTGGTCGCGCCGGGAGGCCGGCGCCGGTTGGGCGAGACGTCGGCATAGCCTCGGCAGGATACGCAGTGCCGCTTCCTGTTCCTCCTCACACCAGGGCTGCTCGAGAATATCCAGGCACTGGGCATGTGCAACTTTCCAGTCGCCGCCTGTCTCCAGCACGCGGGCGCGCCGCTCCCGCGCCGGGTGCAGTTGGCTGCGGCTGTAGAGGGACGCAGCCAACGCCAGTGCACCGACACGCTCCAGGTCGCGGCCCAAACGGTTACACAGCTTCCAGTGCCGATGGACACTGGTCTCAAACCGGGGCGAAGCAGCCAGCAGCTGTTGCGCGAGCGCCTCCAGACCTTCCTGATCGCCGGCGTCGCGCAGGAACCAGTAATGATCCGCCAGCTCACCCCATAGTTGATACTCGGTAACGGCCTCCCGACAGCTGAACAGGCGCTGCTCCCGGTCCAGCGAATAAGGGTAATAACAGGCGATACCCAGATCACTGAGCACAAAGTCAGTCATCCCCTGGCGGCGATTGCCAAAGAATAACAACTGCAGCAGCGACACCACTTCCACGCCCAACGGCGCAACCAGGCTATCGTCAGTGGCCGCCAGCAAGCAGTGCAAATACTCCTCACCGGACCAGTCCAGCGCAGTTGCCGCCGCAAGCCAGGCACCCTTGTTACTGAAACCACCCTCAAGCACACCGGTAAAAGCGCTGCGCCACTCGGCCACTGTAAATAGCGGGGCCAATGCTGCAACATCCAGCCCCTGGGGTCGCTGCACCAGACCGGCCATTTCCAGTTCGGCCAGGGCGGCGGGAATGTCACTGATTTCCGGGTACACCAGTTTGCGCTCGCGAAACCAGGGGCCCACCCGCGATACCAGCCGCACATACAGACACTGGGCGGGCATTTGCAAGCCCTGCCAACGCTCCAGCAGGCTGTGTTCCGCGCGGTTCAGCAGATCGCCATAGCGGGCCACCACCGCGCGGCAGAGAGCATCAAAGTTGTCGCGATAATACAAGGGTACCAAGACGGCAGGTACCGGAGTTGAGGGGTGCCCGGCCATCGGTCAGGATACGGCGTCTGGCGCCGAGCGCGGCGGTGACCCGGCCTGCTGCAGCAGCACGCCGGGAATGATCAACGCCAGTCCCACAAGGGTTGCCGGATGTATGGCTTCACCCAGAATAGTGCTGATAAACACCAGTGAAAACAGGGGTGACAGAAAAATCAGGTTGCCCACCCTGGCCACCGAGCTTGCCAGGCGGAGGGCACTGGACCAGAGGGCAAAGGTAATACCCATTTCAAAAAGACCCACATAAAGTGCCGCCGAGAGTCCCTGCCAACTGGCGATTTCCACTGCTGAAAAAAGCGCGCACAGCAGCCATGCCGCCGGCGTTGCAAGAATAAAGTTGAGGCACAAACTGGCCAGCGGATCGCGCTGGTTACGGGTGTTCAGGATCCAGTACAGGGCCCAGATCAGGGTGCTTCCGAGGGCCAGGGCAACACCGGGCAGGCTGGTGAAGGCCATGGCCAACGGTTGTCCTTCCGTGGCAATGATCACCACGCCGGTGTAACCGAGCGCCGCGGCCAGCAGGTCCCGGCGCCCCAGGCTCTGACCCAGTAACGGCACCGCCAACAGGGCCAAAGTAATGGCCCAGGTGTAATTGATGGTCTGCGCCTGCTGGGCGGGCAACAAATCATAGGCATGCAGCAGAACCAGATAGTAGAGCAAGGGATTGATGGCCGCCATCGCCAGGAAATACAGCGGTTGTGCACGCAGGGACGCAAACAGCAGATGCAGCTTGCCCTGCCAACCCACGATCAACAGTAAAGCGAAAGCCGAAGCACTCACTGACCAGGCGACCAACTGGAATACGTCCATCTCCCGCAGCGCCAGCTTGAACGCCGTCGCTGCGGTGGACCACAGCAGAACGGCAGCCAACCCCAGCATCAGTGCCTTGCGATCATCTTTCATGAAATATGCTCAAGAGAAGCGTGTTATCACCGCGCAAACAGTCCACCGGAATCACTTTGCGAACCGCTTTACAGGAATCCTCCCACATGGCTTGCCCGAGGCCGTGAGTGTACGTCATCCACTTACCGGTGTCAGAGCCAGGCTGTACCCGACCGGCATTTTAAGGCATTCTTGCCACTGCAAACGACACCAACGCTACTGCGGCTTGCCGCACCGACATGGAAACTCATTTTGAGCGCAGCGCAGCCGTCATCATCCCCACTTTCGACGGCGCTGGCCGTTACACCGGTCATATTCCTCACTTTGCTGCTGGGGGCGTCGGTCTATTTATTCGGTGCGGATTCATCCTATGGCGCCAACCAGGTTGCACTGATCCTTGCATCCTGCGCTACCGCACTGGTTGGCAAGCGTATAGGAATGTCCTGGGACACTCTGCAGGAAGGCATGATCAACGGCGTCAGCGTCGGCCTGGGCGCCACTCTCATCATGCTCGCCGTCGGCATGCTGATCGGCACCTGGATCCTTTCCGGCACGGTACCGGCAATGATTTACTACGGCGTGCAAATCCTCAATCCCGGCATTTTTTATGCCGCCAGCGCGGTTATCTGTGCCATCGTCGCGGTCAGTATTGGCAGTTCATGGGCCGTTGCCGGCACCCTGGGTATTGGCCTGATGGGCATCGCCGGTAGCTTCGGCCTGTCTCCCGGCATTACCGCCGGCGCGATCATTTCCGGGGCCTACTTTGGCGACAAGCTGTCCCCCCTGTCAGATACGACCAACCTGGCAGCCGCAGCGTCGGGAGTCGACTTGTTTGACCATATCAGGCATATGCTGTGGACGACAGTACCTGGCTTTACCCTGGCTCTGGCCCTGTTTGCCCTCATCGGCGGTGGCGAGGCCGCCACGCCGGAGGAAATAGCCGCACTGCAGCTCAGTCTTACCAGCGAGTTCAATATTGGCCCGCATCTGCTCTTGCCACTGCTGATCATGTTGGGCCTGATCTACCGCCGTTTTCCCGCTTTTCCTTCGATTATCGTCAGCGCGCTGCTTGGGGGACTCTTCGCTTTACTGTTCCAGCCAGACGCCGTACGCCAGCTGGCCGGGGCCAGCGCGGGAGTGATCCAGCCCATGGTCCTGCTCAAGGGCATATGGATCAGCCTGTTCGACGGCTATACGGCAAATAGTGGTAATGTATTTCTGGATGATCTGCTGAGCAAGGGCGGCATGAGCAGCATGCTGAATACCGTCTGGCTGGTTATCTGTGCACTGGCGTTTGGCGGTGTTCTGGAGCGTACCGGTATCCTGGCTCACCTGTTGAAGATAATCCTGCGCAGGGTACATAGCGCCGCCGGGCTGGTCAGTGCCACCGTGGTCACCTGCATCTCGACCAATGTGCTGGCCGCAGACCAGTTCATCTCCGTGGCCCTTCCCGGGCGCATGTTCAAGGACGAATACGCACGCAGGGGCCTGTCGCGGCTTAACCTGTCGCGCACCCTTGAGGATTCCGCAACACTGACTTCGGCCCTTATTCCCTGGAACACCTGCGGGGCCTACATGTCCGCCACCCTGGGGATTGCAACCTTTGCCTATGCACCTTTTGCCTTCTTCAACCTGATCTGCCCCCTGCTGGCAGTGTTGTTTGCCTTCATGCATATTGGTCAGAAACCGCTGGAGACCTCTGCCGAAAATTCTGCGGTACTCCGGTGACAGTGATCCCGGAACTGTGGGACTACCCGGAGCCGTTTATCCTGCAGGCGGTGGTAGCGGCGGATGACATCGATGGCCTGAAACATACCAACAACACCGTCTACGTGAAGTGGTGCGAACAGGCTGCGTGGGCCCATTCCGTGGCGCTGGGACTGGATCTGGACAACTATCGGCAACTGGACCGGGCGATGGCCATTGTGCGCAGCGAATATGACTATCTGCAGGCTTCGCGCGCGGGCGAGGAACTGCAGGTGGCCACGTGGATTGTAGACTGGGATCGCAAGCTGACCATGCACCGACATTTCCAGATTATACGGGCAACCGACGGAGTCACTCTGCTGCGGGGCGTCATGCGCTTCGTCTGCATCGAAATCAGCAGTGGCCGCGCGCGACGCATGCCGGCGGAATTCATTGCCGGTTATGGGCCGGCGGTTCTAAGCGAGATATCAGCTGCGTTCCCAGGGGAAGGCCAGAACCCGGCGAATATCTGATTCGCCACTGGCGCACAACAACAACCTGTCCATACCCAGGGCGACACCACTGCAGGCCGGCAGGCCTGCCGCCAAAGCCGCCAGCAGCTGCTCATCCAGAGGCCTCGTGGCCAGTCCCCGCTGCCGCCGGAGACGGTTATCGGCTTCAAACCGGGCCCGCTGCTCCCGTTCGTCGCCCAGCTCATGGTAGCCATTGGCCAGCTCAAGGCCATCGACATACAACTCGAAGCGTTCGGCAACCCAATAACCATCGCGCTCTACAATCCGCGCCAGTGCCGCCTGGCTTGCGGGGTAATCGTAGACAAAACAAATGCCGCGACCGGCCAGCCAGGGTTCCACCGCGTGGGTCAACAGAAGGTCCAGCCAGAGATCGCGGTCACCTTCGAGGTTACCGACGTCAAAATGCCCGCGCGCAATACCGCAAAGGGTATCCACGGATGCAGAGAAAGGATCGATATCCAGACTTTCGAGAAACAAATCGCGGTAGCTGAGAGCCTGCCAGGGACGCGGACCGAGACAATGACAGACAAGATCGGCAACTTCCACCATCAGCTGATGGTGGTCCAGGCCGGGCCGGTACCATTCGAGCAGGGTAAATTCAGGATTGTGCCGAGCCCCCGCCTCGCCGTCGCGAAAGGCTTTGCAGACCTGGTAAATCGAGCCACTACCCGCCGCCAACAGCCGCTTCATTGCGTATTCGGGAGAGGTCTGCAGATAGCGCCCGTCCGCGCCTATCGAGCGGCCGCTACACACCTGCAATGGCTCAATAGCCGGGTCGGTAATACCGCTGCGACACAACAGCGGGGTTTCAACTTCGAGCACGCCGCGCTCGGCAAAAAACTCGCGGATCAGGGCCAGCAGGCCAGCTCGCTGGCGCAATAATGCCGTGGATGCGGCAGGTTGCCAGTCTCTCAAAACCGGGCCGCGCGTTGCCGCGGGCTCAGGACTTGCTGGCGCGGTTCTGGTATTCACCGGTACGGGTATCAACCCGGATCACTTCCCCGGTAGTGATGAACAAAGGCACCTTGACCACGGCGCCGGTACTGAGTTTGGCGGGCTTGCTGCCACCCTGGGCGGTATCACCCTTGAGGCCCGGGTCGGTTTCGACAATCTCCAGCTCGACAAAATTGGCCGGAGCCACTGACAGGGGAGAGCCGTTGTAGAGCGTTACCTCGCAGTTGTCCTGCTCTTTCAGCCACAAATAGGCATCGCCTACCGCCTTGGCGTCAGCCTGGTGCTGCTCGAATGTGTCCGGCTCCATGAAATACCAGAACTCGCCATCGGTATAGAGATATTGCATCGTGAGATCGATGACATCAGCGCCTTCGAGGGTTTCGCCCGACTTGAAAGTGCGCTCCCAGACCCGACCGGTTCTCAGGTTACGCATCCGCACCCGGTTAAACGCCTGACCCTTGCCCGGTTTGACGAACTCGTTCTCGAGAATGCTGCAGGGGTCGCCGTCCAGCATGACCTTGAGGCCAGAGCGGAATTCATTAGTAGAAAAGTTTGCCATGGGGATCCAGTTCATCTATCGCTGTAAAGGCCAGCATGATACAGCACGATGTCGCTTTGGGCGATATTCCAGTGGCGATCGGCAAGCAAGATAAGCTACTCTTGAAACCCGCACGACCATAAAACAATCCACAGGTGACCGCACAGGTTCATGAGCGATAATACCCCGATAAGGCTCAGCATCCCCCGCCAGGAACGTACCGAATTCAGCCTGTTCCCCCTCACTGCGGACGCCGCCAGCGCCTGGGCCGGGGACTTGCCGGTCACCAACACTCCTCGGCTTGTGCAGCAGTTACTCGACGCAATAGAGGAACTGAACCAGGTGGTCGTGCCTGCTGAACGTCGCTTTGGCCTTATTGAGGCCATGCGACCAAGCCTGCAGGTGGCCATGTCGAGCTTGCCCCGGCGCTTCATCAACCAGCCGCTGGTATTACCGGCAGAGCCCCAACACATCGCCGACCTTGCGGAGCAACTGTTCAGTGCCGCGGGTACCGCATATACCCTCGTAGCAGTGCATGCAACCCGGGATCGCGAATCCATCCAGAACATCAACCCGGCACGACTGGTTTGCGAGGCGTTGCAGCGGGCGCTCTGCTTTACCGGCTGCAGGATCTTCCAGCGTTATCAACTGTACCAGACGCTGGAACCCGGAGTCTGGCAAACACTGCACCAGTTATATGCGTTTGCCGAGCGGCAGCAGCTTACCCGGGCGCAGGTTAGCGGCGTCAAGGGTGCGGAAACCACCGTCAGTGCAACCTACCTGAAGTCTTTGCTGCTGGCCTGCTGCAAACCCAGCCAATTGCGCCAGAGCGACCTGGCCGCCGTATTTCGCTGCCTGGAGGAGTGGAGTGGCCTGGCCAGCATAAGCGCGGCAGGTGAGGGTCTGTTCAGCGTTGACCTGAGTAGTGACCGGCCCCCCGCCTATGCCGGCGCAATGCTCAATAGCGAAGCCCCGCAGTTGCGGATTATCGCCACCGGCCCGGTAGTGGCACGCCTGAGACAATTACAGGAAGAAAGCGACCATACCACCCAGCAAGGTGTTGTTTTTGATAACGACACCCGACTGTACCCCCACGTAATCCAGCATATGACTGACGCACTGTCCTCCATCAGCATGCGTAATTTCAATCGCAGCCCTTTCCAGCAGCAACTCCAGGTTGCCCTGGGACTCAGTAGCGCGCATTTTCACTGTGCGGGTAAACGAAATTTCGACCAGGTGCTTCGCGGTGCTAACTACCAGCCCGATGCGAGCGAGCGCAAGTCGGGCAATCCATTTATGGAGCACAGGATTACGGACCAGTGGGAACGCAATGATCCCGACGGCATCCATCGCAGTGAAAACCGGCCCGATGCAAGTACCGGTCGTGATTCGCAATCGATAGAGCCGGATGCCGAAACACGAAAAGTCCTGCTGGGTGAATCCCCGGATGACCCGGCCTCATCCGCCGAGCGGTTTCCGCTCTTTCCGGTTCAGGCTGTGAATGTGGGCCCCGGGGGGTACTGTTTGCGGTGGGCGACGGGGCTGCCCGGCGACGCCCGTAGTGGCGATGTTCTTTGTGTACGTGAACACGATAATAGCGAATGGGCCATTGCCGCCATTCGCTGGACGACCCAGCTTGAGGAGCGGGACACCATGGTGGGCATTGAGCTGCTCAGCCCCAGGGCAACGGCTTATGGCGCTAAAATAAGACACCACCAAGGTGCTCCCTCAGAGGCCATCCGCGTACTGATGCTGCCGGAGATCGCTCTGGTTGCGCAGCCCCGAACCCTGGTCACCCCGCGCACCGGCTTCCACGAAAGACTGAAAATCACCTTGCTGCGCAATGGCCTCCGGCACGATATTCAGCTGCAACAACAGGTGGCGACCACCTCGACCTTCAGTCAGTTTGAATTTCGCGATATCCCGGAAGAGCAGAAAGGCGATCCGGCGCAGGACTATAACCCGTCCTCAGACGCGTTCGAATCGATCTGGAGCAAGATCTGAGGGGGGCGGTTGGTAACGATCAGAGATGCCCAGCAAATAAAGAATGGCGTCCAGCCCCAGAGTGGAGATGGACTGCTCCGCGGACTGCTGCACCAGCGGCTTGGCACGAAAGGCAATACCCAGGCCGGCGATACTCAGCATTGGCAGGTCGTTGGCCCCATCCCCCACGGCAATAACCTGTTGCAGGTCAATCCCTTCAAGGGTGGCGAGCTGTCGCAATAGCGCCGCTTTGCGCTCCCCGTCGACAATAACCCCGTTGACCTCGCCGGTGACCACACCGTCGGCAATCTCCAGCTCGTTGGCATGGACATAATCAATGCCCAGCTGCTGTTGCAGCCGCTCGGCAAAATAGGTAAAGCCACCGGAGAGGATCGCGGTTTTATAGCCCAGCAAGCGCAGGGTCGCGATCAAATGCCGGGCACCCTCGGTAATACGCAGCTTCGCCGCCACTTCCTCCAGCGCGGTTTCCGGCAGGCCCTTGAGCAGGGCTACCCGCTCGCGAAAACTCGCGGCGAAATCCAGTTCGCCACGCATCGCCCGCTCGGTAATGGCGCTAACCCGTTCACCGACCCCGGCAAGCCTGGCCAGCTCATCAATCACCTCCGCCTCGATCAGGGTTGAATCCATATCAAACGCCACCAGGCGGCGGTTGCGGCGATACATGTTGTCTTCCTGGAAAGCCAGGTCTACCTCCAGCTCGCTGGCCACTTCCAGTAGCTCTTTGCGAAATGCCGCCAGATCCGGAAGCGGGCCACGCAGGGAGAATTCAACACAGGCTTTGCTCAGTGGCGGCAATTCGCCAAGCGGGATGCGACCGGAGAGGCGACTAATTCCATCAATACCAAGGCCGTGCCTGGAAAACACCGTACTCACCCGGGCCACCTGGTCAGCGGTGATCTTGCGCGCGAGCAGGGTGGTGATGTACCGCGCCCGACCCTGGGCTGAAACCCAGTCGCCATAGCTTTCCTGGCTGATGTCCTGCCAGCGCCACTGCAACGCATGGCTACCGGCAAAGGCCTGCAATGCCTCTGCCAGTTCGGGTCGGGGTACGTTACCCGGAATCTCCAGCAGAAGCCCCATAGACAAGGTGGCGTGAATGACAGCCTGCCCGATATCAAGCACGTTTACGGCATATTGCGCGAGAATCCCGCTCACACCGGCGGTAATTCCCGGGCGGTCATCGCCGGAGAGAGTGATCAGTACAATGTCATTCACGCGGATTCGGTGCCCCACCGGTAACGAAGCCCCGTATTCTACCCCTAGACATTATGTGGTGAAACCGGCGCAACATGCGCAGCGGCCATGGTTTATACTCCGCGCTTTAAACCAGTGGAACCGAGTCTGCGTGAAAAACCGTTTCAGCGAGTCCAGCCTGAGTCACCAACTGGCCCTGATTGCCGCCATCGGCTGCCTGCTTGTCAGCCTGGCGCTGGTCGCACTGGCGGTAACCTCCGCCCGGCATATGCAGGAAGGCCAGCAAGCGGCCTTCGGTAATGCCCTGGCGCGGCAGATTGCGCATCGTATCAGCGCGTCTCTCGAAACCGGCGATCTCCTCAATATTGCCGCCTCGCTGCACAGCTTCGTCAACAGCTCCTCCGCTACAGAGGTCGTATTCTTCGACATAGAGGGCCGGGCACTCGGCCAGGCCGGGGAGGCCGGCAGTGGCCAGCAGGCGCAATATCGTGCGCCGGTACTGGTTGCCAACGACACTGCTGGTGAAGTGGTTGTCAGCATCAATACCGAGACTGCCGAAACCGCTCGTCAACGCTTTCTGCTGAGCCTGCTCGGTCTTGCCGGGCTTCTCAGTCTCGCGGCCTATGGCGCAGCAAGCCAGGCAAGCAGGCGCCTTCTGTCCAGCCGCCTGCGGCGACAGGCCCGGGCAATAGCCCTCGATGAAACCCGGGGCGAACCCATGCCCGCCAACGAATTGCAGGCACTGGAGCAACGTATCGACGCGCTGCCCATGAACCTGCTGCGGGCGCGTAGCGGCACCGGCGCCAAGGAAGAGCATTACCTGAATACGGCAGTGCTCTACCTGCACCTGATAAGCCTGGCGGATTATATAGACACACTGGATGATGAATCACTGCATCGCTACACCGATCGCCTGCACCAGATAGTCTACATGGCAGCCGGATTCTATGGCGGCGAACTGCAGGTGGTGCGCCAGTTCGGGCTGGCGATATTTTTCAGCGACACTTCCAGCAGTGGCAGCGCGGCCTTCCGCGCGGCATCCTGCGCATGGCTGATACAGGCAGTATGCAGGGAACTGGAAAAACAGATATCGCTTTCCCTGACCGTGGCCATGGCCATTACCCACAGCGAACTGGGCCGAGGTGATGAAGCTGACATCTACCCCGGGCTGTATATCCAGCCGGCCCTTGATGAACTGCAGGCCCTGTGTGGCAACAAGCCACCCCGGGTCATGCTGTCGCCCACTGTGTGCGCAGATATTGATGTCAGCAGTCGCCTGGAGCAATGCCCCAGCGAACTGGGAGACTACGCTGTGCTCGAAGAGTTCCTGGGGCCCTGGGACGATTTGCTGGAACGGCAGCTGCGCCTGATACTCAGGCGCATGACCGACCGACTCTAGACAGACTAGCCACCCCTAGCCCACGCGCATCCCGTCAACTTTCTGGAAGCCCCGCGGCAGCTTGTTACCCCGGCGGCCACGCTCGCCGCGATAATGCTCAAGCTCGGAGAATTTCAGGTTCAGGTGGCGCTTGCCGGCGAGAACCACCAGGGATTGTTCCTCGGTAATCACCTGTACCGCAACCACAAACTCCTCGCGACTCTGTACCCGGGCGCCGGGAATACCAATTATCTTGTTACCCTTGCCACGCGCCAGCTGCGGCAGGTCCTGCAGGGGGAAGACCAGCAGCCTGCCTTCATTGGAGACCGCAGCCACCCAGTTGCCCTCGTTTTCCGCGGGCACCGGTACCGGCTGCAGTACATGACCACCTTTGGGCAAAGACAGCGCCGCCTTACCGGCCCGGTTCTTGGATTGCAGGTCGGCAAACACCGCTATAAAACCATAGCCGGCGTCGCTGGCGAGCAGGAAACGCTGTTCGCTATCCGCCAGCATCAGGCCCTCGAATGTCGCACCTGAGGGCGGATTGATGCGCCCGGTAACCGGCTCACCCTGGCCGCGCGCGGAGGGCAAATTATGGGAGGGCAGGGTATAAGCCCGACCGGTAGAGTCCAGGATAACGGTGGGCTGGTTGCTGCGGCCTCGCGCGCTCAGCTTGAAGCTGTCACCGGATTTGTAACTCAATCCCCCGGGATCGAGATCATGGCCTTTAGCGGCACGGATCCAGCCCTTTTCGGAGAGCACCACCGTGATCGGGTCGGCACTCATGAGCTCCAGTTCACTGAAAGCCCGGGCCTCTTCGCGCTGCGCAAGGGGTGACCGGCGGTCATCGCCGTACTGTTGCGCAACCGCCAGCAATTCTTTCTTGATCAGGGTCTTGAGGCGGGCCTCGCTGCCCAGCATGGTCTGCAGGTAATCTCGTTCCTGCTGCAGCTCATCCTGCTCGCCGCGGATTTTCATTTCTTCAAGCTTGGCCAGGTTGCGCAGCTTCAGTTCGAGAATGGATTCGGCCTGTACGTCGCTCAGGCCAAAGCGCTCTATCAAAGCAGCCTTGGGCTTGTCCTCGGTACGAATGATATGGATAACTTCATCCAGATTCAGGTAGGCCACCAGATAGCCTTCCAGGATATGCAATCGCCTGAGCACCCGGTCGAGGCGGTATTCAAGCCGCCTGCGCACGGTCGCGGTACGGAACGCCAGCCACTCCTTGAGGATGCGATCAAGGGGCTTCACCCCGGGCCGGCCATCGGTCCCGATCATGTTGAGGTTAACCCGGTAGCTGCGCTCCAGGTCAGTAGTGGCGAAAAGGTGACTCATCACGGCATCGAGATCAACCCGATTGGAGCGCGGCACAATTACCAGGCGGGTGGGGTTCTCGTGGTCAGACTCATCGCGCAGGTCGGCCACCATCGGCAGCTTCTTGGCCTGCATCTGCTGGGCAATCTGTTCCAGCAGGCGGGAACCGGATACCTGGTAGGGCAGAGCCCGGATTATGATGTCACCGCCCTCCACATCCCACACCGCACGCATGCGCAAACCACCACGGCCTGTTTCGTAAAGCGCCAGGATATCGGCCCGGGGAGTAATTATTTCAGCCTCGGTAGGAAAGTCGGGCGCCTGCACATGCTCACACAGTTCAGCCACTGTAGAACGAGGAAACTCGAGCATCCTTACCGTGGCAGTGACAATCTCCCTGAGATTGTGGGGAGGGATATCCGTGGCCATACCCACCGCGATACCGGTGGTGCCGTTGAGCAGCACATTCGGAACCTGGGCGGGCAGTACCGAAGGCTCCTCCATGGTACCGTCGAAATTTGGCACCCAGTCCACCGTGCCCTGCGCCAACTCACCCAACAGCACATCGGCATAAGCCGTCAGCCGTGATTCGGTGTACCGCATCGCGGCAAAGGATTTGGGGTCATCCGGGGACCCCCAGTTACCCTGGCCATCCACCAGGGGATAGCGATAACTGAAGCTCTGCGCCATCAACACCATGGCTTCATATGCCGCGCTGTCACCGTGGGGATGAAATTTACCAATAACATCGCCCACCGTACGCGCCGATTTCTTGAACTTTGCGGTAGCCTTGAGACCGAGTTCACTCATGGCGTAAATTATGCGCCGCTGCACCGGCTTCAAGCCGTCGCCGATATTGGGTAGCGCACGGTCGAGAATCACATACATGGAGTAATCCAGGTACGCCTTTTCAGTATATTGACGCATCGACACCTGTTCGATGCCGTCGCTATCAATTTCCAGTAGTTCGGACATTAAGGAAAAACCTGTATTCAGTAGCGCTAAGCGGCTTCACACCAGCGCCGCGGGATGAGTTGTCATCCCGCGGGCGGGGTGCCACTTGCAATCAATCGACAGAGGGCTCGTTGCGCAGCCCCACCAGTTGTTCATTCAGGTTGACTATGGAGTTTGCCATATCAACCAGTAGCCTGTGGACGGGAGCAGGATGGCTCTTGATCAGCTCGGAAAATTGTTCCTTGGGCACCTTCACCACCGAGCAGGGCGTACGCGCTCTTACCGTGGCACTGCGGTCGGCCTGGGTAAGAGCCGCCATGGCGCCGAAAATCTCGCCTTCACCGATCCGGCTGACAATAACATCATCCACCAGTACTTCCGCCACACCCGCTGACAGGTTGAAAACATAATCGGCACGCTCGCCCTGGTGAATAATTATCTCGCCTGGCTGGTACTCTTCAAAGCCCGGGGTTGTCTGAGACCCGCCGCTGGCCTGAACGGTACTCAGGCGCAACATCAGGCCTGCATAGGTTACCAGTAACCGGCTCCATAGCTTGGTCGCACCCGGATCGGCAAACACCTTCTGCATAAAGTCGAGGGCTGGGTATCCGTCGAGGCTCGCACCCGCTTCACTGCCATAGACAACCGCCATTGCCGCGTTGCCGGTACCGGCGATGTCCGGCAGCAACATATCACCTTCTTCGAGAATATAAACCGATTTCCCCCGATAACGTGCGGTGAGTGATCCGCTGTCAACGCGGTAGAACCTGCCCGGGTCGAAACCCCGGAAATTCCCCTGGGGAGCCGCTTCTATTTCCAGTCTGATGGGGTTTGCACTGACCCGGTCGATAAGCGCAGACGCCAGCTCTTTGAACTGCCGGTTGAGTTGAGTGAAATCTTGTGGAACTTCG
Organism: Kineobactrum sediminis; assembly: GCF_002868715.1. Taxonomy (GTDB): domain Bacteria; phylum Pseudomonadota; class Gammaproteobacteria; order Pseudomonadales; family Halieaceae; genus Kineobactrum; species Kineobactrum sediminis. The sequence goes on from NZ_PKLZ01000001.1 coordinate 616,350, forward strand.
GTATTGGCCAGCATCACTGTGCTCTTGATTTATTGTATGAGGAACACTGGCGGTTCCCTGCCATATGCAACGTACTGTCATTATGGAGCGCTTCGCTCCACTCCGGGCGAGCGCCAATGGTAGCAACTATTAACCCACGGGAGAATCATCGCAGTGGCGTTAATTGTACATTTCGGACAGGAGCACAGAGGCGCCCGCCGTGTTAAAATATCGCTTTTGCCACAGCGGATATGCCAGCGTGAAAATCAGTCAGCAAACGGTCGTCAATTTCCACTATACCCTGCGCAACGAACAGGGCGAGGAACTTGAAAGCTCCAGGGACGCGGATACCACCGCCTACCTGCATGGAGCAAACAATATCATCCCGGGTCTGGAAGCGGCCCTGAGCGGACTGGAGCCGGGCGCTCATACCGAGGTGACCCTGGCACCGGAAGACGCCTATGGGCAACGCAAGGAAGCCCAGGTACAGAAGGTACCGGTCAAGCACCTGGTCTATCAGGGCAAGCTGAAACCGGGGATGACCGTCCAGCTGAACACCAGTGAAGGCCGCCACCCGGTTACGGTTACGCGGGTGGGCCGGCACAGCGCGGAAATTGATACCAATCACCCGCTGGCAGGACAGACCCTGGTGTTCGACATCGACATTGTAGAAGTCCGGGCCGCCACTCCGGAAGAAATCTCCCATGGCCATGCCCATGGGGTTGGCGGTCACCACCACTAGCCGTGGAATACAACTGGCTCAACACGCCCTTTGACGCCCTGGATGCAGCCCAGCTGTATGACCTTTTGCGGTTGCGCCAGGATATTTTCGTGGTCGAACAGAATTGTGCCTATCCCGACCTGGACGGGCTTGACCAGCACGCATGGCATATGCGCTGCCTGCAGAACGGCGCAGTAGTGGCCTACCAGCGCTGCCTGCCACCGGCCATTTCCTATCCCGGGTGCTCGTCTTTGGGCCGCGTTGTGGTCGCGGCCGAGGCTCGCGGCACTGGCCTGGGCCGCGAGCTGGTAGCACGGGGCATCCACTTCAATCGGCAACAATGGCCGCAGGCGGACATTGTAATCGGCGCCCAGGCCTACTTGCTCGATTTCTACAGCAGCCTGGGCTTTGCCGGGGAAGGTGAACCTTACCTGGAAGATGGCATCCTTCATGTGCACATGCGCTATCCCGCGCAACAGCAGGCTGGCGCTCTTTCCAATTCCCGCTAACTCAATTCAAGCAGAAATGTCACTGGCCCGTCATTTACCAGGCTCACCTGCATATTGGCGCCAAATTGTCCGGCGGCAACATCCCCATGCCGTTGGCGCAGGCACTCCAGCATCCAGTGATACAGCGGCTGTGCGTCGGCCGGTGGCATGGCGCTGGAAAACCCGGGACGCAGCCCCTTGCGCGTCTCTGCCGACAGGGTGAACTGGGATACCAACAAAATCCCACCGCAAACATCGGTGATACTGGCATTCATCCGGCCCGCATTGTCGGAGAACATCCGGTAAGCCAGGATCTTGTCCATCATGCGCGTCGCAACATCCCTGTTATCAGCGCGATCAAGGCCCAGGAACACCAGCATCCCGGCCCCGATACTGGCGACGCAACGGCCCTCAACCGAAACACCGGCCGAGGTAACCCGCTGCAACAGCGCTTTCACCGGCGAGGGTTAACCGCGACCGGCGCGACGACGCTCGTGTTCAAGCAGCTTTTTCTTACGCAGGCGAATGCTCTCGGGGGTGACTTCAACCAGCTCGTCATCCTCAATAAACTCCAGTGCCTGCTCCAGGGAATGGCGCGTTGGTGGCGTCAGGGTCAGTGCCTCGTCGGTACCCGAGGCACGCACGTTGGTCAGCTGTTTGCCCTTGATGGGGTTTACCGTAAGGTCGTTGCCACGACTGTGCAGGCCGATGATCTGCCCTTCGTAGACTTCGACGTTGGGCTCAATGAACATGCGCCCGCGGTCCTGCAGGTTGAAGATGGAATAGGCCAGGGTTTTACCCTTGACCATGGATACCAGCACACCGTTGCTGCGATGCGCCACATCCTGCGACTTGACCGGTCCGTAGTGGTCAAAAACGTGAGTCAGGATACCGCTGCCCGAAGTCAGGGTAAGGAACTGGCCACGGAAACCGATCAGGCCACGCGCGGGGATAATAAACTCCAGCCGCACCCGGCCCTTGCCATCGGGAATCATGTTTTCCAGCTCTGCACGGCGCTGGCCAAGCTCTTCCATCACCGCACCCTGGTGCCGGTCCTCACAATCGATCATCAATTGCTCGTAGGGCTCCTGAAGCACCCCGTCAATTTCCCGCTGGATCACTTCGGGCCGCGATACACCCAGCTCAAAGCCTTCGCGCCGCATTGACTCAATCAGCACCGACAGGTGCAGCTCACCGCGACCGGATACCTTGAACTTGTCGGGGCTGTCACCGGGCTCAACCCGCAGCGCCACGTTATGGATCAGCTCGCGCTCCAGGCGCTCCTTGATATTGCGCGAGGTAACGAACTTGCCTTCGCGACCGGCAAAGGGCGAATCGTTAACCTGGAAGGTCATGCTCACGGTAGGCTCGTCCACGGTCAGTGGCGGCAGCGCCTCGACCGTGGCGGGGTCGCACAAGGTATCGGAGATGTTGAGCCCCTCGATACCGGTTACACAGACGATATCGCCCGCCTCGGCCGTGGGCACATCAATCCGCTCCAGCCCGAGATAACCCATTACCTGCAATACGCGACCATTGCGCTTCTTGCCGGCGGCGTCTATCACGGTCACCTGGGTGTTGGGCTTGAGGACGCCGCGGGTAATACGGCCAACACCGATCACACCCACATAACTGTTGTAGTCGAGTGCGCTGATCTGCAACTGCAACGGGCCGTCGCGGTTAACCGCGGGCGCCGGCACCTTGCTGATAATGGTGTCGATCAGGGGCTTCATGTTTTCGGCCATGTCTTCGTGATCCAGGCCGGAAATACCGTTGATGGCGGAGGCGAAAACAATCGGGAAATCCAGCTGCTCCTCGGTCGCCCCCAGACGATCAAAGAGATCAAAAACCTGGTCTACCACCCAGTCAGGGCGGGCGCCGGGGCGATCGACCTTGTTAATCACCACAATAGGGTTGAGCCCCTGCTCAAAGGCCTTGGAAGTCACAAACCGGGTTTGCGGCATGGGACCGTCCACCGCGTCGACCAACAGCAATACCGAATCGACCATCGACAGCACGCGCTCAACCTCGCCACCGAAGTCCGCGTGCCCGGGGGTATCCACAATGTTGATGCGGTAGTCGTCCCACATGATCGCGGTATTCTTGGCGAGGATGGTAATACCCCGCTCTCGCTCCTGGTCATTGGAGTCCATAATGCGTTCCGACCCTTCGGAGCGGCGATCAAGGGTGCCGGATTGATTCAGCAGGCAATCCACAAGAGTGGTCTTGCCGTGGTCAACGTGGGCGATAATGGCGATATTACGAAGCTTCTCAATCAAGGGATTTCCTCGGTCCAGGGACCCGACAGCAAAAAAGGCGGCGGATTATACCCCAGGACTGCACGCGGCGTCAGGTTCTGTTAGCGGTGATATTGCGGCCTTCCCGATACTCAGGCAAAGTACCATTACAGCCGCAACACTTGACAACTTCATGCCCGAAAGGGATAACGAAAGCGCGCCTTCAAGGTGCATAATGAAGCGTGCGGCAACAATCTTCGCACCAAAATAGCGCACTAGCGCTTTATTTTGGTGCATGCAGCTACACGTCGGGGCGTAAATAAGCCTGTAAATTGCTGTAAATGCGGCATCCGCACAAATCACAGGATTGGCACAGCTTTTGCTTTTCAACTTATGCAGATACTCTCTGGCCGCTGATGGAACGCTCGCAAGCAACCCCTGCACCAGGAACACGCACGTGCCGAAAGGCAGAATGACTTTTATCCCACGGAGGAAACACCATGTCAGAGCAGACTCTGAATCTGATCAAAGAAAGCGAAGCACGCTGGGTTGACCTGCGCTTTACTGATACTCGCGGCAAGGAACAGCATGTCACTCTGCCCTCGGCCAGTGTCGATGAAGACTTTTTCGAAGAGGGGCAGATGTTTGATGGTTCCTCGATATCCGGCTGGAAAGGCATCAACGAGTCGGACATGATCCTCATGCCCGATGACAGCACCTCGGTCCTGGATCCTTTTACCGACGATATCACCGTGATTTTGCGTTGCGACATCGTAGAGCCCACCACCATGCAGGGCTACGAACGCGACCCTCGCTCCGTGGCCCATCGCGCCCAGGAATACCTGGTTGCCACCGGTATCGGCGACACCGCATTTTTTGGTCCCGAACCGGAATTTTTTGTCTTCGACGACATCAAGTGGCACGCGGATATTTCGGGTGCAGGCTATGCCATCAGCTCCTCGGAAGCGGCCTGGTCTTCCAACCTGCATGTGGAAGAAGGCAACATCGGTCACCGGCCCAAGGTCAAGGGCGGTTACTTCCCGGTACCCCCGGTCGACTCACTGCACGACATCCGCGGCGCCATGTGTACCGCAATGGAAGAAATGGGCCTGCCCATTGAAGTCCATCACCACGAGGTGGGTACTGCCGGCCAGTGCGAGATCGGGGTCCTGTTCAACACCCTGGTGAAAAAAGCCGACGAAGTGCAGATTCTCAAATACTGCGTACACAACGTGGCCCATGCCTATGGCAAAACCGCCACATTCATGCCCAAGCCCCTGGTGGGTGATAACGGCTCCGGCATGCACGTACACCAGTCAATCTCCAAGGACGGTGTCAACCTGTTTGCGGGCGATGGTTACTCGGGCCTGTCCGACATGGCGCTGTACTATATTGGCGGCATCATCAAGCACGCCAAGGCCCTGAATGCATTCACCAACCCAGCCACCAACTCCTACAAGCGCCTGGTACCCGGCTTTGAAGCGCCGGTAATGCTGGCCTACTCCGCCCGTAACCGCTCCGCTTCCATTCGCATTCCCTATGTTGCAAGCCCCAAGGGCAAGCGCGTGGAAGTGCGGTTCCCCGACCCCGCTGCCAACCCTTATCTGGCCTTTGCCGCCTTGTTGATGGCGGGCCTGGATGGCATCCAGAACAAGATTCACCCCGGTGATGCCGCCGACAAAGACCTGTACGATCTGCCACCCGAAGAAGGCAAGGCCATCCCCACTGTCTGCTCAAGTCTTACCGAAGCACTGGATTCCCTGGATGCGGACCGCGACTTCCTGACAGCCGGTGGTGTCTTCACCGATGACATGATTGATGGTTATATTGCCCTCAAGCGTCTGGATGTCGAGCGCCTGGACATGACCACACACCCGGTCGAGTTCGATATGTACTACTCCGTGTAAGAGCAACGGCGAAAACATGAGAGCCCGCCTCGCGCGGGCTTTTTTATGCTTGCCATTCGCCAATAGGTAGCTTTTTGCTTTTCTGCTATCGTTATCGGCAGCTACACTGACCCGGCCGAGGTGAACCATGACACGAATACCCCTGTTCCTGCTGCTACTGATACTGCCGGCGCTTGCCCAGGCACAGATTTACAAGTCAGTTGATGAGCAGGGCAACGTCAGTTACAGCGACCAGCCTCCCGAGGATGGCAAGCAAGCTGAAAAGCTGGAGCTGCCGCCGACCAACACGGCACCCGCCCTTGAAACCCGCCCTCGGCAACCCGGCGAACAACCCGAGGAGCCGGCACCGGAACCCACTGTAACTATAGTCACCCCGGAAAATGACACGGTTATCCCAATGGGGCCGGGTAATTTCAGCGTTCAGGCGTCGGTAACCCCGGCTCTGCGTTCGGGAGAGCAACTGCAGCTGTCTATCGACGGCAAACCTTATGGCGAAACACAGACAACTACCCGCTGGTCCCTCACCGGCATGTTCCGCGGCGGGTACGATCTTGAAGTCGTGCGCCTGGATGCCGATGGCGATGTCGTTGCACGCTCGGACACCGTAAGGGTCTACGTCATGCGACCCTATAACATACCCAACGCCCGGGGCAGCAAGTAAAGGCGCTGGACAACAGCCAGATCATGCCGCACCATAATGGTGCATGATACTCAGGCCCAGACCCTGCAAGCATGACGATCTGGCCACATTTCTGCCGTTTTAGCTGCACAAAGGCGGGTAGCGAGCACTCACTACCTTTGTAGACCAGAAAAAACAGTGCTTTTAACTTTTTAACGGGCAAGCCGCCATTCTGGCGCTATTTTTGCTATATCACGATGCAGGCCACAGTAATGCGGTCAATCATGGGGCAAGCATGCGGCACAAGGCAGACATTCTCGATCACATAAGCACAGGGATTATCGCCCTGGACCAGGATTTGCGGGTCACTGATATCAATTCCGCTGCCGAAGTATTGCTGGAGGCGTCAATCAGCCGCGCCATGGGCGCCCATGCCGGCCAGCTGGTGGAGCATCCCCGGGAGTTCCTGCAAACCCTGGAGCAGGCCAGGGATACACGATCGACACTGGCTCGCCGGGGCATGTCACTTGTCCTGCACTCGGGCCAGGAGATTCACGTGGACTTGATTGCAACCTCAATGGCGGCGCAAACCGAGGGCGGAAACTTCCTGTTGCTTGAGCTGATACCGATAGACCGGCTGCAACGCATCAGTCGCGAAGAGAGCATGCTGCATACCCAGGAGACCACTCGCGCCGTGATCCGCGGGCTGGCCCACGAAATCAAGAACCCCCTGGGGGGAGTACGTGGCGCGGCACAGTTACTGGCAAAAGAACTGCCCACTGAAGAGCTGACCGAATACACGCGGATCATCATCCGTGAAGCCGATCGGCTGCGCGACCTGGTCGACCGCCTGCTGGGACCCAATCACCGCCTGGTACTCGAAGATCTCAATATCCATGAAATCCTGGAACATGTGCGTAACCTGATATCCGCCGAAGTCGACAACCAGGTGCAGATCAGCCGGGACTATGATCCCAGCCTCCCGACCCTGTCTACGGACCGGTCGCAACTGGTCCAGGCGGCACTCAATATCATGCGCAATGCGCTACAGGCGGCGCCGCGGCCGGAGGATTGCCAGATATCGCTGCGCACCCGCTCCCAACGCCAGTTCACCATTGGTAACGTGCGCCACAGGCTGGTATGTCGGGTCGACATCATTGATAACGGTCCCGGGATTCCGAACGATCTGCAGCAGTCCATTTTTCTACCTATGGTGACCGGTCGCGCCGATGGCACCGGCCTCGGGCTGTCCATTGCCCAGTCGATCATTAATCGGCATGGGGGTCTGCTCGAGTGCGAAAGCGAACCCGGCAAGACCCGTTTCACCTTTTATTTACCAATGGAACAGAGCCATGCAGAAACACGCTAAAGTCTGGGTCGTTGATGACGACAGCTCAATTCGCTGGGTACTTGAACGCGCCCTCAGCCAGGCCGGCATCGACAACGAGAGCTTTATTGATGGAGACCAGCTGATAGCGCGGATGCGGGTAGAACAACCGGATGTAGTGATCAGCGACATTCGCATGCCCGGAATAGATGGGCTGGATCTACTGACCAGGATCACTGAACAATATCCTGAGTTACCGGTGATCATCACTACCGCACACTCAGACCTGGAAAGCGCTGTGGCCTCATATCAGCGCGGGGCCTTTGAATACCTGCCCAAACCCTTTGATGTCGACGAGGTTATTGCAGTCACCGAGCGTGCCCTTGCCCACGCACAGGAAAATCGGGGAGAACCGGTCACGCCGGAACAACTTCCGGAAACCGAGATTATCGGCGAAGCACCGGCCATGCAGGAAGTGTTTCGGGCAATCGGCAGGCTGGCGCAGAGCAACATCACCGTACTGATCAATGGCGAGTCCGGCACCGGTAAAGAACTGGTGGCGCGAGCCCTGCATCGCCATAGTCCGCGAGCACAAAAACCGTTTATCGCGCTTAACATGGCTGCGATTCCCCGCGACCTGATGGAATCCGAGCTTTTCGGGCACGAAAAGGGCGCCTTTACCGGTGCCAACACTAAACGTGAAGGTCGTTTTGAGCAGGCAGATGGGGGCACATTGTTTCTGGACGAAATCGGGGATATGCCGGCTGAAACCCAGACCCGGCTGCTGCGGGTACTGGCTGATGGCGAGTTCTATCGAGTTGGCGGGCACACCTCGGTAAAGGTAGATGTACGGATTATTGCCGCCACTCACCAGGATCTCGAAGAACGGGTGCGACAGGGGGATTTCCGCGAGGATCTGTTCCATCGCCTGAACGTCATCCGCATACACATTCCCCGGCTGGCGGAACGGCGCGAGGATATCCCACGGCTGATGAATTTCTTTTTTCGCAAGGCAGCAGAGGAACTCGGGGGCGAACCCAAGGTGTTACTCGCGGAGACCGAGCGCTTCCTGACCACCCTGTCATGGCCGGGGAATGTCCGGCAACTGGAGAATACCTGCCGCTGGTTGACGGTTATGGCCTCCGGCCGTGAAATTCACCTGCGCGACCTGCCGCCGGAGCTGGGTAAGACCGTAGCCCCGGAGACGGGTAATACTGCAATGCAATGGCATGACCTGCTCTGTCACTGGGCGCGAAACGAGCTGGCACAGGACAAGCACCACATTCTGCGCCAGGCCGTGCCCATGTTTGAGCAAGCCATGATCGAGGTGGCCCTGGAACATACCAGTGGTCGAAAACGCGATGCAGCCGAACTACTGGGCTGGGGTCGAAATACCCTTACCCGCAAGATGAAGGATCTCGGCATATCGTAATAATCTGCGTGAAACCACAAGTGGGTTCCCCGATGGCCGGATCCGGCAGATAATAGGCCAATGCTTAATATCGTATTGTATCAGCCCGAAATTCCGCCCAATACGGGCAATATCATCCGTCTTTGTGCCAACACCGGTTGCAACCTGCATCTCGTAAAACCACTCGGGTTCGACCTCGATGACAAGAAGCTCCGTCGGGCAGGGCTGGATTATCGCGAATTTGCCAGTGTACAGGTACACGAGGATCTGGCGGCGCTGCAACATCTGTTGCCGAACGCGCGGTTGCTCGCGGTGAGCACCCGCGGGACCACCGCCTACCACGAACATGCCTATTGTCCCGGCGATGCCATTATTCTCGGTCCGGAAACCCGGGGCTTACCGACCGACCTGCTGCAGGCGCTGCCGCCGGAACAGGTGCTGCGTATTCCAATGCGACCCGGAAGCCGCAGCCTCAACCTGAGTAATGCAGCGGCTCTTATCTGCTATGAAGGATTACGCCAGTTGGGCTTTCCGGGCCTTGAGTGAAATGCGACCAGGAAGCTACTAGTGAGTAGCTCCCTGCTCGTCGGCAGCCGGTGCTGCGGCAGCAGCCTCTTCCTGCGACTTGGCCACTGCCTGCTGGTACAGACCCTCAAAATTGACCGGCGCCAGCATAACTGCAGGGAAACCGCCTTTGACGCACAGGGAATCAATATTTTCCCGGGCGTAAGGGAACAGGATAGTAGGCGCGGCGGTGGCCAGCACACGGCGCAGATTCTCGCCCTCAATGCCGGTAATCATGAAAATGCCGGCCTGCTGCACCTCCACCAGAAATGCCGTCTCTTCTTCGATCTTGGCAGTCAGGGTGATGGTCAGTACCGCTTCATAATTGCCGAGATCGTCAATCTTTTCACTTTTGGTGTTCAGGTCAACATTGACCTGCGGTTGCCACTGTTTACGAAAAACCCCGGGGGTGCCAGGTGACTCAAAGGACACATCCTTGGTGTAAATGCGCTGCATGGCAAATTGTTGCTGGGGCTGTTCCTGCGCGGTTCCAGCTGCTTGTGCTTCTTCATCGGCCATTGAGCCGTCCTCCATTGGGTTATCGTAGGGGCTGGCGCCTACTGCGCCTGTTCAAGTAAAGAATCCAGACGACCCTGCCGGTCAAGCGCGGCAAGTTCATCAAAACCACCGATATGGAGATCGCCTATCCATATCTGGGGTACGGTACGGCGCCCGCTAAGTTCCGTCATTTCGGCACGCTTGTTGAGATCACCGTCTACCGATATTTCAAGGTAGTCAACGTGCTTGTTTTGCAGCAGCCGCTTGGCGCTCACGCAATAAGGGCAGAACCGGGTTGTATACAATTTGACCGGTGCAGTCATTGTTCAGGCTCCCGTTTACTTGACGGTAGGTAGTTGCAGATTGGTCCATTCCAGCATGCCACCCGCCATCTTGTAGACCCGGGTAAACCCTGCGGCCTTTAACTGCTTGCCCACCGCGCCGGCGCTCTGGCCCATCTTGCAAACCAGGATTATCGGGCGCTCCCGGTACTTTTCCAATTCGCCAATACGCGCGCTAACCTTGGTGGCGGGAATGTGTATGGCATCCACAATATGGCCGGCCTTGAAATCGGCGGCATCGCGCAAGTCCACAAAAACACCGTCCTCGCTGTTGGCGAGGTTAATGGCTTGTTGTGGGCTCAGTGCCGGCCCGGATTTACGCGCCTCGTGCATAATCAGCATGATGACGACGGCAAGCAGGGCAGCGAAAAGCACCCACTGCTGGGTAAGGAATTCAAGGAACAGTGCCATAGGCTATTGCGTGGTCTCGTAATTTGGGTTGATCCGGGGTTTTTGCCCCGGGATGGCCGATGCGCCGCCAACAAGCAGTGCGCCACCAAATCGCCGGCAAGTATACAAGCTATACTGACAGGCAACCAGCCCGCAACAATGCGATCCTCCGCGGGAACAGGTAAAATACCAGGCCACTCCCCAATTCACGGACAAACCCGGACTGCCCATGAGCGACAATCACAGAATTCCCACCGTACTTATCATCCTCGACGGCTGGGGTTACCGGGAGGAAACCCGGGACAATGCTATCGCCAACGCCAAAACCCCGGTATGGGACCGCCTCTGGGCCCAGGCGCCGCATACGCTTCTTTCCGGATCGGGCCTGGATGTGGGCCTGCCGGAAGGCCAGATGGGAAACTCCGAAGTAGGCCACATGAGCCTGGGCGCGGGCAGGGTTGTGTATCAAAGCAGTACCCGAATCAACAAGGCGCTGGAAGATGGCAGTTTCAACGACAACCCTGCCTATACCGAAACCATAGATCGCGCGGTTGCCAATGGCGGAGCCGTTCACGTGATGGGCCTTTTATCCAATGGCGGCGTCCACAGTTATGAGGACCATATTTTCGCGGCCATTCGGCTGGCCGCGGAACACGGTGCCAAGCGCATTTATCTGCACGCCTTCCTGGATGGCCGCGACACGCCCCCGCGCAGCGCTGCAGAGTCTCTTGAAAGGGCAGATGCCGTGTTTCAGGAATTGGGGCACGGCCGCACGGCGAGCATAATCGGCCGCTACTACGCCATGGATCGCGATAACCGCTGGGACCGTATTGAAAAAGCCTATCGCCTGCTGACTGAAGCGGAGGCGCCCTACCGCGCCGACACCAGCGCGGAAGCCCTTGAAATGGCCTACGACCGCGATGAAAACGACGAGTTTGTGCTGCCGACAGTGATCTGCCGCGAGGGCGAAGACAGCGCCACCATTAACGACGGCGATGCGATACTGTTCATGAACTTCCGCGCCGATCGCGCGCGCCAGCTAACCCGGGCCTTCACTGACCCCGAATTCGACAATTTCGAACGCCAGCAGCGACCGGAACTGGCAGGCTTTGTAATGACCACGCAATACTCAGCCGATATCGACGCAGCTTGCGCCTTTCCTCCAGCCAGCCTGGACAACGTGCTTGGGGATTACATTGCGCAGCACAGCAGGACCCAGCTACGAATAGCTGAAACCGAAAAATACGCCCACGTGACTTTCTTTTTCAGCGGCGGTCGCGAGCAGCCCTATGACGGTGAAGACCGCATCATGGTGCAGTCCCCCGATGTCGCCACGTATGATCTGCAGCCGGAGATGAGCGCACCCGAGGTGACCGATAAGCTGGTGGAAGCTATCAAGTCGGGTCGCTATGACCTGATCGTGTGTAACTATGCCAATGGCGACATGGTGGGTCACAGCGGCGTATTTGAGGCGGCGGTAGCTGCGGCAGAGGCAGTGGACGAGGCTCTGGGGCGGGTCGAGCAGGCAGTGCTGGAGGTAGGCGGCCAGGCCCTCATTACCGCCGATCACGGTAACTGCGAGCAGATGCTGGACTACGAAAGCGGACAACTTCATACCCAGCACACCACGCAGCCGGTGCCCCTCATATACATCGGCCCGGGGGACTGTAGCCTGGATCCACAGGGCGGAATACTGGCCGACATCGCACCCAGCCTGCTGGTACTGATGAACCTGCCCAAGCCCGGGGAAATGACAGGCCACAGCCTGATCAGTTGTCGAGGCTGAACACCATGCTGCGAGGGCCATCGCTGCTGCTGTTGCTGACAGCCGTATGCACGCTCATGCCTCTGGCCGCAAGTGCAGAAACGGAGGAAACACGGGCGCGCGCAGAGCTCAGGGAGTTACAGCAGAAGATCGAGCAGATTAGCCGGGAACTGGCGCAGGCACGCACCCGTCTTGGCGACCTTCAGCAACAACTGCGGCAGACTGAAACCACCCTGGGCGAACTACTGCGGTCCATCGCTGACAATCTGGAAGCCACCGCTGCCACCCAGGATGAGCTCGCTGCCCTGCAGGCGCGCCGGGTCACTCTGCAACAGGCTCGGGACAGCCAGCAGGCACGCATCCGCACAGAGCTTGGGGCGGCCTGGAAAATGGGCCAGGATGGGCAAATCAAGGTGCTGCTGAACCAGGAGAGCCCCCATACGGTAGCCCGTGCCATGGCTTACTATCGCTACTTTTTCAATGCTCGTAACGCCCTGGTTGAGGCCTACAGAGGCACTCTCAAACAGCTGGCGGAGGTTCGGGCAAGTATTGAGGAAAGTGCCGCGCAACTGACTGCACAGCAGCAAGCGCTGCAGCAACAAAGGCAGCAGGTGGTTGCTGCACAACAGCAGCGCAAGCAGGTTCTGGCCAGGCTGGGAGCAGAAATTCGCGGCAAGGACGATGAACTCGAGCGCCTGCAACAGGATCGGGCCGAACTTGAGGAGCTGCTCGATTCCATCGCCCAGAACATCGCACAAATGCAGCTTCCCGACGACTACAAGCCCTTTGCGAATACCAGGGGCAGCCTGGCCTGGCCGGTACCGGGCAAGCGCGGCAACAGTTTTGGCGCCAGTCGCGGTGCCGGTGGCATGCGCTGGCACGGTATAAATTTGCGCGCTGGGGAAGGGACCGAGGTCAAGGCGATTCATCACGGCCGGGTAGTCTATGCGGACTGGCTGCGTGGCTCCGGGCTGCTGCTGATCATTGATCACGGAGAGGGTTATATGAGTCTCTATGCCCACAACCAGAGCCTGTTACGCGAAGTCGGGGAATGGGTAGGTCCCGGCACCATTATCGGTACCGTTGGCAATACCGGTGGTGCCGCGCGGGCCGGTCTCTATTTTGAAATTCGCAAGGACGGAAAACCCGTCGACCCGGTCATCTGGTGCCAATAAAGCAGCCGACCGGCACCCCCGGGCGCTCGGGGAATCGGTTACACTAAACACTTTTATAGCGACGGCCAGCGAGCCGATGGCGGTATTCATGCACACTCTTTTCAATTCCCTGGCAAAGCTGCGGTTCCTGGTGCTGCCGCTCGCACTGCTGGGTTTCCCGTCGGGTGCACAGGCCGCCGAGGAAGAAGGGCGCCTGCCGCTTGAGGATTTGCGCATCTTCGCTGACATCTATAACCAGATTCGTATCGGCTATGTCGAGGAAATAGATGATAGTACCCTGCTGGAGTACGCCATCCAGGGCATGCTCGCGAACCTGGATCCACACTCTGCATACCTGAATAAAGATGCGTTCGAAGATCTGCAGACATCCACTACCGGCGAGTTCAGCGGCCTCGGCCTGGAAGTTGGCATGGAAGACGGGTTCGTCAAGGTTATCGCTCCCATTGATGGCTCTCCCGCGGCCGAGGCCGGCCTTATGGCGGGCGATGTGATACTCAAACTCAATGACAAGACCGTCAAGGATATGACCCTCAACGAGGCAATTGAAATCATGCGCGGCCCCAAGGGCAGCTCGATTGAACTGCAAATCGGCCGCCCGGGAGAAAGCCAGCCCTTCGACGTGACCCTGGTCAGGGACACCATCAAAGTGGCTAGCGTACGCGAGCGTTTTCTGGAGCCCGGTTATGGTTATATCCGCATTGCCCAGTTCCAGAGTGGCACGGGAGGGGATATCAGCGCCGCACTGGCGAGGCTGATGGAAGAGGAAGTGAAAGGCCTGGTGCTGGACCTGCGCAACAACCCGGGCGGCGTACTGGGCGCCAGCATTGATGTGGCCGGACTGTTCCTGGACGGCGGCCTGGTAGTTTATACCGAGGGCCGTCTCGCCAATTCAGATGCCCGCTATGCCGCCAGGCCGGGCGATGCCAGTAACGGCGTCCCGCTGGTGGTACTGATCAACGGGGGCTCCGCCAGCGCCTCGGAAATTGTTGCCGGTGCCCTGCAGGATCATAGCCGCGCGGTCATTATGGGCACCGAGAGCTTTGGCAAGGGCTCAGTGCAGACGGTAATGCCCATTTCGGAATCACGGGCGGTAAAACTGACCACCGCGCTCTACTTTACGCCCAACGGGCGCTCCATCCAGGCTGCAGGTATAGAGCCGGATATCATTGTTGAACGCGCCCGGGTAACAGCGTACGACACGTCCCGTGAACTGAGCGAGGCCGATCTCAGCAGGCGCCTGGATAACGCCAACGGCGACCGGAAGCCCGAGAAGCGGGTTTCCAGCGACCTCCTGGCGACTGATAACCAGCTCTATGAAGCGCTAACCCTGCTCAAGGGCGTTAATATTCTTGGGGGACGCAAAGGCCCCATGCAGGGCACAAACAAGTCCGGCTCCTGAACCGATGCATCGACTGCTATTGCTCGCGCTGTTATTACCCCTGGTCGACACGGCGTGGGCCGTTACGGAAACGCGGCGCGCGGATGACCTGCCCGGCGCCATCAGCACCGTCCATCCAGCCCCCGGGATGGTGACCCTGGTAATCATCATTGATGATATCGGCAACCATCGGGGGGAAGGCGAGGCCGCCATCGCGCTACCGGGCAAGCTCAATATTGCGGTACTGCCGCACACCCCACATGGTGCTGGCCTGGCCAAGCAGGCCTGGCTCGCCGGCAAGGAGGTACTGCTGCACGCGCCGATGAGTGCACTGGGCAACAATAATCCCGGAACCGGCGAGTTGACCGAGAACCTCTCGGAAACCGAATTCAGGGCTACCCTGCAACAGGCAATTGCCGGAACGCCTCATATCCGTGGGGTTAACAACCACATGGGCAGCGCGCTGACCCCCTTGCGAAAACAAATGACCTGGCTGATGGCCCAGCTGGCCGAGCAGCAACTGTATTTTGTGGATTCGCGGACCAACAAAGATACGGTGGCGGCCATCATTGCCGCCGAAACAGGGCTGCCACATTTGTCGCGCCAGGTATTCCTGGATAACATCCCTGAGCGCGCGGCGATTGCAGAGCGCTTTGAGGTACTTGTGAGCCGTGCGCGGCGCGAAGGCGTGGCAGTGGCTATTGGCCACCCATACCCTGAAACCATCGCGTTTTTGCAGGAGATCCTGCCAACACTTGAGGCCCAGGGACTGCGCCTGGCCACCGTGTCAGAGGTTCTGGCACAGCCGCAGCTTCACTCGCTCTGAGTACGCAGGAGCTGGGCAGATAGCAGGCGATGACGGCTTGAGAACATCGAGAAAAAACTCATCATCACCACCCCCAGGGTACCCAGCGCCGTGGATGCGGCAATCATGAATACAATCACAATCTGGTAGCGCACCGCATCGGCGGGGTCCGCACCGGCGAGAATCTGTCCGGTCATCATGCCCGGCAGGCTGACCACTCCCATTACCATCATCGCGTTGATGATGGGAATCATGCCGGTGCGCACGGCGTCCTTTACCTCACGGTGTGCCGCCTCCCAGCGCGTTGCACCCAGGCACAGCATTGATTCTATAAAGGCGCGCCTGCTCACCAGGTTTTCCATGAACCGGTCCAGAGCCAGTGAGATACCGGTTAACGCATTACCCAACAGCATCCCCAGCAAGGGGATAAAATACTGGGGGTCATACCAGGGCTGAAAGCGGATGATCCCCTGCCCGGCCAGCCCGGTCACCAGAAAGGAGGCAAAGAGTACATTCAACAGGCTGTTGCGGTAGATGCCCGGAAAACGTCGCCCGGTACGCCCTACCGCCGCAATACCGGCGGTAGTGCCCATGATCATGGCGAGCAGGAGCACCACCCAGGGATTGCGCAGGGCAAAGATCCATTCAAGTATTAGTCCCACCAGTAACAGCTGTACCGACATGCGCACCGATGCCAGTACCAGTTGCCTGCCGAGGCCCAACCGCAGCCAGGCTGACAGGCCAAGATTAATCAGCATCAGCAGCGCCGCCAGTGCCAGCTCGAGATTACCAATCTGGATGTAAGCCGAATCCATCAGCCGTCCCCCAGCAGCAGCCGTCGGCTGGTCATGCGTTCAAGCTGACCCTGGTCATGGCTTACCCACAGCAGCGAATGCTCAGGATCGGCCGCCTGCCAGGCTTCAATCAGTGATTCGATCTGGCCAACCGCTTCCGGATCCAGTGCTGCGGTGGGCTCATCAAGCAATAGCAGGGTCGGGGAAATTTGCAGGCCGCGTAAAAAAGCCACTATCTGTGCCTCGCCACCGGACAGTGCCGATATCGGGCGCTGCAGGAAATCCGGTGATTTGCCAAGGCGCTCGAGCGTGCCGGAAATCCACGCCTGGTCAAATTCACGCCCGCTGTGTTGCGCAAGTGCGAGCACGGCGCGCAGGTTTTCCTCCACCGTCCCCTCAAAGAACGCCGGCTGCTGGTGTAAATACAAAACCCTGGCACGATAAGCCGGCACGTTGATTGTTTCCGTATCGCGGCCCTCAAACAGTATCCGGCCTTCATCAAGTGGGTCCAGCGCCGCAAGACAACGCAGCAACAGCGTCTTGCCCGAGCCGGAAGGACCACTCACTGCCCAGGCTTCACCCGGGGTCACGCGGAAATCCAGGCCCCGCCAGACCCACTGGTCACGGACTCTTCGGCCAGCATTTTCAACCGACAACATATGACACCAACCCCACCGTTACAGGCTACGTAGCAGGCCATACGAGGAGCATCGCCCGTTTCGGACACACCGGCCCTCACAAAAGTGTAACAGAACGCATTTGTCACAGCGCTTAAGATATACTCGAGCATCATAAAAGCGACCTTCAACAACAACAAACGGACATAAGGATAGTTGCGGTATGGATCTGGCAACATTGCTGGGCCTGGTAGGGGCCATGGGTGTCGTGATTGCGGCAATTCTTACCGGTGGCTCCCCGATCATCTTCGTCAATATTCCTTCAATCCTGATCGTCCTCATGGGCACCATGCTGGTCGTTATGATGAAGTTCAACCTGCACCAGTTCCTGAGTGCATTCAGGGTGGCGGCGCGGGCATTTTCCAACCAGCTGGAAGATCCCGAGGCCATGGTGGCCAAAATTGTAGAGCTGGCCACAACATCGCGTAAAGAAGGCCTGCTGGCGCTGGAAAACGCGGTAATAGAAAATGAATTCCTACAGCAGGGCGTACAGATGCTGTCCGATGGAAACACCCCGGAGACCGTCAGTGCCGTGCTGAAGAAAGACCTGCAGCAGACCATTGACCGTCATAACTGGGGTGCCAGAGTCTTCAGTGCTACTGGTGATGTCGCACCCGCGATGGGCATGATCGGTACGCTTATCGGCCTGGTACAAATGCTCGCCGGCATGGATGACCCCAAGACAATCGGCCCCGCCATGGCCGTTGCGCTGCTCACCACTCTCTATGGCGCCATGCTGGCGAACATGGTCGCCTTTCCCATCGCCGACAAACTGAACCTGCGCAAGAGTGAGGAAGGCCGTCTCAAGGCGATGTGTATCGATGGCCTGCTTGCCATCCAGGCCGGCCAGAACCCGAGAGTAATCGATTCGATGTTAAGGGTTTATCTCGCACCTGCCAGGCGCAAGGTCGACAGCGAAAAAGATGATTGAGTTCGATTTTGAAGTAGAAGAAGTACGCGGTGCGCCCGCCTGGATAGCGACCTTCGCGGATTTGATGTCGCTGTTACTGGCATTTTTTGTACTTCTACTGTCGTTTTCAGAGATGGACCTGGAGCGCTATAAAACCATCGCCGGGTCTATGAAGATGGCTTTCGGCGTTCAGAAAGAGCTGGAGCTGAAGGATGTTCCCAAGGGTACCAGCATCATCGCCCGGGAGTTCAGCCCCGGGGAAACCACCCCAACGCCGATAAAGACCATTCAGCAGGTGACCACAGACACCACAGATTCATCACTGCGAGTAGGTGAACGAGCGACACCGGCCACCGAACTCAGTGAAGCAGAGGCAGAGGCGCTGCTCGCAAAGAAGATCCAGGACCTGTTGGACGAGACCCGGGCCGATGCCGAAAAGTTGAAAGCCATTCTCAGCGATGAGATTAATCGCGAGAATATTGAAATTGAGTCAGAGGGGCGTTTAATCACCATCCGGATTCGCGAAAATGCTTCGTTTCCCTCCGGTTCCGCAACCCTTACCCAGGATTTCCTGCCGGTGATGCACAGGCTCAGGGAAGCACTGGTGGAGATACCCGGCAAGATCTCCATTGAGGGCCACACCGATGATGTGCCAATAAAAAGCGGCACCTTCAAATCCAACTGGGCACTGGCGTCCGGCAGGGCACTCTCGGTTACCCATGAACTGCTGGCGGGGAAAAGCCTGCAGGGCCGCCGTGCAATGGTCGTCGGCTACGCCGACACGCGCCCCTTCACCTCCAATGATACGGCAGCGGGTCGCGCCCTTAACAGGCGAGTTGAAATCGTTATCCGGCAGAGCCTGGAAGATAGTGCCGAGCTTGCCACGGATGATCTTTTGCAGATAGATTCCGAGTCGCTGGAAATTCCGGGCCTCGATTAAAAACTCACCAATACACTTTGCCAGGAGGAACAGCGCATGAACGGGATTAACGATCGCCGGCGCTACTACCGCATCAATGACACAGTTCTGCTGCGTTATGGCGCGATTACCGGAGGACAGACGCCGGCGGAGAGCACTGACCTTGGAGCAGGCATTCTGCTGGGTAAAAGTGACCGCGATCTCAACGACGCCATTGAACATGTAGCGCAGCGGGATCCTGTGATTGCGCAGGCAATGGAGCTGCTCAACCGCAAGATTTCCGCATTGGCGACACAATTGCTGGCAGCCGACGAACTTAACGGAGAGTCCTATGATAAAGCGCAGGTTAATCTGAGCGGCTGCGGCATAGCCTTCGAGGCCCGGGGGACATGGTTGGTCGGGGAACGATTGCGCATAGGCATACTGATCAATTCGGCGCGGGAGCCCGTTGACCTGCTCGGGACCATAATAAGTATTGAAGATGGGGAAAGTGCCAACGAATCCTGCAGACTGCGAGTGGACTTTGACGAAAACGAACACAGCCAGGACCAGATAATCCAGTATGTCATACAGCGCCAGGGCGCACTGCTTTCAGATTCTCTCAAAAGCCGCGCCAACTGAGTAAGAGCACTACTTTTTTGATTTGGGACAACCCCACCCAACCGGGCTGGACTACTTTTATCAACAGACAACCAATCACTGTCTTTGATATTCCCACTTGAAAAAGGAGTAGTCCATGAACAGGAAAAAACTGGCTATCTTACTCTCAGGCGTGTTGCTGGGTGCTCCCGCCTGGTCCCAGAATCCCTATCTCCAGCCCGATGACACCTGGATCGAGATCAGCGGTACCGTTACTTCGGTCACCCCCGATTCATTCATGCTGGACTATGGTGACGGCACGATTACCGTGGAAATGGACGACGGTGATCGCGACGCGGACGCCTACAAGTTATACGAAGGTGACAAAGTTACCGTATCGGGAATGGTGGACGATGACCTCTTCGAAACCACCACTATCGAGGCGAGCAGCGTATTCGTGGAAAACCTGGGCACGACCTTCTACGCCAGTGCGGTGGATGAGGAAGACCCGATGGCCGTGTCCTATTTCGCTGTGCCGATAGTGCCCTCCAGCGGCGTGCTTCAGGGCACCGTTACCAGTGTTGACGAGGACGAAGAGGAATTCAACCTCAACACCGGGCTACGGATGATCACTGTCGAGGTGGACGAGATGCCCTACAACCCGCTGGATGACGAAGGCTACCAGAAGATCAACAGCGGTGACCAGGTACGGGTGACGGGTACCCTTGATAACGACCTGTTCGAGGGGCGGGTGTTTGAGGCGGATTATGTGACCACCCTGTTTAGGGACTGAGTGGTGGCGAGTCAGCTCAGCCAGCGGCCCAGGGGTGTTTTGCGCCACATGAAATCCATCAGCTTGCGCATGCCCTCGGCGCTCTTCACGCTATTGGGATAGCCGTTCGCCATTTTACCGCCGAAGCGGTCGATTACGATGGGCATTTCGTGGCAGTAGCCACGCATGCCCTTCTTACCATTAACCTGGCCAATACCGGAGTTCTTGCGCCCACCAAACGGAGCCGCCGGGATTCCGTAACTCAGGGCCATATCGTTGACACTGCAGCTGCCGGTATCAATGGCGGCCGCCAGGCGGTAGCCCTTGTCCTTGTCCCGGGTCCATACGTTGCCGTTAAGACCAAACTCGGAATCGTTCGCCAGCCGCAGGGCCTCATCTTCATCGGCCACCCGCTCAATACAGAGAATGGGGCCGAAGGTCTCGTGCACCATGATATCCATGCTGTTGTCGACACCGGTAATCACCGTTGGCTCATAGTACAGGCCGGGGAGATCCGGGTTGCGCCGGCCTCCGGTATGAATCACCGCGCCCTTGCTACGGGCATCTTCCACATGAGCTTCGATAATGGCCATCTGCCGATCCCAGAATACGGCGCCAACATCTTCTGTCCAGCCATGTTGCTGCCCCTGGCTCAGGTGCCTGCCCTTGTCCAGTACCAGCCGCAGGAACTCGTCGTAGACCTCGCTCACCACGTAAATACGCTCTGTGCCACAGCAATAGTGACCGGTATTCATGCACGATCCCAGCCAGGCGCCGTCGGCAGCGCGGTCCAGGTCGGCGTCGGCACAGACAATCATTGCATCATTACCGCCCAGCTCCAGGGTGCAGGGGATCAGCTGGCTGGCGCAGGCCTCGGCCACTTTGCGCCCGGTAGCCACGCTGCCGGTAAAAGACACCTTGTCGACCCCACCGCGGACAATGGCCGCGCCGGTATCGCCGTCACCCAGCAATACCTGCAGCACCCCGGGCGGCAGCCCTGCGTCCTCCAGAATCGTCTGGGCCAGCCGGGCTGAGAAGGGGGTGACCTCAGAGCCCTTGGCGATTACCGCATTGCCCGCCAGAACAGCCTGCACCGCCTGGTTCATCACCAGCACGAAGGGGCCATTCCAGGGCGTAATCAGCCCAATCACCCCCAGTGGCTTATAGAGAATGCGCAGCTGCTTGGCGATACCGATAATCCCGTGCACCCGACGTTTGCGCGGTTTAAGAAAGTCTTCCGCATGCTTGGCGTAATAACACAGCGAATCGGCCACCGAAAAAATCTCCATACTCATGGCATCGGTGCGGGTCTTGCCGGTTTCTGCCACGACCGTGTCGATAATCTGGTCCTGCCGTTCCAACACCAGCTGCAAAGCGCGCTCGGCTATTCTGGCGCGCTCGCGAATCGGGGTCGCTGCCCAGGCAGGCTGGACTTGACGGGCGGTAGCGATAGCAGCAGCCACGTCGTCCTCATTGGCACATACCATTTCACCACAGGGTTCAAGGGTAACCGGGCTGCGCAGCAGCAGGTGGCGGCGGGAATCTGTTGACTCAATGGGTTCGTACAGGGCCATGGCAGCAGTCTCATTATGTTTCAGTTAAAACTAATAATCATTAGCATGACTGTCAATAGCAGTAGTGCAAGCCTTCAGACTCCCTCCCTGGCATTGCCAATGAAATCTGACCGGACCGAGCGTGGGCTATCACCACAGTGAGCTATGCTCAGTAGAGCGAATTTCAGTGAACCAGATGGGAGGCGGCGGCAGCGCGGGATATGAATGTACTGGTATTCAATAGTGGCAGCTCATCTCTCAAATACCGCCTGGTCGACAGTACCAACGGCAAGGATCTGTGCAAGGGGCGCCTGGAGCGACTCGGTGAAGAGCACAGCCATGCCCGACATCAGTGGTTGAGCGGGACGGGGGTTCGCCGCGAACAAGGCGAGGATTACGATTCGCTGGATCACTCGGCAGCCCTGCAACACATCTATCAACACCTGGAGACACTGGCCGAGCAGGAAAACTTACCCTCCCCCGAAGCCATCGGCCACCGGGTGGTCCATGGCGGTGACCGCTTTCGGCGCGCGGTCGCGATAGACCAGAACGTCATCACAGAGATTGAGCAGCTGGCTCCACTGGCACCACTGCACAATCCACCCGCCCTGGCAGTAATCAACCAATGCCGGGAACATTTTCCCCAGTTGCCCCAGGCTGCGGTATTCGACACGGCATTTCATCAGCGTATGCCCGCACATGCTCGCCGCTATGCGGTACCCGACCACTGGTATCGAGACCATCGGGTACAACGTTACGGTTTCCATGGCATTTCCCATGGCTATGCGGCCAGGGCCGCGGCACAGCAACTCGGCCGCCCCCTTGAGCAGCTGAAGCTGATCACCCTGCACCTGGGCAACGGCGCCAGTGCCGCCGCTATCAAAAACGGTCACAGCGTGGATACCTCCATGGGCATGACGCCGCTGGAGGGGCTGGTAATGGGAACCCGCAGCGGCGATGTCGACATTGCGGCTGCGCTCCATGTAGCGCGCGAAGAAGGCCTGGACCTCGGTCAGCTGGAACAGGAACTGAGACAGTGCAGTGGCCTTCTGGGGCTCTGCGGCAGCAACGATGTCCGCGACATCAGCAGCCGCAGTGACCAGGGCGATGCCGCGGCGAAGCTGGCGCTGGCGATCTACGCCTACCGGATACGCAAATATATCGGTGCTTACATCGCCGTCCTGGGCGGTCTTGACGCCCTGGTATTTACCGCGGGGGTCGGCGAGAACTCGGCCGCGGTTCGAGCCATGGCGTGCACCGATATGCAGAACCTCGGTATCAGTATTGATAAGGCGCGCAACCGCTGCCCCGGTCTTGATGGTAGCAAGGCTATTCATACACCCGGCGCGCCGGTGACGATACTTATTGTCCGCGCCAATGAGGAGCTGGAGATTGCCCGGCAGACAATGGCACTGCTGAACGCACGGTAACAGCAACCGCGGTGAGGAGCCCATCCCATGTCAAAGAGCGCACAAGAGATGACAACAAACATCCTGGAACCCGCACAGCTTAGCGCCATCGACGGCTATTGGCGGGCCTGCAACTACCTGGCCGCGGGGATGATTTACCTGCGTAGTAACGCCCTGCTACGAGAGCCGCTGCAACCGGAACACATCAAGCAACGGCTACTGGGCCACTGGGGGGCCAGCCCGGGGCTCGCTTTCATGTATGTACACGCCAACCGCCTGATCCGCCACTATGACCTCAATGCCCTGTTCATAGCAGGCCCGGGGCACGGCGCACCGGGCGTACTGGCACCGGTATACCTGGAGGGCAGTTACTCCGAAATCTACCCGAATATGAGCGAAGACGAACAGGGCATGAGCGAATTGTTCCGGCGGTTTTCCTTTCCGGGCGGCCTGGGTAGCCACTGCACCCCCGAACTGCCGGGCTCGATACATGAAGGTGGCGAACTGGGTTATAGCCTGTCCCATGCCTTTGGCGCCGCTTTTGACAACCCGGACCTGATTGTATTTACCGCGGTGGGCGATGGTGAAGCGGAAACCGGGCCCCTCGCCACCTCATGGCACTCCAATAAATTCCTCAATCCCCTGCGCGACGGAGCGGTGCTGCCGATCCTGCATCTCAACGGCTACAAGATCAACAATCCCACCCTGCTCGCACGCATATCGCATGAAGAACTGGAAAACCTGTTGCTGGGTTATGGCTGGGTACCGGTTTTTGTCAGCGGTGAGGATCCCGCTGACATGCATCAGCAAATGGCCGCAGCGATGACCCATTGTATCGAACAGATCCGCAGCCTGCAGAATGAGGCACGCGCAGCAGGGGTCGCAAACCGGCCGCGCTGGCCGATGATTGTGCTGCGTTCCCCCAAGGGCTGGACTGGCCCCAAGACTGTCGATGGCCACAAGGTTGAAGGGAGCTGGCGATCACACCAGGTGCCACTGGCAAACGTACGCGCCGACCCGGAACACCTGGCGGCGCTTGAAAGTTGGCTGCGCAGTTACCGGCCGGAGGAATTGTTCGACGACCAGGGCCGCCTGGTGGAATCCCTGCGTGCGTTGTCTCCGATTGGGCCGCGGCGCATGGGCGCCAATCCCCACAGCAACGGTGGCCTGCTCCGGCGACCCCTGCGACTGCCGCATTTTCGCCATTATGCAGTAGCTGTCGAATCTCCGGGACAGGAGCGTGTCTTCAATACCCGGCCATTGGCGGCGCTGTTGCGCGATACCATGGCGCGCAACCCCGATACTTTTCGCCTGTTTGGCCCCGACGAGACCACCTCCAACAAGCTGGATACGGTTTACGAGGAAAGCAAAAAGCTGTGGCTGGCGCAACGTTTGCCGGAGGACGATGACGGCGGCGAGCTCGCGCCCGACGGACGAGTCCTGGAAATGCTTTCCGAGCACACCCTCGAGGGCTGGCTGGAGGGCTACCTGCTCACCGGGCGCCACGGCTTTTTTGCAACCTACGAAGCCTTCGCGCATGTTATCGACTCCATGTACAACCAGCACGCCAAGTGGCTGGCAATCAGCGACCAGCTGGCCTGGCGGGCACCCATCGCTTCTCTTAACCTGCTCATTACCTCAACCGTCTGGCGCCAGGATCACAATGGCTTTACCCACCAGGACCCCGGCTTTCTCGATATCGTGGTTAACAAGAGTCCCAATGTAACCCGGGTTTACCTGCCACCGGACGCCAACTGCCTGTTGTCCACGGCGGACCACTGCCTGCGCAGCCACAACGATATCAACGTGATCGTCTGCGACAAACAGCACCACCTGCAGTATCTCGATATGGAAACGGCCATTATCCACTGCACCAAAGGTATCGGCATCTGGGACTGGGCCAGCACTGACCAGGGTGAAGATCCCGATATCGTGATGGCCGGATGCGGTGATATCGCCACCCAGGAAGCGCTGGCGGCGACGGCAATGTTGTGCGACCATTTCCCCGACCTGAAGATCCGCTTTGTGAATGTGGTGGACCTGTTCCGCCTGACACCCCCGGAGGAGCATCCTCATGGCCTTAGCCACCGCGACTTCGACAGCCTGTTCACCGTTAACAAGCCGGTGATATTCAATTTCCACGGTTACCCCTGGCTGATTCACCGGCTGGCCTACCGACGCACCAACCACGCTAACCTGCACGTCCGTGGTTACAAGGAAAAGGGCAGCATCAATACCCCTCTGGAGCTGGCCATCGAAAACAACGTGGACCGTTTCAGCCTCGCCATTGACGCCATTGACCGGGTACCAGCGCTCCAGGCCAGTGGCGCCCATACCAAGGAGAAACTCAGGGACATGCGGCTGTCGTGCCGTCATTACGCCCATGAACACGGGGTGGACATGCCGGAGATCAGCGCCTGGCGCTGGCCGCAAAGGCCATCCCGTTGAATGCAGGCGACGCCCCCGATATACGCGCGCTGCAAGCCGATATCGTGATAGTGGGTGGCGGCGGCGCCGGCCTGCGGGCCGCCATCGCCGCAGCCGAGGCAAACCCGCAGCTGGACATCCTGTTGCTGTCCAAGGTGTACCCGATGCGCAGCCATACGGTGGCGGCAGAGGGCGGCTGCGCCGGCGTGATCCAGCTCCACGACAGCCTCGATGCGCACTTCGATGACACCGTCTCCGGTGGCGACTGGCTCTGTGACCAGGATGTGGTGGACTATTTCGTGCATCACGCCACCGAGGAAAACCTGCGGCTGGAGCACTGGGGTTGCCCCTGGAGCCGCAAAGCCGACGGCAGCATCAATGTGCGCGCCTTCGGTGGCATGAAAATCGAGCGCACCTGGTTCGCCGCCGACAAGACCGGCTTCCACATCCTCCATACGCTGTTCCAGACCTCTCTCAAGTACCCCTCGATCCGCCGCTGCGACGAATACTTCTGCACCGACCTGCTGCTGGAGGACGGCGCCTGCGCCGGCGTCCAGGCCATCGACATGCGCAACGGCACCCATACCCTGATCGCGGCTTCCGCCGTCATCCTCGCCACCGGTGGCGCTGCCCGGGTTTATCGCTATAACACCAACGGCGGTATTGTCACCGGCGACGGCATGGCCCTGGCGTATCGCCAGGGCGTGGCGCTGCGGGACATGGAATTCGTGCAATACCATCCCACCGGTTTGCCCGGCTCCGGGATCCTCATCACCGAGGCGGCCCGGGGTGAGGGAGGTGTACTAACCAATAGCGACGGATACCGCTATTTACAGGACTATGGTCTCGGCCCGGAGACTCCCCTGGGAGAAGCCTGCAACAAATATATGGAACTGGGGCCGCGGGACCGCCTGAGCCAGGCTTTCTGGCACGAGGCCAAGGCGGGGCGGGCGCTGGCCACCAGCCGCGGTGAGGCCGTGAACCTGGACCTGCGCCATCTCGGCGAGGCCCGCATCAATGAACGCCTGCCCTTTATCCGCGATCTGGCTCGCACCTATGTCAACGTTGATGCTGTCCATGAGCCAATCCCGGTGCGGCCTACCGCCCACTACACCATGGGCGGGATCCAGACTGACCGTCACACTGCTACTGCTCTGCCGGGGCTGTTCGCCGTCGGCGAATGTGCCAGTGTCGGGTTGCACGGCGCGAACCGGCTGGGCTCCAATTCCCTGGCCGAACTGAGCGTGTTCGGTCGGGTGGCGGGGGAACAGGCGGCAGCGCGTGCGAGCCAGGGGCCAGCGGTGGATCCGCGACGCTTGCTGGCCCGGGCGCAAGACAATGCCGCGGGGTGGGAGTCCCTGCGCGAAGCCAGGGGCGGCGAACACCTGGCCACGATCCGGGACGAAATGGCCCGCGCCATGGAAGACGGGGCCGGCATTTTCCGCCTGCCGGGGCAGATGCAACAGACCTGCGCCAAAATTGCAGAATTGAAGGGGCGCTATCGCGAACTGGGACTGGTGGATCGCAGCCGCGTTTTCAATACCGAGTGGCTCAATGCGATCGAGCTGGGCAACCTGCTGGATGTCGCGGAGGCCATGGCCCATGCGGCACTGGCCCGCAAGGAATCCCGCGGCAGCCACCAGCGGATCGAAGACTTCCCCGAGCGCGACGATGCGCAATTCCTCAGGCACAGCCTGGTGTATCGCGCAGCCGACACGCCGCGGCTGGACTGGCAGGATGTGGTGATCACCCGCTCACAGCCTGCGGAACGCCATTACGGTGCTGCCGGGCAGCAGGAGAGCAAACCGTGACCGAAACAGTGACCGTGCGGGTACAGCGCTACCGGCCAGAAGAAGATCAGGAACCCTGGGCGCAGAGCTTCGAAGTGCCCTACAGCGAAGACCTTTCCATACTGGACGCCCTGAACCAGATCAAGGACCAGCAGGACCCGACTCTCAGCCATCGCTGGTCCTGCCGCATGGCAATCTGCGGCAGTTGCGGGGTGATGATAAATGGCGAGCCGCGCCTGGCCTGCAAGACCTTCCTTCGTGACTACCGGGGCAAGGATGCCCTGGAAGTGCGGGCCCTGGACAATTTTCCCATCGAGCGCGACCTGGTGTCTGATATCAGCGGCTTTATCGACCATCTGGAGACCGTACAACCCTGGTTGATCCGTAGCGACGAGCAACCCGTCAGTGCCGGCGCTTATCGCCAGACTCCCGAGCAGATGCAGCGCTACGCGGCCTTCAGCCAGTGCATCAATTGCGGCCTGTGCTATGCCGCCTGTCCGCAATTTGGCCGCGATCCCGCCTTCCTCGGGCCGGCGGCGCTGACCCTCGCCCAGCGCTACAACCTGGATTCCCGGGACGAGGGCGCAAGCCAGCGAATGAACTGGCTGAATGCCGAAGCAGGCGTGTGGAGCTGCACCTTTGTCGGTTACTGTTCGCAAGTGTGCCCCAAGGACGTCGACCCGGCGGCAGCGATCAACCAGGGCAAAGTGGCCTCGGACATTAACTACGCAGTAAACCTGTTTAATATCCTGCGAGGCAAGGACGATGCGTAAGCCCTACGTTCAGCGCCAGCGGGCCGACTGGTGGCTGCGCAACCCCGCCTATCGCCGCTATATGCTGCGCGAGGCCACGGCCTTACCCCTGCTCTTTTACACCCTCTTGCTGATGAGCGGCTTGTACCAGTTCACCCGCGGCGAGGCGGCGTTCCTGGGCTGGCTGGAACTGTTGCGCAATCCCTGGTTGCTGGCCCTGCACGGGGTGGCACTGGCGGCGGCACTGTTCCACGCTGTTACCTGGATTGCCCTGGTGCCGAAGATCCTGGTTATCGATACGGACCGGCTGCGGGTCAGCCCAACGGTAGTGAAGAGGCTGCACCAGGTGGGCGCCGTGGTCTGCAATGTCGGCTTGCTGCTGCTGGTACTGCTACTTGTCGGGGGAGGGCGTTGAGCATGCGTCGCTCCCATGAGCCCATCGCCTGGTCCCTGTTTGGTGCCGGTGGCATGTTGCTGGCTTTTATCGGACCCGGCCTGGTGCTGGCTACCGCCTTGCTGCCCTGGCTGGCGGCACACGATCCGGTGGCGACCCATGCCGCCGTTGGCGCGCTGCTCGCGCATCCGCTGGGAAAACTGCTGGTACTGGCTTGTGTGGTGCTGCCTCTTTTTCATACCCTGCACCGGATCTATCACAGCCTGCACGACCTGCATCTGCGCGCTCCCAGGCGGCTCATGCAACTGCTCTGCTATGGGGGTGCAACGCTACTGAGTGGCGTCACTGCCTGGTGGTTGCTCCTGATCTGAAGGAGTAGTCCGCTGCGCCGCGGCAGTTTCCTTGGCGGCATACATGCGTTTGTCTGCATGCCGCAACAAAGACTCCGGAGTAGTGCCATCATCGGGATACAAGGCCATCCCGATACTGACAGGCGACAGCAGGGGTTTGTGGTCCAGCTCGAAGGGGAGGGCAAAGGCGCCCTGGATTTTGTCCACCAGGACCTGCGCGTGATCGGTCGCTGCCAACCCTTCAAGGACAATGATAAATTCATCTCCGCCCAGCCTGGCCACCGTATCCGAGGCACGCACGCTGGCAAGCAGGCGCTGCGCAGTAAGCTGTAACAGGCAGTCACCGGCGGCATGGCCCAGGGTATCGTTGACCCGCTTGAAATCATCCATGTCGACAAATAGCAGCGCGAGCATACCGGATTCACGCTCGGCGACACTGATCGCCTTTTGTAGCCGATCATCCAGCAGGGCCCGATTGGGAAGCCCGGTCAGGGCATCATACTGGGCCCGTTGTTCAAGTCGCGCCAGCAGACGTTGCTGGCTGATGGCGACCGTCACCTGGTCCGCTACGAATTCCAGCAGTTGCTGATGCTCTTCGCTAAAACCGGCAGCGGGGGAGTCGCTCCTGACCACCAGCGCACCAATAACCCCCTGCTCACTGGTCAGCGGCGCGCCCAACCAATAGCAAGATCGGCTGCCACTGATGTCCGTATCCCCCGTAGTCAGGGCCCCAGGCCCGGACAACAGTGTCTGGCCCTTGATGCGCACCTGTTCACACAGGGGTTCCACCCCTTCTGCCTGCGCGGCACCCGCGTTTTCCCGATCCCGGGAAAAAGGATAATTCCAGCGTCCATCGCGATAGTCCCAGAGGCCCAGATAAAAGCCACGGGCGGGTACCAGTTTGGCAACGATGTCGTGAATCTGGTCCAGCAGGATGCCCAGATCACGTTCCCGATGAGCCGCCTGGGATATCCGGAACAAGGCGGATTGCACCAGTTCCGCCTGTTTGCGCCGGGTAATGTCGCGAGCGACGCCAATCCGGACCTGGCCCTCCTCGGACCAGCGGGCACTCCACATGATGTGGACCACTTCGCCATCCTTGCGCAGGTAACGATTCTCGAACTGGGTGCTATCGGTGCCGGCCATCACCTGGCGGGCACGGTTGAGGGTGTATTCCCGGTCGTCCGGGTGCACCAGGTCCTGCACGGTCTTGCCCACCATCTCTTCCTGGGTAAAGCCGAACACTGACTCACAGGCAGCGGATACATACTGAAAGTGGCCGTCGCTGTCGACCACGCAGACGACATCGAGCAGCAGATCAAGAAATTGGGTAAGTGCGGGATCGGAGACATAGTCGACCACTACCGGCGTCTCGCTTTCCGGAACGGGGTTCAGACCCGCACCTCAATGCCATGTGCCGCCATGTAGGCCTTGGCCTGGGGCACGGTGAACTCGCCGAAGTGAAAGATGCTGGCCGCCAGGACCGCGTCAGCGCCGCCCAAAAGGATCCCATCCACCAGGTGTTGCAGGTTGCCGACACCGCCTGAGGCAATGACCGGGATATCCACCGCGTCAGTGATGGCGCTGGTAACGCCCAGCTCAAAGCCATTGCGGGTACCATCACGATCCATACTTGTAAGCAGGATTTCCCCCGCCCCCAATTCGGCCATTTTTATCGCCCAGGCCACCGCATCAATACCAGTGGGTTTGCGCCCACCGTGGGTGAAGATTTCCCAACGCGGCTTGCCCTCCACATCCTCTACCCGCTTGGCGTCGATGGCAACCACAATGCACTGGGCACCAAACCGCTCGGAGGCCTGGCGCACCAGTTCGGGGTTATGAATAGCGGCGGTATTGATGCTGACCTTGTCGGCACCGGCGTTGAGCATGGTGCGGATATCTTCCAGCGAGCGAATGCCGCCACCCACCGTCAGTGGGATAAATACCTGTTCGGCAATCTGCTCCACCGTATGCACGGTGGTGTCCCGGCCCTGGTGGCTGGCGGTGATATCGAGAAAGGTGATTTCGTCGGCGCCCTGTTCATTGTAACGCCGGGCGATTTCCACCGGGTCACCGGCATCGCGAATACCAACAAAATTAACACCCTTCACCACCCGGCCATTGTCGACATCCAGGCAGGGAATAATACGTTTGGCCAGGCCCATGGACTAGGACTCTCCGTCGCAGAGGCGCTGGGCTTCTGCCACATCGAGCGTACCCTCATAAATGGCGCGCCCGGTAATGGCGCCACAAATACCCTCGTGAGCTACCGCATTGAGGGCACGAATATCGTCCAGGTTGGTAATGCCGCCGGAGGCAATCACCGGAATGCTGGAGGCCCTGGCCATGGCCAGGGTGGCTTCCACGTTCACACCCTGCATCATGCCATCGCGGGCGATATCGGTGTAGACGATGGCACTGACACCATCGGACTGGAAGCGCCGGGCGAGGTCCGTGGCCTGCACCGTGGACACCTCGGCCCAGCCGTCGGTGGCCACCAGGCCGTCTTTTGCATCCAGGCCGACGATAATCCGGCCGGGAAAGGCACGGCAGGCCTCGGCAACAAAATCCGGCTCCTTGACCGCTTTGGTACCGATAATCACGAAACTGACCCCGGCACGCACATAGTGCTCAATGGTATCCAGGGTGCGGATACCGCCGCCAATCTGGATCGGCAGTTTCGGGTAGGCCGCGGCAATTGCCGTAACCACCTCGCCATTCACAGGCTCACCGGCAAAGGCACCATTCAGGTCAACCAGGTGCAGGCGCCGACAGCCGGCGTCCACCCAGCGGCGGGCCACCGCCACCGGATCGTCGGAGAATACGGTGCTGTCGTCCATCAGGCCCTGGCGCAGGCGCACGCACTCGCCGTCCTTGAGATCAATCGCGGGAATAATCAGCATGCGGGGTTCCAGTTGAGAAAGTTGCGTAACAGTTGCAGACCGGCGGTATGGCTTTTCTCCGGATGAAACTGCACGGCAAAAAGGTTGTCCCGGGCCAGCGCGGCATCCGCACTGCACCCGTATTCCACGCTTGCGGCGACCAGCGAACGGTCGCGCGCGGTCACGTAATAACTGTGCACAAAATAGAATCGGGTGCGGTCGGGAATATCCTCCCATAGTGGGTGCTCACGTACCTGGCAAACCTCGTTCCAACCCATGTGAGGTACTTTCAGGCGAGTGCCATCGGCATCCAGCAGCGGGTGCCCGAAGTGGCGTACGGTACCGGGAATAATATCCAGGCAGGGTACCCCACCGTTCTCTTCGGAACTGGTCATCAGCGCCTGCATGCCCACGCAAATGGCCAGCACCGGCTTGTGTTGCTCGGTGAGCGCCAGCTGCAGCAGCTCATCACAATGCAGGCGGCGAATCTCCGCCATGCAGTCGCGAATCGCGCCAACACCGGGAAACACCACCCGGTCTGCAGCCCGGATCTGGTTCGCATCATGGGTGACAATTACCCGGTCGGCACCGGCATGCTGCAGCGCGCTGGCCACGGAATGCAGGTTGCCCATGCCATAATCGATTACCGCAACAGTACCACTCACCAGCGTTGCCTACAGCACGCCTTTGGTGGAGGGCATGATGCCCTCCATCCGGGGGTCAGCCGCCAGCGCCATGCGCAGTGCCCGACCAAACGCCTTGAATACGGTTTCGATCTGGTGGTGGCTGTTGTCGCCGCGCAGGTTGTCTATGTGCAGTGTTACCTGGGCATGGTTGACAAAACCCTGGAAGAATTCCTGGAACAAATCAACATCAAACCCGCCCACCTGGGCGCGGGTAAAGGGAATCTTGTAGATCAACCCCGGACGGCCGGAAAAATCCACCACCACCCGCGACAGGGCCTCGTCCAGGGGCACATAGGCGTGGCCATAGCGAACAATCCCCTTTTTGTCGGCTACCGCCTTGGTAAATGCCTGGCCCAGGGTAATGCCGATATCTTCCACCGTATGGTGATCATCAATATGCAGGTCACCCTCGGCCTTGATATCCAGGTCAATCATGCCGTGGCGGGCAATCTGGTCCATCATGTGTTCCAGGAACGGAATGCCGGTGACGAATGTCGCCTGGCCGGTACCGTCCAGGTTTACCGTCGCGGTAATCCGGGTCTCCAGAGTATTACGGGTAACACTCGCCTTGCGCTCGGACATGCTGTTCTCCAGAACCTGTAGCGGGGATCGATGCGGGGTACCCCGCAAAGCGCGCCATTATAGAAGAAAGCCCGGCTGAATTCACCGCCACAGACTCGGTAATAGCGGCGCGGGCTGCAATCAGTTCTGCGGAGGCGACAGATACGGCTCAAGAAAACGTTCAACGGCGGGTAAAACCGAGCCGACAGTCAAAAAAGTGAGGATATGGCCGCGCGCGGGCAGGATCTCAAGCACCACCGGCACGTCTTGGCGTTCAAGGGCCGACTTGAATTCCTCGGCATGATCAATGTCGACCAGCTGGTCCCAGGCGCCATGAAACAGAAAAAATGGCGGCGCAGCGGCGTGCACCAGGGTAACCGGCGACGCCCTGGCATAGGTTTCCGGAATTTCCTTGATTGAACCACCCAGGAATTGCGGCACCAGCTTTCCACTCTTGTATTTGCGCAGATCCATTGGCGAACCACCGGCTACCACTACCTCCGGCCGGGTCTTGATGCCACCCCAGGGTTCATCAAGATCCCGACCGGTGCCGGCGGCCAGCGCCATCAGGCTGACCAGGTGCGCCCCCGCGGAATAGCCAAATGCGCCGATCCGCCCGGGATCCAGATTCAGGCGATCCGCTTCGCGATGCAGCCAGTGCATGGCCTGCTGCAGGTCGTGAACCTGGGCGGGAAACACTGCCTCGGGTGCGAAACGGTAACCGGCATTCATCACTACATAGCCGCGGCCCACGTAATAGCGGGCAAGCCGGCTCATGTCGTCCCGGGAACGCCGCTCCCAGCCGCCACCGTGAGCCAACAGCATACCCGCGAAAGGCCCGGCGCCCTGCGGCTGATAAACGTCTGCCTCCAGCGCTCGGGGCCAGCCTTCCGGCGTATAGGTTACGGTGTTCACTGCGGCGGCGGGACGCTCCTGGCCGAGTATTACGCCGCAGCCCGCCAGCGCCAGCATCGGTAAAGTAAGTGCTGCAAGCAGTGCCAGCTTCATGGTCTCAATTACCTCATAAACATCATCCAGTGCATTGTACGCACCTGGAGCCCAAATCGGACGACCGCGCCTTACCGCGACCAGCGACAATCCATTACACTACCGCCATGAGCAACCGACCCTCTCTCGCGAAACGCGTACTCACCTGGTTTGACCAGCACGGACGCAAGGACCTGCCCTGGCAGCAGGCTATCGACCCCTATCGCGTGTGGGTGTCGGAGATCATGTTGCAGCAAACCCAGGTACGCACCGTAATTCCCTACTTTCAGCGCTTCATGGCGACGTTCCCGACTGTGGTGGACCTCGCCGACGCACCGGTGGATGAAGTGCTGCACCTGTGGACCGGCCTCGGCTACTACGCCAGGGCGCGCAATCTGCACAAGGCGGCCCGACAGGTCTGCAGCCAATACGATGGGGTGTTTCCGGATTCGGTGGCAGCCCTGAACACCCTGCCCGGAATTGGCCGCTCAACCGCCGGTGCCATTATCAGTATCGCCTTTGGCCAGCGCGCGGCCATTCTGGACGGTAACGTAAAACGGGTACTGGCCCGCTACCACGCAGTGGCCGGCTGGCCGGGGCAAACCGCGGTACACCGGGCACTGTGGGAACTGGCCGAACAGCACACACCCGGCCACCGCGTTGCCGACTACAGCCAGGCGATGATGGACCTGGGTGCCACTTTGTGCACCCGCAGCCGGCCCCGCTGTGACGACTGCCCACTGGCCCGCGATTGCGCAGCCAGGGCCGATGGCAGCCAGGCCGACTTTCCCGGTCGCAAGCCGCGCAAGGTATTGCCGGTGCGCAACACCGTGTTCCTGATTCTGCAGGACGAAGCGGGCACCGTACTGTTGCAGCGGCGACCACCCACTGGCATCTGGGGCGGCCTGTGGTGCTTTCCCGAAATAAAGGCCACCACCGGCGTAGACGAGTGGTGCCTGGACCACTTCGGCCAGGCACCCCGGGATCCGCAGCCCGAAACCATTTTTCGGCACACCTTCAGCCATTACCACCTGGACATACAGCCCCTGCGCGCACGGCTTGCGGGAAACCCGCAGGCGGTCATGGCAGCGGACGACCAGCTCTGGTATAACGTGGCCCAGCCCGCCCAGGTCGGCCTGGCAGCACCGGTAGCCCGGCTTCTGGCCACGCTTTAACTATCTTGAATGACAGGAACTACCAGGAGCACTGCGATGACCCACACCGTATTCTGCAAGAAGTACCAGCGCGAACTCGAAGGCCTGTCGGCACCGCCGTATCCGGGCCCCAAGGGTCAGGACATCTACGAGAATGTCTCCAAAAAAGCCTGGGACGAGTGGCAGGCCCAGCAAACCATGCTGATCAACGAAAAGCAGCTGAGCCTGATCGACCCCGAGGCGCGCAAATACCTGCAGCAGGAAATGGACAAATTCTTCGCCGGGGAAGAGCACGACCGGGCCGAAGGCTACGTACCACCTTCAGCCTGAACCCACGGCATAAGCCCCGGCGCTTGACTCTAACCGCGTCTGCGGTTTTAATACGCACCCTCCGCAGCACAGCTTATACGCCCGGATAGCTCAGTCGGTAGAGCAGGGGATTGAAAATCCCCGTGTCGGCAGTTCGATTCTGTCTCCGGGCACCATATTTATCAATAAAATCATTATGTTACGTAGCGCTTTTTAGAACACCCTCCAGAGCAAGTGTTTCATGTAGACGCTAATTTGTGCGCTGCAGTGTCCTTGCGCGCATCGCACAAGTGCCTGCCGATTATGAGTCCGTGGAAATGGATCAACCAAGGTAACCCAGGATCAACAATCCTATGTGATTTCAACGAGATAGGGTTGGACTGCTGAGTCACTATGATCCCTGATTATCGTAGTTTATCGTAGTTTATCGTAGTTTATCGTAGTTTATCGTAGTTTATCGCTGAGAAGCGTCCCACTAGTGTCCCATGAGAGTCAATGGCTGTCACAAAGGTTTGTATATAGGTGAATTTGAAACAGGCATTCAAGGCCACACCCCCCGCACGGCCATATTGAAAGCAATCACTAAAATCCTATGGTCGATTTTTTGTCTGACCGCTTTGTCCTAACAGCGGTCTTTAGCGTTAGAGAGAATTCAACAGCCCAACCTGCCACGCTGTCTCTTTTTTCGCCGTTAAGGAAGCCGTGTTTTCACAGATCAATCAGCAGGGACGCCACTGAATAGCGGATTGGCATGCATTCCTGTGGGCTACAGCCTCACAAGCACCTTTTATCCGCCTTTACTTCTCTCATCTGTACTTCTCATTCTTGCCGGAAGGAAAGGCCGCGATGCTACCGCAGTTTGCTCTTCCTTTCGACCTGTTGAGTTGCACTTACGAGTCCGATTCGCCTTGTGAAACTACATTGCTAAACTATAGACTGCAGGAGCAAAAATAAAAGCCCGCGATTTGTATGGAAACATTGACAGCCATTGGCAAGTGGATTTCACAGAGCGAAACGCTGCTGAGTGGTATGGCGGCAATTATTGTCCTGATGGGCGTCCTGATTTCGGTATTGGGTTTCATCCATCGAAGGGTAGAAGGCGCTCGTAATACTACCTCCCTCGCCGCCGAACCTACTCAAGAAGCAGAGATCACACTCAAAAGCTTGAGTGCCCCCGCGCCTTTTCCCATTCATTTTGCCGAGAGTGACGGCCTACGCATTGCTTACGCCGTCCTCGGCAATGGTGCGCACGATATCGTGATGGCACCCGGTATTATAAGCCACCTTAATATAATGTCTCATTTACCTATCTTTCGTGACACTCTGGAGTCCTTGTGTGCCTTCGCCAGAGTGCTGTGTTTTGATAAACGGGGCCAGGGTCTGTCGGATCCCTCTGTGAGTGTTCCTAATCTGTATGAGCGTGTCCACGATATAGAGGCCGTTATGGACGCGGCGGGTATGCACCGGGTGATTCTCTACGGCCTTTCCGAGGGCGGACCCATGTGCTTGAAGTTTGCGTATGACCACCCCGAGCGCGTCAAAGGCCTCGTGCTACTTGGCACTACGGCGCGCTGGCTACAGGCCGACGATTTTCCAATGGGGATCAGTGGGAAGACCCTGGATGGCATGCCTGAAGCCTGGGGTACTGGCGTCCTTCGGGATTTATTCTTTCCGAGTATCACCCGCAAGCAAATGAGCGACAAAACCTACCAGGGTTTTGAGCAGTTGATAGCCTCCCGCCAATCGGTACGGCAGCTGGTAGACTATATGAAGAAAACCGATGTGAGACCTCTGCTGCCTCAAATAACGTGTCCCACGCTGGTGCTCCATTTCGCAGGCGATCTGGCTGTACCGATCCGTCTGGGCAGGGCGCTCGCGGAGGCACTACCTAATGCAGAATTTCTTGAAGTAGGTGGTGTAGACCATGCAGACCTGTCGCAGGCCCCAGAGGCGATTGAACGGATACGTCGATTTGCAGACTCGCTTTAACGCCTGGCGCGATTTCCCCTCTGCCCCAGAGCGGCCGCCTCGCGACAAATCCAGGGCAGGGCATTGGTTAGGGGCATGGGGCAATTCCTCTAAGGGCCGCTTGGAGGTGAAAGCTGACCTCCCTAGTAGCCCTATCTGTCGCATATCTCATATATCATGAGATGTGCGACAAATAAGGCTTCTGCAGATACCCACTATCACATCATAGCTGCCAGGGTTCTCCCAGAGTGCGAGGGGCCGCTTCTGCCAAGAGCGGTCGTGGCCACTAACTCTACCGAATAAGATTCCGCTAATACCGCTTTCGCCTAGAAGCGGAAACTTTTGAGATATACTGACGCTCTATCAACATGAAGGTTGTGGAAACAGTGGGGAACAAGAAAGCAAGGAAAGCCAAGTTTTTACAAGATCATCCAATCTGCTGCTTTTGTGGAGGCTCCACGTCAGCGCAGGAGCCGGACCATATTCCGAGCCGAGCTTTCTTCAATAATCGCCAATGGCCGGAGGGCTTCGAATTCCCTGCGTGTGTGAAATGCAATAGAAGCTCCAGTCGTGATGAACAAATTGTTGCTTTGCTTGCACGACTAAAAAATGGTGACGAAAGTGAGCTCGAGGCCAGAGAGTCCTTGAAGATGATGGAGGGTATAGGTAGATTTCAGCCAGAGGTTTTACTGGAACTCAAATCAAGCGCACGACAGCGACGTAGCGCGGCACAAAAGTACAGCTTACTCCCCGAAGGTGGCTCATATGCAGAATTACCATTGATTGCTGTGGGCCCGCTATGTAAGAAGGCGATGGAAAATTTCGCTCGGAAACTTTTCTGTGCCCTTTACTACAAGCACGCTGAAAGGGTGCTAACTGCGAAATCGGGAATAGCGATTACTTGGTGGACTAACCTACAAATAATTGCTGATGAAATCCCGCGAGAATTAGCACCGATTCTATCCAACCTTCCGGAGCTCAAAAGATGTAACCGTGTCTTAAATGACCAGTTCTTTTATCGCTGGACAACTGTGGAAGATCACGGCATTGCGATTTTTTTAGCCTTCTTTCGCGAATCTTTTGCTTTGGTTGGTTATATACAAGAAGATGCAGCTGAGTTCCCTGATGAAGTAGGCAGCACAATAATTAGACCTCTTTCCCCCAGGTGAACACGCTGGTGGCAACTAAAATATTCTGAAATGGATGGATTAGATTGTATGTCATTAGGCCCATTATTGATGCGTTAATGGTAGCAACGTGTCGGCAGCGGACCTAGCTGCTTTGTGGTGAAAGCGGGCATCGCTTCAATTTTTTAGTATCTCAAAGTAGGCGAAAAGCGCATTATTCGGTTAGCACTGTGCTGGCGCGGTCTCAAAAGCATAGTGTGTATTCTGGAGCTGTGCCGCGAGGTCTGGTGTGGTCTCACATAATAGGATTTGGGCACTTATGAGACCTTAGCTGGCCTGATTTCACATATCATGATATATGAGATATGCGACAGATACGGCTATTAGGGAGGTCAGCTTTCACCTCAAAAGCGGTAATAGACCAGGCCGACTGTTCACGAGTGAAAGGGAGTCAAATTGCAGGTGACTCAGCTCCACTGCCTTGACCTTGAACTCATTGGCGTATTGCCACGTCCTTCTCGGTTGCGTATATCTTGGCATCAACAGACTCCTCGTTAGATTGAGGTCTCCGTTCTAGCGGGTGAAGTTCAAGGTCCGAGTGGCTTGATTTGTTAGAGTGCGCATTAACCAAAGCCAAATGAGATTACGGCTCCAGGAGCCAGTGATATGTGTACTTGCAGCTAAAACCGTCATGCGATTCTGCAAACTGTGCTTTTTGTAGCGAATGTAGCACGGAACTGATGTACCTATTGCTGCATTCCTCTGGTTCTATCTGAGCGACTGTTCTAAGGCCTTCATCATTCACATCATTTGGGTAGTGAGGCACCTGAACTTTGCCACTCGGCATTACCTTGACGTCTACGGATATGCGACAACCAGAGTCTGGATGAACTGTGTGCCTCGGGTATATAGGCCGCACCGCCACCAAAATATTGTCTCTGCATGCCGTGGGAGACCACAGCCCCCTCGGGTGTTCATCTTCCGCAGCCACCTCCAACGTCGAGACGACCGCGAACACGAACGCGAACAATATCTTTGAAAGCCTCTTAATTTTCATTTCTCGCTCAATGTCTCGGCGCACCATAACGCCGTATTCACGCGGCAGCGCAGCTGACCGCGTGCAATTGATTGCTAGGGTGGGTTGACAAGTGCCTCTTCCTGAAACCATAATGAAACCGTTTTGGAACCACGTAGGGCATGAGCATGGCCAATGTCACCTTTAAAAACATACCCGACGACCTATACGAGCAACTGAAGCAGGCCGCCAATGCGCACCATAGAAGCGTAAACAGCGAACTGATTCATTGCTTGGAAAAGACATATAAACCAACCCGGTTCTCTGCTGCCGAGCTTGCCGGCAAAGCAGCCGAGCTGCGCAGTCACGTAACATTATCACTACTGGATATTGACGAAATCAATGCGTCCAAAAACCAGGGCAGAGAATGATTGTAGCGGACACCAACACCATCGCATATCTGTATCTTCCTACCGCGCAAACGGATGACGTAGTCTCGTTGCTGCACAAAGATCCTCATTGGGTTGCACCTTTGCTGTGGCGAAGCGAATTCCGAAACGTACTGTCGTTGTACATCAAAAAAGGCATTGTTGAGTTAAGCACCGCTATCGCTATGCAATCACAAGCAGAACAGCAGCTTGCCGATAACGAATACACCGTCAACTCCATGAATGTGTTGGCACTTGCTTCAGAAAGCGGCTGTTCAGCTTATGACTGCGAATTTATATCGCTGGCAAAATCACTGAATCTAAAACTGATCACGGGCGATAACAAACTAATTCAAGTGTTCCCTGAAGTCGCAATGACTGCCAGGGATTACTTACGTACATAACCCTAACGCCCCTATTCATGCGCCAGCTTGTCTGGTCGCGTACAATGGATGGTTAGCTGTCCAACTCAGGTTCTAATATAAATCTGCGTAGCTGCCTTTCTTCTCTCATGACGTGCAGGATAAGAGCAACCTTATTTTCGTTGCGATAGAAGATCCGGCAAGGTCTGACATACAGCTCTCGGTAGATCGAATCAGGTAGTTCTGCTGGAATATGGCCAGACTCCGGAAACTGTTCAAGCCGCTCTACTGTTGAGAAGATCGTCTTGACGAGGCTGGATGCTGCGCCAGGCTTATCCAGCGCGATGTATTCCGCGATCTCCTCTAACTGATCCAATGCTGGGTCTGCCCATATTACTTCAGCCACTTCTGCATCCGCTCCTTGGCTGCACCATGGGAGGTATTCTTACCCTCCAGCATTGCCCGCTCTCCCTTCGACAATCCTTCCAACAGCGCAAGTCTGCGCTGCATGAACTCATAGTCCTGAACATCAACCAGATAGGCTGACGGCTGACCATGTTCGGTTATCAGAACTGCTTCTTTGCTCTCGTGCAATTCAGCCAGGATCTTTGTTGCTTGACGCTTGAGGTTGGTGACTAGTTCAACTTTCATAGGCTACCCTCTTGAAGTGTCACTATAGTATCACTTCATTAGGGTTGCGGCTACAGAGTGCTTGCTGAGAATTTGACAGCTAACGCGAAGCTTTGCGGCAATTCTGGAGCCGCGAAGCGGTGGAAAAAATGGCCCGCAACAGCGGCTGGTTATGCATTATTCGTAGTGACTCCAGAGCCTGAGGACCTTCACCACCTCCTCGTCCTCTAACACTTGGTAGACCAGACGATGCTGAATGTTGATGCGGCGTGAATAGGCTCCAGCAAGATCGCCAATAAGCTTCTCAAAGGGAGGCGGCTTGCGGTATGGATCTTCGGCTATCAGCGCTAACAGTTCCTGAGCTTTTGGTTTGAGGCCGCTGGAGGCCAGCTTCTTTGCATCTTTCTGGGCTTGCTTGGTGTAAACCAACCTCCATGTCACCAGTCCAGCCCCTCATCGCATT
This sequence comes from Kineobactrum sediminis, assembly GCF_002868715.1. Taxonomy (GTDB): domain Bacteria; phylum Pseudomonadota; class Gammaproteobacteria; order Pseudomonadales; family Halieaceae; genus Kineobactrum; species Kineobactrum sediminis. Next base: position 657,853 of record NZ_PKLZ01000001.1, read on the forward strand.
CATCCACAGGGACATCCATTCCCTCACGAATAGCCTCCCGCATACCTGGTACAGATAACAGGTAAAGTGTTTCCTGAATGGCCGACCAGTCTTCCTCGGATACCAAAACGGCCTTGTTCCTCTTACCCAAAATGACGATTGGTTGGTGGGACTCGGCAGTTTCGTCGATCAGCCGATAAAGGTTACTGCGCGCCTCAGTTGCTGTGATTCCGGTCATGACGCACCTCTTGCGTGTTCAACTTTCCAACAAGTGTACGCTTTTTCGTACGTACGTCAAGGCGATCGCCTTGCATAACGCCGAACTGTGATTGAAAATCCCCATGTCGGCCCCGGAACGCCGGCCGGTTCGATTCTGTCTCTGGGCACCATTTATACCTCCTTTTTAGGTTCACGATCGCGCCTTCCCCGTCAGCCTGCCCTCAGTCCTTGCCCTCCATCTTCGCCTTCAGGTTGGCAAATGGATTATGGGTTGCAGGTTTCACTGCAGTGGCCCCGGCGCTGCCATAGCGAACGTAGCTCTCAAACTTACTGTGTTCTTCGTCGTGGCAATAAATACAAAGCAGCTCCCAATTGCTGCCGTCGCCGGGATTATTGTCGTGGTTATGGTCAACATGATGGACCGTTAGCTCCGACAAGTTCCTGCGGTCGAACTCTCGCGCACAGCGACCACAGATCCACGGGTATATCTTCAGGGCACGCTCACGATACCCGGACTCCCGCTTCGCATTGTACTCAAGCTGGTCGGCGCGCACCTGCTTGAAGGTCTTTGATGGAGGTTTTTGCTCACTCATGACTTTTCAGCTCCGATCGAATCATGCAACTCGAGGACAAACATGAGGTCGAGAGTACCTCTACCGGGCGCGCTTTCGCCACTCATACGGGTTGAGGTGTACCAGCGATGCATCCCGCAGCTCGCGCAAATCCAAAGACATATGCAGACAGGCCTGATGAATACCAACCCAAAATCGGAGTATCGGGCGAGCATATAGTAATGCTAGCGCACGGGATGTTACATATATCAATCCATCTGATGTAATGTTGAGCGTCGAGCCCACGGTCCAAAGCGAGCGGTGCCCGGACAAAGAACCTCGCTCACGAAAGCTGGGCCACCGCAGGGGCAGCAACCACCCTGCCCACACAAAGGCCAACTATGGACGCGACAAGTACCGAAGCCGAAACAAACCCTGGCACCATAGACTGCTGGCGCGGCTGCCTTATCGGCGGTGCGGTGGGCGATGCGCTCGGCGGCTCCGTCGAGTTCATGTCCCGGGCAGATATACTGGGAAAGTTCGGCCCTGCCGGTATTACCGCCTACGCACCAGCCTACGGCCGCATCGGTGCAATCACCGACGATACCCAGATGACCCTTTTCACCGCTGAAGGCCTGCTCAGGGCGCATGTGCGCTCCCGTATGCGGGGCACCGTTGCTGCTTATACCAGCGTTACCGCACACGCCCTGCAGCGCTGGCTACTCACCCAGGGAAGCCGCGCGCAGGCCGACCTCGACGTCAGCGAAGACGGCTGGTTAATCCGGCAACGTGATCTCCATCACCAGCGCGCCCCTGGCATGACCTGCCTTTCCGCGCTGCGACAGATGCCTGATTTCAATACCCCCGCCAGCAACGACAGCAAGGGCTGCGGCGGCGTGATGCGGGTAGCCCCTGTCGGTATGTTCGCTGCGAGCGTCTTCCCTGAAATGGGAGACCGGGAATTTGCAGACACCGTTTTCGGGCTCGGGGTGGACAATGCCGCCCTTACCCACGGCCATATTTCCGGGCAACTGCCCGCCGGGGTCTTGGCCCTGATGGTCGCTCTATTGCTGAGGGGCACCGACCTCACCGCTGCAACGGCGACCGCCCTGGACGTACTTCAGGGCAGTCGTGGTCACGAGGAAACTACCCGGATACTCGAGCAGGCTATCAGCCTGGCTTCCAGCCGGCCCGCCAGTCCGGAAGCCCTGGCTTCGCTTGGCGAAGGATGGGTGGCGGAGGAGGCGTTGGCGATCAGCCTTTACTGTGCCCTGGGAGCTGGCGACTTTGAAGATGGCGTACTCCTTGCGATCAATCACAGCGGCGACTCCGACTCTACCGGGGCCATTACCGGCAACCTGTTGGGTGCCCTGCACGGCCTGCAAGCCATCCCCGCCCACCTGCTGGAAGGGCTCGAGCTGCGCGAGGTAACACAGTCGGTTGCAGATGATCTGGCAACAGCGGGCGACTGGCAGATTAGTGAATATTCATCTGACACCAAGGTGGATTATTATCTGGACAGATATCCCGTTGGATAACAAAACTGGCGAAACACCAGCCCTTGATGGGTGAGTGCTTGCCAAATCAAGGCCCCTTTCCACTAAGAGCGGCTGCGGAAATACCGGAGAACCAGAATGATGAGGTACGGAATCGGCCTGATTTTGCTGGCCACACTGGCTGGCACCGCAAGCGCCCAATCGCGGTTTTACAAGTGTGAGGACAAGTGGGGCCAGCCCATATTCAGCCAGCGCCCCTGCGGCGCGTGGCCTTCCAAAAGAGTAGGGTCTATGCCTTCATATCGTTCCACGACTTTCTCAGAAAATCAGAAATGTGGATCTGGTAAGGGCGAGTACTCATAAGCCATACGGATTCATAGTAAGTGAACCCACAATTACACGAACAACTCAAAGACCATATCTGGGAAATTACAGCCATCAAGCAGCAGCGATGCTCACATCTACACAAAATTCCCTTTTTGGTAAATTTGATAAAAGATGCGGGAAACTTGTTTACCATTTTGGGAAAATTGTCTAGAATAGCGCCTCGCGATCAACCATGAAAGTTCTGAAAAGAAACCTGCTGGATGTTTTCGCCAAAAAGCACGCTAAAGCTAAAGGTGCATTGGAAGCATGGTTTACAGAAGCCAATCAAGCGAACTGGGAGACACCCCAGGACATCAAGAATCGCTACAAAAGTGCTGACTTCCTGGCTGGCAACCGGGTTATTTTCAACATTAAGGGCAATCATTTCCGATTGGTCGTCAAGGTGAGATACCAAAACGGAATTGTCCTAATTGAATGGGTCGGCACGCACGCTGAATACGATAAGTAGCGGTTTTAGGAGGTGGGATTATGAATCTCAAAGTTCTCAAAGACGAAGATGACCACGCTCAAGCAATAGCGCGACTGTATGCGCTGATGGATTTGGAGCCGGAAGAAGGGTCCATCGAAAATGACGAGTTGGAAGTACTGGCGCTGTTGATCGAGCGTTACGAGGAAGAACACTTCCCTGTAGAGCTGCCTTCACCTGTGGACGCTATTTTGTTTCGCATGGATCAGCAAGGGCTGTCCCGGAAGGACCTGGCACCATATATAGGGTCACTACCGAAAGTTTCAGAAGTACTGCATGGCAAACGTACACTAAGTCTTGCCATGATTCGTCGCCTCCATAAAGGCCTGGGGATTCCGCTAGATGTACTTATCCAGGACCCGGAACAGCAGGAGCACTTTGATCAAGGGGTCAACTGGCTCGACTTCCCGCTGAAGGAGATGCACCAGCGCGGCTATTTTGCCGGGTTTAACGGTACGCTTTCGGAATTAAAGGGATATGCACAGGAGGTGGTTGGCGGCTTCCTGAAGTCAGTCAACCTTCAATCCAGCGCGCAGCCAATGATGGCGCGCGCAACCTCCCACCTGCGCGAAAATGACAAGATGTCCGATCCAGCTGCGATGCTGGCCTGGCAGGCCAGAGTACTGCACCTTGCCCACAGCCAGCCAAATTTGCCGGCCTATGTGTCCGGAACCGTCTCTCAAGACTGGATGCGCGATTTGGCGCGTCTTTCGTGGTCACAACAGGGCCCTGCTTTGGCAGTGGAGTTTCTGAACAAAGCGGGTATTCACGTGGTGATTGAGAAGCACCTACCCAAAACCTATCTGGATGGAGCAGTTTGTTTTTCTGAGGCAAGGCATCCGGTTGTAGCCCTAACTTTGCGTCACGACCGCCTGGACAACTTCTGGTTTACCTTGATGCATGAGCTCGCGCACATCGCCCTCCATTTCGATGGAACGGAGACTTGGTACCTCGACAATCTTGACGCGATATCTACCGACCCACGAGAGGACCAGGCCGATGCGTTGGCGCAAGAAGTGCTCATTCCGCAAGACAGCATACCCAACGGCCTACCCACCGATGCCGCAGGGGTAGGACAGTTAGCGCAAACCCTCCGTATTTTACCCTGTATCATCGCAGGCCGTGCAAGGCGCGAGGCCGGCAGCTATCAAATGTTCGGCAGGGCCTTCCGTAGCGAGAAAGAGGTGCGTAGAATTTTGACCGAAAACGGCTACCTATAAGTCCCAAAAAACCTCACGAGCCAAGGTTTTGAAGGCGAGGGACATGTGTATAACGCTGATAAACCCCGCCTCAGAATGTTAGGGTAACGACAGCTGAGTAACCAATTTGCGAATTGAGCTGACTGACACCTGAGGAGATAAGTAATGCGTTTTATCCAGTCTGCCGGTATTACAGCCGGAATCACGGCACTGTTGAGCCTGGGGATGCCGACGGCAGCCGAGGACACTGTGGTCGTCTACGATGCTTCCAATTCGATGTGGGGGCAGATCGAAGGTGAGGCCAAAATAAGTATTGCCCGCCGCGTGATGACGGATTTGATTGCAGGCTGGAACTCAAACACCAACATTGGCCTGGTAGCGTACGGGCATCGGCATGTTAGTGACTGCTCGGACATAGAAACGGTGGTTCCAGTCGGGCCGGTTGATCGGGAGGCCCTTACCAAACAGATTGCAACCATCCAGCCCAAAGGCCGGACGCCCCTTACCGCTGCCGTACGCCACGCAGCGGATGCCCTGAATTTTCGCGACAGCCCGGCCACCGTGGTGCTCGTATCCGATGGCATCGAGAGTTGCGACGCGGATCCCTGTGCGGTTTCCAAAGAACTGGCCCGGGCCGGTATCCGCTTCACCGCGCATGTAGTCGGCTTTGATGTGTCTGCGGAAGCCGATCAGGCGCAGCTGCGCTGTATAGCAGAGAACACTGGTGGGCGCTTCTTTGCTGCGCGCGACGCCGAGGGACTCAGGGAGGCACTGGATGAAGTCGCCGCAATGGCTGCCCAGCCTGCGCCCCCGGAAGCAGTGGTGCTTCTCACCGCGCCGGACAGCGCCGTTGCCGGGTCCGAAGTGGCCGTCAGCTGGGAAGGGGAGAATATTCAGCCCCAGGACATGGTTGTTATCGTGTCAGTGGACGCGGAGCCTGATATGCGTGACAGCCACAAGCGCATCAGGGAACATTCGGGCACCACATTACGGACCCCGGAAATTGCCGGCCCACACGAGCTTCGCTATTTGAGCACCGCCAGCGGTCGAGTGGTTGCGCGTAAACCGATTCAACTTACTGAGCCGCAGGCAACGGTTTCCGCCCCTGCCATAGCAACAGCGGGTTCAACCATTAAGGTCAGCTGGGAAAACCCGGTACATCCCGGCGATTACATTACCATCGTCGCCGCCGATGCCCCGGACAATGAAGTCGGTGGCCACATTCGCGTGCGCGACGATGCCGCGGGCACACTCACAGCTCCGCCCGAGCCTGGCGCCTATGAAGTACGCTATGTACTCGGCAAGGGCCGCAAACTGGTGGACCGCGCAGCACTTGAACTGACTCCGGCCAATGCCAGCGTTTCCGCGCCGGCACAGGCGATCGCCGGCTCCAGGATCAAGGTCAGCTGGGAAAACCCGGTGCATCCTGCCGATTACATTACCATCGTCGTCGCCGATGCCCCGGCCGATGAAGTCAAACAACACATCAGAGTGCGCGATAATCTGGAAGGTAGTCTTAACGCCCCGGATAAGCCGGGCGCCTACGAGGTGCGTTATGTGTTGGGCAAAGGCAGGAAACTTGTCTCGGCGGCACCCGTTGTGATCGAAGCAGAGTAGCTTTCGTCATGCCGTGCACAGGGTAGGGCCTCCCACTCGTCGCTATTGCCCTGGCACCACGGCGGCGGTCTCCGCCAACACCACCCCGGACTGCGAGGCCATACTCCGGTACATGCGCACGAAGCGATTGGTTTCCTCGGCATCGTAAGCGGCCAGGTTGTGGGCCCAGCGGTATGCGATGGGCTGGTACCACAGGCGGGCTTCCACCTGGAATGGCCCGTTATACTGATCAACCGCTATTCGGTAGCGAACCTGGTCGTGGCCGTCAGCGAAGTCGTCGTCCCCGGACGCGCGGCCTTGTACGGCGATGTCTGAATCGGCTGTCGCCTTGTTGAAACCGCGTGGCAACAGCCGGTTATCCTTGATAAAGGTAACCGCTGAAAGCAGCCCGGTGGTCACTGCGCCGCTCGGGGTCGCCATGATGGCTTCGTAGATCTGCACCTGCCCGGGTTGCTCTATGAGCTCGTAGTGAGGTTCATAGCGTGTGCCATCCGAGTCATTGTCATTGCCGATGATCGCCCCATCAGCTGTCAGGCGGCCGGACTCGAACACCAGTGCGCCGCCGGCATCATGCACCTGCAGATGGATCCAGGCCCGGCGTGACGGATAGGCCGTCGGCAGTTTATGGCCGGCCAGGTTGGCCACCCGCACCATCGCTTCCAGCCTACCCTCTCCATCCTGTCGTGCCTTCAGCTCAAGTCGCGCCGTACCGTTGCGCAGGAATTCCAGCGTTCGCTCTTCCGAGGCCTTCAGGGACTGGGGTGGCGCCTTTACCCCCAGCTCACTGGCGTAGCGATTCAACAGGCGCAGCATGAAGAAGTTGCCGCCGCGAAACGTATGCTGGCTCAGCCCCTCCCGCGGTACGCCAAGCACCGAGGTCACGGGTGTATCCTCCTGCACCACCGGCATATGACAACTCTGGCAACTGCGGTGGCCGGGGAAATCGCTGTGCCGCCACTCCAGGTAGGGCACCTGTTCCGGCAGTTCTCCCACGACCTGGCCGCCTTCGCCAAGGGTATGGGTGTACAGCGTGTGGCAGGTGGCGCAGAACTCCGAGGTCTGCAGGTGCCCTCCCTGCCGGGGAATGAAGCCGGTGGCCGAGCGCATGATTTCCTGGCGCCCGGGATCGATCTCGAAAGGTCCCAATATCTGCTGCCTGCCGGGCGGGGACTCGGTGTCTACGTGGAAGCCACCGGTAAAACTTTCCGGCTCGCCCAGATTGCGATCGGTGATCTGGTGACAGGCACTGCAGGATACACCGTCCTCGGCCAGCAGGGTCTGGTGCGAGCCCCGGGACGGGAACGGCAGGTGAGTGAAGATCTGCCCCAGTTCGCCGCTGGCCTTCGCCTGGTAGCGAGACATGGGCATATGGCAGACAGCACACTCGTCCTCGATTTGCGCCTGGGCCTGGGGATGGTCCATTATTTCCCTACGCACGGCCGCCTGCCAATAGGGATCCCGGGAAGCGTTGGCCATCATTGAACCCTGCCAGTCGTGGCCAAAGGAAACATCCTCGCCGCCCGGGGTAAGCAGCCCATTATGACAGGCCAGGCATTTGTCGCTTGTTTCAAACAACCGGTGTTGCGGGTCATCCGGCATTTGCGCCTGGCTGATTGCGGCAAAACCCAGCCCAATTGCGAGCAAGATGATGTGATACATAGGATTACCATCCCTCGGCGAGTGAGCCGTCAAACCAGTCCCATAAAAGATATACAAGAAACTGGTCATCGCGAATGTCATCGTTGGTCAGTGCCATGCGCCAGCCGATATTCAGTCGCACGTGCTGGCGCTTGCTGAGCATGATCTGTAGCTGGGGAACGGCGTCCCACTCGGTATCGGCGCTGGGTGCGTTCTCCCGGCTGGCGACCAGTTCGAGCATGGGTGTCCACGGCCGTCCCCAGCGATCAAAGAAAAAGCTGCGGCCCGCTGCCAGGCGCAGGTACGCTTCCTCGTTGGCTTTGTCACCCTCTCTGGGTACATCTACCCCTATCTGGCCCTGAAAGAAGCTGTTGGCCGGCAGAATCTGCCCATAGGCCAAAGAACCTTCAAAAATGGCGGTATCGGCACCGAAACCGTCAGCGTCGTCACCGGTGGGCAGGGACACCTCCGCGATGCCGCTGATGATGGCACCACGCTCCATATTGTCGTAGAGCACGCGCTTGAGCCCCAGCTTGATATCCCCCAGGCCGGATCGCCACTGATCATCGGCCATTGGGTGGGTATTTTCCCGCCAACCGATGGGTACGACAATCTCAAACTGGTTGCGCGCGCCAAACCGTTGCTCGTAGATCAGATCGTTGAAGACCGCGTCGGTTTCGCCGTCGGGAATGCGGGTCTCCCATACCACTTCGTCTTCCGGGAACGCCTTGGTGGTAACCTGGGCACGCGGCAGGTTGAATTCTCCCCGGGGCCAGGACTTGTCCGCGCAGAAAGTACGGATATGGCTCATGGCCGCCCGCAACTCGGCAACGCTCAGGGCTTCACCGAACGCCGGCATCATCGGCGAAAATGCCCGTACGGGCCCGCCTTCATGGGCCACTGCGACCCAGTCGGCATTGGGTTCCCGGCTGGCAAAATCGCAATCGCTAAAGTCAGGCAAGGGCGTCTCGAAGCCTACTGCGTGCCGGGGATTACCCCTGCCGCGCGGGCCATGGCATGCGGCACAGGCTTTCTGGTAGATGGCTTCACCATTCGGAGAGGAGCTGGCCAGCGCCGTCGGCACGCTCAGTGCCGCACCCAGGAGTAGCCCTGTCACAACTTCGCCCGTTAACCAGACCCAATGTTTCATGTCGTCGATTCCTCATTGGAGTTGACGCCAGAGCTGGATGGCCCGCATCCGAAGATGCGGTTGATGGAATTTTAGTGTGGAAGTGGTTCCTGAATATTGCAAGAAAACAGCCGGAATACTCGATGACCCGGAAATAGAAAAAAGACTACAGGGCAAAAAAAGTTGCATCCATATATGAGTGGTCCACACTGCCGCTGTAGACACTGGCAGCTCGATCTATGACTTCAGCGGATGTACAGGCACCAATTCAGTACCTCAGGCCCGGCGCGGACCGCCCGATCTATTTTGCCTCCCAGGGTGGTGCCGACGCCGCCCTCAGGATCGGCGCACACTTCGATGTAGCGCAAGTCGATATTGCCGACGCCCGAAGACTTTCCCCGCCCGCCAACCTCGAGCAGCAGGGTTTCTGCCTGGTGGATCACGCCACCGCGATCAGTGATTTCTATCACCTCGAGCCGGTAAGAGACCAGTACGAGGCCGAGATCATCGCGCTGGTACTCGCCGCGAGTGGCGCCGAGGCGGCCATGGTATTCGACCACACCCTGCGCTCGGATTCACGCACGGTACGTGGCCAGCACACCAGCCGTGAGCCGGCCTCCGTGGTACACAATGACTACACCGACGCATCCGCCGGGAAACGGCTTCGCGACCTGTTGCCTGCCGATGAAGCGGCCCGGCGCCTGCGTAGCCGCTTCGCGATCATCAACGTGTGGCGCTCGATCAACGGACCTGTGTTCAACAGCCCGCTTGCGCTGTGCGACTTCAGTTCAGCCGACCCCGATGACTTTGTCGCCAGCGAACGGCGGGCGCAGGATCGGGTCGGCGAGCTGCAGCTGGTACTGGAAAATCCGGAGCACCGCTGGTATTACTTCCCCGAGCAGCAATTCGAGGAAGCACTGCTGTTCAAGACCTTTGATTCGGCCACTGATGGTCGGGCCCGGCGTGTCGCTCACACCGCTTTCGCCAATCCGCTGGCGCCGGTCGCCGCGCCCCCCAGGGAAAGCATCGAATCGAGGCTGCTGGTTTTCTTTTCCTGAGGAGTCATCACCACCCATGCATACCACCAATGACTATCCCATCGGCACCCCGGGCCAGGCTTGGAGTGACGCAGAAAAACAGGCCTGGTATGTAGCCCAGGCAATTCAGCGCTCCTATGCCGACGAGGTCCTGTCGCATCTTGCGACGTTGCGCAAGACATTCGAGGTCGAACAGTACGGTGCCCTGCCTGTTGATCCGGAGCGCTATCCCCTGTTTGCGGTACGCAGTCGCCAGTGGAACCCTGCAAAACCCATCGCCCTGATCACTGGCGGTGTGCATGGTTACGAGACCAGCGGGGTGCAGGGAGCACTGCGTTTTCTCGAGACCGAAGCCCCGCGCTATGCGGATCGCTTCAACCTGCTGGTAGCCCCGGCCCTCAGCCCCTGGGGTTACGAGACCATCAATCGCTGGAACCCGGCTGCCATGGACCCCAATCGCGCCTTCCGACGGGGCAGTCCAGCCCCGGAGGCCGCTACCCTGATGCGCTACCTGGAGCCGTTTGCCGGCAAGTTCCTGCTGCACATCGACCTGCACGAAACCACCAATACCGACAACAGCGAGTTCCGTCCTGCCCTGGCAGCACGGGACGGGGTGACGCTCGACGTCTGGGATATCCCGGACGGCTTTTATCTCGTGGGAGAAGCTGACTGCCCAGCTCCGGCATTCCAGCAGGCGGTGATCAAGGCGGTTGCCGAAGTCACGCCCATCGCCCCTGCCGATGCCGAGGGCAAACTACTGGGCGAACCGCTGCAGCAGCACGGCGTGATCAACTATGCGGCGCGCAAGCTGGGGCTGTGCATGGGCCTGACCGATGCCCCCTATCGCACCACCACCGAGGTCTATCCCGACAGCCCACGCGTGGACGCGGAGAACTGTATCCTGGCCCAGGTGGCAGCGGTGACCGGTGCCCTGGAGTTCGCGCTGCAGGAGGAGTGAAGCTGCGGCGCCAGCCTACCCGTAGCGCCACCAGGATTTGGTATCCGCTGCAATACCCTTCACAGTGGGGACCCACCGCACCCTGTATACTGGTCACTCAGGCGCAAATATTGAACAAGTAGCAATCGAGGAGACCATGGAGCCGCCCCAAAGTGGACCATCACCCGCCGACCGCGGTCGGACGGGCTTCAGGGATTTCATACGGGCCTTCGGGCCGGCAATGCTGCGCCCGCAACCACAGGAGATCGTTCGCGCTGCCATTGGTGGCGGCATTGCGCTTGCCGTCTGCGGGCTCATTCTGACCGGCGTCCACTTGCTGTTTAACGACCTCGCCAAAGGCATAATTCTTGTGGCGCCCCTGGGTGCCACAACCTTCCTTTTGTTTGCCGTACCCAATTCACCTCTGTCACAACCGTGGTCCTGCATTATCGGTAATACGGCATCGGCCGTGGTGGCCGTTTTCGTGATCAGGCTGGAGCTGCCCCTGGCAGTCGCTTCCGGCCTGTCTGTCGGCGGCGCCATCGCAGCCATGGGACTGTTGCGCGCTCTCCACCCTCCGGGGGCTGCGGTCGCATTGTCAACGGTTCTCGGCGCAGGGCAGCTGGATACGCTGGGCTACAATTTTGCCCTTGTACCGGTAATGCTGGATACCACCATACTGGTTCTCGTCGGTCTGGCCTGGAACAGGCTTACCGGTCGCAGTTATCTGTTCCGGCAGCTAGTCGATACAACCACAACCGCGCAGGACAAACCTTATAAAGCGCCTGCGCGCCCTCTCGGCCTGTCGACTGAAGATCTCGAGGAACTGCTGAATCGCTTCAATTTATCGGCGAATCTGGGTACTGAGGATTTCGCGCTGATCCTCGCATCTGCGGAAGAGGAAGTCGCGCGGCGACGGTTTGAAGGCCAGACCTGTGGCGACATCATGTCCCGGGAGCTCATCACTGTGGAGCCCGGCACACCGCTTGACCGGATTGCCGAGCTGTTCAGCAAACACCGCTTCAAGACCCTGCCCGTTGTGGACAGCCATCGCCATTTGAAAGGAATCGTCAGCCAAAATGATCTCATACAGAAGGCGAGTCGCGAAGCTGTGGTCTACCGAGGCACCTTCGCCGCCGCAAGGGAACTCCTCAAGCAAGCGACAAAAAAGCGCAACATCTCCGCCGGCGATATCATGACAGCACAGCCGGAAACCGTTACTGGAACGACACCGATAGGTGACCTGGTCAATTTACTCGCCGATGATGAAATACAGGCCGTACCTGTCATTGATGATGGGATATTGGTTGGCATCGTCACCCGATCGGATCTGATCGCGGTATTTGCGCGCAGCGGTTCTGTCGAGGCGCTCCCTGGTCCACAGGCATCCCCGTTAGACTAGGGCTCCACACAAAAAACCACCGCAACATGCAGGCATTTTAGCCGACCCTCTTCTACCCTTCTAACACACAGCTTTTTTTGCCACACAAAGCCCCCGATAGAATCATCCTCGTGGTGTGCATGGGAGACTCTGTATTGAAAGCATTGTCTTCGACTCAATTCGCCTTTCTTGGCGCCGGCCTGATTGCCATCAGCTATGGCCTGGCGAGGTTCGCGTTCGGGCTGTTTGTGCCGCCGATACGGGAAGAACTCGGTTTGTCCGCGCAGGTTATGGGTGCGCTGGGCTCCCTGCCCTTTATCAGTTTTGTTGTCACCAGTCTGTTTGCCGCTTCGGTAGTGGAACGGGTTGGGCCCCGGGTCGCGGCTGTTGCTGCCGCAGTCCTGGCTTGTATGGGACTGGCGTTTGTTAGCCAGGCAAATGGCGCAGGAGTACTTGGGACCGGCCTGCTCACTTGTGGCATTGCGACAGGCATGATGATGCCGGCCTTGAGCGCCGGCAATGGCGTAGCCATCCGGCCGGAGCTTCATGACCGAACCGTCGCGATCATGAACGCCGGTACCGGCCTGGGTATTGCCGTGTCAGTGCCGGCTGTCATCCTGTTGAGCAATGCCTGGCGTGCCGCTTACGTATCCTTTGCCCTGTTTGCCGCTATCGGCGCCCTTGCAGCCTGGGCCTGGATGCCGCAAAAGAAGTCACTGAGCACACTCTCTATTACCGAGGAAACCGGCGCTAGAAAAATCCTCCGGGCGCCTTTATGGAAGTTGACCGTGTTTACCGGCGGCATGGGATTCGTGAGTGCCGCATTCTGGGTATTCGCACCTGATCTGGCGGTTGTTCGGGGCGGCCTGCCGGAACACCTTACCGGCTGGCTGTGGCTGGCAATAGGACTTGCCGGTCTGGCCGGTGCGTTTGCCGGTGATCTCATCGCCCGCTTCGGTGCTGCCAGGACACAAAGTGGTGCGCTGATTGCCCTGTCCCTGGCCATGCTCCTGCTGCTGGTGTTTCCCGGACAGCTTGCACTGGCGATTCTCTCGGCGTCGATATTCGGCTTTGCCTACATGACATTGACGGGTGTCTACCTGGTAACCGGTATCCGGCTGACCCCGGGGCATCGTTCCCTGGGCCCGGCCATAGCTTTCCTGCCTGTGGCAATCGGCCAGGCTTGCGGTTCGGCCATTGCAGGCTCCACGGTAACTCATTTTGGCTATGTCACTACTTTTACGGGGGCTATGGTTATAGGCTTGCTTATTGCAGCGCTATTTCCCTGGTATCCGCGTGCAGGCACCGGGCGCGACTGAATCGACTTGCAAAAAGTGCTGCCGCTTGCAGTTCACGTTACCATTGGCACCACTTACCCAACTGGAAACCACTGGTATGGTCGTATTTCTGGTCAACGCCCTGATCGTCTCTCTTGTTGTGCTCATTCATCATGAATTCCTGCATGGGCTGACCAGGCTGCTGCCCCGGCTACCGATGGTGCACCGTGCCCGAATCACCGTCGGCGTACTGGGGGCGCTAATTGCGCATGCCGTAGAGATCTGGATTTTTGGGTTTGCCTTCTATCTACTGACCACGGAGTTCGGCTGGGGTAGCCTGAGTGGCAATTTTGGCGGCACGATAATGGATTGCGTGTACTTTTCGTTTACGGTGTTTTCCACTCTCGGCTTTGGCGATATTTTCCCGGAGGGCCCGATCCGTTATCTTGTAGGCATAGAGGCGTTGACCGGACTGGTACTTATTACCTGGACCGCCTCCTTCCTGTTTTACGAAATGCAGCGCAACTGGAGTAGTGAATAAGATAATGGCAAACATGAATATACGTACCGCGCAGGCCGATGACTGCTCACTGATCCTGCGCTTCGTGCGCGATCTCGCGCTCTATGAAAAAGCCCTCGAGGAAGTTACCGCCACCGCGGAAGACCTTCGCGCCCTGCTCTTTTGCGAGCACCCGAAAGTTTTCGGCCTGATTTGTGAGATTGACGGCGAGGCTGCAGGGTTTGCACTCTACTTCTATAATTTTTCTTCCTGGCGCGGTCGTTTGGGCCTGTATCTGGAAGATCTTTACATAGATCCCGCCCAGCGCGGCAAGGGTGCCGGTAAAGCATTACTGCAATACCTGGCACGCCAGGCCGTGGCGGAGGGCTGCGCCCGCTTTGAATGGAATGTGCTGGACTGGAATGAACCGGCAATACGCTTCTATGAATCCTTTGGCGCTGAACCCCAGAGTGAATGGGTAGGCTATCGCTTGAGCGGCAAGGCTCTTGACCGTTTTGCAGCGGGCTGACGCAGGGCTGGTAACCCGGCGCCACTTACGCATAATGGCAATCACTATCAAATAACCTGGGACATCCGCCAATGAACATGAGCAAGGTCGTATTCGGTTTCTTTGTACTGCTGGCGGTTACCCTGAATTTTGGCTTTTTCATCGGTGATATAGACAACCCGGACCATCATAATGTCTATGAGTTATTCGCCGCCCTGGTAGTAGGACTGATCGCCACGGTACTCAAGTTTGGTGAACGCTCACAGATTGGTGCGGTGTTGCTTGCGTCGAGCCTGGTTGTGGACCTGCAATTGATCGCGGCAGCTATCATCTGGGCCGTCGCGGCAAACATGACCGATGGTGGTGTAACGCCCGCGGTAATGGCCTCCATCGTATCGCTGTCCGGGGGCGCACTGCTGGCCAACCTGCTGTCGCTGGTGCTGCTTACCCTCGAAACCGCGGGCCTGGGACGCTAGACCAGGTGGCGACCCGCAGCCCCCTGAACGACTCTTTCATTTTTCTGTTCCTCCGGCGCATGCGGGTGCCCCTGGTGGTATTGATTTCAGCCTATGCCATCGCCACCGTGGGCTTCACCCTGATGCCCGGCACCGATGACCAGGGTAACCCCTGGCACATGAGCCTGTTTGAAGCCTTCTATGTGGTGAGCTATACCGGCAGCACCATTGGCTTTGGTGAAGTACCCTACGATTTTTCGGCCGCGCAACGGCTGTGGACCATTGTCAGCATCTACCTCACGGTTATCGCCTGGCTGTTTTCTATAGGCTCCATCATTTCACTGCTGCAGGATCCGGCTTATACCCGGGCGCTGCGCAGGGCCCGGCTGTCGCGCAGGGTTCGGGGCATGAACCAGCCCTTTTACCTGGTCTGTGGCTATGGCGACACCGGGCGCATGCTCACCAGGGCGCTGACCTCGCGCGGCCACCAGGTAGTGGTTATCGATACCCACCAGGAAAAAATAGAGATGCTGGAGATCGAAAATCTCCATGCACCGGTCATTCCTTTCTTCATGAATGCCAACTGGCCCGACAACCTGGAGCAGGCGGGCCTGCGCAACCGCTGGTGCTCCGGTGTTATTGCAGTTACCGGCAACGGCCAGGTCAACCTGAAAATTGCCATCAGTGCGACCCTGCTCAATCGCAAGGTGGCGGTCTACGCTCGTGCCAATACCCATAGTGAGGCCGACAATATGCGCTCCTTCGCCACTGATCATGTGGTTAATCCAGTGGAGGAATATGTGCGCAGGCTGGAACTGGCGATCGACAAACCGGATCTGTTCCGTCTCTATCACTGGCTGAACTCCGGACCCGACGCCCACCTGATGAAACAGCTGCCCATGCCCCGGGGCAACTGGATAGTCTGCGGCTTCAACCGGGTTGGGCGCGCTGCGTGGCAACTACTCCGCGAGCGCGGCATGGAGGTGTCGGTTATCGATCCCGACCCGAACGGAGAAGGTCGCCCGGAAGGTACTATCAGGGGCTGCGGCACCCAGGCCGATGAGCTGACGGCGGCGGGGGTATACAGCGCGGTGGGTATTGTTGCCGCGAGCGATGACGATGCGGACAATCTGTCCATCCTGATTACTGCCCGGGCGCTGAACCCTGACTTGTTCCATGTGGTACTGGAAAACGGTCTATCCAGCCACTCCCTGTTTCGCGCCGCCGAACCGGAAATTATCGGGCAGCCCAGCGTGGTCATTGCCGGCACCATTTTGAGTCGCATCAGTTCTCGCCTGGTGGAGCCGTTCATCCTCAATCTGCTCGCCCGGGATAACGCCTTCGCGCGCGATGTACTGGCGTGCTTTCTGCGCCACCAGGACCACCGGCCACCGGAATTTTCCTCTGGAAGAATCAGTGCAAAGCGCGCACCTGCCCTGACAAGGGCCATAGAATCGGGCCGCACCGTTACTGTGGGTGCGCTACTCACCAACCCCCGGCAACGGGGGCTACGGCTGCCGCTGGAAGTTGCCCTGATCCGCCGGAAACAGGAGGACATCCTGTTTCCGGCGGATGACACTGTACTGGCGCTGGGTGATCGCCTGTTGCTGGCGGGACGCGATGGCGCAGCGAAAGCCGTGCGCTCGGTACTGGAAAGTGATGCGTTGCTGGAATATGTGCTCACCGGCAAGGACCGGCAGCAGGGGCCGCTCTGGCAGTGGCTGGAACGTCGCCTCGGTTGAACGATCAGTCGAGCTGGATACGTTCGCCGGTGTCTGGTCTACGGTTTACCTTGCCGATGACCGCAGCGTCACCATATCCCGCCGCCTGCAAGGCCGCACGTAACGGGCCGGCCAGCGCGGGTGTCACCCCCAGCAACAGGCCGCCACTGGTCTGCGGGTCCAGCAAAAGGTCCCGGCGCGGATCCGGTGTAGCGGTATGCTCGCCAAGGCGGGCGTTGTCTGCATGCATGGTGCTGTAAATCCCAGCCTGGAGATTGGCCAGGGCACCGGGTAAGGCGGGCAGCGCCGCCCGTTCCAGGGCCGCACCCTGCTCCGGCCCCAGCATCTCCAGCAAATGCCCGACCAACCCGAAGCCGGTAACATCCGTGGCGCCTTCAACGCCATGCGCCAGCGCCAGGCCAGCCGCCTCGAAATTACTCTGCAACATCATCTCAATTGCCGCGCTGATGTCACGCCCGTCAGCGCGGTTCTGCATCAGCCCGGCGAACAGCGTGCCGGTACCGAGCGGCTTGGTCAGCAGCAGCAAATCATCATCGCGCAGACCGCGCTTGTGCAACAGCCTGCCGCTGGCATCCAGTGGCGCTCCCTGAACGGCAAAGCCGATTGCCAGCTCCGGCCCCTGCAAACTGTGGCCACCCACTAACTGGCAGTTTACCCGGGCAAACTCGGCCAGGGCCCCGCCCAGCAACTGGACCAGTTCACGTTGCTGCAGGGCCGGGCTGGCAAAGGGCAGTGTTACCGCCGCCAGTGCGGCCAGGGGTCGGGCGCCGCTGGCATACAGGTCGGACAACGCGTGATTGGCGGCAATGCGTCCCATCAGCCAGGGGTCACCCACCAGGGCGCGCAGGATATCGATGCTCTGCAGCTGGATACCACCCGGCGGTACCGGCATTATGGCGGCATCATCCGCAGCCTCCGGATCGGGGCAAAGCTGCGGATAGCGGCTACGCAACTGCCGCAGCGCAAAGCGCAGGCTGTCGCCGCCCACCTTGGCTCCGCAACCACCGCAGGGGGCCTGGCTCGCTGCAGATTCGGTATCGGGAAGGACATCGGTGACGCCGGCCGGCATCACCGGTGGCAGGTGTGCAAACTGATCCATGAATTTGCGATCAATACGGTCTTTCCAGCGCCACACCCAGTCCCCGGTAACACTGAACGGGCCTCTGTCTGCAATGGCACGGCGCCGCCCCAGGGAGAGCAGCGACAGGAACTCACGCTGGGGCCGGTGCGTTCGCAGCGGTCTCCCGAGCAGAATGTTACGCAGATTATGCGCCAGCACCGGGGCCTGGCGGACGGCGTAAACACCGGCTTTGGGCCGCGGGTGTGCAAGCTGGGTGGCAATATCGCCGACGGCAAAAACGGAGTCGTCACTGGTTGCCTGCAGGGTGTCATGAACGGCAACGAAACCCTGCTTATCAGTCGCCAGCCCGCTGTCCGCGATCCAGGTTGCTGCTGCCGCGCCGGTGCACCAGAATAACGTGTCAAAGGGCGCACTGGCGCCGTCATCAAATTCCAGAGTGGTGGCTTCGACACGCTGTACGCGGCTGTAGCAGTGCAGGACAATCCCGGCCTCGTCCAGCGCGCGTCTGGCGGCGCGCCGGCTACAGCGATTATAGCCCGGCAGAATATCGGGACCGGCGCAGAACAGGGCCAAAGCAACCGGTGCGTCACGTAGCCGGTGAGCCATGGCCAGCGCCAGCTCAACACCACCGGCACCGCCGCCAACCACAGCCAGTTGCAGTGGTTGGCCCGGGGGCTGTTCCTTCAATGCCAGCTCCAGGTTTTGCCAACGCTGCCAGAGCGCCGCCACGGGCTTGACCGGAGTCGCATGTTCGCGAGCCCCCGGCACACTGTCGAGTTCCGGTTGGGAACCGATATCAAGGCTCAGCACGTCGTAACCCAGCGGGGCGCGACCGGGCAGCGTGAGCTCCCGCCTTGCAAGGTCCAGGCCGGTGATTTCGGCACGGATGAAACGGACACCGGCCCACTGGCACAGACGCACGAGATCAATATGGCTGTCAGTAAACGTGTAATGCCCCGCCACCAGGCCGGGCAACATGCCGGAATAGGGGGTATGGCTGGCTGGCGAAACCAGGGTTACGCGCAAGCCGGAAACGGGCTTCATGGCCAGCATACGCAAGGCCAGTGCATGGGCGTGGCCACCACCCACCAGGACCAGGTCGCGACAGAGCTGAGGCTGCTTCAGCAAGGTGAGCGGGCCTCGATGTGGGATAGTACGCTGCCACGATCACCCTGGAACAGAATCCTGCCGGCGCGCTGGGACAGCTGATAGCTGTACATGGGGTCGTAGTAAGTCTCCAACAGGGTGCGAATCCAGAGTCGATGGGCCTCGATATCGCCCGTTGCCCGCTGCTGCCGGAACGCATCTTCCATCAACGCACGAATAGCCTGGTGGCGGGCACCGCCAAGACGCTTGCGTATGCGGTCAAGACCGTCCAGTAGACTCCGGCTGTGACATTCGGCCCCGGTTGCGACACCATCGCGAGCGATATAGCGCTGGCCAAGATCCACGATATAGTCTTGCAGCACCACCTCTATTCGTTGCTCAACACTTTCCTCCACCACCAGCATGGGCGCCGCCTGCATCTTCTCCCGGAGGTTTTCAGGTAGCGCAAGGCGCCCGATAAGGCGCCCCTCATCCTCCAGATAAACCGGCCCGTCACCCTGATTCAGCAAACGCAGCAAAGCAACACTGAGCGCATTCTCGAAGTCAGTCTGGCTGGGTTGGCCCTCTGGCAGGTGGCCAAAGCTGGAGCCTCGGTGCCGGGCCAGGCCCTCGAGGTCAACGGCCCGCTGCAGCGCGGCAATAACGCGAGTTTTGCCGGTACCCGTGCGACCGCTTACCAGCACCAGCTGTGCCCGCGCCAGCGACCGTGCCAGTTCGTCAATCAGGAACCGCCGCAGGGCTTTGTAGCCACCTTCCACCCGCGGATAGTGCACACCCGCTTCCGCCAGCCACTGCTGCACGGTTTGCGAGCGCAGCCCGCCGCGCCAGCAATACAGGTAACCCTCGGGATTACGCCGGGCAAAATCAGACCAGGCCGCCAGCCGTCGTTCGCGCTCGAGACCCGCTACCAGCCGGTGGCCAAGCTCAATTGCCGCTGCCTGTCCCCGCTGTTTATAGCAGGTACCCACCTGGGCGCGCTCGTCATCGCTCATCAATGGCAGGTTACAGGACGTCGGAAACGCGCCGTGTGCAAACTCAGCGGGTGCGCGCAGGTCCAGGAACGGCGTATTATCCAGGAACAGCTGGCGGTAATTGCAGGTATCCGGTCGCGCCTTCATGGCCAGTGAACGCTACTCCGCCTCGCCGCCAAACAGCGCCATAACCCGTTGCTGGAGACCGGTTATGGCCTCGGACATGAGCACGAAATCAGCGTCCAGTCGCGCCGCCTGTTCCGCTTCGGGAATGTCCTCATTTTCTTTCATCAGTTCCTCCGAGAATTTGAGGCGCCGCAGGCAGAGGTCTTCCGCCAATACCAGTGACACCCGCTCCTGCCATGAAAGCGCCAGCCGGGCTACCTGCTTGCCGGCGTTGAGGTGGGTCTCCAGCTCTTCACTTAACAGGTCCACGCCGCGGCAGCGCACCACGCCACCTTCGTCGCCCGGCTCGCGCAATTCGCATTCCTCGCCGAGCGCAAAATCGGTGGGCAGGCTTTGATGTGCCAGCCACCCGGTCATGGTGGCGGTGGGGGCCTCGTTAACCTGGGGCAGCACCACCGGGAAACTGCCGATGCACTCACGCAGCAGGTTGAGAAACTCTTCTGCCCGGGTCGCACTGGAGGCGTCGACAAACACCCAGTTGGCGCGGGTATCAATATAAGCGTGCTGGTAGGATGAGCGGGTAAAAGCCCGAGGCAGAAAATCCAGCACAATTTCATCCTGCAGGGTCAGGCGTTCCTTGCGGTATACCTTGCGCCCCTCGCGCTCTTCAATTTCGGCTATTTTCTCCTGCAGCTGCTCGCGCACGACCGTGGAGGGCAACAGCCGCTCTTCGCGGCGCAAACGCAGCAGATAGCGGCCATTAACCGGGTGCACCAGCTCACTGGTGGTGCCACCCAATGCCGGCACCCAACCCAGGGAGAGAGGCTGGGTGGCAGTACAGTGACTGAACTCACGGGGGGCCAATTGCTGCCCGAGGAGCTCGGGCGACAGGTCAAAAGGGCTGGTCAGGCGATAAGCCCGGACGTTCTTGAACCACATGTTGTACTCCGGTAGTGGCCAAAGGCCACGATAATATCTGAAAATGCTCGTTCGCCCGGAACGAGGTGTTCTAAATGGGTGGGGGATTGTAACCCAACAATAATAATCCTGCCGTGTACAACATATTGGGCCGTTGCTATTGAGCGCATTTGGCCGAATCGGTTTAATCCACCGCTACGCTTAATCAAGGTGACCAGAAATGACAGAGAAGGCTAAAACCAGTCCCGTCCATCCGCGCAAGGTACGCGACGTAAAGCAGTGGGATCTGGAGACGGACGTCGCGATAGTAGGCTTCGGCGGCGCCGGGGGCTGTGCCGCCATTGAAGCCGCGGATAATGGCGCCGAGGTCATCATTTTCGAGCTGGCCAGTGCCAGCGGCGGCTCCACGGCCCTGTCCAGCGCCGAGATCTACATGGGCGGCAGTGGTGGCACGCGGGTGCAACAGGCCTGCGGGTTCGAGGATGATACCGAGGACATGTACAACTACATGATGGCCTCCGCCGGTCCCCAGGCCGACGCAGCCAAAATCCGCAATTATTGCGAACAGAGCGCCGCACACTTCCAGTGGCTGGTGGACTTGGGAGTACCGTTCAAGGACAGTTTCCATGCCCAGCGCGCCATTATGGCTCTGACCGATGACTGTCTTCTATACACTGGCAGCGAGAAAGCCTGGCCCTTTGTCGAGCAGGCCAAACCCTGCCCGCGGGGCCACAACCTGGAGGTGGAGGGTGATAACGGCGGTCCCCTGTTCATGAAGATCATTACCGATAACGTGGCCAGCCGCGCGAACATTGCCGTGCACTATGAAACCCGCGCGCTGACCCTGATCATTGATGAGGATGACCGCGTAGTGGGCCTGGTGATCCGGCAAAACCAGCAGGAACTCAACATACGCGCGCGCGGCGGGGTACTACTCTGCGCGGGCGGCTTTGTCATGAACGAGGAGATGCTGCATAAATATGCGCCCATGCTCACCCAGGGCACGCAACCGATCGGCAATCCCGGCGATACCGGTAGCGGCATCCTCATGGGAATGGCTGCGGGTGGGGCCGCCATCAATATGCATGAGGGCTTCGTCAGCCTGCCGTTTTATCCACCCGCGAGCCTCACCTACGGCATCGCCATCACGGACCGGGGCCAGCGCTTCGTCAATGAGGACGTCTACCACGGTCGTCTTGGCGCATTTGCCCTGCGCCAACTCTCCCAACGGCTGTACCTGGTAGTCAGTGTGGAGGATTACGGGGATTATGAAACCATGAGCTACCTGGGTGCCCCGGTCGCCGCAACAGGCGATTCGGTCGCTGAGCTGGAGGCGGAGCTGGGTTTGCGCGCGGACTCACTGGCCCACACTGTCGCCCTCTATAACGAGGACTGCGCTGCCGGCAAAGACACCCTGTTCCACAAATCGGCAGAGTGGTTGAAGCCACTGGAGCCGCCGCTGGTAGCGCTGGATATCACTCCCGGTCGCGGCGTATTCGTACCGTATTTTACCCTCGGCGGGCTCGACACCCTGCCCACGGGCGAAGTCGTGAACGCCCAGCGCGAGGTCGTCCCCGGTTTATACGCAGCGGGCCGCACCGCCTGCGGCATTGTGCGCAGGGCCGAGGGCTACAGTAGTGGCATGTCGGTGGGCGATGCCACTTTCTCCGGCCGTCTCGCGGGCAGGCAAATTGCAACGGCGGGCGCATAGGCTATGTCCAGGCAGTCGCCCGCTGCGGGCTTGCTACCATCGGCAAGGGCTCCTAACATGAACAGTAACCTTTACTGTACTGGATAACCTGCGATGAGATACCTGCACACGATGGTGCGTGCCAGCAACCTGGACGATACCCTGGATTTCTACTGCAACAAACTCGGCCTGGTGGAGGTGCGTCGCCACGATAGCGAAGGCGGCCGCTTTACACTGGTTTTTCTGGCTGCTCCAGGCGATGTTGAAAACGCCGAACAAAATAGCAGCCCGATGGTGGAGATTACCTGGAACTGGGATCCCGAGGAATACAGCGGTGGCCGTAACTTTGGCCATCTCGCGTATCGCGTTGAGGATATCTATGCCACCTGTCAGCGGCTGATGGATGGCGGGGTGACCATCAACCGGCCTCCGCACGATGGTCACATGGCTTTCGTCCGCTCCCCCGACGGCATCTCTATCGAGTTGCTGCAGGAAGGCGAGCCGCTGCCGAAGCAGGAGCCCTGGGCATCAATGGAGAAGGTTGGCAGCTGGTAGCAAGTGCCACGCCGGGTCCCGCACTCAGCTGTTGTCGAAAGCGGCCAGTGCCGCCCGGGCTATGGGCTCGCCCCACTCCTGGATAAAGTGGCCGCCATCGGTGATGACCATGGGTTCGGGACAATTCCGGATCAGTTTGCGCAGGGCTTCCATCACCGGTGGCCCCAATACCGGGTCGGCGGCGCCGCTAGCCATGAAACTGGGGCCGTTCCAGTGCTCACTCCAGAATTGCGCCGCCTGCCGGGATAGCGCAACACCGTCCATTTCCGGCGATACCGGTACCAGTGCGGGAAACTTGCGCGCACCCGCCTGGTAGCTGGCATCGGGGAAGGGCGCATCGTAAGCGGCAATCTCCTGGTCCGTGAGATGCGGGGTGCCACTGGCGATTATCTTGCCGGCCCGGAATTCCGGCGTATTTGCCGCAAAGTTTTTCCAGGCTTCGAAACCCTTCCCCGGGCTCAGGCCAAGCCCCAGCGCGGTATTCATCACCAGCAGGCGCGACAGCCGACCACGGAAGTCCTCGTCAACGGGGAGCGTGAGCCCCAGCAATCCACCCCAATCCTGAACGACGAGGGTGATATTGCGCAGATCAAGCCGTTCCACCAGCGCCAGCAAATGGTCGCGATGAAAATCAAAGGTGTAATCATCAGGACTGGCCGGTTTATCCGAGCGACCAAAACCGAACAGATCGGGTGCAACCACCCGGGCGCCGCTGGCCAGGAACACCGGCAGCATCCGGCGATACAGGAATGACCAGCTGGGCTCGCCATGCAGACACAGGAAAACCTGCGCGGCATCAGCCGGCCCGGCATCCACCCACGCCGCGCGAAGGCCTTCATAACCAGGCAAATCATCCGCATAGTGAACCGGATAATCAAAATCCGGAATATCAGCGAATCGTTCTTCCGGGGTGCGCAGGGCCTTGATGGTCATTATTGTGTCCTCTGGCTGAAGGTTAAGCCTTCAATGTGACAAAAAAATCATCGGAGCTCAAGCCACATCATGCCTGCAGGAAAGCCAGGATCCAGCGCCCGATGCGCTCCGCTTCCGGTTCATCCTGCAATGAGGCAATGCCGCCAAGGTAAGCCTCTTCACCGATCTGGTCGCGCCTGAAAGTCATGATCTCGCGCGAGTAGCCAGAGACAAATTCCGGATGCCCCTGGAATGTCAGTATGTGCTCACCAATCTGGCAGACCGCGTTTTCACAGAAATCGTTTCCCGCCAGCACCTCCGTACCCGGTGCCGTTTCGATTACCTGGTCCTGATGGCTCACGAGTATTGAAAAATCCGCCGCGGCCTGGTCATGCCAGTCCGGCATGCGCGTAAAACGCTGGACCTGCAAACCGACACCCCAGCCCCTGGTTGATTTTTCGGTCTTGCCACCCAGTGCCTGGGCAACCAGCTGATGGCCAAAACAGATTCCCACCAGCTTTTTCCGGCGTCGGTCCAGCTCCCGGACAAATGTCATCAGGGTCTCGATCCAGGGTTTGTCGTCGTAGACGCTGCTCTTGCTACCGGTAATCAGGTAAGCGTCAACCTCATCAATCTCAGCGGGATACCGGCCCTGCTCGACATCGTAAACGACAAACTCAAGGCTGGGGTCCAGGCGCCCCAGCAGGGCGATGAACATGTCGGGATATTCACCAAAATCCGGCACCCACTCCGGGCGCACAGCATCCGTTTTCAGAATTCCCAGCTTCACTCGTGGCTCCCTTTCAGTTGGCGGCGCAACGGCGGCCGGTAAACATGAGGCTGCCATAATAGGAATACACCCGGGAACTGTCCATACCACCTTGGGGCAGGCCTGCGGGTGTCATCAAACTGCCACAGTATGTTCATCATCTTGCCATACGGGAACGGCAAGCTGACTCTATGAAAATGCTTGCCGTTATCAACCGGCTAGACCTTCAGCTGCTCGGCCGGATCTTTTCCCAGGGCGAGCGGCGTATGGTGAGGCCGCTGGCGAAGGCCGTGTCCCGCTCGGGAGATGGCTATCTTCATCTGCTGCTACCTTTACTGCTGTTGCTATACGGGTCTCCCCATGCAGGGCCATTTATTCAATTGCTGATACCGGCCCTGCTGATGGAACGTGCGCTGTACTGGAGCCTGAAAAACAGCCTCAAGCGGCAGCGTCCCCAGGAAGCAGTGCCGGGATTCCGCAGCCTGGTCACTGCCGCCGACCGTTTCAGCTTCCCCTCAGGGCATAGTTCGGGTGCCTTTTTGCTGGCCACTTCCCTGGCAGTCATCTATGGCGGCCCCATGGCTGTCATCTTTGTATGGGCCGGCGCTGTCGCTTTGTCACGGGTATTGCTGGGGGTACATTTCCCCGGAGACACCCTCGCGGGCGCGGTGATGGGCAGCAGCATCGTGCTGTTGACCGCACATTTGCTCGGCAGCTGAACGGAGCTCCCTTCGGCATGAAAATACTTTACGGCGTGCAGGGTACCGGCAATGGCCATATCAGCAGGGCCAGGGCCATGACGGAGGCCCTGGCCGCCCACGATGTTGAGGTCACCTGGCTTTTTTCCGGGCGCGAGCGACACGAGCTGTTTGACATGGCGCCCTTTGGCGACTTTCTGCACCGTCGTGGACTGACTTTTATCAGCCGGGCCGGGCGCATCGACTATGGCCGCACACTGATTCATAACAACCTGTGGCGATTCCTGAGGGATGTTCGGACGCTGCCGCTGGCGGGCTTTGATGCCGTTGTCACCGACTTTGAGCCGATCACGGCCTGGGCGGGAAGGCGGGCTGGTCTCCCGGTGATTGGTATTGGCCACCAGTATGCCCTTGGCGACACCGCACCTACCGTTGCCGGCCACTGGCTGGCGCGCCAGGTTATGAACCGTTTTGCGCCGGTAACAAGGCCATTGGGACTACACTGGTACCCGTATGCAGACAACGTCCTGCCACCGATACTGCACCTGCCAGACCGGCAAGCCGGCCGCAGTGAAGATATTGTGGTGTATCTCCCGTTTGAGGAACAGCCGCGGATAACAG
Source organism: Kineobactrum sediminis (assembly GCF_002868715.1). Classification (GTDB taxonomy): domain Bacteria; phylum Pseudomonadota; class Gammaproteobacteria; order Pseudomonadales; family Halieaceae; genus Kineobactrum; species Kineobactrum sediminis. The sequence continues at coordinate 683,818 of NZ_PKLZ01000001.1, forward strand.
GGCTGCTGCAACAGTTTCCGCAGTACCGGTTTCGACAATACGCCAGTGGCCTTGCCGCGATGCAGGTCGCCAACGTCCTGTTGTGCCCCACCAGCACCAATAACTTCAAACGGGACCTTGCTCAGTGTGCCGGGGTGATTTGCAATAGTGGTTTTGAACTGATCAGTGAATGCCTGCAGTGGCGCAAGCCGGTGCTTACGCGCCCCCTTCAGGGCCAGATAGAACAGTTATCGAATGCCCGGGCGCTGGATCAACTCGGCTACGCAACGGTGACGAACACTCTGTGTCCGGTCACACTGGGTCAATGGCTGGAACACAGGCCCGCTCCTCCCATGGTTGAGTTTCCCGACGTTGCGGCGTGCCTGGCGCGCTGGCTTGCCGACGGAGCCGGGCATGAGATGTGCGAAATGCAGCGGTGGTTGTGGCTCGAGGGAGCGGGTACCGGTATTGGGCAATTCCCGCGGGATAAGGTAGCCTGAGCGGCTTTAATGCCCAGAGTGACCAAACGTGTTCAGGTGTGTCCTGCTCTTTTTAGTATTGGCGTCAGCCGCTCAAGCCGGCACCTTCACCGGTGTTGCAAGCTGTGCCGGCTGCCATGCTCCACAACATGAGCTGTGGCAAGACTCCCATCATGACCTGGCCATGCAGGAACCTGATGCCGGCACCGTGCTCGGGGATTTCAACGGCGCTTCTTTCACTCGCCGGGGTGTCACCACCACGTTTCGCCGCGACGGCGAGCGCTTTATTGTGCGCACGGCGGGAGAGAACGGCACCCTGCAGGACTTTACAGTGCGCTATGTGTTCGGCGTTTATCCACTGCAGCAATATCTGCTGCCCTTGTCCCGGGGCCGGTTACAGGCCTTTGATATCGCCTGGGACTCGCGACCCGCGGGCGAGGGCGGCCAGCGCTGGTTTCACCTGAACCCGGAAGAGGTGACCGATCACACCGACCCATTGCACTGGACCGGCCCCTACATGAACTGGAACCTGAGCTGCGCCGAGTGCCACAGCACTGACCTGCAGAAGCGGTATGACCCGGTTACCCGCAGTTACGATACCCTTTTCGCCGAAATCGACGTGGCCTGTGAGAGCTGCCATGGCCCGGGAGAACAACACATCAGGCTCGCTGCGAAAGGACAGCTCGGTGCCGGCCGGGACACCGGCCTGGAGACGACCCTGGGCCAGCGCGGTGAATGGGTATTCACCGCTAACGAGTCCATTGCCCGGCGCCGGCAGGAGCCCACCGGCAATGCCCAGATCGACAACTGCGGTCGCTGCCATGCCCGGCGCGGTACTCTCGATGACTATCACTACGGTAAACCCCTGCTGGACAGCCACCGCCTGGCACTGCCCGAACCGCCTCTCTATTACCCCGACGGCCAGATTCGTGACGAAGTTTACGTATACGGCTCTTTTGTCCAGAGCAAAATGCACCAGGCGGGGGTTGTCTGTAGCAACTGCCACGAACCCCATAGCCTGCAGTTACGCGCGGAAGGCAACGGTGTCTGCGCCCAATGCCACAAGGCGGATGTCTACGATCAGCGGGAACACCACCATCACACGCCGGACTCCGCTGGCGCCGAGTGCGCCAACTGCCACATGCCCGAGACCACCTATATGACGGTGGACCCGCGGCGGGACCACGGTATGCGAATTCCGCGGCCCGACCTGAGCATCACCACAGGCGTACCCAACGCCTGCAACCAGTGCCACGATGGCCAGGATGCGGATTGGGCGCTGGCGGCGGTACGCGGCTGGGGCATCGAGTTCGGGGATACCGCCAGTCATCCCGCCCGGGCTTTACAACAACTGGCGGCAGGCAACCGGCGGGCCATGCCGCGGCTGGAGCAACTGGCCAATGACAACAGCGTCGCACCCATTATGCGCGCTACCGTACTGGAAGCCCTGGGACGTGCCGGCGCGCCGAGCCTGCCGGGCTACGCAACCGCGCAGCTGGAGTCTCCGGAGCCGCTGCTGCGAGTGAGTGCGGTACGCAGCCTCGCTGGTCTGCCTCTCGGGCAGCGCTATCAGTTGCTGAAAGGTCTGGTAGCGGACGAGATCACCAGCGTGCGCATGGCCGTAGCGGAGGCCCTGGCGGGCGTGCCACCGGACCAGGTCTCTCCCGCACAGGGGGAACAATTACGCAATTTGTTCGGCGAATATACCCGTATCCAGCGCCAGCATGCGGATATGCCTGGCGTGCAGCTGCAACTGGGGATTTTCCTGGCCAACCGGGGCGACCTGCCCGCCGCGGAAAAAGCCTACCGCGAGGCCCTGCACCTGAATCCGCAGCTATTGCCCGCGCGGCTTAATCTGGCCGACCTGTTACGAGCACTACAGCGCGAGGATGAGGCGAGGGCGGAAATCATGGCAGCGCTGGAGGTTGCACCGAACAGCGGCGCGGCACTTCACGCCCTGGGCCTGCTGGAAACCCGTATCGGCAATCGCGAACAGGCACTGGTGCACCTGCAGCGCGCGGCGGAGCTTGAACAGGAGGGGGTGCGCCATCGCTACGTTTACGCCATTGCCCTGCACGATAGCGGGCAACCGGAGCAGGCACTTGCCCGACTTGAGGCACTACAGCGCAGCATCCCGGGTAACGAGGAAGTACTGCTGGCACTGGTTAACTACAGCGCCGAGCTGGGGAACAGGGAAAAGGCGGTTCGCTACGCCCGCGAGTTGGCCGCGACGGCACCGCAAAATACTCGCTATCGGCAGCTGTACCAGCGTCTCGCCAATACGGTTGAGCGATAGCGACTCCGGCGCTTACCGGCATTTACCAGCGCGCACTAGCCGTGTCCTGGCCAGTGTAAGCATCACGTAAAACCCTCTTCAGATTACGGCAATATCGGCCAGGTCGCCCTTGCTTTCCAGCCAGGCCTTGCGATCGCTGGAGCGTTTCTTGGCCAACAGCATATCCATCATGCTATTGGTGTCGTCGTCCGGGTCCAGCACCAGACGCACCAGGCGGCGGGTATCAGGGTCCATGGTAGTCTCCCGTAATTGCAGGGGATTCATTTCACCCAAGCCCTTGAAGCGCTGGACGTTTACCTTGCCCTTTTTCTTTTCCGCTTCAATACGGTCGAGAACGCCCTGTTTTTCACTTTCATCCAGCGCGTAGTACACCTCCTTGCCGATATCAATCCGATACAGGGGAGGCATGGCCACGTAGACATGGCCGGCTGCCACCAGGGGCCGGAAATGGCGCACGAACAGGGCGCAGATCAGGGTGGCAATATGCAGGCCGTCGGAGTCCGCATCGGCGAGAATACACACTTTGTGGTAACGCAGGCCGCTCAGGTCATCACTGGCCGGGTCCATGCCAATGGCGATGGAGATGTTATGCACCTCCTGGGAGGCCAGAATCTCCTGGGAATCGATTTCCCAGGTATTGAGTATCTTGCCGCGCAGGGGCAGGATTGCCTGGAATTCCCGGCTTCGCGCCTGCTTGGCGGACCCACCGGCCGAGTCGCCCTCCACCAGGAACAACTCGCCCCGGACAGGGTCTTCCCCGGAGCAATCCGCGAGCTTTCCGGGTAGCGCCGGGCCGGCGGTGACTTTTTTGCGGGTGACCTTGCGTGCCGTACGCAGGCGATTTTGCGCACTGTTGATGCACAGCTCGGCAATTTGCTCGGCCTCACCCGTATGCTGGTTCAGCCACAGGCTGAAGGCATCCTTGGCGACGCCGGAAACGAAGGCTGCTGCCTCGCGGGAGGACAGCCTCTCCTTGGTCTGGCCGGAAAACTGGGGATCCGCCAGTTTCACCGAGAGCACGTAACAGCAGCGGTCCCAGATGTCGTCGGGGGTCAGTCGCACACCCCGGGGCAGCAGGTTACGCAATTCGCAAAAGTCACGCAGGGCGTCCAGCAACCCGGTACGCAGGCCATTGACATGGGTGCCGCCCTGGGCAGTGGGGATCAGGTTGACATAGGACTCGGCAACGACATCTCCGCCCTCGGGCAGCCACTGCAGCGCCCAGTCTACAGCGGCACTGCTGCTACTGAAACTCCCCACGAAAGGGCGCTCGGGAACGCAGGGGAACTCACTGGTGGCATCCGTCAGATAGTCGGTAAGACCGTCCTCGTAATACCATTCCTCGGTTTCGCCTTTTTTCTCGTCGAGGAAGGTGACCCGCAACCCGGGGCACAATACCGCCTTGGCCCGGAGCACGTGCTGCAGGCGCGGAACGGAAAAATTCACCGAGTCAAAATACTGCGGATCGGGAGTGAATTTGATTGCAGTACCGGTGTTGCGCTTGCCACAGCTATCGATAACCGCGAGCTCGGAGGTTTTTTCGCCCCCGGCAAATGTCATCCGGTAGACATTGCCGTCGCGGCGGATAGTGATTTCCAGTTCCCGCGACAGGGCATTGACCACCGATACACCCACACCGTGCAGGCCGCCCGAGAACTCGTAACTCTTGTTGGAGAACTTGCCGCCGGCGTGCAGGGTACTGAGGATCACTTCAACGCCCGGTTTGCCTTGCCCCGGGTGCATATCCACAGGCATGCCGCGGCCATCATCACTGACGGTAACGGCCCCATCGCGATGCAGGATGACATCTATGCGCGTGGCGTGCTTGGCCAGCGCCTCGTCGACACTGTTGTCGATCACCTCCTGCGCCAGATGGTTGGGACGACTGGTATCCGTGTACATGCCCGGACGCTTTCGCACCGGTTCCAGCCCGGTCAGGACTTCAATGTCTTCCGCGGTATATTGACTCATTCCTGTGTATGGCTTCCCGATATTGCGTGGCTGAAAAATGGCATTGTACCCAACTGAGACTGCTCGCGGCGAGGCTAGGAATAACCGCCGGAGTCCAGATCGACGGTGAAGTGTACACCTTCAACCCGTGATACGCCGGTATCAATATGACCATCGGGTTGCAGTTGCAGCCAGCGGTATCCGGGCGCCGCGTCATCGGCCTTGAAGACATCACTACCGGGAGCAAACTGCACACAACAGGACGGGGACGCCATCAGACGCCGGCCCTGCCACACCCGATCTACCTGCTGGTGAATATGCCCCCACAAAATCCCGCGCACGCCCGGATACTGTTCGAGCACCGCAAAAAACGCCTCCGCATCGGCCACCTTCTGTGCATCCAACCACTGACAACCAATCGCAACCGGCTGATGATGCAGGCACACGAGACTGAACAAGCCTGCGACCGCCGCCTCTTCCAGCGCCTCGCGCAATAGCGCCAGCTGGCCGGCACCGAGTTCGCCGCCCACCTCGCCCTCTATCTGGGAGTCCAGCATCAGCACCTGCCAGCCGCCGATACGGATATCGTTGCTAAGCAACTCACCGGACGTGTCAAGCGTGTTCATCAGGGCGCGATTGTCGTGGTTGCCCGGCAGCCAGAACTGCCTCGGACACAGGCCCGCGAAATACGCGTGCAATCTCTGGTAGGCTTCCAGTGCACCGTTATCGGACAGGTCACCGGTACCCAGGATGGCGTCAATCCTCGGCTGTTCCCGGCGCACCTGGCTGATTACCGCCTGCACGGAGTGATCGGTATCCATACCCAGCAGAGTGCCGCCGGGCTCGCGGCAAAGATGGGTATCGGTCAATTGCACCAGGTGAATGGTCGCTGTTGGTACCGCAAGATAATGACGCAGGTGACGGTAACTGTTCATCGGAATTTTGCCGGTGCCGACTCAGCGGCAACGCTGGCTGGGTGAAGCGGGCAGGGACGCGCGGCCATTGGCCAGGCAGTGCTCCAGCCAGTCTGCCAGAAACTGGTTTTGCTGGGCCTTTTCATCCTGCTGGAACATCTGGGCGTTGGGGTAATTATAGCGGGCCTGAACCCGTCGATGAGACTGGAAAGCACCCACCTCCAGCATCCCTGCATCGTGGTAGGCACGCACATCCACTACCAGGTGGCCCAGCCAACGCTCCTCGGCATGGCTCTGGTGTAACCTGAAAAACGTGGTATAGCGACTGCGCTCAAGCACCTCGATACGTACTCGGGCAGGGCCAACGGCAAACTCGCGCAGATTGCCCTGTTCATACTCTGGAAACAGGCGCAGCAGGCGAATGTAATTTGCTTCACACAATGCATGTAAACGCACCAGGTCTGTCTTGAAAGGCCGCTTACGGGCCCGCTGTACCGCCATGCTCTCTTCCCGGGTGAATGATTGAAACGCCCCGGAGCGCAGCTGATAATCTAGCGGCATTACTGTTCCGGGAAGCGCGAGTGTAGCACTTGCCAAGCTCAAAATCCGCGAGGAATTTGCACGTTTTAGCCGCGATCGAATGCATGCCAAGCGAGGCCAAGGCTGCTACACTGGTTGGCGCTAACGGGCATCAGCATAAGGATAAACCGATGAAAAGAACCGGACTCGCGCTACTGGCGTTGACCCTCGCACTGGGCTCAATTGGCGCCGGAGCGGATTCACTGCGGGACATCTATGAAATGGCGCTGGCCAACGATGCCCAGCTTAAAGCCGAAAGGGCGCAATACCGTGCAGACCTCGAAACCGAAAAACTTGGCCTGTCCAGTCTTTTGCCCCAGGTAAACGCCAACTACGACTACTCGGACAGCGACCAGAATTCTACCGGCGAGAGTTTTACCGTAGATGGCGACAACGGCGGCATCGGCGGCGGTGTCACCGTGGTCCAGACCCGCACCGAGCTCGACACCAGCCGGGAAGGCTATGAGGTAACCCTGAACCAGGCGCTGTTTGACCTCCCCGCCTGGTTCACCTTCCAGTCCGGCAAGGAATTCAGCAAGCAGGCGGAAGCGACCTTTGCCGCCAATCAGCAGAACCTGATTATCCGCGTGACCGACACCTACCTGCAGGTACTGCGCGCCCAGGATAACCTGGCCGCGTCCCGGGCCCAGGAGCGGGCTTTCGAACGCCAGCTCGAACAGTCACAACAGCGCTTTGAAGTGGGCCTGATCGCCATCACTGATGTGTACGAAGCCCAGGCCGCACGAGATCTGGCGCAGGTCAATCGCATTGTTGACGAAAACAATGTCTCGGTCGCCCTGGAGCGCCTGACAGTACTTACCGGTCGCGAGCATAGTAATCTGCAGGTGCTGGAAGAAGACTTCAGCGCAAAACTGCCGGATCCGGTCGACCGTAAAGCCTGGGTAGACTTCGCCCTGGAGAATAACTTCAATTTGCAGGCCGCTCGCTACGCCGAGGAGGCCTCCCGGCAGAACGCCGCCGCCAACCGCTTTGAACACGCGCCGCGGCTGAGCGGCAACTACCGTTACTCGGACTACGATGTTAACGGCAGCCTGACCAGACAGCCATCAACAGGGTTCGACACCTCGCCCAACAGCCAGACTGACCAGAGCGTGTGGCAACTGCGCCTCGACGTGCCCCTGTATTCCGGCGGCGCAATCAGCGCCAATCGTCGCAGGGCAGCGCAGGAATTCAATGCCGCCAGGGAAAGCCGTATCAACCTGAGCCGCAATACGGTCACCAATGCCCGCTCATTGCATATGACCGTGATCAGTGATGTATCCCGAGTAGCCGCCAGAGCCCAGGCCATTGTGTCCTCACAAAGCGCGCTCGACGCCACCCAGGCGGGTTACGAAGTGGGAACCCGCAACGTGGTAGACGTGCTCAATGCACAAAACACACTGTTTGCGGCACAGCGTGACTACGCCAACAGTCGTTATGACTATATCATCAACATGCTGCGACTCAAGGAACAGGCCGGGCTGCTGAGCCCGGAAGATGTCTACACCCTGGATGCGGCACTGCGCGAGCCGAAGGCACCTACCGCCAACAGCACCCCCTGAAGTTACGTAAAAAATGCGCCCCTGTCCGGGCGCTGGAAAACCGATGATTGCCGACCTGCCCGCGAATATTGACCAGATCAAGGGTTTCCTTCACGACGCCGAGACGCTGGCACTGTACCGGCAGGCACTTGCTGTAAGCGCCCGGGGCCCGATTCTGGAGATTGGCAGCTACTGTGGCAAATCCACTATCTACCTGGGCCTGGCCGCTCGCCGCCAACACAGTACGGTTTTTGCCCTGGACCATCATCGCGGATCGGAGGAACACCAGCCCGGGGAAATGTTTCACGATCCCGAGCTGTACGACAGTGGTGTAGCGGCGGTAGATACTTTCCGGGAATTTCGCCGCAATATCGCCGGCGCAGGCCTCAACGAGGTGGTAGTCCCGGTTGTTGCCAGCTCGAGCGCGGCGGCGCGGCACTGGCAGACGCCTCTGGCAATGCTGTTCATAGATGGCGGCCACAGCCTCGAGGCCGCCCTCAATGACTACCGCTGTTGGGCCGGACACCTGCAACGCGAGGGCATTCTTGCGATCCACGATGTCTATCCGGATCCGGCCAAGGGCGGCCAGGCGCCTCGCGCCATCTACCGACTGGCACTACAGTCGGGTTTGTTTGAACGAGTGGAGCAAGTCGAGAGCCTGGCGATACTGCGCCGCCTGTAATGCCAACAGCCAGCGGTGGGGCTTACTGGTCCTGTCGGCGACGTGCCTGGAGTGCAACCGGATCCAGTAGTTGCACGCTGGTAAACAAGGCCGAAGCACCGGTGTAACCGGTGAGCGCGTCCGCCGCCAGCAAAATGGCGCCGGCGGTCCAGGTAGGCTTTTCCTCCGGCCACAGCAGATCCTCGACGAACTGGTAGCCGGTCCAGTAGGCGCCATCGTTATCCCGCCACTGGTGCAGCCAGCTGTATACCTCCACCGCCCGGGCGTGATCGCCCGCGGCCAGCAGCGCCATTACCAGCTCACAGGATTCGGCTACCGTGACCCAGGGCTCATCGGCAACGCAGCGGCAGCCGAGGCCGTCGTGAACAAATTCGTCCCAACGCACAGCGAGTCGCGAGCGTGCTTCGGCTCCACTGAACACACCCGTCAACACCGGATAAAACCAGTCCATGGAATAGCGGGCCTTGCTCTCCCAGGTGCGGTCAAAACGCTCGGGCTTCACCCGCAGCGCCTGGCCGAGACGGGTTCGGGCCTGCAGCCACGCAGGCCGTGATTCCGCCAGCGTCACTGCAATGTTACCGGCGCACTCCAGGCTCTTGTAAATTGAACTGCAGCCGGTGACAAGGGCATCGGCTTTGGGCTGATCGCGGGTATCCACCGCCCAGTCTATGTCGCCCTCTGGCCGTTGCAGACGGAGCACGAACTCTGTCGCCGCCTCAACCATTGGCCACATTTCGCGCAGAAAATCCGTATCACCGGTTACCAGGAAGTGATGCCACACACCGGTCGCCACATAGCCGACAAAATTACTTTCACGACGATGGTTGTTGTCTACCACGTTACCGCGATAGGAAGCCCACCAGCTGCCATCAGGTAATTGCAGTCCGGCCAGCCATCGATAGGCGCGCACAGCCGCCTCATACTCGCCACCGATCGACAGTCCCATGGCCGCTTCCACGTGATCCCAGGGGTCAGTATACCCGCCTTCAAACCAGGGGATTTCACCGCTGGGCTGCTGGGTCGCCAGCAGGAAGTTAACCGTGGGCCGGAAAAATTCCAGGGGAAACAAGCCGCGGCTCAGATAAAGCCCGCTCATGCAGCAGCCTCCTTGCGGAAATACATGACCACGCTTTTACCCATCACCGGGTTCAGCCACTTTTCCAGCGTTCGGGTAAACAAGGGCTGCTGCAACATGTCCCAGACCAGCAGGCGGTGGTATTGCCGCACCAGCCAGTTCGTCTCAACGGTTTTCCAGAACAGGCAGCGCAGCCACCAGTAGGGCGCGTGCAGCGCATGGGCACCGTGGCTGTGATAGCCCACAAAGCCACGGTGTTCAATTTCCGAGCGCAGCATACCGCGGCGAAAAATTCTCAGGTGGCCACCGGGCACCAGGTGGTACTGTTTGCGCAGTGCCCAGCAGAGGCGCTCTGGCCAGCGTCGCGGTACGCTCACGCAGAGCATGCCCTGCGGCTTCAGCACCCGGCGGATTTCCATCAGGGCGGCCCGATAATCGGGAATATGCTCCAGTACTTCCGAGCAGATTACTTTATCGAAGGTAGCGTCGGCAAAGGGCAGCGCCAGCGCCGACGCGGCGGTGAGGTCCAGTCGCTTGCATGTGTTATCCGGCTCCGCGAATTCCTGATAACGACTGCGGGCAGTGACCAGGTCCCCATGGGAAAGATCGACCCCTACCGCATGCACATCCCCCAGGATGTAGGCGGCAATGGCATGCCGACCCTCGCCGCAGCCGAGGTCCAGCAGGCGCTCACCGGGGTGCAGGGCGAAGTAGCGAAAATCAACGGTTTGCATCGGCGATAACCTTCCGATAATAAGCGTCCATGTCCCGGGCACAGACTTGCCAGCTAAACCGCTCCAGAATACGTTGTCGACCCGCCAGCCCCAGAGTGGCTCGTCGCAGGGGATCTTCCAGCAGCGCTGCAATAGCCTCCGCCAGCGCATCCGCGTTGCGGGCGGGCACCAGCACACCGGCATCACCGACGACTTCGGGCAGGGCACCACCATCGCTCGAAACCACCGGCACACCGCAGGCCATGGCTTCGCCCGCAGGCAAACCAAAGCCCTCATAAACGGAGGGCACTACAGCAATGCTGGATTCGGCATAATAGCGGACCATATCCGCCGTGCTGATACCACTGACAAAGCGGATACGATCCGCAATACCAAGGCGCGCTATCAGGCGCTCGGTCTTGCCGCCGGGCTCGGGCAGGCTGACCAGCAACAATTCCAGATCCGGGTAGCGTTGCAGCAGTTTGGCGTAAGCCTGCAGTAAATAGCGTAACCCCTTGAGCGGTGCGTCCGCAGATGCAGTCGCCATCAGCCGTCGCGGATTCCGGGTGACCTCCGGCAGTGGGCGAAACTCCTCGGTATCGATGCCGTTGTGGACCAGGGCAATACCCGCCGGCTGCAGGCCAAAGTCCCGGGCGATATCCTGGCGAGAACAGTCCGAGACGGTAACCACATGGTGCAGGCGTTTTATGACCCTCTGTTGCATTCGCAGAAACGAATGCCAGCGGCGGATCAGTAACTTCTGGTGCCAGTTACTGGCCGCACTGAGGGCGATGCGCAGGTCGCTGGTAATAGGGTGATGCACCGTCGTTACCAGCGGCAGACCCATGTTCTGCAGTTCCAGCATACCGTAACTCAGGCTCTGGTTATCGTGAATGAGATCATAGCTATCGCCATGCCGGCGCAAATACTTCACCACACGACGCCCGAAGGTATAGGGTTCGGAAAAGCCGCCGGTCAATTTACTGGTCCACTCGATAATATTACTCAGGGAGCGCAAATGATGAGGACGTAGTGATTGCAGGCCATTCTCGAACAGGTCAAGGCTGGGCAGCTGGACGAGGCGCACCCGTGGGTCAAGATGGGGGTAGGGTGGCCCGGAAATCACGTCCACGGTATGTCCCGCATCCACCAGGGCCTTGCTCAGGTACCTGAGGTAGACTCCCTGGCCGCCTGCATGCGGTTTACTGCGATAGCCGAGCAGGGCAATACGCAAAGACGGCAATGTCTCTGGCTGCACTACCGGAATAAATGGAGAACCCTCGGCAAGCGCGCTGGCCGGCGGCTCACCCGGTACTATATCAAAATGCCTGATGACGGCGTTCCTTTCAGTGTCAAGGCGGGAATCAGGGCCCGGGCACCCAGTGTTACAGGCAGAAACCGCGCGCATACCAGGGCATGATTCTAGCAGTCAACGTGCCATAAAGACCAGCCCGGCGGCAGCGCGATCATCGAGGCATTTCATCGTCAATTAAAGGATATTGAGCGTATAATCGCCGCTTTTAGGCGAATTGGGGACGGTATGGCGATCACTTATAAAGGAATCATTCTTGCGGGAGGGTCCGGAACACGCCTGCACCCATTGACCAGCACCGTGAGTAAACAACTGATGCCGGTTTATGACAAGCCGATGATTTATTATCCCCTGGCCACACTCATGCTCGCGGGCATCCGCGACATCCTTGTGATCACTACCCCGCGGGACCGGGAGGCTTTTGCCGACCTGCTGGGCGACGGTACACGCTGGGGCCTTAACATCAGTTATACGGTGCAACCCAGTCCGGACGGCCTGGCGCAGGCGTTTTTGCTGGGCGAGACATTTATCGGCAACGATCCGGTAGCCCTGGTTCTGGGTGACAACATTTTCTATGGCGGGGGCTTCACTCCCGGCCTGCGCAAGGCCGCCCGGCGCGACCGTGGCGCTTCCGTGTTCGCCTACTACGTTCAGGACCCGGAACGTTATGGGGTGGTCAACTTTAATGACGACGGTATCGCGCTGGATATCGAAGAAAAACCGGCCAACCCCAAATCGCACTATGCCGTGACCGGCCTGTATTTCTATGACAATGATGTTGTGGATATCGCCCGGAGTATTCGTCCCTCACCCCGGGGAGAGCTGGAGATTACCGATGTCAACAAAGCCTACCTGGCGCGCGGTGATCTACAGGTTGAAGTCATGAGTCGCGGCACCGCATGGCTCGATACCGGCACCCATAACTCGCTGCTGGACGCGGCCAACTTCATTCGGGTAGTAGAAGAACGCCAGGGCCTGAAAATTGCCTGCCCCGAGGAAGTGGCTTACCGCATGGGCTATATTGATGCAGAACAACTGCTGGCGCTGGCCGCGCCCCTTGAAAAAAGCGGTTACGGACTCTACCTGCAACAGCTACTAAGCCGCCGGGAGATAATGAGCAATGAACTTTGAACCGACGCCACTGGCCGACCTGACCCTGATAGAGCCGCGCGTCTTTGGCGATGAGCGCGGCTTTTTTCTCGAGAGCTGGAATGCCGAGACCTTTCGCAGCGCCGGCTTTGAACTCGGCTTTGTGCAGGATAATCATAGCCGCTCCGCCCGGGGCATTCTCCGGGGCCTGCACTACCAGACCCGGCAACCTCAGGGCAAGCTGGTACGGGTGACCAGCGGTGCGGTATTTGATGTTGCCGTGGATTTGCGGCGATCCTCGCCCACCCTGGGACAGTGGTGGGGCACCGAACTCAGCGCCACCAATCACCGGATGCTGTGGGTGCCACCGGGCTTTGCCCACGGTTTCTATGTGCTGTCTGATTACGCGGACTTCCAGTACAAGTGCACCGATTATTATCACCCGGACAGTGAGGTGTGCCTGGCCTGGGACGATCCGGCAGTCGGTATCGCGTGGCCGCTGGTTGATGCCGAAAAGCCACGACTTTCGAGCAAGGACAGTGAAGGGCTGGCCTGGGCAGAAATACCACTGTTTGAGTAGTTGTTAAACGACTCCCTGTGCCGGCGATGACGGCGTCGGGTCATCATCCAGTTGCTCGGCAACCGGGATATAATCAATTTCCAGGTTCGCCCTGTCGGCAAAAGAGGCGGGCAACTCGGCTTTGATCGAGGGTGCCAGTTGCTTGAATTCGCCTACCTGCTTCACCAGGTTGCCCTTGCCACTGACCAACTGGCCATCGGCCCTGGCGTAGGCCTCCTGGGCTTTGTCGAGCCCCTTTTTTACCCCTTCAAAACTCTCCAGGAAGCCATTCAGTTTCCTGAATACGGCATCCGCCTTTTGGGCCAGCGCCGCAGTGTGTTTATTCTGGTCTTCATAGCGCCACAGTTGGCGAACAATATTGAGACTGGTTAACAGGGTTGTAGGGGTTGCCACCAGTACGTTATTCCCAATGGCTTTCTGAAACAGGGTTTCATCGGCCTTGAGGGCCTCCACAAAAGCCGATTCAATCGGGATGAACATGAACACCATTTCCGGGGAGTTAAGCCCCGGGAGCTTGTAATAATCCTTTTCCGCCAGCTCACCAATCCGCTGGCTAATAGCGTTTACATGCTCTTTCAGGGCCTGTTTGCGCAACAGCTCGTCCTCGCCATTTACGTAACGGGTATAGGCATTGAGTGAAACCTTGGCATCAATTACCAGGTGTTTATCCTGCGGTAAGTAGACAATGACGTCCGGGCGGCGGCGACCCTCTTCGGTGGTAATGGAAACCTCGCGCTTGTAGTCCAGCCCCAGCTGCAGGCCCGAGCGTTCAAGCACATTTTCCAGCACCAGTTCGCCCCAATTGCCCTGAAGCTTTTTTTGCCCGCGCAGTGCGGTCGACAGTTCGTGGGCTTCGGTAGTGATTTTCTGGTTCAGTTCTTTCAGGGTTTCCAGCTCTTTGCGCAGCTCGCCCTGCTGGGTGGTTTCGCGGTGGTGAATTTCCTGAACTTCCTTCTTGAAACCATCCATCGACTGCTGGAAGGGATTCATCACCGACGCCAGGCTGGTTCTGCTGTGCTCCTGCAGGACTTTGCTTTTTGCATCAAGGATGTCATTGGCCAGCACCTTGAACTGTTCGGACAATGCTTTTTTCTGCTCTTCGAATTGCGTGACCTGCTGTGCATGGCCCTTTTCCCGTTCATCCAGGGACGTTTTCAGTTGCGTGCAGGTTGCAGCGAGCTCCGCGTATTTCTCCTGCAGGAGGCGGTATTCCTGCTGCCATTTGCCATATTCAGCTTTTTGCTCCCGCGATACCTCCGTCAGCCGTGCCTGCAGTTCGCTCTGGTGCCTGATATTTACGTTCAACTCTGCTGCAACTGAATGTCGTGCTTTTTCTGCATTGTGCCGCTCAGTGACGGCCACATTCAGCTGCTGCAACAGGGCGGCGTTCTTTTTGCCCAGGAACACATAGGTCACAAGAAAACCGAGGATGGCCGCGATCAGGGCAACCAGTGCCATCTCCGGCGTAACGAACAGGTCTTGCATTATTTTTCCCCGGGCAATATCTGAAAACTGCAGAATAACAGAATACTGCAAATCGCCGCCCGCCTCTCTCGCGAATGTCCATCCGGGTATTTTGCAGTTAACATATCGCGGATACCCAGATCATTGTTAAAGGAGCGAGCTGTGGTTCCGAATTATTTTCAATTGAATAAAAAAATCGCGCTGGTAACGGGAGCCTCCAGTGGGTTGGGCGTGCACTTTGCCAATGTACTCGCGAATGAGGGTGCCACGGTGATTCTCGCCGCACGACGGGTAGAAAAACTGGCACAGGAAGTGGCCGCCATCAAGGCAGCAGGGGGGAAAGCGGATTCGGTAGCCATGGATGTCACCAGCCCGGACAGTGTTCAGCAGGCATTTGCGGATATCGCGGCCCGGCATGGCGCCATCGATATCCTGATCAACAATGCCGGAGTTGCCAGTGACCCCATCAAATTTCTCGATACCGGTGAAGAGGACTGGAACCGGATAATTGAGACCAACCTCAATGGCGCCTGGAGAGTGGCGCGAGCGGGTGCCCGGCAAATGGCTGAAGCAGGAGTGACGGGCAGCATCGTCAATATCGGATCTATCTATGGCCTGCATACCGGTGCGCTCAAGGCCGCCTACAATGTCTCCAAGACCGGTGTGGTCCAGCTGACGAAAGCCATGGCCATAGAGCTGTGCCGTAACCGGATTCGTGTTAACGCCCTGTGCCCCGGATGGTTTCTCACCGATATCAACAGCGAGTATTTCCACAGCGAGAGCGGTGAGCGTTACATCAAGACCATTCCCGCCAGGCGCATGGGCGAACTTGAAGACCTGACAGTGCCGCTACTGATGCTGGCCAGCAATACTGCCGGTGGTTACATGACAGGGACAACAGTGACAGTGGACGGCGGCATGGTGGAGAGCCCCATCTGACCGGACCAGCTCAGACCACCAGCAGCGGCCGCCACCAGTTTTCATTGGCCAGGTACCAGTCGATGGTGCGGCGAATCCCGGTTTCAAAGGTCTCCCGGGGGGCATAACCCAGTTCACGGCTGACCCGGCCGGCGTCGATCGCGTACCGCCAGTCGTGGCCGGCACGGTCCTCTACAAAACGGATCAACTCACGGGCACTGCCGCGTGAGGTACCCGCTGCATCAGGAAAGGATTCCGCCAGCGCGGGGTCCCGGCGAAAACGGGCGTCCATCTCATCACAGAGCAGCTCGACAATGGCCAGGTTGTTCCATTCGTTATTGCCGCCGATATTGTAGCTCTCGCCGATAACGCCGGCCTCCAGCACACACTCAATCCCGCGACAGTGGTCTTCCACATACAGCCAATCGCGAATATTGCTGCCATTGCCATACACTGGCAGGTCTTTACCCCGCAGGATATTGGTGAGGCACAGGGGGATCAGCTTCTCGGGGAAATGCCAGGGACCATAGTTATTGGAGCAGTTGCTGGTAGTCACCTGCAGACCATACGTATGGTGATAGGCACGCACCAGATGGTCGGATGCGGCCTTGCTGGCAGAGTAGGGGGAGTTGGGCTGGTATTGCTGTGCCTCATGGAAACCCGGCGCATCGGCTGCCAGGGAGCCATATACCTCGTCGGTCGAAACGTGATGGAAGCGGTGGGGCATTACAGTGGGGCCGCCCAGCCAGACTTCGCGTGCGGCCTTGAGCAGGGTGTGCGTACCCACAATATTGGTATCGATAAATGCGTCCGGGCCGGTAATGGAGCGGTCGACATGGCTCTCTGCGGCAAAGTGCACGATACAGTCGACGGCGTGTTCGCGGAGAGTCGACAGCACCCGGGCATAATCGCAAATATCGGCGTGTATGAAGTGAAACCCGGGGCGACCTTCCAGCGCGGCCAGATTAGCGCGGTTACCTGCGTAGGTCAGTGCGTCGTAAGCCACCACCGTGTCTTCCGGGTGCCGGGCTCGCCAGTAGTGCACAAAATTGGCGCCGATAAAGCCGGCGGCGCCGGTTACCAGCAGGGATCTAGTCATGTCCGTGGTCCTTGAGGTCTTGTAACATGGCGCGCAATTGTACCCGCCAATGCACCGGGGACAAACCCAGGTCATGCCAGCTTTGCTGCTTGTCCAACACGCTGAAGGCAGGCCGCTGTGCCGGCGTTGGGTAGTCACTCGCAGGAATAGGTAGCACGGCAACGGGCCGGGAAAGCAGGCCTGCCGCCAGACCTTCCTCGGCGATGGCGACCGCAAAATCATACCAGCTGCATACCCCGGCATCACTCCAGTGGTAAATCCCCTGTAGCTGTGGGCGTTCAACCGCCGCCCAGATCGCCTCCGCGAGGCCCCGGGCCCAGGTTGGGGTTCCCACCTGGTCACACACTACAGCCAGGCTGTCCCGTTCGCGCATCAGGCGCAGCATGGTGTTGACAAAATTGGCGTCGGATCGCGAGTACACCCAGCCCGTACGCATAATAAACGCGCCCGGCAATGCCGCCTGTACAGCACGCTCCCCGGCCAGCTTACTGCGGCCGTAGGCGCCGAGCGGATGGGTGGGCGATGACGGTGTATAAGGATGCGCGGCCTCACCGGAAAACACGAAATCCGTGGATACGTGAACCATTCGGCACCCGATCCTGGCGCAGGCAGCGGCCAGGTTCACAGCCCCGGTCGCGTTAATTGCAGTGGCCTGGTCTTCATCGCTTTCCGCACGATCCACTGCGGTGTACGCGGCCGCATTAAGCACCCAGTCCGGCCGATGGTTTTCCAGGCAAGACTCGACCGCGGCAGCATCGCTGATATCCAGCTGCGCTCGGTCCAGGCTGACCAGGTTTACGGTCGCGGGCGCTGAGCGCTGCAGTTCGCGACCCAGCTGGCCGCGGGCACCGGTAACAACAATGGTTTTTGGCAAGCAATGACTCCGATTCGAGGATTTGATCCAGGGGCGTGACATGATAAAGGCTGGGACGGCCACCGCCTAGCCCGGCATTGCGGTGATGCAGGGGCATTACGAGTATGCTCGGCAATAAAGGAGTATTGCCAGCAGCGCCTTGTGCATTCATCATGCCTTGCGTTGAATAACGGGTAGAACTTATGGATATCGCATCATTCAGGGATTTCTGGGAACTGGTGACCGATGTATGGGAGCACGGCGTCTACGGCGCTGATATTGTGCACGTATTGGCCGCGCTGTTCATTATCCTGGTGGCCCTGCTATTTCGAAACATGTTCACCCGTTATGCGATGGGCGCGCTGCAGCGCGCGGCGAACAGGACCCATACGGAACTGGATAACGCCCTGCTTGATGCCGTACGCGGGCCACTGCGTTTCCTGCCGGTACTGCTGGGCATTTTCTTCGCCACCAGCGTACTCAAGGTAGACGAACAGGTCGCAGACTTCCTCTACAACATCAACCGATCACTGGTCGTATTTACGCTGTTCTGGACATTTCACCAGCTGACCGGGCCAGTCGGCGCGTTACTACAGCGCTCCCGCGGATTCCTCACCCAGCCCATGGTTGACTGGATGGTCAAGATTGGCCGGATACTGCTCATCCTGGTGGGCGCGGCGACGATACTGGAACTCTGGGGCATTGCGGTCGGGCCCATCATCGCCGGTCTCGGGCTGTTCGGCGTGGCCGTTGCCCTGGGCGCCCAGGATTTGTTCAAGAACCTCATCGCGGGTCTCTTTGTTATCGGCGAACGCCGCTTTCAGGTTGGCGACTGGGTAAGCGTCGATGGCGTGGTTGAAGGTATTGCGATGGAGATAGGATTTCGCACCACCACCGTGCGCCGCTTCGATCGCGCCCCCGTTTATGTGCCCAATTCTCGTTTGGCAGACAACGCGGTCATCAACTTTTCCCGCATGAGCCACCGTCGTATCAGCTGGATGCTGGGTGTTGAATACCGCACTACCCTGGAACAGCTGAAGCAGATCCGCGATGGCATAGAGAACTACATTCTCGATAATGACGAATTCGCCCAGCCCACTGAGGTACCGACTTTTGTACGCATCGACTCATTCAACAACAGCTCCATCGACATCATGCTGTACTGTTTTACGAACACGACCGTCTGGGGTGACTGGCTGGAAATCAAGGAGCGGCTTGCCTACAAGATAAAGGAAATTGTCGAGGACGCGGGTGCAGGTTTCGCCTTCCCCAGCCGTTCGCTCTATCTGGAAAGCCTGCCCGATGCGCCGGAGGTTTTCCCGTTGTCACCGGCCCAACAACCGGGCCCCGCGACGGCCGATTAAAACCACGGGGTCAGGTCTCGCATTGTAGCATTTCGCCAAATGCTATAATGCGAGACCTGACCCCGCTGTCACACTATCATCATACATAGGCCAGATTTATGTCCTTAAAGAAAGAGTCACACCGTAAGACCATTACCGGCTTTTTGCTCGGCGCTGCGTTATTGAGCACGGGCTGTCAGCCGGAGGAAACGCAACAGGAACAACTCACTCAACAGGCTACTCAGCAAGAGCAGGCGGCCACTAATGCCGCCGTTGAGCAACACCGTAACGCACAGCCGGAAATCCTGTTCGAAAAAATAACTGCAAGCCTGTTTTCAGCTCGCCCGATGCACGCCACCAAGTATGGTGTCAGCGAGGAGACGGCTGGCGGCTACTATCAGGACAAGCTGCCGGATTTTTCTCCCGCGGCTGAAAAAGCCTTTCGCGAGAGCTTGCGACAATATGCTGAGCAGCTGGCAATGATCTCGCCGGATGCGATCCAGGACGAGGAGAATCGCAGGGTCGTGATTGACCTGGCCGATTATTATTCAGGTAGTCGGGAATTTGATATCGGCTTTATTGATAGCTGGATGGGGCACTCCCCGTTCATCGTCAGCCAGATCAATGGCCCCGCTATTGATGTGCCCAATGTCCTGCAGAATAACCACCCGGTTAAGAGCGAACAGAATGCCAGGGACTATATCGCGAGACTGGCACTGTTTGATGACATGATTGAAAGCGTGATCAGCAAAGTACGGGCCGACGCCGAAAAAGGCTGGGTTCCACCCAAGGTTATCATCAAGGGCGCCGTGTCTTTCCTCACCGGCTTTATTGCCGCCGAACCAGAGCAACATGTGTTGGTTGACAGGCTACAAACCAGGCTGGACGCGCTGGATCTTGCCGAGGATAAGAAAAACGCAATGATGGTTGAGGCGGTAAACCTCGTCAAAAATACCGTTTATCCTGCCTATGAAAACCTGGCAAAGGTGATGCGGGAACTGGAGCAAAAGGCACCTCAAGAATCAGGCATCTGGGCACAACCGGGGGGCGAGGAATTTTATCGCTACGCGGTCAGCGAACTGGGTGATACGGACTTAACACCGGAGCAAGTACACCAGATCGGTCTCGATGAAGTAGAGCGTATTACGGCGGAAATGGATGTCATCCTCAAATCCGAAGGCCATGACGAAGGCTCAGTCGGCAAGCGTATGGCAGCCCTGAATGAGGAAGACCGGTTCATTTACGAAGATTCAGATGAAGGTCGGCAGGCATTACTGAATGACCTGAATGACATGTTGGCGGAAATCAACGAGGTGATGCCAACCCGATTCGCGACCATTCCACCTTACGATGTTGAAATTCGCCGCATCCCTGTTGAACGCCAGGAAGGCGCGCCAGGTGGCCAGTACACAGCTCCACCACTGGATGGCTCCGAGCCGGGCATTTACTGGATCAACCTGCGCGATATGAAAGCAAACCCCAGGTTTGGCCTGAAAACACTGACCTATCATGAAGCCAACCCTGGTCACCATTGGCAAATTGCCTTGAACCTGGCCCAGGAAAGCCTGCCCATGCTGCGCCGCATTGCGCCCTACAACGCCTATGTTGAGGGCTGGGCTTTATATTCAGAACTGGTCGCCTGGGAAATGGGCATGTATGAAAATGACCCTTATGGAGATCTGGGACGCTTGAAAGCAGAGCTATTCCGGGCAGTTCGCCTGGTGGTTGATACCGGCCTGCATCATAAGAAGTGGACCCGCGAACAGGCGATTGCCTATATGGCTGAAACAACCGGTACGGCACAATCGGATGTGGTTGCAGAAATCGAGCGCTACATGGCCTGGCCGGGGCAGGCCCTGGGCTATAAGCTCGGTATGCTTAATATCGTGAACCAGCGTAACAAAGCAAAAGCAGCGTTAGGCGAGGACTTCGATATCAGGGAGTTCCACGACGTGGTGCTATTGGGTGGCGCTGTGCCAATGACAGTGCTTAATGAAAAAATCGATATGTGGATAGCCAGTAAAGAATAAGGGCGTCGGGGTCAGGTCTCGCATTGTAGCATTTTGCCAAATGCTACAATGCGAAACCTGACCCCCGTTACATGACCCCAGCTATATGATCACGGTATTTTCTTGTCCTCTTGTTTGTTGTCGAGTTTTTTCTCGGTCATGAGCCGGGCTTCCTCGGTCTTTGGTGGGGTAAGACTCAGCACTTGCCAGCCCGGCCCCGGCTCCAGCATGCCTTCATCGACAAAGACTTCCAGCCGGTCTTTGGGTGAAATGGCGAATAGCGGTATGACCCTGCCTTCATGTAATTGCAGAAGGCTGGTGAAATCGAACTCCTCGGTCAATTTGGTGCTACGGATCTCCCAGCCGTGGCTGAGCAAGCTGGCGAATTTGACGTAGCTCATATCTTTGTCGAACAGAATGTAACCGCGATGCTCCGTGCCCAGTTTGTGCTTTTCCGCTATGTCGGTTTCAGTCGTCGCCAGCAAGGTATAGACCTTGTTGGTGCCAAACTCGCTGCTGTAGCGCATGCTAGCCACCACGTTGATCCCGAGACTCGGCGACAGCGCCAGCAGTCGGCCTATGCCCACCAGGTCGAGATGCTGGTCGGCATAGGCGGAAACGGCGTTGCCATAAAACGTTTCCAGCCCCTCCATGCGTGCAGCACGAATGTATTCCCACTGGGTATCGGTAAGCAGAACGCGCACACCGCTTTTTTGTAGCGCTACGCCGATCGCCCGCGCCACGGGATTCGCGCCCACCACCAGAAAACCGCTGGCAGCAGGCTCGGCAACCCGCAACAGTCGGGCGAGGCCACGAGAGGTGGCACTTTGTAGCACCACCGTGCCAATGATGATCGAGAATGTCAGCGGCACCAGGATTGCGGCTTCAACATGCCCGGCTTCTTCCAGACGGATGGCAAATAATGCCGACACCGCTGCGGCAACGATGCCCCGGGGCGCTATCCAGGACAATAATGACTTTTCCTGCCAGGTGAGGCTCGAACCGATTGACGACAACCAGATTGATGCCGGTCGTGCGACCAGCTGCATGACCAGCAGCAACAGCAGAGGTGTCCAGCCCAACGCAAGGATGTTATCAACGGTCAATCGTGCCGCCAGCAGAATAAATAAACCGGAGATCAGCACAACACTGAGGTTTTCCTTGAAGTTGAGGATCTCGTTGATATGCAAATCTTTCTTGTTCGCCAACCACATACCCATTAGCGTCACGGCCAGCAAGCCTGACTCATGGGCGAGGTGATCAGAAACACTGAAGGCAGCAAATACTACCGAGAGCGTGGCCAGATTCTGCAGGTAGTGCGGTACCCAACCACGCTTGAATACGAAACCGAGAAACCAGCCGCCGGCAATACCCAGGACACTGCCTACGGCAATAATCTCGAGAAAGGCAAGCAGGCCATGAAGTACCCCCGCGCTCTGGGTCTGTGCGACCACAAACTCATACACCACGACCACCAGCAAAGCACCGATCGGGTCGATCAGGATGCCCTCCCAGCGCAGGATGTTGGAGATATTGCGGTTTGGTCTTACGGTACGCAGCATCGGTACGATAACGGTGGGACCGGTTACTATCGCCAGTGCACCGAACAGGACACTCAACTCCCATCCCACGCCAACCAGGTAATGCGTCGCGGTCGCAACGACCAGCCAGGTCACCGCCGCTCCCAGGGTAATGAGACGCTGTACCACAGCCTTCTGTGACCGTATTTCGCTTACATCAAGAGTGAGGCTGCCCTCGAAAAGTATGATCGCCACTGACAGGCTGATCAGTGGAAACAGCAGATCACCGAACAGCTGGTCGGGGTCGAGTATCGAAGTGAGCGGTCCAAGCACAATGCCGGCGGCGAGCAAAAACAAAATCGCCGGCAACTTTACACGCCAGGCCAACCATTGGCAGCCAAAAGAAACCAGGCCTATCAGGGCGATGCTGAGACTCATTGATAACAACATGAAGCATCCTCGGGGTCAGGTCTCGCATTGTAGCAGTTTGCAAAATGCTACAATGCGAGACCTGACCCCGGCACTCTTAGCAGCGCGCCTGCAACCAGGTGCACAGGTCCCCAAGCACCTGCTCGCGCTCGGGTTCATTGAAAATCTCATGGTACAGGCCGGGATAAAGATGCAGGGTCTTGTCTGTTGAGGCCACCTCCGCACACAGGGCGGATGAACCAGCAGGGGCGGTCATCACATCGCTCTCGCCATGCATCAACAGCAGCGGCAGTGTCAGTTCACCACAGCGCTGGTTAACCTGCGCCATCGCCGCAAACATTTCCGCCACCAGTCGGGCACTGACCTTGCCGTGATGCACAAGAGGGTCGGCTTCATAGGCCGACACCACACTCCGGTCACGGCTGACCTGGCTGGCATCCAGCTGCAACAGTCCCAGGGTAGGCCACAGCCGCGACAGCAACCGGTTCAGCCACAGCAACGCCGGCGCGGGGGGCTCGGGCACCTGCAATGCCGCGGCGGACAACACCGCGCCCGCAAACTGGCCCTGGACCTGCAGCAGCAGGCGTGCCGCAATCAATCCGCCCAGGCTGTGGCCGACCAGAAAACAGGGTCGGCCCGGATACCAGCCGGCAATCGTGGCACGCAGTTGCAGCAGAGGCCCCAGAAAATCGCTGAACCCGGCAATATGGGCGCGGTGCCCCGGCGAGCGACCGTGGCCGACATGGTCGGGGGCCACCAGTGCATAACCGCGGGCGCAAACGTATTCTGCAAACGCCTGGTAGCGGCCACTATGCTCCCCCAGGCCGTGGGCAAGCAACAATACCGCCCGTGGCTCTCCGACAGCCGGCCAGTGACGATAGAACACACCATTGGGCAAGGTGGCTTCCCGTGCCTGCGGCACGTTCTTGTCGCTATCGCTGACGACTGGCTTGTCACTATCGCTCACGGCTGGCGCCTTCATCTGAGAGCTGCGCGGGTAGCCCTCAGGCGACCGGCGTCAGCCACTCGGCGTGTTGCGAACGGTTGCCGCGTACCGAATCAAAGTACATGGCCTGCAGCTTTTGGGTCAGGGGCCCGCGAGAACCGGTACCGATCTTGCGACCATCCAGCATGCGGATAGGCACGACTTCGGCGGCCGTGCCGGTGAAAAAGGCTTCATCGGCGATATAGACTTCATCCCGGGTAATCCGCTTTTCGTGTATCTCGTAGCCCAGTTCGGACGCCAGGGCGAACACCGTGTTGCGAGTGATCCCGTCCAGGCAGGAGGTCAGGTCCGGGGTGAAAATCCGGTTTTCGCGCACGATAAACACGTTCTCGCCGCTGCCCTCGGCAACATAACCCTCGTTATCCAGCATCAGTGCTTCTTCGGCACCGCTGTCAAGCGCCTCGCGCAGGGCCAGCATTGAGTTGATATAGTTGCCGTTGGCCTTGGCCTTGCACATGGTGATATTCACGTGATGCCGGGTGAATGAGGAAGTGCGTACCTTGATACCGCGGTCGCGGGCCTCGGGATCCATGTAAGAGGGCCATTCCCAGGCCGCCACCATGACGTGGGTGCGCAGGCTGTCCGCGCGCAGGCCCATGCCCTCGGAACCGAGGAAGCACATCGGCCGCAGATAACCTTCCTCAAGACCATTCTCCCGCACTACGGTGCGCTGGGCTTCATTCAGGGTAGCCTTGTCAAAGGGCATATCCATGCCAAGGATATGCGCGGAGCGAAACAGCCGATCTGTGTGTTCTTTGAGACGGAAAATGCAGGTGCCACGGTCCTTGGTATGATAGGCACGCACGCCCTCAAAAACACCGAGGCCATAGTGCAGGGTGTGGGTCAGGACATGCACCTTGGCATCGCGCCAGGGTACCAGTTCTCCATCCATCCAGATTACGCCGTCTCGATCCGCAAAATTCATCGCTGCACTCATCTCCAGTCCTGCCGTTCTGATTATTCAACCTGCGCCCGGAACAGGCGCTTCCATATGGCTTCTACATTTTCCCGCAACTCACGGTAGCGTTCGCCAGGCACTACTCCCGGCTGCTGCTGCAGGGCAAGTTGATGAGCGGCGGACCGGAATGCCAGGTAGGCATCGATCAGCGCTTCACTCTCGCGCTGCTCGAACAAACCTTCCCGGGCCAGGGTTTCGAGAATGCGGATGTTATCTGACCACCGCGCCAGGTCCGGCACGCGGCTGGACCACGCCAAGACCGCATATTGCACCATAAATTCGATATCAACGATACCACCCACACTCTGTTTGAGGTCAAATTCCACAGTGTGTGCAGCCGGCGACAACTTGCTGCGCATGCGCTCGCGCATGGATACAACTTCCTCGGCCAATGCGGTTGCATCGCGCGGCTGGCACAGAATCTCGCGGCGCACATCATCCACACCCTGGCCCACTATCGGGTCCCCCGCCACCAGTCGCGCACGCACCAGCGCCTGATGCTCCCAGGTCCAGGCGGTGTCCTGCTGGTAACTGCGGAATCCGCGCAGACTGCTGACCAGCATACCTGAGTTACCCGAAGGCCGCAGACGCATATCAACCTGGTAGAGCTGGCCCATGGTCATTCGTGTTTCCAGAATATGGATGATGCGCTGCCCGAGGCGGGTATAGAATTTGACATTATCGATACTGCGCTCGCCATCGGTCACGCCCTGCGCGTCGGCGTCGAAAATGAATACCAGGTCCAGGTCGGAGCTATAACTGAGCTCGATACCGCCCAGCTTGCCGTAGCCGAAAATGGCAAATCCATAGCCGTCACTGTCCCGTTGGGGTTGGCCGAAGCGAGCGGTGAGGTCTGCCCAGGCCACCGCAATCACGTGCTCCAGAATGACCTCGGCAATCCAGGTCAGCTTGTCACTGACCTGCATCAGCGGCAGGCGTCCCACCAGCTCACTGGCCGCAACCCGCAACACATGAGAGGCCTTGAAATAGCGCAGGGCGTCCATCTGCGCCTCGAGATCACCCGGCTGCAGGCGCGCCACTTGTTGTTGCAACTCGGCGGCCAGCAGGGCCCGGTCAGCCGCCGTATAGAGACTGCCCCGGTCGAGCAGCTCATCGAGCAATACCGGCTGGCGCTCCAGCTGTTGGGCGATCCAGGGGCTGGCCTCGCACAACAGCACCAGGTCGCCCAGGGCGGGTGGATTTTCGAGTAGCAGTGCCAGGTAGGCACTGCGCCGCAGCACAGCGGTCACCAATGGCAGAATGCGTTGCAGCGCACGATCCGGTTGCTCCGCCTCGGCGCAGGCCAGCAACAACCGCGGCATGAACTGCTGCAAGCGCTCGCGGCCCTCGACCTGCAATGTTGCCACCCGGCTGCTGTGCTGCAGCACCTGCAGCTGCTCCAGGCTCTGTTCCGGCTGCTCATATCCCAGGCCCGCCAGGGTGGCTGCGTCGAGGTCTTCGTCCCACAGCGGCAGCTCTTCCACGGGCTCTTCCCGGTCGGATTCCGGCTCTGCAATCAGGTCGCGAAAATGGCCGGCCACACGGTTACGGTGTTCATCCAGCGCAGCGAGATAACCGTCCCAGGTGTCATAACCCATCACCGTCGCCATCGCAGACTGCTGCAGCGGTTCTGCCGGCAAGGCCTGGGTCTGTTGATCGAGGTAACCCTGGATTGCGTGCTCACTGTCGCGCAGGAACAGATAGGCACTGCGCAGCTCCGCCACGGACTCCGGCGGCAGACACCCGAGTTTCGAGCATTCCTCGAGCACCCGCAATAATTCCCGCTGTTGCAACCCGAGGTCGCGACCGCCGCGGATCAGCTGGAAGCACTGGGCGATGAATTCTATTTCACGAATACCGCCATGGCCCAGTTTGACGTCTGCCTGCAGGCCCCGGCGACGCACTTCGGCGTTGATCATCTGCTTCATACCGCGCAGGCTCTCGATCACTCCGAAATCCACGTAACGGCGATAGACAAAAGGACGCAGGGTAGCCATCAACTCGGCACCGCGCTGCGGATCCCCGGTTATCGGCCGCGCCTTGACCATCGCATAGCGCTCCCAATCGCGACCCTGGTCCTGGTAGTACTCCTCAAATGCCGCAAAATTCGTGGCCAGGGCACCGCTTTCACCGTAGGGACGCAAACGCATATCAACCCTGAAGACAAAGCCTTCCGCAGTAATCTGGTCCAGGGCGGTTATCAGGCCCTGGCCGAGCTTGGTGAAAAACTCGGTATTGCTGATACTGCGCCGGGTACTGTCGGTGTCGCCGGACTCAGGGAACGCGAAGATCAGGTCGATATCCGAGGAAACATTCAGCTCACGTGCACCCAGCTTGCCCATCGCAATCACAATCAACTGCTGCGGTTCGCCGCTGAAACGCCCTTTGGGCACACCGAACCGCGTCTCCAGCTGGTTGTGAAGATAGCTCTGGGTCAAGCCGATACAGGTTTCCGCAAGCCAGGAAGTATCGCGCACGGTTTCCAGTGTATCGGCCATACGACTGAAATCGCGCCAGACAATGCGCAACATGTGGCGCTGGCGAAAGCGTCGCAAAACCGGGCCCAGCTCGGCACCCGGCGCCGCCAGGAGCTGTTCGAGTTCTTCCATCAGCTCGCCGTCTTCGAGACTGCGCTGCAGCAGGCCGCCCGCCAGGAGGCCGGTTAGCAGGCCCGGCTGACGCCGCAGCAAACCGGCCACAAAGGGGCTGCAGGCCAGCATTCCGGGCAGAGAGGCCGCACTATCGGGGTGCGCCGCAAGACTTTGCTCAAGGGCGGCGATCGCCGCCGTATCGGAATGTTCGGCTATGTGTTGCCACGCTGTGGCGGCCGTTGCCACAAGTTCAGCTGGTAAATTATTTGTTGATATCATACTCACCACACAGGCTGTTCGGGAGGTCAGGCGTCAAAAAGGGGCGCCACACGCATCACTTCTTCTATGGTGGTCTGGCCCGCAGCCACCCGGGCGGCCCCGCTTAAGCGCAGGGTTCGCATACCCTCGGCCATGGCGACCTCGCGGATCCGCGCAGCCTCCATCTGCGGGGTAATACAGGCCTGTACCTCGGGACTGTTAACCAACACCTCGTAAATACCCTGGCGACCAATATAGCCCGTATCACGACAGAGCTTGCAGCCCACCGGCCGGGCGACAGTCGCGGGCGGCGGCAGGTCAAAGGGCTGCACCAGCTGGCGCCAGGCGCCTTCGTCAACCGGCTCGTGGGCCTTGCAGGCAGCGCACAGTATCCGCACGAGGCGCTGGGACATGATGCCCCGCAAGGTGGCCTTGATCAGGTAGGCGGGCATGCCCAGCTCCTGCAGTCGGGCAATGGAGCCCGGCGAATCGTTGGTGTGCAGGGTGGAGAGCACCAGGTGCCCGGTCAGTGCCGCCTGTACCGCCATGTTGGCCGTTTCCAGATCGCGGATCTCCCCCACCATGATGATGTCGGGGTCCTGTCGCATCAGCGCCCGTACACCGGCGGAAAAATCCAGCTTTATACCCTGGTTCACCTGCATCTGGTTAAAGCTGTCCTCAACCATTTCGATCGGGTCTTCAATAGTGCAGACATTAACTTCCGCCGTCGCCAGCCGGCGCAAGGTGGAGTACAGCGTGGTGGTCTTGCCGGAACCGGTCGGCCCGGTCACCAGCACGATGCCGTTACCGGCAGCGGTCATGGCGGTCCAGCGCTGCAGGTCGTCGTTCTCCAGGCCCAGCTCGATAAAACTCTTTTGCAGCAGGTCCGGGTCAAAAATACGCATCACCAGCTTTTCGCCAAAAGCGGTCGGCAGGGTAGAGAGGCGCAGTTCCACCTCGCTGCCCTGGGGCGAACGGGTCTTGAGACGGCCGTCCTGCGGCCGACGCTTCTCCGCAACATCCATACGCCCGAGGATTTTAATGCGGCTGGTCACCGCGGCGCAGACATGTTGTGGCAACTCGTAGACGCCGTGCAGCACGCCATCGATGCGGAAGCGCACCTTGCCCACATCGCGACGCGGCTCGATATGAATATCCGATGCGCGCTGCTCGAAGGCGTATTGCAGCAGCCAGTCGACAATATTGACAATGTGCTGGTCGTTTGCGTCCGGCTCCTGCATTGAGCCAAGCTCCAGCATCTGCTCGAGATTGGCGACTCCGGGCGCGGCGCCGGCGGTCGGGTTGACGCCACGGGCGCCACGCACCGATCCCGCCATACTATAAAACTCAGCTGTGTGACGGATGATGTCTCGTGGATCAGCCAGGACCCGGCGGATACGCTTGCGCAATACGTGTTCCAGATTGCGCTCCCAGGCATGAATCCACGGCTCTGCACTGGCGATAACCACCTCGTCCCGATGTACTTCTACCGCGAGGATACGGTGGCGCTGGGCAAATGCACGCGACATCACCTCGGCGACGTTGCCCACATTGATCTTCAGTGGATCGATATCGTACAGCGCCTGCCCGCTGGCCTGGCCCAGCCAGCGCAGCAACGTGTCCATCTCGTGCCGTTCGCCAGGGCGGGAGGGATCCTGCAGTTTCTGTTCCGCCAAAAACACCAGCGGATGCACACCGCCGATACTGGCGTTGATCAGTCGCGAGCGGTCCGCATCCGTCAACTTGCCCGCCGCATGCAGCTCGGCAACCAGGGAGTACAGGCTGAGGGGGCGCTCGGGGGGCTTGGCTACGGCATTGGTTGGCATGGGTCTGGAGCCTCTGTCATTTCCCTGGAAGCGATAGCCGTCATGCTATCACAGGCTATGCCGATGAGCCGCGCAGCGTGTGACAGGGCGCTTTCAAGGCCCTATACTTCTCACCCCCAATTAGCAGGGAGTACACCATGGCAGGGTCAAATCCGCTGAGCGATCTGTTCGGTCGATCGCCGATCAAACCGATACAGCAGCATATGCAGGTCGCCAACGATGCGGCACAGCTCCTGCCCGTATTCCTGGAAGCCGCGAGTCGCGGCGACTGGCCCGGGGCCAGCGAGGCTTTCAACCAGATAAAGGCCGCCGAGCAGGAAGCGGACAAGCTCAAGCGTTCGGTCCGCCGCCACCTGCCCAACAGCCTGTTTTTACCGGTCTCGCGCAATGACCTGCTGGAGCTGGTGACAATCCAGGACCATGTTGCCAATACCGCCAAGGATGTCACGGGCCTTATGCTGGGGCGGCAGATGCAGTTTCCGGAACAACTGCAACAACCATTACTGGAACTGGCGACTACCTGCGCTGCCACTTGTGCGCAGGCGCTAGCCGGTATCCAGGAGCTGGACGAATTACTGGAAGTGGGTTTCACTGGCGGCCGCGAAGTAACCCGGGTAGAAGGCTTGATCAGGGAACTTGAGAAGCTCGAGGGTCGCACCGACAAGCAAGCCCAGAAGCTGCGTGCGCATCTGTTCAAGCTGGAGCGCGAACTGTATCCGGTAGACGTGATGTTTTACTACCAGGTCATCGGGCTCATGACCGCAATGGCAGATGCCGCGGAACGGGTCGGGCACCGTCTCCAGATCCTGATGGCCAAATAGGAAAGTTTCATGGAAATCATCGCCGAATATGGCACTATTTTTCTTATCCTGGCCTGCCTGTTCGGGTTTTTCATGGCCTGGGGCGTGGGCGCCAACGACGTTGCCAATGCCATGGGCACCTCGGTCGGGGCTCGAGCCCTAACCATCAAGCAGGCCATTCTGGTCGCCATGGTGTTCGAGTTCCTCGGTGCCTATCTGGCGGGGGGCGAAGTAACCTCCACCATTCGCAAGGGCATTATTGATGCCGAGGCACTGGATGCGTCGCCGGAGCTTATGGTTTACGGCATGCTCTCGGCGCTCCTGGCGGCGGGTACCTGGCTGCTGATTGCCAGCCTCAAGGGCTGGCCGGTGTCTACTACCCACTCCATTATCGGGGCCATTGTCGGCTTCGCTGCCGTTGGCATTGGTGTGGAGGCCGTGCACTGGGGCAAGGTCGGCACGATTGCCGCCAGCTGGATCGTGTCGCCGCTGCTCGCAGGCACCATTTCCTATGCGCTGTTCATGAGCGTCAAGGTCCTCATCCTTGATACCGAGGACCCTTTCCATCGCGCCAAGAAATACATCCCGGTGTATATGTGGATGGTGGGTTTCATGATCTCCATGGTAACCCTGCTCAAGGGTTTGAAACATGTCGGTCTCGACATGGACCTGGGGCTGGGCAGCAAATTCGCCAATGCACTGCCGCTGTCGGCACTGATAGGCCTGGTGGTGGCGATAATTGGCGCTCAGCTGCTGCGCAGGGTCAAGGAATTGCCCAACCAGGATAACCGCTTCGCCAACGTCGAACGGGTATTTGGGATCCTGATGATCTTTACCGCCTGCGCCATGGCCTTTGCCCACGGCTCCAATGACGTCGCCAATGCGGTCGGGCCACTAGCCGCGGTAGCAAGCACTATCCTGTCCGGCGGAATGGTCACCGCCCAGTCAATAATGCCCTGGTGGATCCTGCTGATTGGCGCCCTGGGTATTGTCGTGGGGCTTGCTACCTATGGCTGGAAGGTCATCATGACCGTGGGGCGCAAAATCACCGAACTGACCCCGAGCCGCGGCTTCGCCGCCGAACTGGGCGCTGCCTCCACAGTTGTACTTGCCTCGGGTACCGGCCTGCCGATCTCCACCACCCACACCCTGGTGGGGGCGGTACTCGGTGTGGGTTTTGCCCGCGGTATCGCCGCATTAAACCTGCGCACCATCGGTACCATTTTCATGTCCTGGATCATCACCCTGCCCGCAGGCGCCGGGCTGGCGATTACCTTCTTCTTCATCTTCAAGGGAATTTTTGGCTGAACCCATTACTGGCCGGGCGCCAATTGACTACCAGGGCGCCCGGGGCTAACGTAACCACAGTATCCTCTCGTCATTTACGCGCCAGGCGGCAGCCTTATGTCCGAGCACCAGAAACAGATTATCCAGCAGTTGACGGCGCTGATCGCCAGCCCCTCCATCAGTTCCACGGATCCCTCCTGGGACCAGGGTAATCGGGGTGTTATTGAGCTGCTGGCGGGCTGGTTATCCGCACTGGGGTTTGCCACTGAGATCATGGACGTCTCGCCCGATGGTCGCAAAGCCAACCTGATTGCTACTCTGGGTACCGGCCCGGGTGGGCTGGTGCTGGCGGGACACACCGATACGGTACCTTTCGATGAGGGGCTCTGGCAGTCCGATCCGCTGCAGCTGGCCGAACGTGACAACCGCCTTTACGGCCTTGGCAGCACCGACATGAAGGGGTTTTTCCCGCTGGCTATCGCTGCGGCAAGCGCCTTTACGGGCACTTCGCTACAACAGCCACTGATCATTCTTGCCACGGCGGATGAAGAGAGCTCTATGAACGGCGCCAGGGCACTGGCGGCGGCGGGCAGACCACGTGCGCGAGCGGCCATTGTCGGCGAGCCGACCTCGCTGGTCCCGGTGCGGTTGCACAAAGGCATCATGATGGAAGCCATCCGGATCAGCGGACACTCGGGGCACTCCTCAAATCCGGCGCTGGGAATCAACGCCCTTGATGTCATGCATGATGTCATAACGGAACTGAAAGTATTTCGAGGGCAACTGGCGAGTCGTTATAGCAATGCGGCGTTCGAAGTTGCTTTCCCCACCATTAACCTCGGCTGCCTTCACGGTGGCGATAGCCCCAACAGGATCTGCGGTAGCAGCGAACTGCATTTCGACCTGCGCCTGACTCCCGATGCCGACAGCGCCGGTGTGCGCGAGGAATTACACCAACGGCTGCGCGCCGCGGCGATACAACATGGCGCCGGGGTTGAATTACACTCACTGGTGCAACCCGTGCCGGCTTTCGAGCAGGCCGCAGACAGTGCACTGGTGCAATTGGCAGAGCGGCTTACCGGCCACCGTGCCACGGCAGCGGCCTACGCCACCGAGGCGCCGTTCCTTCAGCAGATGGGGATGGAGACTATCGTCATGGGACCGGGTTCAATCGACCGTGCCCACCAGCCGGATGAATACCTTGAGCTTGAGCAAATCGAACCCTGCGTCGCCCTCCTCAAACAGTGCATTGCGCATTACTGCCTGTAACCGTCGGGGTCTGTGTAAAATTGCCATTAGTGCTCAGCCGCGGCTTTGGTTAACCTTAGCCTCCTTATGCAGCCGACCCCGGAAAACATGACGTGACCACCCAGAGCCGCAACCATATCCGCTGGTTCAGGAATACCGCGCCCTATATCAACACCCATCGATCGCGAACCTTCGTGCTGATGCTGGGCGGTGAGTCTGCGCTGGACCCGAATTTCGCCACTATCATGCACGACATGGCGCTACTCAACAGTCTTGGGGTGCGCCTGGTACTGGTCCACGGCAATCGCCCGCAAATCGAGACCCGCCTGCAGCAGGACGGCATCGAGAGCCGGTTTCATGGCGATATGCGCATTACCGACAGTTCTACGCTGCACCACGTGATAGATGCAGCGGCCGCACTGCGAACCCAGATTGAGGCGCTACTGTCCATGGGCCAGTCAAACTCGCCCATGCACGGTGCACGTATGCGGGTCTGCTCCGGCAATTTTGTGACAGCCCGGCCGATCGGTGTCGTCGATGGGGTGGATTTCCAGCATACGGGCCGCGTACGCCGGATCGACAGCGTCGGCATTCAGCAACAACTCGCAGCGGGCTCCATAGTGCTGTTATCGCCCCTGGGTTACTCGCCAACCGGTGAAATATTCAATCTGGCGCTTGAAGACATTGCGGTGCGGTGTGCCGCCGGTATCGGTGCTGACAAGCTACTGCTTTTTGGCGCCGCAGCCGGCATTGCCAACCGTGAGGGCAAACTCCTGCGACAGCTGGCGGTGGCCGAACTGGCGGACCTTGAAGTGACCGACAGGGAACAGGCGGATCTGCTGGCGACTGCACGACGCGCCTGCGTGGCCGGTGTGCCACGCTGCCATATCATCAGCTACCGGGACGACTGTGCGTTACTGGAAGAGCTGTTTACCCACGACGGCAATGGCACCCTGGTGGCAAAAGACGATTACGAGCAGTCCCGCAATGCCAGTATCGACGATGTCGGTGGCATTCTGGAACTGATAGAACCACTGGAGCGAGAGGGGATACTGGTCAAGCGTTCAAGAGAGTTGCTGGAAAATGAAATTCGCCAGTTCCGGGTTCTCGAGCGCGACGGTCGCATCATTGCCTGCGCCGCATTGTATCCGTTTCCCGAGGAAGACTGTGGCGAACTGGCCTGCATCGTCTCCCATCCGGATTACCGGGGCAGCAATCGCGGCCAGCGCCTGCTCCATGAACTGGAGGGCGAGGCCCGGTCCCAGGGTCTGAACCGCGTTTTCGTGCTCTCCACCCAAACCGCACACTGGTTTCTGGAACAGGGGTTCGAGGAGTGTTCACGGGATGCCCTGCCCATGCAAAAGCAGGCGTTGTATAACCTGCAACGCAACTCCAAGGTTTTCTTCAAGACGGTGTAATCGGCAGGCTGTCCCGCGGCCGCGGGGCGGCCACTGCAGCAGGTTCAGACCATGCTTTCACCGGGGCACGTCGTTGTGACTCTGCCGGACAATTTTTGCTATCCTGCGCAACCGATTCCTACTGCCATCCCCCGCCGCATCCAGCGGATCAAGAACAGGTACCCATCATGCCAGCTTACCGCTCCAAAACATCCACCCATGGCCGCAACATGGCTGGCGCTCGCGCACTCTGGCGCGCCACGGGAATGAAGGACGGCGATTTTGGCAAGCCCATCATTGCGGTGGTCAACTCCTTCACCCAGTTTGTACCCGGCCACGTGCACCTGAAAGACCTGGGACAGCTGGTGGCAAGGGAAATTGAAGCAGCAGGCGGTGTTGCCAAGGAATTCAACACCATTGCGGTGGATGATGGTATCGCCATGGGCCACGATGGCATGCTCTATAGCCTGCCCAGCCGGGATATCATTTCCGACTCGGTTGAATACATGGCGAATGCCCATTGTGCCGATGCGCTGGTGTGCATTTCCAACTGCGACAAGATCACCCCGGGGATGCTCAATGCCGCACTGCGGCTGAATATCCCGGTCGTGTTTGTGTCAGGCGGCCCGATGGAAGCAGGCAAGACGAAGTTGTCGGAAAACAAGCTGGACCTGGTAGATGCCATGGTGATCGCCGCCGACAGCGACGCCAGCGATGAGGATGTGGCCGAATACGAGCGCTCCGCCTGTCCCACCTGCGGCTCGTGCTCGGGCATGTTCACCGCCAATTCGATGAACTGCCTGACCGAAGCCCTCGGCCTGAGCCTGCCCGGCAACGGCTCTACCCTGGCTACCCACGCCGACCGGGAGCAGCTGTTCCTGCGCGCGGGCCGGCTGGTGGTCGAACTCTGCAAACGCTATTACGAGCAGGACGACGCCAGCGTATTGCCGCGCAATATCGCCAGCTTCAACGCCTTTGAAAACGCCATGTGCCTGGATGTCGCCATGGGGGGCTCCACCAACACCATTCTGCACCTGCTGGCAGCGGCCCAGGAGGCGGAACTGGATTTCGACCTCGCCGATATCGACAGAATCTCGCGCAAGGTCCCGCAATTGTGCAAGGTGGCCCCGAATACGCCGCAATACCACATGGAAGATGTACACCGGGCCGGCGGCGTCATGGCCATTCTCGGGGAACTCGACCGGGCCGGCCTGCTGCACCGCGACTGCCCCACCATCCACAGCCCGAGCATGGGTGAGGCCCTGGAGCAATGGGATATCGTGCGCAGCACCGATCCCGCGGTACACCAGTTTTTCAAGGCCGGTCCCGGCGGCATCCCCACCCAGACTGCCTTCAGCCAGGATACGCGCTGGCCGAGCCTGGATCTGGACCGCGCAAACGGCTGCATTCACAACCTGGAGCATGCCTTTTCACTCGAGGGCGGGCTGGCGGTGCTCTACGGTAATATCGCCGAGGATGGCTGTGTGGTGAAAACCTCCGGCGTCGACGAAAGTATCCATGTATTCTCCGGCCCGGCCTATATCTGCGAAAGCCAGGAAGGCGCGGTCGCCGATATTCTGGAGGACAAGGTCAAGCCGGGTGATGTGGTGATTATTCGCTACGAAGGTCCCCGTGGCGGACCCGGCATGCAGGAGATGCTCTATCCCACCAGCTACCTGAAATCAAAGGGCCTGGGCAAGGCCTGCGCACTACTGACCGACGGTCGGTTTTCCGGCGGCACCTCCGGCTTGTCGATCGGCCACGTGTCGCCGGAGGCTGCGGCGGGGGGGGCCATTGCCCTGGTTGAGGCGGGGGATATTATCGAGATCAACATTCCTGCACGTAGCATCAATGTCGTCCTGGGTGCAGAAGAGCTGGCGACCCGACGCGCTGCCATGGAGGCCAGGGGCAAGGCCGGCTGGCGCCCGGCGGCAGAGCGGCCACGCAAGGTCAGCGCCGCACTCAAGGTCTATGCCAGCATGGTCACCAGTGCCGACAAAGGCGCGGTACGGGACTTGTCCTTGCTTGACTGAGTGGCGCGCACCTCAGGATGCGGGCAGGGCAAGTGGAGCCTGGTCGACGCTGTTCCACTGTGAACTGTCCAGGCCCTGTTCGATCAACGCCGATATATCGCGCCGCAATTTGTCGAGCTTGCGTCGCAAGTGAGCGTCCTGCCGCTCACTGCGACTATTCAGCAACGTCACCACGGCCTGCTGAATCACGCCGAAATTATGATTGTAGACGGCACGGTATTGCTCCGACATCCGCTCATTGCGCGCGGCCAGCGCCCGTCGCAGACGTTCTTGCCAGCCGGGCTCGCGCTGCAGGATCTGCTCAAGGTACACGAGCCACCCGGCGCGGGCCTCCAGCCAGACTGAATCTGAACGTTGCAGGTCATCGCAGGCCTGGTGCAGCGCGTCCTTCTGCTCAGATTGCAGGCGGCCAATGTAGGTTCGGGCGTTATCAATCAGGCGTTCACAGGCGTCATCGCGGTATTCGCTATCACTGCGCTCCAGATACTTTTCCTCGTACTCGGACTGCTGTTCCCGCAAGGTAGCAATGAACTCCGTTATTTGCCGGTCAGCAAGCTCGTCCCCCAGCGCCAGCATTGACTCCAGGGCGCGCTCCTGCAGGCGCAACAAAGCCCGCTCGACGCCAACAGTGACCAGGACCAGATCCTCTGTCGTCACCTCTCGATCAAGCCTGGTGACGAAGTCATCAAGCAGGGTCAGATAACGGGGCAGCTCCTCACGCCGGTGCCAGGCCAGGAAGGCGTCTACTTCCCGATGCAGGTAGCGGTCTTGCTGCCGGTCCAGCTCAACATAGTCACCGAGATACCAGGGCAGCAGGAAATCCAGTCGATTGTAGAAAAACCGGGTGCTGCTGCAGCCGGCGAGAAACGCCAGGATAAGGCAGGCGATCAGCAATCGGCCGCGCATCACAGTCACCAGGGGAGCCGGTCGGGATCCAGGTTACCCCCGCTGATAACGGAGACCACGCGACGGCCACGAAATCGCTCCGGATGTTCCAGCAAAGCGGCAAAACTGACAGCCCCGGAGGGCTCCACCACGGTTTTGAGCCGGGTCCACTGCAGGCGCATGGCGGCCATGATACTGTCGTCCGTTACCGTAACGATGGTATCCACATACCGCTGGATAAGGGCAAAGTTAAGCTCTCCCAATCCCGCCAGAAGCCCGTCCGCTATGGTATCGGGGGCTGTTTGGGGGACCAGGCGGCCCAGCCCGAATGAGCGGAACGCATCATCGGCACCGGCCGGCTCCGCGGCTATCACCTCCACCTCGGGACGCAGGCTTTTCATGGCCACCGCAACACCCGACAATAATCCCCCGCCGCCCACCGGCACCACAATCACCTCCAGATCAGGCACCTGTTCGAGAATTTCCAGGGCCACGGTGCCCTGGCCGGCAATCACCCGGGGATCATTATAGGGGTGCACCACGTGGGCACCCGTCGCCGCCACCAATTCTGCCAGAGCGGCCTCGCGCGCCAGCAGGGTAGGCTCGCACTCAATCACGTGGCCACCGTAGGTAACCACCGCGGCTTTCTTGACTGCGGGCGCGTTGCTCGGCATGACAACGTGGGCCGTGATACCCCGACGGCGCGCCGCCATGGCCAGCGCCGCACCGTGATTACCAGACGAGTGGGTCGCCACCCCAAGAGCGGCCTGGGCATCGTCCAGGCTGAACACCGCGTTGCTCGCCCCCCGGGCCTTGAATGCCCCCGCTTTCTGCAGGTTTTCACACTTGAATACCACTCGGGCACCGGTATGCGCATCCAGTAGCTCACTGGAGTACACAGGCGTCTCATGTATGTGGCCCGCAATACGCTCTCTCGCCGCCTGAACATCCGCCAGCACCGGGCTCGGCTTGGTCATGATTGACTCCTGTCGATCAATGGATGGCCCTGTTATGGAGCCGGTTGATATATCTGCAACTGCCAGTTTGCCCGCCGCCAGACGAAATAGCCCAGCAGGAAGTTGGTTTGCAGTAGCAGGCTGAGTACCCATTCAAAAGCATCTTCAACGCTGCGATACCTTACGTCATCCCAGGCCTGGAACACCACGGTAATTACTCCCAGTGCCAACAGGATATAGCAGACCCACCACATCGCCCGCACCAATAACCGGGAGTCTGGAAAGTATTGCTGCAGCCGCTGGAGTTCCGCTGCGAATAACAGCTGCGCGAGGAAGGTAAACGAGAAAAACAGCACGGTGCCGGCACGTCGCTGGAATCGCCAGGTATCGCCGGATTCGCCCAGCACCGTGACATAAAGTATCAGGCCGATGGAGGCCAGCAAGCCCAGCACCAGCATCCAGCCCGGGGAGTGATTGGGACTGGCGGCACCGGCGCGCAACGCCAGCGCACGCAGCCAGCTGTAGTTACACCACCAGTAGGCTGCCAGCACCACTGCCGCGGGTAGCATGGTAGCCCGGAACAGGTAACTGGCAGGGGCATGGCGGCCTGTGGCACTGA
The DNA here is from genome assembly GCF_002868715.1 of Kineobactrum sediminis. GTDB lineage: Bacteria > Pseudomonadota > Gammaproteobacteria > Pseudomonadales > Halieaceae > Kineobactrum > Kineobactrum sediminis. The sequence continues at coordinate 722,506 of NZ_PKLZ01000001.1, forward strand.
TCGAGGTACAGCTGTCGATATAGGGGTTACACCATTCCACCAGGCCATAGCTTGCTGCCACCAGCCAGGTCAGGTGGACCGCGAAAAAAGGCAGCAGCGCCGCCAGCAGGGCGATAATGCGTACGTTCATCTGCCAAAGTTTAGCATTGTGCTGTGTTATTCTCGCGCTTTTGCCAGAGGAACAGCCATCACCATGGAGCAGTTACAGCAACTTTCCGCCAGCTTCGCCAATGCCGTATGGGGTACGCCGCTGGTTGCCCTGCTATTGGGTGGCGGCCTCTTCTTCGCATTTTATTCACGTTTTTTACCCTATCGGCACTTCGGCCACGGGATTGGCATCATGCTCGGCCGTCACGATACCCCGGACCAGCCCGGCGACCTGACCCACGCCCAGGCTCTGGCAGCCGCACTATCGGGCACCATGGGGCTGGGGAATATTTCGGGGGTGGCGCTGGCTATTGTCGCGGGTGGGCCAGGTGCCGTTTTCTGGATGTGGATCTCGGCGCTGGTGGGCATTGCCACCAAGTTCTTTACCTGCACCCTCGGGGTGATGTACCGCGGCAAGGACAGTGAGGGCAAACTGCAGGGCGGGCCCATGTACATTATCCGGGAAGCGCTGCCCAGGCGCTTTTATCCACTGGCAATCATGTTCTCGCTGGCGGGGCTGGTGGGCACACTGCCCATTTTCCAGGCCAACCAGCTGACCGCCCTGGTTCGCGACAACCTGTTTGACGGTGGCGACCCGCAGCTCACCAGCTTCCTCATTGGTTGCGTGATCGCAGCCCTGGTGGCCAGTGTGATCTCCGGTGGCCTGAGCCGTGTGGCCAGGGTGGCGGTGACCCTGCTGCCGCTAATGGTAGTCACCTATCTCGCCATGACCGTATATTTGCTGATTCTGCATTTTGAGCAGGTACCGGGGTTGTTGGCGGATATTGTCGGCAGTGCTTTCAGCCCCCGGGCGGCCGGTGGTGGCTTGCTGGGCATAATGCTGATCGGCATCAGCCGGGGTGTGTTTTCCAATGAAGCGGGAGTGGGTACGGAGGTCATGGCACACGGTGCGGCACGGACCAATGAACCCATCCGCGAGGGACTGGTGGCAATGATGGGACCCGTCGCCGACACCCTGATAGTGTGCACCTGCACCGCCCTGGTTATCCTGTTGGCGGGTAACTGGCAAAACCCGGGGGAGCTGTCGGGTATTACCCTGACCGCCAACGCTTTTCGGGAGGACCTGGGCAGTCTCGGCGCAGGACTGTTGATGTTCATAACCCTGATACTGGCCAGCACCACTATGTTCACCATGTGGTATTACGGTGCCAAGTGCTTCGGTTTCCTGTTTGGGGCCAGGCTGCAGCGCTATTACCAGTGGTTTTACATTGGCGCAGTGATTTTCGGCGCCAGCGTCAGCATCGACGTGGTATTCAACCTGATCTCCGGCTCCTACGGCCTGATGGCCATCCCCACAATGATAGCGTCACTGATGCTCGCGGGACGCGTGAAAGCAGCGGCGAAAGAATACTTTCACCGCCACCCTTACTGATCGACGACAGCCGGGCAGGTGTGCTCAGGCCGCCGCAGTGTGGCTCGGGGCCACGGCCTGGTTGATGGCGCCAAGGATGCCTTCCAGTGACGCCTGGATAATATCCGCGCTGCGGCCTACGCCACAGTAGCGCTCGCCATCAATATTGAGCTGGATATAGCATACCGCCTCAGCGTCGGCGCTCTGGCTCAGTGCGTGCTCACTGTACTCCACCAGTACAATCTGCTTGCCGACGAAGTGCTCCATGGCGTCGACGAACGAAGCCACCACACCACCGCCGGTACCGGTTAATGCGTGTCGCTCACCACCCTCGCGCAGCTCGACCGTGAGCTGGTCGACCTGGTCGGTACGGCTCACCTGGTAATCACCCAGGCGCCAGCGACCCCCAGAGTCGAGGTAGGTGCGTTCGAACAGCGTATAAATGGCTTCGGGGGCTATCTCGCTTTCCTGCTCTTCCGCAAAGGCCTGTACCGCCTTGCTGAAATCAATCTGCAGCCAGCGTGGCAGCTCGTAGCCGTAATCCCGCTCCAGGACATAGGCGATTCCACCCTTGCCCGACTGGCTGTTGATGCGGATCACCTCCTGGTAGGAGCGACCGATATCCGCCGGGTCAATCGGCAGGTAGGCTACTTGCCACGGATCAAGCTGATCCCGCTTCGACAGGCACTTCTTGATCGCGTCCTGGTGGCTACCGGAAAATGCCGTGAATACCAGTTCACCCGCATAGGGGTGACGCGGATGTACCGGCAACTGGGTACACTCTTTCACCGTCTGGATGATTTCATCCATGTGTCCCAATTGCAGCCGGGGGTCGACACCCTGGCTGTAGAGATTCATGGCCATGGTAATGATGTCCATATTACCGGTGCGTTCGCCGTTACCCATGAGCGTACCCTCCACCCGGTCGGCGCCCGCCAGGACACCCAGCTCCGCCGCTGCGACCCCGCAACCCCGGTCATTGTGGGTGTGCAATGACACCAGCACTGAATCACGACGCGCGACGTGGTCACAAAACCACTCTATCTGGTCCGCATAGACATTGGGTGTACTCATTTCCACCGTGGCCGGCAGATTGAGAATCACCGGGTTGGCGGGGGTGGGTTGCCATACCTCGGTAACGGCGTTGCAGACCTCCACCGCAAAATCCAGCTCGGTGCCGGTAAAACTTTCGGGGGAGTATTCGAACACCCACTCGGTATCCGGGTAGCGGGCGGCGCAGTCCATGACCAGCTCGGCGCCGCGCCGTGCAATATCGACAATCCCGGTACGATCCAGGGCAAACACCTGTTCCCGCTGAACGGTGGAGGTTGAATTGTAGACATGAACGATCGCCCGTCGCGCGCCGCGCAGGGATTCAAAGGTTTTTTCGATCAGTTCCGGGCGCGCCTGGGTCAATACCTGGATAGTTACATCATCCGGAATACGGTCGTTCTCGATCAGCTCGCGCACGAAATTGAAGTCGTGGCTGGAAGCCGAGGGAAAACCGACCTCAATTTCCTTGAAGCCTATTTTCAGCAACTGATCCCAGAGACGCGATTTCTGTGCGGTCGTCATCGGCTCAATCAGGGCCTGGTTACCGTCGCGCAGGTCTACACTGCACCAGTAGGGTGCTTGTTCGATCTGCCGGTCCGGCCAGCGCCGCGAGGTCATCCGCACTGGTTGAAATGGCTGGTATTTGCGATGGTCAAACTGGCTCATGACGGCCCGATCCTGTGTCTGCTTACTGAAAATTGAAGGCTGTGCATCTATTGCGAGGCGGATTCTAGCCCGCGCAACCACCCTTATGAGGCGTCGTCCAGGCATGCGCCGCAATGGTAATCGGAACGCACTGACGACAACAGATGCTCATTCAGCCAGATGCATAGTATAACGCTGGCGATAGAGTGAATGATTGCAAATCCTCCGTTCAGTCGCGTATTTTGTAGCGTTTTAGTCTACAAAGGTTTCATATTCTGGCTATACTAACTTCTTTAATCGAAAACTACGCCACGGAAAGCCTCAATGAAACTGGACCGCACAGACCGCCGGATCCTCGACATCCTGCAGAACGACGGCCGCATCAGTAACCTGGAGCTGGCAGAGCGCATCGGTCTGTCACCTACGCCCTGCTCACGACGTGTTCGACGTCTGGAGGAATCCGGGCTCATACGGGGCACCGCTGCACTACTGGATCAGCCCCGCCTGGGACTCAAGCTTACCGCCTGGATCGGCATCAGCATGGATCGTCATACTCCCGACCGCTTCGACGCCTTCGAAGCGCAGGTTCGCGAGTTCCCGGAAGTGATGGAATGTTCCGTTGTCACCGGCCAGAGCGCCGACTATCTGCTCAAAGTAGTGATCCCCGACATGCAGTACTACGAGCGATTCCTGCTCGGCAAATTAACCCGTATCCCCGGGGTTACGGGGGTTCACTCAAGTTTCGAACTACGCCAGGTAATACTGAAAACCGCCCTGCCACTGGATCATATTACCAATGATACCGAGATTTGAACTGACGCCTGCGGTGGTTGGGGGCACACTCCGGCCAGTATCAGTGGCCGCGAGGGAACTTGTTGTGAACACCCGCTAGAGTGCATGATCCCCATGGGAACCTAAAAGGAGCACCAGGATGGACGATATGACAGGTAAGGTGGCGCTGGTAACGGGGGGCGCCAGCGGCATGGGCCGTATCATTGCGCTGCGCCTCGCAGCGCGCGGTGCCCGGGTTGCAATATTCGACGTTAACGAAAGCGGGCTTGAAGCCACTGCCGCCGAACATCCCAATATCACTGGCTGGCACTGCGATATCGGTAACCTGGAGGATGTTGAAGCGAAAGTTGACCAGGTCGAGCATACCCTGGGGCCCATCGATCACCTGGTACACGGCGCCGCCCTGATGCCCAGCCACAAGCTCATTGACCATACTCACGAGAGCATGCAGCGGCTGTTCCAGATCAACTATTTTGGAACCACCTACGTAATCCAGACTGCATTGAAGGGAATGCTGGCACGGCGCAGTGGCCGTATTATTGCCTTTGGCTCGATTGCGGGCCACGCGCCCGTACCGCATATGGGTGGCTACTGTGCGACCAAATCAGCCGTTAATACCTATATCGAGATACTGCAGAACGAACTTCGTGATTCGGGCGTAAGGGTGCACCTGGTGTGCCCGCCGGCGGTCAATACCCCACTGATCGACCAGACTCTGGCAACCGACAGCCCGGGCAGCATCATTGAGGCCAAGAAGTCCGGCCGACTGGCAAACCCGGAAAAAATTGTCGATGCCATCGACAAGGGTGTTGCCAGGGACCGCGACATCATTTATCCGGGGGAGGCCCGCCTGCTCATGTTATGGCACGCGCTTTGGCCACGCCTGTGGTGGAAAACAGTACTCAAGTTCGAGAGCTGAATCTGCACAGCCGAAACGCATTCCGGGCAATGTCGTTTGCCGGAAGTCGCTACCGTGTTAGCATCGCGGCCCATGAAAAACCGCCATCTGACCCCGGATTCACCCTGGTTGCTGGGGCTGCTGGCTTCCCTGGCGGCACTCGGCCCGCTTACTATCGATATGTACCTGCCGGCCATGCCGGCGATGCGCAGCGCCCTCGACACCCATGTCGGCGCCATTCAGCTCACCCTGAGTGCCTACCTGGTGGGCTTTGCGGTATTTCATCTGTTGTGCGGGCCCCTGGCAGACCGGTTTGGTCGCAAACCGGTTATCGCCAGCGGCATAGTGTTGTTTATCATGGCCAGCATCGGCTGCAGCCTGTCTGTCACAGTGGAGCAGTTGCTGGTTTTCCGGTTCCTGCAAGGCGTGGGCGCCTGTGTCGGCCCCACTCTGGCCCGAACTATTGCCCGGGACCTGTTCGGCCCCCGGCGAGCCGCACGCGCACTGTCGCTGATCGCCATGCTGATGGCGCTGGCGCCTGCGGTTGCACCCACCCTGGGCGGCTGGTTGATGCTGGCATTCCCCTGGCCCAGCATTTTCGTTTTCCTGGCTGTCTATGCCAGCCTGATATTACTGCTGTTGACGCGCTACCTGGGAGAGTCGCTTCCACACCGGCAGAGCCTGCATCCAAGGGTTATCCTGCGCAATTACAGCGTATTATTACGCAGCGGCCCCTTCATGACAGTGGTAGTCACCAGCTCCCTCGTCTATGCCGGACTGATGGTTTACCTCGCATCCTCTGCATTCGTTTACCTGGAAATGCTGGGCGTGCCCCTCAAGTACTTTGGCGCCATATTCCTCACCACCGTCGTGGGCTACATAAGCGGCAGTGCACTCAGTGCACGTCTGGCGGGTCGCTTCAGCTCACATCGGGTAGTCTTACTGGGCATCGGTCTGGCAGCTGCCTCCAGCCTGAGCATGGCTGTTGCCGGCATGCTGTTGCCCGAAAGTGTGCTGGCACTGATGCTGCCGATGATGTTCTACACCGCGGGCCTGGGGCTTACCCTGCCGCACGCCATGAGCCTTGCGCTGCACCCGTATCCGCATATGGCCGGTACCGCGTCAGCTCTGCTGGGGTTTATTCAAATGGCAGTGTCAGCGGCAGCGAGCGCACTGATCGGCCTGTTCCTGGTGGACTCGCCCACACCCATGCTGATTGCGCTGGTGCTGACCTCGGGTGCCGCCCTGGCCTTGGGCGGAAAGACACTCAACAGGCAGAATTACGCAACGGACTCATAGCTGGGCACAATAACCAGCCGGTCCCTGCCCGCTGCCTTGGCTTCGTAAAGTGCATCGTCGGCACGGGCAAGCCATCTCGACCAGTCCTCACCGCGGTTGAGTACCGCCGCTCCCGCGGAGAACCTGACCGGGCCATCGGGGCCCTCCACGGAGCCGCTCAGGCGTTGGTGCAATTCCGGGAGTGCCTCTGCCGCGGCGCTGGCGGACATCCCCCGCAACAGGACCACAAACTCCTCACCGCCCATACGGTAGAGGCCGTCCTCCGTGCGCAATACATCTCGCACCCTGGCGGCAAAGTCTGCCAGCACCTGGTCGCCGGCATCGTGCCCGTGGTTGTCATTGATTTTTTTGAACAGGTCGAGGTCAATGACCATAATGGTGCTGCTGCGGTCGCTACTGCGACGACGCTCGGCGACGGTGGCTTCCAGGTGCTGTTGCATCAGGCGCCGGTTGCCGACCCCGGTGAGCGGATCAAGCGTCGCCTGGGCGGCCAGTAAGCGACGCTGCTGCCTGAGCTGGTTAGTAAAAATCAGGCCGAATACCGCCATCAACATCGCCACGGTAACCCAGCTGATATGGTGCAACGGTGACTCGAACAGACGAAAGGTCAACCCGAGCAGCAGAATTACCAGGGCATTGAAAATAAGGGTGAGTATCCGGGGCAGGATCAGGCAATTTACCCAGATCACCAGGTAGGCCCACAATAACCCATTGCTGCTGACCAACAGAGCGCTCATGAGCGCCGCGGCGGTAATCGCGAGGCCGAACAGGATCAGCGCGTATTGAACGAAGCGGCGCTCACGACCCAGGAGCATGGCTATCAGCGCCATGCAAACGATCAGCGCGTTGATCACTGCACCGTTAACGTCACCGGTCTGGTAACGGTAGATTGAAAACCCGGCAACGATGACAGCGGTAACGCTGCCCATATAGTTCATCACGGACAGTTCGAGTGTGTGAACGCCATAGCCAGACTGGTTATCGGCAGCAGCACCGGTAGCGGCCGGCGGCGAATCCAGAAACAGATTGCCGGGTTTCACAACCTTTGTTCCGTCATTGGCTTACCCGTCTTGACTTGCAAGCCCCCGAATATGCCACAGCGGCTCTTTAACGGCAAACATGTAAGTTTTGAGCCTCCTGGTCGAGCCCGGGAATCTGACCCTCAGGGTGTGCCTGTGGCATACTGCCCATCACGTAAAAGGGAGATAGAATTTTGCAAAACGCCGCAGATGTTACCCAGCTGATAGGCAATACGCCGCTGCTCTATTTGCGCCAGGCATCAGAGCGCACCGGCTGCCATATATTCGGCAAAGCGGAGTTCATGAACCCCGGCGGGTCAGTCAAGGACCGCACGGCCCTGGGTATTATCAGGGCAGCAGAGGCGGCGCATGAACTCAAGCCGGGAGGGCGTATCGTCGAAGGTACCGCCGGCAATACCGGTATCGGCCTGACCTTGCTCGCCAACGCGCTGGGATACAAAAGCTCGGTGGTGATGCCCATGACCCAGAGTAAGGAGAAAATTGACGCGCTTGAGTTGTTGGGGGCCGACCTGCATCTGGTTCCCGCGACGTCTTACAGCGAACCCGGCCATTATATTCATACCGCACAGCGCCTTGCCCAAAAGTACGCCGCCACTGAGCCACAGGGCGCCATCTGGGCCAGGCAATTCGACAACCTCGCCAATAGCGCCATTCACCGCGATACCACCGGCCAGGAGATCTGGCGCCAGACCGAGGGCGGGGTCGACGGTTTTATCTGTTCGGTTGGTACCGGCGGCACCCTCGCTGGTGTGTCTACAGCCCTCAAAGCCCACAACGAGAACATTGTTATCGGTATTGCGGACCCTTCCGGTGCATCGCTATACCATTATTTCACCGACGGCGAGATCAAGCCCAGCCCCGGCACCTCCATCATGGAGGGAATTGGCATCAATCATATTACCGACAATGTGGCGCAGGCCCGGGTAGACGTCGCGTTCACCATAAGTGACGAGGAGGCGCTTCCCTGTGTCTTTGACCTGCTGCAACACGAGGGCCTTTGTCTCGGCGGCTCTGCCGGCGTCAATATTGCGGGCGCGATACGCCTTGCCGAGCAGCTGGGGCCCGGCCACACCATAGTGACCATCCTCTGCGACTATGGCACCCGCTACCAGAGCAAGCTTTTCAATCCCGTATTCCTGCACAACAAGGGACTGCCAGTACCTACGTGGCTGGATATCTGACAATTACGATCACCGGACAGGAGACCTCATGAAGATCGGCATCATCAGCGGCAGCCACCGACCCAATTCCCAGAGTGCCAAGATTGCGCGGCACATTGAGCGCACATTACAACAACAGGAGTTGTGTGAGGCCACCTGGGTATACGAACTGGCGGACAACCCGCTGCCACTGTGGGAAGAGGGGGTTTGGAATGCCGAGGATGCCGCCTGGCAGAAACTGCTGCAACCTTTGCGCGAACAACTCCATAGCTGTGACGGATTGATAATTATCTCTCCGGAATGGCATGGCATGGCCACTCCGGGTCTCAAAAACTTCCTGCTGATGTGGACCGGCGGGGAAGAGCTTGCGCACAAGCCGGCTCTTATCGTTACCGTGTCCGTTGCTGACGGCGGCTCCTATCCGGTCGCGGAACTGCGCATGAGCAGCTACAAAAACAGCCGGATATGTTATTTACCGGAACACCTGATCATCCGCTATGTTGACACCGTGTTTAATGAAGATCCCGCCACCAATAACGCCGACGCCCAGGCGTATTTCGAGGCGCGGCTCAGTTATTGCCTGGAAATGCTACGTGAATACAGCCTGGCTTTTCGCCAGATTCGCAATAGCGGCAAGGTTTCGCTCGCCAAGTACAGCAGTGGTATGTAAGTACTCACCCGCCGGGATAAGCGAGAATTACAGCTATGCGGCATCAGGAGTCGCTACCTGTACCTGGTTGCGGCCTTCTGCTTTCGCCCGGTACAGCGCCCTGTCTGCCCGCTTGAGAAGGCTGTTAAGGTCTGTGCCCGGCACGCAATCTGACAAGCCGGCGCTGAATGTGAGGTTGATTGGGGCCTGCTCATCAGGGTTCAGATTAAAGCTCATTGAGGCCCTGATCCGGTCAAGGAGTTTGAAGGCTTCCAGGGTGTCGGTGTCAGGCATCAGCAGCACAAACTCTTCGCCACCATAACGCGCCACCAGATCCGTCTCTCTTATCCGGGATTCACAGAACCGGGCAAACCGGCGCAGCACCTCGTCACCCACCGCATGGCCATGGGTATCATTGATGCGCTTGAAAAAATCGAGATCGATAAGTGCAAGGGAGAGCTGGCGTTTGTGTCGCAGGCTCCGACCAATCTCGCGTGAGGCGAGATCATCAAAGGCGCGGCGATTAAGCAGGCCAGTGAGGTGGTCCCGGGTCGCAAGTTGTTCAAGCCGGCTCTCGAGCGCCTTGCGATGACTGACATCGCGTACTTCCACAATACGTTCATTGTCGAGTGAAGCCACCGACAGTTCAGCGGGCCAGTTATTGTTCGCGGCATGCAGAGCCTGAACATCAAGCTGCCGGGCGCTCCCCGCGGATAGCGCGGCATGGAGCAATTCCTGGCTTTCGCGTGGAAACAGCGTGCCAATGTCGGCCTGAATCAATTCACTGCGCGGCCGGCCAACGAGCGACTCCAGCTTTGTGTTGGCGTCGACGATGGCACCATCACGAACAATCATAATGCCGGAAGTGGTCGCACCCAGTAGCTTTTCAAAGCGTTCGGCACTGTGTCTCGCCTGCTCGGCATAGTTCTGGCTTGCCTCCAGAATACGCTGCATCGTCATCAGGGCCACGCCTACAAAGCCCATTACCAGGGCCGGTATCGCAAAGTTGTAGGGCAACAGATAGCTGAAAGACTCATGCGGTGGAATATAGGGTTTTTCCAGCAGCCAGTCATGGTAGCCCAGATAACCCCGGGTCAGGGTAACCCCTGAATACACCAGCAGGCTGATACCTACCAGCAGATGCGCAGGACGGGTCACGCGGTCGTTGGGGCGGCGCAGCAAAATCCAGATTGCCTGCAACGGCAGCAAACCCGCAATGGTCGAATAAACACCCATCAGGAAGTCGGAATTGCCTTCATACAGCCAGTAGTGAGTATTGACTATCACCATCACGCCGACGCTTACGATAACGATCCACCAGGGCAGCGGACGGTCCATAATACGGAAGACGCCAAGCAGGAACAGTGCCTCCCCGCCTAACTGGCCGGCGTTTCCCAAAACGTTGAGCAGGGGGTTGCCGGTCGCCATAAAGCCGATAAAGCAGAGCACACCCGCAATAAGCACCCAACTGCCTGCCATCCAGAAACCGGGGCCAGCGTAAGGTCGGGCGGTGTACCATAAGGCGGTAGCCGCAACGGCAACCGCGAGCAGGAGGCAGAGCCCCAGAAGCATTGGCGAGAAATAGATCTCCACCATGGGGCTTGTTTGTTTATAGTCGCAAAGCGCGCTGGATCAGGCGGCGTCGGCGGACAGCAGCGCGCGTTCTTTTTCGATCAGGTAATCGGCTATTTTCAGCATATTGGCCTGGCTACCGGCTTTGCGGGTGGAAATCCGGTACTTGCCATTAACCATCATTTCCGGGGTGCCGGTAATCTGCGCGGCACGGGCCCGGCTGTTGGCCTGGCGCACCTGGCTGCTGACACCGAATGATTTGAGCGCCTTGTTAAAATCATCGGCGGCCACACCATTGGCGGTAAATACATCGCGTATCGCCGCTTCCGAAGCCAGTCGCTTGCCATCCACGTTCATCGCCTGAAACAAGACCGTGTGCATCTTGTCACTGACACCCAGCACGTCGGCAACGTAGAACATCGCCGCGTGCAGCTCCATGGGCTTGTTCCAGATAGCGGGCGAGCCGGTAAAAATGACATCTTCCGGCAGTGACTCCTTCCAGCGACTAACCAGTGGCTCGAACGTATAGCAATGGCCACAGCCGTACCAGAAAAACTCAACCACCTCGACCCGACCGGGGTCAGCCGTGCGAATGGCAGGCGTAATCAGGTCATAGTGAGTACCTTCCTCCCAGCTTTCCTGGGCGGCTCCTACCAGGGGAGCCAGCAAGAGGAAGGTGCCAATAATCAGTCGCTTGAACATGTATCTCTCCATGAGCGGGGGTTCACTTATAGGACCTGACGCAGACGCCCAGGTTCGGTAACCACGGTAAAAATACCAAAGAGACCCGTACCGAGGGCAATCACGCGAGCCTAGTTAAGGCCCGCGACATAGCTTGCCACTGCTTCAATCTCCATATCACTGAGACCGAAGGCGTTGCTGCGCATTATCTTTGTGTCGCCGTCATTGGTACGGCCTTCAGGATTTTCGTAACCCTTGCGATACATACGCAACTGGGTGGCGATATATTCGGCGTGCTGGCCGGCGAGCATCGGGTATCCCGCGGGGGCGTTCCCTTTACCAGTGGGCGAGTGGCAGGCGATACAGGCTGCAACCTTGCGCTCGGCAACTCCCGCCCGATAGACCCTCTGGCCAAGAGCCAGGAGTTCGGGGTCGGTCTGGCCGCGAGTGGACTGCTGTGCTGCGTAGAAAGCCGCGATATCAGCGAGCTGCTGATTGGTCATATCGTCGAGTTGACCGACCATACTCGGCACCGGACGGGCGCCGTCGCGAATATCCATTAGTTGCTTATACAGATAGCGCTGACCCTGGCCCGCCAGCTTGGGGAAGGTGCCGGCAATACTGTTGCCATCTGCACCATGACAGGCGCTGCACATACCCGTGAGGGCCTCACCGGCCGCGGCATCACCGTTAAGTATCGGGGTGGCTGCGGATAGTGGCTGCGCCAATCCCAGCAGGACCCCGCAAAGGACAAGAACTCTCTTCATGACTCTTCCAGATCAAAATTGGGAGGGGGAGGGCCGGAAGGCTACTCCTTCGGTGCGGCCATATAATTAATTAGCGCCTTATAGTCTTCATCGGTACAGTCGAAACACATGCCTTTGGGGGGCATTGCGTTCAGGCCATTCTTGACCGACTGGACCAGCGTATCCATGCCTTTTTCAAGCTTGGGCGCCCATGCATCGGCATCCCCTGTTTTGGGGGCACCGGCAACGCCGGCATTATGACATACAGCGCAGCTTTTGTTGTATTTGCCCATATCGACATCTGCAACAGCAGTAGTGGCGAACATCAGTGCGCCAAGTGCCAGGAGCTTTTTCATCGAGTACCTCTGCTAATATAGCTTGGACTTTCATTGCGCCCTGCAGGGATTTGCCGCAGAGCTCTTTAACCTGTGGCATTATATACGACTTACCCAGCGCAAAAAAGGCAAGTCCTCCGTATGCAACATCCTGTCCCCGGCAAACCCGACTACCGCGCTGCAACGTTTCTGACCAGCGCCGGCAAAGTTTCACAATGTCCCGAAGACAGCGGCTGGGAAGTAGCCTTTGCCGGCCGCTCCAACGCCGGCAAATCATCTGCAATAAACAGTTTAACTGCAAATAAAAAGCTCGCACGTACCTCCAAGACACCGGGCAGGACCCAGCTGATCAACTTCTTTGAGCTCAGCGAGAACCAGCGACTGGTGGACCTGCCAGGCTATGGTTTCGCCAAAGTACCGCTGGCGGTCAAGCGGGAGTGGACCAGACAGCTGGAGAACTATCTGCAAACACGAGAGAGCCTTCGCGGCCTGGTGCTGTTAATGGACGTTCGCCACCCCTTGCAGGAGTTCGATCGACAAATGCTCGGCTGGGCAATAGCGGCCGATATGCCGGTTCATATTCTGTTGACCAAAGCCGACAAGCTCAAGAACGGCCCCGCCGGCAATACCCTGTTACAGGTTCGCAAGCAGACACGGGACTACGGTGACCGGGTGAGCGTGCAGCTGTTTTCAGCTCTCAAGCACACCGGGCACAAGGAACTGATAGCCGTGCTTGATGCCTGGCTCATGGATGAGAGTGTTTACGCTGAGGCCGGAGACCCGGTGGAAGATGGGTCGCCGCAGGACCAGATATAAAAACGGGGGCCTGTTCCACAGGCCCCCGGTGACATTACGATTGGGACTATACGACTATCAGCCCTGCATCTCCTGCAGGCGATTACGCAGGTCTTCATCTGACTGCAGTGCGTAGGCGATCTGGTTATATTCCTCCACCGTCATGCCAAAGGACTCTACTGCGGCGACCATTTCACCTGACGCTCTTTGTTGCAGGGCCTGCGCTTCCTCAGGCGTATCCACATTAGACATTTGCTGCTGAAACTGCTCGCGCAGTTCAGTGATTTTTGTTGCAACCTGAACATAGAGCTGCAGGCTGGAATCGGTCACATCGGCTGACTTCATCGGCGCCTCGGCCGCCGGGTTCTGGGCCTGCCCCTGGTTCTGCGCCTGTCCCTGTTGGGCGCTGGCCACCTGGCCCGCCAGCAGCAAGACCATGGCAGCGGTGGTAATTGTTGCGGTTGTAAGTGCTTTGAACATCATAATTCCTCCTAAGGTACGTTGGATGTACACCTCACAAGTATCAAATAACGTGCCAAAACAGGGGAGGAGCAAAAGAAAAATCGTATCTCTCTGATTATTATAGGCTTTTTCATGCTTTCCAAGAGATCCATAGCGCCCCCCTCTAGTCATGACATGATCCTCGAGTGTATCATTGCGATACATGTATATTTTGCGGTGTATCTTCATGACACAGCTGACGTCTCGCTGGCCGATCCTGGGCAAGCTACTGGGTAATCTGCAGCAAACCCTCATGGGTTTTGTCGCGTTGCCCCTGATACTGGTCGCGGCACTGTTTATCCGGGTAGCCTTCGAACAGGCCAACGCCTTCCAGGAAACCCTGCTCAAGAGCGATCTTGAGTTAATCGCCCGCGCCATCAGTGGGCCAGTGACAGAGGCCCTGCTGAACGGCGAGCGGGAAAACATGAAAGCGACCCTGGCCTCCGTGTTCTCCATAGGTCGCGTGTATGGTGCCTCGGTGTTCGACAGCGACGGCCGCCGCATGGCCGCCGCCGGCATCACCGAGCGAGACCTCACCCATAGCAGGATCCCGCTGCAGCTGGCCGATTCCGGCGAAAAGCGCGAAGAGTATCGGAAGGTGGGGGGGCGCCGGGTTTTCTCCCATTTCATGCCCTTGTTCGACGAGTCGGACCGGACCCAGGGCTTCATCCAGATTACCCGCCGGCAGACAGATTTCACCAGCGCCCTCAGTCGGCTCACCTGGCTCGCCTGGAGTCTCTGGGCACTGCTGGCCGCGGTCATTATCGGCACCGTACTCACCGGACATTACCGCGGTATCGGCCGCCACCTGAAACTACTGCGCCAGGGAATGGCCCGGGTGGCAGCAGATAGCCCCGGTTATCGCTTCGAAATCAGGGGACCACGGGAGGTGCAGTCCATATCGGTGGGTCTCAATACCATGCTGGACGGCATACAGCGGCGGGAGCAGGAGCTGGAGCAAAGGCGGATGGCAGAGCAAACCCTGCAGCTGCAACTGCGCGACAGCCAGACCCTGGCCACGGTCGGTCGCATTACCCGGGGCTTTGCCCACGAACTGGGTGCACCGCTGAGTGTCATAGAGGGCCGCGCGCGGCGCCTGGGCAGATACCTCGGGGCTGACGACCGCGATCTGGCGGCAATACGGCACCAGGTACGACAGCTCACTGAAACGGTACATGATCTGCTCAATTATTCCCGCCCCGCAGAACCACAGGTAGAGCCAATTGATACTGACAGACTGATCCGGGATGCGGTGAACACCGTTGCCGAAGAGCTCAGCGGTAAAGCGGTGGTTGCCCAGTACCAGCCATGCGGGCAGACCCTGCAGCCGCTGCAGGGCGACCGGCGGCGGCTGCAGCTGGCCCTGCTTAATATCATACGCAACGCCGCCCAGGTTGCCCGGTACCGGGTTTTAGTTACGGCATCCGGCAGTCAGGGTGGTGTAAATATTGATATCAGTGACGACGGCCCGGGGTTTCCCGGCAATCGCGACCAACTGATGGAGCCGTTCTATACCACCCGTGCTTCCGGAGAGGGTACAGGCCTGGGCCTGGCCATTTCCGCCAGTATTCTTGACGAGCACGGCGGCACCATCAACCTGGGCGATAGCGCTGCGGGCGGGGGCAGGGTGTCACTGTGGCTGCCCTCGGGCCCGGCCCCGGAACGACCGCTATGAGTCGGGAGCGCATCCTGTTGATCGAAGACGATGACGGCCTGCGCGAACTGCTGGTCGAGGAGCTGGAAGCCGATGGCTACCACGTTACCGCCGTCGCCAGCATTGCCGGGGCACAAACGGAGCTCAAGGGTGCGCCCCCGGCCCTGGTAATCAGTGACCTGCGGCTGCCCGACGGTAACGGTATGACGCTGCTACCGCAACTACAGAGCAGCCTGCCCCGGCCCGGCGTCCTGATTATCACGGCCTTTGGCACTGTCCGCCAGGCGGTAGAGGCATTGCGGGCTGGCGCCGATGACTTCATTACCAAACCCATCGATTTTGACCATCTGCAGCTTTCTGTGCAGCGATTGCTGGAACAGCAGCGTCTGCAGGCCGAAATCAGCAGTTATCGGGAACTGCTCACCGACAAGCCATTCCACGGCATGCTCGGCAGCAGTGTTCCGATGCGCAGCCTGGTGCAGGAGATTCGCCAGATCGCGCCAGCCGGGGGGCCCGTGCTGGTACTGGGAGAGAGCGGCACCGGCAAAGAGCTGGTGGCCCGGGCCATTCACGCGGAAAGCCCGCGCGCCAATGCGCCATTCCTCGCGGTGAACTGCGGTGGGATTCCTTCAGAGCTGATGGAAAGTGAGTTCTTCGGGCACAAGGCCGGTGCGTTTACCGGCGCTCGCAACCAGCGCGGCGGCCTGTTGCAGGAAGCGAACGGCGGCACGCTGCTGCTGGATGAAATTGGCGAAATGCCACTGGCATTGCAGGCAAAGCTACTGCGGGTGTTACAGGACGGGCGACTGCGTCCGGTGGGCAGTGATCAGGAGATCGAGGTGGACGTACGCATTCTTGCCGCAACCCATCACGACCTGGAACAAGCCGTCTCTGCCGGGGATTTCCGTGAGGACCTTTACTACCGACTGGAAACCTTTGCCTTGCGAGTACCGCCCCTGCGTGAGCGCGGCGAGGACTGGTTGCAGCTGGCGAATTTTTTCCTCGCCCGGCAACCAGCAGCGGGTAAAGGCCGCATCAGGGGCTTCAGCGACGATGCACTCAACTGCCTGCGCGGATACCCGTTTCCGGGCAATGTCCGGGAGCTGGGGAACATCATGGAACGTGCGGTGACCTTCTGCGAAGGCGGCCTGATTACCAGCGAGCATCTGCCGGCAAGAGTGAAGGGACATCAACAGCCCCCCGAGCAGCCACTGGCCCCGGGGTTACCGCGGGAAAAAGAATGGCACAGCCTGGAAACGCACCAGCGCCGCTATGTGGACCAGGTCATGGCCCACACCAAAGGCAACAAGCGACGCGCTGCGCAGATCCTCGGGGTGACCCGCAGGACGCTCTACCGCTGGCTGGATCACCGGCAACAAGAAGACTAACCCTGGCGACGCCAACGAGACCGGGCGCTGTCGGGAGAGGAGAGAGGGGAATAAATAAAAAAACCCGGCGGCCTGTAGGGGGCCAGACCGCCGGGACAGCTTGGTCTCTGGGGAAGAGACGTATTCCGACGGCCCATGGAGAATAAGCCGGCAGAACAGTAGCAACTCGTGCTACGTAAAATGAGACCCGGCCCTATGCGGAAAGTTCACTGTTCAGTGCGCCTCATCCCAATTTTTTCCGGAACCGGCCTCCACCAGCAGTGGTACCGCCAGCTCGGCGGCACCGGACATCAGCTCGCAGAGCGTGGAGCACACCTCGGGCACACTATCCTCTGCCACTTCCAGCACCAGCTCATCGTGGACCTGCATGATCATCCGGGCGTCTACCCCGGATTCCTGTAACCAGTGATCAACCGTGAGCATTGCTTTCTTGATGATATCCGCCGCGGTGCCCTGCATCGGCGCATTGATGGCGGTTCGCTCGGCGGCCTGGGCGCGCATTTTGTTACTGGCGTTGATCTCCGGCAGATACAGTCGACGGCCAAACAGGGTCTCCACGTAGCCCTGCTCGCGAGCACTGGCCCGGGTGTTGTCCATATAGGTTTGTACGCCGGGATAGCGCTCGAAGTACCGTTCAATATATTCCTGGGCTTCCTTGCGCCCCAGCTGCAACTGGCGGGCCAGGCCAAAAGCCGACATCCCGTAAATGAGGCCAAAATTGATCGCCTTCGCCCGCCGCCGCTGCTCCGGGGACACCGATTCCAGGCCCACGCCAAAAACCTCGGCCGCGGTGGCCTGGTGTACGTCCAGTCCGTCCCGGAAAGCCCGCAACAGCCCTTCATCCGAAGACAGGTGGGCCATGATACGCAGCTCAATCTGGGAGTAATCCGCAGCCACTATGCAATAGCCCGGGGCCGCGATAAACGCCTGCCGGATACGGCGCCCTTCCAGGGTACGAATCGGGATATTCTGCAGGTTGGGGTCCGAGGAGGAAAGGCGGCCGGTAGCGGTTATCGCCTGGTGGTATGATGTGTGTATGCGCCCTGTACGCGGATTCACCATCTCTGGCAGCTTGTCTGTATAGGTGGACTTCAACTTACTGAGGCCGCGATACTCCTGCAAGACTTTCGGCAGCGGGTAATCCAGCGCCAGTTCCGCCAGCACTTCCTCCGCCGTGGATGCCGCGCCCTTGGGCGTTTTGCGCAGTATTGGCAACTCCAGCTTCTCAAACAGGATTTCACCCAGCTGCTTGGGCGAACCCAGGTTGAAGGGCTGCCCGGCGAGCTCGTGGGCTTCGGCCTCGAGTGTTTTCAGCCGACTTTCCAGCTCCAGGCTCTGGCTGTGCAGCAGGTCCATGGACAGCAGGGCGCCGGTGCGCTCAATGCGCGACAATACGGGCACCAGTGGCAACTCAATATCGGTGTAAACGCTGGAGGGGCCGGGCATTGCCTGCAAGCGGGGCCACAATAGCTGGTGCAGGCACAGGGTAATATCGGCGTCTTCGGCGGCGTAGGGGCCGGCATCTTCCAGCTTGATCTGGTTAAAGGTGAGCTGCTTTGCACCCTTGCCGGCGATATCAGCAAAGTGCGTGGTCTTGCGTCCCAGATATTTCAGCGCCAGGCTGTCCATATCGTGGCGGGTTGCAATTGAATTGAGCACATAGGACTCAAGCATGGTGTCGTGACGAATACCACGCAGGATGATGTCGTGATTGGCCAGCACGCTCGCATCGTATTTCAGGTTCTGGCCAACCTTGGCGCGGGTTTCGTTTTCCAGCAGCGGCTTTAGCTGCGCCAGGACCGCGTCGCGGTCAAGCTGCTCGGGCACGCCGAGATAATCGTGGGCCAACGGTACATAAGCGGCTTCCCCCGGAACCAGCGCAAAGGAGACCCCGACAATCTGCGCCTCCATGTAGTTCAGGCTGGTCGTCTCGGTATCAAAGGCGAACAGCTCCGCAACTTCCAGTCGCGCCAGCCACCGCTCCAGGTCTGCCTGTTCGGTAATAATCTCGTATGCGGGATCGTCAGCGGGCATATCGGGCGCGCCGGCAGGGTCTTCACCGGCCAGCAGTTCCTCCAGCCAGGCGCGGAATTCCAGTTGGGTATACCAGTCGCGCAGGGCCGCGATATCCGGTTCGCCATTGCGCAAATCGTCGGGACTCTCGTGCAGGGGAACATCGGTCTTGATGGTGGCCAGCTGATAAGACAGGTAGGCACTGTCTTTGCCAGCCTCAAGCTTGCTCGCGACCGCTTTTGCACCCCGTATGCCCAGTGTTGCCACCCGCTCCAGGTTTGCGTAGATCTCGTCGAGGCCGCCGAGTTCCTGGAGCAGGGCCAGGGCGGTTTTTTCACCCACGCCAGGCACTCCGGGAATGTTGTCGACCTTGTCTCCCATGAGGGCCAGAAAATCGATAATCCGTTGCGGCGGAATCCCAAACCGCTCCAGCACACCGGCTTCGTCAAGCCGGGTATCGGTCATGGTATTGACCAGCGTGGTATTGGAATCCACCAGCTGTGCCATATCCTTGTCGCCGGTGGAGATCACCACCGGGCGTCCTTCACTGCTGGCCTGCCGCGCAAGGGTGCCGATCACATCATCTGCCTCTACGCCGGGCTCGCAGATCAGTGGCAGACCCATGGCGCGCACAATCGCATGAATGGGCTCCACCTGGGCCCGCAGTTCCTCGGGCATACTGGGACGATGGGCTTTGTAGTCCGCAAACAGTTCATCGCGAAAAGTCTTGCCTTTCGCATCGAAGACCACCGCAATAGGGCTGTCCGGATAGTCCTTACACAGGCGCCGGAGCATGCTGATGACGCCCTTGGTCGCACCGGTGGGCTCGCCAGTAGACGTGTTCAGCGGGGGCAGGGCATGGAATGCGCGGTACAGGTAGGATGAACCATCTACCAGGACAATCGGGGGGGTTTTGGACATGGGTATCCCTGTCAGCTAGCGATCCCAGAGGACCCGAATCGAGCGGTAGGTCACTTTCATCTTGGCCAGATCAAGTGGCGGTTTGAAAAACGCGTGGTAGTCACCTCGGGGGTTTATCAATACCACATTGGCACTGTGATCAATGAGGTAGTCCTCGCCCTGTCCCGGCACTTTACGGAAGGGCGTGTTCAGCGCTGTGGCAAAGCGATGAATATCCAGGAACTCGCCGGTCACACCGATAAATTCCGGGTTAAAGAACGGCACGTAGCCCGCCAGCTGCTCTACCGAATCCCGTGCAGGATCAACAGACACCATAACCACCTGGGTATCTGCCGCTTCAGTGCCTTCAAGCTTTTGCATGAATTCGTTGAGAAACGCCATGGTGGTGGGACATATGTCGGGGCAATAGGTGAAACCAAAGAATACCAGGGTCCACTGACCCTCCAGGCGGGCAGGATCAAACACTTGCCCGTGGTGATCGGTTAAACTGAAATCGCCGATATCTCTGGGGGTTTGCAGTACGAATGCGCCGTTGGCCTGCATGTCCGCCGCAGTCATTACCCGCGGTTGGCCAATCCGGTTCACAAAACCGGCAACCACCAGCGAGATGAATAACAGCACCGCGATCACCGTCAGGCGAATACCGCGGGTCTGGGAAGGGGTATGAGCGTTAGTCATTGAATTGCGGCCCTCAAGCCATGGTCATGGGAAACATATAATGATCGACGAGCATGATAACGAACAGCGCCATCAGATAAATGATGGAATACCGGAAAGTGGCCATGGGCGCGGCCGGGTCCCTGTTCCGTAACAGCTCAAATGCCCAGTACAGAAACCCTGCCCCCAGAACCACCGCGCCGAGCAGATACAGGGGGCCACTCATGCGGGTTACAAATGGCAGCATTGTTATCAGGAACATGATAATCGTATAAAGCATGATATGCAGCCGGGTAAACATGTCACCGTGGGTAACCGGCAGCATCGGAATATCCACCGCCGCGTATTCCTCTTTACGGTGAATGGCCAGCGCCCAGAAATGGGGCGGCGTCCAGGCGAAGATGATCAACACCAGTAACAGGGCATGGCCGTGTATCTCGCCAGTAACGGCGGTCCAGCCCAGCAGCGGCGGCGCCGCCCCCGCCAACCCCCCAATGACAATATTCTGTGGCGTGGCCCGTTTCAGGAACAGGGTATAAATAAACGCATAGCCTATCAGGGACGCCAGCGTCAGCCACGCCGTCAGTGCGTTCACCCAAAGCAGCAGAATTGCCATGCCGGCGCCTCCCAGAATCAACGCAAACACACCGGCTTGCAGGGTGGAAAGCCGGCCCTGGGCGATGGGACGCTTGCTGGTGCGGGCCATGCGCAGGTCGACCCGCTGATCAACCAGGTGGTTGACGGCGGCGGCGCCGGCGCAGAGCGCGATGCCCAGATTGCCAAGGATCAACACATCGAGTGGCACCATACCCGGCACCGCCATGAACATGCCGATAACCGATGTCAGGATCATCAGCAGGACAACGTTGGGCTTGGTGAGCTCCTTGTAATCACGCCATGTGGCTTTGCCGGGTAGTACTGATTCTGCCATAGTGCCCTCTAGTTCCCGGAATTCTTCAGCAGGAATTTAAGATCCGAGATAACGTCTTTGTAATTGTCCCCGGCGTTGTAGGACATCATTATCCAGCCGGCCGGATCTGCCAGGTACCACGTATCGGCAGCACTCGTGGTCTCGGGAAACAGTGCCCGATACTCCGCTGGCGCCACCTCCAGGACAGTCAAACCCGGATGGTCACGTTCAAGCAGGCGCTCAAGGTTCGCCGGCACCGGGTTGCTGTCACTCAGGGACGCCACATCCAGGCCGGTCTGGGCCGCCGCATGATCGCCGATGTAGAACCGCCGCAGGCGCGGGAAGTACTTTCCCATCGCGGTATGGATCTGCCGGGTGAGGTAAAGATTATGTTCACACTGGGCGCCACAGCTTGCGCCGGCATTGGCTACCAGCAGCGTCCACTGCCGATCACTGTTTACCCAGGGCAGCGGGTTGCCGGATGGCAGCACGGTTTCCGCTTCGGCCAATGAACGAGGCGGGGTTACCAGTTCGCCCTTGTTGGCGGTGCCCAATACCTCAACGATATCGAGATTCCCCTGCACCACAAACCACCATAACCAGCTCGCGGCAAGGATTATGGTGACTGGAATACCTGCAATCAGCAGCAGGGTCCTGCGTCCATCGGTATTTGGTTGCTGCGCCTGCATTTATTTATCATCCTCTTTGCGTGTAATCAGCTGCCACAGATTGGAACTGCGCAGCAGGAAAAAAAATGCCAGTACTGCGGCCATGGTAAACCACTGGAAAGCATAACCCTGATGCTTTTCGGGACTGGCGTTAACTACCTGCCAGTCAACCGCAAGCGCCCCGGGCTGGCCTTCATCAATTCGCACAACATAAGGAAACAGGGCACTGTCGGTAACGGTTGCCAGCAATGGCCCTAGTTTGTCGATCTCCAGCGCCTGCACCCGCAGAGGCCAGGGAGGCGACAGCTGCTGCTCTCCCAGCAGGAAAGGTTGTCCGGGTGGTACGTAGACATGCCCGGTAATGTCCAGCATACCGGCAGGCTCCGTTACCTCAGGCAACTGCTGACGCCCCGGGTCACCTGCGATCCAGCCACGATTGACCAGGACAGCCTGGTTACTCGCCGGCAAGACAAACAGGCCGACAACTTCATAGCCAAAACGACCCGCGACAATCCTGTTATCCAGCAGCAGATAATGCCCGGGCAGAAACTGGCCGCGCAGGGCAACCCGGCGGTAGGCGTCTTCGGCGGTTCCCGGCAGAGTATCCAGGGCAACCGGGGCTTGCTGCTTTCGCTCTTCCCAGTTTATCTGCAGTGATGCTTTTTCGTCGGCACGCTGCAATTGCCAGAAACCCAGCGCCACCAGGGCCGGGAACAGCAATAAGGTCAGCAGAGTAATCCGCCATTCGAGATCAAGCTGCAAACGTACCATTACTCAAGTCCACTGAAGTTAAAGTCCTGCGCCGCGGCCCTGCCATGCGCCTGACTGGTTTATACTGTGTCAATAGAGAAAAGGAGCAGAACATTGTTGAAAATCGCGATTGTAGTCATGATGCTGGCCCTGATTGCCAGCCTGGGAAGCGGTTTTTACTTTCTGATGGTGGATCAGGGAGATAAAAACCAGCGCAGGACCTTCCATTCGCTCGGGGTGCGCATTGGCATAGCGATCACCCTCGCCGGGCTGATCGTCTATGGTATTGCCAGCGGCCAGCTGGGCCATCGCAACCCCTGGGATGCCGGCCCGCGGCCACAGGCATCCCAGGACGAGGCCCCTGCAGACGAAGGCCCTTAAAGAATATAAACAAACAGGAACAGGAACACCCACACCACATCAACAAAGTGCCAGTACCAGCTGGAAGCTTCAAAGCCGAAATGGTCGTCCGCAGTGAAATGCCCGCCCTTGACGGAGCGCAACCACTGGATCAGCAGCATGGTCATCCCCATCACCACGTGAAAGCCGTGAAACCCCGTCAACATGAAGAAGGTTGAGCCGTAAATGCCTGAGTTGAGGGTTAGCCCGTAATGCGCATACGCCTCGTAATACTCAAGGATCTGCAGCCCGACAAACAGCATCCCCAGCACAACAGAGATGCCGAGCCAGAGGTTGAACTTGCGCTTGTTACCGTCGAGGATGCCCATGTGGGCAATATGGACGGTGACACTGGATGACAACAATACCAGGGTGTTCCACATTGGTAACCACAGGTACCAGGCGGCAGCTTCGCCAAAGGCCATGGACTTTTCAGCGCTGGTAAAACTACCCATGTTGGCGATCGGCTGGTTCGCGGCGCCGCCTACGGCTTCTTGCGGCGTCAGTGACATGGGCCAATTATACTCAAAGCCCTCCCACAGCAAGTGGTTCATGCGCCCGCCTTCGCCCTCGCCCGCGAGCCAGGGGCCCACCAGGTTGCGGAGATAGAACAGCGCACCGAAAAATGCGAGAAAGAACATCACTTCCGAAAAGATGAACCAGAACATACCCAATACGTAGGATTTTTTCAGCTGGGCGCTGTTAAGGCCCGCTATGTTCTCCTTGATGGCTATCCGGAACCAGGCGAACAGGGTAGCAGAGAAAAAGAACAGGCCGACCCAGAAAATCGTCCACGAGTTGGTCTCCACACCGGGGTCGCCAAAGGTCATGTCGTTCATGATGCTGGCGGCACCATAGGTGCTCAGAAACAGGCCAATTGTTGCACAGATGGCCATCTTGCTTTTTTCCGGTACGTAATACTTCTCGTACTCTGTGGAACTCTGGGTTGTCATTGTATCTCTCCGTTTGAAGCACCCGTCCCCCCGGACCGGGCGTTAGCGTGCGGCGACGTCGCCGTCCACAAGATCTGTAATGTCGAATAGCGTGTAGGACAGGGTAATGGTCTTGATATCCTGGGGCAGGTCGCGATCCACTATGAATTGCAGGGGCATATCCGTCGCGGTCTCACCATCCAGTGGCTGCTGGTTAAAACAGAAGCACTCGGTCTTGTGAAAGTAGGCCGCGGCGCGAGCAGGGGACACACTGGGTATCGCCTGCGCAATCATTGCCTGAGGCAGAGGATTGCGTGCAAGAAATACCGTGTCATTGCTGGCACCGGGATTTACTTTCATCATGGTTACGGATGGCCCGAACTCCCAGGGCATCGATTCGTTGTTGGTTGCAACGAACTGGATTGTAATCGTTCTCGACTCGTCCACCCCGGCTTGTACCGCGGTATAAGCCTCACCACTGGTCTTGCCGTTAATGCCAAGGGCATCACAGAGCACGTCGTACAGCGGCACCATCACCACAAAGACAAAGGCAAACATCGCCACCGCGGTTGTCACCAGCTTGATCACGGTGTCCAGTACAGGGTTGTTGTTTAACCTCAGCATCGTTCTACCCTCACTTCACCTGGGGAGGTGTTTCGAATGTGTGGTAAGGCGCAGGTGTAGCGACTGTCCATTCGAGGCCCTCTGCACCATCCCAGGTCTTTTCTTCACTGGTAGGCTTGCCCGCAACAATAGTCGCTACGACGTTGTAGAGAAACAGGATCTGGGACGCGCCATAAATGAATGCGCCAATACTGGACAGCATGTTGAAGTCGGCAAACTGCAGCGCGTAGTCCGGAATCCGGCGCGGCATACCGGCCAGACCTACAAAGTGCTGCGGGAAGAAGGCAATGTTGAAGCCGATAAAGGATATCCAGAAGTGGGTTTTAC
Source organism: Kineobactrum sediminis (assembly GCF_002868715.1). GTDB lineage: Bacteria > Pseudomonadota > Gammaproteobacteria > Pseudomonadales > Halieaceae > Kineobactrum > Kineobactrum sediminis. Next base: position 747,434 of record NZ_PKLZ01000001.1, read on the forward strand.
CCATGGTTTCGTTGTACATGCGGCCGCACCACTTGGGCAGCCAGTAGTACACCGCGGCACTCATGGAGAACACCGCACCCGCTACCATTACATAGTGAAAGTGCGCGACCACAAAGTAGCTATCGTGATACTGGAAGTCAGCCGGTGCAATAGACAGCATGAGGCCGGTAAAACCACCGATAGTAAACAGCACAAGGAAGCCGATCGCGAACAGCATGGGGGTTTCAAAGGTCATGGCGCCGCGCCACATGGTACTGACCCAATTGAACACCTTAACCCCGGTAGGAACGGCGATCAGCATGGTGGCGTACATGAAGAACAGCTCACCCGCGACAGGCATGCCCACGGTGTACATGTGGTGCGCCCAAACCACAAAGGACAGAAAGGCGATTGCGGCAGTCGCATAGACCATGGAGTCATAGCCGAACAGCGGCTTGCGGGAGAATGCCGGGATGATCTGCGAGACCACACCGAAGGCCGGGAGAATGATGATATACACTTCAGGGTGGCCGAAGAACCAGAAAATATGCTGGAACAGAACCGGGTCACCACCGCCCGCCGCGGAAAAGAAGCTGGTGCCGAAGTGGATATCCATCAACATCATGGTCACAGCCCCTGCCAGTACCGGCATCACTGCCACCAGCAGGAAAGCTGTTATCAGCCAGGTCCAGACAAACATGGGCATCTTCATGTAGGTCATGCCCGGGGCGCGCATATTCATCACCGTGGCGATGATATTGATCGAACCCATGATGGAGGACAGACCCAGCACGTGGATGGAAAAGATAAAATAGGTAACCGACGGCGGCGCATAGGTGGTGGACAAAGGTGCGTAAAAAGTCCAGCCAAAAGCCGGGGCACCACCCTCCATGAACAGGGTGGACGCCAGGATCAGGAACGCCGGTGGCAGGATCCAGAAGCTCCAGTTGTTCATTCTCGGCAGAGCCATGTCCGGCGCCCCGATCATCATCGGGATCATCCAGTTGGCCAGCCCCACGAATGACGGCATGATGGCACCGAACACCATCACCAGGCCGTGCAGGGTCGTCATCTGGTTGAAGAATGCAGGATCAACCAGTTGCATGCCGGGCTGGAACAGCTCGGCACGGATAATCATGGCAAAGGAACCGCCCAGGATAAACATGGCAAAGGAAAACCACAGGTACATGGTTCCGATGTCTTTGTGGTTGGTGGTGAACAGCCACCGGCTAAGGCCCTTGGCAGGACCATGATGATGATCGCCCATCTTTAATTCTCCCCTTGGCCTTGTTTGTGGTTGTACACGTCAATGGGCTGAACCATATCGCCCATATTATTACCGAAAGCATTACGCTGATAGGTAATCACCGCGGCCATCTCCACATTGTTGATCTGTGACCCGAAGGCCTGCATCGCTGTGCCGGGAACGCCGTTGATACCAATTTCCAGATGGGCGTCAATATCGCCCGTGGCAATGGGGCTGCCCGCGATGGGCGTACCCACACCGCCTTCGCCGTTCGCACCATGGCACGCCAGGCAGTTACGATCGTAGACTGTCTCACCGCGCTCCATCAATTCGTCCAGCGTGAAGGTCTGGGCCATCAGTTCGCTGACCTGAGCGGCTTGCGCCTGCTTCTCGTCCAGCCACTCGGCGTAGTCCTCTTTACTCACGACATTGACAACGATGGGCATGAACCCGTGATCCTTGCCGCATAGCTCCGCACACTGACCACGATAGATGCCTTCGGTGCTGACGCGGGTCCAGGTTTCGTTGATAAACCCGGGGATGGCGTCCTTTTTCACCGCCAGTTCCGGCACCCACCAGGAGTGAATAACGTCATTGGCGGTGACCAGAAAGCGCACCTTGGTGTCAACGGGAATCACCATGGGCTCGTCGACCTCAAGCAGATAGTGTTCGCCCTTGGCCTCGGCGTTTCTGATTTCGCTCTGGGGTGTGCGCAAGCTGCTGAAGAAGACAACGTTTTCGCCCTCTTCATTCAGGTATTCATATTTCCAGCGCCACTGGAAGCCGGTGACCATGATATCCATTTCGGCGTCGTCAAAATCATAGATCTCAAGCAACGTTGACGTTGCGGGCACGGCCATACCAATGAGGATCAGGAACGGCACTACGGTCCACGCAATCTCTACCTTGGTGCTCTCGTGAAAAGTAGACGGTGTAACGCCACGAGATTTACGGTGATAGTAGATGGAGTAAAACATCACCCCGAAAACAAGCGCACCGATAATCACGCAGATCCAGAAGATGAGCATGTGCAAGTCAAAGATACTTTGACCGATTTCGGTAGCGCCGGGTGACATATTCACCTGATTCACCTTGCCGCCAGCAGCCAGAACGCCGGCACTCGCCAGGCTCAGGAGCATCAGCACAGGAGCAAGCGCCAGCTTACGCAGCCTGTTCGCTTTCAAGACCATTTCCCGTGTCTCCATAGTCATCACAAAAATTCCCCCTACCAAAACCACATCACCGCCAATTGTTGCCGCACATCTGCTTGCAAGTCCCGCATTGCCGCTGGCAGGAACCCCTGATACCAGGGTCCTCCGCCTGAGGACGGGAAATAATGGGGTGGTTGCCGGTTTCAGCTGTTACCGCCCGCCTGCGACCAGCTGCCGCAGTTTAGAGCGCGGGGATTATAGCGAAAGCCGGCGCTAAAAAATACTGATATGCCGATTTTGTAGGGCTTTACCGCGGAATTTGCAGGCGCTGTAATGAACTCGCCAACTGCCCATATCTGGTGGTAAAAAAGTGAGTGCACCACCAGATATGGGGCGCACTCAGCCCAGAGGACCCGGAGCATTCAGTTGCCGGGGTCGGATTTCTTTGCTGGTTCCATAATGCGAACCACCGATACAGGCGTTTCCACCCGCCTGGCGGCGGCACGGCTCACCCGGGTAGCGGGTTCTTTGCTAACCAGCGGATCGGGGGGGCGGGGATCACTGAAACCACAGGCGACACACTCACGCAGGTCCGTATCGCGGTCCACAAGAATGGTATCCATCGCACTGCAGCGTGGGCATACAGCGCCGGCGATGAAGCGCCGGCTGGAGGGGGAGCGGGGCATATATCATCCTTTGGCCAGCCGCAGCTGGCCGACTACTTGACAGGCCTCCATTGTAACAGAATCAGGGAATGGATCTGCCCGCCCACAGTTACACGGATCGCACAACCGCTGGCCAGTGACGGAAAGTGTCGCTATGGTGTAAACATGACCTCAGGGAGTTTTTACTATGCCTCGCTACACGGCCGGCAGTGTTCGCAGCTTTGGCGGACACTTGCCACAAATCGGTAAACAGGTGCTGATCGACCCCAGCGCGGTGGTGCTCGGCGATGTGGTACTCGGAGACGATGTCTCGGTGTGGCCGCAGGCGGTCATTCGCGGCGACATGCACTCGATCCGCCTGGGCGCCCGCACTAGTGTACAGGATGGCTGCGTACTGCATATCACCCATGCGGGACCCTATAACACGGAAGGCTGGCCACTGCTGATCGGTTCCGAGGTGACCATTGGCCACAAGGCGATCCTGCATGGCTGCACTATCGGCAACAGGGTCCTGGTCGGAATGGCGGCGACCGTGATGGATGGCGTTGTGGTAGAGGACGAGGTGGTCATTGGTGCCGGTGCACTGGTTACGCCCGGCAAGACCTTGCGCAGCGGCTATTTATATGCCGGCAGCCCGGCGCGGGAAGTGCGGCCGCTAACCGAAGCGGAACGCAACTATTTCAGCTACAGCGCCGACAACTATGTACGCCTCAAGGACCGGCACCTGGCCGAGCTTGACCAGGAGCCTGTCGGACTCACCTCCTAGGCCGCGGCCAAAAGCTGCCGCATCTGGTTGATTACCGGCTGTGTTGCCGGGCGCACCTGCCGCCAGCGGTAAAACGACTCTGCCGCCTGCTCAACCAGCATGCCCAGGCCGTCCGCTACTGCCCAGGCCGTGTTCTGTGCCGCCCAGCGCATGAACACTGTGGGCTCGTTCCCGTATACCATATCGTAGCAGCAGCTGCGCTCCGCCAGGCCCATCTCGGGCAGGGCCGGCAGCTCGCCATAAAGGCCCGCACTGGTCGCATTTATAACGAGGTCGAACTCGTGCCCCGCCAGCACCTCATAACCGCCGCCCACGATATCGCCCAGGTCGGCAAAGGCATCGGCAAGCTCGTGTGCGCGGGCCGCGGTGCGGTTGGCTATCATCAGAACAGCCGGGTGTTCACGCAGCAGTGGCTCGAGAACTCCGCGAGCAGCACCCCCGGCGCCGAGCAGTGCGATGCGCCTGCCCTGCAACTGCCAGCCCAGATTCGCCACCATGTCTCTCACCAGGCCGATGCCGTCGGTGTTATCGCCGGCAATACCACCGTCCTCGCAAGCGCTAAGGGTATTAACCGCGGAGGCCCGGCGGGCCCGGTCGGTTAATGTGTCGGCAAAGGCAAAGGCCTCCTGCTTGAAGGGTAGCGTCACATTAAGGCCGCGACCGCCACTCGCAAAAAAACGCTCCGCCGCACGCTGAAACCCATCCAGCTCTACCCTGACTGCGCGGTATTGCATGTGCTGGCCACACTGTTCGGCAAAGGCTGCGTGGATAGCCGGGGATTTACTGTGTTTGATGGGATTGCCAAACACGGCGTATTTGTCCTTTTCAGTCATGATAATGTTGCGCCTTGCGTATCAGGGTGCCTGCTGTAACCAGTCACGGGCCTGCAGGTAATACTCCGTTAGCTCTGCCTCGGGGGAGCCAGGCTCCGGCTGATAATTATATTCCCAGCGTACCAGTGGCGGCAGCGACATCAGGATAGCCTCGGTCCGACCATCGGATTGCAAACCAAATAGTGTCCCCCTGTCAAATACGAGATTGAATTCCACATAGCGACCCCGACGGTAAAGCTGGAACTGGCGCTCGTGTTCGTCCCAGGGCTGGTTCTTGCGCCGCTGCACAATCGGTCGATAAGCCTGCAGAAAGGAGTCGCCAATGGAGCGCATAAAGGAAAAGCAATTATCAAAACTGCCCTCGCTGAGATCGTCATAAAACAGGCCCCCTATGCCCCTGGGCTCACCCCGGTGCTTCAGGTAGAAATAGTCGTCGCACCACTTTTTATAGCGTGGATAAACACTGGTACCAAAGGGCTCACAGGCAGCGGCTGCTACCTGGTGCCAGTGTACGCAGTCCTCGCGGTTGCCATAATAAGGCGTCAGGTCGTAACCGCCGCCAAACCACCAGACCGGCTCTTCACCCGGCTTTTCCGCCACAAACAGCCGGACATTGGCATGGGAAGTGGGCACATAAGGATTGCGTGGGTGAATCACCAGGGATACGCCCATGGCCTGAAAGCTGCGTCCTGCGAGCTCCGGTCGTGACGCAGTCGCGGAGGGGGGAAGACTGGCCCCCATCACATGGGAGAAGTTAACGCCTGCTTTTTCAAATACCGCCCCCTCGGCGAGTACCCGGGTACGACCACCGCCACCCTCGGCGCGCTGCCATTCGTCAATGATGAATTCAGAGCCACCGTCTTCAGCGGCGAGCTCATCGCATATGTTTTCCTGTAATTGCAAAAGGTAGGATTTGACGGCATCCAGTTGCATAAATCATCTCGTGATTGCTTGGCGACGGGGCTTATTATACGCATCGCATAGCGCTGGGGGCACTAGGAGCCTGTCGGACTTAAGCGTTCGTAGCGAGGGAAAGTCCGGTTTGAGTCATTTTTTGAGCAATTTTGAGGCGAATAGTGGTTCTATTTAACGAGAAATTGCTCAAAAAAGGGCCAATCCGGCTGTTCCGCAGCAGAGCAGCCTTAAGCCCGACAGGCTCCTAGGATCGAATAATTCGATCGGTCAGCAAATCGCGAATAACGGAGGGCCGGGTGGCGCCGCCCACCGCACCGGGAACGATGTAATCAAGCTGTTGCTGAAAGTAACGGCGCACCTGGAAAGCGGCTGTTGCCGGCCTGCTGCCGGCAGGATTGGCCGAGGTTGACACCAGGGGGCCACCCCAGGCACGACATAGGGCGGCCACCGTGTTGTGAGCGCTTACTCGCACCGCAATGGTATCGTGCTCACCGTGCACCCAGGCCGGAATGCAATTATTATGCGGCAGTAACCAGGTCGTGGGGCCGGGCCAGGAAAGAGCCAGTTTGCTGCGCTGGGCCTCGGTGAGCGTTGCCAGCAATGGTGCAAGCTGGCTCATATCGGCAGCAACCAGAATCAGGCCCTTACTCACCGGCCGCTGCTTCAGGTCCAGCAGCCGCGCTACCGCATCGGGATTGCCGGGATCGCAGGTCAGCCCCCAGACAGCTTCGGTCGGGCAGGCTATGACGCCGCCCTGGCCAAGGACGCGAACTGCGGCCCGCAGGTGGAGTTCGGAAGTCAGGTTCAGCTCCGCAATAACGATAATAGCGAAAAAAAGGCAGCCATTACGAACGGGTTGATAGTGCACCCCCTGATAACGGCAACAGGCAGTCGATTCATAATATGGCTCCAGTGGCGTTGAGCAAGCCAGCGCCGGGAGGGGAAATTTACCGGCTTGTCCCCATCAAGGCAAGCCCGGCGCTTAACGGCGCACATAGCCACCGCCGCGGCGACTCACAAGGCCGTTCACTTCAAGTGCAGACAGCACCGCCAGAATCTCGGCGACCGAACGGTCACCAGCCTGGACCAGCTCCTGTATCGTCACCACGTCAAAGCCAACCTGGGCCAGCACCTGCCGCGCCGCCGGTTCCAGCCCGATAACAGCCGGCAGGCTTGCTGTCACGGGAAAAAGTTCGTGCTGTAACTGAAAGGCCGCACCAAGTTCCGGCAGAATATCATCAATCGTTTCTACCATAACGGCGCCATCACGGATCAAACGCAGGCAACCACGGCCGCCGGAATGGTCGGGAAACCAGGGCAGGGCAAAGACCTCCCGGCCCTGCTCGAGAGCCGTGCCTGCGGTGATCAGTGAGCCGCTGGGCAGCGCTGCCTCCACCACCAGAACACCCAGCGACAAACCGCTGATAATACGGTTCCGGGCCGGGAAGTGCCCCGGAAGCGCCGGTGTGGCGGGCGCAAACTCACTAACCAGGCAACCCCGCTCCAGCAACTCCAGCGCCAGGGTGCGATGTCGGCGGGGGTATATCTCATCTACGCCGGTCGCCATTACGGCAACACTGGCACCGTCTGCTTCAAGCGCACCCCGGTGGGCGGCACCGTCAATACCCAGCGCGAGGCCGCTGGTAATGACGAGCCCCGCCCTCGACGCTGCAGCCGCCAGACTCCCGGCACTGCGCAGGCCGGCAGGACTCGCTTTACGGCTGCCCACTACCGCCAGTTGCGGCCGCTGCAGTATTTCAGCAGCTCCGCGCACGTAGAGTAGCGGCGGCGGATCAGGAATGGCAGCGAGCGCGGCAGGGTATCCGGGCTCTCCCAGGGCGAGAACCCAACCATCGACCGCCAACAGGCTGTCGAGCTGATGATCCACATCCCGGAGAGCGCGCGGGTGTTTACCACATCGCCTGGCGAGCTCCAGGTCTGCCAGCACCGCGGCACCGGGATTCAGTTTATCCCAGCAATCACGATCTGCGGACCACAACGCGGCGGGGGAACCAAAATGTTGCAACAATTGCCGAAGCCGGCCGCGGTCCAGACTGGGGAGACTGTGCAATAACAGGCACAGCCGCGAGTGAGACGCATCCATACATCATCCTTGACGTAATGTCTGTTCAATGTAAGGCAACCATTCCATGGTCGCCGTTCCAGCTGTCAGGGATTCCTGACCTTGTCCATCACCTTCAATGGCCGGCTGGCCTTGAGTACCAGCGCATAGCTGGCCTTGTCGAACACTTCGAACACCATCAACAGGCCGGCACGGGTGTCGGGCAGGGACACATTCTCGCCCGCCACCCGATCATAGACCGTGCTGCCCGCCTGGTAAATCGCCAATACGTTGCCAACCTCAAGGCCTTCACGAGCGCCGCGATTAAGCACGACAATATCGTCGGTCCCTATCTGGCTCAAACCACCATCCACTGCAATCATGAAACCATCAACAATCCCGGAGCGTGGCGCCCGCGGCTGGAACATGGCATCAAGCACGCGTTCCTGCAGGGGCAGCAGTCGGTCGGCAATACGCACTTCTTCCGTTACCCGGGTAACTTCCAGTTCGGTGATGGGATCGGTATTGCTACCAATCAGGCGCGAGCTGCCGATATCCCGAGCCTGGTAACCGAGCACTTCATCGGTCAGCGGGTCCACGTAGGTATCACCTGCCCGGTAAATCTCGAATCTGCGCTCGCCGTCGGGAAACATGCCGCGGCCGTAAATGCGGTCGCCAGGCGCACTGAGAAGGCGGTCCTGGTTCCCGGCGACTACGTAGGCGGTATTATCGAGGTCATCGCCATTTAAAATACGATGGCGCTTGAGAAAGGCCCCTATCTGGTCCAGGGGAATCGCCGGAATGGCCGTATCCAGTGGCTGCACCCGCATGTTGGGTTCAAGCTTTACCTCGCGCCCGCGACGCACACGCAAACGGGGCTCCCCATTAACCCAGGTCAGGTAGAGCTCATCCCCGGGATAGATCAGGTGGGGATTGTCGATCTGCGGATTCACGTCCCACAATTCCGGCCAGAGCCAGGGCTCTCGCAAATACATCCCGGAAATATCCCAGAGGGTATCTCCTTTCTTTACGATGTAGGTATCGGGCAGATCATCATTAAGCTCTACCGCTGCCTGCAGCCAGGGACTTGACAGCAGACTCCCCAGAAAAAGCAGGTAAACCGCAAAAGACTTCACTCTCATCATTACGTCCAGCCTGGCCTTGTTATCGTTTTTCCGCCGGTCAGAAAACGGCAGAACTTCTCCCATGCGAGCAGGTCTATAACAGCAACCCCGATGCGGGTGCTGGGCACTACCCTGCCAGCAGTTATATAATGGTCTCAGTTTGCGATGGCCCCGAGCCCGTGGCAAGCCCCAATGTGACTAATTCACCATTGGCCCGTTAAGTCCGACAAGGCACCAGATACCATGGCTATACTCGACATCCTGGAATTTCCCGACCCGAGGTTACGAACTCGCGCGCAGCCCGTTGCTGAAGTTACCGACGCCACGCGGGCGTTGCTGGCGGACATGTTCGAAACGATGTACGCTGCGCCCGGTATCGGCCTGGCGGCAACGCAGGTCAACATCCAGCAGCGCCTGTTGGTGATTGATGTTAGCGAAAACCGCAGTGAACCCCTGGTTTTTATCAACCCGGAAGTGACCGTGCTGGATCCGGAACTTGGGGAGTATGATGAAGGCTGCCTGTCCGTACCCGGTTTTTACGAGACCGTACAACGACCGCAACGAATCTCGGTTACCGCCCTGGACGCTGACGGTGAGACCTTTACCCGGGAACTTCAGGGATTGCTGGCGATCTGCCTGCAACACGAAATTGACCATCTCGACGGCAAGCTGTTCGTAGACTATCTCACACCTTTAAAAAGACAGCGCATCCGCAGAAAACTGGAGAAAGAACATCGACGCCAGGCCTGACTCCTCCTCCAACCCACCCTTGCGCATCGTTTTTGCCGGCACGCCGGAATTTGCAGCCACACACCTGGCGACCCTGCTGGAGAGTGAACATACTGTTGCGGCTGTTTATAGCCAGCCGGATCGACCGGCAGGACGCGGTAAAAAACTCCAGGCAAGTCCGGTCAAGGAGGTTGCGCTGGCCGCGGGAATTCCGGTGTTACAGCCAGCGAGCCTGCGCCGGGAGGATGAAGTGGCACGGCTGGCGGCCCTCGACGCCGATGTTATGGTCGTCGTCGCCTACGGCTTGATTTTGCCACAACCAATACTTGATGCCCCGCGGATGGGCTGCCTCAATGTACACGCCTCTTTACTGCCACGCTGGCGCGGGGCCGCCCCCATCCAGCGCGCCATTGCCGCCGGTGATACGGAGAGTGGCATCACCATCATGCAAATGGATGCCGGCCTGGATACCGGAGCCATGCTGGCGACGGCCCGCTGCGCCATCCTGCCCCATACCACCGCGGGCGAGCTGCATGACCGACTTGCCGAGCTTGGCCCGCCACTGCTCTTGAAGGTACTGGCCGATCTGCCCGAATACCAGAAAACCGCCCAGGTGCAGGATGATACCGCCGCCACCTACGCTCATAAAATAGAAAAGTGCGAAGCTGCCATCGACTGGCGCCAGGATGCCGCGACCCTGGCACGCGCAATTTGCGCCTTCAATCCATTCCCGGTCTGTTACGGCGTGCTGCAGGGTGAACGCGTCCGTATCTGGCAGGCCAGGGCACTGGCGGAAACCCACACTGATGTCACACCCGGTACGATATTGCGGGCCGGGCGCGAGGGTATTGTGGTGGCCTGTGGCCAGGGGTCACTGTGTATTGATACCCTGCAACTGCCCGGTGGTAAGGTACTTGCCGCCGGGCAGGTTCTGAATGCACGCAGCGCCCTGTTCGCCGATGGTGCCCGCTTTGAATTACCGGCGCAGGAGCAAAACCAATGACTACGGATACTCGCGCCGCCGCGGCCCTGGTGATCACCGACGTTCTCGGTGGCGCCTCCCTGAACCAGTTGCTGCCCCCGGCTCTTGATACCGTGGCCGAGCGCGATCGCGCGCTACTGCAGCAATTGTGCTATGGCACCCTGCGCCGTTATCCCCGACTCCAGCCGCAACTGGGCCAGTTACTGGATAAACCCCTGCGCAGTCGCGACCGCGATATCGAGGCGCTGCTGCTGGTGGGTCTTTACCAGCTCGCAGACACCCGGATTCCGGACCATGCCGCAGTAGCGGCGACCGTGGCAGCAACCCTTGCCCTGGACAAGTCATGGGCCAAGGGACTCTGTAACGCCATTCTGCGTCGCTACTTGCGCGAGCGAACCACGCTGGAACAGCGACTGAGCCCCGCGGCCGCGGCCTCCCATCCCCAGTGGCTATACGACATCATTGCGCGCGACTGGCCGGAGCAGGCCGCGGCGATCCTTGAGGCCAATAACCAGCAACCGCCGATGGTACTGCGGGTCAATCGCCAGCAATACAGCCGCGACGCCTACCTGGCGCTGCTCGCCGATGCCGGCATTGAAGCCCGTCCCGGGCAACTGGCCCCAGAAGCCATCTACCTTGAGCGGGCGGCGGATGTGACCTCTTTGCCAGGCTTTGCCGGGGGTGCCGTTAGCGTGCAGGACGAAGCGGCACAACTGACCGCTCACCTGCTGCAGGCGCAACCGGGCGAGGCCATCCTGGATGCTTGCGCCGCGCCCGGTGGCAAAACCTGCCACCTGCTGGAACTCGAGCCCGGATTAAACCTGACGGCAATGGATGTGGACAAGCAACGTCTGGAGAGAGTGCGGGAAAATCTGCAACGACTGTCCCTGGAAGCCAGCGTAGTGCGCGGTGACGCCTCGCTGCCACCCTCACTATTCCACGGCCGGCTTTTCAACCGGATTCTGGTGGACGCACCCTGCTCGGCCAGTGGCGTGATACGACGACACCCCGACGTGAAATTGCTGCGCCGCCCGGAGGATATCCGCAAACTGGCCGCGCAGCAGCTACGCATCCTGCAGGGGCTGTGGCCTTTGCTGGCGCCCGGAGGGCAGCTGTTGTATGTCACCTGCTCGGTCATAGAAGAGGAAAACAGTGGTGTGCTGCAACAGTTCCTGGACGCAACACCCGACGCCGGGTTGCTGCCGGTGAGCGTTGGCCATTCACGTTCCTGCGGCGGCCAGCTGTTACCCCAGGCAGACGGGCCCGGCGGCCTGTTTTTCGGCCTGCTTGAGCGCGCCGGGTGACAATGCCCACAAGCTGCACTATTTCGCCCTGAATGGACTTACAATCCGCAGGGCTTTTCTTTAAGGTGCAAAGAATTTTACGCAGGCGCTCCCAGCAATGAAAATCATCATTCTCGGTGCCGGCCAGGTAGGCGGTACACTGGCCGAACACCTGGCTAACGAGCAAAACGATATCACTGTCGTCGACACTGACGGCAAGCGCCTGAAAGCCCTGCAGGACCGGCTGGATATTGGCACCGTGACCGGGGGAGCTTCGCATCCGGACACCCTGTACCAGGCCGGCGCCGAAGACGCCGACATGCTGATCGCCGTGACCAACAGCGATGAAATCAACATGATGGCCTGCCAGATTGCCCACTCCCTGTTTAACACCCCTACCAAGATCTCCCGGGTACGCTCGCCCAACTACCTGGCCTATCAGGAAAAGCTGTTCACCCCGGACCATATTCCCGTTGACGTGATCATTGGCCCCGAACAGCTGGTAACCAAGAATATCGTCGAGCTCATCGCCAATCCCGGGGCGTTGCAGGTACTGGATTTCGCCGATGGCCGGGTGCAGCTGGTCGCGGTTCGCGCCTACCACGGTGGGCCGATTGTCGGCCATCAGTTGCAGGAAATCCGCCAGCACATGCCCAAGGTGGATACCCGGGTGGCGGCCATCTTCCGCCAGGACCGGGCCATCATTCCCGAGGGCGACACCGTGGTCGAGGCCGACGACGAGGTCTTTTTCATTGCCGCTCGCAAGAACATCCGCGCGGTCATGTCAGAGCTGCGCAAGGTCGACAAGCCCTACCACCGGGTGATCATTGCGGGAGGCGGCAACATCGGCGCCACCCTGGCGCAGAGCATTGAGCGCAACTACCAGGTCAAGGTTATAGAACAGTCCTATGACCGCTGCCGGGTACTCTCCGAATCGCTCAAGCATGCCATCGTATTGCACGGCAGCGCCGCGGAGCCGCAATTGCTCTCATCAGAGAATATAGAATCCACCGACGTTTTTTGTGCCCTGACCAATAACGACGAATCCAACATCATGATGTCGATGCTGGCCAAGCGTATGGGCGCCAAGAAGGTCATCACCCTCATCACCAACCCGGCCTATGCCGATCTGGTGGGCGACGAAATTGACATTGCCATTTCACCGCAACAGATCACCATTGGCAGCCTGCTGACCCACGTGCGGCGGGGGGACATCAGTAATGTCCACTCTCTCCGTCGCGGGGCCGCCGAGGCAATTGAGGTTACTGCACGGGGCGACAGCAGATCTTCCCGGGTAGTCGGCCGTCGCCTGGACGAGATTTCCCTGCCTGAAGGTGTGACGATTGGCGCCATTGTGCGCGGCGATGAAGTATTGATTGCCCACCGCTACGTCGTGGTGGAGACCGATGATCACGTCGTCCTCTTCCTGATCGATCGCAACAAGATCTCCGCTGTAGAAAAACTGTTCGCCGTCGGTTTCGGCTTCTTTTCCTGACGGGCCGCCCATGCACCTGACTGTTTCAATGCGTATCCTCGGATTGTTGCTGATGCTGTTCAGCAGCACCATGGCAGTGCCTCTGGCCATTGCCCTGATCGACAACGATGCCACTGTCAGGTCCTTTTCCAGCGCACTGGGACTGACCTTCCTGGTGGGCCTGGCGCTGTGGCTGCCGGTAAGGAATGTGCGGCACGAACTGCGAATCCGCGACGGCTTCCTGGTGACCTCCCTGTTCTGGACGGTACTCGGTATTTTTGGTTCCCTGCCACTGTTGCTGACCACCAGCCTGGCCCTGAGCCCTATGGATGCCATTTTTGAATCCATTTCCGCGCTGACCACCACCGGCGCCACCGTGATGACCGGCCTCGATGGCCTACCCGGATCCATCCTGATGTACCGCCAGCTACTGCAGTGGCTGGGGGGCATTGGTATTATTGTCATCGCGCTGGCGATCCTGCCGATGCTGGGTATCGGGGGGATGCAGCTGTACCGGGCCGAAATACCAGGCCCCAGCAAGGATCGCAAACTCACTCCCCGGATCGCCGAAACCGCAAAAGCCCTGTTCGCAGTCTACCTGGCCCTGACGGTGGTCTGCGCAGCGGCGTTTTACGCGGCGGGAATGTCGGGCTTTGACGCCGTCGCTCACGCCTTTTCCACCGTCGCCATAGGCGGGTTCTCTACCCATGATGCGAGCATGGGCTATTTTGACAGTGACGCCATCCTCTTGATCTGCACCCTGTTCATGGTTATCTCGGCGATGAATTTTGGCCTGCACTTCCTGTCCTGGCGGCGCCGCAGCCTGGCCGCCTATGGCCGGGATTCGGAGTCCCGCTTCTTTCTCGGGGTCCTGTTGCTGGGCATAGCCATTACCTGCAGCTTCCTGATAATCAGTGAGACCCTGACCCTGGAGGAGGGTCTTGTACACGGCCTGTTCCAGACCGTCTCAATTGCGACCACCACCGGCTTTACCACCCAGGATTTCGCAGTCTGGCCCACCTTCCTCCCGATCATGCTGATCATGTTTTCGTTCATGGGCGGCTGTGTCGGCTCAACCGCAGGCGGCATCAAGGCGGTACGCCTGATGCTGATCGGCAAACAGGGACTGAGGGAAATGAAGCAGTTGGTTCACCCCAAGGCGGTGATTCCCCTGAAGGTTGGGAAACACCGCGTGGAGGCAACTGTGGTTAGCGCAGTCTGGAGCTTTTTCGCCGTTTACATGTTTGTCTTTGTGACCATCATGCTACTGCTGCTGGCAACCGGGCTGGACTTTATTACCGCCTTTTCTGCCGTCGCGGCCTCATTGAACAATCTCGGGCCGGGCCTGGGCGCAGTCGCTGCCAACTATGCCGGTATCAGCGACTTTGCCAAAGGTCTGCTGTGCCTGGCGATGCTGCTGGGGCGACTGGAAATCTTTACTTTGCTGGTACTCTTTACACCCATGTTCTGGCGGCTCTAACGGGAGCCGTTGCGGTGCTTGCGGATAAGGTCGTAGGCCGCGGTAATTTCCTGGGATTTCTCGGTTGCCACCTGCAGCATATCCTCGGGCACGCCTCTGGCGATCAGCTTATCCGGATGATTCTGGCTCATCAGCTTACGATAGGCATGTTTCAATTCCCGATCACCGGCGGCGGCGGTGAGCCCCAGTGCGGCGTAGGCTGCCTGTAATCTGTCGGGGGAATCCGGTTGCCCGGCGTCACGGTGATGGAACTGCTCCTGGGCCTGGGCCATGCGTAACAGTTGCTCCAGCTGCAGCCGGTTGAAGCCGAGCAGGGCCGCGATAGTGCCCAGCGCCTCGTGTTCTTCCGGCTCAATGCCGTGGTCGGCAAGCGCCAGGGAAATCAAAAACAGGAGCATGGTCTGGCGGAGTTGAGGCTGGCGGCCGGCAACTTCGACGAAAGCGGACACCGTACTGTGCAGCTGAAACTCCGGGGAGGCACCGCGCCGAAACAGGTCAATGGCGCGTTGGCGCTGGGTGGAATCCAGCCGCATTTGCCGGATGATCATCTCGGTGTGATCGACTTCCTGCTGCGATATACGACCGTCGGCCTTGGCCATATAGCCCAGCAACAGGAAAATGGTCTCGAAAAACTGCTCCTTGATACGGGCGATATTCTCGGCTGACCCGGCCTGCAGGGTTTGTCCCAGCCCGCGGTCGAATATATGGCCAAGGAAGAGGCCTGCGATCAGCCCGATGGGGCCGCCAACGATCAGGCCAATGGCGCCAGCAACCAACTTGCCGAAAATCATAACACTCCTGCTGTCACGTGAATCAGCGCAGGCACGCTGGGTTGTGTAAACCTGTGTGGTTGCGCATATTATGCCGACGCAAGAGCCTGTACAATAGCAGCCTTTTTGCGGCCAGCGAACAGGTGTCATTGTGTCCCCGGACAAGCTTACATTTCAGGATCTTATTCTCACGCTCCAGCGATACTGGGCGCAGCAGGGCTGCGTGATACTGCAGCCACTGGATATGGAGGTGGGTGCCGGCACTTTTCACCCCGCCACGTTCCTGCGCGCGATAGGCCCCGAAAGCTGGAATGCCGCCTACGTGCAACCCAGCAGGAGGCCTACCGACGGCCGCTACGGTGAAAACCCGAATCGACTGCAGCACTACTACCAGTTCCAGGTGGCCATGAAGCCGTCGCCGGCGGAATTTCAGGAACTGTACCTCGAGTCGCTCAAAGCCCTGGGTATCGACAGTACCCTGCACGACATCCGTTTTGTCGAGGATAACTGGGAGTCACCCACCCTGGGTGCCTGGGGGCTCGGTTGGGAAGTATGGCTCAACGGTATGGAAGTCACCCAGTTCACTTATTTCCAGCAGGCCGGCGGCCTCGAGTGCTACCCGGTTACCGGTGAAATCACCTACGGACTGGAGCGGATAGCCATGTACCTGCAGGGTGTGGACAGCATCTATGACCTGGTGTGGACACACAGCCCAACCGGCACGGTGACCTACGGCGACGTTTTCCACCAGAATGAAGTGGAAATGTCCCGCTACAACTTCGAGGAGGCTGACACTGACTACCTGTTCGGCCAGTTTGACTATTGTGAGCGCGAGGCGCTGCGCCTCACCGAGTTGAGCCTGCCTTTGCCAGCCTACGAGATGGTGATGAAAGCTTCCCACACCTTTAACCTGCTGGATGCGCGCCACGCCATTTCCGTAACCGAGCGCCAGCGTTTCATTCTTCGGGTACGGACACTGGCGCGCGGGGTCGCACAGGCTTATTTCGATACCCGTGCCAGTCTCGGTTTCCCCCTGGCGGACGAGCGCCTGCAACGTGAATTCCTGGCTGACGCGAACACGGAGGCGACGCCGTGAGCAACCATAGTGAAACCCTGCTGGTGGAACTGGGCACCGAAGAACTGCCACCCAAATCCCTGAAAACACTGGGCCTGGCATTTCGCGACGGGGTTGTCGCCGGCCTTGACCAGCGTGAATTATCCCATGGTGACGTAGAGTGGTTTGCCTCTCCCCGGCGGCTGGCGGTATTGATCCGGGACGTTGCGCTGCATGCGCCGGATAAGGAAGTGGAGGTGCAGGGCCCCCCCGCTGACAGAGCCAGGGACGAGGAGGGCAACTGGACCCCGGCCGCACTTGGCTTCGCTCGCAAGCAGGGAGTAGAGCCCGGGGAACTGTTGACCATAGAGACACCCAAGGGCGCTCGCCTGGGCCTGCGTACCCACACCAAAGGTGCCGACACCAGCGCCTGCCTTAATAACATCATTCACGATAGTATCCGCGACCTTCCCATCGCCCGCCGCATGCGCTGGGGCGCCTCCCGGGTTGAGTTTGTACGCCCGGTACACTGGGTTGTCGCGATGCTCGGCAGCAGCTTTGATCACGGTGAAATACTCGGCCTGAAAACCGGCAATACCACGCGTGGACACCGTTTCCACAGTAGTGGTGATATTACCCTGCAACGCCCGGAAGACTACGCTGAGACCCTCGCCCGGGCAAAAGTGGTTGCCGATTTTGAGCAGCGCAAAGCGATGATTTCCGAACAGGTGAAGGCCCAGGCCGACGCGTTGGGAGCCGAGGCGGTCATAGATCCCGATCTGCTGGACGAAGTGACCGGCCTGGTCGAGTGGCCGGTGGCTCTTACCGGGAATTTTGAAGCACGCTTCCTGGAAGTGCCGGCCGAGGCACTGGTGCTGTCGATGAAGGAACACCAGAAATATTTTCATCTGGTGGACAGTACCGGCAACTTGCTGCCCCATTTCATAACCGTGAGTAATATTGAGAGCTCGGATCCGTTCCAGGTTATTGAAGGTAACGAACGGGTAATCCGTCCGCGACTGAGCGATGCAGCATTCTTTTTTGAAACTGACAAGAAGAAGCCTCTGGCAGCGCGGGTAGACGGCCTGCGCAACATCGTTTTCCAGCAACAGCTGGGCACACTCCACGAGAAATCCCTGCGGGTATCCGCACTCGCCGGCCAACTGGCAACCCAGCTCGGCAGTTCAGCCGAGCTGGCAAAGCGCGCGGGGCTATTGAGCAAGGCCGACCTGGGTACCGAGATGGTGCTGGAATTTGCCGATATGCAGGGTATCGCCGGCGCCTACTATGCCCGCCATGATGGCGAAGACGAAGCGGTGGCCCAGGCACTGGAGCAACAGTACTGGCCGCGCTTTGCCGGCGACCGCCTACCGGAAGGCTTGACCGCCGCGGCCCTGGGCCTGGCCGACCGGCTGGATACCCTGACGGGGATTTTCGGGATCGGGCAGCCGCCGACGGGTTCCAGGGATCCTTTTGCGCTACGCCGCGCATCCCTGGCGGTGCTCCGCATCCTGGTGGAGAAATCCCTGGACCTCGATTTGCGGGATTGCCTGGCCCTTGCGGCCGGTGCTTATCCTGAAGGCCTTTTGGCCGAGGGCAGCAGCGACCAGGTTCTCGAGTATATGCTGGAACGGTTCCGTGCCTGGTATGAAGAAGAATCAATTCCGGTCGAGGTGTTTCGCGCCGTCAGTGCCAACAAGCCGAGTCGTCCCCTGGATATTCAGCGGCGGGTACACGCGGTAAATGCGTTCCGGCAACTGCCCGAAGCCTCGGCCCTGGCCGCCGCCAATAAACGCGTAAGCAATATCCTGGGCAAGCTGGAAGAGGGCTTCGAGTTTAGCGAAGTAAGCGTACACTTACTGATAGAGCCAGAAGAAAAGGCGCTTGCCGAGAAAATGGGGCACCTGGCGCGGATAAGCGGCGAGCACCTGGAGAAAGGTGCCTACCGCGAGGCGCTGACCTGCCTCGCGGTATTACAGGGTCCGGTTGACGCCTTTTTTGACGGCGTCATGGTGAACGCCGAAGACGATGCCTTGCGGCGCAATCGGCTTAACCTCCTGCACAGGCTGCAGAATCTGTTCCTGCAGGTCGCAGATATCTCGCAGCTGGCGGCGCGGACCCCGTAGAACTGAACAAGACTCTACGAGGGTAGAAACGGCTGGCGCGCTCTCAGCCGACGCGAACCGGGGTGTCTCAGGCTGTGTCGCCGGCAGGGCGACGTTTGCCGTCAGACGCAACCATGCGCACTGTGCTCTGGCAGCTCTCGAGCCATGACCTGGAATTCTCCGTTTTCAGGACCCGCACACAGCCCCGCTCAGTAACACAGGCGATGCTGGTTTTATTGGGCGTCCAGTCTCCTTCCGACAACCGGGGCTTGCGCTTGCAATAGAACCAGAGACCGCGCCGGTCCTGCATCACATAGCGGGCTTCCTCGGGGAGGAAAACCTTGCGCCCGTCAATTACCGCAAAAACTTCCACGCCCTCTGACTGGCCGCGCCCCAAAACAGCAGTAGGTGTAATCGTTAACATGTTTGTTCCCCTTTCGCTGGAATCCTTACTGGCAACCTTTATAACGACTGGATAAGGGCGCTGAACAGATACAAGTGGGGAGATTTTCAGACAAAATTCAAAAGGCGCAGCTGGAGGTGCCATAATTTTCCATCCGGCAGGACAATTACCGAAGGAAATACCGCTGATATGCCATAATTTTCCTACGGGGATGGAACGCCAATATCGTTATTTCAACCTTTTCCTGTCAGCCAGCGTCCGTTGCCGCTGCAACCTGTGACTGCAGAAATGGTAAATCCGGCACCTGGCAGGTTTTGCCCGCCAGGGTAAACGCAGCCAGAAAACCCGGTAACAGCAGATCCGGCCGATCCTCAATCGCGCTCTCGGAAAGTTCGGTGGAGGTGAGACCATGGCCCTGCAAGCGAACCGCCCAGTAATCACAACCTCGTCCCCTGAGCCCGAAGAAAACAACGAAAATAGCAGTCGTAGCAGCCAGGGCATCAGTGGCAGTGTCGATAGGGTAGTTGTCGGGGCCGTAAACCGGTACTTCGCAGCCACGCCAGCCAAGATGTCCGGAAACCGATCCCGTCATGGTCACAATCTCGGCAATACAGTCCTGGGGCACCGCCCAGGTGTGTGGGCCAGCGCAGGGAAGGAGTACACAGCGCAAGCCGGGTGTGCCGTTCATTGCATCTTCACCCTGGTTCACGATGCCTGCAGGGGGCGGCCGGTGAGCTCTGCTATCTGCTCCACCAGGAGCGGGAAATTAAAAGGTTTGCCCATGTAGCCGCTGCAGCCTTCCTGCGCAGCCAGTTCCCTGTGTTTATGGCCCGTGCGGGAAGTAATCATGATGACGGGGATATGCTGCAGACGCTCTGAACGGCGGATTTCACGAAGGGTCTGGATACCATCCTTGAGCGGCATTTCAATATCCAGCAGGATAATATCCGGTAGCCGAGGCAGGGTTCCCAGCAGGTCCATCGCCACCTCGCCGTTTTCAGCGGTTACTGTAGTGACGCCCAATGAGTGTAACTGGGTGGTTGCCACCATCCGCTGGGTTCGCGAATCATCAACCACCATCACCATAAGCTCCGCATCCTGCGCCGGCTCCAGGGTAAGCGATGGCAAGCTGCTTGTCGGCTGGTTGGCCACCAGGATATTGAGGTTCAGGGCGACAATTGCCCGCCCGTCGGCACTGGTGGTGCCGCCGGCAACCCAGGGCACAGCGGCAAACTGGCTACCCAGGGACCGTATAACGAGTTCCAGCGCCTGCTCTACCTGGTCAACGGCGATCGCCATATGGCGCCCGCCCGATCCCGCAACAATGACCGGCATCGTGGCGCCCCATACGGAATGGTCGGGAATGGGAGTACCGGAGCACAAGGTAGCAAGATAGGAGGGCACACAGGTCCTGCCCAGCAGGGGTAACAGGGTTTGCTGTTCGACAGCCTGGTAGAAATCCTTGACCGCTACGTGCTCGACCCCAATCAGGCCGTCAAAGGGGATTGCGTAGGAAGTCTCGCCAGCTGCTACCAGCAGGGCACCGTTAACACTGATGTTGGAGGGAATACGAATACGGAAAGTCGTGCCCCGGCCAACCTGAGAGTCGATTTCAATGTCACCGCCAATACGCTGCAGTTCTCCCATTACGATGTCCATACCGACCCCGCGACCCGAAATCTCGCTGATGGCGGCTGACGTGGAAAACCCTCGATGGAAAATCAGGCGCTGCGCATCCCGGTCGCTCAGGTTTTCCGGAACGACATCCAGACCTTTGCGGCGCGCCTGTTCCCTCATCCTTTCGGGGTCAATGCCACGACCGTCGTCGCTCAGGATAACCAGGTAGTCAGAGCCCTGTTTGCGTACCTCTATGGTGATCACACCCGTGTCCGGCTTACCTACAGCGACCCGCTCAGTCGGAAGCTCAAGGCCGTGATCCAGCGCGTTGCGAACCATGTGTTCAAGAATAATCTGGCAACAGGCGTGGCTGTCACGATCCAGTTTGCCGGCCTCGCTCAGCACCCGGAAGGTGACCGCTTTGCCAAGCTCACCGCTGACCGTACGCACAATTCGCCGCAAGCCGGGCATCAGCCTGGATACGGGAACAACTCTTGAGGTACGAATGGAAGTGCCCAGACTGGATACTACTGCAGCCTGTTGTTTGAGCAGCGCTTCCGCAGCGGAGGTGTGACGGCTGGAAAGCCGCGCCAGCTCGTCAAGGTCATCAACCGCTTCCCGCAGAATACTCGCGGCCTCGTGAATATCTGTATATTGGTCCATCTCCAGTGCGTCAAGATTGTTTTCGGGACGTCCCCCCTGGGAGGTAACACTGAGCAGCGCCCGGTCGGATATACGCGCGATGTGGGTACGCAAGCTGCCCAGCCGACCCAGTAACTCGCCGGCCGCACGCTTGCTGTTCATGGTGCTCTGGGAGGCGCGGACGCCCAGTTTCTGCACTTCGTTTGCCAAATTCAGCAAATAGTCCAGGGCGTCGGCGCTGATGCGAATGCTCTGTTGCGCACCCAGAGCCTGGGCCCCGGCATCGGCTATCTGTTTGTCCTGTTGCCGATCGCCCTCGGTGAGGGGCTGTAACTGCGGAAATACGCCTTCCACAGCCCTACCGGTTGCCGAGCCCGTGGCGGCGGCAGCCGGAGCCGGGCTGTCCTTTTGGCGGGGCAATTCACTGGCGACATCGGCGCGCTGGGCCTGGATATGGTCGTAACCGCGAACCGCCGTATCCAGCCATGCGTTTACGATACGAAAAAACTCCTCGGCCGCGGCGTCCCGGGGCGACGGCAAACCCCCGAGCAGGGTTTCGAAATTGTGGATAAAGGTGCCGTAACGCTGCAGTCCCACACCCTTGGCGATGCCCTTGAGGGTGTGCAGGATACGCAGAACGGCCTGGGGTAACTTCTCCGAATCGGCCTCACGCTCCCAGCCACCGATTGCATCCTCCAGTTTTTCCAGCTCCATACCCGCCTCTTCGATAAAGGCGTCCAGAAAATCCGGGAACAGCTCGGCGCTACTGCGCGTGCTGAAATTGAAAGTGATATCCCGCGGCACACACCAGGACCATTCGTCACTACCGTCGGCCTCAACCGACTCTGCCTCTGGCTCTGGCTCTGGCTCTGGCTCTGGCTCTGGCTCTGGCTCTGGCTCTGGCTCTGGCTCTGGCTCTGGCTCAGAAAGTGTGCTGACTTCCTGTGGTGCGGCTTCTGTCGTTTCCGGTTGTGGAATATGAAATGCCATTGATGGCAGCGTATCGGCCTGGTAATCCGGCTCGGATGGCTCCGGCAGATCCGCCGGGGCCTCTGTATCGGCTATATCAGTCTCTGGTATTTCAATTTCAGCGGGTGTGACGGGCTTGGTCTCGGGTATGGTCTCAGGTTCTGTCTCAGGTTCTGGCGAAGGCGCCGAAGGCTGCACGGGCGCACCCAGACCAAGAATGTCGACCCCCTCGAGATGGCCGAAACTGCCCGGCAGTGCCTGCTGTGGATGGCCGCGGTTATGTTGCACTGCAATAAAGTTATGGCGAGATGGGTCCACTACCGGGGTATCCTGTCGCCGACTGTTATCGGCATAGATGTCACTGCCATCGCCGACCGAGGTGAGTACGATTTCTTCTTCTATGAAGTCCGCCAGATCATCGCTGACCACACCTCCAAGCATATGCCTGTTGGCAAGGCGTGCCTCCGCCTCGCTGAGTCCGCCGCTGTGCTCCAGGCCGTCCCTGGCTACTGTGAACAACTTCTCTTCGGGTTCCTCGGGGTCCTGTTCCAGTAACCAGTGGAACGCGTGTTCGCCCCATTTTTCGATAAGGTCCTGCGCCCACTCTTCGGTACTCATTGCGTCTGGCTTCGTCTCCACCCTGACCTCTCCATTCGCCTTTGGCGATTATTGCCATCCGGCGTTGCTGTTGTTGCCACCTGCACTGGAGCCAACGTCTCCATACTGGTGAATGGCCTCACAGCGACGACTCAAAGTCCGCACTGCCTGGGCATCGTAATGCCCGGCACCACCACAGGTTGCCACCAGCTGCGGCAACGCCGCCACCACATCGCGCAATAGTGTCGGCAGGCGCTCATCCATGGTCCCGGCGCGGTCTATCACCCGGTCAAGCATGTCCTGCACTACGCGACCAAACTCGGCGAGACTATTCAGGCCTACCGCACGACCATTACCCTTGAAGGTATGGAAGTGACGCCGTATCTCTTCCAGCAGGTCTGCCGTTTCAGGGCTGCGCTCCCACTGCGGCAAGACCTGCTGGAGGCGGTCGATAATATCCCGCGACTCCTCGAGAAAAACCTCCCTGAACACTTCGGAGATCGTTTCATCCTCTGCCGACACCACAGTTTCAGGGACGGTTTCCGGCGGGAGCTCTTGCTGAGCCTCCCCCTGTACCGGTATAAAATCGACCAGCCGTCCGGAGTGCTGCTCGGCCAGATTGATGAAATGGTCATTATTTTCCAGCGGGTCGAGCAGGGAGCGCTCCAGATGAATCTCAAGACAGGCAAACGCGTCGGCAAGACGACCCAGCGGCTCCTGGTGGCGCATATGATCTATCGGCTGCGTGACCTCCAGCCATTTCCGGCCACTATCGATTACCGCAGCTTCACGGCACATTCCGGCAAAATCCAGGGCCTCGTTTACGGCCGCCAGTATCGCCACGCACTGGGCGACGGTTTCACGCTCTGGTATATCCTCCAGCTGCAATGAAAAATCCCTGGCCAGGTTAGAGAATACGGTCGCATCTGCAGTACCTGCACCGGCCTCGGCCACCATGCCGCGCAATTCTTCATGGCCCTGGTCAAGCCTGGCCAGATAAGGATTCAGGGCCACGGCAAGGTGCTGCATGTCACCGGCGCCGAGCGGCAAACCAGAGAGCACAGCATCCAGTTTCTGCCGTTGCAGGACGCCCTGCAGTTGCTCCTGCATTTGCGCCATCTGCGTAAAAGTGGCGGCTGTAAGTGCTTTGCGGCGCTCCAGCTCTTCAACACCGAAAGGCACGAAGCCACCATGTCGCAGACGCAGTTCAACCGCCAGCTGAACCTCAACGATACTGCTTACCACCCACCCGATTACCTGGGAACGGTGCCCGCTATCTGCGGTGAAGCGGCCATCGTAAAGCTGGCGCAGCAGATCGCGCACCCCTCGCATCGTATCCGCATGCGCAATCTCTTCGACAGCGACAAGCCGGAGACACAGATCATCTATTATCTCCAGCGCCCCGGATACCGGCGGAAGGTCGCCGGCCGCCACCGCCTTGAGGTCATTGGACTCCAGGTGAGCGACAAGTTGATTCAGCAATACCAATGCACTATCAAGCACTGCGACCAATACATCGGAATGGATAAGGCCGCGCTGTGAATCTTTGCCTGTATTACCATCGATGCCAAATACCTGCCAGATATGGCCGATATACAATGGCCTGGTCTCGCACGACGCCATGTAATAGAGCATCTGCTGCAAATATTCGTCGTAGTGCATCCGTGGATCAGGTTGGCTACCGTGTTCGCGGGCATGCTTGATCATGAAGGCGCCGGCCTTGAATATCTGGGCAATACATTCATCGGGCACGATAAACCCCCCGGCCAGGCCCTCACACAACCCGGTGAGATTAAGCCAGAAAGGTTCCTGGACAGTACCGGCAAACAGGGTATTCATCTTGTGTGCGATGCGCGCTACCGTGCGGACGCTGGTAACACCCTGGTCGCGGACAAGTGCCGATTTGGCACCCTGCAAATAGGGCGCCAGCAACACGTTGGCACTGCGCCTGATGGTTTCGTCCGCCTCAGGCGTCGCAGTGGCGCTGATGCCGCAGCCTTCGGCAATGTCCATATGGAAAAACAGTGCTTTCGGGCGCGGAGGCACCCCCTCCCAGCGCCGCAGATCGTTAACGCACGGTTCCAGGCCCTGGCCGGTATCCACCCGCACCCGCTGCACATGGTCGAGATAGGCGGGGAATACCTTGATGGCTCGCATCAGCCCGCCAAGAGTAAGGTTGCGACGTTCTGCTACTACTTTATCGTGGTACAGGCGGTGCAACCCCCGTTCCATTTCCAGCGACAGCAGTTCCGCCTTGTAAAGCCGCAATGGCTGCACGGCGGCGGTGATATGATGTACGGCCCAGAGACACAGCACCAGTTGTTGCTTATGGTCCGGGTGACGACTGTATTCAATCAGTGCAGCCTCCGCCTGCTCAATTCGTTCAGCCAGCGGAGCCAGCACTGAATCCAGCGCCACCATATCTATCTTGCCAGCCACTTACCCGTCCCCCCGTTCGTACTCGCACATCTAAAGCGCAGCCCGACTGCGGGCAGCGCTAACATCTCTTGTGGCGACTGCCGTTTCAGGGACATCGGCGGCCACCGCGGACTCTTGCGCAAATGACTCCACGTAGCCACCCGACCCGGTGTCATCTATTTTGAAACGGCCCAGATTGCGGGCAAAGCCGGCAACGGTTTGCTGTAGAACCCCAACGCTCTTTTGAGCGAGCTCACTATTCTGGCCAAGACTGAGATTCTGCTCGCGAATGTGGTCCAGCAAGCTCTCCAGCTCGAGCGCACTGGCGGTAGATTGCCCTGACCGTTCGGCCAGCGATGTAATAATCCGTGCCGTCTCCCCGGCGCCCCGGTTAATGTCTTCAAGGGCACCGTCAATACGCTCGACAAATTCCAGAATCGTCACCACTGCGCCAACGGTATTTTCCATGCTGTGCAGGTTCTCTGCTGACAGGCCCTGCAGCATGCGCACCTCTGCCGTTATCTTGCGTCCTTCCTCCTCGGCCTCACGCAGCAGGTCGGCAATCGCTTCCGCGATGCCCAGGAAAGGCCTGCCGTACTCGCCCGCCCGCTCGGCTTCAATGCGCGTATTGATAGCGACTACCGAGATCTTGGTATTCAGTGACTGGATGTACTCGGCAGCCGTACTGACCGACTGGATGAGCTCGCCCTGCCGCTTGGCAGACTTGGAAGTGGCCTGTACCGACTCGCGCACCTCGACCGCAGCCCGGGACATGTCCCGCGATAATGTGTGACTTCGTGCCACCCGCTGCCGGTAATCGTTACTGGTAGTGACCACATCGCCGCTGGCGCTTTTAATGTCCTCGGCGCCCTGCAGGCTGCGGGCAAGGGCTGCGGCCGCATCGTGCAGCTGTCGCGCCAGCTCCGCGCTGGTCTGGGACTGGCCGGCACTGGCTCGTCCCAGCTTGTGGATTTCAGTGGCGATCGTTTCAAACGGCGCGCGAATATTGTGTATCAATTCACGCTGCCGGGCGGTGGCGTTATTCAACTGCTCCGCAATCGCTGCGGTAGTAGGCGAGTCTCCACTGGCGGTTGTGGTCAGGTCGCCCTCGGCAATTTTGCGCAGGGCGCTGTTGACACCTTCCGCGGCAGTGGGCTGGTTGCCTTCCCGAAATGTTCGCCAGAGCAGGGCCAGCGCAATAACCGCCGACACCAGCAAAACTCCTGCTGCGCCCATTATTGTCGCACGCAAGGCGGCCCACTCACTCGCCGCGCCGCTGCCGGCAGGCATTAAACCCAGCGCATAAAACATTCCCGCCAGGCACAGCAAAATGCCCACCGTTACGGCAGCGAGCCCTGGCGGTACGGCACCGAAAATGGATTTTTGGCTCATTGCAGTGGATCCTCAACTGGGAATTCAGAATTAGCTGCCGTATCCGACAGGGCGCGGTCGGCAAGTAGCTTGTTGATATCCAGGATCGGCAGGAATTGGTCCTCCCGGATAAAGCCGCCGGCACAGTAAGGAGCGAAACTTTCCACCACCGGATGTTGCATGTCCCGTTGCGCCAGGGGCAGGCTGATATTTCGCTCCAGTGTGCTCAGAGTAAGCGCAAAATGAAAGCCCGGGCGTTTGACAACCATACAGTACTCACGCTTGCGGCCGGTATGGGGCCGTTGGTAAAACAGGCTATCGCTACAGATAACCGGCAGCAACCCACCCTGGTGGGTGGCCATGCCAAGCACCCAGGTTTTGGTACCCGGGATTCGCACAACAGGGGGGGTCGCCACAATCGCATCAATGTCTGCGGTTGCGACCAGCAACGGAACATCCGCGATACCAAGCAATACCCCCTGCCAGAGGTCAACTGCCGGCAATGGCACGGGAAGCTCTACAGACTCCAGGGCAAACTTCTGCTGAAGATCCGTCAGGGCGACAAAGGCGACTGTCATGCCTTATGCGGCCACGCCGGAAGTGCGGGTATGTTCATGAATAAGCTGGCGCAGAACTGCGTCGGGCGGAATTTTGCTGACATGTGCCGTAGCGCCACGTGCCTGGCCCCGGGCGATATCGAAAATACCATCGGAGGAAGACAACAGGATAACCGGAATATCGCGGGTTTCTTCCGAGTGCCGGATAAGGCTGCAGGTCTGGTAGCCATCGAGCCCGGGCATACTGATATCCAGAAAAATTATCTCGGGCCTGAAGCGCCTGAACAGACCCAATGCCCGGTAGCCATCTTCAGCCGACTCCACTTCGCAGCCCATTTTTTTCAATGTGTGGGACATCATCATGCGAATCGTCTTGGCGTCATCCACTATCGCAACCCTGACACCGGCTATATCCTGGTCTTCCGCTTGTTCCGTCATCTTCTTCCTCGTGAAATAAGGTTGCCCAGTATTTTAAAAGCAGGGCATGGTCTGCAAGTAATATCTTCGTTTTCGTACACATTCAGCAGCGGGCTTCCCGGTTGTCAGTCCTCCGCTGGAAACAACACGTTCCTGAAAGGGTCCATATGTCCGGCCTGGAAATCCTGCCACTCATAGATATTAAACTGGTGCATCAGTTTCAGGCAGCGCTGGAATACTATATCGGCATCATAGCTTGACGGTTGAATCCCATACTGCTCGGTGATCCGGGCAAATATCCTCGCCGCAATCAGGCGCCGGCCCGAGTCCTGTTGATAAAGGAGGTGCTCCACAGGGGAGGGCACGATAGGTGCGCCATAGACCAGAAAGGCTTCCCAGCGCACGGTATCGTGCTCCGGCCCCAGCTCTGCCACCAGAAAAGCGACCATATTGCGCAGATCCTGCCGCGGCGGCAATACATCCTGCTGCAACCAGCGGCGCACATCGGCTTCCCGCCATTCGGGATTGATGGCGAGCACACTCAGGACACGACCCTCGATCAGGGAAGGTGCGGCACCTGCCAGGTCCCAAAGCAGGTTCAGGCGCGCTGAAAAACCCAATGGTGGCGGCGCTGTTTCCGCTGCACAGGCCCGATAGCTGGCTGCCAGGGTGGTTAGATCCTTACGCGGTGGCTTCAAGATCCCGCACCTTTTTAACATAAGTAGGTTTCGACACACCCAACAGCTGGCCACGAAAATTAATCGTCGTGTCCTGACGACGGGCTTCGAGGTGGCCCAGCAGAAGCATTTCGGCCTGTGCCAGGGGAGCGACCCCGGCGATGCCCAGGCCACGCACCCAGTCGCCGATCAGACGCGCGGGCTCCAGCCACAGGGAAGAGGAAGCCCGGGCACTGCTGCGCTGCCTTATGCCCGGCAACCAGCGGCTGAGGTTACGCCTGCTGGTTTGCAGGAAGGTGGCGGCGCGCCCCTGGTCACCGCTGTAACGGGCCAGGGCCGCCAGTACCACTTCATCTGCCAGCCAGGTGCCCAACGGTAATGGCGTTGCCTCTTGTAATACACGATTTACGCGGTCTCCCAGGATAACATCGAGTTCTTCCCAGGCGTTCGGGCTGTAACTTTCGTGTCTTGCCGCGTAAGCATCCATGTCCTGTAACGGCAGCGCCATGGTTGTGATTATTGTCTGCTCACCTCTAAACAGCTTCAGGTCAACCGGCGTTAGCCATTCGCCGTCCTGTTTATGCTCAAGCGCGTGCACTATGCGGCTGCGAATCTCGCTGATATTACCGTGCCAGGTGTGCTCTCGCATGACCTGTTCGGCCTCGGGAGTAAAACCCCTGATATGCTTTTTACCGGTTACATGTTCCTGCTCCTGGCCCAGGATTTTATAGGCCCAGCGCAGTATCGCGCGCTTGCGCTGGCGAATCGGCGGCACCTGGATCGGGTAGCCGGCGAATACGCTCGCCAGGCGCTCATGCAGGGACCCTTGCAGCAGCAACCGCTGCAGGTTGTCGGGGAACAGCGCTATGAGCCTGACAGCCGGAAGGTAGGTGGGTGTCTCGGTGTCTGCCAGCCGCCTGGTAGCGATTTGCCGCGCGAGCTTTAGCTGGGATTCTATATTCATCACATGGGGCGACTTGAAGACCAGCGTCTTGCCCGCGCCCGACAGCAGAGCCTCGCGAATGCGCCGGTTAGCCTCGTCGCGATTGCGGAACTCGCGACAATCCACCACCTCCAGTGCCTCGGGTGACGCTCCCGTTTTCGCGTGCAAAACCCGGGCAATATACATTTTCCCTGTTCCCCGGGCCCCCACAATAGCGACGGGGGTGTCCGTCGTGGCAAGAAAACCGGCCTGGTCGACGGCGCCCTCCATATTATCGAGCACATAACCGCTCAGGGTGTCAGCGGCGGCTAAAGGCAAGTGACTAGCCGCACTTGGAATCGGCGCAGTTGAGACAGGTCATGCAGCCGTCAAGCATCACCGAGGCCCGCGTGTTGCACTTGAGGCACAAGACAGCCCCTGGAGGAAACAACGGGCTCTCTTCTTCCGCGCCGGCGTCGTTATTGGCCGCTGCCATCAACTCGCGACGCTTGTCCTCGACGTATTGTCGCTGGTGATCATCGAGCCTGTTGCCGATAAGACCAATGTGTTTCATGTGATCTTCAATGGCGTGACCAATTTCAGCGACAATGGAGGGCATGAATACCCCTCCCTTCTTGAAGTAGCCACCGCGAGGGTCAAACACCGCCTTGAGCTCCTCAACCAGGAAAGTGGCGTCGCCCCCTTTGCGAAATACTGCCGAAATAAGGCGTGTGAGCGCAACCACCCACTGGAAATGTTCCATGTTCTTCGATGCGATAAAGACCTCAAAGGGGCGACGTACCTCGTGCTCGGTGCCCTCGTTGAGGATCACATCGTTGACGGTGATATAGAGTGCATGCTCCGACATCGGCGTCTTTACCTTGTAAGTGGACCCCATGAGTCGCTCGGGACGCTGAA
Organism: Kineobactrum sediminis; assembly: GCF_002868715.1. Lineage (GTDB taxonomy): Bacteria > Pseudomonadota > Gammaproteobacteria > Pseudomonadales > Halieaceae > Kineobactrum > Kineobactrum sediminis. The sequence continues at coordinate 777,560 of NZ_PKLZ01000001.1, forward strand.
AGGATTCATGCATGTGCACCACATCGCTGACCGGGGCCGCATCCGCCGCCGTGTCTTCTTTACGCACAACCTTATAGTCGACAATCCTGCTGCCAATTTTCACTGTCATTACCGTCTCCTGGCTCAAAATTTGCCGTAGTAGCCTTCTTTCAATGCGTCAAAAAGATTCGCGGCGGTATGCATTTCGCCATCGTACTCAACCTCTTCGTTACCCTTCAGCTCTATCCTGGAGCCATCTTCCAGGGTGAACTGATAGGTGGTATCGGCCAGGTCCTGTTCCTTGACCAGCACTCCCTGGAAGGCCTCGGGATTAAAGCGAAAGGTAGTGCAACCCTTGAGGCCGGTGGCATGGGCGTACAGGTAAATATCCTTGAAATCCTCGAACGGGTAATCCGTAGGCACATTGGCCGTTTTGGAAATGGACGAATCCACCCATTTTTGCGCCGCGGCCTGAATATCCACGTGCTGTTTCGGGGTGACACTATCGGCAACAATAAAATAATCCGGCAACTGTTCCCCTGGCTTATCGCTGAAAGGCATGGCGGCAGGATTCACCAGGCTCCGATAGGCCAGCAGTTCAAAAGAATACACATCAATTTTTTCTTTGGTCTTGCGTCCCTCACGGATCACGTTGCGCGCATAGTGGTGAGCAAAACTGGGTTCGATGCCGTTACTTGCATTATTCGCAAGCGAGAGGGAGATTGTACCGGTCGGGGCAATAGAGGAGTGATGGGTAAAGCGCGCACCTTTGCTCGCGAGCTGTTCCACCAGCTCGGGTGCAACCTCCGCTACTCGCTGCATGTAATGGCTGTAGCGGGCCAGTAACACCTTGCCGGGCACCTGGTCACCAACCGCGATACCGTCGCGAACCATATCCGGCCGCGTGGCCAGCATTTCGGGTGTCACCTCAAACAGGTCCTCCATAATGGGCGCGGGACCCTTTTCGGCAGCCAGCTCAATACCCTGTTGCCAGCCAACCAGGGCCATTTCCCGGGCCACCTGTTCGGTGAACTCGAGAGAGGCGTCGTCACCGTAGCACATTCGCAACATGGTGATGGTGGAACCAAGGCCCAGAAACCCCATGCCATGGCGGCGCTTGTAGGTGATTTCATGCTGCTGCTGCTCCAGTGGCAGCCCGTTTATATCAACCACGTTATCCAGCATGCGGGTGAACACCGCTACCACTTCACGATAGCGATCCCAGTCAAAGCGGGCCTTTTCGGTAAACGGGTCCAGTACCAGCCGGGTAAGATTGATGGAACCCAACAGGCAGCTGCCATAGGGGGGAAGGGGTTGTTCGCCGCAAGGATTGGTAGCGCGGATATTTTCCAGCCACCAGTTGTTGTTCATCTGGTTAACCCGATCAATCAGAATAAAGCCGGGCTCGGCGAAGTCGTAGGTGGCCGCCATGATCATGTCCCAGAGCCGACGCGCCGGCAGGGTCTTGTAAACAAGGCAAGCCACTTCACCGCGGGAATTACTCACATAGCCGGCGGTGACCGGGAACGGTCGCCAGATTACCGACGGGTCGGTGTTGAGATCCAGGCCCGAGCTGAGCGCCTCTTTTTCGGTCATTGGGAAACTCAGGGGCCAGTCCGCCTCACTTTTCACCGCTTCGATAAATTCATCGGTGATCAACAGGCTGAGATTGAACTGCCGCAGGCGGCCGTTCTCCCGCTTGGCGCGAATAAAATCCATCACGTCCGGATGGTGTATATCAAAGGTCGCCATCTGGGCACCGCGACGGCCACCCGCGGACGACACGGTGAAGCACATCTTGTCGTAAATATCCATGAATGACAGGGGCCCGGAGGTATAGGCTCCGGCGCCACTCACGTAGGCCCCACGGGGGCGTAGCGTCGAAAATTCATAGCCGATGCCGCAACCCGCCTTGAGCGTCATGCCGGCCTCGTGGTTTTTACCGAGGATGTCGTCCATGGAATCGGTGATGGTACCCGAGACCGTGCAGTTGATCGTTGAGGTGGCGGGTTTGTAGGCGGCAGCGCCGGCATTGGAAATAATGCGCCCGGCGGGAAGTGCGCCGTTCTGCAGAGCCCACAGAAAGCGCTGATACCAGTGTTTGCGGCCGGTCTCGCTGTCCTCGACATCTGCCAGGGCACGGGCAATACGCTTCAGGGTATCGGCGATATCCCGATCCACCGGATTATTGTTGCGGTCCTGCAGGCGGTATTTCTTGTCCCAGATATCCAGCGATGCGTCCTGCAGACCGATATCCACCACCTTGTGCAAGGCTTTCACAACTTCTCCCATGACGAGCTCCGAGTAAGCAAACAGTTCATCGTTATAGTGCGCGAAGGCCGCCTCCCCTGGCAAGTCGCACAGGGGGTGTTGAACCAATTTTCCGGGGTACCGCGCCGGCCGGACCCGGGACGTGGTTCAGTCGAATAGCCCGGGCGGCAATTTTGGCTGTTCCCGGCCATCTCGGGCCCCCCTGCTGGAGAAGGCTCTGTAGACTGTTCGGGTAATCCTGCAATTGCCAACGAATCGGAGAATTCCCATGGGTTTACGCGGTGAAGCCGCCATCGTCGGCTGTGCACAATACAAGCCCGAAAAATACCAGACTGCCCCGCAGATGTTTCATCTTGAACAGGCGGCTGACCTGGCAGGGGAGGCCCTCCTTGATGCCGGCCTCAGTCTTGGGGACATTGACGGCCTGGTCATAAACGGCGCCCATTTTCATGAAGCATCGGCCTTTGTACCAGCCATTGTAGCCGAGTACCTGGGGGTGAAAGTCAATTTCGCCGAGGTGGTCGACCTTGGGGGCACCAGTGCTGTTGCCATGATCTGGCGTGCCGCGGCAGCCATCGAACTGGGCCTGTGCTCGTCGGTTCTTTGTGTACTGCCGCAGAGAATGGCACCGGCAGGTCCGGATGAGGACCTCGCGGCTGCGGCAAAGGCCATGACCTATGGTGCCCATAGCACGACCTTTGGCGCACCGGAGGCCGAGTTCGACATCCCCTATGGCCATGTCGGGCAAAACACGGGCTACGCGATGATCGCGCAACAATACGCTTATAAATTCGGCTATGACACAACAGCCATGGCTAAAATCGCCGTTGATCAGCGTTATAACGCACAAGCCAATCCGGAGGCGCTGTTTTTTGGGCAGTCACTGACTGTTGATGAGGTTTTGGCCAGCAAACTGGTTGCCGATCCCCTGCGCATCCTCGAGATTGTGATGCCGGTAGCGGGAGGAGCCGCCGTTATTGTCAGCTCGCAGAGTTTAGCCAGATCCTGTCGGCACCGACCGGTTTTGGTCAGGGGATGCGGTGAGCGCCTGAGCTTCAAGTCGCCATCCTATTCACACGACATGACCACTACCCCTATCGCAGTGGCGGCAAAGAAGGCCTTTGACATGTCGGGGCTGAAACCGGCGGATATGCATATGGCCCAGATTTATGACTGTTACACCATCACCGTGTTACTGAGTCTCGAAGATGCAGGGTTTTGTGAAAAAGGGCAGGGGATGCACTTCGTCAGAGAGCATGATCTCACCTGGAAAGGAGACTTCCCGCTGAATACGCATGGCGGGCAGCTTTCCTTTGGGCAGGCCGGTGTTGCCGGGGGCATGTCCCAGGTCATTGAGGCAGTGGCCCAGATTCGGGGGGATGCCGGTGGACGCCAGTTGCCGGTACACGATACGGCCTTCGTCTCGGGTACCGGGGGAGTCATGAGTGAACAGGGTGTATTGATACTGGCAGGGAGCAATTAACCTCATGCAGATACCCAGACCTGACCCAACTGCCATTTCACGCCCTTTCTGGGATGGACTCAGACAACGGATCATCCAGGTACCGCAGTGTGACCATTGCGACGCCTGGATATTTTACCCGCGCCGACACTGCACCGAGTGCGGCTCCCGGCGCCTGACATGGCGCCGGGTTTCGGGACGGGCGACCCTGCACAGTTACACCTTCGCAAGGGTAGCAACCCTGCCCGCATTTGCGGAGCTACCGCTGCAGAATCTCGCCATCGTTACCTTCGAGGAAGGTTTTAATGCCAACACCTCGCTGACCGGCATGAATGCCGATGATATTCACATTGGTATGGCATTAGAGCCCGCTTTTGACGTCATTGACGAGCAGGGGACAACCCGCCTGCTGTTCACCGTGGCCAATATCGACCCCACCCGGTAGGTGAAAAGCGTATTTCGGGCGATCAGCAGGAAGTTGCCATGCAACTTCCGGACACTGTGCGATACTCAAATGTTCCAACGGGAAACAGGGAGCCGGTGTGGATTACAGTGAGGTACTCAATCACTTTGCCAACCTGGGCCTGGCGCTGGCAATTGGCCTGCTGATTGGCAGCGAGCGTGGCTGGCATCGACGTAACTATGCAGAGGGAGAGCGGGTAGCGGGAATCCGGACCTTTGCTCTGATGGCCTTGTTGGGAGCGCTGGTAGCCGCCAGCGGCCAGCATTTCGCACCGAAGTGGGCAGTACTCGCCTCCGCCCTGGCATTCATGCCTCTGGCCTTCCTGCTGGTGGTGGGGTATGTGCTGGAAACGCGCCGCAATGGGGACCTCAGTATCACCACGCCAGTAGCCGCCATGGCAACGTTCTGGCTTGGTACCATGCCGGTTCTGGGACTTGCGTTGCCCGCCGCGGCCAGCGCCGTAGTGCTGACCCTGCTGCTGCACCTGAAGGGCAAGCTGCACCACTGGCTCGAGGTTCTGGACCATCAGGAATTACTGGGCACATTACAGTTTTTGCTGCTGTCGGTGGTGTTGTTGCCCTTGTTACCGAACCGGGAGTTCGGCCCCTGGGGGAGCCTGAACCCATGGGAGCTGTGGTGGATGGTGGTGCTTATTTCAGGGCTGTCCATGCTCGGTTATTTTGCCATGCGCATAGTGGGCCCGGGGCGCGGCGTACTGGTGACGTCCCTGGCCGGTGGCCTTGCATCCTCCACCGCGGTCACAGTGAGCCTGTCGCGGCTGCATCGCGATCAGCTACCGGGGGCTACCACAATGATCAGCAGCGGCATCCTCCTCGCCTGTAGCACTATGTATGCACGCATCGCCGTGGTCGTTTTCGTAATCAACAGGGACTTGCTGCCGGCTACCATACCGGCCATAGCTGCAGGATTCCTGGCGTTGCTGGGGATTGCGCTATGGCGCATGTTCCGGGTCCGGGGAAGTAGGGAAAGCGAGAGCCCGGCAATCAAGAATCCGTTGCAGTTGTTGACGGCGCTGCAATTTGGCCTACTGCTGGCGATAGTGATGGTGGCCTCTGAAGCATTACAACAGTGGTATGGCGAGGCGGGCCTGTACGTGCTTGCAGTCCTGACGGGTACTACAGATGTGGATGCAATCGTGCTCTCGCTGGCGCCACGCGCCCAGGATTCACTCGGCACCGATGTTGCCGTCATGAGTATCAGCCTGGCGGCGGCCACCAACACTATTATGAAAGGTGTCTATTGTCGCTGGATTGCCGGGCCCGGGCTGGGCAACAAGGTATTGGTACCGACTGTCGTCACGGCTGCACTGGTACTGGCATTCGCTGCTATTACTATCTGGTAAGCCATTCAATCCGCTGCCCGATAACAGCATCACCGCCGGTAATGACACGACAGCAGACGCCGCCACGCCAGGACGGTTCCAGGGCGGTACGCAGGCCGGAAACGGCCTCGTCCATACGCTTGCAGGGATCCGTTTCACGAGTGATCTGTACGACAACGTCACCAAAACAGAGGGTTTTGCCCACATCATGAGCGCCAAATTCGACCCCGCTTACCAACAAGTTGGCCCGTCGGATCCACCAGGGGATGTCCTGATTCAACTCTGCACAAACCTGTTGCCAGCTCTGCAGGCTTAACAGGGTCAACTGGCGCTTGCCCGGCTTGCCACGGAAGTCACCCTCCAGCCCGCGTTGCGGAGAAATGTGACAACGCTCAAGCGGCTGCATGTCAGCCCTGGGCCGCTTCCGGATGGCAATACCACACAATTCGATCATTTCCTTTAAGGTCCTTAAGATAACTCTTAATAAGAGAGCTCGAGGCGCAAGAATATGGATAACCGACATATCGTAATCTTTGATGGTGTTTGTAATTTATGCAATGGCGCAGTGAATTTCATCATCAAGAGAGATCCGGATGGAATCTTCGCATTCACACCGATACAAAGCGACCTGGCGTACGAACTAACAGAGCAGTTCAACATTGCAAATGTTGGACTCGATACCTTGTTGCTCATAAAAAATGACCGGTGCTATGTCTTTTCTGATGCAGCGCTTGAAATAGCGAGGGATCTGACAGGGCTATGGTTCCTGTTTAATGTCGTTAGGATCGTGCCCAGGCCGATCAGAGACGCTGTCTATAGATTGATTGCTCGCAATCGCTATAAGCTTTTTGGTAGGACAGATGTCTGTATGGTGCCATCAAAAGAGGTGAGGTCACGGTTTGTTGGTATCAAGACATAATGACCAGGCGAATCACAGCAGCAGCTTTTTCGTTGCGGCTTCACGTCCACTACAAAGCTGCCGGCCACTGTGACACCGTAGAAATTGAGCTCAGAATGTGTGTGTCACATCACTACACATCCAGATTGGCGACAGAGAGTGCATTCTCTTCAATAAACTCCCTGCGGGGCTCAACATGATCCCCCATCAAGGTGGTAAATATCAGGTCGGCAGCCATGGCATCCTCAATATTAACCTGGAGCATGCGACGCACCTCCGGATCCATGGTGGTTTCCCATAACTGGTCCGGGTTCATCTCGCCCAGGCCTTTATAGCGTTGGATACTGTAGCCTTTGCGGGCCTCGGCCATCAACCAGGTCAGGCCTTCTGCAAAGTCCCGGGTCTGCAGGGTCTTGTCGCCGCGCTTGAAGTATCCATCTTCATCTATCAGCGTATTAAGCGTTTCTCCCAGCGCTACCAAGCTTCGGTACTCCCCGGATGAGAAAAATTCGTGCCGGTATTCGGTCTCGGTTTCTACGCCATGGGACATCAGGGTTACTACCGGAAAATACGTTTTTCGCTCATTATCTTTACGTACTGTTACTTTGTATGCGGCGCCTTTGGGGGCCACAGTAAGTAAGCGCTCACTTAGATGCTCAGCGAAACGAGCGACGGTTTCTTCGTCGGCCATTTGCTCAAGCAGCAAAGAATCGCCATAAACCATTTCCCATAAAACTGGCGGCGCATACAGTCGGGCCAGCCGATCAATCGTTGCTGCAACCTTTCTAAACCGGGTGACCAGTTCTTCCAGACCAGCGCCGGTGATTGGAGGCGCTTCCGGATTTACAATAATGGCCGCTCCGTCCAGCGCAGATTGCGTCAGATACTGGTTCAGTGCTTCATCGTCCTTGAGATATTGGCTTTGCTTGCCACGCGCAATCTTGTAAAGCGGTGGTTGGGCAATAAAGATGTGTCCGCGTTCGAGCAATTCGCGCATTTGCCGGAAAAAGAACGTCAATAGCAGAGTTCTGATGTGGGAGCCGTCCACGTCCGCATCGGTCATGATGATGATGCTGTGATAGCGGAGTTTATCGGGGTTGAACTCGTCCTTGCCGATGCCGCAACCCAACGCCGTGACGATCGTCCCCACTTCTACTGAGGCCAGCATTTTATCAAAGCGTGCTTTTTCGACATTAAGAATTTTACCCTTGAGAGGCAGGATGGCCTGGAAACGACGATTACGGCCCTGTTTGGCCGAGCCCCCCGCTGAATCACCCTCTACCAGATAAAGCTCTGAAAGGGCCGGGTCTTTCTCCTGACAATCAGCCAGCTTACCGGGCAGACCGGCAATATCCAGTGCACCCTTGCGACGAGTCATCTCACGCGCTTTGCGTGCTGCCTCCCGTGCCCGTGCCGCATCGAGCATTTTGCCAACAATCGACCGGGCCTCAATCGGGTTCTCAAGCAGGTATTCGTTGAATTTGGCGTTCATCGCCTGTTCAACCGCAGTTTTAACCTCGGATGACACGAGCTTGTCCTTGGTTTGCGATGAAAACTTGGGATCCGGGACTTTCACCGACACAATACCCGTAAGGCCTTCGCGTGCGTCATCGCCTGTCGCGGAGACCTTGGCTTTCTTTGCCATCCCTTCACGCTCAATATAACTGTTCAGGCTGCGTGTGAGTGCCGCACGAAAACCGGCCATATGAGTGCCGCCATCGCGCTGGGGAATATTGTTGGTGTAGCAGTAGATATTTTCAGAAAAGGTATCGTTCCACTGCAAGGCAATTTCTACTGTAATACCGTCATCAGTGCTCAGTTCAAAATGGAAAGGTTTGTTTACCGTGGTCTTGTTGTGATTCAGGTAGTCGACAAATGCCCTCAGGCCCCCATCGTATTGGTAGGTTTCTTCCCGCCCGGATCGTTCGTCCTTGAGCACGATACGAACACCAGAATTGAGGAATGCCAGCTCCCGCAGCCGTTTGGCCAGCTGATCAAAATGAAATTCGATATTGGAAAAGGTTTCGGGAGAAGGGCGGAAACGCACCGAGGTACCCGATGTTTCAGTATCACCAACTACAGCCAAAGGGGCCTGGGGGACACCATGGTGATAGACCTGCTCGTACCGCTTGCCTTCACGCCGAATGGTAAGCACCAACTCTTCGGACAGGGCATTCACTACTGATACGCCGACACCGTGCAGGCCACCAGAGACCTTATAGGAGTTGTCGTCAAACTTACCGCCCGCGTGGAGTACGGTCATGATGACCTCGGCGGCTGACACCCCTTCCTCATGCATTTCGGTAGGTACGCCACGGCCGTCGTCACTCACTGAAACAGACTCATCCGGGTGAATCGCAATATCTATACGAGAACAGTGGCCCGCGAGGGCCTCATCTATCGAGTTATCTACCAGCTCGAAAACCATATGGTGAAGACCGGTGCCGTCGTCTGTATCACCGATGTACATGCCAGGGCGTTTCCGTACGGCGTCCAGACCCTTGAGTACCTTGATACTGGAGGAGTCGTAGTTCTGTTCGTTATCGCTCATCAAACTGCTCTCATTACGTTTTAATGTAGGCATCTCGTAGCCAGAGATGGCTCTTGCTCGGGGAATCCGCTAGCTCCACCAGGGGATCCTGTTTTGTTGGCTCAGTGTAATCATCCAGCCACTTTACTGATTTGACCATGTTCCACGTGGAACACCTGCGTCTTTGCACCCTCCGGCCACATGTTTGCGAGGTCCGCTCTGGCTACACAAGTAATAAAAACCTGCGAACCCATCTCCGCTAAAACATCGCAAACCAGGCGACAGTGCAACGCGTCCAGTTCCGAAGGCAAATCGTCCACCAAATAGGTACATGAGCGCCTTTGGTGTTCCGTCATCAGCTGCCCCTGAGCCAGCTTCAGAGCGCAGACCACGAGCTTCTGCTGTCCCCTCGACAGCGTGTCAGCCGCTGAAAAGCCATCAATACTAACCTTGATGTCTGCCCTTTGGGGCCCGGCGTGGGTATACCCTTGCTCCCGATCTACCTGGCTGCTTGCTCTGAGCGCCTCATTATAATCTAACGATTTGTCCCAGCCCCTGCGGTATCTGAGCTCCAATCCCGCAAGCGATGGAGCCAAACCACGCATGATTTCCCGGAAGAGAGGCGCAAGCGCCTCGAAGTACATCAGTCGGTATTGGTGAATCTCCTCCCCCGCTAGCGCCAGCTCCCGCGTCCACACCGCCAGTTCTGCATCGCCTAGTTTACCATGCCGTAGGACTTTGTTGCGCTGTTTTATACAGCGCTGAAATCGCTGCCATACTGGGAAAAAACGTTGTTCCACGTGGAACACACCCCAGTTCAGGAACTGTCGCCGCGCACCGGGTGGCCCTGACAGCAATTCAAAGCTCGTCGCGTCCAACAACTGAACCGGCAGATACTCTACCAATTCTGCCGTCGTCCGCACCACCTGGCCCCCGACCTTAATCAGTACATCTCCGTTCAGGGACCGCTGAATAGCCAGGGGAATCCCTCCCGGCTTGCTGTCTGTCGTGGATACCCCATACACCGTGCATTGGGTTTCACCATGGGTCACCAACGTGCGCGTATTGCCGCTGCGGAAACTACGGGCCATCCCCAGCAGGTGTATGGCTTCCAGAATGCTGGTCTTACCACTACCGTTGGCGCCGAAGAAGATGTTGATGTTGGAAAACTGGTGAAGCGAAACCTGTCGGAGATTCCTGATGTTATGGATCTGGAGCTGGGAGATAGCCACGCGGGTAAACTACTTTTGTAAAATTGGAGCGGGGGAGGAGGGAAGGGGCAAGGCAGCGCGGTCGAATACGACCACACCGCCGATTACTCGCTGAATCACAGTCGCATCGGCATCACGACGTATAATGAATCGCCATCCTCCGATTCCTCGAGCAGCGCACTGCTATTGGCATCGGACAGAGAGAATTTCACATTCTCACCACTCAGAACTCCCAGCACATCCAGCAAATAGCTGACATTGAACCCTATCTCGACACCGTCTCCCTGGTAATTGACGGGCACTTGCTCTTCAGCCTGTTCCTGTTCAGGGTTATTGGCCACAATCTCCATTACATCGGAGGCCAGCTTCAATCGAACCCCCCGATACTTTTCATTGGACAGAATAGCGGTGCGGGTGAAGGCCTGCCTCAATTCGAGACGCGATCCTGTCACTATCTTGTCTGGTGACCGCGGGAGTACGCGCTCATAATCCGGAAATTTCCCGTCCACAAGCTTGGAGGTAAACTTGAACTCGGCGGTCGTCGCCTGCAGGTGATTGGTTCCAAGCACAACGGTGATCTGCTCATCCTCATCAAGCAGCAGTCGGGCCAGCTCAAGGACACCCTTGCGCGGAAGGATCACCTGAGTATCCTCAACACCTTCCACCACGGAGGCTAACGTGCACATCGCAAGGCGATGTCCATCGGTAGCCACCACCCTCAACCGGCCATCCTTCAGTTCAAGCAACATGCCATTGAGATAATACCGCACATCCTGTTGTGCCATTGCAAATCCGGTACGCTCTACCAGGCGCCGCAGTTCCCCTTGCCTGACCACCAATTGATGGGTACCTACGCTTTCGTCGACACTCGGGAAGTCGCCAGCCGGCAGAGTAGACAATGTAAAGCGACTGCGCCCTGAACGGACGGTGACCTTACTGTCTTCTGCGGTAAATTCGATACTGCTACCCTCGGGAAGGGATTTACAAATATCAACCAGCTTGCGCGCAGGCACTGTAACCTCGCCCCCAACACCTGGCGCTTCCAGGTTCACCCTGCCCACAAGCTCAACCTCGAGGTCTGTACCCGTAAGAGAGAGCAGCCCGTTATCGAGTACCAGCAGGACATTGGACAGGATAGGCAGGGTTTGACGGCGCTCAACAACTCCCGCAACCAGGTTAAGCGGTCTCAGCAGCGCATCCCGCGAAATCGAAAACTTCATAAATACAGGTTCCTTCCCTAAAGGCCTTACGTCGTCAACGACCGCAGCAGGTTTTTGTAATCCTCGCGAATATCAGCATTGATTTCCCGAAGTTCTTTTATTTTACGGCATGCGTGAAGAACTGTCGTGTGATCTCTACCCCCGAAGCTGTCTCCAATTTCAGGCAAACTGTGGTTGGTCAGCTCCTTGGCCAAAGCCATAGCCACTTGTCTGGGCCTGGCGACGGAACGACTACGTCGCCGGGACATGAGATCGGCGACCTTTATTTTATAGTACTCGGCGACTGTGCGCTGGATGTTATCCAGGCTGACCTGTTTATCCTGCAGGGCCAACAGATCCTTGAGGCTCTCCTTGATTAGATCAACATCCACTGATCTACCAGTGAAGTGAGCGCTCGCTATCACTCTCTTCAGCGCACCTTCGAGCTCACGAACATTAGAGCGGATTTTCTGTGCGATAAAAAATGCAGCATCCGGCGGCAGGTCAATACGCGCCTGATTAGCCTTGTTCATGAGTATCGCCACCCGTGTTTCCAGCTCGGGAGGCTCTACTGCCACGGTAAGACCCCACCCAAAGCGCGACTTGAGACGTTCCTCCAGCCCATCGATTTCCTTGGGATAGCGATCACAGGTAAGGATCATTTGCTGGCCGCCCTCAAGCAGCGCATTAAATGTGTGAAAAAACTCTTCCTGCGAGCGTTCTTTTTTAGCGAAAAACTGAATATCGTCGATTAATAATGCATCCACCGACCGGTAGTATCGCTTGAAATCGCTAATCGCGTTCAACTGTAACGCCTTGACCATATCCGCCACAAAGCGCTCTGAGTGCAGATACACAACCC
>NZ_PKLZ01000010.1 GCF_002868715.1 Kineobactrum sediminis
AAAGTCTCTACTCAAAACCTCGATTATTTTTTGGGGGGATTACAAATGCACCATGAAATACCTGGAAAGCTCCAAACTGGCCGGCTTTCTTGCGCACTTGCCACTGGCTCAATCGCAGCTGGATTATTATCAAGGAAATCGCAACAAATATGCCCCAAAAAAGCCACTGAACGTCCAAGCCAATCCAACGAGACAGCGATTCGTGAAAAATTAGAAGTAATGTCAATAAAACGAAGGTGCTTATTGATAAGATCTGTAAACATGCAGCGATAAACTGCCGAAGCTCCTCCAATGAGTTGTCCTTATCATAATATTTTCGTCCTGCAGCTCCGGCTACGCTTAAACCCGCAACCGCAACTAAAGCCGCTAGTAACATCTGGAACATCGCTACCTCGCCATACTCTTCGGGCCTTAGGTAGCGTGTGAGTATTGGTAACAAAGCAAATGGAATGCTAGCGCTCAAAATATTTGCAATTATGTAGACCATTGACCCTGAGACCAAACTTGATCTAAAAACATTGCGCATGGGACCAATATATTTAATTAAGCCACCTCGCCCATTTGAGCTAACATCTGTTTCTGATAGTAACGTATTTAGCCACGGTATAAGGGCAATAAAAAATACTCGAAATTATGAATAAAATAAGTTGTTCGTCATATTTCTAATGTTATTAAACTTTCTAAATTGAGCCTGACCTATAGCTTTGAGAAGAAGACACAACCACATTGGCAAATTGTACTATCAATAATAAGGTTTCATCGAAGTATCCCAGCAGGCCTCAGAAAAACCTTCTAGCCTTGCTTTCAGACGCCTAGGTCATCGACTAAGCGAAACACACGATTTTTTGTCTCATAACGTTCATGCTAATCAAGTTGGCTTTACATTAATTTCACAATACCATTTATAAATATGCTTGCAGTTTACTGTTTTTCACCTCCTAGATTTTGACAATCGGATATGATGCATGCTTTTCGCTGTCAGCCTCTAGAATATCTCCTACATCATGGACAAGGGGCTGAAATAGTCCCCAAGCTCGAGCTACCACACAAACAACACACCCCCAACCCCACAACACCCCATAACCTTGATATATTACGCACCCGCCACCCACACGCGCCGAGACCCCATGACCAAAAAAACCACACCCCCCACCTTCGCCGACACCCTCTCCCAGCTCGAGACCCTGACCGCTCGCCTGGAGGATAACGACACTTCCCTCGAGCAGTCCCTGCAGGACTTCGAGCAAGGGGTACAGCTTATCCGTCAGGCCCAGCAGGCGCTACAGGAAGCTGAACAAAAAGTGAATCTGCTGATGGCAAAGGATGGCGAACCGGTAACAGCGCCCTTTAACGAGTCAGAGGCAGGGAACGAAACGGAGTGAGCAGGTCTCTCGACGCCTTCATGGACCGGGCTCGGGCCCGCTGTGACGCGCAATTAAGCCTCCTCGGGGCACTTTCAGAAAAGCCGGGGCAGCCGGACCATTCAGAATCGGTGCTAGCGGCACTGGCGACGTTTGAGCCGGCAGTGGTCTATGCGCTGCAGGCCGGCGGCAAGCGCATCCGGCCCTGCCTGGTGTACGCTGCCGCGCGGGCGGTGGCGGGCTCCGAGGTGGACACCGAGGAGCAAACACAGGGTTCCGCGCTGGATTACACCGCCTGTGCGCTGGAGCTTATTCACACGTATTCCCTGATCCACGATGATCTCCCGGCCATGGACAACGATGACCTGCGCCGGGGCAGGCCGACGTTGCACAAGGCTTATGATGAGGCCACCGCCATTCTGGTGGGGGATGGCTTGCAGGCCCGGGCATTCGAGCTGATCACCGCGGCGCCGGCGCTGTCTGCCGAGAAAAAAGTGAGCATGATCAGTGTGTTGGCGCAGGCCTCCGGCCTGGCGGGGATGGTCGGCGGGCAGTATATTGATATCCAGGCGACCGGTAACAGGCTGTCGCTGGACGAATTGCAGGCCATGCATGCGCTCAAAACCGGCGCCCTCATCCGGGCAGCGCTGGTCCTGGGTGGCATTGCCGCGGGCGCCTCACAGGCGCAACTGGCGGCGCTGGAAGCCTATGGCACGCATACGGGCCTTGCTTTCCAGGTGGTGGATGACATTCTGGATGTTGAAAGCACTACCGAGGCGCTCGGCAAGACCAACGGCAAGGATGCCCAGGCGAACAAGGCCACCTATGTCACTCTGCTGGGGCTGGCGGGAGCGCGGGAAATTGCCGAGCATTTGCTGGATTCAGCGCTGGTCGCAGTGGAGGAACTGGACGATTCGGCCGACATGTTGCGGGAGCTGGCGCGCTTCATTGTGCATCGGCGCACCTGATATGACCTGGGCCGCCTGACCTGCGGTGCAAGTACCTATGTGAACAAGTGGCCCAGCTTGGCGCCCTTGGTCTTCAAATACTTCTCATTGTGCGGGTTGCTGTGGCTGTGCAGAGCCACCCGCTCCACCACTTCCACGCCGTTTTCTTCCATGGCCGCCACTTTGCGCGGATTGTTGGTCATCAGGCGCACGCGGCTGATTTGCAGGTGCTGCAGCATCGCGCTGAGGATACTGTAGTCGCGCATATCCGCGCCAAAACCCAGTTGCTCGTTGGCTTCCACGGTGTCCGCACCGGCATCCTGCAGTTTATAGGCCTTGATCTTGTTCAGCAGGCCGATGCCGCGACCTTCCTGGCGCAGGTAGAACAGCGCCCCGCGGCCCTCTGTGGAAATGGCCTTCAGCGCCGCCTCAAGCTGCGTGCCACAATCACAGCGCAGGCTGAACAGGGCATCGCCGGTCAGGCATTCGGAGTGGATTCGGGCCAGTAACGGCTCGCCATTATTCACGTCACCCATGGTGAGCACGATGTGCTCCTTATTGGCGTCCGGGTCTTCAAAACCATGAATATCGAACACACCCCAGGCGGTCGGGAGGCGGGAGGATTCTACGTAGCGTACTGGCACGGCATTGGGGCTCAATTTGAAAAAGGGGCGTAGTTTAGCACTTTATCAGGGTACGTGTGGCCCAAAGGGAACGGGGCAAGGTGCAAGAACGGGGTAAAAACCGTTACCAGCTTCTGGACAGCGACAATACGCCATTACTCTCGCGCAGCTCCACATGCTGCAGGTAGGTCATACCCAGCAACGGTGTGGAGGGGTAACCACCCTCGATAATGGAGGCCCGCACATTCTCTACCCGAATGCCGCCGACCTCAACCGATGCCAGGTTGACCGTCCAGGCATCTACCAGGCTACTGGCCGTCTCCAGCTTTGAGGGGCTACCGGTTTCCTTATAATTGATTCCCATAGCCGCCGCCTGGCCCGAGTTGATGGCGACAACGTTGGCCCCGGTATCCACAATGACCTGAACGCTATTGCCGTTGATCAGCGCTGTGGTGATGTACTGCATGCGCTCATTGCGGGGAATATCCAGCCGCCGCTGTTCCGGGGCCTGGTAACTGGTGGTGATATTGCGGTGCAGGCCCAGCTGCCGGCGCTCGCCGTTAATTTCCAGCAAAGCCACGGTGGCATCGGCGCTGATAAGCTTTACGCCCTCATAACTGTCACCGGCACGCAGGGTCTTACGCGTACCATTGATCTTGAGTACCACCGTATTGGGTAACAGCGCCTCTACCGTCACCGATGCAGCCTGCACGCCAACCGCCTGCGCCAGCAACATCACCGTTACCAGCAATAGAGCCCACAACGGCCTCAAACCGCGCTTAACCACAGGGCTATCTGTACCGTAATACAGGCCATAACCCCCGCCAGGATGTCATCCACCATAATGCCGAAGCCACCCTTCACATTCTTGTCCAGCACGCCGATGGGCCAGGGCTTGGCAATATCAAAAATCCGGAACACCACAAAACCGACCACAATCCACAACCAGTCCGCCGGCATTGCCCACATCGTAATCCAGTAGCCGACAAACTCATCCCAGACAATGCCCGGATGATCGTGCACATTCAGCTGCTCACTGGCGCGACCACAAATCCACACCCCCACAACCGCGGCCACCACCACGAACAGCGTATACCACAGCAACGGCCAGTCAGAGATGAGCAGAAACACGGGTACCGCCACCAGCGTACCCATCGTCCCCGGCGCCTTCGGCGACAAGCCACTGCCAAAGCCAAAAGCAAGAAACTGCACCGGACTACGAAACACAGCGGGGGCCTGAACAGGCGCGTCAGATTTGCTCACCATCAATCACTTCCCATCCCTGAAAGCCAACAGTGTACCCCCCTTCCCCTCCCACAGGAATCACAAGGCCTTCAGCTACCCCGGAGCAAGGCAGCAGCGAGTTTTCCGCCTGTGAGACCCCCACCTACCCAGGAGCAAGCCAGTGGCGGCTTTTCCGCCTGTGAAACCTCCAGCCACCCCGGAGCAAGGCAGTGGCGGCTTTTCCGGCTGTGGGACCGTCGGCGGCCAAGGACGGCCGCCGCCGAGCCTACAGGGATGTACTCGTGGCGTGTCCCACAGCCGGAAAAGCCGCCACTGCCGCCCCCGAAGCACTCAAGCCCAAAGCCCCAAAGCTAATCAAAAATGCTGATATCCACGCACCAACCCCTCAGCCCCCGCACAAACAACCCCCGCCCCCGCCAACACCGCCCCAACCCGCGTACAACCCCGCGGCACCGCACTCCCCTCAGGCAGGCAAAAACACAGCTCATAATCATCCCCAGCGGACAACGCCCAGGCCAACGCCTGCTCCCGGTCGGGGTGGGCCTGCAGCGCCGCCGACAGCGGCAGGCACTCACGGTCAATCTCGATCCGCACCCCGCTGGCCGCGGCAATATGGCCTGCATCCGCCAGCAGGCCATCGGAAATATCAATGGCGGCACTGGCGGTATCCAGCAACAACGCCCCCAGGGCCAGTGGTGGCAGGGGCCGGAAAAAACGCCGTTCCAGGTATTCCGCCGCTTCGGGTTCGGGCTGGTAGCGTCCCTCCAGAATCGCCAGGCCGCCACCGGCATCCCCCAGCGTGCCGGACACATACACCCCGTCACCCACCTGCGCACCGCTGCGCAACAGCGCCTTGCCGGCGGGCAGCGCACCGAGCACCTGCACACTGATGGTCAGCGGCCCGCGGGTCGTATCGCCACCCACAAGGGGCAACTCCAGCGCCACGGCAGCCGCGGCCACACCCTGGCTGAAACTGTGCAGCCAGAGCTCGTCCGCTTCGGGGAGGGTCAGGGCCAGGGTCATACCCAGCGGGCGCGCGCCCATACCGGCCAGGTCAGACGCAGCCGCCGCAACCGCCCGAAACCCCACATCCTCCGGCAGGCTCTCCTCCGGAAAATGCCTGCCGGCCACTACGGTGTCCACCGAAGTCGCCAGTCGCTCATGGGGAGCAAGGGCCAGGATGGCGCAGTCATCGCCCACGCCCAGCTCAACCGCGGCACCGCGGCCATAGGCCGAAAAGTAGCGGGCGATAAGCGTGAATTCGTTGGCCGGCATCAGCGGGCGGCGTCGGTTTCAGCCTTGCGCAGCTGGCGGGCAGCCTTGTCCAGTACACCGTTGATGTACTTGTGGCTGTCGGTGGCGCCAAACTTTTTCGCCAGTGACACCGACTCATTGATCACCACCTTGTAGGGCACATCAATGCGCTGCATCAACTCGAAGATGCCCATGCGCAGCAGGCTGCGTTCAATCGGGTCGAGTTCATCCAGCTTGCGGTCCAGCAGGGGCTCAAAAGCATCTTCCAGGTCGTCAACGCAGGCCGGCACGCCGTGCAACAACGCCTGGAAATACTCCAGGTCCACATGGCTGAAGTCGTAGTCGGCGCGAAACTCGGCCTCAATCTGCCCCAACGGGGCCGCGGCCATGTGCCACTGATACAGCGCCTGCAGGGCATAGTGACGGGCCTTGTGGCGCTCGGCGGCGAGGGTATTGCGGGCTTGTTTGTTCACAGTGGCTTGCTTGCGCTCCCGATCTGGCCAAACAGGCTGACCATTTCCAGTGCCGACATCGCCGCCTCCGCGCCCTTGTTGCCGGCCTTGGTACCGGAGCGCTCCACCGCCTGCTCGATGGAATCCACCGTGAGCACGCCGAAGGAGATGGGTATGCCGAACTCCAGGCTCACCTGGGCGATACCCTTGGTGCACTCGCCGGCAACATAGTCAAAGTGCGGGGTACCGCCACGGATTACCGCGCCGAGGGCGATAATGGCGTCAAAACCGCCTTTTTGCGCTACCCGCTGGCAGACCATGGGGATTTCGAAGGCCCCGGGAGCGCGCACGATGGTAAGCTGGTTCTCACTCACGCCATGACGACGCAGGGTGTCGATCGCGCCCTCCAGCAGGTGCTCCACCACAAAACTGTTCCAACGGCCCACTACCAGTGCGTACTGGCCGCTGCTGCCGGTAAAATCCCCTTCCAGTGTCTTGATCTCTTTCATACCTGTTTTCCTTACTATTACGAAGCCGCCGTGGCGGCTATCAGCTGCGGGCATCCGGCGCCAGATATTCGAGTACTTCCAGGTCAAATCCGGAAATCGCATTGTACTTGATTGGCGCGCCCATCAAATGGATTTTTCCCACCCCCAGATCCTTGAGGATCTGTGACCCCAGGCCGACGATGGTATAGGTGTCCGGCTGGGCGGCGAGGCTGGACGGCGCCTGTCCCAACGCCATGTCCACACTATCCAGCAGGCGCGCATCACTTTCGTGGCCGGCCAGCAGCACAATCACCCCGCGACCTTCCTCCGCCACCCGGGCCAGACAGGCGCCGATGTTCCACGAGGCGCGCTCGGGAATCTCGGTAGTGATCAGGTCGCGCATCGTGGCGCCCACATGCACCCGCACCAGGGTGGGTTCCCAGGCGTGGATCTCGCCCTTGGACACGGCGAGGTGCAGCCTGCCCGCCGTATCATCACGATAGACGGTAAGCTGGAAACTGCCGTAGGAGGTCTGGACCTGCCCTTCCCGCACGCGCTCAATGGTGCGCTCGTTCACCATGCGGTGATGGATGAGACTGGCGATGGTACCGATCTTCAGGCCGTGGCGGGCGGCAAATTCCACCAGCGCCGGACCGTCGGCGAGCACGCCCTCGGGGGTGAGGATGTCGGCGATCACGGCCGCCGGCAGCAGCCCCGCGAGGCCCGCATAGTCACTGGCCGCCTCGGTATGGCCGGCCCGGGTGAGCACGCCGCCGGGCATCGCGGTAAGGGGGAAAATATGCCCGGGCTGGACGATATCGCCGGGCACGGCCTGGGGTGCCACTGCCGCCAGCACCGTGCGCGCGCGGTCGGCGGCGGAAATCCCGGTGTCGATGCCAACCGAGGCCTCGATGGACAGGGTGAAGTTGGACTTTTCGCCCCGCCCTTCGGCGACCATGGGCGGCAGGTTCAGCTGTTGGCAACGCTCCTCGGTCAGCGCCAGGCAGACCAGGCCACGGGCCTGGCGGGCCATGAAGTTCACGTGCTGCGCATCCACATGCTCCGCCGCGACCATCACCACGCCTTCGTTATTGCTGTCGTCATCGTCGTCCACCAATACCACCATACGGCCCTGGCGGATATCGCTGATCAACTCGTCTACTGTGTTTACGTGCATAAAAGTACCTGCATGGAAATCGGATCCTTGTGCGGCGGCGCTATTTGCGCAGATAGCCGTTATCGGCGAGGCTCGCAAGCGAGATGCCGGCGTTGCTGTTGGCGGGGTCACCGGGCTGTGCGGCGGCGTCGCCCAGCACCAGGCGCTCAAGATAGCGGGCGATAACGTCCACCTCAAGATTGACCAGGGTGCCTGGTTGGTAAGTGGCGAAAACGGTTTCAGCCCAGGTCTGGGGAATGATGTTGAGATCGAATTCAGCGCCGTTCACCGCATTCACGGTAAGGCTGGTACCGTCCACACAGATGCTGCCTTTCTGGGAAATATATTTGGCCAGGGCATCCGGCGCACGCATGACATAACGGTAGGAGCGGCCGTCCTCGACGACGCTGACCACTTCGCCCAGGCCGTCCACATGGCCGCTGACAATATGGCCACCCAGGCGGCTGGCGGGGGTCAGGGCCTTTTCCAGGTTCACCCGGCTACCGGGCTTGAGTTTGCCCAGGGAGGTGAAGTCCAGGGTTTCCCGGGACACATCCGCCCAGAAACCGTCGCCGGGGAGTTCGGTTACCGTCAGGCAGACACCATTGGTGGCGATACTGTCGCCCAGGCCGACGTCATCCAGCGACAATTTGCCGGTATCAACCCGCAAGCGCAGGTCGCCCCCGGTGGGCTGCAGGGCCTTGATGGTGCCAACCGCCTGGATAATACCTGTGAACATGGTGCGCTTATCCTTTTAATGGGACTTTGGTAATGAGATGTCAGTAACGGGGCATGGCGGTAAAACGCCAGTCCCGGCCAACCCGGCGCACGTCCGCCAGCTCGAGATCGACCTTGTCGGCCATCTGTGACAACGGCAGGTGCAGCAACGGCTGCGCGAGATTCCCCATCAGGGTTGGTGCCATGTATACGATCAATTCGTCCAACAGGCCCACCTGTAACAGGCTGCCCGCCAAACGCGGGCCACATTCTACCAGAATTTCGTTGCAATGCCGCGCGCCCAGGGCATCCATTAACAGGGCGAGGTCCAGGCCATTGGCGCCACGGGGCAGGCCGAAGGTTTCGATGGTCGCCTGCGCGTCTGCTCCAGGGGGAAGTGGGGGCGCCGGCAGTGCCTCATCATGACACCAGAGGGTGGGGGCATCGGCATTGAGGATGCGCGCACCGAAGGGCACCTGCAGGCGCGAATCCACCACCACGCGCAAGGGCTGGCGGGCACTGGCACGGGCGGCCTCCACGGCGGGCAGGCCCAGCTCCCCGGCGCGCACAGTCAGTGCGCAGTCATCGGCTAGGACGGTGCCGCTGCCGGTCACAATGGCGCAGCTCATGGCGCGCAGGCGCTGCACATCCTGGCGCGCTGCGGGCCCGGTAATCCACTGGCTTTCACCGGATGCCATGGCGGTGCGCCCGTCCAGGGACATGGCCAGTTTCGCCCGCACCCGGCCCCGGCCCCGGCGCATGCGGGCGATAAAACCGGGAATGACCCGTTCGGCCTCCGCCTGCAATAGCCCGCACTCGGTTTCTATTCCCGCGGCGCGCAATCGCGCCAGGCCCTGCCCCGCCACCTGCGGGTTGGGATCCTCCATCGCCGCCACTACCCGGCTCACCCCCGCCACTACCAGGGCGTCGGCACAAGGGCCGGTCTTACCGTGGTGACTGCAGGGCTCGAGGGTGACATAAGCGGTAGCGCCCCGGGCGTCGCCCGCCGCTTTCAGGGCCTCTATTTCGGCATGGTTACTACCCGCGGGCTGGGTAAAGCCCTCGCCAATAACCTGGCCGTCACGCACCAAAACGCAACCCACATGGGGGTTGGGCATGGCCCAGTAACGCCCGCCGCGGGCCAGTTGCAGGGCCCGCGCCATCATGCGCGTGTCAAAAATGGAATCAGGCATGGTCAACCGGCACTCAGGGGGCGTCGTTGCGCTCCTTTTTGGGTTCCGCTTCCAGGCGTTCAATCGCATCGCGAAATTCAGCGATATCCTGGAAACTGCGATAAACCGAGGCGAAACGCACGTAAGCCACCTGGTCGAGTTGCTTGAGGTGGTCCATCACCAGCTCGCCCAATACACGGGAGCCCACCTCCCGCTCCCCGGTGGCGCGCAGGGCGTGCTTGATCTGGTTAATGGTGGCCTCTATATCTTCAACAGACACCGGGCGCTTCTCCAGCGCGCGCTGAAAACCGGCGCGCAGCTTATTTTCGTCGAAAGGTTCACGATTGCCGTTCTGCTTGATCACCCGCGGCATGACCAGCTCCGCGATTTCATAGGTGGTGAATCGCTCCCGGCAGCTCAGGCACTCGCGACGGCGGCGGATCTGGTCGCCCTCGGCAACCAGGCGCGAGTCGATCACCTTGGTATCGTCGGCGCCACAAAAGGGGCAGTGCATGGTGTTACCCTCGTTTCAAGTGGCTGAATAGTAACATATCCGCCGCGGCGAACACGCGCTGGCAGTAGTCCTTCGTACCGCGGCGAAACCGCCAGGATATACTCTCAATCCGCCTGAAATGGTAATATCGGTCTGGAATTTCCGGAGCCGGAGAGTAGCGCTTGAATGTCTCCGTCATCATGACTGCCTACAATTCGTTTGGCGATGCACGTTGAGCAGGCACGGCCGGGAACCTGCCTGTCGGCCGGGTATCACAAGCTGCCCATGTCGGTCAGCGAAGCCGTCGGCGTAACCACTACCTCAGAATCCAGGACAATGGTTATTGCGCACCTCATTAATTGTGAGACCTCAATCTCGCTCGAAAGCGCCGCAAAACCGTTCTGATTCTTGTGTTGGCTTTACTCCCGGTATAGCGTCCCTTGGCGATATGGCATATTCGATAAACGCCGGGAATTGATACCGGTTCACCCTGGCTTTGCAGCAGCCAGCGAAAGACGCGATCCTCATGGCACTTGGCGAACTGTTCGACCGGTTTTTGGTAGAAACCAATATGACGGCAGTAACCCACCGCCCGGCATACATCGCCGTGGGCAATCTGCAGCGGGCCGGTGGCACTGGACGGACGCTCGATCGTAAACAGGCTGGCTACAACATCCAGTATCCGGGGTTTGCTGGCGGCGGTGAGCATCACGTTATCTTTCGCAAGCAGATCGGTGGTTCGTTCTTCCTCGGGAAAAACCAGTGCATCCCGGCGTCCCTGTAATACATCAGCCAGAACGTCCAGGCAGCCCTCGCGAAACATCAGGTCGCAGTCCGTAAACCAGACCCAGTCGGCACTGGTTTCCAGTGCCGCCCGGTTGCGGCCAATGCTCCGGCGAAACAACTCCTGGCGTGGCAAGGGGCGCCAGTTCCAGGTAACCCCGGGAACCAGGTGAGTGGCGAAAAACTCCAGCAGGCGCTGGGTCCGACTATCCTCCGGGCAATAGAATACCGTCATGGTAACGTCCAGCCGGGTGGGTGGAAACAGGACCAGGGAACTGAGCTGGTAGGTCAGGAAGTGGCTGTATTTCCAGCAGTGACTGACCACTTCGAGTTTCAGGCGCCCGGTCCTCGCCGCGCGGGCTGCCACTGGCGGCAGATCCGACTCAAACCAGCGAGCGGGCACCCACCCCTTGGCGGCGGAATGATAAAAGGCGAGACGAAGGGCATCAAGCATCATTATGCAGGGAGCTCGGATCGCAAACCGACTGAGCTTAACGCGAGGTGTCAGTCTCTGTCTATCATGCAAAAACCTCGGCTTTGCGCCGTAAAAATGCCAGTCGTGGGCCGGATTTGCCACCAGCGCCAAATCGGGAGACAGTAGCGGGCCAGAATTGATAGAGGCCGGGCTGCGCTATGCCCACGATCCACAATAACAACCGGAGAACCCGCCATGGCAACCCTTGATGACGCCACGCTGCGCGCCGCCGCCGACAAACTCATCCGCGCCCACCAGCAGGCCTCGGTGGATAATGAATGGACTTTTTTTGTGGACGAGATCTACGCCCCCGATTGTATTTACACCTGCGAGTACGCCGGCGTGATGAAGGTGGTGGCCAACGGCATCGACGAGATCAAGTCCACTCACTACGGCCGCGACATGCAGGTGGGCTGGGAGGGCTGGACCTTCCCCTATGAGGGCGTTTACACCGGCACCGACAATCGCCTGGTGACCCACTGGGTGAACCGCGGGCCGGGCCAGCGCCCCGGGGGCGGCCACTATGAAACCCCTGGCATATCCTTCATCACCCTGGATGACGATGCCAGGATTGTTCGCCAGTTCGACCTGTTTGACCTGGCACACCAGATGCGCCTGTGTGACGAGCTGGCCGCGGCCGGGCTGCTGTCGCCGGCGCTGCTGGAAAACTGGGTAAAGCCGATGAAGGCGCGCCTGCGGGCGCAGCTTGGCGAGGACTGACCTAAGAAAGAAGCCCTGGCTGGGCCCGCGATGGCCCGGACGCCATAAGAACGGCAGCAGGGGCCGGGATTTGCTATGCTGGACGACCTCGCCAAGGAGAACACCATGCTGAGAACCACAGTACTGCGTTTTACCCGCCCCGCCGTCATCGCCGCACTGATCTGCAGCCTGGCCTTACCCACCGCCACACTGGCCCAGAAAACCGCGCGCCCCGTGCTGCTCGGCAAACATTGGGTGGCGGTGACCGGCAAGCCCCAGGGGGCTACCGCCGGTGCGATGATGTTCCAGCAGGGAGGGAACGCCATCGATGCCGCGACGGCCATGCTGGCGGTCACCTCCACCATGTGGGACGTGCTCGGCTGGGGGGGTGAAACCCAGGCCCTGATCTATAACCCGCATACCGGCGAGGTCAAGGGTATCAATGCGCTCGGGGTTGCACCCAGCGGCGCCACCCCCGAATTCTTTCGCGACCAGGGCATGCTGTATCCACCGGAATACGGCCCCCTGGCGGCGACGACCCCCGGCACACCGGGCGGGCTGATGGTAATGCTGGCGGAGTACGGGCGCCTGAGTCTTGCGCAGGTGCTGGCGCCGGCCATGGAAATGGCCCGGGGCTACCCCATCGAGGCAACCCAGGCCCGCTATATCGAGAGCCGCCGGGATATCCTCGAACAATGGCCCAGCTCGCGCCGGGTATTCCTGCCGCACTACGATGCCGACAAGCCGGAACAGCGCGCGGCACCGGCGCCCGGGGAGATCTTCCGCCAGCCCGACCTGCTCGCCACCCTGCAGAAGCTGGTGGATACCGAAGCCGAGGCGCTGGCTGCGGGCAAGGATCGCAAGGCCGCCATCCAGGCAGCCTATGACCGCTTCTACCGCGGTGACATCGCCGCCGAAATCGTCCGTGGCACCCAGGCGGAGGGCGGACTGATTACCGCCGAAGACCTGGCCAGCTGGGAGGTCATCATCGAGGAGCCGGTCAGCACCAACTACCGCGGCATCGACGTCTATAAGCTCACCACCTGGACCCAGGGCCCTGTTTTGCTGCAGACCCTGAATATCCTGGAAGGTTTTGACCTCAAGGCCATGGGCTACAACAGCACGCGCTATATCCACACGCTGTACCAGGCCATGAACCTCGCCTTTGCCGACCGCGATTTCTACTACGGCGACCCCTACGTGCCCCCGGCGGAGCCCATCCAGGGCCTGCTGTCGAAAAAATACGCCGAACAACGCCGCAAGCTGATGCCCGCGGACCACAACCTCACTGACCTGAAGCCCGGTGACCCCTACGCCTTCCAGCGCGGCAAGAATCCCTTTGAAGCCCTGCGCCAGGCCTGGGCCCCGGTTCCCCCCGCCGCCGAGGCCGAGGGCGCGGAAGGCTTTCAGCAGGCCAACACCATGACCGCCGACGAAGCTTTCCTGGCCGGCACCACGTCCATACAGGCGGCCGATGCGGAGGGCTGGGTGATTTCGGTAACCCCGTCGGGCGGCTGGATACCCGCGTTTATCCCCGGCAATACCGGGGTCGGCCTGAGCCAACGCATGCAGAGCTTTGTCCTGGACGAGGCACTTAATCCCTACAATGTGGTGCAGCCCGGGCAGCGGCCGCGGGTCACCCTCACCCCCAGCCTGGCGCTGCGCGACGGCAAGCCACTGATGGCGTTTTCCGTACAGGGTGGCGATACCCAGGACCAGAACCTGCTGCAGTTCTTCCTCAATATGGTGGAATTCGACATGAACGTGCAGCAGGCCGCCGAGGCGCACAATATCCTGAGCTACCAGATGCAGAGTTCTTTTGGCGCCCACCAGGCGGAACCGGGGCGGTTACAGGTAACGCCGCTGGTATCGCCCTTTACCCGGGCCGAACTGGGCCGGATGGGTTACCAGGTAGAAGTGGTGGAGCGCACGTACAACCCCACTACCGCCATCTGGTTTGACCGCGAACAGGGCACCATGCACGGCGGCGCCAGTGATTACGGGGACGACTACGGTATTGCGTGGTAACAAAAAAGGGGGCCGCGGCCCCCTGGTTCGTTCATTCGCCGGCAGTTTCAGCGGAAGCGTTTAACCGTAGACCGGAAACCGCTTGCAGATATCCAGCACCTTGCCCTTCACCTCGGCGATAGCCGCGGTGGCGTCACCTTGTTCCAGGGCCTCCAGCACATCGCACATCCAGCCGGCCAGCTCGATGGTTTCCGCCTCACCAAAACCGCGGGTGGTAATCGCCGGGGTGCCAACACGCAGGCCGGAGGTAATGAAGGGTGAACGGGGGTCATTGGGTACGGCGTTCTTGTTCACCGTGATGTTGGCGTTGCCCAGCGCTTCATCCGCGTCCTTGCCGGTATAGGGCTTGCCGATCAGGTCCACCAGCATCAGGTGATTGTCCGTACCACCGGAGACAATATTGATGCCCCGGTCGATAAAGGTTTTCGCCATGGCGCGGGCATTGGCGACCACCTCCTTCTGGTAGGCCACGAACTCGGGGCTCTGGGCTTCCTTGAAGCTGATCGCCTTGGCGGCGATCACGTGCATCAGCGGGCCGCCCTGGCCGCCCGGGAATACCGCGGACTGGAATTTTTTCTCCAGCGCCTCATTGGCCCGCGCCAGGATGATGCCGCCGCGGGGGCCGCGCAGGGTCTTGTGGGTGGTGGAGGTCACTACATCCGCGTGGGGTACCGGGTTGGGATACACACCCGCGGCCACCAGGCCAGCGACGTGGGCCATATCAACCAGCAAATAGGCACCCACCTTGTCGGCGATGGTGCGAAAGCGCGCCCAGTCCATGACCCGTGAATAGGCGGAAAAACCCGCAATTATCATCTTCGGTTTGTGCTCCAGCGCCAGCGCTTCCACCTGGTCGTAGTCCACTTCACCGGTGGCGTTGTCGAGCCCGTACTGTATCGCGTTGTAGGTTTTGCCCGAGAAGTTGGGCTTGGCGCCGTGGGTAAGGTGGCCACCATCGGCCAGGCTCATGCCCAGCACCGTATCGCCGGCGTTACACAGTGCCTGGTAAACCGCGGAGTTTGCCTGGGACCCGGAGTGGGGCTGCACATTGGCGTAGTCCGCGCCGAACAGGGCCTTGGCGCGATCAATAGCCAGTTGTTCAGCCTTGTCGACGTACTCGCAACCGCCATAATAACGCTTGCCCGGGTAGCCCTCGGCATATTTGTTGGTAAGCACCGTGCCCTGGGCTTCCATCACCCGCGGACTGGCGTAGTTCTCGGACGCGATCAGCTCAATGTGTTCTTCCTGGCGCCGCTCTTCTTCCGCAATAGCGTTGAAGATCTCGTCGTCGAAGCCTTCAATCGTCATGTTCTGGTCAAACATCGGTGTCCCCTGGGAGGCTGGGCTGCGAAGGCCCGTGGTTGAAGCGCCGCATTTTACCCAAAATGGCGCCCGCATATAAGTAGCGCGCAGCCGCGAATCGAATCCTGTATTATTTCTGTTACCGTTTTGGTCCATGCTAGTGGCCAAACACACATCATTGACCCCAAGGAAACAGTCACCCGATATGAACATCAGCATTTTTGGTAGTGGTTACGTAGGGCTGGTCCAGGCGGCCATGTTTGCCGACGTCGGTCATCGGGTTATCTGCATGGATATCGACAGCGCCCGGGTTGAGCGGCTCCAGAATGGCGACGTGCCCTTTTTCGAGCCCGGCCTGGCGCAGCTGATCCTCGATGGTGTCAGCAGCGGCCAGCTGACGTTTACCACTGATGCGAAAGCGGCGGTACAATCCAGCGACTACCTGTTCATTTGCGTAGGCACGCCCTCGGGTAACAACGGGGAAGCCGATTTAAGCTATGTGCTGGATGTTGCCTCGTCAATCGCCCGCTACATGACCTCGCGCAAGGTGGTGATCACCAAGTCTACCGTGCCGGTGGGCACGACCGACAAGGTGCATGCCCACATTACCGAGGCGCTGGTACAGCAGGGCCGTAATATCCCGGTGGTCACTGCTTCCAACCCCGAGTTCCTGAAGGAAGGCTCGGCCGTAGCCGATTGCCGCAGCCCGGACCGCATCATTATCGGCACCAATTCACCCCAGGTGCTGGAAGAGCTGCGCATCCTGTACCAGGCGTTTAACCGCAACCACGAAAAAATCATGCATATGGACACGCGCAGCGCGGAACTCACCAAATATGCATCCAATGCCCTGCTGGCGACCAAGATCAGTTTCATGAACGAAATGGCGACTATCGCCGAGGCGGTGGGTGCCGATATCGAATATGTGCGCCGGGGCATGGGTTCGGACCCCCGCATCGGCTACCACTTCATCTACCCGGGTTGTGGTTATGGCGGCTCCTGTTTCCCCAAGGATGTACGCGCACTCAAGCACCTGGCGGAACAACATAATCACTCGGCCAGCATCCTCACAGCGGTACACGACACCAACCAGCGCCAGAAAAACAAGCTGGCGGAGCGGGTCATGTCCTGCCTGGGCAATAACCTGACCGGCAAGACCATTGCGCTCTGGGGATTGTCATTCAAACCCAACACCGATGACATGCGCGAAGCACCCAGTCGCCACCTGATGGACGGCGTCTGGTCCTGTGGCGGCAAAGTCCGGGCATTCGACCCCCAGGCCACCGAGTCCTGCCGCGAGATTTACGGTGAGCGCGACGACCTGGTACTGTGCGCCAGCAAGGAAGAAGCCCTGAAAGGCGCGGATGTGCTGGTTATCTGCACGGAATGGAAGGCCTTCTGGTCACCCGATTTTGACCTGATCAAGCAGGAGTTGTCGGCGCCGATCGTGATTGATGGACGCAATCTCTATAACACGGCACAAATGGAGGAACTGGGCATTGCCTATTATGGCATTGGCCGCGGCCGCTCACTGGTTACCTCACCATGAGTAAATACACCACCCTGGGCTGGCGCGAGTGGCTGGCACTGCCCGACCTGGGCATTGCCCACATCAAGGCCAAGATTGATACCGGGGCCCGCAGCAGCGCCCTCCACGCTTTTTATGTGCAACCTTTCGAGCGCGATGGCGAGTCCTGGGTTCGCTTTGGTATTCACCCGCAACAGGGCAACACCGACAACGTGGTAGACTGCGAAGCGAAGGTGCTGGACCAGCGCCAGGTGACCGATTCGGGTGGCCATCGCGAAATACGCTATGTGATTGCCACCACCATCGCGCTGGGAGAGGATACCTTCCAGGCTGAGGTCACCCTTACTGACCGTGAAAACATGCGTTTTCGCATGCTGCTGGGCCGCACTGCCATGCGCGGCCGCCACCTGGTGGACCCCGGCCGCTCTTACCTGATGGGCAAGCCAAACCGCCAACAGGACAAACCAGAGATTTAACAGAGAGGTATTCATGCCGGTAACCGGCAACATACTGACCATTGGTGACCAGGATATCGCGCCCGGCACCCGCAGCGTAATCGATCTCCCGGTTGCGCCCATGTATACCCACGACAATATTTCGATCAGTGCCCAGGTGGTTCGGGGCAAGCGACCGGGACCAACCCTGTTTGTGTGCGCCGCCATCCATGGCGATGAGATCAATGGGGTGGAGATTATCCGTCGGCTGCTCAAGGACCCGCACCTCGAGCGGTTGCGCGGTACGTTGATTGCCATTCCCATTGTTAATGTCTATGGCTTCATTAACCACACCCGCTATCTGCCCGACGGCCGCGATCTCAACCGCTCGTTCCCGGGTTCCGCCAAGGGTTCGCTTACCGGGCGCATCGCCCAGACGTTCCTGCAGGAGATTGTCGCCAACTGCAGCCACGGTATCGACCTGCACACGGGGGCACGCCACCGCAGTAATTTCCCCCAGATTCGCGCCAACCTGGAAGACCCCGAGGTACTGGCGATGACCGAGGCCTTCGGCGCCCCCATTGCCCTGGACGCCAAGATCCGCGATGGCTCGCTGCGCCAGGCGGCCGGTGACATGGGGGTTCCGGTGCTGTTGTACGAGGCCGGCGAGGCACTGCGCTTTGACGAGATCTACATTCGCGCCGGCGTCAAGGGCGTGCTGAATGTGATGCGTCACCTGGGCATGCTGCGTCGCAGCCGGGCCCGCACCAGGGCCCCCATCATCAGCAGGGACAGTCACTGGATTCGGGCGCCGGAAAGCGGCGTGCTCAGGGTCTTGGTGCCGCTGGGGGCGGAGGTCCACAAGGGCCAGACGATCGGTTTTATCGCGGACCCGCTTGGCACCAGTGAGATGGATGTGATCTGTGACAGTCACGGCATTGTGGTTGGGCGGACGAATCTGCCGTTGGCTTATGAGGGGGATGCGCTGTTTCATATTGCTGAGATCAGTTCGAAGGCCAATTGGGAGGTGGATGAGTTTCATGAGACGTATGAGCCGGGAGAGGCGGAGCTTAATTCGGGGGACTTGAGTTCGGCGCCGATTGCGGACTAGCTGATTTTGGGCTGAGTGGCTAGTGGTCTGGCTTCGGTTGGAGTGCCTGGGTGGGCCGGCTTCGGTCGGTTTACCCCTTGCAGGACGCGCTCAAGCCCATCCATGGGGCGCTCGTTCCTCGACATCCTGTCTCGGACGGTCCTGCAAGGGGTAAACCGACCAAAGCCTCCTCGTGAACGGCCAGTCCCTTGGTATCTTTTCCCGACGGTCCTGCGAGGGGTAAACCGACCAAAGCCTCCTCGGTGAGCGGCCAGTCCCTCGGTATTTTTCCCGGACGGTTCTGCAGGGGATAAACGGACCGGCACCTCGTGGGGACTGAAGATCGTTGGTTTTCCTGTTAGAATGCGCGGTTCTTTTACAGCACAGGTACAACATCCAGATGGCTCAGTACGTCTACACTATGAATCGCGTCGGCAAGGTCGTGCCGCCGAAGAAGAAAATCCTCGAAGATATTTCCCTGTCCTTTTTTCCGGGCGCCAAGATTGGCGTGCTGGGCCTGAATGGGTCGGGCAAGTCCACGCTGCTGCGCATTATGGCGGGCATTGATACGGATATTCTGGGTGAGGCGCGGCCCCAGCCGGGGATCAAGATTGGTTATTTGCCCCAGGAGCCGCAGCTGAATCCGGACAAGGATGTGCGCGGCAATGTCGAGGAGGGCCTGCAGGAAGCGGTTGATGCCCTGGTCAGCCTGGACAAGGTGTATAGCGCGTATGCGGAACCGGATGCTGATTTTGATGCGCTGGCCAAGGAGCAGGCGCGGCTGGAGGATATTATCCAGGCCTCTGATGCCCATAATCTGGAGCATAAGCTGGAGATCGCCGCCGACGCGCTGCGCCTGCCGCCGTGGGACGCGGATGTGACGACTTTGTCCGGTGGTGAGTGTCGCCGGGTAGCACTGTGCCGGCTGTTGCTGTCTGCACCGGACATGCTGTTGCTGGACGAGCCCACCAACCACCTGGATGCGGAGAGTGTCGGCTGGCTGGAGCGCTTCCTGCACGATTTCCCCGGTACCGTGGTCGCCATTACCCACGACCGTTACTTCCTCGACAACGCCGCGGGCTGGATTCTGGAGCTGGACCGGGGCCGCGGCATCCCCTACGAGGGCAATTACTCTGACTGGCTGGAGGCCAAGGAGTCGCGCCTGGCCGCGGAGAAGCGCCAGGAGCAGTCGCACCAGAAGGCACTGAAGTCCGAGCTGGAGTGGGTACGCACTAACCCCAAGGGACGCCAGGCCAAGAGCAAGGCTCGCCTGCAGCGCTTTGACGAGCTGCAATCCCAGGAGTTCCAGGCGCGCAACGAGACCAACGAGATCTATATTCCGCCCGGGCCTCGTTTGGGCGACAACGTGATTGATGTGCACAACCTGAAGAAGACCTTCGGCGACCGACTGCTGTTCGACAATGTCAGCTTCAGTGTCCCCAAGGGCAGTATCGTCGGCATTATCGGTGCCAACGGTATGGGTAAATCCACCCTGTTCAAGATCCTGATGGGTACGGAGCAGGCAGATGGCGGCGAAGTAAAGGTCGGGGAAACGGTCCAGCTGGGCTATGTTGACCAGTCCCGGGATGATCTCGACGGCAGCAAGACGGTCTGGGATGAAATCTCCGACGGCCAGGATGTTATCCGCATCGGCACCTATGAAGTCAATTCGCGCTCCTATGTCGGCCGGTTCAACTTCAAGGGATCGGACCAGCAGAAGTTTGTCGGTGACCTCTCCGGCGGCGAACGCAACCGCCTGCACCTGGCCAAGCTGCTGAAACAGGGCGCCAATGTGTTGCTGCTGGACGAACCGACCAATGACCTGGATGTGGAAACCCTGCGGGCCCTGGAGGATGCGATACTGGCCTTTCCCGGCAGCGCGTTGGTGATATCCCACGATCGCTGGTTTCTGGACCGTATCGCCACCCACATGCTGGCCTACGAGGACGACGGCAGCGTGGTATTTCACGAAGGGAACTTCAGCGATTATGAAGAGGACCGCAAGGCTCGTCTGGGCGCTGCCGCTGCCCAGCCTCATCGTGTTAAATACCGTAAACTGAAGTAACAGCCGGGCGACCGATTTTGGCTAACAATCCTGCCTCGCATCCGTTGCGAGGTAGGGCTATCATGCATCTACCATCCGGCAATACGAGACCGACCATGGACGACATTTACAACGAGCGCCGCGAATTCAGCCACGTAGCCCTGGACCTGCCTGTAGAGGTGCACCAGGGTGGCAGCGTCTGGCATCAGCGGCTGATAGACCTGTCTCTCGGCGGCGCGTCAACAGACCAGCCAGATGTGTGGGATGCTCAGTATAATGAACCGTTTACGCTACTGATTCACACCGGAGCCGAAACCCCGCTGGAGTTGCATGCCTATCTGCAGAACGTGGACAACCAGCGGCTGGGCTTTTCTGTGGAACATGTAGACAAGGATAATATCGAGCCTCTGCGCGCCCTGCTGCGCAGCCATATGGACAATCCCGATCAGCTTGACGAAGAACTCAAGCGGCTGGCCTAGGAGCCTGTCGGACTTAAGCATTCGAAGCGAGGAAAAGCCTTAAGTCCGACAGGCTCCTAGAGTACCAGCCAGGCAATACCCGCCAGTACGACCAGCGCAAGCGCACCGGCAGCTACCAGCCTGGCTTTGGAGCTGGCCATAAGGGCAACACTCCCTCCGGGCTGTGTACCACCACTGCCAGACGCCGGGCTACTCGCTGCGGGTGCGTCAATACTGGTACGAAACACCAGGTTTTCATTACCCAGCCTTATCTGGTCGCCGTCGGCAAGATAAGCGGTGAGCCGCTTGTCGCCATTGACGAATATGCCATTCGCCGACACCAGGTTCACCAGGCGCCAGCGTCCACCCTGGTGAACAAGCTGGGCATGACGCGCGGACACACTGGGCTCGGAGAGCATGATCTCACAGCTGTCTTCGCGGCCAACTTCCCACACGTCCGGTTCTTCACCCCCACCCGGCTCTAGCTCGAATACATCGGCGCCAACGCCGTCGCGAATCACCATCAGGTGAGGGTGATCCGAGGCCCGGGGAAGGTCTGTTACAGCGGCTTCCTCCTGGGATTCCATGGACAGGAATTGGGTATGCTCGCCCGTACCCGAATCCACCCAACTGCCTGGCAGGTCTGTGCTGGCTGGCGCCGCAGCCGGTTGTGGCACGGCCTCCGGCTCAGCGACTGCCATCGGCGCCACCTCGGTAGCATCGTCGCCCAGGGGTGCAAACACGGTCGCGTCATCATCGGCATCGGCAACCGGCCTTGAAATCGCCACCTTGAACGCGTATTTGTCAAACTGGATGTCGTCGCCGTCGCTCAGCTCAACCGTTCCCACCAGGCGCAGGCCGTTAACCAGCGTGCCATTCGCCGAGCCCATGTCTTCCAGGATGGCGCGCTCGTTTTCGATCCGCAGCAGTGCGTGATTACGGGACACCCGCGAGTCATCAAGAGTAATATCGCAATCACCCGTGCGTCCCACGCGCATCTCTCCCTGCAACACATACTCGGTTCCATCCTGTGCCATCAGCCTGGCACCAAACTCAGCCGTCATAGTTCGAACTCCATAGGCCCACCCATTGTTTCAGGGCCGGACAAAAAACCAGGTCGCCGCTACGCCAAGGGCGAGCACAACCACTGCTGTTATCACAAGACCGCGCCGAGGACCCGAGAGGGACCGGGCCGGCGAGCGCAAATCCGCCATTTTATCCATTGCCATCATCTGGGTCACTTCGGGGGATTTGGGTGCTACCCGGGACCGTATTGGTGGACTATTGATTCGCGCCGCCGCTACCGGTGGTGGCGCGGGCAGGCCGTGATATTCCCCGGTCGCGGGATCGTAACACCAGACCAGTTCGGGCCCCCCGCTGTCGTCGGGATCGCTCTCGGTAGCCGGTGCAACCGCATTCCCAACCAACACCACGGTGATATTGTCGCGCCCGCCATTCGCTACCGCCGTCTGGACCAGCTCGGCACTGCGCTCGGCAAGCGGCTTGTCGCCGGCAAGGATGGCCGCCAGGTCACGGCTGTCGACCATGTCGCTGAGCCCGTCGCTGCACAACATCAATATCTGGCCCGGCAGCAGTTCACCCTGGTTGGTTCCTACCCGCAGTTTATCCGGGTCCTGCAGGCCGATCGCCTGCACAATGACATTTTTACGCGGGTGGTGCCTCGCTTCCTCGAAGGTGATCTCGCCTTTTTCAAGCAGGGCTTCAACGTAGGAATGGTCACGGGTAAGAAGCTTGAGTTGCCCGTCCCAGAGGTAGGCACGACTATCGCCAACCCAGGCAAGCTGGTAGTGGTTGCTATGAAAGTGCGCGGCAACTATGGTGGTCGCCATACCGCTCTTGCCCCGGCCCGCGGTAACCGCCGCAGCCACTTCCTCATTGGCGCGGCGAATGGCCGATTCGAGGTCACCGACTGCGTTGACCTCCCGGGCCAGAACCTCACAGGTAATCTGGCTGGCCACCTCGCCCGCGTGGTGACCACCAACGCCGTCCGCCACCACGACCAGATCGCGAGCCGGCCCGATATAATAGGCATCCTCGTTGTGAGCCCGGCGGCCGACGTCCGTTGCCCCCCAGGCCTCCCGGCCAGCGCCCGAATCTGTTGTCATAAAGCGCCCATCAGTTGCCTCGCACGTACCGCAAACTGTTGCGGTACAAACCGGTTCTCATCTTCTACGCTTTGATACAGCGCATCAAGCTGTACTTTGAGCCGCTCGGCATCCTCGAGCGCCAGGGACAGGGTTTCCACTGCCAGGAAGCTCTGCTCCGCCGCCGTGAAATGGCGAAAGCGCCCCGCCGCCGACTGGGCCAGCAATTCCCGGCGCAACAGCCGCTGCTGCTCTGCACCGTAACGGGCACTACTCAGTTGCTCAACCAGTGGCGCCAGCCGCCCATGCAACGCCTGTGCCGCCGCCACCACCGCCTCCCGGGATTGTTGAGAGGCCTGGTGCAGATTATCAAGCGCCTGGCGCAGGCCGCCAACTTCTTCCGCTGACAGGGTTTCCAGCACCGCCAGCAATACCACCAGGCTGGCGTCGTTCAAGCGCACGGTACCCGGCGGCAGCCGGTCCGATTCCCCGGTCCAGCGCAGGTCGTCCATGGGGTGGTGGCAGGCATGGCACTGGAAGAACGACAACTCGGGCACCAGTGACGGCCGCGTAAACCACTCGTCCTGCAATAATTCCAGGGTGTGCAGGCCGGTTACGGCAAGACCTGCCAGCCACATGTTAACCGGCTCTATAGCGGGCTTGCGCTCGCGATAATCCGCATCCACCTCGTAGTGAGCCGGCTGGTTGACAGTAAAGGTTTCAAGCTCGAAAGCCAGCCGCGGGTGTCCCGCGCCCATTATCTCGTGGGTCGCGAATTTGTCCCTGGTACCCAGATGGCAGGACAGGCACAAGCGCGCTCGCGCCAGGGGCTGCTCCGTGGGATACATGCCCCTGGCCAGGTTATCGGCATGGCTGGTGCCCACTTCGGCATGGGATTCCAGCCACTGGCCGGAGCCCCCATGGCAGGCTTCACAGCCAACACCGTCGGAAATCTGGAAGCGGCGCCCGCGGGCTTCCGGCGCCACGTTGTCGGCGTGGCAATCCAGGCAGATTTTGGCCCCCTGGGCACTGGGCAGGCCGAGTTTGGTAGCGATGGCTTTGGACTGGGCGGTCTGCAGCGTTCGGTAGGCGCGCGAGTGATAGTCCTGGCGCAGCCAGACCCGGTATTCGTTAAGCCACACGTTGGCGTCCGGGTCCGCGCTCACCTTGCCATGACAGACACTGGTGGCACAGCTCGCAACCCCTTCGTGGAGGTCGGCGCCCGTTTCCGGCAATGGCTGCGCGAGGGCTGTGCCGGCGGCGAGCCCCAGCAGCAGCACTAGCGGCGTTATCAGTTTTCTACGAACCATGGTTTGCCATCTTTGTCTGTGTAGAGTTTACGCATTTCGTCCAGGCTGAGCGGTCGCGCGCCAATGCGACCGAATACCGCCATCTGGCCGCCGGTTTCATCAACGCCGCGATCCCGCTCCAGGCCCCGGCTCAACGACAGCGCGGGCGACTTCGTCGCATAGCGGGCAATAAGCTCCGGGCTCGGTTCCGGCGAAAAGCCATAGAACTTGGGCTGGCTGCTCGGCGAAGTCAGTTGTACCACTTTCAGGCCCGAGGCCCCATCGGCGATATAGGCGAACAGCGAGGCATTGGTGGATGCCACCACGACATCGTGGCTGTCATCCAGGCCGTCGCGGAACGTTTGCAGCAGCTTCATCTTCGCAGGCCGGGTAATGTCGACAATGGCAAGGCCATCGCTACCCGCCGCCACATAGGCGTAGGTACGGGCCAGGTGCATGCGTCGCGCCTGTGCCAAAGGGATCACATTGGCCTGGTCCAGTACCGGCGCCCGCGGCTGGGTAATATCAACCACCTTCAGGCCATCGGCATCGGTGACAAACAGGTAACGGAACTGCAACGCTATGGAATGCCCCTGGTTCAGCGGCACTACCGTCACCAGTTCCGGCGCCAGCGGCTGGTCCAGGTCAACCACCACCAGGCCGGCGTCGGCGATGATGTAGGCAAAGCTGCCGCCCAGCACCATGTGCCGGGCACCGGTGAGTACGCCATTCTCGTTCCACGTCAGGTCCCGTTTGAGGATATTGTTGCGCGGCTCGCCATCCGACAGGGTGTTGACGTCGGTGAGGATCAGGCCCTCCACGGCATCGGTGATCAATGCGTAGTCATAGATCGGGTGAAAGGGCTGCTCCAGGTTGATCTCGCGCATCAGCTCACCCTCGTTGCGATCCGGGTGAATGGGCTGGTTGGTTGGCAATACCACACAGGTAGCGTTGGTGCTGGGAATTCTCGTGTCCTGCCCCAGCGGGCTGAACGGCGCGGCGATAATTCGCTGGGAAACGCCCTTGTTACCGATGCTGGCAATGTCATAAACCCGCATACCCTTGTCGCCCTCGGCGGCAAACAGGTATTCGCCCCGGTGCTGGACACAGGATGCCGGCCCACTGCTGTGCGGATAGCCATGCTCGAGGGTGGCATCGTTGTCCTGGTGCGCCGCAAAATAGTCCGGATAGGCATAGCGATGCAGGTAACTGCCCAGTACCGCCTGGGGCTCTTCCCACTCGGTCACCTGGACGCCGGTAACGTGCTCCTCCCCGCCAACCCAGGCGTAGTAGCCCACAAAATTGACGAAACCCGTGCCCTGCATCAGCAGTTGCGCCATGATCGCATTGTTATCGTTCTGCCGGGACAGGTGACAGTCTTCACACTCCTTGGTCTCGGTCTTGCGTACGGTATGGGCAAAGTGCGGATTGAAGGCCTGTGAACTGAAACCGCTGGCGGAAATCGGGGGCTGCTGTATGTAGATCTTTTCCCGGTTGGCGTTGGTGGAGGACAGGATCAGTGCCGAGGTTGAGCGCACCGGCGCAATCTTGCCGCCCTTGGCAGCCTCGCGGCGGCCCAGCAGGAACATCTGGTCGCGGCTCACCTGGGGATTGTAGGTCGCATAGTTACGCGACGCCCCGCCTTCATAGTGATGGCGGTCGGTTTTGTTGTTGGCTTCAATCGGCAGGTGGCAACCCGCGCAGCTGGTGGTCCAGGAGGTATGGCAGGTGTAACACTCCATGTCATCGTCGCTGTGGGCCAGGTCCGAACTCGCCACCTCCGGGCCCCAGTCCTGTTTTGCCGTATCCGTACTCATCAGCTTTGCCCTGGCCGCCTTGGCGTTGTACTCGCCGTGCTGCGGGTCGACACTGTCCTTGACCAGGCTCACTTCCCACTCGAGCTCAGGGTCCAGTACCGAGCGCTGGATTAGCGTGTTCCCCATCCACTCAAAGCGCAGGCGCCCATCGGGGTTGCGGATGGCGCCCATGTCAGTGCCGCCTTCCAGGGCGGCGGGGCCGGAGGTGAACAGGTTGGGGTAGCCCTTGGCCGAGCCATGGCAGTCCTTGCAGTCAATCTCCACCGCGGCGGCCACCTCACCGTATATGTGGCCGTTACCATGGTTATCCTGGGCATAGTGGCAATCAACACAGTGCATGCCTGCATCCAGGTGGATGGAAGACATGTGCACGGCTTTATCGAATTTTTCCGGGTCGTCATCCTCCACCACCGTGCCTTCGGCATCCAGCAGGTTGCCCTTGCGGTCACGCTTGAACACCGCGCGAAAATTCCAGCCGTGGCCGTGATAGTCCGCAAACTGGGTATCGGTGAGCTCGGGGTTCATCTCCGACACCTGTTTCACAAACTCGACATCAGCCCACTTACCGCGGGGGGAGGCACCCTCGGGGTTGCGCTCCAGTACCGCGCGCTGCTCTTCATGGGTAGGGTACACCTGCTTTTCCGGCCACATGGAGGGCGCATCAGACTCGTAGTCCCACATGGTGTAACCGAGGTAACTGTTCACAAACATGTTGGGCTGGTGCATGTGGCAAACCATGCACTGGCTGGTGGGAATGGCGCGGGTGAATTCATGCTTGAGCGGATGCCCGGATTCGCCCTGGGTTATGGTCGGGTCGACTGTTTGCGTCTTGCCGGTATGGCCGAAAGCAGCATACTGCCCCGAATGGCGCGGGTCGCGGTCATTGGCGTAGACCACGTGGCAGCTTGCACACCCCGACTGGCGGTAGTCGCCGGGCTGGTCATTGGTGCCCGAAAACCAGGTATGGGGGTCATTGAGGCGGGTTTTGGTGATGTTGATGACAGGCACCGAAATACGGGCGCCGGTACCCGGGCCCCGATTGGACTGGCGGATGTCGGGCCGGCCCGGTTCTTCCAGGCGCTGCAACTGGCCCAGGGCATTGGGCAGGCCGGTCTCGGGAAAAAGGTTGGTGATGTTGCGACCGCCGCGCTCAAAGACACGGAAGATATCGCCGGGCTTGATTGTCTCCCACGCGGGCAGCGGATACAG
The DNA here is from genome assembly GCF_002868715.1 of Kineobactrum sediminis. Lineage (GTDB taxonomy): Bacteria > Pseudomonadota > Gammaproteobacteria > Pseudomonadales > Halieaceae > Kineobactrum > Kineobactrum sediminis. Next base: position 27,170 of record NZ_PKLZ01000010.1, read on the forward strand.
CGCCGGCAGGATACTTTGCATGGTCATTTCGGCGGTGGGCTCCACCGGCCCCGGGATCATCGCAGGCTCGCCCTCACGGGTATAGCCTTCGCCCATGATATAGCGCTTGTAAGGCAGAATACCGTTGTTGTAGGCAGCACCACCCCAGAGCATCGCCGAGGTGGCCATCAGACTGCGCTCGGCGGCCTCAATGATCGGCAAATGGCAGGCGCCACAGGCTTCCCGGGCAATACGATAATCCGACGGGTTGACGAAGCGGACGAACTCCGGGCTTTCCTTGTTCAGCAGGGTATAGCTACGCTTCGGGTTGGCGCTGGAGGGATAGTGCCAGGTCTCCGGAAAGCGCGGTAACACATGAGCAAGTTCCATATCGGCGCGATAGCCGCTGTCATCGGGCCCGGCGCCCTGTGCGCGGTGAACGTCGGCGTTACCCCCATGGCAATCGGTGCAGCCCAGTTTCACCGCCGGGTTGGCGTGCATCGTCTTTTCGTCGGTTTGGGTGTGACAGCTCACGCAGCCGGCTGATTTGGCTTCCATCTGCGCACTGGTCTGGCTCTGGGGCGCGTCGGGAGCGGTCACGTATTCCCGCTCGACCGGCTTTTCGCCACCGGCACTCAGCGCCAGGCTACCCGAGAGTGCCAGCAGCACTGTCACCAGACTGGCAGCCCACCAGGAGAAAGGATTGCCGGGACGGACGGGGGAATAGTTTGTGCTCATAACGGCCACTCAGAAAGTCAGTATCAGATTGCAGAGAAGAGAAAAGGGATCTTCGTCACCGTACAGATCCTTGTAGCCATCCCCGGCCAGTAGCTGGGCATAGGACAGACGCACCACCACGTTCTGGCTCATGAACGGGCGCCAGATCAATGCTGCCGACAGATCCATCCCGATCTCGCGATCCACGTTTGCCTGCTGACGCGCCGTTTCCAGCACTTCAGTCTCGGCAAATGCCAGGTAGTTGGCATTCAGGGAGAGCCGCAGTTCGGGCAGGATATCCATATCCACGCCACCACCGAGCAGCATCACGCCGGGATTGGTGAAATTGGACTGGCCATGCTCCTTGGAGGAACGCAGTGAGTTGAGAACGCCGTTACGCTGGGACAGGGCCACCCTGCCGCCACCGATCAGCGGCAGGCCCTGGCGGATGTAATAACTGGTGTCGGCGCCGGCAAACTGCGGGTTCTCGAAAATCGCGTCAAAACCGGTGCTTTTGCCGCCGAAGGGGTCGTCATCACCGCTGCCATAGAGAAATGACAAGCGGGTCCGGATCCAGTCAAAATCCATGGACGGTTCAAGCGCAAAGAAGAACGCCTCGATATCCGAAGACTCGCCGCTGAACACGGCATCATTTTCTTCGCCCAGGGCCACATAGAAGGACGTGGTGAGGTTCAGCCGACCAAAGTGGCCGTCGCCGTTATAGCCCAGGTAATACACATCGTATTCCCGCGGCCGCTCTTCACCCACGGATGCCGGCCTGCCAATGAACTCGTTGTTGTCGTAGAAGATATCCGTCTCGCGGTTGCGGTTATAGATCAGTGTGGCCTGGGAGAAAAAGCCGAGGGTGGGCTGGTCCTGCCAGTACAGGTTGGCTACATACACATCGTCGTCGCGCAGGCTGGCGCCGGCATCGTTCAAGCCGCTGTTGGTGTATTTCTCCATGCGCCGGAACCAGCCCAGGTTGTACTGGAAGCGGTTGTTGTCGCGGGTGCCAAACAAGCGCACGCCAAAGGGCGCGTCCTGGAACAGGAAACCGCGGAAGTCGCTGGAGAAAGGCTGGATACCTACCCGTATGGAGTCAAAATCATAGCGCTCCGACACATCGCGCAGGTGTTTGTCGACAAAGGCCGCCTGGATACCCACATGGCTGTCGTTGCGGGTTTTGCCGTCGCGAGGGTCCGCATTGACCCCGAGAATTTCGTCCAGCTCCGTATAGTTATAGTTGAATACCGGCGTAAAGCGGAACTCCCAGTCCGGCGGACGAAAGACGGTATCGCCCTGGTAGTAGACCAGCTCCACCGCCAGGTTCTGGTTGAACAGGTGCTGGTCAGTGCGCCCGAGTACATCAAGCGTACCGGGGCGATCAGTACTCTGGCCGCCCACCGGGGTGGGGACTTCGCGCAGTTCGAGCACGGAGTCGGCAATTGCGGTGACATTGAAAAACCAGTCACCGTGGATCGGCTTGTCGCCCTTGATGGTGTTCTGGTTGTAGGGGTCCCACCAATTGTCTTCATAGCCCAGGCTATCGACAATGCGCCAGCGATCAGGGATTGGCACCAGTGCCACATACTGCTCTGCCGTGGGTCGCGGGGTGGAGGAATAACGCCGCGGCAGCACCGTCCGCGGGGTGGCCGCGACAGGTGTCTCGCGCAACACCTCACCGGTGTCCTCGTCCACCACCACTTCACGGTAGCTGCAATCGCGGTTGGAACCGCCGGCACGCCGCCGCGAGCTGCGCCCACGATCGCGCGCATCCAGGTCGTCGCAATAGACCACGCCGGGAGCGGATTCTTCAGCCACCACTGTTGACGGCAACAAGGCCACCATCACCAGCGGCGCCGCCAGCGCCAGCCCAGTGATCAGAGTCGGTATGGAAGCCGGGACAATTGATCTGGCCATAGCGCTCACTTCCCTGCACACACGTTTTGTGTGTCGCTGTCGATATAGGGGGTTTGCGGGCACTGGATATAACGCAGGCGGGTACCGCCCGGGGTCAGTTGATCCGCTCGCAGCGCTACCGGCGCGTTATTGATACTGCCTCCCAGTGCCTCGCCGGCCTCGTGGAGGCCGAGAAAGGCAATCATATCGTCCTGTTCGATGCCATCCCCGGATACGCCGATGCCACCGATCAGCGTATCGCCGCGGTACACCGGCACACTGCCGGGAAAAATCTGGATACCGTTGGCGATTCGCGGCGCTGAAGATTGCGCACAATTATCAACCACATCCACGCCGCTCAGCCCGACGACAAAAGCGACGTGCTCAATAATCCTGTTAAAGGCCAGGTCCAGCTGCAGGCCGGTGGAGAATACACTCCACTCGTTATTCAAAAACGACTTGCTGAATGGTCCGGCGGGATTGCCGACAATGCCGTCCGGGTAAAACGGCCGCGACAGGTTGCCCCCGGCGCGATCCGAAAATGCGGTGCCGTCGGTAAGTGCCTGGGGACCAATAAAGGTCTGTGCCGCATCGACATAACTGCCGATCTGGACCTGGGCGGCGGGAGACAGGTCCGGATTAAGGTACTGTGCTGGCTGGGTAATGCCGCGCAGGAAATCGGCCGCATCCCGGGAGGAAAACAGCACCGCGGTGCGGGCTTTCTGCAAGGACACATCGGCACCAAATACCGGCGCATCGCGGGTCCTGACCATACCGAGAACAGCGCCCCGGCTATCGACCACCGACACCGTTACCCGGGCCTGGCTACCGACTGGGCGACGGATCTGGGCCCGGCTGCGATTGGCTACGGTCAGTGCCGAACCCAGCAACTGACGCACTTCCGCGGCGCTAAACGCATCCCCAGCCAGCTCGGCAGTGTCGGAGCCGGCACGCGGCGGATAGCGATTGCCGTTGGCGGCGTCGACAAAAACAAAGGCATCGAGACCGGCGAAACCGGATGCCGGACGAATACCGGAGCCAGGCTGGCCAAAGGCCGTACCCGCCACAATCTGGCCATTGCTGTAACCAGGTACCGCGAGCAGTTGGCCGTTGTCTGCCAGACTGCCAAAATCCGTCGCCTGGGCGGGGTCTGCGGGCAAGTCGGCGAAATCTGTATCGCTGAAACGAAACACCTTGCCTTCCACCGTGATCCGGTCGGCGCGACGATCCAGCGGAGCACTGAGGCCGAAGCTCGCGGCGAGCGCGATCTGCTCGTCAAGGTCGACGTCGGTATCCAGGATATTGCTGTCAATACTGTAGCGCCCGTCCGCAATCACCCCTACCCCGCCGACCGGCGTACCCTCTTTGTAGAGCGGAAATCCACCCGGGTCTGCGGCCAGGCCCAGCGGCGAGCGCTGGGGACCAACACTGATCCCGGCAGAGGCCTGGGTAAAATCAGAACAGGCAAGCTGGCTGAACTGCACCCCAAACAGGGGCCCGGCCGGCTGGTTCTGCTCGCCGGGATTGAAGTGTTCCTGCACAATCTGGTTGGCAGTGCGGGTACTGAACGCATTGCCCTCGCTGGACAGATAGGCACCGGTCACCGCCTTGGTGATCGCGGCCAGGGCATCGCCACCAACGGCGACGGGCAGCACGATGCCCTCAAGACCGGTACTGATGTCGGTGGGGAAGCGGGTACTGATAGTGACATCGTTGCCCGCTCCAACTGCGCCCATTCGGTATACCGCGAGCACATTACCCACGCGATCAACCACGGCGATGGTGGCTGCCGCCCCCAGCACCTCGGCCTGATGAACGCCGCGGGCCAGTACCTGCCGCACATCGGCTTCCGTCAGCAGGGTATCTGCGGTCGCACACTGCCCGGTACAGGCGACATCATTGGCGTCGGTCGCGGGAGAAGTACCGGTGCTGTCGCCGGCTCCGCCACCGCCGCCACAGGCAGCCAGCAAGGTGGCGCCCAACAGATACAGTAGTCCCCGCTTCATGGTGTATCCCCTTGCAAGATAGCGCTATCGCGCGCCAGGCGGGACAGCGTGCCGCTATCCTGGTGAAAGGCGTGGCAACTGACACAATCCAGCGCCGCGGCGCCCTTGCCCTCGGCATGGCAGCCCAGGCAATTGTCCATGGCCGGCATCAGAATGTCCGTTGCCGTACTGGATACGGAGGCCTCGTGACAGGTTTCGCAGACCTCGTCCGCACTGTCCACTGCCTGGCTGAGATGGCTGTTGTGGTTGAAACGCGCGTGCGGGAACCAGTCTCCGGTGAGCTTCACCGGCTGCACGAACCAGCGATCATTGATATCCGCGAGCCCGGTTTCCAGTACCTCATGGCAGGTAATACAGCCGGTATTGGCGAACTGGTACTCCGCCTCCTTGAGGGCTTCGGCACGGCCACAGTCAAGCCCGCTGCCCTCGCAGCTGGACGCTGAATCACGCTTGCCCGGCAGCCGGCGCGGCTTGTCGGCGGCGCGCTGGCGGCGTAGCTCGGGGTCGGTGAACTCGCGAATAAAATGGGCTTCCATCGCCACAATAGCGGCGCGCAGGTCACCGTGGGGCAGCTCCAGTTCAGGCTCGAACATGTCAAAATTCAAGCCGTGGCAGCTGCGGCAGTGGGCGTCCATGGTGATCGGCTCAAAGTGCTCGCCGTCATCTTTCGGCGTGTGGCAACTGGCGCAGTCGAGGGCCGCGCCCGTGCCTTCGTGCTGCACCTTGCTGGCATCCAGGTGAATCTCGTGATTGAACTTGAGATTGGATTGCTCACGCGCGGTCTCGTCAGTCGGCAACACCCGGCGAAAATCCCAACCGTGCGCGCCGCCTGGTCCCTGGGGCTCCAACAGCGCCAACCGGAATTCGGGATGCCCGGCGCCGGTAAAGGCATTTATTGCACCCATCGCGGGCTGCCCTGCCACTTCCCAGTCACCCGGCGTAGCGTGGCAATCGACACACAGCCCCTTGTCCTGGCGGGAGATCAGCGCCGGCTCGTTGTGTTCCCGGTGGCAGGAGGCGCAGCGGACTTCCGCAAAATGATGCGCTTCATGCACCGCGAGGTCTGCATGTTCGTTAATCCCGCGATGGCAATCAAGACAGGCCCCGTCCTGAACCATGACAAAGGGTTCCTGGTGGCAGGCCTGGCATTCCAGCGCAACGCCCGATGCCTGGTGCGCAGCAACCAGGGGACCACTGGACCAGAGCCCGTCGTCAGGCAAGGGGGTGCTGCGCAAGGTGTCCGCAACCTCGTCACTGAACAGGCCCAGGGCAGGAATAACCAGCCCGACTACCAGTACCAGCAGGGCCAGTATCCAGCTGGCACGACGGATGTTCCAGGTATGGCCATCCAGGCCGATATCACCGGCAAAGGCACTCGCCGGTTTGCCCTCGGCAACCAGTTGCAGGGCAAAATCAAAACCGGGGGGTGGCGGGATCACCTCCAGTGCGTAACCGGGCAGGGCGAATTGATCGCCAACGTTTACCGAGGCTTTGTTGGTCGCCGCACCGTCGACACTGATAATGGCTTGCCGGGCACTGACGCGGGCACTACCACTGCCGGTAGCCGTAATGGTAATGCCGCCGCTAAAACCCGGCAGCGGCACCATGGCGGCGGCATCGCCCCCCAGGGTGAGTTTGTCGCCCTGGTATTCCGTTTCCAGCGCCTCTGCGTTACCACGGCCAGTGAGCTTACGAACCAGAAAATACATCGCGCTACCAGTAAATAAAAACAGCGACAATGTGGACCAGCAAGGCAACCAGCAGTCCAATCGTCAACGGAATATGAAAGTACAGCCATATCTTCAGCAGGCCGCGCAGCTGCACTTCCCGACGCAGTTGCTGGAGCACCACCTGGCGCCTGCCAAACAGGGCCAGCAACTCGTTGAGCAGCTCTGCCTCCGACTGCTTGTGCGCATCCGGAATACGGGTCGCCAGGTGCCTGATCACTAACTGTTGGCCCTCATTGGCCACGACCTTGCCCTGTTCGCCACCGCTCCCGGGCACTGCCACCCGGGAACGGTCCCGGGCTCGCAGTTGCTGCCAGGCCGAACCGCCAACGCTGGTTAATTCCAGCGCACTGGTCATCAGGGATTGCAGGTTGGCATCGCAGCGCTGTGAGGTATCGCGAATACGGGTATCAAGCCTCGCCAGCTCATCCAGCCTGCCCTGCTGGTCGGTGCCGGACTCAAGCGTCGACAGCTGGCCGGGCAAGTGAAGGTACGCATACAGGCCATAAAAACCCGAGACAATCACCAGGCACATCAGCACATAGGCGAGAGTGTGCACATTGAAGCCGAACTGCAGGGCACAGTGCAGGGTCGCCACGACCAACAGGAGAGTACCCAGATACACATGGGCAGATGCCCACCCCTGGACTGTACCCATAGTGGAAGAATAACTGCGTTTGCGTACTCCCAGGGCACTGAGCCAGAGGATCAGTAACGCTCCCGCGGTGCCCAGCACATAGCCCTGCCAGGTACCGCCATTCGGCGGCTGGATGGCATGGGCACCGCCCTGGGTCAGGTACAGAGCTATACTCGCGACCAGCGCCAGCAGGGCCCACCTGAGATATCGGTACTGTTGCCAGCCCAGCAGACTTTCCCGCATCTCAGCGCGCCTCAACCAGTTCGACAAACTGTTCCGGTGACAGGCGCATGGCCGCGCCCGTCGGGCATGCGCGAACGCAAGCCGGGCCTCCCGCCTGCCCCATGCAGGCGTCGCACTTGACCGCTTTCTTGCCGCGATCCTTGTCCGCCGCCGAAGGCTGGAAGGTCTCCGGCTGGCCGGGGCCGCTACCCAGGCCGAACAGCAGCCAGGACCACAGGCCGGGCTTGGGAGGCGCCGCATAGCTCATCTTGATCGCATCATAGGGGCAATTGGTTTCACAGTTACCGCAGCCGATACAGCTGTCGGTAATAAAAACCTCGCCGTCTGCCGAGCGCCGGATGGCATCCGGCGGACAATCCTTCATACAATGGGGCAGTTCACAGTGGCGACAGGAAACGGGCACGTGCAGGTTGGCAAAAGACGGCCCGGCCTCACGATTCAATCGGGATACGCCACCGTGGGTCTCCGCGCAGGCGCGCTCACAGTTATCGCAGCCCACGCACAGGGACTCATCAATCACCAGCGCGTTGGTTGCCTCCCCAAGGCCCTGGTCCATCAGGAACCCCACCGAGCGCGCGGCTTCCGGTTGCGAGGCCATGGCATTGGTGGTTTGCAGCAGGTCACTCAACCGCCCCTGCAGGGTCAGCACATGCTCGGGCTGGTCGTTAACCAGGGCGAGGAATTCCGGGCGGCGCAACTTGAGCGTTTCGGTACGCACTGCGGCCGTTGCGGTGTCGCGGCGCAGCGGCGCACCCATCAATGCCATTTGCCCGACCAGGTCGCCGGAATGATGTTGCGCCACCACCATATTCTGGCTGCCCCGGGATAACACCACCGTGCCGCTGCGAATCAGGTGCAGGCTTTCACCTTCCTCTCCTTCAGTGAACAGGGCCTCGCCGGAATTGAAGCGACAGCTGTCGATACGGCCGGCAATATCCGCAAGTTCCGCCAGCGGCAGGTTCGGCCGGAATGCAGCCTGCAGCGCGCGCACAATGAAAATGCGATCAATGCCGTCGCGCACCTGCTCATTGGAATTCATCAGCTTGACCATGATCCGCCGCGGCGTCTCGATCAGGATGCAGTCTTCACTGGCAATGGCATCCCCCTGCCGCGGGCGTCCCGAGATAAGACTCATTTCACCAAAGAACTGGCCGGGCTTGAGGGTGTGCCAGGGGCCGTCTTCTTCCAGCTGCAGGCGAACTTCACCCTCTACCAATGTATAAAAAGTCGTGCTGAACTCGCCGTGACGGTACACCGGTTCACCGGCCGCGATGAACACTGTGGAGCGCTCACCCCGAGACTCGGTGCGAGCAAAATCGGCGGGCGGCAGGCTCACCATAATCCGGCTTTCAATAATCAGTTCGCGGAAGGCCAGCGGGTTCATCCGCCGGAACATGGGAATGCGCTGCTGGTAAAGGGTCAGCACGTCCTCGGCATCCATCACATAGGGCAGGCCGGAGAACTGTTCCTGGAGGAGCGGGTAATCGGCCGGTTTGGTATTTTTGCCATGAATGAATTCAATGACATCGTAGCCCTGGTTCATCGCCTGTTTGATCAGCGGATAACCACCCAGCGCGCCAATGATATACAGCCCGGGCACATTACTCTGGTAGTGGCGATCGACATCCGGCACCGCATCCGCGCTGGCGCTGGTAATCTCGATGCCACAGGATTCAACAAATTTGCGCGGCGGGATGGTACCCAGCCGGGCAATAATACGATGGCAGGGCAAGCGCTCTTCACCGCCGGGGGTACTCAAGGTTATGGCGCCCAGCTCCCCGGACCCGGCGGGCAATTCAAGCCCGGCAACACTGGCCTCATAGCGACAGTGGAAGGGCTTGCCTTTATCGTTAATGGCGGCCAGCACCGCGCTGAGGTTGCCGTCCTTGGCCCGGCTGAATTCGTTGCGGCGGTTGACGATATACACCGCATTTCCGCTGTCCGCCAAAGCGATAGCGTTTTCAATGGCGGCATCGCCGGCGCCCACCACAACGATGGTTTCCTTATTGAAGTCTGCCGGGTCATCCAGCGTGTACTGCATGAAATCGGATTCGACATCGCCCGGCACGCCGAGACTGCGTGGGTTACCCTGGGTGCCGATCGACAACACCACGTGCTCGGCTTCAATTTCAGCCCCGGACTGTAAAGTGAGCACGAACTGGCCCCGGCTACCGCTGATGGCGGCCACTTCGCTGTCGTAGCGTATATTCAACCCGGCATTGATGCTGTCCTGCCAGGCACCGAGGATCTCTTCCCGCTTGCCGGCGACAAAGGGCACCGGGCTGCGCAATTGCAGAAACCCGGGCTCGTCCATGACGTGCTTGCCCTTCTGGTATTTCTGGATGGTCTTGGCAAAGACGGAAAAGCCTTCCAGCAACACATAGCCGGGTTCACTCGCGCCAGATTCCCGATCATAGTCTGCCGCCCGGCCGGCGGCGCTCAAGCCGGCCGGACCCGCGCCAATAATGGCGATATGAAATCTCTCCCCCAAGAGCGGCACCTATCCTTATTTATTCGTTATTCAGCTGACTTGCGCAGCCGTTTTGGCTTTCCCGATTTTTATGGGGCCACTGTAACCCCCGATACGGATAGCGGCAAATAAAGTCTGAACTTTTGGTATCGGGATCACATAATCAGTCTACCGCCGCCAGCGCCTCTGCCAGTTTTGATACCGCCAGCACCTGCATTCCCTTTATCTCCCCCCGGGGAGCATTGGCACGGGGCACGATGGCGCGGGTAAAGCCATGCTTGGCGGCTTCCGCCAGGCGCTCCTGGCCACTGGGTACCGGCCTGATTTCCCCCGACAGCCCTACCTCACCAAAAATCACCATATCCCGGGGTAGCTGGCGATCCCGGAAGCTGGACACAATGGCCAGCAGCAGCGCCAGGTCAGCACTGGTTTCCAGTACTTTCACCCCACCCACCACGTTGGCAAATACATCCTGGTCCCCCAGCTGCAGGCCACCGTGACGGTGGAGTACCGCCAGCAGCATGGCCAGGCGATTTTGCTCCAGCCCCACTGCCACCCGCCGCGGGTTACCCAGCTGGCTCTCATCCACCAGGGCCTGGATTTCCACCAGCAGCGGCCGGGTGCCCTCCCAGACCACCATCACCGCGCTACCCGAGGCGGGTTCGCCACTGCGATCAAGAAAGATGGCGGAGGGATTACGCACCTCGCGCAGACCCTGTTCGGTCATCGCGAAAATACCCAGTTCGTTAACCGCGCCAAAACGATTCTTCTGCCCTCGCAGGGTCCGGAAGCGGGAATCGTGATCACCCTCCAGCAGGATTGAGCAGTCGATCATGTGCTCCAGCACCTTGGGCCCTGCCAGGGAGCCGTCCTTGGTAACGTGACCCACCAGGAAAACCACCGTACCGGTGCGTTTGGCAAAGCGGGTAAGGAAGGCGGCGCACTCGCGCACCTGGGACACACTGCCGGGAGCAGAGCTCAGGTCATCAAAGTGCATCACCTGTATGGAATCCACCACCAGCACCCGGGGTTGATACTTCTCGGCCGCGGCGATAACCGCCTCAACGTTGGTTTCCGTCATCAGCCGCAGCCGGTCGGTCGGCAAACTCAACCGCCTGGCGCGCATGGCCACCTGCTGCAGGGACTCCTCCCCGGTGATATAGAGCGTATCCAGGGTGGTCGCGAGATGGCACATGGTCTGCAGCAACAGGGTGCTCTTGCCGGCCCCCGGGTTACCACCAATGAGAATGGTGGAGCCGGGTACCAGGCCGCCGCCCAGCACCCGGTCAAATTCACCGGTGCCGCTGGAGAATCGCGGCAGGTCATCGAGGTCAATATCGGCCAGAACCCTGGCCTCCGCGAGGGCACCGGCATAGCCGCCGCGGGCGCCGCCGCTCACCCCCACATTGCGGGCGGCGCTTTTGCCTGGCCCCAGGCGGATCTCCGAGAGGGTATTCCAGGCCCCGCAATCGCCACACTGGCCCTGCCACTTGGCGTAGTCAGAGCCACAATCGTTGCAGACAAATGCGACTTTACTCTTGGCCATACCCTGCTTTGCTCCTGTACCGGAAGGAAAAAATATCGCGCCCCGCTGTCAGTCAGGGGACAAGCTGGGTATCCTAGAACACTGTAATCCCATTGCCCAATACTACCGGTTCATTGATGTCACATTCTTCCCTGTTGCCCGAACAACCCCTGTCTTTTTCTCCCGGGCTTGCGCAGACTATCGGCCTGGAAGAGGCTATTTTGCTGCAACAGCTGGGGGCCCTCTTTGTCCACCGCACCGCCCAGCACCGGGCCAACCACGCCTGGCTGGCGGTAGAGCGTGATTTCCTGCTGCGTACGCTGCCGTTCTGGAGTCCGGCGGACCTTCACCGGATTACCCGTAACCTGGTAGACAAGGGGGTCCTGCTGGTTGAATCACCGCCACTGCACAGCCATGAGCGGCTGGTCTTCGCCCTCAATGAGCCCGTTCGCTCGACGGCACCCGCGGCAGCGCCGGTCACCGCGCAGCCACCAACGCGGCGCAGCTCCGGCCAGCTGCCGCCCAACTGGTCACCCAGTGAAGACCTGCTGCAACTGCTGACCCTGAACCACAACATACCCCGCCAGTTCGCGATCGACCAGCTGGAAGATTTCATCTTTTACTGGCGCGAGCGCGGCGAGCCCAGCCACGCCTGGGACAACAAGTTCCGCCAGCACGTTATCGGCAACTGGCGTCGCCAGCAACAGCAGGAGGCAGAGACCTTCCGGATAGAACACAGCCCGGAGCTGGACAACCAGTGGCGACCCAGCCGCGATGCCCTGGAGATCATGATCCGCGGCGGCGTTGAACGTGAATTCATTGAAGAGGCCATACCCGAATTCATTCTTTACTGGCGCGAGCGCGGTACCGCACCCAAAGAGCTGAACTCGAAGTTTATCCAGCACATCCGTATTCAGTGGGCCAAATATACCTCCAGCATGGAACACAGTACCGAGCCGCGGCGCATCAGCGAAAACTGGCAGCCCACGGCGGATGTTTTCGATATTCTGGAGCTCTCTCATATCGATGAACAATTCGCCAACAACCTGCTGCCGGAATTCATTATCTACTGGCGCGACAGCAACCAGGCGCACACATCCTGGAACAGCAAGTTCCTGCAGCACGTGAAATTCCACTGGGCCAAACAACATCGTATCCAACAGGCGGGACACAGCCATGAAGGACAGCAAGGATCTAATGCAACGGGTCGCACGCGGGATAGCAGCCTCGCCGACGACCTCAGCGACACCTCCTGGGCAGACTGAGCAACGCCGCAGGGTTGCCACCGATGCCCATGTAGAGGCGATAAACCAGGTATTTGCCCTGTTCAGGCTGAATTACCACAATCAGTACTATGCCGCCTACGCCGAGGCGGAACAGCTCAAGCAAATCAAGAAACTGTGGCTGGAATCCCTCGCCGACTATCCGGTAGAGCAGATTTTGCGCGGTGCGCGCCACGCCATTGAAAACAGTGAATACCTGCCAACCCTGCATCGCATGCTTGAGTGTTGCCAGCAAAGCCTTACCGGACTGGGATTACCCAAACCTCACGATGCCTATAAGGAAGCCTGCCAGGCGCCCTCGCCCAGATCAGCCCAACGCTGGTCGCACCCGGCGGTGTACCTGGCGGGGCGCGATAGCGACTGGTTTTTCCTGGCCAACAATCCCGAGCGCATCACCTGGCCGGTATTCAGGCAGCACTACCACGACTACTGCACCCGGGTGATTCAGGGCGAGAAGCTGGAAGTTCCCGCGTCCGGGGAGCTGGAACAGCATGACCCGGAGCCACTCTCCAAAGACGCCCAGCTGGCCCAGCTGAAAGATTGCGTGAGGTTAACGATCTGTAAGGGCGGCGGACCCCGAGACCCGGTGGCACGGCTAACCGTTCCACCTACTCGTCGTAATTGCCGCGCGCGAGATTCTCGAAACGGGTGAACTGGCCAACAAACGCCAGCCGGCAACTGCCTATCGGGCCATTACGCTGCTTGCCGAGAATGATCTCCGCGGTACCCTTGTCCGGCGAGTCCTCGTTGTACACCTCGTCGCGGTAGATGAACATGATCAGGTCCGCGTCCTGTTCTATCGCGCCGGATTCACGCAGGTCCGAGTTCACCGGCCGCTTGTTGGGACGCTGTTCCAGCGACCGGTTCAGCTGGGAGAGTGCCACCATCGGGCACTTGAACTCCTTGGCGATGGCCTTGAGGCTACGGGATATCTCGGAGATTTCAGCGGTGCGGCCATCGGAGGAACCGGCCACCTGCATCAGCTGGATATAATCCACCATGATCATACCCAGCGGGCCATGCTCGCGAATGATGCGTCGCGCACGGCTGCGCACCTCGGTAGGCGTCAGCGCCGGGGTATCATCAATGAACAGGGGCATATCTTTCAATTTGGATACGGCGGCGCTGAGTTTGGGCCAGTCCTCCTGCTCCAGCTTGCCGTTGCGGATCCGGGTCTGGTCTATTTTGCCCACCGAGGACAGCATGCGAATGATCAGCTGCTCCGCGGGCATCTCCATGCTGAATACCAGAATGGGTTTTTCCTGGCCCAGTACCGCATTCTCCACCAGGTTCATGGCGAAGCTGGTCTTGCCCATGGAGGGGCGCCCGGCCACAATAATCAGGTCAGAGGGTTGCAAGCCGGACGTCATGCGGTTGAGGTCGGTAAAACCGGTGCTGAGCCCGGTAATATCGCCCCCGGAATTGAACAGCTCCTCGATCCGGCCCAGCGCCGCTTGCAGCAGTGGGTTAACGTCCCGCGGGCCACCAGCCTTGGGGCCATACTCCGCAATCTGCATGATCAGGCGCTCGGCCTCGTCAATCAGTTCGTCGGAGGTGCGTCCCTCGGGGTTGAAACCACTTTCGGCAATGTCCTGGGCGGCTTCGATCAATTTACGCAGGCTGGCACGCTCGCTGACCACCTGGGCATAGGCGCGAAGATTGGACGCACTCGGTGTGTTGCTGGCCAGTTCCGCGAGATAACCCAGGCCCCCAGCCGCCTCCAGCTCACCGTTGGCAGTGAGCTTATCCGCCACCGTAATCACATCCACCGGTTCGGAGGCTTCCGCCAGCTTGTGAATCTGGCGGAAAATGAGGCGGTGATCAGGGCGATAGAAATCCTGCGCCGTGACCGCTTCCGCTACGGCATCCCAGCCATCCGAGGACAACAGCAGCCCGCCCAACACCGACTGCTCGGCCTCCACTGAGTGTGGCTGCATCTTGATGCGCGCGATATCCCGGTCACTACCGCCCCGTTCTCCCACATAGGGAGGCTCCGGGTAGGGAGGCTCGGAGATGATGTCAGGATAATCGATATCGGGCATGGGCTCGCGCTGTTGGTGCCAAAGACAGGCAGGTTAGCGGAATTTTCCACAATCAGAAAGCACTGATAGCCGCAACTGCACGCTGACTACGTCCGGAGGCTGTAGTCGGGATTGCCGTGGAGCTGTGAAGCGAAATTGAAACCGGCTGCCCGAAAGGGCGCACCGGTGGCAGGTTTTACTCGGGAACTACCGCGACGGTGACAGCTGCAGTAACGTCGCCATGGACTTGAATGAACACTTCGTACTCACCCAGGTCGCGCAGGGCACCCTCGGGCAGGCGTACTTCAGACTTGTCCACTTCACAACCCGCCGCCGTTATCGCTTCAGCGATATCACGGGTACCGACCGAACCAAACAGCTTGCCCTCTTCACCGGCATTGGCACCGATGACGATCGGCTCCAGTGCATTCAGAGCATCGGCACGCTTCTGGGCTTCAGCCAGGGCCGCCGCTGCAGCTGCTTCCAGCTCCGCACGCCGGGCCTCAAACTCCGCCACGTTAAACCGGGTGGCCGGTACGGCCTTGCCCTGGGGGATCAGGAAGTTACGGCCGTAGCCCGCCTTCACGTCAACCTTGTCACCCAGATCACCCAGGTTGCCAATATTTTCCAGCAATATGACTTCCATCTCGATTCCTCTCTCCGGGGAGTTCCCTCCCACTTTAAACAGTTCGTCAGTCGCGATCTTCGCTATCGTCCCGCCGTTTGGCGTCGGAGCCGATCTTGCCCTGCCAGCGCTGGCGAAAACGAAACCAGCTATCGGCAACAGCAGCAAAAACCACCAGTAATTTCATCAGGTCAAAAAAGACCCAGGCGAAGTAAAACCCCACCAATATACCCGCACCACGGCCTTTCATGGCCAGCCGCGCATGTAACAGCGCCAGCCCCGCAAAAGTCAGTGGCACCAGGCAGATAACTGCCCAGGCCCTGTACTCAACCCCCTGGCTGACCAGGCCGAGCCCCGCCAGCAGAAGCACTGCGCTCACCGCGGGCGAGTAGTACAGGGAGCGAAACTCCACCGCAAAACCACCCGGGTTGTACAATACCGCCTGCCACCAGCGCGCCAGCAACAGACACAACACGCTCAGCATGGCGTTGGCAGCGCCCAGCATACCTGCCCCCTGCAGCGCCGTAGGGCGCCACAAAACCACTTCTTCGCCACCTGAGGACGCCATTTGCTGTTCCATGCTGGTAAGGAACTGGTCAAAAAAGGCCAGCATCTGGTCCAGCATGGGGCCGCCGAAGGTCGCCACCACAAGCCCTGTTACAAAACCCACCGGCACGCCGGCAAGAATCGCCAGCGGCAGGTTTACCGTTAGTCGCAGCACCAGGGCCAGGGCCGCGGTGCCAAGTAACAGCGCCAGGGGGCCACTGTCACCAAATACCAGAATCAACGCTGTTGCCGGCAAAGCGGCCCAAAACAGCAACCAGACCCCTGGCCCCGCACCCCGACGCAAAGTCACCAGGGCAATGGCGGCCGCGCTGATCCAGCTGAACATCAAGCTGGACGCGCCCGCCACAACCACCAGCAGGGCCTGCCAGCGGCCGCGCATAATGAAATTGGCAAGGCCTTTCATTATGCGGCTCCCGCCATCACGTTATGCAGTACTGTCAGCGCGCACACTGCGGACTGTTTACTGATGCGAATCCGAATAGGGCAGCAGCGCCAGGAAACGCGCGCGTTTCACAGCAGTTGCCAGCTGACGCTGATAGCGGGCCTTGGTGCCGGTAATCCGGCTGGGTACTATCTTGCCGGTTTCGGAAATATACGCCTTCAGGGTTTCAAGGTCCTTGTAATCAATTTCCTTGGTGCCTTCGGCGGTGAAGCGACAAAACTTACGGCGACGGAAAAAACGTGCCATGGTGCGACTCCTTTTAAACCTTTATAAACGTTACATACATTACAGACTGGATTACTCGGCCGACGGTTTTTCGTCGCCTTCCTTGTCTGTATCGCTTTCAGTAGTAGCCGCGCTTTCGCGGGGTGCGCGTTCGGCATCGGCAGACTGGCGTTCTTCGTAGCGGGTCTTGCGCTCGCGGCTTTCTTTCTCGGCCTTCATGATGAAAGACTCATCAGTAACGGCTTCGTCGCGGCGAATGACCAGGTTACGCAGAACAGCATCGTTGTAACGGAAAGTGGTGGTCAGTTCTTCCATCGCTTCATTGGAAGCTTCAACATTCAACAGCACATAGTGTGCCTTGTGAATCTTGTTGATGGGGTAAGCCAGTTGACGACGGCCCCAGTCTTCCACACGGTGCACATTGCCACCGTCTTTCTGGATGGTATTGGAGTAGCGCTCGATCATCGCGGGCACTTGTTCGGACTGGTCCGGATGGACCATAAACACAACTTCGTAATGACGCATGAAGGCTCCTTACGGGTTAATGCTACCCATCAAATATGGTGTAGCAAGGAGGATCGGCAGCAAGCGCCACCGGGCAATTTTCAGGCCGCGGAGTCTACAGAATTTGTCTCACCACTGCAAGAGAAGAGAATGCAGGTCTCACAACCCTCTGGCGGTACGCTGGCGCACGACCTCAAAGAGGGAAATGCCGGTCGCTACGGAAACGTTGAGACTACTGACAGTACCCGCCATTGGCAGGCGCACCAGGTGGTCGCAGTGCTCGCGGGTAAGCCGCCGCAAACCGGCTCCCTCGGCGCCCATTACCAGTGCCACGGAGCCAGTGAGGTCGGCGTCGTACAAGGACTGCTCAGCCTCCCCGGCCGCACCGTAAAGCCAGACTCCCCGCTCCTTGAGCGCCGCCAGGGTACGAGCGATATTGGTCACCCGCACGAAGGGCATCACCTCGGCGGCACCACAGGCCACCTTGCGCACAACCGGCGACAGATCCGCCGCCTTGTCCTTGGGCACCACCACCGCCTGCACCCCGGCCGCATCGGCACTGCGCAGGCAGGCGCCCAGATTATGGGGATCCGTTACACAGTCCAGCACCAGCAACAACACCGGCCCCGGGCTGTTATCAACCAGCTCCAGCAGATCGGTTTCATCCAGGAGGTTGCTTTCCGCCTCCGGGCCACCCGCTGCTGCCGCTTCGGGCACTGTCGCCACAGCGCCCTGGTGACGTCCGCTAACGAGACCGTCGAGTACCTTGCGCGGTTCGCGAACCACAGTGACGCCCTGGTTGCGAGCCAGGGTAAGCAGCGCCCCTACCCGCTTGTCTTCGCGGCCCTGCTGCAGGGCCAGCTGTTGAACCGAACCGGGATTGCGGCGCAACAGGCTCTCTACCGCGTGAATACCATAAATGTGGGCCATATAATCCTAACGACGCCTGCGCTGGCGGGACTTGCGAGGCGGCTTGGCCTCGTCCGGGCTGGCAGCAGACGCGGCCTCCCCGGAACCGGTCTTCGCTTTCGCTTTGGTTTTAGCCCTGGGCTTGGCGCCCTCCCCGGCTGCCGGCGCCCTGGCACCCGATTTGGCACCGGACTTGCCACCGCCAGACTTGCCGCCACCCGATTTGCGGGTCTTTTTGGCGGGGCCCTTCACCGGCGGAGAGGCTTCAATCAATTCCAGGTCAATCTTCTTGTCGTCCAGGTCGACCCGCGCGACCTGCACCCTTACCCTGCCACCCAGCTTGTAACTGCGGCCGCTGCGTTCGCCAACCAGGCGCTGGTGGGCCGCGTCAAAGCTGTAGTAATCGCCGGGCAGGGCACTGATATGAACAAGCCCTTCTATATAGATGGGCTGCAATTCGACAAACAGGCCAAAGCTGGTGACCGCGGCAATCAAACCATCAAACTCGTCGCCCACATGTTCCTGCAGGTACTCGCATTTCAACCAGGATTCCACATCCCGGGTGGCGTCATCGGCACGCCGCTCGGTCATTGAGCAGTGCTCACCGTGGATCGCCATGGCATGATCGTCGTACGGGAAAATCCTGTCGCGGGGAATCGCTTCCGCACCGCGCTTGCGAACCACGGTCTTGGTGCGCACTTTCGAGCGGATGATATGGCGTATTCCGCGATGTACCAGCAGGTCCGCATAGCGGCGGATGGGTGAGGTGAAGTGGGCGTAGGCGTCATAATGCAGGCCGAAATGACCTTCATTTTCCGGCTGGTAAACGGCCTGGCGCAACGAACGCAACAGCATGGTCTGGATAACATTGGAATCCGGCCGGTCCTGAACTTCATCAAGCAGGCGGCCATAATGCTCCGGAGAGGGTTTTTCGCCCCCCCGCAGGTCCAGCCCCAGCTCACCGAGAAAGGCGCGCAGCTTTTCCAGCTTCTCCGGCGTCGGCCCCTCGTGAACCCGGAACAACACCGGCAACTGGTGCTCCTCAAAGAACCGCGCCGCAGCGACGTTGGCACTGAGCATGCACTCTTCGATCAGCTTGTGCGCGTCGTTGCGCACCACCGGGACAATGGCTTCGATCTTGCGCTGCTCATTGAACAGGATCCGGGTTTCCACCGTTTCAAAGTCGATGGCGCCACGATTATCCCGCGCCTTGCGCAGGACGTTATACAGCGTATGCAGGCGCTTCAGGTCCTTGAGCAGGCTCTTGTCAATCTTGTCGTCACTACCGTGCTCGAGGGCTTCCGCCACCTGGTTGTAGGTGAGACGGGCGTGGGAGTGGATTACCGCCTCGAAAAAACGGAAACCGGTGAGCTTGCCCGAACCGCTGAGGTCCATTTCACAGACCATCGCGAGACGATCGACCTTCGGTTTCAGGGAACACAGGCCGTTGGAGAGTGCCTCGGGCAGCATGGGCACAACCTGCTCCGGGAAATACACGGAGTTGCCGCGCAGGGCCGCCTCTTCGTCGAGCGCCGAACCGGGGCGAACGTAGTGGGACACATCTGCAATGGCCACCCACAGGCGCCAGCCACGCAGGCGCTTTTCACAGTAAACCGCGTCGTCAAAGTCCCGTGCGTCCTCGCCATCAATGGTGACGAACGCCAGGTCCCGCAGATCGGCACGGTATTTCTTGTCTTCCTCGCGAGGCTCTGACTCCAGTGCGGCCGCCTCTCGCAATACCTCTTCGGGCCACTCGTGGGGGATATTATGGGAACGTATCGCCACGTCAATTTCGAGGCCGGGGTCCATATGGTCGCCCAATACCTCGACAATGGTACCCTTGGCGCTGAGGTTACGGGTGGGATAATCGGTGATTTCGGCAGTCACGATCTGGCCGGCGTCAACGTCGCCCTTCGCCGCCGGCGGAATCAGGATCCGGTGGTTAAGCCGGCTGTTATCCGGCACCACGAAACCTATGCCACCCTCCTCCTCGTAACGGCCCACCACGGTGGTGGTGCCGCGCTTCAGCACCTCCACCACCTTGCCTTCGGGCCGGCCACGACGATCCAGGCCGATAATGGCCACCAGCACTTCATCGCCATCAAACACGTACTGCATCTGCCGCGAGCTCAGGTAAACGTCCTCGGCCTCAGCCAGCGGGATTGCGAAGCCGTAGCCATCGCGATGACCCTGCACCCTGCAATGCAACAGGTTCAGCTTGTCGACCAGGCCGTAGGCCCCGCGCCGGTTTGGCATCAGCTGGCCATCGCGCTCCATTGCACGCAGGCGCCTGCGCAGGGCTTCTATTTGCTCTTCGTCCTCAAGCTCAAGCCGACGTGCGAGCTGGGCATGGCTCAAGGGCTTATCCGCCTCCCCGAGCAGCTCGAGAATCACTTCACGGCTGGGAATGGGATTGTCATAACGAGCGGCTTCGCGCTCGGCGTGAGGGTCGGCAATGGTGCCTTTTTTGGTCATAGAGCAGGGGTTTCCTTAAATCCGGTTCTTGGTAATTTTTGCTGGCCTACAGTATACGCGAGGATTGACAAAGGTGCTTGGTAAAAGTAAAGTGCGCGCCCTCAGGTAGCGGCTTGCCGCCACTCTGATGCCCAGGTGGTGAAATTGGTAGACACGCTAGCTTCAGGTGCTAGTGCTCGAAAGGGCGTGGAGGTTCAAGTCCTCTCCTGGGCACCATTCTTGAAACACATTGAAAGACCTATAGAGACCATTTAAGGCACTGATTCTTAAATGGTTTTTTTGTTTCTGGCCGGGGAACATCTGGTCCCTCGCAGTCTCGAATTGCCCCTTCTGTGGAACGCAGCATTGTAAAACCACCTCTCCCCTCCATAAAAGGAGAGCAGGCAGGAGCTGCCATTTGGCAACGGGGTCTCACGCTGCTCCGCTCGGGCAATGCCCCGCAGCCAACCTGGCACCAATAGCTATCATTATCACAATTTTTGATAACTATAATGTCCACTGTGGTTGACAGCCGCATGCTGGGCACTATAGTTACCACTTTCAGTCATTTTGGTAGCCATTGTGATCAGCAAAAAACTGGTAAAGGGTCGCTCTGCTGTCGTCTTTCCCAAAAACCGACGCCTTCTGGAACAGCTTGGCGAGAACATCAAGCTCGCATGCAAACGCCGAGGTTATACCCAGGTTTTGATTTCCGAGCGAACGGGGCTCAGTCGTCTCACCATTCGCAAGATTGAGAAGGGAGATCCCGGCGTTTCAATCGGCCACTATCTTACCGTGCTCAGTGTCGTCGGGCTCGCGGGGGATGTCACCAAGGTCGCGCTGGACGATGAACTGGGGCATAAGTTACAGGACATCAAGCTGATGGGCAGGAAAACAGGATCCTCATCATGAGCACAGGGGTGTTTGTTTTTGCAGACTGGGAGGAGTTCGAGAAGCCCGTATTCGTTGGCACGCTTCGCTCTTCTGCCGCTCGCCAAAATCAGCTTCAGTTACGACACTGACTGGTTGCTGTCTCCCTATGCGCAGCAAATCGATCCTGAGCTACGCCTTTACTCCGGCGAACAGCACGGCGAAGACGACAAGAACTTCCGGGTATTCCTGGATTCATGCCCTGATCGCTGGGGCCGTTTGCTTATGAAACGGCGCGAAGCTATTCATGCCCGCCAGGAAGATCGTCGCCCACGAGTCCTGAATGAAATCGATTATCTTGTCGGTGTACACGACCTTCACCGAACCGGCGCACTGAGATTCAAGCGCGAGCTGGAAGGCCCATTTCTTGATAATGACGAACGCCTCGGCGCCCCGCCTCTCTCATCCCTGAGAGAACTCGAGCATGCCGGAGAGCCGGATCGAGCAGTTCGGCAGTCATCACCACACTTTTCTGACCAAACGCTTTGATCGCACCGAGGGAAGTCGCCTTCACTTTACGTCGGCGATGACACAACTCGGCTATTACGACGGCGAACATGACGCCAGCTATCTGGAACTCGCACAATTCCTGACCGAGCACGGCGCGAACACCAGGAATGATCTCGCGCAGTTATGGCGCCGCATTGTGTTTTACATCGCCATTTCCAATACCGATGACCACCTCCGCAACCACGGATTTATTTATCATCAGGGAGGCTGGCTGCTATCTCCAGCGTATGATATTAACCCGGTCACGCCTGCCAATGGCTTGCATCTCAATATCAACGACAGCGATAACAGCCTGGACTATGAGCTGGCCATGGAAGTCATCGAATTCTTTCAACTCGACCGTGGTCAGGCGCTACAGATTAAAGATGAAGTACTCGTCAGTGTTGCCAACTGGAAGGCTAAAGCAAGTGCTGCTGGACTCAGCAGGAGTGAGTAAAAACTGATGGAACCGGCATTTAATCTCTGACCCGGATTTTCGGTAGGGGCCGTCGCTGCTGCGCAGCTCCGGGAAGACTGATCCAGCCGCTACGCTATCGGCAACGTGCGACCAGAAAATCCACAGCTACTTTCACCTTCGGCACCAGATAACGCTGTTTTTGATATAGCAGGTAAATTGCCAGGTTAGGGTTCTGGCTAACCGTGGGGGCCGGCGATAAATCCAGTTTCACCAGCTCCCCACTGTCGAAATAACCCGCGAGTGACCATGCAGGCGCCAGAATGATCCCCTTTGCTGCCAAAGCTTGACGCCCCAGCCATGGCGCATTATTTGAGATCGCAATGGTTTCACCGGACACGTCGTGCCACTCACCATCGCTCTCACACAACCAGGGTGATGGTCCTGCCGGGGTACGAAAAAACAGTCCCTTGTGTTGCCGGAGATCAAAGGCCGACTTTGGGCTGCCGTGGACCTTGAGATATTGGGGAGCAGCCGCTGGAACAAACTCGTTATCCATCAGTCTCAACGCCTGAATTCGTTCGTTAGGTGGGTAGCCACCTCGAATCGCGATATCCACGTCGTCGCGCCCAAGCGCGGTCAGTTCGTCGCTCAAACTGATGTCGAGGACAATGTCCGGATACTTCTGCTTAAATTCTTCCATCAACGGTAAGAGAATACCCTCACCAAAACTCACCATGGAGCTGATGCGCAAACGTCCCACTGGTTTAGCGTGATAGCTTCGGACCGTCTCATTACTCTGCTCAATCTGAAGCAGGATGCCCTGAACCTGCTGATAGTACAGCCGGCCGATCTCAGTCACCTGAACCACTCGGGTACTGCGCTTTAACAATGTCGCACCGAGGCTTGCCTCCAAATTGGCCACCCGGCGCGAAAGTGACGAAGGCGGGACATCAAAAACGCTTGCGGCTTTTGTAAAGCTACCTGTCTCAACGACCTTGGAGAAATAGCGCAGCGCTTTGAGCTGGTCCATTATTTATTGTCTTTATAGCAATAGAGTTTGGACAATACTCCTATATACATCACCTAAAAAGCAACAAATAATGGCTCCTTCACCGATACAGGGGTTCGATCATGGCTTTCAGCGTCCATCTCGCAGCACGCCCAACACCAGGCCCAATTACTCATGGCGGGCAAGATTAAATATCGCATCCATGTCCTGCACGGTCTGGAATCGTCGATTGACGGTCTGGACCTGTTTTTCACCGGCGAGAACCGCGGCAAACTCATCGTAATACTCTAACCCACTCCTCTGGCAGAATCTCATGAACAATTTAAAATGGACTTATGGTGGCCTTGTGGTATTGCTGGCAATGGAACCCGCACTGGCCTCTGAGGCAATAAACCTGTCCGCCGGTAACGACGGCTCAGCAACGCGTATAGAGAACGATCTGGACAGTTGGACCGCATTCGCCATCGTGGTCACCTCACTGGTCACGGCCTGGTGCATGAACGCGGTGTCTCCTAAAGCCCGGTCATTTGGCACAATATTGGCGTCATTGGGGTGCCTGGCGGTGGCCGCCTGGTTTTTCCTCTTTGTCCTGGGCACAGGAATTCTGGAGAACCCAAAACCCAATCAAACACCTTTGGACTCAGCGAAGCCCACACTACTGTGGCTTCAGGGAATTGTTGCGCTGGCGGCGGGATTATTCCTGCTGCTGGTAGGAATCAGGCAATCCGGTGAAGATAAAGCACTCGAGCTCAAGACCGAAAACGAGCCGGAGCGATACGGTCGTATATCTCGATTACTGCATTGGTCCACAGCAATGTTGTTTATCGCCATGATCCCGATGGGGATCTTTGCATCGATCATCCCTGAAGGCACAGACTACAGAAATGCCTACTATGTGGTTCACAAAACCATCGGTGTCCTGGTATTCGTACTATTGGCCACTCGCTTAATCTGGAATTTGGGAACACGTCGCCCCGCTTTGGCTGAGAGCCTGAATCCAGTTGAGCGAAAGCTGGCCCATTGGGTGCACGTTGCTCTGTATGGTTTCCTGTTCGCATTGCCCGTCACCGGATTCGTGATGACGAGCTTTCATGGCTACCCAACGTTCTTCTTTATCTGGGAACTGCCACCCCTTTGGGCCTCAAGCGACACAGGGACCATTGCCTGGGGCCTTTTCCACAAGTATCTGCTGCCCTACGTCCTCTACATCACCCTGGGGGCCCATATCCTGGGCGCGCTCAAACATCACTATATCGACAAGCACCCACAGGCTATCAAACGCATTGTGGGATAATGGGCGATTGGGGTGATCCGGTTATCCCTCGACCTCTCGCTGATTTATCGCTGGCCACAGCGATCCGCGGTCGTCTTTCCCAAGGTTCGACGCCTTCTGGAACAGCTTGGTGAGAACATCAAACTGGCGCCTAAACGCAGGGGTTATACCCAGGTTTTGATGTCCGAGCGTACGAGGCTCAGCCGTCTGACCATTCGCAAAATTGAGAAGGGACCCGGATGCTGAATATATTACTGACCAGGCGACCTTTATCAGTGGCGCACCCTGCCACTATACAGGGCAACTGACCTCTTCCAGCTGGAGGATCGCAAGCATACGGCCAAATCCGACATACTGCCCCGCCATCATCATAAGCTCGAGGAGTTCACCTTCGCTGAAAACCTGCTTCAATGACCTGATGGTTTCGTCATCTATGGAAAAATGATCAATTGCCATTTTCTCGGCCAGAGCGATGGCGGCCCGCTCTCTCTCCGTGAAGGACTCGGACGGATCATCCACGCCCTGCATCGCCTCCTCCTCGGTTACGGTCGGGTCAAGGCGCGCGGCTTTGCAAGTCTTGCAGCCGTTCAGTGTCGCAATGCGCAGCCGGACAAGTTCTTTCAGACGCGGCTCCAGAAGGCCGGTACCATCGCTGCGGTGCCAGGGGTAATAGAATTTCAGGTAGCCTTCCAGAAGCTGCGGATTGGCGGAAAAGGCGCGGGCTGTATGTTTTGTCGACCAGTCCTTTTCTGGTGCATTATCATGAAGTTCACGCAGAAAAGGGGGTAGTTGCTCAGGTTCTGTCAGAAAAATTCGTGACATGAAATATCCTCCAATGCGTGCGGGTAGGGAAATCCCGACTCTGTTTTGGTATGAATTGATCGTAGCACAAGATTGTTGTTTTTTGATACAGTCTGCCAAGGCAGTGTCAGAGATTCAATTCGACTGATTCAATAAAACTTTGGGAGGCTTTGGTGAACAAAGAAGAATTTGCACGGAATTTCAGCGCGCCTGCGGGTGCACCATTGTATGGTCGGCCGCCTTATATATATCGAGGGGTCGAGGATATTATCATTCGTTATGAGGCGGATACGCAAAAGGTACGCGAGATGTTGCCGCCCGGCGTTGAGCCCGCCGATGATCCGGCTGTGTGTACCGCCTGGGGGCGGTGGATTCCGTTTTCCTCCTTTGGGCCTTACCACGAGGCTTATGTCATGGTCCGCGTGATCCATGCCGGAGTCACATATCTTTACCAGCCTGTTATCCTGGTTGATAACGAGGTGGGGCTGGCAGCCGGACGGGAAATCTGGGGTTATGCGAAAAAAATGGCTCATTTCCATCGCGGATCAGGGGATGACCATTATGGATATGGAGAGCAGATTCTATTCAAGGTTGACCGTCCTTTGGGGCAGCCGGTCATGACGGCAACCATGGTTCGTGACAGTCGCGCGGATGCCGCCGATCTGGGGCCGGATTTGCCGATATTGTCTTGCCGGATAATTCCGGCAGCCGACGGCTCCCGACGTCCAAGCGTTGCGGAACTGGTGCGCCTGGATGTGACCGCCCATCTTCATGAAGGGCCGGACGGCAAGCCTGAATTTTATGCCGGTCGCGCCCAGTTGAAGCTTGAGGGTGGCGCAGCGGATCCGTGGAACAAACTGGCGCCGACTCGTATTCTCGGTGGCTATTATGGCGTTTTCGACTTTGACCTCGGAGGTGGCCGGGTCGTTCACGATTATCGCGATGACGAGGATATCTGGGAGTAAAAGCGATGCGGGCGGTGGGCTCTCGGCGCTGCCTTCCGGTGGATGGGCAGCGTTCAAGGAGGTGGAAATTGAGCGACCAACGCCCGGCGCGCGCGATCTTCTCGCGGTCGGGAGAAAGTGGTCACCTTATGATGCGTCACTACATCTACTGTTAGCCGTTTATTTTTACAACAAAAAGCTGGAAAATCGTCGAGCGCCATCCTGTAAAAGGCGCGAATTATTCCCGTACAAAGATATAAGACACCCAAAAAGAAGCCCGCTTCCGGTCAGGAAACGGGCTTAAACCATGCTCCAATCGACTAGAAAGAATAACTCACGCGCAGGGTGAATTCGTCCGCCCAACCCGCGGTGCTAAGTGCATTGTAATTTTCTGTGCGGCTGGTAAATCCGTCCTCAATTATGTGGTTGAAAAACGCCTCAACACCCCAGTCCCCGCCCGGACGCCAGCGCACTGCCGGCTGCAACAGCATCGCTCCTTCTGTGTCATACAGCATAGAGAAGTCGAAACGCCACTTGAGAGTCGGCGATGGCTGCTGAATCGCTACTGCAACATAATTTGCACTATCAGGTGTTCGTGCGTTCTGTGCCGCACGATCCGCAGTACCACCCATGCCGCTCAAGTGACGACCGAAGATATCGCTCTCGGTCCGGTGCATCCACTGGAATACGAAATAGGTCGCTGGAAACTCTCTGGAAAAGCGGTGGTACTTCTCAAGTACGAGGGACGTAATTATCTCATCCTCGACAATATGCTCGCGACTGAGCGACGGGTTGGTAAACGTGCGGTCGTTTGCATACTGGATCTCAAGGTTTGCTATCAACTGGTCGAGAAAAGATCCGGGCTCGCCATTGAATGTATAACCCAATCCCAGACCAAAGACGCTCTCGCGGTGGTATTCCCTGGCGAGGTGTCCACGCAGGCCACCCGCAGAGGAAAAGAACAAATCCAGTTCCTGTCCGGCATCAAACTCGTTGTCTACCAGATAAGCGCCAAGAGCCTGCGCGCCCGGAAATTCGGCGATTGAGGCATTGAGGCCTTCGATACCGTCGAGGCGGGCAAGGCCGGCGTAATGAAACCACTCCCTGGCAGACAACACACCGGTGGAATCCCGTTCGAACGCGGTAGTCGCCATGAGATCAGCAGTGGGGTCTCCGGGCAACCCCGTTAACGACTTACTTACACCGGACTCGGTCCAGCGGAAAGTACCGTCTGGATTGTAACGATTCGTAGCCATTGCCTGCACCGTGACCGGGCCAACATCGCCGCGTACGCGAATACCGAAGTTGGCTTTATCATCGTAGTCGCCGTACAAGTCATGAATGGTGAACTGCGATGCGATCGTGTTGTAAGGCGTGTCGGGATTTCCATAAATGGTCGGCCGAAAATGCTGGACAAACCCGTCCATCTCCCAACCGCCAAACATGTATTGCACCCGAACCGCTGGCGACGGAACGCGCTTATCAGAAAACTCTTCAGGAACAAAATCAAGCACGCTATGACGCCGCAGATCAAGTCCGTTCGGAACGTCCATTACGCGAAAGAACAGCGACTGCCCCCAGGCAATTTGCTGGTTACCAGCGCGCACCAACAGAGCACCATCCTGGTAGTCGAAATAGAATCGAGGCAAGTCAATCATATATTTCTCGCCCGTCCACTCCAAAGACATGGGCGCCTTGCGCGACTGCAGCCCACCCTGACCGCTTACCCGATAATCAAAGTAGCTCACGTCCTGATGCAAGGCGCCTGCCGGGTCGGCTCCTGGAATCGAATTGATGTCGTGATGCTTGTAGGTATCAAAATCGAAGATTGCGCGCACCTCACCTCGAAATGACAACTTGGTACCAAGACGCAAATCAATGTCGAACTTTCCCCGCATGATATTCATGTTGAAATCATTGTCCCTGATCGGCATCGGTCGACGTACCGTATCGGGAGTTCCTCCAATCGGATTGCGCTGCACATCGATATTATTAAATGGGTTGCCAGCCTGGTTGAATGGATTCTCATCGGATGTGGTGCGGATAGCCGACTCGAATCGAACAAAACCACCATAGCTTGCCCCAAACACGTCGGGATCAAACAACGCCCCCGCAGCGTGGGTGGTACCTGACACCAGTAAGCCGACAGGAAGACCTATTTTTAATAATCGCGTTTTCGAAAAAGCCACCATGTTATTATCTCCTGGAAAAACGCAGCGCCACGCTATTGCGGCGCCTTTTTGATCACACGAAGACGTTCCTTTCGGTACGCCATACTCCCTGAATCAGCCGCCTAGTCGCTGCAGAGCTTGTGAAGTCATGTAACGGTTATATACATCGTTTACATCATTGGTTTCGAAGGCAGTTTTGTAGCCACCCTGTACCTCTTTACCGACGTAATAACGTGTCATCCGACCGTCGAGGCGGTCGTAGATCATCACGCCTGTCCAAGACCAGGCAGGCTTACCTCCCTTGGTGAATGTTTCGTGCTCATTGCTATACTGGGCATATTGCGGTTCGAATGACTTCCAGACTTCACCCTTCCGGTCAGTTGTCACCGATGCAACCATGAGCTGGTTTCGAACATCAATCCAGACCGTACGCTTGCCGACTGGCGAGCGGGGAAAGCCCACGGGCTCGGACTCGAGAACGATACACTCGGGACATAACTCCATGACAGTCTCGTGGAAGGTTTGTCCTTTGGGGCCACCGTGAACCGGCTTCTCCCAGTTATCGCGTCCCCCCATAAAGTTTCCCGGGTTTTGCGCACCGAGCATTGGCTTACGCTCAACAATCCGATAGTTACCCCACGTGAGCATAGGGTCACCAGCAGCCCAAGCATCAGAAAGAAACAACACCATCCCTGGCACGAGCGGCTCGAACCGTTGATTCGTGGGGAACTGGCGAACGCGGCGAAAAGCTGGAAGATAGCCCAGAAGGTCCGGGAATTTGCGTTGATCGTAATACCAGGTATTCAGATATGATGTGCCATTCACGTCGTCGGGGCGGGTAAACCAGACAGAGTTATATCGCAGCAAGTCGTCGCGGCCCTGGAAAACCTGACCGTCAGTACGTGAGGTCACCTGGAGCTCTGTCCACACAAAGTCATACTGATAAGCTATGTCGCCATTGCGATCAATATCATGATCGCGGGTGGCACTCATCTGCCAGTCGTTTCGCCCCCATGCCAGGACCATATCCGCAGCTGCCTCTTCCGCAGTCTTCGGGTCGGGGAAAGGACAGCCGCCCAACCAGGGCCCGCCATCCGGTGCACGGACGTTACCCGCTGCATCAAATCGTGCCTTGCCGGCGTTGCGTACCGTCGCCTCAAGATAGTCATGAGGATATAGCTTGGTGAGGTCGCGCGTACTCTCCGCAATCCGGATTCGCCGGCCCATCGTCTTGACCTGTTCAAGCGCAATCGGATCGAGCAGATGCGCCACATACTCAACATTGTCGGCAGTAACGAGGTCGCCGGGCTTGACCTTACCTTTCGTATGCATCTCGATCGACAACAACTCATCCGGATAGGCTCTGCTGATATCGGTGACCGCAGAATCAGAACGAGCAATCATGGGCCACAATGACGTCAGCACGCCAGCTGATGCCGCACCTAAAAGGCTCTTCTCAACAAACTTGCGCCGTGAATAATTGAAATCATATTTTTTTATGTACATAGCGATCTCCTGGACAATGTGATGGCTTGACGACGAAAACTACTTGATCAGGCATTACTGAAACATGGGGCAAAGGCAAGACCAGCGAAAGCCAATCTCCCGGCATCACGGATAGCTAATGCACCACACTCCAGCCTTACTCCCAGGCTCCACGCCTTCGTAAGGAGTGAAAAATGGCCTGGGCTTCCGGGTCGCAACACCAAAGCTTTCTGGTTTGAGTAATGCGCGACGCCTAAATTAATGGACCTGATGGTTGTCATTATGGGCACCAGTTAAAGACAACTCTTTTGTACTACAATCTAATACCACAATTTGCGAGTGTCAACTGTTTACATTTCACACTATTCTGAACACGCGAAGCCGAAACCAAAAGAAGATATTGCCTGAAAGCTTTTTGGGGAAATCCGACCATTAGATTGCACAGTGTCAGTAGCCCAGGCGCCGAAGAGCATTCCGCGTCAAGTATCGCTGGTAAATACTTTCGTCGTTAACCGCGGTACGATGCCCGCCCGATATCTCTTTGACCTGCTCGAGTCTCGACATGCGTCCTGTCTGAATATCAAAAGCGTGGACATGGGTCCAGGACCAGTAGGGGCTGTCGCCATCCATGACGCTTCGGTCCCCCGATTGATAGATGCTAAAGGCCCCGTCGAAGCTGCGATATACTTCGCCCTTGTGATCGTAGGTATTCATCGCCAACGGAAGCCCCGTGCGGGCATCGAACCACACCCGCTTCTTGCTCACCGGCGCCCGCTTGAAGCTTAGCGGCTCAGCTTCCACCACAATGGCTTCGGGGATAAGCTGCACCGTCGTATCCCAGAACGTCGTGCCCTTCGGCCCACCATGCGTTGTGTGCTCCCAGTTGGGGTGTTGCGGATTCCAGCCGTCGGAAACGGCGGCCAGGAAAGGTCCCCGATCGATGATGCGGTAATTGCCCCATGTGTGCAGCGGATCCCCGGCTGCCCAGGCATCCGAAAGGTATAGCGTACCCCCCGGCACAAGAGGTTCGAAGCGCTGATTCGTCGGAAACACCCGAATTCGCTTGAAATCCGGGAGGTAACCGAGCAAGTCGGGGAACTCGTTCTGGTCATAGGGCCAGATATTCAGGTAAGAGGTACCCGAGACGTCCTCGGGTGAGGTAAACACAACGCTCTGGTAACGGAGTTTGTCCTCGTGTCCGGACCAGTAAGGGCGCTCCTCCAGCGTGACTCTGGCGACGGTGGCAAGTTCTGCCCATACGGTTTCGTACTCATACTGTACATCGCCCTCTCGCGACAGGTCGTATTCCTTGATGGCATAAAGCGATGCGTCGTGCCGGCCCCAGCTCAGGGTCAGCGCCGCAAACAGCTCGAGCCCACTGCGCGCTTCGGGGAAGGGGTTTCCGCCGATCCAGGGCCTGCCATCGTCATTGACCACGTTGCCGCGATCATTGAACCGTGCCCTGCCCTGGTTGCGTACGGTTGCCTCGATATAGTCCCTGGGGGACAGCTGCATGATATCGGTGGTAGTAGAAGCCACCTGCATGCTTCGCCCCATGCTGGCGATCTGTTCGTACTTGATATCGTCGAGGAGATCACGCACGTACTCAACATTATCCGCGGAGATTGTGTCGCCGGCGGCTATTTTGCCTCCGGTGTACATGTCGAGACTGAGCAGCTCGTCCGGATAGACGCCATCGGTATCACCGGCGCGCGCCAGGGTCGGCCACAGTGGCGCGAGAACACCTGCGGCTATGGCGCCGCGTGACAGCGTGGCCAGAAAGTGCCGCCTGCTGTGCGGACCGTCGAAACGCCTGATGAAATGCATAATCTTACCTCCTTACTGAGGGCTCGCGCAGTCATCGTCGCCCATCCGCGCTGATCACCTTGAGTTCGATTCCCCCCTGACTCAGGGGGGAATCTGTTCATGGCACGGAAAGTCGCAGTATCCTGCCTGTATGACCCACGGCGAATGTGCCGCCTCCGGCCGTGGCGGCCTGCTGATACCAGTTGGAGTTCACATCCGAATCCTGCACGGGAACAAACGTAGCGCCGTCGTCAGTGCTCACCAGCATACTGCGCATACCGGGGACAATAACCAGCCCATCCGGTGAAGAACTGACGCCGAGCAAGTTGCCGCCAAGCCCGGAATCGACCCGCTCCCAGCGATCGCCTGAATCTATCGTCTTCAGCACGATACCGTTTTGACCCACGGCATAGCCTGTGCCGTCGCTACGGACATGCAAAGCGGAAATCGACTCGTCACCCTTGCGCACTAACCGCCAGCTCGCCCCGCGGTCATCGCTGATCACCACCACGCCAAATTCGCCAGCGACGATGATGCGTCCGGCATTCGTGATTTCGACCGCATACAGGTGAGGGTCGTAGCCCTCATCTACAAAACTCGAGAACTCAACATCGGGGGCGGCCCACGTTGTGCCACCATCAATGGATATCCGCACCTGGCCGAACTCGCCAACCGCGACTGCCAGCCCATCCGCGTGTGCGTCAACCGACAGCAAGCGCTCCTTGATGTCCACCGGGCGCTCAATCCACGTGCCGTCCTTGTCCCGTACCAGTATGAGCCCCATCTGCCCCACGACAATAATGCGGTCCTCTGCCAATGCCACATCCAGTAATGCCAGGTTCGTATCAACCTCGTGGACAGACCAACTATTACCACTGTCGCTGGTAAGCAAAACAGTGCCGCGGCCACCCACTGCTGCGCCGCGCTTCCCGTCATCGGGGAAGGAGATACCAAACAACGGTCGGTGCGCCACACCCTCCCGGATAAGCTCCACGGACACTGGCACCTCTCCACTACTCGCCTGGACTGAGCTGACAGCCGTGGTGACGGCGAACACCGCCAGAAGAAGCCCAGCTGAAGACAAACGGGCAAGATTTTTTACTGCCACATTTAACATGGCATTTTGCCCTGCTGACACGTCCTGAAGGTCCAACGACATCACACTCCTCCCTCTGACTGCACCGGCCGCAATTCTGCAAGATTCAAGTGCTCGCTGATCAGCAGGTCGTCGCGCTGCACAAACCGCGGCTTGAGGAACCAGACCATTACCGGTAATACGAACAGCGCCATGATCATGTTGATGACCATAACAGCACCCAGCAACAGCCCCATATCCGCAAGGAACTTAAGACCTGACAGGAAGTACCATGGCATGATGCCAATCAGCATGATTGTCGCCGTGAACGCAATAGCGCGACCGGTAGTCGTCACCGCTTCCCTGATAATCGCCTCGAAATCACCACCCTGGTTCTCGTACTCGTCGCAGACACGGGCCAACAGGTAGATGCCATAATCGATACCCACGCCAATGCCCATCGCTGCAACCAGCAGTGAGTTAATATCGAGCCCCATATCCATCGCATACAGCATAGCGATGATGACGAAATTCGCCATATTGACCTGGGACACGAGGATGATGCCGGCGAGCACTGACTTGAAAGCAATCGCTGAGAGCACGAACATAAGAAGACTGAGGACCACTACGATCACCCAATAATGGTCCTTGACGGTATCATTCACTGCCTGCTGCAGGGCGATCGTGCCGCTGCCGAGTCGAACCGTAAAGTTGGGGTGCTCCTTGCCGACCTGCTCTACGGCGGCACGGGCATCGGCAAGCGCCTTGTCTACCGTTTCCTGCCGGTTGTCGCGATACCACAATGACACGGTAGCATTCTGCTGCTTCATGTCGATGACGTGACTGAAGGCCTTGGGGCCACTGCCCATCATCGCAGCAGACGCCGCTGCCTGTGTGGCACGGTCATTGGGATCCAGGGGCATCCAGCGCGGATCGCCGCCGTTATACAGGCGGGCCCCCTCGGCAAGGTAGTCGGCAAAGGACAGTGTCGCGCGGGGCGGGCTGTCAGAACGCTCCATGATGTCCTGCAGGGCGAGCATTGTATGCACGGCGTCTGCCTTGCGCGCGGTCTTCTCCAGTGTGCCCGTCTCTTTCGACTCAAGCACAAGCTCCAGCGTATTAACGCCGGGAAAGTTGTCATTGATATTGCGCACAGCGACATTGTACTCAGAGTCCTCCCAAAGCAGTGCACTACCTTCTACGGGGTTACCCACCTTGATGGCCGCACCGAAGTAGATCGATACAGCGCCACACAGCACCAGCACAATGGCGGTATAGCGCGCTCGGGTTCCAGTAGTCAGCGTCGCCACATGAGACAACATTCGCGCCATCCACTGATGAACACCTCCCGCGCTGTCGTCTCGGGCGACAATGACGTGCAGATTGCGCGGTGTCGGCAGACGAGTCAGGATGAGGGGTGCCAGGAGCACAGAGGTGGGCAGCAGGATAAGCGCCCAGTAGCCGGCGAAGATTGCAAATCGCTGCATCGCGGGAATCGGCGCGAGCACTATCAACAGTATCGCCAGTGCATCGGTAACGATTCCGAGCACACCCGGCCCGAGCATGACGCGCAGGGACAGCTCGCCCGCCTTGTGCTTATCGCCCACGACATCCAGTATTTCGTAGAAACGCTCGATGTACTGCACGGTATGGCTAAACGCACGGGCGACCAGCAACAGCGGCACCAGCAGCAGCAGGGGGTCGACCGCAAGACCCATCCAGCCGGCAAAGCCAAACCCCCAAATAGCGGAGATCACGCCAGTGATGGCTGGCGTCACGACCCCTGCGATATTGCGCATATAAAGGAAAAGTGCGGCAAACAGGGCGAGTAGCGTCACCCCAAAAATCCACAGCATCTGCTCCTGATATTCATACACCCAGCCAATCAGCGCAGGCTCACCGGCGAGATGCACCTCATGATTTTCGTCCCGTGCGGACTCTACGAGATCCTGCACGTAGGCAAACGTCTCTCCAAAATCCAGTCGATGCTCGATGAATGTTGCCTGCACCAGCGTTGCCGTACCGTCTTCTGAAACGAGGAATCCACGCGCATTTGGGGAACGCTCGACGCGAGCGCGGAACTCGTCAAGGTCGGATTCCGTCTGCGGCACCGTGCTGTCCATCAATGGACGCATATTAATGCCGTAGGGCGTGGCTTCGGCGTAGCGAGCCTTCGATGTGGTAATCGACAATACCTGGTCGTGATCCACTGCCGGAGCCAGGTCAATATCCCGCGTCATGTCCCAGACTTTCTGCAGCGTGTCGGTGTTGTAAATATCGCCGTTGGTACGCTTTATCATGACTGATAGCGTCAGTGGGTTGCCGAAGTTCGGATGATCGCGAAAAGTTTCCGCATAGGGATGCCCGGTCGGCAGCATGTCGGAAAATATGGTCTTTATCTGAACGTGCGGCAAACCCGCCGCAGAAATCGCTGTGATCAACAGGATCACCGTGATGGCCAGCACCTGGTTTCTGAATGTCCAGACGGCTATCGCGTGACGCACTGTACCCATCGACTATTCCTCTGTTATGTGTTGGCGTTCGAGACCGCCGGCCCGACAGGGCTCAAGCGTTGCGATAGTGACTCCGGCAGCTCAGCTATCAGCTTTTCGCGGTGTTCCAGAGCACTGAGATCGAGTTTCAGCGGTGTAACCGAAATACAGTTATCGGCGATGGCGCGCAAATCGGAGTCGGGATGCGAATCGCCATCCCTGTAGGACAGCATGATCCAGTAATAGGGATCCCCCTGGCCATCGGTGCGTTTTTCTGGGATATAACACCCAGGCGGCCTCTGCCCCTGGATCGTGACCCTGACACCCTCAACCTCGTCGGGCGGGACGCCGGGGAAATTGACATTGAGGAACACCCCGGGGGGCATCTCCTGTTGCAGCAACTGCTGCAACAGCGGCAGGCACCACTGCTCCGACGTTTCCCAGTGGATCTTTCGGTCCTCACCCACTGTGAAGTTCTTTTCTCCCGCCGCAAACACCTGGCTGATGGCGATGGCGGGGACACCAAGCTGGGTGGCTTCCCGGGCAGCGGCAATCGTTCCGGAATAGGCCGTATCCTCTGCCAGGTTGGGTCCGCGGTTGATACCGGATATGCAGACCGAGGGGCGCCCGTCTGCAATGAGCTCATGGATACCCAGCATGGTGCACTCTGTCGGCGTACCACGCACGGCGAAGTGCCTGTCGTCACGCTTGTAAACCCGCATGGGAGAATGGATTGACAGGGAATGCGATGCACCAGAACGATTGTCGTCCGGCGCGACGACCCAGACATCATTCGAAATCTGCCTCGCCGCTTCTTCGAGAATCTTCATCCCCGGCGCATCAATACCATCATCGTTTACCAAAAGAATGCGGTGGTCGGAAAGGTCTCTCATGGCACTTCCTCGTTGCCGGGTGGTTTTCGCGGGATACAGATTACGCCCCACCGGCTTGAATTTATTCTTTATTGTCCGACAATATTATTGTACAACAACAACACTGTATAACAAGATTTGCTGCTGTAAAAGCCCTGCAATATCTTTTGCGTAACTTTCGGGACAGCATATGGGACAATGTTTTCGCAAACGCTTGGGGCCAAGGGCCGTGTTTACTGGCTTTTGCGGCGAAACAAGCGTGAGAATAAAAATAATATCATTTTCATTGTAGTACAATGTTGTATAACCAGGCGGCGCTATGTAGACTGCAAAGTATCCTTCGGAACACGCCACACGGCAATGTGACAATAATTTAAACAAGGAGAAAACCATGACCAAGTTATTTGTGGATACCGACAAATACGGCGATGAATCACCCTCCGCGGTGGTCGCCGCCTTTCATGGCAGCCTGCATGAGATTGTCCGTCAACGATTCGAGGAATCAGGCGCCGACTGGAAAGACTTTGTGCTTGGCGACGCCAACACACTGATTACCAAAGAAGACTTCGAGGCGGTCGACAGCGACCTGGTGGATGCCGGTCACCGCTACGACTGGTCCGCGGGCATTTCACAGAAAGAGCGCCCGGACGCCTACAAGCCAGCAGAGGGGACCAGTGATGCCGATCTTGCCGCCTTCTGCTTCCAGCACCCTGATGCGCCAATAGCGGAGCCGGATGCAGAAGGTCGTGAACTCCGTGGCGTCGGCGACAACGTCGTGCGCTACAACGAAAACACCACCGGCATTGCCCGCTATATACGCTCGACAGACCGCGTCCTGAAGTGGCTCACAGAGGGAGTGCCTGAAAACACGATAGCCGTGATCGACGACTCCGGCGGCACACTTACAGCACCAATCCTGGAACAGTTCAAAGGCGTCATATGCGCAGGTGGAACCGTGCGCTCGCACCTGGGCATCCTGACACGAGAGTACGGCATACCTTGCCTGATGAACGCCAAGGTCAACGGCATCATGGAGGGCGACACGGTGTCCATCGAGTCCACTGCCCGCGCCAAGACTGCCGACGATTACCAGGGTCAGACAAAGCGCGAAGTAACAGGCAATATCTGGCGCACAGCCAAACGCGACGACTGATAGCACCCCGATGACCGAAACGTCGCATCGCTCGTGTGATGCTCGCAATAACAGCAATAAAGGATCGAACTAATGAAACTCGATTATGCACAACTACTGGAAAGCAACAATCTGCTGCAGATCAACGGCGACGAAACCTACTGGCTGTGCGTCACCCGTACCGTGCAGGAATCCAAGCTATTCCCGGTACCGGCCTACATGTTGATGTCCTACCTCAACGCCTTCTATCGCTACCCCGCACTGCTGCGTAAGATCGAAGACAACATGAGCGCGGAGGAAGTGGGTGACCGTGCTCGCCACATGGGTGCAAAGGTCAACGCCATCGCCATGTGGGGCTTGCCCTGCTTTTACCTGCTGGGTCGCGAGTGGATGATCAACATGGGCCTCCTGCGGCCACAAGATGCCGCCGAAGACGTCGCCTACATACTGGATTTCTGGAAGCGTTTCGAGCTGTCCTTTCGCCGCAATTCCGGACACAAAACGGCATTTGAGGGCGGCCACCGCGGCCAGATTCACTCCGAAGCGCAACTGCAGGTCTTTCACGCGGATCTCTATGATTGTGAAGTCGGCGACTCCCTACACCAGGCCGCTCAGGCATTCGTCGCTTCTGCGTCGCAATATGCATTTCTGATCGCCTGTGAAAGTCGTATCAGCCTGCACAACCATGGTCCATATAACCTGGGCGATGACCGACAGATGATTGTGAGGGATTTTAACGACATCGCAGAATACGACTTCCCCTGGCTTGACGATGTTGCCGAAGGCGTACCTTATAACAACCTCACGGTCACCATGGCCACTCAGGGCGTCAATTTCAATATCATGGACGACTGGGGCAGCTTCGAGTCCGACCCGGAGTTCAAGGACGAAAACATCGTCGGTGTCGGCCTGTATACCTCCGGCCCCCTGAGCGACGGCTTCCTGCCGGTTGGCATGGACAGCCGGGAAGAGCTGACCCAGACATTTCTCGATCTGAACACCAGGGTCAAGGATGCGATGAGCCGCCTGTGGCAGAAGATGGCAGGTTGGTCCCGGGACCAGATGCTGGATGCGGGCGCTCTGACCTATTACGCAATCTTCAAGGACATGGCACACATCGCCGGCTGCTACGATCCAGAAGACTGGATCAAGATTGATCAGCGCGCCGAGCGCTTCCGTCCATTGCTGAACGATGAATACAGCCGGGACGCACTTGGCGAAATCTGTGTCGGCACGGGCCCCAGCCACCAGATCAACGACTACATGATGATGATGCACAACGATGCACCCACGCGCATCTATTCACCTATCCCCTACTCCATTCTTGTCGACGGTGACTATGCCCCTACTGTTGGCGGCGTGGAGCCGGGTATCACCTATCTGGATGAGAAAAAAGATGCCTACCGCACAACCGAGGGCACACTGAGCATTGACGAATACAACGCGCGGGTTCGGAAGTTCCAGCCGGAACTTTACAAGGCGGAAAATCGACTCTTTTGCGAAACCACAGTCAAGTACCGCTATGAAACGCCCGAGGCCGACGCACTGTACAAACTCTATCAGAAGCACTCACGCAATCTTGCTGACAAGGGCGCAGGGCTACGCCGTGACGATGTGGAAGCACTCCGCCAGAAAAACAACAAGGGATAGCAGCCATGCAAATCAGTAGCCTGATCAGCCGCGCGGCCAGGCACTTCGGCGACGCCCCCTGTCTTAGTGAAGGCAGCAGGATGGTCAGTTTCCGGGAGTTTGACGCCGCGACGAACCGCCTGGGTAACAGCCTGCTTGAGATAGGCCTCAAGCCAGGAGACCGCGTGGGCGTGATGCTACCTAACAGCATCGATTGCCTGGTGGCCTACTATGCCCTGGCCAAGTGTGGCCTGGTGCGAGTGGGCCTGAATACGCGCGAAACCATTGAGGACCATCGCTTCAAGCTGGGCGAGAGCGGCAGCCGGGCGGTGATTCACGATACCAGCGAAAACCTGGATGATCATGTCGAATTTGTCATCGACCGCAAACGGCTGGGTCTGATGACCGACCAGGGCGATAACAGCACCTGCGCGGTCGACCGGGACATGGACGCGCCGCTGCGTCTCGGCTTTACAGGTGGCACGACTGGTCAGCCCAAAGCCGTGACACTCTCCACCCGCGGCGAGCTCAGCGAACTGTCCGCGTTTCTCACTGACCTGGTCCCGGATATCAGGGAAGGCGACAGCTTCCTGCATGCAGCTCCTATCGCCCACGCCTCTGGTGCTTTTTTCCTGCCGGCGCTATGTCGCGGCGCGCATTCGTTGATCATGCCCAGGTTTGATGCCGAGGAGTTCGTCAGACTGGCAGTGGAAACACAGGCCAACCTGACTTTCCTCGTCCCGACCATGCTGGCGATGATTCTTGAAGTCCCCGGTATAGAGGATGCGAACCTCAGTTTTCGTCGAATCGCCTACGGTGCCTCACCCATCTCACCGCGGCTGCTTGAACGCGCGGAATCGCGCTTTGGCCGGGTGTTTGCACAGAGCTACGGACAGGCAGAAAGCCCGATGGTCATCACCTGCCTGAAACCCGAGGACCACGACCGCATCGGCTCCTGTGGCCGCCCCTTCGTCATCGCCGACGTTGCGGTTCTCGACGACAACGATCAGCCCCTGCCTCCCGGAGAGACAGGTGAAATTTGCGTGCGCGGCCCTCAGATCATGGCAGGCTACTGGAACCGGCCGGATGCGACGGCAAAAGCCATGCGCAACGGCTGGCTGCACACTGGCGACATCGGCACCATGGATGAAGACGGCTTTTTCTACTTGCTGGATCGCAAGAATGACATGCTGATCTCCGGCGGATTCAACGTGTACCCACGAGAAGTCGAGGACATTCTGATGGCCTGCGACGGGGTCGTTGAGGCGGCCGTGATTGGCCTTCCAGACGAAAAATGGGGTGATCGCGTGCAAGCCGTCGTGTCCGGACGCCCGGATCTCGACAGCGATGTTGTTCTCGCGTGGGCAAAAGCACATCTCGCGAGTTATAAGTGCCCTAAAAGAGTAGAAGTCTGGCAGGAGCTACCCAAGAGCGCAGCAAACAAGATTCTGCGCAGAAAGGTCCGCGAAACAATCGTTAAACGCGACTCTGGCGAGACTCGGGAGGTATAAAGAATGCAGGATTTACAACTGGTAATGCACGGCATCGCCGTCAAGAAATACGCGACTGTGGATGATATCTGCTCTATCACCGGACTCGAATCCACCACTGTCCAGCAACTATTGTCCCAGGCAGTAGCCAAGGGACGAGTGAGTGAGGTGAATGACAAGTACCTGTTGACGCCAACGGGGCAGATAATGCTCAAGTCAGCGTACAGTAAGGCTTACGGTAGTCTGCGCCGCGACGAGGAATTTGTTGCAGCCTACGAAGACTTCGAACGCATCAACAATGACCTGAAGCAGGTCATCACGGAGTGGCAGACCATCGAGATTGGTGGGCAGACCGTGGCCAATGATCATTCGGATAAGGACTATGACTCCGCGATTATCGACCGCATCAGCGATATTCACGAACGGGTGGACGGGGTTCTGGAGCGCCTTGGTCGCCAAGAATCACGTCTTAATCGCTATCGGGAAAAACTGCTTTCGGCGCTGGAAAAGGCAGAAGACGGCGACATAAGCTGGGTCAGCGATGCTACCATTGAGAGCTACCACACCGTCTGGTTCGAGTTACATGAGGATCTGCTCCGTATCATGGGTCGCGAACGAGAGGAATCCTGAGCATGGCCACCACCCCCTTACAGGGCAAATGGCTGCTTGCTCTCGATGGCTGCGATCTGCCCGAAAAAGCGCTTATTGGAGGCAAGGCCTGGTCCATCGCCCATATGCTGCGCCAGGGACTACCCGTCCCGCCCGCCTTTGTAATCACGACCGAGGCCTGCGCCGCCTATCTGGAAACAGGCGAACTGCCTGCGGGGCTGGACGACGAACTGCAGGCGGCCATGCAGTGGCTGGAAGGTCAAACGGGCAGGACATACGGCCGGGGCAATGCACCCCTACTGGTCTCGGTCCGTTCCGGGGCGCCGATTTCCATGCCCGGAATGATGGACACCGTTCTCAACCTGGGCATCAACGCCGAGACCATGCAGGCGTTTGCGGCTGAATCCGGCGATGACCGGTTTGCCCGCGACACCTATCGCCGCTTTCATGAGCTGTATGGAGAGATCGTGCTCAAGGTTCCCGTTCCGAAGTTAAGCGATGACCAAGAGCTGTCAGAGTGGCGCGCGAGAATCGAGAAAGCAGCCGGCGAAGCGGTCCCTGATGCGCCCATAGAGCAGCTCAAGGCTACGATAGAAGCCGTTTTCCGTTCCTGGACTTCGCGCCGGGCGAAACGCTATCGCAAGCACCACGATATCCCGGACAGCCTGGGCACGGCAGTCACCGTTCAGGCCATGGTATTTGGCAACCTGGACCAGAATAGCGGGACCGGCGTTCTGTTCAGCCGTAATCCGCTTACCGGTGAACCGGTGCCTTACGGTGAGTACCTGCGCTGCGCCCAGGGCGAGGATGTCGTCTCCGGCAAATATACACCCGAGCACCTTGATGACATGAAAGTCGCTGTGCCGGACGCCTACAAGGCGCTGATCGACGCTGCACAGATACTGGAAAGCGCCAACCGGGAGGTCCAGGACATCGAATTCACGGTGCAGCACGGCAAACTCTATCTACTGCAATCGCGCACCGCAAAACGCTCCCCCGCGGCTGCCGTGCGTATTGCCGTAGACATGTACCGCGAAGGCCATATAGATATTGAAGATGCCATACGGCGGGTCAATCCAGATCAGGTCCACAGCATACTCAGCCCGCGATTGGGCGAGGGCGCTAGCGCAGGCGCAACTGTTCTTGCCAGCGGTCTTGGCGTATCCCACGGCATCGGCGTTGGCACGGTTGTAAGCGATGCGGATGAAGCCGAACGCCGTGCGCATACCGGAGAGGATGTGGTCCTGGCAACTGCGACGACGAGCCCCGACGATGTACACGGCATGCTCGTGGCACGAGCGGTCATTACCGAACAAGGGGGCTCCACCTCTCACGCCGCCGTCGTGGGCCGTGCGCTGGGATTGCCCAGTGTAGTTGGTTGCGGCGTCGGGGCGGTCACCGCGCTGCATGGCCAGCTAGTGACCGTCGACGGAGAGCACGGCAAGATCTACAGCGGTGCGCTGGAAGTTGTCAGACCTCAGGAAACTGAAGACGATCGCCTTGCCGAACTCCTGTCCTGGGCGCGCAAACACAGCCCGCTCATCGTATACCGTCCCGACGAGGCACCGCAAGACACGCTGGACCTCGAAAGCAACGACGACGCGGCAGACCCGGCTAACCTGCCGGCACTGATAAAAGGTGCCCGCGGTGCCCGCGGCGGTGCGATTGCCAGTGAAGCGGGCGTGAAAGCCGCGCTGCAAGCGGGACTGGAATATATCGTCGCCGAACCCACGTTGCCGGCCCTGCTGGCAGCAATCCATGCCGGGGGCACAACAGAATCAATTCCATCAACAGAGAACGACTGACATGAAAAATGTGACTGCAGACGAGATCAAGAACCTGATCCAGATCTTCGATGACTCGGAGTGGCAAGAGCTGGCGCTACAAGTCGAGGACTTCAGAATTTTCCTGTCGCGCGACCCGAACTCTGCCGGGGCACCCTGGCAAGGCGCGCAGACGGCGCAGGTACCCGCGACTACAGTGGCGCCGGCGCCTGCTACAGCCCCCCAACAACCGTTAGGCAGCGCTGCGGCAGCCCAGCCCACTGCTGCGCCGGTCGTTGAGAGCACGCTGGTTCCAGACAACTGTGTGGTAGTGAAGGCACCTAACCTGGGGATTTTCTACCGGGCACCGAAGCCTGGCGCAGCTTCCTATGTCGAACTCGGCGCCGAGGTTGACAATGAAACTGAGATCTGCCTGATCGAGGTAATGAAGTTGTTTACGCCGGTGCATGCCGGCATGCGTGGCATAATCCGGCACATCTGCGTGGAAGATGGTGACATGGTCGAGTTCGATCAACCTCTGTTCTACATTGAGCCTACGGAATAG
The DNA here is from genome assembly GCF_002868715.1 of Kineobactrum sediminis. GTDB lineage: Bacteria > Pseudomonadota > Gammaproteobacteria > Pseudomonadales > Halieaceae > Kineobactrum > Kineobactrum sediminis. Next base: position 70,356 of record NZ_PKLZ01000010.1, read on the forward strand.
GTCACGATATGGCCATTTCACGACTGTTCATCGCCAACCGGGGTGAAATTGCCGTGCGCATCGTTCGCGCAGCGCATTCCCTTGGAATTGAAACCGTACTCGGCAGCTCGGCTGCCGATGCGGAAAGCCTTGCTGCACGCACGGCCCACCGCACGGTCATTGTTGGTCCGGCGGAACCCGCCCGCAGCTACCTGGATGAGAAACTGATAGTGCAGGCCGCACTGGGTGCAGGCTGTGACGCCCTGCATCCCGGTTACGGATTCCTGTCGGAAAGACCTGCGCTGGCCAGGCTGTGCGAAGAAAACGGCATCGCATTCGTGGGCCCGCGTCCGGAAACCATCGAAGCCCTGGGAGACAAACTCAGCGCACGGCGCATTGCCGAGGCGTCGGGCGTCCCCCTCGTGCCAGGCACCCCGGCACTGGAGTCAGCCGAAGACGCCTGCGCTGCCGCAGATGAGATCGGTTATCCGGTGGTCATGAAGGCCACGGCGGGTGGTGGTGGCCGCGGCATGTTCCTCGCGCGTGGACCAGAAGATGTCAGGACATCTTTCAACAAGGCATCGGAAGAAGCACGCGCAGCATTTGGCGATGGATCACTATATATCGAGCGCTTTGTCGAAAGTGCCCGGCACGTGGAAGTCCAGGTGTTCGGTGACGGCGAAGGGAGAGTGCTGCATTTCGGCGAGCGCGACTGCTCCGTACAGCGCCGCTACCAGAAGCTGATTGAGGAGGCCCCCTGCACGGTCATGCCGGATGCGGTTCGCGCCGACCTGCATGCGGCGGCCGTGAAGCTGACCTCCGACCTGAATTACCGCAATGCCGGTACGGTGGAATTCCTGTTCGACGTCGAGCGAGGCGAATTCTATTTCATTGAAGTCAATGCCAGAATCCAAGTCGAGCACCCGGTGAGCGAACTCATTTCACGGCGAGACCTGGTTGCCATGCAGCTGCAGCTCGCTGGCGGTGAACCCCTGAACTTGCAGCAATCCGATATCGTACTGCACGGCCACGCCATTGAATGCCGGGTCAACGCTGAGGATCCGGATCATGGATTCCGGCCGAGTCCGGGTCGCCTTACCACCTGGGAGCCACCGGATATGGACTTCGTGCGCCTCGATACATTCTGCAGCGAAGGAACGCTGATTCCTCCCTATTACGACAGTATGGTTGGCAAGCTGATCGTCTATGGCAACAATCGCAGCGAAGCGCTGCAGCGCATGGATGAAGCCATTGGCCGCTTCTCGCTGGCCGGCATTAAGACCAATATGCCACTGCAACACTTCATCATCCGACACCCGGATTTTCGCAATAACCTGATAACGACAAGCTGGCTGGAGAAAATCGGCCTGCCTGCATTCGCCAATCGAGAGGAGTAAGGCGCTATGGCGCATATTGAATTTCTGGACGAAACACTTCGCGACGGACAGCAGAGTCTGTGGGGCATGCAGATGCGCGCCGGCATGGCGCTGCCCATGACCCCGACCCTTGACAAGAGCGGCTTCCGGGTTATCGACCTGGCCGGGTCTTCGATGTTCGAGGTGCAGATCCGGGTCAACAGTGAAAACCCCTGGGAAAGTCTGGACTTGTTGACTGAGTCCATGCCGAACACCCCGATTCGCGGCGGCATGCGCGCTAACGCCTCGGTGACCTTCGGCGTGACACCGGACGCGATGATGGACATGTGGATGCGCCAGCTGAATGTACACGGCTGCCGCTCTTTCTGGATCTATGATGTCCTTTTCAACATCGACAAGATGCACCGTCTGGCGAAAGTGGCCAAGGAGTTTGGCTCCGAGGTTGCGGGCTCGATCATGTTCACATCCAGCCCGGTACACACTGACGAATACTACGCGGATAAAGCCGACAAGCTGTCCGTTTGCCCCGACATCGACACGATCCTTCTCTACGATACGGCCGGGGTTCTGGATAAGGAACGGATGCAGACACTTATACCGGCCATTCAGGCGAACGCCCGCGGCAAGCCGATCGAGTTCCACTCGAACAATATACTGGGCATGTCCGGCAAGGCCTACTGCGACGCAATCGAGCTGGGCGTCAGGATCCTGCACACTGCCAGCCGCCCCATGGCAAATGGCCCGTCTGTGCCCTCTACTGAAATCATGACCCGCAACGTCGAACTACTGGGACACACACACAACATCGACACCTCTATGCTGCCCCCGGTGGCAGAACACTTCGAAAAAGTCGGCAAGGCGGCCGGCTTCCTGGTCAATCAGCACCATGAGTACGATGTGCTTTCTGCAAGTCACCAGATACCCGGCGGCATGATCGGCACACTGCGAGCGCAGATGGCCAAACACAACCTTAGCCACCGCATGGATGATGTGCTGATGGAGACCGCGAAGGTTCGCGCGGAACTCGGCTATCCCGGCATGGCGACTCCGTTCTCCCAGCTCGTCGGCATCCAGGCCGTACTCAATATAGTTAATGGTGAGCGCTACAAAATCGTCCCGGACGAGGTCATCCAGTACGCAGCCGGCTTCTACGGCGATCCGGTGGCGCCGATCGACGAGAATATCTATGACCGTATCATGAGTTCTCCGCGCGCAAAGAAGGTCGCCGCAAACCCCCCGCAGCAGCCCACGGAGGAAGAACTCTATAAGGAATATGGCACCCGCGACCCTGACGAGCTGATTTTGCGTGCCCTGATGCCAGAGGCAGATCTCAAGAGGATGCGTGAAGCGGGACCGGTGCAGCGGGATTACCCGATGCTCTCCTCTCCCGAGCTGGCAGAGGTGGGTCGATTGATGAAAGTGGCGCAGGCACCATTGGTGCAAATCGAGTCGCAGAACCTCAGTGTCACTTTGAGGAAGTAATATTATGGCTACCCGGCGCGCAGTTATCGTGGATGTTATTCGAACGCCCTTCGGGCGAGGCCGCGAATCGGGCGCCCTGGCGCACTGGCATCCTGTGGATCTGTACGCACAGGTGCTGCGGGGCTTAGTAGAACGCAACAGCGTGGATCCGGCTCTGATCGAGGATGTTATCACTGGCTGCGTCATTCAGGTGGCCGAACAGTCGGGAAACATTGGCAGGCAAGCGGTGCTTGCGGCTGGCTTCCCGGAATCCGTGCCCGCCGTCTCCCTGGATCGCAAATGCGGCTCTGCTCAGCAGGCGGTGGATTTCGCGGCCCAGGGCGTGATTGCCGGTGCCTGCGATCTCGTCATCGCCGGCGGCGTGGAGATGATGAGCCGCGTACCCATGCGCGCGAACCGCATGGGCAAGGATAATATGGGTAGTGCATACCACGCGCGCTATCCCCAGGGTCTGGTCGGGCAAGGCATCTCAGCTGAGCTTATAGCGGCGAAGTGGGGTCTTGGGCGCGAGGAACAGGACCGTTTCGCACTGCGCTCTCACCAGCGTGCCGCAGCAGCAGAAGACACGGGCAGCACAGCACGCGATATTCTCCCTCTTCTCGGCCATGCGCCCGGGATGCAGCCTGTCAGCCGGGACGAGGGCCTGCGACGAGATACCACTCTGGAGAAGCTGGCAGGCCTGAAACCGGCATTCGAAGATCCTGCCATGCTGGAGCGATTCCCGCAAATCAACTGGTCGGTCAGCGCCGGCAACGCAAGCCAGGTGACCGATGGCGCATGCGCCGTCCTGATCGCAGAAGAGAGCACCGCGGCCCGACTCAATCTCACGCCGCGCGCGAGCGTCGAGGGATTTGCGGTTGTCGGTGATGACCCCCTTATGATGCTGACTGGCGTGATCCCGGCGACGGAAAAACTGCTTCGACGCTCCGGTCTCTCCATTGGTGACATAGACGCATTCGAGGTAAACGAGGCTTTCGCCTCGGTCGTGCTCGCCTGGCAAAAACACTTCGGGGCAGATCCAAAACGCATCAATCAGCTCGGGGGAGCCATAGCGCTGGGTCATCCTGTAGGGGCATCCGGAGGCCGGCTCCTGGGTAACCTGTTGCGATCACTTGAAGAAAGCAAGGGCAACTATGGCCTGCAGACCATGTGTGAGTCCGGCGGCATGGCCAACGCTACACTGATAAAACGGCTGTAGACCCCGCAAGGAGATGCAGTTTGCAATCCATGCCTGAGACGACTTCGCTCAGTGCTGCGTCGCGGCCGCGTAGGCATCGTCAGGCAGAGTGGTCAGACTCAGGCGTCGACGGCGGAGATGCGCCCTTGCGGTACGCTCGGCCTTCTTGGAATCCCCCTCCATCACTGCCTCGACAATTGCGTGCAGCTCCTTGAGTTGACTTTCGTGCTGTTTGCGCGACACGAAGGCCTGGAACTGCAGACGCAGTAGACTGATTTGCATTCGCGGCACCATATGCTGTAACTCACGATTGCGACCGATATCGTACAGCGTATCGTAGAACCGCCGACGCTCATCCAGAAACGCCAGTGTCTCGCCCTCCTCGCCTTCATGCATCGCCGACTCGAAAGCTTCCTGTAGCCGCTGGCGGTTATCGCCTTCGTTGATATGTCGAGCGGCCAGTTTGGCCGCGAGGCCCGCCAGGACTTCCAGAACGCACATCATGTCCCGGACTTCGTCGCGGGACTGGGCCCGGACAAAGGCGCCACGATGCTTGTTCAGCACCAGGACGCCTTCGCCGGCAAGTCGCTTGAATGCCTCCCGTACCGGCCCCCGGCTCACCTTCAGCTCTCGGGTCAGGTCAGCCTCAATAAGCCGCTGTCCAGGGACGTAGCGTCCTTTTTTGATGCCCGAGAGAATGGCTTCCATGACGCGACGCGGCGAGCTTACAGATTTTCCCGGATCCACTGCCTCCGTGCTTCCTCGGACTCCTGTTTCATTATTCCTGTTAGCTGTCATATCTTCTAACACGCTGCTCGCTCCACGGCTTCCACGCTGGTGTGATGTTCGACGCTGGTGCAGATGCATTTCCTGCACACAAATCGCTTTCGGTTATACCACAATTGGCTCCCTATAACGACTGGATGGATCCCCGGGCAGCAATAATACCGCCCCGGACCGCGGCCTGCCCTCCTAGATACGCGCCGACGTTCCACCATCAATCATGATGATGGACCCATTGGTATAGGTTGACTCATCCGATGCCAGATAAACGCAACCGTACGCGACCTCGTCCGGCGTGCCGGTGCGACGCATGGGACAGAAGCGATCCGCCACCGCCTCATCGTCGAACATGGAAATGTGGGTCTCAATCATCGGTGTATCGATAAAGCCGGGGCAGACACAGTTGGCGCGCACACCATCAAGGGCGTAGGCCGCGCAAAGTGAGCGTGTGAGATTGACGATCGCGCCCTTGGCCGTAGTGTAGGCGTGTGCATCCGGGTGTCCCTTGACCCCCAGCACCGAAGAAATATTGATGATCGATCCGTTGCCCTGCTCCTTCATGTGTGGAATCACGAGTCGGCACATGTAGAAAATCGAGTCCAGGTCAATGGCCATCACCTCGCGCCACAGCTCCGGCGTGGTCTCCGTCACCGCGCCCATCGACCCGGCGTGGGTCTTCTCCCAGGAATAGCCCACGCCTGCGCCGTTCAGCAGAATATCAACACGCCCGTATTTGGCAATCGCGGCATCAACCAGTTTCTGCGACCCCTCAGGCGTGGACAGGTCCGCCGCGACTACAATACCCTCACCGCCGTCGCGGGAAACGTTGGCCAGCGTTTCATCCAGATTACTCTGGGTCCTGGAACACCCGACGACCTTCGCCCCCTCACGAGCAAAAAGCTCCATGCAAGCGCGCCCGATTCCTGACCCGGCGCCTGTAACAATCGCAACTTTATCCTGTAAACGTCCCATTTTATCTCCTTCATAGATTTATTGTGGGTGCTTAGCCCAGAAGGCAACCCCAAGCCGCATTCCTCGGTTAAGTAGGACATTATTGTCCTATATTGCATTAATTGTCCACCTTGCTGTGATGAGATTAGCTTGGCAAAGTGGATAGGGTGATTCACCAAATTGTATTACAACTACGTAGGTCATTGACCCGTCGCACAGGCTCATTTATTGTGTAGGACAAAACCTTTAAGGGAGTCGAGCCATGCGCTCTATGAAAGCAGCAGTCCTTCGCGCCGCGAATGATATCGTGATCGATGAGGTAGCCGTACCCGAGATCGGCCCGAAGGACGTACTCATCAAGGTCAGCCTTTGCGGCATCTGCGGCTCCGACATTCACAGTTTCACCACCGGCATGTTTGTTGAGCCGGGACAGATCATGGGCCACGAGTTTTCCGGCACCGTCCACGAGGTCGGCAGCGAAGTCGAAGGCCTGCAGCCCGGCGACAGAGTAACTGGATTTTCCGCCGGCGTCTGCGGCGAGTGTGAGGCCTGCCAGCGGGACGAGCCTCTTCTATGCGCCGCACTCTTCCAGAATTCAACGGGATACGGTCGCCCCGGTGCGTTTGCCGAGTACGTCAAGATCGAGAATGCAGTCTTGGGAGAGTCAGTGCACCACCTCTCCGACCAAATGGACAACGTGATGGGCGCCATGGTCGAGCCGGTCTCCATTGGTGTCAGCGCGGTAGCCCAGGCCAGAATCGGACCCGGTGACCGGGTAGTGGTACTGGGTGCAGGCATGATCGGCAATGCCTGCCTGCAGGCCGCAAAAGCCGCAGGAGCCGCCGAGGTGATTGTCGTGGAAGTCTCCGATACCCGCCTCAGGCTGGCGAAGGAGTGCGGCGCAGATGACGTCTTTGACGCCAGAACCGGCGATGCCCTGCGCTGGGTCATGGACAAATTCGGCGAGGCGCCGTATCACTATCACGTCGGCGGCAACGCCGATGTCGTGCTGGAGGCCGCGGGCCATCCCACGACCATCAAGCAGGCATTCGAAATGGTGCGGCCCGGTGGCCGCATCTGCTTCGTCGGCCTGCCTGAGGGCGAGGTACCCCTGGACATCACCAAGATCGTGCACAAGATGCCCTATATCGTCGGCTCACTGGGGGGCGATTTCGTCGCCGCCATTGAGGCTATCAGCGCCGGGAAGATACAACCCAGCGCGCTGGTAACACACCGCTTTCCGCTGGACGATATCGCCAACGCCTTCCAGCAACAGCTCAAGGCCAATGACTCCGTAAAAGTAATGATCGAGGTCGGCTGAGGCCGATGCCCAATGATGCCGAGACCGCAGATGACAACCATTAATCGACAATGGCGGCTGGCCCGCCGCCCCAGCGGAATCGCGAAGCGCGAGGACTTCGAGTATGTGGAGGCCAGTTACCCAACGACGCCTCTGCAAGACGGCGAAGTCGTTGTCAACAATTACGCCTTCCTGTGTGCGCCAACCATCCGCAACTGGATGGACCCGCCGGGCAACAGTCTGTATCCCTCTATAAATCTGGGCCAGGTCATCATGGGACCAGCATCCGGCGTGGTGGTGGAATCGCGACATCCGGATTTTTCTCCCGGCGACCGTGTCGCCACCATCAGCAGCTGGCAGGATTACGCTGTGATCCGTCCCGACCAGAGCATGACCCGTGTGCTTCCTGACGACCATGGGTTTATCGAGGCGGTGGGGGTGTTCGGCCTGAATTCCCTGACCGGTTATTTTGGCATCCGCGAAGTTGGCGCGATCCAATCGGGCGATCGCGTGCTTGTCTCCGGTGCCGCGGGCTCTGCTGGCTCAGTGGCGGCACAAGTCGCGAAACTGGGTGGCTGTAATGTGGTGGGTATTGCCGGTGGCCCAGAGAAGTGCCGCTGGCTGCTGGAGGATTGCGGCCTGGATGCAATCATCGATTACAAGTCCGAGGACATACGTACCCGCATCAGTGAACTTTTTCCCGACGGAATCAACGTGTTCTTTGACAATGTCGGCGGTGAAATACTACAGGCTGCCGTAGACAACATGGCAGAGTTCGGCCGGATTGTACTCTGCGGACAGATTACCGGCTACAATGATAACGCCGCCCCGGAAGGACCCCGCAACATGATGCGCCTGATCTATGGGGGCATCCGTATGCAGGGTTTCCTGGTAGGCCATTTCGCCGACCGTTTCGACAACGCACTGCGGGACCTGACGGAATGGGAGCGCAGTGGCCGACTGGCACATCGGGAGGATGTCCGCTCGGGCTTTGCGGCCATCCCGGGAGCCTTCAATTCGCTGTTCGATGGTAGCAACACCGGGACCCTGATCGTCAATATCGACGCCTGACTCCCGGCCTTTCCCGCCTCATTTCTAGAAAGAGACCCGCATCGTCACGCCGTACCAGCGCGGCTGCTGTAGGGTGATCTCGCCGGAGTTACCCACGCCAGCGAGGTCGAACTTGTTGGTCGCATGGCGTGTGTCGAACACGTTGTTTACCCAGGCGCTTATGGACCATTGCTGATTCGGCGGTGCATAGCCGAGCAACACGTCGGTCTGGAACAACGAGCCCATCTCCGTAGACCGGTTATTGAGCGAGTCGCGGTGCATGGCGGTGCGTCCGTGGCTGGTCTGCTGTATGTGCATGTCGCCGCCGAAAGCATTCCAGGTATAGCGGATCATGAGATTCCCCGTAAAGTCCGGCGCCAGAGGCAGGTCCAGATCGCCAGTGAAGGGAACGGCGCCGGTCGGGTTCGAAATGTCTTCCACCTCAGTATCCAACATACCGATGCCCCCGGAAATTTCCAGACCGTCGATCGGATTGGCGGTCAGCTCCAGCTCACCACCAATAACGGTAGCATCGTTGTTGGTCACCAGATTAGTGATGTTCACGAAGCTCGTGTTCTGCATGTCCTGGTAGTCATAATAGAAAAGTGCACCATTTAGTCTTGCCAGCCCATCCATGAGCGTGGCCTTGAAACCGATCTCATAGGCGTTGTTGGTCTCTTCGTCGTACTTGCGCACATCCGGTGCCAGGCCGGAAACATTGCCGGTAATGAAGCCACCGCTCTTCACACCACGCCGGTAGGCGCCATACAGAAGCAGGTCCTGGTTAGGACGGTAGTTGAGCTGCAGATTGGTGTTTATCAGCCCCTTGTCGAACACCGCCAGGTCGCCATGCAGGTCGGTGTTAAGCCGGGTGATCACGGATGCCGGGTTGTTGCGGATGGCGCTGCCAATCGCGTTGAACTGCGCCAGGTTGGTTGGCTTGGGAGTACTCAGTGGCAGGGCACCAAAGCCATCCAGCGCATTCACTTCCTTGTCATCCCGCGTGTAGCGCGCGCCAAGAATCAGCGTCATCTTTTGCGACAGGTCATACTCACCCTGAACGAACGCGGCCCAGCTCTCCAATTGCTGCTGGTCAAAGTAGCTCTCCGCCAGGAGCCCGTTGGGGACCGGCGTGACCTCCTCGTTGAAGAACAGTGGTGTAGCTGATCGGGTGAGCAGGTCCTGGTCGAGATAGTTGGCACCTGCGGTGATACGCCAGCCGGTTTCTTCGTAGGTGGCACGGACCTCAGCCGTCCAGTGCTCGGATTCGCTGTCGTTACTGAACAGACAGAGCGGGTCCGGCCCGTTGTCGCAGTCCTCGACCTCGAACTTTTCGCTCTTTAGCCAGCCGGCCAGGCCGTTTATGGACAGTTTGTCGGAGACCTCCCAATTGACGCTGGCCAGGTAGTGTTCGATCTTGTTGCCGATGCTGTTGGGCCCGTCGACGTTAGCGAGATCCTCCCCTTCTGTGTTTGTACTTTCCCGGCTGTTGCCAAAGGCATCGGACTCGACCGCAATAGTGCCGAAGCCGTCGGAAGGGGCGACCGGATAAAGGATTTCGTTGGAACCATTGGTCGGCCCCATTTCCCCACGCTCCGCTTTCAGGTTGACGGATACGCTCTCACTGGCTTTAATCAGCAGCTGTGCGCGACCCGCCCAGAACTTGTTCTTGCCGCCCTTGTCGTACAAGGCCTGCGGGTGGATATTTCTGACGTAACCGTTGTTGCGGTCTGTTGCGAAGGAGCCACGAAATGCCATCGTATCGCTCAACGGTACATTGATGTGGCCGTCGGTGCGCACCAGGCCATAACTACCTCCAGTAACGGAGATAGCCCCGGCAACGCTCTCGAAGTCTGGTTTGCGCGTGTAGAAGTTGATGGTTCCCGCCGTTGAGTTGCGCCCCTGTATGGTGCCCTGTGGGCCGCGCGCCACTTCAACTCGCTCCAGGTCGAACATCAGGAAGTCGGCCTGACCGGCACCGATCATGTAGAACTCGTCCACATAGGATGTTGCCGTTGCCTCTGTTGTGTCCTCAAAGTTGGGCTGCCCAACACCGCGCAGCGTAACCTGCGTATTGAAACCGGGCGTGGCATAGGAACGCACGATCTGATAATTGGCTATCGAGGACGTGAGGTCGCCGGCGGTCGTCAATGGCCGTGCTTCGAGTTCATCACCGGAAAGTGCGGACACCGATATGCCCACATCCTGCAGGTTCTGCTCCCGACGGTTGGCAGTAACCACGACCTCCTCAAGTGCGTTGGCGCGGGACTGGCGGGAGGTTTCCTCCTGGGCGATGGCCCCCGCAGCGGTAGTGACGGTAAAGCCCAACAATATACGGATCGCATTAGTCAGCGGTGATTTCTTCATCCTCGTCTCCCGACTTGTTTATGGTTGTTATGGGTCGCATGCGGACAGCAGTGTTGACGCTACAACGACTGTAGTCGTCGGTCAATAGTTTCATTTAATATTGTTCTACGATAATGTAGCAATAAAGAGGAGAAACCCATGGGACGTTTAAATGGCAAAGTGGCACTGATTACCGGTGCAGGCAGCGGTGTGGGCGCCGCATGTATGGACCTGTTCCTTGCCAAGGGAGCAAAGGTGGTGGGTGTCGGCAGGACCGAGTCACATCTGCAGGACACTCTTGACGGTCTTGAGGATATTCATGCCAGCAGCGCCCGCATCGTAGCCGCCGATGTCAGCACCGAGACAGGTGTCGAGTGTGCGGTCCAGCACGCAAAAGACGCATTTGGCAGCATAGATATACTTGTGCATGCGGCGGGTGTGGGCTACAGCTGGGAAAAGCAAAGCCCTGGATCCATGGCGGACGTGGTCCACGTTACGCCAGACAAGTGGAGCGAGGTCATGCGTATTAATCTAGACGCATACTATCTGCTGTGTCGGGCCATTGTGCCTGTAATGAAGGCAGGAGGCGGTGGGTCTATTGTCGGCGTGACCAGTATCTCCGGCTTCCAGGGGCTGTCGGCAGCGCATGCGTACACTGCTGCAAAAGCCGGCATGATCAACCTGACCCGATCCATGAGCGTGAGTTACGTAAGGGACAATATCCGCGTCAACTGCATCGCTCCGGGGTTTATCGCCACGCCGATGGTCGAGGACGTGCTAAATCTCTTTGACGATGCACAAACCGCAGAGCAGCTGAGCCCGATGTGCCGGCCGGGAACGCCGGAGGAAATGGCCTATGGCTGCCTGTACCTCGCCTCTGATGAATCCACCTATTGCAGTGGCACGGTACTGGTAATCGATGGCGGCACTACCGCGAGACAGTGAATGCGCCGCAGCCATAACCCTACAGACAACCAACGCGTCAGCGACGCAGGAAGCAACGCCATGGAATTCGAATACAGCGACAAAGTTCAGGAATACTCGGTACGTATCGAGGACTTCCTCGCCGAGCACATCTATCCCAACGAAGAGCGTTTCTATCGAGAGGCCGAGACCCTTGGTCCCTGGAAGGTCTACCCGGTGGTGGAGGAGCTCAAGGAAGTTGCCCGCAAGCAGGGGCTTTGGAACCTGTTCCTTCCCGACAGCGAGCACGGGGCTGGCCTGAGCAATCTGGAATACGCCCCGCTGTGTGCCTTGATGGGGCGTTCTCACCTGGCGCCGGAGGTGTTCAACTGCTCTGCGCCCGACACGGGCAACATGGAGACTATCATCCGCTACGGTACAGAGGCGCAGATCAGCGAGTGGGCGGAGCCGCTGCTGAGTGGCGAGATCCGCAGTGCTTTCGCCATGACCGAACCCGAGGTGGCGTCCAGTGACGCCACAAATATAGAAAGCTCCATTGTCCGCGACGGGGACGAGTACGTGGTCAACGGACGCAAGTGGTATACCACCAATGCTACCGACCCGCGCTGCAAGATCATCATTTTCATGGGCAAATCGTCGCCGAATCACGAGAGCCGCTACAAGCAACAGTCCATGATTCTCGTACCCAAGGATACCCCCGGCGTGCGAGTAGTGCGCTCACTGCCAGTTTTCGGTTTTTATGGTGTGCCTGATCGCGCGGCTGAGGTCGTTTTCGAGAACGTGCGGGTGCCCGCGAGCAACATACTGCTGGGCGAGGGACGTGGCTTCGAGATTGCCCAGGGCCGTCTTGGCCCCGGTCGCATCCATCACTGCATGCGACTCACCGGACTTGCAGAGCGCATACTGGAACGCATGTGCCGGCGCCTGGAAGCGCGCGAGGCCTTTGGTGGCACCGTCGCGAAACAGTCGGTTTCACTCGAACGTATCGCCGAGGCTCGCATCATGATCGAGCAGTCACGCCTGTTAACCCTCCATGCGGCCTGGAAAATGGACCGAGTTGGCAACAAGGAAGCGCGGCGTGAGATCGCCATGATCAAGGTGACAGCGCCTAACATGGCCTGCCAGGTGATCGATTGGGCGATACAGGCATTTGGCGGTGGTGGCACCAGCAATGACCATCATCTCACGTCAGCCTATGCAACGGCTCGCCTGCTACGTCTCGCGGACGGTCCCGACGAGGTGCACCGCAATCAAATCGGTCGCCTGGAGCTCCGTCGCGTCGGCGAGATGGATTCTTTCCGCTGCGGTAACAGCGGCGACTTCCTGACCCTCGCCGAGGCGGATGCGAAGGCGCAAGGCGGACTTTTCCCGCCGGAGCCGGGCTGACCAGGAGTAGACGTCATGCGCGACCAATTGCTGCAGACCTATGCCCAGGGGGCGGTAACAATAACCTGCCACAGCGACCACATTGTGGTTGTGACGCTTAACCGGCCGGAAGCACGCAATGCCATAAACCCTGATGTGACCCAGCGATTGGATGAAATCGTCCAGGCGATTGAAACTGACGATGACATCTGGGCCGTTATTCTGACGGGTGCCGGTGGACGCGTTTTCAGTGCTGGCGCCGATCTCAAAGAAGTCGCCGATAACGGTTTTGGCAGTCTGTACACGGAACGCGGTGGATTCGCGGGCTTCTCTTTCGTAGAACGCCGCAAAATATGGATTGCCGCGGTAGAGGGCTTTGCTCTCGCGGGCGGCTTTGAGCTGGTGCTGGCCTGTGACATGGTGGTGGCAGGCGAGTCAGCACAGTTCGGTTTGCCCGAAGTAGGCGTGGGCCTGGCCGCCGCAGCTGGCGGTGTCTACCGTCTGCCCCGAACGCTGCCCCGCACCCTGGCCATTGAACTGATTGCCACCACGGAGCGGCTGCCGGCCAAGCGGGCACTTGCGTCCGGACTGATAAACAGGGTAGTTGCCGATGGGTCGGTCCTGGAGGCGGCGGCACAATTAGCCGAACGCATATGCGAAAACGCGCCGCTGGCCGTACAGGAAAGCGTTGCCCTGGCACGCAAGGCATTCGACATGACAGACCAGGAGCTGGCGAAAGCGAGCATCGAGGCGCAGGCGCGACTATCCGTGACAGAAGATTTCAGCGAGGGTCCGCGAGCATTCATCGAAAAGCGGCCGCCGGTATGGAAAGGCAGGTAATCCGCAAGAGGGGCAAGTTATGAAGATGGGGGTAGTAGGCGCTGGCCTGATGGGCCGGGAAATCGCCTTTGTATACGCGATGGCGGGTTGGAACGTGGTGCTTGCCGACAAATCGCAGACGCAGCTTGACCAGGCACTGAGCATTTTAGGCGAGCTGGTTGGCAAAGGCGTAAAGCGTGGCTTATTTGAGCAGGGGCCGGCGAATGTCGCCTTGGAACGAATCCATGCGTCCACAGAGCTCGAAGCCATGCATGATGTCAAGTTCGTGGTGGAAGCGGTATTCGAACAGGAGTCGGTCAAGGCCGAGGTGCTCGAGAAGCTCGACCAAATCTGCAGCGAGTGTTGCATTCTCGCCTCAAATACCTCGACTATCCCGATCTCCACACTGGCCAGCTACCTGTCGATCGTGCGCCGCCGTCGCTTTGTCGGGACCCATTACTTCTCCCCGGTGTCGCGGATGAAACTGGTCGAGGTGATTCCCGCCTTCGATACCTCGGAAGAAACAACGGCCTACGCCATGAAAATGTGCTCCAATGCCGGCAAAACCCCTGTCCGCATCAAGGATGTCGCGGGATTCGCTGTAAATCGTATGCTGCATTCTTTCATGATTGAGGCGGTCAGGCTGGTGGAGGAAGGTGTCGCGACGCCGGAGGATCTTGATACTGCGTGCCGCCTCGGACTCGGACATGCCATGGGGCCCTTTGAGTTAATGGACGCGGTGACTGCGGACCTGTGTGTAGAGGCACAGGAAATCATGCAGGAAGCCTACGGAGAGCGATTCCGCCCACCGGCGCTGCTCAAGCAACGGGTGCGCGCCGGACTCGGGGGTGGTCATGGTCGACGTGGTTGGAGAGAGCATACCAAAAAGCCGGGGTAGGAAAGTTTCGCACCGCCACTCCTCTAACGTAAACACATCGTGGCGCTTTAATAGCGCCACCCTTGCCGGACAGAACCCTGCAAACGATCAAAGACCATCGGCTCCATCCTCTGGCAGGTCCTTTCTATCAAGTGGGCAGTCGGCGCAGTACATACACCAGCCCTCTTCAAGCCCGAGCTAACATCAGCCTGCTCCGGACATTCCTCCGTCAACCGGAAGCGCAACACCGTTGATGAAGGATGCCTCCTCCGAGCACAGGTACAGCGCCGCATTCACCACATCGGACAGCTCGCCGAAGCGGCCGACCGGAATCCGCGCGATCAATCCTTCTTTCACAGCCTCGACGCTTTCACCCAGGCCAAGGCCGGGAAAGTCATTCAGCAGCTTGCGACCCATGTCGGTATTGAACAGGCTGGGACAGAGGCAATTGGCGCGCACGCCGTAATCAAAGGTGCCCGCCTCTGTGGCCGCGAGCTTCGTCAGGCTGATGACGCCCGCTTTCGAGGCGCTGTAGGCTGCCAGGCCCGGAGTCGACGAAAGGCCGGCCACCGACGCGAGGTTCAGGATGGCGCCGCCGCGACCGCTCGCACCGCCCGGCTGCATGGCAAGGAAAGCGTGCTTGATACCTAGCATGGTGCCGACCAGATTGATGTCGAACAAATCCCTGCAGGCCTGGGGTGTCGTGTCGATATAAAGTTCAGAAATCTCTACCCCGGCATTGTTGATCACCACATCGAGGCCACCGACCTCGGAAACGCAGTAATCGACAGCGGCTGCCCAGTCAATGTCACTGCGCACGTCCAGTGAGAGGAAGTGACACGCCGAGCCGCCACGGGAAATTTCAGCAACAGTTGCCTCGCCGAGTTCCGTATTGATATCACCGATCACCACCGTCGCACCGCGTCCGGCGAAACCCCGCGCGAATTCAGCGCCGAATCCTCGTGCGCCACCGGTGATGAGAACAACTTTGCCCTTATAATCAATCATGCTGTTTCTCCTTTATTGTTTTGTGTCCGGTCTGTTGCGTGTGCAGATTAAAAGCGGTACGCGGCACGCACGCCGTATTCCGCGGGGCGCCCAGGGTAGCGCCCGTCAGTGTCGAATGCAGGTACGGCACTGTGCCAGTAGTACTCATCCGTCAGATTCTTGCCCCACAGGGCCAGCTCCCAGTCTGCCGAACGTGAACGTATACCGATATTCATGTCGAGCAGTGAGTAGCTGTCAATACTGTAGCGTTCTTGCCTCGCCGGCACGGGTGTGAGTACGCCGACGCTGTCCGACTGACCGGTCAGCCCTACACTGGCAAAGCCCTGCAGCGCCGCGGACAGGTCGAAGGTGTAGGTAGTTCGCACAGCGTAGGACCATTCCGGGGTATACGGCAATTCGACCCCGGCGTAGGACGCGTTGATGGGCTCGAAACCCATCGGACCCATCGTTGACCCCACGGCTCCCTCGTATTCCGTAACCTCCGAGTCCAGCCACGTGCCGGCAACACTTATTTCCAGGGCGTCGGTGACCAGGGCTGTGAACTCCAGCTCCGCGCCAGTGACTTCCGACTTTGGCACATTCAGCAGTTTGTCGAGTTGGTTGAAGATGGGATCGACAAATTTCGCGCGGAGTTGCTTGTTCTCGTAGTCGTAAAAGAACGCGGCGCCATTCAGGGAAGCACGTCCGTTCCACAGCCGCGCCTTGAAGCCCGCCTCGTAGTCAACCAGCGACTCCTGTTCCACGGGTTCGTACGCTTCGTAGATCGACCCGGACAGGGTTGGCATGCTGCCAGCCTTGTAGCCCTTCATTACGTTAACGTAGATAAGTACATCGTCCGTCAGCCTGTAGTCCACACCCAGTGACCAGGAGACATTGTCCTCTTCAAGCTCAAACTGTGGTTTGACGTTTGGTTTTAAATAGGTATCCGGATTCACCGGATTGCCGTTGGCATCCGTCCGTGTGTCCAGCGCGATATTGTCGCCCGGTTGCAGGACGCCCTCGTAGCCGAGATCGCCAAATAAAACGGGCCAGGCCAGATTGAAGAATTCGGTCACCGTGAACTCGGCGCCGTTACGCGGCTCGAGGAAGGGATGATTCGCCAGGTTCGAGATGGAATCGCGATCCGCCTCGGTATAGCGCAAACCGCCACGCAATGTGACAGCTTCGCTGAAGTCATATTCGAGGTTGGCGAAAACGGCCCGGTTGTCCATCTCCTGGTCGGACTCGAAGATGTTCACGCTGATGCCGTTGACCATCGTGGATGTCGTATCCGGATAGTAGTAGCCCGCGGACTGGGACACTTCGGAATCCTCATAATTCAGGCCCACCATCCAGCGCAAGTCGTTAGAGGGGTCGTTGGACAGCCGCAGCTCTTGGGAGAACGATTCGATGTCCCCCTGATCGGGCAACAAGTCTATCAGGATCAGGTAGGTACCATCGGATTCGATACCCGCATCAATCTTGGCGTCGGAGCGCGACGTAATCGACGTCAGGGTCAGGTCATTGCCGAAACTATAATCAAAGCGCAGGCTGACCTGCCAGAATTCGTTGTCCTGATAAGGCAGGCCGGGAGTCCAGCCCGCGTCGCGGCCACTGTTGCCATTGTAGGGTTCATAGCTCTGGATCGGGATTTCGTTCTCTTCCAGGACACCGCCGAAGCCCGCGGCGCCGACCTCGTATTCTGGGTTGTAGGCGATCATCTGCACACCGATCGGATCGTCCTTCTTGCGCCAACCGTTGATGTTCAGCGTGACGTCGAGGTTCTCCGCCGGCGTCCAGTTCAGCAGCATGCGTGCAGCGGTATTGTCTTTCTCGCCGAGGGTGTCGCCCGGTGTGTCATAACTGCGCTGCCAGTCGTCTGCCCTTACCGATTTTACCGCCAGCCGACCGCGCAGCTCCGGCGACAAAGGCCCGCTGACGAAGCCCTCGGCCTCCAGTGTCTGGAATCGACCGTAGGACACGTTCAAGCCTGCCGCCAATTCGTTGGTGGGTTTTTCTGCAATGAAGTTGATTGCGCCGCCGGTAGCGTTGTTGCCAAAAAGTGTTCCCTGCGGTCCCTTCAGAATTTCGACGCGCTCAAGGTCAAAAGCTACCAGATCGGCCATGATCGGAAAAGGGAGTGGTGCCTGGTCCATGTAAAGGCTAACGTCGGGGTAGGCGGCCAGCGTGGATTCAAAGAACCCGATACCGCGCAGCGTATATACGGGAGAGGAAGAGAGCGAAGGGGCGTAGGTCAGACCAGGCACCTGTGTTGCGAGATCGGCGACGTTACTGATCCCCAATTCACGCATTTTGTCTCCGCTCATGGCGGTCACGGTGAGGCCGACATCGCTCAGGCTCTGGGAGCGCTTGGTGGCTGTGACCACTACCTCCTCCAGGGCCGATAGGGCATGGGAAGAGAACATCATCGTGCCAAGAAAGGGCATAACCCAAAAAGATTTTATTGTTAATCGATTATACATAGCGTGCCTCATATTGATTATTGGTTTTGCATTCAAGTAAATGAATCTGACTTCACTTAGTCTTGTTACGAACCGGCTTTGCCGCAGAAGCCCCGATGACGCAGACCTTCACGTCCGCGGACAAGGGCCAAAAAAATCCAGTAGCAGGTCATTCAGAGCCGGTGGCCGATCCAGCATCAGCCAGTGCGAAGCACCTTCCAATCGCTCGTAGCGCCACTCCGATTCCATGAATTCTGCTGAGCCCAACATCTGACTCTCTGTCAGGTAGATATCACCACTGCTCCAGATGCCCATTGTCGGTACCGTGACCGGCGGCATCTGCCAACCTTCCTCGGTCCAGGTCTCGAGGTCCATATTGGCGCGGTACCAGTTAAGTGCCGCGGTAAGGGCACCCGGACGCGAGAGATCGGAGATCCAGGTATCAAGCTCGGGATGATGGCACCAAAGATCCCTGAAGAACTGCCAGTCCTGTCTCGTAATGATATCCTCTGCCGTTCCTCGCCGCATGAACACCAGCATGTACCATGCCAGACGCCGCTGAGCGATACCTGCGTTCCACAATGAAGTGATATGCCCAACCGACAGAGCAACATGTCGCTCAACTCGCTCTGGATACAGCGCGGCCAGATTCCAACCGACAGCCGCACCCCAGTCATGACTCACTAACCGCACTTTCTCAAGCTCAAAATAATCCAGCAGCGCGATGATGTCTCCCACCACCTCGGGCATCGCATAAGCCTCAACCTCCTGCGGCTTGTCCGAACCGCCAAAACCGCGCTGGTCAGGTGCGATCACCCGATAACCCGCTTCGAGCAGTGAAGGCACTTGGTTTCGCCACAGGCGTGCGGAGTCAGGAAACCCATGCAACATCAGTACTGGAGCACCGGATCCTTCGTCCATCACCTGGAAGTTATAATCACCCAAAGTCAGCATCTGAATCGACATAGTATTGCTTCAACTCCATATGTTTCAAAGAACCGGCATGTCGCGATATCAAATATCGTGCGCTATCTTCGACTTAAAGCGGAAGAACGTCCCAACTGGCTTTGCGCAAACAAATACCGGAGCCAGGGAAGGAGTACCTACTCCGCCAGTCCGGGCCAGCTTGATTGACCTCATTTCGAGTACCAGCGACGAGCTCTGCACAGACAAACAATCAAGCTCGAAAAACGCGTACGCTACCAAGCCTCAAAAATCGTAGGCGAGGGTCACGCCGTACGTTCGGGGCTGTCCCACCATGCGCATGACCACATCACTGTTGGAGACAAGGTTTGTCGCGTAGAACTCGTCGAAGAGGTTTTTGCCCCAAGCCGTGATGGTCAGCCCGTTCTCGAGCATTTGCAGGCCGAGACGGGCATCAACCGTCGTGTAGCCGTCAATGATGAATGGGCGTTCATACACGGTACGTATGTCGGCTCGATCCGGCAGAGGTATCCTACTGCCGCCGATGTAGGCATCCGCATCAGTACGATAATTGTAGGTGAACCCCATGAAGAGCTCGCGCTCGCCCCGGGCGCCCAGGGGCATGCGGTAGTCCACGTCAAAGACAGCAGCCCACTCGGGTGCGAATGGCAACCTGTCGCCCGAGAAATCCTGATCATTACCATAGATGTCAGTGCTTTCGAATTTCTCTACCTCGGTATCGAGATAACTCAGGGTTCCAGTCAGCGTCAGGCCATTCACTGGCACCCAGGAGACATCTGCCTCGGCACCCAGAATCCGTGACTCCGGCACATTCTGCAGCTGCTGCAGCAGGCCAAACAGGTCATCCTTGAGTGTGCCCTGAATCTGCTTGTCTTCGTACTCCTGGTAGAAAACCGCGGCATTGGCCTGCATTCTGCCGTCAAGCAAAGTGGCCTTGGTACCCAATTCATAGGACAGCACGGACTCTTGAATTGCCGGTATGAGTGCCGACTGCACGGATGCAGTAATCGCGGGGAAGCTGCCGGCCTTGTAGCCCCTGGAAACATTCAGATAAAGCAAGGTGTCCATATTCAAGCGATAGTCTGCGCCGACCTTCCATGACACATTGTCCTCGGAAAGCTCCGAGACGAAAGGATCTCCGGGCAGTAACTGCTCGTTCAGGGTATAGCAATCTCGCGGGCCCAGTTCGATCCGCTGGCCCGCAAAAATCTCGCCAAGCAGGGTAAAAAGCTCGGCCACCCGACCATCACCCGGGCTATAGCCGCAGATGTAGGTGTCGTTGGTCATGTCGGTGTAGCGGGCGCCTGCACGAAGTGTCAGATCCTCGCTGAGGTCGTATTCCATATTACCAAATACCGCATAGCTCTCGATATCGGCCTCGGAATCGATACCACTGACATTAATAAACAAGTTTGCGGCATTGCTCAGGGAATTGTCTCCGTAGGCAATATGCTGGTCTTCCTTGACCTCGGCAGTTTCGTAGTTCGTGCCCAGTGTCCAGCGCACACTGGCTCCCAGGGCGCCCGCATTTGAAAGGCGCAACTCCTGGTTGAAGGTACGAATCTCACCTTCGTCTTGCGGATTGTCCGCAAATTGCGGCGCCGCGCCGTCGAGATCAGTGACTGGATCCTGATCCAGGTGGTTATAGGTTGAGAGTGAGGTCAAAGTCACGGCATCAGTGATGTCGTAGTCAATCCGCAATGAGGCCTGCGCGATCTTGCGGTCACCCTCCGGGTAAGGATCTGGCGACCAGTCAGCCAGCCGCGCATCGTCTCCCGGTATCAGGGGGTAGTTGGCCTCATCTTCTGTAGGGGCACCAGCCGCGCTGGGAATAATCGTGATGGTCTGCTTGGCCTGCGGGTCCGACTTGTCGATGGATCCATTCAGGTTAAATAAAAGGGATAATCGATCCGTCGGCCTGGATTCCACGATCAGTCGTGCCGCAACATATTCCTGGGCACCGAGCTCATCGTCCCGGGTGTAGCTGCGCTGCCACTCGTCCCGGTTACGGTAATCAAAGGCCAGACGCACGCCGGTGGAGTCGCTGACCGGGCCGCTCACGAAGCCGTTCGCCGTGAACTCACTGAAGCGGCCATAGCCAACCTCAATGCTGCCTGTGGGCTCCGTGGTTGGCTTGGCGGCGATGTAGTTGATCGCCCCGCCAGTGGAGTTCTGCCCGAATAGTGTTCCCTGGGGTCCCTTCAGAACCTCAATGCGCTCAAGGTCAAACAGTGAGCGCCCACCCAGCACCGGGAAAGGCATGGGCGCCTCGTCCAGGTACAGACTGACCGCCGGGTAGACCGCCAGCGCATCGGCGTTGTAGCCCACGCCTCGCAGCGTGTATACCGGCGTATTATGACTCGAGGGCGCCAGCGCCAAGCCGGGAACAATAGCGGCGAATTCTTCCGGATTGGTGATCTGGCGATTCCGTATGGCGTCACCGGATAATGCAGTCACCGTAAGGCCGACATCATTAATGCTTTGCTGGCGCTTGTTTGCGGTGACGACGATTTCCTCCAGCACACTACCTTGCGCCATCACCATGGCCGAACTTAGTCCGAGGGGCGCGCACGCAATTGCGTACGCCAGGAATTTTCTTTTGCCTGTCATTGTCTGTCTCCAGAATGGGCCGGATGCTATGGGATGCCGACCGCAGATATTATTGTGAAAGCCCCGTTAACACTCTACTGATTTTCCAATGATTGTAAACAAATATTGTATGACAAAATTATCAAATCTATTTAGATGCTTTCGTCCCCTCCGCTTTCGTCCCCTCCGCTTTCGGCGCAGGCCAAGTCAACCCTGACTCAACCTCATGCCGACGAGAGACGAGAGCATAGCGCGATGAGTCATATCCACCTGTAGAGGGCAGACCGATATCGCCGCATCGGTCATCGCACGAAGATCGGTGCCATCCAGATCACCTCCTGCATCCGGCTCCAGATGAACCCAGTAATAAGGTATCTGCCGATTATCCACCCGACCTTCGGTCTTGAACGCGCCCGGCGGACGTCGGCCCATGGACACCACCTGCACGCCACTGACCGCATCAGCACTAACCGGCGGGAAATTGATATTGACGAAGGAGCCGTCGGCGATTCCGCACTCGAGCACCTGTTCGACGACAGATACGAGGTAACGCTCCGAGGTATCCCAGGGCACATCCTTGCCACGCTCGAATACCTGGCTGAGCGCGATAGCGGGAATCCCCATTAGCGCAGCCTCCATGGCGACAGCGATTGTGCCGGAATAGTGTATCTCGTCCGCGAGATTGCCGCCGCGGTTTATACCCGCGAGTACCAGCGTCGGCAGCTCTTGCATGATCTCCCGCAGCGCCATCAAAACACAGTCAGTGGGTGACCCCTTGATGGCGATATGCCGGTCGCCCAGCTGCCTGAGTCGAATGGGCGTATGCATGGAGACCGAATGGGAGGCCCCGGATTTTTCCTCGTCAGGCGCGACCACCCACACGTCCTTACAATGCTCTCTTACAATCTTTTCGAGCAGCTGAATGCCCGGGGCGTGTATGCCATCATCGTTGACGATCAGCACCCGATGGTCGGCCAGTCTAGTCATAGTATTTTCTCCAGGACAATGCGCGGTATGCACCGGCGTAGTTGATAAGAAGTCATGCAAGCATGTTACATTACTACTTTTTTGTCATACAATAAAATGTCACCCAAAAGGCGAAACAATATGAAAGATGTATACATAGTCGGTGTCGGCATGACGCCATTCGGGCGCTTTCTGAACCGCTCGCTGACTGCCATTTCAGAGGAAGCCGTAGGCCTTTCACTCACGGACGCTGGCCTGTCACACGATGACATTGAGGCAATTACCTTCGCTAACGCAACTCAGGGCGCCATGGAGGGACAGTTTGGTATTCGCGGGCAGGTTGCTCTCTCTGGCCTGCCTTTCGACGGCGTGCCTATCATTAACGTGGAGAATGCCTGCGCCAGCGCCTCCACGGCCCTCCAGATCGCCATGACCCAGATACAGGCGAGCCAGGTCGATATCGCTCTCGTTATCGGCGCTGAAAAGATGTGCCACACGGACTCGGCTCTATCCATGGCGGCCTTCCAGGGCAGCTGGGACCGCGCCAACAGCGAAAATACCATGGGCCGGCTGGATGCCATGTCTGCCGTCGTACCTACGCCAGCGGAAGAGGCGGCCCGCGAAAGTACGCGCACCGTTTTCATGGACATCTACGCGGCCTTTGCCAAGTATCACATGGGACGCTTTGGTACAACTCAGCGGCAGATCGCCGCGGTCGCCGCCAAGAACCACCGCCATTCAGTAGAAAACCCGCTGTCCCAGTACCGAAAGCCCTTTACCACCGAAGAGGTACTGGCCAGCCGGCTTATCGCCTGGCCGTTCACCCTACCCATGTGCTCGCCAATCAGTGACGGCGCAGCCGCCGCCATCATCTGTAGTGAATCGGCACTCAAGCGCATGGCACATCCAGGTCGGGCCGTAAAGATACGGGCGTGCTGCCTGATGAATGGTGGCCGCCGAGAGCATACCGAGATCGAGAAACACATTTCGCGCCGCGCCGCCTTAAAGGCCTACGAGACAGCCGGGGTAGCGCCGAAGGATATTGACGTAGTGGAATGCCACGATGCTACCGCTTTTGGCGAGATCCAGCAGAGCGAGAACCTGGGCTTTTTTGACTTCGGAGAGGGCGGCCCTGGCGCGGAGCGGGGAGAGACCACCCTGGGTGGACGCATACCCTTTAACCCCTCGGGCGGTCTGGAATCCAAAGGTCATCCCATAGGAGCAACGGGTCTCGGGCAGATTCACGAGCTGGTTACCCAGCTGCGCGGTGAAGCTGGACCGCGACAGGTAACGGGGGCAAGGCTGGCGCTGCAGGAAAACGGCGGCGGCCTGATCGGCATCGAAGAAGCCGCAGTGGTGGTGAGCATACTGGAGGCTTGTAGATGAACATCGCACAGCTACTGGAAAACACAGCGCGGAGCTTTCCCAGACGCCCGGCGGTTTCCTTGGGACGCCGTACCGCTCTTGACTATTCACAACTTGCAGAGCGCACCGCACGCCTGGCTCGCGCCATCGGCAGCCGGGCTGGTGACAGCAGAACGGTTGCGATCACTATTCCGAACTGCCCTGAATACCTGGAAATACTCTACGCGATCTGGCACGCCGGGCTGACCGCGGCCCCCTTGAACGCCAAACTCAGCACCAGCGAGCTGGCTTTCATGGTGCGGGACTGCGGCGCCCGGCTGGCATTCACAAGCACAGAGCAGGCCGTGGAGCTGCGAGCACTGCTTGACGACGTGGCCACTCTGGCTCCCTGCACCGCGGACTATGATACGGCGCTTCAGTCACCGACCGTCGCCATTGCGGACCGTCAGCCGAACGACCCGGCTTGGATTTTCTACACCAGCGGCACCACCGGCAAACCCAAGGGGGCAATTCTCTCCCACGGCAACCTGATGGCGATGACGCTGGCCTACTACGCCGATATCGACTCGCTGGACGAGCACGACACGTTATTGCACCTGGCGGCAACCTCTCATGCCTCGGGTCTGTTCGGGCTGTCTTTCATCGCCAAGGCCGGCAACAATGTCCTGCCGGAAAGTGGCGGCTTTGAGGCTGCGGAACTCGCGGCACTGATCAACCATTACCCAAACCTGACCTTCTTCATGCCACCCACCCTCCTGCGGCGACTCGATCGCTACCCGGCACTAGGACATGCGAACCTGGACAATGTAAAGGCGGTACTTCTGGGCGCAGCTCCGATCACGCCGGCGGATCTGCGCGCCGGCTACGCAATGTTCGGAGCAAAGCTGTGGAATGGTTACGGTCAGGGGGAAAGCCCTTGCACGATCACCGCCATGAGCAAGTCCATGATTGCCCAGTGCATCCGCGATCAGCGTGAGGACCGACTGGCGTCCGTAGGTATTGTGCGCACCGGCCTGCGAATCGCCGTACTCGACGACCAGGGTCAGCCGCTTCCGCTCGGCACAACCGGCGAGATCGCTGTTAGCGGCGCAACCGTCATGCAAGGGTACCTTAACCGGCCCGATGCCACCGCGGAAACAATCGTGGCAGGCTGGCTACGCACTGGCGATATCGGGCGACTGGATAGTGAAGGCTATCTCACACTGCTGGACCGGAAAAAGGATGTGATTATTTCCGGCGGCATGAATATCTATGCCCGCGAGGTTGAGGACGTACTGCATGAATCGGAGGATATCGCCGATATTGCCGTGATCGGACTACCGGATGCGGAATGGGGCGAAAACGTACTTGCCATCGTGGTGCCGTCGCCAGGGGCGACTCCGGATCTCGCGGCACTGGACGACCTCTGCCTGGAGCACTTGGCGCGCTTCAAGCGGCCAAAGCGCTATTACTTTGTGGACGAACTGCCACGGAATGCCAGCGGGAAGGTGCTGAAACGACAGTTACGCGATGAAATAGCCCGGAAAGACCCCGGCGAGCTCCTCAGGCCCCGCCAAGTTGTTACTGTTAAGTATCGCTCGCCCTGTTAAAATTCCAGTCTTTACATTCACAACGACAGGATAGCCGGTCGCCAATATGTGGTGGCACCCGGGTGCAGGGGAATGATCAGATGAGCGAATTGCAGAAACCGGGACCAGACAAGTCAAAGAAACGCGTGAACAAGGGCGGAAATTCGCCCGACATTGTCGTAGACTGGATCCAGGAAGGGCTGTACAACGGCCGCTATGTCCCCGGGCAAAAGCTGGTCGAGGCGGACCTGATCGCGACCTTGAACATCTCACGGGGTCCTGTACGAGAAGCCCTCAAACGGCTGCATGGCAAGGGCATCACCAAGCAGATTCCTTACCGTGGCGCGCACATCCGGGCGTTTTCCCGCAAAGAGGCCGCCGACCTGCTGACCGTTCTTGAACCCATGACCTCGTTGATGGCGAAGCTCGCCGCGGAGGCCGTTGCGGCAGGCGCTTCGACAAAACCGCTTGCCGGCATTCAACAATGGATCAACAGGTTCCAACGTGGCAGCGTGAATGACGTAACCTTCGTCGGCAAGCGACAGCACCTGTACCAAACCCTGATGGAAATCGGGGGCAATGTCGAACTCCCCTACATCATGCCCATTGCACTACTACACCTCCTGCGCCTGCAGTCTTTCCCCTACCTCGATCGCAAAACGCGCCAGCAGGTCATCGACGAGTACATGCGCATTATTGATGCGGTACTCAACGGCGATGCGACCCGCGCCGCCCGGGTCGGCAAGCAACATGTTCAGGCCGCAAAGAAGCGCCTCGCGGCACTGCCTGATGAGGCATTTCCGGACTTTCGCGCCAGCAGCTAGGCCTTGTGCCGCGACAGAATGAGCCAAACCTGGGCCAAAGCACGCAGGTGAGGCCGCACGATCTACAGCACCTCATGGATGTGGTACCGCGGCCCGGCGTCGAGACGCTCCCCAATGCCCACTGCCAGCATCCGGTTCAACCAATTATAGCGTGGGTCAGCCGTATCAAAGCGCGGCACGATACGAAAATAGATCTTCCGGTAATCGACCGCTTTTCCCGCGGCCAGTTCCGCCATAGCATCCGCGGGGCCATGGCGCATACCGAGATATTCGCAGTTGATCAGCGCACCGTCGTGAGTCTCTATCACCAGCCTCACATTCAGCTCGAGAATACCCGCGGCATTGGTTACCGCCCAGTCGCTTCCGCCTGAAAGAATACGCCCGGACAGACGCGGGCCCTCAATGCTGCCACCGCGCACGGGCACACACTTACGCTCACCCACGGGTGTGGCACCAAGCCTGTGCGGCTCGTCGAGAACCGCCGTGAGAATTGCCAGTGGCCTGGTGTGTAATGGATAAGGCACAACGCCCCGGGTTGTCTGAATCTCCGTCATGATGTCGCTCCTATACTCAGGTTGTCGACGCCATCATTGCCTGGGGGCGCCACAAGCCCCGTTGCGCGTTGACCGCAGTCGGGACATCTAATATTGTATTACCAAATTATTATACAAACTGTGAGGAATTGTTGTGTCTACACTTGTGCTTGGCGGCTCTCGGGGAATCGGGTTGGAAATTGCAAGCGGCTTCGCACGCGACGGCAGCCATGTTTTTATCAATTATGCGGGTAATGATGCCGTTGCAGAGAAAGCGAAACAACGGATTTTAGACGAAGGCGGTCACTGTACCCTGGTTAAGGCGGATGTATCAACGACGGAAGGTTGCACGGCGATCGCGCATGCCGTGGCGCGTGAAACCGACAGGGTCGATCAGCTCGTACACAGCGCTGTGATGGCTTACCCGACAACCACGCTAGGCGCCGAGCCCAGTCGTTTTGCAAAGGCAGTGTCAGTGAATGGCCTGTCTCTGCTGTACATCACCCAAGCGCTTGAGGGTCTGCTCATCCGAGGAAGTACCGTTTTTTACCTCACAAGCCGCGGCGGTCGTACGGTGGTTGAAAACTATGCCGCCATTGGCGTAAGCAAGGCGCTGGCAGAGAGTCTGGTCCGCTACATGGCGGTGGAACTGGCCCCGAGTGGCATCCGAATCAACTGTATCGCCCCCGGCATCGTCGAAACGGAAGCGGTACGCGCAGTTTTCGGGAGTGACGCTGGCAGTATTGTTGCGCAGTCAGGAGACAAGAACCCCAGCGGGCGCGGCGTACAAAGTGACGACTATACCGAACTGATGCGCTTTCTCGCCTCACCGGCCGCCGAATACATTACCGGGCAGACGTTTTTTGTGAATGGCGGGGCGAATCTCCATGCATGACGGCGAGGTTCTGGGCGGATATTACACGGTGATAAAATTGGGCCCTCGCCCGATATACCAGCCTCCATGACTGGCACACCGGACTTGCCTGACCACCCGACCTAGGCGTGCACCGGGCAGCGCGACACCTCTGGCTGAGCTTCAGGAACATCCTGACCCGCACTTTTCTCCAGCGCCTGGCGGGGGCCAAAGAACTCTAAATGAACCTGGGCCGCCGGTATCCCCCACGCAAGCAAGTCATGATAAATGTTGATCATGAAGGGCTGCGGCCCACAAAAGTAGTAGTCGGCATCCCGCTTTGGCACCAGGGATTCAATCAGCTCAGCGTCAACCAGACCGGTACTTGAAGAGCCCGAGCGGTCGGCACCCGCGGCGGCCGGCTCATCGTAGCGGTAATGAACCCTCAGGTTCGGGTACTGTGAAGCCAGGGCATCAACAGTGCCACGGAATGCCTGGGACTTCTCATCCTGGGCACCGTGAACAAAGATAATCTCGCGCCCGGGCATCGCCTCAAGGGCACTCAGGAGCATGCTCATGAGTGGCGTAACACCCACACCCGCCGCCAGGAGAACCAAGGGTCGCTGGTGTTTTTCTGTTACATCGAGGAAGAATTCACCACAGGGAGCGACCAGCTCCAGCTCTGAGCCAACCCCCAGTTCCGCGTGCAGGAGATTGGAAACGTAGCCATCCGGCGTCCCTGCGCCAGGCCCGGTTTCCCGTTTTACGCTAATGCGGAAGTGATCCTGCCCGGGCTTGTCCGAGAGGCTGTAGTTGCGCATGGTCGTGTACCCGTCGGGGCCTTTTACGCGCAGGGTGATGTACTGTCCCGGCTTGTACTCCGGCAGCTCACCGCCATCAACCGGGGACAGGTAGAAGGATGTGATGACGGTGCTTTCGATATCTTTCCGGATAATGCGGAAACCCCTGAACCCGTTCCAGCCGCCGGGAACACCTGCGAGTTCACTATAAACCTGCTCCTCGCGGCCAATCAGGATATCCGCCAGGAAACCATAGGCTTCGGCCCAGGCGTTAATCACCTCATCCGTCGCGCCCTCGCCCAGCACCTCGGAGATCGAGGCCAGCAGGTTCTCGCCTACAATGGGATAATGCTCGGGCTGGATCTGCAGGGAAACATGCTTCTGTGCGATAAGCTCGACTGCACCGCCGAGCGCCTCCAGGTTATCGATATTGGCCGCGTAAGCACAGATGGCCCCTGCCAACGCCTTTTGCTGGAGACCGGCAGCCTGATTGGCCGGATTGAACAGTGGTGCAACTTCGGGATTATGGGAAAACATCCTCTTGTAGAAATGACGGGTCAGGGTCTCCCCGTGCTCTTCAAGAATTGGTGCGGTGGCTTTAACGACTTTGATGGTTTCTTCGCTTAACATCCGGGATCCTTATCTATCATAAATTTATAATATGTATAACATATACACATTAAGATTATTCCCGGTTGTGCCAGCCTTTGCAAGACTAATTTCAAGGTGACTCCATGCATTTGACAACGTTTACCGACTACGGCCTGCGCACCCTCATGTATCTTGCGGCGGAGCCTGACAAGCTTTGCAGCGTTCGCGAGATCGCGGAGCACTACGCTATTTCGCGGAACCACCTGGTTAAGGTGGTCCACAAACTGAGCCAACTGGGCTACGTGGCCAGCAGCAAGGGGAAAGGCGGGGGCATTCGGCTGGCCCGGAATCCGGGTGACCTTTATCTGGGCGACCTGATCAGCAGTCTCGAACCCAACATGAACGTGGTTGAGTGTTTTAACGAAGAAACCAACACCTGCAAGGTGAGTAGCAGCTGCCAGCTGAAGTACTTTCTCGGCGACGCCAACCAGGCTTTTATCCGCTCACTTAACAGCCACACTCTGGCGGATACAGTTCCCGACCGGGAACTGTTCCTCCAGCCTCTCAAGTTTGTCTGATACCCGATTAGCGAATCGGCCCCTCAGGATGGACATCGACCTCTAGCGCGCCGATAACCCCTTAAAACGGTCGGGCGCGTAGGTTTGGTGACATTGCAGACAGGACTCCGTCATCTGCTGGAATACATCAAGCTGTGCCGCGCTGTCCTCTTGCGTGCCGCTTTCCGACAGTTCGGCAGCCAGGCCGTGAAAAGCTTTGTCCAGCTCCACGAAACCGCCTGGCAGCGCGGCCCGCAGGGTGCGCCGATCTTCCTCGCTCAGGGACTGGGCCAGAATAAAGCTGTCGTGGATCGCCTGCCCGCGCTCCTCTACAACGTCGTGCTGGCCGCGGACGATTGCACTGAGGACACTCTGCATGGCGCCCTCAATTGCCCTCATCTCTTGCTGTAGCAGGCTGCGAATTCGCGGATCCAGGTTTTCGGTCGCATTCTCTGCCCCCGCTGTGTGCGTGATGAGTACCAGCATCATGGCCATGGCAGTGCAGTGGTGGTTTCGCAGCAGCTTCATAGATCAGTCCCCGCAGGTTGTACGGCTCAGATCCTGTAGTATGGCACAGCGCGCAAGCAGGGAAACGTCAGCCGTGGTCGGCGAGGCAAGCAAGTCACAGTAGCATTCCCTGCCGCTTGCCATTATCCTGCGTCGTCACCTGAATTACGGATGTAACCCCAAAAGATATGACCTATTGCCTAGCCATCGCTGTGGAAGACGGACTGATATTCTGCTCGGACTCCAGAACGAATGCCGGACCGGACCGGGTAAGCACCTATAGCAAGATGCACCGGTTTTCGGTGGCCTATGATCGCTCGCTGATCCTGTTGAGCGCCGGCAACCTCGCCACCAGCCAGGCGGTTATCACCCAGATCCAGCGCGATCTTGAAGAAGACGCCAAATTCAATATCCTCAAGGCGCGCTACGTAGCGGATGTCGCCGACTATGTAGGTGAGATAAATGTGCGGGAGCAGGCCAAATATACAGCTTCCAGTGCACCGGGAGCCGGGCCAGGCTTCAATGCCACCGCCTCCTTTATTATCGGCGGCCAGATCAAGGGCCACTCCCAGGAACTTTACCTGGTGTACCCGGAGGGCAACCACATTACCGCCTCGGAAATTTATCCCTACCTGCAGATTGGCGAAACCAAGTACGGCAAACCGATCCTGGACCGCATTATTCGCCCCGACACCCCCTATGAGACGGCTATGCGTTGTGCGGTGGTCTCCATGGATTCCACCATCCGCTCCAACGCCACGGTCGGGCCACCACTGGAGTGCCTGTTTTACCGCAATAACAGCCTGAAGCCGCACGAACGCTACTTCAACCTTCCGGAACACCATCCCTATCTGGCAAAACTGCGCCAAAGCTGGGACGAGGGGTTGCGCGATGCGTTTGACAAACTCCCGGGCTTCAATGAAGTGTTTGCAGACGACGAATAACCCCGTCCACAAAACACAGCTTGGACTCAACCCGGCTATTGATGACGAATGGGTAGGCATCGCCCCTACCGACGCTGCGGTTCAATTCATTCAGCGCAATACTCAGTGTTCGCCACAGGCCGATACGGGCGTTAATGGTCAGGGTTGAGATATCCTGCCGGGTAATCTGGTAAGCCGCCGCCGTTTCCAGCGCGTCGTGAATATGCAGGTAGTGGCCCCAGGTTTCGGCCCAGTCCTCCGTGGGGTGAACGCTGGCATAGGCGCTGATGTAGTTGTTGCGCCAGTCCAGCGCCGGCCCCTCGCGATAATGCCTGTTCAACGCAGCCTGGTAATCCAGGCTGTCGTCGCCGAAAAGCGCCGTGAACTCGGCTCGCATCTTGTCATCCGCGTGCAGACGGGCCCAGTAATAGTGCCCTGATTCGTGACGCAAATGACCAAGGACAGTGCGGTAGCTTTCGTTCATTTCCTCTCGCACCGAGATTCGTGCAATTTCGTCGGCCTCCAGGGTATTGATGGTAATAACCCCGCCCAGAAAGCCGGTGCTGACGAAGGTTTCCGCATACTCTTCCCGCGAGCGACCGTCTTCAATGAAATCCAGCAGCAATCCGTTAGCGGGGTCGCGCCAACCGTCCACCAGCGGTACTTTCAGGCTCAACAGCGTGTAGAACAGGCGTTTCTTGCCCTGCTCGAGAATGCGCCAGCGCTGGATATTGTCGGGCAGGCTGAGATCGGGAATAGTCCGATTGAACTGGCACCCAAAACACAGTGGATGGGTGCTTGCCGCCGGACGCAGCCAGTTGCACACATCCCAGCGAATGTCGTTATCACAGCGCCGGTATTCGCCTCCATTGTCGGCCCGGTAAATTCCTTCGCCCTGGTCGGTCAGTGCTTGCATGGCCAGGGAGGCGGGATCAAAGCCCAGCCGCATGCCACAAGCCACACAATGCTGGCTTTCGAAAAAGACCTGGCTGCCACAGGCACACTGCAGGCGTCTCATGGTGTGTGGGGGTTAAACCAGGTCGCCGTGATTTGCCGGTGCAACTCACTGAGCAGGGCCTGGAAGTCATCAATATACTGGTGCAGTTGTTCCCGGGACATTGCCCCGGCATCCAGGCGCGCCAGCTTGCGGCGGCTACGGTCCAGCACCCGCAATGCCGGCCCGTGATTGTTCAGCGGCTTGAGTTCGCCACGGATCTCACTCAGGCAATAAGCAACCGAACGCGGCAAAATCGCCTCGCGGAACATGAATTCCACCACCAGGTCTGCCTCTATCAGTGGCCCGATCATGCGCCGGTAGGACCCGAAAGCCGACAGCGCCTGCAACAGGGAACCCCAAAGCAGCGGCTCGATAGCGCTGTCTACGCCATCGCGAGAGAGAATTTCGGCAACACCGACGTCGATCAGGCGGGTGGTCATGTCAGAACGTTCCAGCAGATGACCGAGCCGGAGAAAGCGGTAGGCATGATCCCGGGGCAAAGTGGTCGCCAGCATGCCATTAATGAGCTGGCAGCGATTGACCACCTCCTCGAGAAAGGCCCGGCGATTGCGCCGGCCAACGGATTTTTCCGCCATTTCCTCGGTGTAAAGGTACAACTCGTTAATCTGCTCCCAGGTTTCCTCCGGCAGCACATCCCGGGTGGTACGGACATTTTCCCGGGCACAGCGCACCGCAAAGGGGATACTGGAAACGTTGTCCTGTTCCGCAATCAGGAATTTGAGTACGTTTTGCTCGTTACCCACACGGTAGCTGCGGAAGAAGGCCGTGTCCGCATCCAGAATCCTGATCAGTACGTCCCAGCCCAGATCGGAGCCCCGCGGGATATCCATAATCAGGTGATTGTAGGCCGCCAGCAACCGCGCGGTGTCCTCTGCGCGCTCGAGGTAACGCGCCATCCAGTACAGCCGGTCCGCCACCCGGGAGAGCATGGTCACGTTTTACCCTCCACAATCCAGGTATCTTTGCTGCCGCCGCCCTGGGAAGAGTTAACCACCAGTGACCCTTTCACCAGCGCCACCCGGGTAAGGCCGCCCGGGGTTACCCAGCTGTCCTTACCCTGCAGGATAAAAGGGCGTAAATCGAGGTGCCGTGGTTCAACGGCGTCGTCAATATAAGTGGGAGCCGTCGATAGCGCGAGTGTCGGCTGGGCCACATAATTACGCGGATTGGCCTCAATCAGGGCGGCAAACTCGCGGCGGGTTGCCGCGGTACTGTGGGGGCCTACCATAATGCCGTAACCACCGGACTCATTGGCGGGCTTGACCACCAGCTTGTCCAGGTTGTTAAGCACGTATTCGCGGTCCTTCTCGCGCATACACAGGTAAGTGGGTACGCTGGCAAGCAACGGCTTTTCCTTCAGGTAGTAACGGATCATCTCCGGAACGAACGCATAAATGACCTTATCGTCGGCGACACCGCTGCCGGGTGCATTGGCGATCGCGACCTTGCCCGCCTTCCAGGCACGCATCAGGCCGGGAACGCCCAGTGCCGAGTCTTCCCTGAACACTTCCGGGTCCATGAAGTCTTCGTCGATGCGGCGGTAAATAACATCCACCTGCAGTGGGCCATCAACGGTGCGCATGTAAACGCAGTCGTCATCCGCCACCAGCAGGTCACTGCCCTCTACCAGTTCCGCCCCCATACCCTGGGCCAGGTAGGCATGCTCAAAATAGGCGGAGTTATAAATGCCGGGGGTGAGCACTACAATGCACGGCCGCCGGCGCTCGCGTGGTGACAGGGAAGCCAGTGTCCCGTATAGCCGTGAAGGGTAGTCGTCCAGCGGCAGGATACTGTAGTTTTCGAACAGCTCCGGTAATACCCGCTTGGTGATTTCGCGATTTTCAATCATGTAGGAGACACCTGAGGGCACCCGAAGATTGTCCTCCAGCACGTAAAACCTGCCATCACCATCGCGCACCAGGTCAGAGCCACAGATATGCGCCCATACGCCGTAGCGCGGCGACATACCGGCACAGGGTGCCTTGTAGTTCGCAGATTCCAGCACTATGTCCGCAGGCACTATGCCATCGGCGAGAATGCGTTGCTTGTTGTAGATGTCATCGATAAAGCAGTTGAGGGCCCGGCTGCGTTGGCGCAGGCCGTCGCTGACCGCCTGCCACTGCCGCGCGGAAATCACCCGGGGAATGATATCGAAAGGCCAGGCGCGATCGATATTGCCGCCCTCGGTGTACACGGTAAAGGAAATACCCATTTCCCGGATCGCCAGTTCGGCCGCCGCACGGCGATCCGCCATCTCCTGCACCGACAAACCCTGCAACAGGCGAATGGCCCCGCGGGCCGCCGTTCGTGGCTGGCCGGCAGGGGTAATCAGCTCGTCGAAGAAGTTGCCCGCCTGATAAGACTTCCAGCTTTCGTTCATCGTTTCCCTGGCCAAAGTGGGCAGACTGTTGAGGTTACACAAACCTGGCGGGCATAACCAGCGGCATATTGGGGTCACCAGAACCCTTAACCCACCCGCACAAAAGGGCTACACTCTTGGCAAAGCCATAACAGACAAGCGGTGACCATGAGCACACGAATCCATCATCGGGCCTGCCACCTGTGCGAAGCCATTTGTGGGCTTCTGATCACCACTGACGAAGAGCAGGTCATATCGATCAAGGGCGATCCCAATGACCCGCTCAGCAGGGGGCATATCTGCCCGAAAGCCGTGGCCCTGCAGGATATCCACGAAGACCCGGACCGTTTGCGACGACCTGTGCGGCGGATCACCGGAGCGGATGGTGCCGATGAATGGCGGGAGATCAGCTGGGAAGAGGCGCTTGATACTACCGCGCAGCGGCTGCTCGAGACGGCCCAGCGCGATGGGGTGAATGCCGTGGGTATTTACATGGGCAATCCCACCGTGCACAACTACGGCATGATGACCCACCAGAAAAACCTGTTCCGCTATTTCCGCACCGACAATCGCTTTTCCGCCACCTCGGTGGATCAGCTGCCCCATCACCTGGTTTCCCTGTGGCTGTTTGGCCACAAGTCCCTGTTCCCGATTCCGGACATTGACCGCAGCGACTATTTCCTGATGCTGGGGGCCAACCCGATTGCCTCCAACGGCAGCATCTGGACCGTGCCCGATGTGCGCAAACGCATCAAGGACTTGAAGCATCGCGGCGGCAAGCTGGTGGTGATCGACCCGCGCCGCACTGAAACCGCACAGCTGGCCACTGAACACCATTTCATTACCCCCGGCACCGATGCCCTGTTTCTGCTGGCGCTGTTGCATACCCTGTTCGCGGAAAATCTCGTGGCGCCTGCGCACCTGGCTGATTTCGTCACCGGGTTGGACGAAATCAGCGCTGCAATTGCCGATTTCACGCCCGAGTTCGCCACCGACCATACCGGCATCGACGCCGCTACAACACGCCGCATCGCCCGTGAACTCGCCGCCGCCGGTGCCGCTATCTGCTATGGCCGCATGGGTGTTTCCACCCAGGCCTACGGCACGCTGTGCCAATGGACAATCCAGATACTCAATATTGTCACCGGCAATCTCGACAAGCCCGGCGGGTCACTATTCACCCTGCCGGCGGTGGACCAGGTCAGTAACATAAGCCCCGGCGGCTTTGGCCGTCACTTCAGCCGGGTAAGGCAGTTACCCGAGTTCGATCGTGAGTTGCCGGCCTCTGCCATGGCCGAGGAAATCAGCACGCCGGGGGAAGGCCGGATACGGGCGCTGTTTGTAGGTGCCGGCAACCCGGTACTGTCCACTCCCAACGGACGGCAGCTGGATGATGCACTCGCGCAGCTGGAGTTTATGGTCTGCCTGGATCCTTACCTCAATGAAACAACACGTCACGCGGACATTATCCTGCCACCCACGTCACCCCTGGAGCACGACCACTACGACATCGGCTTCCATATCAATGCCATTCGCAACACCGCCCGCCATAGTGAGGCCGTGTTCGATAAACCGGAAGACGCACTGCATGACTGGGAAATTTTTGCCCAGCTGGGGGCACGGGTAGGGGCATTGCTGGGTGAAGAGCCACAGCCGGTGATGAGACCAGACGAGATTATTGATATGGGCCTGCAGAGCGGCCCCTACAGCGCGCGCAGGGGCAGTGAATTTGAGCTCAGCCTGGCGCGGCTGCGCGACCATCCTTCCGGTATCGATATGGGCCCACTGCAGCCGCAGCTGCCGGCGCGCCTGCAAACCCGCGACCAGCACATCAACTGCGCCACCCCACAGGTACTGGGAGACCTGCAACGCCTGCGCGATGAATTTGCAGTGGCCGAAGACGGGCTGCTGAAGCTGATTGGCCGCCGCCATGTTCGCTCCAATAATTCCTGGATGCACAATTACCGGCGCCTGGTGAAAGGCAAGGACCGCTGCACGCTGCTGATGCATCCGCATGATATGCACAGCCGCGATATCGGCAATGGCGATGAGGTTGCGGTGAGCTCGAGGGCAGGGTCGCTTATCGTGCGCGCGGAGGCCAGCGAAGACATGATGCGTGGCGTGGTCAGCCTGCCCCACGGCTTTGGCCATAACCGTCCCGGCATCCGCATGGATATTGCAAAGCGTCATGCCGGGGTAAGCTGCAATGACATTACCGATGACCTCGCCCTGGATGCCCTCTCCGGTAACGCCGCCGTCAACGGCGTGCCGGTAACCGTCAGTACAGTTACCTGTGCATAGCGCAGTCGCCGTTTTACGGTAGACTCAGCACCTGGACAACGCCTCTGGAGGGCGCAGACATGGCTATAAGCACCATCATATTCTGGCTTTTATTACTGGCTCTGGTGATCTATACGGTTGGCATTTATAACCGGCTGGTCACCCTGAAGAACCGCTATCTCAACGCCTTTGCCCAGATTGAAGTGCAACTCAAGCGCCGCTACGACCTGATTCCCAACCTGGTTGAGATCGCAAAAGGTTATCTGGGTCACGAACGCGAAACCCTGGAAGCGGTTACCAATGCCCGCAACGAAGCCGCGGCTGTCCTTAAAACGCTGGATCCCGGGGCAGTGGGTGGCGCCGACATGACCAGGCTTGCCAGCGCCGAAAATACACTCCAGGGTGCACTGGGCAAACTTAACATCACCATGGAAGCCTACCCCGAACTCAGGGCAAGCGAAAACATGCAGCAGTTGACAGAAGAACTTGCCAGTACCGAGAACCGGGTTGCCTTCGCGCGCCAGGGCTACAATGACGCAGTTATGACCTTCAACACCTACCGCCAGAGCCTGCCGGCGATACTGCTCGCCAGTACCTTCGGCCATCCGGAAAATGCCCAATTACTTGAGTTTGATGACTCGGAACAGATCCAGGCTGCGCCGAAGATAAGTTTTTGAGTTTCAAGCCAGGGCCAACCTGAGTCACTGCAATGGATTTTTTCGCCCAGCAGGATGTTGCGCGACGCAACGCCCGGCTGTTGACACTGCTGTTTGTGCTGGCGGTATTGGCCCTGGTCCTGCTGACTAACATCCTGGTCGCCGCCATCCTTTGGGGCAGTGACAACTACAGCGTTTACGCCGGCAGCCGGGAAGGTTGGCGCGGCCTGTTTGCCTACTTCAGCTGGCAACGCTTCGGCAGCATAGGCCTCGCGATTACCGCGACCGTGATGCTGGTGGTACTGGTGAAGTGGCTGCAGCTTGCAGGCGGCGGCAAAGCGGTTGCAGAGGGCATGGGGGGCAGTCGCCTGCTGCCGCAGACCCGTGACCGTGCCGAACGGCGCTGCCAGAATATTGTGGAGGAGATGGCCCTGGCTGCCGGCATGCCGGTACCACCGGTTTACATCATGCAGGACGAGCGCGGCATCAATGCCTTTGCCGCTGGCCTCACCCCCTCCGACGCGGTCATCGGTATCACCCGCGGTAGCATTGATCACCTCAAACGCCATGAATTGCAGGGGGTAATCGCCCACGAGTTCAGCCATATACTCAACGGCGACATGCGCTTGAATATTCGCCTGGCGGCTATGCTCAAGGGCATTACCTTTATCGGCGATGTCGGTTATCTGCTGCTGCACTCCAGCCGACATCATCGCACCGGCCATGAACGCCATCGCAGCACCCGCAGCCCTGCACTACCGCTGCTCGGGGTGGGGCTGTGGATTCTGGGCTGGCTGGGAGGCCTCGCGGCAGGCTTTATCAAGGCGGCGATCAGCAGGCAGAAAGAGTACCTGGCGGACGCCTGCGCCGTACAATATACCCGCAGTAACCGGGGTATTGCCGACGCCCTCAAGGTTATCGGCGGTTATGTTCCGGGTACGCTGGTACACGCCGGCCGTGCCAGCGAGATGTCACATATTTTCTTTGGCCAGATTGAACATCAGCTGTGGCAGATATTCGCGACCCACCCTCCCCTCGATAAACGCATCCGCACGCTGGATCCGCAATGGGATGGTAACTATATTCAGCGGCAGGTGAATCACTACGCAGAAGAAGCCTCGGGCAAGACCGCCGCCGACGTGGGTGTGGGCCGTGCAGCCCTGGTGGCAGCCGCTCTGGCGGTGGCCAATGAAAGTACAGCCGATGCTGATTTTGGCCCGGAGCCGGACCAGCTGGAGGCCGAGCTGGCCGCTCACAACCAGCTACCCGTGGCCCTGATACGCTACAGCCACGAGCCCCTGGGCGCTATCGCACTGGTCATGGCACTATTGATCAGTGAACAAAAAGACGTTCGCGATGCACAGCTGCAGTTGTTGGGAGACAGCGGTATCCAGGGCCTTGAAGATCTCGCGCATACGCTCTTCGGCGCAGTGGCGCAGCTTGAACCCGGCCACCGGTTACCACTGCTGGAATTGTGCCTGCCGGCGCTGAAAAGCCAGTCCCTGAACCAGTACCGGCGCTTCAAACGCACGCTATTGGCACTGATCAGGGCAGACCGGCGCACCGACCTGCTGGAGTGGTGCCTGTTCCAGCTGGTACGTCATTACCTCGACCCGGAATTCGTCCAGGTCAGGACCAGCCGGCCCCGCTACCGGAGCCTGGACAAGATTCAGTATCACCTGCGGGTGGTGTTATCGATGCTCGCTTACCAGGGCAGCGGCGATGCCGACATCACCTTCAGGCTGGCCGCGGACGAGCTGGGCTATCCGGCGCTGCAGCTGTTACCGGCGGATCAATGCAGCCTTGCAGCCTTCGCCAAAGCGACAGGCCAGCTTGCCGATTGCTACCCGCTGCTCAAGCCCATGGTGTTGAAAGCCATGGCCCGGGCCGCAACTGCCGATGGTGAACTCAATGCGGTGGAACGCGAACTGATCACCGCTATCGCCGCGGTCATGGATTGCCCCCTGCCGGATGTGCTTGGCAATACCGCGAACGCCCGCTAAAAACCCGCTTTCATCATTTGCGGCCGACCGCGGCGCAGCGCTACACAACGCCGCGGGCTTTCTGCTATTGTTTGTTATCGGAAGTGCCAAGGCACAACCCCGAACACCGCCCCAGGGAGGGAACGGTTACATATGGCTGGTAAGGCCAACATCAACCCGAACAAGGAAGTTTTGGTTATGGAACAGACACGCTCTGCATTTATCCCGGTAAATTCCGGAACCACGACACGCACCTTTGCCCGTCACTCCTGTGCCTCGCGCACTACCGACAGGGTGCTGCATATCCTGCTGCAAGGTGATTTGGCCAGGCTGCGGGCGGAAACCGTCGCGCAACAGCTGGGCATGAGTTGTACAACCCTGCGCCGACGACTGCGCAATGACCACACCCACTACCAGTACCTGCTGGACCGTGCGCGCCAGTACCGCTGCGAGCAGTCGCTGCGGGATACCTGGCGCCCTGGAAAGTGCCTGGCTGATGAGCTGGGTTACCTGGAGGTCAACAGCTTCTATCGCGCTTTTCGGCGGTGGACCGGGCTCAGTTTCAGCACCTACAAACTCAGCCATTTTTAATTTGGCGCCGCGGTCCGCTACTCAGGGCAACGCTTCCGCCCGGCCATCCCGGCCAAACTACGGATGAGCTGGGAGCGGACTAATCGGCGAAGGGATGACGCAGGACAATGGTTTCCACCCGGTCAGGCCCGGTGGAAATGATGTCAATCGGAGCACCCACGACTGCCTCGATCTTGTGGATGTAATCCAGTGCCGCCTGTGGCAACTCCTCCAGTGAACGCGCACCCAGGGTGGATTCACTCCAGCCTGGCACCAGTTCATAGATCGGCACCAGGCCCTCATAGTCGTCCGAATCAACCGGGTTGGGCAGCGGATTGCCCTCTGTGTCCGCGTAGCCCGTGCAGATCTGGATGGTGTCCAGGCCGTCGAGCACGTCGAGCTTGGTCAGGCAGATTCCCGACACCGAGTTGATGTTAACCGCGTTGCGCAGGGCCACGGCATCAAACCAGCCACAGCGACGTGCGCGCCCGGTGGTAGCGCCAAACTCGTGACCACGGGCAGCGAGATGGGCGCCGGCCTCATCAAACAATTCAGTCGGGAAAGGACCGGAACCCACGCGGGTGGTATAGGCCTTGGTGATACCCAACACGTAATCCAGATAGAGGGGACCAAAGCCGGAGCCGGTAGCGGTGCCGCCGGCCGTGGTATTGGAGCTGGTGACATAGGGATAGGTGCCGTGGTCAATATCCAGTAATGCACCCTGGGCACCTTCGAACATGATATTGGCGCCGGTTCGGCGACACTCGTGCAGCATCGCGCTGACATCCGCCACCATGGGCAGCAGTTCCCCTGCCATGGCCAGGGTTTCGGACAGCACCGTATCGTAGTCCAGCGGGGCTACCTTGTAATAATGTTCAAGCTGGAAGTTGTGGTAGTCCATCACCTCCTTCAGCTTGGCCGCAAAGCGCTGGGGATCCTTGAGGTCACCCAGCCTGACACCGCGACGCGCCGCCTTGTCTTCATAAGCCGGGCCGATCCCGCGGCCGGTGGTGCCGATCTTGCCGATACCGCGCCGGGTTTCCCGCGCCACGTCCAGGGCGACATGATAGGGCAGGATCAGCGGGCACGAGGGCGAGATTCGCAGACGTTCACGTACCGGCACGCCATTGCTTTCCAGTTCGCCGATTTCACGGAGCAGGGCGTCGGGTGCCAGCACTACACCGTTACCGATCAGGCATTGAACCCCGGCCCGCAATACCCCCGACGGGATCAGGTGCAACACGGTTTTCTTGCCGTCGATCACCAGGGTATGGCCGGCGTTATGTCCACCTTGAAAACGCACGACGACGCTGGCCTGATCGGTTAACAAATCGACGATCTTGCCCTTGCCCTCATCGCCCCACTGGGTGCCCAGGACCACTACATTCTTGCTCATCAAGTGTAACTCGCGTTATTAATCAGGATTGCAGCGGCTGTAACAGCCACTCGTTATCAACTTCCACCAACTGGCGGTCACAGCGGGGGTCAGGGCTGCCGGAGAGACAGCTGATCACCACCTCTCCTGCTGCCCGTAATTCGCCCACTCGCGCCACCAGGCCAGGCGTATCCAGGTCCGGCGCACTGATCGCACCACGTTCTATT
Source organism: Kineobactrum sediminis (assembly GCF_002868715.1). GTDB lineage: Bacteria > Pseudomonadota > Gammaproteobacteria > Pseudomonadales > Halieaceae > Kineobactrum > Kineobactrum sediminis. Next base: position 111,722 of record NZ_PKLZ01000010.1, read on the forward strand.
TGCGTCACCGAGAAAAGGGTCATCAGTGCCTTGAGGTCAGTGGCAAAGCCGGTAGCGGGACGGGCCCTGCTAAACACCTTGCCGACATTGTTGTAGCGACCGCCGTTGGCAAGAGCCTGACCATGGTCGGGCACGTAAGCGGCAAAGACGATACCCGTGTGATAGTGGTAGCCGCGCAGTTCGGCAAGATCGAAATAGATGGTCAGTCCCGGCCGCAGGCGGCGGATGGCCGCGGCAACCTGCTGCAGGGCATCAACCGCTGCCAGGGCTTCCGGCACTGCTTCGGCAAATGTGGCGCGGGCGCCATCGAGAACGGATTCGTCACCATGCAGGTCAAGCAGGCCGGTTATGAGGCGTATGATCGCCGGGTCCATATCCGCCAGCGCCAGTTCCAGATCAGGTCTGGATTTACGCTGCAGGGCATCAAAGACCGTCGCCTCCCGTTCTCCATCCAGCCCCGCGTTGGCCAGTACAGCCTCGTAAACGCCAACATGACCAAGATCCAGTGTCATCTCGTGCATGCCCACAGTATCCAGGGTAGCGAGCATGAGGCGAATAACCTCTACGTCCGCGGCCAGGGTGTCGTCACCATAGAGTTCGGCGCCCACCTGGATTGGTGAGCGGGAGGCCAGTAGTGACTGGGGCCGGGTATGCAGGGTTGAGCCCGCATAACAGAGGCGTGTTATCCCGGTTTCCGCAAGGCTGTGTGCATCAATCCGCGCGACCTGCGGGGTGATGTCCGCTCGAATCCCCAGGGTACGGCCGCTGAGCTGATCCGTCATCCGGAAGGTCAGCAGATCGAGATCGCTGCCCAGGCCAATCAACAGGGACTCGGTGAATTCCATGAGAGGCGGGATCACCAGCTGGTAGCCCCAGCTGCGATACAGGTCCAGAAGCTGTCGACGCAGCCTCTCTACGACCAGCGCCTGCGCGGGCAGGACTTCTTCCACCCCGTCTGGCAATTGCCAGCGATCAACCGTTGCCATAACCTGCCTTATCGCACCAAATACAGAATCACCAGCCCGAGCAGCATACTGCCAAGACCGACATTACGAATCAACCGGTCCTCGAGCTGGGCGACATTCATGACCATCTGCCGCCAGCGGCGAGGACTCAAAAAGGGCAATACCCCCTCAATAACCAGCACCAGCGCCAGCGCAACCGGAAGTACCTGCCAAAAATCCACGTCAACCCCCCGAACTACCGCACACCCCTCCCCCAGCCGGCCTTTCGGCGAGGGCAGACGATTGCGGCCATAAAAAAACCGCGAGACCAGCGCTTGTATAGAACAGCGCCGATATCCCACGGTTGCCAGATTCTATCACAGGGGCCGATGAACGCCCCTGTGATTTCTGGGGTTATTTACCCCCTTGTGGATCCTTCAGGTAGCGGAAGAAATTGCTGTCAGGCTGGATCAACAGCAGGTCCCCGCTATTCTGGAAGGAATCCTGATAGGCGCGCAGGCTGCGGGTAAATGAGTAAAACTCCTGGTCAGCATTAAACGCCTCCGCATAAATTGCCGTAGCCAGGGCATCGCCCTCACCGCGAATCAGCTCGGCATCACGGTAGGCATTGGCCGTGATGACCGTAACCTCGCGGTCGGCCGCGGCACGTATACCTTCAGCCAGCTCCTGGCCCAGGGCCCGGTGCTCGCGAGCTTCCTTTTCGCGCTCGGCGTTCATCCTCCGGTAAACTGACTCCGAGACATCGGGCGGCAGGTCAATCTTCTTTACCCTGATGTCCAGCACTTCCACGCCATATTCTTCAAAGGCGACGTCGGTCAGCGCCTCGGTGAGCTCTTCCATCAGCTGGTCGCGCTGCCCGGATACCACTTCCTGGATCGAACGCACCGCCACCTGGTTGCGCAGGCCGTCGTTGATACGCTGCCCCAGCAGGGCCATGGCGCGCTCCTCTTCGCCGTTGGTCGCGGTGTAAAACTTGAGCGTATCCGCAACCCGGAACTTGGCAAAGGAATCGACAATCAATGCCTTCTTTTCCAGGGTGAAGAAGCGTTCGGGGGTGGAGTCCACGGTCAGCAACCGCCCCTCAAACTTGCGCACACTGTTGACGAAGGGGATTTTTACATGCAGCCCCGGCTTGAGATCAGGTGTCACCACCTGGCCAAACTGCAGCATCACGCCCCGCTCGGTCTCCTTGATGATAAAGAGCGAGTTGCTGACGACAAACAATGCCAGCACCCCCACCAATATCCAGGTCATACCTTTTCCACCCATCTTAGCGACCTCCTCTGCGAGTACTGGCTGATGCTGCATCCTGACGCAGCTGCTCGGTAACGGAGTTTGTCAGCTCACGGAGCGTGGCACCGCCGATACCGGCATTACCGCCACCGGACCGCGTCCTGTTGCTCTGGTCTACCATTTTGTCCAGGGGCAGGTACATGATGTTGTTACCTCCCTCCACATCGACCATGACCTTACTGGTTTTGGTGTATACCTTCTCCAGGGCATCCAGATAGAGCCGCTGGCGGGTAACCTCGGGCGCCTTGGCATATTCGGTCAGCAGCTTGGTGAAACGCTCGGCCTCACCCTCGGCGTTGGCAACCACCTGTTCACGGTAAGCCGCTGCCTCCTCTGTCACCCTCTGGGCACGACCGCGCGCCTCGGGCACGATGCCGTTGGCATAGGCCTGGGCCTCGTTCTTCAGGCGCTCTTCATCCTCGCGGGCCTTGATCACATCATCGAACGCCGCCTGAACCTGGCTCGGCGGCTTGGACTCGTCGATGTTGACCTTCACTACACGAATGCCGGTCTGGTAGTCATTGGTATAGCGCTGCAGGCGCGTCTGCACGTCAAAACCAATCTGCGCCCGGCCTTCGGTCAACACCATATCCATCCGGGCATCGCCGACCACGTGGCGCAAGGCGCTTTGTGCTGCCTGCTGCAGTGAGTTTTCAGGATCGCGAACCTTGAGCACAAAACTGATGGGATCATCAATCACGTACTGCACCGACATGCGCACCTCGACGATATTCTCGTCCTGGGTAAGCATGGTCTCGCGGAAGGACGCCGCGCGCACCTTAGTAACGTTGACGGTAGTCACGTCATCGATCAGCGGCGGGTTCCACTGCAAGCCCGGCTGCACTGTTTCGTAATATTTACCGAAACGCAGCACTACGCCGCGCTCCTGCTCGTCGACCTGGTACAGGCCCATCAGCGCCCATATCACCACGACCACCAGCCCAAGCACTACGAATAGACTGGCGGGAATACCACGCCCGGAGCCCTTCCCAGCGCCGCCACCCTTGCCGCCGCCAAACAGTCCGCCCAGCTTTTCCTGCAGCTTCTTCAGCGCCTCATCGAGGTCGGGGGGACCCTGGTCGCCACCGCCCCAGGGATCCTTGGGCTTGTTGCCACCACCACCCGGTTCATTCCAGGCCATAACCAACTCCTGTTGTCATAATCGCTGCAGTCTAACAAACTTTAGGGCTGCAAAGGTGAATCAATACTAGATGATCGGCTCGGGGCCGGGTTTCATCAAGCGGTTCCAGTCAGCGCGGGGCAAGCGTACGCTCAGCTGCGCCACACCGTCGTCATCGTATTGTTCGGCAGCCACTGCACCGAGCCGGTAAAGCGAGGCGCGCAGCCGACCCTGTTCAGGTTCGAGATACACTTCATGCTCCACCATGTCCTGCCCTACCAGTTCCACAATCGCCTTGAACAACAGGTCGCAACCTTCTCCCGAGGCTGCACTCAGCCAGACCCGCGCCGGTTTACCGTTCTCATCGTAATCAATACGCGGAGACTGCTCCAGCAGATCCAGTTTATTGAACACCTGTAGCTGCGGGATATCGGCCGCGCCGATTTCTTCCAGTACCGACTGCACCTGGAACATGTTGTCTTCGCGAGCCTCGGTCGCACAGTCAATCACGTGCAGCAACAGATCCGCACTGACCGTTTCTTCCAGGGTCGCCTTGAAGGCCTCGACCAGCTTGTGCGGCAAATGCGCAATAAAGCCCACGGTATCAGCGAGAATGACCGGGCCCACCTCGTCGAGCTCCAGCCGGCGCATGGTCGGGTCCAGCGTCGCAAACAGCTTGTCTGCCGCATACACCCTGGATTCGGTAAGACGATTAAACAAGGTGGACTTACCCGCATTGGTGTAACCCACGAGGGCCAGCGTCGGGATTTCGGCGCGGCGCCGTGACCGGCGCCCCTGGTCACGCTGACGCTGGACTTTCTGCAAGCGCGCCATAATGGATTTGATGCGGGCCCTGAGCAGGCGTCGATCCGTCTCGAGCTGGGTTTCACCAGGGCCGCGCAGCCCGATGCCCCCCTTCTGGCGCTCGAGGTGGGTCCAGCCGCGCACCAGGCGTGTGCTCATATGCTGTAATTGCGCCAGCTCAACCTGCAGCTTACCCTCGTGGGTGCGGGCGCGCTGGGCAAAAATATCCAGGATCAGCCCGGTCCGGTCAAGTACACGACACTGTAGCTTGCGCTCCAGGTTACGCTCCTGGCTGGGGCTGAGGGAATGGTTAAACATGACGATTTCCGCTTCGTTATCGCAGACTACAGTCGCCAGTTCCTCCAGCTTGCCAGTGCCGACAAAATAACGCGAGTGCGGCCGCTCCCGCTGCCCCATGACAAACGCCACCGGGTCGCCGCCCGCAGACAAGACCAGTTCTTCGAACTCACGGGGATCCTGCTTTTCCTCCTCTCCCGATATGGAGAGATGAACCAGCACAGCGCGCTCACCTGATGCGGGCCGCTCAAAAAACAAGGCAACCTCGCACGCGGACGCTCGTCGGCCTCGGGAGTATCGGGAGAAGACTCAAATCAGCTCTCGGTCTCGTCATCTTCTTCCTGTGGATTCGCCATCGGCACGCGCACCACACGAGACGGGACCACAGTGGAAATGGCGTGCTTATAGACCATCTGGCTAACCGTGTTCTTCAACAAAACAACAAACTGGTCAAATGACTCAATCTGTCCCTGTAGCTTGATACCATTTACCAGGTAAATGGAAACAGGTACGCGTTCCTTCCTCAAAATGTTCAGGTAAGGGTCTTGTAGCGTGTGCCCCTTTGACATATTCATCTCCTCGGCCGGCTCAATTGGAGCCTTAATAATAGTAAGTAGTTATCACTCTGCGAGCCCGGGTGCGACACAATGGCCACATGCCCGCAAGCCACAGTACTTTTCGGTGCTTGATGCCTGTGCAAGTATAGAACACGCATAGAGGTCTAGATTGGGGCGCGCCGGATATAGTTCAAGGCGTGTCGCAGAGGTTTTTCACCCATTCCACATGCAACATCATCAGACCCCGCCGGCGCGCAAATGTTCCCCCGCTCATCCGTCTGCAGCCAATGCAGATCCGGCCATTTGCGCAACCAGGTCAGTTGCCGCTTGGCCAGTTGCCGGGTTGCCGCAATCCCCTGCTCTATCGCTTCATCAAGTGAGCACTCACCCTCCAGGAAACGCCATACCTGCCTGTACCCCACTGCCCGAATTGCCGGCAGGCCGGCGTGCAGTTCGGGCCGCTCATGCAGGCGCCTCACTTCTTCCACCAGGCCCGCATCCACCATCGCCAGGAATCGCCTGGCGATGCGCTGGTGCAGCACAGCACGGTCCCGGGGGCAAATTGCCAGCTGCCGTATCCGGTAGCCCGCAGCCGCCGGTAATGCTCCGGCACCGCTGTGCTGCCAGTGACTCAGGGGAATGCCGCTGCCGACAAACACCTCCAGAGCTCTACTGATACGCTGGGAGTGGTTGGGGTGGATCTGTGCCGCCGTCTTCGGGTCCACGTCGACAAGACGAGCATGGAGCGCCGGCCAGCCGATTCGGGCCGCCTCGGCCTCAATGTCGGCCCGGATCACCGGATCGGTGCCCGGCATGCTTGCCAGGCCTTCCAGAAAGGCCCGGAAGTAAAGCATCGTCCCGCCCACCAGGATCGGTGTCTTGCCACGGGCCACAATATCCGCAATCACGCCCCTGGCATCAGCGACAAAGTCAGCCGCAGAATAACTGTCGGCGGGATCGCGAATATCCACCAGATGATGCGGGTAATCCGGTTTGGCACTACCGATATCCAGCCCCCGGTAGACCAGGGCAGAATCCACACTGACCAACTCACCGCCGAGAGCCTGGGCCAGCTCAATCGCGAGATCGGTTTTACCTGCAGCCGTAGGCCCCAGCAGGCAGACCACCAAAGGCCTGGCGACCTGTTCCGGTGCCATTGTCAGCGCCCGCGCAGGAACAGCTTGTCCAGCTCCTCAAGTGACATCTGGGTCCAGGTAGGCCGACCGTGGTTACACTGACCGGATCGCTCGGTAGCTTCCATGTCCCGCAGCAATGCATTCATTTCCGGAGAGCTCAGCCGGCGGTTGGCACGCACCGAGCCATGGCAGGCCATGGTCGATAAAATCTCATCCATATGCGCTTCAATTCGATCGGAACTGCCATATTCAACAAGGTCCGAGAGTACGTCGCGCACCAGCGCCTCAACATCAGAATCACGCAATGTGACCGGGATTTCGCGAATCAACAGCGATTCTTCCCCGGCGATATCGACAGTGAGTCCCAGGCCCCGGAACAGGTGCTCATGTTCCCGGGCCAGCGTGACTTCACGCTGGCTGACTGCCATGGCCTGCGGCACCAATAGCGGCTGGCTGCGAATACCGTCCACGTCGCGCGCCGCTTTCAGGCGCTCGTAGGTAATTCGCTCATGGGCTGCGTGCATGTCAACCAATATCAGCCCTGAGGTGTTTTCCGCCAGAATATAGATACCCTTGAGCTGGGCTATGGCATAACCCAGGGGAGGTGCATCTTCCGGAGTTTCGGCAGCGGCGGGCATCGACGGATGTACCCGGCCATAACTCTGGACCTGCTCGAGAGCCCGTCCTGGTATCGGTGCCTGCGCGGGGCCGTAGGGGGCAGTCGCCGCGCCCCAGCCCAGGCCCGGTTGGCGTGCTATTTCCCCGGTTGCGGCATTGATTGCCAGTCCCTCGGGGGTAGCCAGCGCTTCCGCTGCCGGCGCCGGGCGAACATCCGCCAGGGCCCGGTGCAGAGTACTGAAAATGCACTGGTGAACGGCCCGGGAGTCGCGAAAGCGAACCTCGTGCTTGCCCGGATGAACATTGACATCGACCTGAGCAGGGTCGAGTTCCAGATACAATACAAATGCAGGGTGACGGCCGTGATACAACACGTCCCGGTACGCCTGCTTGACCGCATGCGCCACCAGCTTGTCCCGAATGACCCGACCGTTGACAAAGAAATACTGCAGGTCCGCCTGGCTGCGCGAAAAGGTAGGTAAGGCCACCCAGCCCCACAGGCGCATATCGCTGCGATCACTGTCGATGTGAATGGCCTGTTCCATGAAGGCCGGACCACAGATGGCGGCTACCCTCCGCTGCTGCTCGGCGGTTGTCTCTGCGCCCTTCAGGTTGTGGATAACACGGCCATTGTGACGCAGGCTGAAACCAACGCCAAAGCGGGACAGTGCCAGGCGTTTCACCACCTCCTCGAGGTGATTGAACTCGGTTTTCTCGGTGCGCAGGAATTTTCGCCGGGCAGGGGTATTGAAGAACAGGTCGCGCACTTCCACGGTGGTACCCCGCGGGTGCGGCGCCGGGCGCAGCTGTACGTCCATTTCGCGTCCTTCGGTCAGGGCGCTGCAACCCTCGCTGCCCTCCTCGCGATTGTTACTGGTCAGGGTGAGGCGCGAGACCGAACCTATCGAGGCCAGCGCCTCGCCCCGAAAGCCAAGGCTGCCCACGCGCTCCAGGTCTTCCAGGGAAGCAATCTTGCTGGTGGCGTGGCGGGCGAGTGCCAGGGGCATGTCGTCGGACCCAATGCCAACGCCGTTATCGCGGATTCTTATGAGCCTGCTGCCACCGGCTTCGATGTCTATATCTATCCTCGTGGCACCGGCATCCAGGCTGTTTTCCAGCACTTCCTTGGCAACGGATGCCGGCCGCTCGACAACCTCGCCGGCGGCAATCTGGTTCGCTAATCGTGGACTGAGACGATGTATTATGGCCATAGGCTGGGACGGCTGGGACGGCTGGGTTCAGAGTGCAGGAATTCTCAGGGTCTGCCCGGCATTGATCCGGGCGTCGCTGATCGCATTGTGGGCCGCAAGCTGTTCCAGTGACACATTGAAACGCTGGGCGATGCCGGACAGTGTATCACCGCGCGCAACCGTGTACTCGTGCCCGTTCTGTTCTTTCTGCCATGCGATCAGGGTCCCCGCCGGCGGTTGCGCCAGGAACCAGTCCCTGATGCCGGCGTGAATCGCCTGGGCGACTTTGCGCTGGTAGGCTTTGGTACTGAGTTTCCGGGCCTCTCCCGGATTGGAGATAAACCCGGTTTCGACCAGGATGGAGGGAATATCAGGGGATTTCAGTACCGCGAAGCCGGCCTGCTCGACCTGGCGCTTATGCAACCGGGCCACCGAATCAATCCGTCGCAATACTTTATCGCCAAGCTGCAAGCTGTGATCAAGGGTATTGGTCATGGATAAATCGGTGAGTACCCCGGCAAGGATGTCATCTTTATCATTGATACGAACCCCGCCCACCAGATCCGCCTCGTTCTCACGCTGGGCGAGATAGCTTGCCGCTGTGCTGGTAGCGCCGCGCAGGGAGAGTGCGAACACCGAGGCACCGTTCGCCTCCTTGCGCTTGAAAGCGTCCGCATGAATTGACACAAACAGGTCTGCCTGCCGGGCCCGCGCCAGATCGCGGCGCCCCTTGAGGCTGATGTAATAGTCGCCGGTGCGAATCAGTGCCGGCGCAAATCCCGGGTCGCGTGCAAAAAGGGCATGCAGTTCGCGGGCGATGGCAAATACCACGTCTTTTTCGCGCAGCCGATTGGGACCAATCGCACCCGGGTCCTCACCACCATGGCCGGCATCAATCGCAATTATGATATCCCTGCGCGCCGATTCAACGGTGTTTTTGCTGATTTTAGCGACCGGCGGGCCGTCGGCATCCCGGTCGTAGAGATCGACAACCAGACGGTCGCCGGCCTGGGCATTGGCCTTGAGCACAAAACTGCGCGGGTCTACCCTGGTATCGATATCCAGCACGATCCGCAGGTCAGTACCATCGCGAATACCTGAGCGAATACGCGCAATGGGCGTGTTGGCGAAATCCAGTGACGCCAGGCTGGCCTTGAGCGTCGCGCTGGAGACATCGAGCACGATGCGGTCAGGTGCTTCCAGTGATAGCAGGCGATGATCAGCGGGAGCACTGAGATCGAACACGATTCGGGTATGATCCGGGGCACGCCAGAGGCGCACATCGTGAATCTCCGCTGCGAAGGTCGCGGAAACCACACACCACCCCAGGATCAGCCTGATCCAGAAAGCCCTGCCCATGTCACTCCAGTCGTAAGTTGGTCTATCAAATCAGTTGCCGGGTTGCCAGCGCTGCGCAACGCGATCACCCACTACGCTACCTGCCCGCACCTGCAGCAGGCGCCCCGTTCCAGCAGGCTCTATACTAATCTCTAAATCTGCGGGGGGCAAAACACCAATACCGCGCTCGGGCCATTCAATCAGGCATATGCTGTCGCCGCCAAAGTAATCCCTGATGCCCATGAACTCGAGTTCGGCAGGATCGCCGAGACGGTACAGGTCGAAATGGAAAACCTCCAGCGCCTCGAAGGTGTAGGGTTCGACCAGTGTATACGTGGGACTCTTCACCGGGCCGCGATGCCCCAGTGACTGGATAAAGCCGCGGCTGAAGGTAGTCTTACCCATGCCCAGCTCCCCGCGCAGGTAAATCACCAGGCCGGGCTCACTGGCCGCCGCGAGGCCTGCACCCAGCGCCACCATAACCGACTCATCTGTCGCCTGAAATTCCCGTCGCAGCATACTTATCCCAACAAGGCGCGCAGGGGCACCATCAAATCGCCGGCGAGCAGGCCCTTTTGCCCTTGCTCGCTGGCGATATCGGCCGCTGCCCCGTGCAGGCACACCGCCAGTGCCGCCGCGTCCAGGCCCACCAGATCCTGGGCCAGAAGGCCGCCAATCACCCCGGAAAGCACATCGCCCATACCACCGGAAGCCATACCTGGATTGCCATAATCGCAGAGTAGCCCACGTGTGCCATCGGTCACCAGGCTGCCGTTGCCCTTGAGTATGACGACACCACCAAGGCGTTCCTGTAACCGCTTTGTCGCTGCGAAGCGGTCAGCCTGCACCTGGGCAGTACTGCATCCCAGCAGCCGTGCCGCTTCCCCCGGGTGTGGCGTGAATACCCAGTTATCCCGAACCCGGGGCGATAACACCCGGCCCGCCGCGAGCATATTAAGCCCGTCGGCATCCAGCACGCAGGGCTTGCCGCTCTCTGCAATAGTTTGTACCAGCTGCTCCGACCAGGGACTTTGACCCAGGCCGGGACCCACCACCAGCACATCCGCGCTGTCCACCAGTGGCTTCAGCGCCTGGCCGGAGCCGACACTCACCGGCATCGCTTCCGGCGTGCGCGCAATAACGGCTGCAACATGTTCAGCTCGCGTGGCGACGCGCACCAGCCCGGCGCCGGCGCGCAATGCCGCCTCGGCCGCCAGGGCCACAGCTCCCCCCATACCATAATCGCCACCCACCACCAGCACTGTGCCGTAATTCCCCTTGTGGGCATTGGCGGGTCGTGATGGCAATTGCGCCAGTAACAGGTCGAGATCCAGCCGCAGCCAGTCGGGGGCACTTTGTCGATACACTTCTGCAGGCACACCGAGATCGGCGAACACCAGGATACCGCAGCAATCGGGCCCATCGAGCGTAAACAGGCCTCGTTTATAGCCAATAAAAGTCACTGTCATGTCGGCTCTTGTGGTCGCACCAAGCCTGCGCCCGGTATCGGCACACAAACCCGATGGAATATCCACCGCCAGCAGGGGTAATCCGGACTGGTTACACAGGGTAATGGCCTCGCTGAAAGGTGCGCGCACCTCGCCCGTCAACCCGGTACCCAGCATGGCATCTATCAAAACACCCTCGGCGCGCAGGGCGCCCGGATGAAAGGCGGCAACCGCCACGCCGTTGGCCAGCGCCTGTTGCCGGGCCAGCAGGGCGTCCCCGCGCATTTTCCCGGCATCGCCGAGCTGCCAGACCTGTACCGGGATACCCCGCTTGTGGGCCTGGTCCGCCAGCAGGTAACCGTCGCCGCCATTATTGCCGGTACCGCAGAGGATCTGCAGCAGCAGTGGGTGCGGCCACCGCAACAACAGGTGATCCAGCGCTGTGGCAGCGGCGCGGGACATCAGCACCGCACCACTGATGCCGTGGTTTTCGATCGCACACCGATCAAGGGCACGGGTTTGCTCCGCGCTATACAGTGCCTCCAATTGCATCCACTCAAACACCGCTCTCATCCTCGTCGCCAAACCTTGCCTGCCACTGCTACACTGTCGCCTTAGACGAATTCCTGCACTGCGAAATTATAGGCTTCTTACACTGCCGCGGCCCAGCCCCATGTTACCCATATTAACCTCCCGGACAGAGCACGACCTGCGCCAGCAACTGGAGCAGTGGGCGCGCGATCTTGGTTTTTCCCAGGTAGGGGTCAGTGACATCCAGCTGGCGGAACACGAGGCCTACCTGCAAAAATGGCTGGATGCCGGCTATCACGGCAGCATGGACTATATGGCCAGGCATGGCCAGAAGCGCGCCCGGCCCGCGGAACTGGTACCGGATACCTGCCGGGTTATCACGCTGCGCATGGACTACCTGCCCGCGGATACACAGCCCCTTGAGATTCTCAACTCACCTGAAAAGGCCTATATTTCCCGCTACGCACTCGGTCGCGACTATCACAAGCTGATCCGCAAAAGGCTCGCCCGCCTGGCACAAAAGCTGGAACACCGGGCAGGTGGCGGCGAGTATCGCGCTTTTGTGGACAGTGCACCGGTACTGGAACGCGCCCTGGCGGAGCGCGCGGGTATGGGCTGGATCGCTAAAAACGCCATGCTCATAAACGATAAGGCCGGCTCCTGGTTTTTCCTTGGGGAGATTTATACCAATTTACCGCTGGCGGCAGACCCGCCCAAGCAAACCAAGCATTGCGGCAGCTGCCGTGCCTGCCTCGATATCTGCCCAACCAACGCCTTCGTTGGCCCCTTTGAACTGGATGCCCGCAAGTGCATTTCCTACCTGACCATAGAACACAAGGGCAGCATTGATCCCGCGCTCCGGCCGCTGATGGGCAACCGGATTTTCGGCTGTGATGACTGCCAGCTGGTATGTCCCTGGAACAAGTTCGCACAAATCACCGCAGAACCGGACTTCCAGCCCCGGCACCAGCTGGCGGACAGCGACCTGGTGGACCTGTTCCAATGGGATGAGGCCACTTTCCTCAGCCGTACGGAGGGCTCTGCAATTCGCCGGATCGGCCACCAGCGGTGGCTGCGCAATATTGCGGTGGCCCTGGGTAATGCCGTCACCAGTCCGCAGGTTATCGCCGCACTTGAATCCCGCAGCGACCATGCTTCAGAGCTGGTCCGCGAACATGTCGAGTGGGCGCTACAACAGCACGCTCGCCCGTCATCTACGGCATGACTGCCGGTCAGCGCCGTCAGCGTCCGCCGGAGAAGGAATCAGGATCGTTGTCATCCGGGTTCTGGATGAAGGTTGTCTGGGACAACAAACCCTCTTCAGCGTAGGAATAACCCTTGCTGCCTGTTACCCGGAATACAATATCGTGAAAGCGGATTTCGTCTTCGCTCTGGAGCGTGCAGCGCCCATTGAGCGGCCTGCCGTTAATGACCGTCCCATTGGATGAACCGAGATCCTCGATCGTTAACTGGCCGCCATCTATGTCCAGCCGCGCATGCTGGCGCGACACGTGCGGGCTGACCACGGCAATATCGCTTTCAACGGAGCGCCCCAGTACGAGTGAGCGATCGATTCCAAAACTGAGACCCACCAGAGGCCCGGTTTCCGCAGTCAGCGTCCAGGCATAGCTCTCCGGAACTTCACTTTTACGAAAATAACGGGGTACGCCCGTTTCCCTGCGATCGTTGACGGGTGGGATGTTGGACAGGACCCGGCGCTCGACAAAAGGACTGGAACGGACAATACCCTCGGGCGTAATCTGGAAAACCCAGGCCAGGGCAAAGGCCAGGGGGAATCCCGCAATAGCCGCGCCAAAGAGATAGCGCGAGAGCTCGTCTCCCTGCAGCTCAAGCAGGGGGAACAGGAGGTCGATAATCTGCAGCACCCCCCAGCATGCCACGACATAAAGGATGCAGGTCTGCATCACCTTGCGCCGACGCAACTCACGATAAAGGGCCTTCACGGTGGACTCCCGAACGGCAACCATCGCGGTGTTAGCGCCCGTAACGCCGCGGCGGGCTACAAGGCGACCTGCCGCGAAGAATGAGGATACCAGTCACTGTAATGTCCAATCGCTTCTCCTCAGCCGAGATTCAAAAAATGACTACGGTAATAGCGCAACTCTTCAATCGATTCGCGGATATCATCCAGTGCCTGGTGGCTACTGGTTTTGGAAATCCCCTGCTCAAGGTCCGGACGCCATCGTTGCATCAATATCTTCAGGGTACTGACATCCAGGTTACGATAGTGAAAATATTCCTGTAATTGAGACATGTGTCGCACCATGAAGCGACGATCCTGGCAAATGCTGTTGCCGCACATTGGCGAGGCGCCGGCTGGCACCCAGAGCTCCAGGAAAGCAATCGTAAGGCTCGCGGCCTCCGCTTCACTGACCGTGCTTGAACGCACCCTCTCCACCAACCCTGAACGGGTATGATGCGTCGTGTTCCATTCATCCATCCCGGCCAGTGTTTCATCGGATTGATGAATCGCAAGCACGGGTCCTTCGGCGAGAGTATTCAGTTCGCTGTCGGTGATAATGGTGGCAATTTCTATCACCCGGTCTGAATCGGGATCAAGCCCTGTCATTTCCAGATCGACCCAGATCAGGTTGCCCGGCTGCTGCATGATGTCTGCATTCCTGTGATGATTATTGGGGCAGTGTATCAAATTGCCTCGACAGCGCCACGCCGGGCGCTAATAATGCTCTGATGACCAAACGCAAACTCAGCCGCCAGCAATCCTGGCGGATCAGCAAGATCCAGCAGGAGCGCACTGACCGCGCCAACCGGCGCGAGCAACTTACCGACGAGGTGCTGGGCGCGGGAGAGCTGGGCCCGGAACAGGATGGGCTGATCATTGCGCACTTTGGCACCCAGGTACAGGTCGAAGCCGAAAGCGGCAGCAGCCAGCGCTGCCACCTCCGCGCCAACCTCGATGGCCTTGTTACCGGGGACCGCGTTGTCTGGTGTGCCGGTGACCCGGTCGGCGTGGTAGTGGCCCGCCACCCGCGGCACAGCGAGCTACGCCGGCCTGACCCTTACGGTAAGCTGAAACCGATTGCCGCCAATATCGACCAGATTCTGGTAGTGATAGCGCCTTTTCCCGAACCGCATGGCAACCTGATCGACCGCTACCTGGTGGCCGCGGAGGCCGTTGATATCGAACCGGTGCTGGTCCTGAACAAGACCGACCTGCTGGATCGGGACCCGGCCCTGCAGGGGCGAATGGACGCGCTGCTTGCACTCTATCCGACCCTGGGTTATCGCCTGCTGCGAACCTGCAGCCACAGCGGGGGCCTGGAAGAACTGCACCAGGCCCTGCAGGGGCGTATCAGTATTTTTGTTGGCCAGTCCGGGGTAGGCAAATCGTCACTGGTCAATGCGCTACTGCCGGAGGCGGATCTGCGGGTGGGTCCGCTGTCCGAATTGCGCCAGACAGGTACCCACACCACCACCACGGCACAGTTGTTTCATATACCTGCAGGCGGCAGTCTCATAGACTCCCCGGGTATTCGCGAATTTGGCTTGTGGCACATGAGCCGTGACCAGGTCGAGTTCGGCTTTCGCGAATTCAGGCCCCTGCTCGGACACTGCCGCTTTCGCGATTGCCGCCATGAACGCGAACCCGGCTGCGCCATCCTGGCTGCGGCAGCCACGGGTGAGATCAGTACCAGCCGGCTGCAGAGCTACCGGCACATCATCAGCACGCTCGAGCAACCCAACGGCTAACTCATCCCAGGCCCCCTCAGCTCGCTGCGCGCCCGCCCAGATTACCCAGTGCTTCGCCCAGTCGGGTCCGGGATTCGGGTCCATAGCCGGAGACCCAGTGCATGCGGGCCTCGGGGAACAACAGGATCACGGTGGAGCCCAGCTGGAAGCGCCCCATTTCTTCGCCCCTGGCGAGCTTTACCGGCTCGGGTAGCTTTTGGTAATCGCTCCGCATCGGGCGACGCGGTGGAGGCGTGACCTGGCCGGACCAGACGGTGTCGATACCGGCAACCACCATCGCGCCAACCAGGATCATGGCCATTGGCCCCGCAGCGGTATCGAAGTAGCATACGAGGCGTTCATTGCGCGCAAACAGGCGATCGACCCCCGCGGCGGTCGTTGGATTTACCGAGAATAATTTCCCCGGAATGTAGGTGGTTGCCAGCAATTCACCGTCAATCGGCATATGCACCCGATGATAATCCTGCGGAGACAGGTAAATGGTGGCAAACTCCCCATTGCGAAACCAGGCCGCGCGCTCATCATCGCCACCCAGCAGCGCCCAGGTCGAGTAGTGATGGCCCTTGGCCTGGAAGAGACTCGATTCTTCAATCTGGCCAATCTGGCTGACACGGCCATCCACGGGGCACACGATATCCGCGTCCGCGAGCGGCCGCAGGTCCTCGCGTAACGCCCGGGTAAAGAACGCATTAAAGCTGGCATAGGCCTCCGGTTGCGACTCTGCCGCCTCCGACATGTCCACTTCAAAGATCCTGATGAAACAGCGTATCCCCCAGTTCTTAAGCCAGACCGGGTGGCGCAGGCCCGCCAACCAACCGGTGCAGCGCGACAGCGCATGCTGGGGTACGAGGTACTGTAACAAGACAAACAATGCTTTCATTCAGGGGGGTGTCCGTGATTAAACCAGGATAGATACCGCGTCGGCGCCAGCTTAGCAGAATTTACCGTAAGCGGGCAGACTCACCGGGATGTCCGGCACAGGCCCGCGCCTGCAGAGACCAGCCGCAGACCGGCGGCCTCGCCACACCGGTGGCGCCGTGCCGCAGCTATTTGCAGTAGCGCCTGACAGCGACCCCGTTTTCGGCTACGATAGACCCCCAATCCACTATTCCAAAAGCTGCTTACCGACGCGATGCTCAACAACGATACTCTCGCCCAGCTCAAGGGCCTCAAATCCCAAATGGAGGCCGAAAAAGAGCGAGCCAACGCAGTCGTCAAGGGCACGCAGTCACGCTACGGCTTTGCGGTTCTTGACGATGGCCGGGAAATATTCATTCCCCCGGACGAAATGCTCAAGGTTTTTCCCGATGACAAGGTGCAGGTGTGTGTTCGCCCCTCCGGCGACAACAAGGTTATCGCCGACATCGAGAAATTGATCGAAAGCCCTCTCGCGGGGTTTTCGGGACGTTGCGTGCGCAAGGGCAAAGCCCTGTTTGTGCAACCGGACCTGCCGCAACTGAAGCGCTGGCTGTTCATCCCGCCGCATGCCCGCAATGGTGTCAAGGAAGGTGACTACCTGCGCTGCGCCATTCTGCGTCACCCGATTCGCGACGGTAAGCCCCAGGCCAAGATCCTGGAAGTGCTGGGCGATGACAGCACGCCCGGCATAGAAAACCGCTACACCATGAGCAAGTACCGCCTTGCAACCAGCTGGAGCACGCCCGCCCTGGCGGACGTCGAGCAACTGCTGGCCAACTGCAAGCCGTTGGAAACCCAGCCGCGCCGCGACCTGACCGGGCTCGAGTTCGTGTCCATCGATGCCGCCAAAACCCAGGATATTGACGATGCCCTGTACGCGGAGATCAGCAGTGATGGCTGGACTTTATACGTCGCAATAGCCGACCCCACCGCCTACATTGAAGCGGGCTCCAGGCTACACCAGGATATTGCCGCTCGCGGCACGTCCATCTATTTCCATGGTGATGTCCTGCCCATGCTGCCGGAAGTGCTGGCCCAGGACACCTGCGCCCTGTCCGAGGGCAATGACAGGGCCGCACTGGTATGCAAGATCGCGGTGAGCGACAGCGGCAAGGTCGGTGACTTTGAATTCATTGAGGCGACCGTGCGCTCCCGGGGCAAACTCTCCTACTTTGCGGTTGATCGCTATCTCACCGGTCACAGCAGCGATCTGATGAGCCATGCCACCCCGCTGGAGGCACTTTATCAGGTGTATCGCGCCTTGCGCGGGCAACGCGAAGCGGATGAACTGGTAATGGAGGATCGCAGCGAATACCGCTGGATCCTCAACGACAAAAAGCAGATTGAGAACATCGAGCCCTACGAGAAACTGTTATCGCAGAAGGTCGTGGAAGAGTGCATGATCGCCGCCAACCGTTGCGCGGCGCGTTTTCTTGTGGATTCCGACAGTAGCGGCCCGTTTGTCACCCATCCGGGGTTCCGCGGCGATCGGCTGGATGAAGTACGCAAGTTTCTTGCCCTGCACGCACCGGATGCCGCCGACCTGGCTCCCGTCACCCGGGAAGGTTACCGGGATATCATGCGCCACCTGGCCGGGTGCGATCATGCCCTGCCCCTCAGGAGCATGATCAACCGTCTGCTTACCCGGGCCGAATTATCCACCAAAGCCGGCCTGCATATGGGTATGGCGCTGGACTGCTACACCAACTGCACGTCGCCGCTGCGCAAATATGTCGATTTTCTGGTGCACCTCCAGATCAAGGCCGCGCTGAACAGCAATGGGGCGAACCTCGTTTCCCCGGAGCAGCTTGCGGCCCTCAAGGAGCGCCTCACTACTGCCCGTGCGGCCACCCTTGAGGCAGAGCGCTGGCTCGCCAGCAAGTACCTGGCGCGACAGGCACCGCAAATGGTTAATGGCTTCAGTGGCAGGATTGTCTATATCAACAGCTCGGGATTCAGCGTCAAACTGGAGGACAATGGGCTGGAAGGCTTTGTCGACCTGCGCAAGGATCCGGAGAAGTTCAGTTACGATAAGTGGACCGCCAGTCTCACCAGCACCAGCCGCCGCTTCCAGCTTGGCCAGGTAGTGGCACTTGAATACCTCGGAGCAGACAGCGATAACCAGTACCAGGCGCTGTTCAGGGTCCCCGGCGGCGTTGGCCTGAAACCGGCCAAAGACAGCGCAGCCCCCGCCGAACAGGATTCAAGCCAGTAACCCACAGCCGGGCATGGCGCCCGGCTTCAAAAGCTGGCGTTACCGGGTGTGCGCGGGAAGGGAATGGCGTCGCGCACATTCTCCATACCGGTCACGTAGTTAAGCAGGCGCTCAAAACCAAGACCGAAACCGGCATGGGGCACACTGCCGTAACGACGCAGGTCGCGATACCACCATAACTCCTCGCGCAGATGGGCATCCATGCGCGCGTCCAGCACATCCAGCCGCTCCTCCCGCTGGCTGCCGCCAATAATCTCGCCAATACCGGGTGCCAGTACGTCCATCGCGGCGACCGTTTTCTCATCGTCATTGAGGCGCATGTAAAAGGCCTTGATCTCCCTGGGGTAATTCATCACCACCACCGGGCGACCGACATGCGTCTCGGCCAGATAGCGCTCGTGCTCCGAGGCCAGGTCAGTCCCCCAGGTCACCGGGAATTCAAAGCGCTTGCCGCACGATTGCAAAATACGAACGGCTTCGGTGTAGTCAAGGCGCTCGAAAGGCTGGTCGATTACCGTACGCAGCCGGTCGATGACCGTTGTATCAATATGCTGGCGGAAGAAGCCCATGTCATCTTCGCGCTCCTCCAGCACCCGGGTGAACAGGTGTTTCAGCAGGTCCTCGGCCAGATCGGCGTTGGCCGCCAGATCAGCAAAGGCGATCTCCGGCTCCACCATCCAGAACTCAGCAAGATGACGACTGGTGTTGGAGTTTTCCGCCCGGAAGGTGGGGCCGAAAGTATAAACCTTGCTCATGGCCAGACAGTAGGATTCCACCTCCAGTTGTCCGGACACGGTCAGGAACGCGTCGCCGTGAAAGAAGTCGTGGCTGTGATCGACCGAGCCATCCGCGTGGCGCGGCAGATTGGCCAGATCCAGGGTGCTCACCCGGAACAGTTCACCCGCACCCTCGCAATCACTGCCGGTGATGATGGGCGTATTGACCCAGTAAAAACCCTGACCGTAGAAATAGTTGTGGATGGCATTGGCCAACGTGGCCCGTATTCGGGTGATGGCGCCGAAGGTGTTGGTGCGCGGCCGCAAATGCGCCTGGGTACGCAGGTATTCAAAGCTGTGGCGCTTTTTGGCGATGGGGTAGGAGTCGGTATCCTCTACCCAGCCAACCACCGTAACTTCGGTGGCCTGAATCTCCACCGACTGCCCCTTGCCCTGGGAGGCCACCAGTTCACCGGTGACTGTGACCGCGCAACCCGTGGACAGCTTGAGAATTTCGCTGTCGTAATTGCCCAGGCTGTTCGGCACCACCGCCTGGATTGGGTCAAAGGACGAGCCGTCGTGAATGGCCAGAAAAGAAATGCCGGCTTTGGAGTCGCGCTTGCTGCGCAACCAGCCGCTGACCGTAACGGTAGCGCCGGGCTGTACCTCGCCCTTGAGTGCATGTGCTACCGGGATATTTTCAGACATTGAGGGGGACTCTGCTAGTGGCCATCAGGACGCAGCAGAATACCGAAATGAGGTCGCGGCCGCCAGTGTTCCGGGGGCCGCGAGGTGACTTCTCAGCGGGCAATCCGGTTCAGGGTGGTGCCCTCAAAATCAATGGAATCATACAGCTCCGAGTCGGAAAAACTGAATCCCAGCATCGGGTGCTCCTCTCGCTCGAGCTCGATAGCGCCATTAATATCGGCGGTTACCAGGTCAATCTCGCCATGGACCCCATCCTTCCAGCCAACCGTATTGCGGAAGGAAATCAGGGCATCGTCGGTCATGAACAGGATCACCTCGGATTTGCGCGCAGCGTCGGCAAGCTCATCACGGCGGTCGGCGGCAGTTGCATAATAAGCCACGGGCTCACCACCCACGAGCAGTGCGCCCTCGCCGTACAAGCCGCCAGTGCCAAAGCCCATTTCCACCACATCCGGGAATACCAGTATGCCGCGGGCACGGCTGATCAATTCGGCAGACCCGGGCGCATAACTGAGTAACGCATCCAGGGCATCGCCGGACTTGAGACGAATATCATCGCGGTTGTCGGCCAGGGCCTGGGGTACCAGCAATGCGGCCGTCACCAGCAAAAGGGGCAAACGAAACAGTGAAATTGTCATGAGTGGTAAGTCTCCAGTCAGTTTGTGCAGAAGGTTTGTCCCACCCACTGCTGCGAAAGTTGCCAGAGGCGGTCTGCCATGGCGGTGTCTAGTGCATAGGATTCCACTCCCCCGGCCCGGTCTGCGGTAGCGGCCTCGGCAATCTGGCAGTCCTCCAGGTAGAGGCCTCCACGGCCCGCAAGCTCGCTACTGGTAGCCGCCCAGACACTGGTTGCAGCGCCCTGGGGAATGCTCTTGAAGCGCATCTTGCCGCCGGGAAAACTGGCGGCAACCTGCTTCATGTCATCGTCGTTCATATGCCGGCCCAACTCGGTCATTATCGCGCCCGGGTGCACCGCGAAAGCGCGAATACCGTCAGCGCGCGTACGTGCATCGAGGCCTACCGAGAACAAGGCGTTGGCTGTCTTGGATTGCCCATAGGCTTGCCATTTATCATAGGGTCGCCGCTGGTAGTCCGGGTCGTCAAAGTCCATCCCGGCAAAACGATGTCCCGCCGAGCTGAGATTAATGACCCGGGCCTCGCCGCTGACTTGCGCCGCTGCGCGCAATGCCGGCAACAACAGGCAGGTCAGCAGGAAATGACCCAGGTGATTGGTACCCAGCTGCAGTTCGTGGCCCTGGGCGGTCGCGCCCTGGGGGCAGGCCATAACCCCCGCATTGTTAATCAGCAGGTCTATACGCGGGCATGCCGCCAGCAAGCCGGTGGCGGCAGTACGCACCTGGTCGAGATCCGCAAGGTCGAGCAGGGCGCACTCAAGCTGGCCAGCCAGTGACTCTGCCTGCAGTGTCGATACCGCTGCATCCAGTTTGCGACGGTCCCTGGCCAGCAGGTAAACCGTGGCACCTGCCGAGGCAAGGCTCCGGGCCGTCTCTATACCCAGGCCCGCGGAAGCGCCGGTCACCAGAGCCACTTTCCCCACCAGGGACTGGCCGGAGATAATATCCGAAGTGGTGGTTTCAAATCCGGGGTTGGGCATAGAGTGGCTCCTGTGGCCGGGCAAGTTCTGTTATCGTTGAACCATTGTGCCGTTAAAGTGCAAGCGCCGTCACGCCATTCGGCGCCAGAATCTGGTGAAATCTCCAATGAATACAGAATTATTGATCCGCCTCGAACAGGGCAACTATCTCAGCCTGGCAACTCGCAAACGCAGCGGCGAATGGGTGGCCACACCGGTCTGGTTTGCGCCTCATGAAGACAGCTATTACCTGTTCTCCGCAGGGGATGCCGGTAAGGTCAAGCGCTTGCGTAACTTCAGCGCGGCGCGTATCGCACCCTGCACAGTGACCGGTAGGCTCACCGGCAGCTGGATAAATGTGTCCGCTTTTTTGGTGGAGGACGAGGCCGAGGCGGTACTTGCGCTGGCTGCATTGCGTCGCAAGTATGGCTGGCAGATGGCCCTGACCGACCTGCTGTCGCGACTAACCGGTAAAATGTCCAAACGCAGCTATATCAGGGTTGATCCGTTGGCAACCTAATGGGTGTCGGCAAGCTGTCGGCGCCGGACTGCCGCCAACTGAACCTGGTAGTCCAGGATATCCGGCCGCAGGGTGGCCGTGGCGATTGCGCGCTCAACCAGGCGCTCGGCAGCGTCGTATTGCGCCAGCCTGAAATGGATAATCCCCGTTGAGTAAAGTAGGCGGCTGTTCTTCGGCTCCAGTTTCAGCGCTTGCCGGTAATGGTCCAGCGCTGTCGTCCAGTCCTCTTCTTCCCCGGCTTTGTCGCCCAGCCAGGCATGGTAATAGGGATTGAGGTCGCGGTGGCGATTGACTCGCTCCACCCAGAATTCGCGCTCACCCTCGCGGCCCAGCTGGCTATAGAGAACCACCAGGTTATTCATCGCCGAGCGCTCGCCACTATCAATCTTCAATGCCTGGAATAGCGCGTTTTCAGCGGCGGAAAACTGCTCCGCGTGCCGATAGACCGCTGCCAGGTTAACCCATAATTCAGGCAGGTCGGGGCTCAGCTGCAATGCTCGTATTGCATTCGCCCAGGCGACTTCAGGTTCGGCACCGGCCAATGCGGCCATCGCAAGATTGTTATGCTGAAGTGCCCGGGCATCCCTGTCACCAAGTTTCCTGGAGGCCGCAATATCACGGGGCTGGAGCGGGTCAATATCCACCATGTACTGCTCCCCGGCGGAGACCTTCACCAGCACATTAACGTGCAGGCTGACAGCCACCCGCTCACCCAGGCGGGTCCATTGGGGCCGCACTTCAAGCCACTGGTAGCTCGCATTGAGGCCGGCTTCCCGGGCGAGCGCCACAAAAAGGTGGGCATAGGACAGGCAATTGGCGGCACCTGAATCGAACACGGTTTCAGCGTCGCCATCGGCGAACGGGTCATAACCCACAGCCAGCATTCCCGGCCCTTTTATCGCCTCATGCAAACTGTTCAGTCGCTGCCGCGGCGCCAGGGTACGGGGAGCATACCGCGCGACAAAAGCCCGCATCGGCTCGGTGAGCGCGGTTAATTCGGGAGAAGGCGCCAGTGCGGGGACATCATCCAGCGTCACGACCCCGTTCGCCAGCCGCAGGGGGGGCAATTCAGCGACTGCGGCACCCGAACCAGGCAACACTGAACAACCACTGCCGGCCAACCCCGCGAGCAGCAGGATGGCGAACGCCATCGGCCATCTGAACCTTGCCATATCAACCTCCCGACACCGGGTATCACCGGCATCGTAAGGAGATTATAACGTAATCGAACAGAGCATTGGCAAGCCCCCAACCGGACCCGTATCAGCCGGCTTCAGGCAGCGGTGTGCAGGCCGCATTCGCGGCCATCATGTACTTTGGTAGGGTCAAAGTAGTGGCGGCAACTTGGTAAGGCGTGTTGGGACATATAGTCCTCGACATCCTGTTCCGACCAGTAAAAAAGCGGTGCCACCTTGATAATCCCGCGATTGTCCAGCGACACGATATCCAGGGATTTACGATGCTCGGTCTCTTCACGACGAATGCCGGTGAGCCAGATGTCGGGGGCGAAATCCGCCAGTGCGCGGGCGAAAGGCTCCAGCTTCACCTGGCGGGTAAACTCCTGATGACGCTCTTCTTCATCCACGGTGGGGATACCGCCCATGATGGCGTTGCGTCGCTCGGAGGTCATTTGGGGGGAATACACATGCATGTTCAATGACAGGTCGCGAATCAGGCGTTCGGCAACCACGTAGGTGTCGCGCAGGTTATACCCGGTATCTACCCAGATGGTAGGCACGGCAGGGTCCACCGAACTCACCAGGTGCAGCATTACCGCGGCGTTGCGGCCCATGCTGGTAGTGGCAATGGTTGGCCTGGCGAGACCAAGCGCCCATTGCACTACCTCTGCGGCACTGGCATGCCGAAGGGTCGCGTTGATACTGTCGAGATCGATATCCACGGTAGTTAAGGCTACAGTCCTTGCAGAGAGAGCCCGCACTGTAAAGAATCGGGACAGGGCTGACAAATAACCAAGCCGCATAAGGTTATGCTGTCATTGTGTTATCGACACTGTTCCCTGACCGGATGAGCCAGTTTCGCTGGCACTGAGGCAACATTGTGCCGCAGCGGCCAAGAGCGGATACTGGAAACTGTTTTTCAGCCCGGGAGATACCAATGGCCAATACGCTTTGTGAACAACTGGGTATTGACTACCCTATTTTTGCCTTCACCCACTGTCGCGATGTCGTTGTTGAGGTCAGCAAGGCCGGCGGCATCGGTGTTCTGGGCGCAGTCGGCTTCAGCCGGGAGCAGCTGAAAGAGGAGCTGGACTGGATTGACGCCCATATCGGCGACCGTCCCTATGGGGTGGATGTGGTCATACCCCAGAAATACGAGGGCATGGATACCCAATCACCGGAAGCGCTGGAGAAGCAGTTGTGGGATATGGTGCCCCGGGAACACATCGAGTTTGCCCAGCAGTTACTGGCCAACGCCGGTGTTCCCGACTGGCCCGATGGCAGCACGACAATGGGCCTGATGGGCTGGACCGATGCTACCGCGACGCCCTTGCTGGAGGAAGCGCTGACCCGGCCCAAGTGCCGCTTGATCGCCAATGCCCTGGGCACCCCGCCGGCGGACAAGATAAAGCTGGTAAAGGATTCCGGTCGCCTGATCGGGGCGCTCTGCGGCAAGGTCAAACAGGCGCTTGCCCACAAGGAGGCGGGACTGGACTTCGTGATCGCCCAGGGTGGTGAAGGCGGTGGCCATACCGGCGATGTCGGTTCCATTGTGCTGTGGCCGCAAATTGTGGATGCCATCGGCGACCTGCCGATGCTTGCGGCCGGCGGCATCGGTAATGGTCGACAAATAGCCGCGGCGATGGCGATGGGTGCAGCCGGGGTCTGGACGGGCTCCCTGTGGCTTACTGTGGAGGAGGCACATACCCAGCCCACCCAGAAGCAATCACTGCTCAACGCGACCAGTGAAGATACCGTGCGCTCACGCTCCTGGACCGGCAAGCCCTGCCGCATGCTGAAGAACGAATGGACCGAAGCCTGGGGCCGCGAGGATTCACCCGACCCCCTGGGCATGCCCCTGCAGGGCCTGGTCACTTCGGATGGCATGCGTCGCACCGCAACCTATGCCGACGCCGGGGACTGCCAGAAAGTCGCTTTCAACCCCTGCGGCCAGGTGATCGGCCAGATCAACACGGTGGAATCCTGCCGCCAGGTTATCTACCGACTGCTGGATGAGTACGTAGACGCCGTCGATAAAGCCGCCAGCCTGCTGCCCAAGCCATAGTAAGCACCTGCCGGGAAGGAGGTTGGCCCGGTCAGTCGCGGCCCGCCTCCAGTTCGGCATACAAGTCCAGAAACTGGAGCGTCAGCTTATGGCTCGGCGCCATGTCGATCAGTGGGCGATGTTCCCTGTGTGACTCTTTCATTTTAACTGACGTATTCAGGTAGGTCCGGCATACCGGATACCCCTCTTCTTCGAGTTCCGCCACCAGCTCACCCGGCAGCCGCGCCTGGCTGTTAAACTGGTTGATAACAATACCCTCCACTTCCAGGCCGGGGTTGTGGTCTTCCTGCAGTTCGGCAATGTTATCCATCAGGGCATACAGGCTCTGGCGGGCAAAACTGTCACAATCAAAGGGGATCAGTACCGTGTCGGCGGCGATCAGCGCAGATTTCGAGAAAAAATTGAAGTTCGGCGGGGTGTCGATATAGACGCGGTCATACTCTGCATCGAGCTTCTCGAGCGCATCGCGCAGCTTGTAGATCTTGTAACGCGACTCCAGCTCCTTTTCCAGATGGGTAAGTACCGGGCTGGAAGGCAACAAAAACAGGTTCTCCCAGGGCGTCTCCCAGACGAATGCGTCGGGATTCTTGCTCATGCGCCTGGAGCCCACAGTCTGCTTGAACAGCCCCGCCACACCCTGGGCTTCAGCCGGGAAGGCCTCGGCATCGATTTCACCAACCAGGTAATGGGTAGTATTGCCCTGGACATCGAGGTCGATCACCAGGGTGCGATAGCCCTGGGCTGCACTGATTGCGGCGAGGTTGCAGGTGATGCTGGTCTTGCCCACCCCGCCTTTCTGGTTGAATACAACGCGTTTCATGAGTACTGGCACCCGTTCGCTGGCTGGTTACTGGGAGTGGAAAGTGTAATCAAAGGCGGTATCTATTGTAAGTCGTGGGCGATCGATACATCAGCTTGTGGCGACAGCCCAGACCCGCTGGTAGAGCGTCACAATTTCATCGTGCTGCGGCACCCTCGGATTATTGGCCGGAGAGCCGGACGCCAGCGCCTGTTCCGCCATCAGTTGCAGGGAATCCTGCCACGCCTGCGCATCAATACCATAGGCGCAGGGGTCGGGAACGCCCAGGTCGGCATTCAATTGCCGTAACCCCGCAACCAGCTTATCCAGCGCCAGGGCGTCGCTGTCGCCCTCCATGGCCATACCCATCGTGCGAGCGCAATGCGCGTACCGCTCGCTGGCATACTGTACCGACCAGGCGGTAACTTCCGGCAACAGCATCGCGTTGCTGAGGCCATGGGGCACATGGAACAAAGCACCTATGGGCCTGCTCATGCCGTGAATAAGGGTCACCGAAGCATTGGCAAAGGCAATGCCGCCCTGGGTTGCAGCCAGCATCATTGCCTCGCGCGCCGTCCTGTTGTCCGGCTCGGCACAGGCTGTACGGATGTTCCCGGCGATAGCGCGCATGGCGGTAAGCGCCATACTGTCGGTAAAGGGGTTGGCCTTGCGGCTGACATAGGCCTCCAGGGCATGGCATAAACTGTCCAGGCCGGTATCCGCAGTCAATCGGTGGGGCATGCTCATGGTCAACTCAAAATCAACCAGGGCCGCTACCGGCACCAGGCCCAGCCCCATGCACAACATTTTTTCCTGACTGGCGGTATCGGTAATTACCGCCGCCCGGGTCACTTCGGCGCCGGTACCGGCGGTCGTGGGAATGGCAATTACCGGCAGGCCGCTGGCTACCACGGCCGGAACCTTGTAGTCGCGCATTGCGCCACCGTGCAGCGCCAGTACCGATACCGCCTTGGCGGTATCAAGGGAGCTACCGCCGCCCAACGCCACCAAACAGTCGTAATCGCCTGCCCGCAATACCTTCAGGCAGGCATCGACGCTGTCGGTAGTGGGATCGGGAACGCAGTCGCCGAACATATCACAGCTGATCCCCGCCTCGACCAGTGGTGCGAGCAGGCGTTCGCTGAACCCCTGCTGGACCAGGAACGGGTCGGTCACCAGTAACGGCCGCGCCAGGCCGAGTTCGGCCAGCGCGTCCACCAGGGTCTGGCTGGCGCCGGCACCGACTCGCAGAATCCTGGGAAGGTGAATGGTTGCCGTCATGGCTGCGATTTCACTCCTTGATTTCCAACAGCTGGATTTCAAACACCAGGGGCGTGTTGGGTGGAATAGTGTCGCCGGCGCCCTGCTCGCCGTAGGCCAGTGCAGGTGGGCTGGTAATGCGCCATTTGTCGCCAATACTCATCAACTGCAGCGCCTCGGTCCAGGCGGGGATGACCTGGTGCACGCCAAATTCCGCCGGCTGGCCGCGCTGCACCGAGCTGTCGAATACGCTGCCGTCAATAAACGTACCGTGATAATGGGTGACGACATCACTTTGCGGTCCGGGACTGGCGCCGCTGCCGGTCTCCAGTACTTCATATTGCAAGCCGCTGGCGGTGGTGGTCACCTCTTCCCGAGCCGCATTATCCGTCAGGAATTTCTCCGCAAGCTGTTGCTGTTTTGCGGCAAGTTCAGCCATCGCCGCCTCCTGCCGACCCCTGATGACGTCGTAACTGGGATTGATTTCGCCATCGGCCAGCAGTGACTGCTGCTCATTGAACCAGTGCTGCATACCCGCCATGACGGCTTGCAGGTCAAGGCCTTCAAAGTAATTGCGACGCAACTGGTCGCCAAATTGCAGGCCGAAACCGTAGCTGACCTTTTGTTCATCGGTGGTTAATTCCACCTCGGGGAGTAATGCCATGAAACTGATCCGTTTTTCCAGAGAATGTGAGCTCTGAACTTTATCATATCCGCTCATCGCCCGCCGCCCCGCAGGACCGGAAAATGGCACGGGCTATGACGGCAGGTGCTGCCTGACCCTCTGCCGCTGATAGCGGGATTCGGTCATTTCCGTATGCCAGATATCGAACACACCGGAATCGAGGTCATCGTAGGCCTGGACAATAGCCTCGTTCACCTCGGGATAGGCCACCTGGTCCCAGGGACACTCCTCACGGGAAAAAAAGGCGCACTCGAGTGACTCCACCCCCGGGAGGGTGAACTCCGATTCCACGGTGGTGCGAAAGGCCATATACACCTGGTTGATGAAGGTGATGGTACCCACCATGTAGAAGTCCAGCCGCGACGCCGGCACAAGGACACCGGCCTCTTCGTGCAATTCCCTGGCAGCACCTTCCGCCAGGGTTTCGCCGAGCTCCAGAAAGCCACCGGGAACGGCCCAGGCACCTGCTTTGGGTGGCAGCGCCCGCCTCACCCACAGCAAGCGCTTGCCACAGGCCACAAAACAGGTCACCACGATCATCGGGTGGTCATAATGAAGCCGGCCGCAGACTGTGCAGCGCCAGTGTCCCCGCACCTCGCCGGCCACGACGTGCGGTTCCAGCACCGCTCCGCACTCGGGACAAAATCTGCCACTCACCGTCGTCTCTCCACCCGTTCCAGCCATTTTCATCAACACCAGACACTAGCATTTTGCCCTGACAAAAGCATTGGCGCTATGCTGGGCGCCCGAAATGCCAAGGAAGCACCATGAACAAGCGCGACCCCAGGGTACAATTATTGCTTACCGGCAACGAAATCATGAGCGGTGACACCGTAGACTCCAATTCAGCGATGATAGCCCAGCGCCTGGCCGAGGTCGGCCTTACGGTTTATCGCAAGGTCACTGTGGGCGACGACACCAGCCTGTTGCAGGCTGAACTGCTGGATATGACCAGCAACGCCGATATCGTGATCATCAACGGTGGCCTCGGCCCTACCATTGACGACCTCACCGCTGCAGTGCTGGCGGCTGCAGCCGGCGTTCCGCTGGCGGAGCATCCGCAGGCCGTCGCCCATTTGCAGGCCTGGTGCGGCCGGCGCAACTTGCCACTGGATGCCGCCAATCGCAAACAGGCACTGCTACCCGCAGGTGCGGATATCATCGCCAATCCCATTGGTAGCGCAGTCGGCTTTGAACTCGGTATTGGTCAGTGCCGGGTACTTTGTACGCCCGGAGTGCCGGGCGAACTGGCGGCCATGCTCGATGGCATTGTCGCCGATCTCGCAAATACCCTGGCCAGCCCAACCCGGCGCCGGATCCTGCGCCTGCAAACCTTCGGCCTGGGCGAATCCAGCGCCCAGCAAATGATCAGTGACACCATCCCCGACTGGCCAGACGAGGTTGAGCTTGGCTTCCGCGCGGGAGCACCGCAGATGGAAATCAAGCTGACCATTGCGGATGCTGCTGCAATACCCCTGCAGCAGCAGTGCCGAGCCCGGCTGGAAGCACTGTTCGGTGACCATATTATCGGCGAAGGCAACACCCAGCTTGCAGAGCGGGTGCTCGAACTGTTGCGCGAGCGGGGCCACACCCTGACTGTTGCGGAATCCTGCACCGGCGGCCTGATAGCCAGTATGCTGACCCGCATTCCGGGCTCTTCCGATGGCTTCCACGCGGGTTTTGTGACCTACGCCAATCACATCAAAACAGCCGTGCTGGGCGTGAGCGAGACCACCCTCGCCAACCATGGGGCGGTAAGTGAAGAGGTGGTACTGGAAATGGCCACTGGCGCCCTGGCGCGCGCCAGTGCCGATTACGCCATTGCGGTATCCGGCATCGCCGGACCCGAAGGTGGCACAGAAGACAAGCCTGTAGGGACTGTGTGGCTGGCCTGGGGCAGCGCCGGCGCATTGCGCACCAGCTGCCTGTGCTGGCCGGTAGAGCGCAGCCTGTTCCAGACCATGATTGCCGCGGCCGGACTCGATATGATCCGGCGCACCTTGCTGGGCGTGGCTTCCGAGCCCCGTTATTTCAGCCAGCGCCGGGTACGCTGATCAGCTGGCACTACGCAGGAGCGGTGGCCGGCGCCCTGTGCCAAACCAGTGTGTGGTAGCGGACAACCCCACCGGCCTCATCCTTACCGGTCAATACCAGCGTCTGTCCATCAAGTTCGGCGTGACGCAACTGCTCGGTACCGGGGAAATTCGGGTTCAGGCTCTGGGTCACGTAATGGATGACGTCGCCGTTCACCACGCGGTAGCGACCCGCATAATGGAAATAACTGCTGTAAGCCGCTGCCTGCTGCGAATCGGGAATCTTTCGGGGACTCTCCCCCACCGGCAGGCGGGCTCGATCCTGGCGGCTGATCGAGGCGCTCATCCAGCCGTCCTCGCTGTACAGCAACAGGCCACGCGGCTCTTCACCAAAAGGATGGCTAAACCCTTCCCTCTCCTCATAGCCGATAGACCAGCTCTCAAGCTGCCAGGCTCCCACCAGTTCATGCTGTTCAATCATGGTGTACTCGTGCTCCTGTTGGTGTGGGTGATAAGATCAGGGCTGCAGGCGCTCAACACGCCAGCTGCCGTCTGCTTCGAGATAATAGCGGAAGCGATCGTGCAGCCGGTGCGCGCCACCCTGCCAGAATTCCATACGTTCGGGAATGATACGGTACCCCCCCCAGAAATCAGGCACTGGAATTTCACCGCGGGCAAACTTGGCCCGCAAACTGCCCATCTGTGCCTCCAGCAGCTGGCGGGCTGAAATGGGGCGACTCTGTCGCGATGCCCAGGCCGCCAGCTGGCTGTCCCGGGGGCGACTGAGGAAATAACGCGCCGATTCCGCCGCCGACATTTTCTCCGCGCGTCCGCCGACGATAACCTGCCGTTCGAGCATATTCCAGGGAAACAGCAGGGATACCCGGGAGTCGCGCGCGATCGCCTTCGCTTTGGCGCTACCGTAATTGGTATAGAAAACAAAGCCGCTGGCGGCAACACCCTTCAACAGAACAATCCTCTGCCAGGGGAAGCCCTCATCGTCCACCGTTGCAAGGACCATTGCGGTGGGATCGGGAATATTGCCCTCCACCGCCTGCTGCAGCCACCGCTCAAACTGCGCCACAGGGCACTCCGCCAGCATGTCGCGCTCCAGGCCACCGGCCAGATACTCGCGCCTGAATTCTTCGTAGTTCACCCGTGACTCCTCATTAGCGATACGGGCATTATAAGTCATCCGGGGCAGTGGGATAGACCGGTGCCCGGTGCGCCATCGCCGGAATCTGCGGGAACCTGAAAAACAGCTGCCAGTCGGCATCGAAATGCTGCTCCAGAGAACACCCGAAGGCCGCCTGATAATGCTCACCCATGCGCGCGGTCAGTGCCTCCTCGGTTGCCAGTTCAAGCACCAGAGCGGCCTCCATCAGGCCCTCGGTGCGCAGGCGCAGGGTCGGCGGTGCATCTTCACCGGTCGCCAGGCGCTGAAACAGGGTTTGCCAGCGTTCGTCGAGTAGTGCCATCAGGTCGCCCATGCCATCTCCTGTTTTAACCCGCCTGTGGATAGAAGCCTTCGCCCCGGCAGAGTATGCGTTTTCCGGCAAAACAGTTAAAGTCCCTACCACCCACTGCCACAGGAACCCGCCACGTGATTTACCTGCGCCTCGTTATTGTCCTTTGTTTCAGCATCGCGCTGACAGCACCCCTAAACGCCCAGCCAGCGGCACAAACGCCCATCATCGATTTTGGCAGCCGCTTCCTGCCCGAAGTGGCGAGCCAGGGCATGGTGGTAGGGCCCGAGCAGCTGGCAGCGGAAATCGGCCTGGCCGTTTTACAACGCGGCGGCAATGCGGTGGATGCCGCGGTGGCAACCGGGTTTGCCCTGGCGGTCAGTTATCCCCGCGCGGGCAATCTTGCCGGGGGTGGGTTCATGCTGGTCCACCTGGCAGAAGGTAACAAGCAGACCCTGATTGATTATCGGGAAACCGCACCCGCCGCTGCGCACCCGGACCTGTTCCTCAACGAGGAGGGGGAAGTGGACCGCGAGCGGGCCTATTTCAGTCACCAGGCGGCGGGTGTGCCGGGCACTGTCGCAGGGCTGGTGCTGGCCCAGGAACGCTACGGCACACTGCCGCTGGCCACTGTGCTGGCACCGGCCATCGCCCTTGCGGAGTCGGGCCTGCCGGTCTCTTTCGCGCTCAACCATGAAATCAACGCCAGGGCGGAGCGCCTGTTGATGGATCCGGAGGCCAGGCGGTTGTTTTTCAAGGCGGATGGCAGCCCGTTCGCGGTCGGTGAAATCTGGCGGCAGCCCGACCTGGCCTGGACCTTGGGCCAGATTGCCCAGCACGGCAGCAAAGGATTTTACGAAGGCGAGGTGGCGCAGCGGATCGCCGCCAATATGGCCGCGAACGGCGGCCTGATTACGACTGCCGATCTTGCCGGCTACCGGGCGCTGGAACGCACGCCCGTGCGCGGCAACTTCCATGGGGTTGAAGTTGTTTCCACACCACCGCCCTCCTCTGGCGGTGTACACATTATCCAGATGCTCAACATTCTCGAGGGATTTGATTTAAAGGGCATGGGCCACAACAGTGCGGCGTACCTCCATCATCTCGCCGAAAGTATGAAGCTGGCCTATGCAGATCGCAGCCGCTATCTCGCAGACCAGGACTTCCAGCCGGTGCCGGTTGCCGAGCTTACCAGCAAAGCCTATGCCGAACGCCAGCGCGCACTCATAAACCCCGGGCGCGCTACACCTGCCGGGGAAATCACCCCCGGGCAGGTACTGGTGGATGAGAGCAGGGACACCACCCATTACACCGTCGCCGACCGCTTTGGCAACGTGGTCAGCAACACCTATACCCTTAATTTCAGCTTTGGCTCCCATATTGCAGTGCCCGGCACCGGCCTGTTGCTGAATAACGAAATGGCCGACTTCGCAGCCCGCCCCGGCCAGCCCAATCCCTTCGGCCTGGTGGAGGGTATCGCCAACCGGATCGAACCAGGTAAACGCCCCCTGTCATCCATGAGCCCGACCATGGTGTTCAGGGAGGGCAAACCCTGGCTCGCCACCGGCAGCCCGGGTGGCAGTCTCATCATTACGGCGGTTCTGCAGACAATCCTCAATGCTTCCGTGTTTGACATGAACATTGCGACCGCCGCTGCGGGCTCCCGGGTACATCACCAGTGGCTACCGGACCGTTTGCTGGTCGAGGAAGGCATCAGCGCGGACACCCTGCGCCTGCTTGAAGAAAAGGGCCACAAGGTGGATGTCGCCAAACGCACCCTGGGTCGCACCCAGTCGATCATGCTTGAGCGGGGCTACCTGTTCGGCGCCACGGATACCCGGCGCCCGGGCGGTCATGTCGCCGGCTACTGAGATGGCCGGCAGTCAACGTGGGCGCCTCGCTTCTTAGCGCGGCTTCGGTTAACGCGGCTTCGGCAGCCTGACCTTGGCGGTCTGGCGGCTGACTGCCACCAGCTGGCCGGCACTGTCCCAGTACTCGCCATCCTCCTCTATCACACCATCGGTAAGATGCCGTGAAAAGAGGCGGGCCTGCAGTGGCCCGGGCGCCGGATGCGCGCGAACCTGCACTGTCAATTCAATGGTCGGTACCCAACCGGCCAACCCGACAATATTGAATACAGGCGGCGGAAACGCATCGGCAAACATCAGCAGGGCTATTGCATCCGGATCCGCGCCATCCGCATGCCGTACCCATCCCCTGAACTCGCCACGCCCGGAAGGCGTGCCGCCCTTAAATACATCGGTGTCATCCATCAATCGAATATCAATTCGCTGACGAAACTCCAGTTTGCTATCACCGCCAGGATTGCACTGGTCCCACGGTGGGTAAGCCGGGCGTTCGACCGCCGACCAGCTTGGCCCCTCTAAATTGGCGAGCGTGGTATAGGCCGCGGTCACCTGAACCTTAAGTTCGCCTTCCTGGTACATGCCCACAGTGGCGTGGGTGGTATTACGCCCTTCACGCAAAGGCTGGACACGGCACTCAACCGGACCCAGCACGGTGGGCGCCAGGTAAAACGCATTTACCGCCAGCGGATCCTTGTGCGGCAGCGCCTCGCGCAACACCCTGCCGGCGACCGCAAGTACATATCCCCCGTTAGGCACCGCCCCGATACGCCACCCGGCATGCAACTCCCCAACCCAGAGATTGTCTTCCTGCTGGTGAACAGCGGTTTCCGTTTCAAACTGACTCATCACGACTCCAAAGCAAAAAAAAGAGCACCTGTTGAGATGCCGGTGCGTATTTTGTGTGGCGACCGGAGAAATGTATATACTTGTACCCAACGTAGTCGCCACCGATTTATGGGCTAATCTGCCGTGATAGTGATGAGCGCAATGATGAGACTGCACGCACGCACACTACTGTTCGCCAGTGCACTGCTGGCAGGCCCCGGTTTCGCTGACACCGGCATCACCGGTGAAGCCGCAACGTCCATTCAACCCGGATTGGCGGACAGTGGCCGCGATATCGCGCTCCAAGCCGACCAACAGCAACAACTGCGCCGGACCATAACGGCCCTTGAAAGCGAATACGGCGCCTATGGGCCGGCACTTCCTGAGCAATTGCTGAGCCTCGGCCTGTCTCTGCAGCAAGAGGGGCGTCACGGTGATGCGATCGCCGTATTCAAGCGCGGCACCCATCTGGCCAGGGTCACCAGCGGACTGTATAGCACCGAGCAAATACCCCTGCTGCAGTCAGAAGTGGCAAGCCTTACTGCACTCAAGGACTACCTCGGCGCAGACCAGCGGCAAGACTATCTTTACCGGGTACAAATGCGCGCCCTGAGTGATCCTGCCCAGCGCACCCGGGCCCTGCTGCAGCATGCGCGCTGGCAGGGGCAGGCCTATATCCATGCGATAGACGAGGAGCCCGCCCAGCGCCTGCTGCAAATGTGGGAATTGAACAGACTGGCCCTTAATGCAATCCTGGAAGAGGAAGGCGATCAGTCTCCCGCCTTGCTGGAACCGTTACATGAAATGTTGCGAGCTCACTACCTGATTTCAGACTATCAATTGCAGAGTGGATCCGGCACCGGCCACGGCTTCAATGACCGGGGCGGACGCCGGCTTACCGGCTACCGGAAAGACAATTACGACCAGGGTCGGGCACTGCTGAAGGCGATCCACAATCTGGAACAGATCCATCGGCAACCAGGGGCCGACACCCCGGCCCTCACCCTGGTCATGCTGGGCGACTGGATGCTATGGCACCAAAAGCATGAAGAGGCTTTTGCGGTCTATCGCCAGGCTATTGAGGAACTTGTTGCCGATGATGGTGCCGAATTGTCAGCTGCAAGGTTTCTTGGGAAGCCGGAGGCGCTGCCCGCAACGATGGCCAGCGACCCGCTGAGCCCACGCGCCAGCACATCCAGCGGAGATGTCGTACTGGAGTTTACCGTTAGTGCAGAAGGGCGGGTCAGCAATCTGAACCGGCTCGACGACAACAGCAATGCCAATGGATTTGCCAATCGCCTGATGCGCAGGTTACGACAGACGCTTTTCAGACCGAGGTTTGACCTGGCTACCGGAGAACCCCTGGCAACAGAGAAACTGACTCTCGCTTATGACAGCAAGCAATAAAGAACGCCTGAAATACGTCTCCCACAACCAACCTCTGCTGTTGGTAACAGGGCTGTGCCTGCTTCTTGCCGGGTGTCCCAGCGCAAATAATCCGACCCAGCCACAGCCACCGTCAGCACCTTCGAGTGCAGGTAGCCCGTCATCACCTCCCCCGCCCACTTCCGGCAGTTCCGGTAGCAGCGGTTCCCAGTCCACTGAAACAGGTTCCCCTTCCCCCGCCAGCACAGGCACCCCCTCTGCACCCGTCACAGACACTGCACAAGGCAGCAAGGATGCCGGGAATGGCAACGCCGGCAGCGAGCGGACCGCATCTCGAGGGGGTGAAATGCCGGGGGGTGAACCCGGTGGCGAACAGGAAAATGCCGGCGAGGGTGCCCGCGATAGCGCCGCTGCCGACGCGACCGCCGGCGCTGAGGCAGAACCGGGCTTCGGCGATGGCGCCGACGGCACCGGCGATCCCGGTGCCCTGCCGGATATGCGCGATATTCCCGCCAGCACCCAATCCATGGAAAGTATTCTCGCTGCCATGGAGGCGGCAACGGGTGAAAATGGTACGGGTGCCGTTGCCGGAAGCGGCGAATCGGAAGCCGCTGGTGAAGGCAGCGCTGCCGCTAGTGGCACCGGCGGTGATGGTACCGGCGACAACGATAGTGGTCAGGGCAGCAGCGGCAACGGCCCGCTCACACCTGCCGAGCAGATAGCAATTCTCGATGCCCGTCTGGAATCCAGCGCAGGCGACTTCGACGCCATGATCCTGGAGGAACAGCAACAGCAACGGCGCACCGCCCGCTCCGATTCCCGCGCCCAACCGGAAAATCCACCGCCCGCGTCTGCGGGGGCAGCCGGTGGTAGCGGGCGTGATCCGTACGGCGATATCGCTGATGCCAGGGGTAGCGGCGGTGCCGGTGGCGCCGGCGGCCCCGGGCGTGCTGCGCCCGCCAATCCTGCCAAGTATCCGCCGCCCGCTGATATTCCAGACGGTGACGGCGATGACGTGGTCGCAAGGCAACTGCGCGAAGCGGCTATGCGCGAACCCGACCCGGTGGTTCGGGAAAAATTATGGGACGAATACCGCAGGTACCGGGGGATCGACCCGTGAAGCGATGGCACACTATTACGAGCGTAATCCTGCTGGGATTGCTGGTATCGGGTTGCGTCAACCAGACCATAAAGAGCACGGCGATTCCCCCCCTGCAGACGCCTCCAGCAACAGTACCGGAAGCGCTGCTCCTCGATGTTGCGGTGGTCGTCTTTGACCCCGGCCTGGAAGACTATGAGGAGGATCAGCAGATCTATCCCGAGGTCCGCAAGGCCGAGGCTCGCTTCATGCCCCGCTTGTTGGCGGCAGCCATGCAGAACAGCGGCGCCTGGGGCGCAGTCAGGGTTGTTCCCAACGACGACCAGATTACCGACCTCAGGGTCACTGGCACGATACTCGAATCCAATGGCGAGGCACTGGAGCTGCATATCAGGGCAACGGATTCCCGCGACCGCATCTGGCTGGACCGGGACTACTCGGCCAATGCCAGCCGCTATGCCTATGACAATACTACCCGCAACAGCTATGACCCCTTCCAGGCCATTTACCACACCATTGCCAATGACCTGCTGCAACAACAGCAGGCACTGAAGCCGGCACAACTACAGGATGTGCGCCTGGTGACGGAACTGTTGTTCGCACAAAGCTTCGCACCCGATGCCTTTGCCGGTTACCTGCAGAAAGACCGTAAGGACCAGCTGGTGATCAAGCGACTGCCCGCCAGGAATGACCCCATGCTGGAGCGGGTGCGCAGTATTCGCGAGCGCGATCAGCTGTTTGTCGACACCCTGCAGGAACACTACAGCCATTTCAGCGGCGAAATGGCGGTACCCTACCAGGAGTGGCGCAAGATGAGTTACGAGGAGTCCGTGGCCCTGCAGGAGATGCAGACAGAAAGCAGGCGACGTATGCTCGCGGGTGGCCTCTCCATTCTCGCGGGTATTGTCGCTGCCGGCAGTAGTGAAGGCTCCAGTCGTGCCGCCGGAAATGTGGCCATTATCGGCGGTGGCTACCTGCTCAAAAGTGGCCTGGAAAAACGCGCCGAAGCGCAAATTCACGTTGCTGCGCTGGAGGAACTGGGCATGTCCCTGGAGGCGGAGATTACACCGAGAGTCATTGAACTGGAGGACCGCACCGTCATGCTTAGCGGTAACGCCGAAGAGCAGTACGAACAATGGCGGGAATTGCTGGCCGACATCTACCACGCCGAAATGGGCACGCTGGAACCTCCCGCAAGCCGGACCGCTCCCTGACCCTTGTCGCCATATTCGTAAGGCATTCGATACTGCATGTCCGATCATAATGAACCATTAAAACCAACGCCATTTGCCGTGAGGGAACCCCAGGCAAGCGGTAGCGCCGAGACAACACCGACACAACCCCGGTCACCCTGGGTAATGCCCGCACTGTTGCTGTTACTGATTGTCGCCCTCGCCGTCGTATTCTGGTTGCCTCAAATGCTGGCACCGCAGGCACCCCTGCAGCCGCCAGAGGCGAGCGCGCCCGCTGTGACGCCGGTTGCGACAGTGCCGAAGGACAATTCCCCCGCCCAGGCCCCGGGCGCCAGCCCCTGGTCAGAAGCCCAACAGGGACGCCTGCGCAAGGAAGCACAGGAAGTCCTCGCCGAGCTGCTGGAGCTGCAGTTCACCCTGGAACAGCAGGGTGCGCGACGCTGGGCAGCGGATGATTATGCCGCGGCCACAGCGGCCGCCGGCCGAGGCGATGAACAGTACCAGGCCCGGGCATTTGTCGAGGCGCGCGGACATTACGAAGACAGCCTGGCACAATTGCAGGCCGTGCAAGCCGCAATCCCGGTCATTGTTCAGACCGCACTGGATAGCGCTGCAGCCGCCCTGGAAGAGGGCGACAGAAAGCAGCTGGATAAGGCTTTGGAGCGTCTGCGCCAAATTGAGCCGGACAACGGCGCGCTGGCGCAGCTTGAGCAAAGAGCCGCGTCACTGGAACCGCTAATGGCATTGCTGGCGAATGCTGCCGACGCTGAAACAGACGGCGACCTGGCCGCTGCCGAGCGGCAATTACGCGAGGCAACCGAACTCGACAAGGCTCATAAGCGGGCCCGGGCAGAACTGGAGCGAGTAGCCGCAGCCCATCGGGAGCAGCGCTACAGCCAGGCAATGAGCGAGGGCTATGGTGCCCTCGACAACAGCCGCTTCGGGACCGCCCAGAAAGCGTTCGAACAGGCGGCAAAGCTGCGCCCGAACAGTCCTGAAGTGGCGGCCGCCGTTGCCGAGCTGCGCTCCGCGAAAACCGCGGCACAACTGGCAGACCTGCAACGCCAGGGGCGTGAACTGGAAGACAGCGAATCCTGGCAGGAAGCAGCCGAACGCTATGCCCAGGCGCTGAAGATTGACGCCACCCTGGTATTTGCCCAGGAGGGCCTTGCCCGCGCCACACCAAGGGCACGTCTTGCCGAACAACTGAGCAAGACCCTTGCGGAGCCCGAGCGGCTGGCCGATACTGCGGTTGCCGCGAATATGGAAGCCTTGCTGCAACAGGCTTCCCGTCTCCAGCCACAGGGGCCGATACTGGCCGAGCAACTGGCCAAACTGGAGCGCCTGCTGCGCCAGGCCAACACGCCGGTTGCGGTAACGGTGCGCTCTGACCAGCTGACTGAGGTGACCATCCAGCGGGTCGCCCGGCTGGGCCGCATCAGGGAGCAAACACTATCGTTGCGGCCCGGCACGTACACGGCAGTAGGCAGCCGCGACGGCTATCGCGATGTCCGCCAGAACTTCACCATCCAGCACGACCAGACAGCGGCTGGTCTGTTTATCGCCTGCACGGACCCAATCTGAATGCCACAGCCCGAAGCTCCCAACGGGACCATCACTCCCAGCGCATTCCAGCCATTGGGCGATGCCCCGCCAACGCCGCCACCCCGCCGCAACTGGCGGTATTGGCTGCTACCCACCGTGCTCCTGCTGTTTGTAGTGATCATGGGGTTCCTGTTCAGTGCACGTTCGGTGGAAATCAACGTCGATTCCACCAACCCGGCAAACGTGGAGGTCGGCGGTCTTCACCTTGTCCTGGGGGGGCGCTATCTGTTGCGACCCGGGGAGTACAGCCTGGAGATCAGCGCCAAGGGCTATTACCCTCTGCTGACCACCCTTGGGGTTACCCGGGAAGACAGCCAGCGTTACACCTTCGACCCCCAACCCCTGCCTGGGCGGGTCACCATTGTCTCGCAACCCGCCGGCGCCGTTATCCGTGTCGCGGGAAAACCCCTGGGTCAAACCCCCTCGCCGATACTGGAACTGGCGCCAGGCGATTACTCCCTGGAACTGGAACACCCACACTACCTGCCTGTCACCCGCACCATCAGCGTGACAGGGCGCGACCAGGCGCAGACTTTCGAAAACAGGCTGGCACCGGCCTGGGCGAATGTCA
The DNA here is from genome assembly GCF_002868715.1 of Kineobactrum sediminis. Taxonomy (GTDB): domain Bacteria; phylum Pseudomonadota; class Gammaproteobacteria; order Pseudomonadales; family Halieaceae; genus Kineobactrum; species Kineobactrum sediminis. The sequence continues at coordinate 151,455 of NZ_PKLZ01000010.1, forward strand.
CTGTTGCCAGCCAACCCGCCGGCGCCGAGATACTGGTGAACGGTGAACCCCGCGGGGTTACGCCGGCAACCCTTGAAATCCTGCAGGGAGAGCGCGAGCTCGCGCTACGCAAAATGGGCTTTACCGAGGCTGAGCAGACCCTCAATGTGAGGGCGGGACAAGCGATTGATCTCGCAATCATCAAGCTGGTACCGGCGGCTGGCCTGCTCACGCTCAGCAGTACCCCCAGTGGCGCCAACGTCACACTCGATGGCGATTTTCAGGGACAGACACCCCTCACCCTTTCCCTGAAGCCGGATCAGCCACAGCGCCTGATGTTGTCCCGATCGGGTTATCGCCGCCACACTGAGACAGTGCGGCTCAGTGCCGGTGCCAGTGACCAGAGAGCTATTGCACTGGTGGCGGAGCTGGGCACCGTAGACTTGCAGGTGACCCCGGCCGGGGCCGAAGTCCGCGTCAATGGGAAGCTGGTGGGCACGGGCAACCAGACGCTGTCATTGCCGGCACATGAACACAGGGTGCAGGTCAGCCTGGCCGGGTATAATACGGTTAACCAGCGCCTCACTCCCCGCCCTTCGCTCGAGCAGCGTGTCAGTATTGACCTGCAGACTGAAAAAGAAGCCAGGCTGGCCCGCCTGCAGCCTGAAATCACTACCGCCCTTGGCCAGACCCTGCGCCTGTTCATTCCCGGTGAATCCGGCCCCGCCGAATTCACCATGGGCAGTTCGCGGCGCGAGCCCGGCCGCCGAGCCAACGAGGTGTTGCGACCGGTAAGCCTGCGCCGCATGTTTTATCTGCAAACCACGGAGGTCACCAATGCCCAGTTTCGCCAGTTTCTGGCCAGCCACAACTCCGGGCAGGCACAGGCAAGCAGCCTTAACCGCGAGCACCAGCCGGTGGCACAGGTCAGCTGGCAGCAGGCCGCGCGCTTTTGCAACTGGCTGAGCGAGCGGGAAGGGCTGGCTCCTTTTTACCAACAGGAGCAGGGCATCGTCACCGGCTTCAACCCCGGGGCCATCGGCTATCGGCTACCCACCGAGGCAGAATGGTCCTGGGCGGCCCGAACCAGGGGTGACCAGTTACTGACGTTTCCCTGGGGCGAGACCTTTCCGCCCACCGTGGTTACCGGAAATTATGCCGATACCAGCTCCGCCTACATCACCGGACGCACCATCAACGGCTACAACGACGACCAGGCAGTCAGCGCCACTGTTGCCAGCTTTCCCCCCAACCATTATGGTCTTTACGACCTTGGTGGCAATGTTGCCGAATGGGTGCACGATGTTTACCGCATTCCGGGCGCCAACAGTGCCGCCGAGACAGACCCCACCGGCCCCAAGACCGGCGACAACTATGTTATTCGCGGAAGCAGCTGGGCCATGGGCAGGCGCTCGGAACTGCGCCTGCCCTATCGGGATTATGGGCAGGCAGGCCGGGATGACGTAGGATTCCGGCTGGCACGCTATGCAGAGTAAATCATCATGCTGAATCCCGAAAAACAAAAACACGTATTAGCGCGTATCCTCCTTGCCATGGCCCTGCTGTGCGCAGCCGTATCCCACGGACAGGATGAAAACAACGAACTGCCCGCGGATTCCGCCGCCGGGCCTGCCCGCGCGGATGCGGACACCTCCAGCGGCAGTGATTCCGGCACGGAATCGGTTACCGGGCGCGAGCGCACGTCACCTTTCGAATACGAGGCATCAGAGCAGATCTCAGAGGATCTCTCAGTCTCGTTCCCCGTGGATATATAGGAAGCAACAATGAAAACCAGACTATCCCCGGAATTTACTTATCAGCTCTTCGCGCTGCTAATCGCCATTATCGTCGTCCACGCCCTTTATGTGGGTGTGATCAGGCCCAGTGCCGACGCCCAGTTACAGTCGCAAATGGCACTACAGGCCGCCGGTGAGGACTTTGTGCCCGAACGAACCCTCGCCGTCGTCATCCGCGACTTCGAACAGGAAGCCTGCTTCATCCTGTTGCTGTGGGCACTCGCCATCATGGCCTACAAGGGCCGCAACAGCCTCCGTGAGCAGCAGCTGCTGGAGCGCTCGCTGCTGGACATTCCCGAGGGTACTACCCTGCTGCCCGAAGACGCGCGGGAGTACAGTCGCTCCCTGGAAGCACTCCCCTCACGGGAGAAGGATTACCTCCTGCCCAGGACCCTGCTTTCCGCACTCCAGCGCTTCTCGACCACCGGCAGTATCCAGGCTGTGTCCGATACCATTCGTGAGCAGTGTGAAGTGGAGTCCGATCGACTCGACTCGGAGCTTTCCATGGTTCGCTATATTGCCTGGGCCATTCCCTCCATTGGTTTTATTGGCACCGTACGCGGCATTGGGGACGCGCTTGGCCAGGCCTACAAGGCCGTGGAAGGCGATATTTCCGGCGTTACCGTCAGCCTGGGTGTTGCTTTCAACAGCACTTTTGTCGCCCTGGTGCTGAGTATCGTTATCATGTTCTGCCTGCACCAGCTGCAACAGTCCCAGGAGCGCCTGGTGCTGGACTGTCAGCGCTACGCCGACAAGCACCTGCTACGCCATCTGGTGGCACACTGATATGACCATTGCCTGCCTCGACATCACTGACAGTAACCTGCAGCTCTGGCATCTGGGAAAACGCCTGCAAAGTCCCGGTTATGCGCTGCTTGAAAACGGTGGTTACCGCTTTGGTGCAGCCGCTCGCGCCAGCGCCCGCCTGCGCCCGCGGGACGTCGCTACGCGCTACTGGTGGCAGCTGGGGACGGACCCACTGCAGCCGGCACTGGGGCCCGCTCGGCATAATGCCGACCTGGTTCATGCCCACCTGCAGGCCCTGCACCGTGAATCCGGCGAACCGGCTGAAATTCTACTGGCGGTGCCGGGCAGCATGCACCAGGAACAGCTGGCACTACTCCTGGGTATCATTGAGCAATGTCCCTTCACTGCCGTGGGCCTGGTTAACCGCAGCGTCGCACTGGCCAGCCTGTACCAGACCGACTGCCCGGTGTTTCACCTTGAAATCCAGTTGCACCAGGCCCTGTTGACGGAGTTGCGCGCGGAGCGGGGAGAGGTCGCCTTGCAACAGGCCATCGCCCTGCCCGGCTGCGGTTTGCTGCAGTTGCAGGAGCGCATTGTTGAAGCCGTTGCCAGTGCCTTCATTCGCCAGACCCGATTTGACCCGCGACGACGGGCAGAGACCGAGCAGCAGTTATACGATGCCCTGCCGGCCATCCTGCAACAGCTGCAGGGCCATGCGGAAAGCACTATCACGGTAAATAGCTACCAGGCGCGTATTTCCCGTGGCGACTTGCAAGCGGCGAGCGATGCGCTGTATCGCAGCGTGCATAGCAGCATGTCCGCACAAGACAGCAGTACACTCTTGTTGCTCGACCCGATAACAGCGCTACTTCCGGGGTTACAGGCGCGGCTCGGGGGTGCGCTGCTGGACACCCAAGATCTCCAGGCTGCGCTATCCGTCCATGAACCCCGTATTGTCCAGCGCGAGCAGGCACTGATTTTCATCAGCCGCCTGCCGCAACTCGATCAGCGCACTATCCCACCAGCCGACGCCGGGTCGTCAACGCCCGCTGTCGCACCACTAGCCGGCACTGCCCCGACACAGGCAGCCGGTGCGACACCCGCAAGCGCTGCGCCTACCCACCTGTTACAGGATCACCAGGCAAAGCCTTTAACCAGCGGCAGTGTGGTCGCCAACGGTTGGTCGCTGGTGTATACCGGTGGCAGCTGGCACCTTCAGGCATCGCCGGGAGCGGCCCCTCTTACGCGCAACGGCAACGCCTGTAATGACGGTGACACTGTAGCCAGTGGCGACTGCCTGCAACTGGATGACACGCTCAAACTCCAGTTGATTACCGTCAACGAGGCCTGAGCATGGCCCGGCGGAAACGCAGTTTTACTACCTTCAACCTCAGCTTCCTGGACATCATGTCCTGTGGTTTCGGCGCGGTGGTGCTGGTATTCCTGATCATAGATCACTCCATCGAAACCGAAACCCGGGAGCGCAACGAAAACCTCCTGGCGGAAGTCAATTTACTGGAAGAAGAAATTACCGACGGCGAGGCCGGACTCGTGCGATTGCGTAATACAATCGATGAGGTCGACCAGACAATGGTCGAGGCCCAGGGACGGGCGACCCGGATAACGGCGGACATCGATCGCTATGAAGCCCTGATCAGTGCGCTGCGCCGGGAGGGTGTTAGTGAAAGTACCGATGTCGAGACACTCAAGGCAGAGATCGTAGCCCTGGAGGAGGAAGTAAAACGGCTGCGTGAATCCGCCGTGGATAGTGGTGGCCTCAGTGCCCGCAGTTTTGTCGGCGAGGGTAACCGGCAATACCTCACAGGCCTGAACCTGGGCGGTCGCCATATTGTGATTCTGCTGGATGTATCCGCCAGCATGCTGGCAGACCGGGTGGTCAATATTATCCGCCTGCGCAACATGGCGCCGGAAATCCAGCGCCAGGCGGATAAGTGGGTGAGAGCGTTGAATACCGTGGACTGGCTCACCGCACAGCTGCCCATCAGCAGCAGCTACCAGGTTATCACCTTCAATACCGAGTCGCGGCCCGCGCTGGATAATACCGTCGGCAAATGGCTGGAAGTGGCCAACCAGCCGCAGCTGGAATCAGTCACTGCGGCGTTGCGGGAGATCGTGCCCAGCGGTGGCACCAGTCTGGAAAATGCCTTCCTGGCCTTGAACCAGTTGAGTCCGCGGCCAGACAATATTTTCCTGATCACCGACGGGCTGCCTACCCAGGGAAGCAGCACCCCCGGGCGCAACACGGTGACCGGCAAACAGCGCCTCGATCTCTACCAGCAGGCAATAAGGCGGCTGCCACGCAACGTACCGGTTAATATTATTCTAGCGCCCATGGAGGGTGACCCGATGGCGGCCTCGGTATTCTGGCAGTTGGCCACGGCCAGCCAGGGCAGTTTCATGAGCCCGTCCAGGGACTGGCCCTAGGCCCGGAGATCGATAATGAAAAAACGCAGGGCCACCGCGGAATTTTCCCTCTCCTTCCTGGATGTGATCTGCTGTGGCTTCGGCGCCATCATTCTGCTGCTGGTCATCACCAAAACCGTACAGCCCCAGATTATAGAAGCCTCCGCAGTAAAACTTGAAGGACGGGTGGCCAGGCTACAGGAACAACTGTTCGAAATTCGTGGCGAGAGCCAGGTTCTCAATCGCGACCTCAATGCCCGCAGGGAACAACTGTCACAATACCTGGAGCGAATCGCCATCCTGCAGGGCCAGCTGGCCGCCACACAATCACGGCACGACAGCCTGCAGGTGGCGACCACCACCAGCGATATCGTTACCGAGCAACTCGCCATTGCCCGACAGGCCCTGTCAGAGGAGCAAAAACGCCTGCAGGCACAGCAACAGCAGGCGCGGAACAATTACATTGGTGGCATACCGGTCGACAGCGAGTATATTATTTTCGTGATCGATACCTCCGGCTCCATGTTCTACTATGCTTGGGATCGGGTATTAAAGGAACTTGACGCAGTATTGAGTATCTATCCTGAGGTAAAGGGCATCCAGGTGATGAATGATATGGGTGACTATATGTTCAGCCGCTACCGCGGTCAGTGGATTCCGGATACGCCTGCCCGGCGCAGCGCTATCATGCAAAGCCTGCGTAACTGGAACGTATTCAGTAATTCCAGCCCGGTCGAGGGTATCACCAACGCCATCCGCACTTTTTACGATACCGACAAACGAATCAGTATCTATGTCTTTGGCGATGACTTCACCGGCACTTCCATAAGCCAGGTACTGGATACCGTTGACCGATTGAACCGGGAAAGCAACACCGGCAAACAGCAGGTACGCATCCACGCGATAGGCTTTCCCGTACTTTATACACAAGCTCCGGGCCAGCAGAATTCGGTCCATAGATTTGCAGCGTTAATGAGAGAGCTCACTTATCGCAATGGAGGTACCTTTGTCGGGCTTAATGACTTCAGGCCTTGAGCGTTTGCCAGTAGTGGCCGTATTCGCACTGGTGATGTTGCTGGCGGGTTGCGGCGGCAAACAGGTACTGGTCGAAGGCCAGTTTCCCGCCCCGGTGATGAACAAACTGCCACTCACTATCGGTATCTGGTACGACGATGAGTTTGCCAATCATGAATTTTTTGATGAGGCGGCGGGACGTGCGGAATCCAGTTGGCGGGTTTCAACAGGGCAGGCCCAGGTGGAACTCTGGGATACCCTGCTGCGCGGCATGTTCCGCGAGGTCGTCTATATGCGGGGCAAGCCCGGCCCGGGGCAGATGAACCCGGTAACGGATGCCGTGCTCATGCTGGCAGTGGAAGAACTACAGTACGCCATTCCTGCCCAGACTAATGTAAAGGTTTATGAGATCTGGATGCGCTACCGGCTTGACCTGGTTACCACCGGCGGCGAACCCATTGCCAACTGGACCATGCCCGCCTATGGCAAGACCCCCACCGCCTTCATGCAAAGCGATGAGGGCGCCGTTAACCTGGCAGCCGTTATGGCCCTGCGGGATGCAGGCGCGCACTTCGCCACCAGCTTTCTGAGGATACCTGATGTGCAACAGTGGCTGGCAGGACTGCCGCGCAAGGGAGACGTCTTGTGAACCGCGCCCGCCTGCTGATCTGGGCCTGCCTGGCACCGCTTGTCACCGGCTGTGTCAGTGCCACGGTTGACCAGATGGTGTTTAACAGTCCCACCGAAGGCATTGGTGACGCTTCCGTCGTCATCCTCGGTCGTCGTCACGCCAGTGACTATGAAACCGAACCGGATTTCATTCGCTGTGTTGGCAAGCACATTTCGTCACAGGATGAGTCCATTCGCATCATCGACGAGCTGGAATTCGTGAATACCCTGTACCCCTGGTTTGAACCGCGCACTGCTCCCCTGCAGGCTGCCGACCTGGGACGACTGCTTACTCACCTGCCGGTAGCCGAAAAACTGGCCGCACTGCAAACCCGTTACATGATCTGGATCGACGGCAGCACCGTGCGCAATGACGCGGCGGGGTCCATGACCTGCGGCATCAGTCCGGGCGGCGCCGGTTGCTTTGGTTTTGGTACCTGGTCCAACGACGCTGATTACGAAGCCGTTATCTGGGATTTCAGCAACCGCGCCGAGGTCGGTCGGATCAATGCGTCTGCCACCGGACAGTCCTATATGCCTGCGGTTGTCATACCCATTCCGATCATCGCCCCGGTACAGGGAACCGCCTGCGACAGTATTGGCGACCAGCTGCTGGAATTCCTCTCACAGCATTACTAGGAGGTGGCCATGTCACTCTACCCGCGCCTGCTTCAGGCTATCACCATAACCCTGGCACTGGCAGCGTTGTCCGGTTGCGCCACTAACCCTGCTACCGGCGGGGCCAGTGTAGTAGTGATGAGCCAGGGAAAGGAGGCCCGGATTGGCGATGAAATGCACCGCAAAATCCTCGATGATGAAGCCATCTATGACGATGCGGAACTACAGGCGTACGTAACCAGGATCGGCCAGCGCCTGGCTGCCCAGGCCGATCGCCCCGATATCAATTTCACCTTTACCGTTATCGACAGCCCCGATATCAATGCCTTTGCCACCCCCGGTGGCTACGTCTATGTCAATCGAGGTTTGATCAGTTATCTCGACAGCGAGGCTGAACTGGCCGGCGTACTCGCCCACGAAATTGCCCACATCACCGCTCGCCATGCCGCCCGCCAGCGCGCCGGCAGCATTACCAATCAAGTGCTTGCCGTCACCGCGGGAGTACTGACCGGTAGCCGGCAAATAATGGACTCCGCCACCATGTACGGCACCGAACTGGTACGAGGCTATGGTCGCGAACACGAGCTGGAGGCCGACGGCCTGGGAGCAAGATACATGCACCTGAGCGGTTACGAGCCCGATGCCCTGCTCGAGGTTATCGGCGTACTGAAAGACCAGGAACAGTTCCAGCGAGTCAGGGCCAAAACCGCCGGTAAACCCGCGGGCACCTACCATGGCCTGTACGCAACCCACCCGCGCAACGACCAGCGCCTGCAGACCGTCATCCGCGCCGCCAACGCACTGGAATCCAATAGTATTCCGGAGAACCCCGAACAGCCCGGTGAATTCATGCGCCACACCGATGGCCTGGTGTGGGGGGCAGCCAGCAAGCGCGAAGATGACCGCTACTATCACACCAAACTCGGCTTCACCTTCGCCCACCCGCCGGGCTGGCAGGTGGCCAGCGGCAGCTCCGCCATCGTTGCCAAAGCCCCCAACGGCAGCGCCAGCCTCACTCTCACCCTGCAACGCCTGGACCCGGCGCAAACCCCACAACAAATACTGGAGACCACCGCAGTGGGCGAGCTTGATAACCGCATAACGCTGGAACAGGCAGGACTGGAAGGCTACAGCGCCATCGCCCGCAACGCCACCAGCGCCCGCCGACTGGCCGTGATCAACCACAACTGGCAATACCGCTTCGAAGGCGCCGCCGCCGACTTTGCGACCGCTGACCAGGACCTCCTCGCCATCATCGAGAGCTTCCGCCCCCTGCATCCCCGGGAGCGCCAGCAGGGCACCCAACGCTATCTGCGCTACATCCAGGTACCCCGCGGCGCCACCATGGCCAGCCTCGCCGCCAGCATCCAGATTCCCGAAGCCGAGGCCCAGTTACGCCTCCTCAACGGCCTCTACCCCCGCGGCGAACCCCGCACCGGCGACTGGCTCAAAATCATCCAGTAGACCCCAAGAATTACGCTCAAAAACAGAAGCACTAGCTCCGCCCCTGGACCCTCTTCCCGGACCGTGGAGCGCATGGATGCGCGATACGAGCCTACATGGACGTATTCACGGCGTGTCCGGGAAGAGGGTCCAGGGGCGGAGCTGGTGCCCGCACCATGGCGCGCCTGCATGGATATCACGCCCTCAGCCGTATCGGGCATCCGCCACAAACGGATTCGTCCGCCGCTCCTGGCCAAACGTCGACGTAGGCCCATGACCGGGGATAAACGTAATATCATCGCCCAACGGAAACAGCTTGTTACGAATACTCGCCAGCAACTGATCGTGATTGCCGCGCGGGAAATCAGTACGCCCAATCGAGCCCTGAAAGAGCACATCTCCCACCCACGCGACCTTCTGTTCGCGGTGAACAAACACCACATGCCCAGGGGTATGCCCCGGGCAATGCAACACCTCAAGCGTCTGCTCACCCACAGAGACCGTCTCGCCATCCTCCAGCCAGCGGTCGGGCACAAATGCATCCGCATGAGGAAAACCAGCCATCTGGCACCATTCCGGTAATTTGGCGATCCAGAAATCGTCCTCCCGTTCAGGGCCCTCGATTTTCACACCCAGGCGCTGACGCAGGACATCCGCTGCCGCGCAATGATCCATATGGCCGTGGGTCAGCAGGATTTTCTCAATCCGAACATCCATTTCCCTGGCGGCCTCGAGGATTCGTTCAACATCACCGCCGGGGTCCACCACCGCACCCATGCCGGTGGCAAGGCACTTCAGGATTGAACAGTTTTGCTGGTAGGCCGTTACCGGCACAATAGAGACTTGTATCGACATAGAATAATCCTGGCTCAAGCCGCATCCAGGTCGGCTTTCGGGTTCAGGTACACCTGCTTATCAAGCTGGTTTTCGCTGTTGGCAACAATAACGGCAACGGTCGCATCGCCAGTGACATTGACCATGGTGCGCACCATATCGAGTAAACGGTCAACACCGATGATCAGGGCTATCCCCTCTACCGGCAACCCGGCCTGCTCCAGCACCAGGGCCAGGGTCACCAGCCCCACACCCGGCACCGCTGCGGTACCGATGGATGCCAGGGTGGCTGTGAGAATCACCGTCGCATAGGCTACCAGGCTCAGTTCAACGCCGTATACCTGGGCGATGAATACCGTCGCCACACCCTGCATGATAGCAGTGCCATCCATATTGATGGTGGAACCCAGGGGAACAGTGAAACCGGCCACCGAATTGTGAACCCCGAGACGACGCTCAACCGTGCGCAGTGTGACAGGGAGGGTCGCGCCCGAAGACGCCGTACTGAAGGCAAAGGCCCATACGGGGCGCATTTTCTCAAGCATGATCCGCGGCGACAAGCCGGCCAGGCTTTTGAGCAGCGCGCTATAGACGAACAAAGCGTGGAAAATCAACACGCCGAGCACCGTCAGGAAGTAAGCCGCCAGATCCATGATGGCGCCGATACCCATCTCCGCAAAGAGCTTGGCCAGCAAGGCGAACACCCCGTAGGGTGCCAGCTCCATCAGAATGGCCACCATTTTCATGATTACCGCTTCCGTATCACGGAAGAAACCCGCCACCCGCTGCCCCGGTTCACCGGCATGGGAAATCGCGTAACCAAACAGGAGCGCAAAAACGATAATCTGCAGCATATTGCCGTCAGCCATTGCTTTCACTGGATTGGAGGGAAAAATATTGACCAGTACATCCGTCAGCGGAGGAGCCGCTGCCACCTCGAAGTTAGCCTCTCCGGCCAGCTCCACATTGGCACCAGGGCTGACGACCACCGCCACCAGCAGAGCCACTGTTATCGCAATCGCAGTCGTCGCCAGGTAAAACCCGATGGTCTTGATCGCGATAGGCCCCATCCTGGCGCTATCGCCCAGGGAACTGGATCCGCAAATCAGCGACACCAGTACCAGGGGTACCACCAGCAACTTGAGTGTGGCGATGAAAATCCGCCCCATCACATCAAACAGCCCATATACCAGATAGGTATCAATAAACTGTCGCAAGCTTTCGGCCAGGCCACTGGCGTTCAGCAGCACGTTCAGTAATGACCCCATGAGAATGCCAGTGACCATGGCAATCAGGATCCGGTTTGTCAGACTCATTTATTCACTCTTTTTACTGGTCAAAAAACTTCGGGACCCGCTGCGCTACTGGTCAGGACATGGCTCCGGCCGCCAGGCGGTAACGGCATCATCTGCACATGCGTTGCAGGGGGACGAGTAAGTCATTAAGCGGCCACTCTCAAGCCGGGCACATACCGGCCTGTATTCCATGGTACACACCTGGGGCCGGGGCTGGGTGCACTCAACCCACGCATTATCTACCGGAACCTCTACTGGAACGGGTGCAGGGACCTGATTTGCACCACAGCTCGCGACCAGGGTTAACAGTCCGATAACAGCAAGCAGTCGCCACATCCGGCCTCTCCCGCAGAATAAAGCGCATAGCCTACCATTGCGGGCGTTGAAACGCAGCCAGGAGCTTCAGCCAAAATCGCCGTTACGGAAATCCTTAATCGCCTGGTCAATCTCGGCACTGGTGTTCATCACAAAGGGGCCGTACTGGACAACCGGCTCCCGCAGTGGTTCGCCGCGCAGCAGCAGCAGGGAGGCACCTTCACTACCGGCGCGCACAGTCCACTCATCACCCCGGCTGGTCACCAGCAGATGCCGGGCGGCGAGTTCCCGAACACCATTGACGGTCGTGCCTTCATAGATATAGGCCAGCAGAGACTCACTGGCCGGTAGCACCAGCGTGACCTCCCTACCAGGCTCCAGATGCAGGTCGAGCACACCTGCGCGCGGCGCCAGCTCATGTAAGGGTCCGGTCACAGCCGCTCCGGGCAGCTGCCAGTCACCAGCGATCGCAGTAGCCTGGAAGCCCTCGCCAGAGAGGGTTACCAGCTCCTCTTTGGGTATGTCACGATAGCGTGGCTCGTGCATTTTTTCAGCGGCGGGCAGATTGATCCAGAGCTGGAAGCCATGTAGACCCTGTGTGTCCTGGGTGGGCATTTCAGAGTGGATGATGCCACGGCCCGCCGACATCCATTGCACGCCACCATCCCGGATTTCGCCCCGGTGACCGCGGTTGTCCTGATGAATGATGCCGCCATGTTTCATATAGGTCAGGGTTTGCATACCCCGGTGGGGATGTGCCGGAAAGCCGCCCCCAAGATCTTCCCTGCGCGCAGCACGCAGTTCATCCAGCATCAGGATCGGGTCCATGGCGCCGTGCTGCATACCGGCAACACGCTCAATCGCAACCCCGTCGCCATCGCGGCTGGCCCGGGCAATGATAACTTCCTGGATAATACGCTTTGACATGACAAATCTCCCTGAACGTGAGCGCATTCTAACTACGCTGCCCAGAATAGAAATGGCATAATTTAGCCACTTTCTTTCGCTTTAATCGACAGGAATTCAGTGTATGAATCGCACAACACTCGAACAATGGCGCATGTTGCAGGCGGTTGTTCGCCATGGCGGCTTCGCCCAGGCTGCAGCGGCCATTCACAAGAGCCAGTCCACCATCAACCACGCGGTACACAAACTGCAGAACCAATTGGGACTAAAATTACTGGAGGTTATCGGACGCAAGGCACAACTGACGACTGCCGGCGAACTGATGCTGCGTCGCGCCAGCCAGCTGCTCGACCAGGCCGGCCAGCTGGAAGATATCGCCGAGAGCCTGGCACAGGGTACGGAAGCGCAGATCAATATCGCGGTGGATGAGGTATATCCTTACCGGCAACTTGCAGAAGCTCTACAGGTCTTCTCGGAGACATACCCGGGGACCCGGATCCAGCTGTTCGAGACCGTATTGTCCGGCGGCAGCGAAATGTTACAGGCAGCGGCAGTGGATCTCCTGATCGCGGGGGAAATCCCCGGGGGCTTTCTCGGTGAGCCGCTCATGCAGGCGGAGTTTATCGCGGTAGCACACAGAGACCACCCCCTGCACCAAAGACGTGGCCGCCTCAACCTGCAGGACTTGCAACAACACCGCCAGGTGGTAGTCCGCGATTCAGCCCGAGGGCCGCGCACGGATGCCGGCTGGCTGGGGGCGGAACAACGCTGGACGGTCAGTCATGTGGCAACATCGGTGGATATGGTGCGTCGGGGCATGGGGTTTGCCTGGCTACCACACAATCGGGTGGCTCACTACCTGAAGCGGGGTGATCTTCGTGAACTGCCGCTGGAACAGGGATCCAGGCGCTATACGACACTGTACCTGACTTATGCGGACCAGGATCGTGCGGGACCCGCCACCATTTACCTCGGTTCACTATTGGCGGCAACGGACCAATAGGTTCGCTTTTATAGAATGTTTATTGCGATTTTTTGTCATTTTCATTCATATAAATCGAACTTATCCTTCTTCCGTCAACGCAGCAACGCGCTGCGCCACAAACCAGAAGAGGAGAACAGGCAATGGGCATGCTGGTAGACGGTAAATGGCAGGATGTATGGTATGACACGGATAGCAGCGGGGGACGCTTCGTACGCGGAGATACGCGCTTTCGCAACTGGATAACACCGGATGGCGCAGCAGGGCCCACCGGTGACGAAGGCTTTGCCGCCGAGAATGATCGCTATCACCTTTACGTATCCCTGGCCTGCCCGTGGGCTCACCGCACATTGATCGTGCGCCGGCTGAAGGGCCTGGAGGGGCTGATCGGGGTCTCTGTCGTCAGTCCATTAATGCTGGAACACGGCTGGACCTTCGACAGGCAGGCGGGCAGTACCGGTGACCGGGTTGCAGGCCGTCGCTTTCATCACCAGGTATACACCGATGCCGACCCCGGTTATACCGGCCGCGTTACGGTACCCGTGTTGTGGGATACGCGGCGCCAGACCATTGTCAGCAATGAGTCTGCCGATATCATCCGCATGCTTGGTACCGCTTTCGACGGCCTGACCGGCAACAGCCTGGACCTGTATCCACCGGCACTGCGCGACAAAATCGACGCGTGGAACGACCGCATCTACCCGGCGGTCAATAACGGCGTCTACCGGGCCGGCTTTGCCACTACCCAAAGCGCTTACGAAGAAGCTTACCGCGATGTATTTACAGAGCTGGACACTCTCGAGGATCACCTGGCGGGCCAGCGCTATCTGGCAGGCAGCAGCCTGACCGAGGCCGATATACGCCTGTTCACGACCCTGATTCGTTTTGATGCCGTGTACCATGGGCACTTTAAATGCAATCGGCAACGGCTTGAGGATTACACTCATCTGTCGGGCTATACCCGGGATCTCTATCAGCTACCCGGAGTGGCAGAGACCGTGGACTTCCATCACATCAAGACCCACTATTACGCGTCTCATCACACCATCAACCCCACCGGCATTGTGCCCCTGGGGCCCGACATTGATTATGCGCGACCCCATCGGCGTGGCTAGACAGTCGCCGGACCCAGCTGCAATACCCGTTCGCCACAACCGCGATCAAGCTCCTGCCAATGCTCTATGGGCAGCTGCAGCTGGACATAACCAGTGGTCGGCAACGTAACCGCTACGGCATCGGAGGCAAGGTGGTTGACGAGTTCGCTCAGGGTAGGATTGTGGCCCAGCAGAAACAGGGAGGTTTCGCTATCTGGCTGTTGCTGCAACCAGGCGACGAGCTCCCCCGTGGTCAGGCTGTATAGCTTGTCTTCCGTGCGGTGCGGCATAGGCGCCAGCGCGGGCCAGCCCTCGCAAAGGCCCGCCAGGGTTAGCTGGGCACGTCGCGCGGGGCTGACCACCAGCGGTTGCGGCAATATTCGCTCCGCAAGGGCGGCGCCCATGCGTCGCGCGTCCTCCTCACCCTGTTCATCAAGCCCCCGCTCCCGATCTGCAACGCCGGGGCCCGCCGGTTCGGATCTGGCATGGCGCAGCACATGTAATGTTTTCATGGTGAATTCCTCCTGGTCTGTCTGCAGCAGTATAGGCGACACATGCACAAAACAGTCTGAAAAACCAGATCGGTTTCCGGCAGCAGCTCGCGCATAATGGCGCCCTCTTGTCATCACCCCGGGAATCAAAGCCACTACGCCATGACAATATCCATAGCCCAACGTATTGCCGACCAACTAGCCGTCCCCGAGCGCCAGATCAGCGCCGCCATCACCCTTCTTGACGAAGGCGCCACCGTGCCCTTCATCTCGCGCTACCGCAAAGAAGTGACCGGGGGCCTGGACGATACCCAGATGCGCTTCCTGGATGAGCGCCTGCGCTATCTCAGGGAGCTGGAAGATCGCCGGGGCGTCATCCTCAAGTCCATTGATGAGCAGGGCAAACTGACCCCTACCCTGGAGGCAGCGCTACTGCAGGCGGACACCAAGAACCGCCTGGAAGACCTTTATCTGCCCTACAAGGTAAAACGCCGCACCAAGGCCCAGATTGCCAGGGAGGCAGGACTGGAGCCACTGGCAAAGGCGTTACTGGCCAACCCGGGGCTGGACCCGGAAAGCGAGGCCAACGCTTACCTCAACGCCGATGCCGGTATTACCGACACCAGGGCTGCCCTCGAGGGGGCCCGCCAGATTCTGATGGAACACTTCGCCGAGGATGCCGACCTGCTGGCCCGGCTGCGCCAGTTCCTGCAGGATCACGCCCTGCTGGCCGCACGCCTGGTACCCGGCAAGGAAGAGGAAGCCGCCAAGTTCCGGGACTACTTCGAGCATACCGAAGCCCTGGCGGGAATACCCTCCCACCGCGCACTGGCCATGTACCGGGGGCGCAATGAGGGCTTCCTGCAGCTGAACCTGATCATGAATGCCGAGGAAAAACCCACCGACACGCACCCCTGCGAAGTGATGATAGCCGATTACTGGGCGATCCGGGATAAGGGGCGACCCGCCGACCGCTGGCTGGCGGAATGTGTGCGCTGGACATGGCGGGTGAAACTATTGACCCACCTGCAAACCGACTTGTTCGGCCAGCTACGGGAGCGGGCGGAACAGGAAGCGATACAGGTTTTCGCCAATAACCTGAAAGATCTGCTGCTGGCGGCCCCGGCCGGTGCCAGGACTACCATCGGCATGGATCCGGGGCTGCGTACCGGGGTCAAACTGGCGGTGGTGGATGCCAATGGCAAATACCTGGATCACGGCGCCATCTTCCCCCACCAGCCGCAGAACCGCACCAGGGAAGCGAGCGCCGAGCTGCTGCGACTGATACAGAAACACGGGGTTGAGCTGATCGCGATTGGTAATGGTACCGCCAGCCGGGAAACGGATCGCTTTGTTGGCGACCTCCTCACCCAACACCCGGAACTTTCCTGTCGCAAGGTAATGGTGAATGAATCCGGGGCCTCCATTTACTCCGCATCAGAGTTCGCCGCACGCGAGTTTCCGGATCTGGATGTCACCATCCGGGGGGCGGTATCAATTGCCCGCCGCCTGCAGGACCCTTTGGCGGAGCTGGTCAAAATCGAGCCCAAGTCCATTGGCGTGGGCCAGTACCAGCACGACGTCAGCCAGGTACAACTCGCACGGCAGCTGGACGCGGTAGTGGAGGATTGTGTGAATGCAGTGGGCGTGGACGTGAATACCGCGTCCGCACCGCTGCTGACCCGGGTGTCAGGCCTCAACCAGAGCCTCGCAGCCAGTATCGTTGCGCACCGCGACCAGGCCGGTAGCTTTACCGACCGCAAGGGGTTGCTCAAGGTCGCCCGCTTTGGCGACAAAACCTTCGAACAGGCGGCGGGTTTCCTGCGCATCAGTGGCGGGCAAAATCCCCTGGACGCGTCCTCGGTGCACCCCGAGTCCTACCCCGTGGTCGCCAGTATCGCTGAACGCCAGCAGCGGGAGATTGCCAGCCTGATCGGCGATTCTGCATTCCTGCGCAGCCTCAGGCCCCAGGATTACACCAGCGGCACCGTCGGTTTGCCTACTGTGACGGACATCATCGCCGAGCTGGACAAGCCCGGACGCGACCCGCGCCCCGAATTTCGCATGGCCAGCTATCAAGACGGTGTCGAGAAAATTTCCGATCTGAAACCCGACATGGTACTTGAGGGTACTGTGACCAACGTGACCAATTTCGGCGCCTTCGTCGATGTCGGCGTTCACCAGGATGGACTGGTACATATCTCGGCCCTGGCCGAGCGTTTTGTGAAAGACCCCCGGGACGTGGTTAAAGCCGGCGATATCGTCAGAGTGAAAGTGATGGAAGTGGATCAGGCTCGTAAACGCATCGCCCTGACCATGCGCCTGAGCGACAAGGCGACGGATCGCGCGGATGATCAGCCGCGCAACCGCATAGCGACCGGAGGCGGCAAAAAACGAGAGGCGGGCAATAAAGGCCCGGATAAGAATTCAACTGCCAGCACCGCAGCGCCGACAGCACTGGCGGCCGCGTTTGCCAGCGCCGCCCGCAAAGACCGTTAGCGTGCCCGCCAAGCCTGGCCAGGGCAATAGCGGAAAACCTATTGTCCCCAGTTGTAATCGGTAGCCGGTAATATCAATTCCGGGAAGACGCTACCTGCCAGGGAAGCCTGCAGCCAGCCCTGCAGGCGCTCCGTCAATCCATCGCTTCGGTACAGCAGCGGCAGGTTAAGCAGGAGCGCGTCGCCCGCGCCATTGAGGGTCACCAGATGTTGTTCCCGATCCGGGGCCGCAGCCAGGGTGAACACTGACCAGTCGATCATCACCCCCTGACGTTGCTGCCAGCGCAACTCGACCAACAGTGTCTGTAATTCCGCAAACAGTTGCGCGCATACCTTTCGCTGCCGGGGCAACGATCCTCCGGGAGAAAAGTGCAGACTGAGGCCCTGCTGCACACAGACATTCCCGCGAGCGGTAAAAACCCAGTCCGCGGAACGGGGCAAGGCGCTAACAGGAATCGGTTCCCGGTTACCTGCCGGTGCGACCGCCAGCAGCTGCAGGCAATCGTGGGCAGTGCAAAACTCAGCCAGGGCAGCCTGTTCGAAGACCGCCTGCTGGTCGCGGCGCGGATGGCTGAGTATTACGGTACGCCCGGCGACGGTAACCGCGGCGTCGGACATGGGCAGCACCTGCAGTTCTACCGGGTGGCCCTGCGCCACCTCCGCGTGCGCCGCCCATAGTTCGCGAACATAGCGCTCTACGCCCCGCGACCAACTGAGCAGACGAGTCGATCCCGGCACACCAACGGCTTCAGTACGCGCCTGGCGTGCCTCCGCCAGGTAAGCCTCGGCCAGCTGTGCCAGTGCAATGGCGGCAAAATCACCGCGGATTTCGGACGTGGCCTCCGGCAGAGCGGCGACGGTACGCTGATAACGGGAGCCGTCAGCGGCCAATGCCGGCTGCCCGGCCAGCGCCAGCAGCAACCCCAGTATATAAACAGCGCCCCTGGCTAACCTGGCTGGCTGCACCCCTGTTTTCACCACTTTCCTTTTACCATCACATTACCCTAGACTTGGCTTAAAATAACAGGGAACGAAGATTATGCCACGATCAGGTCTCACCGCCGCGCTACTTGTCCCCTTCCTCATCGGCTCAATACTGCTCACTGGCTGCGACCGTGATGTTGATGGACAGGTCTCTACCGCCGATACCGATGCCACAACGGTCGATATGGGATGGGCAACGCATGGTCTTGACGATGCGGAGACGCGCTTCAGCCCGCTGCAGGACATCAATGCGCGCAACGTAACCCAGCTGGGCCTGGACTGGTATTTTGATTACCCCACTGCGCGAGGTAAAGAGGCGACACCTCTGGTCATAGACCGAACCATCTATACTACCGGCTCCTGGAGCATGGTATTCGCGCATGATGCCATAACCGGCGAGCTGCTGTGGTTCCACGACCCCAAAGTACCGCGGGAATGGGCCGTCCACCTCTGCTGCGACGTCGTCAATCGCGGTGTTGCCCACGACGATGGCCGGCTGTTCTTCGGCACCCTCGATGGTCGCCTGGTCGCACTGGATGCCAGTAGTGGCGAACGTTTGTGGGAAGCCCAGACCACCGACCGCAGCCGCCCCTATTCCATTACCGGCGCGCCGCGGATTATCAAAGGGCGGGCGATTATCGGCAATGGTGGCAGCGAACTGGGTGTTCGCGGCTATGTCTCAGCCTATGATCTCGATACCGGCAGTATGGCCTGGCGCTTTTATACGGTACCCGGCAACCCTGAACAGGGCTTCGAAAACGAGGCGATGAAAACTGCTGCGGCAACCTGGGGTGGCGGCGCCTGGTGGGAGATCGGTGGCGGCGGTACCGTGTGGGACTCCATGGCCTATGATCCGGAACTGGATCTCCTGTACATCGGCGTCGGCAATGGCGCTCCCTGGAATCGGCAAATACGCAGTCCCGACGGGGGCGACAACCTCTACTTGTCCTCTGTTGTCGCCCTGAACCCTAACGACGGCAGTTATGTCTGGCACTACCAGACCAGCCCCGGCGAAACCTGGGACTATACGGCTACCCAACACATGATTCTCGCGGATCTGGAACTGGACGGCCGCCAGCGCAAGGTCCTGATGCAGGCCCCCAAGAATGGCTTCTTCTACGTGCTGGATCGCGCCACCGGGGAATTGCTGTCCGCGGAACCTTACGCCGGTGTTACCTGGGCCTCGCATGTTGATATGGAGACAGGTCGGCCAGTAGAAAACCCCGCATCCCGCTATGAAGGAAGCGATTCCGGCTTGCAACTACCCGGCCCGATCGGTGGCCATAACTGGCACCCGATGAGCTATAGCCCCGATACCGGCCTGGTGTATATCCCGAAGCAGGATGTTCCCTGGGTATATGCCGCCGATGAACAGTTTGAATACAAGCCAGGCTACTGGAATACCGGCACCGACAGCATCCCCGCCTCGCTTCCGGACGACCCCGAGATCAAGCAAACGGTACTGGACACCGTAAAAGGGGCGATTGTCGCCTGGGACCCCGTGGCGGCCGAACCACGGTGGGAGGTCACCCACGCAGGGCCCTGGAACGGAGGCATGTTATCCACAGCGGGCAACCTTCTCTTCCAGGGTAATGCCGAGGGCCGTATTGTGGCCTATACAGCCGATACCGGCGAGGACCTGTGGTCTTTTGACGCCCAGACCGGCATCGTCGCACCGCCGGTCACGTATCGGATTGATGGCGTGCAATATGTTGCCGTAGTGGCTGGCTGGGGTGGTGCACTGGCACTGGTAGGCGGCGAAGCCCTCACCGCCGGGCCGATACCCAACAGAAGCAGGCTACTGGTGTTCAGGCTGGGCGCTGACGACACCCTGCCGGACGCCGCCACGCCTGCGCTGGTAATCGCACCACCAGAGCTGGAGGCCACGCCGGAACAGATCCTGGATGGCAAGGTGCAGTATCTGGCCTACTGTGTTTTTTGTCACGGTGACGGCGCGGTAAGCGGAGGCGCCACCCCGGACCTCCGGGCCATGTCCGCCGAGACTCACGCGCAATGGGATGCCATTGTTCGTGGCGGCCAGCACTGGCAAGGCGGCATGGTCGGTTTTGCCGGCGTCCTGGGGGCGCAGGGGTCTGAAAATATTCGCCAGTATCTTATCGAGCGCGCCCACCAGGCCCTGCTCAGTCCTCCAGAGACCGCCGCCGCTCCTTGACCACACTGCGCCGGGCCTTGTTTGTCAGGCGGCGGCGCTTCGCCGCCAGGGTTGGGCGGGTCGGCCTGCGCGGTTTTTGTTGGGTACAACAATCGCGAATAAACCCGGCCAATCGCTCCAGTGCGTCTTCACGATTACGGGCCTGACTACGAAAACGCTGGGCCTTGATCATAATCACACCATCCGCTGACACGCGGTTATCGCGGGACCTGAGTATTGCCTCGCGACAGCTATCGGGTAGTGAGGAGGCCTGGCTATCGAAGCGCAAGTGAATAGCACTCGATACCTTGTTCACATGCTGGCCGCCACTGCCCTGCGCGCGAATAGCGCTAAACTCTATTTGCTCAAGAGGGATTGAGAGTGAGGGGGAGATTGTCAGCATAGGGGACAGTTTATCATACCCGGGTGGCAACAACTCCCAGCTCCCATCTCTCAACTACTGTAGGAGCACGCATGTCCAAGACCTGCGTCGCGTCCCGTGTACGTGTAAGAAAAAACCACTTACGTTCGAGCGCTCTGACTTTCAACATTCAACCTGTAGCCCACGCCCTTCACCGTAAGAAGCCACTGTGGGTTACACGGGTCCGCCTCAACCTTACGGCGCAATAAATGTACATACTGGTAAAGATCCGATTTGTTCGCCCGGTGATTTTTGGGCCATAGGGCTCTGACAATTGCATCAGTGCTGAAGGCGCGCCCGTTATCGGAAGCAAGCAGTTCAAACAACTCAAATTCCTTGGTGGTCAACCCAAGATTTCTCTCGTATAAATACAGGCTCCTGCTATTCCTGTCTAAGGAAAACGGGCCCATATGTAACTGATCGCAAGTGGAGTCCGGGAGGTGGTGCACCGCCGGATATAGACTTCTCCGATCTCGCCCCCGTCTACGTTCATACTGACGGCGCTCGAGGGAATTAATCGGTAGCTGCTTGTCCCGCTCACTGAGAAAGTGCTCCAGATTCTCGATAATGGGCTCTCTCACGACCCAGTCAAAATTCGACAACGCCTCCTGATGCCAGCCATTTTGGCAATCCTCGATCGCACACACTTCGACATTCCGATAGTTCTTCAATTGGAAATAATAAGAAAGTTGATCGGCATCATCTTTTGTAAGTATTGCATGCGCCGCGCGAAGATCGACGATCACCAGTCGATAATCAGGCGCTGTGGCTTTTCCCGCGATTGCACTGAGCGTGCTTTGTACATCCAGTTTGAGAGAATTGGAAAGACAGTAGCCTTTCAACAACCCGAGCACAAAGTCACTGCTGGAAACCAGGAGAATACGGTACCCGTGTGAGCTACTGCTCATAATCAACCACCGCCAAAGTTAGTCAGTCCGTCAGTCACACTATGGTTTAGCACAATTAAAGCAGACCTGCCGCGTTACCGTACATTGAGCTAATTTTAAGGGTTCTTTTATGTATTCTTGAGTCGCGATTATGGATGCTCTTTCACGTTGGCGATGTCTTCCAACAGAGGCATTGTCCCGACCTTCCTAGTCATGTAAATGGAGAATAGCCATGAAAAATCGCAAACTTTTACCCCTGAGTATTGCACTGTTATTGGGCACAGCGACTTCGGGCGTATGGGCAAACCCCACCAATACGGCAACCGAATCAGCTGAAACCCAGGTTGCAACCGCAAGCTCGGATAGCTCCGGCGATGGTTCTGCTTCCGCCAATGAGGCATCAAACGCAGTCGGGACTGACAACTCCGATAACTCAAACAACTCGGATAATTCAGATAGCTCTGACAACAGCCTGCTAAGTGGTGCAACTATTGACGTTGCCCTCGACAGCAGTGACAGCTCCGATAACAGTGATAGCTCTGATAACAGTGATAGCTCCGACAATTCAGATGGCAGCAGTGCTTCGGCGACGGGGGCTGGCGCAAACAACGGAGGTATGGCGAGCAACGATTCATCGGATCGCTCTGATAATTCCGATAACAGTGACAGCTCTGACAATTCCGATGGCAGCAGTGCTTCAGCGACGGGCGCTGGCGCAAACAACGGAGGTATGGCGAGCAACGATTCATCGGATCGCTCTGATAATTCCGATAACAGTGACAGCTCTGACAACTCCGATGGCAGCAGTGCTTCAGCGACGGGCGCTGGCGCAAACAACGGGAGTGTGGCACGCAACGATTCATCGGACCGCTCCGGTAATTCCGATAACAGTGACAGCTCTGACAACTCCGATGGCAGCAGTGCTTCGGCGACGGGCGCTGGCGCAAACAACGGGAGTGTGGCAAGCAACGATTCATCGGACCGCTCCGATAATTCCGATAACAGTGACAGTTCCGATAATTCAGATAGCAGTAACGCTTCTGCAACCGGGGCTGCCGCCAACAATGGCAGTATCGCGAGCAATGATTCATCGGACAACTCTGATAGCTCGGACAATTCTGACAGTTCAGACAACTCTGATAACTCCGATAACAGCCTGCTGAGTGGTGCTACTATTGACGTTGCCCTCGACAGTAGTGATAACTCCGATAATAGCGACAGTTCCGATAACAGCAATAACTCTGACAATAGCAACAGCTCTGACAATAGTTCAGCAAGCGCGTTGGCGTTGGGTGCTGCGGCAGCCAATAACGGCAGCACAGCGAGCGCTGATAACAGTGATGCCAGTGACAATAGCATGGCTGCAGCAAACGCGATGGGTTCAGCCGCTGCAAACAATGGCTCCACTGCCAGCACCGATAACAGTGACAGTAGTGACAACAGCGGCGCCTGGGCTAACGGCGCTGCGTCGGCCGCGGCGAACAACGGCGGTACAGCCACTGTCGACAATAGTGACAATAGCGACAACAGCTTTGCCTGGGGGGAAGGAGACGGTTCTGCAGCCGCCAATAACGGCGGAACTGCTACATCGAACTTTACCAGCAGTGTAAACAACTCTGCGCTGAGCGGGGCTGTCACAGGCAATACAACATCCGTAACCATACCGCGCAGCGGAACAAATGACTCAACCGCATCTATCAGTGAGTCGTTCTCCGGAACCGCGGGGATAACCCAAAATGTCCAGAACATGGGACAGAATGCGCTGAGCCAGCAGCAGGTATCGTTTCAGGGCAACGTGACATTGAACTAATGATGTCATCTTCGTAACTCAACGGGAGGCGATGGAGTTAACGATGGTTCTCACACAAATGCGTGTTCAAGAGACTATCGTTAACTCCTGGTTTAACCTATGAAAATCATGACAAAACAGTTTCCCAAGACTTTCAGCTTACTGTGTGCCGGATGTCTATGCAGTGGCTTTTTAACTGCGGAGGAATTGCAACGGGATACAGGGTTCAAGCAGCACGCCCCGGAGGCGGTATCTCTAACAGAGCTTGCTGAATCAACCGCTCAAGGTGGCATACAGAATGTGAACTACCTGGTTAATTCCAACCTCGACGCCACACTCACGGACAATACTGCCATTAATACATTTTCTGGAGATAACATTATTGACGGTAATTCATTTTCCGGCGCAAGCGGGATTGTTTCGATCATTCAGAATACTGGCAACAACGTCATTATTCAGGACTCCACGGTGGTCAACGTCAGTATATTCCCATGAACAGCCGCTACGTTGAAAGGAAGTAAAGCCAATGATGATCAGCACACTACTGCGCGTCACCAGTACCGCTGCAGTTCTGGCAACAGCAACATTCCAGGCGTTTGCACTGGATTTGAACAACACATCCATGGGAGGCAATTTTTCAGTGCCTGTCACCAGCTTTGCCGAGCGAAAATTCGAGACCATTTATCGTCAGCAATATGACTTCAGTTGTGGGTCCGCTGCCCTGGCCAGTCTGCTGACATTTCATTACCAGGATACCGTCAGCGAGATCGACGTATTTCTTGATATGTTCGAACACGGCGATCAGGAGAAAATCCAACACCAGGGGTTTTCCATGCTGGATATGAAGCACTATCTGGAACGCCGGGGTTACAGCGCAAATGGTTTTAAAGTATCGCTGGACAGACTTAATATACCGGCGATAACAATTATCAACCAGAATGGCTACCTGCACTTTGTTATTGTCAAAGGGCTTAGTCCCACCGAAGTACTCGTGGGAGATCCTTCTGTAGGTGTGAAGCGGCTTGAGAAGAAAAAATTTAACGAAATGTGGGAAAGCCGGATTCTCTTCCTCGTCGAGAATAAGGCCACGGTAGGTGCAGCATCTTATCAGCGCGAGAGCGAGTGGGCCCTTAACCCGCGCTCTCCAGTGGCAAATGCGTTAGATCGAAGCAGCCTTGCGGAATTTAACCTTCTTCGCCGAAACTATGATGATCTCTAGAGCAAAAGGAGTGCGCCTCATGTTGATGGCCAGTCTGCATACAATTAATAGTTACCGTCGAACTGCCAGCTTAATTTCAGGTTTGCTGCTGCTCACCTTTCCGGCCGTGGGTTTCGGCCAACCAGGGGAAGCCGGACAACTTCACAATATAGAGATTGCCTCGGAGGAAGAACTTGACGGCCTGCGCGGCGGGTTTGTACTTCCGAACGGGATCACAGTAAATATCAGTATTAATCAGGACGTCTTCAGAAATGGTATACGGACCCATACCTCATATTTTGAACTGCCGGAAACTTTTCTCTCGATACGTTCCAACCAATTGGCTTCAGCCAATCCTGTGTCCGGTGATGCCATTGGCTCCATCACCCAGAATGCTCTCAACAACCAGCTGATAGAAATAATGCGTATTGTTGATATAGAGCTACTGAACGTCACTAACAGTGGACTGGATATATCTGGTCAGCGATTATTTAACCAGTTTATCGAGGGGAACCTCTGACCTTACGTTAACGCTACAGCACAATTAAAACAGGGACGTCGGCATCCTCAACGCTATATCAACATCTTGTGCATCTTCCGTTGTACCGACCGAGAGTGAAAGGTTGAAACGTGTGTGTTGATTTGCACGTAGGGAAAACCCGAATGTTAACGCTCCAATATCAAGCACACTACCGTTAATATCGGCTCCTCCCACCTTTGATTCAAGAACATGTTTGTGGGAATAGCCGATGCTGAAAGAGCTTCTTTCATTAAACGCAAAGCCCATGCCAAACCCAATTCCGAGACTGTCACCGGGATCAACGTTCTGTCTGGCTCCTGCGATCTCCTCGTCGGTATCCTTGTTCCAGCTGTAACTGAGACTACCAAAGAACACCGCGGGGTCAGTGGGGTACAGCACTGATACTGCCGGTTGCAGACTGAGGTAGCCTGAGCCCGTGTGCAGCTCGGTCGGAAACAGGGCCCCCGGCGTTGATTGTACAAAGTCCACATCGAATGGGCTGGAGCCTGTTGGCAGCGATGCGGTCAGGCTTCCGATGAATATTGGCCAGCCATCAACACCATCATTAAGCTGGTAACGCGCTGCCAGTTCAGTATCACCAAAGCCGTTACCATCGGCATTGAATATCTCATCATCGCCGACGCCTATACTGATCGGCCTCGACCGCTGACTGTCTGAGCGATAGACATGTCGCACCCGGGTTTCAAGCTCAAGCCGGCTGCTTAATCCGTAACGTGCGGTGATCCCGGTAATCGTACTGTGTCGTTTGACCTGGCGCAGGTCTATAAGACCGATGGCTAGAGCCGGCAAAAACGTGAAGGCATCCAGGAAAACCCGATTATTGTCTGCATAGGAATACTGCAAATAGGGCTCCAGAACCAGGCCACCTTTGTTGGTCAGGACTCTGGCCACCTGGTTATCCAGCGTTGGTATATCCGGTACTGCGGATTTTTTGATGATATCAGGCGCCTTGCCAACCGGCGCTACCGGTTCCCCAGGCTGCGGTCTGATTGTCGCATCCGCTCTTTGTTGCTGGATGCCGTTTAGTATACGCTTCAGCTGCTCGATTTCCCGCTGCTGGGCTTCAAGTAATTTTTGCTGCTGCTGAAGCGCTGCGTTCTGTTGATTGATCAGCTGCATCTGTTTTGTCAGCTCCGACTCAAGATCAAGATTCTGCGCACCGACATAAGGCGCAACACCTGCATGGGATGCAAACAGCAGCATAAGCAGCCCCGCATGTTTGCCTCGTTTGCGCGCTACGGAACAACCCTGATAGTTGAGTCTAAGCATGGTTACGTATCTCTCGGCCCCCAGCAAACCTACCCGCTGTGCTACAACATCCTGCTTTCGTACTTTGCGCTAATAGTAGTACAAAGACTCGACTAAGCAAGAATTCACGCGGATCTCCAATCGTTGCCTGGCTTCATCGGGTGTGAGGGGCTACCCCTCTTTTTGGGTACCGTTGGTCAGCGCCTGTGTAATGCTTTCGCCGCGCCCATAAAAAAACCCCGCAGCTCATTGAACTACGGGGTTTACAAA
>NZ_PKLZ01000011.1 GCF_002868715.1 Kineobactrum sediminis
CATCTGGCCTTTCAACGCTAACTAATTGATAGTTAAGGGTATCAGACCTCTCCACCGCACCTGCTTCTGCCTCTGTGCGCTGGAGGGAGGCGAACTATACGCAGAGGGATCATGGGGCGCAAGCCCCTTGCCGTAAAAAACCTGAACTATCGTTCGCAAGGGCGCCGTGGCGCCCTTGCGACTGCCTGCCGGGACAAGTGCAACACGTCACGCCGCGGGCGTTTTTGCCTTGCGCCAGCGCTGCAACTGCATGATCGGGCCGGACACCGCATAGGCGAGAAACGCCATCAGCAGGATGGTGGGCGGATTCAGGATAACCAGGCTGATGATCAACACCACCAGAATGATAACCACAAAGGGGACCCGACTACGGAAATCGACCCCCTTGAAGCTATAGTAGGGAAAGTTCGCCATCATCAGCAGGCCCAGGACAGCGGTCATAACCGCGACCAGATAGGCGATTTCCGTTGGCAGTTGCTCGCCGACCCAGCCTATATCCCAGCAGACCCACATGGTACTGGCAATCACCGCCGCGGCCGCCGGACTGGGAAGCCCGGTGAAATAATTCTTGTCCGCCGTGTCTATCTGGGTATTGAAACGTGCCAGGCGCAAGGCGGCGCAGGCGACATAAACAAATGCCGCACTCCAGCCGAACTTGCCCAACTCCCCCAACGCCCAACTGAACATGACCAGCGCCGGCGCAACACCAAAGGACACCATGTCGGACAAGCTGTCATATTCAGCACCGAACTTGCTGGAGGTATTGGTCATGCGCGCGATGCGACCGTCGAGGCCATCGAATATCAGCGCGAAGAAAATAGCCACCGCGGCGCTTTCAAAATCGCCCCGCATGGCCGAAACCACCGCATAGAAACCCGCAAATAATGCGCCGGTCGTGAACAGATTGGGCAGGAGGTAAACCCCCTTTCGGCGCACGGTCTGGCCGCCTTCGGACACTTCCTCTTCGTGTTCGTCAACAATCAGGTCCAGGGCCGGGGTCACCGCATGTCGTTGCTGTTCCCGGGCGTCCGCTTGCGGCTCGCTGTCATCTTTATTGGTCATAGTAGTATCCATGTCCGCGTGTCATCAGAGTATATCAAAGAGCTGCGCCATAGGTCTGTTGCGCCACATCCCACAAGGACTTGACCCTGGGGTCTGCCAGCCGGCTGCTCAGGCAGCACAACCCGATATCCAGCGCCGGCAGGGGCTCCCACACTGTTACCGGACTGACCCGCCCGGTAATGCCACTGGCCTGAATTACCAGGTCGGGGGCGATACCGACACCCAGGCCCAGGCCCACCATGGCTACAATGGCCTCATGGCCCGACACCTGCGCGTAAATCCGCGGCTGGCTGCGGCGGCGCTCAAACCAACTGTCCAGCATATCCTTGGTGACTCCCCGCTCCGGCACGATAAAGGGAATGCCGGACCAGTCAAAGTCGGGGGAAGCGGGATCCCCGGAGAGCATGCTGCGCCGCACCGCACAATCACCGGCGGGAATACACACCACCATGGGGGTTTGCAGCAACGACAGAAAACCGAGCTTCGGCGGCAAATATTGCGGGCGGCTGCT
The DNA here is from genome assembly GCF_002868715.1 of Kineobactrum sediminis. Taxonomy (GTDB): domain Bacteria; phylum Pseudomonadota; class Gammaproteobacteria; order Pseudomonadales; family Halieaceae; genus Kineobactrum; species Kineobactrum sediminis. The sequence goes on from NZ_PKLZ01000011.1 coordinate 1,574, forward strand.
CACCGCCACATCATCCTGTCCCGAAAGCACCCGCTCGATACCATCCGCCTGGTCGCCGGTATGCATCATGATCTCCACCCCCGGCTGGCGCACGCGAAAGGCTTCCAGGACAGGTGCAAGAATACTGTAGCTGGCAGTCACCGAACAAAACAGGTTCACTTCGCCCGCGAGCTGGGCGTCGCCCCGCATCTGGCTGCGCACTTCGAGCCAGGCCGCCATGCTGCGCTGGGCATACTCGCGAAAGGTTCGGCCTGCGGGTGTCAGCCGCATACTGCGCTGGTCCCGCTCCAGTAGTACCTGGCCGAGATCCTCTTCGAGGCGCTGGATGGTGCGACTGACAGCGCTGACACTGATATGCAGGCGCAGCGCAGCACGACTAAAATTAAGCGTTTCAGTCACAGCGAGAAAGATCTGCAGGCCACGGATATCCATCCGCCAATATTGCACTTTACGCAAAACAGTTTCAACTATTTAGCGTTTTACGCAACACGCGGATTACCGTACAGTCTCTCCATCCAAGATCATTACCGGAGCTTTACAATGAGCAATAACTACTTCAATACCCTGCCCCTGCGCCTGCAACTGGAACAACTTGGCAAATGCCGCCTGATGAACCAGGCCGAGTTTGCAGATGGTGTGGAAAAATTACGTGGCAAGAAACTCGTTATCGTCGGCTGCGGCGCCCAGGGCCTGAACCAGGGCCTGAACCTGCGCGATAGCGGCCTGGACGTATCCTACACGCTGCGCGAAAGTGCCATCACCGAAAAACGCCAGTCCTGGAACAACGCCAGTGACAATGGCTTCAAGGTGGGCACTTATGAACAGATGATCCCCAAGGCAGACCTGGTGCTCAACCTGACCCCGGACAAGCAGCACACCGCCGTGGTTAATGAGGTCATGCCGTTAATGAAGGAAAACGCCTGCCTGGCCTACTCCCACGGCTTTAACATCGTCGAAGAGGGCATGAAAATCCGCCCGGACATTACGGTGATCATGGTGGCCCCCAAGTGCCCCGGCACCGAGGTACGCGAGGAATACAAGCGCGGCTTCGGCGTACCGACGCTGATCGCCGTACACACCGAAAACGATCCCCATGGCGAAGGCCTGGAACTGGCCAAGGCTTATGCGGCGGGCACCGGTGGCCACCGCGCGGGAGTACTGGAATCCTCCTTCATCGCCGAGGTCAAGTCTGACCTGATGGGTGAACAGACCATCCTCTGCGGCATGTTGCAGACCGGTTCCATCCTCTGCTTTGACAAGATGGTAGAGAAAGGCATTGATTCCGGCTACGCCTCAAAGCTGGTCCAGTATGGCTGGGAAACCATAACCGAGGGCCTCAAGCACGGCGGCATCACCAACATGATGGACCGGCTGTCGAACCCCGCGAAGCTGCGCGCGTTCTACATGGCGGAAGAGCTGAAGGAGATCATGCGACCCCTGTATGAGAAGCATCAGGACGACATCATGTCCGGTGAGTTCTCCAGGACCATGATGGAAGACTGGGCCAACGATGACGCCAATCTGCTCAAATGGCGCGCCGCCACCGCGGAAACCGCGTTTGAGAAAGCGACCGGTACCGATGCCGAGATAAGCGAACAGGCATTTTATGACAACGGTATTTTGATGGTGGCCATGGTCAAGGCCGGAGTTGAACTGGCCTTTGAAACCATGGTGTCCGCCGGCATCATCGATGAATCAGCCTACTATGAGTCACTGCATGAGACGCCGCTGATCGCCAATACCATCGCGCGCAAGAAGCTGTATGAAATGAATGTGGTCATCTCTGATACTGCAGAATACGGGTGCTACCTGTTTGATCACGCCTGCCGTCCGCTGCTGGCGGATTTCATGGCGAACATCACCACCGATGTCATTGGCAAGTCCATCGGCGGCGACAACAGCGTGGATAACCAGGAGCTGATCATTGTCAATGAATCCATCCGCTCGCACCCCGTGGAAACTATTGGCAAGGAACTGCGCGGCTATATGACGGCGATGAAGCGCATCGTCTGAACCCGGCCTGCAGTTAGCCGGCAACCAGCATCAAGGGGCTCTTCGGAGCCCCTTTTTTATGGGTATTAATCAAGAAGAAACGGCAGCGCAACGGCTAACCAGGAACACACTAGAGCTTTAGGACCTTTTCCCCGCGGGAAATACCGGCGATTCCCGAACGCACCACCTCAAGAATATCCGCCTCTCCCATCGCCGCCACAAATGAATCCAGCTTCTCGCCGGTTCCAGTGAGCTGGATGGTGTAGGTGTTGGGGCCCACATCCACAATCTGGCCTCGAAAGATATCAGTAGTGCGCTTGATCTCATCGCGCTGACTACCCGAGGCGCGCACCTTGATCAACAACAGGTCCCGCTCAATGTGGGCGCCCTCGGTAAGGTCCACCAGCTTCACCACATCAACCAGCTTGTTCAGCTGCTTGGTGATCTGCTCCATGGTCTTGTCATCGCCTTCCGTGGTGAGGGTAAGGCGGGACAGCGATGGGTCCTCGGTAGGCGCCACATTCAGTGTCTCGATATTGTAGCCGCGCTGGGAGAACAGGCCGATTACGCGAGACAGGGCGCCGGGTTCGTTTTCAACCAGGATAGAAATAATACGTCGCATCATCAGGTCCTCTCGTTCTTGCTCAGCCACATGTCTTTCATGGCGCCATTGGGGGCAATGTGCATGGGGTACACGTGCTCCATGGGATCGATAAAGATATCGAGGAACACCAGCTTGTCCTTCATGGCAAAGGCTTCATCCATGCGCGCATCCAGCTCATCCAGCCTGGTGACCTGGATACCCACGTGGCCGTAGGATTCCACCAGCTTGACGAAGTCGGGCAAGGAGTCCTCGTAGGTACTCATGGCATGGCGACCTTCGTAATGCATGTCCTGCCACTGCTTGACCATGCCCAGGTAGTTATTGCGCAGGTTGATGATCTTGATCGGCGTCTTGTACTGGGTGCAGGTGGACAGCTCCTGGATATTCATCTGGATACTGCCCTCACCGGTAACACAGGCCACATTCATATCGGGGAAGGCAAGCTGTACACCCATGGCGGCGGGCAAGCCAAAGCCCATGGTCCCCAGGCCACCGGAGTTGATCCAGCGGCGCGGCTGGTCGAACTTGTAGTACTGGGCCGCAAACATCTGGTGCTGGCCGACATCCGAGGTGACATAGGCGTCGCCATTGGTGGCGCGGTACAGGCTTTCAATAACCTGCTGGGGCATGATGCGGTCGCTTTCGCCATAGCGACGACCGGTCCACAGCCCATGCTTGCCGCGCCACTCCTCAATCTGCTGCCACCAGCGCCCAAGGGCGCCGCTATCGGGCAACTCAGGTGTTTTTTCCTGCAGGCCATCGATGATCTCCAGCAGATCCTCAAGCACCGACCTCACCGGCCCGACAATCGGGATATCCGAGGACACCGTTTTGGAAATCGAGGTGGGGTCAATATCGATGTGGATGATCTTGGCGCCGGGGCAGAACTTGCCCACGGTGTTGGTCACGCGGTCATCAAAGCGCGCGCCCACCGCCAGAATCACATCACTGTGGTGCATGGCCATGTTGGCTTCATAGAAGCCGTGCATACCGAGCATACCCAGGAACTGGGGGTCGGTAGCCGGATACGCACCCAGCCCCATCAGGGTGTTGGTGACAGGGTATTTCAGCTTCCGCGCCAGCTGTGTCAGCAGGTCACTGGCTTCACCCAGGATCACGCCACCGCCACTGTAGATAATCGGTCGCTTGGCGCCCAGCAGCATCTTCGCGGCCTTGCGGATCTGGCCGGTATGGCCGCGCTGGGCGGGCGCGTATGAGCGCAACTTGACCGATTCCGGGTAGTGGTACTCGAATTTTTCATCCGGACGGGTACAGTCCTTGGGAATATCAATCACCACCGGGCCAGGGCGGCCGGTCGTGGCGATATGAAACGCCTTCTTGATGATTTCAGGAATGTCTTCCGCATGGCGCACCATGAAGCTGTGCTTCACAATAGGTCGGGAGATACCGACCATGTCGGTTTCCTGGAACGCGTCCTCGCCTATCAGGTGCGTAGCCACCTGGCCGGACAGCACCACCATGGGAATGGAATCCATATACGCCGTGGCGATTCCGGTGATGGCATTGGTGGCCCCGGGGCCGGATGTCACCAGCACCACACCGGGCTTGCCGGTGGCACGGGCGTAGCCGTCGGCGGCATGGGTTGCAGCCTGTTCGTGGCGCACCAGCACGTGGGGCACCTTGTTGGTTTTGAACAGGGCATCGTAAATATGCAGTACGGCACCACCGGGGTAGCCGAATATAAATTCCACGCCTTCGTCTTCGAGGGCACGGGCGATCATCTCACCGCCGGATAACAACTCCACAATCTTTCTCCCAGATAACAAAACGCCCGGCGCGTAACCCTCGCCGAAGCTGTTCCGATAGATGTGTGAGCGTTGCGAAGACAGTACCTGAACCGGTACCGGATTGGCGACGCCACCCCCTTGAGGCGAGATACACTGCTCGAGACCAAGCCCACCGGATATTACCCGGAAGGGCTATCCACGGAGGAAAACGATCACGAACACCCGTGTATCGGTCGCCCTGCGAGGTAGCGCAGTGTCTGGCCCTCAACCCGGCCAATGCGGCACGGGATGAATACGGGACTCAAAACAGCCGGCACGAATAATCACATCGTGCTGGTAGACCATGGGCCGAGGGTACCCGGCAGTAGTCGTTGCCATTAGTGAGACCGGAGTATTGTTGGCGGCAGCGCGCAATTTGTCAACGGCCATAGCCGTTAAAAATCCTCTTTGCGACCAGCTGCCGATTGCACACCCACTCCGGGTGGGGTAATTTACAGGGGTAATGATTCGCAGAGGCGAGGAAAAATGCATATAAAACCAGTGTTCCGCAAAGGCTTGCAAGGCGGCATGATCGTGTTATTGGCCGCAGGCAGTGTGCAGGTGGCTGCTGCGGACGCGTATTATCGCTGGCTGGATGACCGGGGCATCCCGGTGCATAGCGATCGACCGCCGGCAGCAGGGATAGATTATGAGGTCATCTCGAGCCAATCCGGACTGAAACGGGTGGTTCCCGCAGAGCAAGGGGCGGTGCCGAAAGAGGTAGAGCCACGCGTGGGGAATGAGTTCGAGACGGTAGACTCGCGTTCTGCAACCAAAGACACAATGAACGCAGAATACTGCCAGCGCGCCCGCGAGAACCTGGATACTCTGCAAATTAGTAAAGGAGGGCGTATTCGCGTTCGCAATGACCAGGGAGAATTGAGATACCTGGATGAAGAGCAGGTGGCAGGGGAAAAGCGCATCGCCGAAGAGGCCATCAAACTCTATTGTGATTAATTCCGGCTAAGCTTGCCAAACTCCCCCACTTGCTTTTCATCTCACTGAAAATAACGATCGACCCCTCGAGCTCAACTCGAAGAGCCAATAGTTGGACACAAGCTACTGGCGCTCTAAATCCTCAGTGAAGAACACTCGGCGAATCTGCGGATTGATCGCGGGATCGAGCTGTTCGAATGAAAAACCGTCCCAACCGATAATACCGGTCCGGACTTCCCCGCAGGGTGGCGTCTCACACACAGGCTCATAATTCGAGCAATCAGTGGCGGTACAACCTTCGGGTATCCTGACCGTTACCACGATCGGTGGAATCGGGATGCCACCGCCATCAATTTCCTGACCCGTTGGCACTTCTGGATTGAAGAAGTCTACCGCATAGCCCCTGCCTATACCGATCGGTGAACCACAGATGTCTCCTGGGGCACCGCCGGGCTGGAAGGTGTTGAAAAACACCCGTCCGCCACCGACAACTGCCGGGTTGGCCACCTGTTCTCCCTGATTCGGTAAATCCAGCCACCAGCCCTTGAAGTTCTGCAGATTCTCCCCGTCAGGAAAAGGGGTGCCGATCTGATGCATATCCTCGCCCTCAAGATCCACTACCGTCCTCTCCCACGACCCCGTCGTGGAATCTTCCTCCTCCTGCCAATCCAGGTATGGCTCTTCGATCAGCGCGTAGAAGCGGTTCTGGACATCGGCCGTATAGGGATAGTTGCTTTCCAGAGGCCGCTCACGATCACCCGTCCCGATTGCGACCGCGATCTGACCATTGGTCGGCAACGGCGAGGCAGTGGGTGAATTGTAGAAACGACGGGTGTTGCCGGGCATGGAGGCAATTTTCTCGATACGCCAGTCGCCTTGCTCACGGTCCACTATGACACCGTCCGGTATGGTTGTGAGACCAACCAGACTCTGGACATAGTCTGCGAAGCGTATCCTGTAGAGATTGCCCTTCACATCTGCAACATAGGCCAGCTCAATCACGCCATCAACATTTATATCCACTGTAGCAATATCAGACATCACAGGCGCGTCGGTTGGGAACCATTTAAGGCGGGCACCTGACAAAGCGTCAAGGACATACACTCCCTTGCCTTTCGCACTGTCACACTCAGTAGGATAGGCCGCCTGATCAATATCCAGGCAGGCATCATAGCCGCCGCCGAAGATGATCACGGGCGCAGGGTCCGCATCATTGCCGGGGTATTCCGCTATGAACACACCTTGCGGGGTGGACCAGGTTTGGCCTAGCGAAGCAAAGTCCGTACCGGTACAGTTTCCTGCGTCATCACAGCCCTGCTTCCACAAAAACAGCGGACTGTCCGGGATGGTGACATCAAAACCGTAAACCATCCTGCCACCCCGCCTCATGGTGGGGAAAATGTAAGCGTAATCAAGCTCTCCCACTCCCGAATCTGCCGGATCCACGGGGTCATCATACTTCACGTGCAGACCGGTGGGGCCGTCAAAAAAGTAATCCTTGGGTTCTGCATCCGGATCTTCAGCATCGACAAGCACACCCTCGAACGCAATCACCGGGTCGTCATCATAAAGTCGTTGCAGTTTCCCATAGTGCTCGGGCGCGACGAAACCCCAGCGCTCACTCCCATTGCTGGCATCCACCGCACGGAACAGGCCGTCGTTGGCACCATAAAAAATAATTACCGTGTCGTCATCGTATCGAATCGAGAGCGGCCTTGAGTGCACCACATCTCCGTGCACGCTCGGCCTCGCAAGCGTATCACCAAGATAGGCGGCTTCGTTCGCACCCTGGAGATCACCCGCCATGAAATCGAAAATGTCGGTGCCGCCAAAAGACGCCGCTTCATCAAAAAGGTCAATTATCGCGCCAGCGCTATTAACCGTGTAAAGGTTGCGCGCGGCCCCCGACGCCAGCAAGCGGATTCTCTGGCCAACACCACCCTTTTCCACAAAGGGTCCGTCCGGCAAATCGGAATACTCCCTTGAGGCCTCAATCGCTGTCCCACAGGCACTGGCCACCGGAGGATTGATCCCCAGGCTTTCCCAATAATCAATTGTATCCTCGGTCCACAGGCTCTTGGCGCAATCTCTCGGGAAGCCTGTCTGGCTGTTAATGGCCTGGGTGAAGTCGGCGTCTGCCAATTCTGCCACGCCATTGAACAACGCCAACTGATAGCGCTTCAGGTTACCGTACCAGCGCGGGGCCTTGCCCAGTTCCGGCCGGAACATGCCAATATAAACCTCGTTTTCAACCTGTGTTCTGTTGGTGGTACTCAATGGCAGGGTAACCGCCGCGAAGCTTGAGGCCTTGGCCACAATGTCTCCCAACGATATTTCCAGCGCCTTCAGGATCGCCTCTTCACTTTTCGCCTGAAAATACTGGCCGCCACCGGCGTTGGCGGCACTGAACCAGAGCCCGCTCAGGTCAGCCTGTTGTTGCTTGTTAAAGACGTCCACTGTGTAGGTGATAACCTTGACACGCTGGTTGTGGGCTTCGTAGATACCGTCGCCATCCAGATCTTCGTTAAATGTGTAGGGGACACCCACATTGAAAAGAAACTTGGACCAGTCATCCATGTTGTAGCTGATGCCACTGGAGGTATCGAACTCTCCAGAGGCCTGGATCTCGGTGACCGTCACATCTTGGCAGGTCGGCGGAATCACTTGTGCCGGAACATTAACGGTGTATTTAAGGCGATTATTTTTACAACCGGAAGATACCGCGGGACTCGAACAGGAACAATTCGAAGCACCCGCAGGGCATTCATCTACCGCACAATCACCAAGCTGGTTACTCCGATAACAGGCTGCTGAGGTAAAATCATAAGAAGCCACCGTTTGTTCGTCGCTGCAGACCTCCTCCTCCGTTTCCACGGTAATGAATTCCGGCATCGGCAGCGGCGCACCACTCTCCCCCGCCAAAGCATTTGGTGCGGTCAACCCCGCTTCAGCATAGGCCGCTTTCAAGGCATTAGTGTTAGCAGTGTCATCGCCGGCGATAGAGCCGTTGGTGTTATTGCCGATAAAGATCATGTAAGTGTCGGCACATATATCGGTGGAACTCAGGGGCGAACTGAATGTATTCCATTGGGATGTATATGCGTTGGCATCGGCGAGATTAGCCGGGGTGCCAATACCATTCTTGCTTTGATTATCCCCCTTGAGATAGTTGTAGAGATCGTACGGCAAATAACCATAAGGATTTGATGAGTCGCGCTTCTCGTCTGAAGACTCAATATTGTCTTCGATTCTCGTCAACGCGGGCGCAACCACGTTGTCAAAATAATCCTGCGTCAGCTCCTGGACATCAATACGCGTGTAGGCACCATCCTTGTCTGAACTGCTACCACCCGTGGTGCCATACATCATCAGGCCCACATTGATCTTGCCGATCATATTGGACAGTGCGGCCTTGATCGCTCGAGCCTCGGATTCACCTTGAGTGCCGTCCGGCCACTGCTGTCCAATCCGGGACCAGTTGGCCGAGTTGTCGAGCACGAACACGACATTGGGCAGAGCTGCACTTCCGGTATCACTGGTGCCGGCAAAGATATCGATATCCTCCGCAGATACCACTATCGAAAGCGCCAGACCCAACAGGGCAAGACCCACTTTTTTCATCTGGAGATAGTTCACAGTGTTGCTCCTTGCCCGATCAAACCGGACACGCGGTATCAATGTTGTTTAACGTGGTTAAAATAGAAACACCCTGGCGAACGGTAACCTCTGCGCCAGATACCACATCAGTCGCTACAGCCTCAAATTCCCAAACCGAGGCCGCGCACATGGAATAAACACCCGGCGGCAGAAAACAGGTTGCCTGGTCGGGAAAATTGTACACGTCCAGCTCTATGTTCTTGCGAGGGATCACGGAAATACAGGCCGGAGTGGAAACCACGACGGTAACGTCCGTCTCGCCGTCCGCGTTGAAGTCGTAACACTTCTGATTGTCTTCATCACAAGATACCGCGAAAATGGAATCCGGATTGTCGGCAAACCTGGAAGAGCTGAGCGCCTCTTCTATTGCGGCTCTGGCGGCAATCCTTGCCTGTTCACGGCTCTCCATATTGCCCACCACTTTCAAGTTGGTTTGCGCGATGTTGGATGCCGTTACCACGATCACGGTCACCGCCAGCAACATGATCAGCGAGATAAGCAGCACTATGCCCTGCTGCTTCCCCTGATGCCCCACTGCCTTCATCACGGCACCTCTCTTCTTCCCGCGATGTTGCGGGTAAACATGGTACGGGTATACAGCTGGCGGCGATGACTCGTAAACGTCGCCGGGGTATAACTCTGCCCTCCAACTGTGTAGGTCCTGGTGTCAGTGAATCCCGGGCTCGGCTGGTGGCTTCTCACTATCATGCTCAGCCTGACCATGACCACCTGAGGCCAGATCAGGTCGTTGGGACTGGCAATATTGGAGGCATAACCGTCCACCTGTCCATCGCCATCGGTATCCAGACCGTATTCAAATCTCAGCAGTTCGACATTCTCAATCATCTCCTGCTCGACGTAACTGCTGCCCTCCAGTTCCGCTCGCATCAGCTTGTCATCGGCATTCACGTAGTAGATCCGATTCAAAAACCGGTATCGGGGGGCTATGTTTACGCCATCACACTCGCGCTTCTCCAGATCAAGGGCTGCTACATCATTGTCTATCAAAAAATGATCGCCGGGCTTATTCAAGCTATCCTGCTCAAAACACGCCAGCACCTGAAGATGGAAATTGGACCCCGCGACTGGGCACCCGGGGCTTCCCAGGGCACAACTGCTGACGCGGCGGATGGCAACGTAGTCGGTGTTCGCCTTCGGCTGCAGATTGGCCGGAGTGCAGGCAATGGCTCCCTGGCCACCCTGAATCGGATAACCCATGGCCTCCTCAAGTTCGACAGCGGAATCAACGCACACGGGCGGAATCGTACCGCCTGGCGTTACCTCACCTTTCTCGCCCCAGAACGCGGCACTCACAACGTCTCTTTCAATTGTGCCCATGGCGAAAATGGCCGATTCCATCTGGCGCCCGAATCGTTCAATTTCATTGCGGGTTGCGCTGTTCTGGGTCGCAATCTCCGTGACGCCCAACATGATGATTGCGCCGAGGCCCAGAGCAATCATTATTTCGATCAGGCCCAACCCAAGATTCCTGCGCCTGTAACGTAAAGTAGTCATCGTCAGTTCACCAGGTCCGCAAGTACAGCCTCTATGGCGACAACCCTTCGAAATGCATCGTTGTCACCATACGCATTGAAACCGCAATCAAGGTCCGGGGATGCCGTTGCAACCGCACCTTGCCAGGCCACAGTCACCAGAATTCGAGTCTCGCCGTCAATCGAGCCCACAACATTTTCGATACATCCCCGCGCGGCATTGACACTTCCGGCATTGACTCCCCCTGCCAATACGTCTTGCCCCGCCAGGATATTATTCCAGTCGCAAAGATCGTACTCGGCCGTCGTCTGGGTAGCGGGGTCACAGACGGCAGGTGTGAGCAATCCATATTCAACGCCCGGCGTATACGCTCCGGCCCTGGCCGCGGGAGCATTGACCCGGATTCTGTTCACCATTTCTTCAGCCAGCATGACGGCTTGCGCCCTTTGATAGGCTTCGAGCTGACTTTGCAGCGAGAACACCTGTAGTCCCGCCAAACCCAACAGGCCAATCGCGATAATCACCAGGGTAATAAGTACTTCAATCAGCGTAAAACCTGGTGAGCCATGACTTTTTATTGGCAGCGTGTTCATGCGCAATTATCATCCATATAGCCGCCTGGCTTGAGTTTGAGGCAACGGGTAAGACTTTCTGTTCCAGAGCCCACGATAACCGTGAAAGTAACAGGCTCTGCGGCTCTCCCCGATGGTGAAAAACCGACAGAACTACCGGTGACCGTAATCGCAATATCGGCACTTCCCGATTGTGCATGCTCCAGAATATCCGGCTCACTGGCATCGGGATTAACGATTTTCCAGCCCTCTTGCCAGCCCCCGGCTGCTGGAGTAACCAGGACTTTTCTGTTGCGTTTTATGGCCTCTGACCGAGCGGTCATAAGAGCTATCCTGAGATCAACCAGTGTCGCCCTGGACCTTTGCTCAATAATAAAGCCACGAAAAGAGGGCATAGCTACGATTGTCAGCACAGCCAATATCACCAGGACTATCATGAGTTCTATGAGAGTAAACCCACGCTCCGTCCGTATTGGCGGTTGAGGCCAATTTACCATGCCTCGGTTCCCCGCAACTTGTTACCCGTATTGTCGATAGTGAGAGAGCCATCCCGCACCTGGCTCGTGCCCGTCAGCGGCACCGCAGTGATGAGGTAGGTCGGCGGCGGACCCGCGTCAACGCTAAAGTTAACCGAATAACTGGAGGCGACACGCTCCGGTGTAGACAGGTTTAATTCAACAGCAGTACTTGCATAAGTACGTGTGTCATTGAAGTAGAGCTGTTGCCTTTGGGCTATATCCAATAAAAAAGACTGTGCGGCACCACGATTGGCTTTGATCACATAGCCTTGATATGCAGGAAGTGCCACGGTCACCAAAATCGCCACAATAGCAATGACGATCATCAATTCAATGAGGGTGAAACCCCTCTGGGGAGCTTGTCTGGACATCATCATTATTATCAGGCTCTACCTTTCACGCACGCGTAATTCGACTTCTCCAGCATAACGTGCGCCGCCCGAAAGCCCAGTGAGGACAGACGAGCGGCTGTTTTAGGTGGATAAGCGGTCGTGTGGCCTGTTAGCGCTTCCCAAACACCGCCCCCTGCTCCCCCGCAACATCCACCACAATCGTATCCCCAGCACCGAATTCCCCTGAAAGGATGCGCTGTGCTAGCGGGTTCTCCAGTTCCTGCTGGATGGCGCGTTTCAAGGGTCGCGCGCCATAGACGGGGTCGTAACCGGTGGCGGCCAGGCGATCCATAAAGGCATCGGAGATCTCGATCATCAGGTCGCGTTCGGCCAGGCGCTTGCGCAGCGATTGCAGCTGGATATCGGCAATGCCGCGAATCTGGTCGGCGGCCAGCGGGTGAAATACCACGGTTTCGTCAATACGGTTGATGAATTCGGGACGGAAGTGGCGACCGACAATGGCCATTACCGCCGCTTTCATCGCCTCGTAGTTGTCCTCGCCCGCCGTCTCCTGGATAACATCGGAGCCCAGGTTGGAGGTCATCACAATGACCGTGTTGCGGAAGTTGACGGTGCGGCCCTGGCCATCGGTCAGGCGGCCATCTTCCAATACCTGCAGGAGGATATTGAATACGTCCGGATGGGCTTTTTCCACCTCATCCAGCAGCAGCAGTGAGTAGGGCCTGCGACGCACGGCCTCGGTCAGGTAACCGCCCTCTTCATAGCCCACGTAGCCCGGGGGCGCACCAATCATGCGCGCCACTGAATGCTTTTCCATGAACTCGGACATGTCCACCCGCACCATGGCCTGTTCGCTGTCGAACAGGAATTCCGCCAGCGCCTTGCACAATTCGGTCTTGCCCACGCCCGTGGGGCCCAGGAACAGGAAGGAGCCGCTGGGCCGGTTGGGGTCGGAGATGCCGGCGCGCGAGCGGCGCACCGCATTGGCAACGGCTTTCACTGCCTCGTCCTGGCCCACCACCCGCTGGTGCAGGGAGTCTTCCATGCGCAGCAATTTCTCGCGGTCGCCCTCAAGCATCTTGGATACCGGAATACCGGTCCAGCGGGATACCACTTCCGCCACTTCCTCGTCCGTCACCTTGTTGCGCAACAGCGTATGTTCGGTGGTCTCGGCCGCCTGGGCCGCTTCCAGCTGTTTTTCCAGCTCGGGCATTTTGCCGTACTGCAGTTCAGACATGCGGGTGAGGTCACCGGCGCGACGCGCGGCCTCCATGTCCAGCTTCATCTGCTCCAGCTCGCTCTTGATCTGGGCAGCGCCCTGCAAGGAGGCTTTCTCCGCTTTCCAGATTTCTTCCAGGTCGGAAAATTCGCGCTCTACTTTGCCAATTTCGGCATCCAGCAGCTCCACCTGTTTTTGTGCCGCCGGGTCCTTGTCTTTTTTCACCGCCTCGCGCTCGATCTTGAGTTGGATCATGCGCCGCTCCAGGCGGTCCATGGATTCCGGCTTGGAGTCGATCTCCATGCGAATACGGCTGGCCGCTTCGTCCACCAGGTCGATCGCCTTGTCCGGCAGCTGCCGATCGGTGATGTAGCGCTGGGACAGCTTGGCCGCGGCGATAATCGCACTGTCGGTGATATCCACCCCATGATGTACCTCATAGCGCTCTTTCAGGCCCCGGAGGATGGCGATGGTGTCCTCTTCATTGGGTTCGTCCACCAGCACTTTCTGGAATCGACGCTCAAGGGCTGCGTCTTTCTCAATATGCTTGCGGTACTCATCCAGGGTGGTGGCGCCCACGCAGTGCAATTCGCCACGGGCCAGCGCCGGCTTGAGCATGTTGCCGGCATCCATTGAGCCCTCGGTCTTGCCGGCGCCGACCATGGTATGGAGCTCGTCGATAAACAGGATAATGCCACCCTCCTGCTTGGAGAGCTCATTGAGTACAGCCTTCAGGCGCTCCTCAAAATCGCCGCGATACTTGGCACCGGCCAGCAGCGCACCCAGGTCCAGCGACAGGATGCGCTTGCTTTTCAGGCTCTCGGGTACCTCGCCGTTGACCACGCGCTGGGCCAGGCCTTCAATAATCGCAGTTTTACCCACGCCGGGCTCGCCGATCAAGACCGGGTTATTCTTGGTGCGGCGTTGCAGTACCTGGATGGTGCGGCGAATCTCGTCGTCGCGGCCAATCACCGGGTCCAGCTTGCCCTGCTCGGCGCGTTCGGTGAGATCAATGGTGTATTTGTCAAGCGCCTGGCGGGACTCTTCGGCCTCGGGGTTGGTCACGTTTTCTCCTCCTCGCACCTGCTCAATGGCAGCCTGCAGGGCCAGTGCGGTGGCGCCGTGGTTCTTGAGCAGCTCCCCGGCGGTGGTTTTGCTTTCCAGCATTGCCAGCAAAACCAGCTCACTGGAAATGTAGGTATCGCCGCCCTTTTGCGCCAGTTTGTCGCTGACATTGAGGATGCGCCCCAGATCGTTGGACATGTGGACATCGCCGCCACCCCCACTCACGGTAGGCAATGCCTCTACCGCAGTAGTCACCGCCGTATCGAGGGCGGCAATATTAGCGCCGGTTTTTTGCAGCAGTGGCCGCACCGACCCGCCTTTTTGCTGCAGCAACGCCGCCAGCAAATGCACTGGCTCAATAAAATTGTGATCCTTGCCCAGCGCGATCGACTGGGCATCCGCAAGCGCCAGCTGCAGCTGGTTGGTCAGTTTATCCATTCTCATGCATCAATCTCCTTCAATGCCCGCGCCTGCATCGGCGCATATTGTTTCATGGAGACTGAAATGGGGGGGAAAGCGGCTAATTCAAGTAAGGTTCAGCGGCTAACCGGCGTGGCCTTGAGCTGGATCAAGGTCGCCATGCGACCGGTCTGGCCATCACGGCGATAAGAATAGAAACGGGCGGCATCCCCAAAGGTACACAGGCCGCCGCCGTAAACGGCGGTCACTCCTGCTTGTCGCAGACGCAGGCGAGCCAGCGCATACAAGTCCGCCAGGTAATGCCCGGCAAGGGGCGAGGGGCGAAAACAGGCTGCAATCTCAGCTCGGGCCGACCCGGCAACATCACAAAAGGCTGCGCGCACTTCGGCGCCCACTTCGAATGCATCGGGCCCGATCGCCGGGCCAAGCCAGGCCAGCAACTCGCCGGGGACTACCGGCAGGGCTTTCACCGTGGCTTCAAGAATACCCGCCTGCAGCCCGCGCCAGCCCGCATGGGCGGCAGCCACCACGGAGCCGGCCCGGTCGCACAGTAATACCGGCAGGCAATCGGCGGTCATGATGGCGCAGGCGATTCCGGGCCGGGCAGTCCAGCTGGCATCTGCAGTGGGGACGGGACCTTGTCCGCAGGCTTCTACCACCTCTATCCCATGACACTGCTGTAACCAGGAAAGGCGGGTACCCGCAGGCAACAGTGCCTGCAGTGCCGCGCGATTGGCCTGCACCGCGGCGGGCGCGTCCCCCACATGATCGCCCAGGTTAAATCCCTGACAGGCACCTGTACTGATGCCTCCTTGCCGGGTGCTGGTAAATGCCAGAACCTCTGGCGGCGCCGGCCAGTCAGCTGTAATCAGCACGGTTTGCCACCGGATCTTCCTCCGCAAGCACCAGCAGCAGGGCTTCCAGATCAGCGGGTAGCGGACATTCGAACTGCATATGTTCTCCGGTTACCGGATGAATAAGTCCCAGCGCCTCGGCATGCAGTGCCTGTCGACGGAAACCCCGCAGGGCGTCTATCAACCTCTCGGACGCCCCCTTGGGGATCCGGGGGCGACCGCCATAGAGCGGATCACCGATCAACGGGTAGTGCCTGTGTGCCATGTGCACCCGGATCTGGTGGGTGCGGCCGGTTTCCAGGTTAACGGCGATCCGGGTGTGATGAGCGAAGCGTTTGGTGACCCGGTAGTGCGTGATTGCCGTTTTGCCGCCGGTGACCCTGACCGCCATTTTCTTGCGCTGCCGCGCATGCCGCCCGATAGGCTCGTCAACGGTACCCCCGCCGGTCATGGCGCCGATACAAACCGCGACGTACTGGCGCTTGACCGTGCGCGCCTGCAGCTGCTCCACCAGGTTATGATGGGCCCGCACGCTTTTGGCTGCCACCATCACCCGGAGGTTTCCATGTCCAGCCGATGAACGATGCCGCCCCGGGGGAGTAGCGCCATGCCGGGTGCGTGACCGAGCAAGGCGTTAACCAGGGTACCATCGGCATGGCCCGCCGCGGGGTGCACCACCAGCCCGGCCGGCTTGTTCAACACCAGGATCGCTTCATCCTCATACAGAATGTCGAGGTCAATGGCCTCCGGTTGCCAGTTGACCTCGTCTTCCAGCAGGGCATCCAGCGTCAGCGAGGTACCACTGTGCACCTTATCCCGAGGCCGGCACTGCTGCCCGTTCGCCAGTAGTTCACCCTGCCTGATCCAGGTTTGCAGTCGGGACCGGGAATATTCGGGGAACAGTTGGGCAGCGGCCTGGTCTAACCGCTCGCCGTCAAGTTCTGGTCCCACTTCGGCCCGGGCACGGATTTTCTCTGTCATTGGAATTCCTGTTTATGCCCCCGCACCTATGTGTTTAAATAGGAGGCCTTGCCAAAACGTCAATTCTAACACGCCAACGGTTGCCATCTTGCTGAGATCATTGAAAATCACTACCGCCCTGCTGCTCGCAGTCCTGCTTTTCGGCTGCGCCAGCCAGGATGACGAGGAACTGTCCGCCGATTCCGGTGAACAGCAGATGTACGAGAATGCCCAGCGTTACCTGCGCAACAAGAGTTTTGACCTCGGCGTACGCAGCCTGCAGTTGCTGGAATCGCGTTATCCATTCGGCAAATACGCGGAACAGGCCCAGCTGGAGCTGATCTACGCCCACTACAGTGCTTTCCAGCACGAAGCTGCCGTGGAAGCGGCCGACAGGTTCATCCGTCTTCACCCGCAGCATCCCAGTGTCGACTACGCCTATTACATGAAGGGCCTGGCTGCCTACTCGGCCAAGTCAGACGTTTTCGCGCGCTTCCTGCCCACTGACGTAAGCAGTCGCGATACCAGTCATGCCAGGGAGGCTTTTGCGGAATTTTCGCAGCTGGTGTCGCGTTTTCCCGCCAGCCCCTATGCAGCCGACGCCAAGGCTCGAATGGTGCACTTGCGCAACCTGCTGGCCCGGCATGAAATTATCGTCGCCAATTACTACTTTCGCCGCGGCGCCTATCTGGCGGCCGCCAACCGTGGTCGCTATGTGGTGGAAAATTTCCAGCGCACACCCGCTGTTCCCGACGGCCTCGCAGTCATGGCCCAGGGCTATATATTGCTGGGCATGAGCGATCTTGCCGAGGACGCGATTGAAGTACTGGCGCTGAATTACCCGGATTATCCGGCGCTGGACAAGGACGGCAACTTCAAGAGCCGCTATTCGCTGGAAGGCATGCAGCGTTCCTGGATCAACAAGGCCACCCTGGGTCTGTTTGATCCAACACCGCCCCCTCAGTTCGACAGCCGCGAACTGTACGAAAACGTTCGCTGATATCAGTCCCCCAGCGTCCAGCCGGACGTAATCGGATAACGACGGTCGCGGCCAAAGCCGCGGCGCGTGGTGCGGACACCGATCGGCGCCTGTCGCCGCTTGTATTCATTGATATCCACCAGCCGTAACACCCGGTGCACCTGCTCCGCGTCCATACCGGTCGCTATAATCGCCGACGCGCTGAAATCCTGCTCTACATACAGTTCCAGAATACGATCCAGTACCGGGTACGGGGGCAGGCTGTCCTCATCTTTCTGGTCGGGCGCCAGCTCTGCCGAGGGCGGGCGGTCAATCACTCGCTGTGGGATGCAGGGCCCAAACGTGTTGCGGTAGCGCGACAGCTCGAATACCAGGGTCTTGGGTATGTCCTTGAGCACGTCAAAGCCGCCGGCCATATCACCGTACAATGTGGAATAGCCCACTGCCAGCTCACTCTTGTTGCCGGTGGTCAGCACCAGCAGGCCTTTTTTGTTGGAGATGGACATCAATATCACGCCCCGACAACGGGCCTGCAGATTTTCCTCCGTGGTATCGGGCTGGGTACCGGCAAATTCTTCCTGCAAGCTGGCCATAAAGGCCTCGTACATGGGTTCAATGGAAATGACCTTGTGCTTGACCCCCAGCAGATGGGCCTGCTCCGCCGCATCCTCAACACTCATTTGCAGGGTATAACGAAACGGCATCATCACCGCCTCCACCCGCGCGGGCCCCAGCGCTTCCACCGCCACCGCCAGAGTAAGTGCGGAGTCAATCCCCCCGGAAAGCCCCAGTACAACGCCGCGGAAGCGATTCTTGTTGACGTAGTCGCGCATCCCCAACACCAGTGCCTGCCAGGTCGCTTCCAGTTCATCCATTGCCGGCTCAACCTCGAGACCGCCAAAGCTGATGCCCGCATCCGACTTGTGCGCGGTAAGCCAGTAATCGCCTTCAACAAAATGCGGTACCGAGGCACACACTTTACCTTCGGCATCTACGGCGAACGAGCCGCCGTCAAATACCAGCTCGTCCTGTCCGCCTACCTGGTTTACATAAACGATAGGGCAGTTGTTGGTGCTGGCACGCTCACCCACAAGACTCCAGCGTTCGACCCGCTTGCCACGATGATAGGGCGATGAATTCAGGTTCAGCAGCAGTTCCGCGCCTGCCTGTACAGAATCGCGCACGGGCGCCGTTTCCCAGATATCCTCGCATATGGTCAAGCCAACCCTGACACCGGCAATGGTCACTACGCAGGGTGCGTCGCCGGCCTGAAAATAACGCTTCTCGTCAAATACTTCGTAGTTGGGCAGGCATTGCTTGCGGTATTCCGCCACCAGCTTGCCCCGATGGATGACCCCGGCCACATTATAAAGCGCGATACCTTCCCGGCGCGGATACCCCAGCACTACCCAGGCATTACCGGTCATCGCGGCGCAAATTGTCTCCAGCGACTGATTGACCCGCAGTTCCACGCTGGGCCGCAACAGCAGGTCCTCGGGGGGATAACCGATCAGGGTGAGCTCGGGGAACACCACTACCGGTTCTGCACACTGTTGCTCGGCACTCTTCACCGTGGCGATGACCTTCGCGGTATTACCCTCGAAGTCGCCTACGAGCGTGTTCATTTGGGCCATCAAGATGTTGAGGGTGGTCATAGGGGGGGTCCGGTATCGCGTTCAGCCAAAACACCATTTTCCGGTAAACCCGCGGCCGCTGCCAGCCCTCGCGACAAATTAGGATGGACGTTTAACGCATTCCCCAACCCAACAGGCCTGTTACACTAGCGTTTCACTATTGACCAGGGCTCTTCCAGGCGTGAACCGACCCGCAATCCTTACCCGGCCCAGTCCCCACAGCGTTTCCCAGCAAAACGCCGTACTGTTCCGCATCTACGTAGGCTACAGGTCGCTGCTGTCGATCGCATTGCTGATCATGCTGGTGAGCCCCAACACACGGCAATTGGTGGGCAGCCTCAACCCGACCCTGTACGTCACTGTTGCATTGCTTTATCTCGGGACCAGCGCCCTGCTATTGGGGTCGCTGGCCAGTGACTGGCGCTACAACCAGCGCATGCTGTTCCTTGTCTTCCTGGTTGATATTGTCGCTATAGTGCTGATGACCGATGCCAGCGGTGGCATGACCAGCGGGCTACCCGTTTTGCTGGTTATTACGGTAGCCGCCAGTGCAGTGATGATTCCCAATCGCACCCTGGCCACGCTGATCGCCGCCCTAAGTGTGCTTGCCACCCTCGCTGATACCGTATGGCTGATACTGCGCAACGAGATTGGCATCAATGAACTGTTCCGTGTCGGCCTGCTGGGGTTGCTGATCTTTGGTGTCTCGGTGATGGTACAGTTTGTCGCCTGGCGCCTGACCCGGGCCGAGGAACTGGCGCGCGACCGGGCCAGTGACCTGTACAACCTCCAGCGCCTGAATGAGCAGATCGTGCAACATATGCAAACCGGTATCCTGCTTGTTACTGAAGAGGGCGCGGTGCGGGTCCTGAACAAGGCTGCCAGCCCGCTACTCTCCCCGGATCGGGCCATCACCATGGAACAGGGAAGGAAACTGGCAGACTACAGCCCCGAGCTGGCGGCCCAGTATCAATATTGGCGCGAAACCGACCAGCATCGGATGCAGCCTTTCCGGGTTTCTGAAGAAGCACCCCAGGTCATGGCCCACTTCCAGGCACTGCAGCCCGGCACCGAGCGCGAGACCCTGGTATTTCTTGAGGACTATACGCCGGTGACACAGCAGGCACAGTCGCTGAAGCTCAGTTCCCTGGGGCGGCTGACTGCGAGTATTGCCCATGAAATCCGCAACCCCCTGGGCGCCATCAGCCACGCTGCACAACTGCTCCAGGAATCCACTACCCTGGCGCCAGCGGACCAGCGCCTGGCCGATATTATCCAGCAACACAGCAAACGCGTGAACCAGACGGTAGAGAGCGTCATGCAGATATCCCGCCGGGAGCTGCCAAAGCCCGAGTATTTGCTGCTGGCGGAGTGGTTGCCCGACTTCATTGGCCGACACCTCGACACTATCAGGGACGAAGCTGAAATTACCGTTGATTGCAGTTATCCCGATTTACTGGTGGAGTTTGACCAGGAAAACCTGCAGCGGGTGCTGGGCAACCTGCTGGACAATGCGCTGCGTCACAGTAAGATGGCGACAGGACGGGAAACGGCGAGAGTTGAGGTTACCCTGGAGTTCAGTCGGCACCAGTGCCTGATTGATGTCGTCGACCAGGGCACCGGTGTGCCGCCAAAGGAACGCTCAAAGCTGTTTGAACCGTTTTATACGACGGTTGAGGAAGGCAGCGGCATGGGTCTGTTCCTGTGTAAAGAACTGTGTGAAATCAATAACGCCGGTCTCCATTACAGAACCACCAGCAGTGGCGAAAGCTGTTTTCGGCTGTCCCTGAACCAACGCGCATTTTAAGGACCCTTATGAGCACACAAACCGTGCTGATCGTCGATGACGAACCCGACATCCGCGAATTGCTGGGTATTACCCTCAGCCGCATGGGCCTGCAGTCATCCAGCGCCGCCACCTTGCAGGAGGCCCGCGAAAAAATTCAGGCGTTACAGCCGGATTTGTGCCTGACCGACATGCGCCTGCCGGATGGCAATGGCATCAGCCTGGTTGAGTATATCCAGGGCGATTTCCCACATATTCCAGTGGCCATGATCACCGCTCACGGCAGTGTGGAGATTGCAATTTCGGCACTCAAGGCCGGTGCCTTCGACTTTATCAGCAAGCCCATTGAGCTGGAGCGGCTGCGTAACCTGGTTAGCTCGGCGCTGCGCCTGAACGACCAGCCTCAACCGGCTGCGATAGCGGAGCACAGTACCAGCGGTCTGGTCGGTAACGCGCCCGGTATCATCGCCCTGCGAGAGCAGATCTCAAAGCTTGCGCGGAGCCAGGCGCCGGTCCATATCCACGGCGAGTCCGGGGTGGGCAAGGAAGTTGTGGCCAGGCTGATCCACAGCAGTGGCCCCAGGGCGGAGCGACCCTTCATCGCGGTAAACTGTGGCGCGATTCCTCCAGAACTCATGGAGAGCGAATTTTTTGGCCACCTGAAAGGAAGCTTCAGTGGCGCCAATCGCGACAAACTGGGTCTGTTCCAGGCAGCCCAGGGCGGCACCCTGTTCCTGGATGAAGTGGCAGACCTGCCATTGGCAATGCAGGTAAAGTTACTGCGTGCGATACAGGAAAAGGCCGTGCGCCCGGTCGGCGCGAGCGAGGAATATCCCACCGATGTACGCCTGCTCAGTGCAACCCACAAGAATCTGGCCGCCGAAGTACAGACAGGGTATTTCCGCAATGACCTGTATTATCGTATCAATGTCATTGATGTCCATGTCCCCAGCCTGAGAGAGAGGCTGGAAGACCTGCCTGGCCTGGCGCAGGTACTGTTACTGCGTATCGCGGAAGCGAGCGGCGCCAGCCCCCCCACTCTCGCATCGTCTGCCATGGCTGCGCTGGCGCACTATCACTTTCCGGGCAACGTGCGGGAGCTGGAGAATATCCTGGAACGCGCGTTTGCTCTCGCCGAGGGCGATACCATTAGCGCACGCGACCTGCAGCTGTCGGACCGGCCGCCTGTGGAGACCCGGAAAGGTAATGGCAGTACCGGTAACGGAAGCAGCGATACATCAACAGACGTTGAAGCCGCCTACGGTAACCTGGAGGCCTATCTCGAGGATATTGAACGGCAGATACTCAGCGCGGCACTGGAACAATGCCGCTGGAACAAAACCGCAACCGCAAAGCTCCTGGGTATCAGTTTCCGTAGTTTGCGTTACCGCCTGCAAAAGCTGAAGCTGGAAGATTGAACACCGGGCTAATTACCAGCACTGCGTCGCCTGGCCCGGGCCAGTGGCCGACTTTATGCCGGTCGACGTCACCTGCAGAGTGCCGCACACCGTATCCAGCGCCTGCGAACCCACCGGGGTGGCAGAGAGACTGAAACCCCGGCCGCTGACTTCCATTAACAACGTAATGAGATAAATACCGCCGGTTGCTACCTGCGCCCCGCCATCATCTATTCGGTAGGCAGTATCTGCTGTCATGCCAAGATCATTAAACGCTGCGGCATACTGGCGGTTATTAACGAAAAACTCTTCCTGGCGGGCAAGCAGCCTAAATAATTCGGCCTGCGCGACCGTACGGCCGGCCTTGCGCACCTGACCCTGGTAGGCCGGTAACATCAGCACCAGCAGCAACCCGACAATCAGCACCACAACCATCAGCTCAATCAGGGTGACCCCGTTCTGGTGATGCCGCTGGTCCCTTGCCTTCGTCGCGGAACTCACAACCTGTCGATGCCGGGTTCTCGCCAGTAAAGCTGGAACAGGCGTGGCGCAAGGCTCTCGATTAACGGTCCGGACAGGTGCAGGCTATCATCCGTCGTTCCTTCACCGGTTATGCCGCCCCCCGGAATCAGTATGCCCTCAGCGAGCAGGACAGGATCAGCAGGAATGCCCTCACCCAGGCTAAACACCCGACTGGAGGCGTTCACCGCCGCACCGTCGGCGAGCTGCACTACGTACAAGCGGCCTTCACCGACAGCGGAAATACAGCCTTCCTCCCCCGGGGTAAAGGTGGTCAGGAATACCCGCCCCGCATCCACGAGGGGGCTGGATAAGCCCTTTTCGCCAGAGCCGGCCAATTCAATCTTCCAGCCATTGTGGAGTGCCGTGTCGCAACCAGGCTCACTACCAGACAGGCAATTTGTGCGAGTCGGCAGATCGTCGGGCGTGAGAGGTGCCCGACTTTTTACTCCAGGGTCACCACTGGTGGTGTGATAGTCCTTGAGGTAAAAGTGGAAGTTGGTCACCGCTGTCTCGTTGGGGTGTGCACGGTCACCGCTTGAGATAATAACGCCATCGAAAGATGCCCTGGTATCATCGAGCACCTCCACGACTTGTGGGGCATGGAAAAAACGCCGGTCATCACTGGCCGGATCTGCGCCGCCCAATGACGCCAGCTTACTGATGAACCAGTTGTTGGCACGATGATCGGTATCTGTGCTGTTGCCCACAGGCAGATCGACACGCCAGACCGTGCCGCCGGTGTCACCTACATAGAGCCGGTGAATGTGACCGCCGGCATCCGTCAGTGCGCTAACCGTGGAGGGAATACTGTCCACCAGGCCAGTGTGAACATAATGCCGGTTGCTCTGAACCGCGGTGAGCCCGCCGATGGCTTTCCACACCAGTTCGCCACTGCGAGCATCGACAATGTAAATCGCGTTGCCAATGTCGTCCGCTGCGGCGCTGAGGTCCTTGCCGATACGGTGCTCCAGATCAGCGTCCCAGCCACCGTTGTAACCGCCACCAAAAACCAGTACGTCACGGCTGCTGCCTCCGTACCTGACCTTGCCGACAACCGGTGTTGAAAAACTGAGCGCTAGCTCGTCGAAGTCACCGCCGGTGGTGCGGCTGATCTTCCATAGCAGTGAGGGCGGTGCAGTGGCGTCGCTGATATCCAGCGCATAGTAACTGGCGCCTCCACGGCGCAAACCAAAGTAGACATACGCTTCGTCGCCGTCCTCCGCCTTGAGGGCGCCATCCTGGTCGCGGTCCCTGGTAAACAGCACAGGCGCACCGTCAATCCCGTACAGCATTTTGCCACTGGGCCTGGTGCCTGCCCGGCGGGTACGAATATTGGACAATAATTCACGGGGTAAAAAGCCCACCACCTCCCTCCCGCTCTCATTACCCGCACGATCGGTATTCTCGAGTATGTGGAATATCCCGTCACCGCTACCGAACAGTATGCGCACAGCCGGGTTGGCAGCGTCGTAGCCGCCACCAATGGCGCCGTAGTCAAGTATTGCAGGGCGCGAATGCAGGTTTTCACCGAGCAGCCAGGCCCCGGCGTAGGGTGACCGGCCGTCGTCACGCAGGCCCCTGGCCCAGCGAATCAACGCCAGGGCCTCGGTGCTACTCTGCGCACCCAGTCGTGTCTGCAGATCAGCGGCTGTAGCCTCATCGGCATTGAAGGCAAGCAGCCTGTTACCGTTCGCTGCGCCATTGAGTACCAGTGCCGGCTCGACATAAAGCTGGCGGGTGTTGGCGCCATTAACACTACCGACTTCCTGGCCGTCGCTTGCGATAAACCCGGGAATCTTTTGTCCGGCACCGCCACGGGTGACGATCCTGCCATCGGCCGCCCCGGGGATCATCGGGTTACCCAACGTCGAAGGCAATGCATCGACATCGGTCCAGAAGGTCAGGGCATCAAAGGCAATTCGCCCTTTATCCTTTCCCGCCAGCGTGAGGCCGGGATTACCCCTGCTATCCACTATCGGGCTGTCCGTTACCGAGCGGTCCACAGGTGTCTCACTGTTGGCAGGTACCACCCGAGCAGGTTTTACCAGACGAAGTTTTTTGAGATTACCGGGCCAGCCCACTGTGGGCTGGGCCGCAAACAGGGTGATGAACAACTCGCCGTTCTTGCCGACCTGGCCGAACGCGCTGACCGGCACCGATGCTGCAACCGCTGTACTCGCATCGGCAATCATGTCGCCCAGCGCAGTGGTTAGATCGCGCTCCAGTGCATGAAGATCACGTAAACCGGAAATCAGCGTGCCACCTCCCGCCGCTGCTTGAGCGTCTGCCTGTTCCAGACGGTCCGTCGCGCTGATGATCCATGTTTTCTGCAACTGAACCAGAGCCCGATGGAGAGGCGCAAGATCAGTACCCGGCTGATGAAAGTGGCGCAACAACTCGTCAAATCCAGGCCCACCCGGGTACAGGCCAGCACGATAAATATCATCGAGGTCGGCATCGTCACTTACCTCACCTGTTGCCAGCACCATGGAATACAGACGTGGACAGGTATCGGATGAAGCAAACGGGGAGATATAGCGGGGCCCGGCCATGATGCCCGGATCGTGATCCGGCAGCGGGCGGTCCAGCCCGAAGTTGCCGCGGGTATTTCTACCCGATAAAACATTCCTGCCGTTCAGATACCGGTACCACTCCAGGTAGGCGGCCACCGGTTGCAACGACTGGGGGTCGGCGGCGGGTAGTTCCGGCAGGGACTTTATGCTCGCCTGAATGTCTACACGCGCGTCACCCAGGCGCCGGTAACCCTGCAGCAGGGTACCACCACCGACAATGGGCTCGCCCTCTATTAACAGCGTATTACCTCTATTATTGGAAACCGCCAACGCCAGCTCAACATCATTGAACAGCGGATTGTCCAGCACGGCGGCAAGCACAGCTTTTACACCGCCCGCCATCGTGACATTGTCGGCATCCGCATGGAACCCGGCAAGGTGGGCATGGGCCGCTGCCGACATTTTCGGTGCGCAATCCTTATTGTAAATACACACTGGTTCTGCGTCGGCTGTTGCACGCACATCCAGCAACATGAACAGGTAAGGCGTGACCGGCAACGTACCGCCTACGTATACGTCAATATCGTCGGCAAATCCGCTCTTGCATAACAACAAACCAATCACCAACAATGCTGCGGCATTCGTCCATTTCTGCCTTGCTCTCATCGTCTTCACTCAACTGTCTATGAACTGATTCCCACCCGTTAACCGGCCCCAGAGGCAATGCGTATCGCCACGCCCTGCACCACGCGGGCACTGCCGAGACCGACGTCCACACCATCTACTTCTACAATGATTTCAAACAGCGCAACGGCAAAATTTCCGGTGGCTGAGGCTTCATTCTCCACCTGCCGGAACGGATGATGACTCGACAGCAGTGGAGCCTGTCGAACAATCCGGTACTCCACGTTCACGCCGGGTTCAACGGCTTCCGCGGTAGCGGAAACAGCGAGCGTGGGTGAATCACATACTGCATCACGCTCACACAGGGTATAGCCGACGCCGCCAGTGACCGGGAAATGGCTGATGTGTGCCACAAGGGCATTGGCGATACCACGAGCTTTCTGGAAAGCCTGCTCACGAAACTGGTCATTACCCGCCATGCGGAATTCCAGGATACTGGTATTGATGACGGTGTTCGCGATCAGGCCCAGCAACAACAGGAAAAGCATGGCAAGCAGTAACACCTGCCCCCTTTCAGCCCCGCCATGGGCTGGCTCGAAACCTGCACCTGTGGTCGGCGTGAACAACCTCTCAACCCGCTACTGCTGCGATATTACGCAGTGCGATGGTGGTGCTGAAAACCCGTCGGAGATACCGGTCATTGAATGCTGTAAGAACTGTTTGCCCCAGCTGGTAACGCTTGCTATTGCGGTAACCGGCCACAGGCGACAGGCTCCTTACCAACAGGTGTAGCCGGGCCACTACGGCGGCCTCTAACTGGTCGGCATTGGGACGCCCTGAATACAGCTCCGCAACGCCATCGCCGTTATGGTCAATACCAATCTCCAGCTGCAGGTGTTCGATTCCCTCCACGAGGCACTGGGTGTTCATACCGGAGGTCGAGAGTCGCTCGGCACACAGTGTGGGAATGCCGTCAGCGGCGCTAATTGAATAGCGCCTGACATAGAAAATCCTGGAGTGAAGTCGCCAGTAATCCACTCCCGTCCCGTTACCCAGCTGTTCGGCAGGAACCGTACCGGCCTGCCACCATCCAGCCACTGTCTCGGGTGCCAGGGTGCGCAAATACCAGTGACCAGTGGCGACTGATGAGGTGTTCGCCTGATAGACACCATTTTTGATCGTGGCCTCGCCGGCCACGCGCCCTATCAACAGCAGATCGCTCCCGGGCTGCAAATTGCCGGCGGCTATGCAGTCAAGAACGGCGCCACCGACTGACACCGGCTGTGTGCCACTGGCATCATCGAGCAGGTCCAGGCCGGGCGTCTTTACCGCGGCACCCCCCGCTGTAAGGCTGCAGCCTGCAGCGGGTGCCGGTGGCAATTCACCCTCCCGCGCCACCTGGCTGCCGAAAAAGCCTGCCAGCATGAGTTCGCGCCGGAGAAGGTTCAGCGCAAAGCGGCCATTTTCATGCAGCCGCGCCATCTCATCAGTAACCAGATACTGCTGCCTGTTCTCGAGGTAGATCGCAACAATGGCCGAGGACAACAGGAGGCCGAGCAGCATTGAAATCATCAGCTCCGGCAGTGACAGACCATACTGGTACCGTGTGACAGGATGCCAGTGACCAGTCACAGGGCAGTCCCACTGAAACCGGCAACCTGTGTAGTGAGTACCAACAGTCTGCGCAGCTCATCTTCGGGTCCATAAATACCAGCGCCCGCACCACAATCCGACTCGGCACTGCTGGTCATTGGGTTCACCCCGCGCCATGCGAGTACTATTTTGACATCGCGCCCACTACTGCGGATACAGGCGCGAGGGTCAACCAACCCTCCTGCGCTGACTACCGCCGCATTGATTACCACGGTTTCCGCGGCCCCAAACAGCAGGGCCCGCCAGTCTGCCAGGTCATATGCCGCAAGCTCAGCCGGGGTGCAAAGCGCCGCAGTCTCGGTAGAGCCGGGGGCACTGGCACAGTCTTTAGCGCCGGCTATGGGAGCCGTTATGTCTTCCAGCAGATACTGGCTGAGTTGGCCGGGGTTACTGTGGATGCGCTCGACGATATCGCGCGCCAGGCTGGTCGCGATGGACCGTTGCAGGGCCTCATGGCTGTTCTTTTTTGCCGCCAGCTGGAGCCCTGCCATACCCAGCAAGCCCACGGCAAAGACCAGCGTGGCGATCAGCACTTCCACCAGACCGACGCCGGACTGATATTTTCGCGGCCACAGACAGGCCATCAGACTGCACCATCCTGTGGGCAGCGGCCCCAGCCACGGACCAATCGCGACCTGCCGACCACATTCATCACCAGGCTCCAGGAGGAGAGATCAGGACGCTGCCGGGAGCAGATCATGAGTGTGCGGTTACGTCCTGCTGAACCATCCGGCATAAAGGTTATCAGTTCTTCGGACCGGGTCGTTCCCGCGCGATTGGTCAATAGCAGATTACGGTGCATCGGCTCATAGGCCTGGAGCATTACGTCGTGCTGGTCTATAACCCGGTTCCGGGCACGATTACTGAAGACAATCCAGCCATCGGAGTAATCACCCGCACAGACTTGTTCGCCGGTGTCCGCATAGGCAGAGGGACACAAGCTCACCGGGATACCCTGCCTCACTGCTTCGCTGCGGGCCAGGTTAAGGGCAACCAGTAAACGACTTGCCTCGGCCCGCAGCTGCAACCGCTGTTGTACACCCTGAAAACCCGGCACCGCGACGGCGGCCATGATACCCACCATGGCGACGACGATCATGAGTTCCACCAGGGTAAGCCCCCTGGCAGGCCTGTGCGCTGACATTCTGCTCACAACTCATCTCCCTGTTTGTTATCTCCAGCTTAATCAGCAATGGAGTGAACACCAGAGAACGGCGGGATATGACTAAAGGAGGACGGTATGGATCAGCTCCGGCGCCAGCCAGGCGCGCCGGGATGTAAAAAGCTAGAGATTTTCAGCGGGAATGCGCAACTCTCGCGGCAGGGAAAATGTGACATTCTCAGGGCGACCGACCAGTTCAACCGGCGCCTGTGCACCGAGCGCCTGCAAGCCTGCCACGACTTCGGCAACCAGCACCTCGGGCGCAGAAGCCCCCGCGGTCACGCCGATGTGACTCTTACCCTGCAGCCATGCCGGATCGATATCGGCCACGTTGTCTATCAGGTAGGCGACACTACCCATACGTTCCGCCAGTTCCCGCAGCCGATTCGAGTTGGAGCTGTTGGGCGATCCTACTACCAATACCAGGTCACACCGCCCGGCCAGTTCTTTAACCGCATCCTGGCGGTTCTGGGTGGCGTAGCAAATGTCATCCTTGCGCGGCCCCTGGATATTCGGGAACCGCCGTCGCAGGGCATCAATCACCTTTGCGGTATCGTCAACAGACAGCGTGGTCTGGGTAACATAGAACAGGTTATCCGGGTTGCGCACCACCAGGCTTTCCACCTGGCGCTCATCTTCCACCAGATAGATATCGCCACCGGCGGCACGATCGTACTGGCCCATGGTGCCCTCAACCTCGGGATGGCCGCGGTGCCCGATCAGCACACACTCGCTGCCGTCCTGGCTGTAGCGCGCCACCTCGATATGAACCTTGGTGACCAACGGGCAGGTGGCATCGAATACTTTCAGGCCGCGGCGCCCGGCTTCCACGCGCACCGCCTGGGAAACGCCGTGGGCACTGAAAATCACAATGCAGTCATCGGGCACTTCTTCCAGCTCGTCGACGAAAATCGCGCCCCGGGAACGCAGGTCATCTACCACAAATTTGTTGTGTACGACTTCGTGGCGAACATAAATCGGCGCACCGAAAATATCCAGCGCCCGGTTGACGATATCGATCGCGCGGTCCACCCCCGCACAAAAACCGCGTGGGTTCGCCAGCTGGATATCCATTAATGCAACTCCGCCGGTTCTACCCGGTGTATCAGTACGTCAAACAGGATATTACGGCCGGCCAGGGGGTGATTGAAATCGACGGTAACCTCGGCGTCATCAAAGGCCACAACCAGTCCCGGCAATTCGCCACCGGCGGCATCGGCAAACGCAAACATCACGCCAATTTCCAGTCCGGCGTCGTCATCAAAGTGCTGCCGCGACATCACCTGCACATTGTTGTCATTGGGCTGCCCGAATGCATCCTCCGGTGGCACTTTAAACAACTGCCGTTCGCCGGGCGCCATGCCTATCAGGCGCTGCTCAAAACCCGGCAAAAGACTACCGTCGCCCACCACAAAATCCACCGGCTCGGCGCCAAAATTGGTATCCACCTCAGATCCGTCTTCCAGGCTCACTGAAAAATTGAGAAACACCCGGGTACCTTCACCCACGGCTACAGCCAAAGTGTTCATATCACAATACTCATACGCGCTTAATCACCATTTTTTACGGCCGCTATGTCGCGAGCCAGAAAACTGTCAACAATCATGCATAGTGCGCCCACGGTAATCGCTGAATCCGCAATATTAAAGGCCGGGAAGTAATACCCGCCATAATGCACCGAAATGAAGTCGACGACATGACCCAGCATCACCCGGTCCCACAGGTTGCCGATTGCGCCGCCGAGAATCAAGGCCAGCGCCAGCGCCAGCAGCCACTGCCGGCGGCTCAGGCGAGACAGCCAGACCACCAGCACAATGCTCATCACCACGGCCACGGTGCTAAAAAAATACCGCTGCCAACCACCGGCCTCACTGAGAAAACTGAAGGCCGCCCCGGTATTATACTGCAATGTGAGATTGAACCAGGCAGTCAGCACCAGCGGTTGCCCATATTGCAGATAACTCTCAGCCAGGGTCTTGGTCACCTGGTCCAGGCCGATAACGACCAGCGCCAGCAGGTACCACTGGCCGTGCCACATCAACTTACGCAAAGTGCCGCTGCTCCCCTGCCCCGTCGATATTCTCTATGCAACGGCCGCACAGTGTCGGGTGTACGCTGTGTGTCCCCACATCCGGGCGACGGTGCCAGCAGCGCTCGCACTTGGCGTCGGTAGATACCAGCACCTGCAGGCGCAACCCGTCCAGCTCGGTGGCGGCGGCCTTTTCCGGCGCGGCGGCCAGGGGCTCAAGTTCAGCTCCCGAGCTGATCAGTACAAACCGCAGCTCGTCACCCAGGGCTTCCAGCAGCGCCCGCAATGGTTCGGAAACATACAGGGTCACCACCGTATCCAGGGATCCGCGAACCGCACCCGCGGCACGCTGGACCTCGATTTCCCGGTTCACCGCCGCGCGTATCGCCATGACCTGCTGCCAGTAGTCGCGCCCCATGGGCTCATCGCCGCGGAGAGTATGCAATTCGCCATACCATTGGCATAAAAGCACGGACTCGGGGCGCTCACCGGGCAGGTTTTCCCAGATTTCATCCGCGGTAAAGCTCAGGATCGGCGCCACCCAGCGCACCAGTGCCTCCGCGATATGATACAGCGCGGTCTGCGCCGATCGACGGGCGGTGCTATCGGCCCGGGTTGTGTACTGACGATCCTTGATCACATCGAGATAAAAGCCCCCCAGGTCGTTACTGCAAAAGTTGTGCAGCTTCTGGTAGATCAAGTGAAACTGGTAGTCGTCATAAGCGGCAGAGAGTTCCTCCTGCAGGCACGCGGCGCGGTCAATTGCCCAGCGATCCAGCGACAACAGCTCCGAAAAAGCCAGCGCATCCGTGGCTGGATTGAAACCGGTCAGGTTGGACAACAAAAAGCGTGCGGTATTGCGTATCCGACGGTAGGAGTCCGCCGTGCGCTTGAACACTTCATCGGAGACGGTGAGCTCGCCACGATAATCGGTAGCAGCGACCCACAGGCGCAGAATATCCGCACCGAGGTCATTCATCACACTGTGCGGGGCAATCACGTTACCCAGCGATTTGGACATCTTGCGACCCTGGGCGTCAACCGTGAACCCGTGTGTAAGCACCTGGCGATAAGGGGCTTCACCGTAGGCGCCGATACCCGTTAGCAGCGAGGACTGGAACCAGCCACGGTGTTGGTCGGAACCCTCCAGGTATAAATCCGCGGGTGACCGCAAGCCCTCGCGCCGGCGCAGGACGCAGGCGTGGGTAACACCGGAATCAAACCACACATCCAGGGTGTCGGTCACTTTCTCGTAGGCCACGGCCTCGTCGCCCAGCAGTTCCTCCACACCGAGATCAAACCAGGCGTCGATACCACGACTCTCAATTCGTTGGGCTATGGCTTCAATCAGTTCGCCGGTCTGCGGATGCAATTCACCGGTTTCCCGGTGAATGAAGAGGGTGATTGGCGTACCCCAGGTACGCTGGCGGGAAATACACCAGTCCGGGCGCTGCGCCAACATGGATTCGATACGCGACTTGCCCCACTCCGGCACCCACTCCACCTGCTCTGCCGCCGCCAGTGCCTGTTGCAGCAAGCCCTGCTGCTGCATGCTGATAAACCACTGTGGCGTGGCGCGAAAGATAATCGGCGTTTTATGCCGCCAGCAGTGCGGATAGGAGTGATCGTAACCCTCGGTGTGCAGCAGTGTTCCACGCTCTCGCAGTAATTCCAGCATGCCGGCATCAATCTTGTGTACATGCTGGCCTGCAAAGAGCTCGGTGTCCGGCAAATAGACACCATTGCCGCCCACCGGGTTATATACCTCGAGGCCGTACTCCTGCCCAACAATGTAGTCATCCTGGCCGTGGGCCGGAGCAGTGTGTACCGCGCCCGTTCCGGCCTCAGTGGTCACATGTTCGCCCAGCACCACCGGCACCTGCCGCTGCAGGTAGCAATGCTGCAGCAGCTGGCCCTCCAGAGCACGCCCCTTGCAGCGGCCCAGGATCTCCAGCGCCGGCAGGCCGTATCGTGTCACCACCGAGGCCGCCAGCTCCTCAGCCACGACCAGGGCGCGCCCTTCCCCGGCCAGCAACACATACTCCAGCTCGGGATGCAGGGACACCGCCATGTTGGCAGGCAGGGTCCAGGGTGTTGTGGTCCAGATGGCCACTGCAATTTCACCGGCATAGTCACTGCCGCAGGCCGCGTTAACCGCAGCCGGGTCCAGCACCGGAAAGGCGACATCAATGGCGGTAGACCGTTTGTCCTGATACTCCACCTCGGCCTCGGCCAGGGCGGAGCCACAGTCCAGACACCAGTGCACGGGCTTGAAGCCCTTGTGCAGGTGGCCATTGTCGATGATACGGCCGAGGGTGCGCACGATATCGGCTTCAAACTGGAAATCCATGGTCAGGTAGGGATTGTGCCAGTCACCCAGGACACCCATGCGGATAAAATCCTCACGTTGCCGATCAACCTGGGTAGCGGCGTAATCACGGCACTTTTGCCGAAAATCCGCTGCCGATACCTTGACGCCGGGTTTACCGACTTTCTTCTCCACGTTGAGCTCAATCGGCAGGCCATGGCAATCCCAACCGGGCACGTAGGGCGCGTCAAACCCGGCAAGGGTTTTTGACTTGACGATAATATCCTTGAGGATCTTGTTAACGGCATGGCCCAGGTGCAGATCACCATTGGCGTAGGGCGGACCATCGTGCAGGATAAACAGTGGCCGTCCGGCACTGGCGGCGCGGATTTTCCGGTACAACCCCGCCTCCTGCCACTGCAGTAAACGCTGGGGCTCCCGCTGGGCCAGGCTGGCCTTCATCGGAAAAGCCGTTTGCGGCAGGTTCAGTGTGCTCTTGTAATCACTCATGCAGTTGTCAATCCAGTTCCTGTTCGTTCAGCGGCCGGCGAAGTCGTGCTCGGCAAACCATTGGCGGGCGTGGTCTGTATCCCGGGCAATCTGTTGCCGCAAGATATCAATGGATGGAAATTTCTCTTCTTCCCGCAGCTTGTGCAGGAAAGTCACTTCGATATGTTTGCCGTATAACTGCGGTTCACCGTCAAGCACATGTACTTCAAGGTTGGCACGAATACTGTCGTTAACCGTTGGCCGGGTACCGACGTTGGCAACCGCCGGCGCACCATCCAGGCCCGCGCCCCGTACCCGCACCGCATACACCCCCGACAGCGGCGAACGCAGTCGGTGCAGCTCCAGGTTGGCGGTTGGGAACCCCAGCTTGGCCCCAAGCTGGCGCCCGTAGACCACTTTGCCACTCATACTGTAAGGACGACTCAACAGCCGTTCTGCCAGGGGGAAATCGGCCTCTGCCAGGGCCTTGCGGATCCGGGTGCTGCTGACACGTTCCTGACCAAGTTCCAGGGTGTCGGTGGCCCCCGCTTCATAGCCATAGCGCTTGCCCTGCTGCTGGATAAACTCCACATCGCCCTGGCGATCATTGCCGAAGCGGAAATCGTCACCCAGAACAACGTAGCGCACTCCCAGGGCATCGACAAAGATCTCGTCGATGAACGCCTGTGCACTCATGCTGCGCAGGCGTTCGTTGAAGGTCACGCGTAGCACACGGTCGACACCCAGCTGCTGCAGCGCCAGGGCTTTCTCCCTGAAACTCATGATCCGTGCCGGCGCGGTGAGTGGCGTCAGGTATTCCCGCGGCAGCGGCTCAAATACAATCACCATGGACGGCAGGGCCAGCTCCGCGGCCTTTTCCTGCAGCTGGCGGATGACCGCCTGATGGCCAAGATGCACCCCATCAAAAGCGCCAATCGTAACCACGCAATTACGGTGTCTTGGCCGCAGATTGTGCAGGCCTCGAATCAGCTCCATGGAGTCGGGATCACCCTCTCAGATCAAACACAGGAGTATATCGAAAACCCACCCCCGAGCCTATGCCGTGTGGGCAATTGCTGCGATCGGGTCCGTGCATGGGTTTTACCGCAGGGGGGCGCGAAGGTGGTGCAAACGGGTTCCCAGCAGGGCGTGCAGGCCGAGGTAGGTGCCCGCACCCGCGGTGCAGGTCAGTGCCAGCTGCCACACCCGCTGTGGCAGGCTCCAGGCCAGCCAGACCTCGGTGCCGGGGCTAAACCAGTACACGGTGATCGCCATACCCGTGGCGGCCACCAACAATCGCACACTGTAACGGGACCAGCCGGGCTGGAACACAAACACCTGTTCCCGCATCAGCCCCCGTAGCAACAAGCCGGCATTGAGATAGGCCGCAACACTGGTAGCCAGCGCCAGGCCGACATGCCCGAGCTCAAAAAAATACATCAGCGGCAGTACGAATACCAAATTCAGCACCATGTTCGCGACCATGGCGATAATACCGATCTTCACCGGGGTCGCCGTATCCTGGCGGGCATAAAAACCCGGCGCGAGCACCTTGATCAGCATGAAGCCGCCAAGCCCGAGACTGTAGGCCTGCAAGCTGATTGCCGCCATGCCCACATCCCGGGGCATAAATTCACCGTACTGGAACAGGGTAACCAGAATAGGCTCCGCGAGCAGCAGCAGCGCCAGTGCGGCCGGTACGGCGATTAACAGGATTGAGCGCACTGACCAGTCCAGGGTCAGGCTGAACTGGTCCATACGCGCCCCGGCGCGATTGGCAGACAAACTGGGCAGGATCACTGTGGCGATCGCCACGCCAAATACGCCCAGGGGCAATTCCATCAGCCGGTCGGAATAATACAACCAGGAGACACTGCCGGTGGGGAGGAATGACGCCAGCACGGTGTCCAGCAGCAGGTTGATCTGGCTGACCGATACCCCAAACAGTGCCGGTACCATCAATTTGAGAATACGTCGTACGCCGGGATCTCGAGTATCCCAGCGCGGCCGGGGCACGAGTTCCAGGCGGTACAGAAAGGGAATCTGGAACAACAGCTGGACTACACCCGCCAGTGCCACCCCCCACGCCAGGGCAAATACCGGCTCTTCAAACCAGGGTGAGGCCACCAGGGCTGCGCCAATAAGGGACAGGTTGAGGAATACCGGCGTCAGCGCCGGTACTGCGAAGCGTCCATAACTGTTGAGGATTGCCCCACACAAGCCGGTCATGGAAATCAGCAGCAGATAGGGAAACGTAATGCGGATCATCTGTACGGTAAGTTCGTACTTGTAGGGGTCACCGACAAACCCCGGCGCGAACAGCGCAGTCACCAGTGGTGCGGCAAGGATGGTCAGGGATGTCACCAGTAGCAGGGTACCGCCCAGCACTCCCGCCACCCGGTCTATGAGCGCGCGCACTGCAGCCACACTACCCTCTTCCTTGTAATCTGCCAGTACCGGCACAAACGCCTGGGCAAAAGCGCCTTCGGCAAACAACCGGCGCAGGAAATTGGGGATTTTGAAAGCCACGAAAAAGGCATCGGCATTGGCGGTAGCGCCCACCACCGCGGCTATGACCACATCCCGGAGCAAACCCAGCACCCGTGACAGCATGGTCATGGTGCCCACCAGCAGGCTGGACCGAAGCAGGCCCGGCGCCGCTGGTGCCGGTGTATCAGGAAGCGACGTATTGGTCACGCCGACGGGTGACCGATCATGTCGCGCACCAGCGCTGGCGCAGGTTGTCGCCGTGGATTTGCAGCCATTGCAGGGCGATCAGGGTGTGTGCATTGGGGATCCGGTTCTCCGCCAGCAATGCCAGTGCCTCGGTGCGTGGAATACGATGTACCAGGATATCCTCATGCTCTGCCTCGGCACCGTGCACACCACCCACACCCGCTGTCTTTACCCGGCCACAAAACAGGCGTACATGTTCGGAACAGGCGCCGGCGCTGGGGTAATAGCTGGCAATGGGCAGCAGCTCGGTCAATTCACAGGCCGCTTCCTCTGCGGCTTCCCGGTGCGCTACCGTCTCATCGCTCTCCCCGATCTCAACCACACCAGCGATCAGTTCCAGCATCCAGGGACTGCCGGCGGCGCGCAGGGCACCGGGGCGAAACTGCTCAATCAGGATCAGGCTGTCGGTTTCGGGTTCGTAGGGCAAAACGCCAACCGCATCGCCACGCTCAAACACCTCGCGAACCACGGGTATGCTCCAGCCGCCGGCGAACAGGCGATGCTGCACGGTAAGCCGCCGCACGCTGAAATGCCCTTCAAAGGCGGCCTCATCGGCCAGTACGCGCACATCATCGGTGCTGAATTTGAGCTCGAAAGTCATCCCCGACGCCCGGCGGTATACCAGTTGACGTCGCGGGCATGGCTGTCCACCTGCCCGACAACATCCAGTACCAGCGCAAACAGGGCCATGCGCACCAGCAGGCCGTTATCCGTCTGGCGAAAAATGGCCAGGTTGGGATTGTCATTGAGGTCATCATCCAGCTCGCGAGCGCTCACCCGGGAGTCCCTGGGTAGCGGATGCATGATCACCGTGTTCGGCTCACAGTGCTCGGTATAAATGCTCTGGTTGAGACGAAACCGTCCCCGATAGAGATCCGCTTCCTGCTGTGAGCTGAACCGCTCTTCCTGGATGCGGGTGGAATAAACAATATCCACGTGCTTGATGCTGGACTCGAGCGCCTCTGACTCCAGCACCTGGTGGCCGGCATCACGCAGTTGTTCGACAATGGCGGCGGGCATGCGTAATTCCTCGGGCGACACCAGTACTACCTGGATAGACTCGAACAGGCACAACAGCTTACACAGGGAATGTACCGTACGCCCGAAGCGCAAGTCTCCCACCATGGCGATACGCAGCTTATCAATGCCACGGCCGCGCCCTGCCAGCTCTTTCTTGATGGTGTACAGGTCCAGCAGGGCCTGGGTAGGATGCTCGTTAGTGCCATCGCCGCCATTGATTACCGGCACCCGGCTGGCGGCGGCGAACTCCGCCACCGAACCCTCCTGGGGATGACGCATAACGATGATGTCCGAATAGCCACTGAGTACCCGCGCGGTATCGTACAGTGACTCACCCTTGGCAATGGCTGACTGCTCGAAGCCGGTGGTCTCGCGGACTTCGCCGCCGAGGAGGTTAAAAGCACTGCCAAAACTGACCCGGGTTCGAGTACTGGGCTCGAAAAACATGGCACCGAGAATGGCGCCATCAAGTACCCGGGTCACACGACGACGCTGGGCATAAGGCTCCATGCGATCCGCGATCGTAAACAGGTATTCAACGTCGGGCCGCTCGAAGGGGCCGATTGAGAGAATATGGCTACCGGCAAACTGCACGCAAAAGCTCTCCACGCTGGTGTCGTGCCCCACTTGTCTGCGGAGCTGGGGCTATTATACGGGTCGACTGCGGACCTGCCCATGACTCATGCCGGGAATATAACCACGCCGTCTCAGGCCAGCAGGCTATCGCCATAATCAAGCAGGTCCTGCAGCAGCTGTTGCTGCGCCGGGGGCCGGCTCTCTGACTGGAGGCGCTCGATCAGCGCCTGGTACTCATCCATACAGATACTGGCTCCGGCCTCGGCTTCGGTAAGTCGCTGGAAGCGAAACTCATCCCACTGGGCCTGTTCTTCTGCCGACAGGGAATCGGGGAAATTCCGGGCGCGATAGCGAAACAACATCTCCGGAAGCCGCGCGTCCTCGAAAACAAAGGTCTGACTGGCCAGCGCCTCCGGAGCCGCCTCGCGTACCCCTTGCAGTGCCTGCCGATCGCGGTCAGAGAAGAAACCGCCGCTGTAGAGCATGCGATCCGGGTCAGTTATCGGTGTGAAACTGCGGCCCTGGTAGACTGCCTGGATCTTGTTGAGAAAGGCGACCGGATCGCGCTCACGCCACTGCCGCAACAGGGCGAGATGCTCGCGGCAGCGCTGTCCGTTCAGGCCGATGCGAGCCGCTGTGGCCGGGTCGGCCATTTTGGCCGGAACCAGCACCGGACAACGGTTGCTGTGCACGGTTTTAAGGCCGGGCCTAGCCTGGCCGGACCTAGCCTGGTCCGGCCCTCCCTGGCCGGGTTCCGGGACATCGCGGCGTGCGAACAGGGCCTGCTGGATTTCGGCTACCGACATGTCCTGCAACATCTGTGGATCGCTCTCCAGGTCAAAACAGATCACCTCGTTGCGGTTGTCCGGATGCGGCGCGAGCGGCACTATCAGTCCGGTATTGTAACGCGCACCACCAAACATGCCCGACACATGCAGCACCGGCTTCATACTTGCCACGTCAAGCTGCGATTGCACACTGCGTTTGTCACGCTGGCCGAGGATATAGTCATATAAGCGCGGCTGGCGTTCGCGCACCAGCCGCGCCATCGCAATGGTGGCCTCAACATCCGACAGTGCATCGTGCGCCGCCGCATGGCTGATACCGTTGGCGGCTGTCAGTTCTTCCAGCCGAAAGCTGGCCAGGCCATCTTCGCGTAGCGGCCACTCGATACCGTCAGGACGCAGGGCCCAGGCGGTTCGCAGCATATCGATGATGTCCCAGCGGGAATTACCCTGTTGCCATTCACGCGCGTAGGGATCATAGAAGTTGCGATACAGGGTGAAGCGGGTCACCTCGTCATCAAAGCGCAGGGAATTGTAGCCCACGCCGCAAGTACCCGGCTGCGACAGTTCGGCGTGAATCCGGCGGATGAACTCACATTCCGGCAGACCCTTCTCAAGCGCCAGCTGGGGGCTGATCCCGGTGACCAGACACGCCTCCGGATGGGGCAGAACGTCGGTGGCCGGGCGCGCATAGATCACCAGCGGTTCGCCGATCACATTCAGCTCGGCATCCGTGCGCACACCGGCAAACTGCACAGGCCGGTCCCGAGATGGATCCACCCCGAAAGTTTCGTAGTCGTGCCAGTAAAAGGTCTGCGCCGCCATCAGCTGGGCCCCGCCTGCTCAGATGAGTTTAATGGCCTGTTCCTCGATCTTCGCCCGCCAGATTTTGGGGCCGATATCATGTACCGACGTGCCGCGGGCATCCACCGCCACACTGACCGGCATATCCTTCACTTCAAACTCGTAAATGGCCTCCATGCCCAGCTCCGGGAATGCAACTACCCGCGCCGAGGTGATGGCCCTGGAGACCAGGTAAGCAGCGCCACCTACGGCCATGAGGTATACGGCCTTGTGCTTCTTTATAGCCTCGATACCTACCGGGCCGCGCTCGGCCTTGCCAATCATGCCCAGCAGGCCCGTGTGCTCAAGGATAAAGTCGGTGAACTTGTCCATACGCGTTGCCGTGGTGGGGCCGGCAGGGCCCATTACCTCGTCGCGCACCGGGTCAACCGGGCCCACGTAGTAGATAAACCGACCCTTGAGATCAACCTCGGGGGGCAAGCCCTCGCCACTTTCAATCAGTTCCTTCATTTTCTTGTGCGCGGCATCGCGGCCAGTCAGCATTTTGCCGGACAACAAGACGGTATCCCCTGGTTGCCATTGCTGCGCTTCCTCGGCGGTCACCGTATCGAGGTCAACCCGGCGCACATCCGCGCCCACTTCCCAGGTAATGTCGGGCCAGTCGTCCAGGTCCGGGGCGGTTTGCAGCGCGGGGCCGGAGCCGTCCAGCACAAAATGAGCATGCCGGGTAGCGGCGCAGTTGGGAATCATCGCCACCGGCAGCGACGCGGCGTGGGTAGGATAGTCCTTGATCTTGACATCCAGGACAGTGGTCAGGCCGCCCAGACCCTGGGCACCAATGCCCAGTCGGTTAACGGCATCCATGATTTCCAGACGCAGCTCTTCAGCGCGACTGGATGGGCCACGGGCGCGCAGCTCATGGATATCGATGGGCTCCATCAGGGCCTCCTTGGCCATTACCGCGGCTTTTTCCGCCGTGCCGCCGATGCCAATCCCCAGCATGCCCGGCGGACACCATCCCGCACCCATGGTCGGCACCGTCTTGACCACCCAATCCACGATACTGTCCGAGGGGTTAAGCATGGC
Source organism: Kineobactrum sediminis (assembly GCF_002868715.1). GTDB lineage: Bacteria > Pseudomonadota > Gammaproteobacteria > Pseudomonadales > Halieaceae > Kineobactrum > Kineobactrum sediminis. Next base: position 42,108 of record NZ_PKLZ01000011.1, read on the forward strand.
CAGCTTGGACTTGTTCTCGGAACCACCACCCTTGGCAGCCACCTGCACATCCAGGGTATCACCCGGGACGACCTCCATATGAATGACTGCCGGCGTATTGTCTTTGGTATTGCGGCGCGCACCGGCGGGGTCCTCGAGAATAGAGGCACGCAGGACGTTATCCGGGTGCAGGTAGGCGCGACGTACGCCTTCATTGACCATGTCCGCCACCGACAGAGAGCCTTCCCATTGCACGTTCATACCAATTTTGAGGAATACCGTCACAATGCCCGTGTCCTGGCAGATTGGGCGATGTCCCTGGGCACACATGCGTGAATTGATCAGAATCTGGGCCATGGCGTCTTTCGCAGCGGGGTTCTGCTCCAGCGCCCAGGCCTCATGAACGGCTTTCACGAAGTCCAGCGGGTGGTAATAGGAAATGAATTGCAGCGCATCGGCCACACTATCAATAAGATCATCCTGACGGATTATGGTCATGGCAGGTGCCTTGTATCAGAGGTTGGAGAATGTGCGGGCGCTCAGGGCGCCCCTTGCAAAGTGTTTACCGATGACTGCAGATCGGACAGGGTGCGATTGACCTGGCCGCGGAAAGCGTTGATGGAGTTCACCCAATCCTCATTGTCCTGCACCCGCTTGCTCAGCTTGGCGAGGTCAACGTTAATCCGGTTGAGGTTGTCCGCCACCTTCTCAACCTGGGCCTGGTTACTTTTGGCGCTGGCCATCAGTCGCTCGAGGTCGGCGGCAACATTCTTGAGCTTGGCAATATCGTTGGTCGCCGCTGCCAGCGTGGTTTTCGTGCCGGCAAGGCTCTTTTCGACAGCGGCCACTTTTCTGGCCTCGCTGGCACTGGTCTTTTGCAGCTCTTCGATCGCGGCCTTGTTGCGCCGCCAGGCGGAGGCCCACAGCTTGTCGACCTCGGAGTACAGCTCCTTGATCTTGACCGCCATGGCCGCGGTGTTCTGGCTCAAACCCTCGTCGGTGTCGGACAGGCGGTCCTCCAGGTCGGCGATCCGACTGGCGTACCGCTCCATCTGGGTATCGGCCAACTCCAGGCGCTCCTGCAGCTGGAAAGCCCAGGCGCAGGCCACCCCGGCCACAACAAGCGCCAGGGCGATGAACAGGCGCGACCAGAGCCCGCCGCCACCATTGCTGCCGCCCTTCGGCGGCCCTGCACTGCGACGGGGCTTGTCCGGCTTGCCGCCCCGGGGCTTACCGGCAGAAAAATCCTGCCCGGATTCGCGCTCGGGGATAATGGAGGGAATGTCATCGATATCGTCTTGGGACATAACACCGCGCTGCCTGTAGAAACCGGGGGCTCATTATACATGGCCGGGCACCGCGGTGGCAGACCGACATCAACAAGATACTGACCAGCACTTACCCGACACGCAAGGAATTTGGGGTGGAAGAATGCAAATCACCCGCAGAGCGGGTGATTCTGGTGTGGCAACAGGAGCCTACGCTGGCTGAACGGACTCCTGCAACGGCGTTACAGAACGATCAGTAGCCCCCACACAGCAGCGGCCAGGGCGATGCTGAGGTGCACGACTCCCTTGACGCTGGCCATGGGACCCATTTTGCCGAACAGGGCGTTGGCTTCAAGCAGCAGGATCAGGGCACAGCAAACAATAAGACCCGTGGCGGTCACATCGGCAATGTACAAGTGCTTGGAACCCAGCATACCAAACAGCATTACGCCGGAAAGCAGGGTGTTGGTCCGCGAGGCAAGGCCCGCCTTGGCTGCAGCCGCCGGGCCATCGCCCTCTTTCATGCCCAGCACAATCTGTTGCTTTGGCCAGATAATCAGCCACACGTTGAGGAACATCAGGGTACCGGCCAGTGAACCGATCCAGATCAGCGAACTGCCCACGAAATTTTTCATCGCACCGGTTGCCATCAGTAACACCAGGCCGGTGAGGAAGGTAAACATTGCGCCCCAGCGGAACCACCACAGGGCCCGGGGTGCGAGCTTCTTCATGGCATCTGTTTTGGCGCCCGCCTCGGCTTCCTTGAAGTATTCCGTTTGGACAAAATTGAAATAATAGAGCATACCTATCCAGGTAATACCGAATAATACGTGGGCCCAACGGAAAATAAATTCAACAATCATAGCGCGCTCCTTGCCTTGGTTATTAGACTTCGATCAAGTGTACACCCTTTTCACGCCGCTGCGTAAGCAGTCAAAACGTCTCCGGACAAACATTCAGCCGAAAAAAAACCCCGCAAAGTGCGGGGTTTTCAAGGGTTTCAGGTGGAGATGGCTTACATCATGCCGCCCATGCCACCCATACCGCCCATACCACCCATGCCGCCCATGTCAGGCATACCGCCGCCACCTGAAGATTTCTCTTCCGGTGCGTCGGCAACCATTACCTGGGTAGTGATCATCAGTGATGCCACTGAACCGGCGGCCTGCAGGGCTGTACGGGTTACTTTCGCAGGGTCAAGAATACCCATTTCGATCATATCGCCGTACTCGCCTGTAGCGGCGTTGTAGCCGTAATTACCAGTGCCCTGGCGCACTTTATCCAGGACCACGGAAGCTTCGCCACCCGCGTTGTAAACAATCTGGCGCAACGGATTTTCCATGGCGCGCAACGCTGCGGCAATACCATGATTCTGGTCTTCGTTATCACCCTTGAGGCCGCGAATGGCATCAACAGCACGAATCAGTGCCACACCACCACCTGCAACCACGCCTTCTTCCACAGCTGCACGGGTTGCGTGCAGAGCGTCTTCAACGCGGGCTTTCTTCTCTTTCATTTCCATTTCCGTGGCTGCACCAACCTTGATCACGGCAACACCGCCGGCCAACTTCGCCACACGTTCCTGCAACTTCTCGCGATCGTAGTCGGAGCTGGTATTTTCGATCTGTACGCGCACTTCCTTAACCCGCGCCTCGATCGCACTCGAATCACCAGCGCCATCAATGATGACCGTGTTGTCCTTGTCCATGGTGACGCGCTTGGCGCTGCCCAGGTGCTCAAGGGTGGTTGACTCAAGGTCCATACCCACTTCTTCGGAGATGACAGTAGCGCCAGTCAGTACCGCGATGTCCTGCAGCATGGCCTTGCGACGGTCACCGAAGCCGGGTGCCTTACAGGCGGCGACTTTAACGATGCCGCGCATGTTGTTGACTACCAGGGTAGCCAGCGCTTCGCCTTCAACGTCTTCAGCCACAATGACTAGCGGACGCGAGGACTTGGCAACCTGCTCCAGCAGAGGCAGCATTTCACGTATGTTGGAGATCTTCTTGTCAACCAGCAGGATGAACGGCGACTCGATATCGGCGCTCATGTTTTCCTGGTTGTTGATGAAGTAGGGAGAAAGGTAGCCGCGATCAAACTGCATACCTTCAACCACTTCCAGCTCATTTTCCAGGCTGGAACCTTCTTCAACCGTGATGACGCCTTCCTTGCCGACCTTGTCCATCGCTTCGGCGATAATCTTGCCAACCTGCTCATCACTGTTGGCAGAGATGGTGCCGACCTGGGCTATCGCCCGGGTGTCTTCACAGGGAGTCGCAGCTTCCTGAACCTTGAGAACCGCGGCGGCAATGGCTTTGTCGATGCCGCGTTTGATATCCATCGGGTTCATGCCAGCGGCGACGGCCTTGAGGCCTTCGTTCACGATGGCCTGTGCCAGTACGGTGGCGGTGGTGGTGCCGTCACCAGCCTGGTCGGAAGCTTGTGAAGCCACTTCCTTGACCATTTGCGCACCCATGTTTTCGAACTTGTCGGCCAGCTCGATTTCCTTGGCCACGGACACACCGTCCTTGGTTACGGTCGGCGCGCCGAACGACTTGTCGATAATCGCGTTGCGACCCTTGGGGCCCAGGGTTACCTTAACGGCATCCGCCAGCACGTTAATGCCTTTGAGCATGCGATGACGTGCGTCATCACCGAAAATTACGTCTTTTGCTGCCATGATCCAATTCCTTCGTATTCAGTCATTGATGTGGTTGTCAGAGAGTCTTACTCGACGATCGCAAAAATCTCGCTCTCACCCATGATGATCAGCTTCTCGCCATCGATTTCGATGGTGTTACTGCCGGCATACTGGCCAAACACGATCTTGTCCCCTACTTTCACAGCCAGGGGGCGCAGGTCGCCATTTTCCAGTACCTTGCCTTCGCCAACCGCAATCACTTCTCCCTGATTGGGCTTTTCTTTGGCGGAACCGGGCAGCAGAATGCCTCCAGCTGTGGTTTCTTCCTCTTCCTTGCGACGAACGACAACGCGGTCGTACAGCGGACGGATTTTCATTAGTCTGATTCTCCTGGTTACAATGTTATACAGGCCCGATCGGGCACACCCCTTTGGGGCTTGGTGCGGATATTGGGGCGCGGGGATGATTTTCAAGGGTATTTTTAGCACTCAGCGTAAAAGAGTGCCAAAAATAAGCCGGGGACCGGCCAAAGATCGGGGAGCACCCGTATTTACACCTGAAAATATTGAATATTCTTCTTAAAAATCAATGGTATAAATGCGTCAATCGTCCAGGCGACGATAATCACCCTCAATTGTGGTCGACCCGGGCTTATCGGGCCCGGAGCTGTCGCGCTCCGGCGCGTAAGGCTCGGGCTGCGGCCCACCGAAACGACGGGCCAGCTTGCGCCGCAGGGGCCCGATCAGCAAAATCACTGCCCCCACATCAGAGATCATCCCCGGGAATATCAGCAAAATACCCGCCAGGCCCAACGCCATGTCATCCAGCAACAGTTGCGGCCCCAGCACAGCGCCCTGTTGCGCTTCGCGCAGGCGCTGGAACATCCCCCTGCCCTGCCGGCGCAGTAGCATCACGCCCAGTACCAGGGTTAACAATACATAAGCCAGGGCCGTGAGGGCACTGGTCTCTACCCCCAACTTGATCAGGGTATAGAGTTCCAGCCAGGGAAGTAGCAGGATAATCAACCGCATAAAATGTTCTCCATAGTCCTTACTATGAGGATGGAATAACGAATTGCAAGAACAGCCGCCGGATTTGGCCCTGGAAACGGACACTTGTTCTTGCCTGCGATGGCGAAAATACCGATTATGGGTGCCTCATGTCGTCCAGGGGACCCAAAAAAGGGCAACAACAAGGTGGTTGGAGGAATTAACCGATGAGCTTTTTCTACCCTGACAATATCCAGCCAATGCGTGAAGCCAATGCACTACGTGACGATGTCACCGCACTGCGAGCGCAAATGGATGAGGACGGCTATCTGCTTTTCCGCAATGCTATAGACCCACACAAGCTGACTGTGCTGCGCGAACAGATCACCACTATCCTGGCCGGGATTGGCTGGATTCTTGGTGATGAACAGCAACTCGACGCCAGGGCTGCGGGGCTGCCGCAACGCGAGGGAGAAGAGGGTTATTTTGAGGCGCATGACAAGATTGTAAAACTCGAAGCATTTCATGCATTGGCTCACGATGAAAAGCTGATGCATATTATACGGCAATCCCTGGGCGAAGACGTGTTTGCACACCCCCTGAGTATTGTGCGCCTGGTATTCCCCAATAACCCTGAGATCACCACCCCTCCGCATCAGGACTACCCTAACAATCAGGGCAGCGAAAAACTTACCGCGGCCTGGATACCGCTGCATGATTGCCCGATTGAAATGGGAGCATTGGCCATACTGAAAGGCTCACACAAAAATGGCTTATTACCATTGCAATTCCATATGGGGCCCGGAAATCGTTGCGCGGTAATTCCGCAAACTATGCATGAACTCGAGTGGGTAAGCACTGATTTTCAGGTGGGCGACGTCCTGCTGTTCCCGGCATTGACAGTCCACAGCGCGCTCGAGAACAAGGACCCTGAACGTATGCGTTTATCTGTGGATTACCGTTACCAGCTGGAAGGTGAGGCGCTGACAGAGAACTCATTGAAACCGCATTTTTCCCGCCTGAGCTGGGAAGAAATCTACCGGGACTGGCAGTCAACGGATTTACAATATTATTGGTACAAAAAGCGATTCGACGTTATCCCCTGGCAGAACCTGCATGAGCTTCCCGATGACCATGTCAAAGACGCCATGAAACAATGTATCCGCTATGAAAATAAACGCCAGCAACGTTATGCAGAAAACCGTCTGCATCACCACGAAGATAAAGCAGTCTAGGCTGCCGTTATGTCCAGCCCACTCAAGGCAATTATCTGCGGATACGAAAAATCAGGTACGACCTTGCTCAATGAAATCCTGCGCCGCCATCCAGATATGGATTCGGGCTTCGAGTGCGGATTCCTCCTGGGTGATTCGCCACAAGATTTTCCGGGGATTCAACCGTATTACGGAAATTTTCGTAAAACGTGGCAACTCACTCGCCAGGATATGCATTACATCTGTAACACTGATGACTGGCAGGAGTGTTATGCACGTGCCAGGGAACGCTGTCCCTTTATTGCAGATAAGACAACCGGTCTTTTCGACAAGACGCCTATTTACATGCTCCACTTGAACGCCGTCCTGAATAAAATGCCCCAGCTGCCGTGTGTCGTGAATGTTCGTGACCCGCGCGCTCTGTTTCTATCCTGGGCCAGGTGGTCATGGCAAGAGAATCCAGAACAGTGGATAAACGATAATTTTGAAGTAAACTGCCGCCGGTTTATCAGCTATGCCGAGGGATACCGCCAGGCACTGGCATCCCACGGTGACAGAATTATTGTCAACCAGTTCGAAGTCTTCTGCCTTAACGCCGAAAAACAACTGGAAAAAATATTCAATCACCTTGGATTATTGTTTGACCCCGACTATCTGTATTTTTCTTCCAGGCATTTTGTCTACGGAAACACCATCTCCGATGAATACGTGTTTCCCTATCGCGAAGCGTTTTCCAACGAACTTTGCGAACGTATTCTCACTGCCACAGAAAAATACTCAGAGTGGCACTATCATGCCTGAGCTTCCATCGATCGGCATGGGGCGCCGGTGTTAACCCCCTACCGCGACTTGCTGGACAGTCATGGCAGCCCATACTATGAATGCGCAGCCCACGTTCCCGACCCGGTTGCAGTTGGGGGTGTCGGCGGCAGCGGCACGCGTGTTATCAATCAGCTTCTTGCGGAACTCGGCTTTTGCATGGCCACACCCATGAATGATGCCGGCGATGCCCTCGAATGGCCACCCCTGGATAAGCTGTTGGCACCGTGTGCGCATGGTATGGAAGCCCGGGATCCTGACTTCTTCAGGGCCCTCAACGTCCTGGACGGATTGCTGGCCCTCAGGCGACATAACCTCGGGGCCACTCTGCGTTCGGGCTGGAAAGTCCCCAGCACCTTCCTCTGGCTTACCGGCCTGGCAGAGTTCTTTCCGCAGATGCAATATATACACCTGATAAGAAATGGCCTGGACATGGCGTACTCCGGCAACCAGAGGCAAGTTCGAAGGTGGTCGGCCAAGTTCGGTATTAACGGGGATCACGGAGCCGGAGATAGAATGCCACCGGCACTCATGCTCGAATACTGGCTGCGAGCCAACAAGTTCGTACTCGATACTGGCCCTGAACTCCTGGGCAACCGATTCCTTCTTGTCAGGTACGAGGCCCTGTGCCTTAATCCCGAGAAAGAAATCCGTCGTCTCTGCGCATTTCTGGAAACCGACATTGAATCGACCAGGCTGCAGCTGCTCGCCAGCAGGATTACTCCGCCGGCCTCTCTGCACCGTTACCGAAAGGCCCGGTGGCAGGAAGATTTCAGTACACAACAACTGCAAAGGGTCCAGGCACTGGGCTACACTCCCTGAATGTCGACATCCACGGAATCACACAAGCCGCCCCTGATTCATATCGGGATGCCAAAAGCCGCGTCCACCTGGCTACAACAGCGATTTTTCAGGCCGGAACACGGGTACAAATTATGCTATGGCCCCCTGGCCGCCCACCTGGCATTCATTTCGCCACGGCCGTTCTGCTGGACGCCCCCCACCAACACGGGCGTTGAAAAGGCCGGCAGCCTGACGCCGGTCATATCCTGTGAAGCACTTTCGGGGGACCCGCTATCGGGTGGTGCCGATGGCGAAATGATTCTGGCGAGGCTGCATCAGGCGCTTCCGGATGCCAGAATCCTGATTGTTATCAGGGAGCAGATCGACATGCTGCGGTCGCTTTATCAGCTTCTGGTGAATTGGGGTTACCCTTACAAACTCGATCTGCTGGCAAATAACACGCTCTCCGCCAAGGCCCCCCGATTCGAACCGGCCTTCCTGTGCTACGATCGCATCATCAAAGCCTATCAGGATGCCTTCGGACATCACAAAGTCCTCGTTCTCAGTTTCGAGGAATTCCGCTCACAACCCCTGATTTTCCTCAATAAACTGAATCTTTTCTGCGGGGTTGAATCGCCGCCTCATGCCCCGCAGCCAGCAGTACATGAACGCATCAACAGCAAGCGGGATCTTTTCAGTCTCGAGTTGAAACGGCTGTACAACCGCCATATCGCCAGAACGGTATTTGATATGGGCGGCTTCTACTCCCCCGCCAGGATACAGGCGGCAGGCAACGTCTCCCTGCCGGCACCCAGGATACTGACCGATATATACGAGCGCAGATTCAGTCAACGCGCACGGTCCCTTATTGGGCCGTTGTACGAAGAGAGTAACCTCAACACGGAACAACTGACCGGGCTACCCCTGGGTGCTCTCGGCTACATAAAAGGTTCAAGATAGATGATCACATGGACAGGGAAAAAACATTTCGAATTGGGTGACACCAGCTTCCGCCTGGTCAATTTTCAAGAGTCGCACGTGAAGGCTGGTGATGACGCCCAGATCATCTTCAAGGAACGCTGGATGATCGAGCGCTACACACACCTCTTCACCAGGATAAAGCCACAGAATATTGTTGAACTGGGAATCCACCAGGGTGGCAGCGCAGTATTTTTTCATAAACTGGCAGAAAGCCCCAAACTGGTCGCCATAGAGTTGAACGAAAACAGGATCGAAAGCCTGGATTCCTATATCCGGGACCACGGCCTTGAGACCTCCCTGATTCCGGTTCACGGGGTAAACCAGGCAGATAATCATCGCGTCAGCCGGATTCTCGACGAAGAGTTTGGCGACCGGATGATTGACCTGGTCATTGACGACGCTTCCCACTTCCTCGACGAAACCCGCGCTTCCTTCAATACGATTTTTCCCCGCCTGCGCCCAGGTGCCGCCTATATCATCGAGGACTGGTCCTGGGCACACGCGGACGCGGGAGCCCCCGATGACTCCCCTGGCTTTTATCCGGAGCGCGAACCACTCACCAAACTCCTGTTTGAGATTGTTCTGGCCTGTGGGTCGACACGCAACCTGATCAATCGCGTGGAAATCGACAATAACTCAGCAATAATCTGGCGTGGCACAGCCTCTCTGGCCGCGGGTGAGTTTGATATCGCAAGCAGCTGCCTGGCCCGGGGGCGTAACCTGGTCAGTATCGGCTAAAGGGCCAAGCCTGCCGGGATCAGGATGAGCGTCCCCTGACGTTGCCACTTATATCGCCGGCATCATCACGCCAGGTCTGTACGTCACCCGGCTGACTAAGGACGCCGAGATCGACTCTTGAGGAGGTGCTCATACAGTGTGCGCGCGGCGTCCAGAGCAACACCGGCGGCGAGGTTGCGGAAGGTTGAACACCGGCAAGGAACTGCGTGGACGTGGTCAGGTAGCCAGAGTCAAAACACATTGGCGAGGGACTGCCATGACGAGTATCCAGCAATATACAGGCAGTAGAAAGGGCGCATACCTCCAAATCGAAAGACAACACGAACGCGCTGATGCTCGATTCATAATCAGAGTCTGTTCCGACCTCAACTGCGGGCGCAATCACGCCACCAGCAAGCTGCAAGGCCGGTCCTACTGCTACCGCATGAGTGCCTTTTAGCCTGGAAACCATCGCCAGCACCGCGCCGGGAGAAGCCACCGTGATGCCCGCCATTACCAGTAATACCGGTCCGGCGGGTCGTGAGGAAATCCAACAACAAATTGCCCCGGACAGACTCGCCGGGCGCTCATGTAGCGTTTCCAGCCGCAAACGGAGACCGTCGGGCGTATCCTCTACGACAGATTTGCAAGTCAGGCGAATATCGGCTTCATCACTACCATAGACCAGGCACGACAGCTCACCGCCCGGCTTGTCGAAAGCCAGAGTGTTGTAGATCACCTGGTCCGGATGGGGCTCGGGCCGGGCACTGCTGCCCAGGCGCAACAGATGGTCCCGAAGCACAGCACGGCCTCTCTTTACGGCCAGGCCAAGGTTGCCAAGGGAAACTGAACCCTCCACAACGCGCCAGTGATACAACAGCTCCGGAATATGCAGAATTTCACTGCGCCCGAGCGACTCGACCGCCCTCAGGACATAATCATAGTCCTGGCTGCCATCGCACTCTGGCGCCATACCACCCAGGCGGGCGACGAGATTCGCGCTGTATACGCTCAGGTGATTGAGGTAGTTATGTGACAGGAGCAGAGCATGATTCCAGGCTGGCTTGAAGTAGGGATCCGCCCTGGCGCCAGTAGCGGTAATCCGGTCCGAGTTGGTGTAGATCAACCCAGCTTCCGGGTTGCTCCGAACCGCCAGACAAATATAGAGCAGTGCATGCCTCGCGAGTCGATCATCATGGTCCAGGAGAGCAACAAAGTCGCCCGCAGCGTCAGACAGCCCCACATTAGTTGCCCCTGCAATGCCATGGTTCTCGGGCAGAAACCTGACTCTGACTCGTGGATCAGCCGCCGACATCTGCATCAGCAGTTCACCAACGCCAGAATCGGGTGACGAGCCATCATCAATCAGGCATAGCTCCCAACGTGGGTAACTCTGCTGCACTACAGACGCAATACACTCCCGCAACCATGCCAGCGGCGTGTTGCAGACAGGCACCACCACGGATAGCAGCGGATCCGTATCGGCGAGCAGAAAGTCCCGAAAAACATCCTCATGGCGGAGTTTTTCAGCCTCCAGGTACCGAAGGAAAGTGTCGCACTTGTCCGGTGCGTCTCCGGAGTTTATGGAAGCAGTCATGCTCAGCCAGTCTTCATTAACAATCTGGTAGCCTGGTTGGGCATGGTGCCGTAATAAACAATATCCTTCTGGCAAACCGCAAAGGGCTTGCCGCGAATTTTCTCATACTGAACCAGGTACTCGGACCAGCTCTGGCGCTGCATTTCCGGGGTGGCATTGGTAGTCACTCCGCCGTGCAACTGGTGAAATGTAGCCTCGCCCAGCAATTGAACAACATCAGCTTGCGCAGACTCCGACAATCTCAGGCACAGATCCGGCAGCAGTGCACCTCCCCCGGGAAGGTCAAAGCATTCATCACAGCCGCCAACGGCGGTGAACAGGTTTTTTCTGAAGAACAGGCAGTTACTTTCGAACATCCTGACGAACCAGTACAGTTTGGGTCGTGTCGCGGGGTCTTCGTACAGGCGGTAGGGTACACCGATCTCAAACAACCGATAACCGTCGCGCCGCCAGTCCGCCCGGCTCAACAGGTCTTCCTCCACAGCCGGAGTGTAGCCTTCCTGCAGGGTCCGTGGCTGGGGGCCGGGCCCCAGATAGAACTGCGCGGTAAACACCACCGGTTGCGCCCGTGCGCGAAACATGTCCAGGGCAGATGCCAGAACTCCCGGGGTCAGGATATGTGCGCCATCGACCATAAGGCCTATGACTTCACCCCTCGCCTGGCTGATGGCCTGGTTAATGGCCAGCGCCGGTGACGGCGGCGGCGTGGTCAGCCTGATATAGCGGACATTGGGAGCGACACCGATAACATCCGCCTCCTCAAGGGGAGCATCAGAGCCATTGTCGACCACAATGATTTCGTAATCATCGACATCAATCCGCGACTGATAATCGGCGGTCAACGAATACAGTGAGTTCATCGCCACCCGATTCATGTTGTAGAAAACGATTACTACCGACAGCTTCATTTTATGGGCCTGCTGCGCCGGTGAATCTTGGCATGCTCCGTGGGAACATGTCCCAGATAATGGATGTTCTTGTCGGTTACCGTGGAGTCCGCACCCCGGATTACGCGATACTGATCGTGATAACGCTCTACCTTGGCGTCGCGATCTTCAGGCGTCACATTGGTCGTAATGCCGCCATGCAACTGGTGGAAGCTGCCCTCACCCACCAACTGCACCGGGGTTATCCCCTCAATTTTTGCGGCTTCCGCGTAAAGATCAATATTCAAAAAGCCACCGCCCGGAAAGTCGAAACGTTCATCGGCTCTTCCCATCGTGTTAAAATCCTCTTTGGCGAGAAACAGGCAGTTGGTCTCGAACATCTTGCTGAGCCAGGTAATTTTCGGTTGCCTGCCCTGTAACGCCGCACCGATTTCAAACAAGCGATAACCGTCCCGGGGCCAGTCAATTGAGGCGAGCAACCGGTCCTCTTCCCGCTTGCTGTAGCCTTCCAGGATGGTCTCATTCTGGGAGCCCGGACCAAGGTAAAAATAGCGTGTAAGTACCACACATTGCCCGAATGCCCTGAATGCTGACATGGCAAGACTGAGTACTCCGGGGGTCAGGATGTGCGCACCATCAATCATGAAGCAGAGAATATCGCCCCGTGCCTGGACGCTGGCAAAGTTCAGCGCAAACGCTGGCGAGGGTTTACCCTCTTCCAGGTAGAAGTAGCGAAAATTTGGCCCGAATGACTCCACCATTTCCCGGTCCACCGGGTCAGGCGATTTATTGTCAATTACCAGCACCTCATAATCTTCCTCCGCGATGCCTTGCTGATAGTTGGCAGTCAGGCTTTGCAATGTACGGGGAATCTCGCGTTGCATATTGTACGCGATGACAATCACGGACAGTTTCATGCCAGCCCCCCCTCAACCACAGACCCTGCCGCCTGTTCCGCTTCCAACAGACGAATGTGGTCTTCAGCCTGATTGAGGCGCCGGTTAATGGCCTGCATCATAATCCCATCTACGCACCGCAGATGTTCGGCCTGTTGCAGCAAGCCCAGAGTATGCGCAGGAAGATCAAATTTGCCCAACTCGGCGAACAGGGCTGCATTGGCAGCTACCGTTGAACTCGGCGCAAGCACGCCAATACCGTAATAGGTGGGCAAGTGCCTGAATACCCATGCCTCACGGGAGTCGGCTATATAATCCTCCACCGCGGTCATCACGCCGTTGCGCGGGCCGCCCTCTTGCACTGCGTTGCACAGATCCGCATTCATGCCACCGGCCTCGACCAGCTCGTTCCGGTTTGGCAGGATTCCGCGCCTTGCAAACGGCTGCCGAAATGCAGCAGGTATCACGTCGGGATTATAGTAAAGATCCCGGCGGCCGTAGGGCCAGCCCAGGTCGTGGATAAAGATGAGCGGCTGGTCGGCGCCATGTTGCCTGTGTAGTTCCTCCAGTTGTTGCAGCTCATGGTAGACCGTATACCAATTGTGGTCCCCATCCAGCAGCACTACGTCAACCGGCGTCAAACCCGGCAAAACATTGAGGCTCAGGTCCCCGTGGAAGGAAAATCGGGAGCCATATTGTGACGACAACACCGCTGGATCGAACTCCGGACTGGGATCTATACAGTGGAGATGACCGTTGCGTTTATCCACGTACTTGGCCAGCGTTGTAGTGCTGCTGCCATATTCTGCACCAATTTCCAGTAACTTTGTCGCTCCAACAGCCTCGCAGATCGGCATGAGCAAGTGTTTCCAGAGTTTTATCATTTGTTTTTCGTTCCTTCAGCAAAGTGACAACTACCCGCGAGCAAGTGCTCAATGGTACGGCCTGGTGGCGAATTGTCAGGGGCCTCGTGATAAATCATTTCATTGTACAAAAGCGGCCGTGACAGGCGACCCCGAAAACGGCGTTCGCCCTTGTGATCCTGGCCGAGATAAGTAGGCTCAAGATAGTCGTCCGGCTCGAGGACGGAATCATCCGACAGCTTATGGTCTGCCGTCTGCCCATCGATAAAAAGAGTGGCAGTGTTGAAATTATTGCCGGGGAAACGCGTCGATTGCTTGAAGAATGCCGTCACCGCCACGTTAACGCAGTCTTTTCCCGCAGGCAGTTCACCGCGAAGGCTGAGCCCTCCCATTTCTATGGCCACGGTATTTTCATCAAGGCTGGCAGACCAGGCCCCCTTTTGCAGGGCAAGGACCTGCTCCCCCCTCTCACCGGCTTCCATCGAGGCCGACGTTTGTGTATTTGCCTCCGGATATAAATCGATGGCGAAGGTAAACCCGCCGGATCCGGGTGTACGCTGGAGACTGTGTCCTTGCAGGGTCGCTTTTCCGCGATCATCCAACGGGTGGTAGCTGACTGGCAATTCGCGCGAGGACTGCCGCCATATCACGTACTGCCGGGTCAGCTCTGCCACTATTGCGGGGTATCGGGATGCTACATCTGTATCCCCCGCCGGGTGTATCGCGAGGTCATACAACAGGGGGTGCCCTGTATAGTTCTGGTAAAGTCGCCAGCGTCCATCCGCTGACAGCGCTCCCCAGCTGATATATTTCGGCGTAACGGTTTCCCAGAATAGCGGCCCCACTTCACGCTCCTGTCCTGCCAATAGTAACCGCAAATCCCGACCGTCCAGACCGGCTGGCCTCTCTACCCTTGCGGCAGCCATAATGGTGGGGAAGTAGTCCAGATTAGTGACGGTTCCATGATACACTTGGCCTGCATTCAGCACTCCCGGCCAACGCAGCAGCAAAGGTGTTCGCAGCCCCCCCTCCGTATAGGTCCCTTTGTTTCCGCTGAAGGGTGCGTTGCTTTGCTCCTGTTGCCGTCCCGTGCCACCGTTGTCACTCGCGACAATGAGCAACGTATTGCGGTCCAGGCCAGACTCCCGCAGAGCTTGCATGACGGCTCCGACAGCCATATCGGCGACTTCCACCATAGCCCTGTACTTGCCCTCGGGCGTATCCGGGTAGCGCGCAGCCACGTCGGCAGGTGGCTGCAGAGGGCTATGGGGAGCAAAGGGCCAGTAGTTGAGAAAAAAGGGTTTCGATTCACCCCGGCTGGCACGGATCAGTGCAACCGCCCGGGACTTCAGAATGTCACTCAGATGCCCTTCGTGGCGACTGAAATATTCTTGCTGGTCATACAACCAGGGATTGAAGTAAGTTGGCCGGCGCGGAGTCAGCTCACCTTTCCCGTCCAGACCCTGTAAAAACCACTGGTGCGAGAACCCGAAGAACGAGTCGAAGCCCTGAACCGCAGGCATGGCCAGCGGAGTGGTGTGGCCGAGGTGCCACTTGCCGACATGGTGGGTACTGTAGCCGTTGCCCTGCAATACCTTGGCCAGGGTGGGGACCTCCGGTGAAAGACCGCGATGGTCAGGGCGAAATCCGTGACTGGCAGGCGCGGTACCGGTAAGACTCCCCGCGCGGGACGCGGCACAGGTACTATCGGCGTAGTGGCGGGAAAAATAGACTCCTTCATTGGCCAGTACCGCCAGATTAGGCACGGCGAGCTCCGCTGCACCCGGCAGATTAATGTCACCGTAACCCAGGTCATCCAGCAGGATGAGCACAATGTTGGGTCGCGAGGTCAAATTTTCCGCTGATTCGACGTTTCCCGGATCCCGGCAGGCGGCCAGCACCAAGAGCAGGCATAGAAGCAGGATGCCGGGCCTACCCCGCATGATTACCGCCGCGGCCAGGCAACTGGGGACTGCCCCCGCAATCACGCAACACTTCCGCGTCCTCCCGCATTCAGCGCCCTGAGCGCCGAGTCGTGAAGGAATCTCTGAACAGCAGGGTGGATCGAACCAAGGTAGATCGGGTCAGTCACGGGGCTCGAAAACTCCTCTCCCCGCAAAACGCGATATTGCCTTTTGCTGTTATCAATATAATCATCGCGCATTTTCGGGTCTTTACCACCGGTGGTAACACCGCCGTGAAATTGGTGAAAGCTGCCCTCGCCATGCAGGACCAGGTGTTGTACTCCGGGAAATTCGCACACTCTTTTATACATATCCAGGTTCACCAGGCCCCCGCCCGGCAGATCGAATTGCGGGTCGTAACCGCCAAGCGCCTGCCAGACCCTGACTGGAATGCTGATGCAGTTGCTCTCGCTGTTGGGCAGGAAAAAACCGGGAGCGCTGGAACCGCTGAAGCAGGCGATATCAAACAGACGGTAGCCGTCGTCAGGCCACGCTATGGACGCGAGAAGTTCCCGCTCCACTTCCGCACTGTAGCCGCTGCTTACGGCCTCCTGCTGCAACTCGCTGCCCAGATGGTAACCCGGCACCGCCACTATGGCATTACCAGCCGCACGGTGGCCCATGATGATATGCCGGACGACTCCCGGGGTGAGCATTCTCGCGCCGTCTATCATCACGCAAATGCAGTCACCCTTTGCCTGCTCGGCACCCGCATTGATCGCGCCAACCGGGCTGGGCTCCGGGTCCCGACGCAAAACATAGCGAAAATTGCCCGGCAATGTCTGCAGGAAATCTTCCCGCATCAGCCTGGATGAAGCGTTTTCGACAATAATGACTTCGTACTCATCGCCGCTCACACCGCGCTGATAACCGGGCAGTAATGAACGCACGGTATTTTCCGCCTGCAGCTGCATGTCATAAACCACCACGACAAAGCTGACCAGGGCAGGTTTTTCGAGACCTTGCCGTTTTTTTCCCTTACTGAATAGTCGTGCCAGCATGCGTAACCCGTTTAGAGACTTGCCCGTTTCAGTTTGTAATATAAAAAGCGTATTTTCCAGGGAAGACCATGATGTGAACGTGCGGCGAAGGTTTTTAACTGATTGTCATAGAATCGCTGGGGCGAGGCCACGGGATCAAGATTCAACTGACGCACAACGGTATCCACCCTGGCGTTGAAGACGGTCTCCTCCTGATCAAAACACAGCAGTGGGAACCGCTCCTGGCACCACTCCCTGTACAAAATGCGATTATAGGCATACCACAGTGACAGCGCCTCCTCTCGCGGGATTTGGCTACGATTTTGCAAGGACTCCGCAACCGCTTCGGGGTGCCGGAAGATGCCGACATACTCAAGATCCGGCAGTAGCGATTTCCATCCCCCCAGCACCAACAAGGCGCGCGGATCCTTGAACCCCAGTACGGCACTGGACGCATGGTCCGCCAGCAGTCGGCGACCGGCGGCCAGGTGGCCGGCAGACCAGATGGCACGCTCGGGAGGCTGGTCCCAGGCACCGCCGCTATCCGCCAGAATCCGGTCATGCAGGTCAACAAATGCCTGGTTTTCCCGATTACCCTTCTTGTTGTAGGGGTTCCAGGTATGACACTCACCCAGATCCAGGCCCGCCTCCTGCAGCGAGCCGGTCAGGCAACTGGTACCGCTGCGATGCATGCCCAGTATGGCGATCACCCGCCCGGGTTTTTGATTCATGCCTCGCCCTCACGCCATGGCGCCACCCAGAATAAGAGAAGCATACCGGGTAACGCGATTACGGCACACAATAAAAAGGCCATATTGTCGCCGATCTTGTACAGGAACATAAACCCGACGACCAGGGCAAACAGCCCGATTTCGGTCAGCGAGACACCCTGGTCCCGGAGCCAGGCAGGAACCAGCTGCAACAGGACATACAGCGGCATGCCCGAGGCAAGCCCGGTGAATACGCAAGTCAGTATTCGCTTGTTAAATACCGCCGCATGCCATGGGGCCTTCAATTCCTGGTAATTATTAATCGTAAGACCCTGTGCGCGTGGCTATCTGCGTGAAATGAAGAACCAGATTATCACTATCACCCCCATTAGTAATCCCGACTGCACCGGATACTGGGCCAGTAAGCGTGATGTGCTACCGCGACCTGCCTTCATGGGGGGACAATAAGTCCACCGGGTCGTGCCCTAACTCCGGCCACAAGCCAAGCTCTGCGTGCATAAGCAGGGCGGCTCGCGCTGCGGCTTGCCTCAGTTCCGGCGATTTAAGCTGACGCAGCTCATGTTTCACGATCGCGAGGAATTCGGCAATGACCTTTCTGTCGACGTTCTCAAGCTGCAATTCATCAGCCGCCGGTAGCGGTTCGGAAAACAGCTGTTCCTGCTGCAGAAAAATACGGGCAAGACGGTTATTGTCCCGCTGCCACTGCTTGCGGTAGCGGCCGTACAAGGCACGATTCACGTAAACCGTATTATTGGCGGGCGATTCCGGGCACAAGCGCTGGATAAACGCCACAACCGTATCATTATCCGCCTTGGGAAAACCGGTCCGATTGAAACAACGCTTGATGTAGAGCTGGTTGACCCCCAGGCCCTGGTTGCTCTCAAGCGGTGCCGAACCCAGGGCCGGAATGCCAATCGTTGCACAGAAGTCCTGCACAATATCCCCACCAACCCACTGGGCACGCTCGTAAGGACGAATAATAATGTTTTCAACGCCAAACGCGCTGGACCAAAACTCCATCAGCCGGGAGTAACTATGCCTGAAAATCTGGTGGGTCCCGTAGAACTCATAGGCACTTCGCGACCATTGCCGCGCGCCTTTAACATCCTGGTTATAAAACGAGGCATATAGCTGGTCCTGCCGACGCAGATACACGACGATCTTTACAGTGTGTCCCGCCAGCGCTTGCCGGATATCCCCCAGCATTGCCTCCAGGCCCACGGACTGGCCGAAAAACAGTTCTGAACTCAACACGACCTTATCAAACTTGCCAGCTTTGGCTTCAAGCTCGGTTTGCAGGCGTGCCCAGGCTTTCCCGCGTGGAAAATCCCCGTACCAGAAATCCGGCAGGTGCCCGGACTGATGCTTTCCAATCAGGTCCGCAACCAGTATGTGGTGGGCATCGCCGTGACGGCACTCGCGAGGGTACAGAACGCCCCGAGAGCCCAACTTGCGCTTGTGCCTGGCAAACACCGCCTGCAGGCTGGAAGTTGCGGTTTTAGGAGAACCAATGTGAAGATAAACCGTTGCCATTAAATAGTCCGTCAGGCTGATCAAGAATTATGCAGGATTTACCGGGTGATGCAGAGAGGACATTGCCATTAGCGCACGATGTCGTGCATGGGTCGCGCCGAGAAGCGACGCTTTATGGCCTGTTGCAGCCCGAACGGGACCAGTGCGACCAACCTGGCCACCAGAGGCCTGCGACTGAAACGCCAGATTCTGCCGAGCCAGCGTTCCGAGCTAGTGAGTTCATGCCCGGCGCCACGAAAATTCTCCCGCAGACCGGCCATCACAGTGGCACTGACAACCCCGCTGATAACCGCTACACCACGCAGATACTCATCCGCATAGAAATCATGCATTTCATCGGTGGTGTCAACCGCGGCGAGGCCTGGTTTCTGGTCCATGCCGTGGGCAGCGACATCCTGCCAGAACAGCTGCCATTCCCGCACCGACCTGTCCCAGGGACACACCACACTCAAGACCCGGCCGGCGACCCGCTCAACGAAAGCGCCTATATCCGGCACGACAACCGGCAGGCCCAGCCGTAGCGCCAGGCTCAGGGTATAACTGTATGTTTCCGGCCACAGTGCCGGAAACCATACTACATCGGGCGCGATTGTCTTGATCAGGTCTTTGGCCTGTGCGCTGTCGTAAGGCCCATGAGTGATAATGCCCTTGCCCAAGGCCCGGTAAGCATAGCCCAACAAATGCATTTCAACAGGTGACCCGGCCAGTGCGGCGGCGACCTCTTCCAGGATGTCGGCTCCTTTCTCCCGACTGATGGCGCCCACCACCAGAATCCTCAGCGGTCGCGAGTTATCGTGGTGCCACTGGGGTTGCGGATAAGGTTGCGCCGCCAGGTAATCGGGATGCCAGCAAATAACGGGCTGGGCCACGGTAAAGTACCGCTGAAACCTGCGCGCGCAATCAGTTGAGGGAAAGATGACCCGCCGCGCCCTGCTGACCAGTGGCCTTTGATTTAACCGCCATTGCTGCGCCGAAATGCCATCGGGTAGAGGATAATGTCCGGCGCAGCGCTGATCAAATTCCGGACTACTCTCGGCAACAAACCTGGCTTCGGCATCGGTCAGTGTCGGGTTGCCATTGACCAGATAATAATCGTGGATTGTGAGGTCGTAATCGCAATCCAGCGCCCCCGCGACCGCCCATATCCGCGGGTGCAGCCCCAATGTGTGATGAAAGTGTACATGACCAACACCCAGCTCCCGCAATAGCGCAACCAGCTTGTCAAACTCGCTGTCGACGTCAAAATACAGTCCATCTCTCAGCCGTCTACCCTGATCGAATATACCGAGCGTTACCGATTGCCCATCCTGCTCGGGGACCAACTGCAGAAACAGGGCGTCAGCGGCATAAAGTTTGGCCAGCTCATTCAGGTGTTCCTGTACGCCACCACCCAGCTTGTGCGATATGAACAACACCTTGGGCCGATGTTGGGCTGCAAACAAGCCCAGCAATACGGGTATCCGGACCTCCCGTGCGGGGTCCTGGACAACAAATGACCCGATGGTGGCGTGATAATGTGGGTAGCGCTGGTCGAGCAATTCCATTGCCCTGGCCACCCGCGGGGTCTGCTCCTGCGCAAAGCTGACGCCGCCTTTGTGATAGACAAAACAGTTGCCCAGATGAAGGTTACGCCAGCCCGCCTGTTCCGCACGCTGGCACCAGTCATTTTCCTCCCCGTAACCGCGACCGAAAGTATCTTCGTCAAAATAACCGATGTCATCGAGGCAATCCCGGCGCAGGTACATACAGCATCCGATACCGGTCGGTATGGAAAACACATCCTCTACTGAAAAATGGGTCGCGAAGTGGCTGTCCAGTTGTGCCACATCCAGGTCAAACAGCAAATTATTGTCTTTGCAGAAATCGGGAAAGCTGCAAATGGTGGCGTTGTTGGCGAAGGGTGTAAGGCTGGCCACTCTCTGGTGATGGTAGGCAGCCTCCCGTAGCCGGAACAGCCAGTCGTTGGCGACCTCGACGTCACTGTTCAACAATACCGCATCATTGTTGGAGTCATAGCGCAGGCCGCGATTGGCGGTAGCGACAAAACCGAGGTTGTGTTCGTTCTCCAGCAGCACCAGCTGAGGGTTATCAGCAGCATAATTTCGCAACAAGGTCGTAATGTGCGGATCTGGCGAGGCATCGTTGATCACCACAAGCCTGGCCCAGGCACTATCCACCGTTGCCAGTGCCGTCTCGATACAGCGACGGGTTTCCTCCAGGCCGTTATAGACCGGAATGATGACATCAACGTTGCGCATGAATACTCCGGAGCCGGCGCAGTATCGGGCCAATAAGGGGGAGTTTGTAAATGTCCTCCAGGTGTTGTTCGAGCTGTGTGATTTGGGCATCCTTGCGGGCAACGATGTCCGTTAAACGGTGATCAAACTCGATTATTTCGCGATCCCGCCTGGCAATTACCTCAAGCGCCTCGCTGTGCTCTGACCCTATTGCAGCAAGACGTCGATCAAATTCCATGATCTGGCCGTCACGTAACGCTATGGTCTCCAACGCCAGATCGTGCGCCGCACCGGCTTCAAGCAGGCGCCTGTCAAACTCCACAATCTGGGCATCACGCTCGGCGATGATTGCCAATGCGCCGCTATGGGCTTCACCGAGTTCGGTGAGTTTGCTGCCCCGTGCCACAAACACCACGGCCAGTTCTGAGAGCAGCGTCGTGGAGGAATATTGTGTTTCTATTTCGGCTTCGAGGTCTGGCAGTGACTCGGGAGCAATCACTGCCGTGGCAAGCAAGCCGCGCGTGTCTCCGGCACTGTCATGATGACGCAGATCATTGCGTACGGCGGTCGCCAGTGCCGCATGGTTAATCACCAGCGGCACGCTTTCCGCCAAACGCTGCATCACCGGCACAGGCGCGGTTGCCAGGTCGGCATATGACACCTGAAGCTCGGCGGATGGAAGCCCGCTTGCCAACGCCTGTCGATAAGCGAGATCCAGGCGCAAACCATATCCGAGAGGGAAGCCGTCGCGCCGAGACAGTGACTGTGCCACCTCCAGCGGAGGCCGGAAAGCTGTGCAGACTCGCGGCGTGATCCCGTGCGTTGCGCACACATCAAGCCATAGCGGCAGGGTCAGGCAAAAACGGGGGTCTTTGACCACCTGCACCCCCCCATCTCCGAAACCACGCTGTAATACGACCGCCGCCTGCTCGGCAAACCGTTCGATAGCGGCGACTGGCCAGTCTCCGGACACAGCTTTTTCACCGGGTGCGTACCAACTGCTCCCTACGGAGGCGAGAAGTGCTTCGTTAAGGGCCACGACCTCGGCATCTTCCCAGAAACCCTCTTCATTAACACCCGCCATTGGCGCCAGCAAATTATCGCCAAAGCTGGCGCCACAGGCTTGCAGCGCCGCGCACAGCGCCGACGTGCCGGAGCGATGCATGCCGACAATGAAGAGCAGGTCGTGTTGATCAGGCAGGGCCATTCACTGGGTCCGATAGTCAGCCCGATGTCATGGCAACGGGCAATCCACAAACCGTTATTGTAGCCAACCATGGATCAAAAAGGACTGTTTACGGGTGGATAACTTGCCGTTTCCCTCCGTCGCGACCCTCAGGCAACCTCAAACAACCCCGCAGCACCCATACCACCGCCAATACACATGGTAATAACCACATATTTCACCCCGCGGCGACGGCCTTCAATCAGCGCGTGGCCCACCATGCGGGCACCACTCATGCCAAAGGGATGACCGATGGCAATCGCGCCACCGTTAACGTTGAGCCGGTCGTTATCAATACCCAGCTTGTCGCGGCAGTACAACACCTGGCAGGCAAAGGCCTCGTTCAGCTCCCAGAGACCGATATCGTCGATCTTGAGACTGTGGCGAGCCAGCAATTTCGGAATCGCAAACACCGGGCCAATGCCCATTTCCTCCGCCGCACAACCGGCTACCGCCAGGCCGCGGTAGATACCCAGTGGCTCCAGGCCCCGCTGGCTGGCAAGCTTGCCATCCATGAGCACACAGGCGGAGGCGCCATCAGACAGCTGCGAGGCGTTGCCCGCGGTAATAAAACGCCCCTCTTTCACAAACTGGCCGTCCTTGAATACGGGCTGCAAGGATTGCAGGCCTTCCAGGGTGGTGCCGGGCCGATTACCTTCATCCTTGTCCAGGGTAAGCTGCTGGTGACTGGTCTCTTTTGTCTCTTTGTTGAATACCGCCATGGTAGTGCTCATTGGCACAATTTCATCATTGAACGCGCCCGCTTCCTGGGCCGCGGCGGTGCGCATCTGGCTCTGGAAGGAATATTCATCCTGGGCATCCCGGGAGATGCCATAGCGGTCAGCGACGATCTCTGCGGTCTCCATCATCTGTATGTAGGCTTTGGGGGACTGCTCCAGAACTGCCTGGGATACGTTGCGGTAGCTGTTCTTGTGCTTGTTCTGGACCAGCGAGATGGATTCAAGGCCGCCGGCCACGGCAACGTCGTATTCATTACAGATGATGGACTTGGCCGCCGTGGCGATAGTCATCAATCCGGAGGAACACTGGCGGTCCATGGTCATGCCGGCGGTCGTCTCGGGCAGGCCACCGGCCACGGCACAGAGCCGGCCCAGGTTATAGGCCTGGGTACCCTGCTGGGCGGCAGCGCCCATCACCACGTCATCTACCATTGCGGGGTCGATACCCGCGCGCGACACCGCGGCGCGCACAACGTGCCCACCCATTGCCGGGGCCTCGGTGTCATTAAAGGCGCCGCGGAAAGCCTTGCCAATAGGGGTTCTTGCAGTGCTGACGATGACCGCGTCTCTCATTACTTTCTCCTGTTTACCATTAATTTTAGCGAAACAGAGGGTCAGGCCCGCTGACTCGAGCAGGACACAATCTCCCCGGTCATATACCCCGAGTAATCCGACGCCAGGAACATCATAACGTTGGCAACCTCCCATACTTCCGCGGCGCGCCCGAAGGCTTCCTTCGCCGCCAATTCTTCCAACAGCTCCATCGGCGTGGTTTTCTTCAAAAACTCGTGAAAAGCAATAGAGGGCGACACCGCATTGATACGCACGCCATGATCGGCCGCCTCAAGCGCAGAACAACGGGTCAATGCCATCACACCCGCCTTGGCAGCAGCGTAGTGGGATTGCTCCTTTTGCGCGCGCCAGCCCAGTACCGAGGCATTATTGACAATGACGCCGGCGCCCCTTGGCTGCATTTTCCGGAGCATGGCGCGGGTCATGCGCATGGTGCCGGTGAGGGTAATATCGAGTACCCGGGACCATTCGTCATCGGGCATCTCCACCAGCAAACGGGTGCCCCCGAGGCCGGCATTGTTGATGAGGATATCAACACCCGACATCTGCTCCTCCGCATGATCAATCAGCGCCTGCACCTCCTCTTCAACAGTGACATTCGCCAGCTTGCCGTATATCGCGTCAAGGCCGGTGTCTGCCTTGAGTTGTGCCACCGCCTTGCCAAGGCGGCCTTCGTGAATATCGCTGATCATTACTGCCCGGGCGCCCTCTTCCGCCGCTCGGGTCGCCGCGGCAAAACCGATACCGGCACCCGCGGCAGCGGTAATGAGTACGGACTTGCCCGCCAGCAGATTGTGTCCGCCGACATAGGGTGGTGGTTCTTTCAGGGCCATCTTTATATCTCCTGTTAACCGCGCGGCTCTCTGGGCATTCCCAGTGCCCGCTCGGCGATAATGTTGCGCTGGATCTGGTTGGTGCCGCCATAAATCGTATCGGCGCGGGTAAACAGGTACAGCGATTGCAGCCGGTTCAGTTCATAGGGCGCGGCGCTGATGATTTCGCTCTCTGCCCCCAGCACGTCCATGGCCAGCTTGCCAAGGTTGCGGTGCCAGGTTGCCCAATAGAGCTTGTAGATCATCGCCTCCTTCTGCAGGCTACCGTCGTCGCCGCCACCGGAGAGCATGCGCATGCTGTTAAAACGCATGATGCGCAGGCCGATATGTGCTTCGGCGATACGCTGGCGCAGGGCCGGATTCCGAGCGGCACCGTTGGCGCGGGCAATCCGGATAATTTCATCAAGCTCGTTCTGGAACAGCATCTGCTGCCCCAGGGTAGATACGCCCCGCTCAAAGCCGAGCAGCCCCATTCCCACTTTCCAGCCGTCGCCCGGCTCGCCGACAATGTCATCCGCGCTACAGACCGCATCGTCGAAAAAAACTTCATTGAATTCGCTGGTGCCGGTGAGTTGCTCGATAGGCCGAACCGTAACGCCGGGCTGGGCCATCGCGACCAGGAAAACCCCCAGACCCTTGTGGCCGACGGAAGTCGGATCGGTGCGAGCAATCACAAAGCAATATTCTGATTCGTGGGCCAGGGAGGTCCACACTTTCTGGCCGCTGATGTACCACTGCTGAGAAGTCTCATCAAAGCGGGCCCGGGTCTTGACGTTGGCCAAATCGGATCCGGCAGCGGGTTCGGAATAGCCCTGGCACCAGAATTGTTTGCCGGCGCGAATGCCGGGCAGGTAGTGCTCGCGCTGGAGGTCGGTGCCGAAGGCGATCAGGGTCGGTCCCATCAGGGTCTCGCCAATATGACCCATGCGTCCCGGCCCACCGGCGCGGGCATATTCCTCGTTGAAAATAACCTGTTGCTCAATGCTTGCGCCGCGACCACCGAATGCCGTGGGCCAGCCGAGCCCGGTCCAGCCACCCGAGGCCAGTTCCTGCTCCCAGGCTTTTCGCTCCTCGACAAAGCTGTGCTCGTCACCGGGGCCGCCACGACCCCGGATAGCCTCAAACTCACCACAGAGATGGTTCGCCAGCCAGTCGGCGACCTCATCGCGGAATGCCTCGTCCTGCGCGTTGAAACTCAGTTTCATACGGATTCTCCATCAAGCAACTGCCGCGCCAGCCGGTCCCGGTGCCAGGCGGCATTGCCCAGCAGGGTTTCGGTAGACTTGGCGCGCTTGAAATACAGCTGGATATCGTACTCGGCCGTAATACCGACACCACCGTGCAACTGGATACCGCAACCGGCATTGAAAAAAGCGGCGTCCGAGCAGTAGGCCTTGGCGATACTGGCGGCCTCGGCCAGCTCTGCGCCCCGGGGGTTTCCCGCCAGCGCTTCGTCAGCGATGCAGGCGGCATAATACAGTGCCGAACGGGCGGCCTCTGCGCGAAGCATCATGTCCGCCGCCTTGTGCTTGATCGCCTGATACGATGCAATGGTACGGCCGAATTGCACACGTTCAGAGGTATAGGCCACGGAGGAGTCCAGTGCCTGCTGGGCAACCCCTACCTGCTCGGCGGCAACCGCAATCGTCGCCAGGTCCAGCACTTTGGCCAGGGCAGGCCAGGCATTAGCTTCCTCGCCCAGCAAGGCGGATGCATCCAGGCGCACGTTGTCAAAAAACAGTGCGGCCTGCTTGCGGGTCTGGTCCATGGTCGGCAGCCACTCCCGCCGCACACCCTCTGTTTCTGCCGGCAACACGAACAGGCTGATGCCGGCCTCGCCGGAAGTCCCGGGCGCACGCGCGGCAACCAGCAGCAGTTCAGCGCTGTGGCCGTCGGTCACATAGCGGTATTCACCATTGAGGCAGTAACCCTGTTCCTCCGTGGTGAACGTGGCCTGAACGGCGTCGGCATCACACTCGCTGCCCGGCCCCATGAACGCCAGGGTCGCTGTTTTACCCGCCACAACTTCCGGTAGATAGCGCTGCTTCTGTGATTCACTACCGGCCACCAACAGGGTATTGACTGCAAATCCGACAGTCGCCAGAAACGGTGAACAGAGCAGATAGCGGCCCATCTGTTCCTGCATCGCTGCAAGTTCTACATAACCCAGGCCCATACCCCCATATTCCTCCGGGATATGCAGCGCCGGCCACATCATGTCTTCGCTGATACGCTTCCACAGCGCCTCGTCATAACCACGCTCGGTGACCATGGCACCGCGCACCGCGGCAGGCGTGGACACTTCCGCAAGAAAGGCCTGCGCAGTGTCACGGATCATCTCTTGTTCTTCAGTAAAGCGGAATTCCATGGCCAGTGCCTCAGCTGCCGTAGACTTTTTGCGCGGGAACTTCGTACTCGAGTAACTGCGCTACAACCCCGGCCACTTCCGCGGGCTCCCAGCGTGCGCCCTTGTCCACGGGCTTGGTCGAGCGCCAGCCATCGGCAATGGAGATTTTCCCACCCTCGGCCTCAAATACCCGGCCGGTGATCGCGGCGGACTGGGCCGACACCAGGTAGGCCACCAGGGACGATACATTCTCCGGCGCCCAGTAATCAAAACTGTCATCTTCGGGCTTGGCCATACGCGTAGCCATGGATTCCACTGCGGTGGTCATACCGGTGCGGGCAGCGGGTGCCACCGCATTGGCGGTAATCCCATAGCGCCCCAGCTCAGCCGCCTGATTCAGGGTGAGTGCGATGATACCGGCTTTGGCAGCGGCGTAATTGGACTGGCCGATCGAGCCCTGCAAGCCCGCACCAGACGTGGTGTTGATGATGCGCGCATCCACAGGCTTACCTTCCTTGGACTGGCCGCGCCAGTAATGCACCGCGTGGGAACTGATGCAAAAATGGCCCTTCAGGTGTACCGCCATCACCGCATCCCAGTCCGCTTCGGTCATTGAAGCGAACATGCGATCGCGATTGATGCCCGCGTTGTTTACTACCGCGTGCAGGTCACCAAAACTGTCGAGGGCCTGCCTGACCGCATTCAGGCTGTCATCGTAGTCAGTAATATTGGAGGTGTTAACCACCGCTTCGCCACCGGCAGCCTGAATCTCGTCCACCACTGCCTGCGCGGCCGCCTCATTGATATCATTGACCACCACCCTGGCGCCTTCGCTGGCCAGAACCCGTGCATGGGCGGCACCGAGACCGCCACCGGCGCCAGTGATGATGACAACACGTCCTTCACAAATTCCGCTCATGTTACAACCTCTCAATAATTGTCACGTTGGCCTGGCCCCCGCCTTCGCACATGGTCTGCAGGCCATAGCGACCGCCTGTACGCTCGAGTTCGTGCAACAGCGTGGTCATCAGTTTGGTGCCGGTGGCACCCAGTGGATGCCCCAGTGCGATGGCGCCACCGTTAACATTGGTTCTGGCGTGGTCGTACCCGGTTTCCGCAAGCCAGGCCATGGGCACCGACGCAAAGGCCTCGTTGATTTCAACCAGGTCGATATCGGCCAGTGACATTCCCGCCCGCTTGAGGGCATAGGCCGTAGCCGGAATTGGGGCGGTCAACATCCAGATCGGGTCCGCGGCACGCACACTCATGTGCGCGATACGCGCCCTGGGCGTCAGGTTGTAGCGCTTCAGTGCCGCTTCCGACACGATAAGCATCGCAGAGGATGCATCACAGGTCTGGCTGGAAACCGCGGCTGTAATGCTGCCGCCTTCCTGCAGAACCTGTAACTCGCTCATTTTTGCCATGGTGGTCTGGCGCGGGGTCTCGTCCATAGCCACGCCATTGAGCGGCGCGATCTCGCGGTCGAATCGGCCCTGCGCGATCGCGGCAAGTGCGCGGTTGTGGGATTCCAGTGCAAAAGCTTCCATCTGCTCGCGAGACAGGCCCCATTTGTCGGCGATCATCTGCGCGGAATTGAACTGCGAGACCGGCACATTGCCGTAGCGCTTCACCCACCCTTCACTACCGGAGAATGGATCGGAAAAACCCATGGGCTGCGCCGCCAGCATGGCGGAGGAAATGGGGATCTGGGTCATGGTCTGGACACCGCCGGCGATGACGACATCATTCACCCCCGCCATGATTGCCTGCGCGGCAAAATGCACCGCCTGCTGTGAGGAACCGCACTGGCGATCCACTGTGGTACCGGGCACTTCATCGGAAAGCCCGGCCGCCAGCCAGGCTGTGCGGGCAATGTCTCCCGCCAGGGGACCGATGGTGTCGACGCAACCGAAGATCACGTCGTCATACTCGTTGTCGGGTATACCGTTGCGCGCTACCAGGGTCTGGAGCACATGGGCGCCCAGGTCGGCGCCGTGTACATCCGCCAAGCCACCCTTGCGTTTGCCGGTGGGGCTGCGCACTGCATCAACAATATAGGCATGTGCCATTGTGGAATTCCTCATTTGATCTATTGAAAGGTGGCGCCGGCGCCCAGCACGGCATCGTCGGCAAAAATATGCCCGGCTACCTGCTGCTTGTGAAAGCCGGCATCGCCCCAGGTATTGGCCAGGGCCCAGGCTTTTTTCATAAAGATGTGCAGGTCGACTTCCCAGGTATAGCCCATGGCGCCATGCACCTGGATGCTATTCTTTGCCGCCAGGCCGGCAGCCTCGCAGGCCATCAGCTTGGCCTGGGATACAGCCTGGCCGGCGCCGGCGGCATCCTCTGCCACCGCATAAGCCGCACGGTGAACCGGCGCCTTCGCGTACTCGAGACGCACCGCAACATTGGCCAGGTGATGTTTTACTGCCTGGAAGGAACCAATGGGCTTGCCGAACTGCTGACGGTCGCTGGTATAAAGCACGGACATGTCTACCATGCGCTGGGCCAGGCCCAGTGCCTGCGCGGCGCAGCCAAGGGCACCGCGATTCAGGGTGGCAAGCCGCAGGCGCCGGGCCTGGTCACCGCTGGCAACGGGCTGTACGGCGTCGTTCACTGTCACCGTGAACAAACGCCGGGAGGGATCGACAGAGGCATTGTGCTGGAGGCTGAATTCGCCCTGGGTCAGCGCATACCACTGCCCTGCCCGCTCCAGTAACAGCAGGTCTGCCACATGGGCATCTTCCACCAACAGGTTCTGCTCCAGCGCGGCGATAATACGTGCCTCACCGGTTGCCGCCTTCGGTAGCCAGGCCTCGGCCAGGGCGCCACCCAGATCCTGCAGTAAAGGCACGCCGGCCAGGGCGTGATTGACCAGTGGTTCGGCCAGGGCCACATAACCGCACTCTTGTGCCAGCAGCACAAAATCCAGGGCGTTCATGCCCAGGCCACCGTGCTCTTCCGGCACTGTCAGGCCCGCCAGCCCCAGCTCCGCCAATTGCGTCCACAGGGCCGGATCGCGACCGGTATCCGTGTCCCAGGCCGCGCGCAGGCGCTCGGGGGTGATTTCATTGCCCAGGAACTCGCGCACCGACTCCTGGAACAACAGCTGGTCTTCGTTAAATGTAAAATCCATGATTACCTCGGCATACCCAGCATTCGCTCGGCGATGATGTTGCGCTGGATTTCATTGGTGCCGGCATAAATGGGCCCGGACTGGGAAAACAGGAATCCGTCCAGCCAGCTGCCCACACCCTGCGCCGCCGGCGCGTGGGGCAACAGTTCAGCACGGGCGCCAAGAATGCTCATGGCGGTGGCGTGCATGTTCTGGTCCAGCTCGGACCAGAAGATCTTGTTGGTGGAGGATTCAGCGCCGATCTTGCCGCCCTGGGTGAGCCGACAGGCGGTTTGGTAGGTGCTCAGGCAATAGCTCTCCGCATCCAGGTAGGCGCGGATAACGGCCTCTTTCACTGCCGGATCAGCGCTCGCAGTAGTCTCATTGGCCCGGTACAGCTCTATCAGCCGGCGCGCCGTCTCCTGGAATCGTGCCGGCGAGCGCAGCATCAGGCCTCGCTCGAAACCGGCGGTCGCCATCGCCACGGCCCAGCCTGCCCCTTCATCACCAAGGCGGTTGCTGACATCTACCTCGACATTATCAAAGAAGATTTCAGCAAAACCGGGTAGCCCATCCAGTTGCGGAATGGGCCGCACAGTAATGCCCGGGCTGTTCAGCGGCACCAGGATGAAAGTCAGGCCCCGGTGACGCTCGGACTCGGGGTCGGTGCGAAACATGCCAAACAACCAGTCTGCCCACACAGCCCGGGTAGACCAGGTTTTCTGGCCATTGATAATGTATTTATCGCCCTGATGGTCGGCGCGGGAACGAATGGCCGCCATATCGGAACCGGCGTTGGGTTCCGACCAGCCCTGGGCCCAGATATCGCGACCCTCGGCCATGGCCGGGAGAAAGCGTGCCCTCTGCTCTTCGGTGCCATACTCCATGAGTGTGGGGCCGAGCAGGAAAATACCATTCTGGTTAACCCGCTGTGGTGCTCGTGCGCGGTAGTATTCCTCCTCGAAAATCAGCCATTCGATCAGGTCGCAGCCGCGTCCGCCGAGAGCTTCGGGCCAGGTCACCATGCCCCAGCGGCCCTGGTTGAGAATCACCTCCCAATCGCGGTGCTGCTGGAAACCCTCGGCAGTATCAAAAGACGCCAGTGGTTGTGCCGGCACATGGCCCGCGAGCCACTCTCGCACCTCCAGACGAAATGCCTGTTGTTGCGCGGTATATTGCAGATTCATTGCCTAATCCTGCTCTCGGAAAGTGACATCACGTTTTTGCACAAAGGCATCGCGTGACTCCTGGGAATCATCCATGGTGTAGGCTTCCAGGGTAAAACCCTGCTCCCAGCGGTACTTGTCTTCCAGGTTGCCATCCTCGATACCGTTGAGAGCCTCCTTGGCCAGCTTCACCATGGCCGGTGACTTTTCCGCAATCTTCGCGGCGATGTCACGGGCTGTGGGCAGGAGCTCATCCCTGGGAACCACTTTTTCGACCGCGCCCAGCCGATAAGCCTCGGCCGCGTCGATAAATTCACCGGTAAAGTACATGTAACGCACTTTCTGCACCGGAAACATCCGTTGCAGGTGGGCGCCGCCGCCCATCGCGCCGCGATCGATTTCAGGCACCCCGAAACGGGCACAATCGGACGCCACCAGGATATCCGCAGCACCCGCCATGCCAATGCCGCCGCCAAGCACGAAGCCGTGCAACGCAATGATTACCGGTTTCGGGTTAAGGTGGATGGCGCGAAAGGTTTCATAATTACCCTTGTTTACCCCGACAATACGATTGGGCTCCGCCGCCAGCTCCTTGATATCGACACCGGCGCAAAAACCCTTGCCGGCAGCGGCAATAATGATCACCCGTACCTCGGGATTGATACCCAGGGCATCAATCTCACCGGCAATGGCGTACCAACCGGCGGTATTGAAGGCATTGACCGGCGGCTTATCCAGGATCATTTCGGCAATGCCGTTATTAACTGTCGTTACAAATGGCTGGGACATGGGCAGGACCTGTTCAGACTGTGGCGTTGACTCGCTGCGCAAGCGCAGTGAGGCGAAGTTCAGCTTCAGTGACGATGCTCTGGATCAGCTCCTCGCAAGTCAGCAGCGAGTCGATCACCCCTGCCACCTGGCCACTGGGCAAGACACCCTGCGAAGGCTGGCCGTCGACCATCGCTTTCTGGATGATCATCGGCGCATTGGCGGACATGATCGCCTGGGCAGCCGTGGTGTCGTCACTGCGAGTCATGGCAATGGCGGATTTCAGCAGGCCCAACAGGCTGGCACCGGTATACTGGCGGAAGGCCAGGCCATTGCGTATGGCGATCAGCAGCTTGCGTAGCGTACTGGCGCGTTCCATCTCACTCAGCAGCTCGTTCATGATCATGCGCTGGGGCAAACCATCCATGGCCCGGGAAACAATGATGTCGGCGGGATTGTTGCAATCCAGGTAGCGCTGCAGCGTAGCATCGGGAACCGGGGACTCCCGGGTCAGCAGGAAACGGGTGCCCATGGCGATGCCATCGGCGCCCCAGGCCAGTGCCGCAACCAGTCCGCGACCATCCTTGAAACCCCCGGCCGCAACCACCGGCACCTGCTCACCCACCGCATCGATTACCTGGGGAATGAGCAGGGTTGTGGGTATTGCGCCCGTGTGGCCGCCGCCCTCGCCCCCCTGGACGGTCACTGCATCCGCACCCAGCTCCACCGCCTTGATGGCATGTTTGGGCAGCCCGACCGTGGGCATGCAAACCACACCCGCATCCTTGAGCCTGGCGATGAACTCGGGCCCGGGGGAACGGGAATAACTCACTGCCCTGACACCGTGGCGGATAACCATATCGACAATATCGGCCGCATTGGGCTGATACATATGGAAATTGACACCAAAGGGCTGATCGGTCAGCTCCTTGACGCGCAGAATATCGCGCTCCATTTCCGCCGGTGGAATCGTGGCCCCCGCCAGAAAACCAAAGCCACCGGCGTTGCAGCTGCCGGCCACCAGGTTCGGGTCAGCTACCCAGCCCATCGCGGTTTGCACGATGGGATAGCGGCAGCCGAGCAGGGTTGTCAATCGTGTACTGAGCATTGCATGTTCCTCAGGAGCGTTTACCGGGCGGGTTACCCGCAATCTGCGAAGCGCGCTGATTGTGTGGGTCAAGCGCGGCGATGATCGCCAGCTGTTCCACGGTTGGCGCGGGCGTGGTGGGGACCGAGTCGCCAATACACAGGGCAAAGCCGGTATTCTCTTGCACCTGTTCCGCGGTGACTCCCGGATGCAGCGACAACAAGCGGAGCTGGTGTTCCGGGCCGCCGAAGTCCATCACGCAAAGGTCAGTAATCACCCGGCGAATATCAATATCATCCAGCGCATGCCCTTTCGGCAGACGGGCCGGGTTATAACCCACTGAGGAGACGTAATCACATTCGCCCGCCAGGAAAACGCGGTCGTTGTGGCCCGGCACAAAAAAACTGTTGGGATGGGAAATGGAATTGCCGGGAAAGCCGCGGGCACCCAGCATCATCACCTTGGGCTGGGCGTAGGTTCCGCCCAGTGCCGACGTATTTGACTGGCCGAAACGGTCGATCTGGGTCGGGCCCAGCATGGCGTGGCGCTTGCCACTCCAGACGTTGTCAAAAATCCGTGAAAAACCCATCCAGGTTTCAGTCGCCGGCTGGAAATCAGCGGGACGCTCACCCAGCGGATTGGGTTCACTGAGCAGGAAAGACTCGGAATCCGTCATCATCAGATCCGGGTTGAAAGTCTTCATGGCCAGGCTGGCGGCCAGTCGCGGTATTACCCCGATACCGGTGGCGAGCACCTCGCCGTCGTAACGAAAAGCTTCGGCGGATGCGACGATACACAATTCCGCCAGGGTATATTCGGTTGCTGCATTGGACATGATCTGTTGCTCTCCCGGGCCAATCAGTAAGTGGGTAGTGCCAGAGACGTGATGGCCTCCAGGCCGCCGACGTTGCGCTGGTACTCGGCCTCATCGGCGCCAAGATACTGCTCCATGTAGGCATTGATGCCACCGTCTTTCGCCGATGCCGCATAGGCCTTGAAGTGCGCCACATCAAAGCCGTAACGGGGGCTGCAGGAACTGGGGTGGGCACCACCCGGAGCTTCCACAATCGCGCTGGTCGCGGAGCGTTCCCAGAACACTTCACGGGCACGTGCCGGGTCGTGAAAGAAGTCGGTGTCGACCAGTTCATCGCAGGACACAATCGTGTTGTTCGCGGCGCGTGCAAACCAGTCATCCATGTAGTGATCGGGACCGGCGATCTGGCAGACGCCGCGGAAGTCGGCGCGATCCACATGGATCAGCGAGACATCCAGTGGCAATGCCGGCATTGCCACCCATTCCTTGTCATCATAGGGGCTGTCGATGATCTTTATCTGCGGGTTATGGGTCAGCACGTCCGTACCCAACCCTACCTCGGTAGGCATGAACGGCAGGCTCCAGGCCGCCGCACGCAAGCCCAGCAACAGCATGCCCTCATCGATTTCCATCACTTCAATGGCACCGCTCTGGCGCGCCTGGCGGAAATAGGGTTCCAGGGGAATGAAATCCAGCGACACGAAGGCGAACACCAGTTTTTTGACCTTCCCCGCCGCGCACAGCATGCCCACATCGGCACCACCGTAAGAGACCACGGTAAGATCCTTGAGATCCGAGCGCAGGATTTCGCGAACCAGCGCCATTGGCTTGCGGCGCGGCCCCCAGCCACCGATGCCCACGGTCATGCCGTCTTCGATCTGTGCCACCGCTTCGCGGGCACTCATGCGTTTATCCATTTGCTCTACCCTTCTTTAACTGACGATCCGCGCCATGCGGTAATCGTGTTTGACAAAGTTCACCCCGAGGGTGCTTTCCGTGCGCCGCACTCCCGGGAGCCCACTGATGCGCTGGTGGACAAATTCCGCCAGGTGCTCGTTACTACGCACCATGGTAATCGCGAGAATGTCCGAGCGACCCAGCATTTCGCCGACAAAACCCAGTTCCGTGATCCGGGCGAGCTCACTGGCCACTTCGCGCACCTGGTAGCTGCGCTCCACTTCGATCCAGATATAGGCCAGGGAGCCGTTACGAAAGCGATCAATATTGGTGACCGCGGTGATCCGTATCTGTTTTTCCTCTTCCATGCGCTTGATCCGGGCGCGCACCGTACCTTCGGTGACACCCAGGTCGCTGGCGATCTGGCGATTACTGGTGCGCGCGTCCGTGGACAGCTGCGCAACAATCTGCCGGTCAATCTCATCCAGGCTACGCCGGGTCATGAAAGGGCACCCAATCCGGCTGGTTCTTCAGTACATTGACTGCCAGCGCCGGGGTCAAACGGCGCACCCCGGCCATGGTAGCCAGTTTCTCGTGCAACAATCCCTGCAACGCCGCCTGGTCTTCGGCCACCATCAGGATTTCCAGATCCTGGGTACCGACGACAATATTCACCGAAAACACCTCGGGAATGGCCGCCATGTCCCGGCCGACCTCCTCTGGCGAACGATCTTCAACCTGGACACCAATCGCCAGCAACATACCATAGCCGGCCGCTTCGATATCCGTCACCGCGACCACGCGCATGGTTCGGGATTCTTCCAGTCGCCGCACCCGCGCCCGAACCGTGGCCTCGGTGAGATTCAGCTCCCGGGCGATTGAGCGGTAAGGCAAGCGACCATCGCCACGCAACAGAGCAATAATGCGATGGTCGGTTTCATCCAGCTCTATCTGCGCGGCGGGCTGCTGGCGACTGCTTATTGATGCAAGCGACATCCTATACCTGCTCGGCCATGGACCATTCGCGCAGCACGGTTTTCAATACCTTGCCGCCGGCATTCATCGGCAGCTCACTGACCAGGCGCACGGACCGCGGCACCTTGTAATTCGCCATCTGCTCGCGGCACCATTTGATCACCATTTCCTCAGACAGCTCTGCGCCCGCAGCCGGAACAATATAGGCGCGGGCGACTTCGCCCAGGCGCTCATCAGCGACCCCGATAACTGCTGCCCTGGTCACGCCGGGCATATCGTGCAGGGTATTCTCTATCTCCGCCGGGTAACAGTTGAAGCCACCGACGATGAACATGTCCTTGATGCGGTCGGTAATGCGCACATAACCGTCGCTGTCCATTACACCCACATCACCGGTACGTAGCCAACCGTCGCTGGTAATGGCATGGGACGTCTCGATGGGGTCATCCAGGTATCCCTGCATTACGTTATAGCCACGGCACCAGATTTCGCCTTCAGTACCCGGCGCCACGGAATTACCCTCCGCATCGACACATTTCATTTCCACCCCGGCCATGGCGCGCCCTGAGGTGTGTGAAATACGCTCAGCGCTATCCTCGGGCCGGCAGATGGAAATCACTCCACAGGATTCGGTAAGGCCATAGGCGGTAACCACCACCTTGAACCCCAGCTCACTGCGCATTTTCTCAATCAGTGATACCGGCACCGGCGCCGCGCCTGTTACCGCCAGGCGCAGACTGGAGAGGTCATAATCCCGGCGACGGGGATGGGAGAGTAACGACTGATAAATGGTCGGCGGGCCGGGGATGACCGATATCTGTTCGCGATCAATCTGTGCCAGCACCGTATCAAGATCAAACTGCTGGACCGGTACGATCCGGGCACCGCGAATAAGAGCTGCCAGCCACCCGGCCTTGTAGCCAAAAGAGTGAAAGAATGGGTTAATAATCAGATAGTTATCGTGTTCGGTGAGACCTACGGTAGCACCCCAGGTGGCAAAGGCACGGATATTCTGCCCGTGACTGGTCACCACACCCTTGGGTTTGCCGGTAGTGCCTGAAGTAAACAGGATATCCAGCACATCCCCGGGCTGCACTTCCCTCACCCGCGCCTCGAGCTGGGCGGGAGACACCCGTGCACCCGACAACAGGAAATCCTCCCAGGATTGCGCACCCCCGGCGTCACCAGCCAGCAAAATGGTGCCCTCGAGAGCCGGCAAATCCTCACCCCTGAGCATGGCCGGATAATTCATCCCCAAAAATTCGGGGACGGTGAACAACCACCGCGCGCCGCTACGGCGCAGTATATAAGCGGCTTCCGGGCCCTTGAGACGGGTGTTGAGCGGCACCAGGACGCCGCCCACCGACTGGGCGCCAATTGCGGCAACAATCCACTGATAAAGATTGGGTGCCCAGATCGCGATGCGCTCACCGTGCTCCAGACCCAGGGCAAGAAAGGCCTTCGCGGCTGTAATCCGCGCCGAGTCCAGCTCCGCATAGGTCAGGGTGACGTCGCCATCAATAATGGCAATATGGTCGGGCAGGGCCGCCGCAGTTGCGGCGACGACTTCGGGGACGGTTTGTTGTGGTACTTCGTTGCTCGACATGGCTGCAGGCGTGAACAATGAATGAGCTGCCATGATAGTAATGGTTGCAGGCGATAACAATTAGAATGCGTAGTTATTTCGTATTTGTTTTACGAATAGTGCGATTCTTTATACGGCGAGCGCCCGCTCCCCGGGCGCCCCCTGCAAACCGGATCAATACCTGGCCGAACAGGCCGGGTCACACACCGGGGAATGTATAATCCCTGAACTGCTCCCGCAGGCCCACCTTATGGACTTTGCCGGTGGCGCCGTGGGGCAATTCATCGACGAACTCCACCGCGTCGGGTTTCCACCAGCTGGCGACCTTACCGTCAAACCAGGCCAGCATTTCTTCCGCGCTGAGATCCTGTCCATCCGCTTCGCGGACAACAATCAATAGCGGCCGCTCACTCCATTTCGGGTGATAGTGGCCAATAACGGCAGCTTCAGCGACCTTGGGATGCCCCATGGCCACATTCTCAAGGTCGATTGAGGAGATCCACTCGCCACCGGACTTGATTACATCCTTGGTGCGGTCGGTGATGGCCATGTACCCTTCGGGATCGATAGTGGCGACATCACCGGTTTCAAACCAGCCGTCTTCGGCGTGGGCTTCACCGGGCGCCGACTTGAAATAACTGGAACAGATCCATGGCCCACGCACTTTCAGCGAGCCAAAGGCCTTGCCGTCCCAGGGTAACTCACGGCCTTCATCATCCACGATCTTCATTTCCACGCCAAAAATCGGCCGACCCGCCTTGAGACGTTTTTTACTGTACTCCTCGGCGCTGTAGCGGTCTCGCTGGTCAGCGCTGGCATTGATGCTGCCCAGCGGACTCATTTCAGTCATGCCCCAGCCGACCCGGCTTTCAACCCCATAGCGGTCGAAACCCTCGGCAATTGACAATGGACAGGCGGCACCGCCCACCACCACCCGCTTCAGCGTTGGGATATCCTTGCCCGATGCCTTCAGGTGCGCCAGCAGTGCCAGCCATATAGTCGGCACACCGGCAGACAAGGTAACCCCTTCCTCGTTGATCAGGTTGGTCAGGGTTTCGCCATCGCCCATCTTGTTGCCCGGGAACACCAGCTTGGAACCAGCCATGGGGCAGGAATAGGGGTTGCCCCATGCGTTGACATGGAACATCGGCACAATGGGCAATACCACATCACTGGCGGACAGTCCCATGGCATCCGGCATCATCGTGGCATAGGCGTGCAGCATGGTGGAACGGTGCGAATAGAGCACCCCCTTCGGATTACCCGTAGTGCCTGAGGTGTAACACAGCGCGCAGGCATCGCGCTCATCCAGCTCCGGCCAGTCAAATTCCTCGTCGCCTGCCGCTACGAGAGTGTCGTAACACAATACATTGGCGAGGCTGGTCTCGGGCATGTTTGCCTCATCGGTAAGCACTATCCACCCCTGAACTCCCGGACACTCGCCGGCAATTTTTTCTGCCAGCGGCATGAAATCCGGGTCCAGGAAGATGTAACGATCCTCCGCGTGATTGATGATATACACCAGCTGCTCGGGAAACAGGCGCGGGTTGATGGTGTGGCAAACATAACCACTGCAGGCAGAGGCGTAATAGGTCTCCAGGTGCCGATAGTCATTCCACGCCAGCGTGCCAATGCGGTCACCCCGTGACAATTGCCAGGATGCCAGGATATTCGCCAGTTTCCGGGCGCGGACAAAGGCCTCTCGATAGGTATACCGGTGGCGCGGATTGTCGCGGGTTACCGATACGATCTCCTGGTTACCATTTACCTGCTCTGCGTGCAGCATGATCGACGTGATCGTCAGCGGCATGTCCATCATCAGACCTTGCATGGATATTCCTCTCCTATGAATACAAATCAGCCACCGCTGGCAACAGCTTCCCAGCTATCGTCGGTGACAAAATGCCGGGCGCGACCGTCCTTCTCCAGCTTGATCAGGTGCGCCGCCAGTGACAGCTTCGCCCACTCGTGACGGGCCGGGTCCACATCATCGTAAACAACCCGCACCAGTGCATCCAGGCCGGTTTGGCCGAGGCCGGCAAGACCGGATACCACCTTGCGCTCTCGCGCCAGGCGATGCGCTACCAGGCCCGCCACTTCCTCTCGCGGCTGCTGGATAACATCACCGTGGCCGGGAGCGATAGTACGCAGCGGATAATCCAGCAGCAGCTCAAGGGATTCAATGTAAGCCTTCATGTCGCCACCGGGAGGCACAATCACTACGGTGGAACCGTTCATGATGTGATCACCTGCAAACAGCATTCCCTCTTCCTCGAGCAGGAAGCAGTAGTGATTACTGACATGGCCGGGAGTGTGCAAACCGCGTAGCGTAAACTCGGGGGTTTGCAGCACCCAGTTGTGTTCAAGGAGCACCGTGGGCCGGAATGTCTTGTCCTGGAAGCGGTCATCTTCCGCCAGGGCGCCTATCACTTCGGCGCCGGTGGCCTCGGCCACCGCAAGCCAGGCGGGGGAGTGATCCGGGTGGGTATGGGTACAGACAATCCAGCGGATACGGTCGCCCCCCGCCGCCAGAATGGCATCAATATGTTCCGGGATAGCAGGGCCGGGATCCAGCACTGCCACTTGTTCATTGCCCAACAGGTACGTGTTGGTACCCGGGCCTGTCATCATTCCCGGATTGGGTGCCACCAGGCGGCGAACCCGACTGTTCAGCGCAAAGGGAATACCATGTTCAAACATACGCGTTACACCATATTGGCAATAGGAACCTGGGGATTCACATCGGCATCGTAATCAACCCCCTCCACCTCAAAGCCGAACAGCTGCAGGAACTCCCGGCGATAACCTTCGAAATCGGATAGTTCATGCAGATTATCAGTATCAATCTGCTCCCACAGTGTGGCCACTTCCTGCTGTACCGACGGGTCGAGTTCCTTGCTGTCAGCGCGCAAACGGCCCTCTTCGTCCAGCCGCGGTTCCGGGCTATAAAGTGACTCCCGGAACAACCCATCTACCTGCTCAATACAACCCTCGTGAGTACCGCGCTCCTTCATCACCTTGAACAGTATGGCCAGATAGATAGGCATTGCGGGAATGGCAGCACTGGCCTGGGTGACCACGGCCTTGAGTACCGAAACCCGGGCATCACCGCCGCGCCGGGCCAATCGCTCGCGGATGGCAACGACGCGGCGATCAAGATCCTGTTTGGCGGCGCCGATAGTGCCATGCCAGTAAATATCCCAGGTCATTTTTTCGCCAATATAAGTATAGGCCGTAGTTTTAGCGCCATCGGCGAGCACCCCGGCCTCGTCCAGGGCATCAATCCACATCTGCCAGTCTTCACCGCCCATCACCGCAACGGTATTATCGATCTCTTCCTGGGTGGCGGCTTCCAGGTGGAAATTCTGCACTTCCTGCTTGTCAGTATTCACCCCCTTCTGGGTGGTGTCACCGCCGATGGGCTTGAGTGTCGAATTGTGTACCACACCGGTTACCGGATGCTGACGCCGGGGCGAGGCCAGACTGTAGACCACCAGGTCAACCTGGCCGAGATCCTCGCGGATGGTGGCGATGGTTTTCTGTTTGATTTCGTCGCTGAAGGCGTCTCCGTTGATGCTCTTCGCATACAGGCCCTCGGCCTCGGCCGCCGTATGAAATGCGGCGCTGTTATACCAGCCGGCACTGCCGGGTTTGGTTTCAGTGCCTTCTTTTTCAAAGAAAATACCCAGGGTGGCGGCACCCGCGCCAAAAGCTGCAGTGATGCGCGAAGCCAGGCCATAACCTGTCGACGCACCAATCACCAGCACCCGTTTCGGGCCGTTGGCGATCGGGCCCTGGCTCTTGACGTAATCAATCTGGCGGCTGACATTGGCGGCGCAGCCTTGTGGATGGGTGGTGACACAGAGGAACCCGCGAACGCGTGGCTTGATGATCATAATAGCTGGTTTCCTGATGCTCTGGTTTGGTCGGCGCACCCCGCGAGTGGCACCCTGAAGTTGCGGATTGTAGCACAGGCAAAGACGCATTCGACCCTTGCCGGTAACCGCTTCAGACAGGTGCAGGTAGCCGGTCAAACCTGCTTTGGCATCAGCCACAGGCAGAGGTCCTGTAATTGGCAGCACTTGAGTTCAGCAGGCCGTTACCGTTCAATAGCAGCTCATTTATCAGTGCTACCCATTGCCATGTCATCATCACCTTTACGCTATATCACCCCCGGCGACTGGACGGATACCGTTTTGCAGGACTTTGACCGGTTCCTGCAAGACCATGCCGCCGCCGAGAAAAAAGCCTCCGGCATGGCTATTTCCATGCTGTCCCACTACCCCGACCGCGTCCGGCTGGTTGAGGCCATGGCCGACCTGGCGATAGAAGAACTGACCCATTACCGGGAAGTAATGAAATGGATACACCGGCGTGGCGGGCGCACCGCAGCCGATGAAAAAGACCCCTATATCCTCGCCTTTCGTGAGCACAGCCGTAAAGGGAAGGAAGCCTACCTGCTCGATCGGCTCCTGACCGCCAGTGTTATTGAGGCGCGCGGAGCGGAACGTTTTGCCCTGGTTGCCGAGGCTCTGCCGGCATCAGCGCTGAAGCGCTTTTACCAGTCGATAGCGCGCTCCGAACAGCGTCATTATCAACTGTTCCTGGAACTGGCCGGACTGTATTTTGCCGCTGATGTCATAGCGAGTCGCTGGGATGAGTTACTGGATATCGAAGCGGGCATTGCGGCCGCCCTGCCCCTGCGCGCGGCACTGCATTGACTTTGCCTGACGCATGAACGGTGATGTTGCCTGGCAGCGCTATCGCGAGCGTCACATGGAGCCGGACTTGCCGCCCTGTTCAGGGCAGGGGCGGAATTATCGTCATGTCGTGGTCATACCTGCCTACGCGGAGTCCCCGCAACTGCTCTCCAGCCTGGCCAGATTGACGCCGGCCGTTCTGGTTATCCTGGTGTTGAATTGCCCGGAAACCGCGACTGCCACCAGACCCAACGACGCCATGCGCGACGCGCTGGAAAGTCATGGTCTGCTTGAACAACTCGGCCCGCATTGTGCACTGCGAGCACTGCCCGCGGGCAGTGCACTGCTGGTCTACGACCTTGAGCGCGCTCGCGGCCCCAGCCCGGCAGACCAGGGCGTGGGCCTGGCGCGCAAGGTGGGCTGCGATATCGCCTGCCTGTGGTTCGCGGCCGGGTGTATCGAGAGCTCCTGGATTCTCAATACCGATGCCGACGCCATCTTACCAGCCAGTTGTTTCGAGCGCCTGCGACAGCTGCCGGGCAACGCCGCGGCGGCGGTCCTGCCGTTTTATCACACCCCGTGTGAAACGCCCCTGACAACCCGGGTAACGGCACTGTATGAATTACGTTTGCACTACTATGTACTGGGCCTCGAATTCGCCCGCTCACCCTATGCGTACCACAGTCTAGGCAGCTGTCTGGCAGTATCTGCCCGTCACTATGTACGGGTCCGGGGATTCCCCAAACGTGCAGCGGGAGAGGATTTTCACCTCCTCAACAAGTTGCGCAAAACCGGGCCAATCATCCGTCTCGCAGGTAGTTGCATCACTCTGGAATCGCGGCTTTCCGCGCGCGTTCCTTTCGGTACGGGCCCAGCTGCCACGCGACTGGCCCTCGCCACTGCGCCCGATGATACGCCCCTGTTTTACCATCCCGATTGCTTCAGGGCCCTACGCGCCGTATTGGAAACAGTTGCAAAGGCGCCTCTGGATGATTCGCTGCCGGGGCCCGTGTCCCCGCAAGAGCAATGGGCCGGGATACTGCAACGCTGGGGGCTGGATAATAAACTGGCCGAAGCCAGCGCAGAGGCCCTTGCGGATCTTGGCCTGCATGGGGCCCTGCAACACTGCCGACGCCAGAGCAACGATGACCCCGGTTTTCGCCGCCACTTCGAGCAGTGGTTTGACGCCCTGCGCAGCCTGCGCTTCATTCACCTGCTGCGCAGCGCCGGCTGGGCTGAGCTGACGCTTGCCGAAAGCCTGCAAAGCACGCCCCTGCTCTGGCCCGCCGCCGGCACAGATCACCAGCTACTGCGTGACGCCATTCATAAGCACTGGGGTTGGACGTTACCGAGCGCATCTCCAGACGATTAGGCCCTGGGGTAACGCTTTTGTCGCACAACTTTCATATTGTCGTCACTGTGCATTCATCAAATCGTCATCCCGCAGACCCACGCTATTGTCCGGACGTTTACGTAAAACTGACCCGGAGAATATCGTATGAGAAGAACCAAATGGATTCTGGCTTCCTGCCTGACCCTGCCTCTGCTACTGGCTGGCTGTGAGGGCGACGATGGCACCAACGGTGTCGATGGCGCTGATGGTATTGAGGGTGCCGCGGGTGCCGATGGCACTGCCGGGCAAGACGCGGTGGCAAGCACCGTTGCGCTGTCTTTTCTCGGCCGTTATGAAACCGGTGAGTTTGATGAAAGCGCCG
Organism: Kineobactrum sediminis; assembly: GCF_002868715.1. Classification (GTDB taxonomy): domain Bacteria; phylum Pseudomonadota; class Gammaproteobacteria; order Pseudomonadales; family Halieaceae; genus Kineobactrum; species Kineobactrum sediminis. The sequence goes on from NZ_PKLZ01000011.1 coordinate 85,727, forward strand.
CGGAGATTGTTGACTACGACCCCGCCACACGCCAGGTCTTTGTGGTAAATGCGAACTCGGGCCGGGTGGACATCCTGGATATCAGCGCCCCCTCGTTGCCAACACTGGTCAGCTCGCTGGACCTTGCGAGCGATATCGTCGGCGCCATTGACGCCCTGACTGACCCCGCCCAACTCGGTGCCGCCAACAGCGTTGCAGTCTCCGGTACCACCCTGGCGGTCGCGGTAGAAGCCGATACCAAGCAGGATAACGGCTACGTTGCCTTTTACCAGACCGATGGCACCTTCCTCAGTGCCGTTGAAGCGGGCGCACTGCCGGACATGGTCATCTTTACACCAGACGGCAACACTGTACTCGTGGCAAACGAGGGCGAGCCCAACGGCGACTACAGCGTAGACCCCGAAGGCAGTATCACCCTGGTTGATATCTCAGCCGGCGCCGGCAGTGTCACCGCGGCCAACGTCACCCACCTGCGTTTTACCGACTTTAACAGCGGTGGCAGCAAGACACTGGGTAGCGATGTCCGAATTTCCAGCAAGAGCGCGAGCGTCGCACAGGATCTGGAACCTGAATACATCGCGGTATCCGCAGATAGCAGCACCGCCTGGGTCGCCCTGCAGGAAAACAGCTCGCTGGCCGTCATCGACATTGCTGCAAAGCAAATCACTTCAGTACTGGGGCTCGGCTATAAATTACACAGCGTACCCGGCAACGAGCTTGACGCCAGCAATCGCGATGGCGGTGTTAATATTCGCCAGTGGCCATTACGCGGTGTATACATGCCCGATACCATTGACAGCTACGAATTCAATGGCATTACCTACCTGGTTACCGCCAACGAAGGCGATGGCCGCGAATACTTGACAGACGCCACAGATGCCACCGATTGCACCGCCCAAGGCGGCTTTGACTTCGACGACGGCGACTGCTTTCACTACCTGGATGAAATCCGGGTGAAGGATATCGAAGACACCGGCGCCACTATTGAACTCGACAACCTCTCCCGCTTTGCAATCGATGTTGCCACCCTGACCGCTGATGAAAACCTCGGGCGCATCAAGGTGATAAGCACACTCGGCGCCATTGGTTGCCCCGCAGATTCACTGGAGACCACTGGCCAGCCCACTACCGGCTGTGCGTACGAAGCGCTGTACAGCTTTGGCGCACGGTCTTTCAGCATCTGGAACGGCTCCACCGGCGAACTGGTGTTCGATAGCGGCAGCGATTTTGAGACCATCACCGCACAACGCCTGGGCAATGACTTTAATGCCACTAACGACGAAAACGGCGGCGATGATCGCTCCGACGACAAAGGGCCGGAACCGGAAGCGATTGAAATTGCCCGTATCGCCGGCAAAACCTATGCGTTCATTGGCCTCGAGCGGGTCGGTGGCATCATGGTGTACAACATCTCCAACCCTGAGAAAGCGGAGTTCGTGCAGTACATCAATACCCGTGACTTCTCGGTTGATGTAGAAACGCTGGTCGATGCAGGCGACTTCTCCGCTGTCGGTGATCTCGGACCCGAATCAATCAGGTTCATCGCTGCAGAAGACAGCCCCAACGGTGAGGCACTACTGGTTGTCGGTAACGAAGTGAGCGGCACCACTGCGCTCTTCGGCGTTAACATTATTGACAACGACTAAACCGATCCCTTGCGCGACCAGCCGCTGCAGTTAGCAATGCGGCTGGTCGCAATCTCCTGTATCGAAACCGCTCCCCAGGCCTTCCCTCAGTTTTCCTCCCGCATATTGGTAATCCACAAAGTCTGGTAAGGCTCCAGCACAAGCTGCTGTTCCCTGCCCGCATAGTGCTCACCGCTGATCAGGTCCAGCCACTGGTGGTACTCGATCAGATTGATATCCTGCAAATTAAGTGGCTGGTCCTCGTTACTTATATTGCTGATGCAGAAAATACTCTGGCGCCTGTCCATGCTTTGCCGCCAGAAACCGAACAGGTGGCAGCCCAGATGCAGGGTGAACTGGGTGGCATTGGGGTGAAATGCCGGCTGGCAGCGGCGGATTGCCAGCAGGTCGCGCAATCCTCTTACTACCAGGCCATGGCTTGCCACGGGGTCTGTCAGCGCCTCATCCAGCTCCGCCAGCTGCCACTGGTGGCGATTGATGGCACGGTTGTGGCCGCTGTGCTTTACCCGGCTGTAGTCGTTGCGGGTACCGAGGAAACTGTGAATATAGAGCCCGGGAATCCCCTCCAGGCCAAACATGATTGCATGGGCGCACAGGAACCGCGCCAGCCCGTGTTCATCCGGGCCGTCGAGGGTACCCTGCAGGGCATCAAACAGGGAAATATTGATCTCGTAGGGACGGTTCCGACCGTCTTCAAGCGCCCGGTAGGAGACATGACCACCAAACTCCTGCATGGTGGCAATAAGCGTGTCCAGTTCTTCATCCGAGAGCAGGCCCTCGGCAGGACGCAGGCCGATGCCGTCATGCGAGGCCACAAAATTAAAATAAGTAGTCCCGTTCTGGGCCGGGGGCATACTCATCAGCCACTGCTTGAGATAGCTGCAATCACCACTGACCAGGGTGTTAAGCAGCAGTGGCGGCAGCGAAAAGTTATACACACAGTGGGCTTCGTTGGCGTTACCGAAGTAGGAGAGATTTTCCCGGTTGGGAATGTTGGTTTCAGTTATCAGCACCGCGTCGGGTCGGGCATGTTCCACCAGTGTCCGCAGCAGCCTCACCAACTCGTGGGTCTGCTCAAGATTAAGGCAACTGGTCCCGGGTATTTTCCACAGGAAGGCCACCGCATCAAGGCGAAACAAACGCACACCGTTGTTCAGGTAATGGCGGACAATAGACACAAACTGCCTGAGTACTGCCGGGTTGCGAAAATCGAGGTCAACCTGGTCGTGGCTGAAAGTGCACCAGACCCATTCCGTCCCACGAGCCGTGGTAACTTCGCGCAGTAATGGCGAGGTTCGCGGCCTGACGACCGCACTCAAGTCATCGTCCGGCGATGCAGTGAAAAAATAGTCTCTCCCGGGGTCCTCGTCCTTCAGGAAGTTCTCAAACCAGAGACTGCGACTGGAGCAGTGATTGATCACCAGGTCTGCCATCAGATCATAGTCAGCGGCGATCGCCGCCACGTCATCCCAGTCCCCCAGAGCCTCATTGACACTGGAATAGTCCAGCACCGAAAACCCGTCGTCCGAGCTCCAGGGGTAGAATGGCAGCAAATGCACTGCGCTGATCACCCCGCCGGTATAGTTGTCCAGAAACCGTTTCAGGGTTTGCAGTGGCTTTTCGTTTTCGGCGAGTACGGTATCGCCATAGGTGATCATTACCACGTCGCCCTGGTTCCAGTGATTGGCATACTGCCGGGGGAAATGCACGTCACCGTCAAGACCCATAGTGCTGACCAGCTCGTCCGCCAGTTGTTCAAGACCCTGCGGCACGGCAACGTGATGATAAATAACCTGCAAATGTTGCAACACCCTGTCGTGCAGACGCTCAAGGCCCACGGCAGACTGCTCGCTATCGATGATCATGTCGTACTCTCTGCCGTCTGGTCGATTTCATTCCGCGGCTCAAGCACGGAACTCATTATTGTCCTCTTCCACAGCCACCAGCAGCCGTTCCAGGATGTCGGGAATGGCACTGGCAACGCGATTCCAGCTGGGGATGAAGGGGCGCTCCATGGGATGTTCGAGAAACGCCTCACCGGCTTTCATGATGTTTTCCGCAAACATTTCCACCGCCAGCTCCTCACTGTGTATATCCACACTCAAGCCATTCATTACGGCGTCGTTATGGTAGGTCTCAACAAAGTCGAGAGCGATGCGGTAGTAGGTCGCCTTCAGTGAACGGAAGGTTTCACTGTTGAAGGTAACACCGCGAGTGGCAAGCTTGCGGAATAACGCCTTGGCAATATCGATAGACATCTTGGACAGGCCCCGGCTGTCGTCCTCTTTCGACATTTCCTGGTGCTTGTGATCATAGGTGTCGGCGATGTCCACCTGGCACAGGCGATTGTTGGCGTAGTTTCGGTAGACCTCGGACAATACGCCAATTTCCAGCCCCCAATCACTGGGAATCCGAATATCAGTGAGCACATCGCGGCGAAACGAAAACTCCCCCGCGAGGGGATAACGAAAGCTGTCCATGTAATCCAGGTATTCCATATCCCCCAGTACCTTTTTCAGCGCGCGCAGCAAGGGTGTCACCAGCAAGCGACTCACCCGCCCGTTGATCTTGCCGCCGGCCACGCGAGCGTAATATCCCTTGCAAAACTCATAATTGAACTGCGGGTTGGCGACCGGGTAAATCAGCCGGGCGAGCAAGCTCCGATCATAGGTGAGAATATCGCAATCGTGCAGCGCAACCGACTCGGTACGACCGGATGCCAGGGCGTAACCCATGCAGTACCAGACGTTGCGCCCTTTTCCCAGCTCCCGGGGGGCCAGATCCTGGGCCTGTAACTCCCGGTCCAGGGCCTGCAACCTTGGGCCGTCATTCCATAACACCCGATGATGCTGGGGCAGGTCGCTGAAAAAATCCAGCGCCCGGCGATACTCGCCCTCGTCCGCGCGGTCCAGCCCAATGACAATTTCAGAAAGATAGGGCACCTCACGCAGGTGCTTAATGATGGCGGGGAGTGCTTCACCCTCAAGTTCCGAGTACAGCGAGGGCAGGATCAGCCCCATGGGACGGCTACCGGAAAAGCGTACCAGTTCGTTTTCCATGTCCTCCAGAGACCGGTGGGACAGGTTATGCAGGGTGGTAATGATGCCGTTCTGGTAAAAGTCGCCCATGGCGATCACTCCTCATGTTCAATATGGTAGCGCTGTAACCAGCGTTCGACTCCCTCCGCCCATCCCCCGGGGCCCATGGCCTCGCTGTGCCATACACCCTCCTTGCGCTGCAGGGCCGGGAACGGATGCACCGGAGAGCGGATCAAAAGCGCCGTTTCCGCCACTTCCAGCATGTCGCGATCGTTGCCGCTGTCTCCTATGGCAAGGTCATGCACAACCCGTGCCGGATGCTGTGCCAGAAAGACATTTCGCAACCAGCGCAGTGCCTGTCCCTTATCGCAATCCCCGGATACCGCCATAAACCGGCCGCCCTGCTGCACCCGCGCACCGGCATCCACTAACGCTGCCACAAATTCCTGCCGCCTCGCCTCACTGCCAAGCCAGCGCACCGGTTCACTGTAATCGCGCTGGTTTGCCCCGGCGGCGGCCGTAGCATCAAGGCCGGTCATCGTTGCAATACCATCCACGCCCGCTGCCTGGAAACCGATAAACTCTCCGGGAAATCGACATCCCACTTCATCCAGCAGCGTCAACCAGTAATCTCGCGGCGCCGCAAATGTGCGCACGCAATAGCCGAAGCGGCGCAGGGTGTCCTCGGGGGTCACCGGAAAATAACCTTCGGGTACAAAAACCGCCGCACCGTTTTCGGCGATAAAAGGATGACAATTACCAAGCCGGCGGCGCAAAGGCTCAATTTCAGCTCGTGTTTTGCTGGTTGCAAGAATCAGGGGGATACCGGCACGGTCCAGGGCCTCCAGCTGCCCCAGGGCCGCATCAAAGTCGTAGCTGTGATGATCGAGCAGGGAGCCATCGAGATCGCTGAATACCAGCAGCAGGGGGCGCATCACTTTGTGACTCGCCGCTTGCAGTCCATGATCTGGCGCCGCTCATCCAGGCGCAGCAACACATCGACTTGTGCGGGCAAAGTTTCAAGGCAGTGCCGGGTCAGGCGCTCGTAATGCTGGATAAAGCGCGCCAGCGCAGCCGGCGTCATGGTGTGAGCACTCGCTGTTCCTGCGAGGCTCGCAATCAGTTTGTCTTCCTGCTCCTGGCGCCAGCGTCGTACGCAGGCGAAGGAAGGCGCCTGCAGCATGATCCAGAAATCAACCCGGGCGTAAAGCGGCAGGAAATCCGCAGCGAGCCGATCATTTACGTACTGCCGCCACAGCCCGAGGGTATCCTCGTCGCGCTCCAGGTTATTACAGGGATCAGTGAGTTCCGTAACGGATTGTGGCCGCGCCCCGAGGCACCAGCCTTCCAGTAGAATAATATCCACCGGCAGGCCAACCCGATCCCAACGGGAGCGAGGCAACCGGTCATCGGTCGCCTTGTTGAAACGGGGTATGGCCAGGGTCTCGCCCTGCTCGGCCTCAGCTACGCTGAGACTATCCAGGGTAGCTGCCAGCAAGGACATATCGTGGGTGCCGGGAACGCCCCGTGTTGCCAGTAGCGGGTGGACACGCGCGGCAAGTGCTTCGCGCTCGCCGCGCCCCAGATAAAAGTCATCCAGCGAGAGCGCCAGGGTTTTGAGGCCAGATTCTGCTTCAAGGGCATGCCGCAGGTAATCACAAAACGTTGTCTTGCCTGAGCCCTGGCAACCATTCACCGCAACCAGCATCGGTCCCGGCGCACCAGAACGGTGCGCCGCGAGGCGATTCATCAGCGGATCGAACCATTGTTGTGCACTGGCAAGATAGGCCGGCGGCAGCTGATGACGCGCCAGGAACCGGCTGCGCCAGCTATCCCGCTCGCCTTCAATCACTGAGGGTCATGCTCGCGATAATCATGGCAGGGCTTTGTTGTGTCCATGACCGGATTACAGCAGTTTCCGTGCCGCTTCAGGCCGCGCGGCACCAGGTCAAAGTAAAAATCGCCGGATATCACCCAGTAGCGCCACCAGCTGGGTACAAAAGCGACCGGCGTCGGCACCATTGATCACTCGATGGTCATAGGAGAGCGCCAGTGGCAACAAGGTTCTGGGCTGGAAGGCCTGCCCGTCCCACACCGGTTTAACACTGGCTCGGGACACCCCGAGGATACCCACTTCCGGCGTGTTCACGATCGGTGTAAAGCCATTGCCGCCCAGACCACCGAGGCTGGAAATAGTGAAACAGCCTCCCTGCATATCCGCCGGCCGTAGCTTGCGGTCCCGCGCCTTGCCGGCCATTTCCGCCACTTCTTCAGCCAGTTGCCACAAGCTCTTCTGATCGACATCGCGGATGACCGGCACCATCAACCCAGCCGGCGTATCCACCGCCACACCAATATGGATATAGTGTTTGAACACCAGGCTCTCGCCATCCGCCGATAGTGAAGCATTCAACTTCGGGTTGTCCCGCAGCGCCAATGCACAGGCCTTGAGCATGAAGGGCAGTGGCGTAAGCTTGGTACCGCGCTTCTCTCCTTCATCGGCCAGCCCTTTGCGAAAAGCCTCCAGTTCGGTAATGTCTGCATCATCCCACTGGGTAACATGGGGCACGTTAAGCCAGCTGCGGTGCATGTTGGCCGCGGTCAGCTTGTCCAACTTGGTCCGTGCCACCGTCTCGATTTGCCCGAAAGCGGCAAAATCGATCTCCGGGACTGCCGGAATGCCGGCACCGGATGTCGCGGCAGTACCTCGATTACTCAGCGCGCGCTGCACAAACTGGTGCACGTCTTCTTTAACAATGCGCTCGCGTGGACCAGTGCCACTGACCTGGCCCAGCTCAACGCCCAGCTCCCGGGCCAATTTACGAACTGCAGGCCCCGCGTACACAAGATCCTTTTGTGACGTTGTTTCCTCAGTCTCCCGAGGTTCACGTCGAGTTACCCTGTCAGTCGCTGATACCGCAGCCTTACCGGATTCTGGCTTGGATTCCTTGCCTGCTCCCGACTGTCCCTCTTCGGTAGCAGATTGATCGGTGGTATCCTCCTTTTTCTCTTTCTTTTCCTCTCTTTTGTTCTCTTTCTTTTCATCGCCTGTGGTTCCCGGCGCGGACAGCACCACCAGCGGATCACCCTGCCGCACCGAAGCACCCTCTTTCACCAGCCACTTCACTACCTTGCCGGCATGGGAGGAAGGCACCTCCATCGAGGCCTTGTCGGACTCAAGCACTACCAGGGAGTCTCCCTCAGCAACCTCATCACCAACCTCGACGCTGAATTCAATAAGATCCACCGCTTCGTCAGTGCCGATATCCGGCACCTCGACAGTGATTTCTTCTGCTTCTTCGCCCTGTTTTTCCGGGGCTTGAGTATCTTCTTGCGTGTTAGACGTCTTTGCGGCCTTGTTGCTCACAGGTGCCTGGTCCTGGCCGGTAGCCGACTCCTCTTCTGCGGACGCCGGTTCAGCTTCTTTACCAGGCGTGCTCGCGGCAGGCTCTTTTTCGTCGGTTTCGTCGGCTTCGCCGGTTTCAGTATCACCCGTATCCACCACGGCGATGGTATCGCCTTCAGCCACCTCATCGCCCTCGCTTACCAGGACCTGGATTACCTTGCCGGCTACTTCCGAGGGTATTTCCATTGAGGCCTTGTCAGACTCCAGCACCAGCAAGCCCTGCTCTACAGCAATTTCATCACCCACCTTGACCAGTAATTCAACGACCTCGGCGCCTTCTGCGCCCCCGATATCGGGAACTCTTATCTCTTGCTTCGCCATGCTGTCTGTATCCTGTACCGTTACACTGTCAGCGGGTCAATTTTATCGGGCGAAATACCCAGGGCCTGCATGGCCTCGGCCACGACCGCGGCTTTGATTGCGCCATCGTCAGCCAGCGCCTTCAGCGATGCCAGCACCACATATTCGCGGCTCACTTCAAAAAATTTACGCAGACGCTCGCGGGTGTCACTGCGCCCATAGCCATCCGTACCCAACACTGAATAGCGACCGGGGATAAACTGGCGCAGCTGCTCCGCATGGGATTTCATGTAATCCGTTGCCACAATCACAGGACCCTCGCGCTCCGACAACTGCTCGGTAACAAAGGGGATACGGGGCTCATCTTCCGGATGTAAAAGATTCCAGCGCACCGCGGTCTTACCTTCACGCTGCAATTCATTGATGCTGGTAAGACTCCAGACATCTGCCACCACACCGTAATCCTCTTCCAGCATTACTGCCGCCGCCTCAACCTCCCGGAGAATGGTGCCGGCACCGAGTAATTGAACACGGGGGCCTTTCTTGCGGGTGCTGCGTTTGAGCCGGTACATGCCTTTAACAATGCCTTCTTCCACTCCCGGGGGCATTTCCGGCTGCAGGTAGTTTTCATTCATGGTGGTGATGTAATAAAACTTGTTTTCACCCTCCTGGTACATGCGCCGCAGACCATCGTGAATGATGACAGCCAGCTCATAAGCATAGGCGGGATCGTAACTCACACAGTTGGGAATGGTGCTTGCCAACAGGTGGCTGTGACCGTCCTGGTGCTGCAAGCCTTCACCGTTCAGTGTGGTACGACCTGCGGTGGCGCCAATCAGGAAACCACGGGCCTGACTGTCGCCGGCAGCCCACGCCAGGTCTCCGATACGCTGAAAACCGAACATGGAGTAAAAGATATAGAAAGGCACCATGGGATAATCACTGGTGCTGTAGGAAGTGGCCGCGGCAATCCAGGCGGAGAACGCACCGGCTTCATTGATGCCTTCCTCCAGGATCTGGCCCTTTTTGTCTTCCTTGTAAAACATGATCTGGCCGGCATCCTGCGGCGTGTAACGCTGGCCTACCGAGGAATAGATACCCAGCTGGCGGAACATTCCCTCCATACCGAAGGTGCGCGCCTCATCGGGCACAATCGGTACGATGCGCTCGCCGATTGCCTTGTCTTTGGCCAGTGCCGACAGCTGCCGGACAAAAGCCATTGTGGTAGAGCTTTCACGCTTGCCACTGCCCTTGAGCTGATTGTCAAAAATGGACAAAGGCGGTGTTTGCAACCGCTCCAGTTCCTTGCGGCGGGTGGGGATGGCGCCACCCAATTCATCCCGCCGTTGCTTCATGTAGCGCAGTTCAGGGCTGTCCGGTGCGGGACGGTAATAGGGTACATCCTTAAGCTCTGAATCGCTGATGGGGATCCCAAACCGGTCGCGGAATGCCTTGAGGCTTTCAAGATCAAGCTTTTTCAGGGAGTGAGTTTCGTTGTTGGCCTCCCCCGACTCACCCGTGCCGTATCCTTTCACGGTCATCGCCAGGATCACCGTCGGACGCTCGTCCTGGGCTACTGCACTCGCATAGGCGGCATAGAGCTTGTAGGGGTCGTGGCCGCCGCGGTTAAGATACATAATATCGTCATCAGAGAGGTCTTTTACCAGCTCCAGCAGTTCCGGATATTTGCCGAAGAAATGCTCTCGCGTGTAAGCCCCGCCGTTATACTTGTAATTCTGCAGTTCGCCGTCGCACACCTCGTCCATCCGCTGCTGCAGTAGTCCGGTAGTATCCTTCTCGAGTAACGGGTCCCACTTGCGGCCCCAGACCACCTTCAACACATCCCAGCCGGCCCCGCGGAAAACGCCTTCCAGCTCCTGGATAATCTTGCCGTTACCGCGCACCGGACCATCAAGACGCTGCAAATTACAGTTAACAACAAAAATCAGGTTGCCGAGACCCTCGCGACCCGCCATGGAAATGGCGCCCAGTGATTCGGGCTCATCGCACTCCCCATCCCCGAGGAAACACCAGACATTGCGATCACCATGATCGACCAGGCCGCGGCTCTGCTGGTATTTCATCACATGAGCCTGGTAAATCGCCTGGATCGGACCCAGCCCCATCGAAACGGTCGGGAACTGCCAGTAGTCGGGCATCAGCCAGGGGTGCGGATAGGATGACAAGCCGTTGCCGTCCACTTCGCGACGAAAGTTGTCCAGCTGCTCTTCAGCGAATCGCCCTTCAAGATAGGAACGCGCATACATACCGGGAGCGCTGTGGCCCTGGTAGAACACCAGATCACCGGGATGCTCACCGTCGGAACCCCGGAAAAAATAATTGAACCCGATGTCATATAGCGTGGCACTGGATGAGAAACTGGAGATATGCCCGCCCAGGCCCTCGTCGTTATCGTTTGCACGCATGACCATGGCCAATGCATTCCAGCGCACCAGAGAGCGGATGCGTCGTTCCATGAACAGGTCGCCCGGCATGATCTGTTCATCCCGGGGGGCAATGGTATTACGAAACGGCGTAGTGATCGCCGTGGGCAAACGGACTCCCGTCTCGGTTGCATGTTTTGAGAGTTCTACCAGAAGCTCCGAGGCACGCTCGGGCCCGCTATACTTGAACACTGCGTCCAGTGCTTCCATCCATTCCCGGGTTTCGATGGGATCCTTGTCTTCGGTCATGCCGGCATTGCTCCTGACAAAATGGGGTAGTCGCGGCCACGCACAGGTTTCTTTTTAGAACTATAGTTTAAAACCATAATTTAGCTCCCGCGCATGGCAAAACAACGAGCGCCGCTGCACTATTTCCAAAAAGCCGTAGCCGACGCGCTGCACATGTGTGGGTAAAAATACTACAGGAATCAAAGGAAAGGCAACACATGGGTTCCATTATAGAACCCATGCATTCAAGCAAAACTCTTTTAAATCAACCGGTTGCCGAAAAGCAGGCCGACTGAGCCCGCGTAATTAAATTACCCGGACTCAGTCGATACGGTAAAAATCCTGGCTGTTCCTGATCGACGCCGCATCCTGGACCGTTTCACCATAACCTTCGGGAACCACCCCGAAGCGCCCGGGAGCGATCACCTGTAGCGAGTGCCGCTGCTCCACGAACACCTGCCGATAGTAATCACGCCACTGCTCCAGGGTCAGGTCTCGCACGGTAGCAGCCAGTTGCTGGCGACTGTCGAACTCGTACTGTTTTTTGGCGAGGGACTGCCAGTAAAACTCCGCACGCTCCCAGAGGTTTTTATGTGGCCGAACAATCTCGCCCACCAGAGCCGCACGATGACGGCGGAATTGCTCCTCATCAAGCGAGGCCTCAACGCCAGCCATGAACTCGTCGATGGCCGTCACCACATCAACCGCACTGGCGTTTGGCGATTGAATCAGCAGCATCAATCCGGGAATTTCCAGTTGCGGCCAGGAAAAGGAGGTCACCACATAACCCAGCTGCTGCTCCGTACGCAATTGCTGGAAAAAACCCGACTTGATTATCTGGCCGGTCAGCGCGGTAGCCGCCCGGTCCTTCCAGCTGTTGTCCCGCGCCTGCAGATACCAGCCCACCACCGAGTCATCATGGGACAGGGTAACCGGATATTGAAGGGCCTCGCCCGCCTGTAGCCGGGTCACTTTCAGCGGCGGCATTACCGGGGCTTCACCGGTGGGAAGTATCTTGCGGATCAGATCCGCGGTGACCGCGACGGCATCCGGCATATAGTTGCCGTAGATCATGGTCTCTGCCGTAGCACTGGCCCAGAAATCATCAGCATAGGCTTCAATATCTGCAAGCGTCATGGTGTCCAGGGCCAGCACCAGCTCCTGCTCGCCCCACTGCCCGTGCAACAGCGCCTCACGCAGATCATCCATAACCTGGCTGGTCGGCCTGGTGGAATCGATATTTTCCAATGTACGTATGATATCGGCGCGGATGTTGGCAAAGCGCTGGGGGCTGAACTGGGGATTCTGTACCACTTCAAGCAGCTGACCAAGCAATACCTGCTGCTTGTCAGTGTAGCCACTAACGCGGAGGCTGAGGCCCTGGGCGTGCTTGTAAACATCAAAATTCAATCCGGCCAGCTGTGCCGGATAAGTGAATTCATTCGCCGCATCCTTGAGCAACGCGGCATATAACGCGGCAGCAGCCGTCTGGTCTGGTTGCTGTCCCACCTGCGGCGAACGGAAGTTGATATAGGTGGCACCTCGAGGAATCCTGAACTCGGGGTCCTGGCCAAACCACACCGACTGCCTGGCCTCACTCAAGGCCAGGATCGGGTCCGACAACAGCTCTTCCTGCAGCGGCACAAGACTGACATCTTCCGCAATGAATGCATTTGGTTGCGGTAAAGTCAGCCCGGCCCCCTCAACCGGTTTGGTCCAGCGCGCAATCTGCTGATCAGTAACCTGCGTCTTGCCGTAGGGTACCTCGTAATGCCCGGATACCCGGTCGGTTTGCACGGACGAATCACTCAGGGTGACCAGTGCATTCTCCGGCACAAGATCCCGCACCAGTTGCGCCAGCATCTGTTCGTCATAATTCGACATCAGGCTTGAACCACGCAGGATGTCTTCCGGTTTGTAGTAGTGCATGCCGTTGGAGAGTGCGGCGACATAATTGACGGGATTGGATTGCTCCCGAAAGCGAAAGCCCAGCTCGGCCAGCTGGGATTGCTCGCTGTAGAGCCACTGCTGCGGACCCTCTTCACGAAGCATATCCAGATAGGTGAATAATAGTTGAAGCACCCGTTCGTAGTGCTCCACACCCTTCTCGGTGAGGGTAATACCCACGTTGAACAGGGCGCCGCCGCGCCAGGCCAGGCCCGAGCCGGCGCCAAGGCCCTCTGCCAGCCCCTCTTCCTTGAGACGCGACAGCAAGCTGCCGGCACCCTCGTGCCCCACCAGGTTGCCGAGATAAGCCAGTGGGTTGGCCGCATAATCGCTGCGGTAATCAGCAATCGGGAAGACCACTTCCAGCTGCCTGCTTGTCGCCAGGGGCTTGACGGTGAGCAATAACGGCAGTTCTTCGGGGGCGAATAAGGGTTCGGAAATCGGTTCCGGTTCCACGTCCCGGTTGGGGACCTCCTCGAACATCGGTGCTACCAGCGCCTCGAGTTCATCGAGAGTTTCGGCACCAAACACCACCAGGCTCATCATGTCCGCCGAGTAGTGGCGCTCGTAAAACGCCAGCAGGTCATCCCGAATACCAGCTCCCGGACGGTCGGCCAGGGTCTCCAGGCTGCCGACGGTAAACTGGCTGAATGGATGGGCTGGATTCATGGTTTCCTGTAGCACATCCAGGCCTCGCCGCGAGTCGCTTTTGAGCCCCATCTGGAACTCCGCTTCAACCGCGTTCATTTCCCGCCCTACATACTGCTCATCAAAGCGCGGGGCGATAAAGAACTGGGCGAAACGATCCAGCGCTCCGGGTAGATGAGCAGCCTGGATATCAAAAAAGTAGTTCGTATGCTCGAAGCTGGTATAGGCATTACGGCTGCCCCCATGCTCGGTAACAAATGCTTCGTATTCAGCGGCATCCGGGTACTTGTCTGTTCCCAGGAACAACATATGCTCGAGAAAATGGGCCAGGCCGGCGCGCCCGGGAGGGTTGTCGCCACTTCCCACCAGAACATCAAGCGATGCCGCTGCCTTTGGTGCATCCGGGTCGGAAATCAACAGCACCTGCATCTCGTTGTCCAGCGTCAGGTAACGGTATGCGTAATCATCGTTCGGGCTCTGCAGGGGCTGAACCGTGGAATTCGGCAGTGTAGCGCACGCAGCCAGCAAAACGAGCACAAGGCTGCCCGCAAGGGATCTGCAACCCCATCCGTTAAATCTCAAACCCATGTGTTACTCCAGTTCGTCGGTATCAGCTCGGTCCATACGGCTCGGCCAGGCGTTGATAATAGCTTTGATCAGGGTTGCCAGGGGAATCGCAAAAAACACGCCCCAAAGACCCCAGATACCCCCAAAAAACAATACTGCCAGGATGATGGCTACCGGATGCAAATTGACCGCTTCCGAAAACAGCAGCGGCACCAGCACATTGCCATCCAACCCCTGGATAATAAGGTAGACAATCAACAGGTAATAAAATTCATTGGCAAAGCCCCACTGGAAATAGCCCACAATGAGTACAGGCACGGTAATCAGCGCGGCACCCAGGTAAGGAATGATGACCGAAAGCCCCACCGCCAATGCCAGCAGGGCCGCATAATTCAGTCCCAGCAACACGAAACTCACATAACTGACAGACCCCACAATGAAGATTTCCAGGGCCTTGCCACGGGCATAATTGGCCACCTGTGTATTCATTTCCGTCCAGATGCGGCGCAATAGCGGCCGCTCGTGGGGCAGGAAGGTAGCCATCCAGTCCAGGATCACCTGGCGGTCCTTGAGGAAAAAGAACACCAGTATCGGTATCAGGATCATATACACCAGCACAACGAGAATACTGGGAATGGTTGCCAGTGACCAGGTGACCAGGCGCTGGCCGAGGCCGCCCATCTCCGCCTGGGCCAGCGTCATCAGCTGATTGATTTGCTGTTGACTGAAAAGCTCCGGGTAGCGCGCGGGCAGGACCGCAAGGAGCTCACGGCCCTGCTCAAGCATCCTGGGCAGTTCGCTCGCCAGGCCTACCAGCTGGCGCCAGACCAGGGGCAACAGGCCGAGGGTCACCCCGAAGAAAATACTGATGAAGATAAGGAAGGCGACAGTGACCCCGACCCATTGGGGTAGTCCCCGCCGCTGCAGTTGGCTGGCCAGCCCTTCCACGAGATAAGCCAACACAATTGCCGCCAGCACCGGAGCCAGGATGTCGCCTATCGTTATTAGCAACAGGACCGCCGCAACCAGCAAGACCAGTAATAATACCGACTCCTCCTCAAACAGGTAGCGTCGGTACCATTTGTTAAAGATTTCCAGCATACAACCAGTTCCGGGTCAGGATGATTTCTCAAGCAGGTGGGTATACACCCCTGCAGATTCTTCAGACAGCAACAACGTATGCCCGGATTGCTCCGCAAACACCCTGAAGTCGCGAACTGACCCCTGATCAGTCGCCAGCACTCTCAGGCGCTCGCCAGGCTGCATCCGGTTCAGGGCCCGCTTGGCTTGCAGCAGGGGCATGGGACACTCCAGCCCGCGCGCATCAACTTCGATTATTACGGTCATCGCAGCCCCTAAATTGACGTCCTGTATCCCCAGGCGGGCGACAGTATATCCGCTGGGAACCTGCACCCCAACAGGATTGAACTTTTATGGTATCACGCCCTCTGAATCCGAGTAGGCAAGCTTGTTACGGCACGGCCAGTCTGGGGTACAATGGGTCATCCGGGCCCCGTATCCTCTGGCCTCCCAGATGGTGATATTTTTCCGCATGACTTCAACTATCTCCAGATACACGCTCAGCTTGCTGCTTTCGTTGACGATTGTGAGCAGCGGCGTCCGTGCGGACGATAATCTGAAGCTGCCGAATCTTGGCGAATCAAGCACCAGCCTGTTTTCTGCGGAATATGAATACAAGCTCGGCAGAACCTGGCTGAGCATATTTCGCAGCCAGGTCAGGACCGTTGACGATCCCCTTCTATTCGATTACCTGGAAGACCTGGTATACCGACTGGTAACCCACAGCGAGCTTGATGATCGTCGCATCGACCTGGTTTTGGTAGACAACCCCACCATTAACGCTTTTGCAGTGCCCGGCGGCGTTATCGGCGTACACAATGGCTTGTTGCTGTACGCCCAGACCGAAGATGAACTGGCCACGGTATTGGCTCACGAGATCGCTCACCTCAGCCAACGGCACTTCTCGCGGCGGGTGGAATTCCAGCGCCGGCAGCAACCACTTAATCTTGCCGCCATGCTGGCGGGGTTCGTTCTGCTGGCCGCCGCAGGTGGTGAGGCTGGCATGGCGGCACTTTCGGCCGCGCAGGCCGCCGCTCAGGATTCCGCACTCCGCTATAGCCGCAGCAATGAGGCTGAAGCTGACCGGGTTGGCATGCAGACGATAGCAGCAGCGGGCATGGATCCGCATGCCGCCCCCGTCATGTTCGAACGCATGTTGCAGGCATCACGTTATGCCCGCGGCAACCGGATTCCCGAGTTTTTGCGCAGCCACCCGCTGTCGGAAAACCGCATTGCGGATACCCGTAACCGGGCACGCCAGTACAGCAAGCCGGCTCCGAGTGACGACCTGCAGTACCAGCTGATGCGAGCGCGGGTAATCAACCATCTCAGCGACACACCCGAGGAGGCCATACAGAAGTTCAGGAGCGAGCTGGATGGCACAACCCGCTCCCGGGAAGCCTCGACCTATGGCCTGGTTCTTGCCCTGACCGATGCCAGTCGCACTGATGAAGCAGCCCTCACCCTGGACAGTATCCAGAGTAAAAACCCTGACCGGCTGGAATACAAACTGGCGGACGCAGAAATCCTGATGGCACGGGGACAACCCGAGTTGGCCGCCACCAGACTGGCGGCGGAGTTGAAACTTTCGCCAGGGAATCATCCTGTCACCATGGCCTATGCAAAAGCCCTGATGCAGAACCGCAAGGCACATGTGGCCGCAGAGGTTCTGCTTGAGCAGAGCAAGCGCCGTGATGACGACCCCGCTCTATGGTATTTACTCGCAGAGGTACAGGGCCTTTCGGGGAATATCATCGGTTTGCATCAGGCTCGCGCCGAGTACTTTATTCTCAACGGTAATCTTGACCAGGCTGAAAAGCAGCTCAATTACGCGATGAAACTGGTTGGTCGAGACCATGTAACGGCCGCCAGGGTAAACGAACGCCTGCGCGATATTGCCGACCTGCGCGCCCGTATGGAGATCTGATCAGGCGTTAGGCGTTGCCAACAACACCTTTTTTGATCCCTGCGGCAAAATCAAGCATCCGCCGCAAGGGCACCATCGCCTGTTCAGCCACCGTCGGATCCACCACAATTTCGTTGTCGGCACGATCAAATACGGTGGCCAGAACCTCCAGTTCGTTCATTGCCATCCAGGGACAATTGGCACAGCTGCGACAGCTTCCGCCGTTTCCTGCGGTAGGAGCGATAATGAATTCCTTGTCAGGCGCCTGCTGCTGGAGCTTATAAAAAATCCCCTGATCGGTCGCCACGATAAAACGTTTGTTCGGCATTTCCTGTGCCGCCCGTATGATTTGCGATGTGGACCCCACACGATCAGCCAATTCCACCACTGCAGTCGGCGACTCGGGGTGCACCAGTACCGCGGCGTCGGGATAGACTCGCTTGAGATCGGCAATACCACGGGCCTTGAATTCTTCATGCACAATACAGGCCCCATCCCAGATCAGCATATCTGCGCCTGTTTGGCGGCGCACATAATCCCCCAGGTGGCGATCCGGCGCCCAGATGATTTTCTGGCCCATAGCGGTCAGGTGCTCGGCAACATCCAGCGCTATACTGGACGTCACCACCCAATCCGCACGCGCCTTGACGGCAGCGGAAGTATTGGCATACACCACCACCTGGCGGTCGGGATGCTGGTCACAAAATGCGGAGAATTCCTCGATCGGACAACCCAGGTCCAGTGAACAGGTAGCCTCGAGAGTCGGCATCAACACGCGTTTTTCCGGGGTCAGGATTTTTGCTGTCTCACCCATGAACTTGACGCCTGCAACCACCAGCGTGGTAGCGGGATGATCATGACCAAAGCGCGCCATCTCAAGGGAATCGGAAACGCAGCCACCGGTTTCCTCCGCCAATGCCTGAATCGCGGGCGCAGTG
Source organism: Kineobactrum sediminis (assembly GCF_002868715.1). GTDB lineage: Bacteria > Pseudomonadota > Gammaproteobacteria > Pseudomonadales > Halieaceae > Kineobactrum > Kineobactrum sediminis. The sequence goes on from NZ_PKLZ01000011.1 coordinate 103,875, forward strand.
TAGTAATGGGCCACCATAACCGCATTCTCCGCCTGCAGACGGGCGGCGATACGTGCCTTGACCTCCCGTTCCCGGGCGGGGCTCAACTGCTGCCGCTCCGCCAGGTCGAGATGGCGCTGCACTTGATGACGAATGGTTTCCAGCTTGTCGGAGGCAATACTCATACGGACAAAATCAGAAAAAAACGGCCACAGATTCTAACACAATTTGGTGGCAAGTCGCGGTTCATAAGCGTGCCATCAAGCATATTTCCGGTGCAGAACCACACCGAATGAGCAATATTTTCATTCCTCCGGTGATTTTTTAAATAATTACTAGAATTATTCTAAGTTATCTCGTATAACCTGATGTTATCTAAAGAATAAGCTGCCTTGCAGCGTCCTGTGCTCAAGGTCACTGCTGACCAGGGCACCAGAGTAGCACCCAGGGGTTGTTGTGGATCTTCGTACAATACTGGTCATTTCAGACAGCAAGACCGATCAACTGGTCCTGTCAGACTGCCTCAATCGTGCCAGTCCCAGGCGCTTTCGCCTGGTCAGTAGCGAAACCCTGACGCGCCCGCTCGAAGCACTGATGGACCCCGAGATAGATGCCGTTATCATGGCTGTAGGGCCCGAAACTGATTACGTGCTGCGCCTGGCACTCAAAAATGGCGCATCAGTACCCATCATTCTTCTTCTGGACGAGGCACCTGCCGGCGATCGCGCGCAGCACCTGCGCGATAGCGGCGCCCAGGATTACCTTATCCGCGGCCACCTGCAGGATGCACTGGTACACAGAATCCTGGATTACAGTATCGAATTGAAGCAGGCACGCACCATCATACGTGAACTGTCCAATCGCGATCAGCTCACCGGCGCACTGAATCGCGCCGGCTTCCGGGCACACCTCGAGCGCGCCATGCACCGCTCCCAGCGCTACAGCTTCAAGACAGCTCTCCTCTACATCAACATTGACCAGTTCACCAATATTAATGACCACTTTGGTGAGCATAACGGCGACCTGCTGATCAAAAGCCTGTGCCGGCGCATGACCAGCAAGCTGCGCAGCAGTGACAGCATTGCGCGGCTCGGTGGTGATGAATTTGCCGTGGTGCTGGAAGACATCAGCTCAGCTGCAGATATGGCGACAATAGCAGAGAAAATGTTGCAAGCGATCGCCGCACCCCTGAACCTGGAAGAACAGCATGTGCAGGTTGATGCCAGTATCGGCGGCGCCGTTTTCCCGGAAGATGCAGAGGAATTTTCCCAGCTTGTGGAAAATGCCCGCAGCGCCATGCTTCAGGCAAAATCGATTATCGGCTGCAAATTCATACCTTACAGTGACCGGCTCCAATTCGATATGGCCGGCATTAATACCCTGGCGGCGGAGCTGCGCTTTGCCGCGCGCAAAAACCAGTTCGAACTCCATTACCAACCACGGATAGCACTGGATAGCGGCAAACTCGCTGGGCTTGAGGCATTGCTGCGCTGGAACCATCCACAACGCGGCCTCGTATGCCCCGGCGAATTTATCGCCGAGTGCGAGGATATGGGGTTGATGAAAAGCATCGGTTACCAGGTAATACAGCACGCCTGCTGCGCCCTGAATTGGCTGGCTGAGCAAGGTCTGGGCAATGTCGTTGTCGCCGTCAATATTTCCTTTTCCCAGATTCAGGATGACCGGTTTGTAGCGGCGGTTAAGGATATTTTGCAGAAGACCGAGGCAAACGCCTCACGCCTGGAATTCGAACTCACTGAAAGTACGATTTTGAAAGGCCCGGGAGCCGTAAAGTCCCGTATGAATGAACTGCGCGAGCTAGGCATTCGTTTTTCCCTGGACGACTTTGGCACCGGCTTTTCGCAGCTCACGCATTTAACCGAACTACCCATCTCTGCGTTAAAAATCGATTCGGCCTTTGTTCGCGATCTTCCGCACAACCCACAGCAGGCAGCCGTGTGCAGCCTCATTATCGAGATGGCCCGACGCCTGGAGATCAAAGTCATAGCCGAAGGCGCAGAAACCCATGAACAGGTCGAATTTTTGCGGGAACACAACTGCGAGCAGGTACAGGGATTCTATTACAGCCCGGCCATGCCGCTGGAGCAACTACCGAGATTCGTTCAGGAGCAGCGCTTCAAGCAAAAATCACGTGCACTGCCTTGAGCGACGATTTCTATCGTAATCGTTTTCGACCGAAGAATCCTGTTCTGGAGATGTCAGTGGTGGTAGCCTGTTACGCTAACATCCAGCCCTTGTATGCAGCCTTTCATGCCCACTAACTTTTCGACCGCGATGCGCCCCAAAATTCTGGTTGCCGACGACGACCAGAATGTACGTTTCCTCACGCGACAATGCCTCGAAGCCGAGGATATGGTTGTCGTTGAAGCGAGCGATGGATTGGAAGCGCTTGACCTGTTTGTTCGTGAAAGACCGGACCTGGTGTTCCTTGATGTGGAAATGCCCGGAATGACCGGGCTTGAAGTTTGCCGCCGGATCCGGGATCTCCCACAAGGCGCATCCACCCCGATTATGATCGTAACGGGCTCGGATGACCGGGATTCAATCGACCTCGGCTTTGACGCCGGGGCAACACAATACAAGACCAAGCCCGTAAACTGGTCGCTCCTGGGCCGCGATGTACTTTATATGCTGCGCGCCAGCAATGCGTTTAACGCCCTGAAACGCCAGGAAGACCGACTTCGGTACCTTGCCTACTACGACCCGCTCACAAGCTTACCCAACCGGCGCAGCTTCAACGAGCAACTGGTTCGTATCATTAAACGCAGTCAGCGGAAAAAATCGTATGCCGCCCTGCTATTTATCGACCTCGATCATTTCAAGCGTATCAATGATTCCATCGGTCACGGTCGAGGCGACCGCTTACTGGTAGAAATTGCAAAGCGACTTACCCTGGAATTGCGTGAAGATGACGCCATCAATTTTCTCGGCGACGAAGACGCTAATGACGAAGATGGCAGCACAGAAATTGCCAGGCTCGGCGGCGATGAATTTACCGTTGTGCTATCTGATGTGCCCGATACGGCACATGTTGAAACCATTGCCAGACGTATTCTCGAAAGCCTGTCACAGCCTATCGCACTGCAATCACATAACCCGGTTGTCACACCGAGTATTGGTATAGCAATTTATCCTCAGGATGGTGAAGAACCCGACACCCTGATTCGCAATGCCGATACCGCCATGTATGTGGCCAAAGCAGAAGGGCGCGCCTGCTTCCGTTTTTATAATGAAGAAATGAATGCCAGGGCTGTAGAGCAGCTGAAAATGGAGGAAGAACTCCGCTACGGTATGCAGCATGGGCAACTGGAGCTGCGGTACCAGCCACAAATTGATGTAGCCACGGGAAAAGCTGTGAGCCTGGAAGCACTGGTGCGCTGGAAGCACCCGCTGCGGGGCATGATCTCACCCGCGGAGTTTATCCCTGTGGCGGAAAGTACGGGGCAGATCATCGAACTCGGCGAATGGGTCATGTCGGAAGTGGGCAGGCACTGCATTTACTGGGACAGTCTGGGGCTTCCCCTGTTCAGGGTGTGCGTAAACATCTCACCCCTGCAATTCAACCAGACGGGGCTTTCCAACTTCATGCGCGGCTTTATCGAAAGCTCCAAAATAGCACCCAATCGCCTGGAACTTGAATTGACCGAAGGGGCCATCATGACTGACGCGGAAAGCAATATCGTAAAATTGCTGGAGCTCAAGTCCCTGGGGCTTGATCTTGCGGTCGATGACTTTGGTACTGGGTATTCATCACTCAGTTACCTGAAGCGCTTCCCGATCGATACACTGAAAATTGACCAGAGCTTTGTTGCAGACCTTGGCAGTCCTGATGGAGCCGCCATTATCGACGCCATTGTCGCGTTATCCAAGTCACTCAACCTGCGCGTAATCGCCGAGGGCATTGAGACCCAGGAACAGATGCGCTACCTGGTGGACAAGAAATGTGACCTTTTACAGGGCTACTATTTATGCACGCCGGTGTATCCTGAGGAAGTGCCTGCGCTTTTGGTAAAAGACTATACCGAGCAGCTTGCATCAGGCTGCTGATATGAAGTGTTTTCAATGCCTGCCGTACTTGCTCGGGCTTTCAGTGGCGGCAGCCGGTGCAACCGACGTCAACGATCATGACCTGATGAAAATCATGGTTCAGGGCAAATCCACTGCGGAGCTACGACAACTCGTAGAGCAGCATGGCGGCACAATCACCCACGATCTGCCCATCATCAAGGCCATCGGCGCTACGGTAAGCGCTAGCCAGCTTGAACAGATCCGCATCTCATCGCTCGTTTCAAGAATCATTGATGATCTGTCAATGGACATTTCGGAACCGGAAGTCCCACCAGAGCGAGCTGACTGCGATATCGGCGGAGCACTCGAAGCAACCCTGGAGAATAATAGCCTTCAGTGGCAGCTGTTTAACAAGCAGGAGAAGCCGGCAAAGCTACAGCATATCGAGCTGGGCTGGCCGACCATGCTGGGAGCAGTCGTCGCAGCAAAAATCGACCAACAGGATTTGGCTTTACCGATACCTTCAACTGATACCGGGCCAACGCAAACCGCTAGCGCACACTATGAAGCAACCCATGCGCCTGCCCTCTCTGGAATTACGACATTCCAGCTCCGTTTTGAGCACCCCCTCAACGAACACGGCAAAGCCCCGCGCTGGCAGCAAAGCGACTTCAGTATCAAACTGGAATTTGCCGGCGGCTGTAGTACCAAGTTGATACCGGGCTATCCTGATTATGAAGCTGACACCTATTATCCGGGCATCGTTGGCGCAGACGCGTTACATCTGCATGGTATTAGAGGTAAGGGCGTAACAGTCGCGGTGCTTGACTCAGGACTATGGGAGCACCCCGCCCTGGCGTATGACACCAACGGCAATCCGCGCATTGTCGGTCGCTTTGATGCCATCAACAATATTGAAAATGCTGACGTTTTTGATGACAGCGGCCACGGCACTCATATGACCAGCGTGATTGCTCATAGCGGGGAGGTCTTCAGCGCTGGCGTAGGCAATGGCTCCTACAAGGGAATCGCACCAGACGTAAAACTGGTGGCAGTAAAGGCGTTCGATGAGCAGGGCCAGGGTGAATTCCTGGACATCGTGCGCGGAATTCAGTGGATCGTGGAACAAAAAGACGTTCTTGATATTAAGGTACTGAACCTCTCGTTTGCGGCGCGTCCCCGATGGCCCTATTTCCTGGACCCAATAAACCAGGCACTCATGCAGGCCTGGGCCGCCGGTATAACCGTAATAGCCGCCGCAGGTAATGAAGGTCCCGAACCAATGACAATTGGCTCTCCTGGAAACCTGCCTTACCTCATCACTGTGGGCGCTGTTACTGACTCCTGGACAACTACGGACCGAGACGATGACTACATACCGGATTTTTCGTCGCGAGGCCCAACACCAAGCGGGCACATCAAGCCGGATATTGTGGCACCCGGAGGGCATATCGCAGGTCTCATGCGGCCGGGCAGTAAACTGATGCAAAAGCATCCTGACTACCTGATAAGCACTGGTGAACTGGTAATGACCGGAACATCGCAAGCCAGCGCGCTGGTTTCCGGTATTGCAGCCCTGCTATTGCAACTCGAGCCTGAGCTAAAGCCTGATGATGTCAAATGCAAACTGCTCAGCAGCGCGGACTTGGCTATCAACCGTGATGGAAGGCTCTCCTACAGCCCATTCCAGCAGGGCAACGGCTATGTGAACGCAGTTCGTGCAGTAACACTTGGCCAGCGAGGATGCGGCAACCAGGACATGAACATCCAACGCGATATTGCAGCACAAGAGCACTTTGAAGGTCCCGCAATCATGGATGAGAAAGGCAACGCTACTCTTCCAGGCCTGAACAGGATGCTCTCACCGACGGAATCAGAAAAAGGTCTTAGCACCGACCGCAAATGGGGGATCAAGGCTTATATTGAAAGAAAAGACGCCGCAGAACCCAGCGGTGACCTCCCCTTCCACTGGCTGGAAATCTATCTTTCAGAAAAATCCACGATCGAGTCACTTTCCACAAATCCACCACCAAATGACACAGCCAGCCCCTAGGGTACCCATTCGGGTCATGCCCGCAGAACAACAATCTCCCATGACGAAATAGCGCCTACAATCAAGAACATAGGAGACTTTATTTACCAGATTTCGTAAGATCCACCCCCATGACCATCCGTAATGGTCTACCCCCTACCCCAAAGAGGGTATAGACCACCCTTCATTAGCACTCGCCTCCCCCCTATAACGGTTGCATGCGTCTACGGACCACGATGCATAACGCCTCTCACGGACGAGATTGGGCTGGACCACGATGTCACGACAAGTGACGCGAATTTTTGAACGAAAGAGGCAGGGCGGATTATGAGAAATCTATTGGGGAAAGGCAGGTTTATAACTTGGGCCACAGCATCCATAATAATGGGCGCAGCTAGCGCGCACACGGTAGCATTGGATAAAAGCGACCACCAAAGCAGAGCAGTTGCGCCTGTCGCCCACGCGGCCATCACCCGATCTCTTGCCTCAGAAGAAAACTATCAACACACACCTAGTGGCTACAAATGGAGTGGAGATCGAGAAATTCGCGGAGCGAGCACTGCTCCGTGGCTTTCAGAAGATATAACCGCAAACGCTGACCCTGTTTCGCAGAAACAAGCTTATTCTTGGGGCGCTGACTTGAATCCGGCGCAAGCAGGGTACCGCTGGGGCATCCGTAACGTCTCTGATCAGGCCGGCTACCGTTGGGGTATCCGTAACGTCTCTGGCCAAGCCGGTTACCGTTGGGGTATCCGTAACGTCTCTGGCCAAGCCGGTTACCGTTGGGGTATCCGTAACGTCTCTGGCCAAGCCGGTTACCGTTGGGGTATCCGTAACGTCTCTGCCCAAGCCGGTTACCGCTGGGGCATTCGTAACGCTTCGAACCAAGCCGGCTATCGTTGGGGCATCCGATAAGTTTACCGTCCCATTCCCGACTAGCTATTCAGTCAGTAGCTGGTCGGCACTTCCTAGCTTCCTTCAAGGTCAGCATAGTCTCAAGAAGATATCCGTTGTAGTATGCCCTAATCATTTCAAAACGAAATAGTTAGGGCTTTTGCTGTGAATCTGACCTTTCGCTCCCTCCTATCCATAACTCTTATACTGTTGTCACTGGATAGTTTTGGGCTTAGTCCTCGCGATTACACATTCCAACTGTCCCCGGCTACGAGACAACTAAGTCAACAATCTGTCCGATCAATCTTCCAGGACTCTCAAGGCTTTATTTGGATTCTAACGCAAGAAGGCATCCATCGTTATGATGGATACACAGTTGTGCGCTTTAGAGCGTCAAACAGAGATGCTAAATCAATAAGCCACCAATCCACCACTGGAATAGTAGAAGATAAAAATGGCTATCTATGGGTTTCGACCGCAGGTGGTGGCCTCAACAGATACAATCCTGCAACACAAACATTTACAGCTATCCAAAGTAGTACCGAACCCTCCTCTACTCACCCGCTCTCAGATTCAATTTATTCGATGTTTATGTCAAAGACCGGCAGTATTTGGCTAGGTTACGATACAGGATACGGGTTTAGTAAGTTTAACCCTGACACCCTCCGCTTTGAGCATTTTTCGCCACTCTCACGAGACACAACAAACAGACCTGTCGCATTTACAGAGACTGAAGACGGAATGGTTTGGGCTCTTATTGATAACTACGGGCTACTCAGAATAGACGAGTCGAAAAAAAAGATTGAAACGGTTCTCGTGCCATCGGAGATAGATCCGGAAAAGCACATGAAACGCTTTAACTTCGTCATGGCCGCTGAGAACGGTAACATTTGGATATCAACACTGGATTCCGGGATCGTACGATATTCGCCACATACCAACGACTTTGAATACTTTGACACCAATAATCTAGCCAACGACTCAATCTCCGACCAACGAGTCTACATGACGATTGAGGACAGATCCGGAAATGTCTGGGCAGCAACGCGCTCCGGGGTTAGCGTCTGGGAACCCGGAACACATAGCTTCACCTCGATAAATACGACAAATTCAAACCTACCCGACAATCAGGTCTTTAGCCTATACCAAAGTATGGCTGGAATCATTTGGGTAGGCACCTACAACGGACTGGCTTATGGAACCAGATCACTCTTTCGGCGAGTTGACTCTGATTTCGGAAGCCAAGCGGATTCAATTAACACGTTCGCCCAAGATGACAATGGTCAGATCTGGATCGGTAGCAGCACAGGCCTTCACCTTTTCAACTCAGATGCGAAAAGCGAACATTACGCCACACAGACTACATTGAATAACAAGATTTCATCCGGCGAGGTGATGAGCCTTCTTTATGAAGATGGAACCCTGTGGGCGGGCACCCTCACCGCGGGATTAAACAAGATTGATTTAGAAACACAAGAAATCGAAATATTTAGGAGACGAGTCACTCAAACCACCTCCATTAGCGCAAATGGGATCACCTCGATTACCAGGCTTTCCACTGGTCAACTCCTAATAGGCACTTATGGCGGAGGCTTGAATATATATAACGACGAAACCAATTCATTTCGCCACTTTAAGTACGACCCAGATTCTGCGAATACTATAAGTAATGACAATGTCATAGCAATTCTGGAGGACTCCTCGGGGGACATCTGGGTTGGCACTGAGAATGGACTCAATCTTTTTGATATACAAGCTGGGACGTTTCAACGCTTTATGAGTAACCCGGAAAACCCAGAGAGCTTATCAAGCAATCTTGCCTGGGCAATTCATGAAGACTCTCAAGAACGACTCTGGATAGGTACACAAAGTGGAGGCATAAACCGCTGGGATAAAAAAGACCGAAAAGAGCGACGCAACAAATTTACTCAATATTCCGAAAACGTGATGCTACCAAGTGTCGATATCTATGCAATTACTAGTGACATGAACGCAAATATATGGGTCTCCCATAACAGAGGATTATCAAAGCTATCTCCGTCTACTGGCGAACTCGACAATTTTGACGTCAGCGACGGATTACAAGGACCCGAGTTCAATCACGCCGCAGTCTTTAAAGACAAAGACTCTCAAATATATTTCGGTGGCAACAACGGATTCAACATAATATCAACAGAAAAAATACGGAGAAGCATCTATATCCCGCCTTTAATAATCACAGAGTTTAGGATACTCAATGATGAGGTCTCTTTTGATGTGCCCTATCACCAATTAGACGAGATAACATTCCCTCATAATTTTCGATATGCAACCTTTACTTTTGCATCACTGGATTACACGAATCCGCCCTCGAATCAATATCGCTACATGCTGGACGGCTTTGACAGCGAATGGATAGAGTTAGGCACCACTAGATCCACATCTTTCACCAGCTTGCCTAGTGGCTCCTACACCCTTCGGGTTCAAGGCAGCAATTCTGACGGCGTCTGGAATACAGAAGGTCTAAATTTAGATATAAATGTCAAACCCGCACCATGGAAAAGCGCTCCCGCCTATATTGCATATGGAATTCTAACCATTGGGCTGATAATTTTACTTTTCGTTAAACAACGCAGGAAGCAACAGCTTATTTTTAGGCGCCAACGAGAACTTGAACTCAAAGTTCAGGAAAGAACTGTTGATCTTCAAGAAGCCAGAAACATTGCGGAACATGCAAACAAATCGAAATCCGAATTCTTGGCTACGATGACGCATGAAATAAGGACGCCAATGCATGGCATGATAGGTATGACTGAGCTGCTGTTAAATACGAAGCTGAATGATCAACAAACACGATTTGCGAAAGCTGCTCACGCTAGTGGAGAATCACTTTTACAATTAATAAATTCGATATTAGACTTTTCAAAACTTGAGGCTGCCAAAGTTGAGGTCGAAAATGTAGAGTTTGACTTGATAAAGTTAATAGACGATATCTGTTATCTCCAGGCGGAGCCGGCAAGCCGAAAGAAAATACAATTCAATTACTTTATTGCCAAAGATCTTCCAGATCGCATCGTTGGAGACCCAGCCAAAATACGACAAGTCACAATGAATCTCATTAATAATGCAATAAAATTTACAGAATTTGGCTTTATCGACTTACGCGTGTCTTGGGCTTCTGATGACCTTTGCAGCCATGCTGGTAACCTTGTTATCACTATCGAAGATTCAGGCATCGGCATGGATAACGCTGCAAAGTCAAAAATCTTCGAAGCATTCACACAAGCCGACGCTAGCACAACTCGAAAGTACGGCGGCACCGGACTGGGCTTGGCGATTTCAAAAGAATTTGTTGAACTTATGAGCGGTGAAATTTCTGTAAGCTCTGAAGTCAACAAAGGTACCGAGATAACTATCTCGATACCTTCTATAAAAATCGCCAAGATTTCTAAATCTTATTCTGGCAGCGCGACTAGCGCTTCGATACTTTGCTCAGATCAAAAAACCACAGGAATGTTAAAATCACATTTGGCAAGACTAAACGTACCCTCAACGTTGGTTGATCTCCAGCACGAAAAGCAGATTTCTGGTGACATTGTTTTTGTGGATTATGACTTTTTTGCAACGAGAGCTCTCATGTCGGAATTCTTTGCAGACCTCCGCTCTAACCAAGTGGTTCTATTGACTCCATTTCGCTTACCTGATGAAGAATTGCTCGATTATGAAATGACAACGATCAGCAAACCTATAACACACCAATCGATTTCCGATCTTATTCATCATCGGAATAGACCAATTAATAAGATAGGTCCTGATAAATCGGAGATACGCAAGAGCCCCAAGTTAAGGCCTAAGGTCCTGGTGGCAGAGGATCTTGAGATAAATCAACGAATTGTGAGGGAGATACTTGAACTCCAAAGCTGCGACGTTGATATTGCTGAAGATGGCGGATTGGCAGTCGAACTATTCAAAAAGGGAAAATATGATCTAATATTTATGGATTGCCAAATGCCAAAAATGGACGGCTATCAAGCGACGATAGAAATAAGGGAAATCGAAAAAAGTATAGGAAAAATAAATATACCAATCATCGCTCTAACAGCCGGGAATACCGAGGAGGAAATGCGGAAAGGCCTAGACGCGGGAATGGATAAATATCTCACAAAGCCATTTAAGATAAGTGACATAAACGAAATTCTCGACCACTATCTGATAAGTACAAGGACGCGAGAATCGCCAGAAAAAAAGACCTCCATTCGAGATAATCGAGATAATCGAGATAATCGAGATAATCGAGATAATCGAGATAATCGAGATAATCGAGATAATCGAGATAATGAATATGACTCGAAGATAATAAATTACAAGGCCATAAAAAATATTATCTTGGTTGAAGAGCAGACTGGCAGGAAAATTCTTCCAGAGCTCTTAGATGTCTTTCAAAAACAAATTTTTGAAAAGTTTTCTGAGTTACGTGACGAAACAGTTCAATCAGACAGCGAAAAGCTTGGGAAGATTGCACATGCTATAAAATCCATGAGCGCTAATTTGGGTGCCGAAAAAGTACGATCTATAAGTTTAATGATGGAAGATCACGCCCGAAGGAATGAGATTATAGATGTAGAGGAGTACATTGTGGAGATTGATCTTGCATATAAGGAGTTCCTTAAACATGCTGAAAAAGTAACACAAGAGGACATCCAACAATGACAGGGTGGATCCCATGAGGATTCTCTACTCACGGTATTTTTTTCAAAAATGAAATATCGACGCTATTATATTCTATTGTCGCTACTTATATCGACATCGGCTATCGCGGAATCTAGAGATCTTAGCGACAACAAATCTAATAAATTCGAAAATCTAAAAATATATAAAAATGGACTTTCTTCTGAACTTGCCGAGAAGTCGATAACCTTTTTCCATCGAGACAATACCGGCAGAGTTTGGACTGGAACACAAACAGGATTATATCTTTACGAAGGGCAACAGACTTCTTCCTTCAGCCCAAAGAATAAAAACGAGTATTTTGCACCCGCCTTAGATATCACAGGCATGTCGGAAGACTCGGCGGGCTCCATCTGGATATCAACCTACAGCAGCGGCATATCAAAATACTCTGAAGTTAGAAAGCGCTTTGAACGAGTAGACTTTTCACCTCGAAGAGGCGTCACATCTTTAGTCTCTATGGGTAATTCATTACTCGTATACAAAGAAGACCGTTTTTTGAAAGTCGTTGATACAAGTATTTCCGAGTCTCTAAAATGGCTTGACTCAGCACAAACCTCGTTGGGTATTTCAAAGATAGATAGATTTTACAAAACGTCAGATAATCGCATTCTCGCTTTGACTAGCGATGGATTTCTACGCATTGACTTCCTTTCTAAATCTATTGAAAGGTTATCCGTTGATCTTGATAATAAATCGTTAAATGATAGAGAACGAATCCATATTTCGGTGGAAAGTCTATTTTCTAGTGAAATCAATTCAATGATAAATGAATCCTCAAACAGAACGCATGCAAATGGAGACCGAGGCTTTTCAAATATAGGTAGCGTAACTGATATTAAAATATTTCGCGGCTTAATCTTTGTGGGGACTGACAGTGGCTTGTTTATATTTGATGAGCAAATTCGTCATTTATATACGTTTAAGCGTGAGAATTCTTCACTTTCAAATGACCATGTTACGCGCCTCTTCGTCGATAACGAAACTTTGTGGATCGGCACATATGAAGGTCTTTGCTTTCTTCTTAGCTCAAATTTTCAGACGATAAACAGTGTTTCGGCGGGCATTAATGACGAGGTCTTAATATTTACAGAGGATTATTTTTCGAATATTTGGGTCGGAACATACAATGGACTTTATGTGATTGAAAAAGGAGCTGGACACCATGTTAACTTGGTAGAATTGTATCCCGAATTTTCCCTACCCGACTTCCGAATTATGTCTATTGAATCTGTAGCGGAAGAGCTATGGATCGGCACAAGAAGTTCCGGGCTCCATATATTAGACTTGATCACCGGAACCAAAATTCACCACTCCGTGGCAAACAACGACAATTTTGAAATAACGAAAATTCAACATCTCCCAAATGAGACTACGCTCATAGGATCTTATAACAACGGCCTATATCGTTTAGACCCCGGTTATGATGAATCGGGCGGAAAGTCCTACGGTGCAACAAAATTACTCGATATTAAAGTAACACTAATCGAGCCGATCAAGTCTAAAAATTCAGTTTTAATTGGCACGGAAAATAAGCTGTTTTTCTACGATTTAAAAACCGACACGATCTCCGAAATAGAGGTGGACTTTGGACTTGATGATATTACACCAATAATGACTGTTATTCACGAGACCTCAGAGGGTGCATTTTGGATAGGAACTCAGAGCCATGGCGTCTATTTGGCCGATATGCTCAGCCCTTCCGAGTCCGTGATCAATCTTAAACCTTTATTTGAAGACACTCTTTTATCTACCTCTGCAATTTATTCTGCAGAGATCGACAATAATGATCGCACTTGGGTTTCAGGATCTGAAGGCCTATTCCTCATTCTAGCAGATGGGTCTTTTGCGAGGCGGTTTACCAAGCTTGATGGACTTCAAGGCAATAAATTTAATTTCGGTTCCTCATTTAAAGACTCCAACGGTCAACTCTTTTTCGGAGGAAGCCGAGGCTACAACCGATTTAACCCCGATAGTATCACCGCCTACATTCCTCGTCCGGCCATCGGATTTACCAAAGTAACTCTCGAAAAATCTATCAACAATCCCAAGCTCATAGCCAAAGACCTTCAATCAATTATCCTCAGCCACAAGGACCACTTCATCACATTTGAATTCAGTGCCCTGGAGCTTATTGATCCGCAAAGTACACGCTATCGTTATAAGCTTATCGGGTTCGATCCAGATTGGATCGATATTGGCAGCAGGCGAACTGCGACATATACAAACCTGCCGGCAGGAGATTTTGAGTTTCGCGTGCAGGCGGTGAATGCCGCTGGAGTTTGGAATCGTGAAGGCATCACGATGGACCTGAAGGTCAAGCCCGCGCCATGGCTTACCGGGTGGGCGTTTACCTTATATGGTATTTTGGTAGTGATGCTGATTATTATCTGGCATCGTATTTATCGCGCCTATGCAATAAAAGATGAAGCGCTTAGACACGCAAAAAAGATGCAAGATATTGCCGATCGATATGCCGATGATTTACAGGAACAGGTCGAGTTTCAGGGCAAGCTTACCGATTCTTTCCATTTTTATAACAAGGAGCTTCTCGCACGTGCTTACGAAGGTATAGATGCGGGTCTGGTTTTTTCACTCGCTGGAGAGGACCTATCCGGCAAGCGTCTTTTGCGGAGACTGCGGGTTTTCGACCTACTTCAGGATGCCCTTTACTACCATGGGGAACAGCTCTACGCCAACCTTAGAACCTTCACAGACCACCTGGCGGCCTATCTTGAAGGATATTATGGGGAAGCGGGACGTAAGTTGACTGTTATAAATGATATTCCCAACGACGTTATGCCCGCAGCCCATGCAGTATCCTGTGCGATAATCATAGCCGAGTGTCTGGATAATTCACTGGCACACGCGTTTCCGGCAGAGAAGGCAGCCTGTTTTGTCCGTATTGGGCTTACCACGACCGCGGAACCCATAATGAAGAAAGACCAGGTCGTGCTCCATTATCAGGATAATGGAATTGGTATACCCACAGGATTGGCATTTGATGCACCGGAATCGGGAGGCATGACCATTATCGCGAGCGCCGTGGCGTCACTGAATGGCGAGATTGGTTTTGAAGAAAACTCCAGGACCAACCTCCTGGTCACGTTTCAAGTACCATGGACGCGAGAGCCAGGGTCATCACCGATTACCTGAGGAAGCATAAAACCATTACTTGCCCTTGAAACGTGCCTCACGTTTTTCCTTCTGGGCGGCAAATCCTTCCTTAAGATCTTCTGATTCCAGGCACTGCATAGAAAGAGCTTGTGCCTGGGCTTCGTCTATCTGTCCGGCCGCGGCTTGCTGCAGAATCTGTTTCATTGCACGTACCGCAAGTGGCGCCAGATGCGCTATTTTCTGGGCCAACCTTTCCGTTGTTTCATCCAGAGCCGCCGGCTGAACGAGATGATCCAGGAAGCCCAACTCCAGCAAGGTTTCCGCAGGCAGCTCCTCCGCTGCGAGAAGTATTCGTTTCGCAGTAACGATACCGAGCCGTTCGACGAATCGATTTATCCCGCTGATGGGATAACAAAGGCCTATCGCTGCTGCCGGCACCCGCAGCTTACTCCCCGCTATACCTACTCTGAAATCACAGCTGAGAGCCAGCTCAACACCGCCGCCGTACACGTTCCCACTAATCGCACAGATCGTAGGTATCTGCAGTGCCGCCAGCTGATCAGTAGTTGCCTGGAATGTATCGCCCGACAGATTGCCGGTACCCAGCTGGTCTAACGAGGCGCCGGCACAAAACGTCTTGTCCCCCCACCCTGTTACGATAAGGACCCGAACCTGTTCATCTTCACGCACTTCGGCCAGGTAAGTCTGTATCGCCGCCAGCTCCTCGAACCCGAGCGCATTGTGACGAGCCGGGTTATTCAGAACCAGGCGCGCGATGTGACCAGTACGTTCATAAAGTATAGTGTCTGTCATAGGCTGAAAGTGTCGCACAGGGCTTAAGCTTGCGCCAGTCCTATGGTGTTTGGGCTTTGGTCGGTAGACACCTATCCACCCTCTATGGATACTGCCTAAAATAACAAGTCTTTGGAGCGCAGGTAATGGTTCAGCGGTGTGATTGGTGTGGCACTGACCCCGTATATGTTGACTATCATGATCACGAGTGGGGTGTACCGGTATGGGATGATCGTGGTCTGTTCGAGCTGCTGATACTTGAGGGCGCCCAGGCGGGACTGGCGTGGATAACAGTATTGCGCAAAAGAGAAGGCTATCGAGAGCTATTCGATGGTTTTGATGCAGACGCGATTGCGCACTATTCCGACAATAAGCTTGAGCGCATCCTCGTTGAACCGCGTATCATCCGTAACCGGCTCAAGGTATTTGGTGCACGGCAAAATGCCAGGGCCTTTCTGGAAACACAGGCACAATTCGGCGATTTCCGCAGTTATGTCTGGCAGTTTGTCGATGGAACACCAATTGTTAATGCCTGGTTATCTGTCGAGGACACGCCGACAAGTACCCCAATATCGGTCCTTCTCAGCAAGGACATGAAGCGACGCGGTTTCACCTTTGTCGGTCCAACGATTATGTATGCTTTCATGCAGGCAAGTGGAATGGTAAATGACCATATCGCGTCCTGCTTTTGCAGTCAGCGAGAACGATAGCGCACAGGAACCGTCACACAGGACATTATGGGTAGCCAGAAGATCACGGAGGAGAACCATCGGTTGGCCAGGCACGAATCAACCAGCGGACGGGTATGGCAACTGGCCTGGCCGACGATCATCTCTAACCTGCTGTTTACCACAGTCGGTTTCATGCATATCAAGATCGCAGCGGGCCTGGGTACCTCCGCAGTCGCTGCGGTAACCACGGGCCACCGCATTTTTTTCGTGGTTCAGGCCATTCTGATGGGGTTGTCGGTTGCGGCGACGGCGGTGATTGCTCGTCACTGGGGGGCTAACGAAGCCTCAAGGGCGGAAATGGCCAGCTGGACGGCTTTATTGCTCGCCATGGTAATAGCCGGCGTGCTGAGCATCCCCGTACTGGTCGCCCCCCTGCAGCTGGCAGGCCTGTTTGGTCTTGATCCCGAGACAACCACCGCGGCTGCCGGTTTTATTTTCTGGCTGGGTATTTTCAATCTCTTCAGTGCCGCCAATATGATGATCGGAACCGCGCTCCGAGCCACGGGTGATGTACTGACGCCTCTGTATTTCCTATTTTTCAGCACCATACTGAATGTTGTTTTCGGGTATTTGCTGGCTTTTGGTATCGGCCCCCTGCCGGTTATGGGTGTGGCAGGCGTTGCACTCGGGGGCGGTGCGGCAGGCTCTCTGGTCACTTCGGCGTTCGTTGTGTGCTGGTGGCGTGGCAAATTTGTAATCAGGCCAGTGAGGCGGCTGAATATTGACTGGAGCGCTGCACGCAACCTGATGCGGATCGCCGGGCCCGCAGTAACTGAACAGGCTGTAGTCCAGGTAGCGTTCCTCGCTTTCTTCGCTATCGTCGCCCAGTACGGCACAAAGGCCTTTGCCGCTTATGGCATAGGGATCAGCCTGGTAGCATTCCCCATCGTAGTCGGCTTCGGCTTCGGCGTCGCAACAGCCACCCTGGTAGGACAACAACTGGGGGCAGGCAGGCCCGATCGGGCCATGAAGACCGGGTGGCGCTCTCTCCGCATGGCTCTGGTGGCCATGCTGACATTATCCTTGATTATGGCCTGGCACGCGGAATCACTGGCCTCTTTCATGATTACGGATCCAGAGGTGGCTTCACTTACAGTGACGTTCATCTATGTTATTTGCCTGACTCAGCCGATGATGGCCTGTGATTTTGCCCTGGCAGGTGCGCTGCGGGGCGCGGGCGATACCCGTTTCCCCCTGTTTGCGACATTTGTCGGGATCATCTTCGGACGGCTTCTGCCGGCGTGGTTATGCCAGAGCCTGGGCCTGTCGGTTTTCTGGATTTTTGGCGTCATGGTTCTGGACTACACACTCAAAGCGATCATGCTATTGCACCGTTATCGATCAAAAAAATGGCTGAACCTGCCTTTTGACAGGAGTCCGGGCACGGCACTATAGACAGTGACAAAAAAAATACTTAGAGTTGGAATTGTAGACTATTGAGTACAGCATATTCTTTCCGCGCCAAACCAGGACCATTCATGGGCAGTTACAAGAGCACCGATTCCCCGGCACCAGGTTCGCCCTTTAATCGCTCGGCACAGCATGACGCCAAACGGACCGCGATTCTCTCCCAGGCGGCACGCCTGTTCAATTACAAAGGCTCCAGGTCTACTACCCTGAGGGATATAGCCGAGACCCTCGGTTTAACCAAAACCAGCCTTTATTACTATGTTAAAACAAAAGAAGAGCTGATTTACCAATGTTATATGGCGGCGCTCGCCTATCATTTGAAGAGTATGGAGGATATTGAGCGGCGCTATTCACATCCATTGGACCGGGCACGGGCGTTTTTCCTGCTGCAGTTTGAAAACTGGCGCGCGGCCCAGGAAGGTCGAGGGCCTCACCTCGCCGCGCTGCTGGAAATTGCGTCACTACAGCCCCCTCGCCGCGGTGAGGTGGAGGGACAGTATGTGGCCATGTTCAAACGGCTCCGTGGTTATCTTCGCGAGGGGATTAGCCAGGGAGACGTTCGCACCTGCGAAACAATCTCTGCCACACGCGCAATGCTGGGATCATTGGACTGGATCTTCTCCTGGCTGCACAAATTGCCTCGCGAGAACGTTGACACCATCGCGCGCAGTGCCTGGGACATTCTCGAGCATGGCTTGTACAGCGGCACCGGTGAATACCATCCCACGCGCATCGAAGCAGGGCCGGGTGTCGAAAACTATGTGCGCGGCTTTGACCGGGAAGAACAGAATCGTCTCAAACAGCTGGCATTTTACAAATCAGGCACATGGTTCTTCAACAAAAAAGGGTTTAACGGAACATCCCTGGACGAAATTGCCGAGCATTTGAACGTATCCAAGGGCGCGTTCTATTACCACATCAAGAACAAAGAAGATCTGTTGTTCAATTGCTACATTTACTCGATGAACATTACCGAACACATTTACGAGCAATCGGAACAGCTTGAAGACTCCGGTTTAGGCAAGATAGACCACAGCTGCCGACGTATCTTCCATGTTCAGAACTCAGAACAGGGCCCACTGATACGCTACACAACAATAACCGCATTGCCGATGGCGAAACGCAAGGAAATACTGGAGCGAACCGATGATGCCAACCGTCGTTTTGGTAAGTTCATCAGTGCCGGAATCGCCGATGGTAGTGTACGAAACATAGACCCTTTCATTGCCCAGCAACTTATTTCCGGGGCTATTAATGCCTCGATGGAGATCAAGCGGTGGCGATCGGTTGAAGACCTCGACCGGGCCGCCGTTGACTATTTCGATCTGTTTTTTAACGGTTTGAAGCCACGCTGAGCCTTTGCCAGAGTAACGGAGATACCCATGGTCGAAAAACTCGAAAAATTACTGTCGCTGCTTGAAGTGCAACGCATCGATAAGTACCTGTTTGTGGGCAAGAGCCCCAAGTTCCCTCCCCGCGTATTTGGCGGACAGGTGCTGGCACAATCACTGAATGCCGCCAGCCGCACAGTTGACAGCACGCGCTCTGCACATTCCATGCACGGGTATTTTCTGCGCCCTGGTAATCCGACCAAACAGATTGTTTACGAGGTAGACCCGATACGCGACGGCGGCAGCTTTACCACCCGCCGGGTGATTGCCAAGCAAGACGGCGTCCCCATTTTCAGCACCTCGATCTCTTTTCAGACCGAGGAATCAGGGCTGAGCCACCAGTTCGGCATGCCCGATGTTCCACCACCGGAGGAGTTGTCGACTGACTTCGAGTTCTGGACCGAAATGGCCGAACGCTACCCCGACCGATTCTCGGCTCCCATGATGCAGACGATTGAACGACGTCCGGTAAAGCGTCGCGATTACCTCAACCCCCAGCCTCAGGAGCCCGAACAGAGCATGTGGTTCAGAGTCCTGGATCCTGCCGCTACCATCGGCGATGACCCGGTCAGGCACCAGACCCTGCTGGCGTTTATCTCTGATTTCGCTCTGCTCGGCGCTGCGCTGCTACCGCATCCGTACACTGGCATGAGTCCGGAGCTGCAGGTCGCGAGTCTGGACCATGCCCTGTGGTTGCATCGTCCCGTGCGCGTTGACGAGTACCTGCTCTACGCCATGGACAGCCCCAGCAGTTCCGGTGGGCGTGGCCTGAGTCGCGGCGGTTTCTACAACCGGCAAGGCGTACTGGTGGCCTCGGTTGCCCAGGAATCGCTACTGCGGGTCAAGAAAAAGGTCAGCGATAGCTGACCAGCTCCTCTCCGCCCTGACCGCCCAGTACCTGCAGGAAGGAGCGATCATTAAAGAATGACAGGGAAACTTTGTCGCCGCTATAGAATAACTGGGTGATGGAGCAATTGAAAATGGGTTCATAGAACTTGTAGGCATGCTCACCGCCTAACCCCAGCACATGAGCGACAACAGTGGCGATGGTCCCGCCCGAGGTAAAAATACCGACTGTTTTTCCCGAGCCTTCCGCAGCCATTACCGCGGCGAGTGCCTCGCATACCCCGGACGAATAGTCGGTCCAGCTCTGGATACGTGGCTCGTCACAAACGGGTGAAACCCAGTGATTGAATACCGCCTCAATCACCTTTTGGTAATCCTTACTGGAGCTCAGGCCTTTATCCACAAGAGTCTGGATATGGGGGTTATTTTGTGCGACCACTGGTACCAGATGGCGCACCTGCTCATCATTGCGAACTTCATTGAAGCGCGGATCAATATGATGCGGCACTTCACCCGGCTGACTGGCCAGTGCCAGTGCCGTGGTTTCCCGCTGCCGCAGGAGGTCACCGCTGTAGGCTGCATCCAGCCTGATACCATGATCGCGCAGGTAATGTCCCAGCACCTCTGCCTGGCGACACCCGAGCTCCGAAAGCTTGTCGTAGTCCTCCGCGCCAAAAGACGCCTGACCGTGCCGGATTAAATAAATTGTTGCCATTACACACCTGCCAATTGCTTCTTTCGAGTACGGTTGAACCGTAATTTACGCCGATATGGAAAAAAGTCCTCTACATATCCCTGTCGAATCCTCTCCTGCAAACCCCGCCAGAATGAGACTTCGTAGATGTCACTGTGCACCGCGTCGAATACTTTGCGCGCACGCTGGTTACCGGAGAAAAACAGCCGGAATTCCTCGGGGAAAATATCGTTGGGGCCGACAGTGTACCAGGGCTGGCTGGCCATTTCCTCGGCCTCGTCCCGCGGTGGCGGTATCTGCCGAAAATTGCAATCCATCAACGGTACGATTTCATCGTAATCGTAGAACACCACACGACCGTGCCTGGTCACGCCAAAATTTTTCAACAACATATCGCCGGGGAAAATATTGGCCGACGCCAGCTGCTTGATAGCATTACCGTACTCGTCCATTACCGCTGCAACCTGCTGGTCCGTGGCATCCTGCAGATACAGGTTAAGGGGCGTCATACGCCGTTCCACGTAGACGTGCTTGATAACCAGGGCCTTGCCGTGCTCCTCAATCAGCGACGGCGCGACCTTGTGCAATTCCGCTATCAATTCCTCAGAAAACCGCTCCCTGGCAAAGGCGAGGTTGGTAAATTCCTGGGTGTCGGCCATACGACCGGCCCGGTCCCAGCGCTTTACCAGTCGGTATTTCTCTTTCACCTGCTCCCTGGTCATCTCCTTGGGCGGCGTGAACTTGTCTTTGATGATCTTGAAAACGAAGTCATAGGAGGGCATGGTGAACACGCTCATGACCATACCCTTGATGCCCGGGGCAATAATGAACTGGTCTGTGGTGTTGGTCATATGCCGGTGGGCGCAGCGGTAATAATAGGTTTTACCGTGCTTGTTGTAGCCCATCGAGCTGTAGATCTCGGAAATCGGCTTGGCTGGCATCAACTGTTGCAGGAACAGCACATACTGGGATGGAATGCTGGCGTCGACCATGAAGTAGGCACGGGTAAAACTGAATACCACACTAACCTTATCGGCGCCAAAGAGGATGGTGTCAACGTACACCTCACCGTTTTCGGTATGTAGAATCGGCAACACGAAGGGCATGGAATCAGGGCCGGAGACAATTCTGCCGACGATATAAGCTCCCTTGTTACGGAAAAAGTGGTGTTCCAGGGCCTGAAACTCCATGCCTTCTCGCCTCATATTGAAACGGGGCGCCAGATAGCTACCAATAACTTCAATGATATTGGCGATATCCCGGTCAACATCCTCATAAGGCAGGTTAAAACGGTAGTCTTCAAGCAGCTTGCGCAACGGTGTCTGTAAGTCACCGTCAAGCGGATACACGCGATACACTTTGCTTACGTCAGGTGCCGGCATATCACCTTGTGGCGAGAATACAAACGCGTATTCATCGCGAATCTTGCGATGCTTGAACACAGCGCAGTAAACCGAGTTAAAGAATGTTTCGGCTATCTCGAAGTTATTGTGACCCCTGATAAGATCCGCATAAATCTCCCGGGCACCACACCAGAAATGATAGTCGTGCAGCTGGCTGCCCGCGATCAATTCAACGTACTGTAAAACGCGTGTAGTCGCCGCTTTATACAGGTCAATGCGCTGAATAGCGGCTTCGTGCATACCCAGCCAGTCCTGGGATTCAAACCGCGAACGGGCAGCCAGGGTAATATTCTGGAATTCGGCAAAGTACGACTCAAAACCGTTGAGGATGGTGCGCGCAAAACGTTCCTGCTGTTCTTTACTCATCGCCATTGATTCACGCAATTCACAAGTCGGGATTACCGAACCGACGCCGCAGCTTGCGCATACCGCCGAGCCAGCGATCATAATCCGCCGCTTTGTGCGCGCGATACTGCGCAACTTCGGCATGCGGCAAAATCAGGAAGCGCTCATCCGCCAGTCCGGTTATCACCGCATCGGCCACCTGTTCCGCCGTAAGTATGCCGTCAACTCCGGCCGAACCACCGCTTTCAACACTGCCGATCATGCGTGTTGCCACGGCCTGGGGACACAGCGCGGATACCTTTATTCCGTCGTCACCGTGAGTGATGGACAGTGCCTCGGCAAAGCCGAGTGCCGCATGCTTGGTGGTAGAATAGGCTGCGTCACCAATCTGGTTGAGCAGACCCGCCGCCGATACCGTATTCAGGAAATAGCCCTCACCTCTCTCCAGCATACCCGGCAGGCAAGCCCGGACCGCAAATACATGCGCCATGACATGAATTTCCCACATGGCCTGCCAGGTTTCGTTAGACGCCGAGGTTACCCACCAGGGTTCGCCGTCTCCGGCAATGATCCCGGCGTTGCTGCAAAACAGGTCAATACGGCCATAGCGGTCTTCAACGGCATCAACCATGGCCTTGATCGCCGCTTCGTCGCGTACATCTACCGCAAAAGCATCCCCCGCAACGGTATCGGCTACCGCCTGGGCGCTGTCCTCTTCACGATCTGCCACAATGATTTTCTGTGCACCTTCGCGGTGAAACCGCTCGCACAGAGCCTTGCCAATGCCATTGCCACCGCCGGTGACAATGACGATTTTTCCGGATACCACCATTACAGCAGTTCCTCGGCAAACAACTCAAGCACCTCCGGGTCGTGCACACCCAACAGCATGGTGCCCACCTCGCCGCGCTGGCCCGCTGCTTTCCAGCTGGACAACTGTTCCACAATGCGGCCCCTGGGACCCACCAGCGCCACCTCATCCAGTAACTGGTTGGGCACCAGTGCTTCGGCTTCGGCCTTTTTGCCGGAGAGATACAGGTCCTGGATACGGTCCGCCACTTCACCGTAACCTGCGCGAGTAGCGTAATCGTTGTAGAAGTTCTTGCCCTTGGCGCCCATGCCGCCTATGTACAGTGCCAACCAGGGACGCAAGGAATCGTAAGCCGCATCAAGGTCGTCGTTCATCGCCACTGACACAAAGGGCGCGACATCAAAATTCGCCAGGCTTTTGCCACCACCTGCCTTGTCAAAGCCGGCCTGGAGGTGATCTCCCAGAATGCTGAATTTGTTCGGGTCCATCCAGACCGGGAACACTCCATCGGCCACTTCTCCTGCGCAGCGTAAACCCGCAGGGGTAATGGATGCAGTGTAGATCGGGATATTCGGGTTACCTTCCAGAATGGATTTTAAAGGCTTGCCAAGGCCAGTAGTGCCAGGCCCCTTGTTGGGCAGCTGGTACTCAACACCATCAAACTCTACCGGTCCTTCCCGGGCCATGATTTTGCGCATGATCTGGATGTATTCCCGGGTGCGGGTTACCGGCTTGCCGTAAGGCACCCCGTGCCAGCCCTCAACCACTTGCGGACCGGAAGCCCCCAGGCCGGTAATAAAGCGCCCTCCGGACAGCTGATCCAGGGACATGGCGGTCATTGCGCACATGGCAGGGGTGCGGGCCGGCATCTGCATGATCGCCGTGCCCACCCTGATCTTCTTGGTCTGTGCCAGCACCCAGCTGGCAGCGGTTACGGCATCATTACCATAGGCCTCTGCAGTCCACACCGAGTCATACCCCATGGACTCGGCCCGCTGGATAAGCTCCATGGGTATGTGAATGTGCTTGCCCGAGTAGCCCAGCAAAATTCCGAGTTTCATAACATGCTCCATGGGCCAGTTTGCAAGGCCCGGTTATCTGGAAAATTCCGTTAACCAGCGTACCGCAACTGATTGAATTGTGCTTGATGATAATCGCCATCACCAAATGTCGTATTGATCATCATCAGGCGTTTTGCGTAATGGCCGATATCAAGCTCGTCAGTAATACCCATACCACCATGCAGCTGAATGGCCTCGCCGAATATCAACCTGCCGGAACGGTCGACCATGACTTTGAGCGCATGGATGCAGGCGGCAATATCATCGCCCTGACCATCCAGCTCACATACTGCACGATAGAGCAGCGACTTGGTTTGTTCGTAGGCCATGAAGGTATCGACCATGCGGTGCTGAAGCGCCTGAAAGCTGCCGATGGCAACGCCAAACTGTTTGCGGGTTTTGGTGTACTCCAGTGTTTTGGCGTTGAGCTGGCCCATGATCCCCAGCGCTTCTGCGGCAAGCGCGATAGTGGCGATGGTCACCACACCGTTAATCAGGGTGTAGCCGCCATTTTCCGCACCGATGACACTTTCTGCGGGTACTTCAACATTATTGAACACGATATTGGATACGACCTGGCCGTCCATAAGACGATAACTGACCCTTTCAACACCCGCCGCGTCGGTCGGCACCAATAACAGGGTAATACCGTCCGTTGCGCTCTGCTCCCCGGAGGTCCGGGCGGATACGATCACGTAATCGGCGTTGGCGCCATTGAACACCACCACTTTTTCGCCATTGATCTGATAGCCGTCGCCCTGCGCTTTTGCGGTCGTGGTAATGTCCGCGAGCTCGTGACGGCTCTGCCGCTCCAGGTAGGCGAATGCGCCCTGGCAACTGCCCTCAATGATACGTGGAATAAGCTCAGCCTGCTGGGCGGCACTGCCGCCGCGCTCCAGAAGACCACCAAACAACACAACAGTAGCCAGGTAGGGCTCGAGCACGATGCCCTTGCCCAGCTCTTCCATCACCAGCATGATGTCTACCGGGCTGCCACCAAAACCACCATGTTCTTCGGCAAAAGGCACAGATAACCAACCCAGTTCGGCAAAGGTCTGCCAATGCTCGTGGCTCATGCCTTCGGGCGATGCGGCGATCGAGCGCCGGGTGTCAAAATCATAACTGTCCTGGATGTAGCGGGCGACGCTATCCCGGAGCATTCCCTGTTCTTCAGTAAAATCAAAGTTCATTGCGACTACCTCGTCAATTCGGAATTACAGGCCCAGTACTGCCTTGGCGATAATGTTTTTCTGTACTTCATTGGAACCACCATAAATTGTGGATGCCCTGCCGTACATGTAGGTCTGGCGTGCTTGAGAGCCGAACTCGTGACCCAGTTGCTCTGCGCTCAGCTCATTCGGCAGCACACCCTGGTAGTAGGCGGCCAAATCCATACGCAGCTCCTGTACGGCCTGCTGCATTTCCGTGCCCTTGATCTTCAGCAGGGACGATTCCGCACCCGGCGCACCCCCGGAAGCCACTGAGGCAAGCACTCGCAATTCGGTAAACTCCAGCGCCATCAGTTCAATTTCGATATCCGATAGACGCTTCTGGAACAGGGGGTCGCTCAACAGCGACTTGCCACCATTCACTTCCCGGGCGGCAAAACTACGGATTTCTGTCAGGCTGCGCTTGCTGTCGGGCACACCAGCAATGGCGGTACGCTCATGGGCCAACAGCGCCTTGGCATAGGTCCAGCCCTTGTCCTGCTCGCCGATCAGGTTGGCTACCGGCACCCGCACGTCGTTGAACTCAACTTCGTTCAGGCTGTGGTGATTGTCGATCGATACGATGGGATTAACCTTGATGCCGGGCGAGTGCATGTCGATCAGCAAAAAACTGATGCCGTCCTGCTTCTTGCCTTCGCTGTTGGTGCGCACCAGACAGAAGATCCAGTCGGCGTACTGGGCATAGCTGGTCCAGATCTTGGCCCCGCTTACTACGTACTCGTCACCCTCACGTACTGCCCTGGTTTTGAGAGACGCGAGATCGGAGCCTGCGCCTGTTTCGGAGTACCCCTGGCACCACCAGTCGTCACTACTGAGTATCCGGGGCAAGAAGCGCTCTTTTTGTTCCTCGGTTCCAAAGCTGTAAATAACCGGGCCCACCATGTTGAGGCCAAAAGGAATAACGTCCCGGACACCCGCCGCGCTGCGCTCGGTTTCATAGATGAATTTCTGCGTGGCGTTCCAGCCGGTCCCACCGTATTCTTTCGGCCAGCCCGGTGCGATCCAGCCCTTCTTGTACAGACGCTTCTGCCACTCAATAACGGCGTCCTTGAAAGTCGTCAGGTCCTTGAATCGGCTCTGCAGTTCCTCGTCGTACGCCTCATCAAAAAATGCGCGAACTTCCTCACGAAACGCGAGATCTTCCGGAGCAAACTTAGTATCCACGATAATACCTCTTCAGCTGTGGGTTACGGGGCCATGGGCCCAATGTTGACGTTAATCCTGTTTAAACAATGCCAGAAAACGCAGCACTTTACCGGTATCGGCAAGCCCTCCGGCTACCTGTACCGTGCCATCTGCCAGCGCCAGCGGAAAGCCCCGCTGACCACTTACCAGCTCCAGCCAATCCGCCGCATTCACGGTGACAACCAGGCCATCATCTTGCCAGCCTGTCGGCAATCGGCGACTCGCGGCGACCTGATTACGCACATGAATCTCATAATTCGCATCCTGGTCGGGGAAAACAAAAACCACCCGCTGATCCACCCCGGCACTACGCGCCGGGTCCAGGTTGACGGCCATGGTCTTGATGATTCCCTCTACCGGAAATACTTTCGCGAACTCGACGCGCTCATCGCTCAGTGGAGCGGGCGCCACGGCAATCCGCCCCTCCAGTTCCAGCGCATCCGTCAGGTACCAGTTACGGGCATTGGGATTTGCTGTGTCACTGGCAAGAGTACGCAATGCGGCTGCTTTCAGTTCAGTTGCGGCAGGAAGCGGCCCGGAGCCGGCGGCCAGCGCCAGGTCTGCCAATTCGGCGGCCCACTGCGGGTCTGTGGCCAATACTGTTGCGGCCTCGCTGACAACGTTGTCTATGCCGCCGGCGAGTTCAACCAGGCGACGGGCGCGCTCGGCTGTCGGTGTAGGAAACAGGGTGCTGCTATTACCGTCGTACCAGCCGAGATAACCGCTATAAATTGAACGCACGGACCAGGCCACCGTGCCGTAAAAGGGTTGTAACCAGGGATGCGCGGCGAGTGACGGCGGCAGCTGTATGGTGTCCGCCAGGGTCAATGCATCGTGACCGAGATTCATCCCACGCACAGTCTGGTCGTGCACAAACTGAATCGCGTCACTGTAGGCGAGCAGGAGATCGTCTATTGCCTCCGCACCGGATAAAGGCCGGGTATGGCTCGGAATCAGGTGTTCCGCGCCCAGTTCACGCATATCGCGTACGGTCCGCGACCACTGCATGACATCCCGGTAACGAGTACCGCGAATCGTATAGAGGTTGGGAAAGGCTTTGTAGATATTATCTCCCGGCAATAGCACCCGCTCTTCGGGCAGCCATACCAGGAGCTGGTCGTCGGTCTCACCGGGCGCGTGTATGAGCTCCAGCCTGCGACCCTCGATAGTCACCTCCAGCTTGTCGCTGAACGTGTGGGTTGGTCGCAACAGCCCATAGATGCCCGAATCGTCTCTCGGCGTGTGCGCCAGAAACGGGCCAATGCCGTCGTTTACAACGGCTTCACCACCGGCTGCCAGGTAATTGCCAAACATGTGGTGGGACCGGGATTCAATCACCGGCGATAACACCGCGATGATCCTCTCGATGTGCGACCAGGTGGTGTCATGAGCATAGACCGGCACCGTGCGGCCATCGGTAAAAGCTGCGGCACCAAAAATATGATCCGTGTGATTATGCGTATAGATGATGGCCGCTACCGGCTTGTCGGTAATCTGGTCAAAAGCACGGCGAACCTCTTGTGCCGTCGCCAGGGACTCCGTCGTGTCGACAATAATGTTGCCACCGTCCCCCTCAATTAAAATCACGTTGGCCAGCGCGTATCCAATCGCAACATGAACGCCCGGCACGACCTCAATAATATCCCGCCGGAACTCCTGCGAATGGGCTTCCAGGGCAGCGCTGCCGGGTTCCGGATTCCGCTGTGGTGCCGGCGTTCCGGAATCGCCACAACCTGCGGCGATCAGTGCGCATGCACTGAGCAAGATACCCGCAAGTTGTTTAAGTGTTTCCATAGTCCGCCTCACTCCTACAGGTTTTGACCCGAGGGTATGTTTTTCATCACCAGGGCATGTACCATAGCGATTCCGACCACGCAAAACAAGAACCCGACGCAAATGTCGCGCCGGGTAACGGATGATTATCGGTGACTGACTGGGGAAACCGCGGCGCGAACCATCGCGGCAGCTAGCGAGGTCGAAAAGTCGCGATCAGTACAGGAGACTGTAGAGCTTGCGTTGATATTCAGCCGCCAACGGGTCACCCTTGCCAAGACTGGCAATGGTGTTGAGGAACGTGCGCTTGGTTGCGCCGTCGGCGTGATTCACATCCTGGCGCAGCACCGTAATCAGGTGCTCCAGCGCCTCCCGGAAATAGCCCGCCTCGGTATATTGGATCGCCAACTGCGTGCGCACATCGTGATTGTCGGGCTCGGCCTCCAGAAGCTGCTCCAGGGCCTCTATTTCAGGGGATCGCGATGCTTCACGTTTTAATTTCAGCTGTGCCACCAGTTGCTCCCAATGGGCGTCCTGGTTGGTCATCAGTACCGTACCCAACACTGTCTCGGCATCGTCAAAACGATTATTTTCAATAAGTGCATGGGCATAAGCGAGGGTAATATCATGGCGCTGGCCGGAGTCCTCGAACGCTTGCCGGAGCGGTGTCAGGGCAGCGCGGAAATCACCCTCCGCCATCAGCGCCTGACCCTGCATCAGCAACGCATCCCAGGGCTTGGGAAGATATTTCTCCAGCAACTCGCGCAGCTGAGCCTCACTCTGGGCACCCACAAGTCCATCCACTGGCTGTCCGCCCTGCACAATCATCAACGTTGGCAGGCTGCGCACACCAAACTGCTGGGTAATCGATGGCTGTGCATCGGCATTGACCCTTGCCAGCAAAAAAGCCCCGCTATACTCATTGGCGAGTTTTTCCAGCAATGGCATCAGTGTCTTGCAGGGCTCGCACCAGTCAGCCCAGAAATCCACCAACACCGGGCGCTGGTGTGATTCTTCAATCAACAACTGCGCCGCGTTGGTCTCGTCAATATCAACTATAAACTGGTTCACCGGATACTCCTTTTGGTCGTATTACAGAGTGCGCTACTACAGACCCAGTACATCTTGCATGTCATAGCGGCCCGGAGAACGTTCAAACAGCCAACCGGCGGCGCGCACGGCCCCCCGGGCAAACGACATGCGACTGGACGCTTTATGGGTGATTTCCACCCGCTCACCCTCAGCGGCAAAGATAACGGTATGATCGCCTACAATATCGCCGGCACGCACCGTGGCGAAGCCGATGGTATCGCGGTCACGGGGGCCGGTCTGGCCCTCCCGACCGTAAACGGCCACTTCGGCCAGATCGCGACCGAGAGCATTTGCCACCACACCGCCCATTGACAGAGCGGTACCGGAGGGCGCATCCACTTTATGCCGGTGGTGAGCCTCTACAATTTCAATGTCCACCTCGTCGCCAAGAACGCGGGCCGCCATATCGAGTAACTTGAAGCACAAATTGACACCCGTACTGAAATTTGACGCCTTGCATAGCGGAACCTGCTGTGCGGCGCTGTCAATCTCCCGTTCCTGCTCGGGCGTAAAGCCGGTCGTACCGACTACCACTGCCTTGCCGTGACGGGCACAAAGCGCCACATTGGCGAGGGTGGCAGCAGGCACTGTGAAGTCAATCAGCACATCAATCTGCTCTATCACGTCGGCCAGGTCACCGGCAATCAGGACACCCATTTTACCCAGGCCGGCCAGCTCCCCGGCATCGGCACCCACCAGGCTGCTGTCCGGCTGTTCGATAGCCGCGGCAAGCTGGAGCGGCGCACCCGCCTGGACAATGCTTTCTATCAGGGTCCGCCCCATGCGACCGGCCGCACCGGTGACGCCAATGCGAATGGTCATATCTTCATGTCATCAAAAAAGTTCTTCACGCCCTCGAACCAGCTATTCTGGCGCGGCGATTGCGCGTGGCCGCCCTGACCAAGGCTTTCCTGGAATTCGCGCAGAAGCTCTTTCTGTTTCTTGCTGAGGTGGACCGGCGTCTCTACCACGGCGCGACACAAAAGGTCACCTACTGCCCCGCCACGTACCGGCTTGACCCCCTTGCCGCGCAAGCGGAACAGCTTGCCCGTCTGGGTTTCCGGCGGAATTTTCAGCTTGACCCGGCCATCCAGAGTGGGTACTTCAAGCTCCCCACCAATGGCTGCATCCACAAACGTAATGGGTACTTCGCAGTAAAGATCCTTGCCGTCGCGCTCAAAAATGGGGTGCTGGCGCACTGACATCTGTACGAACAAGTCGCCGGGCGGCCCCCCATCCGGGCCTGCTTCGCCCTCACCGGACAGGCGAATGCGATCGCCAGTATCAACGCCGGGAGGCACTTTGACCGACAGCGTCTTGCTTTTTTCCACCCGACCCTGGCCATGGCATTTTTTACACGGATCGGAAATGGTTTTGCCGCGACCACGACAGGTGGGACAGGCCTGCTGAACCTGGAAGAATCCCTGCTGCATACGGACCTGGCCCATGCCGGCACAGGTAGAGCAGGTCACCGGTGAACTGCCCTTGCGAGCCCCGGAGCCGTCGCACTCCTCACACGAGACCAGTGTGGGAATCTTGATCTCTACGGTGGCGCCTTTGACGGCGTCTTCCAGCGAAATATCAAGGGTATAGCGCAAATCGGAGCCACGCTGGGGGCCACCGCGCCCACGACCGCCGCCACCACCAAAAATATCGCCGAACACATCGCCGAAAATATCGCTGAAGCTGCCGCCACCAAAACCGGCGCCACCGCCCATGTTCTGGTCTACGCCGGCGTGACCAAAACGGTCGTAGGCAGCGCGCTTCTCGCTGTCCATCAGCACATCGTAGGCTTCGGTGGCTTCCTTGAACTTGTCGTCCGAATCCGGATCATCCGGATTACGGTCCGGGTGATATTTCATGGCCACCCGACGATAAGCTTTCTTTATATCTTTCTCGTCTGCCGCGTTATCGACCCCGAGTACTTCATAATAATCACGTTTTGACATAGCTAGCTGGCGTTAAACCGCACCCTTGCAAATGACTACGCGGGCTCGTATGTCCCGCGTGGTCAAGATTGGTATCCGGGGCGGCAGACCGCCCCGATTGACAGAAGCGCTACTGCTTACTTCTTGTCATCGTTCACTTCTTCAAATTCGGCGTCGACCACATCGTCGCCCTGAGCGCTGCCCTGCTCACCCGCACCGCCGGCTTCACCCGCCGCACCTTCAGCTGCACCGGCCTGGGCCGCGTACATCTTTTGTGCTACCGGGCCGGTGGCTTCGGTCAGCTTGGCTGCCGCTGCGTCAATAGCCTCCTTATCGCCCTCTTTCACTGCTTCCTCGGCGGCGGTGATCGCGGCTTCAATAGCGGCTTTTTCATCTTCAGTCGCGTTGTCACCGGCTTCTTCCAGCGTTTTGCGTGACGCGTGGATCAGGCCATCACAGGTGTTACGAGCAGAAACCACTTCCTCAAAACGGGCATCGGCATCCGCGTTTGCCTCGGCATCCGAAATCATTTTCTCGATTTCTTCCTCGTTCAGGCCACCCGATGCTGTAATGCGGATGGACTGCTCCTTGCCGGTTGCCTTGTCCTTGGCCGATACATTGAGTATGCCATTGGCGTCCAGGTCGAATGTTACTTCAATTTGCGGTGTACCGCGCGGTGCCGGCGGCAAATCCGCGAGATCAAAACGACCCAGGGACTTGTTCTGTGCCGCCTGTTTGCGTTCACCCTGGACGACGTGGATGGTCACCGCAGTCTGGTTATCGTCCGCTGTAGAGAACGTTTGCGACTTCTTGGTCGGGATCGTGGTGTTCTTCTCAATCAGCGGCGTTGCCACCCCACCCATGGTCTCAATACCCAGGGTCAGTGGGGTCACGTCCAGCAGCAGAACGTCCTTGACATCACCCGACAGTACGGCGCCCTGGATGGCAGCACCCATAGCCACTGCTTCGTCGGGGTTCACGTCCTTGCGCGGCTCTTTACCGAAGAAATCAGCGACAGCCTTCTGTACCATCGGCATACGGGTCTGGCCACCGACCAGAATCACATCATTGATTTCGCTCGGGCTCAGGCCAGCATCCTGCAGCGCGACTTTGACCGGCTCCATGGAGCGCTTGACCAGCTCCTCAACCAGTGATTCCAGCTTGGAGCGCGACAGCTTGACGGCGAGGTGCTTGGGACCGGCCGCATCGGCGGTAATGTAGGGCAGGTTGACTTCGGTCTGCTGAGCGGTGGACAGCTCAATCTTTGCCTTTTCTGCCGCTTCCCTCAGCCGCTGCAGGGCGAGGGGATCACTGTGCAGGTCAATACCACTTTCCTTCTTGAACTCTGCTGCCAGGTATTCGATCAGGCGCAGGTCAAAATCTTCACCGCCGAGGAACGTGTCACCATTGGTCGACAACACCTCGAACTGGTGCTCGCCGTCCACTTCCGCGATCTCAATAATGGATATATCGAAGGTACCGCCGCCAAGGTCATAGACCGCGATAGTGCGATCGCCCTTGGCCTTATCCATACCGTAGGCGAGTGCCGCAGCGGTGGGTTCGTTGATAATGCGCTTCACGTCGAGCCCGGCGATCCGGCCGGCGTCCTTGGTCGCCTGGCGCTGGGAATCATTGAAGTAAGCAGGCACCGTGATCACGGCCTCGGTCACCGGCTCACCGAGGAACTCCTCGGCAGTGCGCTTCATTTTACGCAACACTTCTGCGGACACCTGCGGCGGCGCCATTTTTTCGTCCTTGGCCTGCACCCAGGCATCGCCGTTATCGGCTTCGATGATCTTGTAAGGGACCATCTTGATATCTTTCTGGACCACGTCATCCTTGAACTTGCGCCCAATGAGACGTTTTACAGCGTGCAGCGTATTCTGGGGGTTGGTGACCGACTGCCGCTTGGCGCTCTGTCCAACCAGGATTTCACCATCGTCGGTGTAGGCAACAATGGACGGCGTGGTCCGGTCGCCTTCTGCATTCTCAATAACCCTGGCCTTGCCACCTTCCAGGATAGCGACGCAGGAATTGGTCGTCCCCAGATCAATACCGATTATCTTGCCCATATGTTCATCTCCTTGTTCGGATTGGCTGCGCCAACCGCAATTTGTTCGGATCGGCTCAGCCAATCGCAATTTTCATGATGTTCTGTATATTGGCGCTGGCCCGGAAATTTCAAGGGGCCAACCGCTAATTTGCTACTGTGACGGCGCTTTGCTTACCATCACCATCGCCGGACGCACCAGGCGGGAATGCAGTGTGTATCCCTTCTGCATAACGGCGATCACTGTATTGGGCTCTACTTCGGGGTTTTCAACCAGGCTCATCGCCTGGTGTAAATTGGGGTCGAAGGGCTCTCCCTGGGGGTCTACCACTTCGATATGGAACTTGCCCAGGGCATCGGAAAAGCTCTTCAGGGTGAGCTCAAGCCCTTCTATGATTGGCTTCACGGACTCATCGTGCCCCTCGGTGACCGTCAGTGCGCGCTCCAGGTTATCGACTACGGGCAATAGCTCCTTGCAAAAGGATTCCAGCGCAAACTTGCGCGCTTTCTCAACGTCCTGCTCGGCACGTCGTTTCACATTCTGGGCATCAGCCTGGGCGCGCAGGGCGGCATCCCGCGCTTCCAGAAGATCCTCTTCCAGCTTCAACATAAGCTCCTCGGCTGTAGGCTCTTCAGCGTCTGCATCCGTTTTGACCGTGGGCTTTGCAGCCAGGGTCTCGTCGCTTGCGGGCAGATCATTTTCAGGGGTATTTTGCTCTTCGTCGGCCACGTCTACACTCCATATACAGGGCGATTCCGAATTAATGACGGACAGGGGCCCGCTGGCCGCCTGAACCATACCGTTTCCGGAGATATAGGGACGTGGTGCCGGTTTTCAAGTGCTGGAGGCAGGTTATTTGTGTTGCGATCAGTGTGACAGCGCGGAACTCAGCATTCTGGCGGTGATATCAACCACCGGAATCACCCGCTCATAGGCCATGCGGGTGGGTCCGATCACCCCAAGCACACCGAGTATGCGAGTGCCATTGGTGTAGGGGGCGGTTATGACGCTGTAATCACCAAGCACCTCATAACCCGCCTCATCGCCAATAAAAATCTGTACGCCCGGGGCTCGGGAACAGCGCTCCAGAAGATGCAACAGGTCTTTCTTGCGTTCAAACGCATCGAACAATTCACGCAGCCTGCCCAGATCCTCCGGGCTGATATTGCCCAGCAGCCGTGACTCACCCGCCACCAGGTAATCATCTTCGCTCTCCTCCTGGTCCAGCGCCTTGCTGGCGAGATCCAGGGAGGCCTGCATATAACTGTCGAT
The DNA here is from genome assembly GCF_002868715.1 of Kineobactrum sediminis. Lineage (GTDB taxonomy): Bacteria > Pseudomonadota > Gammaproteobacteria > Pseudomonadales > Halieaceae > Kineobactrum > Kineobactrum sediminis. The sequence goes on from NZ_PKLZ01000011.1 coordinate 138,647, forward strand.
GTGGCTGCGAGCCTCCTTCATCTCGCGAAGTATCTGGCCCTGGACGCTAGCCAGGGGCTGACCGGCAAAGCGAAGGTTGACCAGTGCCGCCGCTTCCCGCAACTCGACTTCGGTAAAGGGTCGCTGGGTGTGGATAATACGGTTTTGCACTTCGCGTTCGTTAACCACAAGAATCACCAGCACACGATTGCCGGACAGCGGCAGAAATTCAACCTGGCGCAGATGGTGCGTATCCGGTCGTGGCACCGTTACCAGGCCCGCCTGGGCGGTGATTATCGACAGCAGCGACGATGCGGACTGCACCAGCTCACTGGCTGACTTGTCCGGATTGAGCTGCTCTCGCAAAGTCGCGACCGCGGCCTGATCAATCGATTCAACCTGCAAGAGACGATCCACAAACAGCCGGTATCCCTGAGACGTAGGCACCCTGCCCGCAGACCTGTGCGGGGAGTGCAGAAAGCCGCGCTCCTCAAGATCCGACATGACGTTACGAATGGTGGCGGCACTGACCGGCAAGCCCGCCTCCTCCAGCAGGGTCCGCGAACCCACCGGTTGACCATCACGTATATGACGCTCGACGAGAGCTTTGAGGATGATGCTTGCGCGTTCTGACAAATCTGCCGAGCTCATAAACTACCGATTTCTGTTATCTGACCGGGTTTGTATCACAGCCGGGGCGGATTACAAAATGAGGACCACTGCGGATGTTTATACCAGACCCTTTCTGCGGTATAACAGGGGAAACCTGACACCGGCCTTTTATGCTCACTCATATCAGTATCAGCCAGTACACCATTGTCGACACACTGGACATGGAGTTCCGCGATGGCATGACTGTCATTACCGGCGAAACGGGCGCGGGCAAGTCCATTATGCTGGATGCCCTGGGCCTGTGCCTGGGAGACCGCGCCGACCCCAAAGCGATACGCCACGGCAGCGACCGCGCCGAAGTCACCGCCTGCTTTGATATTTCCGGCAACCCCGCAGCCGCCGCCTGGCTGCGAACGCGGGATCTGCTGTGCGGCGAAGACTGCCTGCTGAGACGGGTGGTGACCAGTGAGGGTCGCAGCCGCGCCTACATCAATGGCAGCGCCTCCACTTTGCAGGATTGCAGCGAGCTGGGGGAACTGCTGATCGACATTCACAGCCAACACGCTCACCAGTCCCTGCTACGCAAGGCATTTCAACGCAACATGCTGGACACCTTCGCCGGACACCAGACCCTGGCCCGTGGTCTTGAGCAAACCGCTTCCGACTGGCTCCGGGCAAAGCGTGAACTGGCCCTGCTCACCAGTGCCAGGGACGAGCAGACAGCCCGCGCCCAGCTATTGGCCTACCAGGTCGATGAACTCGAGCAACTGAGCCTGCAAGCGGGGGAACTCGATGAACTGGAGCAGGACCAGCAACAACTGGCCAACGCCGAGGATATTCTCCGTGGCGCCCACCAGGCGCTGGAAATTTGCGAGCAGCAAGCTGGTGGGGCGCGCCAGGCGCTGAACCTGATAAAGGGCGAGGCCCACAGCACCAGGACCGCCGATAACGCTCGCGAATTACTGGAGTCCGCCTCCATCCAGCTGGACGAAGCCCGCTCGGAAATACAGCGCTACATTGATTCCGTAGAGATTGATCCGCAGCGTCTTGCCGACGTTGAGAAACGGCTTGAGCATATACACGATATCGCGCGCAAGCACCGCATCAAACCGCACCAGTTACCGGAGCTGGCATCGGATCTGCAGGCTGAACTGGAAGGGCTCGCGCAGGGTGACCAACGCATTGGAGAGCTGGAGCAGACGCTGGCCTCTTTAGCGCTGCACTACGCCGAAGAGGCCGCAAGTCTCAGTAAAAAGCGAACCAAAGCAGCGAAATCGTTGATTACCAAAGCCGGCGAGGTGCTGAAGACCCTGGCCATGGGCGAGTGCTGCTTTGAAATTGCCCTCCTTCCACGGGAGACGGCAGAGCCGCATCCACAGGGCGCTGAAGACGTGGAATTCCTGATCAGCACGAACCCCGGCGCGCCACCGCAACCGCTGGCCAAGATCGCCTCTGGCGGCGAATTATCGCGCATCAGCCTGGCCATACAGGTGGTGACCGCCAGCGACGGCACCCTGCCCAGCATGGTTTTTGACGAAGTGGATGTGGGTATCGGCGGAGCCGTTGCAGAAGTCGTGGGGCGACTGCTACGCGCGCTGGCAAAGGATACGCAGGTCCTGTGCGTGACCCACCTGGCCCAGGTGGCCGCGCAGGGTCACCAGCACCTGCAGGTGACCAAAACCAGCGACAAACACGCGGCTTTTACCCGTATGTATACCCTTGAAGAACAGGAGCGTACCCGGGAGATCGCGCGGATGCTGGGCGGGGTGAAGATTACCGAACAATCACTGGCTCATGCCCGGGAGATGCTGGAAGACGCCGCGGCCTAGTCCTGGTCCGGCAGTTTTCGTACATAAAGCACCAATGAGTGGTCCACGATTTCAAAACCGTGTGCCAGGGCGATTTCCTGCTGCCGCCGCTCAATTACCGGGTCGTTGAACTCAACCACCTCGCCGCTGGAGACACAGACCATATGATCGTGGTGCTCTCCTGTCTCAAGCTCGAACACGGAGTGGCCTGTCTCGAAATTATGCCGGGTGACAAGGCCCGCGGTCTCGAATTGGGTTAGTACCCGGTACACCGTGGCCAGGCCGACATCTTCACCGGCGTCCAGCAGCGCACGATAAACATCTTCCGCGCTCAAATGCTGGGTGCTCTCTCCGGTAGATTCGAGTATTTCCAGAATCTTGACACGCGGGAGTGTGACCTTGAGACCTGCTTTACGTAGTTCCTGATTTCCATGGGGCATGATGGGAGGGCTTCTCTGTGCTGAGCAGGGAGGGTATGATGCCACCCCATTATCTGAAGTGGAAGTTTAACCCAATGCGCAGCTTTATTCTTGCGGGAGTGATGGTCTTTCTCACCGCCTGCGGCAACCTGGGGTTCCCCGGCGTGTATCGTATTGACATTGAGCAGGGGAACATTGTCACCCAGGACATGGTCGACCAGCTTGAACCCGGCATGAACCAGCGCCAGGTGAGGTTTATCATGGGTACCCCCCTGGTGGAGGACAGCTTTAACAAGTCCCGCTGGGATTACCCCTATGTTATTCGCAACGGCGACACCGTAATCAGGGAAGCCAGCGTCACCATGCATTTTGAGGACGCCAGGTTGGCCAATGTTACCGGCGAGCCCCTTCCTGCCTGGGCGGACAAGACCGAGTAACTCATCGCGGCCAGTCGTCCGGGGCCTACTGCTGTGCCTTGACTCTGGCAGCGCGTGCCTTGCGAACTTCTTTGGGATCGGCGATCAGGGGCCGATATATTTCCACCCGGTCACCGTCTTTCAATACCTGCTCAGGCGCCACCGGCTTACTGAAAATTCCCAGGCGAGCGTCCTCCAGCACCAGCCCCTCAAAACGCTCGCTGATGCAGGACAGCTCCGCCGCCTCGAGAGCCGTGGTGCCGGCTGGCACCTGCAGGGGAATAATGGCTTGCTTGTGAGGCAGCGCGTAGGCGACTTCAACGTTAATGGTTTGCGGCTCATTCATGGCGTTCACCCATAGACCTGTCTGGCGCGCTTGCCCACGGCATCGACCAGATTATTGGTTACCCTGTCGAACAGGTGGCCTGCCGCGGCACCCAACAGCACGTTACGGGTGCCGAACTCCAGGTACAGGCTCAGCTTGCAGGCATTTTCCGCAAGCCCCTGGAACTCCCAGCGCCCCTGGAAATAGTCAAAAGGACCGTCCAACAGCTCCAGGGTGATAAGCTCGGGCGCCACCAGCCGGTTGCGGGTACTAAAACTCTGGCTGATACCGGCACGTGCGAGATCCAGCCGCGCATCAATTAAATCCGCTTCCCGCCTTAACACCTGCGCACCAACACAGCCTTCCATATAGAGCGGATAGGCCTCGATGTCATTCACCAGGTCAAACAGGTGCTGATTGCCGTAGGGCAACAGGGCGTGGCGATCAATAACGGTCATAACTCTTCACTAACAAGCCTGGATTAGAGCTGCCCGTAGGACAGCAGCCCGCCGAGCAGCACCAATGCAATTGCCGGCGGCGCAATATAGCGCAACAGGAAGTGCCAAAGCGAAAAAAACAGCGGAGTTTCACGGTACAGCTGCGCTCTAAGCAGTGGCTTGTGGATCTTCCAGCCCACCAGTACTGCGGTTGCCAATGCTACCAGTGGCAATATTACCACGCCAACCAGGCGATCCATCAGGCGGAAGAGATCGACTCCCTGATGTTCGGCACCTGCATCAAGCGTAGAAAGGGCAGCATAAGCCAGCAACCAGATAACGGACCCGGCCACCACCACCGCGGTTAACCTGCGCAAGCTGAACTGGCGCTTGAGCGCACCCACTATGGGCTCGAGAATGGCTACACAGGCACCCAGCGCCACCAGTGCCACCAGCAGGAAAAACAGTGCCCCGAACAGCTCGCCCTGGACAAGATTTCCAAATGCATAGGGCAGGCTGATGAACATCAGACCCGGCCCCATGGAAGGCAGCAGATTATGCGCGAATACCAGCGGGAAAATGACCAGCCCCATGGTGACGGCCACCAGCGTGTCAAACAGTGCCACCGCCAGGACGGAACGGCCGATAGGGATCCGCACCGGTGCATAGCTGCCGAAACTGATACCGGTGCCAACACCAATGCCAAGCGTAAAGAAGGCCTGACCCAGCGCAACCAGCACGGCTTCGCGGTTAAAATCCAGAGGCTGCACAGCAAACAAAAACTTCCCGGCCGCCAATATGTCACCGTGCGCCATGCTGTACTGAACCAGCAGCACCAAACTGGCCAGCAGGGTCGGCACCAACACCCAGGCAAACAGCCCCAGCCCCCTGCGCACCCCGGCAACCACCACCAGCATTACCATGCCCAGGAACAGGCTTTGCCACCACAACATGCGGCTGCCCACCCGGAGCAGGTCATTAAAGTACTGGCCGACGTTAACCACACTGGCCGCGCTGAATACGCCGGTATACATATCCCGGGCATAGACAAGCGCCCAGCCTGCAACCACGGTATACAGGGCCAGCAGCATGACCCCCGCGACACAGGCGAGCCAGGGCATCAGCACCCAGAAGGACGAGCGTTGTGAGCGCTCTGCCGCATGACCAACCGATTCCACCACGCTGCCCCTACCCTGGGCGCCGAGCACCAGTTCGGCGATCAGTAATGGCACCGCCAGTAGCAACAACCAGGCAACATACGCCACCACAAAGGGCGCGCCGCCGTATTCTCCGCTCAGGTAGGAAAAGCGCCAGACACTGCCCATTCCCACGGTTGCGGAGGTCAGGGCCAGCATAAAGGTCATCCGCGAGCGCCACTCGCCGAGAGGGTTCAGGAGCCCCTGGGTCATGCTTGAAACCGTCGTTTATTCATGGGCTTAGAGTGCCCGAGGCGGTCTCTGTTGAAAAGAGCAAGATTCACGTTCCCGCCCGGCCCGGCTTATCCGTATAATGCCGCGCATGAGCAAGAAAAAACCGAAACAGAACGACAACGTCATTGCCCGCAACAAACGGGCAACCTTTGATTTTCGCCTGCTGGAAAGCTTTGAGGCCGGCGTTGTCCTCGAGGGCTGGGAGGTAAAGAGCCTGCGCATGGGCAAAGCCCAGCTCACTGACTCCTACGTGTTGGTAAAGGACGGTGAAGCCTGGTTGCTTGGCGCCCAGATCATGCCCCTGGATACCGTTTCCACGCATTACGTTACTGACTCAATCCGCACCCGTAAACTGCTGCTACACCGCAAGGAGCTGGCGAAGATTCTGGAGGCTACCGGCCAAAAGGGGCTCACCTGCGTCTGCACCCAACTTTACTGGAAGGGCCATCTGGTCAAGGCGCGCATTGCAGTGGCGGAAGGTAAGAAAGACCACGACAAGCGCGACACCGAAAAAGACCGTGACTGGCAACGCCAGAAGCAGCGCGTTATCCGTGAGAACGTCAAGCAGTAACCGGATTGGCTGCGTTTCACCACAGCGCCCGGGCTATTGTGGCCGCTCCCACCGCCAGCAACACCAACAGCGCTACCCGGCGATACAGGGTGCCGCCATAGCGGCGAAAAAGCAGGTAACCTATCTTGTCGCCTATGAGCATGGATGGCAGGGCCAGCATGAACAGCCATGGTGAGCGGGCACTTACAAACCCCGCAACACTAAAAGATATAAGCGCCACTACTGAAGAGAACAGGAAAAACGTGATCAACAGGGCGCGGGCACGGTAGGGCTCGCGCTCGGTGGCCATGGCATAGATAACCACCGGTGGCCCGGGGATAGCGAAGGCTCCGTTCAGCAACCCGGCTGCCAATCCGGTGGCGACTGTGACAGATTGCCTGGGTACGCGGGGGGCCGGCCGATAGAAAGTCAGCACGATACAGGCAAAAATCACCGAGATACCTATCCACAGCTGAAACTGTTCAACGGATACCCGGGTTAGCAGCCCCACCCCCACTACCGTACCCAGCGCGGCGGCGGGAAACAGCGGCAGCATCGGACGCAGTGGGGCCTGGCCCCAATAGCTGCGAAGGGTAATCAGGCTCACCGCAAGGGTCAGGCCGGTGCTCAGCACCACCGCTTCCGGAGGGGGCATTACCAGGGAAAAGACCGGCACTGCCGCCAGGCCAAACCCAAAACCGGTAAAGGCCCGCAGCACCGCCGCAAACACCACGATCCCGGCAACGGATACCAATGGCCACAGACCAATCTGGGCAACAGCATCCGGCAAACCATTCACGCCAGGGGCACAGGCAGCTCAACAGACAAGCGCCGGGCCCAGGGCGCCAGGTCCTCCAGAATGTTGGGGTACAAGGCAATACCCTGTTCCAGCTGTTCTGTGCGGTGCTGCCAGGCACGTTGGCCGGGGAATCGGGGGGCGGGCTCTCCCACCGCAACCGCGCTACCCGTCACCATCGACTGCAGGGCCGCCAATTGGCGCTTGAACGCCGCCAGCGAACCAAACGCCGCGGGATCAATGACCTGCAGAAACACGGAATTGGCCTCGCCGTCGCCAGCGGACTGTTCATCCGCGCGACCATAGCCACCCAGGGCCATGCTCAGCACCTCGGTCGCTATGGACAGCGCCGCGCCCTTATAGCCGTGATCCACACCACCGATCGGCATAATACTGCCCGGCGGTGGCCCTGCCAGCGCGGCCGGGTCATCGGTCACATTACCCTGCGCATCCTTGAGGCAGGGCTCTGCCATACGCGTACCCTCCCGCTGTGCCCGGGCGACATAACCTCCAGCGGTTACCGACATGGAAATATCAAACAACAGTGGGTATTCGTCGCCCGGAGCCGCCATTGCCAGCGGATTTGCGGAAAACAGCGGGTCACTGCCACCAAAGGCACTCACCGTATGCTCCGCGGGGGTGGAGCAGGTCATCAACACCATATAGCCTGCGTTAATTATCGGCGGGCAATAAGCCGCAAGGCAGGCAATATGCTGGCTACGGCGAATGGTCGCCGTGACCACGCCGTGCTCGGGCACCCGCTGCAGCGCGGTCTCCAGGGCCTGGCTCACTACCCAGGGCCCCGGCAAAAATCCCGCATCCCAGTTGAATACCGCGCCCCGGTCCGCCAGCACCTCCGGCTCGCCCTCCAGGCGGCTCGGGCCATCCAGCAGCCAACCCAGGTTACTGGCCACCCGATTCGTGCCGTGGGTGGTATAGCCCAACAGGTCGGCCTCCAGAAACACCCGCGACAGCACCTCCGCGCGCTCCTGGGCAAGGCCCGCCGCCTGGAAAAGGTTGACCACAAAGCGATTGAGCTCATCATGCGAGTAGCGAATAGACATCTGCAGTGCCCCCTGTCTGAAAAATGAAATCGGATGATAACAGGCCCTGAAAGTGAACTTTCGGAAAAAGATCAGTCTAATCTTCCGCAAGTGAGTTACACTTGAACCACATCTGGGGGCGATTCGGATTCGACGCCGGTAGCGAACCCTGAGGTGCATGCCGTGATGGTAGCCAATCACGTTAATCCAAAGCTGCAAACTATTAGTTGCCAACGACGACAACTACGGTGCACAACTGGCTGCGTAAGCAGTCCGTTTAACACCAACTAGTGGCTTCGGCCCTAGCGGTCTTTAGCAAGGTGCCAGTACCGCGCTACTGACTGTCATACAGAACTGGATCGCAAGCAACGCTCGCCCTGGGCCGCGCTGTTAAAACTTACAGGGATCGCCAATCACGTCCTGCCCGTTGGGCTGTGTGCGGCTAAATCAATTAACGGAAACTAAGCATGTAGAGCCGAAGGCAGAGTACTGACGGACGCGGGTTCAATTCCCGCCGCCTCCACCAAATCCCCGGGTTCTCCAGACCCACGGAGACCCACCAATTCCCACCAAAATCAGATGCTTAGGGTTAATAACCCCGGGTTATCTGTACCCCCTGATTGGGGCTCAGTAGGGCCTGCTGGGGCTCCAGTTTGGCACGAGACGGGCACGAGCCCGCCTCGCTTCGCCCCTAACGACAAGCTCCGCAGTCTTGGCACCGCTCAGTGCCATACCTTTCGCAACCGGCTGTTTCAGCGACATAGTGACCTCGCCTGGGCACTGAGCCGCGACTATCTGCGGATTGCGAAAGAACGCGATTATGTCGCTGCAAACCGGCGGTTACTCGATCTCGATGCCCGCCTCAGCGTGCGGGACCTGAAGCTGACCGCGGATCACACAGACCTTAAAGCGTTCGCCAGCCACCAATCTCAGCGCTGTTACCGCTACGCATGCAAGCTCCCAGCGGAAGCTGCCCACCAGCGCGCAGCGAAGCTAGCCAAGTCTTATCGTCTCGAGCCCCCTTCTATCAAGCAGGGCATTGAACCATCACTAGCCAGGTTATGTGATCAGGACTGGTGGTTACGCCAAGTCAAACGACTGCAAAAATGCACGGTAGAGGGCGTTCGCCGAGACCTCGGCGAGGTTCGCCAGGGCCGCTCTTGCTATGCCAGTACCGAGGCCGACTACCAGCGTCAAATGCAAAAAGCCGCCACACGGGACTACCTCAGTAAGACCACGCTACGCAATGGCGATGGAGATGAACTAAATCTGCTTGAGGTCTACGAGCACTCGATAGCCAATCCGGCAGTACGTCGGGCCGAGTTAATGACCAGGATCAAGGGTTTCGAGCTGCTGGCAGAGGATCTTGGCGACGACGCAGAGTTCTACACCATTTCTGCACCTGGCTATATGCACGCTTACCGCAAATCGGGCCAGCGTAATCCCAATTTTCAAGGCCATACCCCCGCTGACATTCAAAATTATCTAAACGCGACTTGGCGACTGATCCGCTCCGCCTTGCATCGGCGCGGAATTCAGCCTTATGGCTTCAGAGTCGTGGAACCCCATCACGATGGCACACCACACTGGCACCTATTGCTGTTTATGCCTCCCGAGCATGTCACGACTTGCCGGAAGATCATGCGCCACTACGCCCTTTTGGATAAACCGGAAGAGCGCGGGGCACGAAAACACCGATTTAAAGCGGTTCCTATCGACCGAGACAAGGGGTCTGCTGCTGGATACATCGCAAAATATGTTGCCAAAAACATAGATGGTGCCCACCTCGAGACTGATCTCTATGGCTCGGATGCCATCACGGCGGCAAGGAAGATCGAAGCCTGGGCAAGTAACTGGGGAATTCGTCAGTTTCAACAAATTGGTGGCCCCAGTGTCACCGTGTGGCGAGAGTTACGCCGAATTGACCATTGTGAGGACCCGGAAATAGAGTCCGCCAGACGCCATGCGGACGCCGGGGATTGGGCCGCTTTTTGCCTGGTGATGCGCGGGGGCGAGGCAGGTGCTGCCGCTTGCCGCATCAGAATCGCCAGAGAGCCCGCCAAGAGTGAGGCTGATCGCTACGGGGCGCCACAGAAACCCAAGATTATTGGCGTAAGGCGGGGCAGCGTGTGTCTTGTTACCCGCCTTCAGAGATGGGTACGCGTCCCTACTTTATCGCCAACACATGTAAATACCACACAAGCCGGAAGGGTAAGTTGGCCGCAGGCCAACCTACCCTCTCGGACTTGTGTAAATAACTGTACGGGGCAGTCAATGGAACCCGGTATCACTACCGAACAGGGGGCACACCATGGAATTACACCTAATAGAGCCGAGGGTTAGTAGCCTGAATTTCACTATTGAGGAGGCCACAGAGCTATTTAACTGCCATGTGGTACGGAAAGAATTCCTGGGCAAACCACCCGAAATCGCGAAGATTGGCTTTGTCGCGGGCGTTATAACGCTAAACGATGAAGTCGAAATCCTCATCAAGTTCATGGAATCAATCGAGCAGATCGGAAAGGCAGAATTTCAGCAAAAATATGCTGTGATCGATACCTGAGATGACCGATTGCTTCACTCTGCCCGAACTGTACGCCCAAAACGGCTATTGCTTCGGATTTAAGTTTACGAACGAGCGCCCGAGACATTATCTCGTCGAGGCAATAGATTTCGGCTTTTTCTTCCAGGACGGGAAAGCCAGAATGTGGCAGTCAGCGCACCCCTCTCTGATGCTCGGCAAATCAGGGGGAAAGCTGGTGTTTCTGGGAAGCCTCTGTTCGCTTTCGTCCGGCGACCCATTGGGTCGCTACGTTGAAGTTTCGAACTACAACGAACAGTTCTGGCGTCCCGCCTGAGCTTGCTATTTAACAACTGAAGAATGCCTCTAGCCGGTCTCAGACCTGGTTGGGGCTAACTCCCCGCCGCGCAATATCATGATATTGCGCGGTTTCGCTTAAGGGCACACCGACCTTGGTGATATGGTCGAACGAGTAAACATGCTCCGCGCTAGCGCGACTGCACCGCCCCACCTGTCTACCCCGATATTTCCCTTTTCCGGGAAAGACCCAGACATTCGCAGCACACACTGAGCATTGGCTTTCATATACAACTAACCGGAACTGCCTGAGCGGACGGCCATCCGGTCGGGTTTTGGCTGTCTCGTGTATTTCGAATTGTGCTGTTTGTGTTGATAGACCATACAACCAGGCAGGTGCAGTTGCGATACCATTCCCCAGCACGTGCCAAATGGACCTTACAATGCTCCACCACCCTACAAGCAGTCCAGCGGTAATGGCGACCATTAAAGCTGAGTCAAACACAATCGCCCATACTAGGCCCCCAAGACCCAGGGCTCCAGCTATCAACATAAGAAGCGGAAATAGCCATAGATTTGGCCCCTGCAAGTCGACAGTAAGAAACATTCTAGCCCAAGGCAACGGCCTCTTGAATTTGATTACGCGGTAACGAATTACGGAGCCAATGTCATCCGGCAAATTTTCATCGCTGTCCCAAGCGTCGAGCGATAGATAGTAAAAGGTCTTATGGGCGCCTCTGGATTGCCGCTTCGCGACCGTCAATCTACCCGGGCACCCTGCGCCTTTAAGAACGTCGTCTAGTTCATCGCGATTTTGGGCAACAAACTCCTCGTAACTTCCCAGGTGTCGTCGTACAAATTTAGAAGATGATTCAGAGTCCCCTTGGGGGGTCACCCAATCCGCCATTTCCTGAGCGGTGAAGACAACCTCCTTAATATTTACCTCCTGTTCGAGAAAACTCCTGGTCTTCTGGTAAAGCTCCCGGAGGAGCTCCACGCTCTTATTCTGACCGATGCTGGTCGTCTCCAAGTGTTCCAGGGTGGCTTCTGCGGTCCGAAGAATATCGTCCGCATCTAGACTCGAACTGTCGTTTTCGATCACTTAATACCCTTCCATGGCCTGATTTGACCGTTTATACCCGGTATCTACCCGGTAATTACTCTGTTCTAGTTCCGGAGATTACTCGAGAGTCGCATATACGCCAAATCTATTATGACCAAAGGAGACCACATGAAATGGGTGACAATTCGTCGGTTCTCAGAGCTTTCCGGCTACTCGGCTGAAGCAGTGAGATCAAAGATCAAAAAAGGAGTTTGGAAATATAAGGTTCATTTTCGGAAAGCGCCTGACGGGCGAGTGTTGATAAATATTGAGGAGATAGAAAAATGGGTCGAGAGTATCCCGGTGTAACTATTCGAGGAAATGCAATTCAGGTTTCATTTACCTCTAAAAACCATAGATATAGAGAACTCATTCGTTGCGGAAGATCGCCTACAAAGGCTGACCTAAAATTAGCTTGGCAAGTACGATGCGCCGTTCTTAGGGATATCGATTTGGGTAGATTCAAGTATCTTGAACACTTTCCCAACGGCAGAAACGCCATGAAGTTTGAGCCGTTAGGAAAAATTCAACATATCGAAGATGCTCTTTGGCTGTGGATCAAAAGCAACCAAAGGTCCTGGGCTCACAGCACGACGCGAGATTACATATCCCTAATAAAAACCCATTTGATACCTAACTTTGGACACCTAAAAATGAGCCAATTAGAGAGGCGTCATATTCAAGACTGGATTGATTCACAAACTGTTTCAGCAAAACGTATCAACAACGCACTTACGCCACTACGAATGATTTTTAAAGAAGCATTCCTAGACGGTCATATAAATGACAACATAATGGCACGAATTAAAAACCTTAAGATCAAGACTCGTGAAGCCAAACCATTCTCTACCGATGAGATCGCGGCAATTTTGACGCAACTCAGCGGCCAGGAACGCGATGTTATCGAACTCTGTTTTTTTACAGGTTTAAGAACCTCTGAACTGATAGCACTGACCTGGGATGACGTGGACTTCCCAAATCAAAGAATCAATGTCACGAAAGCTAAAGTGCGCGGAAGACTGAAAGAACCAAAGACCTCTGCAGGAAGGAGGCAGGTAGAACTATGCGAAAGATCACAGCACCTACTTCTGTCTATGCGCAACCCTGTTAATTACTCAGATAATTTGTTTATTGATCCAAAGTCGGGAGTCGGATGGGCGTCAGATCAGCCACTAAGGAAAAGAGTATGGATTCCGGCGTTGAAGCGAGCTGGAGTCACATACAGAGAACCCTACCAAATGCGCCATACTTATGCATCTCAAATGCTCTCTTCGGGAAAAAATCCATTATGGGTTGCCATGCAACTGGGACACTCTGACTGGGGGATGATCCGAAAAATATACGGAAGATGGATACCCAGAAGCCAAAAACCTTGACTTGTAGCACACAAAACCTACACTGCAACCCTCGTTTAGTGTTTTATTAATTGTATATTGCGTTTATAGCGTAAGGAAACCACAATGTTGATGCGATTTAGGCTGGCTAACTATAAGTCCTTCCTTGAAGAATCCGAGCTTACCTTCGTACCTGCTCGAGGCAATCGCTCCTGTAGCAAGCCCATCTACCCGTTACAAAGTCGTACCAATGAGGTAGGCGTGCTACCTGTAGCGGCCATTTATGGAGCCAACGCATCCGGCAAGAGTAATGTTCTGAAAGGCCTAATGTTATTTGTAAAAGAAATTATTAATGGCAGCAGATCAAAGAAATTTACTCTGGGCGAACAGTGGTTCAAATTAGAACCAGATGCAGAATTCACACCAACGATGTTCGAACTCGACTTTGTAGCGAATGACACACACTACACCTATGGCATTGAGGCTGGCCGAAAAAGGATCGAACAAGAGTGGCTCTATAAATGGAAGTACGGAAAGAAAAAAACTCGCGCCGTTTTGTTTCACAGAAACGATGCTGAAGAGGAACCGTATCACTTCGGTCGCCAGCTCAAAGGTCGAAATAAAATTATAAGCGAGCTAACAAAGGCCACGTCTTTATTTTTGACCACTGCCGCAACCGCAAACCATGCGGAACTAGGGCAAATCCATGAATACTTCAAAAGCAACTTTAGTTTCCGATTCGGGTACCAGGACATAGAGGCTTTTGATGCCACTCATATAGAGCAATCAAAGCTAGAAACTAAGGTTTCGGGATTTCTTTCAAAGCTAGATACTGGAATACATCGCATTCAGGTCTTTGAGGAAGAGCTCGATAGTGATTCCAAAAAAATACTCAAAGCTCTTTCAGGCTCATTCTCAGAAATATCTAAAGACGACCCAGACGTACGTTTTGAATTTCCTGAAAAGAAAAAAGGTATTCAAACTTTCCATCGCAGCTCAAATGGAGACGACATACCGTTCTCCTTCACTGAAGAAAGCTTGGGAACTCGCGCACTTATATCTATTTTAACGCCGGTTTTGATCATACTCGAAAAAGGCGGCACACTGGTAATCGATGAAATTGAGGATAGCTTACATGCCTTGATGACGACCGAAATCGTCAAGCTTTTCCAAGATGAAACCGTAAACTCCGTCGGTGCACAGTTACTATTCAGCACGCATGAAACTCACATACTAGGGAGCAAGATTCTAGATAGAGACCAGGTTTGGTTCTGTGAAAAGTCTAAAGAGGGTGCGTCAGTTTTATACCCTCTTTCGTCTTTCCGCCTTCAAAAAACTGACAATATGGAGAGAGGCTACTTGGGCGGCCGGTTCGGTGGATTACCAATTATTGGCGAATTAACTTCATTAACCAGGGAAGTGTAGATGGCGCCTAAGAGGAAAGTACCCAAGTCCAAAAGTCTTCGAAGACGCCCACCCGAACGCACACCAAAGTATGAGATATATATTTTTTCTGAAGGCTCAAAAACCGAGGTTGATTATTTTGAAAAATTCCAGAAAGAGGTGGAAGCATCATTGGTTACACTGATCATCAGAGGAGGACAAGGCGATCCGCAACATTTAGTAAAAAATGCGATTGAGAAAAAGGCGGAACTAGACACATTGTCCAAAAGAAATAGAGACTCATTCAGTAAGAGATTTCAGGTATGGGCTGTTTTTGACAAGGATGAGCACATGCATTACGACGCAGCTATAATGTCCGCCGAGGGGGCAGGAATACACGTTGCCCGATCGAATCCTTGTTTCGAACTGTGGGGTCTTTTATTGCTTCGGGCCCATGCAGCTCCGACAACACGATTCGAGCTTCAGAGAATATTAAAGACCGAAATGGTGGGGTACGACCATGACCTCAATCCCCACTTTGTCGAAGGACGCACGAAAGATAACTATCGAGAGGCCATCGACAGAGCCGATGAGCTGCTGAGTATGCACGTAAACGCTGGGAGCCCGTATGGAAATCCATGTACTACAGTGCATACGCTCGTACATAAAATCGCAGCAAAGGGTTCTACCCCGCTTTTACGGACACTTCAAAGAAGCCCATAAT
>NZ_PKLZ01000012.1 GCF_002868715.1 Kineobactrum sediminis
CTCGCATTGTAGCATTTGCTTAGCAAAGCCGATGCTACAATGCGAGACCTGACCCCGGCCCTTGCTTTCCATTTCCCGCAGGCGGATACTTTTCCCATCCACCGCGGGGAGCGATGCACGATATGAATAAATTCTTTGATCAGTTAGGGCTATTGGCTGGCGTAATCGGGGTAGGCTTCTGCATTCTGGCCGTCGCAACTCGTCTCATGGGCCAGTATTATTTATTTGGTACAGAACTACGGATGTGGCTGCTCGGTGGGATTGCCTTAATCGTTATGGGCTGTTTTGCCAAGCTTCAGGTGCTTACGGCAGAATCCGCCAAATAACTTTACTAGCTATGCAAAGTTATTCTTTGCCGCTTTAGGACCAGTGCGAAAGCTTTAATACATGGCAAAAGCCTCTCCTCACGAAAGCGCAGCTCGAGTCTACCGGAACAAGCGCCGTCTCAAAAATCAGCTAAATGCTACCATGCGAGACCTGACCCCAGCCTATACACCAAGCCACCGATGCTACAATGCGAGACCTGACCCCAGCCGTTCCAGGAGGGCCTGGGCGGCGGGTTTTTCGGCGAAGTCGGGGCCGTTGACGAGGCTTTGGAGGATTTCGGCGGCGCGGATATTGTCGCCGGAGGCGGCAAGGATCCGGGCGCGGTGGTAGCGGAACTGGCGTGAGTCGGGCGAAGCATCCATGGCCTTGCGGTTGGCTTCAAGAGCCTGGGTATAGTCGCCGCGCTCCAGCAGGATCATCGCGTGGGTGTCGAGGACGGCGGGGTTTTCAGGCGCAATGTCCAGTGCCTGCCCAACGTAGTCCAGTGCGAGATCGGAATTGGTAGCGCGATATACCCAGGCCAGATTGTTCAGGGCGACAACGTCGCCAGGATTCAGACTGTTCAGGCTTTCGTACACTTTCACTGCGTCGGCATCGCGGCCTTTGCCCAGATAAAAAGACCCCAACTGGTTCAGTACCACGGTGTCTTCAGGATTCTTGCTCACCCAGTCCTCAAGCATTGCGCCCGCTTCGGCTTCCTTGTTCTGCTGCAGCAGGGCGGTAGTCAAGAACACCAGTGAATTGGTATCGGGCTGATTGCTGTGCGCCTGGCGCAGCAGGTTCTCTGCCTCCTTGAATTCACCCACAGTGAGTGCAATACGCCCCCGGGCAAGGTTCAGCTGGTTGGCCGGCACTACCTCAGGGGGCAGCAGGGCCAATTGATCACTCGCCTCGGTGAGCTTGTTCTGCTGTAACAGAATCTCCACCAGTAGCTTGCGGGAATTGTGGTCCGCCGGTTGTACCGCTACCGCCTTGACCAGCAATTCCTCTGCCGCCGGCAAGTTGCCGCTGGCACGCTCCGCCTGGGCAACCAGCCTCAACGCCCGGGGATTCTCGGGCAGCAACTCCAGCAACTTGCGTCCGGCGGTGACGGCGGATGCCGGCTCATTTTCAGCCAGGTAAGCACCCACCAGCAACTGGTGCAATTGCGGCTCGGTGGCGTTGCCATCCCGAACCTCGGTCAGCAGCGAGATGGTTTCACGGGTCTCACCCTTGCGGAAATAGTGCCGCGCCAGCATCAGCCGGGGTCGCACCGCATCGGGGTTGGCAGAGACCGCAAGCTTCAGGCTCTCTACCATGTCGTCTGTCTCGCCGCGCTCCTCGTGCACTGCGGCGATATTCAGCAGCATCGCCAGGTCGCCAGGGGCGGCTGCCAATCCCTCTTCGAGGATTTTCAGCGCGGCGTCGGAATCGCCATCCTGCATGGCCAAAGCGGCCAGTCCCTGGCGCGCCCCGGCGTTTGTCGGGTCAAGCGCCAACACCGTGTTGAACTCCTGCTCGGCCAGCTCGAGGTTGCCATCTTCGATTGCCAGCTGCGCCGCCAGCAAAGCGGGCAGAACGCTGTCCGGCGCATCCTTGCGAAACTGCTCCACCTCGGCCAGCGCGGCGGCCTTGTCGCCGTGAGCCACGTGGGCGCGCACCAGCCTGGCCCTGACATTCTCATTAGCGGGATTCATGCTCCTGGCACGCTCCAGCTCTTCGATGCCGCGCTCAATGTCTCCCGCGCGTACCAGCTGGGTTCCCAGCTCCATGCGCACATCGGCAGACCCCGCGTCGGCACCGGCCATATCGTCGTACACTTCCGCACTCGCGGAATGCATGCCCTGGGCGGTCAGGGCAATGGCAAGCAGGTTCATTGCTGCACTATTCATGGGATTTTCTTCCAGCAGTTTGCGCGCTATGGTTTCTGTCCGCGCAGGGTCACCCTGCTGCAGGTACAGGCCGCCCATTAACTGCCGGGCATTGTTGTTAGTCGGGTTTGCCGCCAGGAAGGTACGCAACTGCCCCTCGGCGGTCGCGAGGTTACCCGCGCGAAAATTGCCCTGGGCCGCAAGATACAGGCTCGGCATATGGTCCGGCATCATACCCAGCACGCTGTCCAGGCGCTCCAGCGCCAACTCGGTATCACCCGCCTCCATCGCCAGGCTGGCTCGCGCATAATTCACGCCGGGGTGCTGGGGAATAAGTTTTTCCAGCTTCTGCAACTCGGTATCAGCGTCGGTTGTATTGCCTTGCGCTGCCAGCACGTTTACCAGGCTAAGGCGCTCACTCAGCCGCGAGGCATTGAGGTCCGCCACGCGACGGAATGCCTCGGCCGCCTCGTCCAGCTTGCCCTGGGCCTGGGTGAAACTGCCATACAGGCTCCAGGCATCTTCGAAATCCGGGCTGCTCTCAGTCAGTTGCTGCAGCATGTCGCCGGCTTCAGCAATCGCGCCGGTGTGACGCGCCAGCACAACGGCCTGGGCGAGCCGCACCTGGTCGCTCTCCGGCGCCAGCTCAAGTGCCGAATTCAGTGTTGTTTCAGCGGTGAAGGTGTCGCCGGACATCGCCTGCGCCCTGGCGAGAAAGGCCAGAAAATCGGCATTATCCGCAGCAAAATCAAAGTCACCCTCGCGGTACTGGTCGACCAGGTCCTGGTTGCGGCCGGAGGAGACCAGCGCCTCGGCATACAGCGCCGCCACCTCAGGGTCATCCGCCGTTGCCAGGGAGCGCTCGAACTCATAGGCGGCGTCGGCAAGATTGCGCTGGCGCAGGTAGGACTCACCCAGCAGGCGCCTGCCCGCCGCGCTGTCCGCCTGCTGCTGCAGTGCCGTTTTGGCATCAATGATAGCGGCGTTTACCTTGCCCTCATCAAAGGCCTGTTGCGCCCGCAGCAGCAGTTCATCGTGCGACAGTTGCTCGGAGCAGGCGGAAAGGGCCAGGGCACAGAGGCCTGTGAGCAATAACTTGCGCGGAAACGGTGCGAGCATAACGACGACTCTCTTCAACGAGTTTAAAGGACTCACTGTAGGCCAAGATCACTCCACGGCCAAGGCAAGAAACGGGCAGCCGCTCACAAAACGGTGAGAAAAGCCGTCAAAACCACCTTCTGAGTTCCAGGTACACGCGGTCGCTGTCGTCATACTGGCCAAACAGGCCGATTTCGCTACCGCCGAACCAGTCCGCGCCCACCTGCAGGCGCCAGCTTTGGGTGACATTCCAGGTAAGGCTGGGCTGGAACGACCAGTCGCTGCGATTGAGACCACTGAGATACAACAGCTCGGCCTCCAGGCGGTCCGTGAAACGGCGGTTGAGGAGCACGGTAATCCCCACTTCATCGGCATCAAAACCCAGCGCCGGGCTGTGGTCGAATACATGGCGACCGTAGAACTGCAGGTCCAGGCGCCAGTCACCCCGGGGGATCATCACTCCCAGCACATAATCCAGGGCGTCGCTCTCCTCCAGGCCGAAGCGCGCCGCGGGGTCCGCGGACAGGAATTTGCGCCCGAAGGTATGCACCGCCTCCCCCTTGAGCACAAAATCCAGGTAGCCTTTGGAGAACGTGGTACCCAGCTGGCGGATGCGATCGTGGCGCAGCTCCAGCCCGGTTGCCGTGCGATACAGCGTCGGAGCCACATCCGTGCTCTGGTAATAGAAACCCGTCAGGTCCCAACCCCCCACCAGCCGCGAATACCGCGCCCCAAAGCCATGATTCGACAACTTGCCCCGGCTTGGCGTTATATGGTCGGGAACCAGATCGGGGGTCAGGTCTCGCATTGTTGCATCGGCGGGAATCGGGAACGGGTAGAAGTCACTCCCGGGCTCGCCAATCTCGTTGTAGCTGGGGTACGCCACCCACAGCAGGTCAATGTGGGAATCGCCGATAAAGCGCTCTGCGCGCACCGCCCACTGGGGAATGCGCATGGTCTCAAACTCGGGCAGGAAGAATTCGCGGGTATCCTGGGCGGACACCACATCGGCGAGGAACAGGCCCACCATTTCACCCCACACCACGTGCTGGCGGCCCAGGCGGTATTCCCAGTCGGCGGCACTGAAATCCAGATAGGCCTCGCGGATGGAGAAGTCACTGCGCTGGTCATTGCGCACCGCGCTGGGGTAGAAATCATCCTCCACACTGTAGGCGGCGTCTCCCTCGGAGCGCGTCATGAGCTTGAAGCGCCCGCCCCAGTCCAGCTCGCCGGTCACGCCCAATTCAAGTCGCGCACGCAATTTCGACCAGTGGCTGGGGTCCGCCACCGTATAGGCACCGGCCAACTCGCCATAGCCGCTCACCCGAAGGTCAGTCACCCTGGGCGCCGGGCGCGCGGGTGACACTGGAGCGGACAAGCCGGGCCCGGTAGCGGCAGCGTCATCGGGTTTAGTATCCGCTTCCCCGGCTTCCACCATCACCGCGTCAGACTGAACCGCCGCCACCCTGCCATCACCGGGCTCTACACTGTCCTCAACAACACTATCCTCAACAGCACCCTTCTCAACAACACTCCCCTCAACAGCATTCTCCTCAACAAGGCTCTCCTCAACAGCACTCTCCTCAACAACAACCTCTACACCCTCATACAAATCCACCACCAACCGATGCCCACCGTTAGCGTCCGGTCGCAGCACAAAATCCTCGCGGCGCAGATCCGGGTTTTCCAGGTCCAGCACCAGGCGCAGGTTATTGCCATCGCGCGCAGCACTGCGCAGGCCGGCCACCGGGGTTGCGGCGAACAACCCGGCAGGCACACCACCGCTCAGGCGGGTATTCGCCAGGTCAATTACGATACGATCAGGGTTGGTGAGGCTGAAGATGCGGTATTCGGGCACGGCGCTGAGGTCCAGCACCATCCGCGTACGGCCGGGGTCCCGGCCCACCCGGATGGTAGCGGATGCCGGCACCGGCGATACAGCGCCAACAGCCACGCCGTTAGCGCCCTGGGTGGCATCCCCATCCGCCCCGCTCGCAGGAAACACCCCCACCGCCCCGGCGAGAACCACAACCAGCGCTGCACTCGCGGAGCGAAGAACATGCCCCACCGTGAGGGCTCGCGGCAATGTCACACGCCGGGCCCCTGCGGGTGTGCAGCTTCGCTATGCCTCACCGATTCAACACCGGCAAGCTTGGTCTCCAGCGTAATGATACGGCCATCTTCCATGTGTACCAGGCGGTCCGCCATGTCCATCACATGCGCGTCATGAGTGGAAAAAATGAACGTGGTGCCGGCGTCGCGATTAATGCCCTGCATCAATTCCAGAATGCCGCGCCCGGTCTCCCGGTCAAGATTGGCGGTGGGCTCGTCGGCCAGTACCACTTTGGAATGAGTCGCCAGAGCGCGGGCGATGGCAACACGCTGGCGCTGGCCTCCAGATAGTTGGTTGGGGCGGTGCCCGGCATAACGGGTGAGCCCCACCATATCCAGGTAATAGGCCACCCGCTCGCGGCGCTGGGCTTTGGACAGCTCCCGCAACTGCAGCAGCGGGTAGTCCACATTCTCCTGGGCGGACAGCACCGGCAGCAGGTTAAAGTTCTGGAAGATAAAACCAATGGTTCGCGCGCGCACCTCGGCCAGCTCATCCGGAGTCTTGCCAGACACATCCTGGCCGTCCACAAATACCTTGCCCTCGCTGGGATTATCGATGCAGCCAAAAATATTGAGCAGGGTGGATTTGCCGCTCCCGGAGGGCCCGGCGATGGCGAGGAAGGAACCCGGCTCCACTTCCAGGGTCACATCACGCAGGGCCTCTACCACCTGTTCACCCAGGAGGTAGCGCTTACTCACGTTTTCAACCTTTACAATAGCCATGCTGTAGAGCCAGAATGTTTTTTGAAGACCGCCACAGGATATCACCCATGTTCGTCACTTTTGCAGCAAAAACCCGGCTTTTACCCATTCTGGTTAGTGCGCTGGTTCTCAGTCTGGGTACAATTTCGAGCACCCTGGCGGAAACTGCCGCTGAAACATCAACAGTCGCACCCGCAATTGACGCCAACGCCCTGGTACAAAGGGCCGACACCCTCCGCTTCCCCCGGGAAAGCTTCCAGACCGACATTACCGTGACCAACTACAGCGCTGGCGAGGCCGGCGACGTGCGCCAGTACGAGGTGCTGTCCCGGGGCAACGAGAACACCATCGTCCTCACCACGGCACCGGCGTCCGAGCGCGGCCAGGCCCTGCTGATGCGCGGCCGGGATTTGTGGATTTTCATGCCCACGGTGTCACAGCCGGTGCGCCTGTCCCTGGCGCAGCGCCTTACCGGGCAGGTAGCCAACGGTGACCTGGCCCGGGCCAACTTTGCCGGTGACTACGACGCCACCCTGGCCGCCACCGAAGAGGTGGATGGCGTGCAGGCCCACGTGCTGGACCTTACCGCAGTGGGCCGCGGGGTGACCTACGCCAAAGTGCGCTACTGGGTGTCGGTAGCGGATGACAGGCCGATCAAGGCGGAGTTTTATGCGGTGTCCGGGCGCCTGCTAAAAACCAGCCGCTACGAAAACTTCGCGGAACTCGCCGGCCAGATGCGCCCCACCCGGCTGGTGATTGAGGATGCGCTGAACGCGGGCGATTACTCAGTGCTGGAATATGCCACCATGGAGCTGAAAGACCTGCCGGAGCGGATGTTCACGCGGCAGTATTTGAAGCGTCTGTAACAGCCTGCTAGCGCTCCATACGCAGTGAATACGGGTTCAGGAACTGCCGGCCCCACAGCAGATTCCTGTCAACTTCGCTGAGTTCAGCGGTATCACACACGTCACTCCAATGCTGCTCTATCGCCGCCATCTGTTGTGCAAAAATCGCCCTGGCCCTGGTTTCAGACAGCATGAAGCCCGCCGCGGCATCAAGGCATGAAGCCAGCTGGCTCAGGTTATTATTGCCGGATATCAGCATCGCCTGGGACGCCTCATTACCGGTACGCCCCTGGGGACAGATGTCATAGGCAGGCGTGAGGGTGAGGGACCGGCCATCCCAGAATGCCGCATGGTTACGCGCATGATCATCCGTATTACCGCACAGAATGTTGAATACCAGCCGTGAAAATAATTCCTCCAGCGTTTCTTTTGGCTGGGTAAAGCGACGGCGAATAATCTCGGCCAGGGTTTCATAGCTGGCATAGCGCGCCATCATTTCATCCAGGCCGAACAGCGTCAGTGCGGATACCATCAGCTTACGCGACCAGCCCTGGGCACCTGGCATGCGGTCAAAACGTTCAATCAACAGCACGTCCTTGTTAGCGGCGCGAGCGAGCCGCACCGGCGCAACATCAAGCCCCAACAATGCAGCGAGGCGCATCGCCACAAATTCCGCTTTCACCACACTGTATACATCTGAGCTGGAAGAAAACTTGGCGATATACTTTTTACCATGCTCCTCAATCAGCGCTTTGGGCCTGGCACCGCCAATAGAGCTACCACGAAACAGGGCCTGGTCAAGCTCGGGGGAAAGGGGGATGCCCTGCTCTACCCGCTCAGCCGATTCCAGCAATTCCAGCATGGTCACGTTACTGACGGCGCGCGGCACATACTCCGTGGGTGAGGCCTGAAAATCGAGGCCGCCGATACGGTCAGAACCGGACTCCAGCAAATAGGTGAACTCATCAAGCTCAGCGGTATCGATCCCCGCGCCCTTGCGACCCAGTGTTTTATTGATGATAACGCGCCGTCCCCAGGCATCCGGTGCGGCATCCCTGATACACCCCGCCATATTGAGACCTTCAAGCGGTGCCAAGGCACCGGGCCGCAACGGCAACTCAGGCTCATAAATCGCAATCGCGGGCGCACCACTGCGCGTGCGTTCAAGATAACTCTGGCCATAATTGAACAGCATTTTGCCATCGCCTGATATCACCCGCCCGGCGACCACCGGTTCTATCTCACCCGGTAACCATATCCACACAAACGCCTCCCTGCCAGCCTTAAAAATCATCAAAAACTGCCTCTCCGCCGGTTTTTATCCTTTGCGGCAGCAGGGCGATCTTGTCGCGGGTGTGATCGGTATGCCGGGCCAGGGCGGGGGTATCGTGATCAAACAGGGTCACTCCCACCAGCGCGGCCACCTCGAAAACCAACCCGACTGCGCAGCCCATATCCCCGTTCTCGATTTTTTGCAGGGTTGCCCTGGATATACCGGCGCGTTCCGCCAGGTTTTTCTCGGTCCAGCGGCGCTGCTTGCGGCCAAGGCGGATCTGCTCGCCCAGCAAGGTGACGGCTTCCCGGGCGTATCGGGTGTAGGTTCGCGGCATTGTCATTGCAGGTCTCCCGGCAGCATTAAGACCACTTTAATGATCATTAGATACCCTAAAGATCACAATACTAGTCAAAGAAGCCGAAAATCGCCAGTGAAAAACTAAACCCCCTCCCGCAGCGACTCCGCAATATCCGCCCGGGACGCCCTCAGTGCCGGGCGCACCGCGGCCACGATGGGCGCCAGCAGCCCGATCAGACCAGACAACAGGGTGATCTCCCAGCCCAGGCGGATCAGGGAAATGTAGCCCAGGTCCGAGTTGGGAGGTGGCGGCATGGGGATGCCGATGGCGGAGATACCCAGGGCCAGCAGGTTGCCGGCGGCAATGCCGAAACCGGCGCCGAGCAGGCCCAGTATCGCGCTTTCGGCGATGATCAGGCGCAGGATCTCGTTCTGGCGGCCGCCGCAGGCCTTCATGGTGCCAAATTCCGCGGCGCGCTCGTGTACGTTCATGTTGATGGCGTTGCTCACGCTCAGGGTGACCATCAGCAGGATCACCGCCACCAGGAAGCCGAACTGCTGCTGGTACAGTTCCACGGTCTGCTCGTAGAAGGGGTTGAGCTCGGTCCAGTCCAGCACTTCATAGCCCTGGGGCACCATGGTGGCCGCCACCCGGGCAGCAACAGCATCGGTGTCCCCGGTGCGCTGCAGGGTCAGCACCGCCAGGTGCACACCATCGTCGCCCATCAGTTCCTGGGCAGCGGCCAGGGGAATACGCACGGCGCGGGCATCGTAGTCCTTGGAGAAGGTCTGGAAGATGCCCACCACTTCAAACTCCAGCACATTCACCGCGCCGTCCGGGGTATTGGTAAGCAGGTTGGCCCAATCACCGGGTGCCAGGTCCAGGGCCTGGGCCACACCGGCGCCCAGCATCATGCCGTAGCTGTCTGCCGCTTCCAGCTGGCGGCCCTCGGACACATTGATATAGGTGCCCAGCCTGGCCTCCGCTGCCGGCTCCACGCCCTCCCCCATAATGGCCCAGTCAGTACGGCCATTGTTGAGCAGCCCGGTGAACACCATGCGCAGCAGTACCTCATCCACCCCGGGCACCGCGGCCAACTCGCTGCGCAGGGCCTCTGGCGTATCGATAAGATAGGCCCCGGCGTCGCGGGTGCCGTGTTCACGGTAGCCACTGCGGCTCACCTGGATATGCCCGGACTGGGAGTGGATCATGGACTCGCCCAGCTCATCCACCGTGTCCTTGATAAAGCCGCCGGCGAGGATCAGCGCCACCACCCCGAAGGCAATGGCGAACAGCGTCATCGACGAGCGACCGCGATGGCGGAACACATTGCGCGCGGCCAGGCGCCACAGCTCAGACATTACACACCTCGAACATGCAACACCTCAGCGCCCATTGCGAATGGCATCCACAATCACCATCCGCGAGGCGCGCAGCGCCGGGTACAGGGAAGCCAGGGTGGTGGCCACCGCGGCGATAACCACCGTCTCCAGCACCATGGACGGGGTGAGCAACAGGGCCGCATCGTAACTGCGGGCGAAACTCGGCGGCGGCGGCATTTCAACCTGCGCCAGGGCCAGCAGCCCACCCAGGCCGAACGCCACCACCACGCCGATCAGCGCGCCCAGCAAACCCAGCAGCGCGCCCTCCAGCAGAAACCCGCGCAGCACCTGGGCGCGGCGGGTGCCCAGCGCCATCACCGTGCCTATTTCACCGGTGCGCTCCAGCACGCTCATCATCATGGTATTGCCAATGCCCAGCAGGATAATGGCGACCACAATGCCCTTGACCAGTTGCAGCTGCTGGGCGAACAGCTCCGAGGCGCGGGCGTAGAATTCCGCCAGCGCGTGCCAGGGCTGCACCTCAAACTCAGCGGCCGGCAGCGCATCGCGCACGCTGGGCAGCAGGGCATTGGTGGCCCCGGTGGTTTCCAGGAATACCAGCCAGGCGTGGGCCCCCTCCACCTGCACCAGGCTGCGCGCCAGGCCGATGGGCATGAGCAGCGCGGCATCGTCAAACTCCTTGCTGAAGGAGCTGAAGATACCCACTACCTCGGCCTCCGCGGCGCCCAGGTGGCCCTCTGGCGTATTGGCGAGCAGAACGATGGCATCACCCACCGCCACCTCCAGCTGCGATGCCAGGCCCCTGCCCAACACCAGCTGGCGCTCATCCCCCGCGGCCAGCCGCCGACCCTCGACCATCCGCAGGGAGCGGTCATCCACCATGTCCACCGCCGGGTCAATACCCTCGGCCATGAACGGCAGGGTCACCTCGCCAAAACTCGCCAGGCCGTTCACCAGCAGGCGCGGCGCCAGGGCAGCACCCCCGGGCAGCAGTGCTTCATCCAATGCGACCTCCCGGGGCAGCAGATAGGCATAGGGATCACTGCGGCCCTTGTCGTGAAAGCCGGGCCGGGTGATCTGGATATGGCCGAACTGGGAGCGGATGGTGGCCTCGCGGAACTCGTCGAACATGGCCTCATTAAAGCCACTGGCGGTGAGCATGGCGGCTACCCCGAAGGCGATGGCCAACAGCGAGGTGAGGCTGCGCCGGAAGTGCCGACGCAGGTTACGCAGGGCTATTAACATGAGCTATTGGCATGGGCTTTCAGCAGGGCCTTAAACATGGGCGCTCACCTCATCCGCGGCCGGTAGATAACGAAACTTGCGCTCGTAATCCAGGCTCATGCCGTGGGGAAAATCCGCATAGGCGAAGCAGCGCAGGGCCGGTGCGGGCGCACCACGTTCCCTGGCAGAAGCCGCCATTAATGCAGACAGCTCAACCGCCATTTCGGCCGGCGCCTGCACACAATTGCGGCCCAGCTGTATATGCAGCGCGGGGCCATCGGCGCCAGGCAACACCCGGAACGCGCCGGACAGATGATCTGCCAGGGCAGCATCCCGATACAACAGCGCCTTGAAATGGTCCACGTGCCAGTGCTCGCCAATGCGATCGCGGTCGCGGCCAACAATGGCGACCATCGGCAACGGCTGGCGGTACAGCGCCAGATACAGCTCCGACGGCAGGCTGCGCAGCTCGGCGTCCGGCACCCAGCGGGCCCGGTCACCGGTCTTGTAGCGAATCATCGGCACCGGCGCCAGGTTATCCAGCATGGTGACCACCAGATCACCTACACCGTCGTCATCCGGCTCCAGCACCTCCACAAAGGTGCGCAGGGGGTTGTAGCAGAAAAACGCCGGCAACAGCGCATCGGGCTGCTGCCAGTGCCGCTCCCGGCGCAGGGCAATGGTTTCAGCGGTTTCGAAAAACAGGTTCAGACCCAGTTCCCCCACCCCCATGGAACTGCCTATGAGTACGCCACCCGGGGTGTCGATATCCGCGCCCAGGCGCCTTGCCAGATAGCTGCGAAATTCCTCGGAAAACATCTCCTCGCCCAGGATCACATGGGTACGCAGGGCAGACCAGTCGAAGGCCTGCTCGGCGGCGTAGTCCAGCAGGCGCTTACAAAACAGGGGGTCGACACACAGGATCACCTGCTCGAACAGGGGCCCCGCCTGGCGCAGGATCGCCAGCGCCATATCCTCGCGCACGCTCACATTGGCCACACACACGGTATTGGAGGTAAACACCACCCCCATGGGCAGGCAGTTCACCAGCAGCGTGCTGCGGCCGTCGATATCAAAGGCGCCCTGCAGGCCCATGTCGATGTCCGCCGGCGTAAACGCCAGCTGGGCGCGGGTACTCAGGCCAAAGGCAAAATTGCTGCCGCCGT
The DNA here is from genome assembly GCF_002868715.1 of Kineobactrum sediminis. Taxonomy (GTDB): domain Bacteria; phylum Pseudomonadota; class Gammaproteobacteria; order Pseudomonadales; family Halieaceae; genus Kineobactrum; species Kineobactrum sediminis. Next base: position 12,242 of record NZ_PKLZ01000012.1, read on the forward strand.
GGCCGGAACTGGTCAGCACCCCCGCCAGCGACGCCGGTGCCACCGTGGACGCCACCAGCTCGTGGATGGGAAAACGCTCAAACAGGTCCGCTTTTTCCAGCACCGGGGCGCGCTGCAGAATCTCATCGGCGGCCAGTTTGGTGCCCGGCGCCACTCCGGCTTCCGCCAGCAGGGCCCGGTAGGCGGGGGATATCCTGGCCGCCCGGGCAAAGGCCTTTTGCAGGCGCTTCCTGGACACCGCCGCAAGCTTCGCCGGGGTTTGCCGGGCGAGCAGTGCCAGCACCAGGGTGCGTTTGAATTTTGTGAGGGAGAAGGCCATAAGCGGGCCTGGTCAGTAGGGCCGCAGTGCGGTGTTAGCCATTGATAAACCACTCCAGCAGCTCCGGGCTGGTAGCGCGCAGCTGGTCTTCCAGCTTCCTTAAATCACCGATATAGGGGGTTACCGGGCCGTAATAGTCGTGTTCGTCACCAATCGCGGTGAACACAAACCCGTACATGGCCAGCACCCGAGCCAGGGACCTCTCCATGGCCGCATACCAGTAACGGATATTGTTCTTGCGGCTGAAGCGGTACATCTCCCGGTACAAACCGAGCACCAGCAGGGGCCCATTAACACGCTGGTTCCTGAACCGGGTGTCGTCGTTACCGTTCTCGAGTGCTTCCGCGTTAACGCCATCACGGGTATCCCCCGCACGGCGGCGATACTGCCGGCTAACGGCCAGCCGCGACACCTCAACTGCCTCCATCACCGGCGGGCGCTCAAAATCACTGTGTGGTGGGCAATGGGCTTCATAGGGAAACGGCTCACCAGGTTCAGGGAACACCAGCCTTGCCGTGCCTATTACCACGTTATCAGCATTCAGGGCGGCAAAGTGTGCCGAACGGTGGTCAACCTCGTCGCACTCCAGCCCACTGGGATAGTCCGCCGCACTGAGGAACTCGCACTCAAGGCAATACACCTGGTAGCGCAGGGCATACAGGTCATGCAATGTGCCTTCACTGCTGCCAATTTCAAAGGCTTTAAGCGAAAAGTACTTTTCCAGGGCATCCAGCGGCGCTGCTGCAGATTTCATAGCCCTCCCCACCCCGTTCATTATATCTGCCGCGAGCATAACACGTTTCTGCGCCGTGTCAGCCGCCCCGAGGACTCACCCGCGGTAGTATAACACCCATAAAAGCTTCAGGTTTAATCGACAAACCAATATTGATAGTTCAGGGATTCTTAAAAGCGCCTCAATAAACAACCCCAATTAAAGCACGATCCTAGGGAAGCCCTAGTTGAGCGCCAGGCGGGAGAGTTCGCCAGCAACTGTCAGGTTTTTTTACATCCGACAAGATTCGCTTATCCCTGTAAATCATATCTATCTGTTTTTACGACACTTTTACCACATGGCACAGTATGTGCTTTACCGATAATGCAAATCCCCTCGTGACCAAAGCGCCACGAGTAGGCACCTGCTTTCATTACCCAGGAGACACAACATGAAATACTTACTGAAACCAGCTGTTGCAGCGACCGCACTCGCGGTGACGGTCTTCGCGGGCAACGCTGCTGCCGTCCCGCTGTCCCAACTTTACTTCTCTCAGTCAGCAGGTTGGGTTGACCCGAGAGCTGATGGTGACACCAACACCGGCTTCTTCGGTGGCACCAATACAGAATTCAGCATGACTGGAACCGAGGCCAGTGGCGGCGCCGGCCCTGGCCCCGACGGCACTTATACAGGCATGCAATGGAGAGGGGCTCCAGGTACTACTAGTGATCCCAATCCATTCAGCCAGATTAGCATTGAGTCTTACAACGATACCGAAAGTAACTCGCTTTATGGCGCGAGTGGTACGTCAGTGAGTGACCTGAATCAGGAGTTTGCCAATACCGGACAATGGAACGCAGGGGAGTTTTGGGTCATTGATGAACTGATCCAGGAAAATAATGTACTTTTCGGCCCTGCAAGCCAGTTTCCCAACCCACTCTGGAGAGCTGATACCTTGGCAGACTTGCGCATTTTCACGAATGCAGGGCGCACCACCCAACTGCTTAGAGATTTCCCCAGTACAACACGGATAGAGTTCTGGGAGACAGTCAATACAGAAGGATTTGACGACTGCACCCCTACAGACCCCTATGCTACGATTGATGATGAGCCTTGGGGGCCCTGCGCAGACCGTTACCGGGTTGGTTTGGGTGAATTCGCTGCCATCAGCGAAGCGCTGGACGGCTATCTCTATACTATTAGCTTCACGCTTTTCCCGGGCGCGGTAGAGGACTCGGCTGGTAACGTAATAACCGACGGGAGCGGAAATCCAATAAGCACAATCGTCGATGTAGATCCAACTGGAACCGGAGAGTTTATCGATGTATACACTCCCGAAATAGCACCGGGGTTCAGCAAGCTCTATGTGGCAGCGAGTTGGAATGTGCAGAAAATACCAGAACCTTCCATTTTAGGTTTGTTTGGTATCGGCATGCTTGGCTTGGGTTTGACTGCGGCAAGACGCCGCAAGCACAAGCAGAGCTAATCTCGAGCAAGAGGCAGCCTGTTTGAATAGACAGCCTATCCTCCAACACAGGCACCGCCAAAAAAGGCCTCTCTGAGGCCTTTTTTTTGTATAATTGCGTTTTTTCGTGAACGCAGCTGAACTGCGGCGTGATTATCTGGCTCCCCATATAAAGATTATCCCGCCACAGTGATTGACTCAGAACTCACAAATAGCGTCAGTAATTTTCGACCATCACTTTTTTACCGCTGGAGTAAGCACGCAAAATGACATCAATCGACCTCACTCACGACCTGGTTCGCACCTGCCTCAACCTCGATGCCAGCGAACCACTGACAGCAGACACGTTCCTGATGGGCGGGTTCCCCGAGTTTGATTCGATGACGATCATGGCATTGATTGAGCATATTGAGGAAGCCCTGGGCTGCGAGATCGACGACGACGAGATCAGCGGCGAGACTTTCGAAACCGTGGGTTCACTGGCGGAATTCGTGGCCGGAAAGATGGGCCCCCCCGGCCACTGACCTCAGTGGCGGTGGTGCTTGTCCGGCAGGGACTGGATGTAGATCACGAGATGATCGATTTCTGACGGTTGCAGAAACTCTCCCCAGGGCGGCATCAGCGGGCTCATACCCAGCGCGGCACCGCCCTTTTCAATGACCGCGTGGATATCCTCTGCGGAACGCTGAAAATGGTATAAAGGGGATGTCAGGTCTGGCATGGGCACTCCCAGCAAGGGCGCATCCGGCCCCTGGCCGTCACCGGTAACACCGTGGCAGCGTGCGCAATTGACGGCGAAGGACGCGGCACTGGCCTGCTCATCGTAGTCTGCGGGTGCAGCAGTGGGCGTGTCCTCGCGCTGTACCACATCGGCCTCCTCCGCGCGCACCAGCACCAGCACCTCGCCACTGGGCTCTGATGCCGCGCCCAGTGTAGTCACCAGAATCTCCCCGGATTCCAACTGTGCGACTGAGCTCACGCCCCGCTGGGCGTACTGGCTAGCTCTTGCGATCAAATCAACGTCATCTACCCGAGACTGATCCGCGGGCATGACAAAGATCTTCGCGGAATAATTGTCGGCAAACACGTACTTGCCCTGCAGCGAGGGATAGCGATCACCACGATAGACCACACCGCCAATCACCGCGCGATCATAGGCACTGTGCTCGTAGGCATAAACAGGACCCTGCTCGGGGACATCCAGCGTTTCCGGGCCAGCCCGGCCGGTGGGGTGATGCCCCTCCGCCATTGGGTACTGGTAGTGCTTGCCAGGCTCTATAAGATTGACCTCCTCCCAAATCGTGGACCCGACATCGCCCAGCCAGAGATCGCCATTGGCGGGATCGAAGCTGAAACGGAACGGATTGCGCAGCCCCAGTGCCCAGTACTCGCCGCGGATATCCGGATGATCGACAAAAGGGTTGTCCGCCGGCACCCGGTAATTCTGCAGAGAGCCCCAGTAGAAGGGCTCGGGCGACAAGTTGTCGGGCTGCTCATCCACGTCCAGCCGCAGGACGGCCGAACGCAGTACGGTAGCGGAGCTGCGAGCCTCCTGGTCCCGGGGGTGCACTCCCTCCCCAACGCCGACATACAGGTAGCCATCCGGGCCGAATCCCAGCGAGCCACCGTTGTGGAAGCCGCTGCCCTCACGCTGCAGCACCATGAGCGGGGTTTCCGTGGCACGGCGCGCAGCCGGGTCCGGGGCGGCGAAATCAAAGCGCGATAGCCGGTTTACCTGATCCTCGGCGGGGCGGGTATCCGTGTAGTAGAGGTAGGCAAACCGTGAACCTGCATCGTCCGCGAACCGGGGGTGAAATGCCAGACCCAGGGCCCCGTTTTCCATTTCCACCTCGCCGAGCTGGTCACTGATATCCAGCACCAGTTCCTTTTCCGTGGCAACCGGGAACGGTACGCGGTACACCCTGCCCACCCGCTCCAGCACGTAGAGACCAGCGGTATCGCCGGGCGCCTGCCGTACCAGCACCGGCTGCTCGAAAACCAGCTCGGGGTAGAGGTTCTTCAGGCCCCATTCCGACGCGGGCACGGGATTGAACCAGATGCGGACCTGGGTAATGCGATTCGCGATGTCCCGGTCGACCGTGAAGGCCATACCCAATGCCAGCGGCACCAGGAAATATCCTATCGCGAGTACGCCAGGTATGCTGAGCAGGCGTCGCACCAGACTCCAGACAGGCTGCCAGATTGAGGCCAGCACGCCCTGGCGGTCTCGCACCAGGCAAACCATCATCATGGCCAACAGGTAGAAAACCGTGGATATCAGCCCGATGGCGGCTATCAGCTGAGGGTCATAGTTGATAGTGGTGGCCAGAAAGCTGTAAAGCGATGCCGTTGTGTAGGCAAACAGGTAAAAGAGGTACTCCGTGCCAAACCGACGCAGAGAGCTGAAGCCGTGACTCCTTAGGATCACGTTACTCAGTATGATTTGCCCAAGGTACACCGTGACAAATATCCCCGCCAGACTCCACAAATCGCTCTGGCTGACGTAGACATCCGGCAGGCGCAGCACCGCCCCGGGTATGATCGCCACCTCCCGGGACAGGACATACCCCAAGATACAGGCCACTACAATGAACAGCAGTTGCAGCAGAGCTACCGCCAACTGCATTCGATACCCGGATTGCTTCACGGTATGCCCCTTCAGAATGATGATTACGGTATAGTGCCCACATTGCCACCATGATGACAAGCGCACACAGGGAGAAAGCGTGAAGCACACCACACTGGCCATTGCCGCCGCAGCTCTATTGTTGGCCCCTCCGGGCCAAACCGCAAACATGGACACGGTAACCGTCACCGGCAGCCGGCTGCCGCAGGCCACATTGGGCGCACACAGCAGCCTCTCGCGGACTGAGATCGAGCGCATCAACGCACCCGACACCGTGACCCTGCTGAAGCAAGTCCCCAACCTGCTGATATCCCGCAATGGCGGCCCGGGTGGCCATGCGTTCGCCTCTATTCGCGGCGGCGAGCCCAACTTCATTCTCGTCATGATTAACGGGGTAGCCGTAAACGACCCGACCAATAGCAGTGGCGGTGGCTTTGATTTCAACCAACTGGACCCGTCGATTATCGAACGGGTGGAGGTGTATCGCGGCGGTATCAGTGCCGTACATGGTGGCGAAGCCATCAGCGGGGTGATTCACTTTATTACCCGCGAGCGAGGTACCTCAAGCGTGGCGGTGGAAGCGGGCGGTGACGGTCAGCGCCGTGCCAACGTGACCCTTGCAGGCACCCGTGAAGGCCCTTGGTCGGCCCTGCTCAGCCTGGCCGCGGCCCGGGAGGACAGCAGCGTATACGCCAACTACGACAACCAGCAGGCCCTGCTACAGCTACAGGCAAAGGGCGAGGACCAGCGCCACCAACTGCTGTTCAGCGGCAGCCGGACCAACCGGGAAAGCCTGGCCGAGGACAGCGGCGGCATTCGCTTTGCAGACCCGCTTGAATCCGAAATCAGGGACAGTCAACAGTGGCTCGCCAGCTGGCACAGCGAACACCAGGCGGATGGCAACCGCACGTGGACCACCCGCCTGTCATGGAGTCGACACCAGGAGGAGATCGACAACCCAGGAATCCGGCAGGGTGTTCTCAGTGGCATTCCGCCCAGTGTCGTCCAGTCCGACTACCGCAAGCTGGACGGCGAATTCTTTGTGCGCTGGAAGCGCACCCCGGATCTGTCTTTCATCGCCGGGGTCAGTGGCCAACGGGCCGATGGCTACAACCGCGGCACCCTCGACTTTGGCTTCCCGGTACCGGTGGACTACAGCCTGACGCGAGAAACCGTCGGTGCATTCGCAGAGGGCTCGCTACGCCTGGGGGCCACTTCCCTTGACCTGGGCGCGCGCTATGACGCCCCCTCCGGCTTCGACAGTGAATCTTCAGCACGGATTAGCCTGAGCCGGGACCTCGGTCCCGGTACCCGCCTGTTCGCAGCCTACAGCGAGGGCTACAAGCTCCCCAGTTTTTTTGCATTGGCCCACCCCCTGGTCGGCAACCCCGCGCTAAAACCGGAGCTGAGCCGCAACAGTGAAATCGGCCTGGCCACAGAAACCACAACAGGTACCCGCCTACAAGTCAGCCTATTCCATAACCGCTACCAGGATCTGGTGGACTTCGACGCCGACCTGTTCCTCTCGGTCAATCGCAGCGAAGTGACCGCCAAGGGGGCGGAGTTGCAGGGCACCCTGCCGCTAGCCAGCTGGCTGTGGGTAAACCTCGACATCACCTACCTGGACACTGCCATTACGGACTCGGACAGTCGCCTGAGACGCCGGCCGCAGTGGTCTGGCGGACTGCAGTTGCAAGCTGAACTGGGGCCGGTGGAGCTGATGCTGGCGGCAGATTCCAGAGGTTCATTCCACGACGCATCCGTCGCTACGGGACCGGTTAAGTTGGGGGGATATACGGATATCAATGCCACGCTGCTGTGGCAGGTCAGTGAGCGCCTGAGAATCTCGGCCAACGTGGACAATTTGGGCAACAGGCGGCTCGAATCCTCGATCGGCTTTTACGCGCCAGGCCGGCGGGCCAGGATTGGCTTGCAACTAAAGATCTGACTTGCACCTCACGGCCAATGACCCGCTCTGCTGAGCTGGTTTCTAAGCCCCGGCAACGGGAATTCCGCGTCATAGGCTATCTTCGCGTGGCGCCTGGCTTCCGGATAGTTTTTCATGGCGGCCAGCAACAGGCCATAATTGTAATGCAATTGTATGTTGCGGGAATCGAGTTCCAGCGCTTCCACATAGATTGCCCGCGCCGCTTCCAGCTTGCCGACCTTTTGAAGATGCATGGCGTAAAGCATCCGGGTTGTCGCGTCACGGGGGCTGAACTGGATCGCCCGCTGAAACCAGCACTCTGCGGGGATGCGCAGCTGCTCGCCTTTGCGGCTGGACACCATCTGGTAACGAGAAATCGCGTTCAGGGCACGATGATGATTTGGCCATGCTCCCAGCGTATACGCAAGATCGCCATAAGGAAGCATCGTAGTGCTTCCTCGCTTCAGTGATTCCACATCGGAGGTGAAGTGGTAGCTCTCCACTGTATGAAGCTGCTTCCCTAAACTGGCCCGCTGCGTGTAATCAAACGGTCCATACGTCCCCCCAGAACCCGAGCATTGAAGTCCCAGAAAGTCCATACCGACAAACGGGGCTCCTGGCTGTGTCTGAGCGTGGACCAATGGGACACCGAGCAACACTGCCAGCGCCACAATACCGCGAAGGTACCTCATATATCTTGCCTCCATTATCCTTTATGCCACAGTCTACAATATTTGGCTGTAATAACTTGAAAACGATGTATTACTGGCGATCCCGTCACAACTCCCAAGCCTCGCGAGCACCAACACATTTACCTTTCCGAATGCAACGGTTAGCATGCCATTTCAGTATGGAGGCTTGGGGCAAGAACTTCACCAATAGATTGATAGTCGAGAATTCAAGTGAGCTCAATGACCGTTAGCCGCGCCACCACCAGAACACCATCAAATCGAGATGCAAACAACTGCAAAAATGCCTCCGAGCCACTGGTGAGCGTGGTGATACCTGCTTTTAACTGTGACGGCTGCCTGTCGCGAGCAATCAAGAGTGTACTGGAGCAGACCTATACCCATTTTCAATGCATCGTCGTGGATGATGGATCAACCGATGACACCGCCGCTGTCGCCGCGTCCTATGGCGGTAACGTCAAACTGGTCCGGCAGGAGAATAGCGGGGTATCTTCTGCCAGAAATACTGGCATCGAGCACGCCAGCGGCGAACTTATCGCCTTTCTTGATGCAGATGACTGCTGGCACCCCTCCAAGCTGGAGAAACAGGTTCAGCTGCTTCAGGAGCACCAGGATGTCGTACTCGTCAGTACCGACCTGATAACATATTCGCCTGAACGCCTGGGCAGTGGCTCGCTGGCATCAGTCACGCAGCCATATGGCCCTGACATATTTGAAATCCACTCGGATTTTTTGCCGCTGTTCCGCAATCCTTACCTCGGCACACCTAGCGTGATGGTAAGAACCCACCGCGCTAGAGAGGTCGGTGGCTTCGACACTACCCTGCCCATTGGCGAGGACGTAGACTTTTTTTTTCGAGTCTGCAAAGGCCGCTGCTACGCCAAAATAAGGCAGCCTCTGGCCATTATTCACCAACGCAGTGGAAGTCTCACGAGGACACTGCCGGGGTACCGCTACAATCTTGAGGTGATCGACCGACTGGAACACAATCATCCTTTGTTCGCGCACAGCCATGCCGAAGAGTTCACCAGGCAGCGCCTTTCGGTGTACGGGCGCTGGATCGACAAATGCCTATACATGGGCAAGGGTCAGCAGGCCAGAACACTGCTAAGAGAAAGCAAGAAGCACGGGCGCCTTGAGCATCCGAGCTGCTTGATCCTTAAGTCCTATTTCGCCCAGCCTATCGCTTGGCTAAGAAAATTCGCCCGTCGTTTCAGTTGGATGACGGAAACAACGGCGAGCCGCGAGTACTAACCAATCATGTGGATTCTGACTGACGAAACAACACCCCCCCCAACTGGAGTTCGCTGGCTAACCTTTGCCGCCCAGCCCTCGCGGACAAACTCTACCCGCCTCAACATCGTGACAGAGCACCCCTCGCTGCTATGCGAGGATGACCGGTTTCATGCAATTGTGCTTGGCAGGCTACGCCCGTATGGTCAGGACTACGGCCTTGAGCAGCCCGGCACCTGGTTTCTGGAGCAGTTTCATGGCGCTCCCACGCATTTCTACAGCAAAGTTGCAGGCTTTTTTGCCATCATTCTGCTGGACAAGGACAGTGGCAATATCCACCTGATCAGTGACCATGTTGGCAGTGTTCCACTCTATACCGCGACTGAAGCTAATCAATGGTGGATTACGGACTCCCTGAAACTGCTGGAGCCACACCTGCCGGCCATTAGTAAATCACTCAATGCACAGGCGATTTACAACTACTGCTTTTTTCACTGTATTCCTTCACCTGGCGCAATCTACAAGAGCTTCACGAAATTACAGCCGGGGGAACAGGTTGATGTTGACCTGACAGGCAAGTCCACGCGACGCAATCTATATAAACCACCCTATAACTACAGCCCAGCGGCACCGGCTATACTGATGGCTGAGTGCAGACAGGTCATACGGGATGCTGTCAGGCGCAATATAGCTCCGGCAACCGGTGCATTCCTGAGTGGCGGGCTTGACAGCTCAACCGTCGCAGGGATGTTCGCAGAACAACAACCCGGAGCCCCGACCTTTGCAATAGGATTCCATGCCGAGGGTTATGATGAGTCTGCTTATGCCCGCACCACGGCACGTCATTTTCAAACAACGCATCACGAACACTACCTCCAACCAGCAGAAATTAGCGACAATTTCTCTGCGGTTGCGGGCTTCTTCGACGAGCCGTTCGGCAACTCCTCTGCCATGGCCGCCTTTATCTGTGCCCAGGTAGCTCGTGATCACGGTGTCGACGTCTTGTTGGCGGGTGACGGGGGGGACGAAATATTTGCCGGTAATGAACGCTACGCCAAGCAAAAACTGTTCGAGCTTTGGGGACGGGCACCAACCGCGCTAAGCGGACCGTTGGAAGCCTTGCTGAGCACCCAATTGGGTGAACTGCCCCTATTGAGAAAGGGCCGAAGCTATATCGAGCAGGCGTCTGTCCCCCTGCCCGATCGTATGGATAGCTGGAACTTTCTGAATCGCTTTGAGCCGTCACATGTTTTTGAGGAATCTTTCCTCGCAAAAATTGACGCATCGACACCCAGTCGTGAAAAACGGAGTCGCTATGAACAGTGTCCGTCGCAGGATCCGGTGGAACGCATGATGTATCTGGACTGGAAGTTCACCCTGGCTGACAACGATCTGGTGAAGGTATCCAGCATGTGCCGAAAGGCCGGGGTGGAGGTACGATATCCGTTATTTGAAAAGGAAGTGGTTGATTTCAGTTGTACAATTCCCGCTCGCGTGAAACTACCGGGCAGCAAGCTGCGAAACTTTTACAAAAACAGCTTTCGCGAGTTCCTGCCCGAGACAACGCTGAATAAGGAAAAGCATGGTTTCGGCCTTCCTTTCGGCTTATGGATGAAAGAACAGCCCGCCCTGCAACAGCTAACAGATGAGACGTTAAAGAAACTCAAGCAACGGGGGATATTTCGGCCCGATTTTATAGAGGACGCCATTACCAATCATAAGTCCGGGCACTCGGGCTACTTCGGAGAGCTGATCTGGATTATGGTGTCGCTTGAATTTTGGCTGGCAAGCAGAAGTCCATGAATCTCACACACTCTGCTTTATCACTGGTAGGAAGGGCACTGGCAAGCGGAAAACTTTCCATTCTCATCTATCACCAGGTGCTGGATGCGCCAGACCCCATGCGCCCCACCGAACCTACGGCAGACATATTCGAATGGCAGATGGCATTACTTGCCCGCCACTGCAATCCCATGCCGCTTGCCGACGCGGTCCAACACCTGCGCGAAGGTAGCTTACCCGCCAACACGGTCTGTGTAACCTTTGACGACGGCTACGTGAACAACCTCACGGTGGCTCAGCCCATTCTTGAGAAGTACCAGATCCCTGCAACGGTGTATGTCGCCACGGCTTTCAGTCGAGGCGAGAACATGTGGAATGACCGAGTTATTCACCTGTTCAGTGATCCTGCGCGCGAGACACTCCAGCTTGAGGACAGAGTTATCTCACTGGGATCCTGGGAGCAGCGAAGGTCAGCAGCACAGCAGATGCTGAACGAGTTAAAGTACCTACCGGTAGAGCAGCGGCTGGACCGGGTGGCTACGCTTTACCAGACCAGTGGAGTGGAGGAACAAGCACCCCTGATGATGAATCCGGGCCAGATTCGGGCGCTGTCTGAGAGAGGCGTGGAAATCGGGGCGCATACGGTAAACCATCCCATTCTCAAGGAATTGGATGCCGATGCCCAGCGGAGAGAGATAGACCAGAGCAAGGCTGACCTGGAATCCTGGGTCGGGCAGGAGCTTAAACATTTTGCCTACCCAAACGGCATTGAGGGCAGGGATCTCGATGGGAGTACCGTCCAGCATGTACAGCAGGCTGGTTTCGACACCGCGGTTGTCACCACCAAGGGGACCTCGGACAAGAGCACCTCCCCTTTCCTGCTTAGACGGTTTACGCCATGGGACAGGATTCCGTTTCGGTTCCACCTGCGCCTGGTTCACAACCAGGTACTGTCGTGAACGGGCGCCCTAAGGCCAATCGCTATACAGCGTTCTTTCGCAGGCATGGCCTGGCAGTTGGCGCTGCGCTGGCCGCCCATCGATTGATCAGCAAACTGGGGAAGCAGTCCGGATTGTACTGGTACCGGTTCTACAAGCAGCCACTGGATACAGCGATAAATGCTCGCACCAGCGGGAAGCTGGAGTTCAGATGGCTGGAAAAGTATGAAGACCTGCTGGCGCAGTTGCCCAGACCTTTGCCAAACCTGAAGGCAAGGTTCGAGCAGGACGTACAGTGCCTGATCGCTGTCAAGCAGGAACAAGTGGTAGCCTGCGCCTGGTTTGGCTTTGGCGAGTTTGAGGAAGATGAGGTCCGCTGCACCTATGTTCTGCCAGCCACTGCGGTGTGGGATTTCGATATTTATGTCGTGCCGAAATATCGCATTGGCAGGGTATTTCTGCAAACCTGGCAAGAGGCCAATCGCACGCTCACCCAAAGAGGCTATGCCTGCACCTTGAGCCGTATTTCCGCCTATAACATGCATTCCATTCGCTCCCATGAAAAGCTGGGAGCCAAAAAAATAGGCAGCGCCCTGTTCCTGAGGGTGGGAATGGCGCAAGTAATGATAGCCAGCCGCCGACCTTACTGTTCGCTGTCCTTTTCGAAGAAACGATCACCGCGCATTGACTTGCTGGAGGTTTAGTTGCCATGGCAATAAGCGGGCACTTCATTGCTTCCGCAAGGGGCCGGATTTTCCTGTCGGTCACGGGACAACTACAATCCGGCAGGGCAATACTTTGTCTGCCACCCCTGTTCGAGGAAATGAACCTGTCGCGCGCCGTCATCGCTAAGCAGGCGCAGTACTTCGCCGCTCACGGCCTGCCCACCTGCGTTCTGGATTACTATGGGACTGGTGACAGCGAAGGCAATGTCAACGAGGCCACCGCCCAGGTCTGGCTGGAGGACATCATCGCCGCCGGAGACTGGCTCAGACAGCAGGGAGTCCAGGAAATTGTTCTCTGGGGGGTGCGCTTCGGAGGCCTGATCCTGCTGCATTTCCAGAATGCGCTGCATGATGCGCTGCCAGTGAACCGGCAACTGCTCTGGAAGCCCGTGACGGCGGGCAAACTCTATATCAGTCAGTTCCTGCGCCTGAAGCAGGCCAGCACGATACTTAACGGCAGTAACGACAAGGTGAACTGGCGGCAGCGCATCGCTGATGGCGATAGCATAGAGGTGGCGGGCTACCCGCTCAATGAGCCATTGGTCCGTTCAATCGAGGCACTTGAGGTACCTGCCGGCCTGGCGCCGCTCAGCCACATTGGCTGGCTGGAGCTGGGAGCAACTACAATCACGCCAGGGGTCCAGCGTGTGACAAGTTCCTGGCCTGCCAGTCATTATTGCCTGGATGCCCGGGAGAGCCCCCTGTTCTGGCAAACGCCTGAAACATTTACCGTCCCGGCCCTGTATCCTCACAGCCTCGCCATGCTGGAGGAATAGGTTGTGGAAAGAGCCCTGGCCATCCCAATCAAAGACCTGCAGATGCTGGGCATCCTGCATCAGCCCGAAACATGCGCGGAGGTTGGTGTCGTGCTGATCGTTGGTGGCCCACAGTACCGGGTCGGCAGCCACAGGCAGTTTGTCCAGCTGGCCCGGGCACTGGCCCGGGAAGGTATCACCTGCCTGCGCTTTGACTACCGGGGAATGGGGGATAGCGAAGGCGGCAAGCAGCCCTTCGAGAATATTGACCTCGATATTGAGGCAGCCTGCGATGCCTTCAGTGCGGAAACCGGTATTCAACGCATTGTTCTATGGGGTCTTTGCGATGCCGCCTCTGCCGCGATGATCTATGCGCCCACGGACCCACGCATAGCGGGACTGGTGCTATTGAACCCTTGGCTGCGAAGCGAGGCAGCCATGGGAAAAACCATGGTACGCCACTATTATCTGCGGCGGCTGCTCTCGATAAACTTTTGGCGTAAACTGCTGGGAGGCAAGGTAAACATGAACGGAAGCTTGCAGGACCTTGGTGGATTTGTGCATGCCAGCCGCGAGAAGGAGGAATTGCCAGAGAACAGCTATCAGGCCCGGATGCAGGCCGGGCTGAACCGGTTCCGGGGCCAGATCTGCCTGATACTGAGCGGGTCGGATCTGACGGCCAGGGAGTTCGAACAGCAGGCCCTGGAGGATACACAATGGGCCGCACTCAAGTCCGGGAAGGCGCAAATACACAGGCTGCCGAAAGCAGACCATACTTTCTCGTCCGCTGGCTTCAAGACCGAGGTTGAAGCACTCACCTGCGAGTATATTGCAAGCCTCATAACGGAGGATCCGGCAAGATGATTGCATTGCGTCATTTCCTGTTGTCAGCAGCAATGCTGCTACTTGTGCCCGGGGTACACGCCAGTGAATACGGAGCCGCCAAGCCAGAGCTCGAATCACAACGCTCAGTGCTGAAAAAACTTGCGAACCTGGCGCCCAATCACGCGATCCGGCTCGGCAACGCACGGGTCCTGGGTGAATTCAATGAGGTCGCCAGGAGATTCAAACTGGATCAGACAGGCCCCATGGGACGGGACTACTCCATCAAAATGGTGTGGGCGCCTGAACGCCAGCGGGCACTGTTTGCAGGAGCCAATCACGGCCGCCCTCACCGCTTGAATGACGTCTGGGAATTTGATCTCGGCGCGCTTGCCTGGGTCCTGCTGTACCCGCCCGACAACCCCCGCAGCTACGCCGGCCTTGGGCCTGACCCCAGCGATGTAAGGTTCAGGGACGGCATTCTAGTGACCGAGCGCGGCGGCCCCGTCGTCATCGGTCACAGCTGGTGGGGCATCACCTGGGATCAAATGACCCGCGAACTGCTGTTCATGAACACCTGGGATACCAACCAGCACGAGGTCATCAAGCAACTGCAAGGAAACCCTGGCGAGCGTTACAAGGGGCCACCACTGTGGGGTTTCGACCCGCAGACCCAGCAATGGCGGTTCCGCAAGACTAGCCCCCCCTTTCCGCGAGCACCGTTCGGAGGCTTGCTTGAGTATGTTCCCGCTCTTGGGGGGGCAATCTGGCATACCAATCACTGGCAGATGTTGGCCACCTGGCTTTATTCACCCGACACGCAATCCTGGACAAACCTGCGTGCCAATGCGGAGACAGGGGATTTCCAGGCGCAGTCCCCCAAAACGGAGCAGGTAGGTTACTATGACCCTGAACGCAAAGTTATCATCTCCCAAAGGGGGCATGGCACATTTCAATTTGATATCCACAAGAAGCGCTGGAGCAAGATACTGGCGCGGCCAGAGCAGGAAGAGCACTGGCCCGAGGGCCATGACGCCTTCGCGCCCATGTATCGGGATCCGGTAACGGGTCACGGACTGTTGGTAGACTTTAGAAGCAACAACCTGTGGTCCTATGACCCGAAGGATAACTGGTGGACAAGACTCAACCCGAAAGGCGCCGATATGCCTAACGGAAACAAGCGGCTCGCTTATTTTGATGTGAAACACGGCGTCCTGGTAGTTGTGGATGGAGTACAAGTCTGAGCATACCGTTATCAGTAAACAGCGCATGCTGACAGAGACCAATGTGGAGAGAAATGTGAACTACCGCAATGCAGACCGATATTTTCCAGACGCCAGCCGCAGCCCCTGGCAGCTCGGCCTCTACAGCTTCGTGCTGGCGCTCATGCTGCTTGCTCTACCGGGCACCCTCAAGGCTAGTGTACCCCTGAGTGACGGCCCCCGCGGAATGACATGTGGCGCGCATTTTGCGGCCGCACATGCAAGCTGGCAACGGGGGGGGGGAGACTGGCTGGATGCCCGAGGGGAACTCTGGGGCACCGAACCATTCGACAGTACCCGGGTACGTCCCTCCTCCAAACGTCAGATCATCCGCTGGGATATCACCTCAATGGCGGGCAAGTGGCAAGCCGGAGCTCAACCTGCCGGTGCACTTTTCCTGCGCTCCCTGCCCAATGCACCCGAGGGGGTAGTCAACTTTCGCAGCCGGGAAAGTGACGATCCCGAAGTAAGGCCGCTTTTGGTGGTTGAATGGGACAACGGTGAAATCACAAGCCTCGCTCCAACAGCCGACACTTCTATCAACTGTACGACCATCAGGGGCCTGGGCGGTGGCTCTCTTTTTTCTGTTGGGGGCAATGATAACGCCATTATCATTTTCCCATTCAAGGCTGATCCGCAACGAAAGATACACAAAGCAGAATTAAAGCTGACAACCGACAAGCAGTGGCACAACGGGTCAGCTGTAGGCGTTTTCCAGGTACATCCACCCTGGGCTACCAGTACAACGTCGCGTATGGGCCTCGCCGCCAACCACCCCGAGGATAGGGATATTGTCTCCCATCCAGCAGTCTATTTTGCAACGGGCTTTGAAGAACGAAACTGGCCAGCAGGATGGAGCCATGCGGGGCGAACCAGCAAAACACAACCCGTTGATGACGATGAGAATGGCTTTGCGCCACTCCAGGGCCGGGCACTACGTACCACCCTGGTTCCCAAAAAGAATTTCGCCCTGGATCTGCGCTACGATTTTGCCAAGCTGCACCGCGAGGAGCCCGAGGAGGCTTACTTTCGCTACTACCTAAGATTTGGCGACAACTGGAATCCATCGGCTGATGGAGGAAAGCTTCCCGGTTTCGGCGGCACTTATAACAAGGGCGGCTGGGGTTTACGGGCATCCGATGGGTACAACGGCTGGTCTGTACGTGGAGCATTCATGCGCAGATCCGACAACGTTCCCGAAATGACCAACAAAGTCGCGATCGGGTCCTACGCATACCATGTCGGAATACAGGGAGCGCCGAGTGCAAACTGGGGGTGGGGTATGGGACCTACAGGTTGGCTACAGCAGAATAAATGGTACAGCGTTGAGCAATACGTAAGAATGAACGAGCTTGGGCAGTCCGACGGTGAATTCAAAGCGTGGATCGATGGCCAACTGGTGTTCGAGCGCAGCGATATCCGTTTCCGGGACACGAAGGAACTGAAGATAGAAAACGTGTGGTTCAATGTCTACCATGGCGGAGTTACCAAACCACCTCATGAAATGTCGCTATATATAGACAATGTAGTAATATCCCGGGAATATATCGGGCCAATGATAAAAGAATGACCGCTCTGCTCACGACCGGAGCACCGACCTCCGAGATCCGCCACAAACCTCCCAAGCTTAGGCCTTGTGCCGCGCGACTATAGAGGACTTCATGACTAATCCGCTTAGGCGCCCTGCTGGTCGAACAAGCAGACATAAAGATATCGTGCGAAGGGCATTCGTCCTTAACTCTAGTAATTTGGGCCGCAGGGTTATCAGCGGCGCAACCTTTACATTTATTGGTATTGTTCTTAGAACACTGCTCACACTCGGATCAGTAGCTGTATTGGCCCGGCTTCTTTCTCCCGCGGACTTCGGCTACATCGCCATGGCGACGGTGATAACCGAGTTTGCGGCATTATTCAGCAATTTTGGCTTCAGTGCGGTACTTATCCAGCGCAGGGTTATTACTCGTCTGCAAATTGATACGGTTTTCTGGGCATCCGTCATGCTGGGCATCACACTCAGCTTCTTTGTGTTTGGACTTTCCTTCTTCGCCAGTTGGCTCTACTCAGATCCACTGACAGGAGAAATACTTCGGGTTCTTTGCTGGATTTTTCTAATTGAGGGGCTTGCTATTGTTCCCCATGCATTGCTGGCGCGTCTCATGCACTTTCAAACTGAGTTTTGGATTCAAATCAGTGCGATGATTGTTCGGGTATCTGTCGCCATTACATTTGCCTACCTGGGCTTTGGCGTTTGGAGCCTGGTTGCCGGTTCAATCGCAGGATCTGTGATGTCAGTTGTGCTTAGTCTGCTGGCAGTACCTTATTGGCCTCGGCGCCGGTTTCACCTTGCTTACCTTTCGTCAACCTGGAAGACCAGCGGAAGCTATTTTGGCGGTGGCTTGTTGTTTTATTTGAATATGAATGTTGACCTCGCGCTCATAGGGCGGCAATTGGGCGCGACCCCACTGGGCTATTACCAAAATGCCAGATCGCTGACAGATGAAGTGAGATCACGCATTGCCATACCATTACAGCGTGTTCTGTTTCCGGCTTTCTCGGCCATACAGCATGACCGGGTACGAATGCAGGATTCGGTGATGCGCAGCGCCCGTATTCTTGCCGCGATCATCTTCCCAATAGGATTTGGCCTTTCGTCGGTCTCCAGAGAGTTAGTGCCAATATTGTACGGCGACAAGTGGCTACCTATGATCCCGATCCTGACCATGTTGGGACTAAGTATTGCATTACGCGGTTCAACAGCAATTATCACGCCCGTCTTCAACGCAATGAACCGTGTTGGATTGGCGCTGAAGTACAATCTTTTCGGAACAATGCTTGTTGTCACGGGAATTGTAATCGCCCTACCTTATGGTCTCGAAGCAGTATCAATTGCTATCGCAATCACCTCATTATATTCAGTTGTTACATTCCGAATTGGCCTGGGGTTGATTGGGCTGAGATCTAGACATCTTTGGAAGATACTGGGGCCACCCGCAGTGGCGTCTATACTCATGTGGATATCCATCTCCATCTTTCGAGGTCTTAGTCATGACTGGTCATGGCCATATACACAAGCACACCTTCTTGTCGCGCACATGCTATTAGGTGTCTTTATCTATTCCATTTTTCTCAACGTCATATCGTTTCAGTATTTCAAAGACTTCAAAATACTCGCCACCAAGATACTTGGACGACCATGATTGTCCGTTTTTAAAGATCGACAGACAATGCTTTTCAATTTCACAATAATTTGATGCCTAGGGGACGCGATAGGAGATAAAGGCTTACAGTCAATTTCATTAAATTAAGTCTACCTTGCCTGCTTACCAAAGTACTTCTCATCGACCAAAGAAGGCCTCGGCAAAAGCTTCGTATAATTTGCCTTTTTGCGATTGAATACCGAATGGGCTTCAAGCCTTCCAATAACACGTTATCCCCCAAGGAAGCTTGCAATACAAAATATTTTGTGCAGGCCGCTCCGCGACAAAGTAAAATCTCCTCACTGGACAACACGCTCCCGCAGTGACTTAGCGCGCTGGCTACGTCCTCCACCATCTCAGGAACAAGTCCTTTACTGGCCATGACGCTCATTCTTCTCATTAATGCCAGGCGCTTAGGGTATTTTGCCTCTTGCATCTTCTCCGGCAAATATTCCATCAAATTCAAAGCAGATCTTACCTTCCTTCCGATCATTTGATCATATCTAAGCCAGATATTATCCTTCTCTTGGTAATCATGCAAAGCATTGAGCGGCCCCCTCACACCACTGTGGAGTCTGACAATAAAGGTCGGCGTATTTGTCATGATTGCCTTCCCTTGATGAAGAAGTCTGATGATTATGTCGTAATCCTGAGATCGTAATAGTGCTTCATCGAATGGCCCAACATCTCTTAGTAGACTGGTGGCGATAAGCATGCCCGGAAGCGTAAAGAAGCAGCCGCACAATACCTGGAAAAAAAAATCCTCATTTGAAACCATGGGAAATTGGTACTGTTGCGTTGATATTATTTTTCCATCCACATCGTCCACACCGACAAAATGAGAACTAATCACCAGATTTACGTCCAGTGCTTCCGACAATAAAGATGCTCGGTGAGAAATTGAATCTGGAAGCGCCACATCATCATCATCAAATAACCAAACATAGTCTGATGTAACAGATGGCAATATGAAGTTTAGAGCCTGCGCCTTACCTCCATTAGCCTTATTTACCACAGTGATCCTGTCGCCGAATTGGGAAAGCACTCCAAGAGTATCATCGGTTGACCCATCATTAACGACTATTATTCGATCCGGTTTCATCGTTTGCGCGAGTAGACTCGCTATACACTCGGCTATGTACTTCGCTCGGTTGAACGTTGGAATAATGACCGTGACAGAGATACCTTCGCTCATGACTTTTTGCACCCTCATCAACACTTCCGGCTATTACTACCGCGTCGACCTAGACCTGGTTAAGACCGCTATCCCCTTTTCTGCGAAAGCGAATTCGTTCAATTTAAACTGCGGAAATTCTCTGAGCCACTGCGCTACTATAAGTGACTCATCCTCCCTAGCCGCGTCATCCAGAAAGATCGTACATTCCTCAGCCAGAAGCTCACTTAAAACATACAATGCGGGCAACCTTGCTTTTGCACAGATCGTGGCGGGAGGCCCATCAATGACGAGCATATCTATCTTTTTGTCCTTCGGCAGCTGCTCAATGTTATACCAAGAACCGTGCCAATCCGGGAGATCAATAGCCCCCAAAGGCGCATCAATGATTTGCGCATTTTCTTCAAATTTGTGCAGTTCCAGCAACCTACGTGTCTTGCTCGCGTAAACGGGGTCGTGCTCAAGACTGAAAACGTGACCGCCATAGTTTCTAATACATCCACTTATTATCAACGTACTAACGCCACTACTACATTCGAGCACGGTCTTTGGAGAAGTATCTTGAATGTGGCGAACCAGGTGGTATAAGAAGTCCGGCGAAGCCGCCCATCCCCGCATAGGAGGAAACCCATGTGTGGGCTTAACTTCGACATATAGTCCTAACAGAGCTTCAATCTGACTATAAATATTTGCAATAGACAGGTTGGTCTTTTTCGATGAGCTATCTATCAGCGAAGATAGCTTATGGTAAATCCACGCTGCAATCAAAAGGTACAAAGCCGCAAGAGCAAGCAATTGCATAATAAGCATGGTTCCTGTGTGCATTGTTGATCTCCATAATTTTTCGTAGGTGGGCTCAATAGTTTTCATAGCTACGTTATTGTCGGCATAATGCCAGCTATGAAAATTCGCAACTTCCAATCAGTAGTTCTCTCCCGATCCACGAGCTCATTACACAGTGGCTCTAACATCCTGACGCAAACCTGTAGGCCTTGGCCGTGCAAGACCGGCGTCTGATACTGACAAAAGTGCATCCCTATTCATGGCCATCACCGCGATTATTCCAAGAACAGCATAAAGCAGGTCGAAATAGGCCAGACTAACATTGGCCCCTGTAATACCATACCCCACTAGAGAAAGTGTCAAGGCGCTAGCGAGTTGCCGGAACCAGTAGACATTCTGCTGCCTAGCCACCTTTAAGCTCTTCAAGTTTTCCAGTAGCGCTAGAAGTAAAAACATCAGAAAAATACCAAGCCCTACAAACCCGTGATCGCCCAAAACCTGGAAATAAATATTGTGGGCCGCTTTTGGGTTCTGCCAATCCGGTATTGGCGGTGTCTTCACTGGCGGGTAGTCTGGAGTCAAGGGCGCGTAGTAATTCCAAAGCCTAGGCTCTATTACGGCACCGAAGCCTCCCCCCGTCAAAGGATAGTCCAGCGCGATCATGGTTGATATCTTCCATGCCCACAGCCTGCCAATAAATGAGCTGTCGTCTTGCGCAGCCGTCGATATTGTGGCTTGGCGATCCCGCCAATGTTCTGGAGTTTTGTCATACAGCACCGGAACAACCAGCAACGCTGCTAGCAACAGCACTACTTTATGGCGAGACTTCAACCAGAATGCTATTGCCAGCACTATCAAGCCGATAAATCCCCCGCGAGAACCAGTGCCGACAATAGCCAGAATATTGAGCGCCAAAAGCCCCCATAGGCCCAGCCTCAGGGTGTGGTGCCTGGTCGTCTGCGCCAGGTAGATAACAAGAGGAATGCACATGTTTACCGCCACGGCAAAGTCATTTCTATCACGTATGATGCCTGCCCTGCCCACGACCTGGTGGCTGCCACCCGAGAGTATAAACTTCACTGCTTCCATAGCGGCGTATGCGGATATCGCCAGTACAATGGCCCAAATAAGAGTATCGATATGTAGCCGCTTGGTGATGATCAAGGTGATAAAGAGATAAAGGAGGAGGATTTTCAGGAACTGGTTCCAGTACCCCCACACCCAAGCTGGGTCCGAGTTCATGTTAAAACTCGTTGTAATCAGCGTCCAGAACCCAAACAACAATACCCAGGCGCCCAAGCCATTAATACGCATCTCTTTATTCTTATAGACAAAGAGGTAAGCGAGAACCGTGACCACAACGATCGTCAGGTTCAACCTGAAACTGTTAGAAAACCCGAAAGCCCACTGAGTCGGGGCCATCAGGGCAATCCATGCCCAGGCAGCAATACCGATATACGGCCGTCGGAAAGCGAAGTAGACCGCCACAAACAGGAACCCTACCAACAATAGGTCGCGCATTAATCTTCATCCTGTCGGTCCGCCCACCAGAATAGGTAGCACACACAGATCACAACTAAAAGCAGAAACAAGCTGTCTATCATCGATAGTCTACCTTGCTGAACATACTCCGGAAATCACCCGACTCTTGAGTGTGAGAACCCTCACCTCTGTTTCTCTGAAATTCTTTGCACCTGGTTCGACTTGGCCCAAAGCAAGATTAGAGAAAGTATATCATTGAGCCTCTCTCTTCTCTCGTGACGTAGACCACAGTTTCAACGTTTTCTGAAAGATGCACACCAAAACGAGAATGGCACCTTCGCGGCCCCTGTTGTACCATGAGCAAACCGAACGACACAGGCTCAGGCGGCTCCTGTATGACCACACACGTCGCTGTCACCTTCGACATCGAGTTCGACATCAACGGCACCTTCGCAGCCCCTCGAACGCGCACTCCTCAGGGTGCAATTTCGCTGACCGGGCAGCCAGGGCAACCAAGCGGACTGCCGGTGATCCTGGACATTCTGGACCATCACGGGGTGCGAGCAACATTCTTCGTGGAGGCACTACAGGCCAGCTGGTTCGGGCTGGAGGAAATGGGCAGGATCGTGGAGCTCCTGAGTGCGTGTGGGCACGAAATTCAACTCCACCTCCATCCAGCCTGGCTAATATTCGACAAGCCAGACTGGATATCACACATTGGGCGTGAACCACCACGCGCCGCCGTCCATGATACGCTGATCAATCTGTCGCATGAACGGGTCACTGAGATAATACAACGTGGCAAGGCGGCGTTTGTGGCATGGGGGCAGCCTGAACCGGTCGCCCTACGTACCGGCAGCCTGTTTATGGAGCGCCACCTGTACTCGATATTCAGAGCTAGCGGTTTGACGGTTTCTTCTTCCGTTGGCCTCGGTATCCACCAGCCCGAGGATCACGCCATGAAACTATTCCAGCGACCAAGGCTGCTTGATGGAGTTTTGGAGATACCGGTCAGCAGTTATATCGGAACTGACCACCTCCTGCGACACAAGACCCGGCTGGCAACGCTTATCGGTATGGGGCTTCGGGAACAGCGTACATGGCTAGCCCAAGCTGCGGCAGAGGAGACACCCGTTCTCGTGTTGTTATCCCATGCCAGTGAATTCCACAAACCAAAGAGCGTTGACGGGAGCTACCAACGCAACACATTGACCGAGCGCAAGTTTGAACAGCTTTGCCACCAGCTAACTCAATCGCCGTCGTTGAAACCAGTGACAATCAGCGAGATAGCGACCACCCTGGGCGACTGCATCGAGTCCGTTGATACCCCCATCGTCCTGCCTCGCGAGGCTTCTTTTCTGCGTTTTCTGGAAACTGCGTCGCACAAGGTACTCCAGGCATGACGAACTCTCCATCCAAGCTCCGTTTTTCCCTGGCGAATCGTACGTTGTTCGCAATGAAACTGAACCTCCTTCATATCAATGCGCTCGGCAGAGCCAGCACCGACAACTTCCGTGCCTTGCTCCCAGCGGCATGGGCACAGGACGTGGACGGCTACCTCTTGCATTC
This sequence comes from Kineobactrum sediminis, assembly GCF_002868715.1. Lineage (GTDB taxonomy): Bacteria > Pseudomonadota > Gammaproteobacteria > Pseudomonadales > Halieaceae > Kineobactrum > Kineobactrum sediminis. The sequence continues at coordinate 35,702 of NZ_PKLZ01000012.1, forward strand.
GGTAACTTTGGCGAGCGAGCCTCCCGATCTCGTTTTTGATCACGGGCAAATCCAGTATGTGTTGCAGCGCTACTCCCACTACCTAACCGATATGAGCATAGGGTTCGAGGATTTCCAGAAAATCAAGTCATCCAAGACCCGGTCAACCCTGCGGCGCAAAATCAGGAAATTCACCGAGGCCAACAAGGATCAAACACTCGACTGGCGGGAATATCGTACCCCAATTGATGTCGATATATTCCTCGAGCTTGCACAGCCACTTGCACAGGCCACATATCAGGCAAAGCTATTCGAGGGAGCACTACCCAATAGTCCGGAATTCAAGGAGCACTCCCGACACCTGGCAGCAGCCGGCCGATTGCGATGCTACCTTCTGTTTCTCGACCAAAGTCCAGTAGCCTACTTGTATTCGCCGATTGACCACCGAACAGCGGTCTATGCCTACCTCGGTTATGATGCTGCAAAAGCCGGGCTCTCACCAGGTACTGTACTGCAGTACCTCGTGCACGAAAGCTTGTTCGCTGATGCCGATGTAGACTGGTTTGACTTTACTGAGGGAGAAGGGTCGCACAAGGCCTTGTTCGCCACTGAGCAGGTCTCGTGTGTGAACATATTGTGCCTTGTTGATACATGGAGGAACCGGGCTTTGATAAAAGTTCATTCCTACTGGAATAGGGCAATCGATGAGCTGAAGCGATTACTGCGAAAATAATAGGCTAGATTCACAGCCGAACAGCCAAAAAAACCGAACAGGATTGCGAAGAGAGCATGTATCGTGGGAGAAACTTGGTATTCAAGAAGAGTCAGGCCCGGTGCCGAAGATCAATGCCAATCGGCCCAACTGGACAATGTTATTGAGCATGATCCGGCATGGCTTTTCGCACAGTGCGACAGTGGAGACAAGCACATACTTGCGCTAACCGACGGAGAAGATCGCCTGATACCACTTTTTGTACACAAAGGAAGGCTGTCCTTCAGTATTGGCGAGCTCACCATAGGAAGCCTCTCCGTTTTAAGGCACGTACTTGTAGGAAACTTTACCGGAATTTCACGTAATAGCTGGCTGGAGGCCATCCAGGCACTGTGCAATGGACTGACTGCGCGGTCAGCAGTTTTTCTTCTAGGTGTTGTGGATGGGGAGGAGCTCGACGCGGCACTGCTTTCACCAGAGCTCCAAAATCGCCTCCTTGTTCTCCAGCAAGGTCCCGTGTACCAACGCAGAATGTGTAAGCTTGGAACAAGTCTGGAGGAGTACCTGCAGGGACTGTCCTCAAAATCACGACAGGATGTCAAGCGAAGCCTTCGTCGATTTCAAAATGAGTACCAAGGCCGATTTTCGCTCTCTGTATATTCGTCTGCCTCTGAAGTGGCCACCTTTCTGGATACGGTGGAACCGGTGTCCAGGCGAACGTATCAAGGGAAATTGCTGGGCTTGGCCATTGACAAGAAAGGACACATAGGCCACAAGGCTCTTCAGGGTGCCAAGCTTGGTTACACTCTATGCCTGCTGTTAACAGTCGATGATAAACCCATAGCCTGGCGGATAGGCTTTCTTTACCAAAACGTATTCTACAGCCACCATATCGGATTTGAACCAGAACTCAGGCGGTTTCACCCGGGTGTGGTAATGCACCTTGAGACAATCAGATATCTCAGCGAGAGCCATCCGGAGATCGACATTCTTGACATGCTGTACGGAGACAACGATTTCAAACGCAAGGTTGGTAATTCAACGCGACAAGAGCGAAACATCTATCTCTTTCAAAAAAATCTGTATGGTAGATTCGCTTGGGTTTTACTGAGAAGTTGCAATTTCGTATCCCAAAAAGCAGGAGCGGCACTTGAGTATCTGGGTCTGAAGAACACTCTTCGGGCAGTAATCAGGAAGATAGCGGCTTCCTGATATTGAGGCCCAATGAAGCGCAACCCTGAGTGCCCAGAAGATTTCCTCCTCTGGTTGTCACAATTCTCCCCCGTCTCTTCCATCCAGCTTTATTAAATGCTCGTTGGGAGGCGTGATTGGTAGATCTCACATGAGCCAGGCATTTGTGTATACCCATTTGGCGCTCCTCTGAACACGCAAATGCCATTAGATGATTAGCCAACCCCAAGCCACGGCACTCTGGGCGGGTATACAAATAGTTCAGGAAAGCAACTCCCGGCGCCAGTGAGAACAGCAGATCAATCGGCGAATCGACCGTGGTTTTTCCATAAAGAATATTAAGCTGAACTGCAACCTTACTACCATCAAGAGCATAATAAACGTGGCAACCTTGAGCTATCAGCTCTCTACAGGACGCTCCCGAATGTTCATTGAGCTGATCTTCAACAATTGGATCAAGCAGGCTTTGGCTACGATAAAACTTGAATAGAGGCAGAACACGCCCTATGGATTCCTGGTTGTCCCTCGTGTCATGGCCCAGCGATTTCGCAAACACGTCATGAATCTGAACGCCTGTCATTTTGCGTAGAGCCCAGAAGATGACAGCCCTCAAAAATTCGGGGCGGCTCAGATTTTTCAGTTTCGCGTACATGCGGCTCCTGCACCAAACCCAAGTTAGCTCCGTACGACCTGACGAAGTCTACTGCAATGACCACAAAAGTCATTCAATCGGCAGTCCATCCGCCAGCACCCGATATCAATATGGCGATTTAATTCGAGTCTGGCAAGATGATCCTGAAGGTTCGTACCTTTTAATAGCACGATATCACCAGGCTGGAGGATAGTATCAAGGTACTCCGCCGCGTCACGTACTTCAGGAAATGCCCGTATTGTTTCATCACGCAACTCATTCAAGGCATCAAGCGCTTTAGCTGCCTGGGTACCGACCAACAGTACTTGGTCCGCAACCTGTCTCGCCTGCTGCGCAATTTTTGGATAACGTTTTGAAGGGCCAAGGCTTGAATCGGAGACTGTTCCTATCACTATGATCTTTCTTCGTGCTTCTGCGTTCTTGATAAATCGAAGCGGCAAGTCAATCGACCAATGTGGAGATTTCCAGTCATCTCGCACAAACACTACACCATCCTCATGCGCCACAACCTGCATCCGGCCTTCAGCGGGCACAGCGTTGGCCAGTGCCGCAATCGCATCCTCAAAGTCAACACCAGCTGCAACTGCGACACCCAGTGTACTGATTACGGCTAACGATTGATGTTCGCCATGAAGGCCGGTCACGACTGTGTAAGAAGAACCATCGTACTCGACCTGGAGAGTGAGGGGAGCCGGCCAACGCGACGATACGTTGGTTAACCTCACGGTGGCATCTTGAGCCCAGCCCACCCAGACCTTCCTGCAGCGGCTTGCTTCGCCTATTCTTTTTACCAATGGGTCATCAATATTGAGCACTGCCACACCCGAACTGGGCAAACCCCTAATCAGCTTTGCCTTCTCATCAGCAATCCCTTCGACACTTTTGAAGGCGCTGTAATGGTCTCGACCAATTGTCGTAAGCACCCCTATCTGCGGCCGACTTAACCTGAGTCGTAAATCCATTGCGCCAGGCTCACCCCCGGAAAGCTCGACAACACAATAACGGTCCTGACGTCGAGTCCGCAGAACAAGTGCTGCAACGTGGATGCGGTCATTATCTGTCCCGCTATTGCTGATGCATGAACCAAACCGGGACAAGACAGTCTGGCAGAGATCCTTTGTTGTAGTCTTACCTGCACTACCTGTTACGCCAATAAAAATCGTTTGCAAGTTTAGACGGCGCCAAGCCCATGCCATTGGATAGGCCAGCAATCTTCGGGAAACTTTGTACACCCAACTTTCAACCATAAGTGACCTGAAGGACATCAATGCTCGCACCCACACACCCCACACAATCGAAAAATACAGTATTGGCCAGTGCAAGAAGAAACTGGCGTCCCGTTGACGACACGCAGTCGATGCGCCTTCCCGCGACAAAGGCACACCTCTGAAAGCCTAAATCTTATAGCGCCCCCAAAGCCCTGTATGCTACGATTGCCAAGCTCAAAATGCCAGCAGGCACTGAGTAAATCAGCAAATAGGATAGCCCTCGAGGAGACACCTAATTGGCGCCCGTTTGCTTCTATTCCGAGGTTGCCCTTATATGCATGTCACCTCTATTCCCATAGCAGGTATAAAGTTTCTCTCTGCCTGCGTACGTTTTCGAGCTAATCCAATTACTGCGCTAAAGCGCTTTATAAAGCTTTGCCGAGATGATCTATTCTCGCCAGATGAAATCTATTTCCATCGACTGCTTGATCCGAGAATAGACAATGCAGTGATTAGGCGCATGATCAGCAAGGAGAAAATGCTGGAACCGCAACTGCGATTGAACCCAGCGGGGTTCCGCCATCATGTCGATGATAAAATCACCTTTAACGGTTTGTGCGTCAGGCACGGCCTGCCCACACCTGATATCCACGCAATATTTAACCGCAACAGCGCCAGTAAGCCGAACGGTACACCCTCGCTAAGAAACCTCGAAGATATCGAACGCTATCTAAGGGATACGTCCAATACCCCCATTATTCTCAAACCTGCTGATGGGCATGACGGGGTAGGCGTAGACCGCCTCGAAAAGCGCGGAGAAACCTGGTTCGACATGCATGGTGGACGAGTGACTCCATCCCTTATCTTCTCTCGTGTGCAGAGCCCAGATACATCGCGATGGATATTTCAGCAGGTCGTCGACAACCACCCTGAGATTGCTGAGCTGTCGGGCGCTTTGGGTCTGCAAACAATGAGGATAAGGACCGTTGTGAACGATAACGGGCAGCCTGAATTACTCGGCGCCTTACTCAGGCTGATTTCGGGAGATAACGTATATGATAACTTTCGGGGCGGTGCGACTGGCAATATGCTTGCAGTTTTGGACGTTTCTGATGGACGAATTGTTGAAGTCATTACCAGCAGCAAACATCACCGGGAGATTAACTCTATAACTCACCACCCCGGCACAAAAAAGCAGCTGATTGGCTTTAAAATCCCCCATTGGGAGGATGTTCGAACCCTCGCACTCAAGGCCAGCTTATCATTTAGGCCTTTGCGATGCATAGGCTGGGATATCGCCATTACCGCTGCTGGGCCTATGCTTATCGAAGGCAATCTCACGTGGGGTATTCTTAATCGCGAAAGAGATATCTACGAGTATTTGCAAAGTATGTCTACTGATACCTGAAGAGATAGTTGCGCCAAGTTGTAGTAATGTTTTTTAAGGTTGCTGCTCAGTCTTGGTGACGGAACGACAAGGCGCTGGTGTTTCCCTATCATACTTTGCTCACCACATACCGGAACTTCCCTGACTGCTCGCGCGCAATTGCTTCGACCTGCCTCATCTCAATCGTGACCTCCTGTCCTAGCCGGGCCTGCAGGCCCCGGTGAATCTCCGCCACCATGAGCTCAGTCAGAACGTCCCGCGGTACTACCTCTACCCGCGTCAGCGTCAGTGACTCCTGCACAATGCGGAAATTCGCCACCCCCGGCATATCCCGCAGGACATAGATAAGCGCCAAGCCGTGCAGTATAGTGCCATCCGCCGCGGTGACAAAATCCGTGGTTCGTCCTTCAACGCTGGCCAGCACCGGCAGCCCGCGGCCACAAGGGCAGGGCTGGCCGCCCAAAGTGCCAACATCCCCGGTGCGATAGCGCACAAACGGGAACTCGCTGGTAAACAGGTGAGTGACCACGATTTCCCCCTGCTCCCCCGCAGGTAACACCCTGCCATCACCGTCCACAATCTCCACCACCATATCCTCGGCAGTTATATGCAGGCTGCCCTCCGGGCAGGCGTGGGCGATAAAACCGGCATCGCGGCCGCCATAGCCATTGGCGACGGGGCAGCCAAAGGCCTGCTCTATGCGCTCGCGCTGGTGATCATACAGCCGCTCCGAGGTAACAAACGCCACCTTGATGCCCAGGGTATTGAGTGCCAGCCCCCGGGCCAGGGCGAAGTCCGCAATCAGCGCCAGGGACGATGGGTAACCAAACAGCATTTTAGGCCGCAGCTGCTGGATGCGCTGCACAAACTTGGTGAGGTTGGCCTCGGACATTTCAAAAGCGGACAACAATTCGGTGCGAAACAGCTTGTCCCGCAGCAGGCGCACCCGGTCCTGGGAGCCCAGCTCTATGGGGGAACCCCACACCACGATCTCGGGGTCACCCAGGTCCACCCCCCACCAGCGGGTGGCGCGACGCTTGGCGGCAACATCGTGGCTGACGCGTTCATTGCCCAGGTAGAAGATCAGCGGCTCACCGCTGGAGCCGCCGGTATTGAAACGCTTCAAACCGCTGGCATCCCGGGCCTTCAGGGCGTCGGTATGGGCGCGGATAGTGGGTTTGTCCAGCAGCGGCAGGGCCTGCAAATCAGCCAATGTGGTGACGGCTTCAGGCCGGAAGCCGAGGCTGGCGAACAGGTTTTCATAATAGGGGACGGTGCGACCGATACGCTCCAGAAAGCCCCGCAGGTTGGCCAGCTGCAGCTCTGCCAACTGTGCGGGCGGCAGCCACTGGGACTGGTCCAGGCTTTTATGCACGGCTGTAGTGCTGTGGCCCTTGAGTTTTTCGTGCAGGGGGAACAGCGCACCCGCCACCAGTTTCTGGTAGAGGCTCATGCCGCCACCCCACCAAAGGCGCTGCCGGCAGTGCGATAAGTTGCAAGCCACTGTTCGCCCACGTTGGCCCAGGTGTATTGCTCCACCTCCGCCAGGCTGTTGCTGCGCAGGCGCTGCTGCAACTCTTCATCTCCCACAAGACGCAGAATAGCCGTGGCCAGGGCGGCCTCATCGTTTGGCGGAACCAATAAGCCGGTGTTCTCGTGGCGGAGAATATGGGGCACACCACCCACATTGGTAGACACCACCGGCAGGCCGCAGGCCATGGCTTCCAGCACGGAATTGGGCATGTTATCGACGGTGGTGGGGTTCACCATGGCGTCGGCCTCGGCATACAGGGCCACCACCGCTGGGCGCTGCAGGCGGCCTTCAAAGGTCACCGCATGGCCAACATCCAGTTGTTGCGCCAGCGCTCTTAGTGCGGCCTCCGCCGGGCCACTGCCCGCTATACGCAAGCGCACCTGTGGCTGCACCGCCAACACCCGGGCCAGGGCTTTCAGCGCGGTATCAATCCCGTAAATGGGTTCCAGGTTGCGGGTGATCACCAGCGTGTAGGGTGCGGCCTGCTCGCTGGTGCCCCCGACCCGGGTTTGCTTCCGGGGCTGGAACAACTCGCGATCAATAATATTGGGAATTACCCGGGTGGGCTGGCCAAAGTCGTCGAACACCGCCTTCAGGTATCCCGAGGGCACCACCACCATTGCTGCCCTGGCCATGGAGGGCTTCACCCGGCGCCAGGACTGCTGAAAATAGGCCTGCGCCTCGCCCCCGCGATAGTTCACGATAACCGGCGTGCACCGCCAGCGGCACAGCCACAATACGGGCGCCGCATACAGCTGCCAGGACCAGCCGGAATTCGCCATCAGGTGGACCACATCCACCCGCCCCGCCAGGCGCCACACAGCCAGCAGGTAAGGTAGCAGACGTACCACGGCGCGCAGCCCCGGCAGCCGCGCCACAAAGGCGGGACGAACGGGTGCATTGGTGGCCAGCAACTCCACGGTGACACCCTCCCCTGCCAGCAACTGCGCCAGCTGCGCGGTTTGCATGGCCATGCCGCCATTGGGTGGCGGCACTGGGCCAATCAGACCCAGGCGCAGGAAGGGCTGGCGGGATGATTGCAGCGGCGCCGTCACGCCAGGCTCCAATACACCGCCGGATAACGACTGACACTTGCCGCCCAGGTACGCTCCTGCTCAACAAAAGCGCGGCCGCTGTCGCGCATGGCCTGCCAGCTGTCACGCCGGTCCAGCAGGTCCTGCACCGCCGCCGCCAAGGCCAGGGGCTGGCCCGCGGCGAACAGCATGCCGGTGTCGCCGTGGCGTATCAGTTCCTTGTGGCCGCCGACATCCGAGGCCACCACCAGCCGACCCTGGGCCATGGCTTCCAGCGGTTTCAGGGGAGTTACCAGCTCGGTCAAGCGCATGGCCAAACGCGGGTATATAAAAATATCCACCAGATTATAATAGTCCTGCACCGTGTTGTGGGGCACCCGGCCGGTGCTGACCACCGCATGGGCCACGCCCAACTCATCAATGGCGGTGTTAATGGCCTGTTCCTGCGGGCCGCCACCCACCAACAGCAGGCGCAGATCCGGGTTTTGCGAGAGCAGCCCGGGCAGTGCCTGCAGCAGCAGGGGTATGCCTTCATAGGCGTAAAAAGAGCCGATGAAGCCGAGCACGGTTTTGCCCTGCAGGCCCAGTTGTTGCTGCAGGTCTGCCCGGGCCGGAGCGCCGAAGGTAAAGCTTTCGGTATCCACCGCGTTGGGGATCACGGTGATTTTATCCGCCGCTATGCCGCGGCCGGCAATCTCGGCGCGCAGCCCTTCACAAATGGTGGTTACCGCATCGGCCTGCCTGAACACATGGGTTTCCAGCGCACGGGTGAGCCGGTAGCGGGCACCGCCCTCGCAACTGGTGCCGTGGTCCACCGCCGCATCCTCCCAGAAGGCACGGCATTCATACACTACCGGCAGGCCCAGTTTACGGCCCGCCAGCAGGGCCGCCAGGCCATTGAGGGCCGGCGAGTGGGCGTGCAGAACATCCGGTTTTTCTATTGCCGCCACTTCCTCAATACGCCGGGCCAGCGTGCGCACCACATCCCACTGGTTCAGCAGGGGCAGCCGGAACAGGGCACTGGTGCTGGCCGCGGTGCGATAAAAATGCAGGCCGTCTATCTTCTCTTCCCTGTGTTCAGTAGAGCCCTGCTTGAGCCCGGTGACATGGGCCGTGTGCCAGCCCAGCGCGCGCTGGCCACGCAGCAGGTTGCGGGTGCGGAAAGTATAGCCGCTGTGCAGGGGGATGGAGTGGTCCAGGATATGCAGTATGCGCATGGTGGTTACCGTTACCCGCCCACAACAAACTGGTCATCGCGCACCGTGGCCTGGAACATCAGCAGTGACCACAGGGGCGCGCTGTGGTCGCGCACGCCGGACTGGTGCTCGTCCACCAGCCGCTCCAGGTAGCCTTGGTTGAACAGGCCGGTGGCAGCCAGGCCGCTTTCCAGCAGGTCGCGGCGCAAGCGGGCTTTCAGTGGGCCGCGAAACCATTTGGCTAAAGGTACCCCAAAGCCCATCTTGTCGCGATACAGCACGTCGTGGGGCAGATGCGATTCCAGGGACTTCTTCAGCAGGTACTTGCCCTCCTGGCCACGCAGTTTCATATTGGTGGGCAGGCCGGACACCCACTCGGTAAAGGGGTGGTCCAGGAACGGTACCCGCACTTCCAGGGCGTGGGCCATGCTGGCGCGATCCACCTTGGTGAGGATGTCACCCACCAGGTAGGTTTTCATGTCCAGGTACTGGATGAGTGACAGGGGATCATCCGTGGGGCTGTTGGCAGCGTGTTCATCGAACACGCTGTGTACCGAATAGCCCTGCAGCTCGCGCTTGAGGCTGTCGCTGAACATGGCGGCGCGCTGTTCGTCACTGCAGATGGATACGGAGTGCAGATAGGCCTGCACCGAGTTGCGGGCCAGCGCCTGGAAGGTGGTTTTGGCCCGGAATACCCGCGGTGCCCAGTCGGCCTTGGGATACAGGCGGCCCAGGGCACCAAACACCGGCTGGCGCAGGCCCAGGGGCAGCGCCGAGCGCAGCCGCTCTTCGTTCATGTGCCAGCGGTAGCGGCGGTAACCGGCAAAGTGTTCGTCACCGCCGTCACCGGAAAGCGCCACCGTTACCCGCTGTTTGGCCAGCTGGCATACCCGGTAGGTGGGAATCGCGGAGCTGTCTGCATAGGGTTCGTCGTAGAGCGCGGCCAGCTGGTCCAGCAGGTCAAAGTCGTCGCTGCTCACCGTTTCTTCAAAATGGTTGGTGTGGTAGCGCTGGGCCACCTTGGCGGCGTACTCGGTTTCATTGAACTGCTTGACATCAAAACCGATGGCGCAGGTGTTTACCGATTCTGTTTGCAGCTCGGCCATCATCGCCACCACCGCGCTGGAATCCACCCCGCCGGACAAAAACGCACCCAGGGGCACTTCCGCCATCATACGCACCTGCACTGCCTCGCGCAGGCGGGCCACCAGCTCATCCTGCAGGCTTTCGGGGCTGGCCACCGCCACTGGGGTGAAGGGAATATCCCAGTATTGCTGCTGTGCCGGCACCGGCTGGCCGCGCTTGAACAACATACTGTGCCCGGGGCGCATCTTGTAGACATCCCGGTATATCGTTTTGGGTTCCGGCACGTAACCCAGGGCAAAGTAGTCTTCCACCGCCCGCGGCTCCAGCTGCCGGGGCAGTGCCGGGTGGGCCTTGAGTACCTTCAGCTCCGAGCCGAACAGCAGCTGCCCGCTGGGCAGGATGGAGTAGAACAGCGGCTTGATGCCAAACCGGTCCCGGGCCAGAAACAGGCTTTCGCTGCGGCTGTCATACAGGGCAAAGGCGAACATGCCGCGGAAGTGATCCACACAGCGCTCGCCCCACTGCTGCCAGGCATAGAGGATCACCTCGGTATCGCAGTGGGTGCGGAATACATGGCCCAGCTCGGTAAGCTCCCGGGCCAGTTCGCGGAAGTTGTAGATTTCGCCGTTGTACACCACACACAGGGTATTGTCGGCGCTGAACATGGGCTGTTGGCCGGCGGCCAGATCAATAATCGACAGGCGCCGGTGGGCCAGGCCAACACCGGCGGCAATGTGCAGGCCGCCTTCATCCGGCCCCCGGTGAAACTGGGACTGGTTCATGGCATGGAGCAATTCGCGGTCTGGCTCGCGCAGTTGCTCAAGATCAAATATTCCGGCGATACCGCACATAATCAGGCCTTGCTGGTGTTCGGTGAAAAGCTGTTCCCGGGGCGCTGCAGCAACTCATCATACACCTGTAAATAATTTGCCACCGTGCGCTCCCAGTCAAAATCCGTTTGTACTCTCTGAAGAGCTGCCCTGCCCATGCGCTCGCACAGAACCGGGTTATCCACCAGCGTTTGAATGGCGGCAGCCAGGGCCGCCACATCACCTACTGGCACCAGTTGCCCGGTAACACCTTCCTGTACCAGTTCCGGGTTGCCGCCCACATTGGTGGCAATCACTGGCAAGCCGGTCGCCATGGCTTCAAGCACGGTATTGGAGATGCCCTCCCCCAGTGACGGCAATACAAATATATCCATGGCCGCCAGCAGCGCGGGAATATCATCCCGGTCACCCGCCAGCCAGACGCAACCCGCCAGGCCTTCGCGAACAATGCCCTGCTCCAGCGCCAGGCGCTCCGGCCCGTCGCCCACGAGTATAGCGCGGAGCCTGCCGCGCTCCTCTGGCCGGGTTGCGAAAATGTGGCCCAGTGCACGAATTAGCAGCTGTTGGTCCTTTACCGCGGCCAAACGGCCCACGGTGCCCACTACCCGGGCGCCCTGTGCCGATAAAAAACCGACCGGCATGGCGTCAATAGCCCGACTCAAGTTATTGCTTGTGTTGCTGTTTTCGCCGCTGCTTGCCTGCGGATTTGCAAAGCGCGAGATGAAGCGCGCATGATCCACACCGTTGTAGATGTGGCGAACCCGCGCTGCAGGTACTTTTACCGTGGCCACCAGCCACTGGGCGAGGTCATCACTCACCGCAATAAAACGGTGGATGAGCGGCTGCAGCCCCCGTCTCAGCATCCGGTATTTGCGGTTACTGCCGTCCAAGTCATTAACGTCGCGGCCGTGTTCGCCGTGCACCCGTTTGCAGCCGGGCAGGAACAGGCCCAGGGCCTGGGTTTCCAGCGCTGCCAGGTTGCGGGTGTGCACAATGGCCGGGCGCAATTGGCGCAGGGTGCGCCATAGGCGCCAGTACATACGAAGGTCATGCCCCGGGTTTTTATGCAGTTCAATAATTTCAACATCGGCTGCGGTAATACGCCCGGCAAAGCTCTCCGCCCGGGTGAGACAGATAATGGCGTGGCGGTAACGCCCCGGCGGGCTGCGGTTGATGATGTTGACCAGCCCGTTCTCCAGCCCGCCGGTGCCCAGGGCATAAATGATGTGGGCGACCAGGGGCGGCTGTGTAGAACCCGTATCGGGCATGGCTAGGGGCCAACCTGTGGCTGGCGCTGGTCAAGAACCTGTTCAATGGCGGGCAGATGCAGGCCCAGGAACTGTTGCAGGCGCTGCCGGGCGGCTTCCGGGTTGTCATCCACCGGGGTTGCCAGGAACAACCGCGCACCTTCGCTGCGACCTGAGACCAGTTGCTGCCTGGATTGCAGGAGCTTTACCACATAGGCGTTGCTGGTGTGCTGGCCATCCACCCGGAACCAGGCCCATACCAGCAAACGCTGCCGCCCGGAGGTAACCGTGGCCTCACGAACAATGGTTTCGCCGCCCTCACCCAATCCAACCGCTGGGGCATGTCGGTTTATGACCCGCCAGGCATCGGTATCGGCCAGCCAGGGTTCGCCCCGCTGCACCAGCTCCTCGCCCGCGGTTTGCTGGAGATACTGGCGCAGCAGCAGGGCCACGGGCTGGCCGTTACTGTAATAATGTTCAATCTGGCGGTCCGCACCCTGCTGGTTCGGCTGCCAGTCCCACCCCGGGTTAATGGATTCCTGCCAGCCTGTGGCGGGCGGCGGTATTTGTAGATCGGCCAGGTTCCCGACACTGGTATTGCGCTCCAGCGCCAGTGCCAGCGTGGGGCCGAGCCCTGTGGCCACCAGCACCAGAATCAGTATTGCCGCACTCCGTCGGGTGTCGGGCGCGGGGCCGGTGACCTTATGGTTGATTGCAGTCTCCACCGGGCGCTCGGCCTCCTGCCAGAAACCGCCTATCCAGAACAGCAACAGCATCACCACCCCGAAGAACACCCAGCCGTAAATCAGGTGGTCAACCCCCACCGCCAGCTCCATGCCGCTGAGGTGGCCTATCATCACAATGCCGTAGGCGCGCAGGCTGTTGGCGACAATGGGCACCAGAATGGCGGCCAAAACGAAGGCCGCCCGGCGCCACAAGCTCTGGTAGCTCAGGTAGGCATATACGAGGCCCAGGGTGAAGGAGGCAATGAGATAGCGCACACCGCTGCAGGCTTCCACTACGGACCAGTAGCCCGTGGGCAGGGTCAGGTACATGCCCTCGCGGAATACGGGGATACCGGTGGCCCGCACCAGGAATTCGGTGGAGTCTGCGGTTATCAGCATTAACGGGCCGATCAGGTCCTCGCCCATGGGCACCGCCATGAACAAGAAGCCGAGCGGAAACGCAATGCGCCGGGCAAGCGCGGTGCCCAGGATCGCCCAGATGCCGGTCACCAGAATACCGACAAAGGCGAGTTGCTGCACCACGTTCACATCGACCATGTAGGCGAGTGACCACACCAGGCCACCGCCCGCGGTTAACGACAGCACCCAGGGCTGGGGCCGGGCCACCGCGCCGGTGAGGTCATCGCGACGGCGCCATATCAGCCACAGGCTGATGGGTACGATCAGGAAACCGTGGGTGAAGGTTTCGCTCGCGAGCCAGACACCCACCATACTACTCACGGTATCGTAGAACAGCGCCACCGCCAGCAGGCTGTACAGTGCCACCACCACGGCCAGGCTGCGGCCCGCCAGCAGGCCATCGCTGGCACCCGTATTCAGCGGCTGTTGCTCAGCCAGGGTTGCTTGTTGCATCGCTGTGGCTTCCCGTGTCTTCGTGGTGTGCGGTGTGTGTTTTGGCGTAATAAGGCACCGCGTTATCCTCCCCGAGTAAAAATACCACCTCGGGCAGGTTCTCATCCCAGTTAAAGCCCTGCTGCACACAGCGCCGGGCGCGCTCGCCCAGGCCCGTGTGCGCACCGGCCAACAACTCATCCAGCTGGCGCTGGTAATCGGCCACGGTTTCCGCCAACAGCACATGCTCGCCATGGCGGGCGGCAATACCCTCCAGCCCGCGCTGGCTTACCAGCACCGGGCAGGCCATGGCCATGCCCTCCAGCACCTTGTTCTGCACCCCGCGGGCCACCCGCATGGGGGCCACCACGGCAAAGGCGTGGCGCAGGTAGGGCCGCACATCCGGCACCCGCCCGGTCACCAATACCCCTTCCATGTTGGCCAGTTGCTGCACGGCCCGGGGCGGGTTACCACCCACAATCGCCAGCAGCACGTTCGGGTGGCTGGCGCGCAGGGCGGGCAGCACTTCCCGGGCGAACCAGGTGACGGCATCAATATTGGGCCAGTAGTCCATGGCCCCGGTAAACACCAGGGGCAGGCTGTTCTCGGGAAAGGGGCTGGCTATCGGCTGGCCTGCTTCCGGCGCGGCATCACAGGCGGGATCAAAGTAGTCGCAGTTAACGCCATTATTGTAAAAGCCGATTTTGTGGGCGGTGGCCGGGGACAGCTGGTGGAACAGCTCGGCCTCTGCCGAGGATACAAACAGCCCGGCATCAAATTGCTGCGCCAGCACCTGCTCCAGTTGCAGCAGGCAGCGCGCCTCGCGCCGGTACACCCAGCTCATGGGCGGGCGTTTCTGCGCCGCATACTGCTGCCATTTGTCGGAGTCCACATCGACAAAATCTATCACCTTGCGGGTTAACTGCTCGCCACCCCGGGGTAAAAACTGGGCCATGGCCGAGGAGTACACAATGGCGTGGCGAATGCCGTGTTCCGCCACTGCCTGTTCAACCCAGCGCTGCAGGGGTTTGTCTGCATAATAGGGTACGGAAAGCGCCTGCCCGGTGAGCAGCCCGCGCAGGCTGCGCAGGGTGGCGCGCCAGGACACCAGTGGCCGCAGGTACACCTCGCGGCAGAGCTTTTCCAGCTCCGGGGCCCAGGGCCAGTCTTCCGGGTCATCCACGAAGCTGGCCAGGTAAATGTCAAAGTGCTTGCTGAGGTGATGCAGCAGGTGGAACGCGCGGATTTTATCGCCCTTGTTGGGCGGGTAGGGTATGCGGTGGCAGAGGAACAGCAGCGGCGGCCTGGGCTGCGGCTGCTGGTCGCCGGCGTGACTGCCGCTGGATGCTGCCGCGTTGGTCATGGCCCTTAACCCAGGCTGCGGGCAACAGGCGGGCCCAGCAGGTTGGCCAGCGGCAGCGGCAGGCGCCGCCAGGTATCCACCAGCAGGCGGTATTTGGGATTGCTGGGGTTTACGTCCGGCACCGCAGTCGCCTTTACCAGGAAGTACTCATAGGGCAGCGGCTGCGGCTCAAAGCCCCAGTTCTTCTTGAAATCAAACGGCCCGGTGTCGCGTTTGCTGCGGCCAAAATCAAAGCTGGTGATGCCCTCTTCGGCACTGCGCCGCAACAGGTCCCAGTACATGAAATGGTTGCAGCCCTTGATGTGCCGCGCCCGGGCGATGCTGCCGCCGTAGTAGGGCAGCACTTCACCGCGGAAGTAGAAGCTCATCACCCCGGCCACGTCTTCATCGCCTTCGCGGATCATTAGTACCCGGCAATCGGTGCCGAATTCCTCGCGCAGGATCTCCAGGTAGCGACGGCTGAACACCGGGGTGCCCAGGTTGCGCACGCTCTCGGCGTACACCCGGTACAGGCGGTTGGTGCCCGCCACTTCCTCACCTTCCAGGCCGCTGTTGATGCCCTTGCGGATCATGGCCCGCTGGCGGTTGGGAATGGCCTTGAGGTTGGCGTCGTTGTCTGCGGTGATCGGCTTGCGAAAGGTGTAGTAGAGGTCCTTGGTGGGCCAGCCGCTACCGGAATCCTGCGTATTGCGCAGCTCCAGCGCATCAACCCCCAGGGCCTGTGCACGTTCGCAGGCGGCTGCGCGCAGCGCACCGGCCGCGGCCTCGGAGTTCGCGGCAATGCCGCCGTACACACAAAATGGCAGGCTGGACAGCTTGTAGCCAAACAGGCGGCTGCGCACCTCGGCCAGGGGCAGCACACCCACAATCTCACCCGCCTGTTCCGCCAGCAGGAAGTGGCCGCGGTGGCCAAAGGCCCGCTGCAGTACCCGCTGCCAGGCGAAGCGGTGGCAAAAGCCGGCCTGGGGGCTGGCCAGCACAAAGGCGTCCCAGGCGGCTTCATCCTCGGGGCGGCACAGGCGCACGGTCAGGCTCATGGGCGGGCCTCCCCGGGCTGGAGCCCGTCAGCTGTAGCGCGGACCTTATTACCACCGTCCTGGGCGTGTAGCTCGGCGTTGGCACTGATCACCGGCGCGAACACCCGGTCCATACGGTCCCAGCGAAAATCCCCCAGTAGCTTGACCAGGCGCCCTTCCATGCGGCCCAGGTTGAGGTAGTGGCGGAAGCGGGTTTTGGCGCCCACCCCGGTTGGTCGTGGCTGGTTGGGGTCAATTTCCCAGGGGTGAAAGTAGAACAGGCCGCTTTCACCCTCTCGGCGATTGATCTGTTGCAGTGCCCAGCGCGAGAACGCATAGGGGAACAGGCGAAACCAGCCGCCGCCGCCACAGTTGATATTGCGCCCGGCCAGGGTCAGGGTGGTGACCGGGATCTCGGTGAGGCGACCACCGGCGGCGGCAAAGGCAAAGCGCGGCGCCTCGGGCATGCCGTAGAGGTCATGCCTGATGGGAGCGATACTGGAGCTGTAGGCGTAGCCGGCATCCGCCAGCACATCCAGGGCCCACAGGTTGCCGGCGCCAATGGAGTAGCTGGCGGCGCGGTAACCGGCAACCGGCACGCCGCCGATATCCTCCAGCAGTGCCTTGGTGCGGGTAACGTCCTCGCGGAAATCCTCGGGCTGCTGGGTATTCACCCGGATGTGCTCCCAGCCGTGGCTGGCGAGTTCGTGGCCGGCGGCCACAATACGCCGCACCATGGCCGGGTGGCGCTGGGCCACCCAGCCCAGGGTGAAGAAGGTGGCCTTTACATCGCGTTCGTCAAACAGGGCCAGGATGCGCTCCACATTGGCCTCTACCCGCATGGGAGTGGTTTCCCAGCTGGCGCGCGACACATGCCGTTCAAAGGCAGACACCTGGAAGTAATCCTCCACGTCCACCGTCATGGCGTTCACCATGGCCGCCTGCGCGTCCGGGTGTGTGCCAGGAGATGTCATGCAGCCTGCCCCGCCGCGGCGTTGGCAGCACACCACCGGGCGATGACCGCGACAATGCGTTCCGCCGCGGCGCCGTCCCACAGTTCGGGCTGGCGCCCGGCCTTGCCGCCGCCGTTGGCGATGTCGGCAAAGGCCGCGCGGATGGCCGCGGGATCGGTACCGACAATCGTGTTGGTGCCCTGGGCCACGGTAATGGGCCGCTCAGTGCTTTCGCGCAGGGTAATGCAGGGCACACCCAGGGCGGTGGTTTCTTCCTGGATGCCGCCGGAATCCGTCAGCACCAGGCGCGCGTCGCGCATCAGGCCCAGCATTTCCAGGTAACCCTGGGGCGGCAGGGTCAGGATATTACCGGAAGCCAGCAGGCCATCCAGCCCGGCGGCGGTAATACAGCCACGGGTGCGCGGGTGCACCGGGAACACCAGCGGGGTGTGCTGACTCAATTCCACCAGCACCTCCAGCAGGCGCGCCAGTACCGCCGGGTCATCCACGTTGGAGGGCCGGTGCAGGGTGAGCAGGCCGTAACCTTCGGCGAACCCGGCGTTGGCACCCGCCGCCGCAAGGGTCTGCCGCGGCGGTGTGGCCGAGGCCAGGTTGTACAGCAGGGTGTCTATCATCACGTTGCCGGCGAAGTGAATTTTCTCCGGGGCGATGCCCTCGCGGTGCAGGTTATCCGCGGCGCTGGCTTCGGTGGTGAACAACAGGTCGGACAGCTGGTCGGTGAGGATACGGTTGATCTCCTCGGGCATGCTGCGGTCACCGCTGCGCAGGCCGGCTTCCACGTGCACCACCGGTATCTGTTTTTTCACCGCCACCAGGGCGCAGGCAATGGTGGAGTTCACATCGCCCACCACCAGCACCGCGCTGGGCTTGCGCTCATCCAGCACCGGCTCGAACAGTTGCATGATCTGTGCGGTTTGCACCGCGTGGCTGCCGGAGCCCACGCCCAGGTCCACATCCGGTTCGGGGATATGCAGCTGCTCGAAAAATGAGTGTTTCATGGCGGCGTCATAGTGCTGGCCGGTGTGCAGCAGGCTGGCAGTAATACCGCTACCGGGTGCATTGAAGGCGCGCATGATGGGGGCTATTTTCATGAAATTGGGCCGTGCGCCCACGACGCAGAGAATATGCGGAGGCGAGTTTTGATGCACCACAGGAGGCTCCTAGAAACCGAATCGAACGCTGAAGGTTATCCGGTTCTCGTTGTAGTTGTTAAACGCAAAATCGGAATCACGGGTAACGTACTGGTAGGCCACGTTAACCGAGGTGTCGTTGCCGATGCGCCGGGTAAAGCCAAAGCCCCCACGCCAGGTTTTGGCGTTCTGGCCAAAGCTGCCCACCGCGGGGCCCTGGCCCTCGTTCTCACTCCAGCCCAGGCGAAAATCGGCGGACAGCTTGCTGGATAACGTGCGAGTGGCGGTGAAATTGACGCTGCGGAAAGTGGCTTCGCTGAGGTCCTCGGTGCGTTCCTGGCGGGAGTCACTGCCGGACAGGGTGAAGTTGGTGCGGCGGCCGGTGAAGCGGTAACTCAGGGTGAGGCGCTCGTCCAGCACCGGGGTATCACCGATGAAGGTCTGCAGCCCGTCACCGGTAAGGGGATCACCGGGCAAGTCACCAAAACCGGGGCCGAAAGGATCATCGGGGTCGGTAAAGTCACTGTCCGCGCCGCGCAGATTGCGCGGGAAACTGATGGTACGGGTATAACTGGCGGTCAACAGGCTGCGCTTGTGGCGGTAGCTGATGTCCAGCCGTGGGGTGCTGCCAAAAAAGCGCTCGCCGGTACCCGCGGCAACCTCAACCCGGCTGTTGGGTGTCCAGCGTATACCCGCATCCCAGAAGGAGCCGTCAATATCGTCGCGCACGCTGGTGAATTCATTCCACTCTTCACCCACCAGGCCGTTGACCTGCCAGCTGCTGGTAAGCTGCAGGCCCAGGCGAAATTCAGCGGATGACAGTTCGTTATCAAAGGCCGGCCTGAGGTCGGAGCTGTCGTAGCTTATCCTGCTGTAGCGACCGCCGATGCCGGCTGAAATGCGGCCGGTATCGGGCAGGGTATCCAGGTCAAACTGCACCCGGTCTTCACTGCTGTCGCCAAACAGGCCCACGTTGTTGAACTGTTCATTGTAGTTGTAACGCAGGCGCAGTAGCGCGGCCCGGGCGATACGCCGCTGCAGTAGAGCGCCAACACCATAGTCGTAAAGAATACTGGTGTTTTCGCGGCCGTTGATGCTGTCTTCGCCACCGGGGGCGAAGGGGTTGATCGGGTTGCGCCGGGCCGAGGCATCCGCCTCCAGCTGCAACCAGTCCTGGATCAATTCGTAATCCGCATTGAAGCGCAGGCTGGGCACCACGGACTCGCGGTTGGTTAACTGGCCGCCCTGGCCGGTAGCGCAGTCCAGGTTGCTTTCACCCAGGGAGTTGACCTCCGCCGCCGCCTGCAGGGACACATTGCCGCGAGCGCCTGTGCCCTGCAAGGATATATCCGGCCGGGCGGTGGCTACCGCCTTGCCTTCCTCGTCCGTGGGGGCCAGGCAGATATTGTCGGAATAGTAACCGCCCAGGCTAATGCCGGCTTCGGTTTCCCACTCGGCGGCCGACGTGCCCTGGGCCAACAGCGCGCTGCCCAACAGGGCGGCATGGAGGGTGACGTGGAGGGTGGTATGGACAGTACCTTTATATTTACTCACGGATTTTGTGCTCTCCCTGCCGCCTGGTCTGCCAGGTCTGCGGCCTGGGCTCGTTCGCCCTCACCGCCGCCATAGCCGTAGCCATATCCATAGCCGTACCCACCAAACCCATAGCTCTTGCCGAACAGGCCGATACGGCGGCGGGAGGCCCGGTTCAACACCATGCCCACCATCTTGTCCTGGCCGATGCGCTCCAGTGCTTCCTGTACCGCATGCTGGGGAGTAAAATCGGCCCCGGCCACAAACACGACCTGGCCCATGAAGCTGGCCAGTACACCCGCCTCATTGGTAAGCAGCAGGGGCGGTGAATCGAACACGATCACCCGGTCGTGGTAGCGGGCGGAAAGTTCCAGCATGAGCTGGTGCATGCTTTCACTGGCCAGTAACTCGGTAGCGTGGGCGTCTGGCGTACCGGCAGCCAATACCCGCAGCTTGGGCATACTGGTGTGCAGGATCACGTCCTGTAGGGCAATATGCTCATCCCGCAACACATCGATAAGCCCGGGGGTGCCAGCGGGGATCCCCAACTGGTGACCCGCGGTGGCCTTCAGCACATCCGCGTCCACATACAACACGGTCTTGTCCTGCTCCATGGCGATGCTCATGGCCAGGTTGAGGGAAGTAAAGGTCTTGCCGTCGCCCTGGAGCGCGCTGGTGACCATGATCAGGTTGGCGTTCTTGATCGGTGTGGGTGTTTGCCCACTTATGTTTTTCAGCAACGGCCGCTTGATGGCGCGAAATTCTTCCGCAATGACACTACGCGGCACAGTCGGGGTCAGGAAACCCTGGCTGTGCAGGACATCAAATGGAATGTCGATTTTAAGGCCGCCCGCCCCCCCAGCCATGGCGCCTGCTGTGGGTCCAGCCGGCCCGGTCGCTGTTGCCGGGGCCGGACTGCCGGCGCGCTCGATGGTGTCTTCCGTCGCTTCCGGCTCGGCAGCTGCCGACTCGCTCTGCAGGCGGCCGAGGGCTTTTTCTATGGTACTCATTGGCGGCTCTCCAGTGGCGGTGGCTGACGTGTGATTATCGGCATAAGATAGAACTCCGGCATCGTCAGGCAATCAGCCCGGGTACAGTGAGCACCCCGGCAAAGACCAGCAGCAGGACGCCCCCGCAAGCTACAAATGTGGCCAGTTGCCAGCGGCTGCGACGCTTGTCTTCACTGCTCTGGTTCCAGGTAACGGTCCCCAGCAGCGGCAGGCCGGTGGCGTGGGACAACATGCGCGCATCAGTCACTATCGGGTGCAGCAGGGCCAGCAGCAAAGCAAAACCGATGCCACCGCCCAGGGCCATCACCAGTACGCCGGCATTGAGCAGGGATTTGTTCGGCTCGCTGGGCTTGCGCGGCACAAAGGGCGGGTCGATCACCCGGAAGCTGACGTCGCCGGCGGAACTCTCGACATCCCCGGACAGCCGCGCTGACTCACGCCGCTCCAGCAGCTGCTGGTGCTGGGTTGAAATAACACCATAATCGCGATCCAGCTGCTTCAGCTGTGCCTCGACCTCGGGAATCTGGTTTACCATAGTCCCCAGCTCGTCCACGCGCCGCTGGTATTCGGCCACCCGCACCTGCAACTCCGCTGCCTGGGCCTCGGTTTGCGCCAGCATACTGCGCATGCCCTGGTATACCGGGCTGCTGGCCAGGCCGCTGAAGCGGGCACTGCCGGGCTCTTCCCGCAAACGCTCATACTCCGCGTCGCGCTCGGCTTCCAGCTCGGCTATCAGGTTGGTCAATCGCACCACTTCAGGATGTTTGGCGGTATAGCGCGACAACAGCTCGTCCATTTGCAGGCGCATGGCCTGGATACGAGCGGCTACCGCCGAATCCGCGCCACCGGCTGAACCACTGCCGATAAAGACCGGGTCTTCACCTGCAATCTGCCGCTCGAGTTCACGACGCCGGTTCTGTACTTCACGCAACTGCAGCTCAGCCTGCTCCAGATTGGACTTGGCGAGTTGCAGGCCACTGTAATAGTCGCCACGCTCGCCCGGCAATATATCCACATTCTGCTGCTTGAACACCGCCAGCCGGGTTTCGGCCGCGATCAGCCGCTGCTCGGTTTCGGCGATTTGTTGCTCGAGGAATGTCTTGGCGCCGGAACTGTCCAGGCGCTTGTCATTCATCGAGGTTTCAATAAAAACAGTAATCAGCGCCTGGGCAACACGTCGTGCCGTTTCGCGGTCGCGGTCTGTTACCGAAATGGAATACAGTGAGGCATTGCCGCGCTCGCCCATCAGCGAAATGGAGTTCTCCAGGCGCTTTACCAGGGCTTCCTGCTGTATCTCGGTGGTGGCCTGCACATCCAGGTCGGTCATCCGCGCCAGCTTTTCCAGATTGGGGCGGCTGAGCAGGGTACGGCTTAACATGGAGATGCGCTGGTCGATATTGGGGTTGATGGTAAGGCCCCGCATAAGCGGTCGCAGTACCGAGTTGGTGTCAACATAGACCCGGGCACTGGCGACATAGGATTCCGGCATTTGCGCCACATAGGCCCAGCCCGTCAGGGCGATCACCCAGGCGATACCCAGCGCCACCCAACGATGACGCCAGACACCAAGTGCATAACTGATAAAAAGCGCGAATGCTTCCTGCATGGGTATCTACCTTGCCAGCCTGAGAATACGTACCGAGCCCTAGAACCAGGACTCGGAGATGATGACGATGTCGCCGGGCTTGAGCGCCATGTTGGCGGAAATATCGCCCTTCTTCAGCAGGTCATCCAGGCGCAGGCCGAAGGACTGCTGCTGGCCACTGTGGCTGCGCACCAGTACCGACTGGTTACCGGCGGCGAACTCGGTCATGCCGCCCACGGCTATCATCAGGTCCAGCAGGGTCATGTGCTGGCTGTAGGGAAGGCTCGACGGCGTGGCGGCTTCACCGACCACCCGTACCTGTTGTTCCGGTACGCCGACAAAACCATTGACGATAACGCTGACCACCGGCTGGCGCACATATTCACCGTAGGACTTCTCGATGTCGCGAGCCAGTTCGGTAGAGGTTTTGCCACTGGCCTGGAGGTCTTCCACCAGGCGAGTAGTAAACTTGCCATCCGGGCGCACAATGCCGGTGGTGCTGAGTTCCTGGTTACCCCACACAAAAATTTCCATGGTGTCGCCGGGGCCAATCACATAATTGTAATCAGGCTCGTCAAAGCGCTCCCCGGAAGGCAGGGAGGGCTGCGAACCACAGGCACTCAGGGTAAACGCTACCAGCATGGCAAGTGGCAGGGCCACCAGGCTGCGCAAACGATCCAGTTGAAAGTGTTTGTTCATTTTTTTGCTCCTGTTGGGTCACCGGCGACCCGGGTTTGTTCTTGAATAGCACCCATTAAAACCATAAAACACTGCGAAGGTAACGCAGTGTAACCCTACAGTGTGAAATCAATCACAACCAGCCCTGCAATTATTGAGTAAAAAAAGCCAGGCTGAAACCATTGGCGCCCCAGATCACCAGCGCCACGGAGGCGCCAAACACCGCTAAAATCATCCAGGAATCCGTAAAACTTCGCCGCCCGCGAGACTTATCGAAAGTGGTATCGGGAGCGGCATCAACTGCCCTGGTCGCGGGCGCCACACGCGGCGAACCATTGCGAGTGTGCTGCGCCGGGGCCGGCCTGGAATGGTTTGCAGGTTCGGGCGCAGGGCTTCGGGATGTGGGTGTAGCACCTGCCTCGGCATCGGCGGGCCGGGCTTTGCGGGATTTGCCCGGCGCGGCTTGTGGCCGAGTGGGGGCATCCTGTGGTTGCGCCATCGCGGCACCCGCTGTCTCGATTATTATTTCTTCGGCAGCCTCTTCATCGCTGTCATCTTCACCGGCAGCGTAACCATTGGTATCAAATCCCGGCGGCGTAAAATCATCCGCGTGCAAGGCCCCGGCGCCGGCGGCCCCATTCGCCACGACTTTAAGGCGCTGACGTTGCTGGGTGCGCGGGTTGGGTTTTTGCGGTGTCACGGGCGGCGCGGGCGTTCTGGCCGGAGGTTGTGCGACGGCCGGTTCGGCAGACGCCGCCGGGGCCGAATCATTACCGGTGCCG
This sequence comes from Kineobactrum sediminis, assembly GCF_002868715.1. Classification (GTDB taxonomy): domain Bacteria; phylum Pseudomonadota; class Gammaproteobacteria; order Pseudomonadales; family Halieaceae; genus Kineobactrum; species Kineobactrum sediminis. Next base: position 59,406 of record NZ_PKLZ01000012.1, read on the forward strand.
TGATCAGTGTCCGGATTGGGCACATCATCAACGGCAAAGTCCGCCGCGGCAAAGCTGGCGCCCGCGGCCAGGCTCTCGCCCTGGAGTTCCCGCACCACTTCCTGCACATCGGCAACGCCTATCCGGTGGCGCTCTTCAACGGCGCAGTGCAACAACAGGCGGCTACAAATGAGATTGATCCTGCGGGGAATACCCTCGCTGAACTTGTACACCAGCGGAAACACCGCCTGGCTTATGGCGGGGTCACCGCGCCAGCCCACCACTTCCAGCCGGTGCATGATGTAAGCCTGGGTTTCCTCCATCGCCAGGGCCTGCATGTGGCTGGCCGCGACGATGCGCTGGTGCACCTGTTCCAGGGCGGGGCTTAATACCAGTTCCCGCAACTCCGGCTGGCCGAGCAGGAAAATCTGTAGCAGGGGTTTGCCGCTCACCTGGATATTGGTTAACAGGCGCAGCTCTTCCATGGCCGACACCGACAGATCCTGTGCTTCATCCACAATCAGCAGCGCCCGGCGACCATCCCGGTGCCAGGACCTGAACTGCTGGGTAAGCCGCTGCAGCAGTTCGCCCTTCTCCACCACATTCACCGAAACACCGAACTCGTAGGCCACCATCTTCAGCAGGTCATCCGCCTGCAACTGGGTGCAGACCAGGTGGGCAACGCTGACATCCTTGCCGGCAAGGTCATCGACCAGGGCGCCGATGAGAGTGGTTTTGCCGGTCCCGGGGCGACCCGTGATCATCACGAAGCCCTCCGCCCGGTTGAAGGCGTAGCTCATGTACGCGCGGGCCTTGTTAAAGCCCTTGTGCGCGTAGGCGAAGGCGTGGTCCGGGCTTAGCCGGAACGGCTCTGACTTGAAATGGTAGAACTGGTCGTACATGGCGACTCGTCACTATTTCAGTGTATTGACGTTATAACAACTAATATTGCAGTTAAAGCGTGCCGGTAGCAAGCGCGCATTGGGCCAGATGTGAACCGGGTCACGCGGCTTACAAACGCCACAACGCCACACCCTGAGCGTGCGCCTCGCTGCGATTGAGCACGCCCTTGATGTCCATCACCACGCCGTTTGGCGCCAGCAACGGTGTAACCAGGCCAATGCCCTTCGCCAGGTATTCTTCATGCGGCACCGCCAGTACCACGGCATGCGCCGGTGCCAGCTCGTCCCAGGGGCAGAGGCTGACGCCGTATTCCGCTTCCGCTTCCGCAGATGACGCCTGGGGGTCGTGCACGGTCACCTCGCAACAATAATCCTGTAGTTCGCGAATAATATCCTCCACCCGGGAGTTGCGCAGGTCCGGGCAATTTTCCTTGAAGGTCAGGCCCAGCACCGTAATCCTTGCTCCCGCCACCGGGTGGCCGCGACTCACCAGCTGTTTTACGGTCTGTTCCGCAATGAATTTCCCCATGCCGTCGTTGGTCTGGCGGCCGCCGAGTACCACCTGGGGGTGATAGCCCACGCTCTCGGCCTTGTAGGTAAGATAGTACGGATCCACGCCAATGCAATGGCCGCCCACCAGCCCCGGCCGAAAAGGCAGGAAATTCCACTTGGTGCCCGCCGCCTCCAGTACATCGAGGGTGTCTATACCCAGTTTGTTGAAGATCAGCGCGAGCTCGTTCATCAGCGCGATATTCAGGTCGCGCTGGGTGTTTTCGATCACCTTGGCGGCCTCGGCCACCTTCACGCTGGCGGCGCGATGCACGCCCGCGGTGACCACACTTTCGTACAATTGCGCCACGCGCTCCAGGGTTTCCGGAGTGTCGCCGGATACCACCTTGACGATGGTTTCCAGACGGTGAACCTTGTCACCCGGGTTGATGCGCTCGGGAGAATAGCCGATATAAAAACCTTCTTCCGCGGCCACGCTGGCACCCTCGCGCCCCGCCCACTGCAAGCCGGAACCCGCCTCCAGCAGCGGCACGCACACTTCCTCGGTACAGCCCGGGTACACGGTGGACTCAAAGATCACCACAGTACCGGGGCGCATATGCCGGCTGACAGTGCGCGAGGCACCCTCCAGCGGACTGAGGTCCGGGCGGTGGGCCTGGTCAATGGGCGTGGGCACCACCACAATAATGATGGAGGCTTCCGCGAGCCGTGCCGGGTCACTGGTCAATTCCAGCTGGCTGGCATCCGCCAGGGCCTGGGGGCTCACTTCACCGCTGGGGTCATGACCCCGGCGGTAGTGCTCCAGCTTCTGCTCATTGAGGTCAAAACCGATGGTGCGCCGCCGGCCACCAAATGCTACCGCCAGTGGCAGGCCAACATAGCCCAGGCCAACAATCGCTATTGTTTCATGCATCTTTTATTACTCTTGTCTGGGGGATTGGGCGACAAACCAGTCGGCGGTGCGGGCAAGCCCCGCGGCAACATCAAAGGCAGGGGTATAACCCAGGAGGTTCGCGGCCTTGCTGATATCCGCCTGGGAGTGGCGCACATCACCTTCGCGAAACGGCTGGTAAAGCGGCTCTGCGTTGGCGATAGCGGGGCGCTGCTCGCGCAGCAGGTCGCGGATGTAGTAGAACAATTCGTTGAGCGTGGTACGACCACCGAAGGCCACATTGTAGACCTGGTTGGCGGCATCGGGGTGGGTGGCGGTGGCCGCCAGCAGGTTGGCCTGGACCACATTGTCGATGTAACAGAAGTCACGGGAGGTTTCCCCGTCACCGTTGATCTGGCATGGCCGGCCCTGCATCAGCTCGTCGAACCAGCGCGGGATAACGGCGGCGTAGGCGCCCTGCGGGTCCTGGCGCGGGCCGAATACATTGAAATAACGCAGGCCGATGGTTTCCATGCCGTAGGCGGTGGCAAAGACATCCGCATACAGTTCGTTTACATATTTGGTCACGGCATAGGGCGACAGCGGCTTGCCGATCTCGTCCTCCACCTTCGGCAGGCCGGGGTGGTCACCGTAGGTCGAGGAGGAAGCGGCGTAGACGAAGCGGCGAACCCTGGCGTCGCGAGCGGCCACCAGCATGTTAACAAAGCCGTCTATATTGGAGGCGTTGGTGAGCAGCGGGTCTTCCAGGGATCGGGGCACACTGCCCAGGGCAGCTTCGTGCAATACATAGTCCACCCCGGCTGTCGCGCGCCGGCAATCTTCCAGTGAACGGATGTCGCCCTCGATGAACTGCCAGTGGCCACCGTGGTTCACGGCCTTTGCCACTGCCTCCAGGTTGTGCTGGTAACCCGTGGAGAAATTATCCATGCCCACCACGCGCTGGCCAAGGCTGACCAGCGTCTGCGCCAGGTGAGAGCCGATAAAGCCCGCCGCTCCGGTTACCAGCCAGGTTGCCGGCGTGGCCTGTAATTTCTGCTCTGTTACCTGAAATGCATTCACGCGCAAATCCCGTTCCCTGTGATTGGGCCAGCAGGCGCCAGAATAACGCCTGCTCCTTGCTGTTTTGTGCGGTGGGTCTCGCTTGCACATGGCCAGCGTTTACACCACGAAGGCGGGAGTATAAGGTCTACTGGAATTTACAGCCACGCCAAAGCGTGATGCGGTGCACATCATGGCAACAGGATAACCACATGCCGGCCAGTATCGGGCTATTTACCCACCTTATCGCGAGCCTATGTTTTGCCGCTCTCGCCGGGCTGCTGTTAATACAGTGGCGGGTAAAGCCGCTGGGGCCCAGCCTGGTAATGGCCTGCGCTGCGAGCAGCCTGTGGGCTGCAACCGTCGGCCTGGGCACCCTGGCCGACTATCCACCCATCACCCTGATGTACATTACCGAGTTACTGCGCAATGCCGGCTGGCTGTTCTTTTTACTGCAGCTGCTGGGCCTGCAAAGTGACGGCAATGCCTGGAGTGTTCACGGCAAGACCTGGCGCCCGGTTTTTCTGCTGGTGCTGGCGGTCATCCTGGCGGTGCTGGTGATGCCGCTGCTGCAGCCCTTGCTGCCTGTTCGCGTGACCATAGGCTATGAGCTGATACTGGCGCTGTGGCTGGGCATGGCGCTGCTCGGCCTGCTGCTCATTGAACAATTGTTCCGCAATGCCGGTTCCGGTGAGCGCTGGTCACTCAAGTATCTGTGCCTGGGCCTGGGCGCGCTGTTTGTGTACGACTTCTTCATGTATTCCGAGGCCCTGCTGTTTCGCAAGCTGGACTCGGACCTGTGGCAGGCGCGGGGGCTGATCAATGCGGTGGCTACCCCCTGGCTGGCGATAGCCATGGCGCGCAACAGCAGCTGGAAGGTCAACCTGCAGCTGTCCCGGCAGGTGGTGTTTCACACCGTGACCCTGATGGGCGCGGGTATCTACCTGCTGGGCATGGCGGTTATCGGCTACTTTATCAAGTTCATGGGCGGTACCTGGGGCGGCGTACTGCAGCTGGGTTTCCTGGCCGCCGCCGCTGCGCTGTTGTTCAGCCTGCTATTCTCCGGCAAGTTCCGCGCCCTACTGCGGGTGCAGCTGAGCAAGCACTTTTTCAGCTATCGCTATGATTACCGCGAGGAGTGGCTCAAGTTTACCCAGGCGCTGGCGACACTCAATGATGATGTAGCCGAGGGGATTGTGCGAACCATGGCGCCGCTCGCCAGCAGCCATGCCGGCCTGCTGTGGGGTGGCCGCGAGGGGCGCAATTTGTGCCTGCTGGCCAACTGGCAGATGCCGGTGCCCGAGGGTTCTTCAGCGGAGGGACTGGGGATGCTGCCGGAGTGGCTGCAGCGCCGGGATTGGGTAGTGGACCTCAAGGAGTGGCACAGTACCCCGGACCTGTATGGCGATTTGCAGTTGCCGGAATGGCTGGTGCGGGACCAGCAATTGTGGCTGGTCATCCCGCTGCTGTTTCGCGATCGTGTGGAAGGGGTGGTGATGCTTCGGCAATCCGACCTGAAGGACAGTATCAACTGGGAAGACCGCGACCTGCTGAAAACCGCCGGGCGCCAGGCCGCCAGTCACCTGGCCCAGCATCTGGCCAGCCAGGCGCTGGTGGAGGCGCGCCAGTTTGACGCCTTCAACCGGTTATCCGCCTATGTGGTGCACGACCTGAAAAATATCCTGGCACAACAGTCACTGATTGTGTCCAATGCGGCCAAGCATCGCGATAACCCGGCGTTCATTGATGACATGATCAGCACCGTGGATAATTCAGTGACCCGGATGCAGCGGCTGATGGAGCAAATGCGCACCGGCCTGCGCAGCGCGGCGGCGGGAAGGGTTGAACTGGCACCCTTGTTACAGCGGGTGGTAAGCGGCCGCAGTGGTTCGCAACCTGCGCCGCACTATTTTGGGGGGGATTTTGACTGCGTGGCGGAAGCCGACAGCGAACGCCTGGCTACCGTGTTCAACCACCTGATCCAGAATGCCCAGGAGGCCACGCCCGCGGAGGGCACGGTCACGGTGCGGCTGAGCGGCAATGCGCATCAGGCCACGATTCACATCGAGGACAGTGGCCGGGGTATGGATGAGGCGTTCATCCGCGAGCGGCTGTTCCGGCCCTTTGAATCCACCAAGGGCCTGACCGGCATGGGCATCGGCGCGTTTGAAAGCCGCGAATATATCCGCCAGATTGGCGGCGACATCCAGGTAGAAAGCAATCCCGGGCACGGCAGCCTTTTCCGCGTGACCCTGCCGGTTGCCGGTGAACCCGAAGCGGATTCCGCTGCGGATATTCAATAACGGACGAGATTACAATGGCAAAAGCAACGCCCAAGCACCTGCTGGTGGTTGAAGATGATAAAGGCCTGCAAAGCCAGTTGCGCTGGGCCTTTGATGGTTACGAAGTGGCAATAGCCGGGGACCGGGCCGAGGCCATTGCCGCTCTGCGTCGCTTCCAGCCCGGGGTGGTATTGCTGGACCTGGGGCTGCCGCCGGACCCGGGTGGTGTTACCGAGGGCCTGGCGACTTTGCGGGAAATACTGTCGCTGGCGCCGGAGACCAAGGTTATTGTGGTGACCGGCGATAACGACCGTGCCAACGCGGTAAAGGCAATTGCCGGCGGCGCCTACGACTTTCACCAGAAGCCGGCGGAAGCGGAGCTGTTGTCACTGCTGGTTGACCGTGCGTATCACGTGTTCGAGCTGGAAATGGAAAACCGGCGCCTGCAGCGCGCCAGCGAAGACATGCCGCTGCGGGACATCATCGCTATCAGCCCGCAGATGCTGAAGGTGTGTCGCACGGTCGAGAAAATTGCGCCGACCGATATCACCACCCTGCTGCTGGGCGCCAGTGGTACCGGCAAGGAGCGTTTCGCTCGCGCCCTGCATGAGTTGAGCCCCCGGGCCAACCATAAAATGGTGGCCATTAATTGCGCTGCGATTCCTGCCAACTTGCTGGAGAGCGAACTGTTTGGTTATGAGAAAGGTGCCTTCACCGGCGCCAGCCAGCAAACCGCGGGGAAGATCGAATACGCGGACAAGGGCACCCTGTTCCTGGACGAAATTGGTGACCTGCCCCTGGAGCTGCAGGCCAAGTTGCTGCGCTTCCTGCAGGAGCGGGTGGTGGAGCGCATTGGCGGGCGCAAGGAAATCCCGGTTGATGTGCGCATCATCTGCGCCACTCACCAGAATCTTGAACAGCAGATAGCGGATGGTCGTTTTCGCGAGGACCTGTACTACCGGGTGAGCGAGATGACTATCAAGATACCGCCGCTCAAGGACCGCACCGGCGATGCCCAGGTACTGGCCAAGGCCTTCCTGGCGCGCTTTGCGGCGGAGCTGGGTGGCGGCACCAAAGCCTTTGACGACGGTGCGCTGGCCGCCATTGAAGCCTACGCCTGGCCCGGCAACGTGCGCGAACTGGAAAGCCGGGTAAAGCGTGCTGCCATCATGGCCGACGGTAGCCAGATCTCCGCCGATGACCTGGAGCTGGAAGCCGGTACCGAGGAGCGCCCCCTGAACCTGCGCCAGGTGCGCGATGCCGCGGAGCGCGACGCCGTCCTCCGCGCCCTCGGCTACGCCGGCGAAAGCATCTCCGAGGCCGCAATACTCCTCGGCGTCACCCGCCCCACCCTCTACACCATGCTCGAAAAATACGGCCTCAAGTAGATTGTGTTTGAAGGGATGGGGTCAGGTCTCGCATTGTTGCATTTGGCTGTGCAACTTGAAGGCTGGGGTCAGGTCTCGCATTGTTGCATGCGCCCGTTAAGGCGCATGCAACAATGCGAGACCTGACCCCACCTTTGATATCGCGCTGGCCATTGCTGGCGTATGTGCTGTTGCTGGTATATGGCACGTGGTTTCCGCTTAACGCCTGGGATTGGCCCCGTGGTGGGTTGGAGCCGTTCCTCGCCATGGACTGGCCGACCAGGATGTCACGGCCAGACACCATTCTAAACCTGCTGGTTTATGTACCCTTTGGTTTGCTGGTGATGCTACACCTGCGTTATCGGACATGGCTGCGGTTGCTGCTTGCGATACTTGCCGGAGCGAGCCTCTCAACTGTACTTGAGTTCGGCCAGACGTATCTGCCGGGGCGCGTAACATCGCTTGCAGACATATTGCTCAATACCTGCGGCAGTCTGGTAGGTGCACTGATTGCAGGTGCGGCTACCCGGCTGTCACTGGTCCAGAAGCTCTACAAGAACTCAGTTCGCGCATTACGCGACCCGGGCAAGGGACGGCTGGCATTACTCGCGCTGTCACTTTGGGCCTTGTCGCAATGGCTTCCCCTGGTGCCCTCTCTGGACATGGATAATCTTCGAGCCGGGCTGGCACCACTAAAAGCGCACCTGCTCGATCATGCTCCCTTCAATCACAATGGCTTTATCCGCTATTTTTTGATGTTATTCGGGGTTGCCACTGTCGCCCTGGCGGCGCTGCAACCCACATCACGCCATGCGCGGTTAATCGTGATTGCCATTATGCTGGTATTGGCTGGCAAGCTGATTATCGTTAGTCGAGTATTGGCGCCGGAAACGCTGATCGCGGGTATCTGTATCGTTCCGCCATTGTTGCTCTTGCGGCACCTGCCGGCACCCATGCTGCGGCTGCTGGCGTTCTGCGCATTGTTCGCATTCCATGTGCACGAATCACTACTGCCCGGAACTGCAGATGACGCCCTACGCCCAATAAACTGGATCCCGTTCCGGGGCCACATGGGCAGCATTAACGGGATATTGCATTTGCTGGAACTGGTCTGGTTATTTGTTGCGCTGGCCTATGTCACTTCTCCCGAATATCCGCTCAGGTGGCGCGGCAAAATGATCCGCGGCGGGCTATTGATGCTGCCGGTGATTGCCCTCGAGTGGTACCAGCAGTTTGTTCCCGGACGTTATCCCGACGTTACCGATATTATTGTAGCTGCCACCACCTGGTGGCTCGCCAGCGGCTGGCCAGGAGGAAGTAGGGAGCCGGGGTCAGGTCTCGCATTGTAGCATTGGGCTGTGCAACTTGAAGGCTGGGGTCAGGTCTCGCATTGTTGCATGCGCCCATCAAGGCGCATGCAACAATGCGAGACCTGACCCCAGCTCCTACCCCTGCACCACCAAATGCTACAATGCGAGACCTGACCCCCGTAATCTTTGTTGAAGATCCGGGACCAGGCCATCCAGCGCCCTATCAATCTGTGAGAAGACTTCGACAAAGCCCTCCAGGTGACCAAAGTAAGGGTCTGCAATGTCTGCTTCCGCCGTCTCCGCGGAAACGTATTCTCCCAGCAAGCGCACTGACTCGGGGACCGGCGCATCGCCCATGAGAACGGTGATGTCGGACAGGTGCCCACGGTCCATGACCAATACATAATCGCTGTTTGCCAGCATGTCCGGAACCAGTGGCGCCGCACGAATACGCCCCAGCGATACCCCCGCCTCACCGGCAACCTTCACCACCCTCGGGTCCGGGCGGCGGCCGCGCTGCCCCACCCGGGTGCCCGCGGAACGCACTTGCACCCTGCGACCCAGCCCCATGGCCCGCAAGCGGTGGCGCAACATGGCCTCTGCCAGTGGTGAGCGACAGACATTGGCGGTACACACAAAGAGCACTCGCAACTCGGGACGAAACCACATCATAAGCTGTCTATAAAAACTGCCCGTAACCAGGTTTCAAGGGCTTGCACGCGCCAGCAACTCCCGTACCCAAACCACGGGGATGACGTAGGTGATACCCGAGGGACGCTCCAGCACTGCCTCGCGAGACTCTTTCACGAATACACTGTTGACCACACCGAGCACCCGGCCAGTGTCCGGATGGTAGACCGGGCTACCACTGTTACCGGGATAGGCGATGGCATCCAGCTGCAATACGTTAAACGGATTGCGCATGCGTAGCATCTGCGCCGCGCTGAGATCGCGTGCGGCATCCGCGGTGCGGGCGACCGGAGTAATGGACGAGACCATACCGCGATGGGTTACCGGGTACAGGCCCAGCACAGCGCCAATCGGAAAGCCGGTAAAGGCCACCGGGTCACCCTCGCGGACATTTGTGGCATCGCTCAACTCCAGTGTCGGCAAGGGCCCTGAACTGATCCGTAACAAGGCGAGATCGTGCAGCACGTCCTGTGCCACGAGCGTCGCCGGGCGAACCACGGCATCATCCCCACGACCGGAAAATACCGCCAGCACCTGCTTGTTTTCAAGGTCCAGCAGTTCCGGCAACACATGGTAGTTGGTGACGATGTACTGCCCGTCGCCCACCGCAAAGCCGGTACCCAGCAACTGGTTGGGACGCTCCGCACCGATCGGCTGTCGCGGGGGATAACTGGTACCCACACCGACCACCGAAGGGCTAACCCGTTCTATAATATCGGCCAGTGATGCCGCCAACAGAGGCGGGCTGACCAAAAGCAGCAGCGCGGAGAACAACAGATGACGTACTTTCATTAACTGGCTCATAATGCCGTTTTCCATGACATGGGTCACATTCCGGGACCCGACGGTTGCAGCACAAACCTGCAGGGAGGACACTCCCGCCTCGGGAAACCATAGTCCAGAATGCCCATACAGCGCAAACAAACACGCTACCCCGGAGATAAATGCATGGCTGACCTGCTCCACGAACTCATCGCCACGCGTGCTGCCGGCGATGGCGACCAGCCTGCCCTGCTCTACCGGGCCACCAGCCTGACATACGCCCAATTGTGGGCCGAGGTAGAGTGCGCCGCCAACGGCCTGCTGGCAACCGGCATCAACGCCGGTGACCGGGTAGCGGTGTACCTGCCCAAACAGATTGAAACCGCCACCGCCCTGTTCGGTGCCGCCGCGGCGGGAGCCTGCTTTGTGCCGGTGAATCCCCTGCTGAAACCGCGCCAGGTGAACTACATCCTGCAACACAGCCAGGCCCGGGTACTGGTCACCTCTGCCCAGCGCTTGCAGCTGTTGGCGGATGAGCTGGCTGAATGTGATCAACTGAAGACCATACTACTGGTCGATGAACTCACCGGGGAACGCGGCGAGGCCGTGGCGCGCCAACTGGCCGATTTCACTATCATCAACTGGCCACAGCTGCGGACCACTCCCCCACAAACCCCACACCGACGCATCGACAGTGACCGGGTAGCCATTCTTTACACCTCCGGCAGCACCGGCAACCCCAAGGGCGTGGTGCTATCCCACCGCAATATGGTGGCGGGCGCACGCAGCGTTGCCCAATACCTGGAAAACACCCCCGGTGACCGCCTGCTTGCGGTATTGCCATTGAGTTTTGATGCCGGGCTGAGCCAGTTGACCACCGCCTTTTCCGCAGGCGCCTCTGTCGTGCTGATGGACTACCTGCTGCCGCGAGATGTCCTTAAGGCCGTACAACGTTACCAGGTCACCGGCCTGGCGGCAGTGCCGCCTTTGTGGAACCAGCTGATCCAGCAGGACTGGCCGCCCGCGGTGGCCGAGAACCTGCGCTACGTGACCAATACCGGTGGCGCCATGCCCGTGGCCACCACCCGGGAGTTGCGCCAGCGCCTGCCCAACACCCGTGTATTCCTGATGTACGGCCTCACCGAGGCATTCCGCTCCACTTACCTGCCGCCGGAACAACTGGACCTGCGGCCCCAGTCCATCGGCAAGGCAATTCCCAATGCCGAGATCCTGGTGGTTAATGAAGCCGGTGAGCTGTGTGCCCCCAACGAGCCGGGGGAACTGGTTCACCGCGGCGCACTGGTGGCGCTGGGTTACTGGAATGATGCCGAGAAAACCGCCGAGCGCTTCAAACCCTGCCCGGCCCAGGATGCCGCCCTGCCGCTACCCGAGCTGGCAGTATGGTCCGGCGACCAGGTAGTAAAAGATGAAGAGGGTTACCTGTATTTTGTCAGCCGCAAGGACGACATGATCAAGACCTCCGGGTACCGGGTCAGCCCTACCGAAGTGGAAGAAATCGCCTACAATTCGGGGCTGGTAGCCGGCGCCGCCGCCCTGGGCCTGGCACACGGGCTCCTGGGCCAGGCCATCGCGCTGGTGGTAACACCGGGCCAGGGTACCGGCGAACATGATACTGTAGCCGCCGAACTTTTGGCCTATTGCCAGCGCGAACTGCCGAACTTCATGGTACCGAGCCGGATTGTGGTGCGCGATACCCTGCCCCACAACCAGAACGGCAAGATTGATCGCCGTGCACTCGGCGCCGAATACGCCACCCTTTTCGAGGACACATCCGCGTGACCAGTACAGATATCGCAAGCGCCGAAGGCAAAGTCCGCAGCCGCCCCCAACACGTCGGGCAGCATAATTTCCCGGTGGTGGACAACTGCCTGCACATTGGTGGCCAGCCCATCACCACCCTCGCGGAGCGCGCCGGTGACCGGGCCTTCTACGCCTATGACAGCAGCGTGATGAGCCAACGGGTAACGGAGCTCAAAGCACAATTACCGAGTGCCATCCAGTTGCACTATGCGATCAAGGCCAATCCAATGCCAGCGGTGGTACAGCACATGTCCGGCCTGGTGCAGGGCCTGGACGTGGCCTCTGGAGCCGAGCTGGCGGTGGCGATTGCCACCGGCACCGCCAGCGCCGACATCAGCTTTGCCGGTCCCGGGAAGTCCGATGCCGACCTCCGCGCAGCCGTCGCCGCCGGGGTAATCATCATTCTTGAATCCAGCACCGAGATGCACCGCGTGGCGGCACTGGCCGGCGAGACCGGAACCCTGCCGAAGGTGGCCATCCGCGTTAACCCGGACTTTGAACTGAAAGCCTCCGGCATGAAAATGAGCGGCGGCCCCAAGCCCTTTGGCATCGATGCCGAGCAAGTCCCCGAGGTGATGCAGGTGTTGGCGAACCTGCCGCTGGATTTTGTCGGCCTGCATATCTTCAGCGGCTCGCAAAACCTGCGTCCGGAATCGCTTATTGAAGCCCATGACAAGACCTTTGACCTGGCGCTGCGCCTGGCGGAACAGGCACCCCGGCCACTGCGCTGGCTTAACATCGGTGGCGGCTTTGGCGTACCCTATTTTCCCGGCGAACAAACCCTCGACCTCAAGCCGATAATGCACAACCTCCAACGCCTGGTGGATGAACTGCTTGCGGCAATGCCCGATGTGGAGATCGTGATGGAGCTCGGCCGCTACCTGGTAGCGGAAGCGGGTTTGTACGTGTGCCAGGTCAGCGACAAGAAAGTATCGCGCGGGCAGACCTTCCTGATCACCAACGGTGGCCTGCACCATCATCTCGCGGCATCCGGCAACTTCGGCCAGGTGATACGCAAGAACTACCCTGTCTGTATCGGTAACCGGGTAACCAGTGACACCCTGGAAAACGTGTCGGTGGTCGGCCCGCTGTGCACACCCCTGGATATTCTTGGCGAGCGGATGCCCCTGCCCGCCGCCGACATTGGCGATCTGGTGGTACTGTTCCAGTCTGGCGCCTACGGCTTTACTGCCAGCCCGCATCTTTTTTTAAGCCACCCACCACCGCTGGAATTCCTGGTATAGGGCCTTAAGTCTTACCTCGATTTCCTTGACTTACTCAGTTACTGCGACCTTGATCACAAATAACCACATCAAACCAGCAATGTCATATTGAACTGCTAGACTTCAAATCCTGAAAGAATAAAGCCGGCCCCTCCAGCGGATCCCAAAGAAGTACCGCCGCTGGCAACGGCATGGAGTTAACAGTCATGATTCTGGGTAATGTTTTGGGTACGACGCGAGTTTTCAATCACCATGTGCACACTGCCTACTACTGGTTGGCAATCCTGGATATGGTCCTGTTTATTGGCGCCTGCTACCTGGCCACCTGGCTCTACTTCCTGTCCGCACCCGCGCTACTCCCCGACTATATCAATGCCCTGCCCCTGAAAGCGGCGCTTTTTGGCGGCATGACCACCCTCGCCATGTTCTCCCTGGGCATGTACCAGCCACGCCTGCGCGAGGGCCCCAACGGTATTATTCTGCGCACTGCCGGCGCGGTCCTGATGATGACGGTCGGCATGGCGGTTATCTATTTTTTCCTGCCGGGCACCCAGCTGTGGCGCGGCATGTTCGTTTACGCGGCGGTTATCGCTTTCACCTCCGCCCTGATTACCCGCCTGGTATTCATCAATACCGTGGAGCTGGAACAGTTCAAGCGCAAGGTCCTGGTGCTTGGCAGTGGCCAACGGGCCGCCAATATCGCCGCCAGAATGCGGCGCAACAGTGACCGCCGGGGTTTTCGGATATTCGGCTATGTGCGTTTCCCCGAGGAAGAAAGCGCTGTTGAATCGCCCAGGATCTTCAGCCTGGACCAGCCGCTGTCTGCCTATGTGCGCGAACACAACATCCAGCAAATTATCGTGGCCCTGGACGAAAACAGTACGGAATTGCCCGCCGAAGAACTTATCCGCTGTCGCACCATGGGCGTGGAGGTAATGAGCATCATTGACTTCTTTGAGCAGGAAGCCGGCAAGGTGCTGGTAAATGAAGCACCCGCGGAATGGTTCATTTTTGCCGACGGCTTCAAGCGCAAAGACATTGGTAGCTGGGTAAAACGGGTCTTCGACATTGCCGCCGGCTTTCTGCTACTCACCATGACCTGGCCGCTGATGCTGTTAACCGTGCTGGCCATCAAACTGGAAGACGGCTGGAAAGCACCGGTGATTTTTCGGCAAAAAAGGGTCGGCCTGAACGGTCGCGTGTTTGAGGTCATGAAATTTCGCAGCATGACAGTGAACGCCGAGAGTGACGGCAAAGCCCGCTGGGCCACCGCCAACGATGCACGGGTTACCCGGGTTGGACACTGCATTCGCAAGCTGCGCATCGACGAGTTGCCACAGATATTCAACGTTATGATGGGTGACATGGCCCTGGTGGGCCCCAGGCCGGAGCGGCCGGAGTTTGTACGCGAACTGTCAGAACAGATCCCCTTTTTCGACAAGCGCCACTGCGTGAAACCCGGTATTACCGGCTGGGCGCAGCTGAATTACCCCTATGGCGCGTCGGTTCAGGATTCCATGCATAAACTCGAATACGACCTTTATTACGTCAAGAACCAGAGCCTGTTTTTGGATTTTCTGGTTTTGATGCAAACCGCCGAAGTGATCCTGTTCGGCAAGGGGGCCCGCTAGGAATCCGTGGGACTCCTGGGGCCGCCTGAAAGGATCTACAGCGATCTGTAGCACATACCCACGGGTGTCAATAATACGTCACTTTTAATGCGACGGCGTTGCAATGGCGTCGCAAAGACTGTCGGTTTTTTTAACACAATCCCCTCCTGTTTGTTTGCACCAGGAAGCAAACTTCTTTAACCTCCTGATTTAGATATCAATATCCTATCTGGTGTGACTCTTGCTTGGTAAATTAAAGCCCGCCGGATGGCACTCAGGAGTGAAACAATAAATGGATACGATATTGACGATCATTGCCGTACTCGGTTTGGGGGCACTCCTCATCTCCGCGTTCATATTCGCCATGGCAGCGCGTCGCTTTGTTTCCGATGACCATAACTCCCAGGCCCATCGCCCGGTTATTTCCAGCTATAAACCCCGTACCCGGGAAGACCGTCGCCAGCAACAGGCACCCAAACTATTCCCCGTTACCATTAATGGCCGATATATTGCGGAAGATCGCAGAGCAGGTGGCGACCGGCGCCACATGGGTCGCCAGTTCGCCTGATTCATCCTCAACTGCACCGGCCCTCATTCCATCTGCCCTGATACTCGGTTAACAGTCCCGCCAAAAGAGCAGCCGGGTCGTCCACTTGTTGACTCGCCTTACCACCCACAGTACTAGTGACAACCTCTTGCACGCGCTGTAAACTCAACTCTTGTTAGACGCAAACAAGCAAATGTTAAAGAACATCTGCCTGCCTATTAATAATGCAGCTGCCCGCCAGCACCCTCGACGCCTGCGCAGCTAATAACAGGACATATCGCAATGGCTGAAAACATCTCCAAAACAATCGCGGTCGTGGGTGGCAGTGGTGGACTGGGCGCCGAGATCTGCCGGGAACTGGCCGCACAGGGTCACCTCGTCGTCATCGGCTATCACAGCCGTCAGGCCCCCGCCGAAGAAGTGGCCGCAGCTATCGGGACAGCGGGAGGCAAGGCCTTTACCCGCGCCGTTAACCTGTGCGACGAACAGCAGGTGCTCGACTTCCTGGATTACACCCAAAGCTGTGCCAAAGAGGCTGGCAGCAGCCTTGGCGGTGTGGTTAATGCCGCCGGTCCGGCCATTCCCCTGCGCCCGATCACCGACATCAGCAGCGCGGAATTTCGCCGGATCATGACCACCGACGTGGAAGGTTCCTTCAATCTGCTGACCAGTGCCGCCCGGATCATGGCCGCCAGTGGCGGTGGCCCCATCGTACAACTGCTTACCACCGCGGTACTGCGGACACTGGAGAACGACGCCATGTCCGGCGTGCCGAAAATGGCGATCGAGGGCATTGTGCGGCAACTGGCCCGGGAGCTGGGCCCACAGAACGTGCGGGTGAACGGCATTGCCCCCGGGGTGATGAATGTGGGCATTGTGCACAGTTCGTTCACCGCGGACCCGGTGGCGGAAAGTGTTATCCAGAGCTGCCTGGACCGCACCCCGATGCCGCGCATGGGTAAGCCCGAGGAAATATCGGCTTTGGTCGCTTTTCTGCTGAGTGATGCAGCGGCTTATATCAACGGCCAGGTGATCGGGGTTGATGGGGGGTACAGTGCATGACTACATCGGCCAGCAAGCATTTCAAACTCACAGCAGCTGCGGCCGTCCTCGCCGCAGTCACTGCCGCCAGTAGCCCGGGAGCGCTGGCAGATGAGGCGCTGGCCGCCACCGGCGAGGCTTTGTACGCCGCGAACTGCGCCACCTGCCACGGTCTTAATCTACGCGGCTCCGCCCACGGCAACACCCTCAAGGGGCCGGGATTCCTGGGCCAGTGGAGCGAGCGCGAGGCCCTGGCGCTACTGGCCTACAACCGAGCCAACATGCCCCCCGGAGGTGCCGGGAAACTGAGTGACGCCCAGCACGCCGCCATCGCGGCCTGGTTGATCGAATCCAACCGCGAGACCGGCGACCCCGAGAGCCTGCTGTTCACCAGCACTCCCGCCCTGGCAGCGGCGGCGGACGGCTCGGAAGCCGTCTCCTGGGTGGCCTTTGACGCCGCCGGCAGCATCGATGCCGATGCCCGCACCCGGGGCGGCTTCCGCAACCGGGAAGTCGAGGATTTCCAGCCGGTCACCGCAGACCAGCTGAGCAACCCGCCGGACGGCGACTGGCTGAGCTGGCGCCGCACCCTGGATGGCCAGGGCTATAGCCCGTTAAAGCAGATCAATCGCGACACCGTCGGTGACCTGAAGCTGGCCTGGGTTCTGACCATGAAGGATGGCAGCAATCAGGGTACACCGCTGGTACGCAACGGCATCATGTACCTGACCCACCCGGGCAACGTGATCCAGGCGATCGAAGCAGACAGCGGCGAGCTGATCTGGGAGTACAGCTATACGTTCCCGGAAGCCTCGCGCACCCTGGGCGGACCCACCCGCAATATCGCCATCTACGACGACAAGCTGTACATGGCTACCTACGATGCGTCCATCGTCGCCGTTGATGCTCGCACCGGCGAAGAGGTCTGGCGCACGCCGAAAGCGGATTTTGAAAAAGGCTATACCCATACGGCGGGCCCCATCATGGGCGACGGCGTGGTGCTCAGTGGTATCAACGGCTGCGAATGGTACAAGGAGGACGGCTGCTTCATTACCGGCCACGATGCCGAGACCGGCGCAGAGCTGTGGCGCACCTCCACCATTGCCCTGCCGGGCGAACCCGGTGGCGATACCTGGGCCGGGTTACCCGCGGAAATGCGTGCCGGTGGCGACAACTGGATCGCCGGCTCCTACGATCCGGAACTGAATCTGTTCATCCTGGGCACCTCCCAGGCCAAGCCCTGGGTCGCCGCCAGCCGCGGCATGTCCGCCACGGACGAGGCCCTGTATACCAACTCGACCCTGGCCCTGCGCGCGGATACCGGTGAACTGGTGTGGTATTTCCAGCACATTCCCGGCGAAACCATCGACATGGAGGTCGGCTTCGAGCGCGTGCTGATTGATGTCGACGGCGATAAGCGAGTATTCACTATCGGCAAGGACGGCTTACTGTGGCAACTGGATCGCAAAAGCGGTGAGTATGTCAACGTGGCGGAAACCCTGCCCCAGACCATCTACGCCGAGATCGACAAGGTGCGCGGCGTGGTGCATTACCGGGATGACATTGTCGCCGCCGGCGTTGGCGACACCATCGAAGCCTGCCCCGGCATTTACGGCGGCCACAACTGGCAGGCCTCTGCTTACAGCCCGGAAACCGGCAACCTGATCATCCCCCTGCACCAGCTGTGCTCGGACATGGTGGGCCGGGAAGTGGCCCAGGAGCCGGGCTCCGGTGGTTACGGGGCGGATTCCCGCACTTATGAAATGCCCGGGGTGAACGGCATGCTCGGGCGACTGGCGGCGTGGGATGTGCGTAGCATGAGCGAAAGCTGGGCCGTTGAACAGCGCGCGATGTTCCTCACCGGCGCCCTCACCACCGGCGGAGGGCTGGTGTTTGTTGGTGATCTCGACCGCTATTTCAAGGCGTTTGACGTGAAAACCGGCGAACTGAAGTGGCAAACCCGGCTGGGTGCGCCCTTGCACGGCTACCCCGTCACCTATGCGGTGAATGGCAAACAGTACATTGCGGTACCCACCGGTATCGGTGTGTTTCGCGCCATGACCGCGGTAGTCAGCCCGGATATCTACCAGCCCACGGGCGGGCAGGCACTGTATGTGTTTGAACTACCCGGCGACGAATAACATAGGGGGTCAGGTCTCGCATTGTAGCAATTGGCTGCACATGCGAAACCGAAACATGTGAGCCCGGCGCGCGCTTATGCAAAATGCTACGATGCGAGACCTGACCCCGTATGTTACAGGCGAGAACTGGGCCGGCTAGTCGGGGATACCCGACTGGCCGGCCTCGCGGATCATTGGTTGATACTCCGCAAACGCCGGCCCTGCGGCGGTAGCACCGACAGTAATGCCGGCATCTGTGGTCAGGGTGTGGCCGGTAGTGTATGCCGACTCATCACTGGCCAGCCAGAGCGCGGCATTGGCCACATCCAGAGCCAATCCTGCCCGACCGCGCAGCGGTGACGCCTCGGCCAGCACCTTGATGGCGCCGTCGATATCCGCCGGATCCCCGGTGAGCACATTGGCCACCATGGGGGTGGCCATACTGGCTGCCGCAATGGCGTTTACCCGTACCCCGCTGCCTGCAAGTTCGGCAGCGCCACTTTTGGTCAGCCCTACGACCGCATGCTTGGCTGCGGTATAGGCGTGCGGCCCAAGCCCGCCCATGATACCCGCGGTACTGGCCATGCTGATGATGGACCCGGATCCCTGGGGCTGCATAACCCGCGCAGCGTGCTTCATGCAATAGAACGAGCCGTTTAGCAATACATCCATGGTGAAGCGCCATTCCGCGCCAGGGGTTTGCGCCAGCGGGCCGACAGCACCCACAATACCGGCGCTGTTGAACAGGACATCCAGCCTGCCAAACTGTTTTACCACGGTATCAACAGCGTTACTGACGCTGTCTTCATCAGTGATATTGCAGGGAATGAATATCGCCTTGTCGCCGAACTGCGCGGCAAAGGCACGACCCTCGGTTTCCTGAATATCGCACAGGCCCACTGAACAGCCCTCGGCGATAAACCGCTCTACCGCGGCGGCACCCAGGCCGCTGGCAGCGCCGGTGATCAACGCTACCTTACCTGATAGTCTCATCGTGTGTTCTCCAGATTAAAGCTGATACACCGGGTCATCCGGTGCTCGCTTGCCGATGGTGTCGGCGGCGATAGCGCCAAAACCACGGGAATGAGCGGGTTCAAGACGGGTCCAGTCGGTCATGCCGGTGCGACGGCTGATCTTCCATTCGCCCTCGCGTAACTCGAAATGATCAAGGTAACGACCACCCACAAAGAAGTCCATTTCGTTGTCGTAGGCGTCGGGCCCCGCAAGTGGGTCTGTTACCGAGCGCATGCGGTGAAATGCCGTGAAGTACGTCTCCGAGGTTGCTCGCTCCGCCCCCTGGAAGGTGATCAGGATATTACCGAGCTGATGGTGTGTGCGGCTATAGGTCCCCAGCAAACCCAGGGCAAAGGCGACGAAGTCACCCGGCTGCTCCGGGGTTGAAGGAAGCGAGGGGTCCGATGAGGGCCCCTCGTAAAAGTGCTGGTGCTGTGACCCCGGATGAAACACGCTGCGCAGCAGCGGTTCATCCAGCCGGTCAATCGCGCGGGCGTAGCGGACGATCACTTCCGTGATCGCCTGCTTTGCCAGCAATGCCTCCAGTTTTTCGTCCATTGGCAACAACTCCTCGTGTCTACCGCCTCAGTTATTGAAGTTGTAAACCACTTCAAGGCCGTAGGTACGTGGTGGACGGGTGGAAGCGTAAGACCAGAGACCGGCCACTTCGTAGCCATGGGTATAGCCATCTTCATCGGTCAGGTTGCGACCGAACAGGCTCAGCTGCACATTGTTGATGGAGTAGTTGATAGAGGCGTCCACTATCCCCTGGCTGTCGTTTTTCAGCTCTTCGTTGTTCGTTGCATTAGTGAAGTGCTCGCCAATGTAACGATAGGAGGCCCGGGCCCAGGCATTGCCGCCGGCCACGTCCCACTCGTAGGTGGCGTCAACAGTGCCGGTAAACTCCGGCGCCCGGCGGAACTCAAAGTTGCTGAAATCGACGATGGTACCTTCGGAATCCGTAAATACAAAATCATCGTAGGACGAATCGAGGTAACCCAGGTTGGCACGAATACTCAGGTTCTCGTTCACGTATGCCATGGCTTCCAGCTCAATGCCCTGGATGGTCGCGGTGGAGGGGTTGGCCACTACGGTCTTCTGTCCGGTATCGGTTTCGGTGGAGGGCAGTTGCAGTTCTTCCTGCTTATCCTTGTAGTCCATGTTGAAAATGGTCGCGTTCAGGCGCAGGCGCCGGTCCAGCAACTCGGACTTGATGCCGATCTCATAGTTGTCGATGGTCTCGGGATCGTAGGGCTCGAAGGCCTCCACCACGCTGGCGACACGACCATTGAAGCCACCCGCGCGATAGCCGCGGGAGTAGGTACCATAGAGCATGATGTTGTCGTCCACGTTGTAACGCAGGCCAACCTTGGGCGTGAACTCATCCCACTTCTCCTGGGGATGGCTGGTGCGACCCTCGGCCTCATTGACCGTGTCCACTTCACCGTACTGCTGGGATTCCTTCTCGTCCTCGGTGTAGCGACCGCCAAGGGTCAGGGTCCACTTGTCGGTGAAGCGATAATCGGCTTCGAAGAAGCCCGCGATGGAATCAGTCTTCTGCACCGTGGTCTGGGGGATATCCGCAATCAGGCTGGTAAAGGTCGGGTCGCCCGGGGCACCGTTGATGATATCCAGGAAGCCGATGTAGGAGCGCATGCGGCTTTCATACTCGGAATCCCAGACAAACAGGCCACCGACCATGCTGAAGGCACCGCCATCATCCCAGGTCAGGCGCAGCTCGTGGCTGTCCTGCTTCCACTCACCGGGACGACGGGTGTGATAGAGCAGATCCGGGGTGCCGTCCCAGTCCTGCAGGCTGTCTTCGTCGGATTCCCAGCGGCCGAAAATATAGTCAAACTTCAGGGCATCGTTGACATCCCAGCGCGCCTCGACAATGTGGGTATCGGTGTCGAAAAACGCTGTCATGAAATTGTCATTCAACTGATCGCGCAAGGTAACATTGGTTTCCAGGGCAGGCGCTGTTGGTGGCTCGCCACCACCTCCGGCGACGGCGCGGCGATCACCGGTAATGGTCGTGTCGTTGTTGGGGGAGCAATAACCATACACTGTGCAGAACAACTGGTCGGGGCGCGTGGCGTTCACCAGCGGGGGCGTATCCTGGTCCAGGCGCTCGCGTATATAGGAGTACTCGAGTTCAAGCGTATCGGTGGGGTTCCAGAGGAAGTTGGCACCGAGCTGCTCATAGTCCTGCCGACCCTGGTCACCACGGCGAGTGACGTTGTCATAGTAACCCTCACCCTGGTCGCGCTTGGAGGCGGTCAGTTTCACCGCGAGTTCATCCGTCACCGCGAAGTTGAACACCCCATCCATGTACCAGGTATCATAGTTCTCTATCCCGGCACGAAAGCGACCGCCGAGCTCACCGGTGGGCTGGGTGCGGGTGATATTGATGATACCGCCTACAGTGTTGCGTCCGAACAGCGTGCCCTGCGGGCCGCGTAGCACTTCCACACTGGCGATGTCGATGCCGCGCATCAGGGCACCGGCGGTGGAGCCGATAAACACACCATCAACGCTGACGCCGACTGCCGGGTCGAAGTTCTTTTCAAGATCCGCGATGCCTACACCGCGTATGTAAATCGCTGCGGTGCCACCGGGGCCCTGGCCGGTATCATCAATGATGACATTGGGGGCGATGTTGGCCAGGTCCTGGATATCCCGCACGAACTGCCGCTGGATTTCAGTTTCGCTGAGAGCGCTGACCGCCAGGCCAACGTCCTGCATACTTTCCTCGCGTTTACGGGCAGTAACGGTGATCTCTTCCAAGACGCCCGCCTGGGCGTTGACTACGGTTGGGGCCGAGAGGCCGACCGAAGCCGCAGCGATTGCGGCAAACATGATGCTGCGTTGTGTTTTCATGGAACGTCTCCTCGACGGTGTTATTAATAGTTATTTGCGGTTTATAGTGTCTTGCCAGGGCCTCTTTCAGCCCTGCGGCGCCTTCAGTGGCGCGCCGGGTATGGGGTTGAAGTAATGAATCTTGACGTCGCGCTGAACGATCTTCCAAAATCCATTCCGTCGCCGTACGGTGTCAGTATAGGTCGCCCCGACAATCTGGCAGTCGGTATCGCCGGTCAGTGTGCCCACACAATCGACATCACAGACACAACTGGCGTTGTCAGGATCGCGGAAACTGATGGCGTGGTTGGTGGACAGGTGGTGCGATTCCTGCCAGGCCGGCCATAGAATGTCCTGCACTGCCTCGCGTATTCCGTCATGACCGCTGAAGGAACCAAACGGCGGGCCAATATTCCACACACAATCTTCGCTCCAGATGGCAAGGAATCGGTCGAAATCGCGCTTGTCGAAGCCGTGGCAATATTCGGATGTGAGGTCAATAATCGCCTGACGGCTTTCGAGCGCATCAATTCTTGCGGTGAGGGCTGTCAGCGTATCGCTGCTTTCGGACATGCTTTACTCCGCGGTATTGTTATCGTTCATCCACTCGCATCAGCGCCCTAACTTTCCTGGAAAGCATGCGCTTGTTTGCGTCTAGCAAGTGTATGAATAATAGGAGAGCGGAGTCAATAGGTCCAGTAATGAATTGTTGGAGACGGGGTCAGGTCTCGCATTGTTGCATTTGGAGACGGGGTCAGGTCTCGCATTGTTGTGAAGGCTGGGGTCAGGTCTCGCATTTTTGCATGCGCCCATCAAGGCGCATGCAAAAATGCGAGACCTGACCCCAGCTTCCCACCCCAGCACCGCCAAATGCAACAATGCGAGACCTGACCCCGGCCCTAGCGGGGGCCGAAGGCGAGGAGGACGTTGCCGGGCATGTGGAAGTAGATGCCGTAGCCGGAGTTTACGAACATCATGCCGTTACTGAAGACCGGGCCGGAGGCGCCGCCGAAGGAACCGCCCCGCGCGGTAGCGCCACCCAGCGCGGAGAACTCGCGGGCGCTGTCGAATTGCCAGAATACTTCGCCGGTGTCGCGGCTGTAGGCGCGCAGTACACCGTCCATGGCACCGCCAACTACCGCCCCCTCTATCGCAGATGCCGCGGCGGAAAGACCCGGCTGGCAAAATTCCCGGCCCTCGCACTGGTCCTCGGTTTTGGTGAACCAGAGCACTTCACCGGAGCGGATATCCACCGCGTACATGCCCGGCAGGGCCTCACCGGGCCAGCGTGCGCCGCCATCAAAGTCGGACATGGGGACATAGAGCACGTCGCCGTCCAGTGCCATGCCAAAATGCACACCGCCCTGGATACCGCCGCGACCCAGCTTTTTGCGCCAGATAATTTCTCCGCCTTTATCGGGGTCCAGTGCGAACACCTCACCCGACTTCTGCCCCGCCAGTACGACATCGCGACCTTCCGAAGTGGTGGCGAGAATGGTGGCGGCTCCAAAGTCATAATCGGGGCCGTCTTCCGGCGGACAGTTGATACGATCCTCGGTTTCACAGCCCATGTTCCAGGCGTCACCCGCGGTCATCTGCTGGCTCCAGACGATGGAGCCATCTTCAAGGCTCAATGCCAGGATCGCGTCACTGGTATCGTTGGCCGGGGAAGAATAGTTTTCACCCGTGCCCACATACATTACGCCCCGCGCGGGATCCAGTGACGGGGTATTCCACACCGGCGAACCGGAAGGCGCAATACGGTCAGTGCCCACCGCATTCTTACCCACGACGCGTGGCGCCTCCGCGATGGTGTAACTGATACCCAGCTTGTCACCGCTTTGCGCGTCGTATACCGCGACACCACCGCGGAAGGTACAGCAGGCATATTCCGGATCCGCCGCGGCCGTAACCTCCAGCGAAGACAAAGGCACATACAACTTGCCCTCGTGCAGCGCGGGCGATGCAGTCAGGGTCAGGCTGGGATGATCATCGGGCCGATCGCGCCAGGCCAGGGCACCGGTGACGGCATTTATCGCATAGACATTGCCCACCAGGTCACCAAAGTAGAGCAGGGGCGCCTCGGTGGACCCGGACTGCCAATCGGCAACCACAATACCGTTGCGCACTTCCGCAACCGTGGAAAATTGCCAGCGGATACAGCCGGTCTCCCGATCCAGGGCATACACAGTACCGTCCTGGCTGCCGACATACAGCGCGCCACCGGCGATTGCCGGCTGGGACCGGGCACGCACCGCGCCGGGAAAGGCAAAGGACCACTTGAGTTCCAGCTCGCCCAGGTCATCCGCGGTCATGCCTGCGGTCGCCTCGTCAAACATGCGGGCATTGCCGGCATTAACGCCCCAACCCCGGGTATCCGGTCGCGCCGAGTAATCAAAGGCGGCCCGTTCGGCGCTGCAAGCGGGCGCGGACGCCTGCATGTGTTCCTCTGTCAGCGACTGGCCGGAAAGGTATTCCGCCACCCGCTGCTGTTCGGCAGCGTTCATGTTCGCAGCCTGGGTTTGCATGACACCCCCCTGCATGGCGCGCAGAATGGAACTGGGCGCCATTATTTCCAGCAAGCTCAGCTGTGGCGCCTTGGCAACACCGCCACCGTGACAACTTTCACAGTATTGCCCGTAGAGCGCCGCGCCGTCCCGCTCGGCCTCCACTCCAGCATCTGCGCCCAGCGCCGCCATACTGACGAAAGCACTCGCACAGCCGACCATGCCAGCCCTTGCCAGAATTCCCAGGGACGACCATTGAATCTTTCTCATACCGACTTCTCCACGCGATAACCCAGACGGGGGAAATGCACAACCACCTCCCCCGCTCTCTCATCTCTTCGCCTCAAGGCTATATCCTCATGTGTCAGGCGCACCAGCTCACCCGTTACCGGCACCGCGCCATAGTCCTCCGGTGTCACCGTAACTTCAGTGCCAACCGCCAGGCCTGCCATAAGGCCCGGCAACACTTCCGCTTCTGTAGCAGGACTGTGCTCCCGGGCAACTGCCAGGGCTGATTCCGCATCAAGCTCCGTGTATTCGCCGTGTCCAATGGCTGCCATCCTGGCCTCCCATTTTTCCAGCTGCGTATGGGCAGCCAGCAGAGACTCGCCGTCGCGGATATTGCCGCGGCACATCCACACCGGAAAATACCCCTGCATATCCGCCCAGGACGGCGTCGCACCCAAGAGGTATTCGCGGCCATCCGCGAGCATGGAGGCCAACAGCGCCAGGTGGGCATCGAAGCGCGCATACAGGTGTGGCAGGTCACGAGAGAGAAAGTTGAAATCCAGAAACCTGAACAATTCCCGCCGGTCGCGCAGGACCGCAGACGGCAATGCTGTATTTGTTCCCAGGGACAAACCCGCCCCAGTCTGGAAAAAGCCGGTGTCGCTCCAATACCCGAGCGCGGCGCACAACCCCTCGCTCCCCCCGGGAAACAACGTCCGCGCCGGAAACCGACGCTCCAGTTCACGAGCTATGCACTGGGTGTCACAATAAATGTCGGCGCCGATCTGCAGCACGGGTGTTTTGCGGTAACCCCCGGTCAGCGCGGTAAGGTCGGGCTTCGGCATGATCATGGGAATAGTGACCGAGCGCCAGGCCAGGCCCTTGAATCCCATCACCAGCCTGATTTTTTCGGCAAAGGGTGATGCGTCAAAATGGTGGAGAATGAGTTCCATGGATTCGTCCTGTAATCAGGTTATATTATTTGAATAGAGTTCAAGATAGAACTTCGTACTTGTTCTTGTCAATTAAAAAAAAGGGCCGACAATGCCGGCCCTCAACGCACTACTTTTAGAGACTAGCGACCACCAAACTTGTATCCCACTTCCAGACCGTAGGTGCGCGGCGCACCGTAGTAGGACATGGTCCACAAATCAGCCACCGGCAGTTCACCTACCCGATAACGCTTGTCCGTAAGATTGCGGCCATAAACGCGGGCGAAGAAGCGCTCGTCTGCGCTGGTATAGGTCACGCTCGCGTTCACCAAAGTGCGCTCATCGGTCATGCCATGGTACTCGGGGGCAACATTCGAATACACGAATATGGCCTCGTCTTCGTAGGTCACGTTAGCCACCCAGTCCAGGTCACCGTTCATGAAGGTGTGGTTATAAATGGCATCCAGGCCCCACTGCCACTCTGGCGCGCGGTTCACATCTTCATTGGTCAGGTCAACGTTATCAACGCCGTCGAAGTTGGTATCGGCCAAGAACTGGTCGTATTCACTGTGCAGGTAACCCAGGTTACCGCGCAGGGTGAAGTTGGAGGTGACCAGCGCGCTGGCCTCCACTTCAAGACCATACGAGGTCAGGTCGGCCGCGTTGAAAAAGCGTGTTTCCTGGAAGCTGCCGCCAAAGGGATTGTCGAACTCCGCCACCAGGTCCCGCTGCGCATCCGAATATTCCGCATAGAAGGTGGCCACGTTCACCCGCATGCGACCGTCCAGGTACGTACTTTTCAGGCCCAGCTCAAGGGAGTCGGCGATCTCGGGGTCGGTCGGGGCTGCCGAGCGAGCCGTAATAACGGTTCCGGATGACCCGGTCTGGTCGTTATAGGCACCGCTTTTGAAGCCACGCGAATAATTGAGATAGGCGAAGTGGTCATCGGAGAACGTATGGCTCAGGGTCAAACGCCAGGTCGGCTCCTTCCAGGTTTTGCTGTCACGGAACACACCGGTGGAGTACTTGTCGAAATCGGCGGCATCAAGCACCTCATTGAAGGTGTCCGCAGTCAGGGTCGGGTCAAAACCACCATTCAGCTGTTGGAAGAATACCTGGTTGCGACCGGTCCAGCGCTTGCGCTCATTGGTATAGCGGATACCACCGGAAATGGTCCACTTGTCATCAATGTCGTAGCTACCGTCGGCAAACACGGCCCAGTTGTCCGCTTTCTGCTGGTTACACATAACCTGCGGGTTGTTATCCCAGAACGTGGGGTCGCCAAAAGCAGAGCTACCCACACCCAGGAGATCGAGGAAACCCAGGATCTGCACTACGCAGAAAGTGGTTTCGTCTTCCTGGTAAAACCCGCCCAACACGTAATTGAAGGGGCCGGAGAAGTTTGAGGCCAAGCGCAATTCCTGCTGGAATGTTTCGCGATCATCAACCCGGTTGGCATCAAACAGCGAGTTGGGGCCCGCCTCGCCGGTGTAGGTTGAGGGCAGCTCGCTTTCCTGCTTGCGCAAACCGGTCACCGAGCTCAGGGTATAGTCTCCAACCTCCCAGTCCATATTCAGGTAAAAGCCATCAACATCGACCTGGTGGCCGTTAGACATGTTCATCAGCAGGTCATCGCGATTGGTCACCGCACCCACATCCAGGGGGTCACGGCCGACATCCTTGGTGAGGCCCAGCAGGTTGAAGACCACCGGCGCGTCCAGGGGTGTGCCGTTGGCAACTGGCGGCGAATCACCATTGTCGCGAATGATCTCGTATTGCGCCATTGCGGTGAAATTCGGCGTGGGCTCCCACAGAGCCTTCAGGCGGCCCGATATCGTATCGTCGCCACCCAGGTCACGACCGTCACCACCACCGGTGGTACCCAGAGCCGGATGGTTCGGGTCGAACGCGGTGACCGGGCCATATTCAGAGCCTGCCTTCCAGAAACCGTCGGACTTCATATACAGGCCCGCCGCCCGCAGCGCCAGGGTATCGGTCACTGCGAGGTTACCCGCAATCCGGGTTTCATGACGACCGTAGTTCTCGATCTTGCCCTGTACTTCCAGGGAGTTCTCATTCAGCACCGGACGCTTGGTCTTGACGTTGACAACACCACCGGTGGTGTTCTTGCCAAACAGGGTACCCTGGGGCCCGCGCAGCACTTCAATCTGTTCGATATCAAACATTTCGAGCAACTGGGATTGAATGTGCGGTATGACAAAATCGTCAACCGTTACACCCACCTGGGGATCCTGGTAAACAATGATTGAGGTCTGGCCAACGCCGCGCATCGCAAAGGATGCCGCATTGAAACCGGCGGGCTTGGCGGCGGAAAAGTTCGGTACCAGCGTGGCGATATCACCCAGGTCCCGGGGACTGAGTTTGTCGATATCATTGGTGGTGATCGCGCTGACCGATACCGCCGTGGTTTGCACGTCGGTAACGGAACGCCGGTTGGCGGTAACCAGGACTTCTTCCAACTGGGCCACCGCCGACAGTGATACCCCGCCGATCATCGGTGCGCTGGCCATGGCCAGCGCAAGGGGTAGCGTTTTTGCGGTAAACCTGCGCTGCTTTGCTTTAAATTGACTTATCATTATTCCTACTCCTCAACAGAGACTATTATTAAACGTGTTTTACTCAAATTCCGTCGCGCCGTCTTGCGGACCTCGCGCGAACTCCTTATTCCTCCAGCCTGCGCTCCAGTTCCACATGAAAGTGACGCAGCCGTTGCTCCTGCTCGCTCCATAACTGGCCGTCAAATCCCCTTGAACGCATACCCTGTTGCACTACCGGCATCAACTCCGAATCCTGGCTCAACACCTGGCCAAGACCGGCATCCTCTTCAATGGAATAGTGCTCTGTAGGGGGCCGCACCGCACCGGTGATATCGGTGTCATCGGGCAGGCCCATCCACGCGGGTGGCGTGTAACTGCCATCCGCGACCGGAAATATCAGCGTCATGGTATCGTAGTAGAAGCGCTCCGGATCGGACTCGTGGGGCAGGAAACGCATCAGGAAAATAGCTTCCGGATGGCAGCCGATCTGCACATTGGGAAAGATGCCGGTGGCCCAGCTATCCGAGAGCTGGCCATCCACCAGCTGGCTGTAGTCCAGGCCGTTACGCGCGGCGCGCTCACGCTTGGCCACCTGTATGGCCCTGCGCACGTCGGCGGCGGTGCCGGTAAAACCCTCCGCGTTAACACCGGCGTCTTCGAGCATCATCTTCAGGCCCTCGTTCACGGTTGCCTGGTCGTGGATGCGCGGGCTGGGCTGGCCCAGTGGCACTATCATGCGACTGGCGCCCTTCGGGTACAGGTCATACTGCACGTTCAGGTCGCCCATTACACCGCGAGTCTCGGGGTGAACCGCATGCAGGTGATAACTTTCATAAAACGCTTCAACGCCCACTTTCCAGTTGGAGCCCCACTCGCTGCGGACGTGGCGGACAACCCGCATCTGGTCAATGTTGTAGGCTTCCAGATAGCCTTCCGGCAAACCAATCGCCTCTTCCAGGGGACCCGGTGAAGCATCCATGTTGATAAAGATGATACCGGCATGGCTTGCACAGGCCACCGGCTTCAAACCAGGGCGATGGGCGATAACTTCGGGTTTGAAATGCTCTTCATCGGTAATGCGACGCAGTTCGCCAGTGTTGTTGAAACTCCAGCTGTGGAACGGGCAGACGAACACCTTGCGGTTACCCCGTTCATCACGGACCAGACGGGCGCCGCGATGGCTGCAGACATTGTAAAAGGCCTTGATGCCCTCGTCCGTGCGGGTCACGATGATGGACTCTTCAGCAATATTGAACAGGAAGAAATCACCCACCTTCGGCAGGTCGGATTCAACGCCCGCGATCAGCCAGCTGCGAGTCCAGATCTTGTCCCATTCCCGGGCCATGTATTCGCGACTGAAGTACCCTTCCTTGCCGGCGATATCGGTGCCGTTGTCAAACTCCGGCTGCTTTGCTTCCAGGGAGTCCGCAGGTGCATCAGGGTTGATCACCGCAGTGGGGATAATGTTAGACGTCATAAGCAAACTCCTCTAGTTTTCATCGAGCGTAAATACGGGCATTGCCTGAGTCTCTGACCAGGCCGCAAAGGTCACTGTGACAGCGGCACCCACACTCACGCTCTCGGGGTCACACTCAACAATATGGCTCATCAGTTGCGGCCCTTCCACAAGCTTGATGAGCGCCACCACATAGGGCGCCTCATAGGCTGCTGAAATTGCGCGTCGTACCACTGTAAAACTGGCCACGTGGCCACGGCCACTGCTCGGGCTCCACTTCAGGCTACTGCTGTTGCAGCTGGTGCATATCGAGCGCGGATAGAACTGTAGCGCAGCGCAGCTTTCACAGGCCTGGATCAACAGGGTACCGGCATTGCAGCCGGCAAAATACGCTTCACTCAGGGGGCCCGGCACGGGCTGGATTTTTTCCATGTCAGTAACCGTCCCTTCCCAGTATCAGTGTCGTATGGCTGGACATGATCCCACCCTGGGCGTGCAGCAGACCGGCTTCGGCATTCGGTACCTGGCGTTCGCCCGCCGTGTGGCGCAATTGCCAGACGGATTCGGTCAGTGCAAACATCGAACCGGGATTGCCGGGATGGCTGTGGGATAACAACCCGCCGTGGGTATTCACCGGCAGCGCGCCACCGGGGCCAATACCGGCCTCGGTAATGAAGGCCCCGCCCTCGCCCTTCTGGCAAAAGCCGAGATCCTCCAGCTCTACCAGTACCGTGGGTGTAAAGCAGTCGTAGAGTTGCGCAAAGGCCATATCGGCAGGCCCCAGCCCGGCCATGGCATAGGCCCGCTCGCCGGCCTCCACCGCCGCCGATGTGGTGAGGCTGTGCGCCTGGCTGATGTGTTCGTGGCTGTGACCCTCGCCCACGCCCAACACATACACCGGGGTATGGGGAAAGTCACGGGCGCGCTCCGCGGAGGTCATCACGATGGCGGCACCACCATCGGATACCAGGGAACAGTCCAGCAGGTGCAGCGGGTCAGCGATCGGTCGCGACGCCAGCACATCCTCCACGGTGATGGGAGTGCGCATCTGCGCCGCGGGATTACGTGCGGCATGGGCACGACAGGCCACCGCCACCTGCGCAAAATGTTCCGCCGTCGTACCGTATTGCGCCATGTGTGCCTGGGCGACAAGGGCGTAGTACGCGGGCACCGTGAGGCCATAGGGCTGCTCAAACTGGGGGTGGCCAGTAGAGGACTGGACCATCATTGCCTGCTCGCGACTGAGCCCGCTGCGCAGGCTGTCGGCCATGGCGATAACGATGGTATCCGCCATGCCGGTCATGATCGCGGAAGCCGCGTGATGCAGTACCGAAAAGGTGGTACCGCCGCCGGCGCCGGCGGCAAAACAGTAGCGGGGAAAAATCTGCAGGTACTCCGCCATCGCCTCGGCGTGATACAGCATCGGCTGCGACATACTGTTACAGGTAATCAGGCCGTCGACCTGGTGCTTGCTGATGCAGGCATCATCCAGTGCCTTTAAAATCGCATCGACACACAATTCCGTTGCACTCACTCCGGGTACGGTACCCACCCGGGTATCCGCTGCACCGACAATCGCGACCTTGCCACGCATGGAAGCCACTATACCTCCATCACTGCTTTGGCGACGCCGGGGGTAATCACCTCACCGGCCTCATTACGAATGTACACCTCGAGCTGGATTTCACCGCTGGCGTGATCAACCGCGGTTACCTTGCCGCCGGAGTACACCGTGTCGCCGATATAGCATGCGGCGCGATTGGAGTAGGAGATGGAGACCAGCCGGCCCTCTTCGCCCAGCCACTCTTCCACGCTCTGGTTGAGCCAGTCACCCAGCATGGGTCCGGCAATCACCAGCCCCGGGTAGCCTTCCACCTGGGTGGCGTAGGGCTCATCAAAATGAATACGGTGGGCATTCCACAGGGCGGCGTTATACAAAAAC
This sequence comes from Kineobactrum sediminis, assembly GCF_002868715.1. Lineage (GTDB taxonomy): Bacteria > Pseudomonadota > Gammaproteobacteria > Pseudomonadales > Halieaceae > Kineobactrum > Kineobactrum sediminis. Next base: position 90,996 of record NZ_PKLZ01000012.1, read on the forward strand.
AATTGCACATTGTCGGGCTTGAGCGCCCGCTCGGGCAACTCCTCTCCCACCTGTACGGCCGCCAACGGTAAACTTCTGTTCATCAACACGGCCGTTACCTCAGGAGTCTGGTGGTTTGTTCGCGAATAACCGGAGTACCGGCATCATCCACAATCTGCATATCCACCTCGTAGAAAATCAGTGGCCCGGAGCGACCGTGTTTTTCATAGATATTGGTCAGCGTGCGGGTTGCGGTAAGCCAGTCACCGGGATACACGGGCTTGAAATAGTCAATCTCCAGCCCACCCGCCATTGCTTTCTCCAGCGGGAACTTTGGCAGCAGGGTGTCGATGGAGACACCATCCGGGGTCAGCTCATCCAGCTCCACGACATCCCAGAACAACGCCACATGAAACATCGGCGGGGCCTGGTCGCCATCAAGGTACTTACGCTGGCGATTACCGGTCGCGATCGCATATTTGCGAATATCGCGACGCGTCACCAGCTCCCGGTGCGGCGCACTCTGGCGCCCGATAGTGGCAAGCAGCTCGTCACTGAGCAGCGTTGTCATACGTTTCTCTCCCCGTTATTCCAGTAAGGATCGCGCAGTTCCCGCTTGAGAATCTTGCCGGTGGGCGCCTTGGGCAGGCTGTCGACAAAATCCACCGAACGCGGTTTCTGGTAGGACGCCAGGTGTTGGCTGGCGGTGTTGATAATGTCTTCCGCGGTGGCTGTCATGCCCGGCTTGAGCACCACCACCGCCTTGACCGACTCGCCCCACTGGGTATCCGGCACCCCGAATACAGCGGATTCGAGTACCGCCGGATGCTGGTGGATAGCCGCTTCAACCTGGGTGCTGTAGATGTTCTCGCCACCGCTGATGATCATGTCCTTGGCCCGGTCGACGATGAATATGTAACCCTCTTCATCCCATACGGCGATGTCCCCGGTCCACATCCAGCCCTCGCGCAGGGTCTGCTCGGTGAGATCCGGGCGCCCCCAGTACCCCGCCATGTTCGCCTCGGACTGGATCAGGATTTCCCCCGGCGTCGTGCTGTCACGGGGGACCGTATTGCCCTGGCTATCCACCAGCTTGATGGTGGTCATGAAGCCTTCACGTCCACAGGAGCTCAGGCGCTCGGGGTGGATACCCGCCACCGCATTGGCGTGATCTTCCTGGGACAGGAAGCTCATGGTCATACCCTCGGTCTGGCCGTAACCCTGAATGATGGTGCAGGGAAAGGCCTCGAGCGCAGCGCTGACCACACTGTGGGGCATGGGACCGCCGCCGTACTGGATATTGCGCAGGCTGCTCAGGTCATAGTCGGCAAAATTGTCCACCGCCATCATCCAGTTGAGCATGGTGGTAATGCCCAGGAAAGCAGAAACCCGCTCCCGCTGGATGACTTCCAGGGCCAGCCGGGCTTCAAAATTGATCAGCACCAGGGGGCAGCCATGGGCCATATAGTTCATCGCCAGGCCAACCGGAATGTGGAACATCTGGCCGGTCAGCATGTACACATCAGATGGTACGATACGCTCGGCGACTGTCTGGTTGATCATGCCGGCGAACAGCGAGCGATGGGTATGCAGCGCACCTTTTGATTCGCCCGTGGTACCACCGGTGTAGAGGATCAGCACCGGGTCATCATCGCCAACAGTGGCCGCCGCCGCAGGCTCATCCGCGCTCGCCGCGGCCACCAGGGCGTTATAGCTACCATCGCTGTCAGGGCCGAAGGCCAGGGTGACGGGGATGTCCACCAGGGCTCCGAGTTCAGCCGCAATACCGGCATACTCACTCGCGCAGACCAGCACATCCGGCTCGCCCCCGGCGACAATCCTGGCCAGTTCCGGCACGCCCAGACGCCAGTTCAGCGGCTGTACAATCAGCCCGACCAGGGCACAGGCGTAGTAGGTTTCCATGTACTCAATGCAGTTTCTGGCCAGCACCGCCACCCGTGCACCCTTGCGGGCGCCCAGCTCGCCAGTCAGCCCGTTGGCCAGGCGCTGCACCCGCTCGTTCAGCTCGCCATAGCTCATCCTGCGGTCATTGGGCACATCAATCAGTGCCTCCCGCCGGGGATCCAGGCGCGCCGTCTTGGCCGGTATCTTGCCTATATTCACCACAATGCTCCGTTAGTACGACTTGTCCAGATCCAGGTGTCGGGACTGCAACTGCCAGACGCCGTCACGCTGCACGACACGGTCGCGGTAGACCCCGGCGGTCAACAGCTTGATGGCATCGTTTTCCGTGGCCATCAGGGTGAGATTGGAAATCACCACCACGCCTTCACCGGTGTCTGCTTCAAAAAAGATATTGGAAACCGCATGGCGTCGCTTGTCGGCCTGCTCCGCCATGGAGCTGCTCATCAATTGCATGATGCCGTCGCGACTTTCAAAGGGGCCGATGACATCGCCACCGGCAATACGCATACTGAAACTGGCGTCTTCCGCAAAGCTGGCCGCCAGCATTTCCATCTCACGCTCGTCCAGGGCATAGGCCGCCCGGGCAAGCAACTCGTGTATTGCCAGTTTTTCGGCGACTGTGATTTCTGCGCTCATGCGGTTTCTCCCATACCCAGTACATCCAGGGTCCCACGCCAGGCGAGGGACCCACCGTCTATCAGCCACACCGCACCGTTGATAAAGCTGGCGGCGGGGCTCGCCAGGAAACACACCAGTTCTGCCACGTCCTGCGGTTTGCCCATGCGCGGGATCAGGTGGGTAAGGGTCATGGTGTTGAGCATGGCCGAGGGGTCAGGCGCGGCGGCAAGGAAATCGTCAACCATTTTGGTATGAATGGAGCCCGGGCAATAACAATTCACCCGGATCCCGTCGGGCGCCAGGTCTACCGCGAGCATTTTGGTCATCTGCATTACCGCACCCTTGCTGGAGCCGTAGGCGACACAATTGGGATAACCGGTAACGGAACTGGTGGAGCCCGCATTGATAATGGAAGGCAGTGCACTCTCGCGCAGATACGGCAGGGCATACTTGGCACAGAGCCAGACACCGGTGACATTGACCGACATGACACGATCAAATGTTTCCCTGCTCATGGATTCCAGCGACAGCTCCTGCGACAGCATGCTCTCGTGAATGCCGGCGTTATTGTGGAGCACATCGATGCCGCCAAGGTCTGTGCCGGCGGCTGCCATCAACGCCTTCACTTGCGCTTCATCGGTAACATCACAATGTTGATAGAATGCTGTCCCGCCTTCAGCGCGAATTGACTCCACCACAGCCAGCCCATTGGCGTCATTGGTATCGGACACCATCACCCTGGCGCCGTAGCGGGCAGCCAGGGTCGCGGTACCGGCACCAATTCCCGCGCCGGCGCCGGTAATGACAAATTTCAGGTCTTCAACATTCATTATTGTTATCCATAACGGAATATGCGGAAATGATAGCCCTACTTTGAACAATGTTCAAGTTTAAATGCAGGCCCTTCCCGCGGCAACTACCGGGAAACCAATAGCCGCTTTTCCCATTAACTGCTACAGTCCATCGCCATGACAAAAACACAAAAAAAATCAGCAAAAAGCGACGCGCCCGCACGCCCGGGTTCACGTGGTGCGAACCGCAGAAGAGTTATCTTCAAGGCGCTGCACGACTGCATCATCAACAAGGGATATGTAAAAACCACCCTCGCGGATGTCGCCGAGCGCGCGGACATGTCCGCCAGCCACCTGCTGTATTATTTCAATGGCAAGGAGGCCATTCTCGAACAGTATTTCGCCAACGTCGCAGTGCGCTTTCTACAACGCATCGAGAATTTTGCCGGCAACCCGCCGCAAGAACAGATTGAGCTGCTCGCGGACTTCTGGTTCCGGGGAGAAACCAGCACCAAGCTGGAGATCGGCTTCATGCTGGAATGCTTTGGTGCCGCGGTTAATGACAACATACTGCGGGTCACCAAGACCGATTTTGACGGTCGCTGCAAGGCGTACCTGGTGGATGTTTTTGAAGCTGCCCCGCAGCTGTTCCTGGCCGACGCCAGTGACTCGGCGGAGATCGCCTATTCGATGATGATCGGGCTGCGCTCCGCCGTGTACTTTGATGATGACGTTACGCTGGAAAGCGCGCACCGCCTGTTCATAGATACCCTGAACAAAATGTGCGGGTTCGATACCTGAAACCGCACCCCGGCCGGGCTGCGCTCAGCTGCGCTCAGCCGGGCTGCGCTCAGCTGGGCTGCACTCAGCCCGTTACACGCGGCAGCCGCGGCAGTACTTTCTCCGCGATATAGCGCATACGCCGGTTACCGGATTCCAGCGGCTCGCCGGGAAACTGGGCCCAGAAGTGAATATCGCTGATCATCGGGTAATCCTTCGCCAGCTTGCTGAGCTTGGCTACCGCCATATCCGCATCCCACAATTCGTACAGGCCGTTTTCGACCGCGCTGGCAACGTTATCGTGCAGCTTCGCCTGGTCCGGCGGGCCGAACGCTCCCCACTTTATGTATTCGTTGGTCTGGTAGAGGATATGCTCGCCAATCCTGTTGGCCTCGGCTTCGGGATCCTCGGCGATAATGGCCCAGTTACCGAGCACGATATTGCCTTCTGCCAGGGTCTTGCCCTGTCGCAACAGCGCTTCACAGTAGCTGTCCAGGCCCAGGCCGCCGGTCGACAGGAAGCCGTCGGCAATACGCGCGGCGCGGTCAATGGCCGGTACCGCCATACCACCCAGCAGAATGGAGGGCGGATGTACCGGCGTAGGCGTAATACACAAATCCCCCACTTCAAATCGCTTGCCCGCAAAGTTGACCGGGGCACCCGACCAGCCGCGACGGATCACCTCGATCCCCTCTTCCACCAGGCTGGGGCGATGTGACACCTTGCGCTTGAACTGGTCAAACTCAACCTGGCGGTAGCCGATACCTACCCCGAGATCAAAGCGCCCACCGGTGAGCAGCGACAGGGTTGCGCAGTCCTCTGCCATGCGCACGGGATCGTGCAGGGGCAACAGCATCAGGTTGGTACCGATGTGCATGTTGGTGGTGCGAGCACCAATCGCGGCGGCGACCACCAGGGGCGACGGGGTATAGCCGTCGTCACAGAAATGATGCTCGGTAAGCCACACGGAATTGAAGCCAAGCTGCTCCGCCTCGGCTATCTGCTGCAGTCGGCTCGCATAGAATACTTCAAAATCCTCGCGCCACTGGGCAGGATTGCGAAAGTCATACCAGAGGCCGTAATTTATCGTTCGTGACATTATAAAATTCTCCCGGGAGCTCAGGCGTTGTCAGCAAGGAAGCTGAGTAAATCGCGGTTATAGTCTTCTGACACTTCAATGAAAGGCGCGTGACCCACACCCTCGTATTCAACCACGCGGGCATTGGCATTGTTCTGGCCCACCCAGCGGCAGATCTCGGGATCGACGAAGACATCCGCGGAACCGACGAAGGACAGAATGGGCATGGATAGCGCCGCCAGCTGGGCGCGCTGGTCGAGCGGCGCCAGCTGCGCCAGGGAGGCAGAGGCCATCGGCGATGCGCTGCAGAATACCTGCCACATCCAGCGCTCAATGGGCTCGCCCACGTCTTTGGCACACACCGCCTGCGCCAGGCCGGCGAGAAACGAGACCCGGTCGGCCGTGAGTGCCGCCAGGGTGCCGGCCATGTCTTCGGCGGTGCCTCCAGCGGGAAAATCGGGCTTCTGCACATAGATGGGTGATGCCCCGCAGGTGAGCACCAGGCCCGAGCAACGCTCGCCGAGCTGGTCAGCGGCCTCTACTGCAACAGCGCCGCCCAGGGACCAGCCATTGAGCACCACCGATTCAAGGCCCAGTTCGCCGACCAGCCTGACCACGTCACCGGCGATCGCCAGGATACCCATGTCCGCAAAGTCCTTGTCTGACTGTCCGCAGCCACGGTGGTCAATAAGCACTACCCGTTTGCCGGCCGCCAGCAGTGCCGGCAGCGTATTGTCCCAGGCGCGACAACTCATGCCCCAGCCGTGAATCAGCAGCACCGCGGTGCTACCGCTACCGTAGTCTTCGTAATACACATTTTTTGCACAATCGGTTTTCAGGAGTGCCATAGCCTTAGTCCTTCTTGCTGAGGAGTCGTTTTATCGTGGACTCGTAGTCGTCAAAAATGGCGGGCAGATCCAGCGCTTCGGCGTTCACCAGCCACTGATAGATAATCCCGAAAATGAAGCCGTTGAATTGTACGGAGAACTGCTCCGCATTAATGACCGGGTCAATCTCGCCCTGTTCGATGCCGAGCTGGACCCAGCGCGCCGCATCTTCACGATAGATGCGGTGGTGATCCGCCAGCTTGTTCCTGATCTTGGAGTCGTGCCCCAGGGACTCGTACCAGAGGATGTACATGGCGCGCATGTAGCTCGGCTCGGCAATGAGGAACTCACGTACTGCGCGCAGCGCCGCCAGCACGGCCTCGATACCGCTCTTGTCACCCACATGGTCATTGATGTGGGCTTTCCAGCGACCATCAAACCGCGTAAACAGCTGGCCGAGAAAACCCTCCTTGGAGCCAAAGCGAGAGTGGGCAAGGCCACGGCTGTAGCCCGCAAGTTCACCAATTTCCTTGAGCGTGGTGCGCTCGGTACCGTGTTCGCTGATCAGCTTGATGGCAGCATCAAACATGCGGGTATCCGATAACGCGGTGCGCTCCGCCTGGGTCCTGCGGCGGGCGGGGGCAACCGCCCCCTTAACCTGTGCTCTCATGAACTCGTTTCTCCTGGCTGCGGCCTGCCGGGTACAGCCTGCCATTATTTTTTGTAGTGTATCGCGAACTCACCGGCCTCTTGCTGAATACGCAGCAATTTCTTGTCTATTTTGCCCACGCTGGTCTTGGGAATACTCTCCACAAAGGCCCAGTATTCGGGAATCCAGAACTTTGCCACGCGATCAGCGAGAAACTCGCGGAAAGGATCGCCGGAGGTAGCACCGCTTGCGGATACAACGATGGCCAGCGGCCGTTCCTGCCAGCGCTCGTCATCAACCGCGATGACCGCCACTTCGATGACATCGGGGTGTGACAGCAGCGCGTTTTCAAGGTCCACGGAGGAAATCCACTCACCACCAGACTTGATTACATCCTTGGTGCGATCCGTTAACTGTACAAAGTGTTTTTCATCAATGTAGCCGACATCGCCAGTGCGCAACCAGCCGTCGGCGGTAAATGAATCCTCTGCACTGTTATTGTGATAGGCGCCGGTTACCCAGGGTCCGCGCAGTTGTAATTCGCCGATGTCGCGGCCATTGTGCGGCAATTCATTGCCGGCCTCGTCCACCACCCGTACCTGGACCCCGGGTACCGGACGACCACTTTTGGCCCGCCAGGGTGTCTCACCACCGGGGCCGGGGTCTCGCGGAGGATGCGACAAATGGCACAGCGGACTTGTTTCGGTCATCCCCCAGCCCTGCAATACCGGCACCCCCCAGTGCTCGCGGGCGGCATCGATCATCGCCGGTGCCACCGCCGCACCGCCGGCCACCAGCATCCGGAAGCAGCTCATATCGAGGCCACCGCGCTTGGAAGCGCGCAGCATATCGCCGAGGATGGTGGGGACCATGGCGGTAAAGGTGGGACGCTCGCTGCGGATCATCGTTTCGATGCCATCGGCCTGCAAGTGCGGCCCGGGCATGATGAAATCACTGCCACTGAGCCAGCCGCTGTAGGGCAGCCCCCAGGCATTGGCGTGGAACATTGGCGGCAGCAGCAGAATCCGGTCGCGCTCATTGATACCAAAGGTGTCGGTCGCGCGCGAGGCCAGCGAGTGCAGGAAGGTGGTTTTATGGCTGTAGACAACACCCTTGGGATTGCCCGTGGTGCCGCTGGTATAGCACACCGCAGCCGCCCGGGTTTCGTCAAATTCCGGCCAGTCAAAGTGTCCGCTGGCAGCGGCCAGGGCGGATTCGTAACAGGTTGCGGGAATACCCCCCACCGCGGTGTCATCGGCGCCCACCAGGAGGACATGCTCCACGGTTTCCAGCAGGGGTATCACCGGCAAAAACAACTCCAGCAGGCTCGCATCGAGAATCAGCACACGGTCTTCGGCATGGTTGATCACATAGGCAATCTGCTCACTTGATAACCTGATGTTGACGGTATGCAGAATCGCACCCATCGAGGGCACGGCCAGGTAGGCCTCCATGTGGGACAGGTTGTTCCAGCTGAAGGTGGCAACCCGGTCGCCCAAACCCACGTCCAGGCCCTGCAGGGTTTCCGCCAGGCGCACGGCGTGATCCGCCACCTGCCGATAGGGTGTCCAGGTAGTGACCGCGCCATCAAACACACCGACCCGGCTGTCGGGAAATATGCCGGCACCGTGCTCCATGATCATCCGCACGGTCATCGGTGTGTGCATCATTGTTGCATTCATTATCATCTATCCTTTTTACCAGCGCGCCTTTTTACCAATGCCCTTTGGCGGCCGCCTCTGCCTCGGCGAGCAACGCCGGCACATCGTACTCCAGGCCGCGCGCGTATTCCGTATCCACCTTGCCCTCGCAATACAGGGCGTAGGCACCTTCAACAATCGCTGCGAGACGCCAGAACGCAAAACAGAGGTAGAAATCAAGCTTCGCCACCGAGAAGCCGGTAGCGGCACTCCAGCGCTCGGCCAGGGCACGCCGGCTGACCACACCGCTGCGCCGGGTCACCGCCTGCAGGCGCCGGAAGCCCGGGGGGTCCACCGCCCTGGGGCCCCAGAACATCAAAAACAGGCCGAGATCCGCCGTCGGATCCCCGATTGCCGCCAGCTCCCAGTCAATCACCGCCGCGAGCTCGGGTCGATCCGGCCGCGCCAGGGTGTTATCAATATGGAAGTCGCCATGGATCAGGCCAACGGGGCCGTCGCTGGGCAGGTTGGCCAGCAGCCACTCGGCGAGCTCGGCCAGCCGGGGCAGGTCGCGCACGGGTGCCTGCGCGCGGGCATCACGCCAGCGCGTAATCTGTCGTTCCAGGAAATTGTCGGGGTTGCCGAATTTTTCCAGCCCGACCTTGCGCCAGGGTAGCTTGTGAATGGCCGCCAGCTCGTCGACCAGGTCTTCACCCAGGCGGTTTACACTGGTGGCGGTATCCGGGTAGGCCGGGGGTAGCGTATCGGTGATCGCAATACCATCTACGTGAGACACCAGCAGGAAAGGGCGGCCCAGCACCGCGGGGTCATCGCACCAGCCTATTACCTCGGGCGCCTTCACATAGCCCTTGATCGCGCGCAGCACGGTGGCCTCGCGCTCAATCCCGCGATGGGCAGTGGCGGAGATGGCATTCTCCGGCGGCGTGCGCAGCACCAGCGGACCACTGTCGGTATCCAGTAACAATGTCAGGTTGGAGTTGCCGCCGCTCAGGGCGCGTGCCACTTTGGCACCGGTGATGCCGGTGTGCTCGGCCATCCAGCTCGCCAGCGGTGCATTCAAGTGCTCCATCATCCCGGCACCCCAAAACTGCTCATCAGGCCGCCATCGACAGGCACAAAAGCGCCCGTCATGTAGCGCGAGCGGGCCACCCACTCAACCACTTCGGCAACTTCCTCCGGCTGGCCATAGCGGCCCAGGGGAATTGTCTGGCGCATGGATTCCAGCGCCCGCTCGGACAGCCCGCCGGTCATTTCAGTTAACACCAGACCCGGGATAACCAGGTTCACGGTAATACCACGCTTGGCAAACTCGATAGACAGCGCGCGAGTAAGACCCGCCAGCGCGGCCTTGGACGCCGCGTAGGCAGAGTCGCCGGGGAATCCGCGGAAGCCGACCACGGCGCCGATATTGACCACCGCCGCCCCCTCGCCAAGATGGGGGTCCGCCGCCCGGATCACGTTAACAGCGCCCTTGAGGTTGGTGTCCAGCACACTGTCCCAGTCGTCCAGCCCGATACGCCCGATCTTACCGCCCCGGTGTAAACCGGCATTATTGACGAGGTAGTCCAGCTTCCCCCAGCGCTGGACAACCGAGTTCACCGCCGCTTTTACCGCTACCATATCGGTAACGTCCGCCCGACAGGCCATGCAGTTGTCGCCCAGCTCTTGCGCCAGCGCGGCAACACCGTCGCCGCGCGCAAGCACCGCTACCCGATCACCTGCTTTTATGGCACGTTCTGCTATCGCGCGACCGATACCACGGGACGCGCCCGTTATTAACCAACTTTTTTGCTCTACCATTGTTCTCCAGCCATCCGGTGAGTTTATTATTTGCTTGTTTGCATCTAACAAGTCTAAACTAGGGCCTGCTCAAGTCAAGCAAAACAATGTTTTGCAGACAAAGGCCAGACAAACATAACCGGTGCATAGAGGTGCGGGCCCGCCTGCAGTATCCTCGACCAACCAGGATTCACACGCAAGAGGACACAATAGTGAGTTGGAGCTTTGAAACCGACACTGAATTCCAGCAAGAGCTGGACTGGATCGAAAAATTCACCCGGGAGGAGATAGAGCCACTGGACCTGGTGTTTCGCGAGCCTGGAGATCCCTGGGACCCCGCCTCCCCTGCGGCAAAAGCGATGGCGCCGCTGCGCGCAATTGTCAAGGAAAAGCGGCTGTGGGCCTGCCACATCGGCCCCGAGCTGGGCGGTGAAGGCTACGGCCAGGTCAAGCTCGGCCTGATGAATGAAATCCTGGGCCGCAGTCGTTTTGGTCCCAGCGTATTCGGTTGCCAGGCGCCGGATTCCGGTAACGCCGAAATCCTCGCGCACTTTGGCACGCCAGACCAGAAGGCGCGCTTCCTGCAGCCGCTGCTCAACGGTGAAATCGCCTCCTGCTATTCAATGACCGAGCCCCAGGCGGGTGCGGACCCGGCGGAGTTTACCTGTGTCGCCACCCGCGACGGCGACGAGTGGGTTATCAACGGCGAAAAATGGTTTGCCTCGCACGCCCGCTTTTCCGAATTCCTGCTGGTCATGGTGGTTACCGACCCGGACGCCCCCATTCACCAGGGCGCCTCCATCGTGCTGGTGGAAAAAGACACACCGGGGATGGAAATCATTCGCAACTCGGCGGTGGGACCCTATGTTGAGCAGGGCGACGGCGTACACGCCTACATTCGCTTTACCAATTGCCGGGTGCCCGCGGAGAATCTGCTGGGCGAGGAAGGCCAGGGCTTTATTGTGGCCCAGACCCGCCTCGGTGGCGGTCGCGTGCATCACGCCATGCGTAGTGTCGGTGTGCTGAAAAAAGCCATGGACATGATGTGTGAGCGGGTACTCAGCCGCACCACCAAGGGTGAACTGCTGGCACAAAAGCAGCTTACCCAGGAGAAAATCGCGGACAGCTATACCCAGATCCTGCAGTACCGGTTGCACGTGCTGTATACCGCCTGGCTGATCGACAAGCACAAGGAATACAACCGTGAAGTGCGCAAGGAAATTGCCGCGATCAAGGCGGCGACACCCAAGGTGCTGCACGAAGTGATCTACCGCGCGATGCACCTCCACGGCAGCCTGGGTATGTCTGATGAAACACCGCTGATGACCATGTGGGCGAACATCCCCGAGCTGGGTATTGTCGATGGCCCTTCAGAGGTGCACAAGATCACCGTCGCCCGTACCGTGCTGCGTGAGTACCAGCCGGCAGAAGGGTTATTCCCAAGCTACCACACGCCCACGCTGCGCGAAGCGGCGATGAAGAAGTACGGGCATTACCTGGTAGAGGGCTGAACGCCCGGGTGACTGAATGACCAACCGCGAAGCTCCTGCTCAAGGCAGCAGCTTCGCGATTCACCCTGCCCACCAACGCTAACGCGGAACGCTGATCTCCATCACCGGTACATGGTCCGGCATGCCGCCCAGGCCCACGGCGCAGCGTGAGAAACCATTGAAGTACGCTACCACCAGCGATAAATGCAGCAGTTCCTGTTCGCTGAACTCCTCCAGCAAGTCCCCTTTCAGACCCTCATTCAACCCCGCCGGATCCTGCGCGTACTGATCCGTAAAGGCGATAATCAGGTTTTCCCTTGGGGATAGTTGCTCCGCCGGTGACTGCTGCCGGATGATCTGCACCTTTTCTTCGGTCAACCCCGCCGCCATGGCAACGTCATAGCGCACCGCCTGGCAGAACACACAACCCACATGTTGTGCGTTGCGCAGCCTCGCGAGCTCTATCTCCGCGGCATTGAGTGGCCCGGCATCCCAGATCGCGGCATTCAACGCCAGGTAGTGTTCCAGCGTCTGGGGGACAATGCCCAGCGCGGAATCCCTGATCACGTTGCCGGTATCACTGGCCGGAGCCTGTACCCGTGCTTCAGTGGCCATTGTCGGTCACTCCTGTTGCCGAGGTTTGCCAGATCAGGCCCAGGCGAATAACACCATCAAACACGCCCAGGGCCTGCAGCAAGGCGACCAGCCCGACCTCGCCGTGGTGTTGCTTGACGGCGGTCGCCTGTTCATCGGTAATATTCCTGCAGTCCATGGCATATATTTCGGTGAATTCCAGGCAGGCGCGCTCGGCCGCGGTAAAGAGTTCGCCGCGATGCCAGTCCTTGAGGCTGTCGCGTTTGGCGGACGCCAGCGGATACTTCTGCAGTTCAAAATCAGCGTGGCTGCGATGCAGTTGCGCCAGGCGCAGGCGGCACAGCTCCAGCGTCTGTGCCGGCAACTGGGGCAGTTCCCAGAAGCTGGCGTACAGCTGCTCGAAGTGGTCACCAATCACCGGCAATGCAGCGGTGTGTGTCTCGCGGTCCGCGCCATCAATAATCCAGCTCATGAAGGTCTCTCCCTGTTACTGTTCAGCCGCCGAAACCGTCACCCGCGGCGGCTTCACCCATGCGCAGCAGGCGACTGTCTTTTACCGCAACCTGGCGGTGCACTACCGCTTTTTTGTAGGCTTCGTCGGTCACCATGGCCATGAATGCGCCTGAATTCGGGTAGCGGGCAATAAACGCTATATCCCAGTGCTTGTCCGTGGGCCCGATTACCATGCACTCCGGCTTGCCCCGCCAGACGATACTGCCACCCAGGCCCTGGAATATGGGGCCGCTTTCCCGGCCATAGCGGGCATAAGCCTCGGCTCCTGTCACCTGCTCGCCATCCGGGTAGTGGGCCTCGGCGTTGAGCCGGATCAGGTTGAGCATGAATATCGGGGTATCGCGCGGCAGGCTCTTGAACTCGTCAAACTGCTCGCGGGTAGGGTCAACGTAATACGCCATGCGGATCATGCTCCTTCAGAGTTGCGGAATCGGTTTACCTTATTATTGATACTGCCACAGTCACCTGAGTACTCAAACGGCTTCAGACTACGACATGGCGCAACAACGGGCCGTAACCGTTGAATTGCGGCACGCCGTCCAGGGCGTGGCCTGCCTGCAGGTGCCGGCGCAGTGCCGCCAGTCGATAACAGGGTACGCTGGCCATGAAATGATGCTCAAGATGGTAGTTCACCCCGTTGGGCGCCAGCAGCAGGCGCTGCCACCAGGGCGCGTCCACGGTGCGGGTATTCATGCGCGGATCGGGGTGATAGAGGTCCGGCACCGCGGCGTGCTCGGCTATCTGGCGAATACGGATCACCAGCATGTACGCGGTAACAAAGGTGCCCAGCCACAGCAGATAGGCCCAGGCGATCCCGAACGCCGCCAGCACCGCTATCATCAGGCCCTGCACCAGTAACTGGGCGAGAAAGGGCCGCGCGCTGGCACGCCGTTCGCTGCTGGTAATGCCGGCGGCGCCGCGCCCAATGGCGGCCAGCAATTTAAATCCGGTCCGGCCACTGAGGTCGCGCGCCAATTTGCGGCGGAAGCTGGCCCTGGACACTGGATAAGCCGCGTAGTTGGCCAAATCGGGATCATCCCGGCTACCGGCCAGTTGGTGGTGGCGCAGATGACCCCGGGCATAGGAGGGCATATCGTTGAATACGGGTAGTGCGCAGAACCACTGGCCGACTACGGTATTCAACCAGGGGGTGCGGAATAATGTGCGATGGCCCGCCTCGTGGGTCAGTACCGCCAGTCCCAGCTGGCGCCCTGCCAACAGGGGCACCGCCAGCAGTATGGTCAGGGGCTGTGGATACAGTCCCACCACGACAAAGATGGCGATGATGGCCAGCCAGTTGCCCAGCACCAGACGCCAGGCATGGGCGTCGCTCTTGGCGGTGAAGCGGGCGATGTCCTCCCGACTCAGATAATCTGCAATTTTCATATCGGTACCCGGCGCCCCCAGCCCTCTCATGGAACCACCGCAAAGCTTACTTTTTTCGGCGGCACAGGTATACCGCTATCACGCCCAGCTGCGCAACCCCAACGTCTCCCGGCCTCGCGTGCCAGCTGTTCGCGAAAATCCGGGTGCGCTATCCGAACAAGATCCGCAGCGCGCTCCGCAATTGAGCGCCCGCGCAACTCGGCAATACCGTACTCCGTCACTACATAATCCACCTGTGCCCGGGTGGTTACCACACCGGCACCGCTGGCCATGGCGGCGACCAGGCGTGACACTTTGCCGCCGCGGGCGGTACTGGGCAGGGCGATGATCGATTTGCCGCCCTCGGAGTACATCGCACCCTGGACAAAATCCACCTGCCCGCCCACACCGGAATAGATCTTGTGGCCCATTGAGTCAGCGCAGACCTGGCCGGACAGATCCACCTGAATGGCACTGTTGATGGACATTACCTGCTTGTTGCGGGCGATGACCACCGGGCTGTTCACGTACTCCACATCCAGGAATACCACTTCCGGATTATCATTCACAAAATCATAAAGCCGCTGCGAACCCATGGCGAAACTGGTCACCACGCGCCCGTGCACCACTTTCTTGCGGGAATTGTTCACCACCCCGCTTTCCAGCAAAGCCAGCACGCCATCGGAAAACATTTCCGTATGCACACCCAGGTCCTTGCGATTGCCCAGGCACGCCAAAGCCGCATCCGGAATGGCGCCGATGCCCATTTGCAGGCAACTGCCATCCTCCACCAGGCTGGCCACATGCTCACCAACCCGGCGATCCACTTCGGACACTGCACGGCTTTCGTGCAGTAACAATGGTGCCGGTTGGGTGAAGGCATAATCAATACGCTTCAGGTTGATGAAACCATCACCGTGAGTGCGCGGCATATTCGGGTTGATATGGGCAACGATCCTGCCCGCCACTTCACAGGCGGCCGCCGACGCTTCCACTGAAATACCCAGGGAGCAGTTACCGTGTTCGTCGGGGCTTGAGACCTGGACCAGGGCGGTATCAATGCGCTGTTCACCACGGCGGAACAGTTTGGGGATTTCCGAGAGAAAGATAGGCACGTAATCGGCGCGGCCCTGGTTGATAAGGTCACGAGTTACCTTGCCTGCAAAAAAACAGCGGTTGCGCAAGTGTCCTTCGAGCGCGGGATCGGCCAGCGCCTCTGCGTGTTCCAGGTGCAACTGCAGTATATTGACATTGCGCAGGTCACGCTCGCGGGCATGAATGGCCAGGGCATCCAGCAATACCGTGGGGGTTGCGGCCATGGAGTGGCTCCAGAGAAATTCACCGGAGCCGATTGCGGCAACCGCTTCCATGGCGCTGTTCACATAGTGTGGCAATTACAACTCCTCAAAGCGGGTAGGCAGGCACAACCGACTATGCAGCATAGCCGCAAATACGCTATGTTTGAACTTTAAGGCAAAAAGAGCTGGAACCAGTGTGTGGTTGAGACGCCACATCCGGCATGTACGCCAGCGACACTTGAACAGGGGTCCACATGGCAATATCGGAACGCAAACCACAGACCAGAAAAGCGGCCACACCGCCGTTAATGGCGACCCTGCGAGCCGAACACGTTCACCTAGAGAGTGTCGCGGGGTTACTGGAAGAACAGTTGAACGCGATCGAGGCCGGCAAACCCGTTGATGCGCACGTGCTGTATGAAATCATGAACTATCTCGGCACCTGGGCAGACCGCTACCACCATCCGCGAGAAGACCTGATCTATGGCAGGGCCGCTGAACTGGACCGGCAGCTGGCGGACGATGTCGACAGCCTGCAGCGGCAGCACGACAGCATGGCCAGGAAGGGGCAGGCGCTGCAACAGAGTATCGCCGGTTGGCGCGACGGCACTGTCGACAGTACTACGCTGGTAGGTGAAGGCCGTGCTTATCTTGATAACAGCCTGAACCACATGCACAGTGAAGAACAGCGGGTCTTTCCCCGCATCGAAGCCCTGCTGACAACCGCAGACTGGCGCGAACTGGAGTTGGATGACCGCCTGCAACCTGCCGGCGACCCACTGTTCGGGGCCAGGGCTGACAGGGAGTTCCGCAACCTGGCCCGCAAGCTCAAGCGCGGCCTGCGCCACCGCCTGGAGCAGGGTGTTGTCGCGGAATGGGCAGGGCTGGGAGCCGCTGTTGAGTCCTGGGAAATTATGTGTGGCGCCAGACGCTCCGCCCTCACCATCACCGGCGAAACGGTGCGCCAGTCGGCACGGGATTCATTGCGCATCCTGGGCGAGACGCCGCTCACCGCTGGTGTGCGCTGTGCAGCCAACAATACGCGCCTCGGTGGTCGCTGGCTGGCGGAGGTATTCGATATCGCCCGTGACGCGGGCACCGACCTGGCGCGAGTAAACCGGGAGCGTCGGGACAACATCGAGCGTGCTCGCAACAGTTAGGACTTCAAGTGCCGACGGAGGCTGGGGAGACAATGGCACCCACCGGCTGGCCAGTAGAGCTCGCGGCTATGACGACACGATTCCTGCCGGTATCCTTGGCGCCGTAAAGCGCGGAGTCTGCCGCGAGGTAAAGATCATCTTCATTCATACCCGGCTGCAATTCCGCTATCCCGATACTACAGCTTACCTTGAGCTCTGGCCCCAACTCCTCCAGTTCGATGTCGGCTATGCTTTGCCGCAGTCGCTCGGCAACCACCAGGCCGGTGGGCAGCGATGTCAGCGGTAGCTGAACCCCGAATTCCTCACCACCCAGGCGCCCGACCATGTCCGCCTTGCGCAGTTGTGCCTGCAGGGTTGTGGAGACTTTTATCAGCACTTTGTCACCAACGGTATGGCCGCAGGTGTCGTTGATCGCTTTAAAAAGGTCCAGGTCCAGCACCAGCAGGCAAAACGACTGATTGTAGCGGGAGACCATTGCGATATGGTTACCCAGCGCCTGGAAAAAGTGCCTCCGATTGGGGATCTGGGTGAGATGGTCGGTAAGGGATTCCGCCCTCAACATTAATGCCAGTTGTCGCTGCTTTCGATACAGCACCAGCATGATCATCAGTGACAGTGCCATAAATCCCAGCAATATCGACAGTGTTGTCTCGGTCACTGTCGCACCCAGCAACTCCTGCGCACCGGCAGGCAGTGGCACCAGCGTACCCATAACCGGCACCTGGCGCATGAACCCCGGCCGCGCACGCCCGGAAACGTCGTCCCTGAATTCTTTCACATGACTTTCCCTTGCCACTGACACTCGATTATTGGCATATCACCCGCCCCTGACAACCTTTAACGCCGGTTAATTTTGTTTTTGGTGTCTGGAAAGAAGACGCGAATATCCACACAACCGGGCTCGCCTGCGCAAATTCGTCCACCAAACCTGATACTATCGCTTTTTTAATCCGGGATGATGTTTTGCAGGATTCCACACATGGCTCCAGACACGCAATGACGATACGGCCGTCAGGCCTGGCCAGGAAGGCCAGCCAGCTGTTGTTAGCGGGCGCGATTAGTGCCACCGCAGTGCCCGGTAACGCCGCAGCCATTACCGACACCAATACGGCGGTCGTCGCAGGGGATAGCGTGGCCACCACCTCCGAGGTACTGCCTGAAGCCGAGCCGGAGCAGGAAATTCCAGAGGAGGCAATTGATGTCACGCCACACCTGGACTTACTGAAGACGAGGGTTCCGCCCAATACCTATACCCGTTTGGCCTGGGCGCCGACCCAGTCCTTTGAGGGCATCTATATTGCCACGCCGGTGCTGGTAGCCAACGGTGCCGACCCCGGCCCCACCCTCTGCATTACCGCTGCCCTGCACGGGGATGAATTAAACGGTATCGAAACCGTACGCCGGGTGTTATACAACCTGGACCCGGCCAAACTCAAGGGCACGGTAATCGGTGTACCCATCGTCAATCTCCAGGGCTTCCACAGCAGCTCGCGCTATCTGGCTGACCGGCGCGACCTCAATCGCTATTTCCCGGGAGACCCCGGCGGCAGTTCCGCGTCACGTCTCGCCTACTCGTTTTTCAACGAAATCATTCAACACTGCAGCGCGGTTGTGGATCTGCACACAGGTTCCTTCAATCGCACCAACCTGCCCCAGTTGCGAGGCGATCTCAGCAACCCCGGGGTTGTACAGCTGACCAAGGGCTTCGGCTCAACAGTGGTCCTGCACAGCGACGGCTCCAAGGGTACCCTGCGCCGCGCCGCAGTGGAGTTCGGGATACCGGCGGTCACACTTGAAGCCGGAGGCCCATCGGTGCTGGATGAGGATAGTGTCGAGCACAGCGTCAAGGGCATACGCACCCTGCTCAACCACCTCGGCATGACTGCCCGCTTCAGCCTGTGGGGCGACCCCGAGCCGGTCTACTACAACTCAGTGTGGCAGCGGGCACCAGTGGGTGGCATCGTGTTCAGCCGGGTAGCCCTGGGGCAGAGTGTGAAAAAGGGTGAAGTACTGGCCACAATCAATAACCCCATCACCAATGTGCGCACCCGGATTGTGTCCAGTTATGATGGGCGCATTATCGGCATGGCACTCAATCAGGTAGTACAGCCGGGTTTTGCCACACACCATATCGGCATCGCACCACCGAAGGACCAGATCAGCGACCCGGAGCCGGTGGTTACCCTCGAGGGGCGACCGGAGCCCGGTGATGCTGACGAAGAAATGGCTGAAATCAGCGAAGACGAGGATGAAGCGCGCGGCGAAGACTAAACCGGCTGTTGCTGGCGGGTAATGAAGCGTCCCTGTTCATCAATATCCAGATGGCGATTCCTGCCCGCCAGCAGTGCCAGCAGCATCGCTGCCACTACCAGCCCCGTCAGCAGCGCCCATATTCCGCCTATGCTCGCCTCAAAATGCAACAACACCCCGACCAGCAGCGGCCCCAGTGCCGCCAGGCAATAGCCGATACCCTGGGTCATTGCCGACAACTGCCCCGCTATTGCCGGCGTTGAGCTGCGCAGTACCAGCAGCGTCAGTGCCAGGCTGAAACTTCCCCCCTGCCCCAATCCCAGTGCCACGACACCTGGCCAGCGCAGTACCGGCGGTCCCAGCAACAGGCAGTAGAACCCCGCGCCTATGAGCGCCAGCAGCAACAATAATGCAGGACGCTCATCGCGCCCGAGTCGGGCAAGCCACGGCGCGCCGAGGGCCGAGAACAATTGTACAAAGACGGAAGCGCCCAATAGCACACCGGCTTCGGCTTCACCGATATCACGCCGCTGCAACAAGGTGGGGAGCCAGCCAAACACAATATAGGCCATCGACGACTGGCACCCCATCAGCAGGGTTACCTGCCAGGCCAGGGGCGAGCGCAGCAAACCGGTCCCCATTATGCCGTGCCGCTGATGACCCGGACGGGGAATGGGCTGGGGCATCATCGCCCACCAACATACCAATGCGACCAGTGCCGGCAGCGCCCAGCTGCCAAGGCTGCGCTGCCAGCTGCCCAGCCACTCCGCCAGTGGAATACTCAGGCCGGCTCCCAGAGCGCCACCCAGGCACAGTGCCATGGTGTAGAACCCCGTCACCAGGTCGGCGCCCCGGGGCAGTTCGCGCTTCACCAGAACCGGCAGTACCGTACCGGCAATACCAATAGCGGCTCCCGCCATCGCAGTGCCGGCAAACAGGGGCCACAGGCCTTCTCCTGCGCGCAACAGCAAAGCGACAGCCAGCAGCAAAAGAGCAATGGACAGTGTGCGTTCAATGCCTATACGGCGGGATAACCAGGGCGCGGCTGGCGCGAACAGTCCCAGGCACAAGACAGGCAAGGTCGTGAGCACCCCGATTGCCGCCGCGGACAGACCCAGTTCCAGCTGCACTCTCGCCAGCAGGGGGGCTAGCGAGGACAGCGCTGGTCTCAGGTTCAATCCCACCAGCGCCATCAGCAAAAACAAACCGATGCGCACCGGCTAAACCCCGATCAGAATGCCAGTTCCCAGCGCGCCCCGAAGGACACTGTTTCTCCACTGAGGCCATCGTAACCACCCAGGGCCTGGTAGGACACAAAGCCACTGAAGCCGTGGGCAAACTGGGCCGCAACACCGGCACCATAGACCATATAGCTGGTATCGGGATCATCAACCCGGATCTGCAGTGTGCTGTCGGCGAAGGGATCGTTGACAAACCGGTAGCGCACACCGGCGGCGCTGTCTTCCAGCTCGCGGGTATATTCAAGCCGCAGGTACGGTGTGATCACACCCCAACCGGGCAGGAACATATAGCTGAGCTGGCCACTGGCGCTCACCGTCATGGACTGGAAATCGTTATCGCTTACCGCCAGGTTAAGACCCTGGGCACCGGTTTCGGTGAAGCCGTCAACACTCCCGTCAAGATAGAAAAAGCGCATAACCGGGTCCAGCCGCAAGGCACCGGAGCTGAAGGAATAACCGGCGTTAACGCTGACATAGTATTCAGAGCCATCGGTGGAACCTGCCGCCGTGCGCTCGACACTGCCGCCGAAATCCTGGTAGGAAATATTGCGCTCGGTATCGACATCGGACCAGCCATAGCTAAAGATGCCATCGACGTAGCCGTTGCCTGAATACAGGCTTCCGTAGACCGCCAGCGCCTGATTATCTGTCGTGGTTTCGCCCTGCTGCTGGTCAAAAGTCACCTCTGCCTGGCCTATGGATAAAGACGTACCAACAAAGGCGTTATCGGTCAGCCGGTAATCCATGCCCACGGTGAGCGTCTGCGAATCAAAATCAAAGCCGGATTCCAGTCCGGTACGATCCTGGTCACCAAAACTGAGATCGCCGGTAACGAATACACCCAGGCGGCTGCCCGCGAGCATTTCATCGCCACTGGCGCCCATACCCAGGCTTTCCTGAAGAAGGGCATCCAGGGTGCTGCCGGAAACACGAGAATTTTCATAGTTGAGGTCAAGGCCGGCCAGACTGACACCGCGCGAGCCCTCGCGGACCCTCGCCATACGGCTGCCATGGTTACGGAACTGCGAAAACGACAGGACCCGAACCGTTTTACCAATAGCCGCCAGTTCTTCGGGAGTAATCACCCGCAGCGCATCCAGAGCCTGCTTTGCGGTGGTACCCTGCTTGCGCAGATTAGCGCAAAGGGTCAGCAGGTCCTGCTGGTCCGCATTGGCTGGATCAAGACGGGTGCAGATATCATCGAAGCGCCGAGCAACCGCCAGTTCATTGGGCGTCGCGTCGACCAGCACACTGGTGCCATCGGCGTCCTTCTTGGCCGCAAGGCCACCTTCACCTGCGGTATTCCCGTCTACTGTCAGGAGTACCGTAGCAACGTTGGATTCCAGGCCATCGGGATCACGCACCAGGTAGGTAAAACTGTCATTGCCGGTGAAGCCTGCAAACGGTCGATAGGTGAAGCTGCCATCGGGATTGATCTCGAGACTGCCCTCCCCAGGGTCGGTTACCTTGATCGCGGCCAGGTCCTGGGGATTGGCATACAGGTCGTTGGTAATCAGGTTCGCACCGCTGAAATCGCCTTCGAATTCGTCGTCTACCGCGACAGCAGGGGTTACGGTTGCGTCGACAACCAGCAGCGTCACCGTAGCCACATCACTCAGCAGCTCGCCATTGGAAGCCCGGTAACTGAACACATCCTCGCCCACAAAGCCGGCGTTGGGCTCGTAGGTAAAGGTACCCGAGGAGTTGAGCTGCACAGTACCGTTTGCCGGACCCTGTTCCAACAGCGCTACCAGCCCTGCTCCGCTGGGATCCTCATCGTTGGCCAGCACATTGCGGCCGGCGAAATCGGCACCAAAGTTATCATCCAGTGCAACGGGGTTGAGTGGAACGGGTTCCTCAGCCGGGGCTTCCACCTGCAGTGTCACGGTGGCGGTGTTACTCAGCTCGCTGCCATCGCTCGCCTGGTAGGTAAATGAGTCAGTACCACT
This sequence comes from Kineobactrum sediminis, assembly GCF_002868715.1. GTDB lineage: Bacteria > Pseudomonadota > Gammaproteobacteria > Pseudomonadales > Halieaceae > Kineobactrum > Kineobactrum sediminis. The sequence continues at coordinate 112,944 of NZ_PKLZ01000012.1, forward strand.
GAAGCCCGTCGCAGGCGTATACGAAAAGCTGCCGTCGGAGTTCAGGGTCAGGCTGCCATTCTGGATAGGCGTTACCAGAATGGCGGTCAGGGGATCTTCATCTACATCGGTATCGTTGGCGAGCACATTGCGGCCCTGGTAATCAAAACCGAAATTATCATCCTGAGCCACTGGCGCGCTGTTGGCGGGCGCCTCGACCAACAGCGATACTGTTGCCACGTTGCTGAGATCAGTGCCATCACTGGCCTGATAGGTAAAAACGTCATTTCCACTGGCGCCGGTATTGGGTGTATAGGTGAAGGTTCCATCGGAATTGAGCGTTACAGTGCCCAGCTCCGGCTGGGTCACCAGGATCGCCGTCAGGGGGTCTTCATCAATATCGGTATCGTTGGCGAGCACATTTTTGCCCTGGTAATCCACTCCGTAGCTATCGTCCTGTGCCACTGGCGGGCTATTGGCGGGCCCTTCTACAAATAGTGTTACGGTCGCTATATTACTGAAGTCCCCGTTGGCTACCGCCCGGTACTGGAAGCTGTCCGAGCCGGAAAAGCCTTCGTTGGGTGTGTAGCTGAACGTGCCATCGAGCTGCATGAATACGGTTCCGCCCAGGGGCTGGGAGACCAGGTCCGCGGCCAGTGGGTCCCCTTCCGCATCGGAGTCGTTACTGAGGACATTCTGCCCGAGGTAGTCGCCACCATAGTTATCGTCAACCGCCACCGGTGGCGTATTGCTTTCCGAAGTACTGCCCCCGACCTGCAAATACACATTAACGACATTACTGAATTCTCCGGCGGCCTCGGCCCGGTACTGGAACGTGTCCGGGCCCGAAAAACCTTCGTCCGGCGTATACTCGAACACACCGTTGGTCTGCAGGAATACGGTACCACCCTGGGGTTGGGAGACCAGGTCCGCGCTCAGGGGATCGTCGTCAGCATCGGAGTCATTGTCGAGTACGTTCGCACCCGAGAAGAAACGACCGTAATTATCTTCAACCGCCACGGGTGCGGCGGCATGGGCGGCTTGAGATAAGCAGGACAGTAATCCCACCACACACACCACGGCAACATGTTGGACTTTCATTGCGAACTTTCCCCCAAGAAAACGCAACCGCCCGGGTATAACCGGACAGCGTGAACCTGCCGCCTGTGGCAGCTATTATATACAATCCCACTCGCCGACAAGATAACACCTTTTACGCGGGACGGCATGCCCCCCAGCATGAATCACGCCCCTCATTTGTGCCTCACCAATGCACCCCGCGCAGTACCTGGGAAAACAGCTTCCGCCCCAGCGCCAGACGCGACGAGGGAATATCCCTGAGCTCTTCCGCCGCTTCTTCCGGGCTCAAGCCACGAGCCGCCGGCGAGTCGGGAAACAGGTCATAGGCCTGGCTCAGGAATGCCTCGGTAACGGAAGGCATGGTGGCCTGCGCTATCGCACCAGCCACCCCCAGCCCCGTTGACACTTTCTTGGGGCGGCTCACAATCGCTTTCATGACCAGGTCTCGCGCCTGTTCCGGGGACAACGTTGGAAAGGCTTTGTAGAGGCCGGTAGGAGCGATCATCGGTGTGCGCACCAGTGGCATGTGAATGGTGGTGAATTCAATGTTGCAGCGGGCATACTCGGGGGCCGCACACAGACTGAACGCGTCCAGCGCCGCCCTGGAGGCCACGTATGCGGAAAACCGTGGTGGGTTGGCGAGCACACCAATGGAGGAGATGTTGATAATCTGGCCGCTGTTCTGCGCCTCCATATGCGGCAGGAACCCGAGAATAAGGCGCAGCGCGCCAAAGTAATTGAGCTGCATGGTGCGCTCAAAATCGTGGTAACGATCATAACTGAAGCGCACCGAGCGACGGATTGACCGGCCCGCATTGTTGATCAGGATATCGGCGCCGCCGAAATCCGTAAGCACACTCTGCACCAGGCGATCACAGTCCTCGAGATCAGATACATCACAGGCATAGGCCCGTGCCGTGCCCCCGGCTTCGGTAATCTCCTCCAGCGTCGCATCAAGTTTTTCCAGGGTACGCGCCACCAGAATCACCAGGGCTCCCGCCTGCCCCAGGCGCAGCGCACACTCGCGGCCGATACCGGAGGTGGCGCCCGTCACCACCACCACCTTGCCCTCCACCTGCCGCCGCAGGGCCGCAACACTGGTTCGGCCCACCAGACGATCAAACAGCTTGTCCACCTCGTTGATCAGGGACGGCGAATCCTTATGCATGAAATGCAGCCAGTAATCCCACAGCGCCGACGCATAATCCTCAAACGGCGGGCAGATGATACCGGCGGGCTCAAGCAGTGCCCGGGTTCGGCTGGAATCAAAGCGGGTCGGGTAGTTGATATAAGCGAGAACCTCCGGGGGTATACCCATGCGGGCTATCAATCGCTCACCGAGTTTTTTGACTGGGCCCAGGCGACTCATACCCGCGCCCGCGACGCGGGTCGCTTTATCCGCCAGCGCGGAATCCACCGCACGCAATCTGGGCCCATGCGATACCCGCATCAGGGTCTTGAGCATATCGCCAACGTAAATACCTTCGGGGTCGGTCAGGAAAAAGCATTCACCATCGTGACCGGGTAAGTGGGCGAGGTAATCCATGGCGTTTACCACATAATCCACTGGCACCACGTTAAGCACACCTGCCTTGTTCATTAACAGGGGGAATCCTTCGGGCACCACATTACTGAGGTTATGCAGGGTCTCAAAGAAATAATAGGGACCATCAATCTTGTCCATTTCACCGGTGTGGGAATGGCCGACCACCATACCGGGACGATAAATACGCCACTTCATGCGTCGGGTGTTACGCACAATACCCTCGGACTCGTGCTTGGTCTCGAAATAGGGGTTGTCGAATGGCCCCGCCTGTTCGAACATTTCCTCGGTAAAGGTACCTTCATACAGGCCGGCAGCGGCGATTGAACTCATCTGGTGAAAACAGCCGGCACGCAGGGCCCGGGACAGGGCAATAGCCTGGCGGGTGCCTTCAACATTACTCTGGCGCTGGCTCTCGGCGCTGGCGGTAAGGTCGTAGATGGCCGCGAGATGAAAAAAGTGGTCTATCTTCCCCGCATGCTGTCGTATCCAGGCCGGTTTGACGCCCAGTTTGGGCTGGCCGAGGTCGCCTTCAACCGCAATCACCTGTCGTTTGTTGGCTCCCCATAGCGCGCGCAAACTGTCGACCTTGACCAGCGAACCCGGGCGCACCAGCAGATATACCCGACCGCCGCGATCCAGTAATTTCGGCACCAGAAACCGGCCAATAAAGCCCGTTCCACCCGTTATGAAATAGTCCATATCACCACCTCAGCCCGCCGTATATGACGTTGTACCTTACTGCCAAATGCCCGACCTGTCACCGCAGCGCCTGCGGCTATATTTCCCAGTTGTGCGGCTCCTTGCCATGACCGGCGTTTTCAATGGCGCTGACATGTCGAACCGCGCCGTGCTGGGACATAAATACCTTGCCGGTAAGCGCTTCCAGAAACTGAGTATGGCGCAGAATATCCATCACCGGGCCTTTCAGTTCCGACAGGTGCAAGGTAATCCGGCGTTCGGCCAGCTGCCGGTTGATCGACTCCAGTGCCTCCAGTGCGCTCAGGTCAATTTCGTTGACCGCGGTGCACATGAGAATCACATGGCGCACATCAGGGCGTTCATCAAGCAGCGCATACAGGCGCGATTCAACAAAGCTGGCGTTGGCGAAATACAGGCTTTCGTCAATGCGCACTGACAGGATATCGCTACGTGTGATGACCTCGTGCCGATCTATACTGCGATAGTGTTCGGTACCGGGCACCTCGCCCACTACTGCGATATGGGGCCGGGAGGTCTTGTACAGGTGCAGGGCAAGGGACACCAGCACCCCGCAGGCGACTCCGGTTTCCACGCCCAGCGCAAGGGTGACAACGATAGTGATTGCCACGGCGATAAAATCCGACAGCCCGTAATCCCAGGTGCGCTTGAGAATGGAGAAATCCGCCAGCGACATGACCGCAACAATGATGGTTGCCGCGAGGGTAGCATTGGGCAGGTAGGCCAGGTAGGGCGTGAAAAACAGCGCGGTCAGCGCAATCCCGGCAGCGGTAAAGATACCGGCAGCGGGGGTAGCTGCGCCCGCATCAAAATTCACTATTGAACGAGCAAAACCACCGGTCACCGGGTAGCCGCCGGAAAAGGCGGCCGCGAGATTGGAAGCGCCGAGGCCAATCAATTCCTGGTCGGGATCAACCCGCTGGTGCCGCCTTGCCGCCAGGGTATGGCCGATGGAAACCGACTCGACAAAACCGATAATGGATATCAAAAGCGCTGACAGCAACAGTTCGCGCCAGGCCGGGTGTACCAGGACCGGCAGGGTGAAATCGGGCAGGCCGGCGGTAACATCGCCAACCAGCGCCACTCCCCGTCCACCGAGATCAAGGCTATGGGCCGCAACACTGGAACCGACCACCGCAAACACCGGCCCGGTGCGGGCGAGCATTCCCGCCCAGTAACCGGGCATCCCGATACGCACCAGCAGCGGCTCGAGCCCCTTGCGCATACCCACCAAAAAAAGCAGTGTAGCGGTTCCCACTGCCAGAGTTGGGAGATTGACCTCGGCCACGGCGCCGGCAAGGTTCGCCACCAATTGCAACAGATTGTCGCCACTGGCACTGACACCCAGGATATGACCGGCCTGGCTGATCGCGATGATTACCGCGGAGGCGGTGATGAAGCCGGCGATAACGGGGTGAGACAGAAAACTGGCGAGGAACCCCATGCGCAGCACCCCAAACAGCAACAACATGGCGCCGGACATCAGTGCCAGCAAAATAGCGGCCTCTACATAGCCCGCGGTGCCCGGCTCGGCAATCTGGGCAACTGCCGATGCCGTCATCAGCGACACCACGGCCACGGGCCCCACCGACAGGGTGGTACTGGTGCCGAAAATGGCATAGGCCACCAGCGGCAGCATACTGGCATACAGGCCCATCTCCGGCGGCAGCCCCGCGAGCATGGCATACGCCAGCGACTGGGGGATAAGCATCACCGTGACGATTATCGCGGCGATACCATCGTCGACCAGAGTGGTGCGATTGTAACGTCGCCCCCAATCCAGTATCGGGGGTTTACGGAGCATGGAACGGGACACATCCGTGCAACCGAAACATGATCTTGTCCTCTCAAGGTAACTCCGGGCCGGAGTCGTGAGCAGGCATCTTATTATTCGCGCCCTGAAACCACAAATCGCTCGTCGGCCGGCCTGTGGCGAGCAAATATTGGTGCCAGATACACTACGGGCGGTCATCTGATGCTATTGTCTTCGACAAGCGCCGAATCGAGCGGCAAAAACCTAACACAGGCAGGCTGGGGAACACGACAAATGAAAGCATCAGATCTTATGGTAAGGGCACTGGAAGCTGAAGGTGTTGAGTATATTTTCGGGATCCCCGGCGAAGAGAACCTGGATTTACTGGAATCACTGCGCAGTTCATCCATACGGCTGATACTGACCAGGCACGAACAGGGCGCCGGCTTCATGGCCGCCACCTATGGCCGCCTGACCGGCAAGGTCGGCGTCTGCCTGTCTACCCTGGGGCCGGGTGCCACCAATCTGGTGACGCCTGCCGCCTATGCCCAGCTCGGTGCCATGCCGATGTTGATGATTACCGGCCAGAAACCGATAAAAGCCAGCAAGCAGGGGCGCTTCCAGATCATTGACGTGGTCGACATGATGCGTTCCATCACCAAGTTCACCCACCAGATTGTCAGCGGCGACCGCATCCCTTCGGTGGTTCGCGAAGCGTTCCGCCTGGCGCTGGAAGAGCGACCCGGTGCAGTGCATATCGAGTTGCCCGAGGATATCGCCGCCGAGGAAACGTCCGCCGCGCTGATCCCGGCCAGCGCCGTGCGCAGGCCTATCGCCGAACATAAATCGATTGACGCCGCAGTGGCCATGATCCAGGAAGCGGAAAGCCCGGTTCTGGTAATTGGTGCCGGCGCCAACCGCAAGCTCACCTGCAAGATGCTGCGTGAATTTGTCGACAAGACCGGCATCCCTTTCATTACCACCCAAATGGGCAAGGGGGTACTGGATGAACACGGCGAACTGTTCCTGGGCAATACCGCCCTCTCGGACCACGACTTCATTCACCGGGCGCTGACCAGGGCAGACCTGATCCTGAATATCGGCCACGACGTGGTGGAAAAACCACCCTTCTTCATGAACGCCGATGGCGCCCGGGTGATTCACATCAACTTCAAATCAGCCGCGGTGGACCCGGTGTATTTCCCGCAACTGGAAGTGGTGGGTGATATCGCCAACAGTATCTGGCAGATCAAGCAGCAAATTGTTACGCAGCCGCATTGGGACTTCGGCTTTTTCCAAAAAGTCCACAAAGCCTACACCGAGCACCGGCGGGAACTGGAGAATGACGACCGCTTCCCCGTTTTGCCCGAGCGTTTCGTGAAGGATATCCGCCGGGCCCTGCCCCGGGATGGGATCGTCACGCTGGATAACGGCGTCTACAAGATCTGGTTTGCCCGCAACTACCCTGCCGCCTTTCCCAACTCCCTGCTGCTGGACAACGCCCTTGCCACCATGGGGGCGGGTCTGCCCTCCGCCATGGCCGCCAAAATGGTATTCCCGAATACGTCGGTGATTGCGGTATGTGGCGATGGTGGTTTCATGATGAACAGCCAGGAGATGGAGACTGCCGTGCGCCTTGGCCTGCATATTGTGGTGATCGTGCTGCGCGATGACGCCTACGGGATGATCAAGTGGAAACAATCCAACATGAAATTCGCCAATTATGGGCTGGATTATGGCAATCCGGATTTTGTGGCCTATGCCGAAGCCTACGGCGCCAAAGGCTGGCGCATCGGCAGCACTGAGGAACTGTTGCCACGGGTGAAAGCCTGTCTTGAGGAGCCGGCCGTACACCTGATTGATGTGCCGGTGGACTACACCCTCAACGACGAAACCCTGAATGTCACCATACGAAAGCTGAGCGCCGCTCTGTAGCGGCCCGTCTCGTCAAACAGACCGCAGGTTTATCCCCCACTTGCGGCCTTGGGATACGGATTCGGGCCGCCGGCTTCGATCCATGCATCCAGCTGGGCCTCAAGCACCGGCAAGGGCACCGAGCGCAGCCCCAGAATCAGGTCGTGAAAATGGCGTTTGTCAAAATCCTGCGCCAGCGCGGCTTCCGCTTCCCTGCGCTTGCGACGGATCAACATTTCCCCCAACTTATAGGCCAGGGCCTGGCCCGGCCAGGAAATATAGCGGTCGATTTCAGTGGTGAGCTCGTGTTCTGACAACGCCGTGTGCTCGCGCAGGAATGCCTGCGCCCGCTCCCGGCTCCAGCCATAATGGTGCAGGCCCGTATCAATCACCAGACGCGCCGCCCGCCACATTTCATAAGACAGGCGACCAAAGTGTTCGTAAGGGGTGTCGTATACGCCCATCTCAACCCCGAGCCATTCGGTGTACAGGCCCCAGCCTTCACCATAACCGGAAAAGTAATTATTCGCCCTGAATTCCGGGATAGCACCGGGCCCCTCCAGGGCTATCGCAGCTTGTAGTGCATGCCCCGGCGCGCATTCGTGAAGAGTGAGCGCAGTCAATGTGTACAGTGGCCGCGAAGGCAGGTCGTGGGTATTGAACAGGCAACTTTCCAGGCCACCGCGACCGCCGGTGTAAAACGGCGCTATGGCATCGGGCACCGGCAGGATGGTAAACCGTTGCCGGGGCAGGAAGCCCAGGGTAGCGCCTAACTGGCCGTCCACACGCTTGGCCACATATGCGGTAAAAGCCAGAAGCTCATGGGGCGTTTGCGCGTAGAACTGCGGATCCGTGCGCAGGAACTCCAGAAACGCCGGCATATCGCCCTCAAAGCCGGTTTCGGCTTTGGTTTGCCGCATTTCCGTCCGGATACGCGTCACTTCCTCCAGGCCCACGGCGTGAATTTGCTCAGGGGTCATGTCCAGCGTGGTATAGCTGCGGATCATGGCCTGGTAAAAAGCCGGGCCGTCGGGCAGGTCCCGGGCGGATAGCGTTTGCCGGGTATGGGGCAGGTATTCCTCTCGCATGAATGTCAGCAAGGTACGGTAAGCCGGCACCACGGCTTCGGCAATCGCCGCTTTTACCGCAGACTGCAGGCGGGTACGGCTGGCGGCGGGTATACTTTCGGGCATGGCCGCCACAGGCCCCCAGAATGGATTTTGCTCCGCGGGAGCCAGGTAGGGCTCAAGAGACTGTTCACGGCCTTCCAGGGTAATGCGAGGCACGCTGTAGCCCCGCCCCAGTCCGGCGCGCATGTTGCTTTGCTGCTCGCCAAAGAAGCGCGGCAGATCGCGCAGCCGATCAACATAATCCTCATAGGCCTGCTCGGAATCGAATCCTCCCATGCGCGGATGCAATCCGCTCCAGAAAAAGGTATCGGAATTTAAAGGCGCTTCCCAGGTGCGGTACCGGGCGTTATCAGCCAATGAAGTAATAATCTGCTGAAACACCGCAGCGTTGATCTGCTCATCGGTACTGAGTTTTTCCCGGGGTATCCGCGCAAGCTCTGCCAGGGTCTGGTCCCAGTAGGCAAGCCGCCCGGCTTGTGATTCCGCATCCACCCGGGGCAGCCCGGCCCCTGCTCGCCAGTGGCCGTCACCGGTACGCACCTGTTTCAGTTCCCCTTGTCGCCAGGCAAACTCGGTCTCGTACAAATTGCGCAAGCGGGTGTCCGCATCAGGCTCGTGAGTTTGAGCGAAGACCGGTGCTGCCAGCAGCAGACACAGCACTATCAGCGCAACAGGGTGAACATGGGGGTTCATAGTGATACTCCGGCGGATTCCGTATGCCGCAGCAGCAGCACTTCATTGCATGGTAAGCGGCTGGTGGGGGAAGTCAACGCGCACCAGAGCGGCCGAGCGGGAAATCCCAAAATACGCCTGTTGCGGCTGCAGGATACTTTCTGCAAAGGGCGCCAGAAGAAGAACGGTGCCAGACGCACGAGGATCTTCGTCGGCAAGCCACAGCGACAGGAACGCCTCGCGATCCAGGCGAATATTACCCCAGGAAGGATCCGCCAGCTGTACCTGACCCCGGGTATTAACACCGCGCAACAAGCTGAAATGAGGCACACCGTTCACCTCAAGGCGAACAATCGCCGGCACAGTCAGGGCAAACAGCTGTTCGGGCGCCAGGGCCAGCCCCAGCCCACGCAGACCGTGGTCTTCTGCCAGCTTCAGCAACACAGCATAGGATACTCCCCGGGCGCGCCAGTCCTCCGCCAGTGCCCATTCATCGCCACGTTCAGCCAGGCGCTCCAACAGCGCCTGCTCCGATACCGGCGATTGCAGATAGAATGTCAGGTAGGTTGCCAGCGCAGCAATGCCGCAGGAAAAATCCAGCGTCTGCCTGACCACACCCTGGTCGCGCAGCGCCACCCAATTGCGAAAGCCCTTTTCTTCGGCGGCGGCTGGCGGGTTACCCAACAACAGGACCAGCAACAGCAAGCCGCACACTCTATGGCAAAGGCCAGGAGGCTCAGAGCAGGGAATCGGGCGGTATATAGTCGGCATCATGAGGTAACTCGGCGCGCATGTCTTCAAATGCGCACCTGCGACTGAGATAAATCGAAACAGTGCACACCAGGGTCAGGCCCGCCGCAGACAGGACAAGAAATACGGCCCCCGGCCAGTCTTCCTTGAAAAGGGCCAGTAACAAGGCAAGCACACTGGTCACCGCGACGCATCCATGAAAAAGGTAGCGATACGCATGCCGACTTTGCAGTTCTTCAAAACGAGTATCCCTGAGCTTTTGTTCAAGAGCCGGGTCTTTCACGCGTTGCATCCTCCTGTTTAAAAACCTCTGTTTCCGAGGCCGGGAAATGCTCCACAGCAGCGTGGTGCAGGACTGCTGCAGAGCGTCGTGCCTAACGCTATTGGCTGCTGATCATCGCATCAGTACAGCCCGAGCAGGAGCCTCCCCCTCCGTAGTTGGGAACATAGACTCCCCAATACATTCCCATCAGCGCCAGATCAACGCCGACTATACTGAATGCCAGAAGCAATGGCGCCACCTTGCCATCACTTTCGGCAAGCGCATCGGGCGAAAGTACCTCCGCACCCGATGCCACAACATCCGCGCCACCAAAGGCGGCACTTACCCATGCGGTGTCATCATGTCCGACCGCTGCATTTGCAACGACTGGTTGGGAAACAATAGCAGCCAGCGCTATGCCGACTGAAATGCCTGACAGTTTTTTCATGGTACATCTCCTTGTACACGTTTGTAGTTCAGCAAGCCTGCGCCCCAAGGCAGGCATATATACACTCCCGGATCAAAAACGGTAAAGCCACTCCAGAACCAGTTGCGCTGACTCATCGCCACTGGTGCCAATACGGGTATCGACAAACACGGTTGAATGTTCGCCGGCCAGCACGCCCAGGCCAAGATTAAGCGCCGTGCCGTGCTCTCGCAGCGAAAACGTGGCGTCATTGACTTTTTCGCGCTCACGGATTTGCACGGATACTCCGCCGGTGAGAGTCACTCGGTAATTAACGGCGAAATTCACCTGTGGTTGCAGGAAAAACAGGTTACCCGGCTGTAACCGGCCACCGGCGATATCACGCGCGCCGCGCACTTCATAACCGGCTGCCAGAGACAGCACCAGAGGATCAATGGACCGGTACAGGGTGGCGCCGACACGGCCGGTTTTGCCATGATATTTTGCATCGGGATCCAGCCAGCTACTTTCCAGCACATCCACACCCGCTGTTAACAGAACCGCCGGCGTGCGGTTTTCCGCCGACACCAGCCAGCTTGCCCCCAATGCCAGGCGGTATTGATCGGCACCACCGGCAAGACCTGGCTGGCGCCATTCAGCGCGCGCGTGCACGGCGCTGACGTTGATTTCGAGATCAGGTCTTACGCCGTAGCGAAGGCGGCTGGTTGTCGAGGTGACGCGCGTCTGCCGTCGATTGAAGGCCGGGGCGGCACTGCTAAGCCCAGGGTTCACAGGTATCGGAACCAGAGTCTGGCTATTGCTGTAACTGACCGCCGACTGCAGCTGCAGGGTGCGCTCGCTGACCAGTAACTCCTCAATGCTGAGAGGCAACTGGGCACTGGCCGTCAAGGCGCCGGTCGCCATCCAGCACCCTGCCAGTACTCTCGCGGTGGACCCCGATGGAAATGACATGTCCTGCACCCCTGCCCAAACTGCCTTGCGTGAGGTACAGAATCGCCTATTACCGACGCCGTTGGTACGTCATAAACATCCTAAAAACATCAACTGTGGCAACGATATCCTGGTGATTTACCCGCCAGGGCCGGTAACAAGACGCAGCGGATCGAGCAAAGACTGTAATTCTGCCCGCGGAATGTCGGTGTCCTCCGCCGCCACATCCAGTACCGCGCGTCCCTCGTGCAACGCGCGTTTGGCAATAGCCGCCGCGGCTTCATAGCCGATCACCGGGTTCAGGGCCGTTACCAGTACCGGATTCCGCGCAAGGGTAGCCGCGGCATGTTCACGGCAGGGCGCTAGCCCCGCTACGCAATTGGCCAGCGCAGCACAACCACCGTCCAGCAACTCGATACTGGCCAGCAGCTTGTCCGCTATCAGTGGCAGCATGACATTCAGCTGAAAGTTACCGGACTGTCCCGCAAGGGCTATGGTGGCGTCGTTGCCCAGCACTTCGGTCGCCGCCATGAGTACCGCCTCGGGCAGTACGGGGTTGACCTTACCCGGCATGATTGAGGAACCGGGTTGCAGTGCCTGCAGCTGGATTTCCCCCAGCCCGGCCAATGGCCCGGAGCCCATCCAGCGCAAGTCATTACTCATCTTGATCAGTACCAGGGCCAGCCCCCGCAGTACACTGGAACACTCCACACTGACGTCCTGGGATGCCATGCGAGTGGATGGCATCGCCGCACCGGTAAACAGGCAACGGGTGGACGCTGACAATGCCTCAAGCAGCGCGGCCACATAACCTGTGGGCACATTGATCCCCGTGCCGACCGCCGAGCCGCCAATGGCCAGCGCCCGCAAACGCGGCTGCAGTTCGGCCAGCCGCTGCTCGCAGTCCAGCAACTGGGCATCCCAGGTACGCAATTCAAAGCCCAGCGTAACCGGCATGGCATCCATCAGGTGGGTGCGCCCGGTCTTGACCACATCCTCCAGTTCCATGGCGCGCTGTTGCAGTACACTGCGCAGATCAGCCACCGCCGGCTGCAAGGTGTCGCGCAACGCGAGTACCGCTGCAACGGCAATAGCCGAAGGAATGACATCGTTACTGCTCTGGCTGCAATTGACGTGGTCGTTGGGATGCACGGGCAATGGACTGTTGCCGCCGGCGAGCTGCGCCAGCACCTCGTTCATGTTCATGTTACTGCTGGTACCAGAGCCGGTCTGGAATACTGACACCGGAAATGCATCGGCATGGGCACCCTCCGCCACGGCATCAGCGGCTTCGGCAACCGCCCGGGCGATGCCGGCATCGAGTGCCCCGACTTCGCTGTTGGCCCGGGCGGCGGCCCCCTTGAGCAGGGCGAGAGCCCGAATGAAACGTTCCGGCATGGCGCGCGGTGCAATCTGGAAATTATCGACGGCACGCTGGGTCTGGGCACCATAAAGGGCCTGCGCAGGCACTGCCACCTCGCCCATGCTGTCGTGCTCTATCCGGTCTGTCATCTCGCGACTCCTGTATTAGCCGGACACCCCCGGCCAGCAAATCCATCCTACCCATGGGTCCCAAAGCTGACAAGCTGTGGCAGGCGACCAGGCTACATAACTTGTTGTGTTATCGCCCTGATTTCCCCTACTATTGAGAAACCACCTGCCACGACAGATGGAGATAATTCTTATAATAGTTGATGGAAAGGATTTACTATGCCGCTGTTGTTTCGTAAGGCTCCCCTGGTAGCCGCCATAGCATTTGCCACCGCAGCTCCCCTGAGCTACGCACAGTTACTCGAAGAAGTTATCGTCACCGCGCAAAAACGCGCCCAAAGCCTTCAGGATGTACCCATCTCCGTATCCGCCATCCAGGGCGGGAAAATACAGAGTGCCGGCATACCCAATATGCAGGCGCTTTCCGACTACGTACCCAATCTGTATATCGCCGCCGCGTCAGTAAACACCAACATCTACATGCGCGGTGTGGGCTCCGGCAACAACCAGGGCTTTGAGCAATCGGTGGGCATGTATATCGACGGCGTCTACATGAGTCGTGGTCGCCAGTATCGCGCGGGCTTCATGGACCTGGAGCGGATAGAAGTACTGCGCGGCCCCCAGGGCACCCTGTTCGGCAAGAACACCGTGGCCGGCGCAATCAATATCATTACCGCATCACCCACGCCCGGTGACGAATTCAGCGGCTCCGTCTCGGCGGCCGTAGAATCCAACGACGGGCGCCTGGTCGAGGGCTTTTTACAGGGCTCCCTGAGCGAGACTTTTGCTGCCCGCCTCGGCTTCAAATACCGCGAGGCAGACGGTTACATGGACAACGAGTTCCTGAACCGCACGGAAGGCGACCTCGACGAAACCGGCATCCGCCTCACCACTGTCTGGCAGCCCACCGACACCCTCGATATCACCTTCAAGTACAGCAACACCCAATACGAGCGTATCGGGTCACCGTCCACCACCAAGAACTACCTGGACCCCGCCAGCCGGGATGAGCTGTTCCCGAACCGCTCGGCCTTTGCGAATATTGCCTATGCGTTAACCGACCGATTTTTCCCGGACTTCGCCAAGATCGGTGAAAAGGAATTCGTCGCCTTCAAGGATAACGGCTATGGCAACAGCGGTGGCGACACGTTGGGTATCGGCATCAACCCTGATGGAACCGATGAAGACTACGACAACTTCATGCTGAATGTGGATTATGAGGTCATGGGTGGCACCCTGACGTCCATCACCGGCTGGTCGGAATACCAGTTCATTGATGGAGTGGACGTGGACTGGTTACCGCTGCAGTTCATTCACCGCGATGATGATCAGCAGTTTGAGCAGTTCAGCCAGGAATTCCGCTTTGCCTCGGCGGGTGGCGAGTTCTTCGACTACGTAGTCGGTGCCTACTTCGAGCAGAGCACCCTGGAGATTGACCGGCGGGTAACCCTTGACCTCGGCGTTGGCGGCCTGGTACCACAACTGTCTGCCTCCGCGGTGAGCCCGTTTCTACCGGATGTTCCACTCTCCGCACTGGGTATCACCAGCCTGATGACGTTACTGACGGGAGGCCAGAACAACTCCACGCAGATTGGCCGCAACCACCTGTACGAGCAGGACTCGGATTCCTTTGCCGTATTTGGCCAGGGTACTTTCAATCTGGCGGACAACCTGCGCCTGACGGTCGGTCTGCGCTATACGGAAGAAAGCAAGGAGGTGGATACCAACCAGTTCCTCAGCGACAGCACCACCGGGATGGGCACGCCCTCCGAGGACTTTTCGCTGTTGAAGATAGAGGCTGAGTCCTTTAATGCCTATACATTCGACTTTGAGGAAAAGCGGCGCACGGACAAGTGGCTGCCCTCCGTCAATCTGCAGTGGGATGTCACGGCTAACAGCATGCTCTACGCCAGTTACTCCCAGGGCTTCAAGAGCGGCGGTTTCACCGATGCCGATGACGGCGAACCGGGCGACCTGGAGCAGGCCACATTTCCCTGTGAGCAGGGACAACCCATTGAGGCCTGCTATGATCCGACCAACCCCAATGATGACTTCGAATTCGACGATGAAGAGGTAGATGCCTTTGAAATAGGTGGTAAACACACCTTGCTTGACGGCGGCATGACGCTCAACTGGGCCGCGTTCTATACCCAGTATGACAATCTGCAAACCTCCATCTTCAAGGGCATCAGTTTTGGCGTGACCAACGCCGCCCAGTCCGAGATCAAGGGTATTGAAGTCGACATGCTCTGGCAGGCTACCGACAGGTTGCGGATAGGAGCGAGCGGTGCCTGGCTGGACGCCACCTACGACTCGTTCGAGGATGCTCCCTGTACCGCCATACAGCTTGATGTAGACCCGAACTGCGGCACCCCCCAGGGTTTCACCAGTAACGACCTGTCAGGGGAGGAAACGATGTTTGCCCCCGCCTATACCGGCTCCATCACGGTCGACTACGAATACCCGATCAGCAACAACCTGCAATGGTTCCTGTCCGGTGAGACGAACTACCGGGACGATTTTGAGCCCGGCGGCGACAACGACCCGATAGACACCATCGACTCCTACAGCAAAACCAATCTCCGTACTGGCTTGCGTGGCGACAACTGGGAAGTCATGGCCTTCGGTCGCAACATCTTCGACAAGGAAGTCATCGTGCAGAGCTTTGATACGCCGGTACTGGCGGGCACCCACAGCCAGTTTGTTGATGAAGGCCGCATAGTGGGGGTAAGGGCCCAGTACTCCTTCTAACGAAGACTGCCCTTCCCGGGGTGGTGGGGCGACCAGGCAT
The DNA here is from genome assembly GCF_002868715.1 of Kineobactrum sediminis. GTDB lineage: Bacteria > Pseudomonadota > Gammaproteobacteria > Pseudomonadales > Halieaceae > Kineobactrum > Kineobactrum sediminis. The sequence goes on from NZ_PKLZ01000012.1 coordinate 128,386, forward strand.
GGCTGCCCCACCACCCCGAAGACTAAAAAGCCCACATCCGTTACCCGGATGTGGGCGCAGTAATCAGACGCCGTTGCTATCGAGCACCAGGTCGACCCGTCTGTTTCGGGCGCGCCCTTCCTCTGTATCGTTACTCGCAATCGGGCGTGCCTGTCCGTAGCCCACCGCGGTAATCTGGGAAGGTTCGACCCCATATTTTTCAATCATCACCGTGCGCACGGCATTGGCGCGCCGCTCCGACAGCCACTGATTGTAGGCCGCCGTACCCGATATATCGGTGTGCCCTTCCACCGTAGCCACCACCGCCGGGTTATCGATCAAGAACTGCGCCGCATTAGCCATTTCCGCGTCGTAGTCATCGGTAATTATGGACGAGTTGAGTGCAAACTGGACGTTCAGGGATAACGCCACCCGATTTTCACCCGCATCGCGATAACGGCTATTGGTATCCGCCAGGCGAGCAAGCAGCGCTTCCTTGTCCACGGTTACAGGACGAGGTGCTTCCGGTGGGCACAGGTGCCGCGCGTTGGCATCGTCGCCCCGAGCCAGCTCCAGATTCAGCCGGTCAACCTGGTCCTGGTTAAGGCCATCAACATCCATCGCCGCCAGCAGCAAGCCCATGTTGGCCAGTGTGCGCGTTTGCGCGCCCCGCATGGCTGCTTCGGCATTGATATAGGCGCGCTGGGTGTCAAAGTATTCGTTCTGGGAATCCAGCAGGTCCAGCAGCGTGCGTTGCCCAATATCAAACTGGTCCTGGTAGGCGCGGCGCGTTTTATCCTGTGACAAACGGTTGCGGTCCAGGTATACCACCTGCTGCTCCAGTGCCGCGATGTCATTGAATGCGATTATCGTATTCTGGCGGACATTGAGGCACGCTTCCTTACGCTCTTCAATGGCAACGTTATAGCGGTTGAAAAACTCCCGTTTGCGGGCGCTGTCAGCACCGCCTCGAAACAGGTTGTAGTTAACGACCAGTTCCACGGCCTCTTCGTCAAAGCGACCCTCAAAGCCATCCGTATCGTGCTCTACCTCATTGCGGTAGCGGAAATTCACGGTCGGCATGAAGGGGGCATTGGTGCGATTGGCATCAGCTTGGGCAGCACGCAGATTCTCGATAGCCGCATTTATTTCCGGGCTTTTTTCATACGCCATGTTCAGCGCAGCGGAGCGCATTTGCGGAATCATGCCCGCGGGAATTGCAGGCATTGCCAGGTCGTTCGCAGGAAGATCGCCCACAATACGCTGAAAGCGAGCCTGCACATCGTGAAGATTGGTCGTTTCCGTCAACAGGTTGGATTCCGCGAGAGCCAGTCGAGCGGATGACTGTTCAAGATCCACGCCCTGGCTGACACCACCACCCGCGCGCTCAACAATCTTGTCGTGCACCTCTCGATGAAAGACGTAATTATCTTCTGCAAACCCTACCAGTTTCTGAAAACGTACCGTATCGAGATACGCCTGTGTTGCCTCAAGGGCAATTTCTTCGGAGGACCGCCGCAGCTCGTAGTACTGGCGCAATTTGCTGAATCCCAGCGCTCGTACCTCTTCGCGGGTTTCGAAACCGTCGAACAACATCTGGGTGATGGTGAAGCGGGTAGCATCGCGCGTGTAGCTACCGAGATTGACCAGTGGGGTTTCACGCTCCTCCCGGCCGATTTCAGTACTGACATCCACGCTGGGGTAGAACCCCCCCTCGGCGGCCCTTTGGGCCTCACGGGTTGCCTCAAAACCGTACCAGGCAGCGTTAACGCGGGGGTTCGTCATTACGGCCTGTGTCACCGCCGTGCGAAAATCAGCTACCGGCTGCGCTTGAATTGCCACTGACGAAAGTGCACAAGACGCAATCAGTACACTGAACAAACCTGCTTGATATTTCATTTTCACAAATCCCTGGTTAAGCACTGCTGTTATTTTCCGCCAAGTCCCCATGCCGCGATCATCAGCTGGTCCGCGCACTGTTCAACAGTGTCGGTTGCGGTACCAGTATCGTCAGCGCGCCTTCGCGACGCCGAGTATACCTGCATCCAATACACTTTTTTGAGCGTCGGCCGGCATTTCCCCAGATTTTCTTGAACCCCGTCACAAAAAACACCGACGGCAGCCGAGACCGCCAATCACGCCACAGCACATGCCGTGACAAATTTATCTGCTGCTGTAATCTCGGTTTTCTGGCACGATGCATTGAATTTGGCAATGACTTACTTCTGTGGAGCGGCATGACGGGTTTATGTGGGCGATAGCGTGAACGGACACCTCATTGCCGGTAAGTGGGCTGCCATCATCCTGGGTGCGGTGTTCGCCTGCACACTGGTGCCCGCAAGCATAGACCTGGACCGGATGGAACAACTGGCGCTGTCCCGGTATAACGCGAGTACTGCCGCAACCGTCGCGAGCTGGCGGCAACTGATTGACGAGATTGAAGTACTTGCCGACGAACAAAAAGTAGCGCGCGTTAATACCTTTTTCAATCGGCTCATACGCTGGCGGCAAGATCGCGATATATGGCAACAGGAAGATTACTGGGCCACGCCCCTGGAAACCATGGCCAGGCGGCAGGGCGACTGCGAGGATTTCGCAGTCGCCAAGTACATGACCCTGCTGCTGGCCGGTGTCGATGTGGATAAAATGCGCATCACCTATGTCAGGGCACAAGTAGGCGGCCCTCACAGTAATATCTCCCAGGCGCATATGGTATTGGCCTATTACAGCGTATCCTCTGCTGACCCCCTGATTCTGGATAATATCGTTTCTGAAATCCGCCCGGCATCGAGGCGCGAGGATTTGAAACCGGTATTCGGCTTCAACAGCAAGGGCCTGTGGGTGGGTGCGGCTGACTCGCCGGCAACAAACGACCCCGGCGCCAGATTATCGCGCTGGCGTAACCTCCTGCAGCGTATGGCCGCAGATGGCCTTGGTTGAATCAAGATACTAACGGAGCACTGGCATGTCACTCTTCAAACAACTCTGGCTGGCAATCATTTTTTTGTTGGTCCTGGTCTTTGGCGGCAGCTTCGTGGTGAGCAGCCTTTCGGCCAAGAGCTATCTCGAACAACAGCTCTACCTCAAGAATATGGATAACGCGGCGGCACTGGCCCTGTCCCTGACCCAACAGGAAACCGACCCGGTCATGCTGGAACTGATACTGTCAGCACAGTTTGATACGGGTCATTATGAACTGATCGAGCTGCGTGACCCCGAGGGCAATATCGTTGTCAGCCGCTCCGATACCGGTAAAACAGAGGAAGCGCCCGGCTGGTTTGTGCGCCTGTTGCCGATTACCGTTGAACCCGGTTTCGCCAGTGTGCAGTCGGGGTGGCAACAGGTAGGCACACTCACCCTGCGCAGTCACTCGCGCTTCGCCTACAAGGAGCTCTGGGAGAGCACCCAGTTACTGGCACTGGTTTTTTTCCTTGCCATGATCATTGCCGGCTTGCTGGGCAGGTATCTGCTGCGGATCATACTGCGCCCTCTGGATGGCGTCATAGAACAGGCTGAGGCGATCGGCGAACGTCGTTTCATTACCATTCCCGAACCCTATACCACTGAATTCAAACGTGTAGTCAGCGCCATGAACGCGCTGTCTGAGCGCAGCAGATCCATATTGCGCCAGGAGGCCAGCCGGCTGGAGAAATGGCAACGCGACGCTCACCTGGACAAGGTCACCGGCCTGCTCAATCGAGAACCCTTCATGCAGGGCCTGGCGACCACGCTGGAAAACGATGATATAAATGCAACGGGGACCCTCGCCCTGATACGTCTCGGTGGACTGGCTGATCTCAACCGTACCTATGGTCGCAAGGCCGTAGACAGGCTGCTGGCGGATACCGGTGCCGCGCTGAATCGAATTGTAAGCCAGCATAGCCGTTGGGCAGCCTCGCGATTGAATGGTTCGGATTTTGCCTTGCTGGCACCACGGTCCATTGACGCCGGCAGCGTCGCGCGAGACGCGCAGAATACGCTGCTCACCGTTATCGAGAATCGTAGCATGGAACATGCTGTGGCCCTGCGCTGCGCCGCTACCGTGTTTGCGCCCGGGGATACGGTCGGCAACCTGATGACACGCCTTGACGGCGGCCTCGCGAGCGCCGAAAACGCAGACACCTCCGAGGTGCGCATAGTTTATGCAGGTGATGTACAGGTGACCCCGGTACGGGAGAAAATGCAGTACTGGCAAACAATTTTTGAACAGGCGCTCAGTAAACAGGCATTTTCCCTGGCCAGTTATCCGGTGATGGATATAAATCGCGGAATCCTTCACTACGAGGCCCCCGTAAGGCTGCACTGGGAAGGGGAACAGTTCGCGGCCGGCACTTTCCTGCCCTGGATCAACCGGCTGGAGCTGTCCGGTGAACTCGATAGACGCGTTGTCGACATGGCACTGCAGAAGATCGCCGTAAATGGTCAACCGCTTGCGGTAAACCTGTCCGTCGGCGCATTGGTCGAACCCAGCTTCCTGCACTGGCTGGGTGACCGCCTTGGAGCCAACGGTGACATTGCCGGGAAACTGTGGCTGGAAGTGCCTGAATCAGTCGCTTTCAGGCAGCTGCAGAGCTTCAAGAAATTATGTGTTCGCGCCAAGGCCTTCCACTGCAAGATTGGCATTGAGCATATGGGCCACCAGATCGGCGCACTCGGTCAGCTACACGATGTAGGGCTGGACTTCCTCAAGGTCGATGCTTCCTTCATTCGGGACATTGACACCAACCCCGCCAACCAGACCCTGATGCGCACCTTGTGCACCGTCGGCCACTCCATTGGCCTGACTGTAATCGCCGAAGGTGTGCAAAGCTCGGCCGAGTGGCAGGAACTCCTGGAGCTGGGGATTGACGGTGCCACTGGTCCATGGATTACGGAAAACCAGAGCCTATGATACGCGAGGGCTTCAGTCGTCGCCCAACAGGTCCAGGCTACCGGGCAGCTTATTGCGCAGACGCTGACGAAACAGGATTTTCTGCTGGGCGGACTGCGGAAGTTCGGTGAACAGAATCACGCCGCGACTGACCAGCAATTCAACGAGATCCTCCAGCACCCGGACAAAGTCCTGGTCGGTCGCACTGAGCTGGCCGACATCTTCTGCCAGGCTGCCGAGAAACCCTTGCAATTCGGAGTCATCGGCAGATATCTGCTCTAGCCCGGCATCCGCGACCTGGCTTGCGGCAATAATATTGCCGGTGTTATCGCGTTTTATATACGGCATTCCCTGCTCCGGAAATAGTCATGCTCCATAAAATACCCGGCGCTCAGCCGCACCGGGAAAGAGTCACAGCTTAGGGGGTCACTGGTCAAGAGATAACTTGCCCGAGTCCAGCATTCCCTGAATGACGGAGGCCAGATCATCGACGCCCACCAGGTCAATACCTTCCATGGTGATGGTCTGGTCAGCGAGTGCCCCGGTGTTGAAACCACCATTCACGCTGACTTCGATAATACTATCGGTACCGTCAAAGGTCACATTCAGGTAATTGGTAAGATCCGCACCCTCGGCCTCCTCACCCTGGAGCAGGTCGCGAAGGTCAAGTACATCATTGCCGCTGTCACCAAAGCCACTGATGATTGCATCGGCGGGCACGTCACCTTCCTCGCTCAGGGCAAAGGCGAAGATGTCGTCACCGTCGGTTGCCAGCAAGGGTGTCGGGCTGCCATCGGCAGTATTGGCGACCCCCTGGAGAGACAATGTCAGGGTAGAAGCTACGGTATCACCATCACCATCCGTGCTGTAGTAAGTGAAAACGTCCTCCGCGGCTACATTATCCTCCATGGAGTCACGGCCGCTACGGCTCATGCTGTACGTGTAACTGCCGTCAGCGGCCACCGTGAGGCTACCGAAGCTGCCCTCAATAACACCGCTGCTCACTGTGTCACCGTTATTTTCCCAGGTAACGACAGCGCCGACAGCTGCACCGTCGGCACCGAACTCCGGCGCCACAATGCCGCTGACCTCCGGCAAATCATCGGTTGAGCTGATTTCCGCAACCAGCTCGAATGACGTCGAGTCGTTCTCCGTGGTACGCGCCGTGGTCACCAGGTTGCCGTCGCTGTCCATAAAGCCCCTGATGCTCAGCAGGAACTCACGGCCACCTACCGTAATAACCTGTACCTGATCGGGATTGCTTATCTCGATAATGTCATCGTTAGCAGGGTCGGACGAGGCGCCACTGTTCGGTGTTTCGGTGTGGGTCAAACCGACGGTGGTAGTGACTTCGGTCGGCACACCATCGATCAGCAGCGTGAATGACACTTCCATATCAACCGTGGCAAGCAGTGCCGAATTCAGGGATATAGGGTAGTTATTGTGGGTTAGCGTGCCCAGTGAAAAGCGGGCATCCGTTGCCACTTCGTTGCCGCCGGTCAGTTCACTGGCCAACACAAAGTCATAACCCGAACCGTTGTTGCCACCCCACTGAAGATAGATACCGTCGGCATCCTCACTGGTAGTAACACTGCCATTGCCACTGGTAGCGGTGACATTTTCCCAGCCGGCGGTCAGTTCGCCAATGGCCGTGTCACTGACCGGCACTGCCAATATCTGGGTAAAGGCCGCAGCGGCAGGGCTGTCATCATCGATGGTAAGGCTGAAGCTACCGTTTACCTGGGCACCGGTGTCATCAAAAATGGCGACGGTGACATCAAAACTGAGATCGTCCTCAACATTGTTTTGCGGATGCGAAACCGGCTGTAGCAGGGTGACATTGTAGTTCGCCGAGCCCGCACCGATATCCGTCAGCTCAACGGTAAACACCTGGTTTTCGACAGTGGTGGCCACGGTGCCGGCTTTGTAGCCCAACAGGGTATTATTGGCCGCATCCCAGCTGGTTACTATTTCAGTGCCATCCAGTGTGGTGAGCCCGGTGACATCGTCGGAGGTTGCCAGCGCGATGGAGGCCAGCGCCGCCGAGCCCAGGTTAAAGCTGATGGTGCCAGTCGACACCGTGTCCTGGTCACCCGGCGCCGAATCATTTGTACCGACGATCGGCAGATCATCTTCATCGGCCACCGCATCGTTACTCACCCCGACCTGGCTCGTAACCTCACCGTCGGCAGTAAGCATCACCGTTACACTGGTAGACGTGGGATCACCATCGTTATCGACGCCGTTAACCGTGAAAGCCAGTTCCTGCTCCTGGGCGAGGATATTTTCAATCAGTGAAATACCTTCGACCTTGGTGTTGCTCGGGGTATTCACCGAGGTCAATGTAACGTTCTGGAAATCCCATTGTGAATTAACCACGACATTGCCATCGACATCAGCGGCAAACTCACCGAGGTCACGAGCAACACCGTCAACATCAACAATAGAGACTGCAACCTTCACATTGCTGGCCACGTTGAAGCTGAAGCCAACGCCGTTGGTGATCTCCGGAAGCAGGAAGGTGAGGCTTTCACCATCATCAAAGTTCTGGTTATCCACCGCCAGGCCGTTGGTGCTGGTATTTACCTGGCTACCGTCGGTGGTGGTGACCTCCACGATATTGTCGCCTTCACCGAAGCTGTAGGAACCTGTAGGTCCGGCTGCAACAACGCCTGTCAAGGTCACATTGGTGATTGAACCAGCCTCTGTTGAAAGCAAAGTAAACTCGTAGTTACCTGAAGCGTCCACTTCAAGCGTAAATACTGCGGTATCAGACTCAGTCGAATAACCGGTTAGCGTCGTGGCAATTGAATCGCCTTCGCCAGTGGTTTCGGAACCGTAGTAGATGCCCTCGATTTCAGGACCGACAACATCAATACTCTGCCAGCCATCGGCACCACTTATAAAACCGCTATTGGTACCGCTGGCGGAACTGCCCGCCACCTGGTTGACGGCGAGATCGAGAAAATCCCCGGCCTGGGGCTCGTCATCAACGATATTGATTGTAAGGTCACCAGTGGCGATATCCGCATCGGCATCCACTACCTGGATCGCAAAGCTTTCGGCAGTGTTATCACCGTTGGTGGCACCGTCCAGCGTATAGGTATAGGCAACCGTGCCGGCGGCTATGCTGGTGATGGTCAGGGTACCGTAGGTGCCGGTGACGGTATCGCCTGCGGCGACAGTGTTACCGTTAACACTAATGGTGGCCGGGCCGTCAGCAGCTGCGAAGCTAAAGCTGCCCGTGGTGGTTTCACTATCGGCGGCAGCATTGGAGCCCGCGGCCAGGCCGGCTTCGGAAACGATTGTGCCGGTGTCTTCCACGCTGGGCAGGTTAACAGTGACGTCGCTGTTGCCGAGGCTGACGATTAGCGTCGCTGTAGAGGTATCGCCATCGGC
>NZ_PKLZ01000013.1 GCF_002868715.1 Kineobactrum sediminis
CCCCAGCGCACCCATTCTGCCCCCATCAGCGACACCGTGGCGGAAAGCTGGTTGAGCACAATCTCCTGACCGAGGCCAGTTAGCTCGCGCTCGCGCAACGCCGCCAGGATCTGCAGGCAGAGCAGGTAGGGCGAGGTAAAGTCGGGGTAGGCGCATGCAATACCATAAGGCGGACTGCCTTCGAACCCGGAGATTTCATTCAGCCCGGCAGCAGCCGCGAGGATACCGCCAAAGGTACCGCGCTTTGCCCAGGGGCCCGTGACCCCGCAACCAGGCAGATGCATGACAATGATCCCGGGGTTGATCCTCTTGAGCTCGTCGTAGCCGAGCCCCATACGATCGAGGACACCCGTCCTGAAATTTTCAGTTACCACATCCGCCTGCTCGACCATCTTCCTGATCAGCGCGATAGATTCCTGTTTGGACATATCTAGCGTAAGCGATCGCCTCCCGAGGTTCGCATCATTAAAAACACCGTTTGCACTCAGCATGGCGCCCTCCATTCTCACGATATCCAGGCGCACCGATGATTCAATACGGATGACTTCGGCACCGAAGTTGGCAAGGATTCGTGTCCCCAGGGGGCCCGCAAGTACCCACGAGAAATCCAGTACGCGAATCCCCGCAAGCGGCCTGGCGACATCTACCACTACCCCTGCATTATCTGGCCTGTCGGGCTCTGCACGAACTTCTGCGAAGACCGCCTCGGTATGTTCTCCCAGCACGGGCGCCGCACGAGCTGGAACGTCCGCCGCCATCCCGGCAACCGGACTGCGGACGCTAGTGAGGTCCAGGCCCAGGCCCTCGTGCCTGACTGGTGCAAATTGATCAATTGCCTGAAAGTGCGGATGCGCATAAATATCCTCGAACCCGCAAACGGGCAACCCGATCAGGTCAAACTCCTCAACCAGGGCCATAACCTCTTCCGCGGTTATATTGGCCGCCAGCTGTTTCATGATTCCCGCGCCAGGAATGGCCTCTCCTTCCTCGGCAACGATTCCGCGCTCCGCTGCCACCGCCTGAAGCCTCAACAGCGACTGGGGTAACGCGTGAGCCGCGATGTATTTACCGCCCTTACAGCGATGAATCGGGCCGAAGAACCCTTGCCGCCGGGGGATGTGACCCTCAACCGTATAAATACACGGGTTTAGCGACTGGACCCCCATCATCACAGTCGCCTCCTGCACCGAAATATCAACATGGACGCCCGGTGCACCGCGGCAGACGCCCTGCCAGGACAGCAGCGCACCCGTAGCCGCTGCCAGACCCGCCATCTTGTAAGACGGGTCGGCGTTGCCTTGCATAGGCGGCTCATCAGGCGCCCCACTGATACCGAGTATTCCGCCCGACGCCGCTGCAATAAGATCGTTGCCGGAACGGTTCGACCACGGACCATCCTGGCCAAAGGGCGAAATGGAGACAAAGGTCAGGCCAGGGTTAATTTGCCGAACAGATTCGTAATCGAGATCGTACGCTGCCAGCCGCCCGGGCGCGCCGGATTCAACCAGAATGTCAGCCGTCCGCACCAGGGCTTTCACCTTGGCGAGAGTATCCGCATCATCGAGATCGGCGACAACGGAGCGTTTATTCATATTATGAAAAAGATGGTAATAGCCGCACTCAGCGTCCTGCATGCCGTCGAGGCCGGGGCCGTGACTACGGAGAGACCCACCATCCGGCGGTTCGATACGTACAACGTCGGCACCGAGATCTGCCAGCAGACGTGTCGAAAAGACGCCTGAGGCGTCGGTGAGGTCAAGAACACGCACGCCCGCGAGGGCAGATGCGTTGGAAGCACTCATACAATTATCCTTTGGCAACCAAACTTTGGCGACCGCTGAATAGTGAATATCGCAGCACAGCTGAATTCATAGGCCGCTCTATTTTCAATATGGGCGCAGCCTAGCGCAACAAATTAGACTTTTCAAGCAAACGTTTGCAGCTCTGGAGGCCGCGCCTGCCCTGCATTGTGATTAGTGGCATTCCCATTCGCGGAACGGGCTGATGGCTGTTATACTACCTCTTTCTAACTAATGGATGGCCTCGTTGCACTCGTCAATTACCCCGAAACATCGCGCCACCATCCGCGAAGTCGCAGAGATCGCAGGCGTGTCAATCTCAACCGTGTCGCGAGCGCTGACAGGCCATCGGGGCGTTGGTGATCAAACCAGATCCAGAGTGGTCGAGATTGCCAAAAAAGTCGGATACCAGCCCAGCGGGGCAGCTCGCTCTCTCCGCACCTCCCGTTCGCTGACAATTGCCATGCTGGCACCAGATCTCGAGAACCCGGGCAACCAGACCGAAGTCCGCACTGCGATCAGTGTTGCTGCCGCGCGGGGATACTCGCTCATGGTCTTCGACTACAGCGCCGGGTCTACCGGCGGATTCTCGGTGATCAATCGAATTCGCGAGAGTGATGTAGACGGGGTCCTCCTGGGCGCAGCGCGATTGAAAGTCACTCGAGAACTACTGGATCTCCTCGAGTCAGGGATTCCTGTGGAATCTGTGGGTGAGTCGACGACCCCCCATGTCGAAGGAACGTTTATTGTAGATAACGCCACGTGGTTTCATTACGACAAGGCGGCATGCACTCATGCGGCAAGACGCCTGTTCAGCATGGGACACCGGCAGGTCGCCTACATCGACTGGCGGGATCAATCCCTGCTCGGCCGCACACGTTTCCAGGCATTCCAGGAGTGCGCTATCGCGCATGGGCTCCCAGAGAGCTCCGTAACCTTGCTAAAGGCTGCAAAGAAAGAAGAGGCGGTCGGGCTGGTGCAGCATGCTCTCGCAAATTCGCCCACGCCAACTGCAATCATATCCGGCAACGGTGTCATGACACCCTACACCCTGGAGGGAATTCATTCCGCCCACGCCAGGATTCCAGATGACCTTTCGTTCATCGCGTTCGGTGACTCGCCGTGGCACCGAGCCTTTCAACCGTCATTATCCGTCATTCGACGCAACATTGAAGGCGAGGCCGCAGGAATGGTCGAGCGCCTGATTGCGCGAATCGAAGGCCGTGAGGTGCCCGAGCCTGATATCCAGCCAACAGAATTCATTGATCGCGCGTCAATAGCGCCACCGCCACAAACTGAGCCAGATTGACGCAGGCAATGACGACACCGTTGGTACAGAAGGCCGCGATTAGTGCATACGTTGCAAAACCGGTAGCGTGAAAGCCGTAGATTAATAACCACACAGTTGCTGACCTTCACTCAGGGACATCACCCACCGCCGGCATGGAAACTCAAACCCTTACCGCAACCTCCTGCTCTGCTCTATCATCGGATTTGATGAAATAGAGCATCGGCGCCGTGACCAGCAATATGACCAGAAATATCTGGAAAGCGAGGACGTAGCTACCCAATTCGTCATAGACAAACCCGGCAATAGGCGATGCAAGCAATACAATCGGAAGCGATAGAGGCTGCATCAAGCCGTAAGCGGAACCATATGATTGACTGCCAAATGCAGACGCCAACGCCATATTCCGAAGAGGCGCCATTCCACTCAAACCGAAGCCATAAATTACAGCCGCTATCAGGAAGGCCGATTTTTCATGCGCAAGTGAGAACAGAATTATGCCAATCATCTGACAGACCAGGGAGATCAATATGCTCATCCTGGGTCCGAGAAGATCAGCCAACCATCCGAGCAAAGGCTTACCGGATGCAATCAGGGCTGCCATTACCGAAAGGACGATAGAAGCTTCGTAGGCACCCATACCTGAATCCTCCAAATGACCGTAAAGATGCAGGCCGAGCCCCTGAAAAACACAAACCATGCCGCTAAAAAGGATAACGATGCCCCAGAAAGACGGACTCCGAAGCAGCTCCCGGGTACTCCAGAATTTTTCATCCTCGCCAACCGGGGAGGCTACACCGGCCGAGGGACTCGGGGCGCAAATACCGTCGGTTGTGTCGCCGGTTTCACTGGGGTCCTTGATGAATAAAAGTATGATTGGAACAAGGATGATAACCACCACCACCCCGAGAATAACGTAGCCACCCCGCCACCCGAAGTTCAGAAGCAGCCATGCCGCAATTGGCGGAATAAAAATCCCGGCCACTGAAGCGCCAGCCACATCAAGTGACAATGCCAGTCCCCGACGTCGCTTAAACCATCGCACAACTACTTTTGACGTGGAAAAGCTGCTGATCGAGGCCCAGCCAACGCTCAAAATTAGCCCGAAGACTGCATATATTACAAGTATGCTGGGCGCGAGGGACGCAAGAAAGTACCCCACGGATACCAGGACGGTTCCCATCAGCAAAATACGTCTGGCGGACCAAAGGTCCAGTGCCCGCCCTATAAACGGCGCGGACAGAGCGCCACCGGCATGTGCAATCGTGAATGCCAGCGCGACGGCAAATCTGCTCCCACCGAATTCATCAGACATTGCCGGCAGGAACACCCCTCTACTGTAAAAAAGGCTCCCTGAAACCATGGAGATCACAAAACAGGCACCGAGTACGACCCACCCGTAAAAAATCCTCGCCCGAATACGCTCGCTCACGTTTCCCATACCCCTGACGGACGATTGCAACCAACAAAGATATCGCGTTGATTACTCCTCCACGCTGCGCCGACAGTGTCCAACAGTCGCCCGACGGCCAGGGACCTATGTTGCATACTGTGCTCCCAGCTAAGCCATGTGTTCACGATCATTGCCAATCCTTTATCAACATACGCACTAACCCTTTTTGCCGCCAATTTGCCTGGCAAAACCTCTTTGAGACAATCGTATTGCAAAACTATTGCGACATCAAGGAATCGTTTGCGTTACGATTGTCGCCATTGCCCGGGTATTAGATTTACAATGCACTTACCAAGCTGAAGGCTCACGATACCCGAAAATATGCGAAAACTATCACGCACAATCTCGCGTGTTATGGTCCAAGAACTTCTGCCAATCGGCACTGCGCAAAGGCCCAAAGACTAAAATGGCTAACGTCTTAGGCAGTTTCTCCAGCGGCGCGTTGAGAAACGATAATCGGCTTGAGGGATTTGACCAATAATGAGCAAACGTTTTCTTGAAATTGCGAATTTGTTGCGCTAATCTCGATTTAAATGTGAGCCCATGGCCCAGCATTCCTGCAAAACTGGAGATTTTACTTTATGAAGACCCGACTCACCGAACTGCTCGGCATAGAAGCTCCGATAATCTGTGGTGGAATGATGCGCGTTGGCACCGCCGAACTGGCGGCCGCGGCCTCTAACGCAGGCGCACTTGGCGTGATGACAGCACTTACGCTGCCCACCAGTGAAAGGCTGAGGGCTGAAATCGAAAAGTGCCAGTCGCTAACCAACAAACCTTTCGCAGTCAACCTGACTATGGGCGTGGCGGTTACCCAAATCAACTACGACGACTATGTACAAACGATAATTGACAGCGGAGTGAAAATCGTAGAGACCGCTGGCCGCAGTCCGGAGCCATTCATGGAGCGCTTCAAGGCCAATGGTATCAAGGTGATCCATAAGTGTGTAGCGGTACGACACGCACTGACAGCCGAGCGCATCGGCGTCGACGTAGTGAGCATAGACGGTTTCGAGTGTGCCGGGCATCCAGGTGAGAGTGATGTCGGAGGACTTGTGCTATTTCCTGCAGCGACCAGCGCACTGAAAATACCGGTTGTCGCCTCCGGCGGTATAGCGGATGCGCGCGGCCTCGTGGCCGCCCTGGCCCTGGGCTGTGAGGGTATCAATATGGGTACCCGTTTCGTGGTGACAAAGGAGTCCCAGGTTCACCAGAACATCAAGCAGAAGGTTGTCGAGATGGATGAGACCCAGACGCGGCTAATCTTTCGTAGCTACCGTAATACGTCTCGCGTCTATCGCAATAGTGTGGCCGACCAGGTCGCCGAACTGGAGGCGCAGGGTGCGGATTTCAGCCAGGTGCATCATCTGGTATCCGGGAAAAACCAGGAAGTTGCGTGGACCACCGGCGATGTAGAAGCGGGAATGATAACCATAGGTATGTGCGGCGGCCTCATCAACGACATCCCGAGCTGCCGGGAACTGGTACAGAATATCGTGACCGAGGCAAAGCAAATAATAAACGAGCGTCTTAGGACAATTATTGCCACCTCGCCAGCAGGAGATGTAAACGCAGCGTGACTAGCGGACCATGACTTCGTGTTGATCATGAGTAGCCTGCACATGCTGTACTTTCGAACGGTCACTAGCCCGATCATCAAATTCTTTGAATAATAATATACGGGGTGAACAACAATGTCGGATAACTTCGATCGGCAACAAACACGTGAGCCCGATGCACCAGATAGCAGCCGTCTTATTGCACTGTATGAAAGCTCCTGCAGGCACAATGCCAGTCTGCCGGTTTATTCATGCCTGGGCCAGATTATGACCTTTGCAGAACTCGATCGCCTGAGTCGAGATTTTGCAGCTTTTCTGGTGACTCGGCTCAACTTGCAAAAGGGCGACCGAATTGCGGTTCAGTTACCAAACCTCATTCAGTATCCTGTTGTCGCGTGGGCCGCGCTACGTGCCGGCTTGATTATTGTTAACACAAACCCAATGTATACCGCGCGGGAGTTACTTCAACAGTTAACAGATTCCGGCGCCCGCGTACTGGTGATGTTGGCGCGCAATCAGTCTGTTATGGAAACAATAATTTCACAATGCGCTGTAGAGCATGTCATAACAACGCATCAGGAAGATATGATCACCCCGCAGCCTCGCATCAATTGCGAGCTGGTAAATACCACAGCGTTACCAGAAGCTCTTCGCCAAGGTGCGGCCTTGCCGTTTTCCACGGCCTCATTGCTAATGGAAGACCTGGCTTTGCTGCAATACACCGGTGGCACAACCGGGGCTTCAAAAGGCAGTATGCTGACACACGGAAACCTGTTTGCAAGCATGTGTCAATTTAACACGGCATATCCTCCCTCTGAAGAGAGACAAGACGTAGTGCTTAATCCCATGCCGATTTACCACATCTATGGCTTCGTCACCAGCGTTGTCATGGCCACGGCTATGGGTACGCTGTCGGTATTAATACCCGATCCACGCGACATAGACAGATTTATTCAGATCATGTGCGAACGTCCGTTTACGGCTATTGCGGGGATCAATACGATATATGCCGGCTTGATGATGCATCCGGATTTCGACCGAATTAATTTTGATAACCTACGGTATGCCATTGCCGGTGGAGCCGCACTAATGACGTCAGTCGCTGAAGAATGGTACCAGCGTACCGGGTGTCATATTTACGAGGGTTACGCGCTTTCAGAGACTACCTCTGCAGCCTGCATCAATACCATAGGAGCCAGGCAAACAGGTACTGTAGGCAAACCGGTCATAAATACTGAACTGAAATGCGTAGACCTCGATGGTCATGACGTGAAGCCTGAAGGGGAAGGAGAGCTTCTAATCAGAGGCCCACAAGTCATGCAGGGTTATTGGCGGGCCCCGCAAAACAGTACGCCAGCCATTGATGAAGAGGGCTGGTTTCATACCGGGGATATTGCCGTATTGCAGGCAGATGGCTTTGTTCGGATAGTTGATCGCCTAAAGGATATGATTCTTGTTTCTGGCTTCAATGTATATCCGAATGAAATCGAGGAGGTAGTGAGCCGTCACCCGGACGTAATCGAATGTGCTGTAGTGGGTATACCTGATGAGAAAACCGGTGAGGCTGTCAAACTATTCGTGACTACAACTAGCAATGTATTCAGTGAAGACGAAATAAGAGCTTTTTGTAGGGAGTCGCTCACCGCCTATAAAGTGCCCAAGCATGTAGTAGTTGTGGAGGACTTACCAAAGTCTACGGTAGGTAAGATTCTGCGGCGTTCACTGAGGACAGAAAATACGTCCGCGTGAGCTGTCTGTATGTAGCTTCGGGGTAGTACACACGCTTAGCGCAATCTCGCGGAATTCACTCGACGGCAAATTCTACAAGCTCGAATACCTGGCCACTCAGCATATCTTCTTAAAATGGAGTAAGGGATCATGACTATAGACACATTCAGCAGCCTCAGCGCAGGCTCTGCCACACGGGTGGGGACGATTTTAATGACCGTCTCTCTATTCCTGTGCCTGCCCGTTCTAGCGCAGACGCCAATGGGCCTGGATCCGACGCAAGTCGGATCAGATGAAACCTCCGCGCAGCGCATTACTGATGAAATTTGGCAAGCAACCGGTTTTGGCAACACCTTTATGGTCGTCACCACAGACGGGAATGTCGTTATTGATACCTCGGGGAGTGTTTCCGCACCCAAGCACAAACAGCTGTTGCAGGAAGTGAGCGATGCTCCGGTCCGCTACATAATATTAACTCATGCCCATGGCGACCATAGAGGTGGCATACCATTCTGGCGCGAAGAAGGCACTGAGATTATCGCGCATGCGGAGCATGAGGAGTTCGTACACTATACGCAGCGTCTGAAGGGTATGTTTGCCACCCGTAACCGCGCTCAATTCCCAGACTATCTGCGTCCTGTAACTGCGGCGACAGAAACTGTTGCAGCTACTGCACAGATGAATCCCGGCAACTATGCGGCGACGATCCTGCCGACCATCCTGTTTGACCGAAAGTACGATTTCGAGCTCGGGGGCCTGACGTTCCAGGTCATACATACACCCGGAGAAACCCCCGACCAACTCTCGGTCTGGATACCAGAATTGAAAGCTCTGTTCGTTGGCGACAACTTCTACGGCTCGTTTCCGAATATCTATACCCTTCGCGGTACCAAACCACGATGGGCACTGGACTATGTCAATGCGCTGAACACAATGCTGGAACTGGAACCGGAAATATTGATTCCTAGCCACGGTGATGCCATCCACGGCAATGCCACTATCACGCAGGTGGTCAGTAAGTCTCGTGATGCAATCCTGTACGTACATGATGAGACTGTTGCCGGTATGAACCAGGGTAAGGATGTACATACCCTGATGCAGGAAATTACCCTGCCTCCCGAACTGAATGTTGGTGAAGAATACGGCGCAATATCTTGGTCCGTGCGAGGCATTTATGAAGGTTATATGGGCTGGTTTGACGGTAACCCGGCAAATATGTACTCGACACCGGTAGGTGCCGTGTATCCAGACCTCGTGGCGCTGGGTGGCGGGGCTGACAAGATGGCTGGACTGTCGCAGAACTACCTCAGTGGAGGCGATGCGGTTCGTGCGATTCATATAGCGGATATCGCACTGAAGGCGGAGCCCGACAACATAGCGGCCTTGCAGGCGAGGCTGGCGGCGCTGGAAAAGCTATTGGCTGACTCGCGTAACTCCAATGAAGCCGGCTGGCTGCGCTCTGGTATAAGTGAGGCTCGTGCACGTCTCGGACAGCCATGATAGTGATTGGATGTCCTCCGGTTATGGCTGCTTGTTCACCTCAGTAGCCGTAAATCATCGCGCGGGACTTCGCTCGTA
Organism: Kineobactrum sediminis; assembly: GCF_002868715.1. Classification (GTDB taxonomy): domain Bacteria; phylum Pseudomonadota; class Gammaproteobacteria; order Pseudomonadales; family Halieaceae; genus Kineobactrum; species Kineobactrum sediminis. Next base: position 9,406 of record NZ_PKLZ01000013.1, read on the forward strand.
TTTTGACAACGGCCGAGATGACAGGAAAGCCCGCCTGACCCTGCGGGAGATTTGCGGGGCTTGCTCTGATCCGTTGTGCTCTGTGCGGGAAAATGCGCTGTGGGTGTTCGAATTTAAGTCAATAAAATCAGTAAGTTAAAAATATCCAGCCAAATTCATAATGCTGGGGTCGGTGGTTCAAGTCCACCCGTAGCTACCACTTCTCTCTTTTCCCGGTCTTTCCTTCGGGGGGTCAGGTCTCGCATTGTAGCATCCGCCGGCTCGGCTCTTCGGCTCTTCCCCATGGCTCTTCCCCATTAAGGGGGGATGCACCGATATTCACTAAACCCGGTTAATGATGAAGAGCCGATAAGTGCACCGCTAGCTAGAGGGTTGTCAACACTAAGAGAGCGCCCAGGGACACGACGAAAAACAGCGGAAGGCCCAGCAGAGCACGGTCCACGCTACCCGGCATCAAGCTCCAGCCTGACTCATGGGTGGGAAGCCCACGTTCGGCAAACATGCGCCGGCGCCCAGGCACCGAGTAGGGGTGCCATTCATGTCGCCTGCCTTCCAGGGCCAGGCTGGCAAGCCAGCCAACAATGAGACTCACAAGTCCCCCAATGACCGCGTACCAGGGCCACGCCACCTGTGTGTAGCTGGCCACCCACCAGAGCACCGTAAAACTGGCCGCGACACCGACCAAGATACCCCTTTCGTTGGCGTTGCGGGAAAAAAATCCGAGCCCGTAACAGCTCAGCTTCGCTCCGACGAAGAAGGAGCCAATTTTACTCAACAGTTCTAGGACCGATCCGCCCCAACCGAGTACCGTGAAGGCCGGCACCAATACCGCCATACCCCAGAAGACGGTGAATAGACGGGTCACCACCAATGCCTTCTCTGGGCTACACGGCTTTTTGCTGAAGCGCTGGTAGAAGTCGAGCGTCGATACTGTGGCCATCGAGTTGAGGCTAGAATCTAGACTGGACATGGCCGATGCCAGAACCGCAGCGGCAATGAGACCCAACAATCCCGGTACAGCCAGTTCATCGATGTAGGTGAGGATTATGGTATTTTTGTTGTCAAAAGCTTGCCCCGCGTAGTGATCCCCAAGCAGTATGCCGATAGCAAACATCAGCAGGAAAACAAAGAATGCGGCATATCCCATAAACGCGAAGGCTTTTTTCGCATCGCCAATGGTTTTGGCTGCCAATGTCCGCTGGACCATCATCTGGTTAACGCCGTATACCACAACATGGTAAATAGACATCGCCACAATACCCGTCCAGAGTGTCGCCGTCACTTCCGGGTCTAGCGACGTTTTCATGATATCGAGCGTGCCGGCAGACTGGAGGTCGCCGTACAAGCTTCCCATGTTCCCTTCAAAACCCAGTAGCAGGAAGAACAGTACCGACAAAGCACCCAGCAGTAATACGAAGCTCTGGACAACATCAGTCCAGACGACTGCATTCAAACCGCCCAGCAATGTGTAGCTCAAGGCAAACAAAGCCACCAGAAGAATCGCTACAGGTACGGAAATCGGAGCGATATAGCTTAGTAGTAGCGAGGTGGTATAGAGCATGATTCCCGAGTAGATCAAGTTTCCGAACAGGAAAACGGACGCCATCAACAGTCTCGTCTGACCACCAAAACGCTTTTCCAGGTAGTCATAGATGGAGGCGGAACCGGAATCGTAAAAGAACGGAATAAACACGACGCAAACGAAAAATATAGCGATCGGGTAATTAATATGGATCAGCAGAATCGCCAGTCCTTCATCATACGCCCACGCCGGGGCACCGAGAAAAGTCATCGCTCCGACGTAGGTCGCCAGAACGGAAAGTCCCAGAGCCCACCACGGAATAGAGCGGTCCCCCAGGAAGTAATCCTCCGCGGTGTGAATACGGCCGCTGAACTTCACTCCAATTGCGAGGGTGACAAAGACATAACCAACCAAAATTACCCAATCAATTCCTGCCAGCTGTGCCATTTGTCACCCTTTTTTTTACGGTTTTAATTGGACTGAGATAGCGCTCTCATACTCTTAAGTCGGCCTAGGACATCCAGACCCTGCATATGAAGAAAGTGCAGCAGATCGATAAACACCCAATTCTCCGCAAGCTTGTCGCCGTCTCTCCGATAAAGATCAACCACGCGCATCTCTGTCGGGATGTCCGAGCCTGTCAGACCCAGGAAGCCCCCGCTCGTCTTCATGGACAGATTCGCCCAGCCAAACCACCCGCCAAAACTGCCCTCTGCAAACCGCGCCATGTGCCCGTTGAACGTGATATCTTTCAGTCCATCGTTGAACGGCCCCTGGTGCTGCACTTCGTAGCGTGGGATGGTGTAGGTTGCGCCAATGCCTGTCGGGCCGAACCAGATCATGTCTTCGTGCCATGTGTTACGTAACTCATCGTCCGTAGAGTGCATATCTGATCCTGTAAGCTCATCGCACATACGATTGATGAGTTTCAGGGTCTTCGCAGTCTGCTTGGGATCCTGAGTACCGTACAGTAGTCCATCATGGGTGCGCGGACCGGGCTGAATGATAAAGGCGCCCGTTTGCTCTGGAAGCGGTTGCAAGCCAGCCTGTTTCATGACGCTGATCAGGTCGCAGAAAAATGCGGTTTCGCAGATCTTCCCATTCTCGACGCGATTAAACTCCACATATGGGAGGAAGATCATCTTCCGCGTGGGCGGAATACCCAGCCACTCCTCGTCGAAAAGACCCATCAGGTGACCCATCTCGGCAACCCACTGAGTGCTTTCGTTGTCTATCTGGTTTTTACCCGCGAAAAAGATGTCTGCTCGACGCTGTATTGGGGCGATGGACCTACGCAACGGCTCCCAGAAGACATCGGCGACATCCATTACACCCCACTGCTCATAGAAGGGGTGCATGCCATACCAGTGGTAGTCCTCGGTGGTATATTGACTCATTGCTGTGGCAATTTCTCCCGCATCAGCGCGATCGAGTGCATTGTGGAAATTTCTCACAATATCTTTAATACTCTGCATGTTCTCCATGTAATTACGCCTCCTTGCTACGCGCTGCCGCTATCTGTATTTGCAAATCGAGCTCGTTGAACAACGTCCACTCCTGAACAATCTTTTCCTCAATCACCTTGTACTGGCTCAACCCCCACAACTGTACGGGATTGCCGGTGGCGGGACCAAACGCACCAGAACCGGCATGTTCCGCGTCCATGCTCCACCGAACCGAGACCAGATAACCATCTTGCCCGTTGCCCATCCAGTACACTTCGTCGACGCTGAAGTTATCAACCGTAAAGCAATCCATAATGCTGCGATGGGCATTCCGGTACCCATCCAAGCCTTCGGCTGTCCGGTTGGTGGCACCGGCAAAGGAAATCTCAGACGAAAAGAAGCGCGTCATTTCCTTATAGTTCTGGGCGCTCCAGACCATTTCACAGGCATCGCGGCTAAAGCGATCAATATCGAATCCATCCAGTGACTCGCTGACGGAGATGGGCATTCCTGGGTTCGTCGCGTTTCGCAGTTGGTGCCAGGTAGCATCGTCGCGGGGCCAGCCGGCCGGGGGAACGGCCACCATGTTCTGAACGACCTCATGGAGGTCAACACCAAGTTGTTCCACCAGGGCGCTGTTGTTGTACAACACATGTTCAAGGAAGATCTTATTGTCACGAACGACGCAATTCGCGATTACCAGCACATCAACGGTCTTGCCTGTCGCGGGACCATACTTGCTGTCACCGTCGTTAGTACCTCGAATGATGGTGCGGTGTGAAGTGTGGTAGCCGTTTTCGTCGTCTCCAGCCCAGATTATTTCGTCAGCGATGAGCTTGATATTGGTGAACGCCCCGAGGGTGTGATGAGTGTCAGAAATGATCTTCTCGCAGCCGCATTGCAGGCCATAATCGTCAAAAACCATGCAATCAGCGGAGTAAGTGTCCCCAATGTATTCGACATCCCGATCCTCCCATATCCGGTAAGTAATCCGGACGATATAGTCAATGATGTTATGGTAAGCCTCCTCAAACCCGCCCATCGGCTGCAACACACCAAAATCAGTCGGAATACACTTTTCGTCTTCCCGAAACCCCCCGCCCGTACCATCACGGTTGATATAACGATCGAGCGAGATTGCATAGTCCGGCGGCATGTCAGATCGCTTCAGTGGTCTTGCTCTCTTTGCGGCATCAAAATCAGTCATCAATCACTCCCCCTTTGTGGCTAACAAAAAAATATACAGGCGCACATAGATATTCGTTCGCGTCTTCCTTATGATCAACACGTTACCGTTACTCTTGTATAAATCGGCTGTTCACTGGTAAGAATCTCAATGAATCTACGCGATCTGGTAGCCAACTCGCTTCGCACGGAACTGACCTGGTGCGAAGCTCATAGGGCTGCTCCCTTTCAGAGCGGCTGGCGGCTCGACCCCTTTTTGGTTCTGATTATACCGCTTGATACGGCGTACACACTCAAGGTCGAGCCTTCGGGTGAAGCTATCAAGACCTACCGGGCGCAACCTGGGGAACTGCTTATAGCCCCCCCAGGAATTCGCCACGCATTCGAAGCTGACACATGTACGATTCGGGGCATTAACGTTAAATATTCGGTGTTTGGCGGCATCGATCTGATCAGTTTCTATACTCTTCCCAACCTGCTAACGGGCGAGATCGCCACACAGGCACGCGAAGTGATCGAGTCACTGGTGGGGATCTCGGGACGGCGATCTACTCTGTATCCGGTGCCGCAGAGCAATCAAGAGATGGAGCTTGATCTCTCGAGTATCGTTGCCGAACGCTGCCTGCTGCTACAACTACTCAAGTTGATACTCGCCTACTCTCGGCCCAATCCCCGGGGCGGCACTCGGCTTTCCGATCTGTCCAGGGTCCAGCCGGCGCTGGGAATCATACACGATCGATTACTGGACGAAGTCCCGGTCGATTTCCTGAGTAATGCATGCGGCCTGTCTGAACGCCGCTTTAGAACAGTGTTTAAGCAGGCCGTCGGCCGGGCACCGCACCAGTACCGGCTGGGCAAGCGCATTGAACTCGCTATGAAGATGCTGATGACGCCAGAGCTATCGGTGACGGAAATAGCGAACCAGCTTCGATTTCACGATCTGTCGCATTTCACCAAGACGTTTAAACGGGAATGCGGCTTAAGCCCACAATTCTATCGCATGGACCTCAAGCGGAAAATCGGCCGGTAGGCAATACTGGTCGGTATTCAATTGGACGAAGTGTGCCCCCGACACCGCGGATTCGCGAGCTTGAAGAAAGAGCGCATGCGGTGCCGGCACAACCAGATCCGTGCTGAGACACAAATGAAAGAGTGTTCTGAATTCACAACTCTTCCCGTTTCGTAATGAAAACAAGTGTTGAAATTCAATTTTCGACTCATCATAGAATAAGTCGTCTTAAATCAGTAAGGACGCTAATCAGATACACATTAAAATGTGCGGCAGCAACGCCATCAATAACGCGGTGATCCCAGCTTAGACTCATGGGCAGTATTAAACGGGGTTCGGCGGCCTGCCCGTTCCAGATCATCTGGTATCGCGCTTTCGACACACCCAATATCGCCACTTCCGGCGCATTGATGATTGGGGTGAAGTATGTGCCGCCGATACCGCCAAGTGATGAAATAGAGAAGCAGCCGCCGCTCATCTGCTCTACCGTCAGCTTGCCCTCCCGTGCCCTGGCGGCCAGTAAAGCAACTTCATCGGCAATGTCCAAAACACTTTTCTGGTCGGCATTCCTGATTACAGGAACCACCAGGCCGCGCGACGTATCCGCTGCAAAGCCGATGTGATAATAGCCCTTAACCACCAACTCATCCCCGTCGAGGCTGGCGTTGAACTCCGGGAATTTCTTTAAAGTCGCGACACAGGCCTTGATCAATAAGGCCAACAAGGTCACTTTCACACCCGTTCCGGCATGTTCCGTATTCATCTGCACCCGAAATGATTCAAGGTCGGTAATGTCGGCGTCTTCATGATTGGTTACGTGAGGTATGGCAACCCAGTTTCTATGGAGGTTGGCCCCACTGACCTTGCGAAGTCTCGACAGCTCACGCCGCTCTACTGGGCCAAACTTTTGGAAATCGACTTTTGGCCACGCTAACAGCCCAGGGAAATCATCCCCGGATGTGATCGATTTGAGGCTACCTTTCTTCCGTTTCTCCTCCATTGTTCCGCGCACGTGCGCCATCACATCATCTCGCGTAATACGTCCTCGTTCACCAGTACCTGCAACGTCGGGCAGATGCACACACAGTTCCCTGGCCAGGCGACGTATAGAGGGCGATGAATACGGTGGAATCCTGTCACTTAACGAGGGCGCAGCCTGTGCTAGTGAGCTGTCACTAGAGTCTTGTTCCTCGGCAGCAGGGCTCGGAGCATTATCGGCCAAGGTCGAAAAAGCTATTTCAGAGACAAAATCGGTATCTGTCTTGCTGGAAGTATCCGGGGTAATAGTATTGTTTTTTCCCTGCTGCATTGCGGGCGCCCTTAACTCCAACAATGCAATAATTGCACCTTCGCGAATCTTGTCTCCCTGCGCGACCTTGAGTTGATGCACGCGGCCCGCCACGGTAGAAGGAATCTCCATCGTAGCTTTGTCGGTTTCCACACTGATTAACGCCTGTTCGAGCTCAACCTCATCACCAATGCTCACCAGTAGCTCGATTATTTCCACTTCCGATACGCTGCCGATATCGGGCAGGACTAGTTCATGTAGTTCGGACATCTCAACAATCCCAGGATGCAGTTGCCTGGGGATCAATCCCGTACAGCACGATGGCATCAGCGCACACTTGCGGGTCAATTTCTCCCCGCTGAGCCAGGCTGGACAGTGCCGCTACTACAATATGCTTTCGATCAACCTCAAAAAATCCTCTCAACATTGGCCGCGTATCACTGCGCCCAAAACCATCGGTTCCCAGCACTACAAAAGAAGCTTCAATATAGGAAGCAATCAGTTGCGGTACAGCACGAACATAATCAGTTGCAGCGATAACAGGTACTTCAGGGGTGAAGTGCCGGGCCACATGGCTGACCCGCTGCACGTCCTGCGGGTGCAAACGATTCCAGCGCTCGATAGCTCTCGCCTCACGAGCCAGCTCAGTAAAGCTGGTTGCGCTCCAGATCTCACTGCTAATATTCCAGTCCTCAGCCAACAACTCGGCCGCGGCAATGACCTCCATCAATATGGTGCCAGAACCGACCAGCCTCACAGCTGCCTTCGCTCCACCGGCCGATGTTTGCGCGTAGCGATAGAGTCCTTTGATAATGCCTTCAGCAGCACCGTCAGGTAACGTAGGCTGCGCATAGTTTTCGTTCATCACAGTGACGTAATAGAAAACATCCTTCTGTTCTTCCAGCATCTCCCGCATACCATGATCCACGATGATGGCCAGCTCACCGGCAAAGGCTGGATCATAGGCACGACAGTTGGGAACGGTGGAGGCCAGTAAATGGCTGTGTCCGTCCTGATGTTGTAACCCCTCACCACCGAGTGTGGTTTTACCTGCCGTGGCACCGAGTAAAAATCCACGCGCTCGCTGGTCTGCTGCCGCCCATATCAAGTCCCCGATACGCTGGAACCCGAACATTGAGTAGTAAATATAAAATGGCAGCATGTTCAGGCCGTGCGTTGAGTAGCTGGTTGCCGCGGCAACCCAGGAGCTGATCGCGCCAGCCTCACTGATCCCCTCTTCCAGGATCTGCCCATCCAGTGCTTCGCGATAACTCAGAATTGAGCCGATGTCTTCGGGTTCATAGCGCTGGCCAACACTGGAGTAGATCCCGAATTGCTTGAACAAATTCGCCATACCGAAGGTGCGCGCCTCGTCAGCCACAATAGGTACCACCCGAGGACCCAGCTGCTTGTCTTTCATCAGGCTGGACATCATTCGAACGAAGGCCATAGTGGTCGACATTTCCTTGCCGCCCGCCTCAACAGCAAACTTGCCGTAGCTCTCCAGTTTGGGAATGGATACCGCTGCCGCCGATGTCTGCCGCGATGGCATCGGCCCACCCAGCGCTTCACGTCGTTTATGGAGATAGCGCATCTCCGGACTGTCCGCCGCTGGCCGGCAGAAGCTTAAGGACTCGGTCTCTTCATCCGACAGAGGCAGTTGAAAGTGATCCCTGAAGGCGAGCAAGTCATCGCGAGTCAACTTCTTCTGCTGGTGTGTCGTCATCTTGCCTTGCCCGGCGCTGCCCATCCCATAACCCTTCTTGGTCTGGGCAAGAATAACTGTGGGACGGCCGCTGTGTTGAACGGCCGCATGGTATGCGGCATAGATCTTCACCAGATCGTGACCACCCCGTTTCAGGCGATCTATCTGGTCATCGGTCAAGCCCTCCACCAAACGAGCCAGGCTGTCATTCTGGCCAAAGAAATGCGCACGATTGTAGCTACCGTCCTTCGCCGCGAAAGTCTGCAACTGGCCATCCATCGTCTGGGCAAATGCGCGCACCAATGCACCCTCTCGGTCCCGGGCAAAGAGCCCGTCCCAGTCCGAGCCCCAGACCAGCTTGATGACATTCCAGCCCGCACCACTGAACGAGGCTTCCAGTTCATCGATAATACGAGCATTACCACGCACCGGGCCATCGAGACGCTGCAGATTACAGTTCACCACCCAGACCAGGTTATCGAGCCCCTCTCGCGCGGCAAGCGACAGCGCCGACATGCTTTCAGGCTCATCCATTTCGCCGTCGCCAAATATGCCCCACACCTTGCGGGCAGAAGTATCCTGCAATCCTCGGTGTTGAATGTAGCGCATGAAGCGTGCCTGATAGATGGAGCTGATTGGGCCGATCCCCATGGAACCCGTGGGAAACTGCCAGAAATCGGGCATCAACCAGGGATGTGGGTAGCTCGAAAGTCCCTGGGCACCATTGCGGCTTGCAGAGATCTCCTGCCGGTAGTGCTCCAGATCGCTTTCGGTAAAACGACCGTCCATAAACGCCCGGGCGTAAACACCCGGCGCGGAGTGAGGCTGGTAGAACACCAGGTCACCACCACTCGCATGCCCGGGGCCGCGAAAGAAGTGGTTAAAGCCGACCTCAAACAGGTCCGCCGCGCTCGCGTAACTGGCAACGTGCCCGCCCAGCTCTCCATAGGCCTTGTTGGCACGCACTACCATGGCCAGCGCATTCCAGCGCATGAGAGAGACCAGACGCTCTTCGATCGTAAGGTCCCCCGGGAATGCCGGTTGTTGCTCAACGGGAACAGTATTGACGTAAGGGGTACCGTAGGTAGGCTGCCAGCCAATATCAGGCGCTCGCGCAATCGATGTGACTGCGTCGAGAATCTGCCTGGCGCGATCGGCACCGGCATGGCTCACAAGTGACTGCAGGGCTTCACACCACTCGGCCATCTCCTGTGCATCAGAACCGGCGCCGGCCAACCCGGCGCTGGACATTATTTCAGTGTAGTCAGACATGGAGGCTCCTCTTAGCCTGCATACCTTACTAGCATTTATTCGCCATATTCTGTCGTATTGTGTTGCCCCATGCGTTATTTAAGACATAATCTGCCACAAACCTGCACTTTTTGAGTAAACATGAAAATTGACGGAATAGACCTGAAGATCCTCTACGAGCTTCAGGTGAATGGAAAGCTTACCAATACAGAACTCTCCGAACGGGTGAACCTGTCTGCCTCACCCTGCCTGAAGAGGGTCAAGCGGCTTGAAAGGTGCGGCCTGATTCGCGACTACGTGGCACTCCTCGACCCCGGTTTTCTGGGCCTCGACCTGAATGTCTTCATCTTCATCAGCCTGAAGGCACAAAGCCGTTCTCTACTGACCGAGTTTGAAACGCGGGTTGCAGGCCACGATGAAGTCATGGAGTGCTACCTGATGACAGGTGACGAGGATTACCTGCTGCGAGTTGCTGTGCCGGACGTGACATCCCTGGAGCGATTTATCGTCGACAAGCTTTCCCCGATGCCGGAAGTGGAGAAAATACGCTCCAGCATTGCACTCAAACAAGTCCGCTATAAAACCGCGCTGCCTTTACGAAGGACGTAGTCAATTACTCATTCCGCTTCGCTCACTTTTTTTGATCGCCCCATTGCTGACTATTTCACGGCAATTAGAATGGCCGGTTGCGCGATCGTAGTGTGCGGGGGCTCTAGCAGGTATTGCCGGTGATGGGTGAGACCAGTTTAGTGGAGAACGTTTATCCCTATGGCACCCACGCCGGATAACGGCGCAGGTTGGCAAGGATCTAGGCAATGTCGTTGGCGTAGGGATACTCTCTGAAAACGAGAGCCAGACCTTGCGGACCGTGATCTGGATCCGGGCACCGATCCTCAGCCACGTAACCGGATGGTCGTGCACTGGGCTTTGCATGGCGCAAACTTCAGCACAGCAAGTGTTCGCCACAGAAGATGTACCTTGGCAAATAGCAGGCCTCTAACAACCATGGAAGAAGCGCCCCTCCTGGTGGCTATACCGTGGCTCATCGGTAACATCCAGATTGAGGCAGACCCCACGTTGCGGCCGCTGATGTGACTCCAGGAATAGGCCCACCAGCATCCAACACACAAAAGCCCGGCGTTCGCCGGGCATCAATCTCCGGAAGAATAAGCGGCGAGCTGCCGACCACGCCGTCTTTCACGTTAACTACGCGATCGATTACACCGTCGCCATTGGTGTCACCGGTGAAGTTACTACCACCACAATCAGTCGACTTGGTTTCGTCGTTATAGCGCATACCCGCGATCAACCGGAGGCTGTCTGTGAGCGAGTATTCCCCTTGGGCGAATAAACCCCAGTACTCAGTTTCAATCTCTACCGCGTTGGCGAAGAACCCATTGAGCAGCGTTGCATCGGAAACGATGTCGGTACCTTCGAGGATTATAAAAGTCCCCTGGTCAGTTTCGATAACCGGTCGAGTGGAGTCATCACGCACTGTCTGCTCGTAGATGTAGAAACTGTTGTAATCCTTCAGATCGAAGTAGTAGGCGTCAGCAGTCCACTGGAACGCACCGTCGTGCTTGGACGTAAGTACTAATTCCTGCGACCAGCCCTCAGACCCTTCGATGTAACCACCGTTTGAGTTCGGGGGTGGGCGAAAAATCGAAGTCAAAATTGATGTCATTGGTGTAGTCATTGGCCGCAGTGATTGAGCGGACTGTGAAGCTGTCAAAATCGTAGGTGACCTGCAGCGATACGGTCTCATCGGTCAGGCACGTAATATCAATAAATATAAGCCCTAACGGTGAGCCTCAAACCAGGCAATATCCCGCTCCATAGCCCTGCTAAACTGCTCTCCGGTAAACAGATGATCCGAGCCCGGATATATCTTCAATTGATAGTCCTTACCGGCGAGATACAACCGTGCGGCAAGATCCATGGAGGCCGCAGCGGGTGTAGATGTATCCCCGGCTGCATGCTGAATCGAGATCGGTGACTCTATCTTATCCGCGTTGTTAAGCGAATAAAGATCATTCGCCGCGACACCTTGCCCCAGTTCCTGCAACTCATGCATTAAGCCATCGAGCACGGGTTTACTCACCCCGGCATAATCTTCGCCCAAGCTTTCAGCCAGTTCCCACCCCATCAGGTAGGCAAGTCCGCCACCGCCCGAAGTTGACCATACTGCGCCGGCTTTTACCCGGGATCCCAGCGCGCGCATGACGCGAAGGGTGACGGCACCGCCCATGGAATGCCCCAGCATGTAAGCGCGGCTCAGGTCGAGACCATCGACACTCTCCAGGGCCAGAAAGCAGGCAATGGCATCACGACTATACCAGGCATCGGCCAGGGCGCGGGAGGTGAACGCACCCCCTTCGGAAACGTTGTGCCCGCGGTAGTCCGGGGCCACCACGGCGAAACCGGCGCGGGCATAGGCCTGTGTTGTCTGCCGATAGTAATCGCCGGGGCGGTCGCTCTTGCCCTGGGCATTGAACCCGTTTCGCGGTGGATCTGGATGAAAACCGTGATTGAATTGCAGCACCGGCCAGCCCTGCTCCGGCCTGTCCCCCGCCGGCCGGAGTAACAGCGCATACTGCCGCAGCCCATCTACCTCGAAGCTTAGTATCTGCCGCCGGATCCCCTCGGTACCCGGGTTATCGGTGACCAATGTAAAGGTATGGCTGCCGGAGGCCGCCAGAGTCGCCAGCGCTGCCGGGGTAATACCCGTGTCCCCCGCAAATCCCCTGAAAACCGGTAACAGCAGCGCGATGGCTGCGAGAATTTTCACTCCCTGTCGCATAAATTGTTTCTCCTCCCCTGCCCTCGACCAGTATTTTCTTGTTATCCTCACCCATATTGACTGCGAATGCAATTACCGCAAAAGAGGACATCATGACGGACATTCATAACCGCAACAAACAGACTGTCGCCGCTCTCAGGGAGGCCCTGTACAACTACGAACCGGAGAGCGTGCGCGAGACCATTAACGCGCTGTTCCGTGACGACGCCGTGATTCATCTTGCCTACCCGTTCGAGACGCTGGAGAACCCGGAAGCGCTGTACTCGGTGGTCTACAGTGGGCTACAAGAGGCGATTCCCGATCTTGAGCGCCGCGACACGATCGTCATGGCCGGCCCTACTCCCCATCGGGATAACTGGGTCGGTTGCTGTGGTTACTACACAGGCAGTTTTGAAAAGCCCTGGCTGGACATACCGCCCACCGGTCACCAGGTTGCGATGCGCTTCCATGAATTCTTTCGCCTCGAGGACGATCGCATCGTAGAGATGCAAGCCCTATGGGACATACCCGAGGTTATGCTGCAGGCCGGTGCATGGCCGATGTCTCCCAGCCTCGGACGCGAGTGGCAAGTGCCTTCCCCCGCACCGCAGAACGGCCTGGTACCCAGCCCCCGGAACGCCGCCCAGGCTGCTGCCAGCGAGAAGCTGGTCGGCGATATGTGTGAGGGCCTCGGTCGTTATGCCGAGGGCGGCGTCGAAGCAATGCAGCTGGATAAGTACTGGCACCCTCGCTGCAGTTGGTACGGACCCTCGGCTATTGGTACCGCTCGCGGCATCAGGGGCTTTCGCAACTGGCACCAGATTCCCTTTCTTAACGGCCTGCCCGATCGGGTTGGCTCTACCGGTGCAGGTCACCTGTTCGCCGATGGCGACTTTGTTGGATTCACCGCATGGCCGGGTATGCACATGAGCGTATCCGGAGATGGCTGGCTGGGGATTGCACCAGCGGGCCAGGCAATCACCATGCGCAGCCTGGATTTCTGGCGCTGTGAAAATGGTATGATTCGGGAGAACTGGGTGCTGGTGGATATCCTGCACGTGTATCACCAGTTGAACGTCGACGTATTTGCCCGCCTCCGGGAATTCAATAAGGCACGGGCGGGATTTTCAGGGATTGTGAATGCCGGTCGACCTGATTAACGAGTGAGTAGAAAGTCCAACTCTACGAAATTAATCGAAAATTGCAGAGTCCCATGCTATATCGTGATGAATACCCGGTTATTAGCGACGACATTTAATGCTATTCTGAAGCTAAAATTGGCAAGGGTTCCAGGCTATGCCGTTCGAGCTTGTGACGCGATTCATATACTAATGCGAATATAGTCCACGAGTCTAAGCAGTGCGTTATTTGCTGTTCGCTTGTCGTAATACAGGTGAATATCTACTTTACCAAGGCGGGGAAACTTGTCTGTTTTAGGCAGGACCCGCAGTGATTTAGGCACTGTACTTTTGGCCAAAACTGTCACACCGAGACCCTCTTCAATGGCTGTTTGAATTCCTGTCAGATCGGTATTGGTATAGGCAATTTGCCAGGGGCAGCCCAAACTATTCAGCCGTTCCAGGGCGCGAGCACGGTAGATACACGGCTCAGGAGCCAGCACCAACCTCAGCGGCGACTGCAGGTGGATATCATGAATACTGCCGCTCACCCACACCAACTCATCTTCTTTGATGCGCGAGACGAGCTTCCTTGGCGATTTATCCTGCAGGGCAAGCACCAAATCATACTGATCTGCCGGCTGGGAGAGCAAATTCTTGCTAAGTTCACAATTAATCTCGAGGTTAACGCCAGGATATGATTGGGTGAAATTACCCAGGATCTTCGGCAACAGCGTCGTGGCAAATTCGCTGGGTATACCAAACCTGACCCGTCCGGTCAGGGAGGGCTGTTTGAACTCGGCGATCACCTTGTCATTCAAGGCCAGAATTTCCAGCGCATACTTCAATAATTTACTGCCCGAGGATGTCAGCCCAAGTTGATGACCTTTCCTTGTAAACAGGGATGCTTCGATTTGTTCTTCGAGCCGCTTAATTTGCAGGCTAATCGCGGGTTGTGAGCGCCCGAGCAGTTCGCCAGCCTGGGTAAAGCTGCCCAACTCGGCCACTGTTACAAAGGTCCGCAACACGTCTATTGGTAGATTACGCATCAAATATACTCATAGTTATTATTAATAGTTACATTCTGATTATTAATTTAACAGATAGCCAGACGCTCAGTAGACTACCGAGATTGATATCCACACACACCTGGTCACGCACGGGGAAATTATGTTTAGCACGGCACTTCGTATCTCAGACTATGACCCCGATCTTTGGCAGGCTATACAAAAAGAAGAGCTGCGTCAGGAGCAGAATATTGAACTGATTGCCTCGGAAAATCACACCAGCCCCATGGTGATGGAAGCTCAGGGCACCGTGCTGACCAACAAATACGCCGAAGGCTATCCCGGTAAGCGCTATTACGGTGGTTGCGAGAACGTCGACGTGGTAGAGCAGTTGGCCATTGATCGCGCCAAGGCATTGTTCGATTGCGATTACGCCAACGTCCAACCCCACTCAGGCTCACAAGCCAATACCGCGGTTTATATGGCATTACTAAAGCCCGGTGATACCATTCTCGGATTGAGCCTTGATCATGGCGGCCACCTGACCCACGGCGCCAAACCCAATTTCTCAGGCAAGATCTACAATGCCATCCAATATGGCCTGAACCCGAAAAACGGCGAGATCGATTATGACCAGGTAGACGCGCTCGCCCGGGAACACCATCCCAAAGTGATCGTGGCTGGTTTCTCTGCCTATTCTCAGGTTTTGGACTGGGCACGGTTTCGAAAAATTGCCGACAATGTAGGCGCTTGGCTATTTGTTGACATGGCTCATGTGGCTGGACTGATCGCCGCAGGCGTCTACCCGAGTCCTATTCCCCACGCCCATGTGGTTACAACCACTACCCATAAAACTCTGCGCGGCCCACGCGGCGGACTCATCCTGGCCCAAGGCCAACCCGAACTGGCTAAAAAGTTCAATTCGCTAATCTTTCCGGGGATCCAGGGCGGGCCGCTGATGCATGTGATCGCAGCCAGGGCGGTAGCCTTCAAGGAAGCGCTGGAACCCTCCTTTCGCGAGTACCAAAAGCAGGTCGTCAAGAATGCCAAGGCGATGGCGGAGACCTTTTTACAACGTGGTTACAGGGTTATTTCCGGCGGCACAGAAAACCATTTATTCCTGGTCGACCTGATTGAAAAAGGCATGACCGGCAAGGACGCGGATGCCGCTCTCGGGCGCGCCAATATAACGGTAAACAAGAATGCCGTACCCGATGACCCCCAGTCGCCGTTCGTAACCAGCGGGCTGCGTATCGGCACCCCCGCCATGACAACGCGCGGAATGAACGACGAGCATGCGCGTAAACTGGCGAACTGGATGTGCGATGTACTCGATGATATTGAGGACGAGAGCATCATTAACCAGGTTCGTGACCAGGTCCTGACGCTGTGTAAGCAGCATCCTGTTTACGCCAACTCCAGCTCAAACTAACGACCAACTACCGGACACAGGCGTCACTCCATGGCAATTAGCGTTTTCGATCTCTTTAAAATTGGTATCGGGCCGTCAAGCTCACATACCGTCGGGCCTATGCGGGCGGCACTCACGTTTGCAGATGGTCTGCATCAAGCACGCCTTCTGCAGGATGTGGCGCGGGTCAAGACAGAGCTATTTGGGTCGCTGGGCGCCACGGGAAAAGGCCACGGCTCCCCCAAGGCCGTTATTCTTGGACTGTTGGGTGAGGCCCCGGAAACGGTAGAGGTTGCAGGCATTGCGGCGACAGTCTCCCGGGTGCGCGATGAATATCGCCTCAACCTCAATGGCCGGCGACTCATCAATTTTGACGAAGCACACGACCTCATTCTGCACCGTAAGGAATCACTCTCCTACCACCCCAATGGCATGAAATTCACAGCCTTCGATGGTTTTGGAAACGAGCTCGATAGCAAGATCTATTACTCCGTAGGCGGCGGCTTTGTGGTCGATGAAAGTGCGGCCGGGGCCGAGCGGATCATCGAAGACCAAACCCAACTGCCTTACCCCTTCACCACCGGCGCACAGTTGCTCGAACTGGCACATAAATCGGGTTACTCGATCAGTACCCTGATGCGTCACAACGAACTAATGTGGCGCAGCAGTGATGAAATACGGGAGCGCCTGCGAAACATCTGGACGGTCATGGAAGACAGCATCAAGCGCGGTTGCCAGACCGAGGGCATAATGCCCGGTGGCTTGCAGGTAAAACGCCGTGCAGCGAACCTCTATCGACAGCTGAAAACAAAGCAGGCGGGCGCGCAGGATCCGCTAGATATTATGGACTGGGTGACCCTCTATGCACTGGCCGTTAACGAGGAAAATGCTGCCGGCGGGCGCATCGTGACCGCACCCACTAACGGCGCGGCCGGCATCATCCCCGCGGTCCTGGGCTATTACATGAAGTTCTGCGTTGGCGCAAATGAAGACGACGTTGAGCGCTTTCTGCTGACAGCGGCAGCGATTGGAATTCTGTACAAAGAGAACGCATCGATCAGTGGCGCGGAGGTCGGCTGCCAGGGCGAAGTGGGGTCTGCCTGTTCAATGGCTGCAGGCGCTTTGACCGAAGTACAGGGGGGCACACCCGAACAAGTCGAAAACGCAGCGGAGATCGCTATGGAGCATAACCTCGGCTTGACCTGTGACCCTATCGGCGGACTGGTTCAGATTCCCTGTATCGAGCGTAATGCGATGGGCGCAATCAAGGCCATCAGCGCCTCGCGAATGGCATTACGCGGAGACGGCAAGCACTTCGTCTCGCTGGACAAGGTTATCAAAACAATGCGTGATACGGGCAAGGACATGCAGGACAAGTACAAGGAAACCGCCCGTGGTGGATTGGCAGTCAACGTTATGGAGATCCCGGTCAACATCATCGAATGTTGACATCGCTACACCTTTCATGAAACACCGAGACAGTCGATTATGAATCAAAAAAACACGATATTAACAACGCCGCTGCACGGCCTGCATGTTGAGCTGGGTGGCAAGATGATGCCTTTTGCGGGATATGACATGCCGGTGCAGTTCCCAGGCGGCATCATCAAGGAACACCAGCATACCCGGACCCATGCGGGACTCTTCGACGTCTCCCACATGGGCCAGCTGATTGTGTCGGGGCCCGATGTAACCCGAGAACTCGAACGCCTCGTACCTGTAGACCTCGAGGCACTGGCGGTGAACCAGCAGACCTATGCCGTATTCACCAATACAGAGGGCGGCATCAAGGACGACCTGATCATCACCCGCTTCGCCGACGACGAGTTCTTCCTGGTAGTGAATGCCGCCTGTAAAGCGCAGGATACCGCCCACCTGCGCGAGCAACTCAGCGATGATATCAAGATCGAGACGCTCGCCAGTCGTGCACTACTTGCGCTACAGGGGCCAACCGCAAGTAATGTGATGGCCGCCCTCGCCCCGAGCACCACCGAATTGGTATTCATGCGCGGCTGCACTGCCACTATTTCAGGCGTCGAGTGCTATGTTACGCGCTCCGGCTATACCGGCGAAGACGGGTTTGAGATTTCGGTACCCGGCGCAGAAGCGGATGCTATTGCGCGGATCCTGCTGAATTATGCCGATGTTGAGCCCATTGGGCTTGGCGCGCGGGACTCTCTGCGCTTGGAGGCGGGCCTGTGTCTATACGGCCATGATATGGATGACAACACCAGCCCCGTCGAGGCTACGCTGCTCTTTTCTATCTCTAAATCCCGACGTCCGCGGGGGGCAAAAGCCGGTGGTTTTATCGGAGCGGATAGCGTGTTTGGCCACATTGAGAACGGTGTTACACGCAAACGCCGGGGACTGCTGGTCCAGGGCCGGGTACCCGTTCGCGAAGGCGCAGAACTCTTCGATACAGAAGGCCAGGTGGTCGGTACAGTGACCAGCGGCGGCTTTGGCCCCACCCTCCAGTCACCGATCGCGCTTGGCTATGTGGCTAGCCGGTCTGCCGACTTTGGCACCGAGTTGTTCGCGCTGGTGCGCGGCAAGCAAGTTCCTGTCATCGTCGCCAAAACGCCCTTCATATCGCAGCGCTACTTTCGCGGTTAAACGAATCACCCATTTTCTTATTCGAACAAGAGATTAAAACATGGCCACACTTTATTACACCGAGGAACACGAATGGCTTGCAGTAGAAGGCAATATCGCAACGGTTGGGATCACAGATTTTGCCCAGCAACAGTTAGGGGATATCGTCTTTGTAGACCTGCCGGAGCCAGGCAAGGAAATCGAGCAAGGCGACGAAGTGGTGGTTATCGAATCGGTTAAAGCGGCAGGCGAAATCAAGTCGCCGGTTGCCGGCACCGTAGTCGCCATCAACGAGGCGCTCGCCGATACCCCGGAAACCGTGAACGAGGATCCCATGGGCGATGGCTGGTTCCTGAAGCTCCACATCAGCAATGACATAGACCTCGGCAAGTTGTTGGATGAAGCCGGACATCAAGGACTTTTGGAAGACAGTTAGAGCTGCTGACGGTTAGCACGCCCCCCTTAAGGCGCAATTTTTCCCACAGCTTCGTCACCAGAAACAAGACGTACTATGCAGGTAACGTTAATGAACCAAACAAACCAGACAACGAGCGAATTTGATCAGCATACTGAATTTGTTGGTCGCCACATCGGGCCGACGGCTGATGAGCAGCAGCATATGCTCCAACAGCTGGGCTTGGATTCAATGGACGCATTGGTAAAGCAGGTTGTACCTGCAACCATCCTGTCGCAAGAACCCCTCGCGCTCGATCTCAGTTGCACGGAGCAGTCCGCGCTTGCCACCCTGAAAGCGATCGCCGCCGGGAACCAGCAGTATAAATCCCTTATCGGCCAGGGCTATTACAACACCCACACGCCTGGTGTGATATTACGTAATTTGTTCGAAAATCCAGCCTGGTATACGGCTTATACGCCTTACCAACCGGAGATTTCGCAGGGCCGCCTGGAAGCGATACTCAACTACCAGACTATGGTGGCCGATCTCACCGGGATGGACCTGGCCAATGCATCGTTGCTGGATGAAGCGACTGCCGCCGCCGAGGCCATGACCCTGTGCCAGCGGATGAGCAAAGTCAAAAGCCAGGTGTTTTTCGTGTCCCGGGAATGTTTGCCGCAAACTATTGATGTAATCAAAACCCGCGCCAAACCCATTGGTATCGACGTGATCGTTGGTGATCATCGCACCGATCTCGCTGAGGTGACCCCATTCGGGGTATTGTTGCAGTATCCCGGCGTGGACGGTGCAGTGTGTGACTACACGCAATGCATCGAACAGATTCATAATACCGGTGGCCTGGTGGTAATGGCGGCGGACCTGCTCGCCCTTACCCTGCTAAAATCGCCTGGAGAATTAGGTGCCGACGTTGCTATTGGTTCCAGCCAGCGCTTTGGCGTACCGCTTGGTTTTGGTGGGCCCCACGCAGCGTATATGTCTATCCGGGAATCCCATAAACGCGCTCTGCCCGGCCGCATCGTGGGCGTCTCAATTGATAGACATGGCAACACCGCCTATCGCTTGGCGCTCCAGACCCGCGAACAGCATATCCGGCGCGAGAAGGCGACGAGCAACATTTGTACCGCGCAGGTATTATTGGCGGTTATGGCGAGCATGTATGCGGTTTATCACGGACCGCAGGGCCTGCGCAACATTGCGCTGCGGGTCAACCAGCTGACGCGGTTATGCGCAGCCGGCCTACACAGGCTAGGTTATTGCGGCAGTACCGAAACGTTCTTCGATACCCTGACGCTTGCTACCGGTGACAACACCGCTGCTATTCATGCTGCCGCGCGTGCCCACAAAGTGAACCTGCGCGAAGTCGACGCGACCCATATTGGGCTGTCGCTGGATGAGACCTGCGGCATCGCAGACCTGGAGTTGTTGTGGTCTATCTTTGCGGTCAACCAATCCATCGACTTTACGCCGAAGCAACTGGACGCCACACTTGCACAATCCATCCCTGCGGAAATGCTGCGTTGTGACACGTTCCTGACCCACGAGAGCTTTAATCGCTATCATTCAGAAACCGAAATGATGCGCTACCTGCGGCGTCTGGCGGATAAAGATATTGCGTTGGATCGCGCCATGATCCCGTTGGGTTCCTGTACCATGAAACTCAATGCAACCACAGAAATGCTGCCTGTCTCATGGCCCGAGTTTACACATATGCACCCCTTTGCGCCAATCGAACAAGCCCAGGGTTACCTGCAGATGATTAGCGAACTGGAAGAAATGCTTGCCGCGGCCACTGGCTACGATGCGATATCACTCCAGCCCAACGCTGGGTCGCAAGGCGAGTATGCGGGGTTGCTGGCGATCAAGGCCTATCACGAAAGTCGCGGTGATGGTCAGCGTAACATATGCCTTATTCCCAACTCGGCGCATGGCACCAATCCGGCCTCCGCACAAATGTGCGGAATGAAAACAGTTGTCGTCAAATGCGATGACATGGGCAATGTCGATATCGTTGATCTACAGATTAAGGTGGACAAATACAGCAACGACCTGGCCGCTATAATGATCACCTACCCCTCAACCCACGGCGTGTTTGAGGAGCAGATCAGAGAGGTTTGCGCCATGGTCCATGATCACGGCGGGCAGGTCTACATCGATGGCGCCAACCTCAATGCCATGGTGGGGCTTTGTTACCCGGGGCGCTTTGGCGGCGATGTATCACACCTTAACCTGCACAAGACATTCTGTATCCCGCACGGTGGTGGCGGCCCGGGCGTCGGCCCGATCGGCGTTGGGGCACATCTGCAACCATTCCTGCCAGGTCACCCAAGCTTGCATAAAGCAAAACGTGGCGGCGACCAGAATGCCGTGGCGGCCACCGCGTGGGGCAGCGCCGGTATTCTCCCGATTAGCTGGATGTACATCAAGATGATGGGGCGCGATGGCCTCAAGCAGGCGACCGAGTGCGCAATCCTTAGTGCCAACTATATAGCAGAGCGCCTAAGGGCCCATTACCCGATCCTTTACACCGGCGTGAATGGTCGCGTGGCACACGAATGTATTATCGACCTACGCCCGATCAAGGATACGACTGGTATAACGGTCGATGACGTAGCCAAACGCCTGATTGATTTCGGTTTTCACGCACCGACCATGTCGTTTCCGGTCGCAGGTACATTGATGATCGAGCCCACTGAAAGCGAGTCGCTCGCGGAGCTGGATCGATTTTGTGAAGCAATGATTCTCATCAGGGAGGAAATCAGTGCGATCGAATCGGGCACCTCGGACCCGGCCGACAACCCGCTGAAGTTCGCTCCACACACTGCGGCAGCACTGCTTGCCCAGGACTGGTCACATAGTTATTCGCGCGAGACCGGCGCTTATCCAACAGCGGCACTGCGCAATAACAAATATTGGCCACCAATCGGCCGGGTCGATAACGTATTTGGTGACCGCAACCTGATTTGCGCCTGTCCGTCCATTGCTGACTATGAGGAGAACGTCTAGTAATGATATCCAGCATGCTGACCGTGCTGCAAACGAAATGCCCGGCATCCTCAACCCCGGATGAAACCCGCAAAATCTGCACCGGTTGATTCTGGATATGGTCGATATCTTCAGCCCGGCGAGGATGATGTCTGGGCAAGAATTTCTTCCACGATAGGTCTCACCTTGGCACCCTGTGTCTCTACTTCTACGGACATGCCTTTTTTAATTACTTTGCCATTGGTACACTTCAACCGACGCGGATATGGAACCGATGAAAACGATAAACAAATGGGCAATGGCCCTTGTGGCAGGCCTTTGCCTGCTCTGTGCCGGCGCGATAACTACAGCAAAGGGATCACAAGACTGTGGAACTGCACCGGCAGTGTGCCTGGACAGCCTGGACGAGCTCTCGATTGAATCGATGCGTCAGAGATCCTACGACAGCGTGCTCAAGCCGCTGAAGAAAATCGACTACCGGCGAACCCAGCACACCTACATGATGGCCTATAACTCCGATGGCCAGGCCCTTTACAGCCGCCTGGACTTTCCCGCTTCCACCGTCCCCGCTTCCGGATTTCCGCTGGTGGTGCTGGCCCCGGGCTGGATCAGCAGGAAGCAGGCAGTGGACTGGGATTTCGGACTGGACGGTAAGTCCACTTACAGCCTCGTCGTCGATAGTTTCGTCGAGGCGGGCTATGCGGTTGTCACCGTAGGCTACCGCGGACGAGGGACGATTCATGGTACCCCAGCCCAGGGCATGGCTTACCGGGATGTCTGGGGCAATGGTAGTTATGTGTCACCGCTGTTCTATGCCATCGATACGCTGAATCTACTCGCCGGCCTCGACAGCCTGGCGAAAATACACTGGAAACAGTGGCTGCCGACAACGGGAGCAAAGCCGAAATTCGATTTGAATAAAGTCTCACTGTGGGGACACTCCCAAGGAGGCGATGTCGGGTTGACGGTACTTGCGGTAGTGGGTAAAAACGCTACCTTTGGACAATACGTTTTCGCAGCATCCATCTGGTCCGGCAATATTGCTGACCGCTTCACCCAGGTGGAAACCTTCGAAGCCATGGCGACAACAACCGAAGCCTTTATGTCCGGCGATGGCACCTGGACGGGCTCCGCTACTGGTCGCAATGGGGAGCTCAACCCAGACTTTGTATTCCCCTGGCCGGCGGACTGGATTGGCACCCTGGATACTGAATCTGAAGATTGGACCTGGCAGGCAGAACAATGGTCAACCACCTCTGTGTTTGAGGCCAGGAAACGCAAATACCGGGAAATGTATAACACCTTCAATCAATATGTGGCCAACCTAGGTGATGCGGACTTTCACATCTTTCGCAACGATCGGGACAAAACAGTTGTCGAGCATCCGGCTTCGATTGCGCAAGTAATACCAAAGCTGGGCGGTTTTCATTACGCAAACTATATCACTGCGCCGCTGTCGCTACATATCTCAGACCGGGACTATTACTCACTGCCCGTATGGAACCAGGACCTGGCAAAGCGTGTTAATCAGGCCGGTGGCAAGGCCCGGGTTTATCTCTATCCGGGCAACACTCACTCACTGAAACTCAGCACGTATGACTGGTTCTCTCCAGAAAATGCTGAGCCGGGGGCCCCGCTAGCTACCGCTAGAGATATTCAACTGTTCAGCAGCGCCAGTTTCGGCGACTGAAAAAATACGACAAGAAACGGTATGCCTGGTTAATTCACTGGAATTGGTAGAATCTACCGATGAATACCTACAAGCGACACCGATTTCTACCGGATATAATCTCCTACGCGTTCTGGAGCCACCACCGGTTCAATTTCAGTCATCGAGATATCGAAGACCTCATAGGCGGACCAGGCATCATCTTCAGCGGTCAGGCAAGCTCAGCTCTGTATTTGTATAGCGTCAATCAACGGCGAGAGGTGGCCTTCATACTTTTTCCATGCCTCTAGCGCATCCCGGTATATGGGTTGCCGTACCTGTGTTGCGCTTGGCGTTCTTACAATTTTTGTTGATCGATAAAACTCTAAAATGGCTGGCTCAAAAGGTAAATCAAGGAAGGCGAGCATGTTATGACTTTGTCTTTCCAGATCCGCAACGGTGTCTTCGTAGCGAACATCCAGGATTCTACCGGGCATCAGTTTTTTCCACTGATCCATCAGCGCCCACGCTTGGTTGTATTGATGGGCCAGTGCTCTTAGATCATGCGCATAGTTTTGCGCGCCGCTAAAAGGTAATTTGAATATTGAGAAGCAGGTGTCTACTGGGTCACGTTGGCAGTAAATGAATTTAGCTGCGGGAAATACTAAGCCTAACAAGCCAACGTGCTGGAAATTTAGAGGCGTTATATCCAGCACATAGCTCGCCTTCGAATTATCACTCGCGTATCGCTCTATATAAGCGTTTGCCAAGATATTCCGATGTGGCTTCGTCAAGCTTCTGACACCTTCAGGATAATCTTTCCCTGTCAGCGTCTTTACCTGCGCGGCCATCTCATAGGCAAAGCTAACTTCACCCATACTGGATATGCGGCTATGACTTGCGAGAACTTGCCCTGTTAACGTCGTGCCCGATCGCGGCATACCAATGATAAAAACAGGACGCGCTTCTTTTGGCTCAGGATTCTCTAGCTTGCGCAATGGCGAAGACAGGCAAGACACTAAAGATTGATAATATTTTTCTTTTACTTTGGGCTGATAGGGTGACCTTTCTGCTTGAATGGCATTGGCTGCCGACCAAGCCGCGAAAGCCTCATCATACTGACTGTTTTTGTCGTATATTACTGCCAGAGCAAACAAGGCATATCGCTTATCGCCAGAGGTTAGCTGCTCTTTAGCAAGCAACAATTCCACATCCTGAATTTCTTCACTGGTAGGTTGCCTATATTTAAGCTGTGCAAGCTGGTAATGAGAAAATGTGCGCGCTGGCTTGATGGCGATCGCCTTTTTAAAACATTCTGCGGCTAGATATCGCTGACCCAGTTGCTCATGCAACAAGCCTAGTGCTTCGTGAGCATCTGCACTATCGGGATGCGTGTTAACCAGCTCACTCAGCATACCTAGCGCCAAATCTGTCTGCTCTGCTTCCCGATAGATATTCGCTAGTGCTATGGCGGCACTGGAATTAGCCGGGTCTAGCTGTAATGAACGTTTGTATTGCTCTATCGCACTATTCAATTGACCTTGTGCACGATAGATGTCGGCGAGCGCTTTGTTCACACGGCTTGAATTTGAATCTAACTGAAGCGCTTGTTGAATTGCTTTAATTGCCTGCTCATAGTTTTTGACCTCTCGAAAAGCCGAAGATAAATTGACCCAGCCGTCGACAGAATTGTCATTGATCTCCACCACCCGACTATACGGTGCGATAGCATCACAGGGACTACCAGAATCAAGTAGTAATCCGCCAAGTATATTAAGCGCAAGAATATTGTCCCCGTTCAAATCCAGTGCATGCTTTAGCGCCTTCATGGCATCTGCACCGCGACCTACATCCTTCAGCGCTAGCGCATAGTTAACCAAGGCCTGGGGATCTTTAGCCCGGACAGCCAAAGATTTCTCAATGAGATTGATAGCTTCCTCAGGACGGCGAGAATTCACACAAAGGACACCTAATAGGTTCAGCGCATGAATGTTGACCGGATCAATCTTAAGCACCTGACGATACAGGGCCTCAGCCTCCGAGGACTTACCCTGCTGCTGTAGCTGGTGCGCACGTTTTAGCGTGTTGAGTGTACTCGCCACAAATTTTCCATCTCTAGCAGCCATAGAAAAGCCCTGCAATAATGCAGGGCAAGCTTCCGCAATTCAATCTATGGACTGAACGTTCTTTCCAAGAAAACGCATTACACCTTAGAAGTTATAGGCCATTCTAACACCCCACGTACGTGGATTGTTGTAGTCAACAACGGCTCTGTTACCACTAAAGGTATCTGAACCTGTAATAACGTCTTCCTCTGTAGCATTGTTTACAAATGCCTGAACGCTGATTTTCTCGTCCCGGGAGTACCACGTAGCGGTTAAATCAACCGTTGTATAACTGTCTTGTTTTGCCCAGAAGTACCCTACAGACTCGGTGCTGTATTCATCTGAGTAGTAGAGGAAAATACTGGGAACAATACGACCGCTACTACCAAGATCCACATCATAAGAAATACCAAGGTTCGCGGTTAAGTCTGGCGAGAATGGGGTATCTTCACCATCAAGATCAAAGAAACCTTCAGCGTCGGCCAAGCCGTTATCTTCAGCGTAGGCATTCCTCTTGCGGAACTCACCAAATTCGGAGAAATCGAAGGCTAGGCCTGATACTACACTAAGGTTATCAATGGGTTGCCAATTCATTTCCACCTCGAGGCCTTGTGAGTTCATTTCACCGCCCGGTACGGTCTGGGATATCGCGATACCGTCAGAATTGAGCGTTAATAAGGAGGTTGTTAAGCCCTTATAGTCCGCCTGATACAAAGTGGCGTTTAATGTCATCGCACCATCCAGCAATATGCTCCGCACACCCAACTCATACGAATCGACTTCCGTTGGATCAAGCAAGTCACCCGTTATCTCCTGAGTTCCACCAGAAATATACCCGGTAGCCGCAGACGCGAACACCATTACATCTTCAGTGATGTTGTACTGGGCTGCCAGACGGTAATCTACTGTGTCGTCATCACCTTCGTTTTTGGTCGCAACTTCCCAGTGAATAGACGGCTCAGTCTGGAACGTAGGAAACGCATCGGTCAGCGTATCGTTGTTGGTATAGATCCTCTCGGAGGTTCTTTCATCTTCGCTGTAGCGCAAACCGGCAGTTACTGTCAGTTTCTCAGTGATGTCGTACTCAGCTTGGCCATAGATCGCTTGCGACTCAGCGGAACTCTCTGTGCCATGCACCCAGTGCGCCCAAACTTCCGTTTGTGGCGAACCAATAACGGTATCACCAAATAAGAAGGCATAAGTCGTTTCTTCATCGAAGTAAAAATAGCCCACTGTCCACTGCAGTGGTCCGCTACCGGTAGATGTTAAGTTAATATCCGCTTGCAAAGATTCCGAAAGACCCCATTCGCCAGAGACGTTGCCGGCACCCAATGTGTCGGTGCGGTAAGAACCAACAATAGAGAACTCGCCATCTGTTAAATTGATAGATTCAAAATCCGCATAGCCTATGTGTGTTTTCAACTCTGCGAAGCCGAGATCCCATTTGAACAGTGCGCTGAACGAATCTTCTTCGATATCTCGATTTGGCAAATAATCGAAGGCAATTTCGCGCACATCGGCGGAAATTTGAGCACTTATATCACCGTTTGAAATATTACCAGTTGAGTCTTTACCGCCACCCCAGCCATCACGCAGCCCTTGGCGAATATCGAGAACACCTGTCAGACCGTTGGTTTGCCGGGTCTCTGGGTTAACGGGAATGCCGATCACTTTATGACCAAAGTCACCTGCACCATTTGCTGTGTCACGCCAGTAGCCGGCCGTCAGGTTTAAGTTCATTGTCTCGCTAATATCAAAGTTCAGCTGGCCGCGCAGGTATGTGTCATCCGCGTCTTTCAGGCCGCCATCACTATTGAAGGTATTTTCTACATAGGGATCGCGAGCTGTATCAGTTCCGGAAACTCGCAGGGCAACCTTATCACCCAAAGGAATATTCACAAAACCTTCAAACTTGCGCAACTCGTAGTCACCCAGCGTTAGCGCGCCACCATATTCTAGCTTTTGCGTATTTGGCTTGGCAGTAATCACGTTAACCAAACCACCCAATGTGTTTCTGCCAAACAAAGTGCCTTGAGGGCCGCGAAGAACTTCTACGCGCTCAACATCAACAAAACTGGCCAAGCCCTGAGCAGTTCGCGGGCGATACAAGCCATCGTTATAGACCGGAACCGCAGTATCGGTTGTACCCGCTGAACCAGCGCCACGGATAATGATGCTAGGGGTATTACCCACAACCCTTATTTTTAATCCCGGTGTGGTTTTTTCCATATCGGGAATGCTATAGACACCCAGTTCAGTCAATCTCTCTCCACTCACGGCAGTTACCGACATAGGAATATCCTGAAGGTTAACGGCTCGCTTAGTAGCCGTAACCAGCACCTCTTCCAATGCAGCTGATGATTGCTGTACCGCCACCATATTGGACGCGAGAACTGCTGCAACTGATGAAGCGAGTAGGGACGCTCGTGGAATAAACCTTGGCTTCATATATATCTCCTAATGGACTTAGTTATTCTATTTTGCAAATAGCTTTAGCTGAGTAAATACCCGCGTTCGGCACTCTAGAATCCCATGTTGTACTACGAATGCAAAAAGGTCAATAGAATTGCGGAGATTTAAATGCTTGGAAGATAGAGAGGTTATTAACGCGCCTCAGAATAACCCTCTAAGACTCAATGGAGTATCAGCCAAGCTGATTTATTCCATATTTTTCAGCATGTTGTACAACGCTATCCAGGCTATACGGCTAAAAACTGCACCGCAAAGGGTTCAGCCATTTTTGCGACTTATATGACTTCGAAGTAGTTTAATACAGAGATCTGCACGGAGTTTAGCTCAGCAAACGGCGGACCAAACCGGGCGGACAAGCGCCGGTACGTCGATGGTGCCTCGGCTTTTCCTAACATCTGCTGCGTTAACAGAGCGTAATAGCGGAACAAGTGGCAGTAGACGACTGCGCTGCATTAAAGTATCATTTTGACTCCGAATGCAATTAATGCTGGAATTCAGGCGCGGTATCCACCGACAGACACGCTACACTGCGACAGCAGCTCAGGGAAAACTCAATGATCAAGTATTACGACAACGCACCGGCAGGCACCGAACAGGGCACTATGAAAGGTTTTGACGCCGAGTTCAGCAACATTGTCGATTACATACTACGCATCACCCATCGTATTTGGGAAGGCAAGCAGATAGGCCTGTGTCGCGACTACTACTCGGAGGATTGCCCGATATACACCCTGGCGGGATACACCGAGGGCGCAGAGCAAGTTACGCAGAACACCATTTGCACCCTGTCAGCATTCCCCGACCGCACCCTGCATGCCGACAATATTATCTGGGGCGGCAATGATGAAGAGGGATATCACACCTCCCACCTCATTTGCTCCAACATGACCAATCTCGGGCCGAGCGAGTTTGGTCCCGCAACAGGCCGCAAGGCCCAGATACAGGTTATCGCGCACTGCGTGGTAAAGGACAACAGGATCATCGAGGAATGGCTGGTCCGGGACAATTACCAACTGGCCCTCCAACTGGGGGCAGATCCCCTTGCGTACGCGCAGCAAAAAGCTGACCTACCATTTCAGCCCGAGTTGGCGCAGTGGCTGAGTAGTGAATTCGACCGGGTACACGCCCAGGAGCGCACCCCCAGTAACTATCATGACCAGATTGCCGGTGACCACGAGGCATTTATTAAAGCTGCGCTGAACAATATCTGGAACGCCCGACTGCTGGGCGATTGTCACCTGCTATACGCTGACAATGCCAGGCTGCACGCCTCTGCAAGGGATGACTACGACGGCATCGGGGCAGTTACCCGTTTTTACATCGAGATTCTCGGAGCCCTCCCCGACGCCCGCATCAGTCTGGACTACAGCTGCCACAACTCCATGCTCGAGGGGGACTATGTAGCCGTGCGCTGGACGCTGGCAGGAACCCACAGCGGCGCATCACTGTGGGGGGCACCGAGTGGCGCTCCCGTGCTGGTTCTCGGGGAAAGCCACTATCGCCTGTCTGCGGGCAAGGTTGTTGAAGAATGGCTGGTATTCGATGAATTGGCCGTTATGACTCAAATCGAGCGTGCCCGCAGGCAAGTTGCCTGGGAATAAATCCCGGAACCGGGTTGGCAAGGCATCGGCGCCAGTTGTCAAACCAGCGCGGGGTTATGAGGGGTTTTCAATACTGCGCATACGCTCAAGTACATCCAGGCCTTGCAGCTTGAGCCAGTAGAGAATGTCGATCAGAACCCAGTTCTCAAGCAATTTGTCACCATCGCGCCGGTAGACATCGACCACTCGCATATCAGTGCGTTGCCCACCCGGTAAGCCCATGAAGCCTCCGGTCGGGGTGTGGGACAAGTTGGGCCAGCCAAAGAAGCAGGCGTAGTTTCCCTCGGCAAAGCGGCACACATGACCGTTGTAGACCTTGTCGCCAAGACCCTCGCGAAACGGGTACTGATGTTGCTGTTGATAGCGGGGAATTGTATATGCAGCACCGATTCCGGCCGGGCCATACCAAACCATGTCCCTGGACCAGGTTCTCTCAAGATAATCGGGGGGGCAATTGTTCTCACCCGAGAGGTTTAGCTGGTTCAGGTCGTCAATCATCCGATTGAGCAGTTCCAGCGTCTTCGTCCCTTCCTCCTCAGCCTGGGGCTGCAGCAGGATACCGTCATGCGTGCGCGGCCCCGGGCACAGGAAAGAGGCTCCCGTTTGCGCAGGCAAAGGATTGAGTCCCACCTGTTGCATCAACGCGATAATATCGCAAAACATACCGGTTTTAACAATCTTGCCGCTGGCGGGGTCGACGCAGTTGAATTCCGCATAGCGCAGCATCGCCGTCTTGCCATGCGGGCGAATCCCCAGCCATTCACTGTCGAACAGGCCCATGAAGTGACCCATGCTCATGGTCCAGACATCACCGCTGACCTCATTCACACCCGCCATGAATATATCCTGCCGGCGTTGCAGGCTCGAGAAAGCCCGCAGTAAAGGTTCCCAGAAACCAGTCGCAACCGCGCCCGGCCCCTTGAGCTGGTTGAAGGGGTAGCTTCCGTACCAGTCGATATCGGCGCTGAGGTGGCGTTGCAATATGCCGGCCACGCTCTGGGACGTGGCGCTTTCCATCGCGGAGAAATATGCCAGTACAGTGGATTTCGCCTGTTGCAATTGAGTCATTTCGGTTTGGCCTATAGCAGTCGATTAAAGAGGTACAGGAAGAGAACGCTCACCGCAAAGAAGCCAAGCAGGAAATAGCTAGCCCTGTCGATGCGGCCCGGCACCACGAACCAGCCTTGCTCCTTCTCGGGTCGACCGCTGTCCCGGAAGACTTTGCGCTGCCCCACCACGGTATAAGGAGAATATTCCTTCTGCCGCCCATCCAGCAACAGGCTCGCCAGGAACGAAACCGACATATTCACCGCACCGCCGATTGCGCAGTACCATGGCCAGGCGATATCAGTTCGGGTTGCCACACACCATAGCGCGACAAATCCCACCGCGACCCCAACCAGCAGGCCCCGCTCGGTCGTATGCCGGGAGAAGAAGCCCAGCGCGAACATACTGAGCTTGGCACCTACGAAATAGGATCCGAGTTTACTCAGCGTCTCCAGAACCGACCCTTCACTTTCCGCGAACATCAGTGCTGGCATAATGATCATCGCGGCCCAGAACAAGGTGAAGTAGCGCGAGACCTTCAATAGATCTTCGCCCGAGGCCTGCGGGCGGAAATAGCGCTGGTAAAAGTCCACAGTCGAGACCGTGGACATGGAATTGAAAGCAGAGTCCAGGCTGGACATGCTGGCGGCCAGCACGGCCGCAGCAATCAAACCCATCAGCCCCGGCAGGCCATAATCCGTTGCAAACTGCAGAATTATTGTGTTTCCGTTTTCGAACTCCCTGCCTCCATAGTAGGAATAGAACAGCACCCCAAGCAAAATAAACAGGAAATAAATAAAGAAGGCACCAAAACCCATCATCATGAATGACTTCTTGGCATCGCCGATGGTCTTGGCCGCAAGGGTTCGCTGTACCATCATTTGGTTGGCGCCGTAAACGGTTATGTGAAACAAGGTCATCGCGATCACCCCAGACCATACCGTGGTTACCTTGGTGAAATCGAAACTGAAATCAAGCGCGTCGGCACGTCCGTCTGCCTTGATCTCCGCAAGCGCCTGGGCGATGGGGATCGGCATTTCCCGCACCAGGGCAAACAGGATGATGGCGGCACCGGTGAACAGGATGCCGGCCTGAACGACATCGGTCCAGATGACAGCCGCTATTCCTCCCATCGAGGTATAGATCACTGCTACCACCGTGATGATAACGATGCAGTATTCCACTGATAATCCGGTAATGAACTCCAGTACCAGCGAGGTGGCATACAACACAGCGGCCGACGTCAGGCCCTGAGTCATCAGGAAAATTCCGGAGATAACACTGCGCGATGTAGGCCCGAAGCGCCTCTCCTGATATTCATAGATTGAGGCTACACCGCTGTTGTAGAAAAACGGGAGAAAAAAGCTGGTGACAACGAAAATGACCAGCGGGTAGTTGAGATGAATCGCCATCACCGACATCCCATCGGTATAAGCCCAGGCGGGACCACCCAGAAAGGTCAAGGCGCTGACATAGGTGCTCACCACCGATATGCCAATCGCCCACCAGGGAATACTCCTGTCCCCCAGAAAGAAATCATTGGCTGATTTGACCCTGCGACCAAGAACAAAACCGAACGTCAGGTTCGCGATGATGAAAACACCGAGTATCGACCAGTTGAGCGCACCAAAGTCAGCCATGTTATTCCACTATCCTCGCCCCGGAGCGCATATCACTAAAAACGTCGTAGCCCATCTGCATCAGCATGTCCGGGATATCAATTGCCACCCAGTTTTCGCGCAACAGCTTACCTTCACGGCGCCAGATATCCATCACCCGCAGAGACAGGCGGCGGTCACTGGCCGGCAGACCCAACCAGTCATGACCGCTGTGAGTACCGTGCATATGCGGCCAACCACCGGTAGCGACATAGTCACCATTGGCGACAGTACAGGCATGATGGTCAACATCCCGATCAGGAAAAGCCCGTAGAAATGGCCCTTGATGTTGCTCTCTGAAGCCTTGAATGCCCCGGGTTGTTCCGATGCCACCGGGTCCATACCAAAATAAATCAGGGTGCCAGTAGTTTTCCAGATCCATGCTCCCCAGCTCAAGGCCATCATAGCGGCGCAGGCAATCAAGCATATCCATAACCAGTTGCTTGCTGACAGCGCCATGCCCTGGGTCGGCATCTACAGGGCGTATGCCATCCAGCGTCGCCGGAGGTAGAATCTGGCCGGCATAGCCCAACGGCAGACGCACAGGGCAAACCCCCCTCTGGTACATAACATCGAGAAAATCGGGAATTATGAAGCACTCAATAATGCGTTCGTCCTCGATCCGCAGCAATTCGGTATAACGCAGTGCCAGGGCCTTGTTGCTGGGCGGAATCCCATGAAGCGGCTTTACGAAGCGTCCACTGAAAAAGCCAGTCCCACAAACCCAGCGCTGGCCCCGATCGTTACCGACAAACTGGATGAGTGGTCGCCGCTCCAGATCAGGTAGGGCAGTGCACAAGGGCAACAGAAATTCATCTGCCACCTGCCGCGGACCCAGGAGATCGTCGACAGGATGGGCCGCATGCCAATGCACATTTGGATGCAGGTATTCATCCGCAGCGGCGTGAACCTGATCGACAGAGGCGTGACAGATTGCCGCGTACAAGCTCTCCAGACAATTCATTGTATTGCCTGAATGCACTGGTATCGAAGCACCGCATAGACCGCGACTGAAATCCGTTGAGGTTGCACAATCAGCTCACGGCCGCGGTACTGTCGCCGTGGCGCCAGACGAGCGGGGCCGGTTGATCACCACCACGCACCACATAGGCAATCAATGGCGCCGAACCGTTATTGACATAGGCATGCATCAGACCAATGGGGACCGTGAGAACATCGCCTTCCGCCAGCGAAAACTCCCCCTCCTCCCATTGGAAAATCACCTCTCCCCTGTGTACATACAACACTTCTTCTTCTTGCCTTGCATGAAAGTCCAGCCGGGTTGAGGAATCCATATCAAGCCTTCGCACATGGAATCCGTGAGCCCAGGGTATCTTGCCCGCTGCAATGTTTTCAGCGGCGTTGGCAGGACCGATAATTGCCGACTCCACCACACCCGTTGCCGTTCCGGTCAGGATTGAACCGGCATGTTCCCGCTGCTGTTCCACTGCACATACGCAGGAGAGGATTTCATCGGGGGTCAGGTTACGCAGGGCAGCAACCTGTGCCGGGGACGTCGGCTCCATGGGCCGAATTCCCTCGGGTACCGTCTCGCCCTTGGTAGTATCCACTAGACGGCCATTTTCCAGCAGCACTAATCCGTATTGGGTGGCCTTTACAAAGACGTCTGGCGCCCACAATACGTGCCCGGGGTCATCGCCGCCCAGCACCGCAAACAGGTAACCGACATCATCCCCGACATTTTCGAATCCGCGGAACACGTCGACGGGAATACTGATGCAGTCACCGGGTTCCAGCACGACCTCACCGGCCTCTCCATGCTCGCCCAAGCGAAACGCCCAGCGTCCGCTGTGCACGATGAACACCTCTTCTGTCGTATGGCTATGTTGTGAGTTGACGCAGCGAGGAGGCTGTCGAGCACCGCCGATATTGAAACCATGGGCCTTTTTAATGTGAACGTACTGGTCCGGATGCTCGGCCACACCTGGGCCAATTATGGTGAAGTTTTCCTTCTGGTCGCTTCCCGGGGTATAGGTATCGACAAACGCATTGCGGCAGGGGCGTAGCTCTGTATAACGCACAAGACGCTGGCGCATTTGAGCAGGAGTCCACTGATTGGACATGAAAGATGATCTCCAGTGACAAGCTTTGTAACAATTATTCTCCCCTACACATCGGTAGCGGAAGGACTCTAGGGAGAAATATACTTCGAATGCAAAAATAACTCAAGTTTTGTCGTCGGGTGTCTGTATCGGGCATGAAAGCCGGGCAGCTAAGTGCGGAATCTGTCTACCAGTTGCGCTGCACCCTGCAGCAGGAGACCGTGGTCTGACGATAGCAGGAACAGGCTGGCGCCCCGCTGCTTCCAATACGCAAGCTCGTCCAGATCACCAACAAACATGCCAATGGTGCGCCCTGCATCGGCTCCGCTGCGACATATCCGCTCTACCGCGCTTAGCACAACATCATCTTTGGGAGACCTGGCCCCCAGGGCTACCGTGAGGTCGATACGACCAATAAATAAACAGTCAATACCATCAACCGCAGCAATCTCGTCGATGTGTTCCAATGCCGGCAAATCTTCGATCTGTGCTAATACAACGGTTTCTTCTGCGCTATCGCGCAAATGGTTCCCCATGGGTTTTGCAGTATAACCGGCAGCCCGGGTTGAGCCCGCGTAACCCCTACCCCCTGCTCCAAAATGTGCCGAGTTAACGACCGCTGCGGCCATTTCCCCACTTGTCACATGGGGAATCACGACACCGGTAGCGCCACAATCCAACGCGTTCAGTATATGCTCAGGGGCGGCAGAGGGAACACGCACAAGCGATGGCATACCCGCGCTGCGCAAGGCATGGATGCATTGATCCTGCACCAGGCGATCGAAGGGCGAGTGCTCGGCGTCCAGACACACCAGGTCCAGCGCTGTGCTGCCGATAACCTCGCACAGCATTGGCGAAGGTGTCTTGATAAAAGTGCCCACCAATTGCTCGCGCGCGGCAAGCCGTGTTTTCAGATTCATAGTTTTCCGCTCAATCGCTGTACAGCCAATAACGCATCTCGGCGATAACCCGGCCAGGCTGCTCCATGGTCGCCAGATGCCCGCAGTGCGGGATCACCTGCAAGCTGGATCCCGATATTTTCTCCGCCATTTCCCGATGCAGCTCAACCGAACACAGACGATCCTGCTCCCCACACAGAACCAGCGTCGGACAGTCGATTCCTGCCAGTACCGACGAACTGTCGAGACGATCGCGCAATGCAATGGATTGTCGCACAAACACCTCATCCCCCAGCCTGAGCCCCATATCCAGTACTTCATCCAGGATTTGCTGAGTATCAGGATGCTCATGTGCCAGGTACGCGGGCAGCAACTCATCGCGCATCAGCTGCTCAAGACCAAGCGCCCCCAGCTCGGTCAGCTGACGATTGCGCTGGACCTTGCGCTCAGGGTTGTCAGCCCTGAAATTCGTATCCAGCAATGCC
Organism: Kineobactrum sediminis; assembly: GCF_002868715.1. GTDB lineage: Bacteria > Pseudomonadota > Gammaproteobacteria > Pseudomonadales > Halieaceae > Kineobactrum > Kineobactrum sediminis. Next base: position 45,096 of record NZ_PKLZ01000013.1, read on the forward strand.
AGCCGCTCAACACGCTCAGGCGCACTGCGCATGATCTCCATGGCTACTATACCGCCCATCGACAGACCCGCCAGGGCAAAACGGGGTGGGGCTGCGTCCAGCACACGTTCCGCAATGGCAGCGATGCTGTTGTCCTGTGTTATATCACCGCAATGTACCCGGCAGTCAGCGGCGAGCGCCGCGACCTGCTGTGACCACAGCCGTTCGTCGCACATCATTCCGGGCAATAAAAGCAGCTCTGTACTTCGAATGCAATAAGATGACAAAAAAAATTTCCTCAGTTGCGAATGGTTGCGCCGTTGCGCAGGACACCGGAAAAGATACGTTTCTCCGGAGGCAAGACATAATTTTCCACACGATCCAGCAGCATTTGCACCGCGGCCTCTGCCATTCGGTCCACCGGCTGCTGGATAGTCACCAGATTGAAGCTGGACCAGCCAGCGGCCCGAACACCGTCAAACCCCACGACCGACACATCCTCGGGAACTCGCAGGTCGTAGCCATACCGTAGTTGATCCATACAACCGAATGCCATCATGTCATTGGCACAGATAATTGCATCGGGTAAAGCGCCACGTTGAGCCATGACCCGGTCTACCGCATCTCTGCCAGAGTCGTAGCTGTAATCACCGGAAACCTGCACGATGTCCTCGATACCCAGATCGTGTAGCCGGTTCATGGCTTCCCGTGTCCGCTGCATACTGACAACCGAATCAGCTGGACCGCTGACCACGGCAAAGGACTTGTGCGACCCGTTCTTCACCAGCAGGTTCACGAGGATCCGCTGCCCCTCGACCTGATCGCAGCTCACAGAGCTGACGGGGATATCACTGTAGGCGCGATTGTAAAAGACCAGCGGCACGTTACGTTTGTTGAAGGCCTCGATTTCCCCGGGTGCGAGATGTGCCGCTACGACCACGCCATCGACCTGGTATTGCCACACCTGGTCCAGGATACGACCCACGTCACTCTCCTGATCGAGCGTGAACAGAAGCACATGCACGCCCCGCTCGGTGAACCGCGCGCTCAGTTGCGAAAGTACCTCGGGATAATAGTTGAGGTTCGAAACGATGACGGCCACCATATTGGAACGCCGTGTGATTAATCCGCGAGCAATGGCATTGGGCTGGTAGCCCAGTTCCTCTACCGCCTTCATCACCCGCTCACGCATTTTCCTGGACACACTCCCACCGGACTTGAAGCAGCGGGAAACTGCAGACTGGGAAACACCTGCATACTGCGCCACGTCGTACGAAGTAACGTGCCGCTTCTTGGCAGCAAATAGCTCGCTTTTCGTACTATTCGTCAGTTTTGCCGCCATAGCGTCTCACGCGGATGTCCGCCTGTTCCTTATGCCCGGCAAAGCCTTCCACCGCGCACAGTCTTGAGCAGTATTCACCGACCATGGCAGAGGCCTCCGGAGTGATTTTTTGATAGGTACAAGTCTTGAGGAACTTGCCTACCCAGAGGCCGCCAGTATAGCGTGCGGCCTTCCTCGTTGGCAAAGTATGATTGGTGCCAATCACCTTGTCGCCGTAGGATACATTCGTTTCCGGCCCCAGAAACAGCGCACCGTAATTGGTCATGTTGGTCAGGAAAAATTCCGGGTCCCGGGTCATCACCTGAACGTGCTCAGAGGCAATCTCGTCCGCCACCTGCACCATTTCTTCGTAGCTCTCACAAAGAATAACCTGCCCATACTCGCGCCAGGCCTGGCCCGCAACCTCCGCTGTGGGCAAAATGGTCAGCTGGCGCTCTACTTCCGCCATCGTGTCCTGCGCCAACTGCTCAGAGGTGGTCAGCAGAATGGCCGGGGAGTTGGGCCCGTGCTCAGCCTGCCCAAGCAAATCGGCGGCACACAGCTCTCCGTCAACAGAATCATCCGCGATCACCAGCGTTTCCGTAGGGCCGGCGAACAAGTCGATTCCTACTCGGCCGAACAACTGCCGCTTGGCTTCCGCGACGAACGCGTTGCCAGGCCCGACGATCATATCGACCGCACCGATCGTCTCGGTTCCAATGGCCATAGCGCCGACCGCCTGGACGCCACCCATGCAGTAAATTTCGTCCGCGCCTGCCATATGCATCGCCACGACGATGGCGGGGCTTGGTCTGCCATTGAAAGGGGGGGCAGCAGCGATAACACGCTTTACGCCTGCCACCTTGGCGGTCACCACACTCATGTGTGCAGAGGCAACCAATGGATATTTGCCGCCGGGGACATAACAACCGACGCTGTTCATCGGAATATGCTTGTGGCCGAGAACGACACCCGGAAGGGTTTCACGTTCCACGTCCTGCATGGAGGCTCGCTGGATCCGGGCGAAATTACCCACCTGCTCCTGCGCGAAACGAATATCGTCGATAACCTGCTGATCAAGCTCTTCATAACAGGCATCAATTTCACTCTGGCTGAGCCTGAAAGATGCCGGCGCCCACTTGTCGAAACGCTGCGAAAACTCGGCCACAGCGGCATCTCCACGATCTTCAATCTGCCGCAGTATATCCTCCACAGTCGCGCGCACTTTAGCATCCTGTGTCTGCGCTTCCTCCACCGACACCCCAGTCTTAAGGTACTTCGCCATTGTCATTGCTCCCAAAATATTAACTGATGGGGCCAAATGCTACCCATCTATGACTTCGAATGCAATTTTTTTGATTATACCCGGCATGAAGGGTAGGATAGCCTGATTCAGCGGCTCTACCTGACTGAAGCGATCGCGCCTCGGCTGCCCCACCAACCCTTAAAAGGATCAGACAACATGGCCGAAGTACGACAAGGCAACACCGCGCTGGAGCACTTCATGCTGCGAGGCAAGATAGCCCTGGTAACGGGTGCCGGCAAAGGCATTGGTCGCGCCTGCGCGGAACTTCTGGCAAACGCCGGGGCGCAGGTGATTGCCGTCGCGCGGACAACTGCAGATCTCGAAAGCCTGGCGCGGGCTTACCCGAACTCTATCGAGGGCTGGACTGAAGATGTCACCAGCGACCAATTCATGCAAAGGCTGGGTGGTTTACGCCAGCTGGACGTGCTGGTCAACAACGTTGGCACCAATCGACCGCAACCGTTTATCGACGTAGAGCTGGTAACGCTTGATCTCATGTTGGATGTCAATATCCGCTCCGCATTCCGGGTAGCGCAGGCTGCCGCCCGGATCATGGTGAATCAGGGCACCGGGTCTATCATCAACATGAGCTCCCAAATGGGACATGTGGGCGCGGTAAATCGGACCGTCTACTGTATGACCAAGCACGCTATTGAAGGCCTGACGAAAGCCATGGCGGTGGAACTGGCACCACGAGGAGTGCGGGTCAATGCCGTCGCCCCAACCTTTATTGAGACTCCAATGACCCGCCCCATGCTGGATGACCCGCAGTTTCAACGCAATGTACTGGCACAGATTCCCATGAACAAACTCGGCCAGGTTGAAGATGTCGCCAATGCAGTTCTGTTTCTGGCGAGTGCTGCCTCCGGATTGATCACCGGCGACAGCCTGAAGGTTGATGGCGGCTGGACAGCGCATTGAATACTAAACCTGAGCGACTACCGCTGCCTGCCCGTGGGGGTAATAATGAACCTGCGACTAGTGCCTGCAATTATGCCCGTTGCGTTGCGTTCCGAAAGCAGCACGAACGAGCCGACCCCAGAGCGTTAGCCGCACTGGCTTCGGCGCTCCGCGGACTGCCAAGAGACCTAGACCAGGCTCTAATCCGTTGTGCTCCGTGGTGTAAAGTGGGCCGGGTTTAGATTTTAGATACGCCAACCAGTGTCGGATCATCTCCGAAAACGAAGCACAACTCATTAATAAATAGACATTTTTAATAAAATAATACGACCTTATACCGCCATATATACCGACAGGATTTGTTATTACCCCCTCGGACCACGCCCTATCACGGCCTCTATGAGAGGCCCCAATCTTTCACGAAGATCGTCTCCATCTGTCCAGTTGATATGGGCGTACTGCCTCGTGTCAAAATGGACGTTCTTCAGGTCACCATTGTGCACTGTCCATATAACGGGAATACCGAGGCCGTGAGCGTATCCAGCCTCATAGTAGACCCCTGGCTTTTGCTCAGTGACGTCTGCCACCAAAAACCTGGACTTTTTGATCTCAGCAATAATTTTAGCGTCGATACGTTCAATGTGTGGGTCATGGTCAACGCGATACGCACGATAGCCTGCCTTCTCCACCGCAGGTTCAATTACGTCCGTATAGAGGGGTTTCATAGCTTCAGAGAAAGACATAGCCACAAAAACTTGAGCACTTTCCAAGTCCACCCCTGGCCTGCTCTCGATCGCATCCCACGCTTCGGGACTAAGTATCAGTGGCGGCGGTCCGTCGAAGGTCCATTTGCCCTGCGCTTTTAATAGCCCACGATCAACTAAAGATTTTAAATAGAAGTCAAACTCTCTGGGCTCTTCCGCCCTAGCCAATACCATGTCTCTTTCTAATTCCAAATGGAGTTGGTCCCCTGGATAGTTAGACATCGCGGCCAAACTGCCCAGCAACCTTTCCATCTTTTCGGATGTGGAGTACCAAGTAGTACTCTCTCGAATGGATTTGACGTTCTGGCTGTTTAACTGTGCAGGCTTGCCTGTGAGAAGGTTCCAGTCTCTCAAGTAGGCTGACAGCTGCAGGTCAGCGCCTGTATGGGCAAGTGTGGCTTTCACTGTACCGCTAATTTCGTATGCCCCGCATCGAGGACAATGGACTAGCTCCTTGTCACTATAGTCACGGTCACTTATCAGTTCTGTTCCGTCCTCCCAACCGCAGATATAACAATTCATTTCGTCTGTTCTCCATCACCGACAGTAATTTTACCCGGGGTTATTGACCCGGTTGGTTAAAATTGAATTGTCACATGCTCGCGTATTGTGCGGACATAGATGTTGTCCTCGGAATAAACTTTTCCAGTCGACCCTGCCGAACCATTCGACTGCTGCCTGAGTAATAAGAAACTTACGTCATCCACCCTGTCCACGGAAACAGGTAGATTTCCTTCTATAAGATCGGCCTGCTTGGTAGCGTCCATCTCCGCCCAAAATCCATCTGTGGCAATGACCAGCATTTCACCCGGCAGCAGAGAGCATTGATCGCATTCAGGCCGTTCAAAGTGCCGGGACCTAAAGCTGCGGGTCAGAAGATGTCTGCCGGGATGAACGGATAGTGCCGTATCGGAGAGAGGCGCTGTAGCATTGGCCAGGGTATGAGCGACCGATAACCACTCAATTGCATTATCCTGCGTTACTTTGCCAATCCGGCAATCACCAGCATGAAACGTCATGACCCGGTTCTGTTCACTCTGCACCGCAATAAAATAACTCGCGGAGTCAGCCGGGTATTGCCGCCGTAAATCCTCATGCGCCTTTCGCATGAAATCACAAATCTGCTGCTCTGTTACCGGCGGGCCTGAGGCAAAGAATCCATCAACCAGACGGCAGGCCAGCTCTCTGGCTAATTCACCGCCATGGGGACCTGTCGTGGAACCGTCTATGACAATGGCCAGCCACGCATCCGTGCGCTCTGCTATACCGCAATGATCCCGGTTTTCCTCAGTTAATGAGCCTGGGGCGCTATGCCATTCATAGTACAAAGCCACTAAGCGCTTCCTTTCAAGGCCTTCACCGCTTCAAGCCGTTTAAATATCAAATCTTCCCTGCTTCGGCTTCCACGCACAATGCCCTGCACGGCATATTCAAAATCGCCGTGCTCCATGAGCGCGCCAATCTGCCCGGCTATGTAGTCCCGGACATCTCCATCTGTATCTGCAATTTCTGCAACAAGCTCTTCCCGCCCATCAACAAGATTTAGAATGTCTTCAAGATCATGGCTGCCTAAAGGATCGTCGTTACCGCGCCCAAGATAAGCTTCAAGCTTGGTTGCTATAAAAAAGGGCGGCGTGAGCAAGCGGATTGTAAGCACATCGGTCAATCTATAATTCTGAGCGGCCTTCAAGGCGGCGGCATACCACCGGTTGCTGAAGCCCAGAATCTTCTCATTGTCGGGCATAAAATCAACTTTCAGCTCGCCCAGACGCATGCGACAGATAACATCATCCTCCATTGATTCACTAAACCCTTTGTCGCGCAACCGGGCCTTAAATACTTCCCACTGGGCATAACCGACAACATTGATGATCAGATCAACATCATCGGTAAAACGGATTTCTTCTTTGGTAAATTCATCGGTAATTAGCAAACCCGTTGTGCATCCCCCGACAAAAGCGACTTCACCCAAAAGCTCATCACCCAAAGCCCTGGCAACTTTTTCTATCATACCTGCTAGCTGCTCATAGGCGCTGCTCATCGGGATTTAAGCCTTTCTTCGAGCCTGCTAATGGCAAGCTTTGACTCGCGCGGGTTCCCCAAACGCACGGCATCTACCAACGCCAGATATTCATAGAGCCTGGGGTCTTTTTTCACTGCCTCCGGAACACTCTTAAACAGAGGTGTCACAGTCTGCCCCTTCTCTTTGCCTTTCGCATCGGGCCAAACATAAATGTAATCCCCGGTACTCATTAGTTCGCCTTTAAGTCCCGGTGCTGCAAATCCGGTAGGAATACCTCTGGTAATCTCTGCAGGTTTGACCGGAAAAACGTACTTCAAGCCATGACAGATAAATTCAAGAAGCGCACTTTTATTCGCTCTTGGATAGCCGGTCTCCCGTTCATGTTTTGCCATCCCTACCGCAATACTGCGGTTGATCGATGCATTTACTTCCGTTTTACTGACACCCAAGGCGGCGGCCAGCCCTCTGGCCGAGTATCGGTCACTGACAGTGATCATATTCTCGGAATCATTGACCGCTTCTGATATCTCGCCGGACTCCTCCTGCTGGGATAGGCTCACGAGCTTGAGCAATATAAATATATCCTGACTTTTCATCACTTCCTTACCTTGCCGTCCTTTGTCCTAGGACCAAGGACACTACATCACGATTCGCCATTTCCTGTCAACAGAATTGATGATCCATAAAGAGAGAGAAAGGCGCGGATGATCGATTCGCGCCTGCAACACCAGGGTGGCGCCTCTTACCTAACCCGCTGCTATTCAGGGTGAAAGCTGCGGGAGATTTGCGGGACTAACCGTGACTTGTTGTGCTCCGTGGTGCAGACTATGCTGTGGATGCTCGGATTTAAGTTAATAAAATCAACGAGTTAAAAATATCCAGCCAAATTCATAATGCTGGGGTCGGTGGTTCAAGTCCACCCGTAGCTACCTCCTCTTACACTTCGGGGGTCAGGTCTCGCATTGTAGCATCCACTGGCCCAACTCACGGTTCTACCCAGTTCTCGCTAAGCCGCCGCTGTCTTGTGTTTTGCTTTCGACTTGTCACCTTCCACGGCAACCAGGCCTTCCGCAGTCACCCGCTTGGTTGGTGTCCATTGCTCAAACTCGGCCTGGTATCTTGCCAGTGTGTGATGGGCTTGCATCGCCATCCAACTCTCCGCCGAGCGTCCCAGCACCTTGCTCACCTTCACAGCCAGGGCCGGAGACAAATCGATCTTTTCATGAAGCAGACGGCTCAAGGTAGACTCTGACACCTCCAGCGCATCCGCCAATGCGGTGGCCGTGAGGCCCAACTCATCTATATAGTTACGCTTAATGAAGCCGCCCGGGTGTACAGTGATTTTAGCCATCAGTGATAATCCTCATAATCCACGACATACGCATCGCCATTCTCAAACTCGAAGGTCATTCGCCAGTTACCGCTGACCCAGATAGCGTGCCTCCCTTTATGTTTTCCCTTCAAGGGGTGCAGGCGCCACCCCGGCAAATCCATATCCGCAATGTCCGTGGCGGAGTCCAAGGCAGCCAACTGGTCGCGCAGTTTGCCCTTATGGTCGGAATTGATGCCCCGGGTATCGTTGCCACCACTGTTGAAGAATTTCTTGAGCCCTTTGTGCCCGATGCTCTTAATCAATTCCCAGCTTTCCTTCAGGATACCTGAGTAGTGTATTGATCTATTGCATATTGCGCAAGCTGCAAGAAAGGCCTCGATTGCTCGGTTTAGAGCTCCCAGGCCAGCACTGATTGCTTCGTGGTAGAACTGGAGGAGCTGATTCAGCTTGTTAGCCGACGCGTCAGCCGCTGACTCGAGCGCCAGAGGCTTACTGGAAGAGAATGCCGACGGGTTCTACCCCGCTTTTTCGGACGGTTTCAAAACAGCTGTTGCCGAGCGATGTTATGCTACCCTCCGGGCCGCAGCCGCCTTATCCAGGTCATAGGTAGCCTGGAGATTCATCCAGAGTTTTGGCGAGGTCCCCAGGACGTCAGCGAGATCTAATGCGGCCGCTGCCGTGACACCCCGCTTCCCGCGAATGAGTTCGTTAACTCGCGCCTTGGTCCAGCCTATTCTCCTTGCGAATTCAGCCTGGCTCATGCCCTGGGGTTCGAGAAATTCCTCAAGCAGCATCTCGCCGGGATGGAACGGATGTTTCGGTTGCCTGTTCACAGCCTTCACCTCTACCTGTGATAATCCACTATCTGCACATCGTATGATTGCCCGCCACTCCAGCGGAAAACCAGTCGCCATTGATCGTTGATCCGTAACGAGTGAAATCCCTTCAAATTACCTTTCAAGGCTTCCAGCCGATTACCAGGTGGAACTCTCAAATCCTGCAAGTCTGCTGCATCATGCAAGTAGAGTAGTTTTCGCCTGGCGGTTCTCCGAAGTTCCGCTGGAAACGATCTGGTTGACTTACTCTTCCTGTCATAAAAGAGGTCGTCCGCCAGTGGTGGCGGGAGGCCGCCCCGTTCAAGTCCACCCGTAGCTACCACCTCTTAAACTTCGGGGGTCAGGTCTCGCATTGTAGCATCCACTGGCCCAACTCATGCGCCGGGTTCCTGCGTCGCTGACGATTGATCACCGCCCGTGCTTCGGCACTCATCACCACCAGTCGGTCCTGCCCATTCTTCACGCCGGCACCCGGGACCACAAACACGCTGGTTTTCGGCTCCTGGATCGGTACTTCCCAATCCCACCGCAAACCCACCACTTCCTGCTCCCGCGTTCCGGTGTTGACCTTGAACAACGCCATCTCCCTCAAATGACCCGGCAACCGCGCAAACAACCTCGATTGCTCGTCCCACGACAGGGGTCTGGCTTGCGGGCATCGTCACACTCAAGCATTTGCAGCAGGGGAGCGGTTTCAAGCCAGATCAAACCGGACTCATACCGCCACAAGCGGCTGGCCGTCTGCCGAAAAGTGCGCCCGATACGAATGCCATAGACACTCGCCTTGCGATCACTACACCTGAGTCAGACCAACTGCATAACGTGGTTCAGCAAGGCGAGCACCTCGGCAAAGCGGGCATCGGTCACGCTTTTCATTGGATGGGGCGCGCCGCCACACAGGCGCCGGTCGAAGGACTTGGGCTGATGACAAAGCACGTAACTGGCTTGCCCGGCCTTGCGCCCACCAGTAACGCCGACGGCTACTGCGAAGGGGTTGTCGGAGTTATAGCTGGCAGTGGTCATCGGCAGGCCAATGACCAGGGATGTGCGTTCGTTAAAAGCTTTGGGAGACAGAACCAGAAAAGGATGCAGTAGAAACATTATTTGCGGCGCCGGCAAATGCAGGCGCGGAGGGAACCAGGGCGGACCCTGCAGGAGACCATGCGGGCAGCAAGCGGATGCACTAAACTGAATGTCGTATTCAGACGCCAGGTAATCGGTATGGTTTTCGTGAAAGACGGTGCGCGCAGCGCCACCCTGACTGCCGATACGGACCCTGTGTGGCACGATAGGGTCCGCCGGCGCGTCTTCGTTGGCACAGCGCTGGTCGTACTGGTCGCGGGCCTCCTGTTCACACTGCTGCAGCCGACACGCTATGAAAGCACGGCGACCGTACTGATGAGTGCCCCGACCGCCATCGATGCCCAGCTGCTCGAGGCGGATGTCCAGGGTGTTGCCATCCAAAAGCACACCTTGATGGGCAGTGAAATCATACGCCGTCTGGTCGAGGTGCTCGACGCGGACTACGCAATCACGCTCACGGCACTGGAGCTGCGAAGCCTCCTGGACGTGCGGCCCGTTCCCGAGACCAACCTGCTGGAACTGGTGGCGATCGGGTCAGAGCCGGAACAGCTGCCACCCCTTCTGGAAAGCTGGATCGAGGTCTACACCGGGGTCCGCGCCCGGGATATCGAAGCACGCAAGGCGCAGACCCTGACCGAAGTCGATGAAGAACTGACGGGGCTGGCCGGACGACTGGATGCGGCCCGTGACGCCCTTGAGACGTATCGGCAGGACAACGACATTATCTCCGTGGAGCGGCAGGAAAACGCCGTACTGTCGCAGCTGGACGGGCTCAACGCAGCGCTCAATCGGGCAGTAGAGGAGGAAATTCGGAGCAATGCCTACCTCGACACCCTCAGGGCATCTTTGGCAGCGGGACAGCAGGTGGTACCGGAAAGCGAGCGCAACGACGTCGCCGCCATGTCGCAAACGCTGGCGGACTTGCGCACACGCCTGCAAGAGCTTCGTGTCCGCTATACCGACGACTACATCAGCAAGGCGCCTCAGCTGCGGGAGATTCCCGAGCAGATTGCCCAGCTGGAGGCGGAGCTTGGCCAGGCCTACACAGAAGGTAGCCAGATGGAGCTGGCCAACGCCGAACGGGCCCATCAGGCTGCCCGGGCGTCCGTGGCAGACCTCGAGAGCCGGCTACAAGGGCAGAAGCAGGCAGTCGCCGAATTCAACACCATCTATGCGAAGCACCAGGCCCTGGCGCAGGATCTGGCGCGGCTGGAAGAGCTCAACCGGGAGACACAGGCCAGGCAGGTGAAAATCGCGGTCAGTCAGGTGGAAAACTACCCCCAGGTGGCAGTCATCGACTGGCCCGCCGCGGAGGCGGAGAGGATCGGGCCACCCTATCCACTGCTGCTTGGTGGCACCGTATTGATCGCCATCCTCGCTGGCATCTTTGGCGTATGGTTGTACAGCTACCTGCATCCACGGCCGGCGCCGAGCCAGTTCGTCACCCTCTCCGGCGTACCCCTGTATCCCCGGGACAGGGATCGGTCACTTGAGCAGGATAGCAGCCAGCCAGAGCGACTGACCCGAGGCAAACCGTGAGGGACACCATGCCAGAGATTCCGCAACGCCGGTGTGCTCACGTCCAGGTTTGAACGGATATGAATGGCATACCCAACGCTGCGAACAGTATTTTCGGGGCAATAGATAGAAACTTCGACAGGTCTGCAGGTCCAGTAGACACAATCAGCGAGGATGCCTACTCTCGATAGGCCGTTAATATGTCGTATACTTCTTCGCCACGGCCAATGCCCGGCGCCAGGATCCAGACGTCGAAGCGGCGGCAGTACTTTACCGGCGCCTGCTGCTGCGACAGCCGGGGCCACGATAATCGAGCCCGCGCGGGCGTCCGCAACCACGCTTGCTGCTGCCGTCAGGGACGCCATAAACAGCACCGCAGCTGACATTGCCAGCCTGCTGGTGGACCACTCAACCGATCCGGCTCACTACCGGGCTCTCAGCGGGGACCTGCCCAGGCCATGACGACCGTTTTGCGTACACCGGACCACCATTTTGCCGGGCTTCCCGACTTTCCCTGGGAGCCCCGCTACCTGCAGCTTACCGACGATCGACTGGGCCCGCTGCGCATGCACTACCTCGATGAGGGCCCCAGGCAAGGGCCGTTAGTGCTGCTGCTGCACGGCGAGCCCAGCTGGTGCTTCCTCTATCGCCACATGATCCGTGAACTCAGCGCACGCGGGTTCCGCTGCGTCGCGCCGGACCTGATCGGATTCGGGCGCTCGGACAAACCGGCGCAGCGCGAGTACTACAGCTATGCCGGCCATGTCGCGCAGATGGCCGCACTGGTCACGGCGCTTGACCTGCGGGACATTATCCTCGTCTGCCAGGACTGGGGTGGCCCCATCGGGCTGTCTGTGCTGGCGCAGATGCCGGAGCGCTTCCAGGCCGTGGTCGCCGCGAATACCCTGCTGCCCAACTGCGAAGCCGCACCCCGCGGAGTGGAGCCCTGGCCGGGAGAGATTGTCGAACAGTGGGTTGCTGCGACCCGGGTGGCCACGGACCTGCCCATTGCCGATGTGGTCGCGGGGGTTTGCGTGGCGCCGCTGTCCGCAGCCGTGCGCGCCGCCTATGACGCGCCCTTCCCGACGCCTGCCTACAAGGCGGCGGCGCTGGAGTTTCCCAGTCTGATCCCGATCCGCGAGGACATGCCCGGCGTCGCCGGGAACCGGCGCACCTGGCAGCTGCTGGAGCAGTGGCAGAAACCGTTTGTCACCGCCTTCAGCGACAGCGACCCGGCGACGGCTGCCTGGGCCGACGTCTTTCGCCAGCGCATTCCCGGCGCCCGGGGCCGCAACCACCCGATCATCCGTGATGCCGGCCACTTCCTGCAGGAAGAACAGGGCCCCGCGCTTGCCGCAGTGGTGGCCGAAGTGGCAAGCTCACTGACCTGATTCACCCTTGCCACCGCAGGCGGACACGCCCTGACCACAGACCAAGCCGTTGATCCGTATCGAGTGAAATTCCTTCAGACTACCTTTCAAGGCTTCCAGCCGATTACCAGGTGGAACTCTTAAATCCTGCAAGTCTGCTGGATCATGCAAGTAGAGTAGTTTTCACAGGCTCAGCGAGAAAATCTACTCTCAACAGGCTCTTTATACGTCCTATACACGACGCTGAAATTCTTCCCGGCGCTCATCAAGCCGCTCCCTGACTGTGACGCAGCTGGAACAGGTCGTAATTGGCCTGCATGGAGAGCCAGAACTCGGCGCTACCGGCACCCGCCTGTTCCAGTGCCAGAGCCATATCCGGTGTTACGGAGGCACTACCATTGATGAGCCGGTTCAGGGTGTTACGATGGCAGCCGAGCCGCTCTGCGACTACGGCCACGCTGTCGATTTTGTGGCCGTCCTCATCCTCGATCAGCCGTTGCCGGATGATCTGGCCCGGATGCGAGGGGTTATACATGGACATGGTGTTTTCTCCTGTCAGTGATAATCGTCATAGTCCAGCAGGTACACATTGCCGTCTCTAAGCTCGAAGAACAGTCGCCAGTTGCCCGACACCTTGATGGCGTGCTGGCCTTTCAGCTTCCCGGTCAGCGGGTGCAGTCCCCAGTTGCCGGCGGCAATATCGTCAAGGCAGGTTGCAGCGTCCAGCACAGTCAGGCGGTCACGGAGGCGATCAACATGATCAATGCGGACGCCCTTCGTAGTGCCTTTCTCGAAAAACAGCTTTAGCCCTTTGTGCCTGATGCTTTTGATCATTCGCTCGCCTTTGCCTACACCGACACAATTGTAGCGCGTCGCGCGACAATGTTCAAACTGAGCTTGCGCGTTTTCGTAAATCGCCCCCTGACACACGCGCCAAGCCGTAACTGAGCCGCGAAAAGATGCTGGCCACAGTGTTGCAGCTGCTGGATACTACGGTAATTTCGTGTGGGTAATACCCAGTACGCAAAAGAGAATAAATCATACGGTCTGAATACACTGCGAAGCTGCCATGTCGATATCAAAGGCAGCGAGATCCAGTTTCACTTTCGCGGCAGAGTTTTTAAGTGAGAACAGCTGTTTAAGCTGTAACTTCATCGTAATGTGTACCAATCCGGAGTGCCGATATGAAACTCGAAGCTTCCTGTCATTGTGGCGCGGTGCGGTTCAGCTGCGACAGCGTGGCGCCCTATCCGTTCATGTACTGCTACTGCAGCATCTGCCGTAAAACGGCGGGCGCCGGCGGCTTCTCCATCAATCTGCATGCCGACGCCGACTCGCTCGTAGTTGAGGGTGAGGAGTCGATCAATGTTTATCGGCCCTATATGGATCATCCAAAGCGGGACGAGCGCAGCCCCGGCGAGCGGCGTTTCTGCAAGCACTGCGGCAGCATGATGTGGGCCTTCGATCCGCGCTGGCCGGCACTGATCCATCCCTTTGCCTCGGTCATCGACAGCCCCCTGCCCGAGCCGCCTGAGCGATATCACATCCTGCTGGATTCAAAACCCGGCTGGGTACCGGTGCCCGCGGGCGACGGCGAATGCCGCTTCGATCATTATCCGGACTGTTCGCTGCTGGACTGGCACCGCAGGCACGGACTGGCAGAGGAATAGGCGAAACTGCAGCTGCTGGCGAACTCAAACCGGGTCACTTCCCGGCAAGGCCCGGCTTGCCCGGCCAAACAACACCGTCGCAATCAGCCCGATAACAGCAAACCCCGCCACGACCCCAAATACATGCTGGTGGCCCGCGGCCCCGGGAGAGGAATCGATAAGCCAGCCCATCAGCGGACCCATGAAGATATCCGGTGTGAAGCCGACAAAAGACACCACGCCCACCGCAGTGCCGGTCCGTATTAGCGGGACATTGCCCTCACCGAAAATGGCGAAATACAGGCCGCGCAAACCATAGATACCCGCACTGGTACCCGCGATGGTCGCCAGCAACAGCCACGGCAGTCCGGGCACGATCAAACCGGCCGCGATCGCCCCGCTGCCCAACATGACGACGGCAAAACTCAACAACAGCATGACCGAACCACTGAACCGGTCCGCCAGCAATCCCGCACCGATGGCCGCGACCGGGCGCATCCAGAACGAGACAGTGGCGATAGTGGCGGCCTCCACCTCGTTGTAACCGAAGGCGTCCCTGGCATACAGGGAAAAACCATCGGTGCTTTTGTAGGCCACGTAGGCACAGAGCACGATGACCGACTGGCACCAGACCGTAGGCATGGCCATGACTTGCCGCAGGCCCCGCAAACTATCCCGGGTACCGGCCAGGGTATCGCTCCGCGGCGTCGGCGGCACGAACAGCCAGACCAGCAGCGCCGACAGGACACACATCCCGGAAAATCCCTGGATGATTGTAGCCAGTGCCTGCTCGCGCTGGGCGAGGGTCGCGGTTTCCACATCCGCCGGCAACAGGGCCGCGAACACCAGAACCGATACCGACGCCATGACCGCCGCGAACAGTCCGCGGCCGCCGTCCAGCAGGCCAAAGGTCCTGCCCTGGTGAACACTGCCCAGCTCCCGGGTGGTTTTGATCAGGGCCCCCCAGAACAGCAGGATGGTGGTCAGTCCCCAGAATCCGTAGAGCAGGGTCAGCACGCCGATGGGCGGTATGGTGGCCATGACTACCCCGCCGAGGGAAGTCGCCAGCAATGCCGCCACCAGCAGGTTGCGGGCGGAAAAGCGGTCCGCCAGCGGGCCGCCGGCGAAGTAGGACACCATGGCGATGACGCCATACAGGGAAAACGCGGTGCCGAGCTGAAGATTGGTGATGCCGAAAATGTCGATGAAGGTGGGACGGAAAATGCGCGACAGGACGAAGGGCAGCAGAAAGATGGCCTCACCGGCAATGATGAGGGCGGCGAGCGCCAGGAAACCGGAATTTCCACGGACTCTGTCCCTGGTTGTCTTAATGGCAGAGATAACAACACCTGTTTTTATTCATTTGGTATGTCCCGGACTCACCGGATGTCTCGGAACTTCCAGATCCGGTAATCCCGTTGCATCTTGCAAATAGAGGAGTTTGCGCCTGGCGATTCTCAGAATTTCGTTTGGAAACCATCCTGTTGATTTGCTCTTCTTATCATACAAGAGGTCTCGGTCGATAACACTGACAATGGCGACGGGCTCTATCGCATTCTCCAGTGTATGATGAAGAGCCTGACCGAAACAACCAAAGGCCCCATCCATGTCCGTCCGCACTGGTGAACAGCCCGAAGGTTTCCGCGTTTACCTGCGGCCCCGGGTACTGGGCATGCTGCTTCTCGGTTTCTCCGCCGGGCTGCCACTGCTGCTGGTGGGTGGGACATTCAGCGCCTGGTTGCGCGACATCGGTGTCGAGTTGACGGCGATCGGCTTTCTCAGCTGGGTGGGGATTGCGCATTCCATCAAGGTGCTATGGGCGCCGGTAGTGGATCGGGCCCCTCTGCCCCTGTTATCCCGGCTGCTGGGTCGGCGCCGGGCCTGGATGCTCGCCGCGCAGATCACCATCGCCGTGTCGCTGGCCGGTATGGCACTGACCAACCCGCTGGAGAATCTCTGGCTGGTGGCGGTGTTTGCCGTGCTATCGGCTTTTGGGTCCGCCACACAGGACGTGGCCATCGATGCCTACCGGGTGGAGGCCGAAGCCCGCCACCGTCAGGCGGCCATGGCCGCCACCTATGTCACCGGTTACCGGGTGGCCCTGCTGGCCGCCGGCGCCGGCGCACTGCACGTTGCCAACATCGGCAGTTGGAATCTTGCTTACGGCGCCATGGCTGCGCTGATGGGAGTGGGCATGCTGACCACGCTGATCATCCGCGAGCCGGCGGTCACCATCGACCGGGCCACCGCCATCCTCGAAAAAAGGGTCACCGACTATCTGGATGACACCGATCACCAGGGAATGCGTCGGGATCTGACCGCCTGGTTTATCGGCGCCGTGATCTGCCCGTTTGCTGACTTCTTCAAACGCTACGGGATGGCTGCCGTGGTAGTGCTGTTGTTTATCGGTACGTTTCGTATCAGCGATATTTTCATGGGGGTACTGGCCAATCCGTTCTATCTGGACCTGGGATTCAGTAAAGCCGAAATCGCCAATGTGGCGGCTGCCTTTGGCCTGGCGATGACGCTGATCGGCGCCGCCCTGGGCGGCGTGCTGGTGGCGCGCTTCGGTATCGCCCCCCTGTTGATCGGGACTGCCCTGATGGCGCCAGTCACCAACTTGACGTTTTCCTGGCTGGCGCTGATCGGCCCGGAAACCTACGGGCTGGTCATCGCCATCATTGCCGACAACATCACCGGCGGCATGGCCATCTCGGTATTGATCGCCTATCTGTCCAGCCTGACCAACACCGCCTACACTGCCACCCAGTACGCGCTGTTCAGCTCGGTGATGACCCTGCCCGGCCAGTTCCTCGGCGGTTTCACCGGCATCCTGGCCGCCAGCGTCGGCTGGTTCTGGTTCTTTGTGACCGCCGCGATTCTCGGGCTGCCGGCGTTTCTGTTGGCAATTCTGTTGCTGCGGATCGCCCACCCCGACCAGGTTGAGCGTCCCGGCATGCGAGACGATAACAGCGCGGTTCCCTGAATCCTCGGGCGCGAATCGGGGCATTTGCAGGTATTATTCCCCCGGCCGCGATGACACCATCACTGCTGTGGCTGCGTGCTCTTCGCCATGCAGGTATTCACTTCGGCACAGAATGGGCACGTGTCTTCACCGTCGACCGCTGTCATGGACAAACCTCCCGATGTCACGTTCCGAAAACCTGACGCGATATTTCTGCCAGCTCACTTGCGCCAACCGGCCTGGCGGCGCCCGGTTCCAGATCACCCAGGCATACAGGCCCTACCGAGACGCGGTGCAGCGCGAGCACCTTGTTCTGGAACGCACCGAACATGCGCTTGACCTGGTGATACTTGCCCTCGACCAGCGACAGCCTGGCCCGGTACGCGGAGAGTATCTCCAACCGGGCCGGCAGTGTGGTGATGCCTTCATAGGCAAAGTAAATGCCAGACTGAAACGCAGCCACGTATTCCCCGCTCAAGGGCTCGGATACACTCACCTCATAGGTCTTGGGGAGTTTCGTCTGCGGCGAGCTGATCCGGCGTGACCACGCCCCGTCATTCGTCAGCAGTACCAGGCCCGTGGTATTGAAGTCCAGCCGCCCGGCAATATGCAGCTCATCCTTGCGGGGGTGCTGAACCAGATCCAGTATCGTCGGGTGCTTGGTGTCCTTTGTCGCACTGAGCACACCCGCGGGCTTGTTCAAGGCCAGATAGACCGGCTGCTCGCTCTGCAGGCAGACACCATCCAGCTCAACGCGGGTGAACTTCGTCACCGCCTGCTGAACCGAATCCGCCACAATGCCATCCAGCACTATCCGCCGTTGTGCCAGCAACAGGCGAGTGTCTGCCATGGAGCAATCACTGTTCTGGCTGATAAAACGATCGAGCCTGGTGGTATAGGGCTTCATGACAGACTGGCGAACCGCGGGGTCAGGTCTCGCATTGTAACATCCACTCACCCAGCCCAAGAAGATCAGGTACCGATCCCCCTCAATGAAAAACGAAATCTCCTTGAGCAAGACTGATCCAGGGTCGATAGTGATATGACGAAATCGTCGACTTGAGCCTTCCCCAATTACGCTGCGCATTTATTGTTGCAAATGAGAACCATTCGTATTAATGTCAGGCCATCCAACCACATTGGGAGATTTCAAATGAAATTACGCTTTGTCTGTAGCACACACCGCAGTTGGCTAGAGTCTGATATCGGAGCGACCCAGGCTTGCTGGCTGAGTAGTTATAATCAGGCTCTTGGTTTGTCTAATGCGCTGGAAACAATCAAAGCGGTGAATTATGCCGGTTCTGCACTGGAAGCCGCTGAGCTGCTCATCTTCACCCATGGCCGGCATGGCGCGGGGGACATTCAGCGTTTCATTGATTCCGCAGTGCTACTGTGCCACACCCTGAGCGGGATCGAGCAGCCGCGTCTGGTATGCGGCGTCATCGGTGGCTCTATTGCGCGGCTGCAGGAGTTAATGCTGCAAGGCATCGAGCGCACAACGGTGCTTCAGGGTTGCCAACGCCTGCTCACAGTGGCTGAGGAGTCGCCGTTGCAAAGCCAGGTGATTTCCCGCGGGGAGCTGACATTCCCGTCAATCCGGAACGTGCATTGAGGCAAAATCGCCACCGTCCTCATGCATGCAGCGGTGTAATACGTCACCGCCCGTTTGCGCGTTGTAGTGACGTGGACGCAGCCGCTTGCACAATATGTGTTCAAGCTAAAGCGGCATCCCTCGCTTCAGCTCGACTGATAGGTCCTGCACATGGCGGAGGATTCCACTGAACCGACACTTATCTCATCGGCCTGGCATTCATAATCATCGTTGAACCGGCAGCCGGTAACCTTGCAGGCACCAACACCAGCTGTATTCCGGTTCCTGGCGTGTCGACTGGCGACGTAGAAGGTGTCGCAATTGGGTGTGGCGCCATCGCCTACGGTAATTGCCCTGGCGTTGCAGGCGCTTTCAAGATTGTAGACACATTCCGAGACCTGACACCCCTTCACCCGGGGCATTTCCACTGCGATATTGGCCATGACAGTTTCTCCCTGTGGCTTTCCGGCCCTTGAACAGACCGCATTACTGTGGGTTTTTCTGAGTAAAGCACGGACAAGGTATTCCCTTATTGACTGCGATCAATTACGCGGTCTTAATTTCCCTACCCTCATGGTTGAATAACCGCGATATCGCGTAGCCCTGGTTAATCGGGGCTATGGGCTTCATTGCCTTTTATCTGGGGAACTGTGAGCATCAGCAGGAAACCGGCCAGCAGGAACAGCAGGATGGTGCTCATGCCCCAGCGCTGGCTGCCTGTTGCCGCCGTCACTGCGCCCACCAGCAGCGGGCCGGCAAAGGCCGTGGCCTTGCCGGAAAAAGCAAACAATCCGAACATCTGCGCCCGCAGGTGTTCGGGCGCTGCCCGCCCCAGATAAGAGCGGCTGGCGGATTGCAGTGGACCGACAAAAATGCCGAGCAGCATACCGAAGGTCCAGAACCAGGTTATATCCTGAACCAATAGAATTGCGGCGCAACTTGAGGTCAGGCCCGTCAGCGCCAGTAATACCGTGTTGCGGCCGCCAATGGCATCGTCCACCCAGGAAAACGCCAGCGCGCCCAGCCCGGCTGTGACATTGAGGGCAATGCCGAACTCCAATACCTCGGTGGTGCTCATATTGAATGTGCCGGCGGCGTAGACGCCGCCAAAGGTAAAAATGGTTGCCAGGCCGTCAGTGTAGAGCAGGCGGGCGATAAGAAAGCGCACGATATGCCGATACTTACGGACATTGACCAGAGATTCTTTCAGTTGGCCGAGCCCTTCCCGGGTGGATCGCCAGGCGGTGAGTCCGGATTTGGGTCGGTCTGGCGTAAAGAAAAAGATCGGCAGCGCAAACAAAAGATACCAGACGGCCACCAGCACGAAGGTGGCCCGTACATGCTCGGCTTCTTCTCGGTCGAACCCCCACAAAGCGGGGTCGGCCTCGACAAAACCGAAGAGCGCGATCACCAGGCTAACAACGCCGCCAACATAACCCAATCCCCAGCCCCAGCCGGACCAGCGACCGATATTCTCTGAGGTCGTCAGCTCCGGAAGCATGGAATTATAGAAAATGAACGCAAACTCCGCTCCCAGAATGGCCATGCCGACCCAGAAGGCCGCCCACCAGAAATCGCTGATGTCCGGGCGAACAAACCAGAGCATGGCACAGGCGATGACGCACAGAAGCGTAAAAACGATAAGCCATGGCTTGCGGCGGCCCGATTTGTCGGCGATGGATCCGAGAACAGGCGCCAGTATCGCGACCACTATACCGGCAACACCGACAATATTGCCCCAGTATTCGGTGCCGGCCACCTCGTCATCAATGACACCCTGGGAGAAGTAGCGGGCGAAAACGAAGGTCAGAATGATGGTGAAAAAAGCGCTATTAGCCCAGTCATAAAGAGCCCAGGACCACAAGGCGATCGGTTTGACCGGTTGCGGCGTGATTCCGGTTTGCGGGTCTGAGGTCATGTCGCAGGTTCCGTTCGCAGTTCGGATCAAGAATGAGAGACCAGATAACTTAAGCATACACGTTGTCAGGCTCCAGGCTATCAACCAGTATGAGCCAAGCGTTCCGGGTTTGAGTTTGATATCCTGAGAAACCGTGACTGAGACCACGTCGATACGGGAACCCGCGCTGGGGCGGCACAGTCCATTCAATGGATGCCGGATTTCGCGACCCGGTATCAGATCAGCGGAGTATTGACGGTAAAATGACAGGACTCCAACAGATGTTCGCCTCCGCCAAGATCGGCCGCAGTCTCAGCAAAGAGGCTTACAAGGAAGGGATCGAGGCACTGCGCACCGAATTGCTCGAGGCGCAGATCGCATTGCGCGAGCGCAATATTCCGGTCTACCTGATCATTGCCGGCATGGAAGGCGCCGGCAAAGGCCAAGTGGTGAATGCGCTCGACGAATGGCTCGATGCGCGTGGTGTCAGCGTCTACGCGTTCTGGGATGAAAGCGACGAAGAACGGGAGCGTCCGCGGGCGTGGCGTTTCTGGCGGGCGATGCCCCGACGTGGCGAGATCAGTGTGTTCTTCGGCGGCTGGTATCTGTGGCCGATCGAGCAGCGCTTCGCGGGCGCCTGGGACGACGCCGCTCTCGACCAGTCCATGAGCGGCGTGCGCGAACTCGAACGGATGCTGATCGACGATGGCGCAGTGATCGTCAAGTGCTGGTATCACTTCGCCGAAGATGTGCAGCGGCAACGCCTGAAGGCACTGACGCGCAGCGACCGCAGCCGATGGAAGATGCTGCCGGAGAAATCGCACTTCAGCGAACAGTATCAGCAGTTCGAGGAGATCGCCGACCGGGTCGTGCGCAGCACCGACATCGGCCGCGCTCCCTGGCATATAATCGAGGCAACCGATCCCCGCTACCGCGACATGACCACTGGCCGGATCCTGCTGAATGCAATCCAGAAAGCCCTGGCCCAGCCACCGCACGCCGATCGCAGGCTCGACGACTCACCGACCAATACCGATGACGAGCTGTTGCCGAATTCGCCAGAGACGCGCATCACCCTGCTCGACAGTATCGACCTGAGCCAGACCATCGAGCGCAGCGAATATCGCAAGCGGCTCGACGAACTGCAGGCCGAGCTGAATGATCTGGCCTGGCGTGCCTATACGCACAAGATCTCAACCGTACTGGTGTTCGAGGGGGTAGACGCGGCCGGCAAGGGCGGCGCGATACGTCGTGTCACCCAGGCGGTGGATGCGCGTCTGCGCGAAGTCATTCCGGTCGCGGCGCCGACCGACGAGGAGAACGCGCACCACTACCTGTGGCGCTTCTGGCGTAATATCCCGCGGGCCGGCCGGATGACAATTTTTGATCGTTCCTGGTATGGCCGGGTGCTGGTGGAACGGGTTGAGGGCTTCACTGCACCCCCCAACTGGGCACGTGCCTACCGCGAGATCAATGACTTCGAGGAACAGCTCAGCGGCGCCGGCATCATCGTCCAGAAGTTCTGGCTGCAGATCAGCAAAGACGAGCAGCTGGCGCGCTTCGAGGCACGTGAAAACACGCCCTACAAACGTTACAAGATCACTGATGAAGACCGGCGCAATCGTGAGAAATGGGACGAATACCGCGAAGCCGTCAACGAGATGCTGGCACGCACCAGCACGCCACATGCGCCGTGGCACCTGATTGCCGGCAACGACAAACGCTTCGCCCGTATCCAGGTGCTGGAAACCGTTACCGCCGCCTTGCGCGAAGCCCTGCGGAACAAGGCGGGTTGAGTCAGTCCGCCTTGTTCACTTCGGGGGTCAGGTCTCGCATTGTTGCATCTGCCTATAGCTTTTAAGGCATTATCCCATGACAGGGGATAGACCGGCAGGCGGACCCAGGCCCGCCAGACATGTATCCAAAACACCAGGGATGCGAGTCGTACCGCTTAAAAGCGGTACCTGCCCCTAACCGCCAACGTACGTCCGGGCTCAACAGCCACCAGATGGCTGTCGGGAAATAACGGGACGTCATTTGCGTAAGAGAAGGTCTGCTCATCGCCAAGGTTGCGGGTAATAAGGGATAGGTCCCACTGACCGCTAAGGGGCCCAAAAATAACACTCGCATTGTATTTTACGAAGGAGTCCTGGACGGTGTTCTCATCGAGATCGGCTGTCGCGTAGTACTCACCGCTGTAATTCACATCAACAAGCAAACGAAGGTCGTAGTTGTCACCAATCAACTGTGTATATTCCGCAGCCAGGGAGGCCGTCCACTCTGGAACATCCTGATTGGTACGCCCCGAAAGGTCATTGATTCCCAGGGCCGAACAATCCGCACCTGACTGCCCCAGGCCCGCTTGCTGCATCGTGAAGATCTGCAGACCTGTACAGCCAGCGCCTGCATAATCGTCGAACTCAAAATTGATGTAGCCGACATTGCCTGAGAGCAGCAACTTTTTGGTGGCCATCCAACGACCATCCAACTCAAAACCCTGGCTGGTCGCCTCGGCCGCGTTACCAACAATAAACCCGGTATTACCGGTAAACTGCGTAGTCTGCATGTCTGCGAATTCCATATGAAATATCGCTACGTTTATTTCAGCCGTGCCACCCAACAGAGCTATCTTTGCGCCCAGCTCGTAGGATGTGGCCTCTTCCGGATCGTAGATTGCATCTTGTGGATTGCCCGCAAGCGAGAAAGCATTGAAGCCACCTCCCTTGAAGCCACGAGCGAACGACGCGTACAGCATGGTATCGTCAGTCGTATTCCACTGCAGGCTGGCGGTTGGCGAGAAGTCATCTTCGGCCAGTGCCAATTCATTATCGTGCGCACCACTACCCATCTCAATCAGGGGATTCAAAGCCCCGACAAGCGGGTCCGGTAGTTTGGTGCCAGGCGCTGGAAGATGCGGCTGGGTTGCGGCTACTTTCCCATAAAGGTTTGCGCCCTGGACGGCACTTTTCTCTTCATCCGTGTAGCGCCCACCAATGTTCAATCGAAGTACGTCTGAAATGTTCCACGTGACTTGTCCGAATATTGCCCAGGTATCGGACTCCTGGTCGAGGTAATGAATACGCTGAAGACCGTTGAGCCCTAGTGCGCCCAGGCTTGAAGGCGCCCAGAACTGTGTATCCCCACTCACTGCCAGGTCGGCACTCTGGTAATAGAGCCCCGCGATATAGTCGAGGGCCCCGCCTGTATCAGAAGAGAACCGAACCTCAATGCTATCCTGCTCATAGTCCTCCGATTCAAACAAATTAGCCACTGCCAGTGGGCCGAAATCAGCATCGTTATAGCGATCGAAGCTGTACTCTGAGCGGGCTATAATTGCGGTCACAGTACCGGGGTCAAGCTGCCAGTTAAAGGTGACAGCCGCCTCATCTCCATCTCCCTCATGAAAGAAACTGGTACCCTCGTCCATTTCTCCAACATAGCCACCGAACGGATCTACTCCCGGACCGATATTGGTCTTGCCATTCAACTGACCATCTATAAGACCGAGTGAAGCAAGGCCTGCTGTAGAGATAGGCGCCAGGCTGGACGGAATCTGGCTCGTCTGAATGATTTCGTAAGCTGCGCCGTTTACATCGAAATCATAATGCTCATACCTGATTACAGCGGACAGGTTGTCCGTAATATCCCAATCCATGGAAAGTCGCCCGGTCCACTCCTCGCTCTGGGGGTCGTCCGAATCGTAGTAGGCATTGTTTGTCCAGCCCTCTTTCATTTCCCGCGTAAGAAAGAACGCCCTGGCACGCACATTATTGGACAGCGCACCCGATACATAGCCACTGATTTCAGGGCTATCATATTCCGCTTCATAGGTTGCGCTTATTTCCGCTTCGAACTCTCTGGTCGGCCGCTTTGAGGTAATATTCGGTGCGCCAGCTGCGGTATTCTTGCCAAACAGGGTCCCCTGTGGCCCACGCAAAACCTCCAGTCGCTCCATGTCAGCAAAGGTAAAACGCGACTGTACGCCTCGGCCCCGAAATACACCATCCAGGAATATACCAACAGACTGGTCACCACCCGCCTGCAGGTCCGAGTTGACACCACGGATTGAAATTGTGTCCTGTATGGCGTTACGGGAAACTTTAAAGTTGGGTAAGTACTCGGATGCGGATTCCAGATTCTGGACGCCCGTATTTTTCAAAGCATCACCCGTGACGACAGATATCGAGACGGGAACATCCTGCAGGCTCTGCGCCCGCTTCTGGGCAGTAACAACGATCTCTTCCAATGCCTGGGACATAACCTGGCTACTGGCAAGGACCACTGCCGTAGCTATTAACGTGCGCGAAAAATTGTTATTCATTATTTTCATCTCCAGTTGGCGAACTACTGGAGTAAAGGTATCTCACGCATGTAACCGGATGAATGATCGAACCTATTAATCAGCATGATCATTTAATTCACAGCCACCATCTCGAACTCAAAACAGCTTCGCGGCCGTGCCGGTGACTCACATAAAACTGTTTTCATATGCTATTAAAGGGCTTACCACCGATGCGTCACCCAAGAATACCTTTTCGGCGAGTGGCCCATAGCGGCTTTCCAAAGCAGCACGCTTGATTTTCATTGTGTGAGTAGCAAGCCCATTTTCCGTATTCCAGTCGCTGGCTGAAATAATCACGCAGGCGATTCTTTGATGACTATCGAGTTCGGCATTGACCCGCAAGGTTTGATCGTACACTGTTTTTTCCAGTAAAGGTCTTTCTGTGTTTTTCCCGACCTCGGACAATTGCACCAGCAATACCGTCTGCGGGAGCCCACTACCCATCAAGCACATCTGCTCCAGATAAGGACTTGTCGAGAACTTACTCTCAACCGGAAGCGGTGCGACATACTTGCCTTTCGCTGTCTTGAAGATTTCCTTGACGCGTCCGGTTATCGTGAGGAAGCCCTCTTCATCAAGCTCTCCCCTGTCACCGGTATGAACCCAACCATTGATGAGTGTCGCGGCGGTTTTATCCGGTTCGTGCAAATAGCCGAGCATGACCGCCTTTGCCCTGATTAGAATCTCGCCATCGCCGGCAATTTCAATTTCTGTGTTAGCCATCGGTTTTCCCAGGGTTCCTGCCTTACGATCCCAGGGTAGGTTGCTGGTGCCGGAAAGGACTTCGGACTGGCCATAGATTTCACACAGCGGCATATCGAGTGACTCATACCATGCGTGTAAAGATACCGGGGTGGGCGCAGACCCGGTCAGAAGTATGCGCCCTGCATCCAGGCCAAGATTCTGCTTTATTTGTGCCCTGGTTTCTCCCGCTGTAGAGGGATCGGCCAGCAATTTTTCGAGCGATTCCTGTCCACCGACACCAGCCAGAACGGCGTCCTGGAATTTACGCCAGAGCCTGGGAACACATTGGAAAAAAGTCGGCCTTATCGTCTGCATATCGGCGGCAAATGTTAGCTGGCTTTCATTAAACCCGATGGTGCAGCCGGCATACATACTCATAAAGTCGATGACACCGCGCTCGAAGCCGTGCGCAAGCGGCAGGTACGAGATGAGGCGGTCTTCCGCGACCATATTGAATGTCTGGCCGATATTTCGAACGATATGGCCCGCGCCTTCGAAGCTGTACATAACCCCCTTTGGTCGCCCTGTCGAACCAGAGGTATAAATGGTGGTCAGCTCATCAGTGGCCTTCCGATTCGGGTTGCCGGCCAGGGGCTCATAGTCTGAAAGCAGATCATTCCAGAAAAAATCTGCGCCCGGTACATCGGCAAATGGCAGCGCAATAACTATTACATTAGCGGGGAGCATCTCCCTGACGCGAGCCCAATTTTCAGCCTGGCCAACGAAGAGAATCCTGGAACCGCTATGATCGAGAATATAGCGAGCATCGTCCCCAGTCATGCTGGTGAAAATTGGCGCACTGCTATAGCCACTCATCATGACTGCGAGGTCAGCCATTATCCAGTGTGCACAAT
This sequence comes from Kineobactrum sediminis, assembly GCF_002868715.1. Lineage (GTDB taxonomy): Bacteria > Pseudomonadota > Gammaproteobacteria > Pseudomonadales > Halieaceae > Kineobactrum > Kineobactrum sediminis. The sequence continues at coordinate 71,571 of NZ_PKLZ01000013.1, forward strand.
TTCCAGATAGAATTGACACCCGGTCGCCCGGCTCCAAAGTCATCGCCTGGAGAGCTGCCGCGATCTGGCGGGCCTGCTGCCCCACCTCTCGCCAGGTGAAGTCATGCCAGGCTTGGGCTACAGGTTGACGCAGGTAAATCGCATCGGGTTTCTTGTTCTCCCAGTGATAAAACATATCCAGAGGAGACTCATTGCTTACAAAATTGGTCATGGTTTTCGGCCTCTGGGTAGCTGATTATTATATGTCTTTTCTATCTGCCACTGCATGGAGCTGTACGGGGTACTCCTGTCGTTACCCGATATAATGCGGGTTTCACGATGGCCGGGGCAAGCGGCAGTGATATACTCTAGCAATCATCGGTTACCCGGTGAATGACAAGAATCGATAAACAACATGACTAATTCTTTCAATCCCGGAATGGCTGTGTGATGGTACAGAGAAAGAGTTCAACCCACTACGTTTCCGTACTGCTCCGCCATGCACGGTCAATCGGCCTGGATGTTAAAAAGATTCTTGAGGAAACCGGAATACCCGTTGATTTTGGAGAGGCAGAAGAAGCCTGGATAAATAACGAGCTACTGGCCAACCTGGTCAAAGCCATCTGGTCCGGCACCAATAACGAAACATTTGGATTGGATCCAACTCCAATGCGAATTGGCACCTGGGCACTGGCGTGTGAATTCATGTTGGGAGCGGATACGCTCGGCGCGCTATTCCGCAAGGGAGAAAGAGTTCTATCCTATTTGGCTCCTGATTCTGCCGGACTAAAGATACACCATGAAGGTAGCTACGTTGTTGTAATGCCACAGGTCTACCTGGGCGAACGTGATCCGGATCGCTTTTTAATCGAATTCATGACGGCGCTATGGCATCGTTTCCCCAGTTGGGCTATTGATGAGAGAATTCCACTGAAAGAAGCTTTCTTCTCCTATCCGGAACCTGACCATTCACATTTCTACGAGGAACTATTCCACTGTGATGTCCGGTTTCAGCAATCCGCCTGCGGTTTCATGTTTCATGAACGTTATTTAAAACGGCGTATAGCGCGAACCCTGGTTGAGCTTGAAGCGTGGTTACGCAATTCACCTGCTGATTTGTTATATATGCCTGGCCGCGAGAACAGTATCCAGGTGCAACTGAAGGCATCGTTAATTGAGATTGCCAAAGAGTCCACCCGCTATCCTGCGTTTGAATCCCTTTGTCGCGACATGGCAATGAGTCCCCAGGTAGTGAGAAGAAGGCTTGCCGATGAGGGCACGTCCTACCAACAGATCAAGGATGCCGTTCGCTGTGAGACAGCCCGAAGCTTACTACTCAATCCGGAAAATTCGATAATTGATGTCGCGCTAGGCACCGGGTTTAGTGAATCCGCCGCGTTCAGTCGGGCATTTAAAAAATGGACTGGAGAGAGCCCCGCTCACTACCGCTCCAGTCGATTGGAAACATAGCTACATGCCGGGCGCGCAACAACCAATCATTGATACTTACGCCAATACACTACGGCTAATCAGTTCTTTCATAACCTCACTGGTACCACCATAGATGCGCTGGACACGAGCATCTACATAGGCTCGAGAAACACCGTATTCCTGCATGTACCCGTAACCGCCATGCAATTGAAGGCAAGTATCAGCTACCCTACCCTGCATTTCCGAACATGACATCTTCGCCATACTCACAGTCGCCACATCGAGTTCGCCACGCATAAACAACTGCTTGCACTCTTCAACAAATGACCGGTGTATGCGAGCATCGGTTGCCGCTTCCGCAAGTTTGAATCGGGTATTCTGTAATTGCGATATTGGCGCGCCGAAAGCCTGGCGCTCCTTAACATACGCTACCGTAACCTCTATTAGCCCTTCGGCAGCGGCTACCGCGCCGATTGCCAGGGCAAGTCGTTCGCGTTGAAGTTCACCCATGAGCACAGTGAAGCCGCGATCCAACTCCCCTAGTATGGCATCAGAGGAAACCCGTACATCCTGGAAAAACAGTTCTGAGGTATCACTGGGATGCAGACCAATCTTTTCCAGATTGCGACCACGCTGAAATCCGGGGGTATCGCTATCAACCATGAAGAGCGTTGTACCTTTCGCACCCGATACTTCCATATTGGTACGTGCGGCAACAATGACCAGGTCGCAGTGCTGTCCATTGGTGATGAAAATCTTGGAACCGTTAATAATGAAGTCGTCACCGTCTCGCCTGGCAGTGGTTCGCATGCCTTGCAAGTCACTGCCGGCACCGGGCTCCGTCATCGCCACAGCACCAACGCATTCACCGCTCACCATCTTCGGAAGATACGTCCGCCTCTGGCTCTCTGAGCCCCGGTTGAGTATGTAATGGCACACAATGTCAGAGTGCACCGCCATTGGCCCGCCCACTGCCGCGCAGTTTGCCCTGCAAAATTCCTCATGTATGACCATTGAGAACAGGAAGTCTGCGCCAAACCCGCCATATTCCTCGGGAATATCCACTGCGAGCAGGCCCTGCTCCCCCAGCGTGTTCCACAGTTCACGCGGAAATATTTCATCTTTCTCCCACTGCCGGTAGCGTGGAACTACATACTCGGTGACAAAACGACGGACATTTTCTCGAAATAGCTCCAGTTCTGGATTCATCAAATCTACCCCTTAGATTGCAACCAACGCTTCGCCAATGAGCGTTAGCTCTCCGTTGGCCTTTACGGCCCGAACTTCACATCGAGCGAGAAGCTCGTCACTTTTCCCAACCAGCTCGACCACCGTACCTGAGCAGGTAATTACGTCCTGTAGCTGTGTAAGGGCTGCAAAACGACTGGAGAATTTCCTGAGCTTTGCTTGTGGTTGCCAGTTGGTGAGCACTCTTCCAAGGTAGGCCATAGACAACATTCCCTGGGCAAAGACATCAGGCATACCCGCCTGCCTCGCCACATCACTGTCAATGTGGACAGGGTTGTGATCCCCGGAAGCGCCTGCGTACAGGGCGAGTGTCGTTCTGGTAATAGGGGGAAGCTCCAAAGCGGGTATTTCAGTGCCAACGCTAATATAAGACATGCGTAGTCTCCCGGAAACTAATTTCGATAGACGAGGGTTTGCTGGGCCGTGCCGACCAGCTCATTGTTTTGATTGGTATATCTGCTTTCCTGTACGATGAATTCCAGCGCTCCACCCTTCTTGTCGAAAATATCAACAATCCTGCTCTGCTGGGTAATGCGATCGCCCGCGTAGATCTGGCCCAGGTATTCAAATTCCTGGCTTCCATGGAGAATCCTGCCCATATCAAGGTCGAAAAGCTTTAGTATGGGCAACAGCTCAGGCCCCTCGAGATCGACGGAAAACATGAAGGTGGGTGGCGCAGGTATGGTTCGATAACCCGCAGCTTGCGCGGCACTCTCGTCGGTATAGATGGGGTTGGTTTCACCAATTGATTTCGCAAAAAAGCGCAAACGACCCTTCTCGATATCGACAACAAATGAAGGGAATTCGTGCCCGATTTTAGCTTTATCCAGCATTACACGCTCCTGTACATAGTAACCACGGCTGCGCCACCCAGGCCCAGGTTGTGTTGCAGCCCCACCCTGGCGTTTGGCACCTGGCGTTGGCCGGCGGTCCCTCGTAATTGATTGACGAGTTCGTAACACTGGGCGAGTCCAGTTGCGCCTATAGGGTGCCCCTTCGACATAAGACCACCGGAAGGGTTAACCACACACTTTCCCCCGTAGGTGTTATCTGCAGCATCCACAAATGCGGTAGCTTCGCCCTCAGCGCAGAGCCCCAGGCCCTCATAGGTAATGACCTCGTTTGTAGTAAAGCAATCATGGAGCTCCACCACATCGACATCGTCTACGCCGATACCCGATTGTTCGTATACTGACAGGGCGGCGCGACGGGTCATATCAGCACCAACCAGCTTGATCGGATCAGCCCAGGTCTCGGGTGTGTCGGTGGTCATGGCCTGGCCAACAATTTCAACGCGCCCCCGGATAGCATTGCGCCGGGCGAATTCCTCGCTACAAACAATGGCGGCACCCGCCCCACAGGTAGGCGGACAGCACATCAGCCGGGTCAGGAAATCCATATAAACTACAGGAGCGGCCATCACTTCTTCAACCGAGAGCGCGTTGTTGAAAAGAGCAAGGGGATTGGCCATAGCATGTCTTCGGGTCTTTACCGCTACCTTCGCAAACAGGTCTGGTGATGCACCGTATTGATCCATATAGTACTGGCCTGCCGCGCCAAAGCACCTGAGGGCCAGGGGCGCTTCAGGATAGTCGCCATCATCCAGGACTTTCATGAAATTATCGAAGGGCGACTCCCGGTCATCCCAATGAGAACCGAGCGCCCCCGGCTGCATTTCCTCGAAACCAAAAGCCAGGGCACATTCCACAGCGCCGCCCTGAACCGCCTGTCGAGCCAGGAACAGGGCGGTTGAGCCTGACGAACAGTTGTTATTAACATTGATTACCGGGATTCCGGTCATAAAGACATCGTAGACTGCATGTTGGGCAGAGGTGGAGTCGCCATAGATATAGCCGCCGTATGCCTGCTCTATCTGTGACGGATGGATGCCGGCCTCTTTTATTGCCCCGAGTATCGCGCTGGATGCCATCTCGCGGTACGATTTTTGCTGACCCGGCTTGGCGAATTTCACCATATCGACGCCAGCTATAAACGCATTACTCATGGTATATCCCCCGCCTACATGGTGATCCCGAGATTGCCGAATACCGGAACGAACGTATCCTGCATAGTTCGCGGGTGTTCAGCGTGACTGAAGTCACTTATCTGGTCCCACGCGGCCTCAATCTGCTCGGCGCTCAACTCCCCACTCGGGGTGAAACACACACCCTTGCTTCGCTCCCATCTCAACCGGGAAATCCAGCCGGCTCCCACCTCAAACAGTGACCCGGTTTCTTCGCTATCTTGCGCACACAATTTGATAACAAGCGGGGTGACAAATTCAGGTTTCAGCGCCTCTACGACTTCTTTTGGAAGTATGGACTCGGTCAGGCGAGAACCGGCCACAGGGGCAATGACGTTGGCCTTGATACCTTTTTTTGCGCCTTCTATAGCCAAGGTATTGGTAAGCCCTATCAGGCCGCTCTTGGCAAAGGAGTAATTCGACTGACCAAAGTTGCCGTAAATACCGGCCGCTGACGTCGTGTTTATAATGCGCCCATACCCCTGCTGCAGCATGATTGGCCAGGCTGCTTTAGTGACCTTGTAGGCACCGAGAGCATGGACTCTGTATATCAAGTCCCAGTCTTCATCAGTCATTTTCGAAAAGCTGGCATCGCGAAGTATGCCGGCGTTATTTACCAGCACATCAACACGGTCAAAATTATCCAGTGCCGTGCGGATGATCGCCTCACCATCCTCGACGGAATCGTAGCTGGCAACGGCTTCACCGCCTGCCTGGATAATCTCTTCAACCACCTTGTCGGCGGCCTCACTGCTTTTGCCGTCCCCACGGCCGCCACCACCGAGGTCATTTACTACCACTTTTGCGCCGCGTCTGGCGAAATCCAGAGCATGAGATCGGCCCAAGCCAGCCCCTGCTCCGGTAATCACCACTACCTGCTCGTCAAACCGTATCTTGCCCGTCATTTCCAGCTACTCCATACCCGATGCCTCATTGGAGATACTATGAACGCGGTTCGGGATGGGAGACAGGGCAAATATGCTCTTTAGATATGACTATTTTGATCACGCCAACCCGGCAGCTGGATTTCAGGGTGAGCCGGCGTGAAAGGCTCTAGCTGGATCACTATCCGGGCTCGTTGCCGCCAATCGTCACCCGGTTCTGCACATCCCATACGCCGGGAACCGACCAGACGTCGAGCGCGGCATACTTTTTCTCCTCCTCGTTATTGGCCAGTCCCTCGAGCGTGACCACATGGTCGGAGGTATCCACATGAAACTGCAGGGAATCCAGCATCGGATCCTTTTCCAGAGCCATGCGCACGGCGTCGGTGATTTCGTTGTCGGTATCCTCCTCAGCTGGCGTGACTTGCAGGTCATTATTCAACGTTTCGCAGCCATAGGCCCACCATGTCACCACCTCGGCAAGACGCCTGTGTATCAGGCTGCTAACCGTGCCGATCAAGCTTACGGCGCCGTTGTCGACATGTACCATGATCTCATGGCTGCCAGGGCCGGCGTCGCGAACCGTTTCAACTTTGTCGGCAGTTTTGGCGCGCAGCGTAAACTCGAGAAACAGCGGCTCGTGCAGGAGTTTTTTCATGACCTCGTCCCGTAACTGCCGGTCGCCATGTTTTTCCCCGGTCTCACGGCGAAGCTGGTTGTCGATGGACCAGCGGCCGCCTGCCATTTTCTCGGCGAGAGCCTGGGCGCGCCGCCAGGCGGCCACATTCTCCACTACCCCCTCCATAACCACCTGGTTATCGGCGCTTTTCAGTTTCAGGGGATAAGCATGCAAATTGATCCAGTGGTCGCGCTCGAGGGCGCCGTACAGCTCGTCTATGGCTGAGTCAATTTGCGCCACAGAACCCTGAGTGGATGGATTATCGGGCATAAAGACCTCCTTAACCCTGCAGTTAAAGCATTACTATAGCTCAAAATGTGGGGGCCATTCGGGGCCAGGGGTCGTTGCGGGCTTTCTACGCCCACACCCGCGCTTCATTCATTTGGGGGACGACACCTGGGACCGGGCGAGGCATCATGGTGTCACTTGGACAACCGGACAGGATGTATATGAACACAGATTTGACGGCGGGCCTGGCGCCAATCACGGAAACGCCGACCGAGATTGCAGCGTACCTTGAGGAACTGAATACCGGCGCGCTGATAATGTCGATCGTGCACATGACAGGCGATGCCAGTATTCTCGAACAGGTGCACGGCCCCAGGACCCTCGACGTGGTCGCAGCCGGCAGCGCATCGGGAGAGGAGCTGCTTGAGGGCGGCTACACCCGCGACGAGGTCGCGTTCGTGAGGGCACGTGCACTCGACGCGATCGCGCAGTGGCAGGCGCGGGGCTGCGAGCTGCCACCGGTTTCGGGAGCTACAATCACCGATCTTTACCGTTACATGTGTGGCGGCGCAGTCGAGGACGACTACCTGGAGTTCATCGACGAGGAAATCGCCCTCGACGGCATCGACCGGCGTGCCCCGCGGATGAATGATCCCGAGATCCGCTCCCGGGCCGGCGAATTTCCGGTCCTGATCATCGGCGCCGGCATGGGAGGCGTTCTCGCGGGTATTCGTCTCGGCCAGGCGGGTATTCCCTACACGATTGTCGAGAAAAACCCGGGCGTGGGCGGCACCTGGTACGAGAATCGCTATCCGGGTTGTCGCGTGGACGTGCCGGGACACAGCTACAGCTATTCCTTTGCGCCCAATCACGACTGGAGCTGCCATTTTCCGCTCGCCGATGAAATCCGGGCCTATTTCGATGAGTGTGCGTCGCGCTATCGCGTCACCTCCCATATCCGCTTCTCGACCGAGGTCGTTGCGGCGCGATTCGACGACGCCAGTAGTCGCTGGCTGGTTGAAGTCACCGACGGCGACGGCAACAGGGAGACCCTGGAGGCACGCGCGGTCATCAGCGCGGTGGGGCAGCTCAATCGGCCGAAGATGCCGGCGATAGACGGGCTCGAGCAGTTCCGGGGCACTCTCGTGCACTCCGGCGCCTGGCCCCACGGTCTCGACCTCGCAGGTCAGCGGGTCGCGGTGATCGGGGCAGGCGCCAGTGCGTTCCAGATCATACCGGAGCTCGCGGAAACCGCAGCCGAACTGACGGTGCTGCAACGCTCCCCCGCGTGGATGTTTCCCAATCCCGGCTACCATGCCCCGGTCGGCGCGGGGCAGAAATGGGCGCTGGAGAAGCTGCCACTGTACTCCAAATGGTACCGCTTCTGGCTGTTCTATACGTCCGTGGAAGGGGTGTACGAGCAGACACTTGCCGATCCCGACTGGGATAATCCGCTCTCGGTCAGCCCCGCCAACGACGCCATGCGCGAGGCGTTGACGGCGTGGATAGACTCACAGGTACAAGACCCCGCCCTGCGGGAACAGGTACTACCAACCTATCCGCCCTTCGGCAAGCGCATACTGCAGGATAACGGCACCTACCTCGCGGCGCTGCAACGGGACAATGTCGACGTCGTCACCAACGCGATCGAGCGGGTGACCGAGCGCGGCGTCGTGACCAGCGATGGCCAGTTGCACGAGGTCGATGCCATAGTCTGTGCGACCGGATTCCATGCGGACCGCTTCCTGTTTCCGATGACGATCGTCGGCCGCGATGGCATCGAACTCAATGAACAGTGGTCGGATACCAATGGCCGCGCCTACCTCGGCATTACCGTTCCCAACTTTCCCAACCTGTTCTGCATCTATGGTCCCAACACCAATCTGGTGGTGGCGGGCAGCATCGCCCACAACGCGGAATCCCAGGTAAATTACATCCTGCGCTGTATCGAACTGTTGCTGGAGCGCGGTTACAAGACACTCGAGTGCCGACAGGACGTGCACGACGCGTACAACCGGCGGGTGGATGAGGTGAATGCGGCGACTGCATGGGGTTCGCCACTGGTCAACAACTGGTACAAGAATCAACAGGGCCGGGTGACCGCCAACCTGCCGTTCAGGATCATTGATTACTGGAAAATGACCCGGCAACCGGATCCGGACGACTACGTCTTCGACTGAGTCGGGTCAGGTACCCACGGACTGCTCGACCCACTGGACGATGCCGTTCGTATTCATTGCCCCCGCCTGGCGCGCAATTTCACGGCCGTCGCGGAACAGGATCAAGGTGGGGATGCTGCGGATCCCGTACTGCCCGGCGATGGCCTGCTGTGCCTCGGTGTCGACCTTGCCGAGCCTGACACGCGGTTCGAGGCGCGCGGCGGCCTCTGCAAAGGCGGGCGCCATGGTCTTGCAGGGGCCGCACCAGGTGGCCCAGAAATCAACCACCAGCGGCAACCCGCTGCGTTCCAGATGCTGCCGGAAGCTGGCGGCCGTCAGGTCGACCGGTTGTCCCTCGAAAAGGGGCTTGCCGCACTTGCCGCAACGGGGCCCGTCAGCGAGGCGCTCATCGGGAACGCGGTTGACCCCGGTGCAGTGGGGGCAGACGATATGGGTCATGGTGGTCTCCGTGCTGGTTCCGGGCAGATTAGGTATTGCCTGACACTATCACTATAGCCAAGTCCACAACTTCGGGGGGTCAGGTCTCGCATTGTAGCATTCGCCGAACCCGAGCTAATCAATCCGATACGCCGCAACCTCTTGACTTCAGAAACCTGAAAACAGCCACCTTTCCCCGAAATGCTACAATGCGAGACCTGACCCCGCCCTTTTCGTGCTTTTGCGATGGAACATTATCAGTACTGCCGCGATGATCATCTGCAGGCCACCGTACAATAGCAGGGTGAGCAGGACGGCGTCGCCCAGCTGGGCTGTCGCCACCATCGAGGCGGGGAAAAGTGACGCCTTCAACAGCACGCCCAGGTTAACGTTGCGAACAATAACCTCGAACTCTATAGCGGTGGAGTCCGGCCGGGAAAGGCTGAAAAGGCGTGTCGCGAGCCACCCCGTCGCGGTGAGCGCGAGGGTGAAATAGACCACCAGCAGCACATTGTCCATGCCAAAGACCTCAATGTTCAGGCGCCCGGCGCTCAAGGAACCGGCCACAATCAGGGCGATGCCCAGCAGCGACGCCCTGATGCACCACTTCGATACTGTCACCGCCTGTCGCGGGTAAATGTGGAGATACGACATCCCGAGCGCCAGCGGCAATAGCAGTGTATAGGCGATTTCATTGACAATCTGGCCCGATGGCATGGTGAAATCCGCCGGCAGCTTGTCGCTGATCAGCGCCGCAAGGATCAGTGGGGTTGTGACCAGGCAGGCCAAAGTGGTCAGGCCGGTAATACTGATGGAGAGGGCACTGTTGCCGCGTGCAAAATAGGTAAAGATATTTGAGGTGGTCCCCCCCGGGATAGAGGCGATGAGGGCAATCCCCACAGCCACGCCACCCTGCACCCCCAGCAGACGTAAAAACCCGAATGTGGCGAGGGGCACCAGTACCAACTGCACTACCATGCCAAGGGTGACGGCGCCGGGCTCGCGCACGACGTCCCGAAAATCCCGCGCTGTGAGCGTGGCCCCCATTCCGAGCATTGCCGTTACCAGCTGGAAGACTGCAAACCAGTATTCGTGCTCGACATAAAAAGCTCCCATTCGTGCTATTCCCTTGTCCCGGGTGTACCGGCTTGCGCATCAAACCCTGCCGGGGTGATCCGGATCAGGCTGTGCCGCCGGATTCCTCCTCGTCATCGTGATGGTGGTCCTCGGAGTCGTCGCCCTCAATGTGATGGTGCTCGTGTTCGTCGGCATGGCCGTCATCACCATGATGGTGCTCGTGTTCATTGGCATGGCCGTCTTCGCCATGATGGTGCTGGTGCTCGCTGACATGGCCGTCATCACCATGGTGATGCTCATGCTCATCAGCATGGCCATCATCGCCATGATGGTGCTGATGTTCAGATTTATGTGGCTCATGCGAGGGATCGGCGGCCAACAGTCCCGTTGCGTATAAGCTAAGGCTGGCGACCAGCGCGAGTAAGGTTGTATTCTTCTTGTTCATCTATTTCACTCTAAATTCGTCACCCGTCGTGACCTCCCATTTATATCATTGGACTTCCAACAGAAACAAGTTTGGATGCCGGAAGTTATCCAATGAATTCACCTTGTGGAAGATTGTCGCTACTCCCGGCGTGATGCCTGCCTCTCGCCTGCTTACCTTGCAAGCGTTCTGGACTTTGCGGCCGCGTCGGCTAATCTCAACCTAGCACCTACCCGCGACTTCTATTTCAAGAGGTATTGTGGAATGAAATCAATTTACCGAATCAGTGCAGTGCTGTACTTGGCGGCCGGCTCACTAACGATCGTGCAAGCGAGTGAGCCTCTTTCGCTTCCCGCGGAACTCGATACGTTCAGGCACATCAATACCCTTGTAGTACCGGCGGCCGACAGCCCGATACAGGGTGTCCACCATTTCTACATGAACAGGAAGGGCCTCGAGACATTCAACAAGGATGCCAGTCGCAAGAGCTACCCAGACGGCACCAAAATCCTGGGCAAAGTCTACAAGCCGATTGAAACTGCCGATGGCCGGATCAAGGAAGGGCAACTGGCCGCATTCACCTATATGGTCAAGGATCCGGAATCTCCCGCAACGAAAGACACCGGGGGATGGCACTTCCTGAAATATGACGCCAAAGGCAAACCTGTGGAAATAAACCCGGTGAAGGATTGCTTTGGCTGCCATCGCCCGCATGAAGCAAGCGATTTTGTAATGTCCAGGCCACTGCAATAAGAGTAGCGAGCCCCCGCGGAACGAACGCCGTAACGAGGAATCGTGTTGGCCGAAGGAACCAAAAACGTCCGCTACGCCGTCCGCTGGCGGGTGCTGTTGAAGTACCTGGGCGTGCTGGGTATCGTGCTGGCCGCACTAAACAGCGTACCGCTGGGAGTCGCGGTGTTATTCGGCGAGTTCGAGGTGGCCGGTCGCTATGCCATAGTGTTGCTTGCGCTACTGGCGCTGGCGCTACCCCTGTCGCGCATGACTGCTCCCGGGCAACTACAGATGAACGAAGCCATGACGGTGGTGGTGCTGGTGTTTCTGCTCGGGTCGCTGGTATCGAGCTATTCCCTCGGCGCGGCCAGTGACAAATGGCTCGACAGCTGGTTCGAGGCGGTTTCAGGTATCACCACTACCGGGCTGAGTACTATGGGATCAGTCGAGGACAAGCCCCGCGCTTTCCTGTTCGCTCGATCCTGGATGCAATGGTATGGCGGCCTGGGTATCGTGGTTCTGTCACTGGTTCTCTTCCTGCGCAACAGCGTGGCCGCACGCCGGCTGATGGATATTGAGGCCACTGGCGAAACCCTGGTCTCCACCACACAAATTTACGCGCGGCGTATCGCCATCGTTTACGGGATACTCACAGTATGCGCCCTGACCGCCACCTGGCTGGTAATGGATGATGGCTTCGTCGCACTTTTGCACAGCCTCAGCGCAGTCTCTACCGGCGGCTTCTCGACCTTCGATAACAGCCTGGCAAGGCTGGAGCCTCTTGCGGCTGGCGTGCTAATGGGCTTTGCCTGGCTGGGCGCAGTGTCCTTACCGCTCTACTTCCTGATCTGGCAAAAAGGACCAAGTGCCTTGTTGCATGATCTGGAACTGCGTGCGCTGCTGATCGCCACTGCGGTGCTCGCCGGGCTACTTTACCTGTGGCTGCCGGCGAACGGCCATGGCTGGCCCGACGCCCTGCTGATGGGCATGAGCGCCCAGAGCACAACCGGTTTTTCCACCCTCGCCGTGAGTGATCTCGACGACGCCTCAAAACTCGCCATGATCGGGTCCATGCTGGCAGGCGGCAGCGTCGGCTCCACCGCTGGTGGCTTCAAGCTCTTGCGGCTTCTGCTGTTGCTGCGGCTGTTACAGCTACTTTTGGCGCGCGCGGCGGCGCCGCGCCATGCTGTCATTGAAGCTCGACTTGGCGCCCGTCGGATCGCTGACGAAGACCTGTGGCGCGCCATGCTGCTGATGGTAATGTTCATGCTGCTGATTTTTCTGTCGTGGCTGGCCTTCGTAGCACATGGTTATCCTCCGCTGGATGCCCTGTTCGAGGTGGTTTCCGCCAGCGCTACAGTCGGCTTGTCCACCGGCATTACGCGGCCGGATCTGGAGCCATTTTTAAAGGTCCTGCTATGCTTTGATATGTTGGCCGGACGGATAGAAATTTTTGCCCTGCTGGTGGTGCTTTACCCGGGCACCTGGTTCGGCGAGCGATCGGGGGCTTTATGAGAGCAGTATTCGTAGGGGCGGGATCGCTGGCGGTGATGACCGCGCGCCATCTGCTCAAGCGCGGTCACGACGTGGTGATGATCGAGTGCAACAAAAATCGCATCGAGGAGCTTGCGGAGGAACTGGACTGCGGATTTCTCCATGGCGACGGCAGCAAGCCGGCGCTGCTGCGCGAGGCCGACCCTGAACAGACCGACTTCCTGTTCTGCTTCACCGAAAATGACCAGACTAATATTCTCGCGAGTCTCGCCGGTCGCTCACTCGGCTATGACCGGGTGGTGCCAAAGATCGACGATCCCGAATTCGAGCACCTCTGCATCGAACTCGGCCTCGAGGATGTGATCATTCCTGCTCGCACCAGCGGTCGCTATCTTGCGGACATGGTCGAAGGTAACGATCACCTGGAGATCATCGCGCTGGTCAAAAACGAGGCGCGGGTATTCTCCTTCGTCGTCCGAGAGGGAGACGATAAGCCGATCAATGAGCTGGATCTTCCTGAAGAAAGCCGGGTGGTGCTGTTCTACCGCGACGATAACTTCGTATTGCCGGAGCCGGACAGTAAACTCAAACGCGGCGACGAGGTGATACTCATCACCCATCACCGCAACATCAAGAGCCTCCGCGAACGCTGGCGCGGCTGAACATCGTTCAACCATAAACGGTCGGGGTCAGGTCTCGCTTTGTAGCATTCACCAATAAAATGTTGGCGGCCTCAATCCTCCAGAACAAAGGTGATATGCATGTCCACCCGATATTCGATGATTTTGCCATTATCAAGTGCCACCTTTTGCTCCTTGATCCATGCGCCCTCAACATTTTTCAAGGTTTTCGTGGCACGTTCTATACCTTGCTGTATGGCATGCTCAAAGCTCTCTGGAGACGATGATGAGATTTCCGTTACTCGCGCGACTGACATAATTGAACCCTCTGTGGATAAAGTTTATGACGCTTTTAAAAGTGTAGTTCATCCGTTCAATTTTAAAAGGTGAACCCGACCTGATTCATGAATACTCTTTTTCATACCGGGCAGTGCTTGCCTATCCAGTGCATGCGCACTTCAATTCCAGCGAAATTTTGAATTGTAAGGCGAACAATTCCATACTCAGGAGATGGGATCGAACGGAGGATGGCGCCATGGTGCTCGCATTTTACTTCGGTGTTATAGCGTCGGTGGCACTGGTGATCGGCGGTATCGCGGGAACCTTCTGGCACCCGCGACGGCAAATTACTGGTGTCTTGCTTGCCTTCGCCAGTGGGACATTAATTTCCGCGCTGGCTTTTGAACTCTTTCCACAGGCTGTGGAGGCCGGTGGTTTGGTGCGCTCCACTGTCGGCCTTATCAGCGGCGCTGCGGTTTTTGTGGTGTTCAATACCTGGCTTGACCGCAAGGTGGCACCCGCTGCAGCGACAGGCGATAAGGCGATAGAAACCAAAGTCATTCGAGAAGGCGCGCACCGTGGCATGGGCTTTGCCTTACTGGCCTCTGTCACCCTGGACGGGATGCCGGAAAACCTGGCATTGGGAGCCAGCCTGAGCTACGAGGCCAACCTGACACTGCTGATGGCTATCTTCGCATCGAACTTTCCGGAATCAATGGTTGGCGCGATATCCATGCGCCAGGGAGGCCAGAAAAGATCGACGGTGATTATTATCTGGTCCGGGGCCGCGCTGGTTCTCACCCTGATGGTGGTTTTGGGAAATCTCACCAGTGCTGCAACGAGCGACAACCAACTCGCCTTCCTGCTCGCCTTTGCCGGGGGTGCGGTGATCGCCTCTCTGGCCGACACTCTGATGCCGGAGGCGTTTGAAAGAGGCCGCCCGTTTAATGCCTTTGCCACAGCGGCCGGTTTTGTGGTGTCTTTTGTTCTGGCGTTCGGGTGATGGCATTAGAACCTTGCATCACGTCACTTGGGCAGCGAGACAATCTCCTCATCTCTGGCCGTGCACTTCAGCGGCCGGTCTTGATCCCGGAATCCGCTTTCTGCTGATCGTTGGGGATCTCCATGCCCCGTTTAACTGCCGGCCGCCCGCCTACCCGATCCAGCCAGCCATTCAGATGAGTGAGGTCGTCGGTCTCCTTGACCCCGGCCTCGACCAGTTCATCACGCGCACTCAGGGCCCACGCATAACTGGCGATATCGGCGATACTGTATTCCCCACCGCCCAGGTAAGGGGTTTCGCCCAGGCGCTGGTCCATAACCCCGAGCAGGCGCTGCGCTTTGTTTCGATAGCGTTCAAGTGCGAGTTCAATGGTTTCGGACGCCGCAGTCTTGAACCAGTGCCATTGGCCGACCATTGGGCCCAGGTGCCCCACCTGGAAGAAAAGCCAACCCAGTGTCTCTGTCCTGGCGCTTCCGCTGTGGGGCAAAAAATGCCCGGTTTTCTCCGCCAGGTAAATCAGGATGTTACCGGACTCAAACAAGCGCAGCGACTCACCGGCTGCATCGACCACATCGTAATCGACAATGGCCGGAATCTTGCCATTGGGGCTGACCCGGCGGAATGCAGGCTCCTCTTGCTGCCCCTTGCCGATGTCGATGGCGGTCACCTTGTAGGGGATACCCAGCTCTTCCAGCATGATGGAGGCCTTGTGTCCGTTGGGTGTGCTCCAGGTAAATAACTCGATCATAATTTGACCCTCTCTGGATTACATGACAGGTGTATCGACCGCTCATGTGGTTCCCAAAGGGCGAGTTCGAACCGAAATGCTACAATGCGAGACCTGACCCCCAGCTGTGTGACCCCCAGCTGTGACAGCCAGCTGTGTTTCACATCATTCAGGTCAGGGACCCCGCGGTCCGCGCCTGCCCATCACAAAAAACACGATTGCCAGCACAATGCCAATCACGAATAACAGCCCTGCGATATCGACGGAGATCGCGGCAATGCCGGGCAATCCCAGCACTGCTGCCACCAGCGCGACCACCAGAAATACTATTGCCAAACGTAACATCGCTGCACTCCTTATGTTGTTACCGATGTAATAAACATAGCAGATTCTATTGATTTGGCGTCATGCGCGGATTTTCAAACTGGCATTCCTGTTGAATTATCCCAGAATATGTATAGCAGGATTGCGATGGCAGCGTGCTCTGGCACGCCGACGACACAAACGGAGGTCACATGTCTACGCTGGATTTAATCGACGAGCGCTACCCGCATAAGGTCAGCGCCGAATTCAACGCCAGGAAACTAGCCGAGGAAACCGCCGCGACTTTTGTAAAGGAATACGGCTTTCATGACGAACAGGTCCGTGTCATTGCGCCCGGCGACAGCCACCTGGAATCAAAAGTGGAACCGGAAGACCGGCGCATCGCCGGTACCCTGGTCCGATCGCATGTCGTACTTGGCTTGGCGTTTCTCGTAGCCGGCCTCATTATTGCGTGGCTGCTGGTGACCTTCGGTCCGCCGATTACGCGTTCCAACCCGATAATGACATTCATCCCATTTGTCCTGTTACTGCCAATGATCGGCATGCTGATCGCGGGAGCCATTTCGCTGCGACCGGATCACGATCTCGTGGTTCACCAAGCGAGGACAGCCTCCGAAGAAGGGCACTGGACTGTCGTTGTCCATTGCGCCAGCCATGACGAACAAAATCGCGCAAAGGACTTGCTGGGGGACTCCGTGCGGACACTGTAGCCCGGGGCAAATAATGATGGTTCGATCACAGGCTGAATCCGTAGATTGCAAGCCACAGAGTGGCGCCCGCTGTGACATAGGCGATTAAAGCCAGAAGACCATCGCGGGATACCAGGGAGAGCCCGAAAATCCCCAATGCCGTACCCGCCAGAGATGACGAAAAGGGTATGAGTTCCAGCAGCGGCATACCTGTGGCGATGATCAGGCAGAAGACGGCAATCACGACTGTTGCCGGTCCCTTCACCAGAAAAATCAGTCTCGGTTTGAGGAGATGATCGATGAAGCGTGCGGATGGGCGCAACCACCTGGTTGCAGATTTCATTCGTTCCCGGGGTACGGTGCGATGCAATAACCAGGGGGGGAGCCAGAAGTGACGTCTTCCAGCCAGCATCTGCGCAGAGACCAGTGCCACAATAATCGCAGAGAGTGTTGGAAACAGGGGAATGCCACTCAGTGGCGAGGTGATCAGTACCCCCACCAGAAGTAACAGCGGCGCAAAGGAGCGGGTTCCCACCGCTGAAACAATTTCCTCAACCGTGATCCGGGAGTGATCCGTCTCCGTTGCCCGGTCAAGTTGGTCCAGTAGCTCTTCGAGGTTTTTGACTTCATGGTCGAGGTCTTTTTCCATAGAGTCTGCTCAGGATTCTAGTCTGGTTCCTAAAGATAGCCTTCCGCATGCTGTTCATGTTGATTCCCTGCTGACTTTCACTTGGATAGTAGCTGCAGATTTTTAGAAACGTTAGCATGCCCATCAAACCGCAGCTAAAACCACCGAGACCAAACGCCTTGAAGGCATCACTGCGATGCGGTGCTTGTGGCACTGTTGCATAGGCAAGTTTCGGGGGCACAAGTTCCGGGTTCCGGGGTCAGGTCTCGCATTGTAGCATCTGTGACTACTCTGGCTGTAAGCCAGTGAATGCTACAATGCGAGACCTGACCCCGGCCCTGCCAATACCTCTATCTCAGCACTGATGATGTAGTCCAGTAGCGGGTATTGTTCCAGCAGGTAGTCTGCACCACCTGCTTCAATGAGGCCCTGTCGGCCACCGCGCATGCCGCCTCCGGCATTCTCGCCGTAGAGACCATAGAGCCTGTTGACGACATCCATGCCTTCAACGACTTCACCAAAGGGAGAAAATCCGTCTGCATCCAGTCGTGAGTTGTCGCCCAGGTTGATATAAACCTGGGTGGAACGGGTGTCCGGTCCAGTCATGGCGAACGCAATGCGACCGGGCGTGTTGCCGGCCTGCACCGGATCATCCGTAATAACCGCACTCTTCCAGGCGGCAGTGACCCGCGGTTCGGGGCTCAGCCCAAACTGGGCAATAAACCCCGGAACAACCCGATTGATATGCACCCCGTTATAGAAACCATTCTTTACCAGTTGATAAAACCGGTCAGCGCCATGCGGGGCCCACGCGCGCTCCACCTGCACCGTGAACGCGCCTTCCGTTGTCGTGAATCGTGCCCGATAGTGATCAGGAGCGATGCTATCCCAGGCGGGGTCTTGCGGATTCACCAATAGATCCATATCCGGCCCCGGCACAACCTCAACAGACGTAGCCGCCAGCAGTCCGGCCAAATAGGGCCCCCAGATCGACGGCCGGGAATGGGTGCCGTGACCCCGGGTCATCTCAGTGATGGGCAGCACTATCGCCCGGGCGCCGGGAATACGCGCAGTTTCACGCTCAAGGATCCCGAGCTCGGGCGGATTCACCTGGTCATCCGCGGAATTAATGGCGATGAGCGGTGCCGTGATTTTATCCAGGTGTGGGGCAGGGTTATAAAAGCGCGACGCATCAAAGGCGTAAATAAGATCATTGGCGTCGATACGCGAGCGATAGCGTTCAACCAGATCATCCATCAATGTCTCGGACGTCTCACGCGTAGGCGCCATCTGCTGATACTGCAATGGGCTCGATACCATGAAAACCAGCGCGTACATTGCCGCCTTCAGGCCCGGAGGCTGTTCCTCATAATTCCCCTCCTGCCAGGCCGGGTCCTGGGTTACCGCATCAATCATCATCTTTCGTGTCATGCGATTACGCCCGGCAATTTCCACGGGCAAGCTGGCCAGGGGCAACAAAGCATCCATGAAATCCGGGTAGGTATAGCCATATACCCAGCTCATCATTCCGCCCATGGAAGTACCGGTCACCAGCCTCAGGTGGTCCACCTGCAGGTGTTCGGTGAGCAACTCGTATTGAGCGCGAACCATGTCGCCATAGGTATACCGCGGGAATGTTGCCCGCAGGCCGTCGCTGGGTTTACTCGACTGGCCGTGACCAATCGCATCGGGCAGGATGATGAAGAAGCGGGATGCGTCCAGCAGCTGCCCCGGACCAAAGAGCACGCCGGCGAAGTTCTCGCTGAAGAAGCCGGAGCCACTACCGGTAGTGCCATGCATTATCAGTACCGCATTGTTTACCCTGCCCTCTGCATCACGTTGCGGTGTACCGATGGTCGTGTAGTGCTGCGTGAGATCCAGTACCGAGCCATCATCAAACGCGAAGGCCTGAATGGTAAAGTCACCCTCTTCGGGCAGTGGATGCTCCTGGGCGACAACGGGCATTACCAGCAGGCTAAAAAGCCCGAGCAGAATGCCGCAACATTGTGCGCGTAGAGAGGTATCAGGCATCATTTGCTCCTGGCATGACATGAGTTCTTGTATCCGCAAGAAACGGATATCGTAGGACCCCATGGTGCCAGCTTCAGAAAGGGGATAACAGCCGCGGGGGCACAAATACATCCGGGCACTTCGGGATGCTACAAAGCGAGACCTGACCCCGGAAGTTCGATGGAAGAAATTTCCCCCTGGCCCCTTGAGCCGTCTTACACTTCACTCAATGATATGATGCCTGAAGACAGACTTCGTTGAGCAGCCAAAGAGAGGATCAGGTGATAGGCGATCGTAGCGTAAATGTATTTACTGATGAAGTGATGCTGGGCCACAATCCGGAAGTGGATCAGCCCTTCGTGCCCAGTCGTGTAGAAAAACGCGTGCGGACCATGCTGCAAGGGCTCAATTTCAAGTGGAGCTATCCGGAGCACCCCGGGCGGCTGGCCGCGATTATAAAATACCTGGAAGAAAACCCTGTGCCGGGTGTTAGCTTCAAGTCTGGCCCCAGCGCCACTTACGACCAACTCGGCAGAGTACATACCACGACCTATCTGGACCATATTTTCTCGCTGGCGGGACAACGAGCCTGGCTGGATAGTGATACCACTGCCGTATCCCCTGATAGTATCAAGGCCGCCGCCGCGGCGGCGGGCAATGCCATTGCGGCTGTGGAAAGTGTCATCAATGGAGACTCGCAAAGCGCATTCGCACTGGTACGGCCACCGGGCCACCATGCTGAACCCGTTCGGGCGAGGGGCTTTTGTCTATTAAATAATGTTGCTGTGGCAGCGGCCCATGCTCAAGCGAAGTTAGGCTGTGAACGTATCCTGATAGTTGACTGGGATGCACATCACGGTAATGGCACCCAGGAAATCTTCTGGGCTGATCCCGATGTGCTTTTCTTTGACACCCATTGCGCGGCCCCGTTTTATCCTGGCTCAGGACATTTGAGTGAGGTAGGCGGCGGCTTCGGTGAGGGCTATACCATCAATGTGCCATTGCCTGAGACCTCCGGGGATGTCGCTTTCGAGAAAGCCTTTCGTGAAATACTGATTCCGGCTGCCCAGCATTTCAAACCCGACCTGGTGCTGGTCTCGGCGGGTTTCGACCCACATCACAATGACATGGCCCTGAATCTCACTTATGGTGGTTTCAAGGTTATCAGCCGTATTGTTCAGGAGATTGCCGACCAGCACTGTGATGGCCGGTTAGCCCTTGTACTGGAGGGTGGTTATAACCTGATATCTCTCGCCCGCGGTGTTCACGCTGTGCTGGAAGTACTGGCCGGGGGCGAGATACCGGAATTGGCAGAAAGCGGGGTCGAGGCAGTTACGGAAGCTGCCATTTTTCATCAATCAGCGTTCACTGACGATGAACCTGGATTCAACGAATAAGTGCAATTCAGGTATTCATGCGGTGCTATGCTGCAACGCGAGACCTGACCCCGGGGTTAATCCGAAGTGCTACAAAGCGAGACCTGACCCCGGGATTAATCCGGGGAGGTGGTCCAGGTGAGGGCGCCGTTGCGGTGGCTGATGTCCACGCGACTGAGGCGCTTGAGTGTGTAGTCGCGTGCAGCGATAGTGCTTACCGCGATGAAGTCGGCGCGGGCGAGTTCGGGGGTGAGTTCGAGGCGCACGTAGCCATTGTGGAGGCCGTCGGTCCATTCGACTTCCGGGTTGGTATCCGCCAGCCGCTGGTCCATCAAACCGGCGCCTTCCGCGCCAAATTCAAGGAAATCGCCGGGAGAGGTGATGCCACTGGTGCCCAACTCAAGCCCCATGGAGTGGCCAGAGCCGTCGTGCAATGCATTGCGCCAGAAGCTGTGACTGTCGCCGGTGAGCACCAGCAGGTCGCTCGTACCGGCATCGCGACCGAGCTGGTAAAAGCGTTCGCGCGCCTCGGGATAGCCATCCCAGGGGTCGAGGTAGAGGGGCATCTCGAGCTCTCCCAGCCGGGCAAAGCGCTCGGCGCGCGCCAGGTTGCCGGGGTCCAGTCGTGCGGACAGATAGGCCAGATCTTCTGTACTGAGACGGGGCGATAGCGTGCGCGCCATGGGGATGGCATTACCTATCAGCCGCCAGGGCTCGCCGGCACGCACGGAGTTCGCCAGCGCCGCGGCGGCAAAGGTTTCCATATCCCCCGACAGCATGGTGCGACCGGGCGCCCCGACCTCCCCCATCATGAACTGTCTTGCGGCGGCTGCATCCATGGTGGCCAGTGCGGCTTCGTCGTAGTCCACCTGCTGGGACCGGCCGCTGTGGCGGGTCTCCAGGGTCACCAGGCTGGCCAGGTCGCCAAAACGAAAATGGCGCCAGTAGGCCGCGGGGTCTGCGCCCTCCAGCGGTTCGCGCACGGGCATCCACTCGTACCAGGCCTGCAGTGATGCACTGCGCCTGGGCGCCCAGGGCCCCTCCTCTTCCGGCTGGTGGTTCTGGGCACCTCCCATCCACGGGTTATTGGTGGATTCGTGGTCATCCCAGACGGCCAGCAAGGGGTGCGCCGCGTGCATGCCACGGGCCTGGGGATCGGCCTTGTACTGGGCATGGCGCTGACGATAATCCTGCAGGGTCACAATCTCATGCGCCGGCAGATGCGCGCGGCCCAACCGCTGCCCGGCCTCGGCACCATAACCGTCCGGCCCGTACTCATACAGATAATCACCCAGGTGCAGCACGAACTCCACCCGTGAATCCAGGGCGATGGCTTCATACGCATTGAAGTAGCCAAAGGGATAATTGGAGCAGGAGGCAATGGCCAGCCCCACCCGCGCGAGAGGGCCATCCGCCAGGGTTCGGGTACGGCCGACCACTGAGTATGTGTCTGCGCTTCTGAACCGATAATAATAGCGTGCGCCGGGCTCCAGTTCGCCAACAACCACCTTTACCGTGAAATCACGGCTGGCATTTGCGGTTTGCACCCCTGTTGCAACGATTTCACTGAAGCTCTCGTCCCGCGCCATTTCCCAGGTTACCTGCAGCTGCGGGGCTGCGGTTGTCACCCGGGTCCACAGCACGATTGAGGACTGGTCGGGGTCACCACTGGCAACCCCATGGGCAAACAGCGGTGCCGGTGCAGCGGCTGCGGAGCGGCCTTTTATGGCCATGGGCAGTAGCAGGGTGGAGGCCAGGCCGGCCAGGGCGCGGCGGCGGGTTACGGTATAAGACATGGCACATTTTCCTGTCGTACTTTAAAAAGTCGAATAGTAAAAAAGGCCGGCGCAGGGCCGGCCCAATCAGGCGATCAACGTATTACAGGTCGATGGTGAACGAAGCAGAGACCGTCCGCGGGGCCCCGATCCACGCACCCTGGCCGGCGATGCCACCCAGGTAGCTCTCATCAAACACGTTGTTCATCAGCAGGGTCACGCTCCAGTTATTACCGGTGGATGCCAGCGCCTCGCCATTCAGGGTCAGGTACAGGTCAGCGGTGATGTAGTCGTCCGCTATCCAGCTGTTGTCCAGCCGAATCGGGCGCTCACCGGTGTACTTGCCGCTAATGCCCGCCAGCAGGTTGCCATGGCTATAGTCCAGGGAAAGCACCAGTTGCTGATCGGGAATACCGACCACATCGTTGCCGGGATCAATACCCAATCCAGTATCTACGGCCGGGTCGCCGGTACCAACATAGGTGGCATCGCTCCAGGTGTAGGCGCTGTATACGGACAGGCGATCAGTCAGTTTCAGGTCAGCCGTCAGCTCAAGTCCCTCGGCCTCAATACCCCCGGCATTGAAATAGGTGCCATTGGTGCCGATCAGGTAATTCGGGCCAGCGGCACTTTCCGGGCTCAGGAAGATGATTCGGTCGTTGAAATCCACCTGGTAAAACGTGGTGGTCAGGAAAAGGTCACCGCTGCGGTAACGCAGGCCCAGCTCGACGTTCTCTGCCGTTTCCGGGTTCAGCGCGCTGAGGTCGGATTCCGGACGCTCGAGAATCTCATCGTAGATCGCCTTGAAGTTCTCCGAGTAACCGGCGAACACCTCCAGGCCGTCGACCGGTGTCTGCCACAATACACCGCCGGAGAGCAGCACATCGGAATCTGAGTTCACTTTCACGTTGGTGGTCTCGCCGAAGTTATCCTCGCGCTCCACATCCACCAGGAACTGTTTGATCCCTGCGTTAAGGGTCACGGAACCGAGTTCAATACTGTCCTCGAGATACCACTTCATCACCTGCTGGGGATAGGTGCGATCGTATTGCGTCCAGTAGGGCACATTATCAAATTCAATACCAACCCGCGCGTCGACCAGTTTCTGCCAGGTGCGGGTTTCATCGCGCTGCTGGTCTTCGTACCAGAGCCCGCCGCGCACTGTGTTGTCTAACCCTGCCAGGCTCGTCATCCATTCGCCATCCAGGGTCAGGCCGGTGCGCTCTTTCTTGTAGTTGGTATGGCGATAGGACTGTACCGGTATGGCGCCCGGCGCGTAGCAGGCAGGATCATAGTTGGGTCCGGCGCCACCATAGGGAAAGGTGATGGAGGAGACGCAGCCCGCCTCGGGGGACAGGGCATTGCCGAGACCGTCAACAAAGAATATCTGGCCAAGCGCGGAGCCACCCATTACCGAGGTCGTGCCCAGGGCTTCGCTCTCCGGGCCGCCCTGGTCATCCGCAACATTCACCAGGTAGGGTGGAATCCAGTCTCCACGGCCTTCATTATCATGGTAGTAGCCGCCGGCACTGATGCGCAGCGTAGATGATACCTCCATATCCGCCTTGACATAGGCCAGCAGGTTTTCCCGCAAGGTGGACCAGCCCTGGCGATACACCTGGTCTACATAGGGAATGCCGGTCCAGACATCGGTAAGACGGTCCCATTCGGGATTACTGGCGAATTCCTCGGGCGAGAACAGACGCTGGTAGTTATCTTCGTGGGTATCGTCGTAAGAAATGTAGGCTGTGACCTCGGCCACCCCCAGCTCCGATACCAGCTTTGCCGCCAGGTGGTCGCGCTCGTTTTCCGCGGCGCCGTTTATCCAGTCGGTGGCACTCTGGTGAGACGCCGATAGCCAGGCGCGCGTGTTGCCACCGAAAGTGCCGGTGTCGTAACGAACGTAATAACGCTCGCCGTCGTCTTCACCCAAGCCACCCTGAAAGCGCAGGCCCGACTCTTCCGCCGGGTCATCGGTAACAAAATCGATAGTGCCGCCCAGGGCATCCAGTGACCGGGAAGCGATATCCGCGGTGCCCTGGGATACGGCGACGGTGCGAAGGTTGGCGGAATCCACATAGCGATTGGCTTTGGCGCCACCACCATAGCCGCTGCCACCATTGGGAATACCATCGATGGTGGTGCCGATCTGCTGCTGATCGAGACTGTTCTGGAAGCCGCGCACGGCAATAGTGGTGGACCAGTCGTCAAAGCCGTAGCTGTCGCCTTCCTGAACCGACACACCAGGCAGGTTGTCAATCAGTGCGTTTACGCTGGTGAGCGGTGACTGTTGCATCTTCATGCTGTCGGTGACCACGTTACTGCCGAATACCTGGCTGCGGGCAACCACAAATATCTCTTCCAGCTGCTCGTTGCCGGCAGGTGCCTGTTGCGCCTGGGCCATGCCAACGCCTGCCCACAGGCTGGCGGCTATCGCCAACCGTGTCGCGGAGTATGAAAAACGTCTTTCAAAGTGTTCCAGGTTCATCTCGATCCCCATTGTAATGCCGGCAGCCAGGTCACCGCCGGTGGTGCGAAACGGACAGGTGCCCCCTCTGGCGTCCATCCGATGTGAGACGCCACAGTAAGGTTGGCAGATGACTGTTAAATGACCGGCGGTTGACAAGTTGATGACATAAATTGAAGTTGAACGTTCTATGGGTATTGCGTCATGTTTACTCTCCCTGTCTGGCCAGCATTATAGTGTAATAAAAATACATTTATTAGGTGAAGCACGAGCGTAATTCGCGTATAAATGTAATTTACTTACAATAATAGCGCGCAGACAGGGAGTGACCATGAGCCAGCTGAACGCCGGGATCGCAGCGGTTACCAACCGCATTATTGAGCGTAGCGCGGATTTGCGAGCGGATTACCTCGCCCAGGTGCAGCAGGACAGGCAAGATCGTCCCGTGCGCGGCAAGTTGAGCTGCGGCAACCTGGCGCACGGCTTTGCCGCCTGTGGCGAGGAAGACAAGAACAGCCTGAAGCTGATGGAGGCGGCCAATATCGCCATCGTCACCGCCTACAACGACATGTTATCCGCACACCATCCCTACGCCGACTACCCGGAAAAAATCAAGCGCGCGCTCCGCAAAATGGGGTGTACCGCCCAGGTGGCCGGTGGCGTACCGGCCATGTGCGACGGCGTTACCCAGGGCCAGCCGGGGATGGAGCTGAGCCTGCTGAGTCGGGACCTGATCGCCCAGTGCACGGCGGTGGCACTGTCCCACCAGATGTTTGACGGCGTGCTCGCACTGGGTATCTGCGACAAGATCGTGCCGGGGCTATTGATGGGCGTGCTCAGTTTCGGCTACCTGCCGGCGCTGTTTGTACCTGCCGGGCCGATGCAGTCGGGCATGGCAAACAAGCAAAAACAACGGATTCGCCAGCTCTATGCCGAGGGTAAGGTGGACCGCGAAGAGTTGTTGCGAGCCGAATCCGAGTCCTACCACAGCGCGGGCACCTGCACGTTTTACGGGACCGCCAACAGTAACCAGGTGGTACTGGAGGCGCTGGGGCTGCAATTGCCCGGCAGTTCTTTCGTCAATCCCGACAACCCCCTGCGGGAACGGCTGACCGAGGAGGCCTGCTTCCAGGTGGCGCGCATTACCGCACTGGGCAATAACTACCGGCCAGTGGGTGAAATCGTGGACGAACGCGCCCTGGTCAATGCCACGGTCGCCCTGCTCGCCACTGGCGGCTCCACCAACCACACCATGCACCTGGTGGCGATCGGCCGTGCCGCCGGTATCCGCATGAACTGGAATGACATTGCCGACCTGTCGGCGGTGGTACCGTTACTGGCCAGGGTCTACCCCAATGGCGAGGCCGACGTGAACCACTTTCACGCGGCGGGCGGCACTGCGTGCCTGTTCCGTCAATTGCTGGCCGGCGGTTTCATGCACGCAGACACCAAAACCGCCTGGGGCACCAACTTTGCCGATTTCACCCAGGAAGCGATTCTCAATACCGAGGGCTCCGGCGACGGGGTGATCTGGCGACAATCACCCATGGAGCCACTGGACAGGCAGGTACTGACTACCGTGGACCAGCCGTTTTCCGCCGAGGGTGGCCTGCGTTTGCTGGAAGGCAACCTGGGACGCAGTGTGATGAAGGTGTCCGCAGTGGCGCCGGAACACCGGTCTGTAGAGGCACCCGCCGTGGTGATAGACGACCAGGACGATCTGGCGGCGCTGTTTGCAGCGGGTGAGCTGAACCGCGACTGTGTGGTAGTGGTGCGTTTCCAGGGTCCGCAGGCACTGGGTATGCCCGAACTGCACAAGCTCACGCCACTACTGGGCAGCCTGCAGGACCACGGCCATCGAGTGGCACTGGTCACCGACGGCCGGATGTCCGGAGCCTCGGGTAAAGTGCCGGCAGCCATTCACCTGGTGCCGGAGGCGGCGGCCGGCGGCCTGCTGTCCCGCCTCAGGAATGGCGATATACTCAGGGTTGATGCGGTAACCGGAACCCTGGAGTTCATGGGTGATCTTGCACAACTGCAGGCCAGGCCGGCTGCACCACAGCCGGACGCCGGCCAGCGCGGCTGCGGTCGCGACCTGTTCCGGATAAACCGCGCCGCCATGGGCACCGCCGAGCGGGGTGCTTCGTTCCTGTACGGAGACCGTTAATATGCGCTGGAATTTGATCGCCGATATCGGTGGCACCAATGCCCGCTTTGCCGCCCTGCCGGACGGCCAACTGGTGGGTGAGTTTGAATTCCACCACTCGGTCCTTGAATACCCTGCCTTCAGCGACCTGATCATCAAGCTCCGGGAGGAACTGGCGACAATCGCTGACATTCATACCGCGCCCGCTTCGGTGTGCCTGGCAGTCGCCTGTCCCGCCGACACCGAACAGATTTCCTTTACCAACAGCCACTGGTCCTTCACCCGGCACGACCTGGTGCAGTGGCTGGACTGCGAGCAGATCGCGGTTATCAATGACTTTGAAGCGGTGGCCCACGGTATTACCGCGCTGGACGCGGCCGACTACCTGCAAATCGGTGGCGAATCCCCTGTTCCCAACAAGGCCATCGGCCTGATTGGCGCCGGCACCGGCCTGGGTATGGCCGCCCTGCTGCCGGTGGATGACGATTATCACGTGCTTGACACCGAGGGCGGCCATGCGGATTTCGCGCCGGTTGACCCGCTGCAGATCCATGTACTCAATTACCTGCGCGCCATCTACGGCCGGGTGTCACTCGAGCGCCTGCTGTCGGGCAAGGGCCTGCTGAACCTGTACCATGCCATGTGTGACCTGCACTCGGCAGAGCCGGTCCTGACACTGCCTGCGGAGGTGGTGGCCGCCAGCCTTGCCCGGACCGACCCGCTGGCGCTGGCGGCACTGAATGTCTTTTGCGAGGCCTTTGGCGCCACCGCCGGCAACCTGGCGCTGACCCTGGGCGCCAGGGGCGGCGTTTACATTGCCGGGGGCGTCATTCCGCGTTTCAGCGAGTTTTTTATCGCCAGTGGCTTTCGCGACAAATTTGAAAACAAAGGTCGCTTCCGGGCCTACCTGCAACCGATTCCCGTGTTCCTCGTTACCCGTGACAACCTCGGGTTACTGGGTGCGGCCAAATATCTGCAAAGGAGAAACCCGTGCGTGAACTCTTAGCCGACACCCGTGTAATACCCGTCATCACCCTCGAGCGCGTGGAAGACGCGGTGCCCATGGCCCGGGCGCTGGTAAACGGGGGCCTCAAGGTACTCGAAGTGACCCTGCGCACCCCCGCCGCTGCCGATGGCATACGCCGTATACTCGCGGAGGTGGCAGGTGCCATTGTCGGTACCGGCACTGTCTGCACCCCGGCACACGTGCAACTGTCCTGCGACCTCGGTTGCCAGTTCATGATTTCACCGGGATTTACCGACCAGTTGCTGGCAGCGGCGGCGCAGGCCCCGTTGCCACTGATGCCCGGTATCGCCACCGTTAGTGAAATGATGCGCGGCATGGAGTATGGCTACCAGGACTTCAAGTTCTTCCCGGCAGAAGCCGCCGGTGGTGTTCCGGTACTCAAGGCTATTGCGGGCCCCTTCGCAGATGTGCGATTTTGTCCCACCGGAGGTATTGGCCTGGGCAACTTTCTGGACTACCTGGAGCTGCCCAATGTGATGTGTGTCGGTGGCTCCTGGATACTTCCAGCGGACCTGGTTGCCGCGCAGCGTTGGGACGACATTGAACAGTTGGCACGGGAAACCGCAAACTTTCGAGGCATAAAATGAGTAGCGCAGTAGACTTGATCATATTCGGTACCCGGGGCGATCTCTCCAGGCGCAAACTGTTCCCCGCACTCTATCAACTGGATCGGGCCGGCCTGCTCGAGGATGGCGTTCGTATCGCCGGGCTCGCCCGGGACGATATCAGCAATGACGAGTTTGCCGCGGATATTGAACAGACGCTGCGCGAGGCCTTTAGTGAAGCCAATATCGATGATGAGTCCTGCGAACGTTTTTGCGCACGATTGCAGTACCTCTATGTCGATTTTGCCCAGCCCGACCAGTACTCCGCCATCAAGCAATGGCTGGCCAGCGATCGTATCGCGATCTACTACCTGGCAACCCCGCCCAGCCTGTTCGGCATGATCTCCGAGCATCTGGCCGGCGCCGGCTGCATAACCCACGATTCGCGTATTGTGCTGGAAAAACCGATAGGCCACGATCTGGCGAGCTCACGGCAGGTAAATGATGCGGTCGCCAGTTGCTTTGATGAGTGCAATATTTACCGCATTGATCATTACCTGGGCAAGGAGACGGTACAGAACCTGCTGGCACTGCGCTTCGCCAACCGCATGATCAATTCCCAGTGGGATAACAGCTGCGTAGACCACGTCCAGATCACCGCCGCGGAAACGGTGGGCATTGAGGGGCGCTGGTCGTACTACGACAAGGTGGGCCAGCTGCGCGACATGATCCAGAACCACGTGCTGCAGTTGCTGTGCATGGTCGCCATGGAGCCACCGAACTCCCTGCGGGCCGACGAAATACGCGCCGAGAAGGTAAAGATCCTGCGCGCACTGAGCCCCATTACCGCCGCCACTGTTGCCGAGCAGGCCGTACGTGGCCAGTATACTGCAGGCTGGGTGAACGGCACCCCGGTGGTCGGTTACCTGGACGAGGAAGGCAGCGAGAGCGATAGCAGTAATACTGAAACCTTTGTCGCCCTCAAGGCCTATATCGACAACTGGCGCTGGGCGGGTGTGCCCTTTTACCTTCGCACTGGCAAACGCATGGAGAGCAAGGTTACCGAGGTGGTGATTACCTACAAGGATCCGCCCCACGCCATATTCCCGGAAAATGAGTATGTCGCCTGCAACAGGCTGATCATCCGCCTGCAGCCCAATGAAGGCATTGAACTTGAAATGTTATCCAAGAAACAGAGCCTGAAAGAGCGCATGAGCCTGGAAAAACGGCACCTGAACCTGGATTTTTTCGATTCATCGGGTGAATCGCGGATCGCCGATGCCTATGAGCGCCTGTTCCTGGAAGTGATAAACGGCGACCAGTGGCTATTTGTCAGCCGGGAGGAAATAGAAGCATCGTGGTCCTGGTGCGATGCCCTGCTGGATGCCTGGAAGGAAAAAGGCGTTGGTGTCAGTGGCTACAGCGCGGGCTCCTGGGGGCCCTCGAAAGCGGAGATGCTGATCGAGAAAGACCAGTGCACCTGGCATCGGTCTTAGGGCTTCCCCCTTACCGTGTCGGTAAAACCGCGCCGGTAAACGTCCAGACCCGGTATTCCGGCAACCCGCATCCCTGGGGAAAAACGATTTATGCATAGAAACACGTTACTCGAGCAACTGAGCAGCAACACGCTGAAGCTCAGCAAGTCGGACCAGAAGGTGGCGGCGATTATCACCAGCGAGCCCGCCGCTGTTATTCACTACTCCATCGCCCGACTCGCCGCGCTGGCCGGGGTCAGTGAACCCACCGTCAGCCGGCTCAGCCATAAACTCGGCTGCGATGGCTATACCGATTTCAAGCTGAGGCTCGCCCAGGAGATCTCCAGCGGTGGTCGCCTGTTCGTCGAGAATATGGATGCCACCGATAACACCCAGACCATTATCAACAAGATATTGTCTTCAATAGAAACCAGCGTCCACAGCATGCAACAATCCACGTCGGCCGCCTCTATTGAATCGGCAACCGCCATGCTGGCCGACAGTCGCAGTATCTATTTCTTCGGTATCGGTGCCTCCGGGCCCGTGGCGCTGGATGCCCAGCACAAGTTTTTCCGGTTTGGAATTCCGGTGGTAGCGCAAACCGATTACATCAACCAGCGCATGATGTGTTCGATGCTGGGGCCCGAGGACGCGGCGATCTTCATCAGCTATACCGGTCGCACCCGGGAGATTGTCGCCAGCGCAGCGGTAGCGAGTGAGCGCGGCGCGCGCACCATCGGGCTCACCCAGCAGGGCTCGCCCCTGGCCGGGCACTGCCGGGAGGTGCTGAATGTAGTCGCGCTGGAAGACACCGACCTGTATACGCCCATGACCTCCCGCATTATTCACCTGGTACTGATCGATATACTCGCCACCAAGCTGGCAATCACCCTGGGTGAAAAGGTGGAGACCAATATCCGGGCCATCAAGCGTAACCTGCAGGCAACACGCCATGATGGCTGAAGACTTTCAGATTGACGTCAATTTGTAGTTTTATTACAAATAGTCCCGTGATATGGTTATTGTGTAGCTTAATTACATAACTGCGGGAGATAGACTGACATGGCACGCATCGCAATCAACGGATTTGGACGCATCGGCCGTAATATCTTTCGGGCGTGGCTGGAACAGACCGGCAGCACGCAGCAGATCGTCGCCATCAATGATCTTGGCGACCCGGC
Organism: Kineobactrum sediminis; assembly: GCF_002868715.1. Taxonomy (GTDB): domain Bacteria; phylum Pseudomonadota; class Gammaproteobacteria; order Pseudomonadales; family Halieaceae; genus Kineobactrum; species Kineobactrum sediminis. The sequence goes on from NZ_PKLZ01000013.1 coordinate 102,639, forward strand.
AATGAATGCCCACCTGCTGAAGTATGACAGTGTGCACGGCACCCTCGCCCAGGATGTCAGCCTTGACGGCGCCACCATCCGGGTAGCCGACAAGGCCATCGTGTGCAGCCAGGTACGGGACCTGCACGCCCTGCCCTGGCGCGACCTGGAAATCGATATTGTGCTGGAATGCACCGGCGTCTTCACCACCCGCGCCAGCGCCAGCGGCCACCTGGATGCCGGCGCGAAGCTGGTGCTGATCTCCGCTCCCGCGAATGATGCGGATGCCACGGTAGTCTTCGGCGTGAACGAGTCGATACTGGACGGCTCCCAGAAGATCGTATCCAACGCCTCCTGTACCACCAATTGCCTCGCTCCCCTGGCCAAGGCCCTGCACGAGGGCATAGGCATTGAAACGGGCCTGGCGAATACCGTACACGCCTACACCAATGACCAGCGCCTGTCCGATGTCGCGCACAGCGATGTGATGCGCGCGCGCTCGGCAACGCAATCGCTGATCCCCACCAAGACCGGTGCCGCCGCGGCAGTGGCCCTGGTACTGCCGGCACTGGCGGGCAAACTGGACGGCCTGGCGGTGCGAGTACCGCTGATCAACGTTTCGCTGCTGGATTTAACCTTCGAAGCGAGCAGGAAAACCACCGCCGAAGAAGTCAACCGCATTATTGAAGACGCGGCGCCGGGGATGCGGGGCGCGTTGCAGGTAAACCAGCTGCCGCTGGTGAGCATTGATTTCAACCACAACCCCGCCTCCTCCATCGCCGATCTGTCGTTAACCCGGGTACGGGGCAAACTGGTGAAAGTACTGGCCTGGTACGACAACGAGTGGGGATTTTCCAACCGCATGCTGGATACGGCGGGGGCGATGCTGGCGTTGTTGCCAGAGCAGGAAAGCAACATACCGGCCGCGACGAGTTTCGAGCCGGCCTGAGCTTACTGAAAACCGGTCGTCGGCGCGCTGTAGAGACCCCTTTAACCGCAGGCCCGATCAATATAGCGCGGGACCGTCGGATCGTCGGCGGGCACCTGTGCACAAAAGCGGGCGAAGTGCTCGCTGTTCTTGGCCTGCAGGTAACTGACCAGGCGCTCGGCGCCGCCTTGTTCAACCAGTCGCTGATAGGTGCCGCGCTTGCGACCGATATAGCTGATGCTGGCCACCTCGATATCCTGGATAGCCCAGGTACCGTCTTTGCGTAACAAGGGCAACCTCAGTGGCAGCGGCGGCAGCCAGTTTTTGTCCACGATGGCGTGGATGTAGCCCGCCTGGCTATGTTCCCTGACGGTGATCGTGTCGGGTTCAACGTGCACTGTCACATCCCGCAGCTCGCTGCCATCGCCCGCTCCCGCCAGCACCTCGAATACATACCGCGTGAGTGTGTCAGCCAGGGCCTCCTGCAGTTGTTCCTTCTCCCGGGGGCTTAACAGCCTGTAGTGTTGGGCGCCCAACAGGCCCTCCAGCATGACCTCCAGGTCCCAGTGCTCCAGCAGCGGCAAAACGACGCGATTATGGATACGCTCCACCACAGCCGGATCCTCAACAGCAGGGCCATCAAGAGCCGACCGCATCGCCTGCGCCTCAGCCCAGAGTGCGGCAAAGGCCCGGGAGATATCCTCGGCACCGGGCTCGGAGACCGGCACCGCCGGGTCGGCTCGCCCCGGGCTATCGGCCAGCCCCGGATTACCGGCCAGTACCAGCCAGCAGACCACAGCAGCGGCAACAAAGGCGCGTATGCTCATGCACCCTCTTCGGTAGCGGGCTTGTCTTCAGTTCTCCAATAATGCCGCAGCAAAACTATCAGAACCGCCAGCATGCCACCCAGCAGGGTACCGATAACACAGATCAGGGCGCGCTGGGGCTTGGCTTTCTGCTCCGGTACCACGGCGGGGTCTATGGTTTTGAACGCGTACTCGGGGCGCACATTGGCCATCATCACCGTTTCGGTCTGCGACTGGATCAACTGGAAAAACATGGACTGCAATTCGGCCAGGGATGTTGCCCTCACCTGCTCCCGCAGGTAGGCAATGGATTGTTCGGCTTCCTCCACATCCTGGGTGCGCAGGGTGGCATTAATGTCCTCCACCAGCCAGGTTACCCACTGCTGGGCCACGATGGGGGACAAGTGGTCTATGGCCACGGTGATAAACCCGGATTTGGTATCCTCACTAACCGTGAGAATTTCCTGGAACGCCCTGTAGGCCTCCTGGTCACTGGGAGCCGCCTGTTTCGGTGGGTCCACTTCCCGCACCCACTCGTCGCTCTCCACATCGAACAGCGCCGGATCAAGCTTCAGCTCGCCGCTGCTCTGGTTCCAGGACTCCGCCGCCATCAGCGGCGCCAGCAGATCGCGCCGGTCAATAAAATCAGCGAGGAAAACGCGGGATTGCATGATCTTCAGTCCCATGTCGGTCTTGCTGGTCTCACCACCACCGGGCAGGGACACGCCTGCCAGGCTGGCCAGGCCGCCGTAACGTTCCATCATGGAGCTGAGCCCGCCACCGGAGGACTCTGCCGGTGCCAGCAGCGCCTCCGCACGGTAGATGTTGGGCTGCCACAGGGCAAACAGCACGGCAATCACCGCAGCAATCGCGGTAATACCGATAATCAGCCACTTGCCGGCCCAGAGCACACCGAACAGCTCGCGCAGGTCGATTTCGTCATCAGCGTAATCCGCCGGGTAGCCGTAGGCCGGCCCGGCCATGCCCTGGGAGCTGGCTGGGGATGTATTGCTTGGCGGTATGGTCATGCGTAACTCCCTACAGCCTGGCGACAGCGGCGATGGAAACAAGGCCCTGATAGATGATCTGGGTGACATCGCGCCACACGGCCAGGCTCTCCTTGTAGGTACTGTCTACCGGCACCACAATGGTATCGCCCGCTTCCAGGGCAGTACCCTGGCTGGCAAAGCGCCACAGCTGTCGCTGCGGGTTCCGGACCTCGCCATTGGCCTTGACGATATAGATCTCCTGGCTGTCCGCGCGGTTGGTAAGGCCAGCCGACAGGCTCAGATAATCCTGCAGGCTCAGGTTCCGCTTGAGATTGTGGGTACCCTGGCGTCGCACTTCACCAATCACCGTAACGGTACTGGTGCGCCTGGGAATATGCAGGGCATCACCGTCGGTCACGTTGATATCCGCGGTGGTGTCACCAGCCAGGGCGACCGGCAGATCAATGAGCATTCGGCCCTTGCCCTCAAAGTTGCGCAGCTGATCGGTTATTTCCTGCACTTCGGCCAGCGAGGTAGTGTTCTGCTCCTGCGTGAGCAGGCTGCTGGCCACACTGCGCTGGATGCTTTCGGCAAATTCCCGGGCGCGGGCGGTCTCCTGCTCGGCCACGATCTCACGGGTAAATACCGCGCCTTCCAGAAAGCCTTCACTCGCTATGCCGCCGGCGCGAGCAATCACATCGCTGAGGGTCTCCCCGGGCTGAATCAGGTATTCGCCCGGAAACACTACCTCGCCGCTGATGTTGATACTGTCAGTAGGGCTCCAGTCAGGGATTTCCCGTACCGTGAGGTGGTCGCGGGACTTGAGCCCCGGGCTGGAGGCCTCCACCAGGGCCGTTACCAGATCAATTTCCCGGTAGCGTGCCTGGATATTGCCCCCGTCCATTTCGGTCAGGGTGCGCAATTCCGCAAAGCCCAGGAAGGCGGAGTCTTTCAGCCCACCGGCCGCGCGCACCAGTTGCGCCACGGTAGTGCTGTTTACCAGGGGGTAGGTCCCCGGGGCCTTCACCGCACCGGATACGGACACCAGGCTCACCGGTTCCATGTCCCGCGCCTGGGCGCGCAGTTTCCGCACGACCGGCTGCAGCAATACCTCGCGGGATGACTCCAGCACACCGGGCCGACTTGATTCTTCGCTCTCTTCCCTATCACCGGCTGGTAACAGGTCCTCTGAATCCGTTGATATTTGCTGGTAACCCCGGTCGACATCGCCGGCAATGTCGGCCAGCTCGGGCAGTGAGAAAATCAGCACCTGGTCGCGCGCCTGCAGCAGCGGGTCTGCGGCCGAACCGGATTCGCTGATCGCCTGACCCGGCTGGAACTGCAGGATGTCGATATCCTGGCGGGCGTTGATAATGCGCACTATCAATGCATACTCGAGGTCCACAAAGGGCAGCGTGTCACGCGCCACGTCACCCAGCAGGTCCGAGACACGCAGGCCCTCGCGCCAGCCATAGTTACCGGGACGATAGACGGCGCCTCGCAGTTCCACCGAATTCGCCAGGGCGTCGCCACTTTCCTTTACCAGCAGGACATCGCCGGGCACCGCCTTGCGAGCAAGGGTGGCGGGCTTGCCGAGATCGAGCGTAATGGCATCCACCAGGCCGCCAGTCGCGGACTGGCGCCGTAATATCGCCGCGGCGGCATACGCCTCCCGGGTCAGGCCGCCGGCCATACGCAGAACGTCCGCCATGGTCTCGCTGCCTGCAAGCTCATAGAGCATGGGGCGCTTGACCTCCCCCTGCACTTCCACCAGGCCATCGAAGGGCGGCACAAACACCACGTCGCCCGCCTGCAGGCGAATGTCCTTGCTGGCGTCGCCGCGCAACAGCAGGTCATAGGTATCGAATGTGGCCACGGTAACGCCACTGCGCTTCACCTGTATATTGCGCAAGGTCCCGATATCGGTGACCCCGCCCGCCTGGAACAGGGCCTGGGTGATGGTGGTGAGCGCGGAGACCGAGAAGGCACCGGGCACGGACACTTCACCGGCCATGAAGATGCCAATCGCACGCAAGCGACCCATGGAGACCACGCTCTCAACACCGATCAACTGCTGCTGTACCCTGGTTTGAATAAGTTCACGCGCGTCTTCGAAGGTCAGCCCCGACAGCGTGATCGTACCCAGCTTGGGGAAGTTGACCTCACCATTGCGGCCAATCTGCAACTGGTACTCGGCATTCTCGGTACCGAACAACTGCACCATCAGCTGATCGCCAACACCGAGGCGGTAAGTGCCGGGCACGGGCGCATCATCGGTGGGGGCAAAGGTGCTCACTTCCTGGTCAAACAGGGCGCGACCATAGCGTTCGGTTTTTCCATCAGGGTCGCTGGGCCGCTGGGGTGCAACAGCCTTGTCGGTGGCGGGCTTGCTGGGTACCAGCTCTTCAATGGGCTGGCCCAGTGTCGGGGATGTTGCGGAACCACCGTTGCCGAGCTGGCTTAGAACCGAGTCGACATCGACGCCGTATTGCCGCGCCAGGCTCTCCTGCTGTGACTTGGGCAGGTTGCGGAATTGCTCCACCATCTGCGGTGACAGGGTTTGTGCCATCGCCGGCAGGGCGGCTGCCCACAGTGCCAGGCAACACACTGCCAGCCAGCTGCGTCGGTGCGCCCGCGGTTGATCCGGGTGGCTGCCACCCTGTTGCCATGCCGTGTTCATCACTCTGTTCCCCTCGGTCACACCTGGTTATAAGTGCCGTGAGCCCCTGTAGGGCTCCTGCCGGCTTATATTTGTTGCTAACGCGCCTGGTTCGGTCCCAGCAGCACGATAAACTGGCCGCGGTCGTTGATTACCTGTTCCACACGCACAATGCCACCCCCGGCATTGATATCGATTCTGTTGCGATAGGGCTCGCGGCCCTCGCAATCCTGGATAAAGCGTTTGCCACCGTCTTCCAGTGGCTGCGATTGCCAAGGCTGGCACTGGTGGGTTACCGCCCGGGCGCCGCTGCTGATGATACGTGCTCCCTCGTGGCCGTGAATATCGATCTCGCGATCCAGGGGGCCCAACTCAACAACACGGCTGATGGTCCACCCGTCAAATACCAGCAGATCGCCCTGCTGGTTACTGAACAGGGTGTCACCACCGTGCCTTACCGCCAGTAAATTGGTGCTGTAGCCGCCCAAACGGGCTTGCCAGCGATACGCCTGCAGTGCGTCATCATCGGCCTGGAATGCCTGCAACAATGCGCTTCCCTGGCGGGATGACACGGTACAGGCCGCCAGCAGGCAGGTGGTGAGTATCAGCAACACAAGGCGGCTGCAATGTTTCATGGGCTTATCCTGTCACCGGCCTGGCTGAAGACATCAAAGCGGGCACCGCGCAGGTCCCACCAGATATTACCGCTGTGGTTTTCCAGGCGTTGGCCGCCGTCGCGCTGGATCGGTCGTATGCGAGTGGCGTAGGCACTGCGGGTTCTGTTACCGAACAGGCCGTCCAGTGGGATTCGAAAAAACATGCCCTTGTCAAAACTGCCTTCACCAAAATCCTCGGAGGATACGTCGGTAAAAGTCGCCCACAGGCCGACCATCCAGCCATTAGTAAACGTGCGGCGCAGCTCCACTGTGGCGCCAACGTCTTTTGCCAGATAACGGCCCGCATGCACCGCCACATCGTAATTGTAAAACGGTGTGGCCCAATAGGCACTTAAAAATGCAGTGGTTGTCTCGTAATCCAGGTGATCGAAGCTCTTGTCAAAGTCACGCTGGCGCACCCGGTTGGCGGAAACCCCAAAGGCAAACCGCGACTGCACAGGCTGGTATAACACTTCGCCACCCACACCGCTGTACATCTCCTCGAGCACACCGCCGAACATCCGGTAATGGAGCACCGGGGACAGGCTGCCGCGCTTCTCGAGAAACAGGGAATCGAGCCCATTATCCCCTTGCTGAAGGTATTTGACCACATCCGAACGTACCCGGGGCAACACCGAGTCCGATTGACGCCTGCTCTCATCAAAGGTGTTGTGGATATCAAAGGCATAGGAACCGCGCAGTGCCCAGTTGCGGGGCAATGCCAGTTCGGCACCCACCGCGAGGTAAAACTGGTACCGCAGCGGATCGTCCGGATCGAACAGCTGGACCCGGTTGTTGACGTTGATCTCGAAATTCACCTTGCGGGTGACAAAATTGGTCTGGTGCTGGGGATTTTCCAGGGCGCGACCGGGCAGCACCCGCAGGTTCTGGCTGGCAAGGTCGGTGCCCTGCCAGTAACTGCTGGAGGGGCGCAGTGCGCTCAGGGTATGCACCCGGTGGCCGTTTTCCTCGATCACCAGCTGCAGGGAGCGCACCGATGGCGGCAGGTGCAGATCGACCAGGGCCATGGCCTTTGCGGCGGCATCGGCCCAAAGCACATGGTCTTCGTTGCCGATCACCAGCACCGCGGTCTGGGTGAGCTTGTCAATCCGCGCCTCTATCAACAGCAGACCCGAGCGCTCCATGTCGTATAGAAGGCGGTCGTACCACAATCTGGGATTCAGGCCTTCCGGCATCTCATCCGGCGCCATGGTGGCACTGGATACAAACACTTCGGTCTGCCGCTGGGGCGGTTCGGCGGTGGTATCCATCCGTGCCGCCAGGGCAAGGCCCCAGGTTTCGTCGTGCTGGCGGGAAAGCGTCAGCTCCACCCCCGGCAGCGCCTGCCAGGCCAGGCCAAAGGTCCAGGGGCTGGGCGGCGCCGGCACGCCGCGCCGCGCATCAAACTCGTACTGGTCGGGGTTGTACTCGATGATTGCCTTGAGTGGCCAGCGCTCGAAGTGGTAACTGGCACCGCCGAACACACCGACCTCCTCGCCACTAAAAAAGGTGTCGAAATTGACCTCGCCACCGGTGCCGTCGTCGCTTCGTTCACGCTGTTCGAAGCGGTCATCCACATAGGTGAGGGGGTTGGTGGCAACGCCCTTGTCGGCCAGGCGCCCCCAGCCCAGGCCCAGGGTGAAGTCGAGGTTGCCTATCTGCTTCGAGGCCACCACATATTCGGACCCGAATACACCCGTGCCCACGGCATCCCGTATACCCACGGCGACCTGGGGCAGTAGCCACCGCTCTCGCCACAGCCGGGCCTTGATCTCGTAATTTCGGTCCCAGAAGAAAAAGTCGTTAAAACCCGTATAGCGGAACGTACCTTCCAGCCAGGGAGTGGCCTGGTAAGTGAGCATGTAGGATTCGGTGCGCTCTTCGAAGGCGACCGAGGTGGTGAAGGTACCGTCCGCCTGCATCCGGGCGGTGGGGATATCGATGAGGCCCGTGGTGCCGTAGTCCGAGGCCGCACTACCCTGGCAGAAGCACGCGAACAGTAGTGCAGAAACCCCTGGCCAGGCCACAAGCGATGCATTGATACGAGAAACGGGGCGCCGAAGCGCCCCGCCGGGCCACAGGAGCATAAGGACTTTCTATCTTGGTGGTGGTACTGGCTACAGTAGTGAGTGGTACCGGATCAGTTGGTACCGGTGGTGCCAGTGGTACCGGTGGTGCCGGTCCCCGGCGTACCATTCGTACCGGTGGTCGTAGTTGTGGTAGTTCCGTCTGTGGGCTCGTCGTCATCGTCGTCTTCATCACGCTGATCAACGCCGTCACTGCTGAAGGCACCGGATGCACCGGCAATCGCCACTACGCCAACCAGGCCTGCGGCCACTGCGTCTGCAGGTGACATGCCGGAGATGTCACCGGCTGCTGCCTCGTCGCTCTCTTCGGACTGCGCAAAGGCAGCGCTCGAAAGAATCATGGCCGATGAAAGAGCAACCGCAATTGAAGTTCGCTTGAATGACATTTTTCTACCCCTGTTAATCTTTGGATTTTTGTGCTTGTTGCAGATCTGATGCGGCTCGCGTCGCCTTGACTGAGCAAAACGTCTGTGAATACCCATCAAAAAAGACTGCAATATGCTCTGTATGAGGATACTGTCGTTTTTACCCCAAAAGTGCAAGCACGAGATGAGGTTTGGGCGTAATAGTCGCCGCGCCGGGCATGGCCTTAAAACTGTCCCCGGCGGCAAAAGCTGCGCGCCCGGAGAGGATCATCACGGCTGTTTGACGCTTTCCAGGGTTTTGGTGATCGCAGCCACCGCCGAACCGATATTACTCAGCTCCGCCGGCAATATCATGGTGTTGTTGGTCTTGGCCAGTTTGCCGAATTCGTGCACGTACTGCTCGGCAACCCGCAGTGCCACCGCATCCTTGCCCCCGGCGGTATTGATCGCCTCGGCGACATCGCGCAGGCCATCGGCGGTGGCTTTGGCAATCAGGCCGATCTCCGTGGCCTTACCTTCCGCTTCATTGATCTGGCGCATCTTGTCCGCTTCCGAAAGATTGATCATTTCCTGCTTCATGCCCTCGGAGACATTGATCTTGGACTGGCGCTCGCCCTCGGACTGGGCCACCACCGCGCGGCGCTCGCGCTCGGCGCGCATCTGCTTCTCCAGGGCGTCGAGAATCGTCGCCGGCAATTCGATATCGGCGATCTCGTAGCGCATCACCTTCACACCCCAGGGTTTGGCGGCCTCGTCCAGCACTTCCACGACCTTCTGGTTAATGGATTCGCGCTCCTCGAAGGTCTTGTCCAGGTCGATCTTGCCAATCACCGAACGCAGCGTGGTCTGGGCCAGCTGCATGGCGGCGTAACTGTAATCCTGGATGCCGTAACTGGCCTGCTTGGGATCAACCACCTGCAGGTACAGCACGCCGTCCACCACAATCTGGATGTTGTCCCGGGTCACACAGGCCTGGCGCGGTACGTCGAGGGCATTTTCCTTGAGCGTGTGACGGTAGGCGATGCGGTCCACGAAGGGAATCAGCAGATGAAAGCCGGCTTCCAGCGTTTTGGCGTACTTACCCAGACGCTCCACCACAAAGGCGGAGCGCTGGGGGACAATCCGCGCCGTTTTGGCCACGGTAATAATGACGAGGACGAGAAACGCCAGTGAGATAAGTGTTGCGATTTCCATGTGTTGCTTCCGATGTGAGTTTAAGTCCGTTTAAGCGTCGGGCGGTGTTGCCGCGACCTGCAACAGGATGCCACTGTGGCTCAGTACCCAGGCACTGTCGCCTGCTTTGAGCACATCACTGGATTCGGCATCCCACTTGGCGCCGTTGAGCTGCACATGGCCGGTGCCCTGCTCGAAGTCAGTGAGCACCTTGACCCGCTTGCCCGTTAGCTCGATGTTGTCGGGGTTTGTGTTTTGCGCGTTTGTTTCCTCGCCCTGCAGCCAACGCCTGAAATGCTGCCTCAGCCCGAACAGGGTGCCGACACTGATCAGCGCAAACAGCAGCAACTGCACCGCCAGGCTGTCAACCAGCCCCACCAGGGTTAACACCCCCACTATTAATGCGCCAATCCCGAAGAACACTGCGACCATCCCCGGCGCAAAAAACTCCGACACCAACAGCACCAGGCCCAGGAGCAGCCAGAAGGCATAGCCGTTGATCAAAAGGGGTTCGAGCATGTTGCGAGCCTTTGGTTGTAAGGGCTGGGGTCAGGTCTCGCATTGTTGCATAAGGCGGGGGGTCAGGTCTCGCATTGTTGAGGGATGGGGTCAGGGGAGATGGTCAGGTCTCGCATTGTAGCATTTGCGATTAGCCAGGTTGCCAAGAGTAAGGCGCAACTAACAAATGCTACGATGCGAGATCTGGCCCCGCAACCTGGATACTGGTGACGACGCGGAGGGCTTTGTGGACGGCGGCCTCGGTGGTGTCGTCGCGGGCGAGCGCGACGCCCAGGCGGCGCTCACCCCGGACCTCGGGCTTGCCGAACAGGCGCAGGTCTGTGTCGGACTCGGCAAGGGCGGCATCCAGGTTGCCGTAGCGCATATCGGTGGAATTGCCCGCCACCAGCAAAACGGCGGAAGCAGAAGGGCCGTACTGGCGTATCAAGGGAACCGGCAGGCCGAGTATTGCCCGGGCGTGCAGCGCGAACTGCGACAGGTTCTGTGAAATCAGCGTCACCAGGCCGGTGTCATGTGGCCGCGGTGACACCTCGCTGAAATAGACGGCATCGCCCTTGACGAACAATTCCACACCAAAGAGGCCGCAGCCGCCCAGGGCCTTAGTCACCGCCCCCGCTATGCGCCGCGCCTCTGCCAACGCGGCATCACTCATGAGCTGGGGCTGCCAGGACTCCCGGTAATCGCCCCTCTCCTGCCGATGGCCGATCGGCTCGCAGAAACTGGTGCCGTCGCGATGGCGCACCGTCAGCAAGGTAATTTCGTAGTCAAAATCCACAAAACCTTCAACGATCAGCTTCCCGGCACCCGTGCGACCACCGGACTGGGCGTACTCCCAGGCGGAATCGATATCATCTGCCGTCCTGACCGTACTCTGGCCCTTGCCTGATGAGGACATGATCGGCTTGATTACACAGGGCCGCCCGATGGCCTCCACCGCAGCCAGGTATTCTTCCCGCGTTTCGGCAAAGCGGTAAGGCGAGGTGGCCAGACCCAGCTCTTCCGCCGCCAGGCGACGGATACCTTCGCGGTTCATGGTGAGTTGGGCCGCGCGCGCCGACGGCACAACCTGCCAGCCTTCCGCTTCCAGTTTCACCAGTTCAGCCGTGGCAATCGCTTCTATTTCCGGCACGATCAACTGTGGCCGCTCCAGCTCCACCAGCGCGCGCAAAGCCTGGTCATCGAGCATGTTAATGACATGGCTGCGATGGGCGATTTGCATGGCGGGCGCATTGGCGTAGCGATCGACGGCGATCACCTCACAGCCCAAACGCATCAGCTCAATAGCGACTTCCTTGCCAAGTTCACCGCTGCCGAGAAGCATCACACGCGTTGCGTCGGGGGTGAATGGCGTGCCGATTGTGGTCATTGATGGTGCTCCGGATCGGAATCAAAAGCGCCATCTTATCATCCCGAAGCGCTGCTCGGCAGCGGGCAGGTATGGTTCAGTCAGGCTGTATGGGTCAAAAACCAAACTTGTGCTGGGTCGGGGATGATTCGGCAACAGCGAGTGGGTGAGTAGCCCGGCTGGTTTGTTCCAGGCTGGATAAACTCAGGCCCAGCAATCGCACCCCCTGCGGCACGGGCAACAGGCTCGCCAGGATCGCGTGCGCCAGTGCAGAGAAGTCCTGCCTGGTCGCAATACCGGTTGCTACCGAGCGCGCCCGGGTGATCTGCTGGAAGTCCGCATACTTCACCTTCAGGGTAAGGGTGCGCCCACTGGCATTGTTTTTCTCTATCCGGGACCAGACGAGGTCAATGATGTGTTCCAGGGCGGTTACCAGGGCGTTATCGTCGTGAAGGTCCTCAGTGTAGGTGCGTTCCCCACCGATGGATTTGCGAAGTCGGTCCACGCGAACCGGCCTGTCATCCTCTCCCCGACACGCCCCGTAAAGATAATCGGCGGATTTTCCGAAATGGGTCTGGAGAAACGCCAGACCCTTCTCGCGCAGATCCGCACCGGTGTGGATACCCAGGGCCGCCATCCGCTCCGCGGTTCTGGGGCCCACGCCATAGAACCTGCGCGCCGGCAGTGTGGCAGCGAAGTCGGCGCCTTCATGGGGACGGACCACGAACATACCATCCGGCTTGTTCTGGTCCGAAGCGACCTTGGCCAGGAATTTGTTGTAGCTGACGCCGGCGCTGGCGGTGAGGCCAGTCTCTGCCCTGATCTCCTCGCGGATGAGCATGGCCACCTGGGTCGCGCTGCCGATGCCCTGTTTGTCACGGGTCACATCCAGGTACGCTTCATCCAGCGATAGCGGCTCTATCAAGTCACTGTGGCGGGCGAATATCTGCCGGATCTGACGGGAAACCTCCCGGTAGACCTCAAAGCGTGGCCTGACGAATTGCAACTGCGGACACCGCCGTTTCGCCGTCACCGAGGGCATGGCAGAGCGCACCCCGAAAACCCGCGCCTCGTAACTGGCCGCGGCCACCACCCCGCGTTGCTCCGAACCGCCCACGGCAACCGGTTTGCCGCGCAGTTCCGGATTGTCGCGCTGCTCGACGCTGGCAAAGAAAGCATCCATATCGATGTGGATGATTTTGCGTTGTGGTGTTGGGGGTGTGGGCATTGGGTGGGGCTGGGGGTCACAGTGAAGGGCTGGGGTCAGGTCTCGCATTGTAGCATTCGGAGCGTGAGATGGGACTGAGATAGAGTCCGTTACTGCGTAGGGGCGGAGCCCGCGCTATTGCTATCGGAAATCAAACGGTCGTACATTAACGTCGAAGCAGGCGACTTTACGGATATGTATGAAACTGAACAGCAGGACTGGACTCAAAACCCGGAAATAAAAGGATCAGGTTAATCACATTGAGCACACTAGTGCTACAAAGCGAGACCTCGTATCTTGACGATGTCGTTCCAAC
>NZ_PKLZ01000014.1 GCF_002868715.1 Kineobactrum sediminis
GGCTTCTTTGAAGTGTCCGTAAAAGCGGGGTAGAACCCTCTCATAGAAGGCGTGACCAAATTTATTTTTCCTGAAAAACACGTGGACGCCGTCAGCCGTTGTTACACCCGTCCGGCAATACTCTCTCTCAAAATGGTTTTTATATTCTCCAGTTGAGTCGTACTTTACTAGTGGTGGCCCCATTACCAACCACCCGCAAGCCTAATTCTAAATACATTGAACTTGGTTTCCCCCTTCGAGGTAGGTCCTATGACGTCAACTCCGAGACGAGTTTCCAAGTGCTTGATCAGTGAGTCCTTGCAGCCACCTTCCTTAACGCTCTGATTGAATCGAGCCCCCACTATTCCTAGCAGGAGGTCAGTTAGCTGCATGGGGGCTACTTGTGGACTGGGAAGAGCTTGAATGCTGCCGATCTCAGAACTAAGATTTGAGTTGTTCAGGCAGTCTTTGAGAACTCTGAGACGAGATGGGTCACGGTTGGTTTTAGTGTCGCAATATATCGAGTATCGGTTAAAGTCGAGAATCCAGTGATGAAGTAGTTGATAGTAAAACTTGTAGAATCCGAGCTCCGCATCGCCATCATGCCAATCCATATCAAGTTGGTCGCCATCAACCACAATGCAGCGGAATCTGACTTCTTCGCCGTAGGCAAGAAACTGGTCGATGAGATCTTGATAAAAACCTAGCCTCGACTGAGAAACCTTTGACCACTTGATCTCTCCCCAAGTTGTCCATTGATCCCGTATTCGATGCATATCCCGCTTGAATTCACCGCGAAGACGGGCGGGCATCCACAGGCTACCGATCAGCAAGAATCGATCCTTGCCATTACGGCTGAACACAATCTCGGGGCGACTTTCGTCACAATAGACTTCGAAATCCATTGTCAGATTTCCCTATTGGCTGGGGTGTTGATCATACAGTTTGCTACCAGTTGGCTCATCCTGCACTCTACGTTATGTAACTGACTTGTTGATCCTGCCACTGACCATAAGTATGGCCATCGCCATCCACCTTCCACTGGGTACGACCATTAGCCGCCCTGCCAGAAACAACAGCGGCCGCTGCACTGGGACTGGCAAACATCGTGTCAACCGCGAATCGAAGTAAGCCCTCTCCATAGGGTACCAGAGACCGCTCCTCAAGCAGTTGCTCATGTAGAGCTTGATAACTGCTGTGGCTGTTGCTGGACCACGTTGCCTTAGCAAGGCTACCAGCGAGTACAAAGAACTCCCCGTCGACCTCCTGGGCTCTGGCCTTGAGGTTGTGCTTCGGAATCTCCAGGGTGAAGACTGGGGACTCCGAAGCCGAGGTATCTCCAGCAGGCGTCACTGGTTTACTGGTATCTCGCAAGAAGTCGAAGCCTAGTACAGGCAGCACGGTACGGATCTGTTCGGCAAAGGAGGCCATATCAGCAAGATCCGACTCCGGCAAACTGCTGTAGTCATGCGCCGTACCGTTCACCAGCTTGCAGCGGCCAATATGACCAGCCCTGGCAATGAGCACACTCTCGAGGTGCTTCGCGTGGGCCTTGGTAAGGTTCTGGTCCTTGCTGGTGATCAGGCAGACCCTCTCCCAGAAGTCCTTGCCGCCTTGATCCTCTGGCTTGTTGTGCTGCTTCAGGCGCTTGCCGACATCGTCGGACTCACCTATGTAAACCAGTGGCCTGAAGGTGTTCTCCGGGTCAGGGCCTACCAAGAAGTAGATCCCGGTGCGACCCACCTCAGGACGCTGCACGAGCTCGCTGAGCTTGGAGCGGAGGCCGGTAAGCACATGGCCGGTCCAGTTCATGATTTCGGCAGTGAGGAGGCCGTTGGGCGTGCCATCGACCAGAAAGAGGCGGATGCTGCGGCCCTGGCTCATGACGCCACCTCCAGGCCCGCCTGGCGTCCTTCTTCATCGAAGGCACTCTCGTCAGCCGGTGGCTGCCAGTTGCGGACATCAATCTTGCCGGTGACGGCGGCGGAGATGAGGGCAGAGCGACGTTCATTAAGTAATCTAACGCTCTCTTGAGCCCCTTGGTACATGTTGTCCGTCTCAACAGTCTTTTCAAGGATGTGCTGTTCGATGCACCGCCTCTCTTCAGAAGAAGGTGGAGTTGCCACGATCATCGAGCTCAAGGCTTCGCTTGTGAGTTTCGGCTGCGCTGAGCCTGTTACATATAGATCGAGCTTTTGGTGTTCGATAACTTCTGCCCAGAACACCAGATTTGCATCTACAGGGCGAAGTATGTGGGCATGATTATTAACCCAGTATTTGCCTCGAGCTACGAAGGCTACCCGGGATGACCTTGCTAGTAGATTAGCTCCATCTTCCGAGACCAGGACCAAGTCTTCATCAAAGATATAGCCATCTATACGGTCAATAACTCCTGACGCTCCGTAGTACGGGTAGTCACCTTGTCGAAGGCCGCGTTCCTCCGAGGACAGGGGAATACGTCGACCATCAAGGAATTCAACATAGAATTTGATCGGACCAATCTCCCAATGCGCCGGCACCTCCCCCAACCACTCCACACCCGAGTCCTTCATGGGCACGGTCGGATCAAGCCCCTTGGTCACCGCATGGGAAATGACCGCCTGGCGTTTCTCCTTCAGGAGCGCAATCAGGCGCTGCTGCTCCTGTATCAGGGCGTCGATTTTGGCGGTTTCGTGGTCGAGGAATATAGTAATAGCTCGTTGCTCTATCGGGTTAGGACTTGGAACTTTAAAAGCTGAAAGCTCATCCCCCGATAGCTCGAGAAACGTGGAACCTCGGCCGCGATTATTCAATTCCGCAGTAGTGATACTCAAGATATAGGCAAAATATAATCCATGAATCCCTTTTTGGGGGACCAACGCCTTGCAGCCTTGATTAGTGCATAGTGCAGTCGCTGCAACGCCTAGGGACCCGATAGGTGCTCGCGTGGACAAAACTACACTTCCCGACGGAACAAGCAATGTACCGCAAGATTTAAGTCCTGCTGGAGTGATTTTTCTCATAGAGCTTTTGATTTGAAATGAATCAAGCTTTGATAAATCCGCGGGTGTCACCCAAACAATATCTCCATCCCAAAAGCCGGACTGCTCTGATGCAGGAGTCGATCCACCCACAACTTTAAAGTTATTCTTAATAGGCAAAACATTCCAATGCGCCGGAACCTCTGCCAACCATTCGACCCCTGAATCTCTGTACTCTGGATACCTCGGAAAACTCACGCCGACAACTCCTCAATCATCGCCTTGATCCGGTCGGTACAGGCCTTCAGGTCAGCATCAATCTCATCAAGCGGCCGGGGTGGTACAAACGTGTAAAAGTGCCGGTTGAAGGGAATCTCGAACCCCACCATACCAATATCGCCATCCAACGGGTCACACTTACTCACATCAATCCAGGCATCGGGAACGTGGGGTATCACCTCCCGCTCAAAGTATGCCTGTACTGACTCACCCAGGAGTACGTTCTCAAAGTCACGCAAGCTGGCATCGGGCTCCGGGTTGCCGTTCTTGTCGGCACACACATCGGCCTCAGCATCACGCTCGGACAATGCGCTGAATACTGACTTCAACTGCGGGGCGGCCAGCTTGAACTCCAGACTCTTCATGGCATCTTTCAGCGCCCTGGTGAAGGCCGGGCGGCTCCCATATACCTGATCAGGGCCCAGGGCCCCACAGGCGGCGACCAGAGCTTCAAACTGCTCGGTCTCCAGCTTCTGCAGTGGCTTCTCCTCTGCAAGCCTTGCCAGCCGATCAGGGCTGGCCTGGAAGTTCAGGCGCAGGGGCCGCTCTACCGTAATGCGGCGGTAGCCAAAAGCATCCACCGGGAAGATCTTGCTTTCGTCTGTTTCAGCGAAGGCGCCGTAGGCCCGCACTATGGCCTCACTGTCGGCCTCATTCACATACTGGCGCTTGGACCCAAGGGACTTGCGCATCTTGCTGTGGCGGCCGGTGGCGTTGATCAGCTGCACCTTGCCTCGCCGCTCCGTGGGCTTGTTGTTGAACAACACCCAGATGTAGGTGGCAATGCCCGTGTTGTAGAACATGTCCGTGGGCAGAGCGACAATCGCCTCCACCATATCGCTTTGCAGCAGATAACGGCGAATCTCGGACTCGCCACTGCCGGCGCCACCAGTGAACAAAGGGGAGCCATTGAGGATGATGCCTATGCGGGAGCCTCCCTCTTTGGGTTCGCGCATCTTGCTGACCAGGTGTAGCAAGAACAGCAGGGAACCGTCCGATACCCGAGGTAGGCCCGCCCCGAAACGGCCATCGAAGCCCTTCAGGTTGTGCTCATCAAATACTTGTTTCTGGACCTTCTTCCACTCCACCCCAAAAGGGGGATTTGCCAGCATGAAATCTGCCCTCAGCTCAGGCAACTGATCATCGGAAAGGGTGTTGCCCAGCTTTATGTTCTCTACCGCCTGGCCCTTTATGAGCATGTCCGCCTTGCAGATGGCATAGGACTCCGGGTTGAGTTCCTGGCCATGGAGGGACACGGTGACCCCTTTGCTCACCTGCTGAATGTACTCATCACCCTCGGACAGGAACCCACCGGTACCGGCAGTGGGGTCGTAAATGGTAACAATGCTGTTGGGCTTCAGGTTGCGCTCCTGGTCGGTGAGCACCAGGGAGGTGGTGAGGTGCACGATGTCCCGGGGCGTGAAGTGTTCCCCGGCGGTCTCATTGGAGCTTTCGGCAAACTTGCGGATCAGCTCCTCGAAGATGATCCCCATGCCAAAATTGCTGATGCGGGCGGGATTCAGGTCAATACTGGCAAAGCGTTGCACCACCTGATACAGCAGGTTGGCGCCGGCGAGTTGCTGCACAAAGTCCTCAAAGTGGAAGTGCTCGAATATCTCCCGCGCCGCCTGGCTGAAGGACTGGACATAGCTGAGCAGGTCATCGGCGGTCTGGGTATCTGACAGCTTGCCCAGGGCCAGCGGAGAGGCATTGAAGAACTGCTGTTCTGCTGCCCGGAGCAGTATCCTCTCCTTCACAGTATCGGCTTTCTCGGGGTTGGCTTTGGCCGCAGCCAATACCGTATCCCGGGTGGGCTCCAGAACGCACTCCAGGCGCCGCAGCAGGGTAAAAGGCAGAATGACCCGGCCATACTGGGATTGCTTGAAATCGCCGCGTAGGAGGTCTGCGACGGACCAGATGAAGGCGGCGGTCTGGGAGTGATTCTCGGTGTTCAAGTCGGCGGTCCTTGTCTGGGCTTCCTGAGTAAGCGATTGATCATACACAGCGGGGGGATGGGTGTCGTGCATGAGGTGCGTGACTGCTCAGCTCCGGAATATATGCCATCCAGGTTCAGCCCACATCACTGTAAGTATTCACAGGTCGTGTTTTCAGGCCAGTGGCGTTGAGAGCTATGTATTGAACAAGACTAATGTCGGCACATGTGCATTATTTTAGGACTCAGTTGACACCCAAATGCCACATCACACGAGCGTCAAGTATTCACCAGAAGTTATGTTTTTCAAGATTTATTTCTCTATCTTCAATGGCCCATGTTTCTTTCGTAAGAGGGGAATCTCCGACTACTTCATTTTCGGTTACTACTTTTTTGTAGTCATATTCCATTTTCGGTTTCGGGGTATTGTGCGTTAACTATATTGAGCGTAGCGCCTGTATAGTATGCAAAAAACACAGGAGCTATACCCTATGCGCGCTATCCTTCTTTCTTTGTTACTGGTCACGGGACACGTGTCGGCCAGTGAGGCTATCACTGTAAAAGAGCTGTTGGTGCAGATGGATGAACATGTCCAATCTGGCGGGTCTGTCGACCGGTACGTGTGGTACATGTCAGGAGTAATGGCAGCGACAAATGGCGATGTCTGGTGTCCTGTGCCGGATTACGACGCTAACGCGACGATCGCCAAAGTCTACAAGTCGATGTCCGATAGTCACGCGATCTACGACTACCCCGCTATTCACGCGATCCTTGTCGGCCTCGAAGGCCTGTTTCCCTGCGAATAATTTTTTTCAAAAAATATTTTTCGATTGACGATTTTCCTTTGTCTAAGCGCCTGTATCTATATGGGTGGGCCCCGCGGCCGCGGGTCCCTGTCCCGGGATTGCGTCTGGCTCTGGCGCTCCGTGGCAAACGCCCAGGGACCCCCGGCAAAGGTCAAGTGACCAAGGGCAGGTGCGCGCTCGTGCCTCGCACGCCCCCTAGGACCAAGGTCAAAGGCCAGGGCACACTGTTCAGGTGCGCGGTGTCATAGGCCACGTGACACAGGTCAAAGGCCGCTGGTACTGGGGGGTGTTGGGGCGTAGGCACTGTCGCCTATCAGGGAGTACGTCACATGGGTTTAGATATCGCATTCAACCGTCAATTGGCCATCGCTGCAGGTCTTGAGATCAAGGTCCAGACCAATCTCTCGGCAGAGGAGATCGCGGAGATCCGTGCCGAGGCAACTGACCCGGGCTATCTCGCGTGGGCAGAGGCCGAGGTAACGTGCCTCTGTAATCCCACCATTTTTAATCGCCCGTTTGAGTAGAGGATCGAGGGGTAGGTGACACTTTTGGTCACTTTTGGTCACTTATTAGCCACGTTTATGCATAGGTGTAGCGGGAAATCCAAAAAGCGTAGTGCCAACGAGATTGCCGGAGAGCCGCATGGTTGCTGGTGTTGGCGCAGGGGCGCAGGCAATTGAGGAGGTGTAGCGGCAAAACTGCTATTTCTCTATATATACGGAGATCACGATACACTTATGTATAGAACGCATCTCGAGAATCGGACTCTGGAACCTTGCCAGGCACCCCCCCTCTACTCCCGTTAGTCCTTTAAAAAGCACCACACCACTTACCACTTCCGTCGAAACCCTGCCATTCAGCGAGGTCTGCGGCAGGTTGGCGCCTGCCGTACTGATGAGACAAGCCAAAAAAAACGGCCCGTGTTGTAGCACGGGCCCCGCTCACGGTTCCCACACATACCAATGGAGCAACAACCATGAACAGCACCCAAGATATGTTCACCACCACAGTAGAGTCAAGCACAGCGTGTGCCCTCTACACCATTACTGAACGAGCACTGATCGACCAGGCACTCGGGATACTCGAAACCCGGATAACGCGCGGCCAGTCTTTTACCAACCCAAGCGATGTAAAACAGTACTGCCAGTTGCAAATAGCCGCTGAGCTCGACGAGTACTTCTGCTGCCTCTTCCTTAATAGTCAGCATCGATTGATCGCGTTTGAGCGCATGTTCAGGGGGACGGTTGATGCCGCTAGCGTGTACCCCCGCGTTGTGGTCAGGCGAGCCCTGGAGCTGAACGCGGCCGCGGTTATCTTCACCCACAACCACCCCAGCGGGGCTAGTGATCCCAGCGAGGCAGACAAGCGCATCACTGTAACGCTCAAATCGGCTCTGGCCCTGGTTGACGTTCGTGTGCTTGACCACATTGTGGTGGGCATTAGCAGCACCACATCCATGGCCGAGTCGGGCTTAATCTAAACGGAGGGTTCCACATGTCAAACTATGAAGACAAACCCCGCATCAGAGTCAGCTGTGACGAAAACGGGCTAATACAATGGCCTGCAGACGATCTGGCGCGAATATACCAAGCCGGCCAACGCTCTCATATCTCGCCCCACTACCCACTTCCGATAGAAAAACCGGTTCATGAATTGGCCGGGGACTGCCCTCATTGTGGCGGCTCAGGCCTCTATTTTCTCCATCGGCGCCGGATCTGGGAGAAATGCTACCGCTGTAACGGTAAGGGATACCTGGACCCGTTTGATATTGCCCTACTGAAATATCGAATAGCCGGCGGTGCAGCGGTTTGCAGGATCTTTGGCGGCCTCGGGCGCGGTAAGCGGGGCAACGACCGGCAGTAGACGTAAAAGCGCTGGCGCGGGCGGACTTGAGCCCCTGTGCGCCATTTTGACCATCCCCCCACTCTAAGCTGCAATACTTCTCGGCATCACGACCCCCTTCGCTGCTGGCTCAACATCCAATAGTAGAAGTGCGTCGGTGCGTCAGTGCGTCAGTGCGTCAGTGCGTCAGTGCGTCAGTGCGTCAGTATGCCTGTGCGTCGGTACGTCTTGGTGATAGCGAGCCGGTCTGTTAGAGAATCAGTGTGCCAATATATCAGTGCGTCACTGGACTACAGCGTCCTGCGTCCTGCGCCCTGGAAATTGAAAGTCAGTCAAGCAGGCCGAAAAGCTTGCAAAGCAGTTCTGCCGCGCGGAGCTTGTCCTTCGCCTTCGTATGGGGCGCATGGATAATAGCCCGGAGGTCGTGGAAGACTTCGTCTCGGACCTGGCGCTGGTCGATGAAAAACCGCGCCCTCTCCCGTTTGACTGCCTCAGCTACTTTGGGGTGCCGCAGCAATTGGCATGCGGCATTTTGTGCTACCGCGCGCTCTGGGAGCTTTTTGGGGCCCTTGGCGGCCACATAGGCATCAGTCGCGGTGACAGTGGGGTCTGCAGTGAAGACTGCAACAAAGCGTTCCTGGAGGGCTGTGAGCATGATGCTTGAACCTGTGAGGATCTCCGTAATATCAGGGGAAAAGGCCTCGGCGGCCTGGCCTTAATCACGATTTGATCGAAGCATCAATGGTATACAAAATGGTATACAAAATAAATAAATAGCTGGTAAGCCGCGTATTTACTGGGGATGTGGCGGAGAGAGAGGGATTCGAACCCTCGATAGGTTTCACCCTATACGCCCTTAGCAGGGGCGCGCCTTCAGCCACTCGGCCACCTCTCCGTAATTTCTTCTGTAATTCCCGGGGCGCGCGTTACTCGTCGCTACGCTCCTCGCCCTTCGGGTCGCCGTCGTTCCTCCGGCGCTCCCTGCGCTGGCTTCGCCAGCTCCGGGTCAGCCACTCGGCCACCTCTCCAGAAGCGCGGCATGATACCACAATGACTGAGAAATCAAAGGGCCTGGGTCAATTTCGCAGCCCAATCAACTCCAAAGTCGACTTCGTATTGCGTTCAATGGCGGCGCGGTCGAATAATGCCGGACGCCACTGCTTATTGCGATATAGCTCTGTCTGGTCGGTGAAGTGGGCAGAGGCCGGGTCACCGGACTGGCTGTAAGTGAGCAAGGCCTCGGCCACGGGGCCATCATCATCAAAGCTCAGGGTAAAGATGAAGCTGCTGCCGTGAACCACCGGGTAACCCGCGTCGGTCAGCAGCTTACTGCCCGCTACGGGCTGCGGGTTGACTGGGGCAATGGGGTGTTCGGGGTCACCGGATACCATCAGGTTGGCTACGCCCTCGAAGCCGTTGCCACCGTGGAGCGGTATGCGCTGGCCGCCGCGATAGGCAAACTGGACATCACCCAGGGTGGCGTCAAGCGGCAGGCCCGCGGCCTGCAGGACAGCCGCGGCCTGTGCAAGCTTTTGCACCGCGAGTGCCGGGTTGGCCAGTGTGTGGGGGGTAGTTACCGGCGCGGTGGCGTCAAAGGGCACGGCGAACAGGTTCCCGGCGTGCAGGGTATCCTCGTAATCGTAGCTGGCGAGCCATTCCCGAAACAACGGCGCGCCAGCGCTATCTTCATTGAAAGACCCATCGAACGCTGCAATAACGGCGCAGGCGGCCGCCACCTCGGCTGCTTCGTCGCAGGCTGCCACCAGATCGCTCTGCAGTAGTTCCGCAGCCAGGCTGTTATTCGCAAACAGCGCCTGCTGCAGCTTTTTCCTGGTGAGTTCGCCGGCCCTGATCAGCAACACGTTCTTACGGGTGCGCAGGCTGCGGGCAGTGGCTTCGGGGCCAAACAGTGGCGAGTATCCGTGCAGCGGTGCCTCTGCATTACTCAGCCAGTAACTGTCGTTGGCGTTGAAGACGTAATCGGTGCTTTCCAGCAGGGGGCGCTCGTCAAAAGGCACTGTGCCGGGCAGGCTGGCACCGCCGTCAAGTTGCCACTCGAACCGGCTGTCACTGCCATCAAGTAAAATAAAACCGCGCCGGGCGTACACCTTCGCAACCAGCGGTTCGGTGTCAAGGCTGCGGCGCCAGAGCGCAATCGCCTCGTCGCTCAAATGGCCCACGGTGGAGTTGTCGATGTAGACCGCGCGGCCATCATTGCTGGCGGCAATGGTGTTTACCCAGGGCATGGCATTCCACTGCCGGTGCGCGGCGATCAATCCATCCATATCCCAGGCCTCGCCCATGGCCCGCCATTGGGACAACAGGTGGTAATTGCCCCGGTTGGCGTCGCGCGCGGTATAGGCTGTGGTCTCGCTCCAGGGCATATCCGGCAGGGTCAGCATGGGTCCGTAATGGCTGGAATACAGGGTACGTTCAACAGAGGACAAACGACCATCGTCCTGCTTTACCGGCACCTGAACCGTTACTTTGGTCATGGCGCGCTCGGTGCCGTCATAGTAATAACGGGTCGGGTCACCCGGCACCAGGTCGAGGGCGTAGAACACCACCCTCTGGCTGTCGGATACGGTATGACTCCAGCCAACGTTGCGGTTAAAGCCGACGGCGACGCCCGGCGCACCCAGCAGGTGTACACCATAAACGTCCAGTGTGCCGGGAATGGTGAGGTGTTTTTCCCAGAAACGGCTGTCGCCGTACCACGGGTAATGCGGATTACCCAGCAGCAGCCCACGACCGTTGCCGGTGCGTTCGCGGCCAAAGGCCCAGGCATTGGAGCCCATGCCGGAGAGAGCCGCCGCGTCCGCCGCGCCAGCGAGCTGTTGCGCAGTGGCGGGGGCCAAGGTCGCTTTGTCATCGGCTCTCCCTGGCGGGGGCTGCGCGGACACCAGCGCGGCCGTCATTTGCGGCAGGGTCTGGGCCATCAGCACCATGCGCGACATCAGGTCCAGGTCGGTTACCGAGTGCACCCAGGGCGCGCCATCACACCAGGAACCTACATTGCTGCCGTTCGTGGAGGACAGATAACGGTTGTAGCCGTCGGCGTATCCCTTCAGCCAGGCCAGGTTTTCCTCGTCCTGCAGGCTCAGGGCAGCCAGCGCCTGGGCACGAATATCCATAGCCCGCACTACGGCATCACTGGCTATGTTCGCATCGTCTTCACCGGGGCCAAAATAACGGGCCAGCTCACCGCGCGCGGCTACCAGGGCACGGGAGATATTGCAGACATGGTCCTCGGCGGCCGCGTAGCCTTCGCCATAGCCCAGGCTGGCAAAATCATCCGCGGTGATATGAGCCACACCGTAATCGGTCCGGACAATCTCTACACGATAGAGCCCTGCATCAGGGCCGGCCTTGTCCAGGCAGCCGAGCAGGGCTGCGCCGAACAGTAAAATCAGGATCCGCTGATATAACATGAATGCCCTCTCTGGCTACGGTAGTCTTGTTGATACTACTGCTGCTGGAGACATCTGTCAGGTAGTAGAGGGCTCATCGTCGGGAGGCGGCGGGGTGCCGTCTTCCTGAATGCGGTTATAGATTTCCTCGCGGTGTACGGCAACATCGCGCGGCGCATTAACGCCGATACGGACCTGGTTACCTTTAACGCCCAATACGGTAATGGTGACCTCATCACCCACCATGAGCGTCTCGCCTACTTTTCGGGTCAGTATGAGCATGATTCCTTGCCTCCTGTCATCCGGCTAATCCAGCGCCGGACGGCGCCTTTATGGCGCCCGGGTACCCTTCCTATTTAAGTTCAGATCTCTAAAAATGCAACCCTGGCAACGACTCAGGCAGCGCTTTCATCCACGGGTTCCTTACCGAGATGAAATGACGAGTGCAGGGCGCGCACCGCCAGTTCCAGAAACTTCTCTTCAATAATAACCGATATCTTGATTTCCGAAGTGGTGATCATCTGGATATTGATACCGACCTCCGCAAGGGCCGCAAACATCTGGCTGGCGACGCCGGCGTGGGAGCGCATACCCACGCCCACTACGGACACCTTGGCGATCCTGTTGTCAGCGCGCACCCCGCGAGCCTCGAGTTTTTGGGCAATCGAATCCAGTATTTCCTCGGCGCGCGGCAGATCGGCACGGCTGACGGTAAAGGTGAAGTCCGTGGTGTTGTCATCCGCCACGTTCTGCACGATAACATCCACTTCGATATTGGCGTCCCCAATCGGGCCGAGGATCTTGTAAGCCACGCCCGGCATGTCCGGCACACCGAGAATGGTGAGCTTGGCTTCGTCGCGGTTGAAGGCAATGCCCGCAATGGTCGGGGTTTCCATTTTCAGCTTATCCTCGAGAGTAATGAGTGTACCGGGGCCTTCCTGAAAACTGTGCAGGACCCGCAGCGGTACGTTGTACTTGCCGGCAAATTCGACGGCCCGAATCTGCAGCACCTTGGAGCCCATGCTGGCCATTTCCAGCATTTCCTCGAATGTAATCCGGTCGAGCCTGCGGGCACCGTCAACCACCCGTGGGTCCGTGGTGTAGACACCGTCTACGTCGGTATATATCTGGCACTCGTCGGCTTTCAGCGCCGCCGCCAGGGCAACCGCCGTGGTATCGGAGCCGCCACGGCCCAGGGTAGTGATATTGCCATGCTCATCAACACCCTGGAACCCGGCAACCACCAGCACATAGCCGTTATCGAGATCGGCGTGCAGGCGCTGATCGTCAATTTCACGAATGCGGGCCTTGGTGTGGGCGTTATCGGTGAGAATGCGCACCTGGCTACCAGTGTAGGACTTGGCCTTGATACCCCGCTTGTTCAGCGCCATGGCCAGCAGTGCGGTCGTCACCTGCTCTCCGGTGGACACCAGTACATCCATCTCCCGGGGCATCGGATGACGATCTTCTATCTCGTGTGCCAAAGCAATCAGGCGGTTGGTTTCACCGCTCATGGCCGATACCACCACTACAATGCGGTGCCCCTCCCGGGTGAACCGCGCAACCTTGTCGGCCACATGCCCGATGCGCTCGATACTGCCCACCGAAGTACCACCGAATTTTTGTACTATCAGACTCATGCTGCTCCCATTTCTCCAGCAACCCATTCGGGTACGGCGCGCAGCGCCTCGGCTAATGCCGCCACATCATTGCCACCACCCTGGGCCATATCGGGACGCCCGCCACCCTTGCCACCCAAACGACCGGCGAATTCACGCATCAGGTCGCCCGCCTTCACGCGACCGGTGAGATCCTTGCTGACCCCGGCGACCAGGGCTACCTTGTCCCCCTCCACCGCTGCCAGCAGGATCACGCTGCTACCGAGCTTGTTCCGGCACTGGTCCACGGTATCGCGCAGGGATTTGGCATCCGCACCATCAACCGCGGCTGCGAGCACCTTGATACCGGCAACCTCAACCGCGCCGGCAGTGAGGTCGCCACCGGCTGCGGTTGCCAGCTTCTGTTTCAGTCGGGCGACTTCCTTTTCCAGCTCGCGGCTTTCGCTCTTCAGCGCGCCTACTCGGGAGACCACGGTCTCGCGGCTGCTTTTCACGATCTCGCAGACCGCATCCAGCCGCTCCTCAATACGGGCAACCGCGGCCAGTGCACCGGCCCCGGTAACCGCCTCGATACGACGCACACCTGCCGCGACACCGGATTCGGAGACAATCTTGAACAGGCCGATATCACCGGTACGGTCAACGTGGATGCCACCGCATAATTCCACCGAATAATCGTTCTCGCCCATGGTCAGTACGCGCACTTCGTCCCCGTATTTTTCCCCGAACAGGGCCATGGCACCGGCTTTTGCCGCGTCCTCCATGGACATCAGCCGAGTGCTGACGTCGGTATTTGCGCGCACCTGCTCGTTAACCTGGGTTTCAATCCGCGCCAGGTCCCCGGCACTGACTGACTCGGGATGGGAGAAATCAAAGCGCAGGCGCTCGGCGTCTACCAGGGAGCCCTTCTGGGTAACGTGTTCACCGAGAATCCGGCGCAGGGCGGCGTGCAACAGGTGGGTGGCCGAATGGTTCAGGCGCGTACGCTGGCGCACGCTGGCATCCACCTGCGCATGCAGGCGGTTGCCCACCCGTACGTTGCCGTGCAGCACTTTTACATGGTGCAGATGGTGGTTTTGGGCTTTGCTGGTATCGATCACTTCCAGCCGCAGGCTGCCAGCCTCCAGGTAACCAGTATCGCCCGCCTGGCCGCCGGACTCCGCATAGAAAGGCGTGGTATCCAGTACCACGACACCCTGCTGGTCGGTGTCCAGTTCCGCCACTTCCTCGCCATCGCGCAGCAGCGCGGTCACGGTGCCCTCCCCCGCAAGGCTATCGTAGCCGGTGAATACGGTGCTGCCCTCAAGGGTCAGCACGTTATTGTAGTCTACGCGGAAACTGCCACTCTCCTGGGAGCGGCTGCGCTGGGCCGCCATGGCCGCTTCGTAACCCGCCATATCCAACCCGAGGCCGCGCTCGCGGGCTATATCGTTGGTGAGGTCAACCGGGAAGCCATAGGTGTCGTACAGCTTGAAGATCACCTCGCCGGGAATCACCGAGCCCTCAAGGTTGTCCAGGGCGTCCTGCAGTATCTGCAGGCCGTTATCCAGGGTTTTGGCGAACTGTTCTTCTTCGGCCAGCAGTGCTTTTTCGATCTGCGGCTGCAACTTCACCAGCTCGGGATAGGCATCGCCCATCACCTGCGCCAGCGTCGGCACCAGCTGGTGAAAGAACGGCGCCTGGGCGCCCAGCTTGTTGCCGTGGCGAATAGCCCGGCGAATAATACGGCGCAACACATAGCCCCGGCCTTCGTTGCCCGGCAATACGCCATCGACAATGAGAAACGCGCAGGAGCGGATATGGTCGGCGATAACCCGCAGCGAGTTGTGTTCCCGGTCAGCCACGTTCAGCAGCCCCGCGGCCGCCTTTATCAACGCCTGGAACAGGTCGATCTCGTAGTTGCTGTGCACGCCCTGCATGACAGCGGCAATGCGCTCCAAGCCCATACCGGTGTCAACCGAGGGTTTGGGCAATGGATGCAGTTCACCGCTGGCATCGCGGTTGAACTGCATGAACACCAGGTTCCAGATTTCAATGTAACGGTCGAGATCTTCCCCTTCACTGCCGGGTGGGCCACCGGGCACCTCCGGACCGTGGTCGTAGAAAATCTCGGAGCAGGGGCCACAGGGGCCGGTATCGCCCATCTGCCAGAAATTGTCCTCATCCAGGCGTGACAAACGGTCGGCGCTCACGCCTATTTCCTCAATCCAGATAGCCGCCGCTTCATCGTCGGATACATGCACCGTCACCCACAGTCGCTCCGCGGGCAGGCCCAGGGTTACGGTGAGAAACTGCCAGGCGTACTGGATCGCCTCGCGCTTGAAGTAGTCGCCGAAACTGAAATTGCCCAGCATTTCAAAAAACGTGTGGTGACGGGCGGTGTAGCCCACGTTCTCGAGGTCATTGTGCTTGCCACCGGCGCGCACGCAGCGCTGGCTACTGGTGGCCCGCACATAGGGACGCGTCTCCAGGCCCAGGAAGGTATCCTTGAACTGGTTCATTCCCGCGTTGGTGAACAGCAGGGTGGGGTCATCGCCCGGAACCAGCGAACTGCTGGGCACGCGGGTATGACCTTCCGCCTCAAAATAGGCCAGGAAGGCCTCGCGAATATCTCCGGTTTTCATAAGTCAGTCTGCCATGTCGCCTTCGGCGAGGGGCTTGCCCGCCATGATGTGAAGATGCAGGTGGAATACGGTCTGGCCCGCTCCGGCGCCGTTATTGATGATCAGGCGAAAGGCATCGGCAACCCCCAGCTTGTCTGCAACCTTGCCCGCCGCCAGCAGCAGGTGCCCCAGCAACGCCTGGTCATCGGGCTGCGCATCTACCAGCCTTGCAATGCAGGTTTTGGGAATCACCAGCGCATGTACCGGCGCCTGCGGGTTGATATCGTTGATGGCGATACAGTGCTCGTCTTCATAGAGCCGCTCTGCGGGTATCTCGCCATTGATGATCTTGCCGAAAATCGTATCAGTCATACCCTACCCCAGCTTTTCGTCAGTAGTGAGTACGCGCGCCTCGCTTTCGAGCATCACCGGGATGCCGTCGCGAACCGGATAGGCAAGCCCACTGGCCTTGCAGACCAGCTCCTGCTTTTCACGGTCGTAGGTCAAGGGTGCCTTGGTGACCGGACACACCAGTATACTCAGCAGTTTTTCGTCAATCATGACCATTCCTGACTCGCCAAAGGGGCTGCATTATACGGGGTTTTTCAGGGCTGTGACATGGGTAGCTCCGGCACCAGGAATTGCGGGTCAATACGTTCGCTGCGCCAGCTCATTCGCCAGTCGAGATGGGGGCCGGTAGCGCGCCCGGTAGCGCCCACTTCACCGATAATGGCGCCCGCGGGCACTTCGTCACCGACCGCTACGCGCACCTTGCTCAGGTGCAGGAACGAGGACGACAGGCGATAACCGTGATCGAGAATGATGGTGCCGCCGGAGTAAAAAAGGTCCGGCTCCGCCAGGGTCACTATGCCCGCGGCAGGTGCGCGCACTATCGTGCCGGTGGGTACCGCAACGTCGAGCCCGTAATGGGGATTGCCCGGGGTGCCGTTATAAACACGCTGGCTGCCATAAACCCCGGAAATCCTGCCCTGCACCGGCCAGTGAAAGCCGGCCAGGGCCTGCCCGAGCAAATCCGGTCGCTCAATACGCCGGTTTTTGGCGGCATTCACCAGCGCCCTTTCACGGGCGATGCGGGCCAGCAGCTCCGGCGGCGGTGTTACCGTTTGCTGCGGTACGCCCTCCACCCGCTGAATATTGTACTCCCGGGAAGCAACACTCAGGGTTTGCCGGCAGGTCGCGGCACCCTCAACCTGCAATACCGCGGCCGTGTCGGCATTGCGGCCAAAGCCCGCGATAAAGGTGCCGTCCGCGAGTACGTCAAGGCTGTCGCCGTCGAGACTGACACGGCTGCCCGGAGCCACCTGGCCCCACACCAGACCACCCTGTTGCAGTTCACCCTGCAGTTTTACACAGGCGCTGGCAGGGTTGACCGCCAGTACCAGGGCAGCAGCCGCAGCCAGCCTACGCGTTGTTACTATCATCATTTTCTCCCTGTTTCTCGTACGCAATGGAATTAATGGTCCAGGTGACGCTGCCGGCTTCGGTCGCCACCACCGCCTCGTCATCCACTGCTTTCTTCAGCAGGGCCCTGGCCATGGGCGAATCGATAGAGATATAGTTGTTGCGCTCAAAGATCTCGTCGTAACCGACAATGCGGAATTTGAGGACTTTTCCGGCGTCATTTTCGACCTCGACCCAGGCGCCAAAAAACACCCGGCCTTCCTGCTCCGGGCGATAATCGACGATTTTGAGGTTTTCCAGGCATTTTCGCAGGTAGCGCACCCTGCGGTCTATTTCGCGCAGGCGTTTCTTGTTGTACTGATAATCGGCGTTTTCGCTGCGGTCGCCAAGGCTGGCGGCCCAGGAGACCTTGCGGGTGACGTCGGGGCGCTCGACGCGCCACAGCTCATCGAGTTCCCGTTTCAGCGCCTCGTAGCCTTGTCTTGTAACGAGCGGAGTTCTCACAGTAGCCCTTAATGGTGGATTGCCAATAAGGGCGTACTTTACAGCATATCGCGTACTAGAAACGCCACTCGACACCAACGGATGCGGTGCGCGGCTTGTTGGGCCGGGCCCCATCGGGCTGGCGCGATACAATTTCCTGCTCATCCAGCGCGTTTTCCACTTTCAGGTAGGCTGTTGCCGTGTCGCTGACCGCATAACGGCTGACCAGGTCCAGTACCAACAGGTCTTCGCTGCGATCGAACGGGTTACTGCTGTTATTGCAGCCTATGGACATGCACAGTTCATCCGTGTATTTCACCACCGCGTAGTTGTTCCAGCCCATGGGTGTTTCCAGGCCCACGCGCAGGCTGAATATATTCTCCGGTACCGAGGCCAGGCGATCGCCGTCAGTGAAACCCAGCGCCGGGTTATCCTTGCTGATGGTGGCATCGGTATAGGTATACATCAGGTCAACCGGCATCGTGAACGAACCCAGCGCCAGCTCGGTGCCGGCCTGTAATTCCAGTCCGGCAATCACCGCTTCACCGGTGACAAATGCACCGGAGGTTGCGCCATTGCTGCAGGGACTTGCGTTAGAACAATTTTCGGTCTTGTTGTCGAATTCACTGTAAAAGCCGATCGCTTCGACGAACCAGCCGCCGTTGTAACGCAGGCCCGCCTCCCAGTTGACACTGGTTTCAGGATCTTCGTTTTCCGACGCGCCGCCACCGAGAGGCGAGAAGCCGCGGTGCACACCAGCCAGCATTTGCCAGTTGGATGTCAGCTCATAGGTAAAAGAGGCGCCAGGCAGCCATTCGCTGCTGTCGTTACCACGCACACTGGGTACGGAGGCGCTGCGATCCGCAGTACTATACTGCCGCCGTGACGATTCCACATCCTCATAGCGCAACGCCAGGTTAACGTTAAGCGCATCGTTCACCTGCCAGCTGTCAACCGCCCAGAATGCCAGCGCATCGGCCTGCTCGAAGCGGTTGTCACCACCGGTAGGGAGGCGCTCCTCAACCCGCACCAGTTCGCCGTCAATCTGGTCATAGATCTCAGAGGGCTGGTAACGGTCCATATCATCCTGGTGGCTGCGACCGCCGATTGCGAGCTGGTGATTGCCGAGTGCGATATCCAGGTTCAGCTCAACGCCCTCGGAGGTGTATTCGCGGTTATTGTGCTTGTACTTCAAGCCGCTGACATCTTCGGTGCCATCGAGGACACCCTGCGCAAAGGCATCACCCTCATTGGCCGCTTCGATAAAGGCACCGCCGCCACTGAGCTTGAACCAATCGCGGGCAAAACTGTTGTGATAAGCCGTTGCCGTTGCCTGTACCGCGTCGGTCAGCTGGTAGCGATAGGTCAGGCTGTAGGCCTGGTGATCGTTATTCATCTGGTCAATGCGGGAAAGGCCATAGCGGCGATTTGGATCCCGGGCAAAATCCGCATCGGTAAGCCCGAGGTAGGTCTCGTCGGAGGTTTCCTCCGAGTACTGGGCCTTCAGCAACAGGCTCTGGCGCTGTGTTTCCCAGCCCAGCTTGACCACATAATCTTCAATATCAAATCCGGAGTCCCGGCTGCTGCGATC
The DNA here is from genome assembly GCF_002868715.1 of Kineobactrum sediminis. GTDB lineage: Bacteria > Pseudomonadota > Gammaproteobacteria > Pseudomonadales > Halieaceae > Kineobactrum > Kineobactrum sediminis. Next base: position 18,928 of record NZ_PKLZ01000014.1, read on the forward strand.
AATGTCCTTGAAGCCGTCGCTGTTGCGCTGCGCGGTCTCTACCAGAAACCCGAAATCGCCACTGCGGGCGCCATAGCTGGCCAACAGGTCAGTCTCGCCATTTTCCCCGGCACGCAGGTTCACTTTGCCGGCCTGTTCTTCGGGTATGGGGGTGGACACCAGGTTCACCACACCACCGGTGGTTTGCGGGCCATAGCGCAACAATGGTGCACCCTTGAGCACTTCCACTGATGACATGCGTGAGGCCGTGGGAAAATAATAGGCCGCCGGATTCGAATAGGGCGCAGGCGCCATCATGATGCCGTCTTCCAGCAAAGTGATCTTGGAGGCGCGCTCCGACGTGGCGCCACGAATACCAATGTTGGGCCGCAGACCGTATCCATCCTCTTCCTGGATGTACACGCCGGGCACTGTTTTCAGCAGCTGGTTGATGTCGTTCGCAGCTTCAATACGAATCTGCTCATCGTCGATCAGCGCACCGGAACCGGGAAGCGTCCTGGCCGCCTCGCGACTGCCAAGAATGGTCACTTCCTCAAGCATCTGGGCGCTGGTGTTAAAACTGTGAATGGCCGCGGTGACCGCGACTGCCATGACTACGCGTTGCATATGTTTCCCCTTTGAACATACTGTATGTTGCCGATAAGGGGATAATAGTAAGAATCATTCTCATTAGCAACACCAGGTGAGAATTATTTGTATTAACCTGTTCTCAACCGCCTGGCACATAACCATTGGTTGTGCACGGCAGGTCCGGCGGACAGGTATCGACAAATTTACCGACGCCATCGGGACGCAGGAACCCCGATTTCTGCAGCTGGGCGGCGGGCTCCCTGCGTGGCAGGCTGTGGGGGTCTTCACCAAAATCCGGCTCAAAGGGCGGGGTATTGGTGACCGGCGGCGGCGCAGTGCCACCGTCGATGGCACCGCCACCCAGGGGGCCATCATCCCAGATCGTGATTACCGATCCGGTAAAGTCGCCTGTCGGTACCGGTTCCAGAGCCACATAAGGATTACTGTCCGGGTGGCGCCCGGTTTCGGTGGCGGGAATACGCAATTTGGCGCCAATGGTACGCGCCATGAATTCCGCGGACCACATGCTCACCTGGTGGTCACCAAAAGCCACCTGCAACAACACGGCATGGCTGGGTGTATTGGGCAGCACCTCGCGCTCAATGTGATGCACATAGCCGCTGGATTCAGCCCGGTCCCATAACATCTGCGCCATCGACAACAGGAAACTCTGGTCCTTGATACTCGGGTAACCACCGCCGGTATCCCCCGTACCGCTGCCGCTAAAAAACGGCTTGAACGCTTCGAAATCAACACTGCGTCGCAGCAGAAAGCTGTAAGACATACCCGGGACACCCAATACGCCCCGGGTAACATCCTGGATAACACCCATCAGTGCACCGCCCAGGATACCACCCTGGCTGTTGCCATCGTAGAACACCGTGCTGTTGTCAAAAACGGGCATATCCTGTGCCCTGAAGGCGGGATCCGCCACAAAACCGGCGTCGTGCTTCAGCAAGCGGGCCAGGAACATGAAGTTCAGCAGCCCCTGTTGCTGACGATCAAAAAACGCGTTGATAAGACTGAAGTCCTGCAGCACATTGATCGCAAAACCGGCATCCTCGCCGGCAAAGCCGCTCCAGTCGGTAGCGCAGAACATCATCTGGTGGTCATCGGCCATGATATCCACGTTCTGCCGCGTGCCACCGCGAACTTCCCGAGCGCTGCCCAGCAGACCGTGACCATAGAGCGAGGGCCGTGCAACCGCTTTCGGCGCGGCGCTAAAATCCTCGGCAACCGAGCGCGGAATACGACAGATAAAGTTGGCAACAAACGTACTGGTGCCGTTCAGCCGGTCCGGCAGACCATCGTTGGGCTCGTCATAGTGGAATGCCGAGCCCGGCGCGCCATCGGCGGTATCCAGAAATCCAGGTACCAGGTAGGTGCCGGCGACCTCGCGCGCAATTTGCGCATCCTCACCCGCCTGGCAGGCCCCCTCAACACACGGCGCGAAGTCGGTAATGCTCTGGATCAGGTAAGAGGGTGCAGCGCCCCCAAGATCGGCAAAGGCCTCATCGCGGATATGCAGGATGCGCTCGGTAATATTACGGGTACTGGCGATGGTAAAGTCCCAGGCCAGATACAACTCATCACGCGCAATGCCCGCATCTTCCAGTTCCGTAAACAGGGCTTCCATGACAGGGCGACGCCCTTCAATGACGTCGTTGTCGGTAATGGTCGCATCGCGCAGGGCACGGAATACTTCCGGCGCGGGCAACGTCTCACCGGCGCTGTCGCGCAGATTACGCAGGGCAACGATATAGCGCTCGCCACGCTCGAACTGGACCATCGGTCGGATAATAAACGTCTGCTCCGCCGGGTCGTCGGTATTGGCGTCGAGCTCGGCGAATACCAGGTGCTGCTCACCGGTACTGGCACGAATCACCACCACCGGTGAATCGCCCTCCAGGGACGCCTCCAGGTCAGTAATTAACGGCGCGCCCGTTTGCTCCAAATCGACACCGGGAATTTGTGTCAGGATCATCTGCGACGGCGAAAAACCATCATTGCGATTCCATTCTGCCGGGTCTACCCGCACCCCCTGTTTGTTTGCCGGCAGGGATTCCCGGACAAGATTCACGCGCAGGCCGGTATCCGTGTTGTCATCGGCCACGGTAAAAGCATCGCTGGGCCAGGGAAACATACAATTTACGGCATCCAGAATCTCGCAACGATCTGCATCCGGCGTAACGATACTGATGGGTGGCGGTGGTGGCTCTGGCGGGACTGGTGGCGGCGTGTCAGTGCTGTCTGAACAGGCCGCCAGCACCAGGGCCAGCGACACAACGGAAAGCGCGCGATAAAAATCCATAACCTGCTCCTTTATTTTTATACAAGTGTAGCTGGATATTCTCTGGCCGCTTTCCGGATCACAGCTAGTCCAGTGCTGCGTAGATCATCGACTCCAGCTGGCCACGAAAGTTGAAGGTGCTGGAAGGCATCAGCTGGGTCATGAAAATAACTACCAGCTCCTCGGCGGGATCAACCCAGAACAGGGTGCTGGCCAGACCACCCCAGAAAAACGTGCCATGGGAGGCCATGTTGCCGTTCGCCACCGGATCCACCTTGTTGGCAAAGCCCAGGCCAAAACCTACCCCCTCGTAATCGGTTTCGCTGAAACTGCCCATGGCGATGGCGGCAAGATCAACATTGCCCGGCAAGTGGTTTTGGGTCATGTATTCCAGGGTGCGCGAACCGATGACCCGTTGGCCGTCGAGGGTACCGCCCTGCAGGAGCATCTGGCAGAACCGGTAATAATCGCCCACGGTCGACAGCAGGCCACCGCCGCCGGAGTAGAATTCGCGATCGCGAAACATACTGCTCTGGCCGTCGTCATTGCAAATCAGTTGCTTGGCCGCATTGCGCTCGTAACAGGAGGCCAGGCGATCAACCTTGTCCGGGACGATATTGAAGGCGGTATCGACCATACCCAGTGGCTCAAATATCGTCTCGCGCAGGTAGTCCGGCAATGACTGGCCACTGATCACTTCAATCAGGTAGCCCAGTACGTCCGTGGCTACAGAGTAATTCCAGCACTCTCCCGGAGAAAATTCCAGCGGTAGTTCCGCCAGCTGGTCAATCATGTGCCTGAGGGTATAACCCGGCTGTGGATTGGCCACCTGGAGTTTGCGGTAGGCGTAATCAATATTGGTCTCCCGCAGAAAGTCATAGGTCAGCCCAGAGGTATGGCGCAGCAGGTCACGGATGGTCATCGGCCGCGCGCAGGGCACGGTTTCGAACAGCGGAAACGCGCCGGCCTTGCGCACACCAAGATTGCGCCACGAGGGAATAAAGCGGTGTACCGGATCTTCCAGGGAGAACAGGCCGCGTTCATACAGGGTCATCAATGCTACGGATGTCACCGGCTTGCTCATGGAGTAAATACGGAAAATGGTATCGGCTGCCATGGCCGTGCCACGCTCCAGGTCGCGCTGACCGGCCACATCAAGCCAGCAGGCCTGACCGTGTCGGGCCACCAATGTGACGCTGCCCGGGATCTTGTCCGCGTCAATGTAATTGCGGCGCAGATGCTCGCCGACCCTTGCCAGTTGGCCACTATCCAGTCCCAGAGCTTCCGGTGTTACCAGTTCCATAGTCCCTCCTTATACCTGCCATTAATTGAAAACGCCCCAGTGTGCCACCTTGGTCATTAGCGGTACAGCGCATTGCCCGCTACGGGCGCTGCTGCTAACATCGCGCCTGCTGCAACACCCCTCGAATCACCTTCAGGCAATGCCCCGGAGCATCCATGAATCATCCTTCCCTGCTGGACCTGGAATTTCATCAGGAATTCATTCGTCGCCATATCGGGCCAACCACCGAACAGCAGGCGGAGATGGCGAAAATACTGGGCTATGACAGCCTGGAAGCACTGATTGATGCGACCGTGCCCGAGCAGATCCGGCGCCGGGAACCGATGGACCTTAGCGGTGCACGCACCGAGCAGACAGTGATCGAGCGGCTGCGCGCCATGGCCAACAAGAATACGGTACTGAAGTCCTATATCGGCACTGGCTACCACGACACTTACACACCGGCCGTGGTGCAGCGCAATGTGCTGGAAAATCCCGGCTGGTATACGGCGTACACGCCCTATCAACCGGAGATTTCCCAGGGTCGGCTGGAAGCCCTGCTGACCTTTCAGCAGATGATCATGGACCTTACCGGTATGGAGCTGGCAAACGCCTCCATGCTGGACGAGGGCACCGCCGCTGCCGAAGCCATGACCCTGATGCAGCGGGTTAACAAAAAGAATCGCAGCGCTGCGTTTATCGTGGCCGAAGACTGCCATCCGCAGACTATCGCGGTGGTGAAAACCCGGGCCGAAGCACTGGCTATCGAGGTGATCATCGGTGACCCCGAGGTACTGGCCGGTAGCACCGACGCCTTTGGCATGCTGCTGCAATATCCCGGCACCTATGGCGATGTGCGCGACCTGCAGCCGCTGATTGATAGAGCCCACGCCAACAACACACTGGTGACGGTCGCCGCTGACATCATGTCCCTGCTGCTGCTGAAATCACCCGGCTCCCAGGGTGCGGATGTGGTCGTGGGCAACTCCCAGCGCTTTGGCGTACCCATGGGCTTTGGTGGGCCCCACGCTGCCTTTTTTGCCACCCGCGACGCCTACAAGCGCTCCACACCGGGGCGCATCATTGGCGTGTCGGTTGATCGCCACGGCAAGGAAGCCCTGCGCATGGCGATGCAGACGCGGGAGCAGCATATCCGTCGGGAGAAGGCCACCAGCAATATCTGCACGGCGCAGGCGCTGCTTTCCATCATGGCGGCGTTTTACGCCATGTATCACGGCCCGGCGGGCCTGCGCCGCATTGCCGAGCGCACCCACCGTCTGGCCGGGTTGCTGGCCAATGGGCTGAGCGAGGCCGGGCTGGCACCGGATAACGCCCATTACTTTGACACCCTGACTGTCACAGTCGGCGACCGGCAACAGGCCATTGTCGCCCGCGCCGTGGCAGCGGGCATGAACCTGCGCATCATCGGCAGTGATCGTCTGGGGGTCGCCCTGGATGAAACCACCCGCGCCGAGGATGTTGACCAGTTGCTGGCGGCCTTCACCGGCACCGCCGCTGCGCACTCCTGCCGCGAGCGTGACGACGATATCGCCAGCGCCATCCCCGCGGACCTGCAGCGTCAGGTGGATTACCTGCAGCACCCCCTGTTCAATGAATACCAGTCGGAAACCGAAATGCTGCGCTACATGCGCAGACTCGAGGACAAGGACATCGCCCTTAACCGGGCAATGATTCCGCTGGGCAGCTGTACCATGAAACTCAATGCCACCACTGAAATGCTGCCGGTGACCTGGCCGGAGTTTGCCGGAATGCATCCCTTTGCGCCGTCGGACCAGACCGCCGGTTACCAGGAAATGCTCGCGGACCTGGAGCACATGCTGAAAGAGTGCACCGGCTACGACGCCATCTCCCTGCAACCCAACGCCGGCTCCCAGGGCGAGTACGCCGGGCTGCTGGCCATCCGCCGCTACCACCGCAGCCGGGGCGATGAGCAGCGCGATATTTGCCTGATCCCCTCCTCGGCCCACGGCACCAACCCGGCGAGCGCCGCGCTGGCCGGAATGCGTGTGGTCATTGTGGAGTGCGACAGCCAGGGCAACGTCGACCTGGCCGATCTCACCGCCAAGGCCCAAAAGCACAGCACCGAGCTGGCCGCGATCATGATCACCTACCCGTCCACCCACGGTGTGTTCGAGGAAACCGTGGTTGAAGTCTGTGACATCGTGCACCAGCACGGCGGCCAGGTGTATGTGGACGGCGCCAACCTCAACGCCCTGGTTGGGGTGGCCGCGCCGGGCAAGTTCGGCGCCGATGTGTCCCACCTCAACCTGCACAAGACCTTCTGCATCCCCCACGGCGGTGGCGGTCCCGGGATGGGCCCGATCGGCGTAGGGGCACACCTGCAGCCCTTTCTGCCCACCAACCCGGTAGTGCCGGTGCCCGGCCTGGCGGAAGATAATGATGTGATTTCAGCCACCCCCTGGGGCAGCGCTTCCATCCTGCCGATTTCCTGGGCCTACATTGCCCTGATGGGCGCGGAGGGGCTGACCCTGGCCACCAAGGTGGCCATTCTCAGCGCCAATTACATGGCGCACCGGCTACAGGATCACTACCCGATACTGTATACCGGGCACAACGGCACCGTGGCCCATGAATGTATCATCGATATCCGTCCCCTGAAGGAGGCCAGCGGTATCAGCGAGGAAGACATTGCCAAGCGCCTGATGGACTTCGGTTTCCACGCCCCCACCATGTCATTCCCGGTGGCGGGCACGCTGATGATCGAGCCCACCGAGTCAGAATCACTGGCGGAGCTGGATCGCTTCTGCGATGCAATGATTACCATTCGCGAGGAGATCCGTGCGGTACAGGAAGGGCGCCTGGATGCGAAGGACAATCCGCTGTGCAATGCTCCACACACCCTCGCCGATGTTACCGCCGACCAGTGGGAGCACAGCTACAGCCGGGAACAGGCTGCCTACCCTCTCCCCTCCCTGCGGCGCAGCAAGTACTGGCCTCCGGTCAATCGGGTGGACAATGTGTATGGGGATCGTAACCTGATGTGTTCCTGCCCGAGTATCGACAGTTATCGCGAGCTTGAAGTGGTGTTAGTGTAGACGACCAAACTAGTTGGTAACAAAACGCCCGCAGGCCAGCTGCCAAAGTGGGTTTGACGTCAGTCATTGGAGGTAAACCTAGCTCACGTGCGCAACGGGCGGTCGCTGCGGCGAATATGACGGCCCGCTTGGTGCCAGGAGCGGACGTTACGCTGCTGTTTGAAACTTGATTTGTAGTCCCAGCGCCTTGGCAATTTTAGCCACAGTAGCAAATGTGGGGTTGCCTTCCTCAGAAAGTGCCTTATACAGCCCTTCTCTGGAAATACCCGCTTCTCTGGCAAGCTGACTCATATTCTTGGCACGGGCGATAACCGCGAGTGCATGAACAATATAGGCAGGATCATCACCCCCCTCTTCGAGGACAGCTTCCAGGTATGCCTGAATATCTTCTTCAGTGTGCAAATATTCAGCTGAATCCCAACGACTTATCTTTACGGACATTTCTAGACCTCCAATTGCTGGGCCAACTCTTTAGCCTTCGCAATATCTTTACTTTGGGAGCTCTTATCACCCCCGGATAAAAGTATGACGACAACTGAAGAGCGCCTGGTGAAGTAGATTCTATATCCCGGCCCGTAGAAAACGCGTAATTCACTAACTCCATCGCCAACCGACTCTACATCGCCAAAATGACCCTGCTCCAGTCGATCGATTCGGGCCAGGATTCGGGATTTCGCCTGGCGGTCCCGAAGCTTCTTGAACCAGCGGGCGAACTCATCAGTCTTGTAGACTTCATACATATGCCCACTCTAGTTCACAGCTCTAGAGTTGTCAACTATAGTTAACACTTCCCCGATCAAGGGCCAGACAGCCGCCTCGATCAGCGGCCGGCACAGAAGGCGACCAATGATGAAACAATAACCATACTTATAGCCCACCCCTGTGGAGGGTAATAAGATGAAAAATGTCAGTGAATGCGTACACCAAAAAAGCACCTGGAACAAAGGCAGAGTGGCCGGCCAAAAGCCACCACTTAAACTCAGAGAAATCTGGGCACTTCGCGTCAGGCTCGAAATCGCCAACCACCATCGCGACCTCGCCTTGCTCAACTTGGCCATCGATAGCAAGCTCAGAAGTTGCGACCTCGTGAAGCTGAAGGTAAGAGACGTCGCGCAAGGTGCCAACATCCTGAAACGAGCGATGGTAATTCAACAGAAAACGTTACAACCGGTAAAGTTCGAAATCACTCAGCAGACGCGGGAATCATTAACAACCTGGATCGAATCGAGAAAGCTGACTTCCGAAGACTATCTGTTTCCAAGTCGTATCCACCACTGCCCGCATCTCAGTACCAGGCAGTATGCGCGGATCGTAAAGTCTTGGGTTGCGCAAATTGGCTTGCAACCTGAGGATTACGGCACCCACTCATTGCGTAGAACCAAAGCAACCCTGATTTATAAGCGGACCAAAAACCTGAGAGCAATTCAATTGCTGCTCGGCCATACGAAGCTTGAAAGCACAGTGAGATACCTTGGTATCGAAGTAGACGACGCACTGGAGCTGGCAGAACAGACCGAAATATAGCTGTGGGCAATCATTTCTCAGATTGGCGGCTTTCTCAAAGCCGCCACCTTTCCGGTTGGGTGATTAGTGCCAGGAGCGGACATTACGCTGCTGTTTGAAACTTGATTTGTAGTCCCAGCGCCTTCGCAATTTTAGCCACAGTAGCAAATGTGGGGTTGCCTTCCTCAGAAAGTACCTTATACAGTCCTTCTCTGGAAATACCAGCTTCTCTGGCAAGCTGACTCATATTCTTGGCACGGGCGATAACCCCGAGAGCATGAACAATATAGGAAGTGTAATCCCCCCATTTTTAATCGCCCGTTTGAGTAGAGGGTTATACTGCCTGCGGCAGCTGGTTAAATCCCCAGGTTTGAAAGATTTCACCATTTTTTTGTAATCTCTAGTTAAGGAACCCACCAATGAGCAATTGTCCCGCGTGTCCCCAATGCCAGTCGCAGTTTACCTATGAAGATCGCGGCTTACTGGTCTGCCCGGAATGCGCACACGAATGGTCGATAATGTCCAGCGAAGGTCACAGCGATGAATTCGTTAAGGTGAAAGACGCGAACGGTAATGATCTCTATGAAGGCGATAATGCCACGCTGATTAAAGACCTGAAAATCAAAGGCAGCTCGAGCGTCTTGAAAATTGGCACTAAGGTTAAGATCAACCGAATAGTTGATGGTGATCACAATATCGATTGTCGCGTGGATAAGGTCGGAGAAATGATGCTGAAATCGGAATTTGTCAAGAAGGCCAACCCCTGATCGTGACGTCGCATGGATCTCGATTGAAACACTAACCCACTTCATTCGAGGGTTTGCGTAGACTCCGTAACGTTTTCAACAGATCGCTCCCTGCTAACCCACTCCATTTAATTTCCCCAGAGACCAACTGACTGGCGGGTTGCAATAACCCGCCCTACTCAGAAGTACTTGCGAACAGTAACGCCAACCGTGCGCGGCTGATTGGTGAAGTAAGCCAGGCGCGCGCGGCCACCCCGCTCCCGATTGAATGACAGCTTCGCATTCTCGTCGGTGAGGTTATCCGCATACAGCACTGCTTCCCAGGTGTCCCAGGTAATGCCGGCCCGGATATTAACCTGCTCGTAGGAGGCCAGGTTCAGGTCCACCGAAGTGACCTCATTGCCCGTGGCACCGCCGAAGGGCAAGCCGGAGACAAACTCGCCCGCGCCTTCAACCTGGTCACTGGGCTGGGTGTAGCGGTCGCCGACGTGCTGCACGACCGCGGACACGTACATCTCCTCGGAACCGAACAGGTTCATCGGCAGGGTGTAGGTTGCGGAAGCTGACATCTGGAACTCGGGCACCGAAGCCAAGCGGTTGCCGTCCTCGATTCCACCCAAAACGTTACCATCGCTATCGGTCACCGTGGAGGCGAATTCGGCTTCCAGCAAACTTCCGGAGAGCGTCAACATCAGTGCCTCCACCGGATAGGCGCTCAATTCCCATTCCACACCCAGGGTGTGGGCCTCGGGGACGTTGAAACTGATACGGGAAGAACAGGAGCCGGCGTCGAGGGTGACCTGCAGGTCTTCGATATCGGTGTAGAACACCGCCGCATTGAAGCGCACGCGGTTGAACTCGCTCTTGAAGCCGAGCTCGTAGTTCCACAGTGATTCATCGTCGTAAGCCTGGAAGCCGCCGAAGTTCTCGAGGTCCTCCTCATTACACAGCGGCACGTTCAGCGGGTCGTTAACACCCCCGAGACGGAAGCCCTGGGATACCTGCGCGTTGATTGCCATTTCATCGCTGACATCGTAGCTGGCCATGATGCGCGGGTTGATACCATCGGATGAAGTGGAGTCAGTCTGGTCATCGAGATTTGTAAACAGGCCGCCAGTCGTAAAGGTCCGCTCTTCTTCAAAATCATAATAGCGGGCGCCAACGATCAGGTTAAGGCGCTCCGTCAGGTCGTAACTCACCTCGCCAAACAGCGCCATCTGTTCAATATCGTAGGGGATCAGTGAGTTGAACGGTGAGTCGGGGCCAAAACCGTTGGCAACCGCTGCCGCAGTTCCTGCGCCCAGCACCTGGTCGGTAACGGCATCATAACCGGGCGTCGGCAATATCTGCCGGTAGTCGCGTTCCACGTCCGAATAAAACACGCCCGCTACCCAGTTCAGGGGGCCATCGGCATTGGAGGCAAAGCGCAACTCATGGGTGATCTGCTCCACGTCAGTGGTGTCGCGCAGGTTCGAGGGGATCAGCACAGCCGAATCCGGGAAACCGAGGTCTACTGAAACGGAACCGGTGAGTGCGCTGGCATCGCGGCTGGCAAGAATTTCACGGTCGACATAGCTGCCCACGTAGGTCACATCAACGTTGTCCAGGCTCCACTCAACCACCAGGTCGGCGATCAGGGTATCGTCTTCAAAGGCTTCATCCAGGCGCAGGTATTGCTGCCGTTCACCCAGCTGTACGGGCGGCCGCGTGGTGGTATAGGGGTTGGCATACAGATTGAATATTTCTTCGCGGTTGAAACCATCGGTCTCGATTTTCTGGTAGACGATGCGTGGAGTAATGGTCAGGTTATCGGTCGGTTGCAGAGCCAGGGTAACGCGACCACCCTGCCGGCTCCCGCTGTTAACATCTTCGGTAATGTTGCCGCCTTCGCGCAGGGCGTCAACCCAGCCGGCGTATTCGGTCGCATAACCGACCACGCGCAAGGCCGCCTTGTCACTGAGGGGAATATTGACCATACCCTTCAGGTGGCCGCCTTCCTCGCCATCGGTAACGGTGTTCACATTGGCTTCCACGGAACCACTGAACGCCTCAAAGTCCGGCTGGTTGGTAATGAACCGGATAGTCCCGCCGACGGAACCAGAGCCAAACAGCGTGCCCTGCGGCCCGCGTAGTGTTTCCACCCGGTTCAGGTCATACAGGTCGATGTCGGGGGTGAACAGTGACAGGGATATAACGGTTTCGTCCAGGTAGACGCCGACCTGTTCCTTGACGCCGGGCTGATCGCGCACTACCTGGCCGGCGGAAACCCCGCGGATGGCTACCTGGCTCTGGCCCGGCCCCAGGTTCTGGATAGTGAGACCCGCGACATTGCGCGACAGCTCTTCCAGGTTGGTGGCGCCGGTGCGACGGATATCCGCGGCGGACTGGGCATTGATTGAAAACGGCAGATCCTGCGCCGAGGCTTCCCGCTTGGTTGCTGTCACCAGCACTTCTTCCAGCTGGGCCAGGGAGACCGTTGGTACCGCTGCAGCGATAGTTGCGGCAAGCATCGTTTTTCTGAAATTACGCATGGCGAGTCCCCTTCTGAGGAATTATTGTTCTCCCCTTCAGTCTAGCGCCGATCCCACAAACTAACAGGTGCGCGGATTGTTACTATTTCCTATGATTGCCGTGTAACAAAACCCTTAGTCCGCCGGCCTGGAGCGACCGATCAATGCCGGAATACTCAATCCCTTGTCCCCGTGTGCAGCGAGCGTATCCGCCAGCGCCTGCAATGGCACGCCGGGACTCGAGGTCACCCCCTCCGGCCGCAGCGGCTCACCGCATTCACTGCAGGCCAGCACGGGTCGGGTATGTTTGCCGCAACCGCGGTGCACATATTCCAACGGCACGCCGTCCTCGCCGGCCATCCAGTCATCGCCCCAGCGCGCCAGGCTCATCAGCACGGGGTACAGGCCCAGCCCCTTGCGCGTCAAACGGTATTCATGACGCAGGGGGCGTTCACAGTAAGCCACCTTGACCAGCACCCCCTGCTCCACCAGCTTGTTCAAACGCTCCGACAGTCGGTGCCGGGTGATCCCCAGGTCCCGCTGAAACTGATCAAAACGACGGGTGCCCAAAAAGGCATCGCGTAAAATCAGCAGCGTCCAGCGTTCGCCGACGACAGACAGTGCCCGTGCCACCGAACATAGTTGCTGATCAATTTCCGTCCAGCGCATTTCACTCCCCCTGCAGTCACTACAGTCATGATCTGTTATCGTAAGCACTAGCATAAACGACAGCCCCGCGAACGCCAACGAGGATAACCCATGACACACGGAGTCGGCGGTTCAGACGCCGCCAGCGAGCTGCAACACCTGAATGATATGACCGCCGGGGCCTGTGCCATCGGTGATGATGAGTTCAACGCTCGCATTGCTCGCGCCCAGGCCCTGATGCAGGCCGAGGGACTGGATGTCATCTACCTGAACTCCGGCACCAATCTGTACTATTTTACCGGCACCCGCTGGTCCCCCAGCGAACGTATGGTCGGCGCCCTGCTGCCTGCAACAGGCGCGCCATTGTATATTGCCCCTGCGTTTGAACTGGGGACCCTGCAGGGCTTTCTCCGGGTTCCAGGGGAGGTACATTGCTGGGAAGAGCATGAAAACCCCTATGAGCTATGTGCCCGCCTGTTAAAGGGGCTTGGCGCCACTGAAGTCGGTATTGATGAATCAACCCCTTTCTTTGTGGTCGATGGCATACAGCAGGCCGCCGGCCAATGTCGCTTGCGTGCGGCGACCCCGGTTACCGCGGGTTGCCGGATGTACAAATCGCCGGCCGAGCTGGCGCTGATGCAACGGGCCAAGGACATGACTCTCGTGGTTCACCAGAGTGTTGCCAGGATTCTGCGCCCGGGCATCAGCACTGAAGAAGTAACCGACTTCATCAATAGCGCCCACCAGGCGGTAGGTGCTCCCAAGGGCTCGTATTTCTGTATCGTACTGTTTGGCCCGGACAGCGCCTTTCCGCACGGCGTGGCGAAACCCAAAGCGCTGGAGGTCGGCGATATGGTGCTGATTGATACCGGCTGCCAGTTACACGACTACATTTCCGACATTACCCGCAGCTATGTATTCGGCACACCGACACCGCGGCAACGGGAGATCTGGGCGATTGAGCAGGAGGCACAGGCAGCCGCCTTTGCAGCGGCCCGCCCTGGAGTACCCTGCGGCGAAGTCGACGATGCCGCACACCGGGTTATTGAAGCCCACGGCCTGGGCCCGGATTATACCCTGCCCGGCCTGCCCCACCGTACCGGACACGGCATTGGCCTGGACATCCACGAATGGCCCTATCTGGTGCGCGGCAACGCCACGCCCCTGGCGGCGGGCATGTGCTTCAGTAACGAACCGATGATCTGTGTACCCGGCGAATTCGGTGTTCGTCATGAGGATCACTTCTACATGACGGAAAACGGGCCGCGCTGGTTTACCCAGCCGGCCCGTTCCATTGACGACCCTTTCGGGTCGTAGTTGAGCGCTAGTCGGCTTAGCCGAACTGGTTCATGGTGTTGTCCTTGCCGCCCGCCTTGAGGGCGGCTTCACCGGCAAAATACTCCTTGTGGTCATCGCCCATGTTGGAGCCGGCCATATCCTGGTGCCTGACGCAGGCGATACCCTGGCGGATTTCCTTACGCTGCACACCTTCCACATAGGCCAGCATACCCTCGGCACCGAAGTAGCCCCTGGCAAGGTTGTCGGTTGACAGCGCTGCCGTGTGATAGGTTGGCAGGGTGATAAGGTGATGGAAAATGCCCGCCTGGCGCGATGAATCAGCCTGGAACGACTGGATCCACTTATCAGCTTCCACGCCCAGTTCCGTGCCATCGTACTCAACACTCATCAGCTTGTCGCGCTCGTAGGCAGACACGTCCTTGCCTTTTTCAACCCAGGCATCAAATACCTGCTGGCGGAAATTGAGAGTCCAGTTGAACGAAGGCGAGTTGTTGTACACCAGCTTGGCGTTGGGAATAACCTTGCGGATCTCGTCTACCATGCCACCGATCTGACCCACGTGCGGCTTCTCGGTTTCAATCCACAGGAGGTCGGCGCCGTTTTGCAGGCTGGTAATGGAATCGAGCACACAGCGGGCCTCGCCGGTGCCCGGCTTGAAGCGGTACAGGCCGTTGGCCAGTCGCACCGGGCGTACCAGCTTGCCGTCCTGCTTGATCACTACATCGCCTTCGCGCACATCCTCGGCGCTTTCGACGGCTTCAGTCTCCAGAAACGCATTGTACTTGTACGCGAGGTCACCGGGGTCGCGGGATACCGGGATTTTCTGGGTCAGGCCAGCGCCCAGTGAGTCGGTACGGGCAACGATGACACCGTCGTCGACACCCAGCTCAAGGAAGGCGTAGCGGATGGCGTTGATTTTGGCGAGGAAGTCCTCGTGGGGCACAGTCACCTTGCCATCCTGGTGGCCACACTGCTTGGCATCAGACACCTGGTTTTCCACCTGGATGGCACAGGCACCCGCTTCGATCATTTTCTTGGCCAGCAGGTAGGTCGCCTCCTCGTTACCAAAACCGGCATCAATATCGGCGATGATCGGCACCACATGGGTTTCGTAGTTATCGATGGCATTCAATACGGCCTTTTCCCGTACTGCGTCACCTGCGCTGCGGGCGGCATCCAGGTCGTGGAAGAGATGACCCAGCTCGCGGGCATCGGCCTGGCGCAGGAAGGTATAGAGCTCTTCGATCAGCCCCGGCACGGTGGTCTTCTCGTGCATGGACTGGTCGGGCAGTGGACCGAACTCGCTGCGCAGGGCCGCGATCATCCAGCCTGACAAATACAGGTAACGCTTGCTGGTAGTCCCGTGGTGCTTCTTGATGGCGAGCAGTTTTTGCTGGCCAATAAAGCCGTGCCAGCAGCCCAGTGACTGGGTGTACTGGCTGCTGTCGGCATCATAATCGGCCATGTCCTGGCGCATGATGCCAGCAGTATAGCGCGCTATATCAAGACCATTCTGAAAGCGGTTCTGGTGCTTCATTCGGGCGGCGAATTCAGGGCTGATATTGTCCCAGGTACCGTTCTGCGCGGAGCGCAGTTCGGCAAAGGAGGCAACGCTATTGAGATAATCTGACATGGAAGTGGACCTCTGCTATTCCGAAAGAAGATAAGAGGTATCTTAGTGACAAAATGACTATAAGTTAAATAAATAGAAAATATCTTTGCTATTCGCAGGATGAATTAAGGGGCCGAAGCCCCCAAGCACCTAAAGTTCCCAGCGATGGCGTCGCAGCCACACCGCCAGCCAGAGCAGAACGAATGCACTTAGCAGGCCCAGCAGCAGGCTGATGTAACCGACATTGACCCTGTTCAGCCCGAATGGGAGATCATTACTGGTGTCGGCGTCGACAACGTATTGGGGGAGATGATTGAGCAGCGCCGTCCCCACATGGTGGCTGCCCAGCATAATCTTCTCCAGCACCAGCAAGGCGATAACCGGCGCCACAGCAAACAGGAAGGGCGAACGTTTCGCAGCAGCCGACGCCAGCATCAGCCATGCATACACCGGTGCGATCCACAGTGCGTTTTTCATCCAGCCGCCCACCTGCCCCCACAGCAGTGCGCCAAACTCTATATTGCCAAGCACCACAGTCATAACGTCCAGCCCAGCGCGAGCGGCCAGCAACACGGCCAGTAAAACCATGGCCAACTGCGCCAGCAGCGACGCTGCAATAAAGAGTGCCGGAGCCACCAGCGTGGCCACACCCAGTTTGGCTATCACTTCGTCACGGGCAGAGACCGGCATGGATTTCCAGAACAGGATACTGCGATCCTTGCGGTCTGCATAAAGACACCCCAGCAAATAATTTGCCGTTACCAGAATCAAGACCAGCATCATCATTGAATGAATACCATCCAAAACCGGATTCAGATTCTTAATCCCCTCCCCCGCCAACTCCTTGCCGGGGGGCGCGGGTTGCAACTCCTTCCAGTCACGGGAGAAGTCCCAGCCATTACTTGCCTGTTCCGGCGCATCCTGGATGCGGTATGCGTCGCTCTCCGGGTCCGCCGCGTTATCTGGATTGACAACCGTATCGCCACTGCCACGAACACCGATACGAATATCAACGGCTTCACCGGATTGCTCGATAACCACTGCTCCCATCCCGCCTAAGACGCTGAACCGGTTGGCGAAAAAAATTCCCGCCAGCATGATCAGCACCAGCACACAGGCAATCGCCAGGGGCGTCCATACCAGTGAGCCCCGATACTCCTGTAGTTCTCGTCGCACCAATGTCGACCAGTGTGTATACGATGTCTTAAACATGGCTACTGCTCCCCCCAACCTTGGCCACAAACAGGTCCGCCAGCGTTGGCGTACGCAACTCGCCAAGAGGCGCAAGTGACTCGGCATCTATTCCTTCATAGATCAACGCCTTGCCTCCCAGCAATTGGCGCTGGCCAATATGCGGTATCGCCTCTGCCCTGGCAACAGCCTCCCCGACAACACGCAGTTCGACAAACTGTTCGGCGAGCGTGTCCATCGACTCAAACAACACCGTCTGCCCATTATTCATAAACATCACATGGGTCAGGATATGCTCCACTTCTTCCACCTGGTGAGTGGAGATGATGATGGTCCGCTCCTCGTCAAAGTAATCGTTCAGCAGTTGCTCAAAAAAATGCTTGCGGAACAGGATATCCAGGCCGAGAGTAGGTTCGTCCAGAACCAGCAACCGTGCGTCGATAGCCATTACCAGCGCCAGGTGCAACTGCACGGTCATGCCCTTGGATAACTGGCCCACCCGTCGATTCAGACGGACATCTGTCGTCGCCAGAAAAGCCTCGGCCTGTGCTCTGTCGAAGGCTGGGTGAACACCGGTCACATAGTCAAGCAGCTGAAGCACTGTCATCCAGCGCGGCAATACCGCGGTGTCGGCAATGAAACAGACCTGCTCCATGAGTTTTGCCTGCTCCCGGCGTGGGTTAAAACCCAATACCGCCAACTCGCCCCGGCAGGCGGTCAACCCCAGCAGGGCCCGCAACAGCGTCGTCTTGCCCGCGCCATTGGGGCCGATAAGCCCGAGTACGGTCCCGGGGGCAAGCGCAAGATCAACACCTGCCACCGCCTGTTGCTCGCCAAACCTGCGCTCCAGGCCGCGCGCTTTAACCACCATGTCAGTCATGTCTGCTGTTCTCCGCTTGCAGTCTCTGTACTACCTCGTCCATCGACAATCCGAGCGCATGTACCCGCTCGATAAAGGCCGGCAGTTCCTGCGTATAGAAACCCGACTGCTCATCGGCAGTCAACTTGCCGCGTGCGCCCGGTGTTACAAACATGCCAAGGCCCCGACGCTTCTCCAGCAGGCCGTCATCAACCAGCTCCTGGTAAGCCTTGGCCACTGTAAGGTGATTAATCTGGTAATCGGTTGCCACCTGCCGCACTGACGGTACGGCGTTGCCTTCCGAGAATGTTCCATCCATAATCCGTTCCACCACCTGGTCACGCAGTTGTCGGTAAATCGGCTGTTTATCATTCCATTCCACCGCTACGACACTCCCTGCATTACGATCATTTTTGCTGATACGCCTTGCCGGCACCAAGAATTAAAGAGTTCCGTTCGGGCTCACCGCGGTAATGAATATTGCCGGCACCGATAATATTCACGCTCAACGACTCGGATACGCCTATGCGCGCAGTCCCCGAGCCGACGATATTGATTGATGCGGCAGAGCTGTCCACGCCCGTCAGATTAACATCAGCGGATCCGACAATATTGATAGCAAGACTTTTACCAAAGCCCGACTCCCCGCTTCCAATATCACCGGACCCACTGATTGCGGCCACCAGGCTGTTGGCATTGACAGTGCCCAGCTGGATATCACCAGACCCCGCCAACCTGAGCTCAAGACTCTCCGCCCTCACTTTTGCCGCACGGATATCGCCGCTGCCACGCACTTTGAAAAGTACCTGGCCAGCCTCTACATCGAACAAGCGCACATCGCCCGAGCCGTCGATTACCACATCAATATCATCTACCTTGAAAGGCCGGACATAGACGTCGCCCGAGCCCTGCAGATGCAGGTAGGCGAGATCCGGAAGCGTCAGCCGATAACGCACACTGGATATCTGCCGGGAATCGCTGCCGTCGGCTGTTCGCCCCAGCATGACTGTGCCGTCTTCAATGACAAACGGCTCTGCCTCCAGCTCGGTTTCCCGCCCCTGCAACAGCAGTTCAACGGTATCTCCCTGGCTGATCTGTACTTCAGCTGCGCCATAGACAAGCACCCTGTTAGCTTCAAAACCGTCCACACGACGCACAATTGAATCGGAATCCCGCGCCGCAAGAGAGGGTATTGAGATCAACAGGGCGCTGCAAAAGAACACGACGGATACCGGTAATATGCCCGGGGTTCCGGCGAACCGCCGCCGGTTACGTAATAATCTGAACATCGCCATCACCTCGATGATATGGTGTTATATCTAACTATAACACCAGAAATGGGATTGGCAAGCCGTGGGGGCAATTATTTTTCAGGCGGGAGGCAGGCTCTTTTGCATGTTGGCGGCAATGGTGGTGGCAAGGTGTTTTGCCCGTTGCGCCCGCTCGCCCTCGAAGTAGTCATCCACCGTACTGGTAAAAATCTCCAGCCAGCGCTGAAAATCCTCGGGGCGCAGCGGTCGCTTGCGATGCAAACGGCGGTGAATTTCCATGGTGTGGCGTTGATAGCCGGGCTCACCCAGCAATAGCTTGCACCAGTAATCCTTTATGTGGGGCAGGTGAACTGCAAGGTCAATCTGCGCGACATCCAGGAAAAAGGGCGCCAGCTGCGGGTCCGCCAGCAGACGCTCATAGAAATGATCGACAAAGCTTTCAATATGGGCCCGACAATTGAGGTCTGGTTTGGCCACGCCGCGCCTCAGCGTTTCTTCTTCTTTTTATCGTTTTTCTTGACGTGCACCATCATCCGGCGCTTGCGCTGCACCTGGCGTTCGGTGAGCTTGTTGCGCTTTTCCGCAAAGGGGTTTTCACTGGCACGAAACTCTATCCGCACCGGTGTGCCCACGAGATTCAGTTCCCGACGGAACACTTTCTCCAGAAAACGCTGGTAGCCATTGGGCACCTTGCCCACCTGGTTGCCATGAATAATGACCAGGGGTGGGTTCTGCCCACCCGCGTGGGCGTAGCGCAGTTTAATGCGCCGGCCATTGATCATCGGGGGCGCATGCTCCTGCACCGCGCCCTCCAGAATACGGGTGAGCTGATTGGTATTGAGCTTGCGCGTCGCCGAACTGTGCGCCGCATTGATCGATTTATAGAGGTTGCCTACCCCGGTGCCGTGCAAGGCGGAAATGAAATGCGTATCGGCATATTCGGCGAAGATGAGGCGGCGATTAAGCTCGGTCTTGATCCAGTCGCGCTGGTGGGGCTCAATACCATCCCATTTGTTAACAGCCAGCACCAGGGCCCTGCCGGCTTCAATACAGTGCCCCAGCAAATGCATGTCCTGGTCGACAATCCCCTCGTGGGCATTCATCACCAGCAGCACGACATGGGCATCGTCTATCGCTTTCAGCGTCTTGACGATAGAGAACTTCTCTACGGCCTCGTGCACATTCTTGCGCCGCCGGACCCCGGCGGTATCAATCAGCGTATAGCGCTGGGCATCGCGGCCGTAGTCGATATAAATACTGTCGCGGGTAGTGCCGGGCTCGTCAAAAACCACTACCCGCTCTTCTCCCAGCAACCGATTGACCAGGGTCGACTTGCCCACATTGGGCCGGCCGACAATCGCTACCCGGATACTGTCGCGACGATCAAACTCCGAGGAGTCCGGCTCTCGCTCAGGAAAGCGAGCCAGGACCTGGTCGATCATGGCGCGCACGCCGCGGCCATGGGCAGCCGCTATGGCAAACAGGGACTCCACACCGAGGGCATAAAAATCGCCTACCGCAACCTCTTCATTGAGACCGTCAATCTTGTTGACGACCACATAGAATGACTTGTTGCGCTGGCGCAAGTGACGCGCCAGCGCCTCATCCGCGCCGTTGAGACCTTCCCGCGCATCGACAATGAACAGGACCGCATCGGCCTCCTCGATGGCCAGCAGTGATTGCTCCGCCATCTGGGCTTCAATACCCATTTCATCCCCGGTGATGCCACCGGTATCAATCACCACGAAAGGTCGGGCACCAAGCCGCGACTCACCATATTTTCGATCCCGGGTGAGGCCCGACAAATTGGCCACCAGCGCATCGCGACTGCGGGTAAGCTGGTTGAACAGGGTCGATTTGCCCACATTGGGGCGCCCGACCAGGGCGATTACCGGAATCATTACAGTTACCTGGTTTTACTGCTGAGCTCATAAGCGATGAGCTTGCCGCTGTTACCGAAGACATACAGTATGTTGCCTTCGCTGAGCATATCTGCCCGCACGCCTTTACGATCGGGCCTGACCCGGGCGACAAAACTGCCATCAACCTGGGACAGGATATGCACAAATCCTTCCTGGTCGGGTACCGCGACATAACTGCTGACCGGTACCGGCCTGCCGAGGCCACGCCAGGCAAGGACGTCCTGGCTCCAGCGCTGGCCCTGGCCGTTGCGCAAGTAAGCATAAATGGTGCCGTCTTCCGCCGCCACATAGGCATTGCCAAAACCGAGGGACACGCCGGAGACGGAGGATACCGGAGCCTCCCAGCGCTTGCGACCGCTGGGGACATCAATCGCTGCGATGTTGCCCTGGTAACTGGCGGCATACAGGTCATTGCCGGACAGCGCCATGCTGCCGTCGATGTCGACCATGCGTTCAATTTCCGAACGCCCCTGGGGAATCGCCACCCGCGCCTCCCATTCAATGCCACCGGTTTGGGCATTGAATGCAATCACCCGACCATTGGCGAAGCCGGCAATGGCCTGGTTATCGGTCAATATGGGCGTACTGGTGCCGCGAATGGTCAGTACGGGCATATTGCTGTCGTACACCCACAGCCGCTTGCCGTCGGCGAAGTCGAGGCCGTGCAGCTTGCCATCATAGGTCTGGACAACCACTACGCGACCATTGGACTGCGGTGCGGCAAGTACTTCGCCACTCACGCCAGAGCGCCAGACAATTTCGCCGGAACGCGCATCAAGGCGCAGCACATAGCCGTCGCTTGCGCCAAGGAACAGGCTATTGTTGTAAAGGCCCACACCACCCGACAATGCTATTTTCAGGTCGCGCTCCCACGTTTGCTTACCATTGCGACGATCGAACGCCGCAACCTCGCCTTCGGCCGAGGCCGCGTAGAGTGTATCCCCGCCAATTACCGGTGTGATTTTGTAGAGGCCCTCTCCCTGGCCGTTGCCGACACCAGCGGACCAGAGCTTGCGAACATCAACGGTCTCATCAATATCCTGCAGTTCTGCCGGTTGCCGGGGATCGTCGTCATCATCGATACTGAACCAGCCAGTGATTGTAGAACACCCTCCCAGCACCAGGCTCAGCAACAACAGAGACGCCCATTTACCCATAATACGTAAGCCCATTACCTAGCTCTCCCCTTTGCTGCTGGCGGGCGCGGGTGACGCCAGGCTTTGCAGCTTCGCCTGCAGTGTTTCCACATTGAGCTGCGCGGGGTAAGCCTGCACAACAGCTTCTGCTTCACGGTAGGCCTCCAGGGCCTCCTCATTACGTTCCGCCGCCGCAAGCACGTCGCCGCGAGCCAGCAGATAGGCCGCGCGGTAGTCGCCGTTGCCGCCTTCTTCCAACAGGCCCAGTGCCTGGCCGGTCTCACCGGCGGCCGCAAGCACACGGGCCAGCCGCAGTTGTGCCACCGCAGCTATTTCGCTACCCGTGGAAGCCTTGCCGAGAACCCACCGTAATTCCGTTTCCGCGGTTTCCAGGTCATCCTCTGCGACTGCAGCAGACGCAAGGTGAAGTGCCGCAAACCGGGCGTATACGGTGCCCCCGAAGTCACTGCGCAGCACACCCGCAAGACGCTCCAGTTCGGTCGTTGCCTGTGTGCCCTGCCCTGCCGCGGAAGCGGCTTCCAGCATCCGCTGATAAACATCCGATGCGGTGGCCGTGCGCTCATCGCTGTAACGCTGCCAGCCCTGCCAGCCGAATACGGCCACCAGCACCAGCACAATGGTCACCAGTGTCGAGCGGCCATTTTCATCCCACCAGCGCCGAATGGCTTCAACCTGCTCTTCTTCTGTCCGAAATGAATCCACGAATAAGTTCCCTTGTTATCCTTCTGATGAAGTCGTGTGTTGTGCGAGATAGCCGGCAACAGCCGCCACCGCCATGTTTTCCTGCTGACCCTGCTCACGCAGGGGCTTGACGGTAACCGTACCCGCGGCGGCTTCATCCTCGCCCCAGATCAGTGCCCACCGGGCACCACTCTTGTCCGCCTTTTTCATCTGGCTTTTAAAACTGCCACCGCCCGCGTGCTGAACTATACGCAGTGCAGGCAACTGCTCCCGCAAATCCTCTATAGCGACAAAGGCGGCAAGTTCCGCCGCCTTCCCCGCATTAACCACATACAGGTCGGCCGCCGGGATTGCCGGCAACACCTGTGCCGCAGCTTCCAGCAATAGCACCAGGCGCTCCTTGCCCATGGCAAAGCCGATACCCGGCGTCGCCTTGCCACCGAGTTGTTCGACCAGGCCATCGTAACGGCCCCCCGCGCAGACGGTGCCCTGGGCACCGAGCTTGTCGGTTACCCACTCGAACACGGTCTTGTTGTAATAATCCAGCCCGCGCACCAGCCGCGGGTTGACCACATAGGGCACCGAAGCCGCATCGAGAAGTTCACACAGGCGCGCAAAATCGGCCCGGGACTCTTCATCAAGGTAATCCGCCAGGGCCGGTGCGCCTGCCAGCAGGGCCTGCGTTGCCGGATGCTTGCTGTCGAGGATACGCAGCGGATTGGTATCCAGCCGGCGCACGCTATCGTCGTCCAGGGCGTCGCGATGCTGCGCCAGATAAGACACCAGTGCATCGCGATAGTGCCGCCGCGCGGTGCTGCTGCCAATGGAATTCAGTTGTAACTGGACGTGTTCAACCACACCCAGCGCCCGCCACAGCCGTGCGGTCAAGGCTATCAGCTCTGCATCGATATCAGGCGTAGCGATCCCGAAGGCCTCTACACCAATCTGATGAAACTGGCGCTGGCGGCCCTTCTGTGGCCTTTCGTAACGGAACATTGGGCCGCTGTACCAAAGTCGCTGGGGCGTCGCCAGCAGGTTGTGTTCCACGACCGCGCGCACACAGCCGGCGGTGCCTTCGGGGCGCAGTGTAAGGCTTTCGCCATTGCGATCCTCAAAACTGTACATTTCCTTTTCGACGATATCGGTTACTTCTCCAATCGAGCGTCGAAACAGGGCGGTATATTCCACGACAGGCAAGCGAATTTCGCCGTACCCATAGCTGCCCAGCACATCACTTATAACGTTTTCAAGATACTGCCAATAGCAGGTCTGCTCGGGAAGAATGTCATGCATGCCCCGAATGGCGCGAACTGTACTCACCTGCTCTCCTGCATTGTCATGGGTTTCAGGCCGTGGACCGGGCTATCAGCCTGGCCTCTGCGGCCGCACGTTCGGTTTCCAGTGCATCGGCTCGCTGCCGGATGACCTGTTCCAGATGGTCCACAAAATCCAGGTTACTGACTTTATGGTCAGGCTCGCCGTTGATATAGATAAGATTACTCGGGCTGGCCCCGGTCAAGCCCACATCGGCTTCGCGGGCCTCACCCGGACCGTTGACAATACAGCCGATCACAGCGACATCCATGGGTGTACGAATGTCCTCAAGGCGCTGCTCCAGGGTATTCATGGTCGCAATAACATCAAAGTTCTGCCGCGAACAACTGGGGCAGGCAATAAAGTTGATGCCATTGGCGCGCAACTTGAGGCTCTTCAGAATCTCGAAGCCAACCTTGACCTCCTCTACGGGATCAGCGGCCAGGGAAATGCGGATGGTGTCGCCGATGCCGTCCATCAGCAGCATCCCCAGCCCGACCGCGGACTTTACGGTACCGCCGCGCAGGCCACCGGCCTCGGTGATTCCCAGGTGGAGGGGCTGTTCAATCTGCTTCGCCAGCAGGCGATAGGCCTCCACGGCCATGAAGACGCCCGAGGCCTTGACGCTCACCTTGAAGTCCGGATAGTTAAAGCGGTCGAGGATATCCGCGTGCCGCAATGCGGACTCCACCAGTGCCTCGGCGGTGGGTTCACCATACTTGCGCTGCAGGTCTTTACCCAGGGAACCGGCATTAACCCCGATGCGAATGGGAATACCCTTGTCGCGCGCGCAATCGATCACCGCGCGCACTTTTTTATCGCTGCCAATGTTGCCGGGATTGATGCGCAGGCAGTCGACTCCGTATTGCGCCACCTTGAGGGCGATCTTGTGGTCAAAGTGGATGTCTGCAACCAGTGGCACATCGACCTGTGCGCGAATGTCACGGAATGCTTCGGCGGCCTCCATGCTCGGCACGGAAATACGAACGATATCCGCACCGGCATCCGCAATCGCGCGGACCTGGGCCACCGTGGCGGCCACATCACAGGTTTCAGTGTTGGTCATACTCTGGACGCTGATCGGTGCATCACCGCCTACAGCCACCGAGCCCACAAAAATCTTGCGGCTGGGGCGACGCTTGATTGGCGATTCACTGTGCATGATTCATCCTCCCATTACAGTCCGGGTTACTGCCCCGGCTGATTGTGACCACCACAGCCCCAGTACCAGCACTGCCAGCACGGCAAGACCTGCGGCAATGCCAACGCCGGTGCGCTGTAACTGCAGCGGCTGTGGCCGGCTGTATGGCAACCTGGGGCCGACGGGCTGAGGCTGCACCTGGTCAAAAGCCTCCATCAACTGGGTTTCATCAAGACCCACCAGTTTTCCGTAAGCGCGTGTATAGCCACGGGCAAACACGGGCCGGCGCAGGCTTGCGAAGTCATCGCGTTCAATCAGGTCTACATATTCCGGCAGCCAGTTGAGTCGCTCAGCGGCATCACTGGCAGACAGCCCCGCCAGCTCACGGGCAGCCTGCAGCATGGCGCCGGGAGAGACCCGAACCGGCACATTTACCAATAATTCCTCACTGCTCATTACGTTGTATCCGCCGGTAATTCCGGGACTCGGTTGAGTCCGGGTAAAGATTGGTGAGGGCCATGGCGTAACTACCCTCGCTGTCGCGGTCATCCATCGCCCGCGCCAGGCGAATACCCAGCCACAGCGCTCGCGCAGGCTGTGGCCGCACCAGGGTGCGATAGATGCCGTAGTGACGGTTGGCCGCGGCATAGTCGCCCGCTTCATAGCGCAAACTGGCCAGTTCCAGCAGAGCGATGGGGTTGGTACGATCCATCGACAGGGCCCGCACAAACGCCTCTTCCGCGCCGTCAAACTTGTCCAGCTGCAGGCGGCAAAGCCCCAGGTTCACAAAGGACAGGGGCCGCGCGCCGTACAGGGAGTCCCGAACAACAAATTCCAGCTGGGCTTCGGCCTCGGCATACCGCTGCTCACCAAACAGGAACGCAGCGTAGTTATTGCGCGCCCGTGAGAACTCACGGTCCAGCTTGATGGCCCTGATAAAGCTCTTTTCCGCCAGTTCTTTCTCCCCGGTGCTCTGGTAAACCAGGGCAAAGGCTTCGTGAACTTCCGCGTCGCGTTCATCAATCTCGACAGCGTGGGCCAGATTGCGCTTGGCATTTTCCCAATCACGCTCACCGATATACTGGCGTGCCAATGCTACCCGACGCTCCAATTCATCTTCCGGCGCCGGGGGTGACGTGAAAACGCTGTCGGTATTGGTTACACAGCCCGCTCCCGAAAAAACCAGCAGTACCGCCAGCAACAGCCCTGATAATCGACCCGGGACGAAGCCATAACCCGTTGCCATATTCACCCTGTTCCTACCTCCACTTGTCCAGCCGCTTGACGATAACGTTCGCTGCGACGGGTACGATCGACGACCTGGCCAACCAGCTGGCCACACGCGGCGTCGATATCATCGCCACGAGTGGTGCGCACGGTGACAATATAGCCCGCGTCAACCAGCACTTGCCAGAATCGCGACACCGCGTTGCCACTGGGACGACTGTACCCGGACTGGGGGAAACTGTTAAAGGGAATAAGGTTGATTTTGCAGGGAAATCCGCGCAGCAACTCTACCAGCTCCCTCGCATGGTCGGGCTGGTCATTAATACCCGCCATCAGTGTATATTCGATGGTAACCACCCGCTTGGTATCGATCTGCGCGGCTATATAGTTACGGGCACTCTCCAGCAGCATGGCAATCGGGTACTTTCGGTTAATGGGCACCAGTTCATTGCGCAGTGTGTCGTTCGCGGCATGCAGGGAGATGGCCAGGGACACTTCGCTGACTTTCGCCAGCTTATCCAGCGCCGGCACCACACCGGAGGTGCTGAGGGTCACCCGACGCTTGGATATTCCATAACCGAGATCGGACAACATCAGATCCATGGCGGCCACGACATTATCAAAATTCAGCAGGGGCTCACCCATGCCCATCATCACCACGTTGGTCACCACCCGCCGGTTACCCGCCCCAAAGGCGTCATAGGAGTTGATCGCCAGCCACACCTGGCCAATGATCTCGGCTGCGGTAAGGTCCCGCTGAAAACCCTGTTTGCCGGTAGAGCAGAAACTGCAATCAAGACTGCAGCCCACCTGTGACGACACACACAGAGTGGCTCGTCCCGCCTCGGGGATCAGTACCGCCTCCACCAGGCCGCCACCAGCGACACGAATCGCCCATTTGCGAGTGCCATCGGTGGAATCGAGCTGGCTGGCAATTTCCGGAGGACGGACCTCCGCGATCTGCAGCAACTTCTCGCGCAGGGCCTTGCCGAGGTTGGACATCTCATTGATGTCGATAACCCCGGCATGGTGAATCCACTTCATCAGCTGCTGGGCACGAAATTTCTTCTCCCCGAGATCCAGGAAGAACTGCTCCAGCTGAGGCTGAGTCATGCCCAGGAGGTTAACCCGGGGCCTGGCAACAGAAGTGGCTATCAGGTTTTCAGTCACAGGGCTCCCGGTCGCTCAGGCGCGACTGCAAACGTCGCTGGTGGCGAAAAAGTAGGCAATTTCGCGTTCGGCGGATGCGGGGGAATCAGAACCGTGCACCGCATTGGCATCAATGGATTCTGCGAAATCAGCGCGTATGGTACCTTCATCGGCATCTTTGGGGTTGGTGGCACCCATCAATTCGCGATTTTTGGCAATGGCGTTTTCACCCTCGAGCACCTGGATAACAACCGGACCGGAGGTCATGAAAGCAATAAGATCGGGGAAAAAGCCGCGCTCGCTGTGTTCGGCGTAAAAGCCACCGGCCACGGCATCGCTCAGTCGCAGCATTCTGGAGGCAACAATACGCAGCCCGGCATCTTCGAAACGGGTATAGATCTGGCCAATGACGTTTTTGGCAACGGCATCCGGCTTGATTATTGAAAGGGTACGCTCAACAGCCATTAAACTATCTCCAGAAGTAACAGAAAAATCAGGGGCAGAAGGCCCCGGGGTAAAAGCTGCGCAATTATACGGGCTTTGGCGCCGGGTTTCACCCGCTAAACGTGTGCGGCAATACCGGTTTCCAGTCCGCAGCCGGTGCTGTTACACACTGCCGCGCAACCGCATGATCACTTCCCGCAAGTGTGTCACTGCCCGCTCGATATCCGCTTCTGTGGTGAAGCGACCGCAGCACAGCCGCAAAGAGCTGTGGGCGAGGGCAGAATCCAGCCCGATTGCCCTCAGCACATAAGAGGGCTCCACACTCTCGGAGGTGCAGGCAGAGCCACTGGAGAGCGCGAGTTCACGTAGTGACATCAGCAGTGATTCGCCTTCGACCCCGGCCACGCTGACATTCAGCGCGCCGGGCAAACGCTGTTGCGGATGGCCGTTAAGACTCACGCCCTCAATGTCTGCAATACCGTGCCACAACCGCTCGCGCTGGGCCAGCAAGCGGATACTTTCCCCGGCCAGCTCTTCGCGTGCAATGGCCGCCGCTGTACCCAGGCCGACAATCTGGTGGGTAGGCAATGTGCCCGAGCGCATGCCGCGCTCGTGGCCGCCTCCGTGAATCTGCGCTTCCAGGCCGACCCGGGGCTGGCGTCGCACGTACAGGGCACCAATTCCCTTGGGACCGTAGAATTTATGCGCCGACACCGACAACAGGTCCACCGGCAGCTGCGCCAGGTCCACCGCCATCTTGCCGACACTCTGGGCTGCATCGACGTGCAGCAATACGCCTGCCGCTCTGGTCACGGCACCGATTGCCGCAATATCGTTGACGGTACCCAATTCATTGTTCACCTGCATGATACTCACCAGCACCGTATCCGGGCGCAGCGCTGCCGCCACACTGTCGGCACTGATCAGGCCATCATTACCCGGGCTCAACCAGGTTACCTCACAGCCCTGCTGTTCCAGCCAGGCGCAGGTGTCCAGCACAGCCTTGTGCTCGATTCGGGAGGTCACAATGTGGCCACCCCGCTCCCGGTAAAAACCGATAACGCCCTTGATCGCCAGGTTATCGGCCTCTGTGGCGCCGGAAGTCCAGACAATCTCCCGGGGATCCGCATTCAGCAAGTCCGCCAGCTCGCGACGGGCCTGCTCCACTGCCTGCTCGGCGCGCCAGCCGTAAACGTGGGAGCGGGACGCGGGATTACCGAAATTACCATCCAGGGTAAGGCAGCCGGCCATGGCCTCCGCAACTCGCGGGTCCACCGGCGTAGTAGCAAGGTAATCGAGATAAACAGGGTTCTGCATAAAGTTGCAATCGCTAAAAGAGAGGCGAGCTAGAGTTCCCGCAGGGCAACCAGGTCTCCCTCGAACGCGGGACGGCGGGATTCCTGCCGGTAGCTGACACTGCGCACTTCCTGTCTCTGAACCAGTGTAGCCAGGCTGATCTGGCTGAGAAAGCCATGAACCTGGTCACTGAGGTCCTGCCACAGGTGGTGGGTAAGGCAAACCTCGCCCTGCTGGCAATCGGCCTTGCCACCGCAGCCGGTGGCGTCTACCGCCTCGTCCACAGCGTCAATGATCTGGGCGACGAAAATCGTCTCCTGTGTCCGCCCCAGACGGTATCCACCTCCCGGGCCACGAACGCTGGTTACCAGCTCATTGCGACGCAAGCGCGCAAACAACTGCTCCAGGTAAGACAGCGATATATCCTGGCGGCTGGAGATTTCGGCAAGACTGACCGGCCGTCCGCCGTCATGCAGGGCGAGATCAAGCATCGCCGTGACCGCATAGCGTCCTTTGGTTGTCAAGCGCATGCCAGCTCCCGTGAGGCTAAAGACTGCAGTATGCAATAACCGACCAAAACGATCAACTTTAACAATCAACCATCCCGAGGCACGTGTTTGGCGGTTTCGGTCAGAATTCCACGGAGAATATTGAGCTCCATTTCATCCAGCCGCACCCGACTGTACAGGCGGCGCAATCGCACCATCAACTGCCTTGGCGCCTGCGGGTCGAGGAAGCCGATAGCCACCAGCGTCTTCTCCAGATGCTCATAAAAGCGCTCCATGTTGGCGACCGTACTGAAGGGCGCGTCCCAGTCCTGGTCGGCGCTGACCGGCAGGTCGTCGGCAACCTGCAACATGCGCAGCTCATAGCAGACGATCTGCACCGCCATAGCCAGGTTCAGCGAACTGTAGGCACTGTCGGACGGGATGTTCAGGTGCAGGTTGCACAGTTTCAACTCTTCGTTGGTAAGGCCCCTGTCCTCGCGCCCGAACAATACCGCGACCTGCTCCCGTGAAGAGGCTGCGGCAATATGCCCCGCGCACTGCCGCGGATCCAGCAACGGCCAGGGAATACGCCGCTCCCGCGCACTGGTACCCACCACGAACTGGCAGTCCGCAATGGCCTCTTCAAGGGTGTCACAGACCATCGCCTGCTCCAGCACATCCAGCGCGCCCGCGGCCCGCCAGGTTGCCTGTTCATCGGGAAACTGGCGCGGCGCCACCAGGCACAGTCGCGACAGGCCCATATTTTTCATGGCCCGGGCGACTGCTCCGATATTGCCCGGATGGCTGGTGTTTACCAGTACGATGCGTATATTGTCAGGATTCATATGATGCTTGTGCGCGCCTGCGGCCATGTTGAAGAAGCCGGCAAGTGTAGCAGATTAGCGGTATTATCAGGGCCGAATGTACTGTTATAATCCCGCGCCCGAAAACGCCCACCCAGGACACTATTATGGAACCGATGGTCAACATTGCGCTGCGCGCAGCCCGCAAGGCCGGGGAGCAGATCGTACGCGCTTCGGATGACCTCGATCGCATCGAAGTCCAGCAAAAAGGCGTCAACGATTTCGTCTCCGAGGTTGATCGTGCCACCGAACGCGAAATCATTTACCAGTTGCGCAAGGCCTTCCCGGATCACGCCATACTGGGCGAGGAAGGCGGCCTGACGGGTGACGAGAACGCCGATTATCGATGGCTGATTGATCCCCTGGATGGCACCACCAACTTTCTCCGGGGCATCCCCCACTATGCCGTCTCCATTGCCTGCCTGTACAAGGGCAAGGTGGAACACGCGGTCATCCTGGACCCGGTTCGCCGCGAGGAATTCACCGCCTCACGCGGCCGCGGTGCCCAGCTCAATGGCCGCCGGATCCGGGTCAGCAGCCGCCCCAGCCTTGAGGGCGCACTGCTGGGCACCGGCATTCCTTACAAGGATCATTGCGATGACCAGCTTGGCCCCTACAGCAAGACCCTCGAGATTCTGGCAGGGCAATGCGCCGGTATCCGCCGCGCTGGTGCTGCCGCGCTTGACCTGGCCTATGTGGCTGCGGGCCGCCTGGATGCTTTCTGGGAAATCGGGCTGTCGCCCTGGGATATGGCGGCCGGGGTGCTGCTGATTCGCGAGGCCGGCGGCCTGGTGGCTGATATTGATGCGTCAGAGAACTATCTGGAGTCGGGCAACATCGTGTGCGGCAACCCGAAATGCTTCAAGGCGGTATTGCAGGCGACCCGGCCGCTGCTGGGTCGCTAAACGGCCTCGGTCTTTGTGCCGGGTCAGGGCACCAGCTCGTCCTGCTCGGCTCCTTCCTTCACAGGCAACATCAGGTCTTCCTTGCTGACCCCCATCAACACCAGCGTATTCGCCGCCACATAGATGGACGAATAGGTACCCACAACCACCCCTACCAACAGCGCAACAGCAAAACCGTTGATCATTTCACCGCCAAAGATTGCCAGTGAAGCCAATACCAGCAACGTGGTCAATGACGTTACCAGGGTGCGGCCCAGGGTTTCGCTCAGGGAGATATTGATGATTTCAATAGGGTCGGATTTGCGCAACTTGCGAAAGTTTTCGCGAATGCGGTCCGAGACCACAATGGTATCGTTGAGCGAGTAACCGATGACCGCCAGCAGTGCCGCCAGTACCGTAAGATCAAACTCAAGGCCGATGATCGAGAAGAAGCCCAGGGTAATGATCACGTCGTGAATCAGTGCCGAAACTGCCCCCACCGCGAATTTGAACTGGAAGCGGAAAGCGACATAGATCATCACCAGCCCCAGTGCCAGCAGCATGGCCAGACCGCCCTGTTCGCGCAATTCATCGCCCACCTGGGGGCCGACAAACTCGATCCGGCGCAGCTCGACGATGCCGTCAAAGTTGTCTTGCAACAGGCGCAGCAAGGCGTTGCCTTCCGTATCCGCATGGCCCTGGGGCAGGCGGATCATGACATCCCGGTCGGTACCGAAACTCACCACAATGGCTCCTGCATAACCGCCGGTATCGAGTAAGTCGCGGATACTGCCGAGGTCGGCGGTTTCACTGTAATTGACCTCAACCAGGGTGCCGCCGGTGAAATCCAGGCCCCATTGCAGTTGCCGGGTTGCCAGCGAGCCGATCGCAACCAGCAGCAGCAGTACTGAAAAAGCCAACGCCAGTTTGCGCTGGCCCATAAAATTGATAACTTTCATGACTGGCTCCCACCGATAGACAACGTCTTGACCTTGCGACCACCGTAAACCAGGTTAACCAGTGCACGGGTCCCCACAATAGCGGTAAACATGGAGGTCACAATACCCACGGAGAGTGTAACGGCGAAGCCCTTGATCGGGCCGGTACCCACCGCATAGAGAATCACCGCCACAATCAGGGTGGTGATGTTGGCATCCAGAATGGTGGACAAAGCTGCGTTGTAACCCGAATGAATAGCCATCTGCGGTGATCGCCCGTCGCGCAACTCCTCACGGATACGCGAGAAAATGAGCACGTTGGCATCCACCGCCATCCCCACCGTCAACACAATACCCGCGATACCCGGCAGCGTCAGGGTGGCCCCGATCATGGACATGAAGGCCACCAGCAACACCAGGTTGGCGCTCAGGGCGACAACAGCGATGAGGCCAAACACCCGGTAGTAGAGCACCATGAACAGTACCACCAGGGCCAGGCCAAACTGCACCGACTTGACCCCGAGGCGAATATTCTCCGCGCCCAGCGATGGGCCAACCGTGCGCTCTTCGACAAAGGAAATGGGCGCCGCAAGGGCACCGGCGCGCAGCATCAGGGCCAGCTCGGACGCTTCCATCGGGCTGTCGAGGCCGGTGATCTGGAACTGGCCGCCCAAGGCCGACTGGATAACCGGGGCGGTCAGCAGCTTGCGTTCGTCATAGGGAATCTGTATCGGCTTTTCCGTGCCGTCTTCCTGGATTTCATAACGGGTACGGAATTTACGCTCGATAAACAAAACGCCCATGCGCCGCTTCACATTGTCGCGGGTGACCCTCGACATCATGGTACCGCCCTCCCCGTCCAGGCTGATCTGCACGTTGGGGCGACCATTTTCGTCAAAGCTTGCCTGGGCATTGGCGACGCGCTCACCGGTAATGATGATGTCCCGCTCCAGAAACTCGGACATGCCCGCACGGTCTTCGCCGCGGTATTCGAACCGCTGTTTCTCTGAATCGGGGGCATCCGGCCTGGCCACCAACCGGAACTCGAGGTTTGCCACGGTACCCAGGATACGCTTGGCTTCCGCCGTATCCTGTATGCCCGGCAGCTCGACCACGATACGGTTCTGGCCCTGGCGTTGCACCAGCGGTTCGGACACGCCTATCTCGTTCACCCGGTTGCGCAGGGTGGTCAGGTTCTGGGTCACCGCGTAGTTGGCGATTTCGCTCATCGTCTGGTCGGTCATCGCACCTGTCAGCACCCAGCTGTCGCCGCTGCGGTCCTCTTCCAGGACGAGTTCCGGATGATTTTCACTGACCAGCGCGCGGGCCTGCTCGCGATCTTCCTCCGAGCGCAGCCGTATGACTACGTTGCCGTCACTGCCGGTATCGGCCAGGCCACGGATACGCTCTTCGCGCAGCGCCCGCCTGATGGCAGTGACATAGTATTCCCGCCGCCGGTCGATAGCGGCCTCAACATCCACCTCCAGCTTGAAATGCACACCACCGCTCAGGTCCAGGCCCAGTTTCATCGGCTGGCCACCGAAATCACTGAGCCAGGACGGTGTCGTCGGCGCCAGATTAAGGGCCACAATAAAGCCGTCACCCAGGGCGCGCTGTACCCGCGCCTGCGCCACCAACTGCTTCCCCGCCTCCTGCAAGCGCACCAGCGCGTTGCGGCCATTGGGTGCTATCTCTTCCCCGAAATGTTCAATGCCCGCTTCATTCAGAGCCTCGGTTGCCCGAGCCAGGGTCCGCTCGTCAATGACCTGGGCACTGCTCTCACCGGTAATTTGCAGGGCGGGATCCGGCGCATACAGGTTGGGCGCGGCGTAAAACAGCCCCAGTACCAGTACTGACAACACCAGCAGGTACTTCCATAAGGGATATTTATTCAGCATAGCAACACTCTGGCAGGAAGTTTGGCCTCGGCGACACCGTGGTGACGCCGGGTACGGAAAGTTCGCCATTATAGATAAACAGGGGACAGTCACAAGGGGTAGCTCACCCGACCCACTGGCGGGCATTGCGAAACAGCCGCAACCAGGGGCCGTCTTCCGCCCATTCCGGTGGCGCCCAGGAGTGCTGGACCGCCCGATAGGACCGCTCCGGATGCGGCATCATGATGGTGGCGCGACCATCGGTGCTGGTCAGGCCGGCAATGCCCGCCGGTGAGCCGTTCGGGTTGGCCGGATAGCGCACAGCCACAGACAGATCGTTCTCCACATAGGCAAGCGCCACCGTATTGCCACTGACACACGCCGCTTCCGCCTCGGGGCTGGAAAACTCTGCACGGCCCTCGCCGTGGGCGACCGCTATCGGCATATGCGCCCCGGACATCCCGCGGAGCAGGATAGAGGGGGTATCCGCTACCCGCACCAGCGCCAGGCGCGCCTCGAACTGTTCCGAGCGATTGCGCACAAATCGCGGCCAATGTCCCGCGCCGGGAATCAGCTCACGCACGGTGGACACCATCTGGCAGCCGTTGCACACACCCAGGGTAAAGCTGTCCCCGCGCTCAAAAAATCGACTGAACTGGTCGCGCAGGTCGCTGTTGAAGAGAATGCTTTTGGCCCAGCCCTCTCCCGCACCGAGTACATCGCCGTAGGAAAATCCGCCACAGGCCACCAGGCCCTTGAATTCCTGCAGGGAGCGACCGCCGCCGAGGAGATCACTCATGTGCACATCAACCGCAGTGAATCCGGCGCGGTGCAGGGCAGCGGCCATTTCCACATGGCCATTGACCCCCTGCTCCCGCAATACGGCGATCCGGGGACGTTGCCCGGTATTGATATAAGGCGCCGCGATATCCTCCGCAGGATCAAAGGTCAGCCCCGCGGAAAGCCCCGGATCCGGTGCGGTGATGCGCTCAAACTCTTCCTGCGCACAGTCGGGGTTATCACGCAGCGCCTGGATTTCATAGCTGGTGCGGGCCCACAGGGTCTGCAAACGGCTGCGGCTGTCGCGTAGCAGTACAGTGTCGGCGTCGGTAATCGTGATGGTATCCCCGGCCACTGCGCAGCCCAGGCTGTAAAGACAGTCACCAATGCCCAGGGCAGCCGCCCTGGCCTGCAACTGTGGCACATCGGCATTCGCCACCTGCAGCACGGCGCCCGCCTCTTCGGCGAACAGGCGCTGCCGGGCGTCGCCGGGCAGCGTGGCCAGATCCACCGCCAGGCCACAGTGGCCGGCAAAGGCCATTTCCACCAGCGTGGCCAACAGGCCGCCATCGGAACGGTCATGGTAGGCCAGCAGTGTGCCGGCCTGCAGGAACTCTTGCACCAGGGTAAAAAAAGCACGCAGATCCGCCGGGTCGGCTATGTCCGGCACCTCGTTGCCGAGCTGGCCGTACACCTGGGCCAATGCCGAGCCACCAAGCCGACCGGCACCGCGACCCAGATCCAGCAGCATCAGCTGCGCCGCCGCCTCGGGCTGCAACTGTGGGGTTACCGCCAGGCGCACATCGGTGACCGGCGCAAACGCAGACACCACCAGGGACACCGGTGCGGTCACCGCGCGTTGTTCGCCCTGCTGTTGCCAGGTCGTGCGCATGGACATGGAATCCTTGCCCACCGGAATGGTAATGCCCAGTGCCGGGCAGAACTCCATACCCACCGCATGTACGGTGTCGTAAAGCACTTCATCCTCAACACCGTGGCCGGCGGCACACATCCAGTTGGCGGAGAGCTTGATATCGGCCAGGGCGGCAATCGGTGCCGCGCTGATGTTGGTAATCGCTTCGGCAACAGCCATGCGCCCGGATGCGGGGCCATTGACCAGGGCCAGCGGGCTGCGCTCTCCCATGGCCATGGCTTCGCCGGCGAAACCCTCATAGGAGACAGTGGTGACCGCACAGTCGGCGACCGGCACCTGCCAGGGGCCTACCATCTGGTCCCGCACCACCATCCCGGTCACCGTGCGGTCGCCGATCGTGATCAGGAACTGCTTGCTGGCCACGGCGGGTAATTGCAACACCCGCTCCACCGCTTCCAGCAGTGGTACATCCAGCGCCAACGGCGCATGTGCCACCGGCCGGCGCGTTATCTCGCGCTGCATTTTCGGGGCCTTGCCAAATAACACCGACATCGGCAGGTCCACCGGCGCGTTACCAAACCGGTCATCGGTAACGGTCAGGTGCAGGTCGGCGGTCGCCTCACCCACCACCGCATAGGGGCAGCGCTCGCGGCGACAGATCGCCTCAAAACAGGCCAGGTCAGCCGGCTCCACCGCCAGTACGTAGCGTTCCTGGGATTCATTGCACCAGATTTCCACCGGCGACATACCGGGCTCATCATTGGGCACCGCCCGCAGCGCAAAACGACCGCCGCGGCCACCATCCTTCACCAGTTCCGGCAGGGCATTGGACAAGCCACCGGCACCGACATCGTGAATAAAGGCGACGGGGTTGTTCTCACCCAGCTGCCAGCAGCGGTCGATCACTTCCTGGCAGCGGCGCTCCATTTCCGGATTCTGCCGCTGGACCGATGCGAAATCGAGATCCTCGGCGCTGGCGCCGCTGGCCATGGATGACGCCGCGCCACCGCCGAGGCCGATCAACATCGCCGGGCCACCGAGCACAATCAGCTGCGCGCCGGGCATGAATTCGCCCTTCTCCACGTGTTCCTCGCGGATATTGCCATAGCCCCCGGCAATCATGATCGGCTTGTGGTAACCCCGGCGCTCCGGGCCATTGGCCCCCGGTGCGTCCTGCTCAAAGCTGCGAAAATAGCCGCACAGGTTCGGGCGGCCGAATTCATTATTGAACGCGGCGCCACCGATGGGGCCCTCAAGCATGATATCCAGCGCCGATACGATCCGCGCGGGTTTGCCGTAATCGCTTTCCCAGGGCTGGCCATAACCCGGAATCTGCAGGTTTGACACTGAAAAGCCGGCCAGCCCAACCTTGGGCTTGGAACCCCGGCCGACCGCACCCTCATCCCGAATTTCCCCACCCGCGCCGGTACCGGCACCCGGAAAGGGGGCGATCGCCGTCGGGTGGTTATGGGTTTCCACCTTCATCAGCAGATGGATATTTTCTTCGGAGAAGCCGTACTCCGCGCTCTCCGGGTCCGGGTAAAAACGACCGGCCCGGTGACCGGTGATAACGGCGGCATTATCAGAGTAGGCAGACAGTACATTGTCACCGCCACAGGCATAGGTGTTGCGAATCATCCCGAACAGGGACTTATCCTGGTTCACACCATCGATAGTCCAGCTGGCATTGAAAATCTTGTGCCGGCAGTGCTCGGAGTTTGCCTGGGCGAACATCATCAACTCCACGTCGCTGGGATTGCGCGCGAGCCCGATGAAGCTTTCCAGCAGATAATCGATCTCGTCAGCCGCCAGCGCCAGGCCCAGCGCCTTATCGGCCTGCACCAGGGCATCCCGCCCGCCACCGAGAACATCGATCTCGGCCATGACAGCGGGTTGCAGCTCCCTGAACAGCACCGCGGCCTCTGCGAGCGAGTCGAGCACACTTTCGGTCATACGCTCGTGCAGTAGCGCCAGCACCCGGCTGTGGGACCCGGCGGTGAGGTCGTCCGGCAGTGACAAATACCAGGCCGTGCCCCGCTCGAGACGCTGCACCTCGTGCAGCCCACAATTATGGGCAATGTCGGTGGCCTTGCTGGACCAGGGAGAAATGGTACCGGGCCGCGGCACTACCAGTCGCAGGTCACCACTGGTGGTGGCCGGGGAAGTGTGCGCCCTATCGTCGCGAGACTCGTCGTGCAGCAACTGCTGCAGCCGCTGTTGCCGGCTGGGCTCGAGAGCACCATCGACCTGCGCGAAATGCACGAACTCGCAGTGCAACAACCGGATATCGGGATGAATGGCGAACAGTTTTTGTGCCAGCCTGTCGCGCCGAAAGCGCGACAGGGCCGGGGCACCGCGCAGAATCAACATGCTGATGCGAGCTCCAGGAGAGGTCTTCCAAAAGCGCGTTACTATACGTGATTCCGGCGCCGCCGGTAACTGGCAATCCGTCCCAAAAGGCCCACCGGGATGGCGGACCCGGCAATATCAGACAAAAAAGTCGCTACTCTCGGCTCCCAGTAACACCGCGCCCAGATTGCGTGCAAAGGACACCGGGTTATTGGCCACATGGGCCCGGGCGGTGTGGACATCAAGAAAGCGCTGCTGGATCTCACTGCCGGTAAATACCGAACCGCCCCCCGCCGAGGAGAACAGGCTGTCAATCACCTGCATGCACCGCTCGATCACCAGCGAGGCCTGGTAACGGTACTTGATCCGCTCCAGCACCGGGACCTCCTCACCCTTATTTACCTGGGCCATCATGCGATCAAAATTGCGAAACAGAATGGCCTCCATCTCGTCTATATGGGTTACAGCCGCCGCGATACGCTCCTGGGTCGCGGTATCGCCCGCCAGCTTGGTGACATCGCCGCTGGCCTTACCCACCACCAGGTTACGGTAGATATCCAGGGTATCGCGAGCCGCGCCAATGGCCGGTGTTGATACTACTCTTATGAACAGTTGCGCCCATGGCAGCCGGTACAGTGGCGCACTATCGGCGGTTACACCCGGGTTGGTTCCCAGAAATCCATCCTCGGCCTTGTGCGTGCGATAGGCCGGTACGAAAACATCGTCCACCACAATATCGTTGGAACCCGTTCCCTGCAGGCCCATCGAGTGCCAGGTATCCATAATCTCGTAATCACTGCGCGGTAACAGAAAACTGCGGAAGCCGCCATCAGGGCATATCGCGCCCAAAAATACCCAGGTACAGTGATCACTACCGCTGCTCCAGCCCCAGCGACCACTCAGGCGAAAGCCTCCCTCCACCTCCGTGACTTTACCCAGCGGAGCGTAAGAAGATGATATGCGGGTATGAATGTCCTCACCCCAGACATCCTGCTGTGCCCGCTCATCCATCAGCGCAAGCTGGAATGCGTGCACTGCTACAATGCCGGCCGCCCAGGCGGTGGACATGCAGTTCTCGGCAATGGCCAGGTGCATACGGAAAAAATCCTGGGGATCCACTTCGTATCCACCCCAGCGCTTGGGCTGCAGCGCCAGAAAGAATCCCGCTTCCTGCAACGAATCGATATTTTCCTGGGGCACACGCCGTAATGCTCGCGCCTCCGCCGCGTTGCCACGAATGGTCTCCCCCAACTCAAGCACTCGTTCGTAAACATCCCGGGCTCGCAGCGGTGGGCGATGGGTAAGCGGGGTAACGGGCAAATTCATGGGCTGTGCTCCAGGTTATTTTCACTCAGCTTATCCTAACGCGACGCAAAGTGTTCCAAATACCCTGAATGAGTGATGGTGGGGTCAAAAAAGGCCTGCAGCATCACATTGTCCGGATACTGTTTAGCTTTATGCCACTGGTCCAGACCAGACCCTGCGGCTAGAATGGAATCATGAAACTGATACCGCCGCTTCTAATAGGCTTTGCTGCCTGCGTTCTTGTCGCCTGCTCCCGGGGCGACAGCCTGCAGCAAATACTGGCGGAGGGCGAATTGACCGTTGTCAGCCGCAGTAGCCCGACGACCTATTACCTGGACAAAAATGGCGCCGCCGGCTTTGAGTATGACCTGGCCCAACTGTTCGCAGACGAGTTGGGTGTTACTCTCAAGGTAGAACCGGTATTCGGGCTACAGGACATCTTCAGGCAACTGAAGCGCCAGGAAGCGCATCTGGCGGCCGCCGGACTAACGCTGATTGCGGAGCGCAGCGACATGTTCGCCCACTCCATTCCCTACGCTGTGACAACGCCCCG
Source organism: Kineobactrum sediminis (assembly GCF_002868715.1). Taxonomy (GTDB): domain Bacteria; phylum Pseudomonadota; class Gammaproteobacteria; order Pseudomonadales; family Halieaceae; genus Kineobactrum; species Kineobactrum sediminis. The sequence goes on from NZ_PKLZ01000014.1 coordinate 59,028, forward strand.
GGTCATCTACAAGACCGGGCAGCGCCGACCCCGAAGCCTGGCGGATATTGATGACCTCAAGTTGCTGACCCTGGCCGACAGCAGCCATCAGTATCTACTCACCGACCTGTCGATGGCACATCCTGACCTGGCATGGGACACAGTCGATGAGGCTGACAGTATGGAATTGCTGGAGCGGATCGATAGCGGTGAAGCCGATCTCGCAGTCATAGACTCCAATGAGTTCAGGATGCAACAGAGCCTGTATCCGCGCCTGGAGGTCGCCTTCGACCTCGGTCCCGAACACCAGATCGTCTGGTATTTGCCACCCGGCCCGCGACACGACGCATTGCGGCAACGCGTAAATACATTTTTTGAGGGGTTGCAACAGGACGGTCGCCTGGATTTGCTGCGTGAGCAGCATTTCGGCCACGCCAGAATACTCTCCCGCATCGGCTCGCATACCTTCGCCAGTAGTATTCGCCGTAAACTGCCGCCCTATCGTGCACTTATCCAGCAGGTTGCCGGAGAGTACCAGCTGGATTGGCACCTGCTGGCAGCCATCGCTTACCAGGAATCCCATTGGGACCCACTGGCCACCTCACCCACAGGCGTGCGTGGATTGATGATGCTGACCAAACCGACGGCGGCCGAGATGGGCGTAACCGATCGACTGGACCCCCTGCAGAGCCTGCGGGGTGGAGCACGCTACCTGAAACATGTAAGGCGGCGCCTGCCACAACGTATTGAAGAGCCGGACCGGACCTGGCTGGCACTGGCTGCCTACAATGTCGGTATGGGCCATCTGGAGGATGCGCGGGTACTCACCCAGCGCCACGGTGGTAATCCGGATCAGTGGAGTAATGTTATGGAACACCTGCCCATGCTGCAGAAACGGGAGCATTACCGCAATACCCGTCACGGCTATGCCAGGGGCCTGCAGGCGGTAAGCTATGTACAGAACATACGGCACTACTACAGCATCCTGCAATGGCAGGACATGGCGGCCCAGCAACCGGAACGCCCCCTGGACCCGCAACAGCATCTGCCCGAAACGTTGCGTAACACAACATTGCTCGCACTCTAGGACCCTGTCCGCCGGGCCCGAAAAAAATCCCGCAGGCGGCTACTGGATGCCTCGGCCAGCACGCCTTCAGTCCAGTTGACCCTGTGGTTATACCAGGGCGCATCCAGTAACGCACAGGTACTGCATACCACCCCGGCGCGGGGTTCCCTGGCGGCAAATACCAAATGCGTAATCCGTGCGTGCACCAGTGCTCCCGCGCACATGGTGCAGGGCTCAAGGGTCACATAAAGCGTGGCCTCGGGCAGCCGGTAATTGCCCACCACAGCGGCCGCATCGCGCAGGGCAACAATCTCGGCATGGGCAGACGGGTCGCAGCTGCTGATCACCTGGTTCCAGCCCTCACCAAGCAGTCGACCATCACGCACCACCACGGCGCCGACGGGCACCTCACCCTCGGCGGCCGCGCGGTCGGCCAGGGCCAGGGCGCGCTGCATCCAATAAGCGTGTTCGATGTCACTCGCGGGTTCGATACGGGTCATTTATCCGGGAGACTCTTGCTTTTTTTGCACTAAACAATCCATGACCGTGAATGATGCAGGGAAGTTGCAACAGGATCTATATTATTTCGTGAAACGGTAGTTTATTTACGATGTTTCTGTCCTTGCACGACGTGAACCTGAAAGGCCCATCATTTCTCCGCAAAGTGTTCGGCCACCGCAAAGCGCTTGTCCTTCAGGGCCGCCAACAACTTGTCATGGGAATCCGCGAACTTATCGACCCCTTCCTGCTCCAGCTCTTCGGTCACCCGAGCCAGGCTAATCCCGTATCCAACCAGTGCCTCCAGCTGTTTTCTCGCGACATCCACCTGCATCTCGAGGGTGGTGTATAACTCACCGTGTGCCTGGAACGCATCCAGGGTATCCGGCGTCATGGTGTTTACTGTCTGCGAACCAATGAGTTGCTCCACATACAGCACATCGGAGTACTCTGGATTTTTGGTGCCGGTACTGGCCCACAGCGGCCGCTGCGGCCGAGCGCCACGCCGATGCTGAGTCTCCCAGTCACTGGAACCCAGCGTTTCCCTGAAGTGCTGGTAAGCCATTTTGGCGTTCGCTATAGCGATGCACCCTTTCAGCTTTTGCGCATCTGTTGACCCTGCCTCGTCCAGCAGCGCGTCGACTTTTGTGTCCACCCGGCTCACAAAGAATGAGGCCACCGAGGCAACATCCTCAGGATGAATATTCTGCTCCAATCCACGAATATGGGCTTGCACCACCTCCTTATAGCGCTCGACCGAAAACAGTAAGGTCACGTTAACGTTAATTCCTTCTGCAATCAGGCTTTCGATTGCCGGTATACCGTGCGAAGTCCCGGGTACTTTAATCATCAGATTCGGTCGGCCGACCGCTCGCCACAAATGACGTGCCGCATCAATGGTACCCGAAGTATCAAAGGCCAGGTGTGGAGACACTTCCAGGCACACGAAACCATCCGCTCCTTCACTACTTTCATAAACGGGCTTGAGAATATCCGCAGCCCTCTGGATATCCTGAATTGCCAGCCATTCATACAGGATTTCCTCCTCTACTTCGGGATCTCCCTGCAACAGGTCACGAATAGTGTCGTCATAATCGTTACTACCGGTAATGGCCTTGTGGAATATCGTAGGATTGCTGGTAACACCGCGCAGCCCGCTGGCAATGAGTTCCTGGAGTCCACCGCCTACCAGCAGGTTCCGATCCAGGTAATCCAGCCAGGCGGATTGATCATATTCGCTTTTTAACAGGAGTATGTTCGACATGTGTATTTTCCGGTCTGGTTTATAAAAGACAGACGCACGCTTCTGGCCACGCCATCTATCCGTCTCACGCTCAGCTAAACCCATCACAGCCTGGCCGCGCATTGAAGAACATCAATGACGCGAAACGTCTATCACCCGACGATAGTGCCGACCTTTCAAAGCCGGATGGAGTACATGTGCAATGGATATCGAATCACGCGCAGCAACAGAGGCAGAGCAGGCAAAACAAGCAGAGCAGTTTCGACAAGGCAGCACGACTTTTGCTCACTGGGCAGCAGGTTATGGGGTTATTACTCATACCGATGAAACCCAGGTGAGGATTCACGACCTCGCCAACCGACTGGATCGGGCAGGCGCGGTTGCCAAAATGGATTCTGTTTTTGATCTGTTGGCAGCAGCCGATCGTGTTGCCAGTGCCGCCATGTGGCTGGTCGTACACATGACCTATACCAAAAATGTGTACCTGGACGGGCGAGACCTTACCGAAAGTGACTTCAAGGCCGATCCCGAGGGCCACACCGGTGGCTCCCTGAATATGGTGCCGGCTTATACCGGCTATCTGGTGGCCAATACGCTCACCGGGCTGACCCGTTCCTGGCTGATGGGCCAGGGCCATTGCGTCTCCGCCATCGATGCCACCAACCTGCTGGTTGGCAACATGACCCCGGAGCATGCGGAACGTTACGAGGTCAGTAATCCCGGCCTGACCCGCTTTGTACGGGATTTCTACTCCTACGCCGTCACACCGCAAGGCACGCCCGAATCACCCCTGGGCAGCCACGTCAACGCCCACACTGCAGGCGGCATGATGGAGGGGGGATATCTCGGTTTTGCCGAATTGCAGTATGCGCACATGCCACTGCCTGGAGAACGGCTGGTGACTTTCCTGAGTGACGGCTCATTTGAAGAACAGCGCGGTAGCGACTGGACTCCCCGCTGGTGGCGCGCTGAGGATTGCGGGCTGATAGCGCCCTTTATGATCATGAACGGTCGACGCATAGACCAGCGCTCATCGATGGCCATGAAAGGCGGAAGCAGCTGGCTAAGCAAGCATCTGGAACTGAACGGATTCACCCCATTGTTTATAGATGGTCGCGATCCGGCCTCTTTTGCCTGGGGCATCATTGAAATGGAATCCGGCTTGAATCAGGCTGCCGAGGCCATCAAGAAAGGAGACACAGATTACCCCGCACCTGTCTATTACGGCATCGCCGAGGCCCCGAAAGGTTACGGCTTTCCGGGTGCAGGTACCAACCGGGCGCATAACCTGCCACTGCAGGACAACCCCGCCGAGAACGCGCAAGCGTGCGACGAGTTTAATGTTGCCGCACGAAAGCTGTGGCTTGATCCTGACGAACTTGATCTCGCTGTTCAGATCTTGAATCAGCACACGGTCCAGAAAAGGCCAAGGGAAAAAGACCATCCCCTTGCCCACAGGCAGGTGCCAACGCCGACCTTTCCCGAGCCCCCATGGCGCAATCCAGAGGCGGCCGATTCTGTAAGCGCCATGAAGGGCGTCGCCGAGTGTTTTATTGGCATTACCAAAGAGAACCCTTCGCTACGGGTGCGACTGGGTAACCCCGATGAAATAGAAAGCAACCGCCTGGATGCTGCCCTGGAGTTGTTCGAGCACCGTGTAACCAGTCCGGAGAAAGGTGTTCCCGAGGATACCCACGGCAGGGTTATCACGGCGTTGAACGAAGAGGCGGTCATAAATGCCGTGCTTGCCAACAAGGGTGGAATCAACCTGTTAGCCTCCTATGAGGCGTTTATGGTCAAGATGCTGGGCGCCATCCGCCAGGAGCTTATTTTTGCGCGTCATTTGTGCGGGGCAGGTCGCCCACCCGGCTGGCTCTCCGTACCGGTCATCGCAACATCCCACACCTGGGAGAATGGCAAAAACGAACAATCCCATCAGGATACGACGTTCTGTGAAGCCCTGCTGGGTGAAATGACTGACGTATCCCGGGTACTGTTCCCCGCCGACTGGAACAGTGCCATCGCCGCCCTGCAGGCGACCTATTCCACACATGGCCAGATCTGGACCCTGGTGATCCCGAAAAGGCCGCTACCGGTGTTTTTCTCGAAACAGCAGGCACAGCAACTTGCTCACGACGGCGCCGTGCGCCTGCGTGGAGCAGGGAGCAAAACGGAAAGATTACAGTTGGTCGCCACGGGCGGTTACCAGCTGGCCGAGGTCTTAAAAGCCTCCGAACGGCTGGACCACGCGGGAGTCAGGCATGCTGTCGTCTACTTGCAGGAGCCCGGCCGCTTTAGGACCCCGCGGGATCAACGCGAATCCGCTGTCATGGCGCCGGCAGACGTAATCGCCGATCTGTTCCCGCGACCGGCTCAGGCGCGTGTGTTCCTGACCCACACCCGGCCGGAACCAATGATCGGTGCAATCTGGCCACTGTTGACAGACGCTGTACAGACGCCGGTTCTGGGTTACATCAATCAGGGGGGCACGCTGGATGAAGCCGGGATGCTGTTCGCCAATCGCAGTACCTGGGCGCACGTGCTGGCCGCCTCCGCGGCAGCCCTGGGTGACGAGCCTGAAAAATTTCTGCGCGCTGAGGAATACCGCGCCGTTATCGGCGAAACCGAGCCCGCGGTAATTCTCCATGCCCAACCAGGGCGCATCGGCGGCCTGGAATGAACTTCAAGGATAAGCCCGACACCCACTTCAAATCTGTCGACAAACTCGATAAAAAGGAGGCTGCCGAACAAATTGACGCCCTGCGCGAGGGCATCAACCATCACGATTACCTTTACTATGTAAAAGGCTCACCGGAAATATCCGATAAGGTCTATGACAAGCTATTCAATCGTCTTGAAGAGCTGGAGGCCGCCTTTCCCGATCTTCAGACGGAGGATTCGCCAACCCGTCGCGTCGGCGCCGAGCCTGTGAGCAAATTAAAGAAAGTTACCCACAAGGCACCACTGTTCAGTTTGCAGGCTACACTTGAAAAAGAAGATATTGATTCATTTCTGACTACAGCTCAGCACAAGGCCGGAAAAGATTCAGTGCAGTGTGTACTGGAGCCGAAATTTGACGGGCTTTCTGTGGAGGTTGTCTATAAAAATGGCCACTTCGACTACGGATCCACCCGCGGTACCGGCGAGGAGGGCGAAGACATTTCCCATAATCTCAAAACCATCCGTGCGCTGCCAATGGAATTACAGCATAAGGATGAGACACCCGCATCACTGGCGATACGCGGTGAAGTCTTCATGCCGAAGGATGGTTTTATGGCCCTGAACAAAAGGCGTATCGAACGTGGTGAAACGGCATTTTCCAATCCGCGCAATGCCGCCGCAGGCATAATGCGCCAGCTCGAATCGCGCCACGTTGCGGACAAGCCACTGGACATCATCTTTTACGAGATCCTGGCAACAGAAGGCGCGCAGCCTGCCACACACCAGGAAGTGCTCAAACAACTCTCCCGTTGGGGTTTGAAAACCTGTGACTTGAACCAGTCGGCATCGACATTGAAAAAAATCGAACAATATCACCACAGGCTTGCCGAAGAGCGGGACGACCTGGATTACGAGATTGATGGCATCGTGATCAAGCTGGACGATCACGACCTCCGCAACGCGATGGGCACACGAGACCGTAGCCCGCGCTGGGCGCTGGCCTGGAAATTCCCTCCCCGGGAAGAAATCACCACGGTTGAGGATATTGTGGTTCAGGTTGGTCGTACTGGCATTCTCACGCCTGTCGCCCTGTTACAACCGGTGGATATTGGCGGTGTCACTGTGAGTCGAGCCACCTTGCACAACGAAGACGAGGTGCACCGGAAGGATATCAGGGTTGGTGATAGAGTACGTATTATGAGAGCCGGCGACGTAATTCCTGAAGTTGACGAGCGCGTAAAGACACCGGGCAAAAAGCGCGCGCAGGAATTTCACATGCCCGACCGCTGTCCCGTGTGCAACGCGGAGGTTACACGTGAGGGCGCTTACTATGTCTGCACCGCAGGATTAGCCTGTGCCGCCCAACTACGAGGCCGTATTCAGCACTACGCTGCGCGCAGCGCAATGAATATCGATCACCTTGGGGAGCAGACCGCCAACCAGCTGGTCGAGCGACAAATGGTAAGCAATCTCGCTGATCTCTACACACTGGCAGTAGATGACCTCAAATCCCTCGAAGGCTTTGCCGAAACGTCAGCGAAGCAGCTGCACGATGCCATACAGGAAGCCCGGGAGCCGCGCCTGGACCGGTTTCTGTTCGCGCTCGGCCTGCACCATGTGGGTAGACGTGTGGCGCGCCAACTTGCCGAACAATTTCATACGCTCGATAATCTCATGAAAGCCGATCAGAGTCAGATAGAGGATATCCCCGGCATTGGCACGGAAACCGCCATGGAGACAGAACACTTTTTCCGGGATCCGGCCAATCGGGATGTTATCAAACGAATGCAGGAACAGGGACTTAAGGTACACCCGATGCCGCGCCCCGAGAAAAAGCCCCTCGAGGGAAAAACATTTGTTTTCACCGGTTCTCTGGAGAATTTCACGCGGGATGAAGCCAAAGAACAGGTGGAGATGCTGGGTGCACGCGCCACCTCCAGTGTAAGTAACAGCACGGATTTTGTGGTGGTAGGGAGTGACCCGGGTTCAAAACGCGATGAGGCAGAGAATATCGGCGTTGAATGCATAGACGAAAAAGACTTTGAAAAACTGATCAACAAACACGGAAAACCGGCTGGAGGCTGATTCATGGCACATACAATGGGCAACGAAATAGACGATAGCTACACTCTTTTTACTCCCGAAGTAAAAGAAAAAAACCGGTGGTTCATGGTCCTCGGTGTAGTGATGTTCTTGCTGGGAATCGCCGCGGTCGCCTTTCCCTTTGTAGCCACCCTGGCAATGGAACTACTGATTGGATGGATATTCACGATCAGCGGCGTCATTGGTATGGTGACCGCTTTCCGCACGCCGAAATGGAAAGGTTTCCTGTTCGAGATATTGGGCTCCCTGCTCGCCCTGGGCATCGGCCTTGTTTTGCTATTCTTTCCAATGGCCGGCATGTTGTCGCTGACACTTCTGGTGGCGGCGTTTCTGATTGCGAGTGGTATCTTTCGAATCTTCCTGGCCTTTACCCTGCGCCCACTCGATCACTGGGGATGGCAGATAGTCAGCGGCGTGCTGGCGCTGGTTCTCGCTGGCCTGATTCTGGCGCAGCTGCCCCACGCCGCAAATTGGGTGATCGGCCTGCTGGTAGGCATTGATTTGATGTTCTCGGGCATGATCATGATTATGCTGGCGACAACGGCGCGGCGTTCCGCGGCATGAACCGACACCGTTCCGGAGCGCTGAACTTATATGCCTGAATTACCAGATGTCGAAGTATACCGGCGGCACGTCAGCGCCACCGCTCTGCACAAGCGCATTGAACACGTACACGTGGAGGACGCTGCAATATTGCATGACACCTCTGCCCAGGGACTGGGACGCGCGCTCCGGCACAAGTCCTTTCGCTCTACTATTCGCCACGGCAAACACTTGTTGGTCGAAGTTAACGAGAAGAAATGGCTGGCCATGCATTTCGGCATGACCGGCGACATAAAATACATCCACCAGCGAGAACAAGCTCCCGATCATACGCGATTGCTGATCAGTTTTGACAATGGTGACCGCCTGGCCTACATCTCGCCGCGCAAGCTGGGACAGATCACCTTCACCGAGTCGCCTGAACAATGGCTGCAACAACAACAGCTCGGGCCCGACGCGATTGCCCTGAGCGAAGCCGATTTCATGGACCGGGCGAAAGACCGACGCGGGAGCGTCAAGTCCTGGCTGATGGATCAAAAGATGATCGCCGGTATCGGCAACGTCTACGCCGACGAAATCCTGTTCCATGCCGGCATTCATCCACGCCAGCCCGTGAACCGCCTCGACCGGGAGACCTGCAAGCGTCTTTACCAGGCCATACGTCCGGTGCTGGAAGGCGCTATTGAAGCCCATGCCGACCCCGAACAGATGCCTTCCGGATGGCTGCTTCCGCACCGCAGCAAGGGTGAACACTGCCCGGCATGTGGAGAGGCCCTCGCTACCACCAAGGTATCCGGTCGCACCGCCTGGTACTGTCCACAGTGCCAGGACAGCTGACCGGCAGGTGTCAGCCATCCTGCCTGCACGGCTGTCGCGATATCGCCCGACTTAAAAACGGCAGATAAAAAGTTCTTTTAGCGACGCGTCATCACATAGCATCCTTCTCCAATCACGCACAATTTTCGGGCGTACGGCAACAATTACCGCCGCTTGGAAGCAGTCTCGCACCAGAGTTGAACATACTAGCGTATCTTCAGTTACAAAATGTAACGGTTTGGTGCGCAGGGCTCCTACCATCGAATCAGTATGTAATTTAAAGCCATATAATTCAGTGGTTTGTAATCATTAATTTCTTCTCTTGAGGGTTGCGCCTGCAAGCATTTATGTGGATATTAGTAACACATTGGGTAACACCAATGCCGTTCACCCACTAACCAACGAGGTCATTACCATGAGAACTCTGCTTGCACTCCCCGCCCTGCTGCTCGCCGCAAATACCTGGGCGAGCTGCCCGAAAGCTTTACCCGAGAACGCGCCAGTCATTCCCGATGGCACCACCGCGACCTATGATCAGGTCTATGACGCACAGGAAGCCGTGCGCGAGTACGTTACTGAAATTGAGACCTACCTTGAGTGTCGCGAAGGCCTGGGCCTGCACTTGATGCTTCATAATCGCGCGGTTCACCTCGCACAAACGGCGGCGAAAGACTTCAATGCCTCCCTCAGCACATTCCGGCAGCGGAAGAATATGCTGGCCAACAACTGAGTGCCGCTAACACTCAGTACCAATTTAGCGAAAGACCGCCGATAACCATAAAAGCGGTCAGTTCCGCTCCATCGCCCCCACCCGGGAAAATCGTGACAGCGACAAATGGCAGGCTCTCTAAAGGTGGTGGCACGCGAAGATTGGAAATCACCACAATTGCTGAAGGCGTTGAAACAGAAGCACAGACTGCCAGTTAATTCCAGGCCACCCTTCAAGCAAGCGGATGATGCTTGCCGACAATATGTACCGTACTCGCCTGGGGACCTTTATCGCCTGGCTGTTCAACAAACCAGACCTCGTCACCCTCTTCCAGCAGATCAAAGTCACCTTCGACCACACTGTTCCGGTGAAAATAGATATCCCCACCCTCTGAACTCAGGATCCGGCCGAAATCCTGGCCCGGCATGATCACGCTGACGATCCCGTGAGGCGGCAGGACGTGAGTCTTGGTGTCGCCTCGCTGTTTACGGGCATAGTCCTGTAGTTGACGCCGTGCCGCCTTGAATGCGTCGCGCGCTGCCACGTAAGGGTCTTCGTGCGCATGATTGTCATGCGGATCACGTTTTACTACCAGTTCCCCTCCGGGCACGGTCAAATCTATCCTGACATGGTAGAGCTGGCCCTTGTGGTGGTGGCTGTGCGGACGTTCAACGACCACCCGCAAAGCCATGATCCGATCATAGAACCGATCCAGCTTCTCCGATTGTTCGCGAATATAAGCCTCAAGGGCCTCGGAACGAGGCACATCGCGAAATGTGATCTGCAGGGGTAGTTTCATAGTATCTCACCAAGGATTGGGATTACTCGGGTAATTACCTGGTGCTATAGGGCTGATACACCGATGGCGCGCTTTGAAGAAAACCATGGTGCATTATTTCTGAAAACATGGCGGCACCTCCTGACGCGGATCAACATCCTGGTTCTTCGGGCCAGTAAAGGGATGTTGACCGATTAAATCTGCGCCCCTTTAGTTTCCGGGCACTTTTTGATGCGTTTGTCGGTTACCCATCCACCATGCAAAAAAACCCCGCACGAAGCGGGGATTAATCAGCGAGCCAAAAGCATGCCGGGCGCGTTTACGCGGGGCATGAGGCGTCTTTAAACGGCAAGCTTCTCGAACTCAAGCTCCGGATAGTCCTGGTTCGCGGATTCGTCCATTTTGTCGTAATAGACGTTGGCACCCCCAAAGTAAATCAGCACGCGCGGTGCCTTGCCTTCGAGGTTGGCACCCATCATCCACGAGTTCACCTTGCCACCCTCTGCCATAAGGGTCTGATCGTGAATTTCCGCGGTATGCGCCGTCCAGGCGTCCTCGGCATCCTGCCGCGGTTTGACCACGTCATAGCCTTCTCTTTCCATCTTCTTGATACAGTTCGTTATCCAGATCACATTCTGCTCAATGGAAGTCGGCAGGTTGGCAAACGGGGCCTGGGGCCCGGTGACCATAAACATGTTAGGGAAATCCGCCACGCAGACACCCATGATCGACTTGGATTCATCCTTCCACTTTTCCGCCAGCGTCTGGCCTTTCGCGCCGCGGATGGGGAAGGCTTCCAACGCACCGGTGTAGGCCTTGAAGCCCGTTGCCAGCACGATGATGTCGAACTCAAATTCATTTTCAGTCGTGCGTACGCCAGTTTCGGTAATCTCGACGATGGGCTCTCGATCCTTGATGTCCACCAGGTGCACATTATCGCGGCTGTAGGCCTCCAGATAACCGTGATCCAGAGGTGGCCGCTTGGCAAACAGAGGGTAATCCTCAAGCTTTGGCACCAGAATTTCGGCAATTTCAGGGTCCTCAATCCGCTCCTTCATCTTGTCGATGATGAACTGTGAGGCCATTCTGTTTGCTTCGGGATCCGCGAGCAGATCGTCGAAGGTCTCGAACACCCAGCGGAAGCTCCCGACCCACTTTTCCTCAAAAATCCGCTGCCGTTCCTCCGGCGAGGTCTCGACCGCCTTGCGGCCATCGGCGGTGTCAAACGCCATGCCAAACACATGATTACGGCACTTGGCGATAATCTCGTCGTAGTTTTCCTTGATCTCCTTTTCCCACTCTGGCGTCATTGGCTTCTGCATCGCGGGCAGGATGAAGTTCGAGGTGCGGTGAAAGACTGTCACACTCTCCGCGGTCTTGCTCATGACAGGGAGCATTTGTACGGTGGTGGCGCCGGCACCGATAATGCCCACACGCTTGCCGGCATAATCGAGGCCTTCCTGCGGCCAGCGCGAGGAGTGGAACAGCGGACCCTTGAAGGTCTCCATGCCCTTGATTTTCGGGATCACGGGTTCCGAAATCATGCCCATGCCACTAATAAAGTATTTGCAGGTAAAGCTGTCCCCGTTACCGGTCGTGACCAGCCAGTGACCAGTGTCCTTCTGGTACTCCGCGCTGGTAATTTCGGTATTCAGCTGGATATGGGGCCACATGTCGCACTTGTCGGCAACGAAACGCATGTAGTCATGGGTCTCCTTCCAGTCGGGGTAACGTGCCGTCCAGGACCATTCCTGCAGGAGTTCCTTGGAAAAGGTCAGGCAGTAATAATAGCTCTCGCTGTCGGTCATGGAGCCCGGGTAGCGATTCCAGGTCCAGGTGCCGCCGACATCAGCCGCCCGGTCAAAGACGCGAATGGACAGGCCTGCCTCGCGTATGTAGTGGATCAGTCCGAGACCGGCGAAGCCAGCCCCAATCGCAATGACATCAAAGTCAGGATGTTGGGTCGTCATAGCTACTTTCCTCATCTTATTAATACGGGCGCCGCCCCCCAGAGGGCTAAACAGTCTCCACTACCGCAATAGTGGCTTTTTGATGGCATGGAGTACATGCGCTGCAGTGTCCTGTGGCATTTCGCAATCGTAATTCTTATCGGGCTCTTTAGCCATGCTGCGAGGGTTCCCGTGACATCTGACGGCGCGGACTCTGATGGGCCGATTCAGGCTCTGCTGGATTTGGAATATAGTATACTTGCTAGCGGCAAACAAGCAAATTGATAAGGGCAGGCATTTTTCCATTGCCGCCCCCTATTCCGGTGCGGCAATGGTACTCAGGAGATGGGGATTCAGGCGAGGGCTTTATGCTCGACTTTAGCGACTTCCTGCTGTAACCGTATAACCAGCCCCTCGGGAAGACCCAGACGAAAAGCCAGCGCATCCAGGTAAAACTCGGCCTCGGTACGCCCTCGATCCACCGCCATCATCGACGAAAGGTACACTTCTGCTGCCAATTCTGGCGAATCCACACGCTCGCAGAGCTCAGCCAGCGACAATGGCGCCTGCAAGGCATCAAACACCAGTGCTTTCTCATCAGCAGCCAGACCCATCTCGCCAACCCGGGCCATAATACGCTGCCGCTCGTCACCATCCATATGACCATCGGCGCACGCGGCGGCAATCATGGCCTGCACCAGGAGCAGCGCCGTCGAGCCCTGCTGGCTATCATCGGTACTGATCGCGAACTGCTGTTTCTTGATTCCCTGCCATACGGGGTCGTTAGTAGACGGCGTCGTTGCCGAAGCCGGGCTTGCATTGCCATCCTGATAACCCCGGTACGCCTTCCATGCGAGGGTACCCAGCGCTGCCACGCCGCCCACCTTCAGTAAGGTTCCCGCGGTCTTGCGCGCTTTCTTGCTGTTCACCAGTGCGCCACCCACTGCGCCACCGGCAAGTCCTCCCAGCACCCCGCTACTGGCGAGATTCGAGACAATCTTGTCAAAATTCATGTGCGGCTCTCCACTAATATTCCCTTCAGTATGAGAGCCGCTCCTGTTTACCACAAAGCGGTTTTTCAGTGTCGGGGGATCGGCTTTCCCGAACTCAAGCGGTCTTGTCTGCCACCGGGAACAGCTGCTCCCGAGCCCGTTCAATGATCTCCAGCACCATGGGCTGCTTCAGTTTGCGCTCCGGCGAGATGGCGAAGTAGGTTTCCTCGACGTTTTCAGCCACACCAACGACACGAGCGCTGTACATGCGCTCAATTTCCCGAGCAATAGCGTAGGGTGCCGGGAACACACCCGCGCCGGCGGCACCGAACATCTTCAGCAGCGCGCTGTCGTCAAACTCGGCCACGACCCGTGGTTCTATGCCCACACGCTCGAACCAGTCGTCCAGTTCCCGACGCATGGCCGATGCATGCACCGGCAGCAACAGGGGCGCTTCCGCCAGTGCTTGCGGAAAGTTCGAGCGGTAACGACTCACCGCAGCAGGCTTGCTGAAAAATGCAATCGCACTACTGCCGAGGGTGTGATTGTAGGCCTTCACATTCATACCCACGGGTATCGGTCGGTCCGAGATTACCAGGTCCAGGCGATGCACGGCGAGATCGCCCAGCAGGCTGTCCAGCCCACCTTCCGTGCACACCAGGCGAACCGGATTCTCGGGGGCAAGTATGGGCTGCAAAACCCGGTAGGCGATCAGCTTGGGGATGGACTTGACGATCCCCACATGCAGCACCCGCGCCCTGGCCTGCCGCCCCTTCACCACACGGCTCAGTTCGGCGCCGAGGGTAAAGATCTCGTCGGCATATTGCTTGACCACACGGCCGGTATCAGACAATACCAGCCCTCGGCCAGCCCGCTGGAAGAGTAATTCCCCCACCGCTTCTTCCAGCAACTTGAGCTGTCCCGAAATCGTCTGGGGGGTAATGTTCAGCACCGCTGAGGCGCGGGCAATACTGCCTTCATTGGCCACCGTCCAGAAATAATGAAGATGGCTATAATTAAGATGTCGCATGGACCGGTCTCACAGCGTATCACTTCGGTTTATACGTACAGTTACCCAACCAGGATCGAATAGACCTTACAATTGTTTGCACTATGCTAACGTATCCTGGACATTATCGGGAAATCATACCGATGCGTCAGACATTCACGGCTACAAACTCTGGAGACTGCAATGAACAGACTATCCCGCACACTAACCGCCGCCCTGTTACTGACATTTGCAACCGCCGCGCCAATGCTGGCCACTGCGGAAACCGCCGCAGTGCAGACCCTGCAAAGCCAGGCGGTGCTCACCCCCGATTCGGCACTGGCCATGCTCAGGGAAGGCAATGAACGCTTCCTGACCGATACCATGATAGAGCGCGACTTCAGCGCTCAGGTCGATGCAACCGCGAGTGGCCAGTATCCGCATTCCATCGTGTTGAGTTGTATCGACTCCCGGGTGCCGCCGGAACTGGTCTTCGACCAGGGCCTGGGCGATATATTCGCACCACGTATTGCCGGTAACTTCGTCGATGAGGAAATACTGGGCAGCATGGAGTTTGCCGCAGCGGTAGCCGGCTCAATGGCGATCGTCGTGCTCGGCCACACCGAATGCGGCGCCGTCAAGGGAGCCTGTGATGATGTCAAACTGGGCAACCTGACCCAGACCCTGGCCCATATCCGCCCCGCGGTGGAGGCCGTTGAAGGTTTCGAGGGCGAGCGCCACAGCAAGAACAGGGCCTTTGTCAGTGCCGTGGCCCATGAAAACGTGCGCCAGACCGTAGACAACATTCTGCAACAGAGCGCCGTACTCAACGAGCTCGTCCAGGACGGCAAGCTGAAAGTGGTTGGCGCCATGTACGACGTGAGTACCGGCAAAGTCACTTTTCTCGAAGGGTAAATTATCCCGCTATGTGAGGGCGACGCCGATCTGCGTGATATATTCCGTAATACTGTACAAGGTGTTCGGCACGGGCTAACGTAGCCCTACCAGTTGGCTCACTAACTCCGGAGACACACCATGAATCAATCACGCATTATCGGTATTGCCCTGCTTGTGGTTGGGGTGGGTCTCATGTATTTCGGATACCAGGCTACAGGTTCTTTGGGCGAGGAAGTTCACGAAACCATAACCGGACGATTCACGGATGAAACCACCTGGTACCTGCTGGGCGGCGGCGCCATGGCGGTAGTTGGTCTGCTGCTCACCCTGTCCGGTGGTCGCGGACGCTGATCGCACCATCTAACCCGGGCTCATCGCCCGGCCTAGAAACAAGGCCGGGAATGCGGAAGCAGCGAAGCACGGTGCAGAGCAAAAACGCCACACACCAAGTACCCCTCTTTCTCTCCCGGACCATTCCAGACTTGATTTCCGAAATCGATTCGGTATTATCATTGGCATGCTCTCCCCCACTCATAATGGCGGCAAGCGCCGCGGTGCCGGTCGCCCCAGACGCCTGACCCTGGAAGCCATCGTCGATGCCGCCTGCGAGCTTGAGCCCAGCGAGCTTGGCATGGCCAGTATTGCCTCGCGTCTCAAGGTCGGCGTTGCCACACTCTACGGTTATGTTGATGGGCGCGAGCACCTGCTGCGCCTGATCGCCGAGCGCAAGGGGCAGATCGAACCCATCGTCGATCGTGGCCAGTCCTGGCAGGCAATCCTGCGCGAGCACGCTGCAAGCCTGTATCAAACAGCCATCGAATGGCCCGAACTGGTCAGCCGGATTATGCAGGGTGGCGTGTTCGGCCAGGAGGAAGCGCTCTATCTTGAGCACCTGGCTGAGCTGCTTTGCGCGCGCGGCTTCTCTCCCGGTCGAGTACTGGATGTTTACTATGGTATCAACCAGGTCATTCTGGGCGCCGTGGTCACCGACACCTACCTGCGTGCTGCCCGTGCCGCAGGGGGGCACGATACCCTGCTGCGCCAGTACCTCACCACGCAACCCGGCGCAGCGCTGCCCAATCTGCGCCAGGCTCTTGAACAAAACCCGACACCGGCAGTGCTGGCCGACTATCAGCAGGCCGCAGAGCGCTTTATCGAACAGTGCCAGCCCGACCAACCTCAACCACCCAACAACCTGACGGAGTGATTAGCATGAGCCAGGGATTTCGCCCCCAGAATAACAATGGCCCGCTGTGCTGCGTGATCGGTGCCGGCCCCAGCGGCATTAGCACCTTGAAGCGGCTGAAGGACCACGGCATACCCTACGACTGCTTTGAGGCATCGGACAACATTGGCGGCAACTGGTACTACCAGAACCCCAACGGCATGTCCGCTTGCTACCAAAGCCTGCATATCGATACTTCCAAATTTCGCATGGGCATGCAGGAGTACCCGGTGCCTGAAAACTGGCCGGATTACCCGCATCACAGTGAAATCTTCGACTACCTCAACGAGTACACCGATCACTTCAACCTGCGCGACAGCATCACCTTCAATACCAGGGTAGAGCTTGCCCATCGTGACGAGGATGGCCACTGGACAGTCACCACCAGTGACGGGGAGACCCGCCGCTACCCGGTGCTGATCGTTGCCAACGGACACCACTGGGATCCCCGGTGGCCCGAGCCTGCCTATCCCGGTGATTTCGCCGGCGACCAGATTCACGCCCATAGTTACAATACCCCCTTTGACCCCATCGACATGCGCGACAAGCGCGTGCTGGTGGTCGGTTCCGGCAACTCCGCCATGGACGTTGCCTCGGAGCTGTCCATGCGCTTCATGGCCAAAACACTGCACATCTCCATGCGCCGGGGAGTCTGGGTATTCCCCAAGTACATCAATGGTACGCCGGGGGATAAGAATATGCTGCCCGCCTGGGTACCACGCTGGTTGCAGCATTGGCTGATGAAGCGGGTGGTGAAAGCCCAGATTGGTGACCCGAAGAACTACGGCCTGCCCCAACCCACCTACCAGCCCTGGGAAGCCCACGGCACCGTATCCGGGGAGTTCCTGCAACGCGCCGGCTCCGGGGACATCAAGGCACGCCCCGGAATTGATCGGCTGGATGGCCACACCGTGCATTTCACCGACGGTTCCAGCGGCGATTTCGACGTTATCGTGTGGTGCACAGGCTACAAGATCAGCTTCCCGTTCTTCGATCAGCCCGAATTCACCGCGGGTGAAGATAATCAGCCACCGCGACTGTTCAAGCGCATGCTTATCCCCGGGGTTCCCAACCTGATCTATATGGGGCTGGCACAGTCACTGCCTACTCTGGTCAATTTTGCCGAGCAGCAGTCGCGCTGGCTGGCACCGTACCTCACCGGCGATTATGCGCCCCCTTCCGAATCCGCGATGCAGCGCATGATCGACGACGACGAGGCTTTTTATCTGCGCGACTACTACCCCAGCCCGCGACACACCATCCAGCTGCACTTCGACCACTATGTCGGCCGCCTGGACAAGGAGATCGCTGCCGGCATCAAGCGGGAAAAAGGCGGACAAGCTGCCGCCGCCCTCCCAGCTGACACCTTGAACCGGGACCAGGCGGCGTGACCGCATTCACCCGCAGCGACCTGGACTTCGACAGCCAGGGCGTCCGTTGCGCCGGCTGGCTGTACCGACCGGAAACCGATAGCCGGCTGCCCGCGGTGGTCATGGCCCATGGATTTACCGCCGTGCGCGACCAGCGCCTGCCCGCCTACGCCGAAGCCTTCGCCGCGGCGGGACTGGTGGTGTTGCTGTTCGACTATCGCCATTTTGGCGACAGCGACGGCGAGCCACGGCAACTACTGAACGTGCGGCGCCAGCTGCAGGACTGGGAAGCGGCGATCGTCACCGTGCGTAAACTGCCCGGAGTTGACCCTGATCGTATTGCGCTGTGGGGTACGTCGTTCGGCGGCGCCCATGCCCAATCCATTGCCGCCGAGGACCATCGCATTGCCGCCGTGGTCGCCCAGGTGCCTTTTTGCCGGACTGAAAAGCCGCAGCAACCGGTACCTTTGGGCAAGACCCTGCGCCTGCTGGGACGCGCCCTGCGCGATGCATTACACGGCGCCCTCGGCCTGTCACCCTGTTATATCCAGGCCATCGGTAACCCGGATGAGTTCGCGGCAATGACGTCCCCCAGGGCGGCTGATGGCATCGCCAGCCTGACCCCGGCGGATTCCCGGTGGCGCAACCGGGTTGCCGCGCGCTTTGTCTTCCAGCTGGCCAACTACAAGCCGGGCAAGCAGGCAGAGTACATCCAGTGCCCAATCCACTACACTATTGCCGAGCAAGACGCGTTCATACGGCCGGAGACTATTCGCGAAGCGGCAGCCCTGGCACCACGCGGGGAAACCCAAAGCTATGACTGCGGACATTTTGGGGTTTATGTGGAACCCTGGTTTGCACGGGTAGTGGCGGATGAAACTGCCTTCCTGGTGCGGGAACTGGGTACAGATCGGTAATTCAAGTATTGCCCACCGTGATAAGAACGAAAGGCGAATGATGAAACGAGGATTGATAATTGGTGACAGTGGCGGCATTGGCGCGGCCCTGTTTTCTGCACTGGAGGCGCGAGGCGTCACGGTGACAGGACTATCACGATCGCGTGACGGGCTTGATATCACCAGTGAGGAATCCGTGGAGCAAAGACTGGGCGCACTTGACGGCGATTATGACCTGATCCTTGTTACCACAGGTGCACTCGAGATCGGGGCGCATGAGCCCGAAAAGAGTCTTCGCAAGCTGACAGCAGAAGCCATGCTGGCTCAGTTTAAGGTTAACACGGTCGGCCCCGCGATGGTGCTGAAGCATGCCGTAAAGCTCTTGCCAAAGGACCGTCGCGCCGTCATTGCGGTGTTGTCGGCGCGGGTCGGGTCAATCGGGGACAATAACCTGGGTGGCTGGTATTCATACCGTACCGCAAAAGCTGCGGTGAACCAGATTATTCATACCACTGCCATTGAACTCGCGCGCAGCCATAAAAACACGATCTGTGTTGCGCTGCATCCCGGCACGGTGCAAACCGAATTCACCCGCAAATATGTAGGCCGCCACCCTTCGGTACCAGCGCCCGA
Organism: Kineobactrum sediminis; assembly: GCF_002868715.1. Lineage (GTDB taxonomy): Bacteria > Pseudomonadota > Gammaproteobacteria > Pseudomonadales > Halieaceae > Kineobactrum > Kineobactrum sediminis. The sequence goes on from NZ_PKLZ01000014.1 coordinate 78,374, forward strand.
GGCTGCGGATAACCTGCTGTCGGTGATTGATGGCCTGACCACCGCGCAGACCGGTGGATTCTACGATTGGGCTGGTAAGGTTATTCCCTGGTAGCGCACAATTATTTCATCGCCTTCAACACTTCCCGGGTTAAATCCCAGGGGCTGAAACCCTGGCTGCCATAATCCAGGCCACGTCGAACGATGACCAGGTTATGCGAAGGCAGCACCACTGTGTACTGGCCACGATTGCCCTTGCTTGAATAGGCGTCAGTGGAAATATCGCGGCGGCCCTCGGGCACCAGCCACCACTGGCCACCATAGTCACTACCCCGCTCCACACTTGCGGGCGCGGGCGTGCGGGAGAACTCAATCCACTCTTGGGAGACCAGGCGCTCACCATTCCATACCCCGTTATTGAGATACAGCAAACCGAAGCGGGCCAGGTCCCTGGCATTGGTATATACCTGGCTGCTGAAAATAAAATCGCCAAACCGGTCTGTGCTGACCAGCGTATTGCGCATGCCGATTTTGTCCAGTAGCGCCCTGCGCGGAAACTCTGCGTAGGCCGTCTCGCTACCCAGGGCCTGCTTCATCGCATACACGCCGAGTAGCGTGTCATAGTTTTCGTAATCCCACACGCTGCCGGGCTCTCGTATCAGGCCACGACTACGTGCACCGGAGACTGAACTTGCCCCGGCCCAATAGGACAGCCCCGATCCAGTAGCATACTCCATGCCGTTATTGTCGATGGTTTCCAGGCCACTGGACATGTTCAGCACATGCCGGAGCGTGATCCGGTTGCGCGGGTCAGTGTCCGGCGAACCATTTTCCGGCAGCCAGGCAAAACCCAGCGGTTCGTCCAGAGACAGTTTGCCCTCATCCACCAGCATGCCAATCAGCCCCGATGCGATACTCTTGGCGGTGGACCAGGTGCGGGTGCGTGTGGACATGTCTATCCCGGGTGCATACCGCTCGTGGATAATCTTCCCGTTATGCACCACAACCAGGCTCAGCGTGTCCTGTTCCGGGGAGGGACGATTGAATGCCCAGTCCGAGGCGGCCTGCAGTGCGACAGCGTCGATGGTGTCTGGCAAGCCGCTGTTCTCAACAAGGTCACCATCCGGCCAGGGGATTTGCGCCGGGTCCCCGGGCGGCGATGGCAGCATCAATTCGGGCAGCGTGTCGATATCCACCAGCGTCTGGTCGGGGGCAAGAATCACACAGCCGATGCCCTCGCGAAACACCGCGCGCATGACCGGCACATCCCCCGGCGCACCGACTTCCACCGCACGCAGATCCTGGTCAACCCGATAATCACCGCCATCCACAGTGCCAACAGGCTCAGGCAGGAAAGCCAGTTCCTGCCTGAACAATTGTCTATTTTCCTGTGACATTGCGCGGCCCGGCGATCCGGTGATCCGGTGATCCGGCGGCCGGGGACCCGGCGTTGGATCGAGCGATTAGTAATCAGCGTCGCGTTCCGGGCATGATCTCGAAAACCGGGTCAAATTGCACCAGCACCGAGGCGAGCTGCTGCAGAACCGCCACATCACCCTCCACCTGCCCACGCCCGGCGCCCAGCTGGCTGGCCAGTGTTTCCTGTCCCATGATGACCTGGTCAAGGTCACTGCGGTTCATGCGGATGGTTACATCCGCCTGCCCTGACTGGTAACCACTGATGGTGGTGAGCGTGCCACCGCGCATTTCAATCACAAACTGCTCGCCGTTATCCGATGTCACAAAATTGATCTTGAAGGCAAGGCCGTCGGCGCGCTGGCTGTCCACCCGGGTGGCCACCGCATCCCACCACTGGGCGGTCGTCATGGCCCGGGCAAGATCCGGGCTAGCACTGTGTACAGCACCCAGCGGCGCCACGCCATAACGCAACTCCTGGGCCGCGGTGAGGAACACATTGCGCATACTGGTGCTCTCGTATTGATAGCCCAGCTGTTCAAACACATCCGCCAGACGGCTTTTGGCGGCCTGGTTGCCCGGTTCGGCGTAGACCAGTTTGTTCAACAACTCCATGGCATGGCGGTAATCGCCCTGTGCCACCAGCTCGTCGGTTTTAGTCATGATGTTATTGGCCCCGCCCATCATTTCCACATACAGCGGCGCGGATTGCTCTGGAGAGAGCGGTGCAAGTGTTGCCGGGTTGCCGTCCCAATAACCCAGGTAGCGATTGATCACCGCCCGGGAATTATGGAACTCCGAGCCGTGATACTGGCGCACCGCCCAGCTTTGCTGCAGCGACTCCGGGACCTTGTATTCGTTGTGCATCTGGTTGATGGTAACGCCGCGGTTGGCCAGGTTCAGCACCTGGTTATTCAGGTTGGCATAGGCATCCCTTTGGTCGCGCATCACTTCCTGGATGCGTTCATTGCCCCAGCGCGGCCAGTTATGCGAGGACACCATGACCTCCGCTTCGCGGCCAAAGCGGTACAGGGCCTCATTGATCTGCCGCGACCAGGACAGTGCATCGCGCACCAGGGCGCCGCGCAGGGTATAGATGTTATGAATGGTGGCGGTGATGTTCTCTGCCGCCCAGAACACCTTGCTGTCCGGGAACCACGCGTTCATTTCCGCGGGCGCCTCGGTGCCGGGGGTGTTCTGGAAAACAATGCGGATGCCATCAATCAGGTGTTCTTCAAAATCCTCGGTGACTACCACTGTCGGCGCAATCAGGCCACTGGTGCCCCGTGGCAGCCCTTTGCCAATGGCGGAATCAACCTGCCCGAACGGGCCTGCCGCCAGCGGGTTACCGTACTGGTAGGACGCCCGTCGGCTCATGGCATTGCCGGCATAGACATTCTCCGAGATGGCCTCTTCCATGAATCCGACCGGCGCATAAACCTGCACGCGTCCGGCGAGCACATCCGCTTCGTCCACCACGCCGCGCACGCCGCCAAAGTGATCAATATGCGAGTGTGAATACACCACCGCGGTCACCGACCGTTCGCCCAGCTGTTCATTGGCAAAGGCCAACGCGGCTGCCGCGGTTTCCCGGGTAAGCAAAACATCAAACAGGACCCAGCCCTCCTCGCCACGGATCAGCGTCATGTTAGCCAGGTCATAACCGCGAATCTGGTAGATGAAATCGGGGACGACTTCGTACAGGCCAAAATTCATATTCAAGGTGGCCTGGCGCTGCAGCGACGGGTGAATGCTGTCATAGTCCTCGCCGTTCAACAGAAACTCATAGCGGCCCATATCCCAGACTACGTTGCCGGCGGCACCCAGAATCTGCTGATACGGTGGAGCCGCGATAAAACCGCGCCGGGATTCCTCAAAATCGCGCTCATCGGCAAACGGTAATTGGGTGCGCAGCCGGGCCTGTTGTTCGGCGGTGATTTCAGTAGCCGGATTGGGGCGGCCCCAGGGCACAGGCGGTGTGGGTACGGGTTCGCTCAGGTCAAATTCCACCCGAAACAGGCGATCCGAGTCGCGTCGCGCCAGCTCATAATAAAAGTACTGGCCAGGATCCATTTCCATCGCCCAGACGTTGGTCAGGGAAGCGCTCAAACCTTCACGCTTGAACATGCCGATGGAAAACTGATCAACCGGAAATTCCTGGCGTATCGCGGTGCCCTGCTCAGTGGTGTCGCCGCCATACAGGGTCACCGCGTCATCAGTACCATCTTCGTGGCGATGATCGTGTTGCAGGCGCAGGCCATCGACCGTGCGTGTCAGAACCCAGGTACGACTGTGATCATCACCAACGTGAAAGGGGATGCGAATTTCATTGGCTGAGCATTCGCGAATATGCATGACCAGGCCCTGACCTTCGAAGGGATCATCGGCAACGGGCGGTGTATTGGCAACCACACGCCCGGAGAAAGACTGCCCGCAGTACTGTGCGATGTTGGTCATGAAGATATCGACCGTGGACTGGGCGGTAGTGGCTTCCTGGTCGCCAGGATCGGTACAGGCCGTGAGTACCAGTAAAAAGGACAAACAAAGAAGTCTGGGGAACAGGTTCATGGCTATCTCTCGGTCAACTGACTGTATTAATTCTTGTAGACCAAGACTAGTCGTTTTGATAATGACAGACAATGCGCAAAACCACGCTGGTGTTTCGCAGATCCTGGTCTAGCCTTAGAAACTACAGTGGGCCGGCGAGCAGCATCAGCTGCCCTGGCCCGCTCCCGAACCGACAATTGAGGAGACTGACATGAGCACACCAACAATTCGCAAACTGGGTATCCCATTGCTTGCAGGCGCGATGGGCCTGAGTTTAAGTGCCTTCGGCCAGGATGGCGCACAAGACGCCCAGGGCCTTTATTCGGCAGAAGATCTGATCGGCGCCGAAGTCTTTGACGCCAATGGCGAAGAAATCGGTAATGTGGAAGATATACTGCTTGGCAACGATATGGGCCTGTATTCGCTGGTTATCCAGACCAACGAGTTTCTTGGTATCGGTGGCACTGACATCGTAGCCAAACGCGGTGACTTCACTGTGCGGGTTGAGGATAAGGACCCGATGTTCGGTAACGTTAAATATGATGTTCATATAACGTCTGCCGGCGAGAACCTCAAGGGCTTCGAGGAATACACCGAGCAATGGTGGGACGACACTGCGCAAAATCTGAACGACGCCTGGGAAAGCGCCAGGGACACCACGAAAAGCGCCTGGGAAAGTACCAAGCAAGCCACTGCTTCTGCCTGGGAAAGCGCCAGGGAAAGCACACAGTAGGAAAAACACTGCGCAGGTTATGCGCCCGTTGGCTGACGCCGTGGCGTCGTTGGGATACCATCCGAAGGGACCAGCAGTGTGACGTGCCTGTCGCTCACCTCGATGCGGAGGATTCCGCTTCCGCTGCAGGTGCCAGCGGCGGGCGTTATTCCATCGAGATGGATGCAACCCCCGACACCATGGAGCTGTAAGCGTCGCCCCCGAAGCACCGGGAGGTCGGCCGGGACGTCGGCGGCGCCGGATAAGCATCGCGCAAGATAAACATCCAGGGCGGAGCGCGCGGTTTCAGGTACCAGCACCACATCAAGCTGACCGTCGCCAGGATCGGCCTGCGGTGCGAGCTTGAGATTGGGACCGATAAATGGAAAATTCAGTGCCTCTATCAACAGGTAATCGCCCGAAATGTCGCGCTCGTCAAGCGTCCCGTGGATAGGTACGGGAGCTCGTTCCTGCAAGCCGTGCCGCAGTATCGCGATCATCTCCAGTAACTTGTCCGGGGTTTCGAGATGCGCGATCCCGGCATTGTCGGTGGCATTGAGTCGCGCCATGATGTCGGCATAAAGACCGACCCCCACGCCCTCCAGGAAATATTCCGGCCCCCGGATACCGCTTATCCGGCCCAGGTCGACACGGCAACGGTCAGCGGTGGCCCAGCTTTCAATTAGTTGCGCCAGGGACATACCAAGCAGACCCAGTGATCGGGCCACATTGTTGGCGGTACCACGCGGCAGTATGGCAATCGCGGCCGGCTGGCCGGCCAGTCGGCCGGCGACCTTGCTGATGGTACCGTCGCCGCCACTGGCCACAACGATGTCATCTGCCGCGAGACCTTTTTCCCAGTTTTGGTCGCCCAGTGAGCCGATAGCGGTGTCGTAGCCGGCATCGCGCAACAGGGCCAGCACAGCCGTTTCACCCGCGGCAGTGCCGCTGGCGGCATCGGGGTTGTGGATCAGGATGGCTCGCATGGGGGTCACTACCTCCGGCCGGCAGCGGAGGTGTCCGCTGGAAAGCGTTCAGGTCATTCGACAGTCGAAATTTCATAGTAAGAGTCTAGAATATAGAAAAGAAAGTCGGACGGGCAGAATCTCATGAACATACTGATTGCGAACGACGACGGAATCTATAGCCCGGGAATCGCGGCACTGGCCGAGGTGGCAGCACAATTCGGTCATGTTCGCGTGGTGGCGCCCGATGTCGAACAGTCATCAATGGGGCACTCGATTACTGCCTCGCGGCCCCTGACCTATCGGCCGACGTCCCTGGCTGGTGTCGACGCATACCGCGTCAACGGTACGCCGGCGGACTGTGTTGCACTGGGCGCCTATCACTGGGAAAAGATGGATGTCGTGCTCTCGGGCATCAATCTCGGCAGCAATCTCGGTAACAGTATGTGGCACTCGGGCACGCTGGCGGCCGCCAAGCAAGCGGTTCTGCTCGGCCTTCGCGGTATTGCACTGAGTGCACCGGTGGTAGGTGACACACCCGATTTCGAAGAGCTCAAGCCCGCGGTGGCCGAAGTGCTGGAATTGTTGCTGCCACAGAACGACCTGTCCCTGGTCAATGTGAACTTCCCCCTTTCCAGGCCCCTGGGAATGCGCTGGGTTCGCCAGTCGGTCAGGCAGTATGACGGCAAGGTAATCCCCGGGCGGGATCCGATGGGGCGGGAACACTTCTGGTTTACCGTCGCCGCGGTGGGAGATCCCGAAGAGGGCACCGATCGTTGGGCGGTCGAGCAGGGCTATACTGCGATGACGCCGCTGCGCCTCGATTTGACCAACGAGCAGGAACTGGAAAAGGCCCAGCGCAAATGAAGGGGTTGAGCTAATCGAAAATACACGAGTCCATACGCCCGCACACCTGCCGCCCCATGTATAATGATTCACCATGAACAACAGCCGCATACTCGACGAACGCATAGATCAGCTGACTCACGTCTATCGCCTGGCCCTTGATGCCGGGCCGGTAAACACCGAAGTGGACCGGCAATTGAGTGACATGGGCCGTACCGCCACGGTCTCCGGGTTCCGCAAGGGGAAAGCCCCATTGTCAGTTCTGCGCAACCGCTTTGGCGATCGCATACGCCAGTCCGTGGTCGATCGCATGGCCATCGAGGTGGCCAGACAAATCATTGCCGAGAAAGTGCTGCAACCGATCCGCCGTCCCGAAATCAGCCTGATCGAGCAAAGTCCGGCCAACACTGCGGAACTGGAACTGGAACTCACCGTGGAGGTCGCACCACGGGTTGAACTCGACAGCCTCGAAGGCCTGGCGCTACAGCGACTGGCCCCCCCCACCGGCAGCACCGCCGAACAGGAACAGGCGCAAATTCACCTGCGCCGCCAACTCTTCGATGTCCTGATGGCGCGCCATGACTTTCCGGTACCCGGCGAAATGGTGGAACGGGAGCGGACGGGCATTGAAGCCGGTTACCAGCGCGACATCGGCGGCCCCGTCGATGCCGACCTGCGGGTGGAGTTCGCCCGCATTGCCGAGCGGCGTATCCGGCTCGCCATACTGCTGACCGAAATCGGTCGTGTCCATAACATCCATCTGGATCGCGACGAGGTCACCGCGTTGATTGCGGCGCAGGCACAGGACGACGATACCCAGCAGGCCGAACTAATCGATTACTACCTGGACCATCCCAGCGCCATGGCCGAATTGCAATCCGCACTGTTTGAAGATCGTGTCGTCGCTTTCCTGCTGGCGCATTGTGACATTGAGGAGGTCCAGCTCAGCGCCGACGGGTTCAGCAGCGCCCTCGACACAGCATGACTACGCCCGAGGGTACCCGCAGGGCTGAAGCGCAACGCTGGGGCCGACGGGGATCCCTGCAGGCGCAGCGCGGTGACTGGCCGGCCGCGGCGGAGGCGTTCGAGCGCGCGCGAGCCCTCGCCCCGGACGAACTTGCGGCCTACCGTGGGCTGGCCCATGCACGGTTTGCGCTGCAGGACCTGGACAGTATCCGGCGTCTGGCCGATGAACTCGGCAGGCGGTTCCCGGCCGCGGCGTTTACCCATCTTCTCAGGGGCCACCTGCACAAGGCATTCGGCGAGACGGTCGCCGCCAGAGCGGCCTATCACTCCGCACTGAAACGGGAACCAACCCTGGGCGAAGCTCTGTTCGGTATCGTCGACCTCGCGATACCGGCCCCCGACGATACGCTGGCCGCACAGGCAACAGAGATCGCCAGCCGTGACGACCTGCCCGCCGCCGACCGGATCAATGCCGGCTTCGCAGTCGCACGCATCATGGACAAAGCCGGTGACCATCAACAGGCTTTCAGGTTTTTACAGCAGGCCAATACCCTGGCGCATGATGAACTCGCCGGTCAGGGCATCCGCTACCAACCCGAACAGATGGAAAAGCGGGTGGCCGGCCATCTGCAGACCTATAACGCCGACAGTTTCGCGACCCCGCTTGATCCACTGCCCATCGACCTGCTACCGGTATTCATCATCGGCCTGCCCCGCTCTGGCACCACACTGCTGGAACAGATTCTGGCCGGCCATCCCGACGTTGAGGCCGGTGGCGAACTGACGACCGCCCACCAGTGCGAAGCCCGCTTTCGGGCACAGCGCGAACAGGCCGGCCGGCGCGGGCCGGTCGATGCCTCGAACCCCGTGGACAGGCGCCTGCTTGAAGACGCCCGGGAGCACTATGTCGATGCCCTGTTCGAGCGTGGACTGGAAGGCCCCCGGGTGGTGGACAAAATGCCGGCCAATTTCGAAATCGCCGGTTTCCTGCGGCTGATGTTTCCCGACGCACCCATCATCCACAGTGTGCGCGACCTGCGTGCCACTGCGTTCTCACTGTACAGTGCCAACTTTGCCGGCCATGAACCCTACTACCACACCCTGGAGGATCTGGCGCACTATTGCTCGCTATACCAGCGCCTGATGCGGCACTGGCAGGCCGTCCTCCCCGGCCCTTTTATCAACGTGGCCTATGAAGAGCTGGTGAGTGATCCGGATCGACAGATCCCCGCGCTACTCGAGAGCACCGGGCTGACACCGCATCCGGGTTGCCTGGACTTTCATCGCCACCAGCGACCGGTGCTGACCGCCAGCCACAGCCAGGTTCGCCAGCCCATGCATACCGGCGCGATAGCCCGGTGGCGGCATTACCGCCAGTGGTTGGGCCCGCTCAACACGCTGGCTTCCTAGCCAGTCTCTGCAGCATCAGGAGCGGTCCCCAAGCAGCGGCGCCAGGATCTCCACCAACGGCTGCAGCTGCTCTTCATAATTGCGCCACCGTTGTACGGACCCCTTATAAATGGGCTGGCGCACCTGCCAGCGGCTCGGCGTCCGGACCGCGCGCCGGCTTTCGTGGAATGACAGGCACGCGTCTTCCCATTCCAGCCCACAATGGTCCAACAGGGCACGAATGCTCTGCTCTGTGTTCCCGATCAGATCTTCATAGTGCAAGTCAAAGATTTCCACTGGCAGCACCTTGTGCCAGTGCCGCATCAGCCGGTCGTAGTCGCGGTAATAGTTACCCAGCGTATCGAGTCGGTTGGCGAAACGGATCTGGTCGGCGAAACTGGTGAAGTAGCAGGACAGGCAGTTATCCAGCGGATGTCGGCGGCAGTGAATGATCCGCGCGTTGGGAAACAACAGGGCAATAACGCCCAGATGCATGAAGTTGAAGGGCAGCTTGTCAGTCACCCGCTCGGCAGTAATCGAGACCTTGTCCAGATCCTCGAGATACCGTTGTGCCATGCTGTTCAGGCCGTTTTTGTCCACTGCCCGCAGGCCGCGGGGATAGGGTTCCCCCGTCGAGGACAGCTGCTGTATCTGATAGCTCACCTTCAGCAACGATGACAGCTCCCCACCGGCGGCCACGCGCGAATGACTACCCAGGATCTGCTCGGTCAGCGTGGTCCCGGAGCGGGGCATGCCGACAATGAATAAAGGGCGCTCAGAACTCACATCCGCTACCGCTGCCGAGCGGAAGAAATCCGCATCCAGTACCTCGATGAGGCTGTCGATGGCACGGGTGTAACCGGCGCTGTCGAAAGGTTCGCGTCGCGCCTGGACGTCGTAGCCCAATTGCAGACGGCGGAAGGCCTCATCAAACTGCCGCTGGCGGTCATGCAGGTAACCCAGCGCCACATTCAAGCGTATGCGCCCGTCCTCTGGCGTGCGGGGGTCATCGGCGAGCGCGCGGGCCCGATCAATCTGCTCCGGCTCGGGCTCTCCTTCGCGCAGCTGCAACAGTCGCGCCAGCGCCAACGGGCTGTCGGGGTCGCGACGCAGCACGGAGAGATACTGCATCTTCGCCTGCTTGAACTTGCCCGCGGACTCATAGGCATCGCCCAGCCCGAGACGCACCCGGCGGTCCTCCGGCGCGTGCTGCAGGGTGCGCTGATAGGTACTGATAGCGGCATCGACATCCCCCACCTTTTGTTGCACGTCGGCCAGCGCCTGCAACACGGTGGCCGAGTCCGGCTTGAGCGCCAGCAAACGCTCAAGCAACGGTCGGGCTTCGCCGAAGCGGCTCATCCTGCGCAACGCCTGGGACATATTGTTCAGTGCATCGGGGTGGTCCGGCGACAGCGCCAGCGCCCGTGAGAAAGGCTCCAGCGCCGCCTCCGGCTGGTCCGCCCGGACCCGGACCATACCGAGGTCGCTCCAGGTATTGGCATTGCCCGGCTCCAGCTGCGCCGAGCGTGCCAGCAGACGTTCGGCCTCGGCGAGCTGGCCCTGCTGGAACTGCGCCAGGCCAAGGTAGTGCATGGCCTGGTGATCGTCCGGGTTGGCTGCCAGTACGCCGGCATAGATCTCAGCGGCCGCCTTCAGTTGCCCCCGACGGTGCAGCGCCATGCCTTCGCGGATTTTCGGATTGGAAGGCAACATCGGAGGCAATCCTGCGGTCAGTGAAGGGCGCGGCAGTATAAGTCATGGGCTTATGGGCAGCAACTTGAAGGAGCCCAGCCGCAAGCGGCCCGCCTTTTCGCCGGTCCGGTCACCACTGTGTTACCCTTCCCCCCCTTCCCTTTTTTATCGCAAACTGATCAGGAGAACGCTGTGATCACAGGCAAATTACGTCAGGGGCTGCCGGCCCTCATTACCGCACTCGTTGCATCACTGCCGTTGTCGCAGGTGGCCCACGCCAGCTACGGCATTTATGTGGGTAGCGGCCTGACCGAGGACGGCAGCGTATTGCTGGGCGGTACCGGCGAGGAGCCCTCCAGCCACTGGTTGGAAATAGTACCGCGAGCGAATCATCCCGCCGGAGCGATGATTACCGTTGGTGCAACTCCCGAAGCCCGACTGCCGGCACGCCTGTCGGAAGTACCCCAGGCTAGGGAGACCTTCCGTTATATCACCATGAATTACAGCAGCTATGCAGGCTTCCCCGCGCCGATCACCAACGGCGGCCTCAATGAGCACCAGGTTGCCATCCGCGACATCTGGTCACCCTCGCGCCCCGAACTCATCGAAATGACACCCGCCGACCAGACCGGGCCCAATTACAGCGACCTGGCACGTATGGCGCTGGAGCGTGCCAGCACGGCGCGCGAAGCGGTGGAGATTATCGGCGCACTGATCGACGAGTATGGTTACACCACCTACGGGGGGAACTCACACCTTATCGCCGACCCGCAGGAAGGTTGGGTAGTACTCCAGTTTGCCGGCGGTCAGGGACTCTGGGTGGCGGAACGGCTGGGCCCGGATGATGTCCGTGCCAGTTATCCCGGGTATATCGAAGAGGTGCCCGCCGATTATCAGTCCAACCCCGACTTCATGGGCTCCGACAACCTGTTTTCGTTCGCCCGGCAGCAGGGCTGGCACGACCCGGCATCGGGCTCGCTGAACGTGGATGAGGTCTACGGCCTCGGCGGCATCATGCGCACTCCCGGCACCAAATATGTGTCACCGGCCGAACTGGAGGCGGAGTTGCGGGACATGGTACCGGTCAGCGTCGAAGATGTGATGAAGATGGTGCGCGATCCGCGCATTGCCGATGATCATGCCGGTTATGGCCAGGTCGCGCACCTGCGCCAGGAACTGGCCAATCCGTCACTGGCGCTGGTCTGGGTGGCACCGACCGGCTCCGTGACCGCACCCTTCGTGCCGTGGTGGGTCGGTGTCGACAGCGTACCGCCCGAGTACGGCCTGCACCGCTACCTGACCGACAATGCAGCGCCCACGTTCATCAATCCGGACTTCCAGCTGCAGGAAGCCACCGAGTTTGCCGGGCGCCTGTTCAAGCGCCTGATGTATTACACCTGCGCTTTCCCGGAAGAGCAGCTCGAGCGGGTGCAGTCCACCTTGACTGCCTTCGAAGCGACGATGCTGGAGGAACTGCCACGCATCGAACGGATCGCGGCGCTTGCCTATGCGGACAGCAGCGAGCTGGGCAGCGATGTGCTGACCCGATTCAGCCACGCGCGGGCAGGAGATGCCCTGGAACTGGGACGAGGCCTGCTGGCCGGGATTGAGGCAGAAGTCAAAACGCGCCACGGCATTCCGCAACCACCCAGTGACGCCGACATCAATGCCGGCGGTAAGGCGGTGACCTGCCTGGTGGGAGCGGATCCGGACCAGCCCCGGGATTAGAGGAGTTTGTCGGGCTTGAGGCTTTTCTATTCTGGAAAAGCCTCAAGCCCGACCGGTTACTAGCGGCAGAATACGTTGGCGCCGCTGCGGGTGCTGATGGTACGCCAGTCTTTTGGCTCCCGATAACCCTCCAGCAAACGATGGCGAGCCTCAATACTGCCCAACAGGGCCTCGCCGAGTTCCAGCGCTTCTTCGGAGCGCTCGTTGCTGTAGTCGTTGAAGACCCCAGTGGCCATAGCCGGATGGCCGGCATTGATCAGGGCCAGCGCACGCGCCTCTATGTTCCCACTGTCGGCAATACTGGCATTCTCGAAAGCCGTCAATGCCTCGGTCACCTCGGGCAGAAAGCGCTCCGGGGCATCGCAGGTGTAATACATCAGGCGCTTGAACAGGCGGCCGGCAAACTGTGACGCTTCCTGAATGGAGAAATCCGGTGTTACGAAACGGGTCGCTTCACCCTTGGTCAGATAGCGGTGCTTGCCGAATTCCGGCAACACCTCGGTACCCCCCATCCAGTAGGGCACGAAGGGGGCGGTCACCGAACCGGTCGGCGCCACCCACAGTACCCGCAGGTCGGGATGGGCCAGGTCCTGGCGCAGTTGCGCGACCTGGCCGTAACCGGCTGGATCACCGGCAATCAACGGGTCACGCACATAATCCATCATGTCACGCAGGGTGACACCGCCCTGCCCCGCTTTCTGCTGCGCCCGCGCCTCAATGATACGCACACCCTCGGAGCGCCCTTCACCGTTGCCGTAGATCTCGTTGACGTTGAAGGGTTCACCTGAATCCGGATCATACCAGCCCTGCTCAACCGCAAAGGAAATGAAGTTGTCCGACCCCATGTAGTCATCGCTTTTCTGGAAATCCACCGGAATCTCGCCCAGGTAACCCGGGTAGGACATCCGTATGTCATCCGGCCCGAGGCGCTCGGCAATCCACAGCCCCTGGCCGCCGGCAAAGTTGATGACCAGCCAGCCTTCATCCTTGTCGGCAAACAGATGGGAATTGCCGCCGTAGGTCGAGTAGCCATACTCGTCCATCAGGGCGCCGATAATCTCCACCGCCTCGCGCGCGGTACGGGCCCGCTCCATGACGATACGCGACAGGTCGCTGTAGTTCGGGCCGGTCTGGGGCTCGGGTGTCATGGCGGCGAGGCTGGCCCGGGAAGGCGACCAGATGTCACGCGCCGCAACGCCGTGCTCGTTAAGCCCGCCATTGGTCAAGGGTGGAGGAAAGCCCTCGTAATCGGAGTATTCCATGGTGATGAATTTGGCCGTCTGATCGACCTGGGGAATTTCGCTGAGCTCACCGGGATAGGTCGCCCGATCATCGACGCCCACGATTATGGTAGCGCCCTGCTCGTGATCCCTGCGGGGCACGATCTCCAGCCAGTGACTGGACACCTCCTCGCCGGTGCCACCAAGCAGCACGCTGCCATCGGCTGTCAGGTTCTTGCCAACGTAGATGCCATAGCTCGCTACCGCGTTTGTTGCCGGCAGCAGGGCCGCGAGGGCAAAGAGCCCCAGCATTGCGCCCCTGGTGCCCTTGATACCACTCGTGCCCTTCATGTTGCCCATCCTTTTCCTGTTATAGCTTGTAGCGCAGGCCCAGTGACATCCTCTGCTGGTCAATAAACATGATGCCGTAGCCGGGGTTGCCCTGCTTGGCCACCAGAATGTCTTCATCGAAGATATTCTTCCAGTTAAAGTTCAGCTCGAAGTTCTGCAGCGGGCCGCTACGAGGGGCATAGGACGCATGCAGGTCGACGCGCTCATGCGCACCGGCTTCAGGCTGCTCGCCAAAGCGATCCACATTGCTTGTACCCTCGACGAAGCCGTAATCACCGCTGATTTTAAGCGTACCGCCGATGCGCAGCCCGACCAGCGGCCCTTCCAGGAACTCGTAGGTGGTAGTTATCGCGCCGGAGTTTTTCGGTGTGGTGCGCGGTGCAGTACTGCGGGTATTGTTCGGGTTCAGGATCTCGGCGTCCATATAGGCGTAGTTGGCCATGACGTTCCAGCCCGGCAGGATTTCGCCGACCAGTTCGAGTTCGAGCCCGGTGGCTTCCTGGGTACCTTCCAGCACGGTGCTGCCGAAACCGCCGAACGAGCCCAGAAAGGAGCTGGACACTTCGATATTGGTGATCTCGTAGTCGAACAGCGCGATCGAGGTACCGACCGAACCACCCAGCATCTCGGTCTTGAAGCCGATTTCGTGCTGCTCCATTTCCTGGGGTGCACTCACGGTATCACCCTCTTCATTGGTGAATACCTGCGGCTCGAAACCTTCGCTGTAATTGTAGTAAACCCGGCCATCGTCAATGATGCCCCAGGAGTCGATCACATCATACGTGGTACCGACCCGGAAAACCGTTTCACTATACTCCACCTTGTCTTCGGTCGGCGGCGTGACATCTTCACCCTGGTTGCGTGGGATGGTCGTGGTCGACTCGCTGTCGTGATACAGAATACCGCCCAGTACCTGCAGGCGGTCGGTGACGTTGACCAGGGTCTGCAGGCTCAACTTCAGGTCCGTCACGTCTTCGAGCAGGATCTGCCGAACACCGAAGAATTCCTCACGATCACCCGCTACGGGCAGGAAAGGTGAGCCATCCGTGAAACGCGGCTGCTCGCCGTCGTAGTTTTCATCCGAATACCAGTCCATGCTGGCATAGCCCTGAAAGGCCGAATTCAGCAGCTGGAAACGACTGGGCTCCTGGTCATCACGGTATTCCAGTGCGGCAAAGAACTGATGGTCCCGGCCGAACAGCTCGTAATCACCGCCCAGCGACTGGTTAAAGGTGAGGTCCTCGCCTTCGCGCTCCACATCGTAGGAATAGATGTAGATCTCGTCATCCCCCAATGCATAGGCGCCAAAAGGGCCGAACGGATAGAAGTAGGCCAGGTCTTCATCATAGCTGTGTCGTGCCAGTTTTGACTGTGCGCGCCAGCCGTTATCAAAGGTGTGATCAAGCTCGAGCAGAGTGAAATTGATATTGGCTGTTTCGTTGGATTGGTCCGGGTGGGAGAAATACCACGTCTCCGGATCGGCATCGGGCAGCGCCAGATTGCCTTCCGGCGTCTGCACCAGGGCGCCGCCATCCCATGGATCTATGTTACGGCCCTGCTGGTAATGGGTCAGGCTCACACGCGTGCTCGGTGAAATATCCCAGCTTACCGCGCCCAGCCACATGTCCTCGTAATTCGGGAAATCCTCGCCCCTGATGTCCAGCGGCAGGCCATACTCATGATACTGCGCGACCAGGCGTCCCTGTACCGTGCCGTCCTCGTTCAGCGGGCCACTGATGTCGGCGTTGATCTTTCTTTCGTCATAACTACCCACCTCGGCGCCGACCGATAAGCGGAAATCATAGGTGGGAGCCTTCAATATGGAGTTGATCTCGCCACCAAAAGAGCCGGTAACACCGTAAATTGCCGTGGCTGGACCGCGCACGATTTCGGTACGCTCCAGGGCAAAACCCCGGATCGAGGTAACGGGATTATCCAGGCGAATGCTGTTGACCCGGCGTGACAGGCTGAAAATACCGCGCATGACGATCTGAGAGAAACCAAACCCCGACCCCGACCGCTGCACGTTCGGCACCAGGTCCGTGGCCTCATAGGCCGAGTTGGCGCCGATGGTCTGGAGCATATCCCCTGTCAGCACCGTCACCGCCTGTGGCGTTTCCACCAGCGACAGATTCAGGCCGGTCGCCGTATTCTGTTCTTCCGGACGGAACTGGCGGGCGACGCCGCGAACAACCACTTCCTCCAGTCGATTGGCTTGCTGGTCGGTCTGACCAGTCTCGGTCTGTGCCTGGACAGCGCCCGCTGAAACGAGTGCCGTGGTTGCCAGAAGTGTCTGCAGATACCGCGATTGTGAAGCTGAGGCGGATTTGCTCATTGGTGGATTTCCCCTTTTTTCATGTTTACCGAAAACGGACGCACAGCGGCTCTTGCCTGGTTACAGGCAGCCGGGTATGCGAGTTGGTTGATTGTTTGACCATAGTACAGAAAAACGGCCGCAAGCTCAAACCGCTGACCGCAGCGCGACAGAGTGAGGCAGGTATCGGCATGTTTCAACATTGGCTGAGCACTCGATCAAAAGCGTTGGTCGAATGCTTCGGTGATGACCGCCTGACCCGGTTCGATCGGCGCCAGCGGGCGGCAGGCTTCGGCCAGCTGGGGCCGGCGGCGCGATGAATCGCACCGGCCACGCCACCGCCGGGCATCAACTCCGCATTGGCGGCGTTGACCACGGCATCCAGATCAGGCTGCCGGGTGATATCCCCAATAATGAGTTCAATCGCCATTTCCGATTCCTCATCGGTTTGACTCTACAAATATTATAGCTACCCTTCAGAAAGTTGAGATGCTGACCGCCAGCCAGGTCGGCCAACCCCGCCGCTTATGATAAGATGCCCTACTCCCAGTGAGCACCTTCAGAGTGATGAACAATGTACGTTTTTTCAGTAAATGCTACCGCCAGGATTCCACGGGCAGCCGTGCCCGAGGGAAAAATCATGCCGTTCATGGTGTACATCAACTTTGCCGACCTGTTTGGTGCCGAACAGTTGTGCAAGATCTATTTGATGCAGGCAGGTTTTACAGAAGTGCACATTGAAAAACGTAAATTGTTTTCGCAGCAAATGCTGGAGGATGAGCAACTTCTGTTAACGGATCCGGCCCTCAAAGAAGCGCTTGAGTCGGGTTACATGATCCGTATGTTCGACGAAGAAGATGAGCTTCACTAGTTCATAATTTCTCAGACATCTCTCCTGTCCACCTCACTTTCAGTAACCTTTTCGCCATCCTCAAGACGATCACCACCGCGCACCACAATACGCTCTCCCTCCTCCAGCTCACCACTGACAGTAACCAGGTGCGCCTGACCCGCGCCGACCGTTACATTTACGCGTTCGGCAATCCCCTGGGCACTGATGCGATAGATATAACTGCCATCACGACGTATAACGACGGCGTCTCGTGGCACTGCCAGAGTCGGGCGACTGGCTTCGAGTGGAATCTCCACCTTGACCAGCTGCCCGGGCATAACGGGCTTGCTGCCGCTGCCGACCAAATCGATATGCAGTTCGAAAGTCTGGGAGATGGGGTCACCTGTCGCGATGAGGGTACGCACCAGACCAGGCTGTAAATCCTCACCCACAGCAATATCGAGACGGTCACCGATCGCGAGGCGGGCCTGGTAGCTAATGGGCACTGCCACCCGCACCTCCAGCCGCTCCAGACCGACAAAGCGACCGATGACATCGCCGGGCACAACATATTCGCCGCCTTGCTTGTAGCGCTCGACCAGTACACCGTTGAAGCGGGCGCGAACCTCTGAGCGCGCAATCTCGTCGTCCAGCTGCCTGATGCGCGCTTCCAGAATCGCCATGTCCTTGCGCGAAATATCGCGCCGCGACATAGCTTCATCAAGCAAAATTACTGACAGATTCCTGGCCTTGCTCAATGCAAGATAGCGCTCCACTACTTTGGTCTGGTGAACCTCATTGACGGCCTCGCGCGCGAGCAGGCCCTGCAGTTCTTCACGCCGCAACTGCAGGGGTGTCTTGTCGAGTCGCGCAATCGCGTGGTTCCTGGTCACTTTCGTACCGGGCTCGGCAACCCAGTCGAGCTCCCCAGCTACCGCGGCGGTAACGGCAATGTCATTGCGGCTGAATACACTACCATTGAGTGGCAGGCGCGCACCCATCGCTATACGCTCAACCCTGGCGGTCTCAACCACTGCTCCGGTATCGGCCAGGGTTATCAGGGCCGGGAATAACAGCAACAGCAAGACCGTATTTACACCATTCATATTTATCCGCATCATCCCGTCTCGCCCTCCACTTTTACCGCAAGTGTGTCCGCTCTCTCCAGTCGCTGCGCGGTCGTTTTCCCCATGCCCAACAGGCTTGGCATCAGCAAGAGGGATACGGCACCGCTGACTGTCATGCCGCCGACGATTACCGCAGCCAGGCCACGATAGATCTCGGAGCCAACCCCCGGCATCAGCATGAGCGGCAACATGCCAAAGATACTGGTCAGGGTACTCATAAATACCGGACGCGCCCGCATCAGCACTGCGTCCCGGATCGCTTCCCGCCGCGCTGCCCCCTCCCGCTCCCTGATTCGTGTCTGGTCAACCAGTAGAATGGCGTTATTGACCACCAGGCCCAGCAGAATGATGAAACCAACCATCGTCAACATATCGAGGGACTGGTAACTGAACACATTAAACGCCTTCAAGGCGAGCACCCCCCCGGCAATTGCAGGCGGCATGACCAGCAAAACCAGCAGGCTATCCCAGGCCGAGCGAAAGATCGCCGCCATGATGCCAAACAGGATCAGTACCGCGATGGCAAAGTTCACCAGCATCTTGTTGACCGCCTCCTGTAAACGGTCGGCGCTGCCGCGGTACAATATGGAGGCACCAGCCGGCAGCATGCTCCGCAACTCGGGATCAAGTTCTGCACGCAAGCGCTCTATCGCTTCCTCCAGTGTCACCTGTTCGGGAGGAAGGACATTAATGGTGACCGTGCGCAGGCCATCAACTCGCTGCAACTGGACAGGGCCTACGGTATATTCGATGCTCGCCAGCTCGCCGATCGACTGCACGCCGGCACGAGGGGTAGCAATCGGGGTGTTCGCAAATTCCTCGGGCGTGCTCCATCCCGGACCATGGACGATCGTGTCGTAACGGAGATTACCATCGAAGTACTCTCCGGCGTACAGGCCATCGGTCAGTGCACGCACCGTTTCGGCCAGCGTCATGCGATCCAGGCCGGCAAGCCCGAGACGCTTGTCGTTTGGTACCACGCGCAGCTCCGGTTGATCCATGGAAAGGGCGGGCTGCGCATAGGCACTTCCGTCCTCCCACATCGCCTTGACTTGCTCCATGCCAACGCTGGCTACTCGCATGAGAGTCTCGAGATCTGCGCCGCGGATATCGATGGCAATACTGCGTCCGCCGCCATCCACTTGAATCATTGATGCGCGGCGCACGAAAGGTTCCACATCGGGGAGGCCCGCCAGGATCTCCTCGCGCATAATGCGGATCATGGGTTCTACGCCTGCCGGTTCGGCAGGATACAGGAAGACTGTGCCGTAGCCGGGACCGACTCCGACGTTATAGCCGCGCACAGCGGGCTCTTTTTCACCCGTGTAATAGGGCTGCAGGCGCCGCTCAATCTCGCCGAATATCTCGGTCTCAATGGTATCCAGGCTGGTCCCGGGAGGCAGGTCCAGGTAGCTTTCGATCGCGTCCACGTCCGCCTTGGGCAGGAAATCAACCTTGGGCATCAATATCACTATGGCAAGCACAGAGGATCCCAGAATCAACACGATCCACCTGACCCGGTCCCGGCCAGAGCGGGTGCGCCGGTCAATCCAGTCCGCCAGCCGGGTCCAGTAATCCCGCAAAGGATCGGCCGGAACCTGTGACAAGGCGGCATGGGCGGTGGCCATTGGCAACACGGTCAAGGATACCAGCAATGACATCAACACGGCAGCCGAGAGCGTTATCGCCAGGTCCTTGAACAGTTGTCCTTCCAGCCCTTCAAGGAAAATAATCGGAACGAAAATTGCCACGGTGGTCAGGGTCGACGACAGCAGGGCTGGGGCCACTTCCCCGGCACCGGCCTCGGCGGCTTCGCGCCGCCCCATACCCTGCTGACCCAGGCGCATGATATTTTCCTGCACCACAATAGAGGCATCCATGGACAATCCCACCGCGAACGCAAGGCCGGCAAGAGAAATCACATTCAGGCTGTGACCCGTAACCTGGAGCGCCAGGAAAGCACCCATCAGGGACAATGGGATACTCAGGGCAATAACCAGAGTGGCGCGCATGACTCGCAGAAAGTAGAACAACACGAGGCTGGACAACAACAAGCCCAGTATGAGGTTACCCTGCACCAGCGCGATAGCGCGACGGATATGTAATGACGCGTCGAAGCTCAACTCCAGGGTAAGGTCCTCGGCCGCGAGGGGGCCGGCATTGAGTTCGGCAATCACCTCCTTGAGAGAATCAAGCAACTGCACGGTATTCGCGCCATTGGTGCGCTCGAGACGGATGTAATAGGACGGATTACCGTTACGCCGGGAGAAGCTGTTGCGCTTCATGAAGCCCGCCTCGACACTCGCCACGTCTCTGAGGTATACCGGCTGTTCATTGCGCCAACCGACAACCAGTTCACCGAGTTCCTCAATACCAAAGCTGCCGGCGAAACGCACTGTATACTGCCGCCGGCCCACATCGGCGAAGCCTCCGGAAACGTTGGTGGCGCGGCGCAACGCTCCGGTTACATCGGCAATGGCAATACCCATACCGGCAAGCCGGTAGGGGTCAATATTGACCGCAATCTCACGTTCACGCCGTGACTGCAGCCTAACCTCCGATACACCCGGCACTCGCGCCAGTCGCGGCTCGATTACGGTCGTCACCAGATCTTCATACACCGATACATCTATATCTTCGGCGCCGGCGCGAAACAACTGCAGCGTGGCCGCCGCGTTATTGCCGGTGGTACCAGCGCCTGCGCGCACGATCGGTTCGTCGGCGTCGGCGGGCAGTGGCGGTGCCTGGTTGAGATTGGTGATGACATCGATCAACCCCTGCTGCATGTCCCAGCCGATCTCGAAGTTGAGTTCAATATAGCCCTGGTCGCGCGCAATAGAACTGACCAAACTGGTCACACCCTGGATGTTGCCCAGGACGCGCTCCTGACCCTGAATGATCTGTTCCTCGATTTCTTCGGGTGCCGCGGCACGCCAGCCGGTAAAAATGAAGATACGTGGGGGGGCGAGTTCGGGAAGGAGCTGAATAGGCAGCCGGTAAATTGCCAGCACACCAAAACCAAGCACCAGCAGGGCCGCGACGAGTGTCGCCGCCGGATTGCGAACAGCCAGTTGAATAAGGTTCACGCTTGCGTCTCCCGCGAAGCTGAAGCCGATGGCCGAGTATAGGCTAATCGTATAAAGTATTGGGAAATAAAATCACCTCCAATAATTCACGGAACTCAAGCCATGGCAGGAAGCAGTTTGCTTGCACTCATTGACGACATCGCCACCGTTCTGGACGATGTCTCGCTGATGACAAAAGCCGCCACCAAGAAAACCGCAGGGGTGCTGGGGGACGATCTTGCCCTTAATGCGCAACAGGTAAGTGGGGTCAAGCCGGCGCGGGAACTCCCTGTAGTCTGGGCCGTTGCCAAAGGCTCCTTTCTCAACAAGACTATTCTGGTTCCGGCAGCCGTTGCCATCAGTTTTTTTGTGCCCTGGCTGGTCACACCCTTGCTAATGCTGGGAGGGGCCTTCCTGTGCTTCGAGGGTTTTGAAAAACTGGTCCATAAATTCCTGCACCGCGAGGAAGCTCAGGCGCACAGGCATGAATTGAGAGAGGCATTAAAAAATCCCGAAGCTGATTTGAGGATTCTGGAGAAGAACAAAATCAAGGGTGCAATTCGTACGGACTTCATCCTTTCCGCAGAAATTATCGCCATCACACTGGGTACCGTCGCCGGCGAAAGCATTGGCATGCAGTTCCTGGTCCTGTCCGTTGTGGCCATCATGATTACGGTGGTCGTTTATGGCCTGGTGGCCGGCATTGTGAAACTGGACGATGGTGGTTTATACCTGAGTCGCAAGGACAGCGAACTGGCGCAAAAAGCCGGGCGGGGCATCCTCTGGCTTGCGCCCTACATGATGAAGACATTATCCATCCTCGGCACTATCGCCATGTTCCTGGTGGGAGGAGGAATCCTTACCCATGGCCTGCCGCTGGTATATAATGCCATTCATCATTTTGCCGAAGGCTTCGGCAACGTTGGCAGTTTCGTGGTTCCGATCCTCGCCGACGGTCTGTTTGGTGTCCTGGCCGGCGCTGCACTGGTGGCAGTGATCACACCACTGCAGCAATTCTGGGCCGAACGCTCAACCTGAGTAAACACCCCTGTAATGTTGATGTTCAAGGAAATTCACCAGATAGCACTGAAGCGTAAGGGAGGCAGTGCGGCTCTGGCTGATTTAATGCCAAAGGTGCGCAGTACCCGCGCCCTGTCCGGTATCACTGACGATCGGTTCCTGGCTCAGATGAGTCGCTGTGTTTTCCAGGCCGGTTTCGTATGGCGCGTGGTAGACCATAAGTGGGACGGGTTCGAAGAGGTGTTTTTTGGTTTTCCACCAGAACGTATTGTGATGCTGAGCCCGGATCAGATCGACCGCTTTGCAAAGGACGCACGTATTATCCGCAACCGTCAGAAAGTGCTGAGTGTGCAGGCCAATGCACATTATCTGTTGGAGGTGGCACGAGAGCATGGCAATTTTGGCAGGTTTATTACCCGTTGGCCTAGTGACAACCTGGTTGGCCTGTTCGCCCATATGAAAAAACACGGTAGTCGCCTCGGGGGCATGACCGGGCAGCGTGTCCTGCGTAATATGGGCCGCGATACCTTTGTGCTGACCGGTGATGTCGTGAGGGCCTTGCGCCGGGCGGGTGCTGATATTAGCGACTCGCCCTCCAGCCAACGCGAGTTGCGCATTGTGCAGGATATCTTTAATACGTGGCATGAGGAGTCGGGTTTGCCCTACAGTCATCTCAGTCGCATTTTGGCCTGTTCGCACGAGTAAACGTGCGTGACGCTACGTTGTTCCGTCAGGCTTTGTCGAGTTCGGCGAGAAATTCAACGAACCGGGGTTCATTTC
This sequence comes from Kineobactrum sediminis, assembly GCF_002868715.1. Classification (GTDB taxonomy): domain Bacteria; phylum Pseudomonadota; class Gammaproteobacteria; order Pseudomonadales; family Halieaceae; genus Kineobactrum; species Kineobactrum sediminis. The sequence goes on from NZ_PKLZ01000014.1 coordinate 101,323, forward strand.
GCATCAAGTCGTAATAAGGCAGGAACGGCTCGAGAAAGGGCATAACCCGGCTCGGTTCCATAAGCCCTGATCGAAGGCACTCGAGTGCGGCGGCCACAGCCTCGACAATAGCCAGTGCACGGCAGGCATAATGTCGTTGGTTAACCAGTTCCGCGACATCCCGGCTTGCTTCGCGCAGCCACGACCGGACCAGGCGTTCAGTTTCTTCCCTCTTACCTGTGGCGGCCGTGACCATAGCGATAACCAGGTCAGCGTTGGCCTCAAAGCTGGGAGCGCCTGGCTTCCACTCTTTTGCCATCGTGCCCTGCATTTCAAGCAGCAAAGCGGCATTTGAATTTTTTTCGCCCTGAAACCAGGTAGTAATAAGACGCGCCAGGGTAATATCGGGAACGCTGGCAAAACCCCAATCATCGGCGGAACGCCCAGCCGCTTGAAAGGTGTCCAGGACCACCATGGCACCCTGATAATCCCTGGCGGCGATATGCGCCTCCCACACTTGAACGGGTGCCGCCTCCGCGCCGTACTCTTGCTGCAGCGTCACCAGCTCTGGCAGCAGACGAGCAGGCTCACGGTGATCTTGCACGCGAAGAATGCTCCGTAAGACAGCTAACCTGAAGTCCTCAACGGGAGCGCTTTCAAGCGCATCCATCGCTTCGTCGTAGCGGTGCGCAAGCAACAGGTTAGAGACCAGCCTGAGTGTCCAGTAAGCACTCTTGGGATCGAGGTTACGTGCCTGGCGGATGGTCTCGATTTTGCCAGTATAATCACCCTGACGACGCTGTATCCACGATTGCAATTCCAGCACGTGGACATCGCTCGGTCGCAGCGACCGCGCCTGGCTGATCAGCCCATAAGCACGGTCGTAGTCCTTCAGGACGTAATACGTGTAGTAGGCCTGTGCAATAAGGTATTCAGACGATTGGGGCGCAAGTGCGCGTATACGCTCCAGAATATCCTCCAGGCGCCGGATCGAATCGGGATCCTGCTCGGCGATATTCATAAAGCTGAGCGAGCCGGCCAGCTCGGCCCAGGCCCGCACGAAGTGCCGGTCCAGCGCCACGGCTCTTTCCAGGGCGGCTCTGTAGGCCGGCGTAGCGATAGTCTCGGTGTTCCGCAGTTCCATCGCTTCATGGTAGGCGCGGTAGGCCGCCATGTTTTCGGTCGGCAGTACATTCAGGCGCGTCATATCCTGCTGTGTCAGGCCGGAACTCAGTGCAGATGCAACCGAACGCGCAATTCCGGCCTGAATGCCGAAGATATTTTTAGGCGTCAGTTCCCGATTGTACTGCCGTGCCCAGAGATGGACATCGGAGTACACATCGATCAGTTGCACATTGATTCGGATCTGATCGCCAACGCGCTGCACACTACCCTCAAGGATCGCGTCCACACCCAATTCACGACCAATCTCCCGGGTTTTTCGCTCGCTGTCGCGGTACCCGGCCACCGAGGCGCCTGAAATCACTCTGATCGACTCGAGTTGCGCGAGCTGCGTAAGGACGTCATCGTGCATGCCCCTGGCGAAGAATTCGCTGTCGTCCACCGCGCCGGTAGAAGCGAAAGGGAGCACTGCAATCATGGGGACCCGGGAAGGGGTCATGCTACGCCACGGCAAAGTGGAATCACCGAACATCTGCAAGACACCGAAAACAACGAGCGCCCCCACGCCGGCGAGCACTGCGAGCAGTCGGGCTTTACTGCGACCTCGCTGCTGTATGGTGGGCGCACCATCTTCCAGTAGCACTGCGGTTTCGAGGGAAACTATTTCCTGCGGAGGCGGCGGAAAGTGGCTGATAAATCCTCGCCGCGTAACCGTCTCGATATAAGCATTCCTGTCGTCCGGCGTCAGCTGCCGGCGCAGGATCGATATGCAGCGATTGAGGGCGTCGTCGGAGACGATCCGATCATCCCATACCGCCGCCATCAGTTCTTTCCGGCTGATCAGAATATTCTGGTGAGAAAGGAAATAACACAGCAGCTTCGCGACCTGCGGCTCAAGCCGAAGGGTCACGGTCCCATTAAAAAGATCCCCCGTGTCAGCGTCGAAGCGCCATTGGCCAAATGCATGGCAGGCAGGCCCCTCGCTGCCGGAACTCATCATGGTAAGCGCCGCCCGCTTCCCGCACAGCGGGGAAGCGGGCACCAACATTCATCGATTTCGAGCATCTGCATCATAAAATCGATTCCTTACGAAAAAATCACCTCGGGATCAGCAAGAAATCAGCATTCGATCAGGTAATCACCGCTACCGTTCGCCACACTTTCTCCCAGCGTGTGCTGCCAAACAGACGGGGCATCAAACGAGCCCGGGCGCTGTTAATCCCGGGCACTGTTAATTATAAGTCTGAATGTCTCTTTTGAACATGAGGGACTGCAAACTCATGAAATTGTCGGATCAAGGAGAAACATCAAATGGATAGAAAACTCGTGTTCGCAACAATTGCACTAGCGGCCTGCGTACTCCACACAGGTGCCATCCAGGCCGGCGACCGCGCGTTTGCCAAGACCGTACCCGCCCTGACAGGCGCCCCACCCGAAGGTTTTACAATCGGCCGTGGCACAATCGCCTATAACAGCTCCGTGGATGGATCGATATATAAGGTTGACCTGCGCAGCGGAAAAGGTGAAGTCCTTGTCGAGGCCGAACCTGATTTTGACCTGTTTGGGGGGGAGTGCGTGAAACTTGGGATGCGCGTTGACCCTCGCACCAATTATCTGTTCGTGGCCGGGTGCAAGGTCGGTAATGCTTTAGTTTACAACGCCGAGACCGGTGAAGAGATCGGGGATTATTACCTGGCGCCCTTTGAGACCGTCATCAATGATGTGGCGATCACCCGTGAGGCCGTGTACTTTACCGATTTCACTGGGCCGTATCTCTACCGACTATCCCTATCAAAAGGCGGTCGACTGCCCATAGGCGATGGCGTCTTGCCTGTTGCGCTGATTGGCAACAACGATAATGACCCCCTGGCCAGCCCTTCGACCGCAAACGGTATTGTCGCCACACCCAACGGCGATACGCTCATCATCGGGGACTCGGCCACTGCGCAAATCTATCGGGTGGATCCGCTCACCGGGCATTCCGACAGAATTATTGTAGAACCGCCATTGGAAGGCTTTATCGATGGCATCGTAGCGCACAAAGGCTTGCTGTATATACTCACGCCTTTCGGTGATGGCTCAGGACCGGACTGGATACAGGTCGTGGCCCTGGACAAGGAATTGCTGACCGGGCGCCGGGTCGGGATCATTACTGACCCGGATATGGACGGCGTGGCCAGCGGCGCGATGCTGGGGAACTCCCTGTACGTGAACAACGCACGCTACACCACATTTCCGGGGCCTGATACGGAGTACTCGCTAACCAGGTTGAAGATCAGCAAAGTGCAGCCGTGAAGGATTTACGCGGGCCCTCCCAATAGAGACCAGGACCGCCACGATACCAGGTTGAACCTGGGCCCTGCCCAGCTTCCCCGGCAGGGCCTTCACTGCGGCCCCCATGTTCAGCCAGGGTGAGAGGGCCGAGACCATCGAGACAGGATGAGCCTGTGGCGCCCTGGCATGCCAAGCTCACACCTCATTTTTCCGTTCTGTCTGGTGTATCGAGCGGAAAATCGAGCTTCTTCCATGCCGTAATGCCACCAAGCATGTTGTGTACATGCATGAAACCGCGGCGTTTGAGGATGCTCGCGGCAACGCCCGCGCGATGTCCGACACTGCAGTACACGACGATCTCGCTGTCTTTGGGAAGCTGTGGCAGATTCTGCTCCAGGTAACCGAAAAAGCGGTGAATCGCTCCCGGAATACATCCCTCATTCCACTCGTACTCATCTCGAACGTCGAGTAGGTGAACCTGCTCCTGCTGCATCCGGTCCGCGGTCTCAACAGCGCTTGTCGTGCCGAGCATTGCGATCGGCAGCCCCTGCTCGCGCCAGGTCTCCAACCCACCTACGAGGACACCTTCCACCGTATCAATGCCTATGCGCGCGAGCGATGTCACTGCCTGCTCCATGTCTTCGGGGCTTTCCACAACGAGAAAGATGCGAGTACTTTCACTCGCGATCCAACCGGCGACGGCCGGTATGCCATCAAGCCAGATGTTGTAGGACAACGGGATATGTGCGCCCGCAAAAGCTTCCGGGGATCGAATATCAATCACCAGCCCCTCCTTCATGCGGCTCTGGAAATCCCCAGGCTTAAGCACCTGGAGTGTCGACAGTGGGAGCGGCCGGCCGGGCAGCAGGTTCACCTTTTCCATATGTCGGAAATATGGCGGGCGCCCCATCTTTTCCGCGAGCTTATGGTCACGGAATTCGTTGCGGCTTTTTATGAAGACGGCGTTGCTTCCTTTTTCGATGCCCAGCGTGGACTCATCACGGGCGGAAATATTGCCGCCGCATGCAGAGCCCGAACCATGCGCCGGATAGAGCAGCGTCTGGTCGCCCAGCGGGGCGATTCTGTCGTGAACGGAGTCATACAGGATGCCGGCGTTCTCACCCGTCTTTTCCGGATCGGGCAGATCGGTGCGTCCGGTATCGCCGACGAACAGGGCATCGCCGGTGAACGCACCCCAGCATTTGTCGCCGGCATCCTCAACATAAACCGCGTAAGTGACGCTCTCCGGCGTGTGGCCCGGGGTCTCGAGCGCGATAAAACGGGTTGTTCCCACCTTGAGCTCTTCGCCATCCTTCAGCTTGATATCAGTGTGCCCAAAAAGTTCATGACAACCGCTGACGATTTTCGCTCCGGTCATCTCCGCAAGCGGGGCGGAGCCGAACTCGAAATCCTCCTGCCGATGTGTCTCCAGGATGTAAGCGATCGAGAGCTCGTTTATATGCGCCAGATGCAGATATTCGTCTACATCGCGCCTTGGATCTATCACGACGGCAAGGCCTTGCCCACAACCCAGAATGTATGAGTTGTGACCCAGACCCGGGGTCTTCAAACGCTGAAAAAACATGGCCCTTCTCCAGTGGTGGGATTCCCCGTTACCTTCGCCAGTATAGACCACCATCGCGAAGGGCACGGTCCTTTCACGGTATGCTCAGGCCTCAGTGACCGTGTCCCGGTAGGCGTGCCAGGTGGCATGGCCCAACAGTGGCAATACGACGATCATGCCCATCCTGTACTTATTAAGTAGAGTAGCCGTTTTTCCAAAAGTTTCGCGGCGTAAACCGATTCCGGGTTGCAGGGCCAATCAAGCCCTGGCGCACCGTTATTCCGCTCAATCCTGACCTCTCGACTCCCATGGGTCCATATAATGTGAACAGGTCCGAATCTGCGATACTATTCACGCTGCCACGCATGAGACTGGAATAGCGGCAGCATCGTATAACCATCATTAAACCCGGAGGCCAGCATTACTGTGAAAGACACGCGCACCTACTCATCCCTCGTTGTGGATGGCATTGAAAAAGCCCCTGCTCGCGCCATGCTGCGCGCGGTCGGCTTTACCGACGAGGATTTCCGCAAGCCGCAGATCGGTATTGCCTCTACCTGGAGCATGGTGACTCCCTGCAACATGCACATCAATGCACTTGCAGACGAAGCCTGCGCCGGCACGGACGCGGCGGGTGCCAAGGGCGTGATTTTCAACACCATCACGATTTCCGACGGCATTGCCAATGGCACGGAAGGCATGAAGTACTCGCTGGTCTCGCGGGAAATTATCGCCGACTCGATAGAAGCGGTGGTTGGTTGCCAGGGATTTGACGGCGTGGTGGCAATAGGCGGCTGCGACAAGAACATGCCGGGCTGCATGATCGGCATTGCCAGGCTGAATCGACCTGCGATATTTGTTTATGGAGGTACCATTCAACCCGGCGCAAACCATACCGATATCATCTCGGTCTTCGAGGCCGTGGGCCAACACGCGCGTGGTGACGCAAGCCTGCTGGAAGTAAAGCAAATTGAAGAAACGGCGATTCCCGGACCCGGTTCCTGCGGCGGCATGTACACTGCCAACACAATGGCTTCTGCCATCGAGGCCCTGGGGATGAGCCTGCCCAACAGCTCCGCACAGGAGGCGATATCCAATTCCAAGGCCGAGGACTGCCATCGAGCGGGAGCCGCTGTGCTGGCCCTGCTGGAGCGTGACATCAAACCCTCTGATATCATGACGCGGGAGGCTTTTGAGAATGCCATTACCACGGTTATCGCTTTGGGCGGTTCCACTAACGCGGTGCTGCACCTCCTGGCCATGGCGCATGCGACACAAGTGGAACTGACGCTCGATGATTTCGTGCGTGTTGGGGCGAAAGTGCCTGTGCTTGCGGATCTGCGGCCCAGCGGTCAGTACATGATGTCGGAATTGATCGCGATTGGTGGCATTCAGCCCCTAATGAAGATGTTACTGGATCGAGGGTTACTGCACGGCGACTGCCTTACCGTGACCGGCAACACGCTCGCCGAAAACCTGGCGGACGTGGCACCCTATCCGGAGTCACAGGATATCATTCGCGCCTTTGACAACCCGATCAAGCGCAACAGCCACCTGGCGATTCTTCGCGGCAATCTGGCGCCCGATGGCGCGGTGGCGAAGATCACCGGCAAGGAAGGCCTGCGTTTTTCTGGAACTGCGCGTGTGTTCCATTCGGAAGAGGAAGCCTTGCAGGCCATTCTCGACGGTCGCGTGGTAAAGGGGGATGTCGTAGTGATTCGCTATGAGGGACCTCGCGGCGGGCCGGGTATGCGCGAAATGTTAAGTCCCACATCGGCGCTGATGGGCAAAGGACTTGGCTCCGATGTGGCGCTGATAACCGATGGGCGTTTCTCCGGCGGCAGCCACGGGTTTGTGGTGGGGCATATCACCCCGGAAGCGAGTGAGGGGGGGCCGCTCGCCATTGTTGAGGACGGCGACGAGATCGTGATTGATGCCGAAACTTCGCAGATTGAGGTAAAGTTGAGTGCCGGCGAGATTGCCGCGCGCCTTGCCCAATGGCAACGACCAGCACCGCGCTACACACGTGGCCTACTGGCGAAATTCGCAAAAACGGTGGCGTCGGCATCGGAAGGCGCAGTCACTGACAAATACCTTTAAGGAAAACTGCATGGAAAATGAGGTAGATACGCGGAGTTACCGACTGATCAGTGGGATATTCCATCCTGACGAGGCCACCCAGCTGCTAATGACGCTGATAGAGGACAAGATCAGTTTTCACCAGCGCAAAGACTGGAGCCGTCGGGAGCGGTTTGGTGAAACCGATACGGAGGGCGTCAAGCGTATCGGTGAACTGCGCCAAACCAAGGCGGATCTGGCGGCTGTTATTAAAGAAGCCGCAGCTGCCGGCATGAAACTCACCATCAATGGTAATATTGAAATCACCCTGACGCCGGAGTAAGCGGCGGCAATACGCGGTCCTGCTGCGCAGGCCGCGCCCCAAGCCCGGCACTGCCAGGCATGCTATACTGCCGCCTTCGCGACCTGCAGTCGCAGGCCCGCAGCACCCCGCAACACCGCCCGGAACCCGCATGACCCACTCCCAACATACGCCCCTGGCGATCATATTTGCCCTTGGTTTCACCATGATGCTCGGGCCCTTTGCCATCGATACCTACCTGCCCGCGTTTCCGGACATCGCCGCCGACCTGGGCGTTGACATCAACGTTGTGTCCCTGACCATTTCCATTTACATGTTTGCCATTGCCCTGGGGCAACTGGTGGGCGGGGCCCTGTCCGACCGCTTTGGGCGCCGCCGGGTGCTGGTCACTGGCCTTTTGCTGTTTGCCGGCGCCAGCTTTTTCCTGTCCCAGGCGCAGACGATTGAATCGTTACTGCTGGGCCGGGTCATACAGGCCATTGGCGGCGGCTTCACGGCGGTGTCCATACCGGCCCTGGTGCGCGACCGGGTCAATGGCCTCCAGGCCGCCAAGCTGTTTTCGATGATTGGCCTGGTCGCTATCGTGGCGCCCGCGATCGCCCCTTCCATCGGCACCCTGCTGCTGCGTTTCGGGGACTGGGGAATCGTCTTTGCCTTCCTCGGGATCTACGCCCTGTGCCTGTTGCCGCTGCTGTCGGTGACAGTATTCAAGGGACCGCGTCGGCCGCCCGCTGGTCCCGGCGGCATCAGCATGTTAAAGCGTTATCTGGAGGTGCTGCGCGAACATCGTGCGCTGCCGCATATCGGTTGGCAGGCTGCGGGCTTTGGCGGCCTGATCATCTTCGTGACCTGGTCCGCTTTTATCTACCAGCTTCACTATGAGCAATCCCGCGATGCCTTCGCCCTGCTATTCGCCTGCAATATTGTCACCATGTTTTGCTGCAACCTGCTGAACCGGATGCTGCTAAACCGACTGACTTCGCTGCAGATCCTGCGCGGGGCAACGGTCGCACAGGCCGTGGCCGCGATCTGGCTGGTGGGTGTCGCCCTGCTGGATGGTTCGGTTTTCACTTTTTTACCGGGCATGATGCTCTACGCGGGCGCCCTGGGCGCTATAAGCCCCAATAACCAGGCCAGTTTCCTGGAGTATTTCCCGAATAGCAGCGGTTCAGCGGCTGCCCTGATGGGGACGGCCACCTTCGCTTTAGGGGGTATTGCCAGCGGGCTCAGCACATTGCTGCCACAGACCCTGCCGGCCGTGACCCTGTGCATGCTGGCCTGCTCACTGGCGGCACTGGGCTTCATGGCGCTGCGCGGGACCCGGAACCATGCCACGCAGCCCTAATGTGGCTTCCGTTGTCTTCTCCTGTTTTTAAGGTAGACTCCCAGCCAGCATAACCGACCACAAAACCAGTGGCCGGCGCTGTACATTTTTTCGCAGTGGTCGAATCGAGAGACATGGACAAAGAGCGCTTCCTGGGCAACATCTACATCCACCTACCCTGCCACGTGACTGACGCCGGCTCAGCAAGGGTACTGGAGGCCCTGAAAGCAGAGCGGCAGAGCGGGTTCCCTGCCACTTTCATGGCGGAAATGGAAGCTCGTTTCGCCTCGGAGATTTCCAACCAGATGAAAAAGGAGTTGCGTCGGGCCTGTATCGGCGAATTCCAGTTCGTGTGCCACGACCACGAGGAAACCTGCAATACCGAGCAGATCGTCCGCCCCGGCGTTGTCTTCATCGCGCTTCACCCTCACACCGGCCTGGCCGTGGTCACGATTGTATTCCATGGCGTGGAACTCCCCGCTTCGCAGCTTCTCGACCAGGTATCGAAAGAAGAAATCCTCTGTCGCCGCGCCGGCGCTGTGTCTGAACCCGGCAACTTCGAGATATTGTTAAGAGAGGAATACGGCCTGATCAAGACCGGCACCAGCCGGGTGTGTCTGTCTGCCACCCAGGAAAACAAGCCCCAGGACGATGTGGCCCGCTACTATTTGGCCGGCGAGACCTACCGCTCAGAGAATATGGGAGCAGCCCTCAAACCGGGAGCGTTCCTTGAACAAATCGGTCAGGACGTGGCGCAGTATGACAGCAGTGAAATCTACGTTGGCAAAAACAATATTCTGCGCATCGACACGCGCGCCAACAACAGTGCTGAAATACCCGCAGTCTTCTCCGACGCGGCGCTGCTGTTTATCATTGAGCTCATCGTGTTCCAGGATGCAGCGGTTTCACGCACCAACACCAAGGTCGTACAGAAGATCGGGCACGAAGACCGGGTCCCGATGAAGTTTCTCGAAGACTGCAGCAACGAGTTCGGACGCACCATGGCTTTCTGGAACATTCGCGTGTTCCGCTTCATCACCGCCCAGACCCTCGCAGACATCATCGCCGTGCGCTTCGAGACCCGGGCCGACCTCGCCGCCTACCGGGAGAACCAGCAATTTCTCGAGCATAAGATCAACATCCGCTATGCGCTGGCCACCGAGGCAGAGAATCGGGTCCTTAACACCATCGCGGTGCTGCTGTTCGTTTTCGAGGCCCTGCCCGCGTTCTACCGGGCCGGCCTGATGGCGCTGTCGCAGTCACCTATGGCGCCGGAACAGATCCTGGCGGGCACCAGTTCCTCCGGGCTGGTAGCTATCATGCTGGTCATCCTGATCCGGTTTCTCAGAACCCGCAAGTCGGGGACTGCCACGGCGAAATGATGAAAGATACGGTAAACCGGCTTCACCACCAGTTCCAGCAGGGCACCCTGGGGACGGATGAGGTAAAGCGCCTGGCCCGTTGGGCGCTGACACACGCGGAAGCGCGCCACTACCAGCCGGAGTCATTGTTCAAATACACGCGTATTCGTTATCTTGCGTCGCGGCCTTCAAGCGGCACCGAAACGGTTCTGGACCTGTGGTGTGAAGTCCTGGAGGTAAGCAAGTGGTACTACCGCAGCGTCGAGTCAGCGCCTGCGCAGTGGTTGGCGTCGCTGGAGCACGCCCTCGTGGAAACTCATCCAGCCTGCGTGAGTTACGACAGCTATGACTACTTCCTGGCTCATGGCTGGACGGTGCACGACATGGTGCTTTCCTCCATCGAGCTTTCCACCGCCAACATCGGCAACTATGACGGCAGCTTCGAGGATATCGAGCACTGGGTCCGCCTGCGGGAGAAAAACCTGCCATTTTTCCTCGGCGTCACCTGCTGTGGCACGCTGGTGGGACAGTGGGCGCTGACCCTGCTGACCGGATCCGAATACCAGGCACTCCTGTGCGGGACGCTTGAGGAAGACGAGATTGCCGGCGCCCGCTACACCGGACCCGGCGAATACATCGGCTACATCTCCACAACCACCTTGCACCGGGATTTCCGGCGCCATCGTTTCCTGCGTGGGTTACTTGAGCATATTGCCGGACTGATGCGTTCCCAACTCACCCAGGGGGTCCGGTTCTTACATATCGGCGCCAATGCCTATACCGAGGCTGGTGTGCAGCTATGCCGTTTGTTCGGCCTGGAGTACGTGACGGAACACTGCTCCCAGGGACAGGTCTATGTCGGCGATGAACGACAGATCCTGGATTCGCCCCTGCTGCGTCGCAACACGACCCTGCCCACTGGCTCCGGTCGCGACTCGTTAGCACTATAGTTCCACCAATTGTCATACAACGGAGAGCCAGCCTTGGACAACTCACCCGTACGAATAGAAGAAAACGGTCACGTCTGCACCATTATCCTGGACCGACCCGACAGGAAAAATGCGGTTGACCGGCAAACGGCTGAGTTGCTACAGGCCGCGTTCGAGCAGTTTGAAGCCAACGAGTCACTGCGCGTTGCGGTGCTGTGGGGTGCCAACGGTACCTTCTGTGCCGGTGCGGACCTGACTGCCATGGGCGACCCACAGAGCCGAAATACAGTGGATCCCGAAGGCGAAGGTCCAGGCCCCATGGGCCCCACCAGGATGATGCTGAGCAAGCCCGTTATCGCTGCGATATCCGGTTACGCTGTCGCCGGTGGCCTGGAACTGGCCCTGCTCTGCGATCTCCGGGTGGCAGAAGAGTCGGCCGTTTTCGGGGTTTTCTGTCGTCGCTGGGGCGTGCCACTGATAGACGGAGGCACCGTTCGCCTGCCCCGTGTTGTGGGCCAGTCGCGCGCCCTGGACATGATCCTCACCGGTCGCCCCGTCGCTGCACAGGAGGCCCTGCAGATCGGGCTCGCCAATCGTGTGGTACCTGACGGCACCGCTCGGGAAGCCGCCGAAGAACTGGCCGCCCAGATCGCCGGGTTCCCCCAACACTGTATGCGAGCCGATCGCGCATCCGCCTATCAGCAGTGGGACCTGTCACTGGCAGACGCTCTTCAGAACGAAGGCAAACACGGTTACCCGATTGTCTTCGAAGAAGCGATCGCAGGAGCCGACCGGTTCACCAAAGGGGCCGGGCGACACGGCCGGTTCGATACCTGAATCAGGAGCACCCCAATGACAACAACCTATCTTGACCTGATAAACCGTGGTGCAAAACAGTATCCGAACCGAACGGCCATCGTCTATGAAGACCAGGCCTTTACCTTTCGGGACGTTGACCGTCTCAGCAGCCAGCTTGCACACGCCATGCATGAGGCTGGCGCGCGGCAGGGCGACCGCGTCGCGTTACTCCTCAATAACGGTCCCAATAGCGTCCCCCTGGACTTTGCCTGCGTCAAGGCCGGCCTCAACCGGGTTCCCCTGAATGCGAGGTTATCTGTCAATGAGCACGTAAAGATGCTCAGCGAGAGCGGGGCTCAACGAATCGTGTTCGGCGCGGACCTGGCTGAACATACCGCGGCGCTGAAGGCGGAGGTGCCCGAACTGCACTGTCATGGCCTGGACAGCTCAATCGGGGGCGGCACGGACCTTCTGCGCAGTGCCCGGACCCAACCGGAATCGGCGCCGACTATTACGGTAAAGGATGATGATATCGTTCTGACCCTGTTTACCTCCGGCACCACCGGCACGCTCAAGGCAGCCCAGCACACCCAGGCATCCTACGCCGGCATCTGCAAGAATGTGCTGATGAACCTGATTAATGTAGAGCATGACGACGCCATGCTGCATGCGGCTTCCCTGATTCACGCCAGTGGGATTTTTGTATTGCCCTTCTGGTTACGGGGCGCCAGAACCGTCATCATGAAAGCATTCGACCCAACCGCTTTCCTGGACCTGATCGCCAGAGAGCGGATTACCGCGATCAACATGGTACCCACCATGCTGCAGATGCTGCTGGGCCATCCGGATTTTGAACAAACTGATGTATCTTCGCTGCGCCAGGTCATCTACGGCGCTTCCCCCATGCCCCGACCGGTCATTGAACAAGCCATGGCGGTATGGGGACGTGAACGGTTCTGGCAATACTACGGCCAGACCGAATGCCCGCTGACCATCACGGTGCTTCGGCCCGAAGATCATGAAGCTGACCTGTTGGGTTCCTGCGGCAAGCCCTGCGTTGATGTCGAGCTGCGGCTGATCGACGAAGCGGGCAATGAGGTGCCGCCAGGTGCGCCGGGCGAAATCGCGGTCAGGGCCCCCTCGATGATGAAAGGTTACTACAATGCCGACCAGCTCAATGCCGAGATGTTTACCGACGACGGCTGGCTGCGTACCAGGGATATAGCAGTGATGGATGAGCGTGGCTTCCTGCATATGAAGGACCGCACTTCCGACATGATCATTACCGGCGGTTACAACGTTTATCCCCGCGAGGTCGAGGATGTACTGATGGAACATCCGGCGGTGGCCGAGTGCTCCGTCGTTGGTACCAAAGACGCAAAATGGATTGAGGCCGTCACCGCGGCGATCGCCCTGAAACCCGGCCAGCAGGCGACCGAAGCGGAACTGATCGAGTTTGTCAGTGGGCGACTGGCCTCCTACAAAAAACCCCGCAAAATCGTCTTTCTGGACAGTGTACCCAAAACAGCTGTCGGCAAGCTGAACCGCAAAGCGTTGCGGGACCTGCTGGCCTGATACAGGCCACGTCGGCGAGGTGCACAGGTGGGGTTGGCGTTAAGCTGGCCGGATGTCCATCCGGGCTCAAGGCTCATCGATAAAATTTCCGGCACACTCCGTTATTCGATCCTATACTCAAAAAGCGAGTGTATAGATCTTGCAGAACTTGGGGTTTCCACACTCAGAGAATGCTTCTTTCAAAAAACTTGAAGAAGGGGAATTCCTATGTTCACGAGAAACCATTTCGCCGCGGCGGCAGCTGCGCTATTGGCTGCCGGGTCCGTATCAGCGGCGCAGATTACCGGCTGGAGCGACACCAATGTCTTGACGGACTTGACGACGGCAGGCAACAGTGTAATCCCCCCATTTTTAATCGCCCTTTTGAG
>NZ_PKLZ01000015.1 GCF_002868715.1 Kineobactrum sediminis
TTATGGGCTTCTTTGAAGTGTCCGTAAAAGCGGGGTAGAACCCATTGGTTTTTTACGATTATTAAGGAATAAAAAATCTTCTACATTAATATCAAGGAGAAATAAATGACTAAGAGAAAAGCCATGCCGCAAGTTATTGCCGCTGCGGGTCTGCTAACTATTGTTCCGGTGGGCTATGCAGCGGAGATGATGCTGGAAGAAGTCATAGTGACTGCCCAAAAGAGGTCGGAGAATATTAACGAGGTAGCGATGTCCGTGACCGCTCTGGGAGAGGAATATATCAATAGGCTCGATCTAGATAGTATGGATGATTTGCAGAAGGTGGTGCCTGGGTTTCATGCAACCGTTTCGACATACGGGACTCCAATCTACACGATAAGGGGCGTTGGTTTTCAGGACACATCCTTAGCAGCCAGTCCGACCGTAAGTGTTTATGTCGATGAAATGCCTGTGCCCTATTCGATCTTATCAGGTTATGCCAACCTTGATATCAGTCGTACAGAAATACTCAAAGGTCCGCAGGGTATTCTCTTCGGAAACAACGCAACGGGGGGGGCTATCAACTATATTGCAAATAAGCCCTCTGATGAATTTGGCGCAGAGGTCGAACTCGGCTATGCGAGATTTGGAACGGTCGATTTTGATGGCCACGTAAACATTCCTGTATCGGACAGTTTGTCGTTTCGGCTGGCAGGAAAAATTATTAAAAGTGACGGCTGGCAAAAAAGTACCACAACCGATAACGAGCTAGGCGATCGCGACTTCTCTTTAGCTCGTTTTTCCGCAGCCTGGGATCCGACCGAAAAAGTCCGTGTTCTAGGAACTGTGACCTACGGACAAGACAAATCTGATACCCCTGCTCCACAGTTTTTCCAAGCCGTGGTTCAGAATGCGCAGACCCCCCTGGATCCGGGGTTCCTGAATTTTCCAAAAGCAGGGTCGGAAAATCGTGAAGCCGATTGGAGTAGCTGTATAAATAACTCTCCAACGGAAGACCCGGAGGGGTGTGTTTCTCTAGCAGCAGATAATGATTACATGCACTCGAATATCCGTTTAGAGGTCGACCTAAGTCCAACGATCCTCTTGACCTCCTTGACCTCCTATCAGAAGTTCGACAGATTTCAGCCGGTGGAAAGCGATGGCACGACATTCCGCAATTATGAATCCGTTCAAATGGGCGAGATTGATACCTACTACCAGGAAATACGCATATCAGGACTGCAGGAAAATGGAGCTAACTGGGTAGCCGGCGCCAACTTCCAATTGGACGATACCGTTGACACCTTTCTGCAATCCTATTCAGACTCTTCAAGCAGTCAGATTTTCGGCTTAAAACTCGGTCCAACCCGACCGTTGAGTGATCAGGACGTTGAGACGTGGGCCGTCTTTGGTAACATGGAATATCCCGTCGGAGATTTTACGTTTCACGCAGGTGCTCGATATACAGATCAGAAACGCGACTTCATTGGCTGCGGTCAGGATGGTGGAGATGGTTCCTGGTCCACGATATCGCAAGGCATTCAAAATCTTTTGATTACCGGAGATCCGTTCGTAAACTCATCTTTTCCAGATACGACACAGGGACCAGGAGTTGACGCTGGACCGGGGGGTTGTGGGACCACAAACGAGCCACCAGATTTCGCGCCTGGGTACGTCTATGATAGCCTAGACGAGGATAATTTTTCTTGGCGGCTCGGATCGAAGTGGCAGGCAACGGACGGCACGATGTTCTACGGTAATGTCTCCAAAGGCTACAAAGCCGGGAGTTTTCCAACCGCCGCGACGGCACGTTCGCTCCAACTAATCCCCGCTGTGCAAGAGTCACTCCTGGCCTATGAATTAGGTGTGAAGTCCTCGCTGTTCTCTAGCAGAGTTCAATTGAATGGCGCAGTATTCTTCTATGACTACGAAGATAAACAAATTCGTGGTTCTGTACTTGATCCCGTTTTTGGTCCGCTAGGAGCCCTCGTAAATGTCCCGGAATCCGAGGTAAAGGGGTTTGAAATGTTTGCCACAGCCCTGGTAACAGAGGGGCTTACTCTTCGAGCGGGTGTTAGTTACTCCGATAGTGAGATAAAGGGGGATTTTACAAACTTTAACTATCTGGGTCAGCAACAGAACTTCACCGGTGAGTCTTTCCCGCATGCACCTGAATGGCAAGGGTCTGTTGATGCCTCCTACGAGCATACCTTCTCATCAGGGATGATAGGCTATGTTGGGGCTCTGATCTCTTATCAGGACGATACCTATGCTGGCTTTGGCGAACTTCCGGAACTGGAGGTTGACAGTTATGCACTCCTCGACATGCGAGCCGGCATCGATGCTGGAAACTGGGGTATACGGGCCTGGGGTAAGAATCTCACAGATGAATATTACTGGCGACAGGTTACGAGGGAATTCGGCGATGCCTTGGTGAGGTTTGCCGGGTATCCACGATCATATGGAGTGACTGTGTCCTATCGATGGCAGTAGTTTTCCCTAAATAAGATATTCGACTAAAACTTTCTAAAAAGAGATTAGCCCTATCTAAATCGTCAATCTATGAACTGGAGAAGATTGTGAAGAAAACCGTATTGATAATTGGTGCTAGCGGAGTGGTTGGTTGCTCGGCTGTTGAGTCCTTTCTTGCAGATCCTGAGTGCGAGATAATCACCGTTTCACGTAGACAGCCAGAGGTAAAGTCCAACCGTGATTTCCGCCATATTTCAGTGGATCTACGGGATAGCGAACAAGCAGAAAAAGCCTTTTCTTCTCTGTCGGGAGTGACACACGTTGTTTACGCAGCCTTGTATGAAAAGCCCGGATTGATCGAAGGATGGACCGACCCGGAACAGATGCAAACAAACCTGAGTATGCTTCAGAATGTGGTTAGGCCGCTTGTCTCTAACTCAGAAGTCTTCAAACATATCACGCTACTACAGGGAACCAAGGCGTATGGGATACATCTTCATCCCATGCCTATTCCTGCCAAGGAAAACGCAAGTCGGGATCAACACGACAATTTCTATTGGCTCCAGGAGGACTACATTCGAGAAGCGTCTAATGAGTTTGGCTTTGATTTCACCATACTACGCCCGCAACTCATAATCGGCGCTACAACAGGGGTCGCGATGAATCTAGCACCCGTGATTGGTGCATACGCCGCGATTTGCAACGAGCTCGGCGAGCCATTCGGTTTTCCGGGGGGGCCATCCTATGTATGGGAGGCCGTGGATGCTCGTTTGTTAGCGGAAGTCATTCTTTGGGCCGGTGAAACGCCGGCCGCATCCGGCGAACACTTCAATGTCACGAACGGCGATGTTTTTGAGTGGCGTAACCTTTGGCCCAGCTGCGCCAGCGTGCTGGGCGTAAAGGTGGGTCCCGATTCTTCAAAGCTTATGAGTTCGTTCTTTGAAGATCACGTGCATACTTGGGACGCTATTACCGAAAAGCACGGATTAAGAAAGACATCTTTAATGGATTTGCTTGGGGAATCCCACCACTATGCGGATTTTTGCTTTGCAACCGGGGCAGATGAGCCGCCGCCGCCGGCTTTCGTCAGTACAATCAAACTGCGACAAGCTGGATTTAGCATGGTTCAAGATACGGAGGAGATGTTTAAATATTGGCTAGAAGACCTTATTGAGAGACGCATTCTGCCGAACTTGAGGTAAGTCTATCTCCCGCTCACGGCGACCAATCCATCATCAGTCTTTAAGCCCATATTTAGTATGGAGAGGCTTAAAAGGTCTAGGTGGTGAGGTCGTCTTGTCCGTGTGCTTCTTCGAAAGAAATTAAAGGGATGGACGCCTCACCACTGCACGAATTCTGAAGCTTTGGGCCGGAACCTTATATGATGGTAAGCTGATCATTGGACGCATAGAGACAAAACCAAAGCTTCGGGGCTAAACAGCGCCTCAAGCGCCACGCTCATGTTACTGGCGGCGACCCCGTTTCAGATAGAGCCCTGCCGGCGGCGCTTCGGGTGATGGACCTTGCGCACACAGGACGGCACCAATGTGGAGCGGAACACGACGGGCTCTCCGATCTTTGCCCTGAGTCTGGGAAGCCGTACTTTACTGGGACGATGCCAGTTTGCACTCCCCATTCGACAGGTGACCCTTGTGCACACACCCGTACTCCATACGTCCAGCATCCTGATGCCAGACACCCAGTGACATCCACCCCGACAGTCTGCTGGTGGAGTTGCCGGGAGCCAGTGCGCACCAGTTCGGCTAACCGATTAGCATTCCCTGCTCGACCAACCAGTTCAACATGGTTACGGTTTCCCATATGACGAGCTATTTAGATTAACTGGCGATAAAAGACCGCTCAGTTATGCTGTTTTTTTAAATTAACAGGGGCCACTTTCCGCTGTAGTTAGACGGAACCGAGGCCTTGACCGAAAAGCTGGGTTATGTCAAATTCAAGAGTGCTCGTTAAAAGGCCGTCTATTCGCCGGGAACTTCAGTTGAAGGAGAGCGAGAAGTAGCTCGTGCGTTGAGAGTAGCAGGCGCACAATAATAATTAGGGGTTTAGTTCACGTACGCCTCAAAGATGTGATGGTTTTAATATGTCAACATATAATGAAATGGAAGTTTTGACCGAAACTCTAGACGCTGTGTCTCGGTTTACTGAAAAACATCCAATTGCAAAGTACGAGCAGCGAGAATCGGGTGGGCTTTCAGCCGCTCTTTGGGAGCACTCCCCTAGGTGTCAGACGTTCGCTGGTCACAAGAATACGATTTTGGCTGTATCTCTGAGGGGCGACGCCCGTATGGAGCGAGTGCGCAACGGTGGCACCGTGTGGCGCGGTTTCGCACCAGGAACGACGGTCGTCTTGAGAGCCTCAGAGGCGACCGATTGGGTCCTTGACGGTCGTTTTGAGATGCTTCACGTCTACCTAGATGAAGAGACTTCCAAGCGACTTTGCACAGACAAGGGTGTACCAATGGCAACACCTTTTAGGGATCCGGTTTTATACCAGATAGCTCGGACTGCGGATTATGTTTTGAGGGAGTCAGAAGGCCGTGGGAACTTTGTTGAACCCGTTTTAGATGCGATGCGTCAGTACTGTCTTGATCGTTATCTTGGCACAGAGCCCTTTTCAAAAAACTGCAGTAATAATACTCACGCAGCCGGTGGATTGCCTGGGTTTAAGCAAAGAAAGCTAGAGGAGTTTATTCAAAGCCGCCTAAGCAGCCCCATATTGGTAGAGGAACTTGCTGAAAGGGTAAAGCTTTCACCAGCCCACTTCAGCAGAGCGTTTCTCGCAACTTATAACGTTTCTCCGCATAGGTTTCTATTGGAGAGACGAATAGATAGAGCGGCTGAATTGTTGCGCTCAAGTTTACTGGAGGTGGAGGAGATAGCTTTGAGGACTGGTTTTTCCAGCTCTAGCCATCTGGGTTTTCAATTTAAAAAACAGATGGCAAAAACACCATCGCAGTACCGTCGTGCCCACGCCAAAATCTTGTCTTGACCACGCCGATGTGTGGCATCTGCCTTCTCTACCTCCTGGCACAGTATTCATGTCGAGCAGGTCGCCGGTTTGTGCCGGGAGCGGAGATTAGCGCCCCCAAGCAGAAGCATAGTTTTGAGTTGTGAGCGCAGCGAAGCAAAAATATCATACTCGATCTCTATAGAGTGCTAACGCTGGCATAACGGGCCGGTTTGTGGGGTATAGAGGCCTGTGATCTTCCCCACAATTGCCACCGTAAACGCCTGAGAAGTAGAGAAAATAGGGTCGAAAATACGGTGAAGCTGGCGAAAGCGTGGGGAGCTCGTCCTTGAAAAACGTAATAAATTCATGAAGATAAGAACACAAGCGTTAATGGCTTTTAACCAATTGGTCGCTGGCTAGTATCCAGCGTGCCTTAAACGAAAAGTTATTTAATAGCCGATGCCTTAGATGGTCTCTCATGGTCTTCCGATATGTTTATAAACGCTGTCCAGAAGAGGATTTGAACGTCCACGACTGTAAGGCTATTAGAAATTAAAGAAAGTCGTCAATTGTTTATCAGCTCATGCTGAGATATGTCAAGAATGTAGGAAATCGCACTTTTTAACTTTGACAATACACGTGGTTTAGCCGGCAAAGTGTCGTCGACGGCGTCCCGTATATTTCTTCAGATTACTCCTTTTTGTATCCCAGGTGTATCCCAGAGGCTCTATCCGGGGTATGGGGTAGGAAATAATCCGTTGCGTTTATACGAGGGGGGAGGTGGTACCAGAGGCCGGACTCGAACCGGCACGCCCGTTAAGGCAATGGATTTTGAATCCATCATGTCTACCAATTTCATCACTCTGGCACAGCTGTAATCTTACTATTTTCCCCTTGGGATACAAAATCGCTTGAGAATTTTGAATCCGACGTGTCTACCAATTTCACCACTCCGGCAGAGGGGATACGGAGTGCGCGGGGCACCCCTGGAGAGCGCGCGATTATAGCAACCGGGCCCCAAACTGCAATGATTTTCCTTAACCCGGCAGCTGTTTCGCTGTAGACTTGTCGCCGGCCGGCTCTTTAACGTTGCCTGCCGATATCCCGCGCCCCTCCCGGGGCCGAATTTCTGAGTATCGAAGGAGAAAAGATCGTGGCAATGAAATTGGTTAAAAAGACCGCTGATTACAGTATTTTCCAGCGTGGTGACGAGCGTTATGCCGTCAAGGACGCCAACAAGAAAGCGGTTAATGGCGACGAGAAAGTAGCTATCCTGACCGCCGAAGGCCTGGTCAAGGCGCCTGCGCCCAAGGCACCCGAGCCCGCGCCGGTTGAAGAAGCCGCAGCGGAAGAGCCTGCCGCTGAAGCCGAGGCAGAACCTGTTGCCGAGGAAGCTGAAGTCGAAGCAGCAGTCCCGAGCGAAGACGACAAATAAGTCGGCCGCCAAAGGGTCGAGAGCCGGCTTCAGGCCGGCTTTTTTACAATGAAACTCAGTGATTTCAAGTACCACCTTCCCCCAGAGCTGATAGCCCAGCATCCGCTTGCGGAGCGCAGTGCCAGCCGTTTGTTGTCCCTGGATGGTGCCACGGGTGCGCTGCGCCACCTGCAATTTACCGATTTGCCCTCCTGCCTTGATCCCGGAGACCTGCTGGTATTCAACAATACCCGGGTGATTCCCGCTCGCTTGTGGGGCCAGAAGGAAACCGGTGGTCGGGTGGAGATCCTGATCGAGCGTTTGACGGGTACCTCCACTGCTTTGGCTCATATTCGCAGTAGCAAGTCACCCAGGCCCGGTACCCGAATTTTTCTTACCGCAGCCGAGGGCGATGAACCGGGGCCCTGGCAGCTTGAGGTCAGCGGACGCGAGGGCGCACTGTTCGCCCTGCGAGCACCTGAGGGTGTGGCGCTGCCGACGATTCTGGGAGCCATCGGCCATATGCCGCTGCCACCCTATATTCAGCGCGCCGATGAAGTGATTGACCAGTCCCGCTACCAGACGGTCTATGCCGAGCGCGAGGGAGCCGTTGCAGCACCTACCGCGGGCCTTCATTTTACCGATGCCCTGCTGGCAGAGCTGCAGGCAAAAGGTATTGAGCGCGCGACGGTGACCCTACATGTGGGCGCCGGTACCTTTCAGCCGGTGCGCGTTGAGCGTATTGAAGAGCACCAGATGCACTCGGAATACCTTGAGGTTGACGAGGCGCTGTGTGCCGCGGTCGCGGCGACCCGAAACCGTGGCGGCAGGGTAGTCGCGGTGGGCACAACCGCGGTGCGCTCGCTGGAATCGGCGGCCTGTGGTGGGGGTAAGGTCGCGCCACTCACGGGTGATACTGATATCTTCATCTATCCCGGCTACCGGTTCCGGGTAGTGGATGCGATGATCACCAACTTTCATTTGTCCGAGTCAACCCTGCTGATGCTGGTGAGCGCCTTTGCCGGCCGCGAAGCCATAGCAACGGCTTATCGCGAGGCTATTGCGCAGCGCTACCGGTTTTTCAGTTATGGTGATGCGATGTTCATCACCCCCAGCCCCGATGCCCTGGAGCAGCGATGAATCAAGCCTGTCACATGACCTTCGAGCGCACCGCCAGTGATGGCGCCGCCCGGCGCGGCCGCCTGCAGTTTCCCCGGGGTAGCGTCGAGACGCCCGCTTTCATGCCGGTGGGCACTTATGGCACGGTCAAGGGCATGTTGCCGCGGGACATTCGCGCCATTGGCGCAGAGATCATCCTCGGCAACACGTTTCATTTATGGCTGCGGCCAGGCACCGATATTATTGAGCGCCACGGTGACCTGCATGATTTCATGGGCTGGGATGGTCCGATCCTGACGGATTCCGGCGGCTTCCAGGTATTCAGCCTGGGTGCCATGCGCAAGATCACGGAGCAGGGTGTCAAGTTCCGCTCGCCTGTGGATGGCGCGCCGGTGTTCCTGGACCCGGAGACTTCAATGGCTATCCAGCGCAGCCTGGGCTCGGATATTGTGATGATCTTTGATGAATGCACACCTTATCCTGCCACCGAACCGGAGGCGCGTGCCTCCATGGAGCTGTCCCTGCGCTGGGCCGCTCGCAGTAAAGCGGCCCACGGCAACAGCCCATCAGCGTTGTTCGGTATTGTTCAGGGCGGCATGTACCAGGGTCTGCGCGAACAATCGCTGGCGGGGCTGGAAGCCATCGGTTTTGACGGCTATGCCATCGGTGGTTTGTCGGTGGGCGAGCCCAAGGATGAGATGGTTGCAGTATTGGACGGCCTGCAGCCACTACTGCCCGAGCACAAGCCGCGCTACCTTATGGGAGTTGGGACGCCGGCGGATCTGCTGGAGGGTGTGCGCCGCGGTATTGATATGTTCGACTGTGTGATGCCGACCCGCAATGCGCGCAACGGTTTTATTTTCACTTCGCGGGGAATACTCAAGCTGCGTAATGCCCGCCACAAGACCAGTACGCTGCCACTGGATGAACGTTGTGACTGCTATACCTGCGAGAATTTCAGCCGCGCCTATCTGCACCATCTGGACAAATGTAACGAGATTCTTGGTTCCCAGCTCAATACCATTCACAATCTGCGGTTCTACCAGAATCATATGGCCGGCATCCGTATGGCTATCGAGCAGGGTCGACTGGAGGCGTTTGCGGCTGACTTCCATTCCGCCCAGGCCGAAGGTGTCTGACCATGCCTGGGCGGGTTGATGCCGCGCAGTGTCTTGTTCGCCTGCAAGAAGGGCTGGGTATGCAGCGCGCACCGTGGACGGGGTCCGGCAGGCAGGCTGCCGTGCTGGTGGTGCTGACGCAGGAGGCATCGCCCAGGGTAGTACTTGGCCGTCGCGCCCTGCACCTGAAACTGCATCCCGGCGAGATCGCATTCCCGGGCGGCAAGCGTGAGCCTGCGGATGCCACCCCTTGGGATACGGCTCTGCGCGAGGCGGAAGAAGAGATAGGCTGGCCGCAAACCGCGGTGCAGCCACTGG
This sequence comes from Kineobactrum sediminis, assembly GCF_002868715.1. Lineage (GTDB taxonomy): Bacteria > Pseudomonadota > Gammaproteobacteria > Pseudomonadales > Halieaceae > Kineobactrum > Kineobactrum sediminis. The sequence continues at coordinate 9,392 of NZ_PKLZ01000015.1, forward strand.
GTGAGTTGGCCTCCCTGGTCACCCGCTCCGGATTTGTGGTGCACCCGTGCATTGTGCGCGTGGAGACGCCACCACCTTTGCGAGTTGACCCTGCCGAGTTTGATACTGTCTTCATGGCACCGCTGTCGGTATTTGCCGAGCATGCGCGTTACCGTATTGAACGCATGCACGATGGTGTACAGGAGCAGTCGGTGCCCCACTATCAGCTGGATAACGGCACGGTCTGGGGGATAACCGCCAGGGTGTTGGCGCAACTGGCCAATATCGGTTTGCAAGCGGGCCTTGAACTACCACTACACAAGGAGAGTAAAACGTGAAATACAGTCTTGGCGAACATCATGTAACCCTCCAGGGGACGGGCCATTTCATCGCCCCCAACGCAGCCGTTATCGGCAGGGTAACTCTTGGGGATCGCAGCAGTGTCTGGTTCAGCTGCGTGTTGCGGGGTGATGCCGAACGTATCGAAGTGGGTGCGGGCAGCAATATCCAGGACGGTGCGGTGTTGCATGCGGACCCCGGTTTCCCGACGCTGGTCGGCGATAATGTTACCGTGGGTCACAAGGCGATGTTGCATGGCTGCACGGTGGGTGACGGTAGCCTGGTGGGCATCGCGGCAGTGGTGCTCAATGGCGCTAAAATAGGCAGGAATTGCCTGATTGGCGCCGGTGCGCTGGTAACCGAGGGTATGGAAATACCCGATGGCAGCCTGGTGCTGGGCGCCCCGGCCAAGATCCGCCGCCAGCTCAGCGAGGAGCAGCAAGCGGGGCTGGCGCTGAATGCGGGACATTATATAAGCAATGCCGCCGCTTATAACGAAAGCCTGAAGGAGCAGACATGAGTGATGAAAAAGCCGCCGGGAAGGAAAACAGGGAGCCCTCTTCGCCCTGTATATCGGTATGCCTGCTGAACGATGAAGATGTCTGCCTGGGCTGTTACCGTAATGCTGCGGAAATTACCGACTGGTTCATGGCGACACAGGAAGAGAAGCGGGACATTCTGTCGCGGGCTCGCGAACGGCGGCTGGAAGATGGTGGTGTGTGGCTGTAGGACGCTGGCTGCTAGCGTCGATTTTTACTTTTGTTCTTGGTCAGTGAAACCCTTACCGACTGTACAACGTTACCCTGTAATTCCAGAATCTCCATTCGGTATCCGGCAATAACCAGTCCTGCGTTGCCATCCGGGAAGGACTCCAGATGCTCCAGAATAAGCCCGCTCAGGGTTTTGGGGCCATCGGTTGGCAAATCCCAGTTCAGTGCCTTGTTAACATCCCGAAGGTTCGCATTGCCGGCTATGATGTAGCTGCCGTCGCGCTGGGCGAAGATACTGTCGCTGCCGTCGGTCATCTTGGAGGTGAATTCCCCGACAATCTCCTCGAGAATATCCTCCAGCGCGACAATGCCCATTACCTCGCCATATTCGTCAACCACAATGGCGAGGCGCAGCTTGTTTTTCTGGAAGTGCAGCAGCTGAGTGTGCAGCGGCGTACTTTCGGGGATGAAATAGGGCTTGTCCATTTCCCGTTCCAGGGCGCCGCGATCCAGGCCCTGTTTGTCGATAACACGGCTGATGTTGCGCATGTGCAGAACCCCGACGATATCGTTGATGTCGTCGCGCCATACCGGTAACCGGGTGTGGGAGCTCGCCTGCAGGCAGCGCAGGATGTCGTCGTCGCTGTCGTCCAGGTCAATACCATAGACTTCGTTGCGCGGTACCATCACGTCATCGACCGAGACTTCTTCCAGATCGAGGATGTTCAGCAGCATGCCGCGGTGGCGGGCGGGAATAAGGGCGCCGGCCTCGGTGACAATGGTGCGCAACTCGTCGGAGGATACATGCTCTTCCTTGGCTGCTGCCGGGTCAACGCCGAGCAGGCCGAGCAGGCCGTTGGTAACGGTGTTTATCAGCCACACCACCGGGTACATGACCTTCATCAGCGGCAACAACACGACGCTGGCAGGGAAGGCTATACGCTCCGGGTGCAGGGCAGCGATGGTCTTCGGCGTGATTTCCGCGAAAATAAGGATAACCAGGGTAAGCGTTATGGTGGCGATAGCGATGCCGGCGTCGCCCCACAACCGGATGGCGATTACGGTGGCGATGGCGGACGCCAGGATATTAACCAGGTTATTGCCGATCAGGATAAGCCCGATCAGTCGGTCAGGGCGCTCCAGCAGCTGGCCGACTCGTCGGGCGCCGCGGTGCTTCTGTTTCCTGAGGTGTTTCAGCCGGTAGCGGTTGAGAGACATCATTCCGGTCTCGGAACTTGAGAAGAAACCGGAAAGCAGAATGAGGACTACCAGGACTGAGTATAAGAGACCCAGCGGTGCTTCGTTCAAAGCAAGGGCGAACCTGTGGTGTGAGTATGTGGCGTATCTTGAAGAAAAACCGGCCCCGGGGCAACCCCCGTCAACGCCTGATTACATCAGCTTCAGCTGCGCTGTAAAACCAGTTCCAGTACCAGTTTGGAGCCAAAGAACGCCAGGATGAGCAGGGCGAAGCCGCCGAGGGTAAAGCGTACCGCAGTCTGGCTGCGCCAGCCCAGCTGGTAGTGTCCCCACAGTAAGGTGGAGTAAATCACCCAGGCAATGAGGGTAAGCACGGTTTTATGTACCAGGTGCTGGGCAAAAATATCGTCCAGGAACAGGAATCCCGACGCTATGGCCACAGTCAGCAGCAGTACGCCGGCCCAAAGCAGCTCAAACAGCATGGTTTCCATCAATTGCAGGGGCGGCAGAAAGGTGACAATGCCGGTGGCGTGATGTCTTTTTAACTGATGGTCCTGTATAGCGACCAGGCCGGCCTGTGCGGCGGCGAGCGTCAGCACTGCATAGGCCAGTACCGATGAGGCTATATGTACCAGCAGGCCACTATCGATATCTTCCGGGGTAGTGCCGGTATGTGGTGCAAAGGCGGAGACCAGCACCGCTGCCGCTGACAATGGCAGTAACACCACCAGCAGGTTTTGCAGCGGGCGCCGTACCAGCCAGGCAATACAGGCAACATTGATCACAAAAGAAATCAGCGCGGAAATCTTGTAAAAGCCCAGGTGGACGGCATGTTCATCAAAGATGCTGAACCACGCGACCAGCCCATGACAAGCCAGCGCTATGGCGCCCATGGTGAGTACGGCAGGGCTCAGCTTCGGCTGGCGTTGCAGGATATGCAGCAAATGCATACCTGCAGCAGACAGGTATAGCAGCGCGGCAATAATGGCTAGCGGCAATAGTGGCATGGTTTGGGGGTTGGGCCCGGGTGACGTATACTACGCCTAGTTGTACCGATTTGTCTGTTCATAATCAATAGCTCCTGCGTTTGTCGAGACCCTTCCCATGTTCGAAAGCCTTTCTGATCGCCTTTCCCACAGCCTGCGCGCCGTTGCCGGCAAAGCACGCCTCACTGAGGACAATATTCAGGAGACCCTGCGCGAAGTGCGCATGGCCCTGCTGGAAGCCGATGTTGCGCTGCCGGTAGTAAAGGAGTTTGTCGAGGCCGTAAAGCAGCGCGCGCTGGGGCAGGAAGTTTTAAAAAGCCTCAGCCCGGGGCAGGCATTCCTGAAAATTGTACAGGCCGAGCTCGAGTCGGTGATGGGTACAGCCAATGAGGGGCTGAACCTTGCAGTACAGCCCCCGGCAGTCATTCTGATGGCGGGCCTGCAGGGCGCGGGCAAGACCACGTCTGTTGCCAAGCTGGCGCGGCTGCTCAGGGAGCGGGACAAGAAGAAGGTTACTGTAGTGAGTGCGGATGTATACCGCCCTGCAGCAATCAAGCAGCTGGAGACGTTGGCTGCCGAAGTGGGTGCTGATTTCTTTCCCAGCCAGCCTGACCAGAAGCCCGCAGATATCGTCCGTGGCGCTATGGAGCACGCCAGAATACGGTTCAGTGACGTACTGATCATTGATACCGCAGGCCGATTGGCCATAGATGAGTCGATGATGGCGGAAATCGCCGACTTGCATCGTATTGCCCAACCGGTTGAGACCTTGTTCGTGGTCGATGCCATGACCGGCCAGGATGCCGCCACTACCGCCAAGGCCTTTGATGAGGCGCTGCCCCTGACCGGCGTCATTTTAACCAAGATTGATGCCGATAGCCGCGGCGGTGCTGCACTATCGGTACGCTCTGTTACCGGCAAGCCCATCAAGTTTCTTGGCGTGGGCGAGAAAACCCAGGCCCTGGACCCGTTTCACCCCGACCGCCTGGCATCGCGGATCCTGGGGATGGGGGATGTGCTGTCTCTTATCGAGGAAGCGGAACAGAAGGTTGATAAACAGAAAGCGGAGCGTCTGGCGCGCAAGGTCAGGAAGGGCGGGCGGTTTGACCTTGAAGACTTCCGTGATCAGCTGCAGCAGATGAACAACATGGGCGGTATCACCAGCATGCTGGACAAGTTGCCCGGGATGGGCAATCTGGCGCAGGCGGCGCAGCAGAATATGGATACCAAGATGTTTTCCCGCATGGAGGCCATGATTAACTCAATGACGGTCAAGGAGCGGCGCAATCCGGACCTGATTGTCGGCTCCCGCAAGCGGCGCATTACGCGGGGCTCAGGTACCGAGGTTCAGGATCTTAATCGCCTGCTGAAACAGCATAAGCAAATGCAGAAAATGATGAAAAAGATGAAGGGCGGCGGCATGGAAAAAATGATGCGTGGCATGGGGGGCATGTTGCCCCCGGGCGGCGGTCCCGGGGGTGGCGGTTCCCCATTCCGTTAATCGTCTTGTTAGTGGCGCCGCATATGTTGATCGCGGCCCGGAATATAATGAAATTTCCCCGGGGCGGGGCTTTTAAAGCCGGGGTAATTTCCGTATGATACGCCACCTTTGCGGCCGAGCTGCAGGTACTTGCTGTGGATGTTGCGGTTGCTTGGCCGCAGATCCCGACTCATTTTCAGGAAATTACGGAATATGGTAACAATTCGTCTTTCTCGTGGTGGTGCAAAGAAGCGCCCATTTTATCATCTGACTGTCACTGACAGCCGCAAGTCCAGGGATGGCCGCTTTATTGAGCGGGTGGGTTTCTTTAACCCGGTTGCCCGGGGCCAGGAAGCGCGTTTGCGTGTTGATGTAGAGCGCATTGTCTACTGGCAGGGCCAGGGCGCGCAGCTGTCTGATCGCGTGGCCACCCTGGTCAAGGAAGCTCGCGCCCAGGAAGCTGGTGCCCAGGAAGCGAGCGCGGCCTGATCCGGCACGGGTGTAATGAATGAGCCCGTTGTCAGTGAGCGTCTCGTCATCGGCCGGATTACCGGCTGCTACGGGATCAAGGGTTGGGTGAAAATTCACTCCTACACCGAGCCGATGGAAAATTTCCTCGACTACGGCGAGTGGATGATCGAGCGGCGTGCGGGCCTGGAGAATATCAGGTTCGACGCGGGTCGCCGCCAGGGCAAGGGCCTGGTTGCCCACATTGAGGGCGTTGACGACCGCAATCTGGCAGAGACTTACCAGGGTCTCGAGGTCAGTGTAGCAGGCAGTGCGCTGCCCGCGCTTGAGGAAGGCGATTACTACTGGCGTGAACTGCAGGGTATGCAGGTCTGGTGTGTCGAGAATGGCGGGTACGTCCTGCTGGGTACCGTAGATTACCTGATTGATACAGGTGCCAATGATGTCCTCGTCATCAAGCCCTGCGAAGGCAGTGTTGACGAGCGAGAGCGGCTTGTACCATGGCTGCCCGGTTCAACGGTGACACGGGTTGACAAGGATGCGGCAAGAATAGAAGTGGATTGGTGCCTGGAGGACTAGGCAGCGGTTGATGGCGGGACAGGAGGGCGACATGCGGATAGCAGTGGTAAGCCTGTTTCCTGAAATGTTCAGCGCAGTGAGCGATTACGGTATAACCGGTCGCGCAATGCAGCAGGGGGTGGTTGGCCTTGGCCACTGTAACCCCCGGGATTTTACGGAAGACCGCCATCGCACGGTGGATGACCGCCCCTTTGGTGGTGGTCCGGGGATGGTGATGAAGATCGAGCCCCTGCAGCGCGCGATAGCGGCGGCTCGGGAGCAGGTGGCGGCGGATGCACACGTTGTGTACCTGTCTCCCAGGGGCAGCGATTTGACCATCGCAGAGCGGTGGCACTGGCGCAACTACCGGCCCTGATACTGGTCGCCGGCCGTTACGAGGGCGTGGATGAGCGCCTTATAGAGAGCGAAGTTGATGAACAGCTCTCCATAGGCGACTACGTATTGAGCGGCGGTGAGCTGGCCGCCATGGTGGTCATCGATGCGGTGATTCGTCAGTTGCCTGGTGTGCTCGGGCATGAATTGTCGGCGCAGGAAGATTCCTTCGCTAACGGATTGCTGGATTGTCCGCACTACACTCGTCCTGAAGAGTATCAGGGGCGGGGAGTGCCGGAAGTCCTGCTCAGCGGTGATCACGAGAAGATCCGCCGTTGGCGCCTGAAACAGGCACTGGGCAAAACGCTGGAGCGGCGCCCGGACCTGCTGCGGGACAGGGCGATGACGCCCGAGGAAAAAGAATTGCTGGCGCTGTACTGCCAGGAACAGAGTTTAAGTTGATTCGCTAGCTGTGAAGCTATGCATGGGAAATGACAGGAGCGCACCATGAGCACCAACAAGATTATCTCTCAGCTTGATGCTGAACAGATGCAAAAGGAACTGCCTGAGTTCAGCCCCGGTGATACCGTGGTCGTTCAGGTTAAAGTAAAAGAAGGCACCCGCGAGCGCCTGCAGGCCTTTGAAGGTGTGTGCATCGCCAAGCGTAATCGTGGCTTGAACTCTGCGTTCACGGTGCGCAAGATCTCCCACGGTGTGGGCGTTGAGCGTACGTTCCAGGCTTACAGTCCGGTTATTGACAGCGTCAACGTCAAGCGTCGCGGTGATGTGCGTCAAGCCAAGCTCTACTATCTGCGCGAACTGTCCGGCAAGGCTGCGCGTATCAAGGAAAAGCTGACAGCTCGCTAGCACCCAGCGGAAGGCTTCTGGAAGCGGCCCCTGTGGCCGCTTTTTTTTGTGTGCAATTCTGCTCTGGGCGGGGGCCATTACATGGTAGTGTTACACAATGTCCGGCATCCGCTCTGATCATCCTGATATTGAACATTACATCGATGCGATGTGGATGGAGCGCGGCTTGAGTGATAACACGCTGAGTGCCTATCGTCGCGACCTGCGTCAGTATCACGAGTGGCTGGCAACTGCGGATACCAGCATTCTTGGTGCCGGCCGTGGCGAGTTACAGGCGTATCTGGGGGTGCGTCTCCAGCAGGGCCAATCACCACGTTCAACGGCTCGGTTCATGTCCTGCGTCCGCAGTTTTTACCGTTTTTTGCTGAGGGAGGGGCGGCTGCAGGTGGACCCGACCCTTGACGTGGACAGCCCCAGGCTTGGCCGGCCATTGCCAAAATCCCTCTCCGAGCAGGATGTGGAGCGACTTCTGGAGGCGCCGGACGTGACCCTGGCACTGGAGTTTCGTGATCGCGCCATGCTGGAGTTGCTTTATGCCTGCGGCTTGCGAGTGTCCGAACTCACCAGTTTGCAGCTGGTACAGGTCAGCTTCAACCAGGGTGTGTTGCGGGTATTCGGCAAGGGCAGCAAAGAGCGTCTGGTGCCCATGGGGGAGGAGGCGTTGAGTTGGCTGAAAGGCTATATGGCGGGGCCGCGGGCGGAACTGCTCAAGGATTTGCCCAGCGATGTGCTCTTTCCCAGCCGCCGCGGAACACAGATGACTCGCCAGACCTTCTGGTATCGTATTAAAATCTACGCCCGTCGTGCAGAGATTGGCAAGCCGCTGTCTCCGCACACCTTGCGGCATGCATTTGCGACCCATTTGCTGAACCATGGGGCTGATCTGCGTGTAGTGCAGATGCTTCTGGGACACAGTGATCTCACCACCACGCAGATCTATACCCATGTAGCAAAACAACGGATGCAGGAACTACATGCCCGACATCATCCGCGTGGCTGAGGAACTTAAGCCAGCCGGTGAGCTCCAATCAGTCCCGGCAGCATCACAATCGGCGACCCCGGTCGCGCAAACCAGAGGACACCCTATGACAACCCGAATTTTCGCTGCCATGTTGGCCCTGTGTGCAGGATTGGCCGTAAACGGCGGTTACGCCGGCGAACCTGCCGAAAAAGAGATCGCCGACAAACTGCGCAAGAGTCTTGAGGTTCCCAGTGTAAACCTGAGTATTGCGAGCGTTGAAACCAGCGAGATAGAGGGGATGTATGCGGTCCAGTTCAAGGAGGGACCACTGGTATATGCTCCCGCCAGCGGCGACTACTTCATAGTGGGTGACATGTTTACGGTGGGGCCTTCGGGTTACGTTAATCTCGCCGAAAAACGTCGCGATGGCATGCGCGCCGACGAGATCGCCAAGGTAGAGCGTGACAGCATGATCGTGTTCCCGGCAGAAGGGGTCACGCGCTCCCACATTACGGTATTCACTGACATCACCTGTTTTTATTGCCAGAAACTTCATCGCGAGGTGCCAGAGCTTAACAAGCGCGGTGTAGAGGTGCGTTACCTGGCTTATCCGCGTGCGGGGCTGGCCTCGGACGGTTTCCGCAAGCTGGCCACGGCATGGTGTGCAGCAGAGCCCGGCAGTACCCTTACCCGGATGAAAGAAGGGGCGTCGCTCGCCGATAATGTCTGTAAGAGCAATCCTGTCGCGAGCCAGTACGAGCTTGGCCAGGCACTGGGTGTGCGCGGTACCCCTGCAATTATCACGGCGTCGGGCCAGATGATTCCCGGTTATCAGTCCGCAGAAGAATTAATGTCTACCCTGGGCCTGGATTAACCACTCTCCGGCGTCCGTCCGTTGACAGTAACGGGCGGACTCAGTACTGTTTGCCCCTTTTTAGCAAGCGACCCAAAAGGGGCGCGCAATCGAGTTTCGACGCCGTGGAAGACCAGTTTCAGCGCATTCAGCGCCTCCCCCCCTATGTGTTTAATATTATTGGTGACCTGAAACAAAAGGCCCGTGCCGCGGGAGAGGACATCATTGATTTTGGCATGGGCAATCCCGACCAGCGAACCCCCGACCACATTGTCGACAAGATGGTGGAAACCGCTCGTCGCGGTGATACCCATCGCTATTCCCAGTCAAAGGGCATTCCTCGGTTGCGCAAGGCAATCTGTGACTGGTATCAGCGTCGCTATAACGTCACCCTGGACCCCGAATCCGAGGCTATTGTAACCCTGGGTTCCAAGGAGGGTCTTGCGCATCTGGCCCTGGCCACCACCGGACCCGGCGATACCATATTGGTACCCAATCCCGCCTATCCCATTCACCCCTATGGTTTTGTGATTTCCGGTGCGGATATCCGCCACGTACCGATGGGTGATGAGGCCGGGTTCTTCGAGGAACTGGAAAACGCTATTCGCACCAGCTGGCCACGGCCCAAGATGCTGGTCCTGAGTTTCCCCTCCAATCCTACCGGGCAGGTGGTAGAACTGGATTTCTTTGAGCGTGTCATCGCCGTAGCCCGGGAACACAAGATCTGGGTGGTACAGGATTTCGCCTATGCGGACCTGTGTTTTGACGGCTATGTGGCGCCGTCAATCCTCCAGGTTGAGGGCGCCCGCGAAGTCGCGGTGGAATTTTTCAGCATGTCAAAAAGCTATAACATGCCGGGGTGGCGCGTAGGCTTCTGCTGCGGAAACAGCCAGTTGGTAGGCGCACTGGGACGGATGAAGTCCTACCTTGATTACGGCATGTTTACCCCGATCCAGGTGGCAGCGATAGCGGCTCTGGAAGGCGACCAGACCTGCGTAAGTGAAATTACGGCCATGTACAAGTTGCGCCGCGATGTACTCTGTAATGGCCTTAATGCGCTCGGTTGGCCGGTAACACCGCCGCGGGCGACGATGTTTGTCTGGGCCCGGCTTCCGGAATGCTACCGCGAGCTGGGCTCTCTTGAGTTCAGCAAGAAACTGCTGCAGGAAGCCCAGGTGGCGGTATCGCCCGGAGTCGGTTTTGGTGAATACGGAGAGGGCTACGTGCGCTTTGGCCTGATCGAAAACGAGCATCGTACTCGCCAGGCCCTGCGCAATATCAGGCGCATGTTCAGAAGTGATGGCCACGCCTGATTCGCGTGATCACACTATTATCCAGCTACCGGAGGCAATCAGTATTAACTTGCAAGCAGTCAGAATAGGGATTTGTGGCCTGGGTACCGTCGGCAGCGGCACCTTCAATGTGTTGCGGGAAAATGCCGGCGAAATTGCGGCGCGGGCCCAGGCGCCGGTGTTGGTTGTGCATGTGGGTGCAAGGCGCGATAACCCCGCCTGTGACCTCACCGGTGTACGGGTGAGTCGCGATATTTTCGCCGTTGCGACGGACCCCGAAGTCGACGTACTGGTTGAGCTTATTGGTGGCACCACGGTCGCTCGCGAGCTGATTGAGACAGCCATACGCGCCGGCAAACATGTGGTTACGGCCAACAAGGCCCTGATTGCCGAATTCGGTAATGAACTGTTTGCGCTGGCAGCCGAATATAATGTGGCAGTGCGCTACGAGGCCGCGGTGGCAGGTGGTATCCCGATCATAAAGGCGCTGCGTGAAGGCTTGGCGGGTAATCGCATCGAGTGGCTGGCGGGTATCATCAACGGTACCGGCAATTTCATTCTTAGTGAAATGCGCGATCATGGGCGGGAATTTGCCGATGTGCTGGCGGAAGCCCAGGCACTGGGTTATGCGGAGGCGGACCCGACCTTTGACGTGGAGGGCATTGATGCCGCGCATAAGCTGGTTATCCTGGCTTCCCTGGCCTTTGGTATCCCCCTGCAGTTTTCCTCAGTCTATACTGAGGGCATTACCGGGGTGACGCCCCAGGATTTACGTTATGCCGAGGAGCTGGGATACCGGATCAAGCACCTGGGAATCGCCAAGCAGGGCGATCGGGGTGTGGAACTGCGAGTGCACCCGACGCTGATTCCCGCGGACCGGTTACTGGCTAATGTCAACGGCGTTAAAAATGCGGTGTTGGTCGAAGGCAGTGCCGTCGGTTCGACCCTGTATTATGGCGCCGGTGCCGGTGGCAAACCCACAGCATCTGCGGTGGTAGCTGATCTTGTCGATCTGGCCCGTGATCTCAGTGCCGGCCAGATCAGCCGGGTGCCATCCTTGTCATTCTGTCACGAGTCACTGCAGGATCTGCCGATTGTACCGATGGCTGAAGTGGAAACATCCTGGTACCTGCGTATGGAAGCTGATGACCGCCCCGGGGTTCTGTCCCGCATCGCGACCATTTTCAGTGATCAGGGAATCAGCATTGAAGCGCTGATCCAGAAAGCGCCCCAGGCGGGACAGACACGGGTACCGTTGATTGTGCTCACCAACCGGGCACCCCAGGGCAAGGTTGATATTGCGGTACAACAGATTGAAGAATTGGACAGTGTTGCGGGCAGGGTTACTCGCATCCGGGTAGAAGTTCTGGACGGCTAACAGGCAGGCTATCATGAAATATATCAGTACGCGGGGCCAGGCCCCGGCTCTGGATTTTGAACAGGTGTTACTCACTGGTCTGGCGTCAGACGGCGGCCTTTACGTACCTGAAACCCTGCCTCGATTCAGCCACGAAGACATTATCGAAATGGCGTCGATGGATTATCCGCAATTGGCCCAGCGGATTATCGAGCCCTTTGTAGGCGATGCAATTCCCGCTGCTGATTTGCAGCAGATCATCGCCGATACCTATGCCGTATTCCGCCACAATGCGGTTGCACCCCTGACCCAGATCGGTCATAACCAGTGGGTGCTGGAGCTGTTCCATGGTCCCACCCTGGCGTTCAAGGATTTCGCCCTGCAATTGCTGGGTCGGCTGCTGGACTACGTATTGGAGCGTCGGCACCAGAAAGTGGTGATCATGGGGGCGACCTCCGGTGATACGGGTTCTGCGGCTATTGAAGGCTGCAAGCGCTGTAAGAATATCGACATCTTCATTCTGCACCCTCACGAGCGTGTGTCGGACGTGCAGCGTCGGCAAATGACCACGGTAACCGGTGATAATATCCACAACCTGGCGGTGCAGGGTAATTTTGACGATTGCCAGGCAATGGTCAAGGCCAGTTTTGGTGACCGCAGTTTCCTGCCCTCTGATCGCAGCCTGGTTGCGGTCAATTCCATTAACTGGGCCAGGATCATGGCCCAGATCGTGTATTATTTTTATGCCGCTGTCGCTTTGGGCGCACCCATGCGACCGGTGGCGTTCTCCGTGCCAACCGGCAATTTCGGGGATATCTTTGCCGGTTACCTGGCGCGTGAAATGGGCTTGCCGGTGGCGCAGCTCATTATTGCCACCAATCGCAATGACGTGCTGCACCGAGTCATGACAACGTCCACCTATGGTCGTCAGGCGCTTCAATACAGCTTGTCTCCGAGTATGGATATCACTGTGTCCAGTAACTTTGAGCGCCTCCTGTTTGATCTCTACGACCGCGATGGTGATGCCATAGCGGCATTAATGCGCGAGTTCGAGCACGGCGATGTCCATCTCTCGGATAAGGCGATGGGCCGGGCGAGGAATCTGTTCAGCAGCTATCGAGTGCCCGACGAAGAGACCTGCGCGCAGATTGCGGCCACCTGGAACGAGTGCGAATATCTGCTTGATCCCCACAGCGCCATCGGGGTCAAGGCGGCGCTGGCCTCGGGCCTGAGTGCCGACATTCCGGTGGTTACCCTTGCCACCGCGCATGCGGCGAAGTTCCCGCAGGCGATTACCCGGTCCGGTATCAATACCGAACCGGCGTTGCCCCTGCACCTGGCGGACCTGTTTGACCGTCCCGAGCGCTTTGAGGTGCTGCCATTGGAGTTGTCCGCGGTACAGGCCTTCATGGCCAACAATCTCAGCGCCTGAGGGTGCCCGGCGCTACTCGCAGTATCCGTCGCCGCCGTCCTGAATCCGCTCCCGCCCTGGTGGCAGCGGGGATCCACCCATTGTTGGCCAGGGTCTATGGCAGTCGCGGGGTGCTGTTGCCGGAAGAACTGCAGTTATCCTTTCGGGAACTGTTGGCGCCGCAGACCCTGAAGGGGGCCTCGCAGGCGGCAGTCCTGGTGGCAGATGCCCTGGCTGCCGGGCAGCGCATCCTGATAATCGGTGACTTCGATGCGGATGGCGCCACCAGTACCGCACTGGGTATCACCGCGCTGCGTGCCTTTGGCGCCACGGACGTTCATTACCTGGTGCCCAACCGTTTTCAATACGGTTATGGTCTTACTCCGGAAATTGTCGCCCTTGCCAGCGGGCTTCAGCCCGACCTGATCATCACGGTCGACAATGGTATTTCCAGTATTGACGGTGTGGCAGCGGCTCGCGCGCTGGGGATTAACACCCTGGTGACAGATCACCATCTGGCCGGCGCGCAATTGCCGGCAGCCGATGTGATTGTGAATCCCAACCAGCCCGGTTGTGGTTTCGAGAGCAAGGCTATTGCGGGAGTGGGTGTCATTTTTTACGTGATGCTGGCACTGCGGGCCGAATTGCGTGAACGCGGCTGGTTTGCAGCGCGCGGCCTGCAGGAACCGGCGCTGGTGGAGTGCCTTGATCTGGTGGCTTTGGGTACCGTGGCGGATGTGGTGCCACTGGACCGCAATAACCGCATTCTGGTGGCGGCGGGGCTGCAGCGCATCCGCAGCGGGCGCGCCCGCCCGGGCATCAATGCGCTGTTGGCCATAGCCGGACGCGATGCCGCTACGGTAGTCGCGTCGGACCTGGGGTTCGCTGTCGGTCCGCGCCTGAACGCCGCCGGCCGGCTGGAGGATATGTCGATAGGGATCGAGTGTTTGCTGGCAACCGAGGCCACCGCGACCGGCTATGCAGACAGGTTGCAACAGCTTAACCTGGATCGACGCGTAATTGAGCAGGATATGCAGCAGGAAGCGCTAACGTTGCTGGCAACCCTGCCATTGCATGAGGATATCAACACCACGCCGGCGGGTATTACGCTGTACGAATCGGGCTGGCACCAGGGTGTGATCGGTATCCTTGCCTCACGGATCAAGGACCGCCTGCATCGCCCGACTATTGTTTTTGCCGATGCCGAACCTGGTGGCAATGAACTGAAAGGCTCTGCGCGCTCCATCAGGGGTATTCATATTCGCGATGTTCTCGACGCGGTGGCCACTCGCAGCCCTGGCCTGATCAGTCGCTTTGGCGGCCATGCCATGGCCGCCGGCCTGAGCCTGCCGCGGGCGCACTACGAGGCCTTTGCTGAGGCTTTTGTAGCCGAGGTGGCACATCACGGCCGGGATCTCGACCTGGAGGTGGTAATAGAGTCCGATGGCGAGCTGTGTGCGCCGGACTTCGGCCTTGAGCTGGCGACCACGCTGCGCTTTGCAGGGCCTTGGGGACAACACTTTCCGGAGCCGGTGTTTGACGGTCGTTTTCGTATTGTGCAGCAGCGTCTGGTGGGGGCAAGGCATCTCAAGCTCGTGCTGATGCCGCCAGACAGTGATGAGCTGATCGACGCCATCGCTTTTAACGTGGATACCGGGGCCTGGCCGAATCCGGCGCAGGAATGGCTCGAGGCCGCCTATCGCCTTGACGTAAACGAATACCGCGGTCGCCGAAGCCTGCAGCTGGTGATCGAACAGCTGCAGCCTGTGGCCTGAACTCCCGGCCTACGGTACACTGCGCGCCTTTTAACCGGGAACAGTACATGCTTGAAATCAATCCACTGATCCAGGCCCTCAAGGATATCCAGGCGCGCACAGCCGTGCTTAGGGGGTATCTTTGACTTTGATAATCGCAAAGAGCGCCTTGCCGAGGTAGAGCTGGACCTGGCCGAACCGAGTGTATGGGATGATCCGGAACGCGCCCAGGAACTGGGCCGCGAACGGGTGTCACTCTCGACTATCGTCAATACTATCGAAGAACTGGACAGCGCCACGGTCGATGCCGCGGATCTGCTGGAACTGGCTGCGGCGGAAGATGATGAGGCAACAGTCGCCGACATCGAGGCCGATGTAGAGGCGATGAGAAAACAGCTGGAGCAGCTTGAGTTTCGCCGTATGTTCAATGGCGAGATGGATGCCAATAACGCGTTCCTGGATATCCAGTCGGGTTCAGGCGGCACCGAGGCCCAGGACTGGGCTGAGATGTTGCTGCGCATGTATCTGCGCTGGGGTGATGCCCGGGGCTTCAAGACCAGCCTGATAGAAGTGTCCGCAGGTGATGTGGCCGGTATCAAGAGCGCGACCATCCAGTTTGAGGGCGAATATGCCTATGGCTGGCTGCGCACCGAAACCGGTGTTCACCGGCTGGTGCGCAAGTCTCCCTACGATTCCGGCAACCGCCGCCATACGTCTTTTGCGTCGGTCTTCGTATCGCCCGAGATTGACGACAATATTGATATCGATATTAACCCCGCGGACCTGCGGGTAGATACCTACCGCGCCAGTGGCGCCGGTGGCCAGCATGTCAACAAAACCGACTCGGCGGTGCGCCTCACCCACAACCCGACCGGGATCGCGGTGCAGTGCCAGACCGAACGCTCCCAGCACCAGAACCGTGATCGCGCCATGAAGCTGTTGCGCGCCAAGTTGTACGAAATGGAAATCCAGAAGCGCAGTGTTGAAAAGCAGGCCATGGAAGACAGCAAGGCCGATATTGGCTGGGGCAGCCAGATCCGTTCCTATGTACTGGACCAGTCGCGAATCAAGGATTTGCGTACGGGTGTCGAGACCAGTAATACGCAGGCCGTGCTGGATGGTGCCATAGACCAGTTTATTGAAGCCTCTTTAAAGAAGGGGCTGTAAGGGTAATCCGATGAGTGACAATGACGTAAACTCCGCGGCACATGCGGATGAGAACAAGCTGATAGCCGAGCGCCGGGGCAAGTTGTCCCAGCTGCGCGAGCAACGCAATCCGTTCCCCAACGATTTTCGTCGCACTGGAATGGCCGGCGACCTGCAGCGTGAGTTTGGCGCCAGTGCCAAGGAAGACCTTGAAGCCGAGAATCGCTATTACGCCGTCGCCGGACGCCTGATCCGCAACCGCGGCGCATTCCTGTTGATTCAGGACGGTTCCGGCCAGATCCAGTTCTATATCAATCGCAAGGTGCTCGACGAGGCAACCCTGGCTGAAATCAAGAGCTGGGACCTGGGCGACATTGTAGCGGCTCGCGGTCCGCTGCATAAATCCGGCAAGGGCGACCTGTATATCAATATGGAGGAGGCCCGGTTGCTGACCAAGGCCCTGCGTCCCCTGCCGGACAAATATCATGGCCTGGCGGATCAGGAGCTGCGCTACCGGCAGCGTTATGTAGACCTGATCGTGAATCCGGATGCCCGCGCCGTATTCCAGTTGCGCTCACAGGTTATCCGCTTCGTGCGGCACTATATGGAGGACCGCGGCTTTATGGAAGTTGAAACGCCCATGATGCACGTTATCCCCGGCGGTGCGGCGGCGAAGCCCTTCGTGACCCATCACAATGCGCTGGATATGGACATGTACTTGCGCATCGCGCCGGAGTTGTATCTCAAGCGCCTGGTGGTCGGTGGCTTTGAGCAGGTGTTCGAGATCAATCGCAGTTTTCGCAACGAGGGTCTCTCGACCCGGCACAATCCTGAGTTCACCATGCTTGAGTTCTATTGGGCCTACGCCGATTACCAGGATGCGATGGACCTTACCGAGGATATGCTGCGCCAGCTGACGGTCACTGTGCTGGGCGATACCACAGTGCATTACCAGGGCGCCGCTTACGATTTTTCCCTGCCATTCAAACGGATGACCGTATTTGATTCCATCTTGCACTATAACCCGGAGATCAGTGCTGCCCAGCTGATGGATGAAAAAGCAATACGCGAGCTGGCGACCAGGCTGGGTATTGCGCTCAAGGACAGCTGGGGGCTGGGTAAGTTGCAGATAGAGATTTTTGAAAAAACGGTAGAACACCAGCTGGATCAACCGACCTTCATTACCGCCTATCCCACCGAAGTGTCGCCCCTGGCCCGGCGCAGGGATGATGACCCGTTTGTGACCGAGCGTTTTGAGTTTTTTGTCGGTGGCCGGGAGTTGGCCAATGGCTTTTCGGAGCTGAACGATGCCGAGGATCAGGCAGAACGATTCCGGGAACAGGTTGCCGACAAGGATGCCGGAGACGAAGAGGCGATGCACTTCGACTATGACTATGTAAGGGCGCTGGAATATGGCATGCCGCCCACTGCGGGCGAGGGTATCGGAATTGATCGCCTGGTGATGTTGCTGACCGATTCGCCCTCTATTCGGGATGTTCTGCTGTTTCCGCATATGCGGCCCGAGTGACCGGTCGTCATGTTGAGAGGCGTCGCTGGCGGGATGACGCGGTGGTACACTTTATGCCATGTCGATAATTGTAAGGATCTACTTGTGAAGGCGCTTGTTAACTCCAGCCCGATCATCATTGTCATTACACTACTGGCGCTGGCAGGTTGTACCAGTGTGCCCGCTGATTTACCGGAAGCGGCGGCCCCCGGCCCGACACCAGAGCTGACCCTGAACTTGCCCTCTCGCGAGGCACGCAAGTCCTGCGACTGCCAGGAGCGCGACCAGACATTCCTGGAGCGCGGTTTTGCTGTTCTGGCGATGGGTGACCCCGAAGAGGCACTGGCCTATTTCGAGCGCTACAAGCGGGTGGAAAACTCTCTCGAGGCGCAGTGGGAAGCGGATATGGCAATTACCTGGGTAGGTATGTTGTCGGCGGCAGAACCGCTGGTCGTTGACGACGCCATGCGGGCGAGTTACGAGCGGCTGGTCGATCGTCTCCAGCCGGAGATGCAAGTGCACTCTACCACCTTGCTCCTGCGCGATGCGATGGTCTCAATGCAAACCATGAGTGATCGCATAGCTGAGCTTGAAGCTACCAATAGCGGGCTCAGGGAAGACCTTGAGAAGCGTGACGAGGCGATCAAGCGCTTGCGGGATTTGACCCTGGGGCAATCGCGGGCAACACGACCGTAAAGACAGACCCGGCACCGGGTTCGCTGCGCACACTGATACGGCCTCCCAGAAGCTCACAGTATTCTCGGCAGATCGCCAGGCCAAGACCGGTGCCGCCATAGCGGGCACTCGTAGCAGGTTCGGCCTGTACAAAGGCGTCAAATACTCGTGACTGCTGCGCTTCATCCATGCCAATGCCGGTATCGGTGACCGAGAATGTCAACCAGCCATCGGTGGCACTCGCGGTAACGCTGATGTCGCCATCGTCGGTAAACTTGCAGGCGTTGCTCAACAGATTCATGAACAATTGTCGGAAGCGGGTGGCATCCGAATACAGGGGAGGCAGCGCCGAGCAGTCGCAGAGATGCAGGCGATTATTCTTGTCGCGCAACAATGGTTCCATGCCCTCGGCGACTTGCTCAATGATATGTCCCGGTGCGAAGTGCTCATGGTGCAGGGTCATCTTGCCTGTTTCAATTTTTGACAGGTCAAGAATGTCGTTGATCAGGGCCAGCAACTGTCGTCCCGACAGAACAATTTTTTCGAGATCGCGCTGAAACTGCTTGCGATCCACTTCGCCCTGATCATCAAGTTCGTCGCCCAGCATTTCACTGTAACCAATGATCGCGTTCAGTGGTGTGCGCAATTCGTGGCTGACATTTGCCAGAAACCGGCTCTTGGCGGCATTGGCATCGTCCGCGACATCCCTGGCCTGACGTACTTCCTCGATGGCGTTACCGAGTTTGTCGGACATGGCGTTAAAGGCCGTGGCGAGATCACCCAGCTCGCCACGATCCTCGATATTGTCAATCCGGTAATTGAGGTCCCCGCTGCCAATGCGTTCTGTACCGGTTTTCAGGCGCTTGAGTGAGCGATTGGTATAGCGCAACAGGAAGAATCCCAGTAACGCGGTGAGGAAAATGGAGCTCAGGAAGCCCAGCACCGTGATGCGATCGGTGAGTGCGATGGTTCGATCAATAATACTGGCGCGCTGAACGGCTATAAAAGCCTGGCGCTGTTCCAGCTGGCGCAGGTGCTCCAGGGTTTCGATATAAGGTAATGGATCATCCATATCGCCATCGAAGCCAGGGTCGTTATAGCGACGATAAAATTCAAGCCAGCTTGCCAGCAGGAAATTGCTGGCTTGTGCCAGGCGCTCAAATTGTGGCCGTGTCACCTCGGTGCTGAGAGTGCCCAACTGCTCAATTCCGGCGCTGATGCTTTCGATATCAGCTTCTGCCTCTGCCAGTTCGGTCGGATCCAGCTTGTCCTGGGTAGTCTCGCGCAATGTTGCCAGAATCAGGATCTGCTGGCGCTGATCTTCGAGTAACTGGGCGGCAGCGGTTGATAGCTGAGCCGCATTAACCGAACTGCGATAGGCGATCATGCTTTCGTTTCGCGCGTAGCTGCCCCACAGGTGAGTGCCCACATTGAGTGCGAACAGCGCCAGAATCGCAAACAGGGATAGCGTTAGTCTGCGACGCAGGCTCATGGGCGTTTCAGCCTCTCGATCTTGGCCAGCAGTTCCGGGAAATCGATGGGTTTGGTGGCGTAATCGTCACAGCCGGCGGCGAGGGCATTACGCCGATCGGCGTCCATGGCGTGCGCGGTGAGCGCAATGATGGGAATATCACGCAGAGCGGCATCCTTGCGGGCGTGGTCACAGGCGGTCCAGCCGTCCATGACGGGCAGGTTCATGTCCATGAGCACCAGGGCCGGATGGGCGCTGGTCATGAGTGCCAGCGCCTCTTCGCCATTGACCGCGACAATGACTCGCAGGCCTGCCCTCATCAGGCGCCGGGTCAGCATCTCGCGATTGAGCTCGTTATCCTCGACCAGCAGTATGGGTCTTTGCTCAGTCATCAGCCCTGCCTCTTATAGTGTAGGTAGTGACGGACTGATCAATGCCGCGGACATTGAGATCCCGCTGGTTGGTGAGTGTATAGTCGCCGCGCAATTGTTGGCGGGTGCTGTCGGAAATCAGGATTTCACCGCCGAGGCAGTGGTCCTCGATCCTGGATGTTACGTTCATCGGATGGCCTACAAAGCCGTATTTGCTGCGACGTTCCGAACCGATATTGCCCGCGATCACCGTGCCCGTGTTCAGGGCAATGCCCATGGCCAGTTCCGGCAGGCCTTCAGCGGCATTCTGGCGATTGACGTCGGCCATGGCCGCCTGCATGGCCAGCGCGCAACGCACCGCCCTGTCGGCGTCGTCATCACGATGCTGGGGGGCGCCGAACACTGCCAGAATGGCGTCGCCGATAAACTCATCAATCGTGCCGTTAGAGGCCATGATGATATCCGTCATCGCGCCGAGGTAGCGGTTGAGCATGGTGACAACCTGCGCCGGTGCCAGGTGCTCACTCATGGTTGTGAAACCGCGAATATCCGACATCATGATAGTGACTTCACGCAAGTCACCGCCCAGCTCCAGGCCCTCAGGACGTTCCAGGATATCGGTGACGATCTCATCGGAAAGATAGCGGCCAAAGGTGGCGCGAATGAACTTCTGGTTGCGTTCCAGTTGCTGGCGGTACTGTTCTTCCCGGTCGTGCCAGCGCTTGCGTTCAATACCTGCCTTTATCCTGGCCTGCAACAATACGGGATTGAATGGCTTGAGCAGGTAATCATCGGCACCGGCTTCAATGCAGGCGATGATGCCCTCCATGTCCTGGCTGCCTGAAATGACAATTACCGGGGTGGCGCGCCAGTCGGGGTGCTCCTTGATCCGCCTCAGTACCTCGCGGCCATCCATCTCCGGCATCATCAGGTCCAGCAAAACCACGTCTACATCAGCGTCTGCCAGTGTACGCAGGGCTTCTTCGCCACTCGCGGCAGTCACCACCAGGTGGCCGGAGCGCGACAGGTAGCGGGCCACCAGTTCGCGATTTTCCTGCAGGTCATCCACTGCCAGAATAAAACCGGGCTCGGCGGCAATCACCGGTTTGCCGATCGTACCTCCATGGCCGGGGTTGGCATCAGCCATCCGTATCGCCTTGAGTAATCTGGCCAGGGCTTCATCCAGGTCCTGTGCCTGGTGATCGATATCCTCCCGGAGCATTTCGGCATAGCCGCGCAGTGCGGCCAGGGCATTCATTTGATCGTGATGATTGCCGGTGCCGGCAACCGGTTCCTGCAGCAATGTCTCAAGATTGGCGGCGGCCCGGAACAGGCGGTTGAAATCCTCGACGGTTGCGGCGTCAAGGCTCTCCCGCGAGCGTTCAAACAAGTCGCGGAGTTCGGCGATTATGCGCAGCAGGAGATCGCTCCACAGGGCGTCGCCTTCGCTTATTTCGGTGTTCACTTATCGGGGTACCCCGGTTGATGACTTGGGCTGCAGTATAACGAGGCAATCTTTACTGTGGAAATCGACTTTTCGTTCGTTATATGAAAAGGAAAGCCGTGCAGACGCAGGAGGCGGGCTGCTTTTCTACAGCAGGTGCGTTTTGGGCGTACTTTGAGTTACCATGGCGAACGAGCTTCAGTGATAAAGGGTTTTCATGGGGCAGGAAAAACAAGCATGTTGCAACAAGTAGAAATCTTCCAGGGGCTGACCCGGGAGGAATTGGATGCATTAGCCAGTAGCAGCACCAGTCGTTCTTTCCCCAAGAATACGGTGGTGATACATGAAAATGATCCTGCTGATTCTCTGTTTATCATAGAGAGTGGCAAGGTCAAGGTCTATTGCAGCGATAAGAACGGCAAAGAGTTCATCATGAACACCCAGGGCGCCGGGGATTATTTTGGTGAACTGGCGCTGCTGGATGACTCAGTTCGCTCAGCTTCGGTGCGCACGGTCGAAAAATGCAGTTTCTGTATCATCTTCAAGGACGACTTCAACAGGGTCCTGGATGAACATCCGAGTATTGCCCGAAAATTGATCAGTAACCTGGCGCAGCGCGTGCGCAAACTGACTGCCGATGTCAAGAGCCTGGCTCTGCAGGATGTTTACGGCCGGGTGGCCAATGTGCTGATGGACCTCTCCGAGGAACGCGGTGATGGCACATTGTTTATCCCCGAAAAACTGACCCAGCAGGATATTGCCGATCGCGTTGGCGCATCGCGTGAAATGGTGGCACGGATCCTCAAGGATTTGACCATCGGCGAATATATCCGCTTCGAAGGTCGTCATATCATCATCAATACCCGCCTGCCGGCGAAATACTAACCGCCCGGCAAGGAAGTAGCCGGGCACGGGTAGTTGTTGATAGTTGTCGAGAAGTTGTCGAGAAATTTTACAAACCGCCGTCCCGGCTCCTGGTGTATCCCAGTGCTCCCTGTTTAACCTGTTGATTAATAGCGTTTTCAGGCTCGCAGGCGCAATTTTTGCTTCGAGATGACTGTCATGTGATCTGCCAAGACATGGCTTAAATTGCCGTAGTCAAAGGAGAGCAAAGATGAAAAATCATATCAATCAAGGACTTATTGCAGTCACAGCACTTGGCATCAGCCAGCTGAGTATGGCGGGTAGTGTCCCCTTGGGCGGCCCTGTGCTGGGCGTGGGTTTGCCTGCAGGCATCGGCGGTCTGGCCGCGATTGGCGGGGTGGCGGTGATTATCGGCGCCCAGTTGATCAAGCGTAAAAACCTCAAAAAGTAAGGCGTATTGCCAGCGTGCATCGCCCGCCGGCACCCTGGCGGGCGCGGTAAAATATGTTTGATTACGATAGCCTGAATGCGCTGGGCCTGGTGGCCGCGGTGGCGGTACTGCTGGTGCTGGAGCGCCTGTTCAGCCGCGGCAACCTGCGGGCGCCAGTGGCGGATCGCTGGCTGAGTAATGCCGGCCTGTTCCTGTTGGCCGGGGGCGTTGGGGCATTTCTGTTACCTGAAAGCCTCACTATCATTGCCGCGGGGCTGGACGGCGGGTTGGTTCGGGCCCTCGCCCTGCCTCTCTGGGTGGAGGTGGTAGTGGTGTTCCTGTTGTTGGACGCCATGCGCTACTGGGAGCACCGGGTGCTTCACGAAGTGCCGCTACTCTGGCATGCCCATAAAATTCATCACAGCGATACCGCGGTAGACGTCAGCACCTCGCAGCGGCATCATCCGCTGGAGGTATTGCTAACCACACTCTTCGCCGCAGTGCTGGTGTTTGCCCTGGGATTCTCCCCGACGGCCTTCGGCATCTATATTGTGGTGGCAACCGTGTCAGCGGTTTACACCCACACCAGCCTGATGCTGCCCGAGTCGATTGATCGCCGGTTGCGCCGGTTTCTGGTCACGCCCGCGGTACATCGTATACATCACTCCGCATACCAGCCCGAAACCGACAGTAACTATGGCGCGGTGCTTAGCGTGTGGGACCGGTTGTTCGGAACCTACCGCGATCCTGAGGCGACCCCGATTGAACGCATTGGCCTGGAATATTTCCGACGGCCCGACGATGCCGCTTTGGTGGCGGTACTCGCGCAACCGTTCCAGCGCGGTAATGACAGCGCGTACGCCGGCGATGAGGCAGGAAATGACGAAGACGATGAGAGCGTTGTAGAGGAGAGCGCCGTAAAAGTCCCCGGACCGGGCCTATCCGCCGCGTGGCGCCGCGCCCTGTTGTCCGCGGGAATCGCGCTAATACTGACCGTGGTGGCGCTGTGGCCAACAGTGCTGGATCTCACATCAATCTGGACCGCCGGCGAATCCTACCAGTTCGCCTGGCTGGTGCTGCCGGTATTTTGCTACCTGGTAGGTTGGCAGCAACGGGAACGCCTCCTCGCAATGTTGCCAGCGCCCGATTATGCCGGTGTCGCACTAGTGCTTGCGGGTTTGTTGGGCTGGCTGGCCGCCGGGGCCGTGGAGATAAAACTGGGCCAGCATCTGGCGCTGGTGTTAATCCTGCAGGGGATTGCGCTGGCGACACTGGGCCGGTCCCATTATCGACGCCTGTTTCCCATTTTCGCACTGCTGTTTTTCCTGGTGCCGGCTGGCGATGTGTTATTGCCGGCGCTGCGCCTGCTTACGCTGAAGTGGATCGAATGGTTCGGGGTGGCCGCTGGCCTGCCCATGCATACCGAAGGTTTTGTGGTTCATGTCGGCGAGTTCCGCTACATTGTCGCCACTGCCTGTGCCGGCCTCGGCATATTCAACCTGGCCACGTTCCTCGGTTATTCCTTCGGGGTGATGTTGTTCCGTTCGCTGCCGCGGATACTGCTGTTGACCGCGGCCGCCGGCGCCCTGGCGATACTCAGCAACGCGGTACGGGTCTGCCTGATTGTGGCGATGGACTGGGCCCGCGGCGAACAGATGGACCTGGCCGCCCACGGCGATATACAGCTGGTGATATTCCTGCTGCTACTGGCGTTGTTGCTATTGCTCATAACCCGACTGTCACCTGAGCCTGATGAGCGTGCCGCTGTCCCGGCAAATGTATCGCCACCTTCTGTTCTGCGCCGCGGTCTTGCCGGCCAGGCGCCCTTGGTAGCAGGCTTGGCGATTTTCGTGATCGCAGGCGGTGCACGCGGGCTCGCGCCGGCCACACCCGCTATGGCACTGCCGCCGCCGGCCGGGTCAGGGGAGTTTGCCGTGGTACGGGAGTCCGTCGTCGCTGGCCTGAATATCGCTAGTGGCCAGACATGGCTGGAACCGGTGATGATCGCCGGCAGTGGAGGCAAGACGAGGCACCCTACGCAGGCATTGGCTCCGACCGATGGCAAGAGCTGGATTCACACGGCGTCGCAGGTCCGGCGTGAATGTGCAGGGGACCGTTGTATCGAGTTTGTTCACCTGCAGTGGGTTCAGCCTGGCACCCGGCACCAACAACAGGCGTTCTATAGCTATTTCATCGGTGAACACACAACAGCATCGCGGCTGCAGTTTCGGCTGCGCAATGCCTGGCAACGTATGGGTGAGCAGCCGTATCAGGCGGGGCTTTTTGGGGTCAGGGCAGGTGGCGGGGCAATGCCGGCAACACCGGTACTGGCAAAAACCCTGCTGGAACTGCACGATCGTGCCCTGGACGCCAGGCATAGCGAAATTTAATAATCTGAGCGGCCTCGCTGGCTTTTAGGGGCGCGCTTCTATGTGTCTGTTTTGCGCACCGTAAGGCTCAGGCTGCCCTGGGCGAGTCGTGCGTTCAGGGTGTCGCCCGGCGCCACGCTGGAGGCATCCTTCACCACCCGACCCTCTGGGGTGGTGATAATCGCATAGCCTCGCTGCAGTGTTGCCAGTGGACTGACTGAATCCAGTAATTGGGCGAGGTGCGCAAGTCGTGTACTCGCGCGTTCCACTTTACGCGCCATCGCGCGTTGCAGGCGCTGCTCAAGTTCGCTGCAATCGCGCTGCCGGCGATGAATGGAGACCACCGGTGACCGCGCCGCCAGGCGATTGGCCAGCAACTCAAGCCCAGCGCGGTGCTGGCGTAACTGGTTGCGCTGTGCCCGGTGCAGGCGCTGCTCCAGCTCGTCCAGGCGCTGGGCCTGTTCGCGCAGCAAGTGGCCGGGGTGTTTCAGCCGCTGTTGCAGGTGTGCCAGTTCACGGTTGGCCCGCAACAGGTGGTTACGGACCTGGCGCTGTAAGTCCTGTTCAATGCGCTGTAGCCGCAACAGCCATTCCCGCTGGTCAGGGCTGAGCAGTTCGGCAGCGGCAGAGGGGGTGGCGCCGCGGCTGTCCGCCACCATGTCGGCAATGCTGATATCCACCTCATGGCCCACGGCACTGACTACCGGCAGCTCGCTTGCGACTATCGCGCGGGCCACAACTTCCTCATTGAAGGCCCAGAGATCTTCCAGCGAGCCCCCGCCGCGGGTCACCAGCAGGGCGTCCAGCTTGACCTTGCCCTCGCGGTGCCAGCGATTGGCACGCTCAATGGCATCGCGTATTTCCCCGGCCGCGCTGTCTCCCTGCACCGGCACCGGCAGCAAAAACACCTCGATTGAGGGGCAGCGACGCCGCAAAACGGTGAGTACATCGTGTATGGCCGCGCCGGTGGGCGAGGTAATAACACCCAGCCTTTTAACCTGGACGGGCAGGGGGCTTTTGCGTTCGGCATCGAACAAGCCTTCCAGCTGAAGTCGATGCTTGAGCTGTTCGAAGGCGGCTTGCAGGGCACCGGCCCCCGCGTGCTCCAGATACTCGACAATCAGCTGAAATTCACCGCGCCCCTCGTAGAGCGATACCCGACAGCGCAGGCGTATAGCCATCCCATTTTCCGGGGTGAAGCGAATATGCTGGTTTCTGGGGCGAAACATGGCGCAGCGCACCTGGGCCGCACCGTCTTTCAGTGAAAAATACCAGTGCCCGGAGGAGGGGGCGGCAAAGTTGCTGACCTCCCCCTCCACCCAGACAAAGCCAAAATGGCTCTCCAGCAGGCGCCGGGCCTCGCGGTTGAGCTGGCCTACGGAAAGTGTGGGAGGGACAAGTGATTGTTGTTGTGACACGGACTCTGGTTTACCTGAGGGCTGTAGAAGATTTATAATTGCATGTTTACCTTCACGCTGCCACCCGGAGTCGCCCATGTTGCGTATTGCCCAGGAAGCCCTGACTTTTGATGATGTTTTACTTCTGCCCGGATACTCCGAGGTTGTGGCCACTGACGTCTCCCTGCGCACTCGCCTGACCAGCAGTATTGAGCTGAATATTCCCCTGCTTTCCTCTGCCATGGACACGGTTACCGAGGCCCGCCTGGCGATTGCCATGGCCCAGGAGGGGGGTATCGGGGTGATCCACAAGAGCATGTCCATTGCCGAACAGGCCGAGCAGGTGCGCAAGGTCAAGAAATTCGAAAGCGGCGTGGTCAAGGACCCCATCACCATCCAGCAAACTGCCACTATTGCCGAACTGCAGGAGCTCACCAATGCCCACGGTATCTCCGGCGTGCCGGTGCTGGATGGGCAGGACCTGGTGGGTATCGTGACCCGTCGCGATGTGCGTTTTGAATCGAACCCCACCAAGCTTGTGTCCGAGATCATGACCCCACGGGACAAATTGGTCACCGTTCGTGAGGGCGCCGGCTCAGAGGAAGTCCAGCAATTGCTGCACCAGTACCGGATTGAGAAAATCCTCGTGGTGAATGACAGGTTTGATCTCTGCGGCATGATCACGGTAAAGGATTTCGATAAAGCCGAGAGTTTCCCCTATGCCTGCAAGGATTCCTATGGTCAGCTGCGTGTAGGGGCTTCCATCGGCACCAGCCCCGATACCGCTGACCGGGTGGAAGCGCTGGTGCATGCCGGTGTTGATGTGTTGATTGTCGATACCGCCCATGGCCACTCTCGCAATGTGCTGGACCGGATCCGGATGATCAAGGCAGCCTATCCCTCTATGCAGGTCATCGGCGGAAACATTGCCACCGGCGCGGCCGCCCTGGCCCTGGTCGAGGCCGGTGCGGACGGGGTCAAGGTGGGTATTGGCCCCGGCTCCATCTGTACCACCCGTATTGTTACCGGCACCGGTGTGCCCCAGATCACCGCCATTTCCAACGTGGTGGAGGCGCTGAAAGGGCATAACATTCCTATCGTGGCGGATGGTGGCATTCGCTTCTCGGGCGATATTGCCAAGGCCCTGGTAGCGGGCGCGCACTCGGTGATGATGGGCAGCATGTTTGCCGGTACCGAAGAGGCCCCGGGTGAAGTAGAGCTTTACCAGGGGCGCACCTACAAGGCTTACCGTGGCATGGGCTCCCTGGGAGCCATGTCCCGCACCCAGGGTTCCTCGGACCGCTATTTCCAGGATGCGAGCAAGGGCGCGGAAAAGCTGGTGCCCGAGGGTATCGAAGGACGGGTACCCTACAAGGGTCCGGTTTCGGCCATTATCCATCAGTTGATGGGCGGTGTTCGCTCGGCGATGGGTTACACTGGCAGCCCCACCATTGAAGATATGCGTACCCGGCCCGAATTTGTCCGCGTGACCTCAGCGGGGATGTCCGAGAGCCACGTCCACGACGTGTCCATCACCAAGGAATCGCCCAACTACCCCGTCCGGTAGCGCTCAGGAAACCCCATGACAACAGATATTCACGCCAGCCGTATCCTGATCCTGGATTTCGGGTCCCAGTACACCCAGCTTATTGCCCGCCGGGTACGCGAGGTGGGGGTCTATAGCGAAATTCGTGCGTTCGATATCGATGAGGCCGGGATTCGTGATTTTGCCCCCAGTGGCATTATTCTGTCCGGCGGCCCGGAATCGGTGCCGGACCCGGGGTCACCGCGTGCGCCCGCTTGCGTGTTTGAGCTCGGTGTGCCCGTACTGGGCATCTGTTACGGCATGCAAACCATGGCCGAGCAATTCGGCGGCACTGTATCGGCGTCACCGACCAGCGAATTCGGCTACGCGCAGATCAGCCTGCTTAACAACAGCGGCCTGCTGCACGATATCCGCGACCATTTTGACCCGGCAGGGAACAGCCTGCTGGATGTGTGGATGAGCCACGGCGACAAGGTGGTGGAGTTGCCACCGGATTTTGAAGTGATCGCGGCAACGGCAAGTTGCCCGATTGCAGGCATGGCACACCGGGAACTCCCTTTTTACGGCATCCAGTTTCACCCTGAAGTGACCCATACCCTGCAGGGCAAGCGGATTCTCGAGCACTTTCTGCTCGAGCTCTGCAACTGTGAGGCACTGTGGACACCCGCGCACATCGTGGAAGACGCCATCGCCCGGGTGCAGGCAACAGTGGGTGCCGACAAGGTGCTGCTGGGTTTATCGGGTGGGGTGGATTCCTCCGTAGTAGCGGCACTCCTGCACCGCGCCATCGGTGACCAGCTCACCTGTGTATTTGTTGATAACGGCCTGTTGCGCCTGAAGGAGGGCGAGCAGGTGATGGAGATGTTTGCCCGCAACATGGGCGTGAAAGTCATTCGCAGTGATTCCCAGGACCTGTTTTTGGGGAAACTTGCCGGTGTATCCGACCCTGAACTCAAGCGTAAGGTGATCGGTAATACCTTTATCGAGGTATTCGATGAAGAGGCTTCCCGTCTGCGGGATGTGAATTGGCTGGCGCAGGGCACGATATATCCCGACGTGATTGAATCCGCCGGCGGCAAGACCGGCAAGGCCCACATGATCAAGTCACACCACAATGTGGGTGGCCTGCCGGAAACCATGAAGATGCAACTGGTGGAGCCGCTGCGTGAATTGTTCAAGGATGAAGTGCGGCGCATAGGCCTGGAACTGGGCCTGCCCTACGACATGGTTTACCGCCATCCCTTTCCCGGCCCTGGCCTGGGTGTGCGCATTCTCGGCGAAGTGAAAAAGGAATACGCGGACCTGCTGCGCCGCGCCGACGCCATTTTTATCGAAGAGCTGCACCGGGCAGACTGGTACCACAAAACCAGCCAGGCCTTCGCGGTGTTCCTGCCGGTCAAATCCGTTGGCGTGGTCGGCGACGCCCGGCGCTATGAATACGTGATTGCCCTGCGCGCCGTGGAAACCGTTGACTTCATGACAGCCCGCTGGGCGCATCTGCCTTACGAGCTGCTGGAGACGGTTTCCAACCGGATCATCAATGAAATTTCCGGGGTGTCGCGGGTCACGTATGACGTGAGCAGCAAGCCGCCAGCGACGATTGAGTGGGAATGACTGGAATTGATGGGCAATATCTGGCACTGGTTGGCATCTGCGGGAAGAGAGTTCACCTGCTTGCCAGATCAGCTCGCCACGGGTTGCGTGTTGCAAGGCAGCAATTGACGATGTAATGGCGTCTGGTTTTCTTGCCTTTTATACCAAGTCATCTATGTTGACTTTCAGCACATTGGCAATAGCTCTGTATGCATCTACCCGTCCTTCACGCTTGCCGGTCTCAATCTGTGCGATATACGCCTGTGACAGGCCTGCAGCATCAGCCAAAGTAGCCTGTGACAGGCCACGGTATTCACGCCAAACTTTCACCGCGTTCACATTGGCCAGCAGTAAATCAACGATATCAGACGAGACCAGTTCATCCTCGCCTGCCGCCAGTATGGCTTCGGCCTTATCAAAAGCTGCTACATCGTCCAGCATTTCAGCCTTTTCCATTAACACGCGGTAGTCGGCAATTGGCACCACCGCATACTCAGGTACGCCATTGTTCTCAATGATCTGTGTACTCATTTGTAGATACCTCCATGTGGGCCAACATCTAACACAAGAACCATTACCTGTTCGCCTTCAATCTTGTAAATACCTCGATACCCGCCAATCCGCAGACGATAACCTTCCCGGCCTGCCAGTTTTTTAACATTCCAATTGCCACGGTTATCAGCTATTTCCTGGAATGCAGTACGGAACTGGTCTGCAATGTTTGCGGGCAGTTTCTGAATACCTTTAATTGCTGTCCTGCTGTACTGCACTGTGCTCATGGGTAAAATATAGCATTATGCAATATTTATTCAAGTAAAAATATTGCTACTGGTGCATTATTGAGTCGCGCAGCGCAGCGTACTCCGAACTTCTGGGCAAGAAGGTAACCATTTTCATGAGATTTTTTGAACATGGTATTTTTCATGGTATCAGCCAAATATCAAATCATAAGCTGCTGATAATAAAGTAAAAATATTACTTGTTGAGGATAGAGTGGGAGTGACCGGATTTGATGGGTAATGCCTGGCAGTGATGTGCAACAGTAGGCACTAAACCTATATAACCCGGCGTATTGCTGGTTTTTAGCCAGCGATAAAGGAGCCCAAGACCAGCAACTCAAAGCCCTCTTGCTGACAGAGATTTGCTCCCGAGCAACCACGCTGCCCGACTGTCGATTCGTTACTTGAAGATAGCTCACAGGATTCCTTTTTTTATATGGTAAGCTGACGTCACGCGAATCGTAAGTGTTAGCCGCTCAACCCGTGATGCCATGCACCACACAGCAGGGCTCGCCATCACTCTAGTGGGCTACGCGGTAACTGGAAGAGCATGCAGACACCCGGCACCGAACCAGCACTGGAAGACAAGCTTCGTGTAGAACAGGTCAAAACCCTGTTTGAATCCATGTACTCGCTGATGACCATTAATCTTATTGTCAGCGCATCTCTGGTTTTTGGGTTCTGGAACATCATCGACCACAAGGTGTTACTTATCTGGTTTGGTCTGATGCTGGGAATGCTCTTGCTACGTGGCACTCTCTATATCATTTACCAAAATCGCTTCAATCCAGAGCAAGTGAGTCGTTACAGTTTTTTCCTGGTCGCTGGCAGCGCCGTCGCGGGCGTGCTCTGGGGTGCGAGTGGCATTCTATTGTTTCCCTCGGGACAGCTGGACTACCAACTCTTTATATTGATGGCTTTGTTCGGAATGACCGGCGGTTCCACGTTTACCCTAAGCATATATCTGCCGACCTACTACGCGTTCTCACCGTTGGTGCTTGCGCCGATCACCGTCAAACTGCTTTCAACGGGGGAGACGATACACCTGACGATGGCGGTGGTCACGGTAGTTTTTTTTGCTGCACTCACTTTTTTCAATGCCAAGATCAGTCGGTCCTTCAAGGAGACGCTCCAACTGCGTTTTGCGAACCTTGATCTCATCGAGAAGCTTCAAGAGCAAAAGGACGAGGCTGAACGCGCTAACTCGGCTAAATCCAAATTTCTCGCCTCTGCCAGCCACGACCTTCGACAACCTCTTTACGCACTCAACCTGTTTGCGGCGGTTCTTGATGAAAGCGTCACCGACGAAAAAACCAGAAAAACAGTCTCGCAAATTAAATCTTCCGTGGATGCGCTACAGGAACAATTTGATACGTTGCTGGATATCTCGCAGCTCGATGCGGGGACCGTATCGGCTGAGAAAAATAACTTCTTTCTCAGCGATGTAGTGGGTCGCCTCGCCAACACCTTTTCCGTACAGGTAGAGAAAAAAGGGCTCGCGCTGTCTTTTGAAAATTGCAGCTACACCATCTTCAGCGACATGAAGCTTATCGAGCAAATACTTGGAAATTATCTTTCCAACGCATTGAGGTATACCACCCATGGTTCAATAACCATGCGGTGCACCGAGAAAGACGGCACATTGGTAGTCCAAGTCGCGGATACCGGAAAAGGCATCCCCGCCGAGTCCATTGAGCACATCTTCGGAGAGTTTGAGCAACTCGACAACAACGAACGGGATCGACAGAAGGGTTTTGGCCTGGGTCTCTCCATCGTCAAGCGCGCTGCAAAACTACTGGAACATAAAATTCACGTTGAATCTGAGCCCGGCAAGGGCTCGGTGTTTTCTATTATCATCGATGGCAATTACACCCGGTCCGTCTCAGAGATCATTTTTGCCCCGTCAGCACCGACATCTGCAGACACGCAACCACTGGTAGTCATCATTGACGATGAAGTGAGTATTCGTGAAGGTATTGCCGACCTTTTGGATCTATGGGGCTACCAGACAATATGCGCAGCCAACGGCGACCAGGCTATGGAGCGTCTAAGAACAGCCACGCACAAGCCAGACGCAATCATTTCTGACTTTCGGTTGAAAAATGAAGAAACAGGGATCGGTGTCATTCAGCGCATCCATACGGCCTTTCAAAGCGACATCCCGGCACTCATCGTTACCGGTGATATCGATAATGGGCGTTTACTCGCTTTAGCTGAGAGCGGCTACATCGTGCTCCACAAACCCGTAGCTCCGTCAAAGCTTCGTGCGTTTTTGCAGCCCCAAAACACACTAGAAAATCGTCAAAACCTATAATTCCAGTGACATTTTTTGAGCCTTCAATACGGCCTGGGTACGCGTTCTGACATGCAGCTCTTTAAAAATCCCACTGACGTGCATCTTGATGGTCGCCTCGGTGATCCCCAGAGCGTCGGCAATTTGTTTATTTATTTGGCCTTCTATCAGCAATTTCAAAACCTCCCGCTGCCGCGGGGTGAGTGATACGGCAGGACCAAGCTCAGTATCGCGCGCCACCTCATTCATCTCGGCCGGAAGATAGACCCCTCCAGCAAGCACAACGCGCACAGCCCCAAGCATTTGCTCTCCGGAGCTATCTTTGGGAACAAACCCCAAAGCCCCGCCGTCAAGGGCACGCCGCATATCAGTGACTTCTTTGGAGCCCGTCAGCACCATCACTGGCAGGGATTTGTGGTGTTTTCGCGCGTACTCAAGCACCGAGAAACCATCTTTATCTGCCAGGTGCAGGTCCAGCATCACCAAGTCCAGATCAATATTTTCCGCTAACACTGCCAGCGCGCTATCGTGGTCATTGGCCTCCAGTATCTCGACGCCGTCGTCAAGCTTTTGCAGGACCAACCTGAGACCTTCACAGAAAAGTCTGTGATCGTCCACAATCAAAATTTTCATAATTTCTGCTCATTGAGTGATAGCTGCGCTTCACGCGCCGACCGATTAGAGGCCGTGCTGTAAGCACAGTTATGAATATCTTTCGGTCACGGACACTGTAATATTTGCGCGGCGAAAATGCGCGTCTTTTATTAACGCCTGAGGTTGGCGACACCGACCGAGGCGATCTGAAAACATGCTGGCAGACGGCTTTTCGGAGCTTTGAGATACGGTGGGTCTGCAGCCGCTGCGGCGTATTTGTCAGGGTCATCGCATGTATCGAGGACCAGGACGTCATACCCGATAAGGCGGGGCAGGCTCTCGATCGAATACTGACTCACCTGGGAAGGACTCCAGCCCATAGCCAGCAAGGACGCCAGTGAAAACCGCATGGTAAGAGCGGTTGCGCGCGCTCGTTCAGGAGTGACCGGATAGGATTGGCATGCCCAACGCCGCGAACAGGATTCTCGGGGCAAAAGATGGAAACTTCGACAGGTCTGCAGGTCCAGTCAACAGAATCAGCGGGGGCGCCTACTCCCTATAGGGCCTTTATATATCCTATACCCAGTTGTGGGACTTGGGCGACTATCACCGCGGGTGCGCCAAAGTCACCTTCTAACGCGTACCGTTTAGCAAGCCCAAGGAGCACCGGAGTAAACCGGCACCCCTTGGGCATTGCACTCACGCGCTGGAACGTCGGGTTCCGGGGCGGTTTTCAAGTCATGAAGCTATGCGGCGCATTTCTTCCAGCGTTTCAATCCGATGATACCCGCCAATCCCGTCAGAAGAAGCAGGCCACTGGCTGGCGTCGGCACGGCGGATGGCGCTGGTGGCACAGGCGCAACGGTGACGGGTATGACGGTGACGGGTATGACGGGTATGACGGTAACGTCATATTCCACGAACAACCTGAAAGTTCCAGAAACATACCGATAAAAATCCCATTCATCATCACTGGTGCCGAAAAGGGAACCGCTCCATTGGTCTCGATAACGCAACTGAAAATTCTTTGAGATAGGCGAATCAGAAACGCTGAATGGACCCAGCTGGGTGTAACTACTTGACAATATCTCGCTTACACCTTCGCATCTACCATAGGTATCCCTGGAAGCAGCATTTTCGCACCTGACGCTGCGAAAACCTGATTTTTCGAAATCCCAAACACTATCTCCCCCAAGCCGCAGATCTAAACTCGTAAACCAGGAAGCTAGGCCTGTTGCATCTAATTCGCAGTCCCCAGGCCAATAAGTTAACAATCCCTCGCATCCGTCGATCCCATAGTCGTCGTCGGTCCCCTTTAAATTAAGGCTATCTTTGTACGAATGCTCTGCAAAGACGCGAATGCGTTCTATGGATTGTGACGCTGGGAAAAGCGGCCAACTGAAATTATAGTCCTGGCTGCAGGTTTCGTTGGCAGATACACCAACATACTCGGCAACACAATTGGCCCCACCTCCGAACTCGCCGATCTTTATCTCTACTTGTTCGACCAAGGTCATGAGGCCAGCATGAGACACTGAAACGAACGTAGTTATTAGTATTGCAAACACTATCTGTGTTGCTTTCATTACTGCTACCTTTTCCTTGATGTTTAAATTCCAAGTGGACATTTATTTTGATTTTAAAATACTTCTTAAACAGCATAGCGCTGATGAATGCATGCTGATATACGGCAAAGGTCGAGGTGGAGTACCAACTTTAGTCTGGGTTTGTAAAATATCCTGTGACGCTGATAAGCTCATTGCTGTCAGTGGTCAATCATCTTGAAATGCTAACTCTTGCCACCCCCCCTCTGTCAAATCGCCGGCGCAACAAGATCAAATGCCTGTACTGGGAAGAGTAGCGCGGTGGCGAGTCGAGGTTGGGCGTGGTCATGCCTGGGGTAAGAGTTACTGCCCCTACAATGACGATGAATGCCGCTGTGGTGAGTTCTGTATCGCAAGTGTGTGGAGCACGCCGAAAAGTCCCGGAAGTCATGCGCAAACTCATGCTTACCCACCGGGAGACATTCCCAATGCCGGTTCACGAGGGCAGCGCCTCGATCTGGCACCTGGCGGAAGTACTTGATTGGCTGAGGCTGCGAGGGGTGACATAAACTGCCCTGGGCCACATCGGTTATTGAGTGACTTGGGAACCGAGAGTTTGCTCGCCAACACGGCCCGTGGCAACTGGCAAATTGAGACTACTTCATCGACCCGGCAACGAAGCCGGGGCAATCCTGAGACTCCTTGACAGCTTCCCGCACCAGACCTCTCGAGTGCCCGTTCAGGCAGCGCAACTCGCCGGCATCAACTGGACCACACCGTCCCCGGCAAATGCGCTATGCTGAGAGGATGGCACCCCGGGAGGAGCAGTCATGGAAACAGGCAAGACCCTGCGCGGCGGCGCCCATCTGGTATTTGATACCGTCGACGGCGTTACCCATATCGTCGAGGGCATGTACCGCAACATAGCCGCCGGGGCATGGCCCCTGGGCAAGGCCCCGGAGGGCTCCGCACCGGGGATTGCCGGTTTTGTGCATCGCGCCATCCGCAAGGTCAACGGCGTCTCCCGCAGCGGCCTCGATATCGCCTTGCGACGGTTTTCGTCGCAGCTGGACAGCATGGCACCGCCGGGCCCCAACCGCGAGGCGATCATCGCCGCGCTGAATGGTGTCTGCGGCGATCACCTGGCGCGAACCGGCAATCCGCTGGCCATTCCAATGCGGTTGCGGGTCGGCCTGCCCGGGCAGGGCGACTGCAGCCGCAAACCGGGCCGTCGGCTGTTGATCGCCGTCCACGGCCTGAGCATGAACGACCGGGAGTGGACCTGGCAGAATCACAACCACAACCACATTGAGATCCTGGCCAGCCAGCAGGGCTTCACCCCGGTCTACGTCACCTACAACTCGGGGAAACATATTTCCTGGAACGGGCGGGAGCTGTCCGCGGCGCTCGCCGCATTGGTGGCCAGCTGGCCCGTACCGGTGCAGTCCATTACCTTCGTGGGTTTCAGCATGGGCGGGCTGGTGGCGCGCAGTGCCATGCACGTTGCGCAAGAGGAAGCACAGGGCTGGCTGGAACGGGTCGACAAGGCCGTGTACATGGGCACACCGCACCATGGCGCGGTGATGGAAAGGGGTGGTTTCTGGCTGCAGAAACTGCTCACCTACAGCCCCTATACCGCGCCATTTGCGGTACTTGGCAGAATTCGCAGCGACGGCATTACCGATCTGCGTCACGGCAACCTGCGCGACGACGACTGGCAACATCACGACGCACACAGCGACAACGCCGACTACCGGGTTCCCACGCCGCTGCCGCGGAACATCGAGCACTTTGCCATCGCCGCAACCCTGTCAAAAAAATCCGGGGAGCGAGCTGGTCGATTGCTGGGCGACGGCCTCGTACATCCCTCGAGTGCAACGGGAAGGCACGGCAACCCACAGTACGATCTTGCCCTGCAACCCGACCACACGCGCATTCTGTATGACCTCAGTCACCTGGCAATGCTGCGCGATCCACGGGTCACGGACCAGCTGACGGCATGGCTGGGCGCGATTTGACCTGGCTGAGCCTGACTTCCCTGCTGATTTTGCTCACCTGGGTGTATGGGTTGGTGGCTTTAGCCGTTGAAAACAGATGGCAAGACTATGGCATCTCAGAAACCGGTGTCTTGGTATTGCTGGCCTTAATCGTTTGGACCGTTGCGCTCAATGGTTTAAGGCAGCGGCCTGGCTTTGAAGACACGCAACTCGCTACTGTCGCCATGAATGATGAAGTTGGCATCAGCAGGCTTTAACGACAAAGACATATTTTTCAGCGAATCGATAGTGGACAGGGTTTTCCCAGAAAGAGTGTTAACGATCAGTTGCTATAAGAGTGGCGAAGAATTATCTCCACGGCCAAGTCAGGAATCGATGGCTAGTTCTGTAACCAGTTCTCTACTTTCAGTCCAGGAACCTGCGAGAATTCACCGATATTTGCAGTCACCACCGTAAGGTCATTCGCAAGGGCATGTGCAGCAATCAGTAGATCATTTGGCCCAATTGGTGTTCCCTGACGTGTGAGGTGATGTCGTAATGATGTGTACTGGTGGTCGGCGGGTGTTTCGAGTGGCAGGATTTCCAGTGCCGAGAGGATCAGGCCAACGCCCAGCGCAATTGCTGGGTTTTTTCGTTTCTGCGGGGCGCCTTTTGGTCTTGTTCCAGCGTTAGCCGGAATCCGTGACCGCCACGCTGCGAGCGCTATCGCTCAACGGTTGGATCGGGCTGCTACAAAGTGATGAGTGGCCAGGTGCAGCCGAAGTGGGACACCATCCATCGCCTGATGCACGCGTTGGGTGTGCACTTGTCGGTCGTGGCATAGGGCGTACCCTATCTCGCCAAATATCCCGTTGCGAATTCTTGATCGAGTATGGCGTTATTACGGGCTATAATCACGCCACATAACCGCCCAAAGATGGCGTGAATAAGTGCTACAATCCCGCCATGACAAAGTGGCAAGATCGACAGTTTGTACGGCATAAAGCAACCCTGAAAGGCGCGGCTCATGGACGTGCGGCATGAAATGGATATGGCAACAACCCGATTGGCCCGATTTCCGCTACGACGAGCTTGCTCTCGAACATCGGGAACTTGAATTTCGTCTTAATTCAGAGCGCCTGGCCGGCCATTTTGATGCGCTTCCAGTGGCGTCCCAAGAGGATGCCATGATTGATTTGATGCTTTAAGAAGCGATCAAAACCAGCGCCATTGAAGGCGAGGAACTGGATAGAGAATCGGTCAGATCATCGCTACTTTCTTTGATCAGATCGGATACGCTACCAGGCAAATCAGACCAGAAAGCGGCGGGGGCCGCGATGCTGCTGGTGGACGTTCGTAAAAGCTGGCAAATACCGTTGACACATCATCTGCTGGGCAAGTGGCAATCCATGGCCGTCCCGGAACAGCGCTACACGCCTATCCTGCGAGGTGCATACCGCAACGACCCTTCTCCAATGCAAATAGTGAGCGGGCCTTACGGTCGGGAAAAGGTTCACTATGAAGCGCCGCCGGCCACTCAGGTGCCTGAAGAGATGGCGAGATTCATCGCCTGGTACAACAAGATCAGTCCTTCGAAAAGTGATAAGAAGATACCAGGGATTGCCCGCGCAGGTATCGCACACCTCTGGTTCGAAGTGATTCATCCTTTCGATGACGGGAATGGGCGAGTTGGCAGGGCGATTGCCGACCATACGCTTTCGCAGTCTCTCGGCTATCCGACCACAGCTTGTCTTGCACAGGACATTGCCCGGGAAGAAGTGGATTTTGTGCTGGCCAAGACACGTTTTTATGAAGTCTATGGCGACGAGCTGAACGACCGGCAGGCCAGGATGGTGTCGCGGGTTTTTACTGAAGGACGACGCGGCTTTGAAGGTGGAATAACGACCAGAAAATATGAAGCCATCACCAAGTGTCCCAATCGAACGGCCAGCCGCGATCTTTCTGACCTGGTGACCAAGGGTATAATCATTCCTTTACCAGGTGGTGGTAGAACAACGCGCTACGAATTGACGATTGTTGAACCGACCCGGCCCGGCCTGGTCAGGGGAAGAAATAAATAACTGCTTGGGTTGGGGATTATTGTATCGATTAATACAAATTTTTAATCATGGTATTTTTCATGGTATTTCGTTGCCGTCAGTTTTTAACTTATTGATAATATTAGTAAGAAATCGCTCGTTGATAATCGAGTGGGAGTGACCGGCACTGGCAGGCAATAGCGACCTCAACAGTACTTGTTGCGAATCGAGAGTGGACTCGAATTTTTCAGCAATAGTCCTAACGAATTAGTCGTCGCTGAAGTAACGAGGGCATATCCCTTCGACCATCAAGAATGCAGTGAATGAATACGTCCTGACGGATTGCTTCATAGATGACGCGGTATGGCTTGAAGTAGACTTCCCGGTAGTTTGTAACACCGATTCGATCGAGTTCTGGTGGAACGTGCCCACGTTTGGGCAGTTCGGTAAGTCGCGAGCAGAGGGATTCTAACTGATCCAGTACGTAATCCGCATTCTCCGAAGAGTCGTGGAGAGCAATATAGCGGTAGATCTCGATGAGGTCCTGTTCGGCATCCGCAGTGAGTCGGACACGATAGCGTTTCACCCAGTAATTTCCTTGACGTGCTTTCGAACATCGGCAAAGGCTTTCTTAACAGGCTTGCTCCGGCCTTCCTGAATGCTTTTCGAGCTTTGGGCCAGCATCTTGAGTAGTGCCAGCGATTCCTGGGTTTGTTCATAACTGGCAATATCCTGGAGCACGGCCCTGGCTTCACCGTGTTGCGTTATTATCATGGTACGTTGACCTTCGCTGACGTCTCGCAGAACCTCGGCGGTATGGCTTTTCAAATAGCTAATGGGTCTGACCGATTCGCTCAGTTTCATTGCGTGTATTCCTTGGTGGTTCTAATGGTACTAAATATAGACCATATTAAGTACCATTGTAAAGGTGGCCACCTATGGTGTTTTCTGGGATGCTCAATTTGAAAAGTGGCGATGAGCAGCAAATTCTGAACATGGTATTTTCTATGGTATCGGCTCAGACGCCAATAATAACGGCATTGAAAATGAAGGACTTTTCAGCTCGTTTATAATCGGGTGGAGTGACCGGAATTGATGGGTAATGCCTGGTACTGATGGGCAACAGCAGGCACTAAACCTATATAACCGGGCGTAATTGCTGGGTTTTTTCGTTTCTGCGGAGTGCTTTTGGATCTTTTTTGGGCGCCGGTTGGTCGCGCTCTCATGGGCAGAAAAATAGTTTTTACATGGTATTTTTCATGGTATTGAGGCCCTTTTTCGCCATGATATACCCGGTGCCGGAGTCAATCACCTGTTGCGCCGTCTTGCCTTTTTGTAGCTCATAAGCTACATTGCGTGTATGCGTTATCACGTACTCACCACGGATCACTTCAACCGCTTGTTAGCCGGAATCCGTGATCGCCAAGCTGCGAGAGCTATCGCTCAACGGTTGGACCGGGCTGCTGCTGGCAATCTTGGGGATATTAAATCAGTAGGGCAGGGCGTCAGTGAAATGAGAGTTTTCGCAGGTCCTGGCTACCGGCTCTACTTTTCGATCCGTGACGGCGAACTTATCATCTTGCTGTGCGGTGGTAAAAAATCCAGTCAGTCACGCGACATTGCCCGTGCGCAACGAATATTGAGTGAAGTGGAGGTTTGAATCATGACTAAACTGACCGAATATAATCCTTTTGACCACTTGCTGGGCGAGGATGAGCTGTCCCAATACCTGACCGATGCCTACGAAGATGATGACCCTGCCGTATTCGTTGTGGCCCTGGGGCATGCCATTAAACACAAGGGTGTAGCCCAGGTTGCTGAAGCAGCTGGACTCAACCGCGAAAGCCTCTACAAAGTGATCAATGGCCAGGTGCAACCGAAGTGGGACACCATCCATCGCCTGATGCACGCGTTGGGTGTCCACTTGTCGGTCGCGGCATAGGGCGTACCCTATCTGGTGAAAT
The DNA here is from genome assembly GCF_002868715.1 of Kineobactrum sediminis. Taxonomy (GTDB): domain Bacteria; phylum Pseudomonadota; class Gammaproteobacteria; order Pseudomonadales; family Halieaceae; genus Kineobactrum; species Kineobactrum sediminis. The sequence continues at coordinate 49,939 of NZ_PKLZ01000015.1, forward strand.
ATCCAAATGTGAAGCGTGTTGCGAAGCGATTTTGCGGAATTCTCTGATCATGGTATTTTTCATGGTATTTCGTTTCGGTAGATTTATAACCTATTGAAAATGTTCGCAAAAAATCGCCCATTGATAATCGAGTGGGAGTAGCCAGGCGTCTGGCACTGACTGGCACCTGCAGGCATCAAGGCACAGCAATCTCATATAACCAATAACTTATCCTTATTTCTGTCTGGCAGCATCTGGCACGGCCTTGCTTGCGTTCGTCCATATATAACCTGACCTGTTGATCTGTGATGTGCTTACCAGATACTGGACTCTCCTCGTGAGATCAGTGTCTGACCCTAGCAGATCAACCGGCCAAGCTAGTTGTCGCGGACCGGCCAAGTTAATTGTCGTCTAATACATGGTATTGCTGTGTTCAATATCAGCGCGGTGCTCCAATACCAAGGCATGCGTGCTGAGCCGTTCATGGTGTTCGTGGATGAGCATGTGCCACATCGGATTGGATGCGCTACCTCCGCTTTCTGTGCGTCAAAGTCGTGCAATCAAATTTCTAGCTTTCTTGGGGGAATCGAAAGCTTGCAAGCCGTACCAAATATGGTACGCTTTCTCGCATGGATGCCGATATGTCTCTTGAGGTGGTTTTTTACCGAACGGAATCGGGAAATGAGCCGGTTCGTGATTGGTTGCAGGGTCTGAGCAAACAGGACAAGAAGTCGATCGGTGGCGATATTAAGACGGTTTAATATGGGTGGCCTATCGGGATGCCAGTCGTGCGAAAAATGGATCCCGGCCTCTGGGAAATCCGATGCCGGCTGGATCAGCGTATCGCTCGAATCCTGTTTACGGTAAAGGGTGAACGGATGATTCTGTTGCATGGCTTTATTAAAAAGTCCCAGAAGACGCCTCAGGCAGATCTGCAATTGGCTAAAGATCGCAAAGCCAACCTGGAGAGGTGACATGAGTAAACACATTGGCAGTAACTTCGATGATTTTCTGGAAGAGGAAGGTTTGCTTGCGGAAGCGGAAGCCATTGCCGTTAAACGTTTGCTTGCCTTTCAACTCGAGGAATTGATGAAGGCGCAGAAACTCAACAAGACTCAACTGGCGAGGCGGATGAAGACCAGTCGATCCGCACTGGAGCGGTTGCTTGATCCTGATAATCCTTCGGTGACACTGCTGACCCTGGAGCGTGCAGCCAGAGCGCTGGGTAAGAACATCAGAATTGAAATCGCAGCTTAAGGCATAGGGGGGCTGGCGGACTGATGATTAGAATAGAGGATATGTGAGTGATTCTTGTGAATAGTTCGCAACATTACCTATGAGGATATTGTGAATTTTTCCGGCTGGCTGGCAAGGTTTCGCCGCTTACAGGATGAACACACAACCTGGAAACTGTTGCACGCGGACAATGCCCCCGTCATCCTTGCATTCATTGCCAATCTGTTCGCAGAAGAGAATGAGGTCCCCTTTGCGAGGGCGCGGATAGCGCTGGATGCGGAACTGGCGCGTGGGCGGGAGCTGGGTTACTGGCAAAGCGAAAGCGGGGCTGGCATCCAGGTGGAATACCTGACAATCTTTTTTTACAGCGCTTCTAGTAAGAAATGGTATCCCTAAAACGTACTGTATCGCCAGTTATGGCATTAATCATGATTTCATAAGCGCTTACAGACACTCTATAGACTGGAACATAGGTACCATCTTTGGGATCAGCTAATTACAAATCCTTCACGGTGCGGGCTAAAGGGGCCTGATATCGAACGGCCAAGCCACTCTTTTTCAGCAAGATCCAGCAAGACCTGTTCTGACAACCACCCCCTCGGGTCGAACTCCGGATTACCAGGGTTAGCGGTAATAATGTTCCCGGAGATTACGTTCCCATATTCGTAAGTGTCTAGGTACGAAGCAGATTCGAGTGGTCTTTCGCCGCAGGAAGAGTGGCGCCTGCATGCTGCGGTAGTGGGCTCATAAGCTCGATGCGGAAGCGGGAGGGGGCAGGTATATTCCGTCCCTAATGCAGCAAAGCATGTCGGTTCCGGCCAGGGTTGTCGATTGACAACTTCGGCCGGCGTCCCCATACTGAAGCCAAGGAATGACTCGTCCAGCACATCCGAAAAAAGAGATTGAATTTGCGCTCAGGCATGCAGAAAAAGAGGGGTGGCGAGTCGAGGTTGGGCGTGGTCATGCCCGGGGCAAGATTTACTGCCCCTACAATGACGATGAATGCCGCTGTGGTGAGTTCTGTATCGCGAGTGTTTGGAGCACGCCGAAAAGTCCCGGAAGTCATGCGCGAGCGTTGCTCAGGGTCGTGGACAAGTGTTCCAGTCACCGGCGCCGGGATGGGATGGAACAAGAGGATTGTGCTGTGGAATATATTTTTACGCTGAAATACCAACTGCTGGACCGCGACTGTGACCCGGATGCACTGGTAGAACGCCTTGGTGCTGGCGGTTGTGACGACGCCCTTGTCGGTTTGGGGCAGCCCGGTCGACTGGCACTGGAATTTTCCCGGATGGCGGTTAGCGCGGAGGAGGCGGTGCATACCGCGCTTGCTGATGTTAAAGGTGCGGTTCCTTCAGCGCGCCTGATCGAGGCCTCGCCGGATTTTGTTGGCCTGACGGATGTCGCGGACCTCGTGGGCATTTCCCGGCAGGCAATGCGCAAACTCATGCTTACCCACCGGGAGACATTCCCAATGCCGGTTCACGAGGGCAACGCCTCGATCTGGCACCTGGCGGAAGTACTTGATTGGCTGAGGCTGCGAGGGGGCTACCAGATTGATAATAAAATACTGGAAACCGCAAGAGTGGCGCTGGAAGTAAACATCGCTAAGGAAGCAATCCGGCACCCGGTGAGTAACCAGGAAAAGATGGAGTTGTTGACGGCGTAGCTGGCAGGCAAAGCTCCTGGGGGTTGGCTGACAGCCCCTGAGTGCGGTTTTGCGTGTTATTTCCAGGGAATTTTTGATCATGGTATCTCGTTATCGTAGATTACATAACCTGTTGAAAATATAAGCAAAAAATCGCCCATTGATAATCGAGTGGGAGTAGCCAGTATTCTTAACTCTTTGAAATATATGAAAAAATAAATCTAGTTGACGATCTATTCTGCATTATTCGAGATTATTGAGTCTCTGAAGTTAACTGATATTCCGGCCCTACAATAGGGCTTTCTACTCTTCAGGGACTGCGTTGAGTTGTAGAGAGCGGCGATACCATGAGAGACACATTGATGCTGGCATGGTGTCAGAGAATTTGAAAGGCATGAGCTCTGGAGTGATCCGGAAATCTGCTATACCAGTTTAGCGTCAATTTTCTTTGCGACGTAGATGCAGGTTGATTCGCTAGCGAAGTGGACCGTATAGCCCATCGTCTTGTAGCTTTTCTCGCGCTTATGGAACATGCGCTGGAGCATGGGGAGGCCGCAGTCGACATAGTCGTGAATCGTCACGCGTACTTTACTGTCTGATTCCCGATGAATTCTGCCCGCATACTGCGCCAGCGAGCCTTTCCACGCGATTGGCATGGCGAGAAACAGGGTGTCCAGCCCAGGCAGGTCAAAAGCCCTCGCCCACGTTGAAATTTATCTCCATTGCCGCGAAGCTTCCCTTCTTCTGAAGAGCGATTAGGCATGAACCTGAGGCGGTTTGATCAGCGACTCAGCAGGGATACCCAAGCCTTCGTGTAGATTCCAGATCATCTTCAAAGTCAGCGAACGCTTGTGATTGAGGATCTCATAAACACGATTACTTTTGCCGATCATCGGCTCCAGGTCTTTTACGGTTAAGCCCTTGCGTTCCATTTCGAACTTGATCGCTTCAACAGGATCAGGCAAATCCATCGGGAAATGCTTGGCTTCATAAGCTTCAATAAGCGTGACCATGACATCCAGCTTTTCGCCTTCTGGGGTGTCTGGCCCCGCCATCATCAGAGCTTCAATTTCTTTTAATGCCGCGCGGTAATCGGCATCAGTTTTAATCGGTTTGATGTCCATGGTTAATACCTTTAAATGTTACCTTTGGGGCAGTTAAATGGTTTGCACGTCAATTTTGTCGTATTGCACATGGGTGCCAATAAAGCGGACGTATACGATCCTGTAGGTGTAGTTGATCCACACGACAAGTCGATACTTGTTCCCCGCAATATTGAACACCACACGGCCATCTTTAAGGGTACTGGCATTCCCGAAGTCCTGCTTTACCTCGGCAGGTGAACTCCAGTCGGCATGCAAGGCAAGGCGGTACCAAGCCAATGTTGGCTCCTTGGCATCCTGATATTCCGGGTTCTCTTCCCAGAAGGCTTTCAGTGTCGACAGTGCGATGATTCTCATGTACTCGGCATGCTAGTCCCAAAATGGGACTTTGGCAACGGCTTTGTTGGCCATACGCAGATAGTGGCTAATATCATCAACCTGTATATCCTTTCGAAACAGTGTTCAAATGAGAGCTTCAGCTCTTATGGATCTGTGGAGAAATAAAACTTTTTGAAGAAATTTCTGAGCATGGTATTTCGTTGCCGCCAGTTTTTAACCCATTGATAATATTGGCAAAAAAACCTCATTGATAACCGAGGGAGAGTGACCGGAATTGATGGGTAATGCCTGCTACTAGCTCGCGTCACAGCTGAGGCTTCAAGATCACGCAGCTGAGCGATAAACTGCCGGCGTTTCCGCTCACAACTGACCACACGCTATTCGACATTGATAATGATCTTGCCGCGGGCGCGACCGGTTTCGGAATAGGCGATTGCCTCCGGTACCTGGGCCAGGCTGTAGCGGCGGTCGATCACTGAACGGACCTTGCCCTCGCTCATCAACTTCGCCACCGCCTCCAGGTCATCGCGACGCAGGGTCGCCGTGAAAGTGGCAAGCTCCTGGTCGACAAAGTTGTTATAGAGCGCTGCCTTTATCGGCCCGATCATCGGCGCAATCCAGTCACCCTTGGCGCCGCCGACAATCACCAGCCTCCCGTTAGGGGTCAGCATTGCGCTATTGTCGAGCGGCGAGTGGTTGCCCACCATATCCACAATCAGGTCGTACTGTTCACCACTGTCGGTGTAGTTTTCTTCCTTGTAGTTGATGACATGGTCCGCGCCGAGGGAGCGCACCAGTTCAAGATTGCGGCCACTGCTTACGCCCGTCACTTTGGCGCCCATCGCCTTGGCGATCTGCACGGTGTAAGTGCCAACGCCACCGGATGCACCGTTAACCAGTATCTTCTGTCCCGGCCGCAACTGACCATGGTCGCGCAGCGCCTGCATCGCCGTCACGGCCGCGATCGGAACAGCGGCGGCATCCTCAAAGCTCACAGTGTCCGGTATCAGGGCGATGGCCCGGTCCTCCGGTGTTAACAGGTATTCGGCAAATGCGCCGCTGCGGCCGCCGAACACCCTGTCGCCTGGCTTGAGGCGGGTCACCTTGCTGCCGACCGCCTCAACCGTCCCGGCAAAGTCGACGCCCATGCGCGGGTCGCTGGGGGCGCCGATACCTGAGAACAGGCGAATGAAGTAGGGTGTGCCGCGCATGTAGTGCCAGTCCAGGGGATTGACCGATGCGGCGTGTACCTTGATAAGCACCTCTTCGTCACCCGGCGCGGGCATGTCGACGTCTGCAAGTGCCAGCAGATCCGGCGCCCCATAACAGACATGCTGAACGGACTGGTAGACCGTTTCAGAGGCTGGCTCCGACGGTGTAAGGCAGGAAAATTCATAGCTGATAGTAAGCGCCAGGGCGGCCAGCGCAAGGAACAGTAGGCCAAACACGCCTCCGCCGATCTTGTAACGTAATTTCATGGGAAGTCTCTCCTATCCGGCATATCCAGAATGACAGCCGTGCCGGAGGACCTTGCCGGTGCGGCATTGCTATGGTGTTATACTCTACCATAGCACCACAATGGGATGCGCACAAGCAATCGCTTTAACGGGATGGAAATGTTTACCCGCAATATGGGGAACCATGAACATGCACTGTTGGAGCCCCCTGCGCGAGTTGTTCAGGACGAAGTGCGACGCCCGGCGCTATGAATATGGGTTCTACCCAATTAACAATGGGATGGACTCGGTAGTCACTGGTCGCCATGGAAAAACCATCAGCCAGCAGGGATGCAAAGCCAAGAATCAGAACCACCGTGGACGACAGGGATGCACCCGTGACGCCCGCGACAATGGCAAAGGTGGTGATAAGGCCATCGTTTCCCCATAAATGAGGTCCGACAGATGCTTTCTGATCAGGCCGTCAGCCGCTTTCCCGCTCTGGTTTTCGCTTTCGCCGTTGTCCTTTACGTTTTTAGCCGTTCGGTTTCCGCCACCGCTTTCGGTAGTCATGAAGACATTGTCGCCAAAAGGTTGGCGTTTGTAGTCATTGAGCCGAAAACCAGTGCCAGTGAAGCTATGGCGGCAAGTGGTCCGACCATATCGCGGTTTTTCGTGAACGACCTTTTCAAGGTGTTTGTGCCCCATGCAGGTAAGAAATATCAGAGAAATGAGTGCGCGCAGCGAAGGCCTCCTGCTTGTTATTGAAAACAAAAATAAGAGCCCTCAAGTAAATACCCTTATTGATAATCGAGCGTCTGGTGAGCGGAGTCTTGTGTACTCGATGTTTGGCAGTGACCTCCTGCGGAGTCTGCGGTAGGATACGCGCGCGATGCAGTACAGAAGTCGCGGCGCAACACATTTCACGACACACACGGAGAAAGCACTATGCTGAATCATGTCATGATTGGCTCTGGCAATATCGAAAAGTCGAAAAGCTTTTATAACGCTGTCCTGGGTGTTCTTGGCGCAGGCGCACCTATGGAACACAAAAACGACACGGGGAATACCCGGTTGTTTTACATCCATGATGGCTCCACCTTCAGTGTCAGTGAGCCAATCAACGGCGAGCCGGTGACCACCGCCAATGGTTCCACTATCGGATTCCTGTGCAAATCGCCTGAGCAGGTCAAGGAACTCCACGATGTGGCTGTCGCCAATGGCGGTACCAGCGTGGAAGATCCGCCTGGCCCCCGTGAAAGCACCATGGGCGTAATGCACCTGTGCTACTTCCTCGACCCGGACGGCCACAAGATCTGTGGCATTCACTGGCCGAGCTGAGTCGGTCGCCACGAATTTCACGACGACGCAGGTGGCATACCCACAAAGGATTTTGACCCGGCGCGGGAGATACCATGCATGAGTAGCGAACAACCCAAGAACCCCCTGCATGGCATAACGATTGAGACGGCGTTAACCAGGCTGGTGGAGCATTACGGCTGGGAAGGCCTGGCGCAGAGAATTGATGTGAATTGCTTCAAGAATGATCCGTCCATCAAGTCATCACTGACATTTTTGCGCAAAACGCAATGGGCGCGAGACAAGGTTGAGCGTCTGTATCTTTCTACATTTGACCAGCAATCTCCATGGGGGCGTTCCAGGTAGTCTGTTGCTCAAGGCGAACGAGAGCGATAAAAGGCTTGGCGAAGAGACTATGAACAAGATAAACCCTCTAAAATTGCGCAACAGCAAATGGACCGCGGTAACGCCAGCGGACAAGGAAAAACACTTCATCGTCTCTGAGGTTGAATATGACGAAGAGGACGTGGTGATTTCCTGCTCAATTGAAGCGGTCATGTCAAGGCGATCAACGCCGATAGATTGGCACGACCTGAAGGACGACGGGCGCTGGCTACATGGATGGCAGTAAAGTTAAGCGGTTCAGAAGAGCTGCTTCCCCTAAAGCAGGGGGTTGCGATTGTTCACAGGTTTGGTTCGAAAGCCGGCAATGTCAGCGGCCTTAAAGGAAACGTTGTCGCAGTTTAGCGTATAGGGTCCTGGCGGACGGAAGGTGAACAAACCCTCGAACCTAACTGTCACTGACGCTGTAATGGACGGCTTCGGTAGCTTGCGCACCGAGACGTTGCCGTCGATGGTTCCCGCCATTCGCACCGCGTTCGGATCACGGGACGACAATGGCTCACGCTCCGTTATGCTCACTTGTAATGGCGGAAGCTGTTTTCCACTCAACATGTCACGTGAACCAAAAGACTGACTCTCAATAGTCGACGTCATGGAAGCATTAATGGTCGTGGTTGTCGGGCCTTTGCCCCCGAAGGGCAGTGGCTCGTTGAAAGTCCAGACCATCATGGTACGTTTGGTATGGTCCGTCGAACTGCCAAGAAACCGAATGCCCTCATAACCACTCTCACCCAGTGAAAGCACAAGCCCGCCCTGTTCGCCACTAAACGTATATGAGGCGTCAGCGCCATTGGATAGAGTAGCTTCGAATACGCAGGAAGCATCGTTGGCGTTTGTAGTCATTGCGCCGAAAATGAGTGACAGGGAGGCTATGGCAGCAAGTGGTCCAATGAGATCGCGGTTTTTTATGATAGATTTTTTCAAGGTGTTTGTGCCCCCATGCAGGTAAGAAATATCAGAGAAATGAGTGCGCGCAGCGAAGGCCGCCTGTTTGTTATCGAAAACACCTACCAAGAATCGGATTTTCCGTGAAAGGCTAATCTTGATTTACAAAACTTGGCGCGATGAAAACCGTAGCACACAAATTTTGAAAAATGAACTTTTCTTAACCAATGGGTGTAAAAGCGTGGCACATTACAGAGGTCGCGGCGTAACACATTTCAGGATATACACGCTGGCTACATGGATGGCAGTAGTATTCAAGGGTTCAGAAGAAGCCATCACAGTAATATCGACGCGTCACAACAAGACCCTGCCTCTTGATGGACAGCGCCTGTTGCCAGTGTCCCCGGAGCTGCCGAAAGCCAGCCACGGCTTTGCCACCAACTATTTTACCTTGCCGCACAGGTACGGGCTGGATATTCTCTATGAAAATCTAACATACAATTACGGAGCCCAGCCATGCAGGGAGCCAATAATCCGATCCACACTGAGGAGCAGCGCGAGCACGAACTGCTGGCGCTGAGCTACTATCAACATCCGGAGATTGTCGCCGCCCGCGAGGAAGTACGCGCGTTCTGGCTGCAGCACGCGGCACCCAGTGCGACCATGCGCAGCTGTTTCGACTGGGCCTTTGAAGAGGTGATGTTCGGCGCCACAGTGTGGGCTCTCAATCAGGATCCACTCTATCCCAGGGTCATTACCATCAGCCGGCTGCCCCACCGGCTTGCTGGTGAGTCCATTCCCGGCAGCCGCTGGGGCATCGATAACCCGGACTCCATCTACCGGGTGATCCCGGTGAACCACGAGTACCGCTACCTGATCCGGGGCCGGGTCGCGCAGCAGCGCCTGGTCGAAAACTACTTCACCCTCTGGGGGCCGGAGATGCAGACCCTCGGCCTGCTGGACGGCAAGGATCTGGTTGTGGACAGCCAGGGGCACTTCGAAATCACCGTGGATGCCAGCGCCGCGGATGGCCGCCGCAACCATATCCAGGTTCCCCCCGGCAGTCATGAGTTTTATATTCGCGATGTCATTGCCAACTGGGGCTCGGATCGGGCCAACGAACTGGCCATTGAGTTACTGGAGCCAAAGCCGCCACGACCCCCGTTTGGCGAGGCGGAAAACCTGGGTCGAATCAAAACCTACATGCAGCATTGGGCGGAGTCCACCACGCGCTGGAACCGCCAGGCGATGGACGGGCCGGTCAACGCCTTCGAGTTCACCATCGATCGCGACAGCGACGGGGCACTGCGCAACCAGATCTACATCATGGGTTACTTCCACTTGCCGGATGCAGGCACCGCCATGGTGCTGGATATCAACCTCGGTGGTGCCGATTACTTCATCGCTCCGATCACCAATATCTGGGGCACGACCAATGAGATCACCGACCGTTCCGGCTGCCTGAACCGGCACCAGTCCCGCGCCAACCCGGACGGGACCTACACCTTTGTCCTCAGCCTGCGGGATCCCGGCGTGCACAACTGGCTGGATCCGTCCGATCTCGACGAAGGCATCCTGACCCTGCGCTGGGCAGAGTTTGCCGAGAACAGGCCTGGTGCAGACCTTGGCGTACGCCAGCGGCTGGTCGCGCTGGACCGCTTACAGCAGGAATTGCGTGGAGATCATCATTGGCTGCAACCCGGCGAGCGACAACAACAGCTTGCGGAACGCGCCCAGAGCTACGCCTGGCGGCTGGAGGAATAACATGCCTGCAATCAAAGATTCTGTCTGGCTGATTTCGGGCTGCTCCACTGGCTTCGGCCGGGAAATCGCCCTTGCCGCTCTTGAGGGCGGTGCCCGGGTCGCGGTGACCGCGCGCAATCCCGCCGCGGTCGTGGACATCTGTGAACGCTTTCCCGAGCAGGCCATTGCCCTGCCTCTGGATGTGGCCTCGGCCAAGGACATTGCAGCTTGCGTTGACGCTACTCTTGACCGATTTGGCCGCATTGACTCACTGGTCAACAATGCCGGCTACGGCTATGTGGCGGCCATTGAAGAAGGCGAAGAGGCTGCAATACGCGCGCTACTCGAGGTCAATTTTTTCGGCGCCCTGGCGCTGACCCGCGCGGTACTACCCATCATGCGCCGCCAGGGCAGTGGCCACATCATCAATAATTCCTCCCAGGCCGGCATCATGGCCAACCCTGGCACAGGCTATTACAGTGCCTCGAAGTACGCTCTCGAAGGGTTGATGGAAGCCCTGCAGAAGGAAGTGGCCCCCCTGGGCATCCGGGTTACCTCGGTACAACCCGGTGCCTTCCGTACTGATTGGTCCGGCCGCTCCATGCAACGCAGTTCTGTGGTCATTGACGATTATGCCCATGTCCATGAGCGGCTGGACATGATTGCCGCCATGGATGGTAAACAACCGGGGGATCCGGTGCGGGCGGCACAGATTTTCATCGACCTGTACAGCATGCCGGAGCCACCGGTACAGTTGGTGCTGGGTGCAGGCGCACTGGCGACCTACCGCGGCAAACTGACGGATATCATGGCTGGACTGGAGCGTCTGGAGCCACTCACCACGGCGGCCGATTTTCCGCCGACCTAGCCTGTGGTACTACCCATAACAAGAGGGGTTACGATGCAGGCGATCACACAGTGCATGGGATTGCTCGTTGCAGCAATTACCCTCGTTACCGCGGGTGCTACCTTGGCAGCGTCTGCGGGTGATTCAAGCTATTCCCCCTGGCAGGGCGAGGATTATCCGATCAAGGTGTACTGGGGCGACACTCATCTGCACACCTCCGTCTCCCTGGACGCCAACCTGTTCGGCGCCCGGAATCTGGGGCCGGAACACGCCTAACCTTATGAGCGTTACCGGGCGAGTCCCGCGAACAGGTATACGATGTCGCCTGGTCCGATGAGCGCGGTCACGATGCCGAGGGCAAGCTCGCGGCGGTCGGCAATACCGTCAACGCGGCAACCGCCAGCTACGCCAACAATATTGGCGATGCCGAATTAGCTGAGGTATGGATCGATCCTGACTTCGACCCCGCACAACCGGCCGTTTATTACCTGCGGGTACTGGAGATCCCGACACCGCGTTGGACCCTGTACGACAAGGTGCGGCTGGATGCCGACATACCGTCGGGCACCGCACTGGTCCACCAGGAGCGCGCCTATACCTCACCGATCTGGTACCGGCCATAAAGAGCTTATGTACCCGCAGGCCAAAAGTCTCATCTTGCAGGTTCTCCATCTCGATGGGACTTACTTTTATCCCCACTGTACTGATATTGTTCACGGCGCCATTGCCTCGGCGGTCGAGAGCGTTGCCCCCAACTGGCCCCTGGACCGAATGATCGCGGTGAACCCCTACTGGGGTCGTATCCAGCAACCCTTTACCGAAGTGGCTGCCGCTCTGGCTCAGGTGGCAGGATCGCCTATGACCCAGCCTCTGCAGGCCTACCGCCAAGCCTGGGAACAGGCGGATATTGGCGCAGATGACGTGCAGCAGGCGCTGAGGGAAAATCGGGCACAGCTGACCCTGGAGCAAGTGGTCGCCGAGCTGGACGAGCCGGAGGCTGCCCTGGTGCCACTGCCGCTGCTTAGTGAGCTGGGGCTGGGATATCTGGGGAAGCTGGTGCAGCGCAGCCTGCCGAGTGGCTCGCCATTTACCTCTGCGGATTCACTGGGGCTGGATGCGAATGCCCGCCGGGTGCGGCCGACCCTGGACAGCGCTGCCGCTGGCGGCGTGGATGGACAGGCGGATATTGCCGCACAGGTGCTGAGTGCGATGGGTCTTGGTCAGCAGTTTGGGCGCCTGGTGCTCCTGCTGGGTCATGGCAGTCAGAATCGCAACAATCCGCAGCGCGCCGGGCTCGACTGTGGCGCCTGTTGTGGCCAGACGGGAGAAGTAAATGCCCGGGCCCTGGCGGGGCTATTGAATGAGCCGGCGGTTCGCGAGAAGCTGCTGGCGAAAGGTATACGGATTCCGTCGGGTACCCACTTCCTGGCGGGACTGCATAACACCACAACCGATGAGGTGTTGTTATATGACCTGGACGAGTTGCCACCCAGCCATGCACCGGGTCATTGAGACGCCAAGGCAAGCCATAGATGCTGTTATAGCGAGGCATGCCATGGTGCGGCAACTGCTGGACAATCGCTGGCTGTACCTTGCCCGGGCTGGATGGTGAGCGCATGGAGCAGTACTGGGAGGGGAGCTGGCAGATTTGGCTGGATTAATATCGATGAACTCTCTGCAGTTTTGTTAGGAAAAAGGCGTACTGGTCGTGCACACCGCGTGCGCGGCCAGCGCCATACTCGCGCCGCACCATCAGCAGAAAGGTTATTCTTGTCCTACAGATTCTCACTCTCGACAAGGTGCCCGCCAATGCGGTGGGAATTACCCCGAAACAGGGCAATGGTCTGTTGCGCCTGATTGATCACCGTCACATCATACACACCGCTGCGCCGACCTTGCTGCACTTGGTTGCAGTTTGCAGTCAGTTCATCACCCAGCCGAGCCGGGGCGAGAAACTCAATACGCGCACCCGCAGCAACGGTATTGAAGTTCTCGCTGTTGCAGGCGTAGGCAAAACAACTGTCCGCGAGGGTGAAGATAAGACCGCCATGGCAGAGATCGTGACCATTCACCATGTCAGCACGTACCCGCATACTCATTGTTGCGCTGCCCGCTGCGATATCGACCAGCGTAATGTCCAGGCCCCGGCAGGCATGGTCACCCACCCACAGCGCCTCTCCGCAGGCCAGGGCCAGCTCCAGGGATGTGCTCATGATTTCCTCCAGCCGCCATTTATGATACTTAAATCATATCTTATATAACTCTTCATGTAATACTTCAGCGCTCTCGAAAGCGGATGCAGACCATGGACGCAACAACGACGCTTGTCCAGTTCATGCGACCCTCCAGCATTTTCTGCATGAATGCCTGGAAGTGACAACCCGCCCCGGCAGGTCTATGATGATTCCTGGCAAAAAACTGGAGAACAAGTTATGAGCAAACTACATTTTCTGAGTGTACGCGGCCTGTTTTCGCGGCTGTCAGTGCTCGCCCTTTTGGCATTGCCGCTCACCGCCTGCAATACCATCGAGGGCGCTGGTCGGGACATTGAGCGGGGCGGCGAGGAGATCCAGGACGCTGCGGACTAGGTATTCCGTTAGCGGCTCGCACAGAGCCGCCTCCCCGCACACTACGCCTGGCTGCTGGACAGCAGTCAGGCGCTCCCTTCGGACGCAGTCTCTAAACGTAGAAGTCCAGATCCTCTTGGGTTTTCAGCAGGTCCCGCATCTCGATGGGGTCATCACCAAAGAAAAAGACCAGGCCCCAGTGTGTACCAAAAGCTGATCGGTCAGGAACTGTCTCCTCTGCTGGCGCGACCAACTCGTGTGACTCGAAATAAGGATGTTCGATGCACTCTTTGGGCATTTCGAGTTTGCTGACGACACGACGTCTTGGGTACACACCGAAGCAACCCGCGTAGCCCTTGGCGTCGACCACTTCGCGCGGGAAGAAGTTATCGACTTCTTCTTTTGTGCTCTTCGGATCGAATACGAGCATGGAAGCCTGATAGGCATTGAATCCGTAGGCCCGTTCAATCAACTCGAAAGCCTTGAACCCGGGTGGACGATAGGCAACTTCTCCAAAGTACATTTCCCCATCAGCAGTAACGAAGTACTCTGGGTGAATCAGGCCAAACTGTATGTCGAAGGTTTTTATCAACAACTCAATCTGCTTGGTGATTGCGTTACGCCAGCTTTCCAGCTCCTCGGTTGCAGGCACGAACACCGAGTAACCCAGCGTCACATATTCAGAGATGTTGAGAAACTTGATTTTGCCATCGTGGATCCAGGCTTCAACAGCAAACTCCCAGCCATCCAGGTGGCTTTCCATCAGCAGGGGATATTCCTCCGCAGGAATGGAGTCGATCTCTTCTATTTTGCGGATCATTCGGTGACCGAGACAACCGGCCTTGTCGAAAGCCTTGACGTGAATCGGGTCGTCCGGGTCACCATCAAGTTTGAGCAGGGTCTGGTTGACGCGCTTCATGAAGCGGACGATGTCTTCTTTCTCGTGCGCTTCCTCGAAAATACCGACTCGAATACCGCCAAGCTGAGCACGGCGTTTCATCAGCGCCTTGTCGCGAAACAGAATAGACTGGCCGAACATACGAGGGTTATTCATGAGCACGGAGTTGATGGCACCAGACCATTCGACGGTTTCCTCGAAGAGTGGTATGGCGACGTCGACGCCTTCTGCTTTAAGTCTTTCGGCAATTTCGAGAGACCGGTCATTCAGGCGAACAAAATCCCATGGAATGAAAGGTATGTTGTTTGCGGTACAGAAATCCGCAGCCCAGTCAGGCGCCACCACAAGGTAGCGGCGGTCAAACTTTTGCGCCGCCTTGATCGCATTGATGCTCCAGCCCAGCAGGGCAATGTAGCCTTTGTTGGGATCCTTGGGGGTCTCGGTTCCTTTGACGGAATCCAGGTCGGTGTCGCGCCATGACAGTACTTCCTGGGATAATTTCTTTTCATTTGTAACGGACATTAAAATTTCTCCTGATTGATCTCCTCACGACAACTTGCAGCAGATAAAAACAACATAATCTGTGGGCAGAAGTGCTCAGAGGCGATTGAGCAAGATAATAGCGCGGCTGCTTCAAATTCAGCCAAATTACAACGCTAAAGATGGTTATTATATCACAAATACAAAGTAGTTATAAGTCAGCGCAAATTCACAGAGAGATGGCGTAAGAAATTCTTCGTGTGACCGCACCATTTGCACGAGGAATTTTTAGCCAGTTAAAAGCCGAAGGCCCCGCGGCGCAACCAGTCGTGCACGAAGGCAAGTTTGCGATGGGCTGTTTCTGAAAGGGCATAGAGATAAACGTCCGACAATCCCATGGAACGATTAATATGATTGACGCGGGTGGCAAGCGCAGTTGCAACGTTGATCAGCAAAGCACAATCGGGCTCTGAGTAAGGGTCCCAGTTTCCCGGGGGTAACTCTGGCGAAGTCAACCCGGTGGCGACAAAGCTGTCGGTAATATCTGTGAGGTGCAACAGGTGTGCAGCCGTTTCCGCCCAGTCTTCGTGAGGATGCGCTGAGGCGTAGCTGGTCAGGTAGAAAAGATCCCAGTCTTTGGGAGGACCTTGATCATAATGCCTCTGGAGCGCCGCAGTGTAATCCGATCGTTCATCTCCAAAAATCTCCCGAAATGCGGTCAGAAAGTCATTACGCAAGCTCAGCCGCCACCAAAGCATATGAGCAATTTCGTGGCGCATGTGTCCGATCATGGTTCGGTAGGGTTCATCCAGAGCCTCTCTGCGGGTAACGCGTACCACTGGGTCCGCCTCGGTCACACTGATTGTTACGACGCCATCGCCATGGCCCATGGCAGCTATCATGGTGCCATCGGCGAGCATGTGAAAAATGGGGCGCGTTCCCGGATCTTCAGGCCTGAACCAGTGCCAACGGCCAAGATTGTCCAGAACCCAGCGTTTTGCCGCTTCGGTATCTTCCCAGTTAGAGATAGCGTTGGGAATATCCGGATCCGGAGCCAGCGCAGTCATGGCGCAGGACCGGCAGAAAGCACCTTCCTCGGGCGCAATCCAGTTGCAACCAATAATTTTGCGATTTGCGCAGAATGGCGGCGTGGGCAGAAAAGCCCGGGCCTGGGGATCATAGGCTACCGGTGTGCCATCGGCGGTGGTCAGGTTGTGAAACCACAGGGTTCCAGAGCCAACCGGGTTGGAGAAAGTTAACATACACAAACGCCTCCAGCGTGATTGGTGGGTTATGCTCAGGGGCTTTTACTGCTATTTGATCTGTGCTTTTTAAAATCATAAAACCATCTATAATCCGAGTGAGTCGTTTTCGGAGTATGGTCAATGAAGCCTGAGTTTCCAGCATTACACCATTTAGCACTACGGAAAGACAGCTCAATACCAGCCGTGTGGGATTTCGGGCCTGACGTAGGCGTTGTGCTGCTGGTGCCGGAAAACGATAGAAAGGCTGTAGAAAATACGCCCTGGTCTGTTCTCCTGGGAAAAGTACTTTCGAAATATCTGGCATCGGAAAATCCGGTGTTTTTGTCCACCCCCCATGGCGGCCGAGCGGCGACTGTCTATGTGCCTGACCAGCTGCCGACTTTCAAAGCGCTTACCCTGGCGCGAAAGGCTATAGGGCCCCTGATGGCCGAACGTCCGGTTGCGGTCAATATCATCTCCCTTTTAGTCGATGATGAGTGTGGAAGTGCCATGGCTGAAGCTCTATTGGCCGCCTTGCATGCTGGTCTCTTTCATCTGCCGCGGATCTCAGACAAGCCATCCGAACCAAACGACCTAAGGGATATCAACTTCTTTGGCAATTTCGAAAAAGCTCGCTTCGGATATGCTGAAGCTACGGCAGAAGGCAACAATTTGGCCCGCTGGCTCACTCATTTGCCGGGTAACTATTTAACGCCCGGTATTTATCGGGACTTTGCGGAGTCGCTGGCATGCAAGGAGGAATGGCGAGCACAATTCTATGACCGCGATAAATTGGAGGAGTTGGGGGCTGGTGCTTTTCTTTCCGTTGTTGAGGCCAGCCCGATCAGGGACGCCGGGATATTGCACCTGGAATATCGCCCGCCGGGGGCCGAGGGGAAACCGCTAGCATTGGTCGGTAAAGGAATCTGTTTCGACACCGGCGGAAGCAACCTGAAAGTGAGCGGAAGTATGCTGGGGATGCATGGTGACATGCAAGGCAGTGCCGTCGCCCTGGGCACCTTTCTCGCCCTTACCCGCCTTGAGTTTGACCAGCCAGTGGACTGCTGGCTGGCCCTGGCGGAAAACCATATTGGATCCCGAGCGGTAAAGTGCAACGATGTCATTACTGCTTTGGATGGGACGACGATTGAGCTCATCAATACAGATGCGGAGGGGCGAATGGTGTTGTTGGACACATTGGCTCTCGTGTCCCGCGGAAAGCCTCGCGCGATTGTTGACTACGCGACGCTGACAGGAGCCGTCGGAGCGGCTCTGGGGCAGCGAATGGCCGGCGCCATAACCAATCGCCGAAAGTGGATTGAACCGATTATCCAGGCGGGTGAGCAGTGCGGTGAGCGGATCTGGCCGTTTCCGTATGAAGACGATTACGATGAGGACCTCGAGTCCAACGTGGCAGATACGCTGCAATGCAGAAAGACAGGGCAAGGAGACCATATCTACGCGGCCCGTTTGCTTGGCCGTTTTGTTGACGACGATATTGGTTGGGTGCATGTGGACATGGCTTCTTCTGGTACCCATCCGGGTGGACTGGCTCATATACCGACAGACCTGCAGGGATTTGGGGTCCGCTTTGGGGTGCATTGGCTTACGCAAATAGGTAATGACACGCATTTGTAACCTTATGTGGTAAAGCCACGGTTGCATTTATCGTGCTCGATGCCAGGGTGTTTTCCGAGATCACCTCTTAAGTCCGGAACCGCAGTTTGCGGATACAGCGTAAGGGCCTGTCTCAGAATGGCGGCGGTGTATATGGCATGAAACCATGTTACCCTTATTTTCGAGTTAATTTTTCTAACGAAATTGATAGCATTAATATTATTCGAAAAATACACGAGGTATGGAAATGAAAATTGTCAGAGTGCAGGATATTATTAATACTGAACGTGAAGTCCACGGTCCGGGCTGGACCAGCCGCCGGATGCTGTTGAAGAAAGACGGCATGGGATTTTCGTTCCACGAGACCATTATTCCCGCCGGTGCCGAGCTCAACCTCTGGTACAAGCATCATCTGGAAGCGGTCTACTGTGTAGCCGGTAACGGTACCATTACTGACAAGGCGACGGGCGAGACTCACGAAATCTCCGACGGTACACTCTACGCACTCGACAAGCATGATCAGCATACCCTTCGCGGTGGTACTGAAGACATGCGCCTGATTTGTGCCTTTAATCCCCCGGTTACCGGTCGTGAAGTCCATGATGAAGATGGCGCTTACCTGCCGGACGATAGCGAAGGCTGATTCACCTCCCGGGGCCATCTGTCCATGCTGGCATGTCCTGCCAGCAACTCCCGTACCGCCGGATTTTATGTGACAAGCCCTTTCCAGAGGACTATGGTAATCGTAGTTAACGAGTTGAAGAGCATCTTATGAACAAACTACCTTTAAATATGGGCGGCCTGTTTTCAACGCTGTCAGTACTCGCCCTGCTGATGTTATCCCTCACCGCCTGCAATACCATTCAGGGTGCTGGTGAGGACCTTGAGCGAGGAGCGGAGGAAATCCAGAAAGCTGCAAGCTAGGCATTCTGGAAGCAGCTTGCATGGAGGCCCACCTCTAGGGGGCACCCCTTCACTTGCCAAGCCGTTCCTCGCATGCCTCCTGGGTCTGGCTGATGATCATGGCGCCACTCTCATTGCGCCCGAACCACCCACCGTCACGCTCTGTGCATCCTTTACTTGCCTTGGACGATCCACCTTCGTCGGCAGAATCCGCTGGCAAGTCGCCTCCACAGCTTACGAGAATTGTCGCGAACAGTGCGAACACCAGATTGGCACGGGCTTTGAATGGCATAAAGTACTCCTTGGGCAGATGCAAGGCTTTGGGCGCGATGAAGTTCCAGCGCCGCCGCGCAGGCTTTAAGAAAAATATGGCTCGTGTTCCACAAACCATAACAACTTAAAGGCTACAGTAAGAACTTGGTCACGTCGAACCGCCACGTTCGGCTGCTGGTTACAGGCAAGTATGCGCCAGCGATCGCGTTTACCAGCATCCCATTCATCTTTGACAGGACCCTGTCCGCCATCTAGTTTTAAAGTGCACGCAGAACCTCAGGAAAATTTTTGCAGGCGCTCTCCTACGAACACTGCGATCGACTGGAATTATGGACACAGAGACACTTATTCCGCTTGTTGGAATAGTCATCGTTGCCGCGCTGCTGGTGAAAGCCGGCTTCGAACGCTTACGTCTTCCTCCCCTGATTGGCTACATTTTTATCGGTTTCTGCTTGCGGGCTGCGGATACACACTGGGGGCTTCTACCGGATGATGCGGAATCCGTATTCGGTTTTTTTGCGAAGCTTGGGGTGATTACACTGCTGTTTACGGTGGGGCTCAAAAGCCATCCCGGCAAGCTGGTTCGTCGTCTTAAAAGTGCCGGTCTGGTATGGCTTGGAAACGTGATCATGAGCGGTCTCATCGGTTTCTGGGCGGCGTCCTTTTTGGGCTTCGATTTCATTCCTTGCCTGATTGCGGGGGTAGCATTGACGGCTACCAGCGTGGGCATTCCCTCGGCTATCTGGGAACGAACAGGGGCCATCGAGACCGACGACGGCCAGTTCTTTGTGGAGGTCGCGGAGATGGATGACGTTTCAGGCATCCTCCTTCTCACGATCCTGTTCGGACTCCTGCCCGTTTTGCGTGACGGTGTCGGTGAAAGTGCCGGGCTGGCCTGGATGACTCTGCGTACGGTGGGATGGGTGTTGCTAAAGCTGACACTGTTTGGTGCCGCCTGTTTTCTGTTTGCGCGCTATGCGGAAACACCAGTCGTGCGATTTTTTTCCAGAAGCGAGACAAAGACCGATGCGGTGATCAGCTGTACCAGTCTCGCTATCCTGATTGCGGGGCTGGCGGATCTGCTGGGTTTTTCCGTAGCGATTGGCGCTTTCTTCGCCGGCCTTGCGTTCAGCCGAAACCGGGAAGTTGTCGAAAACCAGACCCCCTACAATACCTTGTGCGACCTGTTCGTACCGTTCTTTTTTATAGGGATCGGCCTGAGCGTGCCGCCTTCCACGCTGGACCAGGCCTTGATTCCCGGTTTGCTGCTGTTGGTGGCCGCGGTGACGGGCAAGCTTCTGGGCACACTTCCGGTCGCCGCGGTAATAAGGGGAATGGGAATGGGCGGGGCAATCACGCTGGGCGTCTCCCTGATTCCCCGCGCCGAGATTTCCATGATCATTATGGAGCGTGCCCACCGAATCGGCGACTGGGCGGTACCAGGTGAACTTTTCTCCGCCATGGTAGTGGTAGTGCTGAGCACCTGTCTAATTACACCCCCTCTTCTGGTTTGGCTGATCCGGCGATATGCGAAATAAGCAGCCATACGCTCTTACTTCGAAGACTCCTTTTTACTGGATGAAACCAATTGCTGGCAACCAGCCTGGCCACTGGCGGTGCCCGGTTCCACCAGGGGGAGCAGTGCCGCGGGTGGAAAAATCATCGCGCCCAGCAGTGCCAGTGCGCCCCGCGCTATCAATTCATCGCTGACCATGTCTACATTGTAATTGGCAAAATTGCCGTAGACCCTCACCGGGCTGCTGCTGGAGAGAACGCTGAAATCCTTGGGCCTTGCTTCCAGAACCAGTTCATAGGTTTCGTTGGCAAAGTCTATCTCGCCCTTGCCGACGATATTGCTGTCGGAGGTTGCCATGGTCAGAGCCTCGACGTTTGCCTGGCCCTTGCTGGCCTCAAGTTTGGCATACAGGCACAGGATCTCCAGCGGTTCGGGCTGCTCTTCCCCCAGACTGAGCAATACTTCCCCGAGGTCCAGTCCTGCCGCTTCCACCAGTAAGGCATTGATTTGACCATCGCTCATTAACAGTTGCAGGCTGCCGTCAATACTTGCCAGAGCCTGGTCCGGGGAGTTGCCTTCCATTGTCAGTTTTCCGTCCCCTCCAAAAATACCTTTGGTATCAGCAGCGATATTAAAGTGCTCGGTGAACTCCTTGAGGTTGACGCGGGAGATTTCGAGCCTCCCGTTGCTCCGGGCCGGATCGAAATTGGCATTGATTTCTCCGTTCAGTGTGAATTTGCCCTTGGCAAAGTGAAGGGCGAGGGGGTGCCCTTTGAGTATGCCGTCTTCCAGGTCCAGTTCCAGGACCACCTCCTCAAAAGGGACTTTTCTTGCCCGCATCTCCAGCGCCTTGAAGTCGACATGCGCGTCCACGGCCTTGAGTCGTTCGCGCATGAGCCCCGCGGTCGGGAGTATTTCCTCCCGGGCCTCTTGTCGACGTGCCAGTGCTTCCAGGGCGGGGGAAGTGGCTTCTCCACGTCCGGTAGCGGGGGCCGCGCCAATCACCGGCAGAAGATCGTCCAGGTCCAGCAGGCGAGAGTTCAGGTTCGCCCATACTTCCGGCCGCTCGCCGAGCGTGGCGCGCCACCGCACCGTGCCGGATAGGTCGCTATTGCCCACGGTGCCGTCGATTTCCCGCAGGACCCAGAATTTCTCTTCGTCGCGCTTGAGCCTGGCATCGATACTATAGGGAGGAAGATGGGGCAGTATGAAGGGTGTGATGTACCACAGCTGCGCTGGATCAGGCCCTTCGACATGTACTTTCAGGTCGACGCTATTCAGCAGCATGGGCTGGGTGATGGTGCCGTTGGCCTGAATTATGGTTTCGTCGAAAGTCGAATTCAAAGAGAGAGGGTAGGGCTTGTGTGGATCGTCCAGGTCCAGCAAGGGGCCTCCGTTTAGCTCAAGGTTAAACGGGTGGTTGCGCAGGATCCCGCTTGCGGTGAGCTGGATTCCGACACCGCTGCTCTCCATGGTTTGGCTGGCGAGCCGGATATCGATGTCGTTATTCATGTTGTCGTGCCAGTAGCGCAGGCGGCTTTTCTCCAGCAGGAGAGTCTCGTCCTTCATGCTGGCGCTAACTGTTCCTTCAAGATAGCCAAGTTGCGTAACCTCGACGGTCGGCAATACTCGCCCCATATCCATCTTCGTGAGTTCGATATCGATGCTGCCCTGGGGCAATGGCTGGGATCCATCCACGCTGCCAACGACGGTGAAGCTCCCTTCGCCCAGCTTGCCGGACAAGTTTCCAATTTCAAGTCGGCCGGATGCCAGGTGTGCGCGAAGATCGATATTATGAAGTTGCCTTCCCTTTAAAATCAGCTGCTGGGCCTGGAGGTCGAGATCAAAATCGAGTTGCTTGAGTTTTGCTGTTTGTGTCTTGACCAGACTTTTCCAGCGCATGCCGTTTTCCGTTTCGGTTTTCTCATCAGCAAACTCTTCCCTGTCGGATGGCATCAGTCCTGGTAAAGTCTTGTCCAGGTTAAGGGCCTCGATATTGAACGCTACGTTGAGATTGGGTCGCTCTTGTCCTTCGATCCAGGTCACTTCTCCCTTGAACTCGTTATTCGCGAAATTCCCGTCGAGGTTTTCCAGGCGCCATTTGGTATCCCGTCGTTGCATGACACCCTCAACCCGGTAGGCCGCGTCACGCGTTTCATAGCCGAAAAGTCGGGTTATCTCAGTACTATTCGGTCCTTGCAGGGAGAACTGGAATTCCAGGGATTGCAGGCTTGTCAGTGTGTCGCTTTGGCCATCCAGTGTCAGCTGGTGTTCGCCCCAATCCAGATTACCGCGCAGGGCATAAGCCCCGGGCTGTGTGCGGTTTTCGAGAAGCGCGGCGGTGACTTTTCGCGGCGGATCGCCGGTGAGATCGAATGCCAGTGACTTGCCCTTGAAAGACCCTTTGCCGTTGAAACGCAATTTCTGGCCCTGGGTGGTATCAACCTCCATGGCAATATCAGTCTCTTCCTCGGAAGCCACATAATTCAGCTTGCCATCACTGATTTCGATCTCTTCAAAACGGGTTTGAAAGAATGGCGGCTCATCTTTTTCGGAGATCAATGCCTGCCAGTTGCTGCCTTTATCTGGCGATCGTTGCAAATGAATGCGCGGCTTGTCGAGCGTAAGTCTCTCCACAACCAGTTTTTGGTTTAGCAGAGGCCGGAGATTGATTCGTGCGGAGATCGATTCGGCGCTGGCGATGTGCGCCTCTTCGGCCCAGGACGCGTTTGCAAGAGTGGGTCGCTTTATTGTCAGCGTGGGCGCCATGGCCCAGTCCACTTCGATGCCGCCTGACCAGTGTACCTCGCGGTTCCAGTTTTTTTCGACACGACTCTGTATCTGGTCGCTGATCCAAACTGTTTCCATAGCCAGGGCGATTACTGTCAGGATGGCAACCGCGTGCCCGAGAATAACCATGATCCCACCACCGATAATGGCGAGTATAGTTTTCAGGGGTTGCCACAAGAAACTCTGCAACGGGACTCTCCAAAGGATCAGTTGCCGGAGTCAGGCCAAAAGATCAGTGCCGGAGTAGGGTGCTCCGCTGCATACACTACCAACCAGCCGGCCCTGGGAGACCGGCTGTTACCTATTTCCAGTTTGCTGGTGGACCTCGTTATCAAGAGAGCCCGGGGTCACCGCTGCGAGGTATTACAGGAATCTCGGATCGAAATCCTGGGTTTCCTCCACGTCAGTAACCTTAAGATCAGTGACGATACTTCCATCCTTTTTGATGGACACTTTTGTTGCACGAATAGTGCGCGAATCGTCATCGAACAACGCATCCGGATTCATCTCCACCACATAGTGGGTCACCATACCGGTTTTTGGATGAACCAGAATGTCCTCCACTTCACGCATCTGGCCATCAGCGAATTTGATATCACTGCCGATAAGCCGACTTACCAGCCGGCCGCGGGCCTCGCCCTTGGTCAATTTCAGCTGATCGCGAGGCAGGTCGACGTCGGCGTCCCTGATAAGCAGGTTTACACCGCCGTAGTAGCCATCCTCTACCTCTACGGCTTTGTAGTTAACGAAGCCGTCTTCCCCGGTATAAAAGCTGTACGGATAGGGTACTTCGAAGAGTACGTACTGGATGCGCGTTCCTTTTTCATTAAGGATAAGCTCTTCGACCTGTCCTACAGGGTTGGCAATGTTCTTGACGTCTCCAGCGAGAATCTCTCCTGCCGGTATTGCCTCTTCGCGCATCGCTGCCCAGTTCTGGATATCTTTCTGCATTTTGGCTTTTTCGTCTTCGGTCTGCGCCAGAAGAGGGCCGGCGGACAAAGCCGATGCCAGTACGGTAGCAACCACAAAAGTATTCAATTTCATTTGATGACCTCCTATCATGCACGATTGGGTGAAACTCACTGTGTTTACTATAGAACTTAGTTCGGTCTTGCAAAAATGCAAACCCGTCCAATAAAGAAGGGTCACCGTAGGCTGTTGTTTTTGTTTCAACTCGTCGTGACGATCAGGTTAGCGCCGGCCAGCAAGCTGGTTTATTCTTGGCGGGTCAGGTAGCCGGGCCAATTTATGGGGCCTTAAACGGGAGCAGCGCCATGATCAATACATTGTCGTTACCCGCGTTGCTGGGCATGGCCGTTGTGATGACATTTTTTCACTTCTACCCCCTGCAGAAGATGACCACCCTGACATTGCCGCTGGTGGTGCTGGCGCTGGCCTGGATGATTTACCAGTACCTGGAGCCTTTGCGCCTGCTGCAGCGGCACGCCTACCTGACCGCGCTGACCACCCGGGAGAGCTGGATCCGGCGTTGGTTGTGGCAGGGGTTCTTCCTGCGCCTGAAACTGGTGGTCATAGCCTTGCTGACCGCCGTGATTGCCCTGGTGTATGGTGCCACAATCAGGCCCCAGGAGTGGCTTATTGTCCTGGCAAGCTTACCGCTGTTCCTGGTGCTGTTCATGCTGGCCTCGTGGCTGCTGCGCAGCCAGCTTGCGCCTCGTTATCATTTCCCGCTGGCGCTGCGTTGGGCCTTTCGCGGCACCCTGGTACTGCTGGTTGCCGTATTGGTCCTCTGGCAGGTTTATTGGCTGGAGGTACCCGTAACACATCACACTTCCCTGGCCGACGTGCTGCGTAGCGGCTTCGAGCGCGGCGCGGCGACAACCACTGTGCCACTGGTGAGCCAGGTACTGGGCATCAGCGCCGCACTGGACGCAGGTGCCTGGCACCTGATGCAGGTTACCACCACGGTAGCTGGCGCCAGCCGCTGGGTATACCTGGGAGCCTGGGCGGGCATCCTGCTCTGGAATGCGCTCAAGGTGGGCGCGCTCTGGATGCTGTTGCTCGGGGCGGTCACTTTGGCAGAGCGGCTGCGAGCGCGACCCAGGCAGGCGGCAGGTGATGGCGCCACCGCGCTGGCTTTTGTGCTGGTGGCGGCGATTGCCGGTGCAGGTTACCTCGGAGTAAGCCACATCGAACTTCGGCAGCCCAGTACTTTTGCCGATCCTTGCCGAGCCATTGCCGGGGTGGAGCACTCCAGGCTTGTCGCCGATGCCAATCAACGCCTGCACGCCGAGGAACAGTCCTTTAATAGCGCCCTGAACAGCCTGGCCAACACCCGGATCGATGCCGCCTATGCTCTTGCCGGCCAGGGTGTGGAGGATTTTCTTGACTGGAACTTCAGCCTGAGGGGGCAATACCAGCAGCTGGGCTGGGTGCTGGCTGCCGGTGTGACCAAGCTCTCCCTGGCAGACCGGGTCGGAATGCAGGTGGACCGTTATATTCACGACCGGACGGCTCCCGCGCTCAATGCGGTTGGGGCCGACATGGAAATTGAACTCCGGAATCAGGTAAACGCAGCTTATGAGGGACAGGAGGCCTTTGTCAGGGATTGGCTGGAGGGCTCGGATTGCCTTGACTTACCGCGTCTCGACACACCTCTGGCCGCGCTGGCTGAAAAGTCCTGGGTGGGCGGCGGTGTCGCAGCCGGTATCGTCGCCAGGCGGGTCGCCGCGGGGCTGGGTGCGAGGGCGGTTGGCCGTGTGGGAGTACGACGCCTGTTGACGGGGGTGGTGGCGCGTACGGGCGCCAGGGCGACGACGGCGGGGCAGGCTAGTGGGTCCGGGGCACTTTGCGGCCCCATGGCCTGGGCCTGTATCCCGGCGCTGGCCGGTACGGCCTGGCTGGTAACAGACCTGGCACTTAACGAGGTTGACGAGGCGCTTAACCGAGCCCGTATGCGTGCGGAACTACTGGCGGTGATTGAGGCCGAGAAAACCGCTATCAAGTCGGCACTGGCCAGGCATCATGGCCAGATCGCGGCGCGGGTATTCAACGACATCGAGCGTCGCCAGGGTGAGGTCTTCAACCTGTATAGGGACGGAGGGCATGTACAGAATGAAACCTGAGCGATATCACCGTACGCGATGTTCCTGGTCGTTCTTCGCTAGGCGTCGTTACCCGCCGCCGCAGCGGAGGCCCAGGCCCACTGGAAATTGTGGCCGCCCAGGTGGCCGGTGACATCCACCACCTCGCCAATGAAATACAGGTTTGGCTTTTCGAGAACCGCCATGGTTTTGGAAGAGAGCTGGCGGGTATTCACGCCGCCCAGGGTGACCTCCGCGGTTCGATAGCCCTCGGTACCGGCGGGTTTGATAGACCACTGGCCCAGCGTGTTCGCCGCCCGTTCGAGATCGCTGCGCTTGTATCCTTGCAAAGGGCCACGCCACCCCTGTAATTCGGTGAAAGCCTGGGCAAATCGTTTCGGCAAGTGCTGTGCCAGGTACTGGCCAATTGTCCATTGCGGCCGGGTTTTGCGCAGGCTGAGCAGGTCTTCGATAATCCGGCAGGCTGGCAACAGGTTAATGGCCAGGCTGTCTCCTGGTTCCCAGAAACTCGAAATTTGCAGCATGGCAGGGCCACTGAGGCCCCGGTGGGTGATCAACATGGGTTCGCGGAAGTGCTGCTCATGACAGCGTACATCCACCTGGCAACTGACACCAGACAGCGGTCCAAGCTGCTCTTTCAGTTCCGGTTGCAGGGTAAACGGTACCAGGCCGGCCCGGGTCGGCAACAGCTCAAGCCCGAACTGCCTTGCCACTTCGTATCCAAAGCCAGTGGCGCCCATGGTGGGAATCGATAGCCCGCCGGTGGCAATTACGAGGGATTCACAGGTCAGGCCACCTGAACCGGTGTGCAGGTGGTAGCCGGAGTTGGTCTCGCTGATCTGTTCGACACTGGTTTTCAGGCGAACTTCTGCGCCTGCCCATTCGCACTCGGTGAGCAGCATGTTGAGAATGTCTTTTGCGCTGTCCTTGCAGAACAGCTGTCCAGCCGCTTTCTCCTCGTGCTCAATACCATGGCGATCCACCAGTTCCAGAAAATCCTGTGGGGTATAGCGCTTCAGTGCTGAAATGCAGTAGGCAGGATTGTCCGAAAGAAAGTTGGCGGGTGTGCTGTTCAGGTTGGTGAAGTTGCAGCGCCCGCCACCGGACATCAGGATTTTCTTGCCCGGCTTGTTGGCGTGGTCCAGTACCAGGACGCGGCGGCCCCGATATCCTGCGGTCGCCGCGCACATCAGGCCCGCTGCGCCGGCGCCGATGATGATGACGTCGTATGGTGATGCTGAAGCCGCTGCCATGTTGCCTGCCAATCCTGGATAAGAAAAGGCGGGCAGTATATCAGTGCCGGGTCGGTAACAGAGTCGACTCAACTGGTGGTTTTTTCCGGGTGATCTATGCTTGGATATGGTCGACTGTGGTTTCGCCGGCTTACCATTCCCAAAAAGAAGGAGTAATAGCCATGAAAAAAGCCGTTCAAGTAATGACAGGGGCACTGGTACTGGCGTCTTTTACAGTCGCGCCCGTACATGCGGATGAGCACATGCGCGCCCAACCGGTCGAGCTCTATGCCTGCACCTTCAGGGAAGGCAAGAGTATGAAGGATCTCGAAAAGGCCAACACCAATTTTAAAAAATGGGCAGCAGCCAATACCAGTGGCCACACTGCATGGATGATTACGCCGCAGTTTCGCTCCGCGGAAACCGAATTCGATGTGGGTTGGATAGGTGGGTACCAGTCTGCCGATCACTTTGGGGCAGCCATCGACAAATGGGTCAACGAGTCGGGTAATGTGTCCCAGGCTTATTACGACACAGTGGACTGCAGTCATGCCCTGATGGCCTCCTATGACACCGGTGCTCCTGATGGCCCCCCCGGGGATGGTGTGGTCTGGTTCTCACGCTGTTCACTGGAGGATGATGCCAGTCTCTCGGAAGCAGCCGCGAGTCACGCGGAAGTTACTGCAATGATGCGGGAGATGGGGGCACAGGGTTCGAGCTGGATGTTCGTGCCGGGTCTTGGCTCTGTCGATGCCGATTTCGATTACTACCATGTGGCCGCCTGGCCTTCCTATCCGGCCTTTGCCAGCGCCTGGGAAGCCTATGTAAACGGGGGCGGCATGGAGAAGGCCACTGCTCTCTATGACGGGGTCGCCAGCTGCAAGAGTCCGAATTTGTATGATGCCCGGCTGATTGTAGAGGTTCCCGCAGATAGCTGAAACGGCAAACGCTGTTTAACTCCGGGATCTGGCTAGGGGGGCTGTTGATTCGGCGCCAGGTGCTTCGCGTCGTGCAGCAGCCCGCCAGGATTCAAAGCTTTTGCAGCCAGTCCCCTAACCTGTCCATGGCCAGTTTAAGGCGTGGGCAGGTTTCGGCAACAAAGGTTTCATCCATGTCGCGGTCAGCGTAGTCACCTGCGGAAGCCGCCAGCGCCCCGGCGCCGTCGAAATCGACAAAGGCCAGGCGGGCGCTGAGGACGTCCGGCATAAAACCGAAATCACTGGCGGGCAGAATGGCTACGCCCGTATCTTCAAGCAGCGCGTTACACAGGGCGGGGCTGGTTTTTATATCCTTCGATGCCAGGGCATCGTGGTAAGCTGAAAAATCCGGGAACAGGTAGAAACCGCCTTCCGGTTTTCGGGTGGGGACGCGCATGTCGGTCAGGCGCTTGTGCAGGTATTCCCCCACGGTTTTGAGAACCCGGCGTGAATGGTGCAGGTAATCGTCTATATCCGCACCGCCATCGAATGCGGTGATCGCGGCATACTGGATTGGCGCACTGGTGGCGGTGTAGGTTTCACTGGCAATGATCGCCATGGCGTCCTGTAAGGGGCGTAGCTCCGCCGGGAAAATAAACGTGCCCAGCCGCCAGCCACCAGCACCGGCCCACTTGGAGAGTCCGGTGCTGATGATGGTGCCTTCCGGGTAGTAGCGGGCTATGGATTTTTGTCGTCCATCGAAACGAACTTCACCATAAATTTCATCGGACAGCAGAATCAACCGGTACTTGCGTGCTATTGCAGCGATAGCGGTCAGCTGTTGATCCGTATAGGTGCAACCGGTGGGATTGGAGGGATAGTTCAGGATCAGGATGCGCGGTCTTGAAGGGTCGTCGCGGCAGACAATGTCGAGCTCCTCCGCTGTCAGCTGCCAGTTGTTTTCGGCATGGGTTGGCAGCCAGTGTACGGAACGGCCTATTATTCGAGCCTGGGGAGCGTAGGACACCCAGCTCGGCTGCGGAATCAGCAAATCGCCGTAATAGGCCAGTTGCAGGATGAACAGAAGCTCCTTGGAGCCGGGACCGATCAGCACATCCTCCTGATTCGACTCCATGCCTTCACAGCGATTGATGTAATTGGCGATTGATTCCCGCAGGGACTTCAGGCCCTTTACCGGCAAATAATCTTTCTGGAAGGCGTTATCTCGCAACGCCTGGACAACTCGCTCGGGAACGGGGAAGGGCGATTGACCAAGGCCCAGTTTGATAATGTCGCGGCCCTCTGACCGCAGCTGGTTACTGAGTTCGTTGATCCTCAGCGTTGCCGAGGGCTTTATGCCGCGGACGTTAAGGTTGATGGCGTGATGATGTTCTTTGTGAATATCCATTGTTACTTTAGCCCCAGACCTCTCAGGTCAATTTGCCGGGTCCCGCTATTGGAACACGGTCGATGTCACTGTAATCCAAACCATTTCATTTACAGGCACGCCAGCCGTTGTTGCCGCCGTTTTCCTAATGTCGGCGGCACCATTTTGGCAGAGTGTCAATGACAGGTGTTTCAGGACATTCTATGCCACAGTACGGCTTCCCGGGTTATTACCGCCAGGTCGGAGGTGGGTATGACATCCACAGCTTCAAGTGCCGCCTCCAGGGCCGGGATGCTGGCAGCCGATAGCTCCACCACGGCTTGGTAGGGGAGAGTTTGCGATTCCCGGGGCATGCCGTCGTCCCGGGTATTCAGCGTGATTCTGTTGAGCCCGCCGCTGGCACTGGCGCGCTGGGCACTTTCTCGCGCATTCGCGGTGTTGTTAAAGAACAGGAAGGCAGTAATTCCACCGAGTTCGCCGGGCAACACGCGCTCTTCTTTCACCCATAATGCAGTGGCGGGAATCGGTTCGGCAAAGGTTTTTAGTTCATCCTCTGCCATAATTGCCGAACTGGTGGCGTCTTCTTCGGTCATCTCCGTGAACAGGCCGTCCCGGACCATATAACAGGCGATTGCATCGTAATCCTCGGAAGCGCCGACAAAAGGTTGCGGACGAATTGGCTCAGCCTGGACGTAACCCAGGGTTTGTCGCCACAGAGGCTGCTCTATGGCCAGCGCACCGTGCTTGCGCCAGCGACGTACAAACCCGTCGAAGGAAAAGCCGGGCTTGCGCTTCGCGAGATAGATCATTTTCAGCATTGCCGTCGTCCCTGTTTTTGTAGTCGGCAAGTGGCATCACAGCGTACTCAGGCAAGCTATCCTTTTCAATGAACTACATGCCTGTTTGTGAATATAGCCACGAGGTAAGGTTCGGGGCTGCAGCTTAACTGGCAGGCAGACTTTAATAGTGTTAATACATTACCCGGTGGGGAACATCGAAACGTGTCGCCCGGTAAACCGGTAACGCGACGGAAAGCGACCGACGTAAGTCGGGTTAGAAGGAGAGGATCAAGGAGAATGAGTATGCTCGTTTGCAGGCGCGG
Source organism: Kineobactrum sediminis (assembly GCF_002868715.1). GTDB lineage: Bacteria > Pseudomonadota > Gammaproteobacteria > Pseudomonadales > Halieaceae > Kineobactrum > Kineobactrum sediminis. The sequence goes on from NZ_PKLZ01000015.1 coordinate 80,847, forward strand.
TGGCTTGATTGTCATGACATGGGTGCTTATGGGCTTGGCCCTTTCCGGCTGCAGCACTAATCCGGTAACGGGCGAGAGCGAGTTCTCGCTGGTGTCCGCTGCCCAGGAAATCAGCATCGGCGAACAGCAATACCTGCCGTCCAGACAAAGCCAGGGCGGCGACTACGAGGTGGACGAGGAGCTCACCGAGTATGTGAACAGGGTAGGGCAGCGCCTGGTTGCGGTGAGCGACCGCGATCTGCCTTATGAGTTCGCTGTCCTCAATAATGGCGTACCCAATGCCTGGGCCCTTCCCGGTGGCAAGATCGCACTCAATCGCGGGTTGCTGGTGGAACTGGGCAGCGAAGCCGAACTGGCGGCGGTGCTGGGTCATGAAATTGTACATGCGGCGGCCCGCCATGGCGCCCAGGCCGTAACCCGAGGCACTCTGTTGCAGGGAGCAATGGTGGTGGGAATGATCGCTTCCGCGGACAGCGAGTATTCCAACCTGATCGTTGGCGGTGCGCAATTGGGGGCGCAGTTGATCAACCAGCGCTATGGCCGCGACGCGGAGCGGGAAGCCGACTATTACGGGATCCGCTATATGCTGGAAGCCGGTTACGACCCACGGGCTGCGGTCGCGCTGCAGGAAACCTTCGTCAGGCTCTCCAAAGGGCGCAGCCGGGCTGGCTGGCTGGAGGGCCTGTTTGCCAGCCATCCACCCTCACAGGAGCGCGTGGAGAACAATCGCCGGCTGGTCCGGGAGTTGGCGCCGCAGATGGAGGGCAGGGACCTGGAAACCGGCCGCGAGCGATACCAGCAGGCCATCTCCTTTCTGAAGCAAAGCCAGCCCGCCTACGAGCTTTTCGATGAGGCCCGCCAGGAAATCACCGATGACGATCTTGAGCAGGCGTTTGTTAAATTGCGCGAGGCCCAGAAAATGGTTCCCCGGGAAGCCCGCTTCGTGGGTCTGCAGGGGGATATCCTGTTGCACCAGGGTCGCTATCGCGAAGCGGTGCAAACTTACGACCGCGCGTTGTCGCTGGACTCCGGCTACTTCGACTACTACCTGGGTCGAGGTGTGGCCTATTCCCGGCTGGGATCGCGTGACCTGGCACGGCAGGACCTCGAAAAAAGCACCGAGCTGCTGCCCACCGCGGTCGGCATGAATGAGCTGGGTAAGATCGCCCTGAATGCGGGTAACACGGCTGAGGCCAGACAGTATTTCCAGGCCGCTGCCAGCGGCCAGGGGGAGGTAAGCCAACAGGCCCGCCAGGCTTTTGTGCGGCTGGATATTCCGGAAAACCCCGGCACCTACATCCAGGCCCGGCCCTTTCTGGAACGCGGCGGACGCCTCTACGCCCGGGTGAGCAATGGCACCCGGTTGGACCTGCAGAGCGTGGTGGTCGATTTCGTCGCGGCCACCGACGAGGGGACGGCTAGGCAAACCCGCGTGCTGAGAACCTTGCCGGCTGGCGCAAGTGTCAACGTGGATTCCGGTATTACCCTGCAGGATGCCCGGCAGCAGGTGGATGTCCGCATTCGCGAGGCACAGGCACGTTAGACAGTATTGTCCGCCCGCTGGCCTATACTGAAAAGGTCTGGAATATATCGACCAACGGGAGACATGGCATGAACACGAAATACGGGTTTGGCAAAAGCGTGAACGTATCTTTCGCTCAGGCAATCGAACGTGTCACACAGGAGCTGCAGAAAGAAGGCTTTGGCATACTGACCGACATCGACGTCCAGGCAACCCTGAAGGAAAAGCTCGGCGAAGACATGCAGCCCTACCGTATCCTCGGTTCCTGTAATCCACCGCTGGCGCATCAAGCGCTGACCGCCGAGCCCTCCGTCGGCCTGCTATTGCCCTGCAACGTGGTGGTCAGACAGGAAGACACCGGCACGGTACACGTGGAATTCATGGATCCGCAGGCGGTGCTCAATCTGGTGGACAACCCGGCCGTACACGCCCTGGCCGAGGAGGTGCGCGAACATCTGGAACGGGTGCTTGCAGCTCTTTGAAACACGAGGTGATCACACGCTTGAAACCCCCAGCCCACTTCCCCACCGGCCATGGCCTCGGATGCATTTGACGCCAACCCACTCCTCGTCTATTCATTATTACGGCACGAGCGGTTTCAGAGTCTGCATGATGCGCAGGGCAGATTGGTCTCAACTCGGGATTAAAGAACTTTAATGCATGGGAGTACTTGTCATGAAAGGAAGACTCGCATTAACAACAGCAGCGGCCCTGACGGCCATGCTCACATACAGCGGCGTCGGCTATGCGGCGAAGGGTGGTAACCCCGGGCCACCGCCTGGCGGTGGGGGTAATGGCGGTGGCGGGGGTGGCGGTAAGCCGCCAGCCACCGACGTTTTCGCCGAGATGGTGATCATCGACCGTGACGTTAACGGCGTGCCCATCACCACCCTGGGGGTCGGCCCGGGCGATTCCCCTGCGCAGGTGCCCCAACCGATCATGCTCGGCCCGAAAGCGACAGCAGAAGTCTGTCCCCTGTGGTATGAGGGCTCGGACCCGAGTGACGAGCTGATCCCCGTCGACTCGCCTTCGGTGTACTTTGCCCTCGAAATCGATGCCTATCGCATCCCCATGGTGGATGGCGAGATCCCGGAGGCGTATGCCGGGTGCACTACCGAGGCGGATCTTGGGCGCCTGAGCGTGGCCCGCTCCCCCGATAGCGTGCTCGATCAGGCTCTGATGGAGATGGTTACCACCTTGTCGGAGGTGGACGGTGAGGAAGGCGAGTCGATCACCCTGGACCCGGCCGGCCGACTGGTGGTGAATTACATGGTCGACGGCGTGTTGGTTGAGAAGACCATCGACGCCCCCAGTGAGAACCTCGCTGCCTTCCAGCGAGTCCTGGAGGAGACCGTTCTGTACCATGCCGATGTCAATGACGGTACCCCGGTCGAGTTGCCGGGGTCACCAGCGGATGCCCAGGGCCTGCTGGCTCGAACGGCTCCACTGCTCGCGGCAGCGAGCGACAAGTTCGGCCATGTTGGCTTGGACGAGTTGATCTATGTTACCCGGATTCTGGCCATTGGCACCGATATGAATGCCGATGCAAGAGCGCTCTTCGGTGCACCGTGGGCAGGCGAGTACTTCAATTTCAGTGCGTTCAGCTATAACCGAGTGGCCACCTACAGCGGTGATGTCTGCTTTCTGGACGTAACCAGTATCGAGCCGGGAGACACGCTGCCGATCGACATTGCAGGCCAGATCGTCAAGAGGCCGGTTATGGAGATGGTCTTCGATAACGAGTATTTCTCCGGGACCAACGCCTACGGCTATGCCCAGGCGGTAGACGATGCCCGAGCCGTAATCCTCTGGACTCACGAGCATCCGGTGCAGGTGGAGCTACTCCATCTCTGCGATCTTCCCAAGTGAGTAATCAGCGGTGGAGAATGCTGACTGCGGTGTTGGGTGGTGCAACAATAGCAGCCGCCACTGGGGCCGTTGACGCGGCGCCAGTGGCTATCTCGGCCTGGCAGGTGGTGGTCAACAATGGCGACTTCATGCCGACTGATACCTGCAATCCGTCGTATTCGTCGACGCCCTCGTGCCGAACGTTCAACAGCTACAACCAGCCCTCGGTGAACGCGAACCAGCTGGTGGTGATCCGGGCGCGCAGCCGCGGCGGGCAGGGGGCGCAGCAGAACGTCCACGGCGTCTACGTCCGCGACATGGCCGCTGGAACACCGGTCGTCAGGGTACTGGACCGCGACACCCTGGTACCCCCGCCCAACAATCTCGATACCACGTTCATCGAGCCGCCATCCTTCCCGCGTATTGACATCGGATCGGATACCATCGCCGCCCGCGGCAATCACCAGCCGGTGTGGGAATACGTTCTTTCCGATGGCAGCGAGACCCGGGCCGGAACCTCCGGCATCTACACTAACCCCTTTGGGCCCGTGATCACCGGCGCCAGCAAGCTCGGGGTAGTCCCCGGGTTCTCGTTCTTCGAGGTCCCGGAAGCTCCGGGCACTCCGTTCGACGTCTTCCCCGGCGCGCCCGCGGTAACCGATGGGGCCACCATCGCATTCAAGGGCAACTATACGGTAGATGCAATCGGCAAGACCGGTGTTTACTACCGCGACCTTGTGGATGCATCGATTCCGATGGCGCCCGCCGGCGGCTCGAATCCCGTGGTGCTCATCGCCAATAACACGAACACGGTGATTCCGGGCAGCGATCCACCGGTGATCTTCGGCTCCACTGCGCCGCCTAGTGCCGCAGACCGCGAGGCGGTGTTCGCCGGCTTTGACAACGAAGATGACCCGACCCTGGGGGGCATCTATCTGGCGCCCCTGGACGGAACGTCCCAGCCGCCGCTCGCCACACTCGTCAGCATCGGCGCGCAGGTCCCGGGAGAGCCCATCCAGACCACATTCAATCGACTCGGCGAGGGCGTGTCCTTTGACCGCCGGTTCGTGGCCTTCTGGGGTGCGTGGGGGACGGAAATGAAGACCCTGGTTTTACAGTGTCCGACGGAGGGCAACCGCAATCGTATCGCATTCTGTAACGAACAGTATCCGGAGGGCTTTGAAGTTGAGGTCCCGGTGCACCAGGGTATTTTCGTCCATGACCTCAAGAACGGGACGACACGCGTGGTCGCCAGGACACCGCGGGATTTTGATGACTTCGTCTACTGGAACTTCTCGGGCCGTGTCCCCGGTACGGGTGAGGGAGATGATGAGGACGGCGAGCCGGCACGCTGGCGGTCTGCGAGTTTCGTGGCGGTTTCGGGCCTGGTTGATGGGCGGCTGAGTGACGCGACCTTCCATGCCGCCTTCAAGGCCCGGGCGGGGGAAGTGGTCTATGGGGCCTACGCCGACCCGGTAGACGGGATCTATCTCCGGCAAGGGCCGGGATTATCCCGGCTTGTGGCCGTGGTCGAGACGGGCATGGATGGCACTATCCTCGACCCGGAGGCCATCGTCGCGGAAACGGGCGCTGTTCTGCCGGTTACGGAGATGGGCATCGAGCGCGATGGATTCCGCGGCAACTCGCTCGTTATCAATGCAAGCATGGGCACCGAGGAGGCTGGCTGGGCCGGGATCTACCTGACCGAGGTGCTGAAGTAAGCGCCGCCGGCGTGCTTCCCGATCCCGACGAGGACTATTGCTTCCCCGCGAGTTCCCGGATAATAACGCTCCAGTGATCCAGGCCGTCATAGAACGCCTTGATCGGTACGCGTTCATTGAGGCCGTGGGCAAACATTTCATCCGGGTTCATGAATACGCCGCTGACGGCCCAGGTGGGAATGCCCGCGTTGCGAAAATGCATCCCGTCGGTGCCGCCGGATTCCATGTAGGCGATGAGCTTCACATCCGGATAACGACTGTGGACGGCTTTACCCACGGCGGCGACAACGTCGCTGCGCAGCTCGGAGATCGGGCTCTCGGTCGGGTCCGCCAGCATCTCGAACTCCACTGCGTCATTCCCGACCACTGTGCGCAGTGTCTCTTCAACTTCTGCAACGCCGACGCCCGGGAAAATACGGCAATTGACGGTGGCGGTGGCCGACTGTGGCAGGGCATTTTCGGCGTGCCCGGCCTGCAGCATCGTCACCACGCAGGTGGTGCGGGTGGTGCCGATATAGGACGGCTCTTTGGCCAGCCGCGCAGCGGCAGCCTTGTCACCAGGATCGTAGGCGAAGGTGATCATGGCGTCACCGAGTTCACCGCCCAGCTGCTCGCCCGTGTGCTGAAAATACTCCAGGGTCATCTCGCTCCACTGTACCGGGAAGCGGTAGGCCTGAATCGCCTTGAGCGCATCGGCGAGATCATAGATGGCGTTGTCTTCCCGCGGGCGCGAGCTGTGCCCACCGGAGTTGCGCACAGTGATTTCCCAGGTCGCGTAGGTTTTCTCCGCGGCCTGTATGCGGTAGGCGATGGGATTGCCGTTAGTGTCCAGCACGCCGCCGCCCGCGTCGGAGTTCAGCGCATATTCTGCTTCCGCCAGGTCCGGGCGCTCGTAGGCGAGCATGCGTGTGGTGGTCATACCGCTCTCTTCATCGCCGGAAAACACCAGGTAGAGATCCCTGTTTGGAACGAAGCCTTCTTTTTTCAGGCGGATAAACGTGGAGGTCAGTTGTGAGACGCCAAACTTGTTGTCGATGGTGCCGCGGGCATAAAAGTTCACTTCGTCCCGGGTGAGTTCAAAAGGCGGGCGCTCCCAGTCTTTCGCGAGCGCTTCCACTACATCCATGTGCCCAAGAAACAATATCGGTTTCGCGTCGGTGGAGCCGTCGCCACGGTAGCGTACGATCAGTGAGGCGAACTCGCCGGTCATCGGTACTTCCACATCCTCGGCGGGGAAACCCGCGGCGAGCAATTCACCAGCCAGGTAATTGGCTACCCTGGGTGTGTTGCCCATGCGCTTGGAGGTGTCGACCTCGACGATGGTGCGGTAGATTTCAAGGGTCTTCTGTGCGTGTTCAGAGCGGATGGTAGCGTCTGCGTACAGCGTCTGTGCAGTCGCCATACCGGCGATCAGGCCCAGCGCAATAAGTGGCTTGGGTAGTGGCATGTGAACGTCCCATGGTTGATGTGGGACGCAGTATACCCTATGCGTCTGGAACAAACGCCATGGGCGGGCGCCGAGGGCTTATCAGCGCTGCTTTGCGACGTAGGCCATGAACTCGCCGGCATTGGCCGCCTGGTCGGCGTCGATGCGTTTCGCGATATCGCTGGCGGCCATCATCTCATCCCAGTCGGCAAGGCCCGGTACCGCGGCCACCACATCCCAGTCGAGCTTGGCAGGGCCCACAAGCTTGGGGATGGCAAGTGCGTAGCGCAGATAGATATCCGCGAGCGTGCAGTCCTCGCCGCAGACATAGGGTGAGAAGGCTGCGAGTTCGGTCAGGCCGGATACGCCGCGCTGCAGGGCTGCGCGCACCTCGTCCAGGGTCTCCACCGGGATAATGGCATTGCCCAGGACCGCCGGGAGCAGGCGCCGTGCCGGCAGCTCCAGGTAGAGCTCGGAGAGCTTCATGAGCTGGCGCGTCTTCGCTCTTGCCTCAAGGTCGGCGGGGTATAGCGCCGTCTCAGGGTATTTCTCCTCCAGGTACTCAAGCAGTACGGAGGTCTCGGACAGGGGTGTACCTTCCGCGGTAGTCATGGCCGGCACCTTGCCCAGCGGGTTGACCGCGAGCAGCGCCTCGGAGGCCGGGTAGACGATATTCTCCTCGAACTCGAGGCCCTTGGCCAGCAGCGCATGCTTGACGATGTTGTGGTAATTGCTGAAGGGAAAGCCGTGCAGCGTGATCATGTGGGTGCCTCGTGAGTGGTGTGCCGGGATTATGCACGGGTAAAAAGACGAGTGCCTCTCACGATGACATTTTGGACTGCATGTAATTCTCGATACCAATTTTTTCGATCAGCCCCAGCTGGGTTTCCAGCCAGTCGACATGCTCTTCCTCTGACTCTAGGATGGCACTGAAAAGATCGCGGCTAACATAGTCCTTGACGCTCTCTGCATAGGCCACACCCTCGCGCAGGTCGGGTATAGCGATCAGCTCCAGCTTCAGGTCACAGGTGAGCATTTCCAGGGTGTTCTCGCCAATGAGCAGTTTGCCAAGATGCTGCAGATTGGGCAGGCCCTCCAGAAACAGGATGCGCTCGATCAGCTGATCGGCGTGCTTCATCTCATCGATGGATTCTTCATACTCGTAGTCGGCCAGTTCCTTCAGGCCCCAGTCTTTATACATGCGTGAATGCAGAAAATACTGGTTGATGGCAACCAGTTCGTTTGCCAGTACCTTGTTCAATAATGCGATGACCTGCGGGTCTCCCTTCATGGGGTGGTGCCTCCTGGGTGTAGTGTCGGGAATAGTGCTCCCATGATAGCTCAGGCGAGGGCGGTAGCGGCAACCATATCTCGTGGCTGGCCGGCCCGATGGCCCTGGCGACCCGCATTATAGAACAAACCGAGGCGCTGTTGTTCACACGCAAGCACTTCTTCGGCCATGCAGGCGCACTGCCCGCACTGACTGGCAACCCCGAGCACATCGCGCAAGTCATCCAGGCTACTCGCGCCCTGCGCCACGGCTCCGCGAATCTGTGTGTCATTGACGTTGTTGCAAAGACAGATATACATGGGCTCTCTTTACTCCAGAAGGTTACTGCAAAAAACAATAATATTAATGCGAATGATTGTCAATAAGATTCAGGCGGAAGGCGCAGGGACATGGGAATCAAGCCCCTTATGAGCCCGCGACACATGATCGCGTATCAGCTCGTACACCAAAAGCGTTACCATGAAGGCGTACTTTGTCATTGTGCCAGGGGGTCTGGCCTTGTCCAACGAGATTACTATGCTTAAAAACTATCGCATGCAGAAGTCACCTTTACTCGCTTCCCTCAGTAGTGTCCTCCTGCTAATGATACCCGCGTCAACCATCGCCCAGAATGCCATCAAGGTAGAAGCGGTGGAGATTGGGCAGCGTGCTCTGGTGGAGGATGTGCCGCTGAGTGGCTCCGTTACCACGGACCGGGTTTCCCGGCTATCCACCCAGGTTAGTGGTCTGGTCAAGCGTCTGCATGTCGACCTCGGGGACCGGGTAGATGGTGGGGATATCCTGCTTGAACTCGATTCGGAGCTCACGGCGATCGACAAGGCTCGCGCCGAGGCCCAGGTGGAGCAGGCTCGAGAGCAATGGTCCGAAAGCAAGCGACGCCTCCGGGAGGCTGAAACGCTGGCCGAAGGCAGTATCGCCGCCAGCGAAGTTCGTACGCTACAGGCCCGGGAGCGGGTCAGGCGGACCGAGCTCGATGCCGCCCAGGCCGACCTGGACCGCCTGGCCGCGGAGCTTGAGCGACATCAGCTGCGTGCGCCCTATAGCGGGAGTGTCAGCGCCAAGCAGACCGAAGAGGGCGAGTGGGTGACCCCGGGCGATGCCCTGCTGGAGCTGGTGGGAACCGAATTGCTGCGCGCCGATTTCCGGGTGCCGCAACGCTACTATCCGCTGGTGCAGGAAGATGCCGAAGTGCGCATGAGCTTTGACGCGCTGCCGGGCGAGAGCTTTATTGGCCAGATTCAGCGCAAAGTCCCGGTCAGCCAGGAAGGAAGCCGTACTTTTCTGTTACGACTCAGTCTCCCCGAGGAAGCGACCCGGTCATTGATCCCCGGCATGTCTGCCTCGGGCTATCTGCGAATCGACACCGATAACACCGGCATTGCCGTGCCCAGGGATGCACTCATACGCTACCCGGACGGGCGGGTCACCGTGTGGGTGGTGGACGAGCCTGAGTGGGGCGCACAGAGCCAGGTGCGTGAGCAGCGGGTGGAGACGGGAATGAGTTTCTCCGGCCTGGTGGAAATTCGCTCCGGGCTGGCGCCGGGCAGTGTCGTTGTCACCCGCGGCAATGAAGCCCTGCAGGAAGGCCAGGCAGTGGTGCCGGAGCAAGCGGCTGAGCCACGCGACGCCGGCGCCACAGAAACCCTGGGGAACTAATCCGTGTTTGATCACATTGTTCGCCACGGCATCCTGGTCACGGTTACCGTGCTCATCATTTGCGTACTCGGTATCATCGCTGCACTGAGAATACCCGTGCAGATGATTCCCGACCTGGAAGTGCGCACCATCTCCATCCAGACCAGCTGGCCTGGTGCCACGCCGCAGGATATTGAGAAGGAAATTCTCATTGAGCAGGAGGAATACCTGCGCAACATTCCCTATCTGGAGGAGATGCAGTCCTCGGCCAATTTCGGCTCTGCCCAGATCGAGCTTGAGTTTCCGTTCGGTGTCGATATTACCGAGACTCTTATTCGGGTGAATAACGCGCTCACCCAGGTACCCTCCTATCCGGTCAATGTCGACGAGCCAAGGGTTTACGCCACCTCGTTCTCCGCCAACGCCTTTATGTATTTCCGTATTTCACCCCTGGAGGGAAACCCCAGGGAGCTGGATATGGACATGATGCGCGATTATGTGGAAGACAATGTGCGGCCGCGAATGTCCGGAGTGCCGGGAGTATCCCAGGTAGATGTCGGCGGCGGTGCCGCGCGCCAGATCCAGATCCATATGAACCCGAAACGCCTGGCTGAGCGCAACCTGACACTTGATGACGTGCGCACGGCGATTGCCCAGCGCAATCGGGATGTGTCGGGCGGTGAAATCGAGAGCGGCAAGCGGCGCTATTTACTGCGCACCATGGGCCGCTTTGAGGATCTTGATGATCTGCGCGAACTTATACTGGCCCGCGATGGGGACGGTATCACCCGCCTTGCCGACGTGGCGGAAGTCGAGCTGGACCACTTCAAGATCCGCAACAAATCCTATGTCGACGGGCGCCCTGTGCTCAGCCTTTCGGTACGACGGGAAAGTGGCTCCAACGTGATTGCCATCAAGGAGGCGATGATGCAGGAGTTGGTGCTTATCAATGATGAGTTGCTGAATCCTGAAGGCATGGAATTACAGCGGACTGCGGACGATGTGGTTTACATCGAAGCGTCTATTTTCAATGTCTGGAAAAACCTGATTCTCGGGGCGCTGCTGGCCACTGCCGTAATGTACCTGTTCCTGCGCTCGTTCCGTGCGACGGCCCTGGGCGTTATCGGGGTACCTATCTGCACGATCGCCGCTTTCCTGGGCCTGCTGCTGGCGGGACGGACCATCAATGTGATTTCCCTGGCGGGGGTCGCCTTTGCCATTGGCATGACCCTTGATAACAGTATTGTGGTACTCGAGAGCATTGAGCTCGAGCGGCGGCGCGGTCTGAAAAAGCTTGAGGCCGCGGTAGCCGGTGTGCGGAAAGTCTGGCCGGCGGTGCTCGCCTCAACCCTGACCACCATAATGGTGTTCCTGCCTGTGGTTTTTATTGCCGAAGAGGCCGGCCAGTTATATTCGGATATCGCCATTGCCATCTCCGCCTCCATCCTGGTGTCAATGGTGGTCGCCATTACGGTGATCCCCGCCGCCAGTGCACGCTTGTCATTCAGCACGAATACCGAGGGAGAGTCCCGAAATGACCACCCGCTACAGGCTAGAATCACCGATAAAATAGGCTGGCTGATAGCAACGCCGCGTCGTCGTGTCAGCTGCATTCTGCTGACCGTGGTGGTGAGCGGGGCCATCGCCCTGTTGTTGACTCCTCCTGCGGAATACCTGCCCGAGGGGGAGGAGCCGAAAACATTTGCCTTTATGAATGCGCCCCCGGGCTACAACCTGGAAACCATGACGGAGATCGGTATGGAACTGCAGGACTACTTCCTGCAATTTGTGGGTGATGACCCTGCAAGATTCAGCCGCGGCGAGACCGCTGTGCCCGCGATGAGCTACCTGAATATGGGTATTGGCCCCCAGAGTCTCAGAATCATTTCCGAGTCCACGGACCCATCACAAATTGATGAGCTGATGGCCGCGCTGGTGCGCAAGTATGAAACCTATCCGGGAATGCGAGCCTTTGCCGCCCGGGGATCGATTATCAGCAGTAATGACGGGGGTACCCGCAGTGTCAACCTGGACGTGTCCGGCGCCGATCTGGGAGCACTGTTCACCGTAGCCCGGGCGGCCTATAACCGGGCCGAGGAGGTGTTCGACAACCCCAGTATCCAGACGCGTCCCTCCAGTCTGTCATTGGGACAGCCACTGCTGCAGGTAAGGCCCCGATGGGAACGGGCAGCCGAGTTGGGCCTTACCACCGAAGACATTGGCTTCACTGTGGCGGCGCTGACAGACGGCGCATTCGTCAATGAGTTTTTCCTCGCCGACGATAAAATCGATATTTACCTTTACAACCAACAGGGCCCGGGTGCGTCCCTGGATACGTTGCAGAACATCTCCATTTATGTGCCCGGCAATACCACGCTGCCCCTTTCCGATGTTGCCGAAGTTATCGAGACAGTGGATACCAGCAGTATCCGTCGGCTGGATGGCCGTCGCTCGGTGACCCTGAATATCATCCCCCCGCGCTCCGTGGCCCTGGAAACGGGCGTCGGGATAGTACGTGAGGAGGTTGTACATTACCTGCAGGAGAGCGGGGCAGTGCCGGCGGGTGTGAACCTCAGTATTTCCGGCGCCGCGGACCAGCTTGATGCCACTCGCGATGCGCTCAGCAGCAACTACCTGGTGGCTCTGGTGATTATCTATCTGCTGATGGTGGCCATTTTCGCCCACTGGGGTTACCCGCTGCTGATCATGGCGACCATTCCGCTGGGTATCGCCGGTGGCATTGCCGGCCTGGCGTTAATGAACCTGCTTGGCGCCGTGACCGGTAAACTGGGCCTGGGCGGTTTCAGCCAGCCATTCGACATGATCTCGATGCTCGGATTCCTGATTCTGATGGGTACGGTGGTTAACAACCCCATCCTGATTGTGCATCGGGCCATCAGTAACCTGAAGGAAGAAGGACTGCTGCCGGTAGAGGCCGTTCGCGAGGCAGTGAGCTCCCGTCTGCGGCCGATTGCGATCTCTACAATCACCACTATCGTGGGCCTGGCGCCACTGGTTTTCCTGCCCGGCGCGGGCAGCGAACTGTACCGCGGGGTTGGCGTGATCGTGATGGCGGGGATCGTGGGGGCCACCATTGTGACCCTGACCATGCTGCCCTCGCTTACAGTAATGGTGCTTGAGTGGAGTGAGCGTAAGGGCAGTTCTGCAGTGGCGAGCCCATAACGCTATGGTTTAAGTTCCCGGGTTGTCATTGCCGAACAGCTTGCGATGCAACTGCGGCGCGCGGATCACACCCTTGTCATGCCAGGCCAGGGCTTCAGCGGACTCCGCCAACCACACGACTATATCGGCAATGGCTTCCGGTGCCGTGGCAGGGTATAGAGTAGGGATGTCGTCGCCAAACCCATTGGCTTTCATGACCTCAGTCAGGACGAAGCCTGGCTCCACACTGAAGAAGCGCACGCCGCTGTCGGCGTGCTCCACGCGCAGGCTCGGAACCATGCGGATCAGGGCAGCTTTGGAGGAGGGGTAGACAAAGCCCCAGCCGCCCTGGTCTGCGGGCGCGGGTGGGTCCGCCAGTGCGGATCCGGAAACCATGTTGATAACACTTCCCGTGCCCCGCGCCAGCATGCCCGGCAGCAGCTTCTGCACCAGCGCCAGGGGTGTCATTACATTGCCGCGGTAAACATTGTTCGCCTGCTCCAGCGTTACATCCAGTATTCGCTGCATATTGCCGGGCCCCTGGTAGCAGGCATTGTTGAACAGCAGGTCCGCACGACCGAAATGTTCCAGGGCCCGGTCCGCCGCGGCGAGCACGCTCTCCATGTCAAGGATATCCGAGCGCAGCAGCAGCGTATCCGCCCCGTGTGCCCGGGCAGCCGCGGCGGTCGCTTCCAGGCTGCCGGGCAGGGCGGTCGCCTGTGACTCCCAGCTGCCATGTTCGTGCTGTTCACCCTCGCGCAGGGTGCGGGCTGTCAGGGCCAGGTCGTACCCCGCTCGGGCCAGTGCGATGGCGGTGACCGCGCCGATGCCGCGGCTGGCGCCGGTAATAAAGGCGACTCTGCGTTCGGTCATCCTGGTGCTCCTGTCAGGGTGGGAAGTTACCCTGGTTTATTAAAGCAAGTACATCCTGATGGGCATCCACAATCCCATTAGAATCATGATCAGGTTTTCGGTCAGGGACACGAAGCCCAGAGGCACATCCGAGTCGCCACCCGCACAGGCGCACTTGAGTTCGCGCTTGTCGATATAAACGGCCTTGAATACCGATATCGCCCCGACGATGCCGATAAAAAGTGCCACAGGTGCGGCCAGCCATACCAGCATGCCCGCCAGCATCAGGATGCCGGCCAGCGTTTCAGCGAAAGGATAGACATAGCCGTAACGCACCTGCCGCTGGGCCAGCAGATCGTAGTTGAGAAACATGGTGCTGAAGCTTTCCAGATCCTTGAGTTTCTGTAAGCCCAGCAGGCACATGGAGATGGCAACGAACCACTCCAGGGTGCGTATGGACCACAGCGTGTCCAGCGCCGCCCAGGCCACTGCCAATGCCATCAGGAACGCGGTGGAGAAAATAGCAACGATCGGCCGGTAACTGACTTCTTTTTCTCCCGGCACATCAAGCCCGAAGTGTTTTCGCACCTCCTCATAGCCGCCTATCCGCTTATCCCCTATAAAGACTTGCGGCGTAGTCTCCACCTGGTACTCGCGCTTGAAGTCGTCGGCCTGTTCCCGTGTCTCGAGGCGGTGGTCCTTGACGTCAAAGCCCTGCCGCTCGAGCAGGTCCTTGGTTTTGAGGCCGAAAGGGCAGACATGCTCGTCGGTCACCATTCGATAGAGTTGCGCGGTCTTCGCCTGTTGTCGTGTATCACCATGCGTCATTTCAAATTCTCCAGTGCCGGATGTTCACGAAAATCACCATCATAGTTTAACCTTACGGTCGGATTCCAGACTATGCAAGCACAGTGCGGCCGCACAACACACCCCCGGCAGGAACTGGGACAGGAGGCGCCATCTGCTGGTCCGGGCACGATACATGCCGTTGCGGCCGTGCCTGAGCAGGCTTGAAGAAGCCCTGCCATATTGAGTGCGGTACTATACTGGGGGCCCCGGCTGAAATCGACATCAGGGCCGGCACCCGTATACCCTCAGGTCACTCTAGAAGGAGACAGTCATGCAGATCTTCAAACCTGTTTTTCTAATTGTCATATTTTTTACGATAAGTCACCCCTCCTTCCTTGCCGCACAAGAGACTGCTGACAGCTCTTCGACGAGCGCGACCTACACCCGGCAATTCACGCAGGTCGATGGCCATCGAATTGCCTATATTGACGAGGGCAAAGGTGTGCCCGTGCTGCTGATTCACGGTATCCCGACCAATGGCCTGATGTGGCGCGATGTCATCCCGGTCCTGTCAGAGCGGTTTCGTGTTATTGCGCCGGACCTGCTCAACTATGGTCATTCGGACATGCCCGAACGCGCGGATGTGTCGATCAACGCCCAGCGAGGAATCATGTTCGGGCTTCTCGATGCACTGGGTATTCGGCGGGCTCATCTGGTCGCACACGATATTGGTGGTGGCGTAGCACAGCTAATGGCAGTAGAGAGACCCGAGCGCTTCGATCGCCTGGTGCTGATGGATACCGTGTCATTCGACTCCTGGCCCATCCCGGAATTCGAGCCCCTGCAGAAACCAGGAGCTGAAGCTGACATGGCACTTGACGAATTCGTCGACATGATTCGCGGCTTCATGCCGCAGGGGGTTGTCGATAAACAGGTCATGACCGAATCGGTAATCGATATTTATGCGAAGCCCTGGTCCAGTGAAACAGGAAAGCAGGCCTTTTTCCGTAACCTGCGCCGTCTGAATAGCGAATACACGCTCGCTATAGCTGAGGAACTTCAGCAGTTACCGCATGCTGCGCTGATTGTGTGGGGGGAAAAGGATCCATTTCAGAAAGCGGACTATGGCCGTCGTCTTGAGCAGACGATACCCAACGCCAACCTCGTAATCATCGACGATGTCGGTCACTGGTTGCTGGAAGAAAAACCGGCGCAAATCAGCGAGCTGATTCTCGATTTTCTGGAAGGGGATTAAGCACGGTGGTCGCGGCCTCGAGCAGAGCCGACCTTACAAAAACCTGAAAACACCAGACAGGAAAGCAAGATGGATAACAAACTGGAACAGCGCTCCTTTTATCTGCTACTGGTCTCGGTGACCGTGCTGTTTCTCTGGCTACTTAAGCCCTTCTTCGGCGCCGTTTTCTGGGCCTGTACTATTGCGTTACTGTTTTACCCCCTGCATCGGCGCCTGCTGGCGCGCTGGGGTGATCGGCCCAACCTGGTGGCGCTGGTCTCGCTAACCGCCTGCGTGTTCATCGGTGTGGTGCCGGTGCTGTTTGTTGTCGGGTCATTTTTCCAGGAAGGCGTTAACCTGTACCAGCGCCTGGAAAGCGGCGAGCTGGACCCCGACGCCTGGATCGATCGTATCCGCCAGACATTTCCAATGATTCAGAACGTTCTGGAGGGGCTCGGTGTAGATATCACCAATCTCAGAGAGCAACTCGCTGGTGGCGCCATCACCGCCAGTCGCTTTATCGCCCAGAATGCCGTGCAGGTCGGGCAAGGCACCGCGCGTTTTTTATTCCATCTGTCTCTGATGCTCTATCTTGCATTCTTCATGTTGCGCGACGGTCCGCGGCTGGTCGAGAAACTGATGCAGGCGTTACCTTTGGATGATGAACGCGAGCGTCTGTTGTTCGACAAGTTTGCGGAAGTGACCCGCGCAACCGTAAAGGGCAATCTGGTGGTGGCCGCGGTGCAGGGTACCCTCGGCGGTTTGATTTTCTGGGCGCTCGGCATTACCGGCGCATTTCTGTGGGGCGTGGTGATGACGCTGCTGTCGCTGATTCCCGTGGTGGGCGCCGGGCTGATCTGGCTGCCCGTGGCGATCTATCTTTTGGCTACCGGTGAATGGCTTGATGGGTTGATTCTGATTGTATACGGCGCCGGTGTCATCGGCCTGGTTGACAATATACTGCGCCCAATCCTGGTCGGTCGTGACACCAAGTTGCCGGATTACATTGTGCTGCTGTCGACGCTGGGCGGTTTCGTCCTGTTCGGGATGAACGGCTTTGTAATCGGGCCGCTGGTGGCAGCGATGTTCGTGACCTTCTGGGACATTTTTGTGCGCGAGTTTCAGTAATGCTGGCGTGTGGCCCCTGGCAAGGTGCTATCACGACTGTCTGCGGAATCAGGAACGGTCCCCTGAGAACTGCGACGCAACAGGCCATCAATGGCCATCCCCAGATCCATGCGCTCGCCCTGCCAATACGGTGGTAGCGACCTAGGGCCGATGTTCAATCGGGTATGGCGGTGTGTCAGCTGCAGTGCGGACACGTTTCCGCGGAAACGCATATCCGCGCCAGTGGGTACCTCGGTACCATTGGGATAATTGAAACGCTTCTCACCGGCAGCGGAAAGGGTTACGCCGAAGCCACCTTCATGCACAAGTCGATGGTGATACCGGCACAGCAGTACGAGATTATCAAGACTTGTGCCACCGCCGTCCGCCCAGTGCACGACGTGGTGCGCGTCGACATGCCGGTGCGTCGTGCAGCCGGGAAAACTGCAGCCGACGTCGCGATGCACCAGCGCCCGGCGCAGGGCCGGCGAGATATTGCGGGTGCGGCGGCCCATATCCAGTGCCTGCCCCCGCTCATTTTCCAGCCAGTGCACCACACCGCAATCGCAAGCCAGGCGCCGTTGCGTTTCCGCGGAAACGTCCCCAGCTGCCTGCAGGTCCGTAACCCGCGTGTGTACGTGCAGGGTATGGCGGTCACCGCCGTTGCTATCGCAGGCGGCGCTGGTGAGGAAACTTTCGGCGATGCCTTCCAGCGCATCGGCCCTGCGCATTACCGGCGTGTGTTCCTCATCGTAGGGGATTGCTTCGGCTGCAGTATCCAGTGCCTGGAACAGGCGCTGGCCCTGTTCGGCTGTGAGCCGGCCGCGGATAACATACGAGCCGTCATCGTCAATGTAATAGGACAACTCCCGGCACGATAACTGTTGCCGTGCTTCACCGCGCCCGAGACGACGGTAACTGCGAACCAGCCGTTCTATGTGCGAGGCGGTGCCGTGGCGGGCAATCATCAGCAGGTAATCCTCGTTTTCCGGCGTAGCTACGCGCGTCATGGCTCGTACTTTAGAATAGCTGAGGCGCCCTTCGCGGAAGGCGGCGCTGATCTGGGGTAGCTCGGGCAGGGCGTGCGCCACCCGGACTTTCTCCCTCGCCGCGCCTACGTTAATCCCGCATTTCCAGTTGAGCCAGTGGGCACAGGATTTGGTGCCACCGCCGTTCCAGCCGCTGCGCAGGTCGTATTCCCGGATCAGTGCCAACAGGCGCCAGGTTGCGGCGCTGATGTGAGCGGCCAGCTCTGTGATCTGGTCCTCGAGGGTTTGTAGCGCAGAGTGCGGAACGATGGCATTCATGGATGTGCTCCCCAAAGAATACTGTTTGTATAACCAGTATTCTGCCACTTGGGGTGCTTCGGATCGTGGGTAATTTTCAATCAAATATGTTCAGACAAGCGGTCGCGCAACCGCCTGTCTGCAACTAGCCCTTCAATCCCGGTCATCCCGCGATTGCTCATCAAATGCCCTGGGTTAATGTGCAAACGATGTGTCCGCTACAAAACGTAAACTGAGCGCCACGATCTACACAGCCGTCGTGCCAATGCCGCCGAAATGCGTACCGACCAGGTCCGTCGCTCGGTTTTCGCTGCGGACTGCTATGCTGAATCCTGTGAATGATTGTAGCGGGAGGCGCAATGAGAGACAGCGAGCGCATAGTCGTGGTCGGTTGCTCGGCGGGTGGCGTCGAGAGTCTGATAGCGCTGGTCAAGGGCTTGCCGCCGGAGCTCGACGCATCTGTATTTATCGTGCAGCACCTGTCGCCGAACTATCGCAGCGCGCTCCCGGAAATCCTGTCTGTACATGCACCTTTTCCGGTGAAACATCCGGCCGATGGCGACCATATCGAGCCCCGCACAATCTATGTCGCTTCCCCGGACCATCATTTGCTGCTCGACAACGGGCATGTCCTGATCAAGCGCGGCCCCAAAGAGAACCGCTTCCGGCCTTCCATAGACGCATTGTTCCGCTCCGCCGCCTACAGCTATGGTGCACGCGTGGTGGGCATTGTGCTTTCCGGGGCACTGGATGACGGTACATCCGGGCTTTGGTCGATCAAGCGACTTGGTGGCATAACCATGGTGCAGCTGCCTACGGAAGCTGCTTTCGATTCAATGCCATTGAGTGCGCTGAGCCAGGTGGAGATCGACCACTGTCTTGCCGCTCATGATATGGGTGCCTCACTGGATTCCCTGCAGGTTCCGGCACAGGTCGATACAAGTAACGCGATTACGGTGGTTGAGCGTGCAGGACTGGAGACGAGTATCGCCGGAGACGGTGATGCGTTCCGCAAGGGCATCATGAAGGCCGGCGAACTCACTCCCTTTACCTGTCCCGAGTGCCATGGCGTGCTGGTACAGATCGACGAGGGCGGTTTGCTACGCTACCGCTGTCATACCGGTCATGGCTACACCCGTCCGGCACTGCTCTCCGAGCTGGTCGAAAAGATCGAGGAAACCTATTGGATTTCAATGCGTAGCCTGGAAGAGGCGGCGATGCTGCTGGAGCATACGGCCGATACATTGAGCGAGCAGGGCAATAGTAGTGCGGCAGCACTGTTTCATGAGGAAGCATGCATTGCGACCGCCGAATCGAGAGAGCTGCGCGAAACCCTGCTGCGCAGGAAACGTTTCACCGGCGAGAACCTGTTCGGTGAAGAAAAAACCGACTGACCGCAATCCGATTTTACCAAGGGGGTGCTATGGACAATTCAGTGGTCAAGGCTTTACAGCAGCATAAGCAAGAATTTACCGGCAGTGACGGGCTACGGCCTCTGCTGGAATCCGTTAAAGACAAGAAGATCGTGATGTTGGGTGAAGCCTCACATGGGACGCACGAGTACTATAAATGGCGTGCAAAAATCTCAAAAATACTGATGGAGGATTACGGTTTCGATTTTGTTGCCGTGGAGGGCGACTGGCCACCATGCTATGAATTGAATCGACACGTAAAAAATTATGACGATGCCGTTGCAGACACCGGCAAGGTTTTGCAGCACTTCGAGCGCTGGCCTTCGTGGATGTGGGCTAACTGGGAAGTGTACGAGTGGGCGCAGTGGCTTCGTCAACTGAATCAGGGGCTGGCGGAAAACAAGCGCAAAGGATTTTACGGCCTGGATGTATACAGTTTGTGGGAATCTATGGATGCGATAATGGATTATCTGAAAGATGAAGATCCCGATGCGTTTGAAACCGCGAAAATGGCGATGCGCTGTTTTGAGCCTCACCGGGACGGCGATGGCCAGCGCTACGCACTGTCGACGCGATTGGTTCCCGAGGGCTGTAGCGCTGAAGTTACGCAACTATTGCGGGAAATTCGCAGCAAAGTACCCACTTACAATACGGATCGCGAGCAAACATTCAGTGTGGAGCAAAATGCGATGGTCAGTAACAACGCCGAGCGTTATTACCGGATTATGGCATCGGGCGACGAGTCAACGTGGAACCTTCGTGACCAGCATATGATGGACACCCTGAGCCATTTAATGGCGTTTCATGGTAGCGATGCGAAGGGTATTGTCTGGGCCCACAACACCCATATTGGCGATGCTTCATATACCGATATGGGTGACGCAGGCCTGTACAATATCGGTGAACTCGGGCGCGAGGAGTACGGGCGGGACAAGGTTGCCCTGATCGGCTTTGGTTCTTACCGCGGAAGTGTTCTCGCCGGGAGCTCCTGGGGTTCACCGGTGCAGGAAATAGACCTTCCGGAGGCGCGCGAAAACAGCTGGGAGGAATGGTGCCACCAGGCCGGCACACAGTTCTATATTGCCTCTGGTGATTTGATGGATGTACCGGAACTGCAGCGACGCGTTCCGCACCGTGCCGTGGGTGTGGTTTATAACCCACGACACGAACGTTACGGCAACTACGTTCCCAGTATTATCCCCCAGCGTTATGACCATTTTATTTTCTTTGATGAAACGAGAGGGTTGCACGCAATTGATATTCGCGAAGACAAAGCGAAAATGCCTGACACTTATCCGTATGGGTTTTAACGGCATATCCGGACGAGCAGCAACGCTTCGCAGGAGGCTCTGCCCGTCCGGTTATCGCCTTGTGTCAGTCAATTCCGAGTTGTTCCAACCAAAGCTTTTTGCCGCTGGCGATAAACCGCGGCATCAGGCTGAGCAGATGATCCGTGTCGGTATTGTCGTTCCACTCTTTTGGCAGTAATGGGTCCATGTTCAGCGCCCAGACGGCCTTTCTTCCGAGCCGGAGGTAATCCCGGCAAACTTCTTGCCTGGTTGTCATACTGGCTGATGTTGAACTGATCAAAGCTTCTATCCTGGAGGCGAGCGCCCGAAAAAGGTCATTACGTTCTCGGGCTTCCCAGAGCATTGTATCGGGCGCCATTGAAAGCGCCATCGCGTGGCAAACCAGCGACTCTGCCGACATGCCAAGAGCCGCCAGCTCACTGAGTAGTTGTGAAAATGTCAGGTTGAGGTTGGCGGGGCGGACAAAATAATCTCGGCCGGCCTCTACAAAACCCCGATGCCAAAGGGCGTTTTCATGTGAACGCCATTCTGGACGATTGGAGCGGGATACCCACTGTGTTGACGCAACCCACCAGTCTCCCTGCCACGGCTTGACCAGCTCCTCGCGGAGTGTCCATCGGGACTGTTCCTTGATCCAGGTGCCGGTCTTTGCCAACTGCCACTCGCCTCGTCGAGGACTTTTGATCAATCCATCGGTCGCCAGGCGGCTTGTGGCAACCCGCATGGAGCCCGGTTTGAAGCCCATGATCTCACCGCTGCGGGCAAGCATGGGGGAAGTGAGGGCGATGTCGCCGGCAACGGAAAGCACGTCCAGGATTACCAGCTTGGGGGACATCTCAGGGAGATCGAGTTCTTTCACGTTGACACTCACGGGACAAAAGTTACAATAAATCTTTTTAAGTGCATAATAGCGTAACAAAAGGATTGAGACATGTCTTTCGAAAGTATTTCCTATTCGGTCAGTGATCGTGTCGCCACCATCATGCTGAATCGCCCAGAAGCATTAAACGCGATTGACGCGAATATGCCGTCGGAGCTGGCCCAGGCGGTCGAGATGGCGAATCGCGACAAGAGTGTGCACGTGATCGTGCTGACCGGCGCGGGGAGCTCCTTTTGTAGTGGTTACGACCTGAAGCATTACGCGCAAACACCGGGTGCCAACGAGGGGCAGCAGGAGATGCCCTGGGACCCAATGGTCGATTTCGACCTCATGTATGGTAACACCGAGAAATTCATGTCTCTGTGGCGTTCCAACAAGCCCACTATCGCCAAGGTGAATGGTTATGCCGTAGCCGGGGGCAGCGATATTGCGCTGTGTTGTGACCTGGTGATTATGACGGACGAGGGCAAAATCGGGTATCCGCCCGCACGGGTATGGGGCATCCCGACACCGGCCATGTGGGTCTATCGGCTGGGTGCGGAAAAAGCCAAGCGCATGTTGTTTACCGGCGACCTGGTCGACGGGCAAACCGCCATGGATATGGGGCTGGTGCTCGATTCGGTTCCCTTTGATCAGCTGGACGAAGTCGTGGATAAGCTGGCTGATCGTATCAAGGGAGTGCCCAGAAACCAGCTGATGATGAGCAAGCTGATGATCAACTCCGCATTTGACAACATGGGACTAAAGACCACCCAGATGTTTGCATCCCTGTTTGATGGCGTTGCGCGGCACTCCCCGGAGGGGGTCTGGTTTAAGGAAAGGGCTGAAGAAGTGGGCTTCAAGCAGGCGGTAAAAGAACGTGATTCCGGTGATCCCATTGCGCCTGGCGTCTCCAGGTAATTGCACGAATTGTTAACAGGAAGAGCCACGATGCGACCGGCAATTGAAAACGATAACGATCATGTCCGTAAGCTTCTGAATGAAAACCCGACCCCGCTGCATTTGCTGCGACGCGCCGCCAGTCGCCATCCCGAGAAACTGGCGATCGTCTACCTGCCATCCGCCGATGGGGTCGCACCAATATCGGTAACTTACCGCCATTTGCTGGAAGAAACCGAAAAGCTGGCGTCTGCCATTCGCTTTAGTGATATCAAACCTGGCGAAAGCGTGGCCATATTCCTGCCCTTGCTGCCCGAGGCAGTTTCCGCGCTGATTGCAGCTGCCAGTGTCGCGGTGGCATTTCCGGTGAATCTGTTGCTGTCACCCGATGCACTGGTGTCCCAGTTCCATCTTGCCAGGACACGGTTGGTGATAACCATGGGCGCGCACCCTGCGCTTGATGTCCGGGAGCGGGTCGGGCAGGCGGTACAGGCCGCTGGCGGCATCAAACTGGTGGAGCTCTCCGTGACGGGCGAGGCATCCCCAGGCAGTGCGAGCTGGGAAGACTTCCTGTCGGAGGGTAAAGTTGCTGCCCCAGTTGCCGGACAGGATGCGGACAGGGTGGCGGCGCTTATTCACACTGGTGGCACCACGAGCGAGCCCAGGCTGGCCGGCCTGACCCAAAGAAACCTGGCCGCCGGTGGTCTTATGGCGGCGGCGGGTTTTGGCTACAGCTTTGATGACAGGATCGTTAGTGGCCTGCCGCTGTTCCACGTTGGCGGGCTGGTCGATGTGGTGATGGCTTCTATAGCCGTTCAGGCGACCGTCGTTTTCCCGACAGCACTGGGACTAAGAAACCCTGGGGTCATAAACAATTTCTGGTCCATCCTCAACCAGGTTGAAGGCACGATTATTGCTGGTGTCCCCACCATGCTGTCGACGATCAGCGATGCTCCTCGAGATGATCTGAGTGTCTCGACGCTTCGCGCCTCGGTGACCGGTGGCTCGCCATTGTCGACAGCTCTGGCGAAACGTGTTGAGAGAGCTACCGGATGTCCGGTTTACCAGCTTTACGGCATGACCGAAACCGCAGGTATTGTCTGTAACCAGGCCATCGACGGGGTTTTTCGGTCGCCTTGCGCGGGCAAGCCAGTACCGCTTTCGGAAATTTCCCTGGGGAAGCCCGGCGCTCCCCTTGACCCCGGCGCCTCCGGCGAACTTTATGTCAGAGGGCCACAGGTTTTTGCGGGTTATCTGACAGAACACGGATATATCAAAGACGATCAGGATGGTTGGATCAGCTCGGGGGATCTTGCGATAGTGGAAGAATCGGGTGACATTCGCCTTACCGGCCGCTCCAAGGAAATCATCATCCGCAGCGGCCATAACATTGATCCGCTGGTCATCGAGGAGGTCGCTATGAGTCATCCATCGGTGGCGGAGGCTGCCGCCGTCGCCATGCCGGATGCCTATGCCGGTGAGCTGCCGGTCTTGTATGTCCGCTATCACGAGGGTGAGGGTGTGAGCGAGGAAGTGCTTGCGGCATTTATCGCCGGGCAGGTGAATGAGCCGCCCGCTCGCCCCAGATTCATATTTTCCCTGGACGAGTTTCCCTATACACCGGTCGGCAAGATTGCTCGATATCGCCTCCGGCAGTTGGCGGCGGAACAGGCGGCACAGCGAACAGCCTGATTACCCTCGTGACCTTCCCGACAGCCGTTTTCGGCACACGGTCCAGGAAGAGTTTTAAGGCCCGGGACTCGACGTACGACTCCCGGGCTCAAGGCTCAGCGAAGGCGACGGCGGCGGGTAAAACCGAGCGCACCCAGGCCGAGAGCGAATATTGCAATGCCGGCAGGCTCGGGCACAGCCGCTACCGACGCCAAGCGCAGGGTAAATTCGCTTCCCATGAACTGAGTTGGATCAATCGAGTAGGTCAGGTTGAACTTGGCCAGGTCCTCGAT
The DNA here is from genome assembly GCF_002868715.1 of Kineobactrum sediminis. Classification (GTDB taxonomy): domain Bacteria; phylum Pseudomonadota; class Gammaproteobacteria; order Pseudomonadales; family Halieaceae; genus Kineobactrum; species Kineobactrum sediminis. Next base: position 105,165 of record NZ_PKLZ01000015.1, read on the forward strand.
GACGTCTACGCCTTCTACGCCCGTCAGGCAGGCCACACCATCAGCTACCACATCGCATGTGGAAACGCCGGAGCTGTCTGCCAGTGCAGCAAGAAGCTCAGCCAGGGTGTCGTACGATGTGCCGTTATTGAGGAAGGCAATGGTCGCAACAGTCACGACGTCGTCAACTAATTCCAGGCTACGGTTCTGCACCCAGGACCCATCGGCAAGCTGGTGCGCCAACAATACGTTGTCTGTGTCGGCGTTGCCGTCGTCGTCGTAGAAGACGCCGTTGGGCACCTGCGTATACGATAGGAGGTCACCAAATAAAGCACTATAAGCGCCGAATATGCCTGTGGACGTAAAACTGTCCGCACTGGTAAGTTGCAGGCCATAGCCCGCACGTTGGGTGTCAAAGTAGCCGTCCAGTGGGTGCACCTCGTCGGTCGACCCGAACAGGCCCCTGGCGAACAGTGAACTGAACTGGCTGTTCTTCGGGTCGGCACCAAAGTCAACGAAGCTCAGGCCGTCGTCGGCCGTGGAAGACTGGAAATCAGCGCCAATACCGGTACCCAGGGTGGCGGTAAAATCCGGCAGGCTACTCCCGGTCGCATTGCCGGATTTCTGGAATACCTTGTACAGGCCGTCGTTACCCGGGATTGAAAACGTGCCATCGGGGTTCGTTCCGAAAACAAGATCAATCGCATCAATGCCGGTTCGGTCGAGTTTGAAGCGTTTGCCGGACTGGCGCGGGCTGTTGCAGCTGGCAAGGCTCGAGGCCATGATGCAGTTGAAGACGTCGCCGCCCCCGGGCGCATCGTTGGGGTCCCCCGATGGCGCATCGTTAACCACCTTCAGGCCGGGAGAAAGCGTCTCTGCACCATCGAAAGTGATGACACCGCTGCTGCGCGCATTGCTATCGGGCACTTCGCGATCATAGATGGTGCTGTTGTAATCCCCCCAAAAAATAATCGAGGTTTTGAGTAGAGACTTT
>NZ_PKLZ01000016.1 GCF_002868715.1 Kineobactrum sediminis
TGCGATGGAAGACGGCCTGCGCTTTGCGATCCGCGAAGGCGGACGTACAGTGGGCGCCGGCGTGGTTGCCAAGATCATCGAATAAGATGACGGGGTCAGGTCTCGCATTGTAGCATCCTGCGGGATGCTACAATGCGAGACCTGACCCCTGGTTTATCACTCCGTAGTTCATAAGAGCCCGGCCATTGTGCCGGGTTTTTTTTGGCTGAAATATCGGTGGTGGCTGGAGGGAGTGCCTGCTCGGCGACTGCGCATCCGACCTTGTGTGCGTGCAGGTTGCTGGGGGCATTGCTACCGGGGCGGGTGTTAAAATGATCTGCATCATGGTGTGCAGCGGGGGGCGCGTTTATTCTGGGGGTGCTCACGGGCACCAAAACGATATCAAGGAGCCAAGTATGTCAGTAGAACACCATGACCTGATCCATGAGTTTCCCGAATTCAAGGACCGTATTCATACCCTCAAGACCACCGATGAGGAGTTCCGCAAGCTGTTTGATGAATATCATGAACTCACACGCAGCATTGAGAACATGGAGAACGAAGTGACCCCGGTATCGACCCAGACCGAAGAGCAGGCGAAAGTCCGCCGGCTGCGCCTCAAAGATGCCCTCTATTGCATGCTCAATGCCGCCGAATAGGTAGCTTGCGCAAATATTTTTGCCGTGGGCGAGCGTCCGGGATATTTTGGGTGCTCCCTGGGGTCTCTGAGCCCCGCAGCCTGGGGTGCGCCTTACTGGCGCCGGACTATGGCCGGCAGGCCACGAGGACCCGGCTGTAGGAGCGGTGGCCACGTTCCCCGGCACGGGTGGCGACCCCCGTGCGCCCAGTGTGCCCTGTGGTGTGTGGCGTCCTGTTGAGGGTGGGCGTGGATCAAGCGGTGCCGGGGATATTATCGACGCCCAATTCTCTTAAATAATACCCAGTCGTGCTTGACACTATGCCGGGGGGTCATTAGAATTCGCATTCCTTTTTCGGGGGCCTCCAAGCGGACCCCTGGTTTTTTATTGATTGGAGTTAGGATAAGTGCAGAACCAACGCATTCGAATTCGTCTGAAGGCTTTTGACCATCGCCTGATTGACACGTCTACGCAGGAAATCGTCGAGACAGCTCGTCGCACAGGCGCCCAGGTCAAGGGCCCGATTCCTCTTCCTACCAAGAAAGAGAAATTTACTGTGCTGGTATCGCCTCACGTCAACAAGGATGCGCGTGACCAATACGAGATTCGTACTCACAAGCGTCTCCTGGACATCGTAGAGCCCACGGAAAAAACCGTTGACGCTCTGATGAAGTTGGACCTGGCAGCAGGTGTGGAAGTACAGATTAGTCTTGGATAACTACAACAAGATGTAGCAAGACCGGCCCAGCGGCCCTCAAGGTCGTTGGGTGTGTAACGCCCGGCTCTTTTTTACATAGCGGGGCGGCCATAGAGGGTAAGCCCCGTACACTGAGAGGTTAGCAAAATGGCTATTGGCTTAGTCGGCCGTAAGTCCGGTATGACACGTGTTTTTACCGAAGACGGCATATCCATCCCAGTAACCGTAGTGGAGGTAGCTCCAAACCGCGTTACTCAGATCAAAGAACTCGATGGCGAAGGCTATCGGGCAATCCAGGTCACTGCGGGCAACCGCAAGGCCTCGAAAGTGAGTAAATCAGCGGCTGGGCATTTTGCGAAAGCAGGTGTCGAGGCGGGTTTAGGCTTGTGGGAATTTCGGCTCGCGGAGGCAGAGGAAGCGCCTGCAGTGGGTTCCGAACTGACCGTAGAGCATTTCGCAGTCGGCCAGAAGGTTGACGTGGCGGGCAAGTCCAAGGGTAAGGGCTTCCAGGGCGTTATCAAGCGCTGGAACTTCTCCATGCAGGACGCCACCCACGGCAACTCGCTGTCGCACCGTGCTCCAGGCTCCATCGGTCAGTGTCAGACACCTGGTCGCGTGTTCAAGGGCAAGAAGATGTCCGGGCACATGGGCGCCGAGAGCGTTACTACCCAGGGGCTGGAAGTCGTGCGTGTTGATGTGGAGCGTAACTTGCTACTCATCAAGGGCGCTGTCCCCGGTGCACCCGGCGGAGACGTGATTGTGCGTCCCGCGGTCAAGGCTTAAGGTTAGGGGGTCTCTAACGTGGAATTGAGTGTAGTCAAGCCGGGCAACGCCGTTGCGGGTACAGTATCCGTTTCTGATGTAGCGTTTGCGCGTGAGTTTAATGAAGATCTGGTTCACCAGGTCGTCACTGCCTATATGGCCGGTGCCCGTCAGGGTACTCGTGCCCAGAAAAACCGCGCAGCAGTGCGTGGTGGCGGCAAGAAGCCCTGGCGTCAAAAGGGTACCGGTCGCGCCCGGGCGGGAACGATTCGTTCGCCGATCTGGCGCAGTGGTGGTGTCACTTTTGCCGCACAACCGCAGGATCACTCCCAGAAAGTGAACCGCAAGATGTATCGTGCCGCCATGCAGTCCATCATGTCGGAGCTGGCCCGCCAGGATCGCCTGATGGTTGTTGAGAGTATGGACCTGGATGCGCCCAAAACCGGGTTGCTGGTCAAGCAGCTTGGCGAATACGGTCTTGATAATGTGTTGATCGTGACTGCGGAGCTGGGTGAGAACCTGTATCTCGCGGCCCGTAACCTGCACAAGGTTGATGTCCGGGACGTGGAAGGTGTCGATCCAGTTAGCCTGATCGCTTACGACAAGGTCATGGTTACTGTGGACGCGGTGAAGAAATTTGAGGAGATGCTGGCATGAATCAGGAGCGCATTTTCCAGGTGCTGGTTGCCCCGCACGTCTCCGAGAAGGCGGCAGCACTGGCCGAGGCCAGTAACCAGTACGTGTTCAAGGTTGCCGTTAATGCAACCAAGGCAGAGGTCAGGAAGTCTGTCGAGCAATTGTTCAAGGTGAAGGTTGAGGCTGTTCAGACTCTGAAGGTGAAGGGTAAGCTCAAGCGCAACAAATATGGTCAGAGCGCCAAGCCGACCTGGAAGAAGGCATATGTTCGACTCGAGCGTGGTCAGGAAATCGACCTCGCCGTGGCTGAATAAGGAGTAGGTTCGAAATGGCAGTTTTGACAAGTAAACCCACTTCTCCCGGTCGTCGTCACGTCGTCCGTGTGAGCAGTGAAGGCCTGCACAAGGGTGATCCCTATGCGCCTTTGCTGGAGGCGCAGTCACGTAACGGTGGCCGTAACAACAACGGCCGAATTACTACCCGTCATGTTGGTGGTGGTCACAAGCAGCATTACAGGATTATTGATTTCAAGCGCACCAAGGACGGCATTCCGGCCAAGGTTGAGCGTATTGAATACGATCCCAACCGCACTGCGCATATTGCGTTGCTGTTGTTTGCCGATGGCGAGCGCCGTTACATTATCGCTCCCAAGGGTGTAAAGTCCGGCGACTCGCTGGTTTCCGGGTCGGCAGCGCCGATCAAGCCCGGTAACTGCCTGCCGCTGCGCAACATCCCGGTTGGCTCGGTGATCCATGCCATAGAGATGAAGCCTGGCAAGGGCGCGCAAATAGCACGCTCCGCCGGCACTTCAGTTCAGTTGGTGGCCCGCGAGGGCCAGTACGCGACGCTGCGTTTGCGTTCAGGTGAAATGCGTAAAGTGTTGTCTGACTGCCGCGCTACCCTGGGTGAGGTCTCGAACTCCGAGCACAGCCTGAGGAAGTTGGGTAAGGCAGGGGCTTCGCGGTGGCGTGGTGTGCGTCCGACGGTACGTGGTGTTGCCATGAACCCGGTCGATCACCCGCATGGTGGTGGTGAAGGCCGCACCTCCGGTGGTCGTCACCCGGTGAGCCCATGGGGCACGCCGACCAAAGGTTACAAGACCCGTTCGAACAAGCGTACTGACGCATTGATCGTGCGCCGTCGTGGTAAGAAATAAGTACGGTCGATAGAGCCAGGAAATTAGAGGAAGACATTGTGCCGCGTTCACTGAAGAAAGGTCCTTTTATTGACCTTCACTTGATGAAAAAAGTTGAAGCAGCGATTGAGAGTAACGATCGTCGCCCGATCAAGACCTGGTCGCGCCGTTCCATGATATCGCCCGATATGGTTGGTCTTACGATCGCCATCCACAATGGCCGGCAGCATGTTCCGGTGTTGATCAACGAAGATATGGTTGGTCATAAGCTCGGTGAATTTGCGGTAACTCGCACATTCAAGGGGCATATTGTGGACAAAAAGGCGAGGCGCTAGGCGCTGGTCTATAGCGAGGTTTAGGAAATGGAAGTTGCAGCAAGACTGAAAGGCGCGCGGATATCGGCGCAAAAGGCTCGCCTGGTTGCTGACCAGGTACGCGGCATGTCCGTTGAAGAAGCGCTTAGCCTGCTTGAGTTCAGCCCCAAGAAAGCGGCTCACATAGTCAAGAAGATTCTTGATTCTGCGATTGCCAATGCTGAGAACAATGAAGGCGCGGACGTTGATGAATTGAAGGTGTCCAGCATCTTTGTAGACGAAGGTATGACAATGAAGCGTCTGCGTCCGCGTGCCAAGGGCCGCGCTGACCGTATTTTCAAACGCAGCTGTCACATCACAGTAAAAGTTGCGGACGGCGAAGGCTAAGTTCAGGAGAAGACCACATGGGTCAGAAAGTACATCCGATCGGCATACGTTTGGGCATCGTCAAGGATCATAATTCGATCTGGTATGCGGACACCAAGAACTATGCGAAGACCTTGATCACCGATCTGTCGGTGCGCAAGTATATTGAGAAAGCGCTTGACCACGCTTCCGTCAGTCGCGTTGTTATTGAGCGTCCGGCGCAAACTGCCCGCATCACTATTCATACCGCGCGTCCTGGTATCGTGATCGGCAAGAAGGGTGAGGATGTGGATAGCCTGCGCAAGAAGCTCGCTCAAAAGATGGGTGTGCCCGTGCACATCAACATCGAGGAGATTCGCAAGCCGGACCTCGATGCCAGGCTGGTCGCGCAGAATGTTGCGCAACAGCTGGAGCGCCGGGTGATGTTTCGTCGGGCGATGAAGCGGGTCGTACAAAATGCGATGCGCCAGGGCGCCGAAGGCATCAAGATCCAGGTGGGTGGGCGTCTCGGCGGTGCTGAAATTGCGCGTTCCGAGTGGTATCGCGAGGGTCGTGTCCCGCTGCATACGCTGCGCGCCGACATCGACTACGCGACCTACGAAGCGGCAACGACTTACGGCATCATCGGGGTCAAGGTCTGGATTTTCAAAGGCGAAGTAATTGGCACTGGTGACCAGTCAGACAGCGCCAAGAAGACAGCAACTAATTAAGGGTTACGCAGATGCTTCAACCAAAGCGTACAAAGTTTCGCAAGATGATGAAGGGCCGCAATCGCGGTCTGGCGGAGCGCGGTAGCAAAGTCAGCTTCGGTGAATACGGTTTGAAAGCGACCGGCCGTGGCCGGATCACTGCGCGTCAGATCGAAGCTGCTCGTCGTGCGATGACTCGCCACATTAAGCGTGGCGGTAAAATCTGGATTCGTGTCTTCCCGGACAAGCCTATCACGGGCAAGCCGCTGGAAGTCCGCCAGGGTAAAGGTAAGGGTAATGTTGAGTACTGGGTAGCCCAGATTCAGCCGGGTCGCGTCCTGTATGAAGTACAGGGTGTGTCCGAAGAGTTGGCTCGCGAGGCGTTTGCGCTGGCAGCAGCGAAGATCCCGGTGGCTACGGCATTTGTTAAACGGTCGGTGATGTAATGAAAGCTAGCGAATTGCAGGATAAGTCCGGAGAGGACCTTAACAAGCAGCTGCTCACCCTGCGTGAAGAGCAGTTCAAGCTGCGCATGCAGAAGTCCACTGGGCAGCTTGGGCAGACTCATCTGCTCCAGCAGAACCAGCGGGACATTGCACGCGTCAAGACTGTACTGAAAGAAAAGGCGGGTAATTGAGTATGTCTGGTGCAGAGAAGCGTATACGGGTGGCAACTGGAAAGGTTGTCAGCAACAAGATGGACAAGACGATCACAGTATTGATCGAGCGGCGGGTAAAGCACCCGGTTTACGGTAAGTATATTACCCGGTCCTCGAAGATCCACGCTCATGATGAAAACAATGAGTGTTCGATCGGCGACACCGTGAAGGTTACCGAGTCGCGCCCCATTTCCAAGAGCAAGACGTGGAAGTTGCTCGAAGTTGTGGAAAGTGTCCCCCAGGTTTAAGCGCAGTATTTTGCGGCTCCGCCGCAGTTTGGAGTAGAAGATGATTCAGACAGAGTCGTACCTGGAAGTGGCCGATAACAGCGGCGCCCGCCGGGTGATGTGTATTAAGGTGTTGGGTGGCTCCAAGCGGCGTTATGCGCGCGTTGGCGACCTCATCAAGGTCACCGTAAAGGAAGCGATTCCGCGCGGCAAGGTCAAGAAAGGCCAGGTGATGACAGCGGTAGTGGTGCGCACTCGTAAAGGCGTGCGTCGGGCTGATGGCTCTCTGATCAAGTTTGACGACAACGCAGCGGTTTTGCTCAACAACCAGCAAGCGCCTATCGGCACCCGTATATTTGGGCCGGTGACTCGTGAGCTGCGCGGTGACAAGTTCATGAAGATCATTTCTCTGGCTCCAGAAGTTATCTGAACCGGCCGAGAGAGAGAGGAAGCAAAATGTCTAAGATCAAGCGCGATGACGAAGTGATTATCCTGGCCGGTAAGGACAAGGGTAAGCGCGGCAAGGTTCGCAAGGTGCTGGCTGACGATCGTGTGGTGGTCGCTGGCGTTAACATGATGAAGAAGCACACCAAGCCCAATCCGCAGATGGGTGTGGCGGGTGGTATTGTGGAGCGCGAGGCACCTATCCAGGTGTCCAATGTCGCGATCTACAATCCGGCTACCAGTAAGGCTGACCGTGTGGGCTTCAAAGTCGAAGGAGATACCAAGCTGCGTATCTTCAAATCCAGTGGCGAGGCGATTGACGCCTGAAGTCGGGGTTAAAGGTAAAAGACATGGCAACGTTGAAACACAAATACAAGAGCGAGATTGCTCCCCGCCTGAGGGAAGAGCTGGGTCTGGCGAATGTGATGGAAATCCCGCGCATCACCAAGATCACCCTGAATATGGGTGTTGGTGAGGCGGTTGGTGACAAGAAAGTGCTGGAAAACGCCGTAGGCGACATGCAGAAAATATCCGGCCAGAAGCCGGTTGTTACACTGGCACGTCGGTCCATTGCCGGGTTCAAGATTCGTGACGGCTGGCCGATTGGGTGCAAGGTGACCCTGCGGTCCGACCGTATGTACGAGTTCCTGGAGCGGCTGGTGAGCGTCGCGATCCCCCGGATACGTGACTTTCGCGGTATCAGCCCCAAGTCGTTTGATGGTCGCGGCAACTTTGCCATGGGTGTCACCGAGCAGTTTATATTCCCCGAAATCGAATACGACCAGGTGGATGCGTTACGCGGTATGGATATAACGATCACCACTACGGCTCGTACGGATGATGAGGGTCGCGCCCTGCTGCGCGCCTTCAACTTCCCACTGAAAAGTTAAGAGGCTTATTTAATGGCTAAGAAATCGATGATCGCACGTGAGAAAAAGCGCGCTCAACTGGTAGTAAAGTACGCGGTAAAAAGGGCTGCCCTGAAGGCTGTTCTGGCCGACCAGAATGCATCGGACGATGCTAAGTGGGAAGCCCAGATTGCGCTGCAGAAGTTACCGCGGGACGCCAGCCCGGTACGCAAGCGGAATCGCTGTCAGGTGACCGGTCGTCCTCACGGTGTTTATCGTAAATTTGGCCTGTGCCGTAACAAGTTGCGTGAAGCAGCCATGCGCGGGGATGTACCTGGTCTGGTTAAAGCCAGCTGGTAACGGAGAGATTCGAAAATGAGTATGCAAGATCCGCTGTCAGATATGCTGACCCGTATTCGTAACGGCCAAATGGCTGGCAAGGCAACTGTTGAGATGCCTGGTTCCAAGCTCAAGGCAGCTGTTGCGAATGTTTTGAAAGAAGAAGGCTTTATTGTAGATTTCGCTGCTACCGTCGATGGTGTCAAGCCAAGGCTTAGCGTCGAGCTCAAGTATTATCAGGGCAAGCCGGTCATTGCAGAAATTGACCGTATAAGTCGTCCTGGCCTGCGCAGATATGCCGCCCAGGGTGAGTTGCCTACTGTTCGCAACGGTTTGGGGGTGGCGATCGTGTCAACTTCCAAGGGTGTTATGACCGATCGTGCAGCTCGCGCTGCCGGCGTCGGTGGTGAAGTACTCTGCACCGTATTTTGAGTTTATTGAATTGAAGGGCATTTAGCATGTCTAGAGTCGCAAAAAATCCGGTACCGCTACCCAAAGGGGTGGAAGTTACCTTGAACGGCCGTGATGTTACGGTAAAGGGTGGTCGTGGTTCGCTCGCGTTCCAGCTGAGCGAAGGTATTGACATTACCCAGGAGGAATCTGTCCTCAGGGTTGCTTACGCAAACGAAAAGTGCAGGGCGCTTGCGGGCACCACACGTGCGCTCGTTAACAACATGGTCATTGGCGTTAGTGACGGCTGGGAGCGGCGCTTGCTGCTCAACGGTGTCGGTTATCGTGCCAAGTCGGATGGCAAGTCAGTGAACCTGACCGTCGGTCTGTCGCACCCGGTCGACTACACGTTGCCCGAGGGTGTCAGCGCCGAAACACCGACGCAGACCGAAGTGGTCCTGCGTGGTATTGACAAGCAGGCTGTTGGCCAGGCGGCTGCGGTACTTCGCAGCTTCCGTCCGCCAGAGCCCTACAAGGGTAAGGGTATTCGTTACTCGGACGAGATAGTCCGCCGTAAAGAAGCCAAGAAGAAGTAGGTAGGTTGAGATGAGTACAAAAAACGAATCAAGGCTGCGTCGGGCGCGTCGTTCGCGGAATCGTATGCGTGAGCAGGGCGTAGTTCGCCTGAGCATTCACCGTACTCCGCAGCATATCTACGCCCAGGTTTTTGCGCCCGCTGGCGATAAGGTATTGGCCAGTGCGTCAACCCTGGACAGTACGCTGCGCAGCGGCAGTACGGGCAACGCCGAGGCAGCGGCCGCCGTAGGCAAGCTGGTTGCCGAGCGCGCCAAAGCGGCGGGTGTCAGCAAGGTCGCATTCGACCGCAGCGGCTTCAAGTATCACGGACGTGTCAAGGCGCTCGCCGACGCTGCTCGTGAAAGTGGACTGGAATTTTAGGGTAGCACTATGGCTTTTAACGATCAGAAAAAGCAGCAACAGGAAGGCGACCTCCAGGAAAAGCTGGTTCAGGTCAACCGCGTTGCCAAGGTGGTCAAGGGGGGGCGTATATTCGGCTTCACCGCACTCACTGTTGTCGGCGACGGCAAGGGCAAGGTAGGTTTTGGTCGTGGCAAGGCGCGTGAAGTGCCGGTCGCAATCCAGAAAGCGATGGAGGCGGCTCGCCGCAACATGATCCAGGTTGAGCTGAACAACGGTACTATCCAGTACCCCGTTAAGGCCAGCCATGGAGCATCCAAGGTTTATATGCAGCCAGCATCCGAGGGTACCGGTGTCATTGCCGGTGGCGCGATGCGTGCTGTTCTTGAAATCGCGGGTGTGCATAACGTTCTGGCCAAGTGCTACGGCTCAACCAATCCGGTCAACGTCGTACGAGCAACCTTCAACGGCTTGCGTGACATGGTTTCGCCGGACGATGTGGCAGCCAAGCGCGGCAAGACTGTCGAAGAAATTTTGAATTAATTATTGGATTGGCTAGTCATGGCTAAAGCTACTATCAAGGTTACACAGGTTAAAAGCGTCCACGGTCGCCTGAAGAACCACCGCGCCTGTGTGGCGGGTTTGGGTCTGCGCCGTATCGGCCACACTGTTGAGGTTGAAGATACGCCCTCGGTACGTGGCATGATCAATCAAGTGAATTACCTGGTCCGGATCGAGGAATAAATCATGTCAGATGTTATGCGACTGAATAGCCTGAGCGCTAATCCGGGCGCCCGTAAGGACGCCAAGCGTGTGGGGCGAGGAATCGGCAGCGGGCTGGGTAAAACAGCCGGCCGTGGTCATAAAGGCCAGAAGTCACGTTCCGGTGGTACGGTTAGGCCGGGCTTCGAAGGCGGTCAGATGCCGCTGCAGAAGCGACTGCCCAAGTACGGTTTTACGTCTCGTGTCGCGCGGACTACTGCGCAGGTTCGCCTGGGCGAGCTGAGCGCGATCCAGGGCGATGTAATTGATGTTGATGCGCTGAAGGCGGCTGACGTGATTCGTCAGGATATTCGTCGAGTGCGCGTCTTTCTGTCTGGCGAAATTACCCGGGCCGTGACGGTCAAGGGTCTTGCGGTCACCAAGGGTGCACGTGAGGCAATTGAACAGGCCGGCGGGAAAGTCGAGGAATAAATGGCGAAAGCGCAACTGCCAGCAGCGGGTGCCAAGGCGGGGAAGGGTGAGCTTTTTTCCCGCCTTCGTTTTGTCTTACTGGCGATAATCGTATACCGCATAGGGACACACATCCCTGTGCCCGGTATCGACCCCAACCAGTTGGCGGCGCTGTTCAACCAGAACCAGGGTACCATCCTGGGCCTGGCGAACATGTTTTCCGGCGGTGCGCTGGAGCGCATGAGCATTCTGGCTCTCGGTATCATGCCGTATATCTCTGCGTCCATTATTATGCAGTTGATGTCGGCGGTGACACCGCAGCTGGAGGCGTTGAAGAAAGAGGGTGAGTCCGGGCGGCGTAAAATCAGCCAGTACACCCGCTATCTTACCGTGGTGCTCGCACTCGTTCAGGCTACCGGCATGACCGTCGGTATGGCTAACCAGGGCATGTCCTACGATGCCTCAATCGTGTTTTACGTGATCGCGATCACTTCACTGGTCACCGGTGCCGTGTTCATGATGTGGCTTGGGGAGCAAATTACCGAGAAGGGTGTTGGTAACGGTATATCGCTGTTGATTTTTGCGGGTATTGTTGCGGGGCTTCCCTCTGCGATAGGGCAATCCCTGGAGCAGGCGCGGCAGGGTGAACTGAACATCCTTATCCTGCTGTTTGTGTTGTCGCTGGCCATCGCCGTGATCTACCTGATCGTGTTCATCGAACGCGGGCAGCGCCGGATTACGGTCAATTATGCCAAGCGCCAGCAGGGCCGCAAGATGATGCAGGCCCAGAGCTCCCACCTGCCACTTAAAGTGAATATGGCGGGCGTGATTCCGGCGATTTTCGCCAGCAGTATATTGCTGTTCCCGGCTTCGATTGCGCAGTGGTTCGGGTCCAGTGGCTCGGCCGATTGGCTACAGGACCTGGCAGTGGCGATAGGCCCCGGCCAGCCGCTGAATATCCTGTTGTTTACGGCGTTTATCGTGTTCTTCTGTTTCTTTTACACGGCGCTGATGTTCAACCCACAGGAAGTGGCGGACAATCTCAAGCGCTCCGGTGCGTTTGTACCAGGGATCCGCCCCGGCCAGCAAACCGCCAACTATATCGACGGTGTGTTGACGAGGTTGACGGTGTTTGGTTCGGCGTATATCGCACTGGTCTGTCTCATGCCCCAGTTTCTGGTGGTCATGTGGAACGTCCCGTTTTATCTGGGTGGCACGTCACTATTGATTGTGGTGGTCGTGGTTATGGATTTCATGGCGCAGGTTCAGAGCCATCTGATGTCGCATCAGTATGACTCGGTGATGAAAAAAGCGAAATTGAACAACTATGGTGCTTCCGGCCGCTAGCGCGGACCGGTCATTGGAGATAGAGAGATGAAAGTACGTGCGTCAGTCAAGAAGGTCTGCAGAAATTGCAAGATCGTACGTCGCAATCGTGTGGTACGGGTTATCTGTACCACCGACCCGCGTCACAAACAGCGCCAGGGCTGAAATCGCCCGGTTTCTTGAGTGTTGATTTTTTGTAAACTTACCGCTAGAATGCTGCGCCCTTCGCGGCCACCCTTAGTGCCAGTTGGTGCCCCGGTGGTGAGTGTTTGCCCAGCGCAAAGCGATGAATTGAGTATTTGGAGATAGTTGCATGGCTCGTATTGCCGGCGTCAACGTACCTGATAACAAGCATGCTGTTATCGCCTTGACCTACATTTTTGGCGTGGGACGTACCCAGGCCAAATATCTGTGCGCCGCTACCGGCGTTGCTGAGAATGCCAAGATCGGCGAACTCAGCGAAGTGGAGATGGATTCGCTACGCACCAAGATAGGGGATCTCACGGTAGAGGGTGACCTGCGTCGTGAAGTGTCGATGAATATCAAGCGTCTTATGGACCTTGGTTGCAATCGTGGGTTGCGTCATCGTCGCAGTCTGCCGCTTCGAGGCCAGCGCACCAAGACCAATGCCCGTACCCGGAAGGGTCCGCGGAAACCGATTCGCCGCTAAGGCAGCTGCCTGTAACGCGCGAATCCTTTTAGTGTAGCTGCACCCGAGTGCAGTGTTGATATTAAATCAGGAAATAGAATATGGCTAAGCCAGGTGCGAAAAGCACTCGCAAGAAGATCACCAAGACCGTCGTTGATGGTATAGCGCACATTCATGCGTCGTTTAACAACACCATTATCACCATCACGGACCGTCAGGGTAATACCCTGAGCTGGGCTACCTCGGGTGGTTCCGGCTTTCGCGGCTCGCGTAAGAGCACCCCCTTCGCTGCCCAGGTGGCTTCGGAGCGCGCCGGAGAAGCGGCGAAAGAGTATGGATTGAAGAATCTCGACGTACAGGTGAAGGGCCCCGGCCCAGGCCGTGAATCGGCGGTGCGCGCACTGAATTCATGTGGCTACAAGATCGGCAGCATCACTGATGTAACGCCTATTCCCCATAACGGCTGCCGTCCGCCCAAGAAACGTCGCGTATAACGCTTACAGGAAGACTGACATGGCTCGATATATTGGACCCAAGTGCAAGCTCTCCCGTCGTGAAGGAACAGATCTGTTCCTCAAGAGCGGAGTGCGTGCGCTGGAAAGCAAGTGTAAACCCGAATCCGTTCCAGGCCAGCATGGTGCCCGCCGCGGCCGCCTGTCTGACTACGGGGTACAGCTTCGCGAAAAGCAGAAAGTACGTCGTATCTACGGTGTTCTCGAAAAGCAGTTTCGCAACTACTACAAAGAGGCTGCGCGTCTCAAGGGCGCCACGGGTGAAAACCTGCTGCAGCTGCTTGAATGCCGCCTGGATAACGTTGTTTACCGCATGGGTTTTGGTTCTACCCGCGCGGAATCCCGCCAGCTGGTTGCCCATAAGGGGATCCTGGTAAATGGGGCAGTGGTTAACGTTGCGTCCTATCAGGTTAAGGCCGGTGACATTGTATCCCTGCGGGAAAAGGCCAAGAAGCAGCTGCGTGTGCAGTCAGCCCTGGCTTTGGCGGCGCAGCGCGGAGAGCCCGAGTGGATCGAGTTAAATAGCGATAAGCTGGAAGGAGTATTCAAGTCGGTGCCCGAGCGGCAGGACCTGTCATCCGAGATCAACGAAAACCTGATCGTGGAACTGTACTCGAAGTAATCCGACTTAGGACTAACCTAACAATACAGGTGCCAGAATGCAGACTGCAGTAAATGAATTTTTAACACCGCGCGTGATCAATGTCGAAGAAAAGACGCCCACGCGCGCCCAGGTGACGCTGGAGCCACTGGAGCGCGGCTTCGGCCACACTCTGGGTAACGCCCTGCGTCGCATTCTGCTGTCCTCCATGCCCGGTTGCGCGATTACCGAAGTGGAAATCGACGGCGTTCTCCATGAATACAGCGCAATTGAGGGTGTCCAGGAAGACGTCATCGAGATTCTGCTGAACCTCAAGGGCGTGGCGCTGGTCATGAACGGTAAGGAAGAAGCCGAACTCACGCTGGCACGCAAGGGACCGGGTGTGGTGACGGCGGGCGATATCCAGGTCGACCACGACATTGAAATTCGTAATCCCGATCACGTAATTTGCCATTTGAATGCCAGCTCCGATATCAGTATGAAGCTGACAGTGGCTCGCGGTCGTGGTTACTCTCCGGCGGATTCCCGTGAAAACCCGGAAGAGGAAACGCGTTCCATTGGCAGGCTTCACCTCGACGCCACGTTTTCCCCGATTAACCGGGTGTCTTACGTAGTTGAGGCCGCGCGTGTTGAGCAGCGCACCGACCTCGACAAGCTGGTGCTGGACCTGGAAACCAACGGAACCATTGATCCCGAAGAGGCAATTCGCCGGGCGGCGACTATACTCCAGCAGCAGCTGGCGGTGTTTGTTGACCTCGAAAGCGAGAGCGAATCGGAGTCTGTGGTGGAAGAGGATGAAGTAGATCCGATCCTGCTGCGGCCGGTCGATGACCTGGAACTTACGGTTCGTTCGGCTAACTGCCTCAAGGCAGAGAATATTTACTACATTGGCGATCTGGTCCAGCGGACCGAAGTGGAGCTTTTGAAAACGCCGAACCTGGGCAAAAAGTCACTGACAGAGATCAAGGATGTATTGGCGTCGCGCGGCTTATCGCTGGGTATGCGCCTGGATAACTGGCCACCAGCCAGCTTGAGAAACGATGACCGGGTGTTGAGCATCTAAACCACCCGGATTAACAGTTGGCAGTGCTGAGATAGCACAGACAGTATAGGACAGTAAAAATGCGTCATCGACATAGCGGACGTCAGTTAAACAGGAACAGCTCGCATCGTAAGGCGATGTTCCGGAACATGACCGTGTCTCTGCTGGAGCACGAGTTGATCAAGACCACGCTTCCCAAGGCGAAGGAACTGCGCAGCTACGCGGAGCCCCTTATTACCCTGGGTAAAAGCGATAGCGTAGCGAATCGCAGGCTGGCCTTCGATCGCATGCGTGACAAGGCTGCTGTGGGCAAGCTTTTTACCGAGCTGGGTCCACGGTACCTCGAGCGTCCCGGTGGTTATATTCGCATCCTCAAGTGCGGTCTGCGCGCGGGCGACAAAGCGCCGATGGCCTATGTCGAGCTGGTTGACCGCCCGCAGGTGGAAGATCTGGAAGCCGGCGACGAATAACCCCACGGTATCCAGTCAAAAAAAAGCCGGGTCGATACCCGGCTTTTTTTTGTGTCCCACTCAGGCTGTCGCTTTTTTCTTGCCAGCTTTCCGCGTAGTCTTTTCTGGCGCCTGTAACTGCGCGTCCGCTGCGGCCTGCTTTCGCAGCATCGGTCCCAGGAACTGCCCGGTATAGGACCCTGCAACCCCGGCGACATCCTCGGGGGTGCCCGTGGCGATGATCTGGCCTCCGCCGGAGCCCCCCTCTGGTCCCAGGTCCACAATCCAGTCTGCGGTTTTGATAACATCCAGGTTGTGCTCAATAATGACGACGGTATTGCCGTGGTCGCGGAGCCGGTGGAGTACGTCCAGTAACTGGCGAATATCCTCAAAGTGGAGGCCGGTTGTGGGCTCATCGAGGATGTAAAGCGTCTTGCCGGTATCGCGTTTGGACAGCTCCCGTGACAGCTTGACTCGCTGTGCCTCACCGCCGGACAGGGTTGTGGCGGCCTGCCCCAGGCGCACGTAGGTGAGACCGACGTCTATCAGGGTTTGCAGTTTGCGCGCCACGGTCGGCACCGGTTCGAAAAACACGAGGGCATCCTCTATCGTCATCTCCAGGACTTCGTGGATGTTCTTGCCCTTGTAGCGGACTTCGAGGGTTTCCCGATTGTAGCGTTTACCCTTGCACACGTCGCAGGGCACGAATATATCGGGCAAAAAGTGCATTTCCACCTTGGTAACACCATCCCCCTGGCAAGCTTCGCAGCGTCCACCCTTCACATTGAAGCTGAAGCGCCCCGGCTTGTAGCCTCTGGAGCGCGCTTCCTGGGTGCCCGCAAACAGTTCACGTACCGGAGTGAAAATACCGGTGTAAGTGGCGGGGTTTGAACGCGGGGTGCGGCCGATGGGGCTTTGGTCAATATCAATACACTTGTCGATAAGCTGCATGCCTTCAACGCTTTCGTAGGGCGCCGGCATCAACGTGGTGGCACCGTTCAGTTCGGTAGCGGCGAGTGGATAGAGTGTGTTGTTGATCAGGGTGGACTTGCCGGAACCGGATACGCCGGTGATACAGGTGAGCAGCCCCAGGGGGAGTGCCAGGTTAACGCCGCAAAGGTTGTTGCCGGTAGCGCCCGAAAGCAGCAGTTGTTGCTTCGGGTCCGGTGCGGTGCGCCGGGCGGGTACCGCGATACTGCGTTTGCCGGAGAGGTAGGCGCCGGTGAGGGATTGTTCATTGCCGGTGATATCGGCAAGCTGCCCCTGGGCCACTATCTGGCCACCGTGAACCCCGGCACCCGGGCCAATATCGATAATATGATCTGCGCTGCGGATCGCGTCCTCGTCGTGCTCTACGACCAGCACGGTGTTGCCCAGGTCGCGCAGGTGGGTGAGGGTTCCCAGCAGTCGTTCGTTGTCGCGCTGGTGCAGGCCGATGGAGGGCTCATCCAGGATGTACATGACGCCCACCAGCCCGGCGCCGATCTGCGACGCCAGGCGGATGCGTTGCGCTTCGCCGCCCGACAGGGTCTCGGCACTGCGGCTCAGGGTCAGGTAATTGAGACCAACGTCTACCAGGAACCGATATCGAGCCCGTAATTCCTTCAGTATCTTGCTGGCAATTTCGCCCTTGCGGCCTTCGAGTTGCAGCTGTCCGAAATAGACCTCGGCGTCGCCTACAGGCATCTCGGTGATGCTGGGCAAATTGCGATCGTCAACAAAGACGTGGCGTGCGTCCTGGCGCAGGCGTGTGCCATGGCAGTCGGGGCAGGGTTGTGTGGACAGGAATTTGGCGAGCTCCTCGCGCACGGACTGGGACTCCGTATCGCGGTAGCGGCGTTCCATATTGGGAATGATGCCCTCAAACGGATGCGTGCGCTTGTGGATATCGCCCCGGTCGTTGATATAGGCGAAGGCGACATCCTCGCCCTGACTGCCGTAGAGGATAATCCCGCGATGTTCCGCGGACAGTTCATTAAAGGGCGTATCGATGGAAAAGCCGTAGTGTTCCGCGAGGCTGGTGAGCATGTGAAAATAATACACATTACGCCGATCCCAGCCGCGAATGGCACCTTCCGCCAAGCTCGATTCCGGGTGCAGGACAACGCGCTCGGCATCAAAAAACTGTTTTACCCCCAGGCCATCGCAGCTACTGCAGGCGCCGGCCGGGTTGTTAAAGGAAAACATTCGCGGCTCAAGCTCGTCGATGCTGTGGCCGCAGACAGGGCAGGCGAAGCGGGCGGAGAACATGATCTCCTCACCGTCGCCATCCATATAGCTCACCGCCGCCAGGCCATCGGTAAGGCCCAGCGCGGTTTCGAAGGATTCAGCGAGGCGCAAGCCGATATCGTCGCGCACCTTGAAGCGGTCGACCACCACGTCAATGGAATGCTTGCGTTTCTTGTCAAGGCTGGGCAAATCGTCCAGGTCGGTGACGATACCGTCGATTCTGGCGCGTACAAAGCCCGAGGCGCGCAATTCTTCAAATACGTGCAGGTGCTCACCCTTGCGCGCTTTTATTACCGGAGCGAGCAGCATCAGCCGGGTACCCTCGGGCAGGCCGAGGACCAGGTCAACCATCTGGCTGACGGTCTGCGCCTGCAGGCTTTCACCATGATCCGGACAGCGTGGCTCGCCAACCCGCGCATAGAGAAGGCGCAGGTAATCGTAGATCTCGGTAATAGTCCCCACGGTTGAGCGAGGGTTGTGGGAGGTGGACTTCTGTTCGATGGAAATCGCCGGCGACAGGCCTTCGATGTGGTCGATATCGGGCTTTTCCATCATCGAGAGGAACTGCCTGGCATAGGTGGACAGTGACTCTACATAGCGCCGCTGGCCCTCGGCGTAGAGGGTGTCAAACGCCAGTGAGGACTTGCCTGAACCCGAGAGTCCGGTGATCACGACCAGCTTGTCTCTGGGAATGTCCAGGTCGATATTTTTCAGGTTGTGCGTGCGCGCACCGCGGACGTGAATGGTGTCCATGATTCTCCGTTGTTGATCAAACACGATAGTATAGAGCCTGCCTCTGTATGTAAGCAAAGCGTGCAGGCAAATATTGTAGTGGATGTACGCAGCCAACCCCTTCGCGGATGTTGGGGTGTGCGAGAACTGCTATTATAGACAGGTTGACCACCGTAAAGTTGCTGCCTTGTGATTACCAAATACCCCATGACGCCGCTGGAGCGGCGCTCGGTAACGTCCCTGGCGTTGCTGTATAACTTCCGTATGCTCGGCCTGTTCATGGTGCTCCCCGTACTGGCACTGTATGCGGCGGAGCTGGACGGGGCGACCCCCGCGCTTATTGGTACGGCCCTGGGTATTTACGGCCTGAGCCAGGCCTGTCTGCAAATTCCCTTTGGCTGGTTGTCGGACCGTATCGGTCGCAAGCCGGTTATTATCGGGGGGCTGCTCATTTTTGCCCTGGGCAGTGTAGTGGCCGCCTGTGCCGACACCATCTACGGTGTTATCGCGGGCCGCCTGTTACAGGGTGCCGGCGCCATTGCCAGCAGTATCATGGCGCTGGTGGCGGACCTTACCCGCGAAGAGCAGCGCACCAAGGCCATGGCGATAGTCGGGGCCAGTATTGGCCTTGCCTTCGCCCTGGCATTGGTTGCAGGCCCTTTGCTGGCGGCTTATGGCGGCCTTGAGCTGGTTTTGGGGTTACCGCGCTGCTTGCGTTGTCCGGTATCGCGGTGGTGTATTGGCGGGTGCCCAGCCCGCCGACCATTGGCGTCACCCATGCCGAGGTCGGTACCCGGACCAACCTGATTGCCCATAACCTGCGCAATTCCGCATTGCTGCGGCTGGATGCCGGCATTTTTATCCTGCATTTCGTGCTCATGGTGAGTTTCCAGGTGGTACCCACTACGCTGGAAGCCACCCTCGGTGTGGCCCGGGAGCTTCACTGGCAGGTTTACTTGCCGGCAGTGCTGTTGTCAGTGGCGGGTATTATCCCGTTGATGCGTCTGGCGGAGCGTGGCGACCGCCCTCGCCTGGCATTCCTGGCCAGCATTGCGTTGTTGTTTGTTGCGCTGGCGGTTTTGGGCGTGGCACAGCGTGCATGGATTTTCTATGCCGGTTTGTGGCTGTTCTTCGTCGGCTTCAATTATATGGAAGCGACACTGCCGTCCATGGTGAGTAAAGCGGTCGTTGCCAGTGGCAAGGGTACCGCCATGGGTATCTTTTCCACGGCCCAGTTCCTTGGCATTTTTGCCGGCGGTGTGATGGGTGGTGTAGTACTGGAACAGTTTGGGGTTTTCGGCATCACCGCTATGTGCCTGGCGCTTGTCGGGCTCTGGTTCCTGCTGGCGCTGCCCCAGGCTTTCGGCAGTGTCCGGCCCGCAGATGAAGCCCTGGCTCCCTGAGTCAGCAGGGCCTGCAGGGCCGGCAGCGAACACCTTGCTGCCCTGCACGCGGGTGCTGGCCTGATCTGATGGCCTCTGGCCACTAATGCTGTCGCATTTGCAGGGCGGGATTGCTATAGTCGCCGACTCATTCTTATTCGCAAACCGTCCATGACAAAGGAGTTCCCATGGCTTCACGGGGGGTAAACAAAGTCATTCTGGTGGGCAATCTGGGCGCTGATCCAGAGGTCCGTTATATGCCATCCGGCGGCGCAGTAACCAACGTTACTCTCGCCACATCCGAAAGCTGGAAAGACAAGCAAACCGGTCAGCCACAAGAGCGTACCGAGTGGCACCGGATAGTATTTTTCAATCGGCTGGCGGAGATCGCGGGCGAGTATCTTAAAAAAGGCTCGAAATTGTACGTGGAAGGCTCTCTTCGCACGCGCAAATGGCAAGGGCAGGATGGGCAGGATCGTTACACCACTGAAATAGTGGCGGCTGAAATGCAGATGCTGGACAGCCGCGGTAGCGGCCAGCAGGGCGGCGGACAGCAGGGCGGCGGCAACTACGCCCAGGGAGACTATAACCAGGGTGCTCCACAAGACTCTTCGCCGCCGGCAGGGTCCAGGCAGCCTGCCCAGCCGCAGTCCAGTGGTTCACCAGCGGGAGATTTTAGCGAATTTGACGACGATATCCCGTTCTGAGCCCGGAATGCAGCCACACTCTTTTCCTGGTAGACCGGAGGCCTGGCTTTGCGGGTACTGCTGATCGGATCCGATACATCCCTCGGGCTGGCACTCACGGCCCACCTGCAGCGCTGGGGCAGGCACGAGCTCGAGACAGTGTCGATGACATCATCCCGCTGGAAGAGCGAGCGCCACGCAAAAAAGGTGGTACGTCGCAGCAACAGCGATATTGTAATTGATGCGAGGATAGAGGGCGCCATCGACAGTGGCGAACTTATTACCGAGCTGGATACGGACCGGTGCCACTGGCTGGCCAAGTCGTGTCAACGCAACGGTGGCTGCTACCTGCTGGTGTCCAGTGCCCGGGTATTTGCCGGAGATGCCGGGCGTCTTTACCGGGAAGACGATACCCCGGATAACTCCGAAACCGTTGGCCAGCTGCTGGCGAGGGCCGAGGAGCTGGTCCGCAGCACTTGCCCGCGCCACCTGGTATTGCGGCTGGGGCCGGTATTTTCTGCCCGCGGTGTCAATGTACTCTCGCACATGCTTGAGCAGCTCATGGCCGGCGGGCAGCTGGTGTTGAACAATCAACAGCGCGGCGGTCCGATCGAATCCGTGGATGCTGCCAGGGTTGTGGCCGGGATCATTGACCAGCTAAGCGCAGGTGCCGAGGCCTGGGGTACCTATCATTACTGCAGCCCCGATGCGACCAACTGCTATGAGTTTGCCGAGGTACTGTTTGCCTGTGCCTCGCAGTTCTCCGAATTCTCTGCAGACGCGGTACAGCTTGCGGCCGCAGACGCCCCCGAGATTATCAACCGATCCCTGCACTGCGGCCGGATTCGCAATACCTTTGCCATCAAGCAGGTACCCTGGCGTGGCTTTGTGGCCGATGCTGTGCGGGACTACTTTTACCATCGCCAATAGCCCAAAGCGGAGTAACTCTGTCATGCCAGTTAGCTGCGAAACGACCACTGAGCTGGGTATCGCGGTGCTCACCGTTTCCGATACCCGCAGCGAAAGTACCGACACGTCGGGCCGTTACCTTCAGGAGGCGTTGGTATCAGCGGGGCATCACTGCCGGGCCAGGCACATTGTCAGGGATGATATTTACCAGATCAGGGCGATACTCTCCGCCTGGATTGCCGATGACGATATTCACGCGGTACTGGTAACCGGTGGTACCGGGTTTTCCGGTCGAGATTCGACACCGGAGGCAGTAAGCCCCTTGCTGGACAAGACAATCGAGGGTTTTGGGGAGGTGTTTCGCGCCTTGTCCCTCGCTGAAATCGGCTCCTCTACCATCCAGTCCCGTGCCCTGGCGGGGATGGCCAACAGTACGGTGATCTTCTGTATGCCCGGGTCAACCGGTGCCTGCCGCACAGCCTGGACCGGTATTATCAGCGAGCAGCTCGACAGTTGCCACCGGCCGTGTAATTTTGTCGGTGTGCTACAGGTGCGGGCCGGCGTTGAGTAGTACTTTGTTGGCGGTTAGTGATGCCCTGGCGGCGCTGCTGGAACAGGCAACAGCGCCGGTGAAAACTGAGTCCCGGTCGTTGTTGCGGGCGCGCGGATGCGTGTTGGCCGAGGATATCAGGGCCGCAATAGCAGTGCCGGGAGAGGACAACAGCGCGATGGATGGTTATGCCCTGCGCGCAGCGGATGCGGCGGGCCCTCTCCCGGTCACCCAGCGGATTCCCGCCGGTGCTTCACCCCGGCCGCTGGCGCCGGGAACCGCAGCCCGGATTTTCACTGGTGCGCCTGTCCCCACCGGCGCCGATACCGTGGTCATGCAGGAAAACTGTGTAGAGGAACAGGGCGTTCTCCGGGTGCAGGCTGCGGTTACCGCTGGAGCCAATATCCGCCGACGCGGCCAGGACCTGGCGGAGGGCGACTGTGTGCTGCGCGCCGGCCGCCGGCTGAGTGCTGCCGACCTGGGCCTGCTTGCCTCCGTCGGTCACGGGGAGGTGACAGTATTCAGTCCGCTCAGGGTGGCGCTGTTATCGACAGGCGATGAACTGGTCGAGCCCGGAACCGGGCCGCTGGGTGCCGGGCAGGTTTATAATTCAAACCGGGTGATGCTGGCGGGCCTGCTGCAGGCGCTGGGTCTCGAGGTGGTGGACTGCGGCATTGTTGCCGATGATGTCGATGCTACCGCAATCGCATTACGATGGGCGGCGACTAACGCCGATTGCGTTATCAGCTCTGGCGGTGTGTCGGTCGGCGAGGAAGATCATATCAAAGAGGAGGTGCGGCAACTGGGAGAATTGTTGCTGTGGCGCCTGGCGATCAAGCCCGGCAAGCCGCTTGCTTTCGGGAACGTACTGGGCGTGCCATTCATTGGCCTGCCGGGCAATCCGGTGTCCAGCTATGTCACGTTCTGTTTGCTGGCGAGGCCATTCCTGCTTCGCTGCCAGGGTGCTACGGAGCTTGCCCCGCTGCCACTGTCGGCAAGGGCGGCGTTCGCGGTTACCCAAGCCGGCAGCCGACAGGAGTATCTGCGGGTAAATGTGCAACCGGAGGCTGGCGGGCTGGTGGCAAGGCCTTTTGCCAACCAGAGCTCCGGTGTGTTGAGTTCGGTCTGCCAGAGCAATGCCCTGGCGGTGATACCGGTGGGTGCTACGGTTGCCGAAGGTGACCAGGTTGAAATCCTGCTGCTGGATACGTTCGGCTAACCATTGAACTTCTGGAAAACCAGGGATGCGTTGGTGCCGCCAAAGCCGAAACTGTTGGACATCACGCGTTGCAGGTCTACCTCGTCATGCCGGGTAACAGCGATGGGCAGGCCCGCGGCTTCTGGGTCGAGGTTTTCAATGTTTGCCGACGCGGCTATGAAGCCGCGCTCCTGCATCAGCAGGGAGTAAATGGCCTCCTGCACCCCGGCTGCCCCCAGTGAGTGTCCGGACAGGGATTTGGTGGAACCCACTACGGGAATCTGCTCGTGACCACTGTACGCTTCCCGCACCGCTTTAAGTTCCTGAATATCCCCGGCAGGTGTGCTGGTCCCGTGGGCATTAATGTAATCAATAGGGCCCTCTACCGTGGCGAGCGCCTGTTGCATGCAGCGCACGGCGCCCTCACCGGACGGCGATACCATATCGTAACCATCCGACGTGGCACCGTAGCCCACCAGTTCAGCGTAGATTTTCGCGCCACGGGCTCTGGCATGCTCCAGTTCCTCCAGAACCAGCATACCGCCACCCCCGGCAATCACGAAACCATCGCGATTGGCATCGTAGGCCCTCGAGGCCCGCTCGGGCGTATCATTGTATTTGGTGGAAAGCGCGCCCATGGCATCAAACAGGCTGCTCAGGGTCCAGTGCAGTTCTTCACCGCCACCGGCAAAGACCAGGTCCTGCTTGTTCATCTGGATCTGTTCCATTGCGCTGCCGATACAATGGGCGCTGGTGGAGCAGGCAGAGGAGATGGAATAGTTCACGCCCTTGATTTTGAAGGGCGTCGCCAGGCACGCCGATACGGTGCTGCCCATTGTCTGGGTGACCCGGTAGGGACCTACCCGGCGCAAACCCCGCTCTCGCAGGATGTCCGCGGCCTCGGTCTGGCTGGCGGAAGAGGCGCCACCGGAGCCGGCAATAATGCCGGTTCGCACGTTGGACACATCGTTATCGCTGAGACCTGCATCATCGATTGCCTGCTGCATTGAAATATAGGCATAGGCGGCGGCATCGGCCATGAACCGCAACTGCTTGCGGTCTATGTGGTCGGCGATATTAATCTGTGGCGCCCCAGCGACATGCGAGCGCATGCCGATATCGATTTGTTCCTGGCGCAGGCCGATGCCTGAACGCCCCTCGTAGAGTGAACTTGCGACTGTCTCGGCGTCGTTGCCAAGACAGGACACAATACCCATGCCTGTTATTACTACCCTTCTGCTCATGATCCTAGAACGTCTCCGTTGACGTGAACAACCCGACTCTCAGGTCGTTGGCTGTGTAAATTTCGCGACCATCCACCGAGAGGATGCCATCGGCAAGGCCCATGATCAATTTCCGTTCGATAACCCGCTTTATATGGATGTTGTAACTGACCTTTTTTGCCGACGGTAAAACCTGGCCGGTAAACTTGACGTCGCCGGAACCCAGGGCGCGTCCCTTGCCGGGGTTGCCGCGCCAGCCCAGAAAGAAGCCGACCAGCTGCCACATTGCATCCAGGCCGAGACAGCCGGGCATTACCGGGTCACCCGGGAAATGGCATTGGAAAAACCAGAGGTCGGGGTGGATGTCGAGCTCAGCGACAACCTCGCCCTTGCCGAAACGCCCGCCCTCTGAGCTGATATGGGTGATGCGATCAAGCATCAGCATATTATCGGTAGGTAATTGTGCATTACCGGGACCAAACAGTTCTCCGAGGCCGCAGGCGACAAGCTCCTCTTTGGCAAATGTGTGTTGTCCAGTCATAGGGTATCAATTAGCCTCGGCATAAGCATGAAAGCGAACGGAACGATCTGGCCCGTTCGCGGTGTCCAGGGGAGCCATTCTAATACCTGCGGGGCACAAGTCCAGCGCTGCGGCGCATGTGCGCTTACTCGTGGCTGGCCTCTGCCTGTATCCTTCAGTTAAGATAAGCGCTCAGTCTGGCCTCAACTGTGTTGGTTGTTGTGACTTCATTTGTTTCCCGTAAGGATACCCATGCTTACTCCAGTTTTGCTGTCCGGTGGCGTCGGTAGCCGCCTCTGGCCAGTATCCAGAGAGCTGCACCCCAAGCAGTTCCTGCCTCTTGCAGGCGAACTCACCATGCTGCAACAGACGCTGCAGCGTACCGGCAGTCTGGAGTCCACTGCGCCGGTAGTGGTCTGTAATGAGGAGCACCGGTTCATGGTGGCGGAACAATTGCGCCAGGTAGGGATTGCCGCCAGCGGCTTGATTCTGGAGCCGGAAGGGCGCAATACGGCACCCGCGGTGGCACTGGCCGCAATTCGCGAATTGGCGCGGGATCCGGAGGCGATCCTGCTGGTGTTGCCGGCCGATCACCTGATCCAGGATGTCGATGCATTTGCCGACGCGGTTGCCAGTGCCTTGCCGTTGGCGCAGCAGGGCCGGTTGATGACCTTTGGGGTCGTTCCCGTTGCCCCGGAAACCGGTTACGGCTATATCCGCTGTGGTGGCGCCCTCGGTCCTGAACTCTACGAGCTGGAGGCATTTGTCGAGAAGCCGGACAGCGTGCTTGCCCAGTCCTATGTCGATAGCGGCAATTACCTCTGGAACAGCGGCATGTTTTTGCTGCGCGCGGCCACTTATCTTGAGGAGTTGGGCGAATTTCAGCCCGAGATCCTGGCCTGTTGCCAGCGCGCCATGGCCTCCGCTACCACGGACCTGGATTTCATTCGTCCGCAGCTGGAGGCTTTTCGGGCCTGTCCGGCCGACAGTATTGACTATGCGGTTATGGAACATACCACCCTGGGCGCGGTGGCGTCACTGCACTGCGGCTGGAGCGATGTGGGCGCCTGGTCTGCGCTGTGGGATGTGGCCGAGCGCGATGCAAGTGGTAATGTATGTCACGGTGATGTGATCCTGGACAACTGTAACAACAGTTATTTTCGCAGCGAGTCGCGCCTGGTCGCCGCGACCGGCGTTGATAACCTGGTGGTGGTGGAAACTGCCGATGCGATTCTGGTGGCGGATCGTGCCCGGGTTCAGGATGTGAAGCGTATCGTCAATCGCCTGAAGGCGGATGCGCGGCCGGAAGTGTCCCTGCATTCCCGTGTATATCGTCCCTGGGGATCTTATGAATCCCTGGTCACGGCAGAGCGTTTCCAGGTCAAGCGTATTATCGTTAATCCCGGCCAGACCCTGTCGCTGCAAATGCATCACCACCGGGCGGAACACTGGATTGTGGTGCGGGGCACCGCGGAGGTGACCTGCGAAGACAAGGTGTTCATGCTCGGCGAAGATGAATCCACTTATATCCCCCTGGGTCACAAGCACCGGCTGGCCAACCCGGGACGCATTCCACTGGAACTGATTGAAGTGCAGTCCGGAAGCTACCTGGGCGAAGATGATATTGTTCGTTTCGAAGATGTCTACGGCCGTGAAAAGCCTGCCTTAACCGCAGAGGAGATAAGCCTGTGATCACGAAATGTCTGTTCCCCGTAGCAGGTTACGGTACCCGGTTTTTACCGGCGACCAAGAGCATGCCCAAGGAAATGCTGCCGGTGGTCAACAAACCACTGGTGCAGTATGGGGTTGAAGAAGCGCTTGAGGCGGGCATGACCACCTGTGCCCTGGTGACGGGTCGCGGCAAGCGTGCGATCGCCGACCATTTTGATATCAGCTTCGAGCTCGAGCACCAGATATCGGGTACTGGCAAGGAACGCTATCTGGACAGTATTCGCAATGTGCTGGATAAAGGCGTCTTTACCATGGTTCGCCAGCGCGAGATGAAAGGCCTGGGCCATGCAATCCTTACCGGTGAATCACTGATAGGCCACGAGCCGTTTGGCGTAGTGTTGTCTGATGACCTCTGCCTTAATGATGGTCCGGGTGTGCTCAGCCAGATGGCTGAGCTTTACCGCCAGTTTCGCTGTTCCATCGTGGCGATTCAGGAGGTGCCGATGGAGGATGTGAACAAATATGGCGTAATCGCCGGTGAGGCTCTCAAGGACGGTGTGTACCGCGTGGACAAGATGGTTGAAAAGCCGGACCCCGCCGACGCGCCCTCAAATCTGGCGATCATCGGCCGTTATATCCTGACCCCGGATATCTTCGATATCCTGCGTGAGACAGAGCCCGGCGCCAATGGGGAGATTCAGCTCACCGACGCACTGCAGACCCAGGCGCAACGGGGTTGTGTCATGGCCTATCGCTTCAAGGGGCGGCGCTTTGATTGCGGTAGTGTGCCGGGTTTTGTCGAAGCCACCAACTACGTGTATGAAAACATCTACTCAAACCAATGATGCCGGAGTCGGATACCTTGCGGGAGCTGTCGTGTTTCAAGGCTTACGATGTTCGCGGTCGGGTACCCGATCAGCTCAATGAAGATATCGCTCGCCGTATTGGTCGCGCCTACGCCGAAGTAGTCAAGCCGCGCAAAGTGGTGGTGGGGCACGATATCCGCCTCACCAGCGTGTCGATAAAAAACGCGCTGGCCGAGGGGCTGATGGAACAGGGCGTGGATGTCCATGACATTGGCCAGTGCGGTACCGAAGAGATCTATTTTGCCACCTCTCATGCGGTCATGGATGGCGGGATTGTGGTGACCGCCAGCCATAATCCGCAAGATTACAACGGCATGAAGTTTGTGCGTGAACAGTCGCGCCCCATCTCCGGCGACAGCGGCCTGTTTGCGATACGCGACCTGGCACAGCGCAATGAGTTTACGCCGGCACCCGTGCGCGGCCAGCGGCATACCCTTGACACCACGGCTGCCTACATTCAACACCTGCTCGGCTATGTCGATGTCTCCCGTCTGCCGCCGTTGCGGATTGTGGTGGATGCGGGTAATGGCGGTGCCGGTCGGGTGGTGGACCTGTTGGAGCCGCTGCTGCCGTTCGAGTTCATCAAGCTGCATCATCAACCCGACGGCCATTTTCCCAACGGGGTTCCCAATCCGTTGCTGCCGGAAAACCGCGCCGTTACCAGTGACGCGGTGGTGAAGCACAGTGCCGATATGGGGATCGCCTGGGACGGGGACTTTGACCGGTGCTTCTTTTTTGACGAACGCGGTGAATTTGTAGAAGGCTACTATCTGGTGGGGTTGTTGGCCGAGGCTTTTTTGCGGCAGCACCCTGGCGCCAGCATTGTTCACGACCCGCGGCTGACCTGGAATACGGTTGCGCTGGTGGAAGCCGCCGGGGGACAGGCAGTGCAGAGCAAGACCGGACACGCGTTCATCAAGGAGCGGATGCGGCAGGAAAATGCGGTTTACGGCGGCGAAATGAGTGCCCATCATTATTTTCGGGATTTCGCCTATTGCGACAGCGGCATGATTCCCTGGCTACTGGTGGCGGCGTTACTGGGCAGCCGGCGGCTTACCCTGTCCGCACTGGTTGCCGAACGGGTAGCGGCGTATCCCTGTAGCGGCGAAATCAATCGAAGTGTTGTGGATTCCGAGGCCGTACTGGCGCGGGTGGCGGCGACATATCGACCGCATGCGCTGCTGGTTGAGCAGGTGGACGGGCTTAGCATGGCGTTTGACCACTGGCGCTTCAACCTGCGTTTGTCCAATACCGAGCCCGTGGTCCGGCTCAATGTTGAGAGCCGCGGTGACCCTATGCTGATGCGCGAAAAAACCGCGGAACTGCTGGCGTTGATTGACGCTTAAGCGTCCTGGGCCGCATGCCACTGGGCGAGCAGGCGCTCGGTGGCGGGGTCCATGCTGCCGTCGCTGGAATCCCCTGTCAGTCGCGCCAGTACTTCGGTACCAATTTCCTTGCCCAGTTCCACCCCCCATTGATCAAATGGGTTGACGGCCCACAGCTGGCCGCTGCAGAAAGTGCGGTGTTCATACAGTGCCAGTAGCGCACCCAGGCTGTGCGGGGTTACCGAGGTAAGTGTAATCACACTGTTCGGCCGATTTCCCGGCATTGCCAGATGCGGTGCCAGACTATCCGCCTCTGTGGCTGTCAACCCTCTGTGCAGCAGGCTTTCCCGAGCCTCGTCGATACCGCGACCCACCATCAGGGCGCGGCTCTGGGCAAGGCCGTTGGCGACCAGCATGCGGTGCTGTCCGGCGGCGCCGGTATGGGTGGTCAGCGGGATAATGAAATCCGCAGGGCACAGGCGCGTACCCTGGTGCAGCAGTTGATGGAACGAGTGCTGGCCTGTGGTGCCCGCAGAACCCCACAACACGGGCGCGGTATCGTAGTCGAGCTCTTCACCATCCCGGCTGACCCGCTTGCCATTGCTTTCCATGGTCAATTGCTGCAGGAAATCGGGTAATCTGCCGAGCCCGTGATCATAGGGCAGTACCACGTGATTGCCGGCGCCAAAGAAATTGCAATTCCACACCTCCAGCAGGCTCATTAACATCGGCAGGTTAAAGGCGCTGGTGGTATCGACAAAGTGGGTATCCATTTCTGCCGCGCCGGCCAGGAAATCATTGAACCGATCCCAGCCCACGGCTATGGCGCAGCTGAGCCCCACCGCGGACCACACGGAATAGCGTCCCCCCACCCAGTCCCACATCGGCAGGCAGTTGTCCGCGGGCACACCGAAAGCGGCGGCGGCATCAAGATTGGTGGTAATGGCGAGGAAGTGATTTTCCAGGTTTGCCATGTCGGCGCCATCCGCCAGCAGCCACTCGCGGGCGGCCGTGGCATTGGCCAGGGTTTCTTCGGTGCGGAATGACTTGGAGCAGATAATAAGCAGGGTGGAGCCCGGGTCCAGTGATGCCAGGGTCGAGTGTAGATCCGCAGGGTCGACGTTGGCGACGTAATGGGTCGCGATCCGGCCCCTGAAAGCACTCAGGGCGCCGGTCACCAGGCGCGGGCCGAGGTCGGAGCCGCCGATCCCGATATTCACTACCGTGTCAATCACCTTCCCCGAGTGCCCCTTCAGCTCCCGGTTGTTAATTTGTTCACTCCAGTGGCGCATCCGTTCCCGGGTTTTTGTCACTGCGCTGAACTGGGATTCCAGCCCGGCAGGTGCTCGCTCTGCCCTGAGCAGGGTATGCAGTGCGGGGCGTGATTCGGTGTTGTTCAGCGGCACACCGGTTACCAGGTCTCTCGCCCTTGCCTGCAGCTGTGCCTGTTGGCCAAGGCGCAGCAGCGCTGCCCTGCTGTCGCGGCACAGCAGGTGTTTGGAGTAGTCGAGGGTCAGGCCCGCGGCGGTGGCGGTAAATGCGGAGGCGCGTTGGGGATCACTGTGGAACAGCCCGCTGATCGAGGCGTCCTGTAATTTGGCTGCACAGGCCTGCAGTTCACGCCAGGAGGGCAGGTCCGATAAACGTAAAGCATGTGCCATGAAGAGCCTCTCATCAGTGATAACTGAGTATAGTAGGCCCGGGCCTGGTGTGGCGCAATATCGCCTCTAGTGATCCCTGTCGAGGGACAGCCTGGTCAGCGCCCGGAGGGCTTCCACTGCCGGGCCATCAGCTCGCGGTGCCAGTGCCGCAAGGGCCAGGTCGTGATGTTCGCGCGCGCGCTGCCGGGTATAGTCGGCGCCGCCACAGCGGTTTACCGCGACGATAATGGCATCGATATCAGCGGTATTTTTTTCGGTAATCGCCCGCCTGACCAGTTCCTGCTCCGCTACATTGCCCTGCTTCAGGATATGAATCAGGGGTAGGGTGAGCTTACCTTCAGCCAGGTCATCGCCCACATTCTTGCCCATGGTGGCGGCATCACCTTCATAGTCCAGTACATCATCCACCATCTGAAACGCGATACCGAGATGTAAGCCAAAGGTGGCCAGTTGCTGGCACTCATCCTCGCTGGCATCGCCCAGTGCGGCAGCCCCATAGCAAGCTGCCGCGAACAGGACCGCGGTCTTGCGGGTAATAATATCCAGGTAATCCTGTTCGCTGGTGGTAGCGTTTCCCGCGCGGGTGAGTTGCAATACTTCGCCCTCGGCGATGGTGTTGGTGGTATCGGCCATATAATGCAGCACAGGCAGGTTCTCCAGTTGCACCATGAGCTGGAAAGCACGGGTGTAAAGGAAATCGCCCACCAGGACACTGGGCGCGTTACCAAAGGTGGCATTGGCCGTGGGGCGGCCGCGGCGCAGGCTTGAGATATCCACCACGTCATCGTGCAGCAGGGTCGCCGTGTGGATGAATTCAATAACCGCGGCAAAGGTGATGTGAGCGGGTCGGCAACCACCGAGCGCCGCGCCAGTGAGCAATGCCAGCAGCGGACGAAGGCGTTTGCCCCCGGCGTCGACAATATAGTGGCCGACATTCTCCACCATGGGGACGTTCGATTGTAGTTGCTCGATGATGAGCTGGTTGACCTGCTCGATTTCCCCGGCAACGCTGGAGCGTATGTGCTGCATAATTTGGCTGGCATCCGATGTGCTCGCGCATGCTATGGTGCAGTGGCAGGGCTGTCAAGCGGCGCTCCGCGCTACTGTCTTTTGTCGGGGCTGGCATCCAAAGCCAGATAAATCTTGCCGGGAAGCCATTATTTGAGTAGAATCGCCGCCCTCGAGCCCTGCCTTGGCCTATGGGCCGCTGGCCGGGAATCCCCGAAAACTGTTTGTGCCTGGCTCTGCCCCCTTGATTAAAAAGGGTTTTTCGCACCGCGAGCAGGCTAATTAAACGGAGAGCAGAATGTACGCAGTGATTGAAAGCGGTGGCAAGCAGCACCGTGTTATTGAGGGCGAGACCCTCAAGCTTGAAAAAATTGAAGAAGCTACCGGCGCGACTATAGAGTTTGAGCGGGTGCTGATGATTGGTGGTGACCAGGTTAAAATCGGCACCCCTTTTGTTGCCGGCGGTAAAGTGACCGCCGAGGTGATCAATCACGGTCGCCACAAGAAGGTAAAAATTGTTAAATTCAACCGCCGTAAGCACTATCGGAAAGAAACCGGGCATCGCCAGTGGTTCACCGAAGTGAAGATCACCGGCATTACGGCGTAAAGGAGACTAACGACAATGGCACACAAGAAAGCAGGCGGTAGTACCCGTAACGGGCGCGATTCCGAAAGTAAACGCCTTGGCGTCAAGCGCTTTGGTGGTGAAGCGGTTAAAGCGGGTAACATCATCGTGCGTCAGCGCGGCACCCGGTTTCACCCCGGCACCAACGTACGCTGCGGCAAGGACCATACCCTGTTCGCGACGTCCGAGGGTAAGGTGGAGTTCGTCGTCAAGGGGCCGAACAATCGCAAGTTCGTTCAGGTAGTGAGCGCCTGATCAGGCGCTCACACTGAACGAATAAAAGCCTCGTCAACTGACGGGGCTTTTTTTTAGAGCATTTAAAGCAGCCGGGCAGACGCGTTAATGTCTCTGTGTACGTTGCAATGGCAGGGCCATGAAATTTGTAGATGAAGCCAGTATCAAGGTATTTGCGGGCAACGGCGGTAACGGCTGCCTGAGTTTTCGTCGGGAAAAATACATTCCCCGGGGCGGCCCTGACGGCGGTGATGGTGGCGACGGTGGCAGCGTTATCATGGAAGCCGATAATGGCATCAATACCATGGTCGATTTCCGCTTCGTCCGCACCTATCGGGCACCCAATGGCGAGTCCGGCAAGTCGCGCAATTCCACCGGCAAAAGCGGCGAGGACCTGGTGCTGCGTGTACCCGTGGGTACTACCGTTATCGACGAGGACAGTGGCGAGATTCTGGGTGACCTTGCAGAGGATGGCCAGCGGCTGGTTGTTGCCCAGGGTGGCTGGCACGGCCTTGGCAATACCCGCTTCAAGTCGAGCACCAACCGGGCGCCACGGCAGACCAGCCCGGGCTCAGAGGGTGAGCATCGGAATCTCAAGCTCGAACTGAAAGTTCTGGCGGACGTGGGATTGCTGGGCCTGCCGAATGCGGGCAAGTCGACCTTTATCCGCTCGGTCTCGGCGGCGAGGCCCAAAGTGGCCGACTATCCGTTTACCACCCTGGTGCCTAACCTCGGGGTGGTCAAGGTAGACTCCCACCGCAGTTTTGTAGTGGCCGATATTCCCGGCTTGATCGAGGGTGCTTCCGATGGAGCGGGGCTGGGCATTCGCTTCCTGAAGCACCTGACCCGCAATCGCATTTTGCTGCACCTGGTTGATATGGCGCCGGTGGACGGCAGCGAACCCGCCGATGCCGCCCTGGCTATCCAGAACGAGTTGGCCGTATTCAGCCCTACTCTGGCACAGCGCCCTCGCTGGCTGGTGCTCAACAAGACGGATCTGGTGTCCGCTGAAGACCTGCAGGCACGTCGCCAGGCAGTCATTGATGCACTGTCCTGGCAGGGGCCGGTCTATGAGATTGCGGCGATCAGTGCGACCGGTACCGAGCGCCTGTGCCAGGACCTCATGGTGGCACTGGAGGAGCAGCGCGCACTGGAAGCGGCCGACCCCGAAGTCGCCGAGGCGGAGGCGGAGCAGCAATCACGGATGCAGCAGGAGGCCCGTGATCGCATTACCGCATTACGGACCCAATACCAGGAAGAAGCGCGCCGTGCCCGCGAGGGCGGTGACAGCGATGATGACGATGACGATACTGAGGTGGAAGTGGAATACACCCACTAATGAGCGACCCGACACGCAGTGAAATTGCCCGCTCCCGCCGTTGGGTGATCAAGGTGGGCAGCGCCCTGCTGACCAATGACGGCCGTGGGCTCGATGGCGAAATCATCGGCGGCCTGGTGGCGCAGCTGGCGGCTTTAAAAGAGCGCGGCATCGAGGTTGTGCTGGTTTCCAGTGGTGCCGTGGCAGCGGGCGTGGTCCGTCTCGGCTGGTCGCGTCGACCGTCGCTGTTGCACGATTTGCAAGCCGCGGCCGCCGTTGGCCAGTCCATTCTGATCCAGAGCTATGAGGCTGCATTCAGCCAGTATGGCATTGCCACCGCCCAGGTATTGCTGGGCCATGATGATGTCAGCGCAAGGGACCGTTACCTGAATGCGCGCGGTACCCTGACCACCCTGCTGAAGCTCGGTGTGGTGCCGATCGTTAACGAAAACGATACAGTGGTTACCGATGAAATCCGCTTTGGTGACAATGATACGCTTGCTGCCCTGGTGGCCAACCTGGTTGACGCCGAGGCGTTGTTGTTATTGACCGACCAGCAGGGCCTGTATCATGAAGACCCGCGCCTGAACCCGGAGGCAGAACTGGTGGAGACCCGCGACGTGCACGATCCCGAACTCGACGATATGGCGGGCGAGGGTGGTTTACTGGGCCGTGGTGGCATGATAACCAAGCTCCGGGCGGCGCGCCTGGCGGCTCGCTCGGGAACCGAGACCGTGATTGCCAGTGGTCGGATGCAGGATGTCATTGGGCAGGTAACCCGGGGGGTGCCGTTGGGCACCTGGCTGCGAACGGGCAAGCGCCCGCAGAATGCGCGCAAACAGTGGCTGGCCGCCATGGTGCAAACGCCGGGCAGTCTGGTCCTTGATGAGGGCGCGGTGCGAGTGTTGCGCGAGTCCGGACGCAGTTTGCTGGCGGTCGGTGTACGTATGGCAGAGGGTCGATTCGAACGCGGCGATATGGTGTCCTGCCGGGGGCCGGATGGGCGCGAGGTCGCCCGTGGGCTGGTCAATTACAGCGCCGATGAAACCCGTCGCATCATGGGCCAGCCGTCCGCGGCGATAGAGGGGTTACTGGGTTACCAGAGTGATGAGGAATTGATTCACCGCGATAATCTGGTACTTTGCTAGCAGGTAATCCCCGTGCCAAAAAACAAACCTAACGGGCGTCATTGCCTGACGGACATGATCACGACATGAACCTGTCTCCCGAAGTATTACTGGTCGGCTATTCCCTCGCCATTGCCCTGTTGTCCCTGGCGGGAGGGTTGCTGCCCGACTGGGTGCACATGACCCACACCCGCACCCAGTTGGTGATGAGTTTTGTTTCCGGCTTGATGCTCGGGGTGGCCTTCTATCATTTGCTCCCGCACAGTATTGCGCTGCAGCCGGAGGGCGCACCTGCCGCGGATGTGTCGGTGTGGTGGTTGATGATAGGTCTTATTACCATGCTGCTGCTGTTGCGGATGTTCCACTTCCACCAACATGACTTCAGTGAACACGACCATGACCACGATCACGGGCACGATCACGACCATCTGGTTGCAGAAGCACCCGAGCCGGCACATGCACCGGTGATGCCGGCCGTGAACAAACTTAGCTGGGTTGGCCTTGCCCTCGGGCTCGGCGTGCACACCCTGATTGATGGTGTGGCTTTGGGCGCAGTCCTGCAGGTGGAAATAGGGCATGTCGCCGGCCTTGCCGGTGTCGGCGTATTTCTGGCGATTCTGTTGCATAAACCACTGGATGCCATGTCGATTACCACGATGATGCAGGCCGGTGGCTGGAGCAGGCGCTCCCGGGCGATCGCCAACCTGGGTTTTGCGCTGCTGTGCCCATTGGGTGCAGTGCTGCTTTTCTTTGGGGTCGATCTGATGGGGGAGGCGCGCCATTATGCGGTAGCGGTGGCGCTGGCGTTTTCAGCCGGTGCCTTTATCTGTATTGCCCTGAGTGATCTGCTCCCCGAGGTGCACTTTCACAGTCACGATCGGGGCAAGCTGACCCTCGCCTTCGTGATCGGAATAAGTCTCGCCTATGCGATTGGCGGTCTGGAACCCGCGAGTGCGCATCTGCACGGCGGTTAGCTTCTCGAGGAGAAATACATGGTCAAGCGAGTTATTTACCCACCGATGTGGCTGGTGTTTGGCGTGGTTGCCATTTTCGCCTTCAACGAATTTTATCCGGGGCCGCGCTATACCAGCCTGACGAGCCAGTTGCTGGGCGGGGTCCTGCTGGTATTCGGCCTGGCGATGCTGGTGTTTGCAGGGGGCAAGTTTCGGCGAGCGGGCAACGATATGGTGCCCTTCAGGAATGTGTCGACACTGGTAACTACCGGGGTATACGGTTTTACCCGTAATCCCATGTACCTGGGTATGGTGGCCATTCTGCTGGGAATTGCGGTGACCGTGGGCGCATTGACGGCGCTGATCGTCGTGCCGCTGTTTATGCTGGTTATCCAGTGGCGCTACATTTACCCGGAAGAAGAGTTGCTGCAACGCCAGTTTCCTGAGGAGTTTTCTGCCTATCGCCGCCAAGTGCGGCGCTGGCTGTAGTCGGGAGCGCCGGATTCTTGCAGCCGGCACCCGGAATCAGCTGGCCGCTCCCAAATTGCGTGCTCTCGCCGCCGTAGCATCACTATCCTGTGACAGGGGTAACCAGCCCTGTATCTGTTCCTCAATGATCTGCGTCAGCGCCTCAATGTGTCCCTGCTGGCTATTCAGGCAGGGGATGTATTCGTAGCGCTCGCCCCCGGCATGCATGAAGTACTCGCGGTTCTCCACGCCAATTTCCTCAATGGTTTCCAGGCAATCTGCCGAGAATCCGGGGCAGATGAGCTGCACGGACCGTATGCCTTTGCCAGGCAGCGCCTTGAGTGTTGCGTCGGTGTAGGGTTGCAGCCAGGGCTCGCGACCGAAGCGGGACTGGAAGCAGGTCTGGTACTCATCCCCGGTTAATTCCAGGGCCTCTGCCAGCAGCCTGCTGGTCTTGTGACACTGGCAATGATAGGGGTCGCCCTGTTCGAGGTAGCGTTGTGGTTCGCCGTGGTAGGACATCAGCAACAGCTCGGCACGGCCATGCTCAGCCCAGTGGGCGCGAATGCTGTCGGCCAGCGCCTGGATGTAGGCGGGGTGGTCATGGTACTGGGCGACGAAGCGCAGGTCGGGCAGCCACCGTCGCCGCTGGAAATCAGCCGCTACCGCGTCGAAGGTGGAGCCCCCCGTGGGGCCGCTGTATTGCGGATACAACGGCAATACCAGTAACTTCCGGGTGCCCATTTCAAACAGCGATTGCAGCTGTTCCGGGATGGAACGGGTGCCGTAGCGCATGGCATATTCGACAATGACGGACTCGCCGTGCAGCCGGGTCATTGCGGTTTGCAGGGCCTCGGCCTGTGCCCGTGTATTGGTCAGTAATGGGGAGCCTTCATCCGTCCATACAGTGCGGTAAGCTGCGGCGGAGCGCGCCGGGCGTATGTTGAGAATCACGCCATGGAGAATCATCAACCACAGCAGTCGTGGGACCTCAACCACCCGTGGATCGGACAGGAACTCACGCAGGTAGCGACGCAGGGCGCCTTTTTCCGGTTTATCCGGCGTACCCAGGTTGGTGACCAGGACCCCGACCCTGGGTGATTGGCTGTGTTTGAAGTCTTGGCTGCCACGGTAGCGCATGCTGCAGTAATATCCTTTTAAAAAAAGTAAAACCAGCCGCGTCCGCGCGCTGGTATGTAGTCGATGAATTGCCGGCGTCAGAGCAGGATTGTAACCACTACGGCCAGTAAAAACAGCGATGTAAACCGGCGCGTATGACGAAAGCAGGCGGCCGAAAACCACAGTGGCCAGATTTTTGCCGGATATTCCGCTGGCCTTGCCGTCGGTTTCGGCGCCCGCAATAGCGTGAGGCATCGGACCAGGCTGGGAGTGCTGGCAAAGACCAGTAACAGTGGCCAGGAAAACAGCCCCCCCAGCACCAGCCCCAGGGCCAGCAGGTACTGAGCCAACAACAGCACCATGGTGGCATGCCTTGCACCACGCTCGCCCAGTAGCACCGGCAGGGTGCGCACACCCTTGTCGCGGTCGGCGTCGAGTTTGTCGATATGCTTGCCGAACAGGACTGTCGTGGGTCCCAATGCAAACACCAGGCTCAGCAGGGCCACCTCGTTGCTCCAGCTGCCAGTCACCACGTAGTAGGTTCCCCCTACCATTAATGGCCCCCAGACCAGCAGTACCGAGGGCTCCCCCAGGCCGATATACTTCAGAGGCCAGGTGTAAAACAGGACAAAGAAGGCACCCGCCAGCAAAAGGGCGAGGGTGGGGCCGCTGCGCACGCTGACCAGCCACAGGCCCAGCGCCAGGGCAATTGCGGCAGTGACGGCAAAGTAACGCCAGAATTGGGCCCTGCTCATCAGCCCGTCTTCAAGCACATGTACCCCGTACTGGTTGCGATAGTAGTTATCCCGATCGATTCCCCGGCGCGAGTCGGTATAGTCGTTGAGCAGGTTATTGGTGGCGTGGGCAAATAATAGCCCCAGGCAGCAGGCGAGCCATAGCAGGCCATTGAAATAGCCGTCGCGCCAGGCCAGCAGCCCCCCCAGGATGGCGGCGGTCAGGGTCATGAACAATACGGATGCGCGGCAGGCGAGCAGCCAGCGAGAGACCGGGCCCAGCTGCTGCCACTGCTCGACAGTGACGCCGGGCATACCGTTGAGTGCGGCAATCCATAATTTGAAGTTTGGCACGTTATTTCTTCCTGATCCGTAGCTGTGGAGTGCTTGTCTTTCAGGCTTTCTCTTTTGGCCCTGTTAAAGTACCGTATTACGAATCACGATGGAGAATGTTATTTTGTCCAGACTACCAGTAATGGCCCTGTGCCTTTGTTTATTCCCCGGACAGCTTCTGGCGGATACCACTAACACTATTCTCAGCTACCTGGAGCGCGAACAGGGTAAATACGCGGCGCTGGCGCACGAGATCTGGGAGAAGGCGGAGCTGGGGTACCTGGAAACCAGAAGCTCCCGCCTGCTGCAGGAAATGCTCGCCGAGGAAGGTTTTACCATTGAATCCGGGGTGGCGGGTATGCCAACGGCATTCGTCGCCAGTTACGGCAGCGGTGAACCCATTATTGGTATACTGGCCGAATTTGATGCCTTGCCCGGCATTTCCCAGACCGCGTCGCCTAAACGGGAGCCGGATCCGGACAAGACCAGCGGCCATGCCTGCGGCCATCACCTGTTCGGCGCGGGTTCTACTGCCGCCGCTATAGCGGTTCGGCACTGGATGCAGGAGCACGATGTGTCTGGGACTGTCCGGTTGTATGGAACCCCCGCAGAGGAAGGCGGGTCCGGCAAGGTTTATATGGTGCGAGAGGGCTTGTTTGCGGGTGTCGCAGCCGTTCTCGCATGGCACCCGTCGGACAAGAATGCCGCCAACCCCGTTACCACACTTGCCAACAAGTCCGCCAAATTCGGCTTTCATGGCGTGTCCTCCCACGCTGCAGTGGCACCCGAGCGAGGCCGCTCGGCGCTGGATGCGGTTGAAGCCATGAACCACATGGCCAACATGATGCGCGAGCACATACCGCAGGAAGCACGTATGCATTATGTGATTACCCGAGGTGGCTCCACACCCAATGTGGTGCCCGATTTCGCCGAGGTCTTTTATTACCTGCGACACCCGGATGCCGGCACGCTGGAGGACCTCTGGGAGCGGCTGCTTGACGTTGCTCGCGGTGCTGCACTGGGTACTGGCACCGAAATGGTCTCCGAGGTTAACCACGGAAATCACAGTATGTTGCCCAACGAAACTCTCGCAGAGGCCATGTACAATAACCTGGTTCGGGTAGGCGGGGTCAAATACGACGATGATGACCTGGCATTCGCCAGTGAGTTGGCGCAAAGCCTGAACTCCAGGGAAGACGACCTTGCGCTGGCGGCGGTCCGGATCGAGCCGATGGGGCCATTGCAGTCGATGGGTTCCACGGATGTTGGCGATGTCAGCTGGCAGGTGCCCACCTCCCAGGTGAATACGGCGACCTGGGTTCCCGGTACTGCGCCTCATACCTGGCAGGCTATCGCCGCCGGTGGCACCGCCATTGGTCATAAAGGCATGCTGGTGGCCGCCAAGACACTGGCGCTAACTGCGGGTGATTTGTTCCTGCACCCCGCACTGCTGGACGCGGCAAAAGAGGAGCTTGAACAGCGTCGAGGTAAAGACTTTGAGTATCAGCCGCTATTGGGCGACCGTGATCCACCACTGGACTACCGGCGGTGAGCTGCAGCTGCAGTAGATGGTTACATTGGTAACCATCTACTGCAGACCTTATACTATCGGTCTGTAATCACGCACTGAGTTGTTATGAGCAAATCTTTGAGCCTGGCCGGGTTTCTGCCCTATCGCTGCAATAGCCTGGCGCAAAAAATCAGCTTTTCCCTGTCCCGGATTTACGTTGATCGCTTCGGGATCACGGTTCCCGAGTGGCGGGTGCTGGTAACGCTTGCAGAATACGGTGAATTGCAATCCCGGCGCATCGGCGAGCTGACCAGCATGGACAAGGTGCGTGTATCCCGGGCCGTATCCGGGTTGAGCGCGCGCGGTTTATTACAGCGTCGTCCCTGTGACAGGGACAGCCGGGCGTCCCTGCTGTGCCTGAGTGATACCGGGGCAGAGCTTTACCAGCGCATTGAGCCCGAGGTGCTGGCTTGGGAGGAGGCATTGTTGCAGCCGCTGTCGACAACAGAAAGAGAGTCGCTGTTTGTGCTGATCGACAAGCTGGACCTGCGCCTGGCAACCATGCCTGCAGTGGAGCCGCCACCCTGATTACAGGCAACCCACCGCAACCTCCGTGCCTGTTTATGCCGGCACGCCACAGCATTAACTAAACACATCCTGAGCGATGCATATCGGCCCGTACTCCACTAAGATAGTCACTCTTTCAATAAGACCGTCACAGAGAGGACTCATGGCACTGGACTTTGATAGTGCGCGCCTGCCCAATCCGTTTATTACCGCAGAGCACGAAGCCTGGCGCACGCAATTGCGCCGTTTTATCGACACTGAAATCGTACCCTCTGCCGAAGACTGGGACGAAGCCGGTCATATCCCTATCGAACTATGGCCAAAAGCGGCGGCGGTGGGCTTGCTGGGCCTGGGTTATGCAGAAGAGTTTGGCGGCACCCGGGAAGGTATCGATAGCTGGCATTCCTGGATCACCAACGAGGAGCTGGCGCGGATTGGTGTGGGTGGTATTCCGGCCAGTTTGATGGTGCACGGTATCGGTCTGCCGCCGGTAATCAACTGGGGTTCCGAGGCGATGAAACAGGCCGTCGCCCCGGCCGTGCTGGCGGGCGAGAAGCACATTGCGCTGGGCATTACCGAGCCCGGCGGTGGCTCCGATGTTGCCAGCCTCAGTACCACCGCGGTGCGCGATGGCGACCATTACATAGTCAATGGTTCCAAAACCTACATTACCGGCGGCATGCGCGCCAACTGGGTGTCTACCGCGGTACGCACCGGGGGTGAAGGTGCCCGCGGTGTCTCCATGCTGCTGATCCCGACGGATGCCGAGGGGTTCTCCCGCACGGCACTGGACCGTAAACAGGGGTGGTGGGCGTCGGATACCGCGACCCTGTACTTCGATAACGTGCGGGTGCCGGTGGACCAGCTGATTGGCACAGAGAACCAGGGTTTCCTGGTGATCATGACCAATTTCAACAGTGAGCGCATGGCCATGGCGGCGGGTATGGAAGCCCTGGGCCGGGTCTGCCTGGAGGAAGCCGTCGCCTGGGCCCGGGAACGCAAGACCTTTGGCAAGCGCCTTGCCGATCACCAGGTGATCCGTCACAAGATCGCCCAGATGAAACAGAAACTCAATGCCACCCAGGCCTATATTCGCCTGTGCTATGAATCCATCGAAAACGGCAATCCCAATCCCGGGGATATTGCGCTGCTCAAGGTGCAGGCCAGTGAAACCATGGAGTTCTGCGCCCGGGAGGCCATGCAGATTCTCGGCGGGATCGGTTATATGCGCGGCAGCCGGGTAGAGCGGATCTATCGGGAAGTGCGGGTCAACGCAATCGGTGGTGGTTCTGAAGAAATCATGCGCGACCTGGCAGCTCGCCAGTACGGAGTTTAGGATGAAATTATGGCATTGCGCGGGAGCTCGCTCGCTGCGCCCCCTGTGGACGCTGGAAGAACTGGGCCTGGAGTACGAGCTGGAGGTGCTGGCGTTTCCTCCGCGGCTGATGCAGCCCGATTATCTGGAGGTTAACAGCCTGGGCACCGTGCCTTTCTTTGTTGATGGCAGCACCGAAATGACGGAATCCACCGGCATCTGCCAGTATCTGGTGGACCGCTATGAGAACCACGGCCTGGGCCTGCCACCGGAGGATCCGGACTATGGCGCCTACCTCAACTGGCTGCATCACAGCGACGCCACACTCACCTTCCCCCAGACCATTGTCATGCGTTATTACTTTCTGGAACAGGACGCGAGCAAGCGCGTGGTCGCCGATGACTATGCAAAGTGGTTCAGGGCGCGACTGCGGCGGGTAAATGAACGGGTGGAACAGCACGACTACCTGGTGGCAGATCGCTTTACCATTGCCGATATTGCGGTGGGTTATGCCCTGTTCCTCGGCTCGGTACTGCACCTTGATAAATACTACAAGCCCGCGACGGCCGCGTATCTCGAGCGCCTGATGGCGCGGCCTGCCTTCCAGCGGGCCAATGCCATTGGCGAGGCGCTGGCGCTGCCGGATGTCGTCTGACCACAACCATTACGAGTAAGCATGAATAGCAAGGAGAGTGCTGTGAACGCGGTAACCGATCAACAGAAACAGGCCTTTCGCGAAGAGGTTTCAGCCTGGCTACGGGCGAACAAACCGGCTGATCCGGGATTTTTGCTGCCCCAGTCATTCATGGAAGTGGGCAGTGAGCAACAGCTGGATTTCCTGCGCGAGTGGCAATACAAGGTATGGTCCGCCGGCTACCTGGGAATGGCCTGGCCCGAGGCCTATGGC
This sequence comes from Kineobactrum sediminis, assembly GCF_002868715.1. Taxonomy (GTDB): domain Bacteria; phylum Pseudomonadota; class Gammaproteobacteria; order Pseudomonadales; family Halieaceae; genus Kineobactrum; species Kineobactrum sediminis. The sequence goes on from NZ_PKLZ01000016.1 coordinate 41,981, forward strand.
GGCCGCGGCATGGATCCCGTGTTCCAGGCCATTGCCGACCAGGAAATGCGCCGCCAGGCGGTGCCCATATGCTTCAACGTGATCGGCCTTGGCTGGGCCGGGCCGCTGATCAATGATATTGGCAGTGAGGCCGACAAGGCGCGTTACCTCAAGGGTATCCTTACCGGGGAGGACATCTGGTGCCAGGGCTTCTCCGAGCCGGACCACGGTTCTGACCTGGGTAATGCCCAGACCCGGGCGGTACGCGATGGTGACGACTACGTTATCAACGGCACCAAAATCTGGACCACCATGGGTAACTTCGCGAAATACATGATCCTTCTGGCTCGTACCAATCCGCAGGCCGAACGCAAATACGACGGTCTGTCTTTCTTTTTATCCCCCATGGACGTGCCGGGTATTGATGCCCGGCCGATCCGTAAACTCACCGGCGAGTACGGCTTCACCGAAACCTTCTTCACCGATGCCAGGATTCCCGCTGATTGCCTGATGGGGCAGGAAGGGGAGGGCTGGAAGATCGCCATGAAGACCCTGCAATATGAACGTGGCGCCGAGGCTGGAGCAGCCGGGGGCCTCGCCTTCGTACGCATTGTAATTGACGACATGATTGATCAGCTGCGGGATGTCCGTCGCGATGATGCTCCGGTACTGGACGATCCGGTGGTACGCGACCAGCTGGTACAGCTGGTCATGGAGGAAAAGGCCATTACGCTGGGTGACCGGCGCGCCAATATAGGCGCGCTGAGTAACGACTACCCATTTTCGTTGCAGTTGTCCAACAAGCTGCGTTTCACCGAGAACACACGGCGGATGCGCCAGTTCGCCATTAATCTGCAGGGTGCGGACGGTGCCCTCTATGTGGGCGACGAGGAGGCAAGACAGGGCGGCTTCTGGCAGCGCGCCTATCTCAACAGTTTCTCGGCGACCATTGGTGGGGGTACCAGCCAGGTACAGGCCAATATCATTGCCGAACATATTCTTGGCCTGCCCAAGTAAGGAGCGTACAAGTGTCTGTTATTGGTAGTACAACGCTGGTATTCAGCGAAGAGCAGGCGATGATCCTTGATGTCGCTCGTGAGTTTTGTCGGGACCAGTCGGATATTACCGCTGTGCGGGCCCAGCTGGAGTCCCCCGATGGCTTTGACCCCGGCGTCTGGCAACAGATGGTGGCGCTCGGCTGGGCAGGTATTGCCCTGCCCGAGCGGGTCGGGGGCGCCGGCCTTGGTATGGCTGCGGTCGTGCCGGTACTGGAGTCCATGGGCCGGGCTTTACTGGGCGGCCCGTTAATGAGCACAGCCCTCGCCGGGCAACTGGTTTTGCGTGCGGCAGGTGAGGAACAGGACGAATTACTGTCCGCCATTGCCGCGGGCCAGCCGGCCACGATCGCATGGCTGGACAACCACGACTGGGGGTCCGCTGGCATCCAGTGCGAACTCGACGCCAACGGTGTTTTGCAGGGTCGCAAGCAACAGGTGATGGATGCTGCCGGGGCCGAATGGTTCCTGGTGGTGGCGCAGCAGGCCGGGGAGCCGGTGCTGGCGGTACTGCCGGCGAGTGCGGTAGCGGCGGATGCGCGCAGGGACTGCATTCTCATAGACCAGACCCGGCGTGCGCAGACCATTGATTTTACCGGCATTGCAGTGGCGTCAACGGCGGTGCTGAAGGGTCCTCAGGTTGCGGCGGCGCTGCGCGATGTGCGTCTGCTGGGTGCCTTGCTGGTGGCGGCGGAGTCGGGTGGCAGCGCGGCGTCGTGTCTCGATACCACTGTTGACTACCTGAAAACCCGCAAGCAGTTTGGCAAGTTGATCGGTTCCTATCAGGCGCTCAAGCATCCCTGCGTGGACATCCTGGTGGCGGTGGATTCAACCCGCTCCTTTGTGTATCACGCGGCCAGCCTGCTCGATGACGGCCCCCTCAGCCGGGACGCGGAAATCGGCTGCCGGATGGCCAAGGCGCAGGCCACTGAAACACTCAAGTACGCCGGCGACCGGGCAATCCAGTTTCACGGCGGCATGGGCTTTACCTACGAATGTGATGCCCAGCTGTACGTGCGTCGTGCCCAATGGGCCCAGCAACAGTTTGGCGATGCCCAGCACCAGCGCAAACAGCTTGCCCATCTGCTGCTGGATGCCTGATGTTGTCGCCTGCCGTGAGCCGGCCGAGAGGTCTGGTCCGCGTGCGGCTGCGTAGATGATGCATGAGTAAAAAACCGGCAAAAATACGCCAGGGCAGTTTTGGTCGCGGGCTGTCGATTTCCCTGGCAGGTTTGCGCGCAGGGAGCGCGTTCGCAATTGATAATGCCCTGCAACGGTTGCGCGGCGACGCTGATGCGGCGCCAGAGGAATCGGCGTTCATCCGGCGAGAGGCGCGGCGCTTTGTCACCGAACTCGGTAGACTCAAGGGTACCTACGTCAAGATCGGGCAGATGTTTGCCCTGCTGGGCGAGCACTTCCTGCCACCCGCCCTGACCGAGGCGCTGCACGAACTGGAAGCGGCGACCGAACCGCTACCCTGGGCGACCATAGAACCTCATTTGCGCGCCAGCTTGGGAGCGCGCCTACAGGAACTTGAAGTGGAGCCCGAGGCGCTGGCGGCTGCCTCGCTGTCGCAGGTGCACCGGGCCACCATCAGGGCCACCGGCGAAAACATCTGCCTCAAGATCCAGTATCCCGGTTTGCGGGACGTTATTGACAGTGACTTTGATGCCGTAGTGCGGATGCTGGTTCTGGCCCGCTGGGTCAGGACCGGGCGCGAGCTGGATGCCTGGCTGGAATCCATGCGTACCCACCTGCATCACGAAATCGATTACCTGCGGGAAGCACAGATGGGTGACGCCGTCGCCGCACTGGTGGCAGAGGATACCGCTTCCCGCAAGCATGGTCGCTACTATGTGCCGCAGCGGTTTCCCCGTTATTGCCGACCCGATGTGCTGGCTCTGGAATATATTGATGGCCGGCTGGTGACCCATCCGCAAGTGCTCGCGCTCTCCCAGCGGCGCCGCAATGCCCTGGGCCGGAATATGCTGGAGCTGTTCTTTCATGAACTGTACAGCTGGGGAATTCTGCAGACCGACCCGAACTTTGGCAATTACCTGATCCGCAGTGACGGCAATCGTGACGAACTGGTATTGCTGGACTTTGGCTCTACCCTCAGTTGCGAGGAACCCTTTCTCAAGCACCTGGGTAATGCCATTGCCGCCGGCCAGGAGCAGGACCGGGAGGCGCTGTTGGCCAGCCTGGTGGGGCTGGGCTGCCTGGATGAAAAGAGCTCGGACTTTGCCCGGGACAGCTTCAGTGACTTCTGTTTCGGCTTGCTGGAGCCGCTGCGGCCGGCGGACCAACTGCCGCCTGAATACCTGAATGCCGCCGGCGAGTATTGCTGGGGCCGCTCACAACTCTTGCGCCGCGCGGGTAAGAATGCTGCCAGTGCAGCAACGTCACTGGACTTTGCAACGCCCTCGCGGGACTTTGCGCTGATTGCCCGCAAGCTGACCGGTGTGTTTACCTTTATTTCCGTGCTGGATGCCCAGTTCAATGCGCACGACCTGGTAACCCGGCATATCCGTCGCTGGCGGAAGAGGCACTGAATGGCAGGCGATGACACGACAGACAGCCCGGTTCCCCAGGGCCGGCTGCGCCGGCTGGCGGGGATGGCGCGGTTGGCCGGGGGCATTGCCGGTGGCATGCTTGCGGAGGGTGAGCGGCAGTTGCGCGCCGGTAAGCGACCGCAGGCACGGGATCTGCTGCTTACTCCCGGCAATGCCCTGCGCCTGACCAGGCAGCTCTCCCGCATGCGCGGCGCTGCCATGAAACTCGGGCAGATACTGTCCATGGATACGGGCAACCTGGTGCCCCCTGAACTGGCGGAGATTCTGGCGCGGTTGCGCGCAGACGCCCAGGCGATGCCAGCCAAACAGTTGCGTGAGGCCCTGACACTCGCCTACGGGGCCGACTGGGATCCTGCCGAGCATGAGTTCCAATGGCGACCACTGGCTGCCGCGTCCATCGGCCAGGTGCATTGTATACGGGCTCCGGATGGCCGCGAGGCAGTGCTCAAGATCCAGTATCCTGGTGTGGCCCGCAGCATCGATAGCGATGTGGATAATATTGCGACGCTCCTGCGGATGTCCGGCCTGTTGCCCCGCCAGCTGGATATCGAACCCTTGCTGGCGGATGTGCGGGTGCAATTGAAAGAGGAGGCGGACTATCTGAGAGAGGCGAAATACCTCAATCGGTTTCGCGGGCATCTTCAGGGAGACAGCCGCTTTGTGCTGCCCGAAGTGCTGCCGTCGCTTACTCGACGTACTGTCCTGGCGATGACCTATGTCGAGGGCGAACCCGTTGAAACGGTCGTGCTGCAACCGGCGGCCGAGCGCAACCGGGTGATGACCGTATTAATCGAGTTGCTGTTGACCGAGTTGTTTGAACTGCGGCTGATGCAGACGGACCCCAATTTTGCCAATTACCTGTATCGTCCCGATGACGGCGCCATCGTGTTGCTCGATTTTGGCGCCACCCGCCCCTTCAAGGCGGCCTTTGCACGGGATTATGGGCGTTTGGCAGCTGCGGCGATGGCCGCTGATCGCGAGGGTGTCGCCCGCGCGGCAATACGCATCGGCTATGCCATGGGTGAACCCGGGTCGCCTTATCGCGAACTGGTACTGGATATGCTGTTGCTGGCGCTGGAACCCCTGCGCCACGAGGGGCCTTATGATTTTGGTAATTCGGATATGCCCGCCAGGCTTATGGAGCTGGGTCAGTCGGTGACCGGGTTTCGCGATTTCTGGCAGGCGCCGCCAACCCATGCGGTGTATTTTCATCGCAAGCTGGGCGGCATGTTCATGCTCGCTCATCGCCTGCGGGCCAGGGTTGACGTGCGTGCGCTGATGGCCCGCTGGGTCAATGGTTGATGCGGTTACCGGCAACCCAGGTCGCCTTCACCCGCAGCGCGTCATCAAGCAGCACCAGGTCCGCCCTGCAGCCCGGCGCAATGCGTCCCAGTCGCGGTTCATCCAGGAATTGCGCCGGGTACAGAGAGGCCATGCGCAGGCATTCTTCCAGTGCAAGACCAACCTTCTCATGGCAGTAGCGCACGCCATCTACCATGGTAATCGCGCTACCGGCGAGTGAGCCCTCACTATTTACCAGCCTGCCATCGCGCTCCTCAATTATTTCACCATAGAGTTCAAAGCTGCGACGGTCGCTGCCCGCGGTAGCCATGGCGTCACTGACCAGGTACAGCTTGCCCGGCGGGGCGCAGCGCTGGGCGATGCGGATGCTGGCCGGGTGCACATGGTGGCCGTCGGCGATGATGCCCAGCCAGCAGCCAACGCTGCTCAGGGCGGCTCCGGTTACCCCGGGTTCCCGCGCGCTGAGTGGGCTCATGGCATTGAACAGGTGGGTGAAACCACGAAGTCCTTCGCTACAGGCTTGCTGGACCTGGGTGAAGCTCGCGTTGCTGTGGCCGGCACAGACCATGACACCGGCGTCGACGAGGCGGCGGATCTGCCCGGGCAACATCAGTTCCGGTGCCAGGGTCAGTACCCGTGGCAGGTCGGTGAGTCTGCACAGCCAATCAATATCGTCACCGGTAGCGATACGTAACCGATCTGCGCGATGGGTACCCCGGCGGGCCTGCGCAAAAAAAGGGCCTTCAATATGAATGCCCAGAATACCGGCTATACCCATCCTGCGAGCGCCGCGCACGGCGGTCACACCCGCCTCGTATACATCCCGCGTATCGCTTAGCAGGGTGGGCAGCAGGCTGGTAGTGCCCCCCTGCCGATGGCTTGCGCTGATGTGCTCGAGCGCCTCGACCGTTGGCGTGTTATTGAACAACATGCCGCCGCCGCCATTGACCTGCAGGTCGATAAACCCCGGCGCCAGGTAACCTCGGGATAACTCCTCGCAGGGTATGCCTGCGGGTATATCCGGCCCTGGCACCAGACTGTCAATGCAGCCCGCGAGCAGCAGCAGGCCGCAGTCATGGTGCCACCGTTCCCCATCAAACAGGGAGGGGACACGTAGGGCGCGATCAGGTTGTGATGATGTCATCTGGCCATTCCCTAGCGACTGAGTACAGGAGGGAATCATGAGCCGCGCCGGGCTCGCTCCGTGTCGTCATTATGTCCGCTGTCTGTGTGCGGCAAAAGACTACAATAGTGTTATGCTCCGATCCAGCCAAGAACTCAATAACAAGAGGTTAGTCATGTTCAAACACTCTTTGACGATAGTGGTGGTGAGCGCGCTGCTGGTAGCCTGCAGCGATTCCGATGACTCGGCACCAGCGCCGCAGCCGGAACCTGAGCCCAGCCTCATCTATTCGGCTGAGGTGAGGCGCACCGACTTTGGTATACCGCATATTACCGCGGATGACTGGGGCAGTCTTGGTTACGGATTCGGATATGCCTATGCCCAGGATAACTTCTGCATCGCCATGCGCGAGATCGTGTTCGCCAGCGGGCGCTCGACAGAATTGATGGGGGAGGGGATGGGTAGTGTGGAATCCGATTTCCTGTTCCGCTTCCTTAATGGCAACAAGGATGACTTTGCGGAGGAGTTTGTTTCGGAGCTGCCGCCCTTTGCGCGAGAGCTTGCCGAGGGCTATACCCAGGGTATGAACCGTTATCTCGAGGAAACCGGTGTTGCCAACCTGCCGGCGGGCGAGCTTGGCTGCCGCGATGCAGAGTGGGTATTTGCCTTCGACTCAATCGACCTGTTTCTGCTGTTGCGTCGCGAGGCGCTCCGCGGCAGTTCCGAGCAGGGGATTTTCCGCCGTGCGCTACTGGCCACGACAGGCCCTGCCCTGGTTGCCGACAGCGCACCGGGCGTTGATCTGGACGAGGCCGCCCGGGCGCTGTCAGACGCGGCTGCAGAGTTGCGCGATCTGGATCGCGGCAGCAACGGCCTGGCGCTGGGGCGCGACGCCACCCGCGACGGCAGCGGCATGCTGTTGGGTAATCCTCATCAGCCCTGGTTTGGGGCGGGCGCCTGGTACCAGGCCCACCTGACCCTGCCGGGCACCTATGACGTTGCCGGTGCCGCTCTGCACGGTTTCCCCTTTATTGGTATCGGTTTCAACCGCGACGTCGCCTGGACCCACACGGTTTCGCTGGCCAACCGTTTCAGCCTGTTCGAGCTCAAGCTCAACCCGGACAACCTGCTGCAATATGATTATGACGGCGAGTGGCGCGACATTGTGCCCGAGGTCATTACCATCCAGGTCAAGCTGCCCGATGGCACGCTGGAGGACCGCCAGCAGACCTTCTACGTTTCACAATACGGCCCGGTGATTAATCTCAAGGGTGTCAGTCCGGCCCTGGATGGCTGGCCCATGTTCAATGGTTCGGTGCTTGCCTTCAGGGACGCCAACCTCCTTACCGGTATCCGCGGTATTGAGCAGTGGATCAACAAGGGCCAGGCAACGTCTATCGACGACTATGTGGCGGCACTGCAAAGTATTGGCAATCCCGTGTTCCACGAGATTGCCGCAGACCGGACGGGCGAGGCCTTTTATGGTGAATTGTCAGCGGTACCCTTTATAACCCAGGAGCAGATTGATCGCTGCGTGAATGGTGTGGTTGGGCCACTGCTGGCATCCGCTACGACCAATGTGATCCTGTCCCTGGACGGCTCGGATCCCACTTGTGAGTGGGGTGAAGATCCGGAGGCACCACCCGGCACTAACCTGTATGGCGCGTCGCAGTTGCCACAGCTGCGCACCACTGATTATGTGGGCAACAGCAATAACAGCTATTGGCTCAGCGATGCCAACAACCCACTGGAAGGGTTCCCCAGTGTGATGGGCCCCGTAGGCCACGAGGGCCAGCAGCAGTTCCTGCGCACCCGGCTGGGCCATTTGATGGTGGCGGAACGCAAGGCCGGTACTGACGGTCTCGATCCGGAACCCCTGTTTGACCTGGAATCACTCAAGGGCATGATGTATGCCAACCGGGTTTATGGTGCGGAACTGGTGATGGACGATATCCTCGTTATCTGCGCCACGGATGCAGCCGTATCCGTGCTCCCCGCCTGTAATGTGCTGGCAAACTGGGATCGCAAGGTTAACCTCGATAGCATGGGTGCCCAGGTATTTACCGAGTTCTGGAGCATTATTCGTGGCCAGCTGGGTAACTCCTTCCAGAATATTGTGCAGAGTGACGAGTTCTGGGCGCAGGATTACGATGTCAGCGATCCGCTCAATACACCTGCCGGTATTGATATCTCAATACCAGCCAACCACGACCGGGTTATCGCGGCACTGGCATCGGCAACCTCTCGCCTGCAGGCGGCTTCGGTTGCGCTGGACGCGCCATGGTCCGAAGTGCAGGTACTGGAGCGCAATGGTGTACGCGTTCCCATTCATGGTGGCACGGGCAACATGGGTGTTTACGGGGCTATCAGTGCGGGACTTTCCGAGGGCGGCTATATTAACCCGCGCGCCGGCAACTCCTACATTCAGGCGGTAACCTGGGACGAAACGGAGTGCCCCATAGCGGATGTCATTCTGGTGCCATCGCAGTCAACGGATCCCGAATCGCCGTATTTCAGCGACCAGACAGAGCTTTATTCCAATAAGGAGTGGGTGCGCTTCCCATTCTGCGAGTCGGATATCGCCGCAGCCCAGATCGGCGAAACCCTGCTGCTGCAGGAATAATATGGCAGGGAGAGCCCGAACACTGATTCTGGTCCTGGGCGACCAGCTTTCCCTGGCCAACCCCGCGCTCGCCAACGCCGACCCACGACAGGACGTCGTGGTGATGGCGGAAGTGAAAGAAGAAGCCGGCTACGTCCCTCATAATCAACACAAGATTGCCCTCATCTTTGCCGCCATGCGCCATTTCTGCGCGGAGTTGCGGGCGCGGGGATTTACGGTACATTATTTTCCGTGGGCGGCCGGCAAGGCCTCATTACTGGAGGCTGTGCAATGTGCCCTGCAGCTGTCCCCGGCGGATTGCGCGCGCGTATGCGAACCCGGTGAATACCGCTTGCAGGCTGCAATGCAGGGCTGGGAAAGTGCGCTTGGCGTGTCTTTCGAGACGCTGGACGATACCCGTTTTCTCGCCACCCGGGAGGAGTTCGACACCTGGGCGGAGGGACGCAAGCAGCTGCGCATGGAGTATTTCTACCGTGACATGCGCCGCAAGTACGGTGTCCTGCTGGAGCCGGATGGCCGCCCGGCGGGGGATCGCTGGAACTACGACAAGGATAATCGGGTGGGCTGGCGTGGCCAGGTGAGCATTCCCAGCCGTGAAGCCATTGCGATGGATGAGGTCACGGCGGCTGTACTGGCTGAAGTGGCCCAGGCATTTGCGCAACACCCGGGCGATTTGCGAACCTTTAATTACGCAGTGACAGCCGCGACGGCCCGTGCAGAATTCGACTGGTTCTGTGAATATGCGCTGCCCCAGTTCGGGACGTACCAGGATGCCCTGGTGGAGGAGTCGCCCTGGGTGTTCCACAGTAAAATTTCCATGTACCTGAATATTGGTCTGCTGGAGCCGCTGGCACTGTGCCGGCAGGTGGAGCAGGCCTGGCGTAATGGGCATTGCTCGCTGGCCGCCGCGGAGGGCTTTATCCGCCAGATTCTGGGCTGGCGCGAGTATGTTCGCTGTGTGTACTGGCGGTATATGCCGGAGTATGGACAACGCAATACCTTCAATGCGACGGTGCCGCTGCCGTCGTGGTTCTGGACGGGCAACACCGAAATGCGCTGCCTTCAGCGTGCGCTGCGGCAATCCCTTGACCTGGGATACGCTCACCATACCCAACGGCTGATGGTGATTGGTAATTTTGCTCTACTGGCCGGCCTGGATGTGCGTGCCGTTTGTGGCTGGTACCTGGCGGTGTATGTCGATGCCTTCGAATGGGTGGAGTTACCCAACACACTGGGCATGGCGCTGCACGGGGACAACGGCCTGATGGCGAGCAAGCCCTATGCCGCCAGTGGCAAGTACATTCAGCGCCAGGGTAATCATTGCGGCGAATGTCGTTACAGTCCGGCGAAAATGACGGGCACGGGGGCCTGCCCCTTCAACGCCCTGTACTGGCGTTTTATCGATAACAACCTGGGCTATCTGGCGGACAACCCGCGCATGAACCTGGTGGTCGCCAACTGGCGACGGCGCCCTGCGGGCGAGCGCGAGGCCATCATTGATTGGGGCGATCACTGCCTCCAGGAACTGCTGGATCCTGCCTAGGCCTGCCTATGGGTGCTCAGCTGCCGTTATCACCGGGCATCATGGGCCAGTCGGCAGCGTCGGTCACATAAAGCGGCTGGCTGGGACGGTTCCCGCCCCATTTGGCTGTAAACAGGCCATCGGGATCGTGCTCCGCCGCCTGCTTTGCCAGGTTGAAGTGGCGCCCGCCGCGCGGGTCAGCACCGACCCCGGCGATGTATTGCCAGTTGCCATAATTGCTGCCCACATCATAATCAATCAGGTGCTTCTCAAAGAAAGCGGCACCATAGCGCCAGTCCAGCCCCAGTTCGTTGATCAGGCAACTGGCCGCGATCTGGCGACCGCGGTTACTCATCCAGCCGGTGGCCAGCAGCTGTCGTATCAGGGCGTTTACGAGTGGAAAGTCGGTATCGCCCTGGCACCAGCGGGCGAAAGCCCGGGGCTCAAAGGTACAAAAGCGATGTTTGCTTTGGGGTGCTGAGCCGGTCGAACGGAACAGCCTGTGCCCATCTGCCAGGGCGCGCCAGTGGAAGAATTCCCGCCACAGAAGCTCCAGGTAAAGGGCCTGGGTGGAATCATTGCCTTCGTGTTGTTGTTCAAACCCGGCGATGCTGCTGGCGACCTCGCGGGCCGAGAGCGCACCGCTGGCCAGCCAGGGCGACAGGGTGCTGGAGCCATCCAGAGGGTCCAGGCAGTTACGTGTGTTGCGGTAGTCGAGAACGCGCTGCTCGCCAAAAATGAATTGGTGCAGGCGGCGTTGCCCGGCCTGGCTGCCCCCCCTTATCGGCAGCGCGGCCGGCGGCGTTGCGGCAGCTTCGGGTAACGCGTGATAACGAACCGCTGCGGGTGGCGGTGGCAGCTGTAAAGGAGCCGGTACGACCGAGGCTGCGGTAACTGACTCAAGTGCCCGACGAAAGGGTGTGAAGTGCCTGGGCATTTCGTCCAAAGACATCGGCAATGCTGTCTGTGGAAGCAGCGTGTTCCCTCCGTGCACCTGCAGTGGCACAGGCAAGCGATCCCTCAGTTGCTCAAGAGTGCGTGTTTCATAGGTGCCCGGGCTGCGGCTGGTACCCACGCGCTCGATTTGCAATTGCTGGACCAGTGCCGGCAATATCTGCTCCGGGCGGCCTTCCAGGAACAGCAGGTCCTGCCCCAGTTCCTGCAACCGGCCGCGCAATGCGCCGAGGTGTTCCAGCAGCAGGCGCCGGCGCTGGGCACCAACGCCTCTCAGGTTGCACCAGGGTTGGGGTTCCTGCCAGATATACACCAGCAACAGTTCCGTTGCCGCACAATGTGACAACAGGCCGGGATTATCCTGCAACCGTAAATCGTGTTGCAGCCAGTAGAGCTCGCGCATGTTCACCACGTGAAAGAGTGTGAGGTAGTTACGCAGCCGAGGCTGGAGTGGATTTCGACATGCCCGCAGCCGCTGGTTCTAAATAGATTGATTTGCCTTTGTTGCGAGGGCTGGTATAGGCTCTCGCGACTGTCCCGTGCGCTTACTGGAGTACTATCAAATGAGCCTGACCGATGTCCTGTTCCAGCCCTTCCAGCTGGGAAACCTGGCGTTAAGGAACCGCATTGTCATGGCTCCGATGACGCGCAACTTTTCACCCGGCAATGTGCCCGGGGATGACGTTGTTGAATACTACCGCCGTCGCGCTGCCGGCGGTACCGCCCTGATCATTACCGAGGGTACCTGCATTGATCATATCGCGGCGAGTGGCTACCCGGACGTACCGTACTTTCATGGCGAGGAGCGATTGAATGCCTGGCAGCGGGTGGCGGACGCGGTACATGCCGAAGGTGGCAAGATAGCGCCCCAGCTATGGCACGTTGGCGGGATGCGCAAGGCCGGTGTCATGCCGGAAGGCGACGTGCCGGGCCATGCGCCCTCGGGGATGAATATGCCGGGCAAGGTCAATCGCCACGTGATGACCCAACAGGATATCGACGCTGTCATTGACTCATTTGCCCGCGCCGCGGCGGCGGCCGAATCCATTGGTTTTGACGCCGTGGAACTGCACGGTGCCCACGGCTACCTGGTGGACCAGTTTTTCTGGGAAGGGACCAACCAGCGCACGGATGCCTACGGGGGCTCCATGGACAAGCGTGGCCGTTTCGCGGTTGAGATCGTTGAAGCCGTAAGGGCTGCAGTCAGCGCGGATTTTCCGGTTATCCTGCGTTTTTCGCAGTGGAAACAACAGGACTTCAGTGCGCGCCTGGCGCCGACGCCGCAGGCCCTCGAACAGTTTCTGGCGCCTTTGAGTGCGGCCGGTGTCGATATCTTTCACTGTTCCACGCGCCGCTTCTGGGAGCCGGAATTCGAGGGCTCTGACCTTAACCTGGCGGGCTGGACGCGAAAATTGACGGGTAAGCCGACCATTACCGTGGGCAGCGTGGGCCTGAACGCAGATTTCATTCCCGAACCCGGTGAAACCAGCTTCAGGGCCGCGGAACCAGCCAGCCTCGAGGAATTGCTGCGGCGCATGGACGCCGGTGAATTCGACCTGGTGGCAGTCGGGCGGGCACTACTGGCTAACCCGGACTGGGCTGTCCTGGTGCGCGAAGGGCGGCTGCAAGAGATGCAGGCTTTCCTCAAGGATGATCTTGCCAGCCTGGCCTGAACGGCTCAGCCGTTGAGCGTGCTGGCGGGTATTGGACCGGGGGCGCAGGGCAGCGGCATGCTGTTCCGCCAAATGGCTGCGGACCTGCGCGACCAGGGGTATACGGTATGCCCGAACGCGCTGCCGGAAACATTGGTTAATAGCCTGATGGCGCATCTGGCGGACCTGAATACAGTCCGCTTCCAGCGTGCGGGCGTGGGCCGCCAGGAAGATCATACCCTTAACAAGCGGGTACGCACCGATGCGATAAGCTGGATTTGTGATGATTTCCCCGCGGGGAGCGACTGGTTAAGCTGGACGGGGGAGTTGCAGCGTGCTCTCAATGAGCAGCTGTTGTTGGGCCTGTTTTCCTTTGAGAGCCATTTTGCCCACTATCGCCCCGGCGACTTTTATCGAAGGCATGTCGACGCCTTTCGCGGCGGTGCGAACCGGAGGTTGTCGCTGGTGGTCTATCTCAACCCGGACTGGCAGCTGGCCGAGGGCGGCGAGCTGCTGCTGTATACAAGCGCGTCCCCTGACGAGATGTTCCGGATTCTGCCGTGCCTGGGCACGGTCGTATTGTTCCTCAGTGAGGAATTCCCGCACGAGGTACTGCCCGCCACTCGCGATCGTTATTCCATCGCCGGCTGGTTCCGGGTGAACAGCTCCACCGCCGAGCGGGTGGATCCACCCACTTGATGCTACCGCTGCCGGGTGATGACTGTAGACGTGACTCAGCCGGCGGTCTACTCTTGAACTTTCTGCTGGTGCGGCCCCACAGCACCTGCAGAGTGTATGACGAAACCCATAAAAAGGAGCAACACTGGTGAATGCACATCAGGCAGACGATCTCGAAAGTTTCATGGCCGGAGTAGAGCGGCGTAACCCCGGGGAGCCTGAGTTTCGGCAAGCGGTTCATGAAGTGGCCATGGACATCATTCCCTATATCAGTGACAAACCGATCTACAAGGAATTGATGATTCTGGAGCGGATGACGGAGCCGGATCGCATCGTGACCTTTCGTGTGGTCTGGGAGGATGACCGTGGCAGTATCCGCGTTAATCGCGGTTTCAGGGTCCAGCAGAACAATGCGATTGGTCCCTACAAGGGCGGTATTCGTTTTCACCCAACGGTAAACCAGTCCGTACTCAAGTTTCTCGCCTTTGAACAGGTCTTCAAGAATAGCCTGACCGGGCTACCCCTGGGCGGCGGTAAAGGCGGCTCCGATTTCAATCCCAAGGGCAAGAGTGACCGCGAGGTAATGCGTTTCTGCCAGGCGTTCATGACTGAACTGAGTAAGCATATTGGGCCTAATACCGATGTACCCGCGGGGGATATCGGCGTTGGTGCGCGGGAAGTCGGTTACATGTTTGGCCAGTACAAGCGCCTTGTGAACCGTTTTGAGGGTGTGCTTACCGGCAAGGCGCTGGAGTTTGGTGGTAGCCGTATCCGGCCTGAAGCTACCGGTTATGGCTGCGTTTACATGATGCAGGCGATGCTGGCGCACCATGGCGAGAGCATCGAGGGGCGTACCTGCCTGGTGTCCGGCTCCGGTAATGTGGCCAGCTACTGTGCTGAAAAACTGATTGAGCTTGGTGCCAAGGTTGTGACCCTGTCTGACTCCGGTGGCTTTATTCATGACAAAGAAGGTCTTACCCGGGAGAAACTGGCATGGGTAAACGAGCTCAAAAACAAGCGGCGGGGGCGTATCGGTGAATACGTGCGCGAGTTCGGTGGCGAATATTTTGAAGGCGAGCGCCCCTGGGGTGTGCCTTGTGACCTGGCGTTTCCCTGTGCAACCCAGAATGAAATTGAGGCCGATGATGCCGCCACCCTGCTGGCCAATAACTGTCGCGCAATAGCCGAGGGCGCGAATATGCCGGCCACGCCGGAGGCGATCAAGATGATCCAGAACAACAAGAACCTGCTACATGCACCTTCAAAAGCAGCCAATGCCGGCGGGGTTGCCGTATCGGGCCTGGAAATGAGCCAGAATAGCCTGCGACTCCAGTGGACACGCGAGGAGGTTGACCAGCATTTGCACAAGATCATCAGCACCATCCACGACCAGTGTGTGGAATTCGGCACTGCCGCGGACGGCCATATTGATTATTTCAAGGGTGCCAATGTTGCCGGCTTCAACAAGGTGGCCTCCGCGATGATCGCCTATGGCGTTATGTAGCGAGGGTACCCAGCACTTCCGCCCACAGCGGCGCCAGGCGGTCGGCATGCCAGGGTGAGACATCCACGGCCGGCGGCAGGTCCCCGCCAAGCCACTTTCGCAGCCGCGCCACCAACGCGGCTGAATCACCCTCCGGGTAGCGACAGACCGGGGGATACTGCTCCGGATAGCACAGGGCATCCGGCACCAGTGGTCGGGCACCGGCGCTGGCGGCCTCCAGCATCGCCAGCCCCTGGAATTCGTGGCGCGCAGTGCTGACGGCAATGCCCGCCCGGCCCAACTGGGTTCGATATTCATCCAGGGGCAGGCGGCCATCCGCAACAATCCTCTCCGGTAGAGCCTCGCGCAGTCGCGCCAGTGCCGGTGGTACCTGCCGCGGACGCTTGCCCAGCAGGGCGAGCCGGAACGGCACACCTTCCCCCGCCAGCGCAATCATCGCCTCGGCGAACACCTCCGGCGCTTTGTCGTGTTCCCAGCGGTGATTCCACAGTACCAGCTGTGGATCCCGCTCCGCCGCGGCGGATACCGGCGCGATCGGTACCGGGCACAGTTCGCTCTTCTGCGTCAGTCGCTCGACAATACCCGCTGGCACCGCATCCGGCATCTGCGTCAGCAGCGTCGCCACACCCTCCAGGTAGCTTGAGCGGTTGAAGGCGGAATTGAACAGCAACCGATCCGCCGCCAGCCCACCATAGAGCTGCACCATGCAGGGCTCCAGCCAGTGGTTCTGGCGGTCGCTGAGCGGATAGGCGAACTGGTTCTCATGGAAGTAGTACAGCGCCGGCACTTCGGCCAGGCGCGGATGCAGGCCCTTAAGGGTCGCCAGGTCCACCATCGAAGTGGCCAGCAGCAGGTCCGGCGCCTCGGCTGGCAGTGCATCCAGCCACGACAGGGGATTACCACGGATACGCCAGGCGAAATGCCGGCCGGGCAGCTCCAGCCGCCGCCAGTCCACCTGGGGCTGGGACGCCAGCAACCAGTCCGCCCAGGCGGCGTGGCTATCCGCGCGGTAGGCGGAGAGCAGCCAGGCTCGGGGGCGGCGGGTCCCGATGGTCAGTCCAGGCGCGGCACAGAGGCCAGCAGGGCCCGAGTATAGGGGTGCTGCGGGGCGGTGAGAATCTGCTCCGCGGTACCCTGTTCAACCAGCTTGCCATGCTGCATCACGCCCACCTGGTGTGCCAGGGTGGGCACGATGGACAGGTCGTGGGTGATGAACAGATAGGATACGCCGAACTCGCGTTGCAGCTGGCCCAATAATTCCAGTACCTCGGCACGGATAGAGACATCCAGCGCACTGGTTGGCTCATCGCAAATAATCAGCTCCGGGTTTACCGCGAGTGCCCTGGCAATCGCCACCCGCTGCAACTGGCCGCCGGAGAATTCGTGAGGATAGCGCCGGGCGTGGCCGGCGGTCAGCTGCACGCGCTCCAGCAGCGCCGTAATGGTCTGTTCGCGTTCGCTCTCGGAGAGACCCAGGTCAAGACTGATCATGCCTTCGGCAATGATATCGCCGACCGCCATGCGTGGGTTCATGGAGGAAAAGGGATTCTGGAAAATGACCTGGATTTTTTTGCGATAGGGCAGCATCGCTTTACGGCCGATATTCTGTATGGCATTGCCCTCGAAGCGCACTTCCCCGCCGACGATATCTTCCAGGTTGAGGATGGCGCGGCCCAGGGTGGATTTGCCGCTGCCTGATTCCCCGACCAGGGCGAAGGTTTCGCCGCGGCCTATCTTCAGTGATACACCGTCCACCGCCCGGGTGTGGTCGACCACCCGTTGCAGCAGCCCCTTGCGGATGGGGAAGTGCACCTTGACGTTGTCCAGTTCCAGTAGCGGCCGCTGTGCGGCGGCTTCGCGAAAGTGGCGAAGGTCCGGCAGTGCATCTATCAGGCGCTTGCTATAGGCCTGCTGTGGATTGTGGAAAAAGTCATCCACCGTGGCGCGCTCAATCAGCTCGCCGCGGTACATCACCGCGACCTCGTCGGCGGCGTATTTGACCACGCCCATATCGTGGGTGATCAGTAACACTGCCAGCTGCCGGGACCTGGTGAGGTTCATGATCAGATTCAATACCTGTTCCTGGATGGTGACATCCAGGGCGGTGGTCGGTTCGTCCGCGATCAGCACATCCGGCTCGCAGGCCAGCGCCATGGCAATCATTACCCGCTGCTGCTGGCCACCGGAGAGCTGGTGGGGGAAAAAATCGAAACGCTGGCCAGGGTCGGGAATGCCGACTTCGGTAAACAGTGTGATCACCCGTTCGCGCAATGCTTTGCCACGGAGCCTGGTATGCAGCTTGAGCGTTTCTGCAACCTGCCGGCCAACGGTCTGCACCGGATTGAGTGCGGTCATGGCGTTCTGGAAAATCATTGCTACCCGGCGACCGCGAACAGCCTGCATGTTGGCCTCGGAGAGCGCAAACAGGTCCTGGCCATCCATGGTGACACTGCCGGCGCGGATCTTGAGGGCGTCAGGCAGTAGCCGCATCGCGGCCAGCGAGGTGACTGATTTGCCGCTGCCGGATTCACCCACCAGGGCAAAAATGTGACCGGCTTTCAGCTCAAAGCTGACCGCGTTGACGATGGTTTCGCCACTTTCAGCGGCGACCACCGTGAGGTCCTGCACCTGCATGCAGAGACTGCCTGGGGGCTTGTTCTCGTGTTCGGTCATCATAATTCCACTGCACTCGGCAAGCTGACACGTGGATCGAAGGCATCGCGGACCTGGTCCGAGAACAGATTGGCCGCCAGCACCAGGGTGAACATGAAGAAAAAGGCACCGGTCAAGGTCCACCAGATGGTGGGTTCACGCGAAAGTTCGGAGCGGGCACCGTTAATCATGTTGCCCCAGCTGCCCATGGAGGGATCGACCCCGACCCCGATATAGGACAGTACCGCCTCGGCCAGGACCAGGGCGCTGAAATCCAGCACAAAGGTGATCAGGATGATATGCACCACGTTGGGCAGTACATGCCGGGCCAGGATCCGGGTATGGCTGACGCCGAAGGCATGTGCGGCCTGCACATAGCCCAGCTGGCTGATCTTGAGCGTCTCCGCCCGGATCAGCCGACACAGCGTGGCCCAGCTGGTAACCCCGAGAATAAAACACAGGGCGATGAATTTGGCGTCGGCTTTTTCCATGCCAATAGTGAAGAAGTCCGGATTGAGGTCGATATACACCTGGAACAGCAATACCGATGCGGCGATCAGCAGAATACCCGGGATCGAGCTCATGGTGGTGTAAAGGTATTGCACCACATCGTCTACCCAGCCCTTGAAATACCCGGCCATAACGCCAAGGGTAATGGCGATGGGCAGCATGATCAGGGTCGCCAGTGTGCCCAGCAGCACCCCGGTACGGATGCCCTTGAGCGACTGGAACAAGACGTCGGTACCACCCAGGTCGGTACCCAGGATATGGTAGTAACGGCTGATACTCACCATCCACACACCGGTGCAGAGCACGATGCCCTGTACCAGCCAGGACGCCCGCCAGGGATAACGACTGCCGCGGGTCAACAGCCACTGCGGCCCGATTACCAGCAAGGACAGAAGTGCGCCCCAGAACAGCGCCGTAACACTCTTGACCGCGATGTCCATCCCGCGCTCGTCCGGGTCATCAAGATGCTGGCCGGCATGACGCAGGGGCGGGTAATCGCGAATATCATTGCCGGCAGCATCCTGCAGGTTTTCCTTTTCAAACGATTGCAGGGCAAAGGGTGCCGAGTAGGTGCGTTCGAAGCGGTCACCCATACCGCCGGTCAGCACATCAAAAACACTGGTCACCTTGTTGTCGTAGAAAACCTCCTGGCCGACAACGCCCTCGGGATTTTCCAGCGCCTCGCGAAAGTGCAGGGAATCCAGCAGTGCTATTAGAATATAGGTGGCGATGACGGTGAAGGTGACCATGCCCAGGCTGGAGCTGAATACCTGGCTCCAGCGCTCGCGGATTTGCGGGTCCTTGCGCAGCCGGTAAAAGAAAAATGCCAGGGAGATCACCAGCAGGTAAATCAATGCGTCTGACCAGAGGATAACGGGTTTCATTTATGCGGATTCCTCAGGACAGGCGCACCCGGGGATCAGCCCAGGTATAGGAAATATCGGTGAGAATGAGGCCGAAGATATACAGGACGGACCCAATGAATACCATGGTGCGCACGATGGCAAAATCCTGGGACTTGATGGCATCCAGCATGTAGCTGCCCAGGCCTGGAATGCCAAAAAAGGATTCGATCAGCAGGCTGCCCATGAACAGGGAGGGAATCAGCACCACCACCCCGGTGAGGATGGGGATCATGGCATTGGGCAGGATATGTTGAAACAGAATGCTGAGTTCGCTGCAGCCCTTGGCTCGCGCGGTGCGTACGTAGTCCTGGTTGGCCTCTTCCAGAAACAGGGTGCGATACCAGCGGGCACCGGCGCCAATGCCCGCAACCACGCCTACCAGGACCGGCAGGATCAGGAACTTCCATACCTGGCCCTCGGTGTGAAACCCCGAAATGGGTACCAGGCGCCAGGTTTTGGCCACCAGAAACTGGCCGCCAATAATGTAGAACAGGTAGGAAATTGACATCAGGGCAACGAACAGGAATACCGCGCCCCGATCCAGGCGGGTGCCGTGAAACATTACCACCATCAGTGCAACGCAGATATTCACCCAGATCCCCACCAGGAAGGTTGGCAACGCCACCGCCAGGCTTGGCCACATGCGGGTGGCCACATCCGTGGTAATGTCGCGACCACTTTCCGAGCGGCCGAAGTCAAAGGCAAACAGCCGCACCGACTTATTGAAGAAAATGGTATCGGTCAGCTGTGTTACGCCGCCGGCCTCGGGATTGATGAACAGTGGCTTGTCATAACCATGTTTGCGCTTCCAGTTGGTGATGGCTTCGGGCGTAACGTATTTTTCACCCAGTTGGGAGGCGGCCATGTCATCGGGTGAATTGACCACGAAGAAGAGGGTGAAAGTCAGCAGGTTAACGCCTATCAGAATAGGGATGGCATACAGCAGCCGGCGAACAATGTAGGCAAACATAAGCGTTCCTGTTATTGGCGAGCGGTTGCGGTAAGACGTCGGCGGTAGGCAATTACACCGGGCAGAATAAGGGCCAGCAGCAGTATTGCCGCCGCAAATAGTGGCCAGGTGACTGGCTGGTTCCATTCCTCACGCTTTTGCTCGCGCAGTTCTTCGTCGATGCGGAGGTACTTCAATGTGTTCTTGGAAATCCCGTGACGCTTGGTGTTATGCACCCAGCTGTTATTCAGGTAGATGTCCTTGGGGTAGTAGGCGAACAGCCATACGGCGTCATCCCGCAGCATGTCTACCATCCGGCTGACAATGTCGAGCCGCTCGGGACCGGGAGGCAGGACGCGCATGGACCTGAACAGCTGGTCATACTCTTCGCGTTCATAGTTGGAATTGTTGGCGCCATCGCAGTTACAGATCAGCGGGCTCTCTGGGCCGTAGAGCAGGAACAGGAAGTTTTCCGGATCCGGGTAATCCGCCAGCCAGCCATGGGAGTAAATCTGGGTATTACCGGTAAGCAGTTTTTCCCGGGTGCGGTTCCAGTCCGCCGGCCGGTATTCCACCTGCACCCCGATTCTGGCAAAGGCGCGATCTATCCAGTTCATGCTGGTATTGGAAATCGCCTGGCTTTGCACATCAATAAAGATCTTCAGCGGCTCGCCGGTGCGAACATCCCGACCATTGGGGTATCCCGCCTCAACCAGCAGCTGACGGGCGTGCTCAATCGATTTGCGCCGGGGCTCGCCGTCAACCCAGTCGTAAACGTGGGGGTTTATACCCTCGGGGCCTTCAACAAAGCCGGGAATCCCCGGCGGGATGGGCATCTGTGCCGGAATGCCATTGCCCTTGTAAAAAATATTGAGATATTCCTCGGTATCGAAGGCTATCTGCAACGCTCTTCTGAGCTTGCGTTTTTCTTCGGTATAGCCGCCAAGCACCGGGTCGCGCATGTTAAAGCCATAGTAGTAAATACCGGGTTTAACATCGGGCGACACGGTAATACCGTGGTCCTCAAGGTCATCGGAAAGCTCCACCCCGTCCGGACCGACAACAAAGGCCTGGTCGAAGACGCCCGTGGTGTTGCCATGGACTTCACCCGAGCGATCATAATAGCCCTGCAGAAACTTGGTCCACAGTGACAGTACTTCCTTTTCCAGCCTGAATACGGCGCGGTCAATCATTGGCAGCCGTTTGCCCGCATCTGCCAGCAGGCCCGCCTCGGCGTCACCGGGAGCGCCTTCTTCCGGATAGTAGTCCTCTCGGAAATTGGGGTTGCGCTCCAGTACAATTTCACTGTTCGGGTCATTCTTGACCATCATGAACGGGCCGCTGCCCACTGGCCACCAGTCCAGGGTGAGGTTGCGATCGGCAAAACCGGGATTCCGGAAGAAGCGATCAACCTCGGGGGCGATAGGAGAAAAAAAGTGCATGGCCAGCCAGTAAGTGAACTGGGGATAGCGGCCTTCTATAGTGATCGTGTAATTATATTCGTCAATGACTTCCAGACCGGCCATTGGGTACTGGTCCAGGTTCACCCAGCCGTTGCGGGGCACAAGTTGCAGCGTGTTGGAGAAGTCTTTCATCCCGACAATATACTGGGCCATGAAGCCCAGCATGGGCGAGCCGTTGAAGGGGTCGGCCAGGCGTTTGATGGCATATACGTAATCATTGGCTCGAACCGGGCGTGAATCGGTGAGCGGGAAATCGCCTATCTGCCCGTACTCCCGCCCCTGCTCGGGGTCAGTGAACAGGTAAAGAGCGTCTCCCTCTGCATCGGTTACAAATGCCGGGTGGGGTTGGTAGCGGGCGTCCTCGCGTACGCTCAGGTGATACCGGGAAAAGGCCACGTCCGCGCTGTCGGGCTCTACGCTCTCACCCTCAGCGTTGAGATAGGTGATTGTCGGAAAGCTCTCCACGCCAAGGGGGATCAGCTCATAGGGGCGCTTGAGAAAGTGATAACCCATGGGCGGTTCGTATATTTGCATCAGGAACAGCGACTCGTCCGAGGCGTAGGATACGGCCGGGTCAAGGTGCTTCGGCGGCGCCGGGGACATAACCGACTGATAGGTTACCTTACCTTCGGGTGAAGGAGGGTTGGGGTTGTTCCAGGGCCCTTCGGAGCAGCCGGCCAATACCGTCACGAGCAGTAATATGACGATTCCGGCGCCGCGCGCAAACATTCGGTAGCGCATGCGGAAACTTCCATCTTATAGTCAGGGACAGCATGTTAACAGTAAACACACGTGGGGTTAACTCCGGCATTAGTGTTGCGAGTACAATAGGCGCAGGAGGTCACCACTATGCGCGTTGTACTATGGTTCACAGTTTCCTTGCTGGGATTCACCCTGATGGCCTGTAAGCAAGAGATGCCGCTGCCGATAGAGCCCGGGGTTTCGCTGGCGCTGGCTGAGCAGCGGGCACGGCGCCTGGCAGATATTCATTATGAGCTGTACTTTGAGATTCCCGCGGATCAACAAGCCGGCATCGCCGGCCGCGCGGTAATCAGTTTCACGCTGACCGAACCGGAGAAGGATCTGCAGCTCGATTTCCGGGCCGAAGCGGACGCGGTGCACCGTCTCGTAGTCAATGGTGAACCGTTGGTTCCACTGCTGCAAGAGGAGCATCTGGTCATTCCCGCGGCGGCGCTGCAACCAGGTCCCAATACCGTGGAACTCGATTTTACGGCTGGCGATGCTTCACTGAACCGCAACCCCGATTATCTCTACACCCTGTTCGTGCCGGACAGGGCGCGCACGGCGTTGCCATTGTTTGACCAGCCAGATCTCAAGGCAACCTGGGACCTGACCCTGGCGCTGCCGGAAAGTTGGGTGGCGCTGGCCAACGCGCCCCTGCTGGCAACCCGGGACGGGGAGCCCGGCCAGACTGTGCATCAGTTTGCCACATCGGAGCTGATCAGTTCCTACGTATTCTCCTTTGTGGCAGGACGTTTTGAGGTGGTAACCCGCGAGTACGAAGGGCGGCCAATCACGCTGCTACACCGGGAAACTGACGACGCCAGAGTCGCCCGCAACCTCGAGGCCATCTTCGACCTGCACTGGGCGGCACTGGACTGGCTGGAAGATTACACCGGTATTGCCCATCCTTTTACCAAGCTGGACCTCGCGCTGCTCCCGGCCTTTCAATACGGCGGCATGGAGCACCCCGGGGCCATTCAGTACCGGGCCGAGTTGTTGTTGCTTGATGAATCCCCGACGGACGAGGAGCAATTGCGACGTGCCAGTCTTATTGCCCATGAAGTCGCCCATATGTGGTTTGGTAACCTGGTGACCATGCGCTGGTTCAACGATGTCTGGACCAAGGAGGTTTTTGCCAACTTCATGGCGGCGAAGATCGTAAACCCCCAGTTTCCCCAAATCGATCACGAGCTGAGCTTTCTGCTGCGGCATTATCCGGCCGCCTATGCCGTAGACCGCTCGGCGGGGAGCAACCCGATTCGCCAGCCATTGGCCAATCTCAATGAGGCAGGGCAGCTCTACGGTCCCATCATCTACAACAAGGCGCCCATCATGATGCGGCAGCTGGAGCAACTGTTGGGTCCGGTGGCGTTTCGAGCAGGCATCGGCGAGTATCTGCGGGCCCATGCCTACGGCAACGCAAGCTGGCCGGACCTGGTCGCTGTTCTGGACAGCCATACCGATACCGGCCTGGCCGCCTGGAGCGATGAGTGGGTGCACAGCACCGGGTTTCCGGATTTCGCCCTGCAATACAGCGCCGGCGGCCTGGGCTATGGGCGCACCCCAGTAGTCCTTTCCGACCTGGATGCCTGGCTTGAACTGGAGCCGGTTGCCCGCGGCAGGTTGTTGTTGAATCTGTATGAGGAACTCCTGGTTGGCGAGAAAGTATTACCAGAGGACTACACCCGCCGGCTACTGGATATTATTGCGATTGAAACGAATCAGCTGGTGCTGGCCACAGCTCTGTCCCAGCTGGCGCGCTTGCAACAGGTCCTGCTGCCAGAGCGTGCACGGAACGAGCTGCAGCCGGTGCTCGAGGAAACATTATGGCGAGCGGTTGCCGCCACAGACGACCCCGCCCGGGTCAGGTTATTGTTCGATAAGCTGGTAGCACTGGCGTCCGAACCTGGATCCGTGCAGCGCCTGTACCGGATATGGTCGGGTGAGGAATCCGTTGCGCAATTGCAGCTGTCAGAAAACGACCGCATTCACCTGGCGGCCATTCTGGCAATTCGACTGCCGCAACAGGCAAAGGAGATTGTGGCCCTGCAACATGGGGAAATCATCAATCCGGATAATCGCCGCCGGCTGGAATTCCTGGCGCCGACACTGTCACCGGTGCCGGCAACACGCGACGCCTTCTTCGCCAGCCTGGCGGACCCGGCCATGCGAGCCACTGAAAACTGGGTGCTTGATGCGTTGGGGTATCTACATCACCCGCTGCGAGCCGGGCACTCGCGGCGCTATATTCTGCCCAGCCTGGAGCTGCTGCAGGAGATACAGGTTACCGGCGATATTTTCTTTCCCTCGGGTTGGTTGCACGCCACGCTGGCGAACCATGGCTCGGCAGAGGCCGTTGCCATCGTGCGGGAATTTCTGGCGGCGCATCCTCAATTTAATGCCCAGCTGCGGATGAAAATCCTGCAGGCATTGGATATGCCGGCAAGGGCGGCGCGGCTGCGCACATAAAAAAACCCATCACCGGAAACCGGTGATGGGTTTTTGTTGCAGCAGTAATCAGGAGCTGATAGCGCCGCGTTTTTTGTGCTCTAGAACTCGTACAACACGTCCAGGCCAAAGGTACGCGGCTGGCCGAAGATGTTGCCGGCGTAGCCGAGTGTCGCAAAGTCTATGCCCCACTCCTCGTACTCTTCGTCGGTGACATTCTTGCTCCAGGCCGAAATCCGCAAATTGCCGTTATCGCCCAGCGGAACCTCGTTGAGGGTTACCCGCGCGTTGACAAGAGTTCGACTGTCCGAGGCATCAAATTCGTTGAGGAAGGGATGAAAAACGAATTCATCGGTATAGGAGAGATCCACCCGGGCCGACAGGGTGCCAAAGGTGAAGGGCTGGAACCGGTATTCCAGTCCCGCGGACGCGGTATTTTCCGGGGCTCGAGTCACGGTTGTAACATCCGCGATATTCTCGACCTCGTTGGTAACCGGGTTCAGCGCACGGTATTCATCAAACTCGGCGTCAAGGTAACCGTACGTCGCCTCCAGGGTCAGGCCCTGGGTCAGTCGGGCAAGAATCTCCAGTTCAAAGCCCCTGTAGGTTGCTTCGCCGGCATTGACAATCCTGCTCGATGCACCGCCGCTGCCAGCCTCAAATACGGCAATCTGCATGTCCGTGTAATCGTTGTAGAACACGGCAGCATTCACCCGTAACTGATTATCAAGCCAGCTGGATTTGATGCCCAGCTCGTAGGAATCGAGTTCCTCCTCTTCAATGATCTCTTCCCAGCCACTAACAGTAGAAGCGCGCGAGTTGAAACCACCGCCGTTGTAACCGGTGGAGTGGGTGGCGTAGACATTGATATCCGGCGTCCAGGCGTAGTTTGCCGTTAACAAATAGCTGATGTTGTCCCAGCTGTCGCTATTGGTGAGCTTGTCGTCAATCGAGGTGTGGCCGAGTGTTTCGTTGAACAGGAAAGCGTTGCGTTTGTCCTCGGTGTAACGTAGCCCCGCGGTGATATCCAGTTGCTGGGTGAAAGAGTAGGTGAACTGCCCGTAAGCCGCGACAGACTCGGTTTCCTGGCCATACACAAAGTCCACAAAACCGTTCATGTTGGGATCAGCACCGGGAAACGGAAAGGGCAGGGGCAGGCGTTGGCTGCCCTGGCAAACCGGTCCGTTGCCGAAGTCCTGGCAGAAGCCGGCAGCAGTATAGGCGCCGTCAAGGGGGCTGCCCAGCAGGAACTGAATGGGCAGGGCAAAGGTCTGCGGGTTACTCTGGAAAATTTCTTCTTCGTAGTAGAACAGGCCGAGGGTGTATTGCAAGCGCTCGTTAAAGGCATCGCCCATGAGTTGTAATTCGTGGGTTTGCAGGTCAATCCAGCCCTCGTCAATGGTGGCGTGAAACCCCGGGGTAGGTATGACTTGCCCGCCGCCGTAAAACAGGTCGGCGGTATTCAGTGCGCCGCCGTCCAGGTCGGTAGAGCCGTAGCCGGAGTCAGTCCTGCGATCTGCGAAGATATATTTGACGCTGAAGGCGTCAAGATCCCAGTTCACGGTCAGGTTGTGGCCCTCGACCTCGAGGAATTCATCGCTGACGCCGTCCAGGTTGAAGTTCTCACGGCGTGTCTCGGGGTCGCCCACCAGCGCATCCATTTCCTGGTAAAGCTGGCCGCCGAGGAAAGTATAGGGAAAGGGCGTGGTAGTGAAGCCGTTATAGATGCTGTCCTTGACCTTGGTTACCTGAAAGGGCGTCGGCACACCGGTATTGTCGGTTTTATCAAACACATAGTCGATGGTCAGCCGCTCTGTCGGCTGCAGGCGAAAAGCGGCACGGTATGATTTGTTGTCTTCACTGCCGAGGTCGCTTTCGCTGCCGGGGAAGTCATTGTCCGCCCAGCCATCGTATTCCATTTTCACGGCGGACAATTTTACAGACAGCATATCGGCAATCTTGGGCAGGTCAATGGAACCCGCGACGCGCCGGTAGCCGTCATTGCCGACGTTCGCCTCCAGCCTGCCGCCCAGCTCGCCGGAGGGTTTTATTGTGGTGACGTTAATGGCGCCGCCGGTGCTGTTGCGGCCAAACAGGGTACCCTGGGGGCCCCGCAGCACCTCGATTGCCTGCAGGTCAACGATGTCGAATACGGCGCCAACGGTCTTGCTCATGTATACGCCATCAAGGTAGAAGCTGGTCTTGGGATCCACCATCAGGGAGGTTTCGCCGCTGCCCACCCCGCGAATGTAAATGGACATATTGGAATTTGACGAGGGCTGCTTCTGGATATTGGTGTTTGGCGCAAAACTGGCGAGGTCAGTAACGTTATAAATACCAAGGTCAGCGATTTTTTCGGTATTGAACGCCGTTACCGCGATAGGCGTATCCTGCAGCAGGGTTTCACGCCGCTGGGCAGTGACCACGACTTCCTCCAACGCCAGTGACTGGGCGTGCAGTGCGCTCGTCAACGGTAATGAACCCGCTGCGATCAAGGCTGTAGCAATAGGCGTGCAAAGGTATCTGGACATATAGTGGCTCCGTTTATTTATTATCTGCAACCGTCTGTTTCATGGGTAACTTTGGCGGCACGTCATGTTGGTGTCCGCGAGTTTTTTATGCTAGGTAGATACTCGCCCATGCAGTGTAGCTTTACCAGAGTAAATGTAGATACCGGTCAAAAGATATACAAAAATATAGTTCAATATCTTGTACTTGCCGGGAGGCGGCAGGGCTCGGGAGAGCTGCTATGAAATGCCGCGCTTTGGTTCGTAACGCCGGGTGAGCAGTTTGCCGAGCGGCTCCCTGTATTGGTCAAAGAGCACCGCGCCAATAATGACCAGGCCGGTAATGATCCGTTTGCCCGGTTCCGATACCCCCAGCTGTGCGAGCCCGGTCTGCATTACTGCGATGATCAGCACACCGAGAAAGGTGTTGACGACGGAACCCCGTCCTCCCGACAGGCTGGTGCCCCCGATAACCACCGCGGCAATTGCCGACAACTCCAGACCAATGCCGGCGTTGGGGTCGGCGCTCTGCAGATAGCCAAGCTGGAACACCCCGCCAAGGGCCGCCAGAACACCGGCAATGGCAAATACCACGACCTTCCAGCGCACGGTATTGATACCCGACAGGCGCACGGCCTCCTCATTGGTGCCGATGGCAATCATGTAACGGCCAAAAACGGTTTTAACCAGGATAAACTGTGCCAGCGCGACCACGACAATGGCACCAATCAGCGCCGGTGACAGCCCGAGGCCCGCTATCGGCTCACCGATACGACCAACCGCAGGCCCGAGGTATTTGGTCTCTGAACCGGTAACGAGATAGGCGCCACCGCGAGCGATTTCCAGCATCCCCAGAGTAACGACGAATGAGGGTATGGCCCAGCGTGCACTGACCAGGCCACTGAAGGAGCCACATGCCAGGCCCGTTAACAGGCTCGCCAGTAACGCGGGTACCAAAGGCCAGCCGCTATCGGCCATTAATACACCCATCACGGCGGCACACAAGGCCATCACCGAGCCCACCGAAAGATCAATGCCGGCAATCAGCAATACAAAGGTCATGCCCACTGCAACGACAGTCAGGGTTGGAATCTGGTTGGCCAGGGTTCGGAAAGTGACGGCGGAAAAGAAGTAGTCGCTCAGTGAACTGAACAGCAGGATCAATACCAGCAATACCGCGACCAGGCCGAGCGAGTTCCAGGGCAGCCGGATACGGCCGACAATAGAGGGTGACATCAAGAGATCTCCAGCGGTGGAGCAACTTTCTGCCCCGCCGTTGTATAAAAGCGGAAGCTGGCTTCAAGCAAGGCCTGCTCGCTAACGGTGTCGGCTGTAAACTCACCCGCCAGGCGCCCGTTGGAGAGTACGACGACGCGGTCGGCGAGGGCCAGCAGTTCTTCTGTTTCGCTGCTGACCACGATAACCGCTTTACCTTGAGCAGCCAGGTCACGAATCAGTTCCTGGATCAGCAGTTTGGAGCGCGCGTCCACGCCGCGCCCGGGTTCATCAAACAGCAGTATCTGCAGGTCCCGCAACAGCCATCGCCCGATAAGGACTTTTTGTTGATTGCCACCGCTGAGCTGGGCGACGGGTTGCTGCAGGTCGTCGTGCTTGATATCCAGTTGCCGGCATATTTCGGCGCTATTGTCGGCGATGGCTTTATCATTAACTATCCCAAGCCTGTTGTGCAGTGTGCCGAGCTGACCAAGGCCGATATTCAAGGCGATTGATTTATCCAGCAACAGCCCCTGGCCCTTGCGGTCTTCAACCACCAGGCCAATGCCCGCAGCGATAGCCTCGGCAGGATTGCGCAACTGTTGCAGCCGGGAAAAATCGTCCGCTGCCAGACGGATGCCCCCGGTGTCTGCCGTATCGGCACCAAACAGCGTGCGTAGCAGCTCGGTGCGGCCTGAGCCTATGAGGCCGCCGATGCCGAGTACTTCTCCCGCTCGCAGTTCCAGGTTGATGTCAGTGAAGGCTCCCTGGCGTCCGAGCTGCTCTATTTTCAGTACGACATGTCCCGGCTTGGTCGCGCTTCCGTTACTCGCAGCTGTAGCCGCGATTGTCGTGGGGGTTTTCGGCGGAATGCGCGCCATGGCCGGGCCGGCCATCAGGTGCACCATACGTTCAACGTCCATCTCATCCGCGTTTTCGGTGGCGATTAACGCGCCATCGCGCAAAATCGAGACCCGATCCGCAACCCGTTGTATTTCGCTCATGCGATGGGAAATATAAATGATACCAATACCGGCAGAGCGCAGGATATCGAGCTGACCGAACAGCTGGTCGATCTGGGGGTCGGTGAGTGCCGCCGTAGGTTCGTCCAGAATCAGTAGCCGTACCGGCTGGGCAAGTACCCTGGCAATTTCGACCAGTTGTTGCTTGCCTACCCCTAGGGCTGATACCGGTGTGTCCGGATCGAGTTCATCCAGATTGAGGCGCGCCAGCGCCGCGCGTGCGGAGTCACGCAATGCCTGATGATTAATCACTCCTGCGCGATTTCCAAGCCGGTTAAAGCAGAGGTTTTCGGCAATGCTCAGGGTGGGAAAGAGATTCAGTTCCTGCATTACCATGCGCACGCCTGATGCTTCGGCCGAGTGCAGGGAGGCGGGCTGGTAAGGCTGGCCCGAAAGCCGCATGTTTCCGCTGTCGGGCCGGTGAATGCCGGCGATGAGATTGCACAGAGTGCTTTTGCCGGCACCGTTGCTGCCCATCAGCGCGTGAATCTCCCCGGCCCGGAGAGTGAAGTCAATGCCGCGTAACACCGGCACCGCAAACTGTTTGTGCAGTGCGTCGATTGCCAGTAAGGGAGGCTCGCCAGCAGTCACAGAATAGTACTCGATTACTGGCCGGCACCGGCTTTAACCACATCAACCGGCGTATCCCGGTCGGCTGGCGCCTGGCCGGACGCCAGTATCTCCAGCGCGTACTCGATACCGAATACGGCCAACTGGTCGCCGTACTGGTTTGCTGTAGCGAGCATCTCGCCCGATTGCACCAGACTGTTGGCGGCGGAGATGTTATCGAAGCCCACGATCAGCACTTCCCCGGCGCGACCCGACTGGCGTACCGCGGCTACAGCGCCCAGGGCCATACTGTCATTGGCGCAGAGCAATGCTTTGAGCTCGGGGTTTTCGCCGAGGATGGCGGCGGCAACATTGGCGGCGCGTGCCTGCTCCCAGTCGGCTGCCTGGACTGAGACTATTTCGATGTCGGCGGCTCGCATGGCATCTTCGAATCCCGCCTGGCGTTGTTGGGCGTTGAACGCGCCGGGATTGCCGCCAATGATGGCCACCTGGTCGCCGGCCTTTAGTTCCGCTGCCAGGACATCGCCAACCTTGCGAGCACCCGCACGATTGTCCGGCCCGACAAAGGGAATGCTGATATCCATTCCGGCCAGGATTTCGCGGTCAAAACGGTTGTCGATATTGACTACCACGATGCCCTGGGCTGCAGCACGCCTGGCCACCGGCAATAACCCTTTGGAGTCCGCCGGCGCGATCACGATGGCATCTACTCCGGTCGCCATCATCTGTTCCACCAGCGCCACTTGCTGGGCCAGATCGCTTTCGTTCCTGATGCCATTGACAACCAGTTCATACTGGTCGGCATTGGCTGCCTGGTGCCTGCGGGCGCCGTCTGCCATATTGATGAAAAACTCATTTGCCAGTGACTTCATCACCAGAGCTATACGCAGCGGTGCCGGGTCAGCTGTCGTCTCCGGCGTCGGTTCCCGGGTACAGGCTGTCAGCGCCGCGAGCAGCATCAGCCCCGTGACCAATCGGCTTAAGGGCATTGAGCGAAAGGGTGGCATTAAAAAGTTCCTTTAGAGGCCAGCGCTGAATGTTGCGAGCACTGTAGTTATTTAGACACAGGGCAGATTACCCCAGAAATCAGCAGGGTGCGAGGAGACTGCGCGGGGCGGTTGGAAATACCCGTTCTTAACCCCGGCTGGAATTGGACACAGTATGAAACCTGATGCCGGGTGCAAAAAGGCCCAGCGCTGCCGGAACGAGGCTCATTCCAAGTATTAGCATCCAGCCGTCACTGCCGGGTATGGCCGTCTGCAGGACACCGGCAAGTGGTGGCCAGTAGACCGCAAGGAGCAGCAGGCAGCTGCAAAATACCAGCGCTGCCCAGATCCAGAGATTGCGGACCACATCGTTGTTCCAGGGCCTTGAGCCGCGATCGCGCAGGTTCAGCACAAACCACAGCTTGGAAAACCCGAGCGTCAGGAACGATATGGTAATAGCCTCGGTTTCACCCACCTGCAGCCATAGCAATGCCAGGGTGAATGCGGCAAGCACACAGGCACCGACAACCAAACTCCATCCTCCAATCGCATGCCAGTGATGACGTGTGATGACAGCTTCCCCGGATGGCCGGGGAGGGCTTTGCATGACACCGCTACTGCCAACACCGACGCCAAGTGCCAGGGCGGGAAAGACATCCGTGAGTATGTTCAGGAACAATATTTGCAGTGGATGCAGAGGCAGTGGCGCCTGGGTCAGTGAAGCAAGGGACACCACCAGAATTTCAGCCAGGTTGGTGCAAAGCATGAAAATGACGGACTTGCGTATATTGGCGAATATGACCCTGCCCTGGCGGACAGCGGTAACAATGGTGGAGAAGTTGTCATCGCGAAGAACCATGTCGGCGACCTGTTTGGCCGCATCCGAGCCCCGTTCCCCCATGGCGATACCGATATCGGCCTGCTTCAGGGCCGGGGCGTCATTGACCCCGTCGCCGGTCATCGCGACCACTTCACCGCTATCCTGGAAAATCTTTACCAGTTGAAGTTTGTGTTCAGGAGTGACTCGCGCGAAAACGTCGGCCTTCAGGATCCTGTTACGCTCCTCTGTGGAGAGGGCTTCGATATTGCCCAGATCGCGGCCATGAATCGCCGCACCGCTGCTGGCCAGCCCAACCTGTTCGGCAATAGCCTGCCCCGTATCGGGTCGATCGCCTGTTACCATCACTGCGCGAATGCCGGCCTGCTGGCACTCTTCCACCGCCTCGCGTATGTCTGCGCGCGGAGGATCCGCCATGCCCACCAGGCCAAGAAAACACAGTTGCGCATAAGGGTCATCATCGACCGCCTGGGTTGTTTTCTCTGCTACTGCAAGAAGGCGCAGGCCTTCTCCGGCAAGTTCGTCAGCGCGCTGTTTCCAGGAGTCCCTTTCATCCTCCGATAGCGCTGTTTCACCTTCATTTGTTGCCATCGCAGTGCAGGCATCAAGCATCACCTCGGGTGCGCCCTTTACCGCAACCCGAAAACCGCCTTCGATACGGTGGAAAGTGGCCATTTTCATGGTGTCGGAATCAAACGGTTCTTCGCGCTCCTCGGGGAATTCCTCAAGCAGTTCCGCACGATCCTTGTCCAGGAGGGCACCCGCCTCCAGCAGCGCCAGTTCCGTTGGGTCGCCGCTGCGCTTTTGCTGCTGGTCTTCAAGCCTGGCGTTGTTGCACAGTACGCCGACCTCGAGCGCCCGTCTCAGGAGTGGCTCGTTGGCAAGATCCGGCTTGTTTTGCTGACTGTCATCCAACTCGTGCACGCCCTCCGGGGTGACAATCTTCTTCAGCACCATTTTATTAGCGGTGAGTGTGCCTGTTTTGTCGGT
This sequence comes from Kineobactrum sediminis, assembly GCF_002868715.1. GTDB lineage: Bacteria > Pseudomonadota > Gammaproteobacteria > Pseudomonadales > Halieaceae > Kineobactrum > Kineobactrum sediminis. Next base: position 74,745 of record NZ_PKLZ01000016.1, read on the forward strand.
AAAGATAATGCGGGTGGCGCCGAGTGTCTCCACCGCCGCAAGATGATTTACCACGGCATTGCGGGTGGACATAAGGTACATACCGCGCGCGAGTGCTACGGTAGCGACAATGGGCAGGCCTTCCGGAATGGCAGCAATGCCCAGCGCAATGGCGGTTTCGATCATTACCATGGTGTCGCGACCGGCGACGAGCCCGGTAATGGCGACTATTATGGTGATACCGATAGTGACCCAGGCAAGCTGGCCGCCCAGCTCGTCAAGTTTCTTTTGTAATGGTGTTGTCTTGCCTTCTGCACTTTGTGCGAGTTGCGAAATATGTCCCAGCTCGGTGTCCATCCCGGTTGCGACGACAACCCCCTCGCCATCACCATCGGTAACACTGGTGCCTTTATAGAGCATGCAGGTACGGTCGGCGAGCACGGTGTCTGCCGCCACTGCTTCTGGTGTTTTCATCACCGGCACCGATTCTCCGGTGAGCGCCGCCTCATTCACCTGCACTTCACGGCTTTCTTCGGTTTTCTCACCTTTGCGCGGAAGTAGTCGCAGGTCTGCCGGCACGAGGGTTTCCGGGCTCAACAATACAATATCGCCGGGCACCAGGTTTTGTTCGTCAATAGTGTGCTCGCCGCCATCCCTGCGCACTTGCGCCTGCTGCTTGCCAAGGTCCCGTAGCGCTTCCATCGAGCGCAACGCCTTCCATTCGCTGAAGAACCCGATCAGGGTGTTAATCAGCATCACGGCGATTATCGCTATCCCTTCATGCCAGCGACCGGTCAGCAGAGCCAGGGCACCGGCAGCGCCGAGGAGCAGGATAACCACGCTTTTGAACTGTCGGAAGAATATCCGTGGAGTACTGACAGGTTGGCTTTCGCGAAGTACGTTGGCTCCGTACTGTTCGAGACGCTGATCAACCTCGTCTCCGGAAAGGCCGGAATCCTGGTTGGCGGTGAAGTGATCAAGTACCTCTTCTGGATCCAGTGAATAAAATTTCTCTGCTGGCTGACTCATCTGATCAAACCCCGATGTTCACCTGCATGGCACTCATTGCCCAGGCTACTTACCAGCATAGCAAACGGCGGGTTTTCCGCTTTGGCGAAGCACGCAGGGAAGGTTATTTCAGGGTGGAGTGATAGCGCTAACCGGCGCCCCGGATACCAGGACTTAAGTTGATGATCCGGACCTGCGTGAGGCACCGCTGGCGGCCGCATTAACCAGGGCCTGGAACAATCGCCGCTGGCGGCGCATGAAGATGAGAAACTCCGGGTGCCACTGCACACCAATGAGAAAACCATATCCCTGGTCTTCTATGGCCTGTACCAGTCCATCCAGATCTCGCCCCGCCACGGTGAAACCCGCTCCGGTTTCAGCAATTGCCTGGTTGTGCAGGCTGTTGATTTTTGCCGTTTCAGTACCCATGAATTCAGCCAGCCAGGTGCCGGATTGTATGCAAAGGGTTTTCAGCGGGAATATTGTCCAACGATGGGATGTTTTCTCGCGGTGGCTACTGAGTTCCTGGTGCAGATTGCCGCCGCGATACACATTCAGCAACTGGGCCCCGCGACAGATGCCCAGCATGGGCAGGCGCCTGTTAATGGCCAGGTCAATAACTTCCATCTCGAATTTATCCCGTGCCACATCATGTTTTGGCTCTACTTCGGGTTCCGCGGCGTAGAGTACGGGATCAATATCGTGGCCACCGGTAACCACCACGCCGTCAAAAGAGTATTGGCCTGGCTCCTGGCCGGGTCGGAGCTGCAAAGGTTGGCCACCGTAGAGCCGTATCGCGAGGGCAACCAGAAAACGCGGGCCGAAAGCGCCTTTTACCGGTCCGGTGATCGCAATCAGTGGTTTAGCCATTGCGCTTCCACTTCCTTTACCCAGTTGCCGGTCAGTCTTTTCAGCGGATTGTGAAGATACCGGCTATAGGCCTCACAGCACTTCTGCAGGCGGTCATTGTCTGCGGCCAGGTATTCCACTTCCAGCCAGTCATTCCAGGCGTTATGCAGCCCCCACACCGGATTCTGAATTTCGCTACTGGGCAGGCGGTAGTGAAAAGTCGGTCGCGGCTTGATCAAAGGATCGTCGGTCACATTGCGGACTCTGGATTTATCCAGGTGTAAAAACAGCGGCAGGCAATCCAGGGCGCGATTACGCGTTGGGTTGTCCTCCAGGTAGTCATCAATGAGCTCCGCCAGGTTCGGCCAGTAATTTTTGGCAGTGACCTTTTTGACATATTTGGCTGGATAGGGATTGATATAGCTGGTGACCTGGCGCGAGAAGTCTATTTGCGCCCGCTCGTGTAGCCAGTCATAGAGGCACAGAAACGCCTTGATGAAACTGGTCAGGGTTTCCGGACGGGCGTCAGGTATTTCGGGGTTCAGCTGCATGCCAAAGGCATTGACCAGGCTGTCTGATGAGCCCTTGGCGCCGGCCTCATGCAAACGCTGAATCAAAACCTCAACTTCCGGTAGCCGGGCCAGTGGCAAGGGCGGGCTCACCAGTTCAAAAGGCACCAGGCTTTCGGCAACCCAGGCCAGGGCTTCTTCGGCGGAATCGCCGAGCTCACTGCCCAGTTCTCCGGAGGGTCTTTGCTTCCTGCCCATTTCCTTGAGCAAGTGGAAATCGAGTTCAACCAGCCAGTCAGCATCCTGTTGATCGGTAATCTGGCGCTCGTACCGTCCCTTCGACGTGATGGTTCCGTTCTGTTCCCTGGCGACAAGCTCGGTGATTTCCTCCAGGGTGAGGCCGGTCATTTCAATCTCGATACCGATATGCCGGGTTTCCCCGCTCTCGTTATGAAGCCAGGGAGGGTCTTTCAAAAGTGGTTTTTGGTTCGTCATGGAGGTTGGCTCAGTGTTTGTTGGCGAATCCTTCACTGCCCAATGATATCCGTTTTTTGAGATCATTTCCTTAGAGTATGGATGCGGGGTGTTATCGCCAGCTTGTCGCGGCCCTGTTCAACCTCGAATACGGAATACTCCGGTATTGGCAGCCAGCGCTCATCGGTTAGCGGTTCCGAGGCGACAAGTAGTGCGCGGTACCCCTTCGCGTCATCATCGGGAGGGTGTCCGCAAATCTCTGCATCGCGCGTTTCGGTGCGCTGGAGCATCCACAATGTCTGCTGCCAGCGCACACCGAAAAACCGTTCGCCGTCGCTCAACAGAAAGCTCAGCCCCAGGTTCTCGCAGGGGCCAGCCGCGGCGCACCAGTCGGCGACGTCGCTGATTACAGTGGCAATGATCTCGACGGGGTTTATCTCAGGCCGTGCGTCAAGCCGAGTAAGTAATAGCTGGAACAGGACTTCACTGTCGGTAGTTCCGCGTATTCGTGTGCGGTAATCGGGCGCGATTTCGGGCCACATCCTGGCCTTCACCTGTTCCCTGAAGTGGCGGATGGTGCCATTGTGGACGAATACCCAGGGGCCCTGCACGAAGGGATGAGTATTTTCAAAGCAGATATCGCCGGCGGTGGCCTGGCGGACATGGGCAATGACCTGTCGTGCCCGGACCGTACCAGCGAAGTTCCGGTAATCCTCTCCTTCATGGGCGGCGGCGAGGTGGCGCATGACCGAGACGCCGTCTTCTCCCCATTGGGCGATGCCCCACCCGTCGGCGTGAGCAAATCCCTCAAGGTCCTGGCTGCTTTGCGCCAGCAGTGAATGAGGCGCTTCGACCAGGGTACAGCCGAGCGCGGTTGGGTGCGTGGCTATGAAGCCAACCATTCTGCACATGGCTGAGCCTCCTCAGCGCGGCGAGTGGCGCTGTGAGTCGCCGTGCACTGCGGGCGGTGCCTGGAAGTGGCGATTGTGCATCGCCATCTGCACCATGCCGTATCGGCCCTCCTCCCTGAAGCCATGCTTTCTGTACAGGCCTATCGCCTTACCGTTGTTGTCGTGAACCTCCAGTTTGAGGTCGGTTACGCCGAGCTCATCAAAACAATAGCTTTCGATGGCCTGCAGGGCCCGGTCACCGATGCCATGGTGTTTGTGGGCGACCACGATACGACGGAGAAAGGCGGTTTGCTCAGGGCCCTGTAGTCCCTCCAGGATCGCATAACCGGCTGGTTTCCCAGCCTCGTCTTCAATGATGAGATGTTTCCGATGTGGTTGATACAGGGCGTCCAGGTGCTTGTCCGCCGGCCATTGCTCGACCATGCTGCAGTTTTCCGGTGCCGACTCTACTTCTCGGACGAAGGCAATATCTTCGGGTCGGGTGGGGCGAAGGTGAATGCCCCGCGCATCCAGCATCGGTGCCCGGTTTTCCGAATAAAGTGCGGCGGGTCGCTTCGGTGCGGCGCGGCAACGCGCGCTACGGATAATGTGGCCCAGAAAATCTTCATACTGAATGCCTGCAAAGCCCGCCATTCTGGCCATCATGCTCTCTGCACCCCATTCCGGGTGCGCATTCGCATCAATCAGTCGCGGTGTACCCTGAGCATCGGTCCGAAAGTCGAAGCGGGCATAATCACGGCAACCGAACCGCGAGAATATCTGCAGACACTGGCGTTCGACAGCTTCACGTGTAGTGTCCGGTAAATCCGCTGCAACGATCGCCAGTTGTTGCCAGTACGGCGATGTCGAGTCCGCTTTTGAATCGTGGGTCATGATCCTGGGCAGGTTCGCAGGCAGCTTGCTGAAGTCGACCTCAAGCGCCGGCAGACAGAATGGCGGCATTCCGGGCTCCGGATTGCCCAGCACGGCTACGCTGAACTCGCGGCCGTCGAGGAATTCCTCTGCGACTACCCACTCGGTAGCCGGACTCTCCCGAGCCAGTTCCGAGAGTCGTGCCGAGGCTTGCCGGGGATCCCTGACCACCGAACCTGTGGAGATCCCCATGCTGCCACTGCCTTCGTTGAGCTTCAGAATGACGGGATAGTGCTGCGGTAGCTGGCCCGTGCCCAGTCGCAGCAATTCCATACGTGGCGTGGGGATATCAAGATTTATGGCAGCGGCATTGATCGAGGCTTTATCATGGCACTTCGCAAGGCAGGCGGCATCTGCCCCGGCGAATGGCAGGCCGAACATTTCCAGCAGCGCCGGCACGTGCATCTGTAATTCGGGTTGGTTGCCGAAGCCGGCATTACAAAAATTCAGCACCAGGTCGGGGTCGATCCGGCGTAACTCATCAAGCAGGTGACGATGGTTATCCAGATAGGTGACGCGATTGTTGCCGTCACCCAGCCGGCCCATGGCCTCTTGCAGCCGCACGACATCACCACGGTCGTGCGCCTTTTGCGCCTCGTTGGCATGGTAGGGATTGTCGAGCCGGGAATCGGCCAGAACGATGACGAGGTCGAGATTGGTGATCGACGAAGAGTTATCGTACATGCTTGCCTCCATGTCTCGTGCTCCCAGAAGGGGAAGCACTGAGGAGTGTTGGACTGGGGCGTTCTTGCGCTGTTGCAGCTGGGTAGCCCTGGCTACTCGGAACCTTCGCGTTTGGGGTTCCCGGTACGAAATATCCGGTCGGGCGCACCCTCCTGTTCAGCGGGGCGAAACCCTTCACCGGATTCCGCCCAGTCTTCAGCCGATGTGTCGGTAACTTCCGTGCCGAAATCGTCTTGCTCGCCAATATCAAGAGCGCCGCTCCAGTTCTCGGGCTCCTCGCACAAGGCTATGTCGAGTTCGGCCCAGTCATCGAAGGATAATTCCTCAATATCGCCATCGAAAAGCTGGATGTCGACAGTATCTGCCTCGGAATCGACAGCGATAACCTGGAATCGCTGGCTATTGTCAGCCGGCAAGTACCACTGGCCGAGCAGTGGGTCCAGTTCATTCGGCATCATGGCCACCTTTACTTTGCACGCTTTCCTCTAAAAGTAGTCAATCCTGCGCGCTTTTCCTGACAGTGATCAACTTTAGGTGAAAATCCCGAAGGAGGCGCAGCGCTGTGTCTTGCGCCGCGCAGCACAGCATTGCGCTGAACGGTGCCCCGCGGCTAGCATGGCGGTATTGCTGCCTTGGCCGGGCTGAGACGGAGCACAATAATGAAACTACTGCGTAAACATGTTTTCCACCTGAGCGCTATTCCCCGGGACCTCGACCCGATAATCACTATCGACAAAAAGAAGGAAGTCGACCCTCGCGACGTCGGTCTGCTACAGCCCGATGTGGAGCGGATCTGGGACACTATCGTCAAGCTATACAGGACCGGCGTTCACCCCGCCATCACCGCCTGTATCCGCCATCAGGGCAAGGTACTCCTGTCCCGGTCCATTGGCCATGCGCGCGGTAATGGGCCGGACGACGATCCGGACAGTGAAAAAGTGCTGGCTACACCCGATACCCCCATGTGCCTTTTCTCCACTTCCAAGGGTATTACCGCATTGCTGATGCACATGCTGCAGGAAGACGGGCTGGTTAATGTCTCGGACCCGGTAGCCTTTTATGCCCCGGAGTTCGCGCGCAAGGGCAAGGACAATATCACCATTCACCAGATCCTGGCGCACCGCGGCGGTATCCCCGGCTTGCCGAAAGACGTCGACCTCGAAGTGCTGTGGGACGAGGATCGCACCTGGGAGCTGTTGTGCGACGCCAAACCCATCGTTACCGATGGTTCCAGGCTGGCCTATCATGCCATCACCGGCGGGTTTGTGCTGGAACGTGTGGTTCGCCAGGTGACCGGCGCGGATATCAACGCCTATATCGCCAAAAAGATACGCGAACCCATGGGCATGAAGTATTTCAGCTACGGTATTGAAGACGAATACCTGGATGACCTGGCGCAGTCCTATGCCACCGGGCCGCGGCCGGGACCGCTGATGGGCGCTTTTATCAAGCGCGCATTGGGCACCGACATCGTCTCGGTAGAGAAGCTCGCCAACGACCCGCGCTTCCAGCAAGCCATCATTCCTTCCGGGAACCTGGCCGGTACCGCCGAGGAAGCTTGCCGCTTTTTCCAGATGATGCTAAACGGCGGCAAATGGGGTCGCAGGCGCATCTGCTCCGAGCGCACCGTGGCGCGCACCCTGCAGGAATTCGGCACCCGCACCCTGGACAGAACGCTGTTTATTCCCATGCGCTTCAGCGCCGGCCTGATGCTGGGTGACGAGCCCTTTGGCATCTGGGGGCCCAATAGCCGCCAGGCTTTCGGCCACCTGGGCCTGGTGAACAAGTTTGCCTGGGCCGATCCCCAGCGGGACCTGTCCGCGGCCATACTGACATCCGGTCTGCCCGTGATCGCTCACCACATACCAGCGCTGGTGAATGTGATACGCAGTATCGCCAAGACGGTTCCGGTCAGGGACTGCGACCCGAAGCCGTTTGCACTGCAGCTGGAGTAGCGTCCGGCCGCGCTGTGTAAGCCTTCAGCGCAGCGGCGGTAGTCGGTTGTCCGGTCTCGTAGTACAGCTTCATGGCAATCGCCACATCGGCCAGGGTAGCACCCACGACGCCAGCCATCCGCCGGCCCAGCCAGTCACCGAGGCGTCCCCAGGGCATTTCATACTCAAGAGTGGCGGTAAACAGCGTTTGTCCTGAATCGTTACCCTCAAGGGCGTATCGGAACCAGGCCTTCCTGAACGGCGGGGCGGGTTTGTCGCCCCTGTGCAGGCGGATCAGGAAGCCCTTGCCCTCGTGCCACTCTTCCACGGTTTCCTGAATATACGATTTCCCGTTGCGATACACATAGCGACTGGCGCCAGGGCCCTCGGAGTTTTCGCTGACTATCACGGTTTTCACAATACCCGGAACGTAATTGTGCGCCAGGGAAATGTCCCTGAGTTTTGCCCAGGCCTCGGTTACTGGCAGGTCTATCAGCGTTTGTGCGCTCAATTCCTGGCTCATGATTGGCTCCTTGCCCGGCAATGAGGAAGCGTGGGCAGTCAGTGTAGGGCATTACCCGATCATAAGTCGTCATGATGTCATTCGAAACTGGTATCAGTCGGCTGGCTATGGATGCGGTGCTGGTCCCGAAGCACAGACGGCGCATCACTGTTTGTATCCAGTACATACCGCGCTATGCTGTTACGTCATGCCTGAACCGGAGTAATGCTCATGGACACACAGATTCCCGCCTCACTACCTGACTGGATCAGGGAGCACATTGAGCTTTACCAGCGTGACCCCGAAGCCGGCCACTACTGGGATGCCTCCCTGGGAGGCGGCGAAGGCATGTTGACCACCCTGTTGCTCACCACCACCGGGCGCAAATCCGGCAAAGCCTTGACCCTGCCCCTGATCTATCGGCCCACCGGCGATGGCGGATATTGTGTGATCGCCTCCAAGGGGGGCGCCCCGGCACACCCGGCCTGGTACCTGAACCTGGAGTCCAATCCCGAAGTGGAGGTCCAGGTTGCCAGTGACCACTTCAAAGCACGGGCACGGGACGCTGAGGGAGAAGAGCGCGAGCGGCTGTGGCAGATGATGGTGGATTACTATGCGCCCTATACCGACTACCAGGCCAAAACCGAGCGGCAGATTCCGGTAGTGGTGCTGGAGCGGATCTGAACCGGCGCCAGTTCTTGCGTAATCAGCGTGACAGCAGCTTGATGGGGGCTGGTCGCAGACCGAAAGCCCCTGGCTTTCGTTTCTTTTTTATCTGCTGTAGGCTCTTTTTACAATAACATTGTCGATAGCTTTTGCTTCTGCTGGCCCCCGTTCACTTTATCGTTCGTCAGTTCAGTCAGCTTGCTGCGACACTTCAGCCGCGCCCTTACCGGTTTTTCCGAAAACCGTCTTTGATGGAATATTGCCATGACTAAATCACCAGCAAGCACTCATCCTTTCTTTTCCCTGATCGGCGCCGTGGGCGCAACTGCGCTTCTCACCGGCCCCGTTCTGGCGGGATCCGGCGCCGACGCCTTGCTTGCGGCTCAGCCGCAACTTCTTGTTCGCGCAGAGCCCCAGGCACGGCAGGCTTTCGGTAGCGCCGTAGCACTCGCAGGTGACATTGCGGCCGTGGGCGCCCCCGGGAACGATGGCCCCACTGAGGATGCCGGTGCGATCTTCCTGTATCAGCGCAGTGACAACGGTTGGCAGGAGAACGGTATGTTGAGCCTCGAGAATGTCGGCGTTGGCGCGGGTCTTGGGTATGCGGTGGCTGTGGAGGACGGCTGGCTGGCTGCCGGCGCATCGGGAATCCAGAGCGGCAGGGGCGCGGTCTATTTGTACCGCGAGGAAGGAGGCGCGTGGCAGGAGCAGGCCCGTCTGTTGCTACCCGGAAGAAGCAGGAATGGCTTTGAAATCTTTGGTTCGGCGCTCGACCTGGACGCAGGCGTGTTGGTCGCCGGAGCTCCGGGCCATGATGGGGAGGCAAAGAATGCCGGTCTGGTCATGGCTTATCGTCGCACAGACGATGGCAGCTGGACTGAAGGGACCGCGCTGCTCCCCGACGTACCAGTGGCGGGCGAACGCTTCGGCACCGATGTGGCGCTCGATGGCGGGCGACTCCTGGTCGGCGCCGCCGGCATGGACGATGCGGAAGCCGCCTACCTGTTCGAGTACCGCAACGGTGCCTGGCAGCAGGTTGCGCGCCTGTCCGAGGAACTCGGCGAAAAGGGTGGAGGCTACGGTGCCGCGGTAGCGTTGCAGGGAGATACGGCGCTGGTGGGAGCACGCCGGGCTCCGGATGATTCAGGTGAATCACGGGGCGCGGTATTTGCCTATACGTTGGGCGACGGGGGCTGGACCCGCCAGGCAGTGCTGCACTCGGATGCACCGGCCCGGGGCGACCAGTTCGGTGCGGCGCTGGCCCTTGATCACGGTGTCGCCCTTGTATCCGCACCGCGCGATGATGCCGGGGCCGACGACGCGGGCGCTGTGTTCGTGTTTGCCCGCGATGACGGGCACTGGCAGCTGAAAGGTCGCTTGCCCCGCACCGAGCCTGCGTCTTACGCTAATTTCGGCGACGGCTTCGTGGTACTGGATGGCGGACGCGCCTGGGTCGGATCACCCAATGACAGCGCTCCGGACAGTGATGTTCGAGCTGCGGGCGTCGTCACCCGTTATCACCCGTAGTATCCGCTTCCGGCGGTACTTCGCCGCCAGTTCGTATTGCCGCAAAAACTGAGAGTGCCCCCCGTCCGCAACAAGGACAACAGGCACATGGAGAAACCATGCATAAAAAATCAGCAGCGGCGGGCCTCGCCGTAATTCTTCTGGGACTGTCCGGCTGCGGCCCTGTGAGCGAAACCGAGATTCCGGTATGCCTGGATGAGGGGCTGCGGCCTCACACTTTCACGGTCGGTGACCTCAATATGGATGGGAATACTGACCTGGTCGTCGGCTGTGTCCGGGCAGACGGCCCGGCGTCGTCGGGCGTTGGCCATGTCGAAGTGTTGCTCGGTGAAGCCGGCGGGGTGGGCAGTCCCTCGATCATTCGAAGCTTCGAGCGCGGCGTCACCTCTGTTGCCCTTGTCGATTTGACCGATGACGAGGTTCCGGAATTGGTGTTGAATATATCCGGGCCAAGCGAGCGGGTGCTGATGGTTCTCCACAATGACGGAACGGGATCATTCCCGGAAGAGACCCGCTTCACCACTGACTTTTCCTTATCCAGACCCGCGCTCGTCGATGTCGATGGTGACGACGATCTCGATGTCGCGATGCCCCAGGTCACCCAGTTGTTTCGGAACAACGGCGATGTTGCCAACCCCGGTCCATTCGCACGCTCGAGGCTGCAAAGCGCCCGGGGCCTGGATGACGCTGACCTGATTGATGTGAATGCCGACGGCGCCTTCGATCTCGCCGCTCTTCTTCCCCGCTCAGGCAAGATTCTGTTGTACTCGAACGCTATGAGCAGCCCGACCGAGATCTTCATCGGTAAGTCGGCCCGCAGTATCGTGGAGGTGTTGGCCGGGGGTGACCTGAATGGCGATGGGGTGGTGGACCTCGTCGCCTCGTCGCGCTCGGATGATGGTGAGAGACCGATGCTGCTCATCTTGTCCCGGGAAGGCGAGGAGTGGGATTTGTCTGCGGCTCCCGCTGCGCTTAACGGCGCTTCGCAGATCCGGATCGGGGACCTGGACGGCGATAACTTCCAGGACATCCTTCGGGTTCCCATCGCGCAACCGGGCCAGGATAACTACGCATTGCGCTTGCTGCGTGGCCGTGGCGACGGCTCCTTCGACGAGATTGAGGAATCGGGTGTTGAATCATTCCCCTATCGGGCGACGCTTGCCGACCTTGATGGAAATGGTGCGGCTGAAGTGCTGTACCTGGACATGGGGGCGAGCGTGGTCCGCCATGCGACGTGGCGCTGAAATTTGGATTTAATCTTTATTTCCCGGGATGAACTGCACACTGCAAGTACGGCCGCTGGACCCTGCATTCGACCTTTGTGGTGCCCTGGGGAATGCCGCAATAAACCAGAGATTCAACCTCGTTTTGGTAATGCCGGCTTTATCTGCGCAACGTCCTTTTGTGCCAGGACCAATAACTCGAGCCGACTCGACACTCCCAGCTTGGAGTAGATGGCCGTCAGATGATTTCGCAGGGTGTGTTCGCTAATGTGCAAGTCTGTGGCGATCAATCGTGAAGGAGCTCCCGCCTGCTTGATGACAGCTTTGTAAATCATCTGCTCTCTTTTTGTCAGCCGGTCCAGGATGCTCCCGGGATTGGCCTCGCGGGCTGTTAATCCGCGCAGTAGCCGGCTTGTAACCTGGCGATCCAGCCACAGCTCCCCTTGATGAACAGCCAGAATTGCTTTGAGAAGGACATTGCTCCCTGCCTGCTTCTGAACGACGCCCTTGAGCCCCTTCAGGACCGATGCCTCGACCAGATCTTCAGTGGCGGATCCTATAAGCGCAACGATGGAAACCTGGTTGATTGGCCCCAGCAAGTTCACGCAGTCCTGTCCAAGGGCTGAGTCCAGATCTGTCATGATGATATTTGCACCAGCCTTAATCGCGTTCGCAAGGCTGCCTAGTTCCGATATGGCACCCTTCCACTCCAGGTGGGGAGCATTCGAACAAACGAATTTCTCTAACCCGAGGTTAAGAACCGGGTAATCGGAAACCGCCAGTACTTTCGGTGCTGCCCCGTTACCTCGTATTGACACATCACTTCCCTCCGGACGAGTGGGGGAGATATATCCTGCTTTTCTACCAAGATATTAGTTCATCCCGGCTACAAAGATAGGGAGAAGTGACTCAGGCGCACCTGTCGGACCTTTCTTAGGCTTAATCAAGGTTCCTCCCGCTGTTGCAAGTCGCGGTTATTCCGATCGATGACAACAAGTGTGTCCTGCGGGCCCTCTCGGGAGGCAAAAAAAGCGATGGCACTGAATGTGCCGGGAGAGCCGATATGAAAAGCAAATCTGGAATAATACGAAGTCAACCTTGCCGCTTGCCGGTGGCTGTGCTTGCGACACTGCTGCTGGGGGTGCCATGCGCACAGGCCCAGGAAGTCGCGCCCCTGAACCAGGTTACGGTCCCCGATGTGAATATGCTGGGACTGCTGGATGGAACAGGGAACGGAGCCTGGCTGCAGGTTACGCAACCTGAAAAAAAGAGGGCATTACAGGGATTGGGCAAAGCCCTGTTCTGGGACATGCAGGTTGGTGGAGACGGCGTCACCGCCTGCGCCACCTGTCATTATCATGCAGGCGCTGACCACCGTCGTAACAACCAGATGAGCCCGGGACTCAAGGGCGGCGACTTTGAGCTTGATCTGTTGGCGGCCAATCAGGCCCTGACTTCGCCCCACTATGGTGGAGCTAATGACTTTGGTACCGTCGTGGGTTTTCCGGTGAACGAATCTCATCTTTTGAGCCAGGGCTGGAGCGTTGATGCCACGGACGGAACACCCGGTAGTGGCCAGAAGGGAGATCCGGGCCTCGATATTAACGATATCGCTTCATCCCAGGGCGTCCGGGCCGGAGTTTTTACAGGACTATCAGGAGAGCGAGTGGATTTCGCTTTGCTGGCGACCACCGATGAAGGTTTTAATGTGCTGTATACCGAGCTCGGACTCGGGATACCTGCTACCGCGCGAAGGGTTGAACCCCGTAACGCCCCCACCGTTATCAATGCTGTCTATAACCTCCGAAACTTCTGGGATGGTCGCGCTGATAGTTTCTTCAATGGGGTGAGTCCCCTGGGATTCCGCGATCCAACCGCCAGAGTCAAGGCGTATGTTGATGGGCAGGTTGCGGATGAAAAACTCCTCATTCCTTTCTCGTCCCTGGCTTCCCAAGCCGTTGGCCCGCCACTCAGTGATTTCGAGATGCAGTTTGCCAATCGGAAATTTGCGCACATAGGGCGCAAGCTTTCCCAGCTTGTGCCACTGGCCGAGCAGCTGATTGCCTGTAATGATTCCCTGCTTGGTGACTTGTCGGGTTGTAGTGGTATTGGTAGTGAGCGAGGACTGGTCGACGTCCATTACGCGGACCTGGTCCGGGATGTGTTTGATAGGCGGTTCTGGGGAGATGAAAATGGCGAAGATGTCTGTCTTGTAGTTGATGATGCAGAAGGTCTGGTCAGGGTGATTAACTGTGCGGACTCCGGGCCAAAGGACTTTACCCTACTCGAGTACAATTTTGCTCTGTTCTTCGGTCTGGCTGTGCAGGCTTATGAAGCAACCCTGTTCACGGAAAATACTATCGTTGACCTGCTGGCAGGTGGCGTAGCCACTGGTGCCGTAACCAGGGGAACCGGACGACGGGCAGTGACGATCAGTGACGTTGCCGGAATGCCGTTCGAGACTTGCATTGCCATGCTTGCAGGCAACAATAATGAGGCGGCAACCGACAATGCCGAGCAGATCTGCGCCGCGCATTATGCCAAGTTCATCCATCCCGGCGCCGTTACTGGCGCGGAGTCTGGAAATGCCCGGTTTCCGGTGGACCCAGGCACAGCCATTGGCGGTTGTATGGACCCTCTGACTTGCAACGGATCGCCAAATCAAGCGGTAGCGATCAACGCGCTGTTGAATATTGATCGGGGTTTGGGGCGGTTCTTTGCGGGGGCCACTGCCTGCGCGGTCTGCCATTTCAATCCGGAGTTCACCGGCGCGACTGTCTCGGCGTTAACCGGATTTGGTGCGGCACCGGTTCCGCCATTGCCGCCTGGCCAGTTGCGTAAGGAAGCCCTTGAGGCACCCATAGAGCGCATGATTGCTTTCAACGGGCAGGCTCATGTTTACGATGCCGGATTTTATAACATTGGGGTGAGGCCTTCCGTGGAAGACCTGTCACTCGGTGACGCAATAAACGGGGTCCCGCTGTCCTTCGCCAAACTGCGAGAGGCGATTGCCCTTTTGCAAAGCGGCGCGGAGTTACCAAACCCAACGGCGATTGCGATGATTGCTGATGTTATAGCATCCGGAGAGCTCAAGATCCCGACCTCACCGACCGATCTCACGCCTCGGGTGTTCGATCTTGCGCTGGCCTGTGGCCCCGGTCTGGTTGGCAACGCAAATGCGCAGGACCAGCGAAATGGCGATCCCAACAATAACCCCAATACCAACCAGTGCATACGGGACGTTATTCCCGGGGAGAAAATCCTGATGAATGGCGCTTTCAAGACTCCCGGTCTGCGTAACGTGAAGTTTACCGGCCCATATTTCCACAATGGTGCCAAGAAAAACCTGCGACAGGTACTGGAAACCTATAAGACTGCCGGTCACTTTTCGACCATCAACTTCAACAACCTGGACGCGGGCATGAGGATCTTTGATCTTGGTCCGACTGACGAGGCCTCGGTGATTGAGATGATGGAGACCGGTCTGACCGATTGGCGTGTTGCTCATGATTCCGGAAAGTTTGATCATCCGGAACTGTGTGTGCCCCATGGGCATGATCCTGCTACCGGCCAGACGTTACTGGTATCTATCCCTGCTGTCGGGCAGGGCGGTCATGAGAATCGGCTGCAAACGTTCGAGGAACAGCTTGATGGCATAGATGGAGCACACAGTCTGCTTGTGGCATGTTCAATGCCGGGCATAGTGGACAAAGACGATCCGGCTGGAAGATCATTGATTGATGTTCCGCTCCAGGCTGTCGTGGCTGACTAACAGGCAAACTGCCGGAGGAAAACCAGTGCCAGGGCGGGCCGATCCGGGAAGATCGGTCCGCCTTTTCTCGCCCCCAGGCAAATCCTGAAACTGTCTCGCGTCATCGCCATAGGCGCGCCGGGGGAATGCCAAGATCATCCGGGGTGTAAGATGATCTAGTGGCCCGCTAAAGCATGCCAGGTGCTGCAGCGGTTAGGTTTTACGCCGTTTTCCAGCTAACCTGAACCCTAGGCAAGCAGTGCGTTTGTGCTATTATTTAGAGTGCCCTTGCCAGAAAATAATCGCCGATTGGAGATTTTTGGGGCGAAGATCAGGGTCATACCCAGGCATTATCAGGGCAGGCAGGGCGAAGATGACAAAAAACGTCGGATGTCGGTTTTTTTTACATTCCGTGTCGCTGGATTCGGATAGTCTTCCTTCTGAGACGGCCTGAGTAAGGCAACTCTATGTTTTAGATATGATTTTTTATATTGGTGTGATTTTTGCTTTAAATAATGAACAGACTGTGAAACGGATCACGGTTAGGTAGTTCTAGCACGAGCAGGCTGGCGGTTATGATAGGCTGTACAGTCCTTTGTGGAGGAGAATGCAATGAGCGAGCAGCAAGACAAACAAACCCCGGAAGTTTCGGGCGGTGATGCGCAGATGGACGCACGCAGGCGCAAGCTGGTCGCCCTGGGTGCCTCCTCGTCATTGTTACTGACCATTGCAAGTCGTCCCGCTTGGGCCAGTGGGACTATGTGCAGCCCCTCCGCTATGGCTTCCGCGAACTTGTCCGGCCAGGATACTTTCGAAGGTTGCGGTATTTCCGCTGGCTGGTGGCAAAGCCCGAACGGAAAATTGCAATGGCCTGAGCCTGTTTATTTGACCAGCCTGTTTATCCCCATTTTCGGTGAGGTCAAGTTAAAAGGCAAATCTGAGGTCCTCTTTGCAGGCCAGACTCTGGAGAATGTCATAGATACTAATGGCCGCAGCACTGCCAACCCGGCGAACATTGGAATGCACTTGGTTGCTGCTTACCTGAATGCCCTTACGTTCCCCCCCGGAGGACCGAACCCTGTTGGTTATATGTATACCGCTGCCCAAGTGGTTATGATGTATAGTGGACTCAGCGTGATCTCTGGCGGCGCTCCCGAAGCGGAGTTTCGGAAGCTCAAGGAGGATCTCGAGTACGCCAACAACCTCTACGACAAGTGGACCGCTAAGCCCTTGTGACAGTGATCGAAGCAGAGTGTGGCCTTGCTTTGGCAGCTTATGGGGTGCGTTGGCGAGCTTGGGATGATGCCACCGTGATATATGATCCCATCAGTGGTGACACCCACCGTATAGATAAGCCTTCCGGCGCAATGCTTCGGGCTCTGTCTGAACAGGGCGCGATGGAAACAGCCCGTCTGCGTGCCCGGGTCGACCCCTCGGGAGATGAGGCGCATTTCCTGGCGGTTGCCGGGTTATTGTTAGATCTTGACGTGCTGGAGCAGGCCTGATTTGCAGCTGCGAAGTCTCTCGAAGCAACAGGTGTACGAGCAGTTAAAGGGCCCCGGCCTCGGCCTGGTGACAGGGCCCTTCGTATTCCGGATTTTTTCTTCCCTTGGGGATGTGGCGACGCAGCTGGCAACGTTGTATGCCGATGCCGAGTTGGCCGCTACCGATAGCTTCACCGACTTCCACGTTCGCGTGCGTCTTGCCAAAGGACTCCGCCGTTTTTACCGGCCCCAATCCCTTTTCGATCTTGACGGCATCGTTCCATTCAAGCCGCTGCCGGGAAAACAGGCCCTGGCATTGCTCGAGTGGGGCATGAACTGGTGTATTTACAGTCATGCGCACAACTATCTGATTATTCATGGCGCCGTCCTGGAGCGTAATGGTGAGGCGCTGTTACTGCCGGCACCCTCGGGTTCCGGTAAGAGTACCTTGTGTGCCGCCCTGATGATGCGTGGGTGGCGGTTGCTATCGGACGAGTTGATCCTGCTTGATCCCGATACCGGTCTGGTGCATCCACTATGCCGCCCCGTTAGTCTTAAGAACCAATCCATCGATATTCTGCGTCACTTCGCCCCGGATGCGGTGTTCACAGACCCGATCCCCGACACCACCAAAGGTACCGTGGCGCATTTGCGACCAACGCTGGATAGCATGCAGCGTGTGTCGATACCGGCCCGGCCCCGCTGGGTTGTTTTCCCCCACTATGCTGCGGGCAGCTCCACGCACCTGGCGCCACAGGCCAAGGCCGACGTGTTTATGGCCTTGGTCGATAATGCTTTCAACTACAGTATTCTAGGCGCAAGAGGCTTTGATGCGCTGGCGAGTGCAGTGGACCACGTAGATGGGTTCCAGGCGGAGTACAGTTCACTTGATGATGTTATCGCTGCCCTGGATAAAATGACCGGAGTCATATCCGCATGAGTGTGCCGGCGTCTCAGTTAATTGATGCCTTGCTGGAGCCGGAAAGGGTTGCAGGGTTTGGCTTGGGCGACTGGGAGCAGGTTATTGCGCAGGCGCGCGTTTCACTGTTGATGGTGCGCTTGGCGACAGTCCTTGAAGAGGCTGGAGTTCTCGATTCTGTGCCTCCCGGCCCAAGAAAACATCTGGAGTCGATAATGTACCTGCGGGATTGTCAGCGGCGGGCTGTGCGCTGGGAAGTGGATCACCTGGCCCTGGCGCTAAAGCAGGTAGAGATCCCGCTTGTTTTACTGAAAGGTGCCGCCTACGAGGCGGCGGCATTGCCACCCGGGCGCTGTCGCTTATTCAGTGACTTTGATTTGCTCGTTTCCAGGGACCAGCTTCAGACCGCTGAAATCGCCCTGATGCGTCATGGCTGGGCTTCGGCCTATCATGATGCTTATGACCAGCGCTATTACCGAACCTGGATGCACGAGTTGCCACCCATGCGTCATATCCGGCGCCACAGTATTGTCGATGTGCATCACAATTTGATCCCGGATTCTGCTCGCCTGCGTCCTGATCCTGAAAAACTGCTGGCTTCTTCGGTAGCCTGTCCCGGCCACGACAATGTTCGGGTACTGGCCGGCCCCGACATGATTCTTCATAGTGCTGTGCACCTGTTCCACGACGGCGAATTTGATCATGGTCTCCGGGACCTTTTCGACCTGCGCGACCTGGTCACCCACTTCATGACGGGCCCCGAGGCCTGGGAACAGCTGGTACAGCGTGGTTATGAGCTCAATCTGGCCAGACCCCTGCATTACAGCTTGCGGTATTTACAGCAAGTATTGAATCTGGAGGTACCGCAGGCCAGTATTTCGCAGTTGCGCCCGGCAGCTCCAGGCATTCTGGCAACGAAGACTCTGGACAGGGTGTTCCTGCGCGGTTTGCTACCGGATCACGCAACGTGTCGCGACCAGTGGACGGGATTGAGCAGGTTTTTCCTGTATGTGCGCGGCCATAGCCTGCGAATGCCATTACACCTGTTGTTGCCACACCTGTTTCGCAAGGGGATGAAATCAATGAACCTGCTCCCCGAGCCTATGGTCACTCCGAAGATGGATCCGCTTGGCAATCGGCAGATATAAGGCGCTCCGATTCGCTCTAAGTCAGGCCGCGCAGGCGCATACTGCGGCGTGCACGCGCCTGTCAGTCGCCGTCGTGGTGGGTTCGCACAAAAAAGGGCCTGGAGGTTATCCAGGCCCTTGGTGTTTGGTGGAGGCGGCGGGAATTGAACCCGCGTCATATTTAACTAGATCAATCACTTATGTATACCTGTGTCTGAATCGAACCAATTATCCTAGAAAGGCCGAACTTAACCCTTACGCTAGCGCAAACAAAAGCTATTTCTTAGATCTCCTAAGCTTACCATTTGGGTTCTACCCCGCTTCCACGGACGGTTCTAAAACGGCTAAAT
>NZ_PKLZ01000017.1 GCF_002868715.1 Kineobactrum sediminis
ATCCCCATGAGGGGACTTGCTATTCAAGACGGTATCTGACCCCATTAAATAACCTGATTTACAATGGTGCGGAAGGTGAGGTTTATCCTTGGCGTTGCGATTTTTTTTGTGGGCGGCAGTCGGTGCAGCCAGTGAGTCTGGGTCTGGTCCCGCATCACCAGCAGGCTGCCGTGCGCCAGGGTTAAGGATGTGGTGTGTTTGCTTTGTTTGTGCCTGAACGCAAATTTACGCTCCGCACCGAGGCTTACCGAGGCGATCGCGCCATGTTTCCTCAGGTCGCGCTCGCCGTCGCTGTGCCAGCCCATTCCTTCGCTGCCATCGTGGTAAAGGTTCAGGAGGCAGGAATTGAACCGTTCTCCAGTGACCTCCTCAGCCAGATTTTTCAGTGTCACCAGCGTATCAGTCCAGGGTAGCGCCTGTTTGGTGACCCGGGAATAGGTGTAGTGGAAGGGTGCGTCACCATACCAGGCAACTTTGCGACGAGTGACGATATGTTTGCCGAATATTCTGGCTTCGTCGTGCTGCCAGGCAATATTGTGTAGCAGGTTCTCGAACGAGGCGTCAGCGGTATCACGCGCTATTGCTGTGTGAAAATAGTGAACGGTACCATCGAACGGCAACAGGTTATGCGGTGAGTCGTGCTCGTTGGCGAATAGATCCATAAGATTTGCGCCAGTTGCGCAGTGCCCTTCAGGGTACATCGGTGCGGGGAAGGAAGTGCAACCTATGTGACCGGAAAGGACCGGCTGAAAATGGTGGGCCCAGAAGGACTTGAACCTTCGACCTGCCGATTATGAGTCGGATGCTCTAACCAGCTGAGCTATGGGCCCTGAACGGGGGCGCCACAGGCAGCGGCGCGGTCAAATTATATAAGAAAAACCAGTGACAGGCACAGCTTTTGGTAAATTCGGCCCTGTTTTGGCCTGAATAAAGCTTCCGGATTTGGGAAGAAACCGCCGGGAATCACCCCGGCAAGCCATGTGGTGTTACTCGTCCAGAAAGCTGCGCAGGTAGTCTGAGCGGGTGGGGTGGCGGAGCTTGCGCAGGGCCTTCGCTTCAATCTGGCGAATGCGCTCGCGGGTCACATCGAACTGCTTGCCGACTTCTTCCAGGGTGTGGTCCGTATTCATGTCGATGCCGAAACGCATCCGCAGCACCTTGGCTTCGCGGGCGGTCAGGCCGGCCAGCACATCCTTGGTCGCTTCCTGCAGGCCCTGGCCGGTGGCCGCTTCAATGGGCGAGTTGATGGTGGCATCTTCAATGAAATCACCCAGGTGTGAATCTTCGTCGTCGCCGATGGGGGTTTCCATGGAAATGGGCTCTTTGGCGATCTTGAGCACCTTGCGAACCTTGTCTTCCGGCATTTCCATGCGCTCGCCGAGTTCTTCCGGCGTGGGCTCGCGACCCATTTCCTGCAGCATCTGCCGGGAAATACGATTGAGCTTGTTGATGGTCTCAATCATGTGGACGGGTATGCGGATGGTGCGCGCCTGGTCTGCGATAGAGCGGGTTATAGCCTGGCGAATCCACCAGGTGGCATAGGTTGAGAATTTGTAGCCGCGACGGTATTCAAACTTGTCGACGGCTTTCATCAGGCCGATATTGCCTTCCTGAATAAGATCCAGGAATTGCAGGCCGCGGTTGGTGTATTTCTTGGCGATGGAAATAACCAGGCGCAGGTTGGCCTCAACCATTTCCTTTTTCGCGCGGCGTGCGCGGGCCTCGCCCATGGACATGCGGCGATTGATTTCCTTGATTTCGTAAACGCTGAGCCCGGACTGCTCTTCAACCTGCACGATGCGCCGCTGCAAGCGCAGCAGGGTCTCTTTGTGCAGGCTCAGTTTGGCGGCGTAGTCCCGTTTGGTATCGATTTGACGTTCAACCCAGTGCATATCCGACTCGGCGCCCTGGAAGGTGGAGATAAACTCCTTGCGCGGCATGCCGCAGTCGCGGATCGCGATGGTCATGATCTGCCGTTCCTGCTCGCGCACGGCTGCCAGGACCTTACGTGGCTTGTCCAGCAGGGGGTCGAAGGCGCGAGGCGTGAACTTGAAGAACTTGAACAGCTCGCCCAGCTTTTCCATTTCCCGGATCGCCGCTTTGTCGCCACGACCTTTTTCGGTAATGATTTTTTCGGTTTTAGCGTATTGACGCTTCAGGGCGGTAAAGCGTTTTTTGGCCTCCACGGGGTCGGGGCCGGATTCGGTTTCCTCGTCGCTATCCTCTGCCTGCGCTTCTGCGGCCTCGGCCACTTCCGCGGCGGAGGGCACGTGATCTGCCGGGTCGAGGTAGCCGATCATCACCTCGGCGAGGCGGCGCTCCTCTTTGACGACCTGGTCGTACTCATCGAGAATGTGCTGCACGGCACCAGGATAATAGGCAAGAGCCGAGAGCAGCTCTCGTACGCCCTCTTCAATGCGCTTGGCGATAACGATTTCGCCCTCGCGGGTGAGCAGCTCAACGGTGCCCATTTCGCGCATGTACATGCGTACGGGGTCAGTAGTACGACCGGCCTCGGTTTCCACGGCGGCGAGTGCTGCGGCAGCCTCGGCGGCTGCGATATCATCGGCCGAGCCGTCACCCTCTGCCATCAATAATTCATCGGCATCCGGTGCCACTTCAAACACCTGGATGCCCATGTCATTGATCATCTGGATGATGTCTTCAACCTGATCCGGATCGGAGATATCCTCCGGCAGATGGTCATTGACTTCGGAGTAGGTCAGATAACCCTGGTCCTTGCCCCGGGCGATGAGATCCTTGAGCCTGGACTGTTGTTGGGCGACGTTTGTCATTCAGAGGATACCTTTGAATAATGCAAAAAAAAATTAGCCGGCAATTATAAGCGAAAATGCGGTAATTTTGCCATCAAAAATCCAGGCAATTTACGGCTCTCCGGCTATGGCAGATGCTCTTGGATCTGCCGCCAATGTCCTGATATGGGGGCGATGGGCGCTGCTTGCAACCCATTGGGTCAATCCGTTGTTCTCGGCCATTCATGGGAGATTGGCACTTCCGCGTTTAACTGTCAGACATTCTGCAGCTCAGGTATTGCGCTTGTTGCGCGCGGCATCAAGGCGCTGTTTTTGTTTTAGCAATTCCCTGAGTCGCTGCTTGTCCAGTTCGCTCATGTCAGCGTAGTCTGTCAGTATAAGTTTGTCGACCTGGGCATGCAAATAGGAGCGCTCCGGGAATTGTGCCAGGGTGGCAATGGTGTCAGTGAACTGTTGCTCAATACCCTCGCTGGGGATCAGTCGTTCCTGCCCTGCCAGCCTTCCCAGTAGTTCGCCGGCCGGGGTTCCGTACCAGTGTCCGAGTAACATGGCGGTGTTCGAATCGGGACGCCGTTGTAACAGGGTCAGCAGTTCCCGTAGCAGTTCAATGTCCTCACCCTCCAGTTCGGCAAGGGGCGCCGGGTCGGCGGCAGCGGCGATCTCCGGCCTGTGCAGCAGCAGTGCAATGGCGGCCTGGGCCAGGTTGGAGTAGCCCAGGCGGGCTTTGCTGGTTGCCGCACGCTGCCTGGGCGCTGCAGTTGGGGCGGGGGCCTGTTGTTGTTCTTCCCTGGGCGTGGTGACCGCGGGTGGAGGCGCCTCCAGTTGCATCAATTCGGCGACCGTGAGGCCCGTTTTATCTGCCAGGGCCCGAAACATGAGTTGCCGGAACACCCCTTCCGGCAGCTGCCTGATGTAGGGGAGGGCGAGTTTGCTGAGCCGGGCGCGACCATCCAGGGTGCTGGTATCGAGGCTGGCGGCCACCGCATCAAACAGGAAGGTTTCCAGGGGGGTCGCCGTGGTAACCAGTTCCCGGAAACGTTCGGGACCCAGTTTGCGCACCAGCGTGTCCGGGTCTTCCCCCTCTGCCAGGAACAGGAAGCGGGCCTGACGGCCATCCTCCATGCAGGGCAACGTGGCTTCGAGGGCGCGAAACGCGGCCTTGCGGCCGGCTTCATCACCATCGAAACAAAAGACGACCTCTGAAGTCAGGCGATAGAGTCGTTGCAGGTGGGTTTGGCTGGTCGCTGTACCGAGGGTGGCGGTGGCGTTGGTGATACTATGTTGGGCCAGGGCGATGACATCCATGTAGCCTTCAACGACCAGCACCCGTTCCAGCTTGCGATTGGCCTGGCGTGCCTGGTAAAGGCCGTACAGCTCCCGGCTCTTGGAGAAGATCGGGGTTTCCGGGGAATTAAGGTATTTGGGTTTGTCATCTCCCAGGACACGCCCGCCGAAGGCGACCACGCGCCCGCGCTGATCGCGGATCGGGAACACAATCCGGTCGCGGAAGCGGTCATAACTGCGGCCGGCATCGTTTTGTACCAGCATGCCGCTTTCCAGCAACAGTTTGCGCTGTTGTTCGTCGGCGCCGAGTGCCTGCAGCAGATTGTCCCATCCCGGGGGCGCAAAACCCACGTCAAAGTCCTTCGCAATATGCCCGGTGAGTCCGCGCTGCTTGAGGTAGGTGACCGCGCGCTGTGCCTGGGGGTGTTTGCGCAGTTGCTGCTGGTAATACCTCGCTGCCTGTTCGAGCAGGGCGTACAGCGGCTTGTTGCTGTCCTGCTGTGACGCCTGTGACCTGCCACCCGGGGTTTGCTCGCGGGGTACTTCCAGGCCCAGGCTGCCGGCCAGGGTTTCTACCGCCTGCGGAAAATCGACGTTTTCGTAATCCATTACGAAGCCGAGCGCATTGCCGCCGGCGCCACAGCCAAAGCAGTAAAAGAACTGTTTATCGGGATTAACGCTGAAAGAAGGGGTTTTTTCTTCGTGGAAAGGGCATCGCGCGCTGTAGTTCTTGCCGGTCTTCTTCAGCTTCACCCGGCGGTCGACAACCTCCACGATATCCGCCCGGTCGAGCAGGTCATCAATGAATTTTTGCGGTATGCGTCCGGCCATCGGGGTGTCAGTAGCGTATCGGGAAGAACCGCTTATTGAAGCACGGTCACGGAGGGAAGTCTAAATGTGCCGGCGGGCGAATCAGCCCGCGAGGCGGGTTTTAACCAGTTTGCTGACCGCGCCAATATCAGCCCGGCCCTGCAGCTTTGGTTTCAGCTGGGCCATGACGGCGCCCATTGCCTGCATACCCTCGGCGCCGGCATTGGCTATGGCCTCATCAATCATGGCGCGCAGTTCCTCTTCACCAAGCGGGGTGGGAAGAAACTCCTGGATAACCGCGATTTCCTGTTCTTCGACGGCGGCCAGCTCTTCGCGATTGGCCGCTTTGTACTGCTGCACGGAATCCCGGCGCTGCTTGACCATCTTGTCGAGCACCGCAAGAGCCCGCGCGTCATCAATCTCAATGCGTTCATCCACCTCAATTCGCTTGAACTCAGACAGGATCAGCCGGATCGCACCGAGGCGCTCTTTATCCCTGGCCTTCATGGCTGTCTTCATTTCAGCCTTGAGGGTGTCCCTGATGGAAGTGTCGCTCATGGGCGGTCCCGGTGCCTCTAGTACAGGCGGACGCGCTTGCGGTTGTCCCGGGAAATCTTTTTCAGGTGGCGCTTGACTGCTGCAGCAGCAGCACGCTTGCGCGTAGTGGTGGGTTTCTCGTAGTGTTCACGCTTGCGCACTTCAGCCAGTACACCGGCTTTTTCGCAAGAGCGCTTGAAGCGACGCAGGGCAACGTCAAAAGGCTCGTTTTCTTTAACCTTGATATTGGGCATTCAGTCTTTACCTGTTCTGTTTGAAAAACGTCGGCCAACCGCAACGGCAGCCAAGGCTGTAAAAGGTCGCGTATTCTATACTCAACGAACCGGCTTTGCAAAGCCCCCACAGGCCATCTCTTGATCGGGCGCAAGCGGTTGCTGCCGTGGTTTACCGAAACCCTAGCCGGGATGCAGCCCACCAGCGCCTACCCCCTGCATCCGTAAGCCGGTATCATGCGCGCTTTCGCTACCGTGGTGTTAATAATGCTGATTCTTGGCCTGGAAACCTCTTGCGATGAGACCGGCGTAGCGCTCTACGATACCGGGCGCGGCCTGCTGGCGCATGCCCTGTTCAGCCAGGTGGATATCCATGTGGAATACGGGGGCGTGGTGCCGGAGCTGGCATCCCGGGATCACGTGCGCAAGGCGTTGCCGCTGCTCAGGCAGGTGCTCGATGACGCCGGTTGCTCGCCACAGGACCTGGATGGCATCGCCTATACCGCTGGGCCTGGTCTGGTAGGGGCACTGATGGTGGGCGCCACGCTGGCTCAGTCGCTCGCCTGGGCCTGGGGAATCCCGGCGCTGGGCGTGCATCACATGGAGGGCCATCTGCTGGCGCCGATGCTGGAAGAGGAGCGGCCGGAATTCCCCTTTGTCGCGCTGCTGGTATCCGGCGGGCATACCCAGCTGGTGCGGGTTGACGGTATTGGTGAATACCGTTTGCTGGGCGAATCGCTGGATGACGCGGCGGGCGAGGCCTTTGACAAGGCCGCGAAAATGCTGGGCCTGCCCTATCCCGGCGGACCTCATATTGCCCGCCTCGCGGAAAGCGGCGATCCCGGCCGCTTCGATTTCCCGCGCCCTATGAT
Source organism: Kineobactrum sediminis (assembly GCF_002868715.1). Taxonomy (GTDB): domain Bacteria; phylum Pseudomonadota; class Gammaproteobacteria; order Pseudomonadales; family Halieaceae; genus Kineobactrum; species Kineobactrum sediminis. The sequence goes on from NZ_PKLZ01000017.1 coordinate 6,511, forward strand.
CAATCGGCCGGGGCTTGATTTCAGTTTCAGTGGCCTGAAAACCTTCACCCTTAATACGGTCAATGACTGCCGCAGGGACAGCGGGCTCACCCAACAGGATAAATGCGATATCGCTCGCGCGTTCGAAGAGGCGGTGGTTGCCACACTGGTCATCAAGTGCCGCAGGGCACTGGAGCAGGAAGGCCTGCCAACGCTGGTGATAGCCGGTGGCGTCAGTGCCAACCGCAATCTCCGTGGCCGCTTACAGACGGCCCTGGCCAAAATCGGCGCACGGGTGTTTTATCCGGCTCCCGAGTTCTGTACCGATAATGGCGCCATGATCGCCTATGCCGGTGCCCAGCGTCTGCATGCGGGGCAGCAGGATACCCCGACGGCAACAGTGCGTCCGCGCTGGCCGATGGAGGAATTACCGCCACTGGCGGCTGTGCGGGAGGTCTGTTGATGGATATTGTCTTCATTCGTGAACTGCGGGCTGATGCGGTGATCGGGGTTTATGACTGGGAGCGCAGTATCCGCCAGACTCTGGTGCTGGACCTGGAGCTGGCCTGGGACAACCGCCCGGCGGCAGCGGGGGACGCAATTGAGCGGGCGCTGGATTATGCCGCGGTGTCCAGCCGGGTAATAAGCTGTATTGAGGGCAGCAGCTTCAGGTTACTGGAATCACTGGCCGAGGAAGTGGCAGAGCTGGTGCTGTCCGAGTTTGGCGTACCCTGGCTGCGGCTGCGCCTGTGCAAGCCCGGCGCTGTGCTGCAGGCTCGCGATGTGGGTGTGTTGATTGAACGCGGAAATCGACCCGAATGACAACGGTATACCTGGGACTGGGCAGTAATATCGAGCGCGAGCAGTCGATAGCAGCGGGACTCGATGCGCTGGAGGAGCTGTTTGGCGAGTTATCGCTGTCGGCAGTCTATGACAGCCCTGCGATTGGCTTTGATGGCGACGCTTTCCTCAATATGGTGGTAGGCGTGGAAACACAGTTGCCGCTGGCTGAGCTGGCATCCCGGTTGCGCGAGATCGAGACCGCCCATGGACGGCCGGTTAATGCCACCCGGTTTTCGGCGCGGCAACTGGATATCGATATTCTCACCTATGGCACTACAATTGGGGTGATTGCCGGAGTGGTGTTGCCACGAGGCGAAATTCTGGAAAACGCTTTTGTGTTGCGGCCGCTGGCGGAGCTTGCGCCCACGGCGTTGCATCCCGTGACCGGTATTTCCTATGCCAGTCTGTGGCGGGCTTTTGATCAGGCCAGCCAGCCACTTCATCGGGTGTATTTCGAGTGGCACCGTCGTTGTATTTCGCAGCCGTAAAAAAACGCGTTCCCGATCAGGTTTCTCCGCTGCTACGCAATGCGTCAAGCAAGTGTGTCTGTTCTGCGGTAATCGCCTGGCCCAGAGCTTTGCCGGAAAGGCCCTGGGCGAGAAAGGGGGTAGCAGTTACAGAGCGTGCCAGGGTCAGTGCTCTTTGCAGGTATCGGGCCTGGGGATAGCCCTGTTCTTCTTTGCCGGCCCGGCCCCGGGCATCGGCTTCGCAGGCCAGTAAAAAGGCGTGGAAGCGCTCGGGCTGGCGCAGGGCACCGGTGGCGTTCAGCAATTTGAGCAGAGTCTTGCCACGCAATTCCAGCGCCCGGTGCGCCAGCAAGTGATACTCGCAGACATGCAGGGCAAGGTCCCGGTGCTGGTTTGGTGTGCGCAAGCGCTTGCACACCTCGCGAACGAGGGGCAGGCCACGGTGTTCGTGGCCGATGTGTCGCGGCCACGCCGATTCCGGGGTCAGGCCCTTGCCCAGGTCATGCAGTAATGCGGCGAAACGGACATCCGTGGCAGGGCTAAGTCGAGCAGCCTGTTGCAACACCATGAGCGTATGCACCCCGGTATCAATCTCCGGATGATGTGTCGTAGTTTGGGGTACCCCGAACAGTGCGTCCACCTCGGGTAGCAGTACCCTCAGGGCCCCACAGTCGCGTAGTACGGTAATGAATACCTCTGGATTGCGTTCCCCGAGTGCCCGTTCGATTTCTACCCAGATCCTTTCCGCGGGCAGGTACTCCAGCTCTCCCCGGGACACTATTTCTGTCATCAGGGCGCTGGTTTCGTCGGCTACTGTAAAGCCCAGATGCGCATAGCGGGCGGCGAAGCGTGCGGTGCGCAACACCCGTAAAGGGTCTTCAACAAAGGCCTCGGAGACATGGCGCAACAGTTTGTCGGCGAGGTCCTGCCGGCCTCCGTAGGGATCAATAATGTGGTCTTCGCGGTCCTGGGCCATGGCATTGATGGTCAGATCCCGACGGCGCAGGTCCTCCTCAAGGGTTACTCCCGGGTCGCAATCCACTGCAAAGCCGCTATAGCCGTGCCCCTGCTTGCGTTCAGTCCGGGCCAGGGCATATTCGTCCTTGGTTTGCGGGTGCAGAAATACCGGGAAGTCCTTGCCGACCTGCTGAAACCCCCGGCGCAGCATCTCCTCGGGCGTTGCTCCCACCACCACCCAGTCCCGTTCATGGACGGGGTAGCCCAGCAGTGCGTCACGCACGGCACCGCCCACCAGGTAGGTCCTTAATGTTTCCGGCACTTGCCGTCCTTGCACTGGCAGCGGATCCTTTCACCGCTATCGAGATTGAAGAGAGTCATTGATCCACCCCAGACGCAGCCTGTATCCAGGCCGATCGCGTTGGGACTGTCCGTCTGGCCCTCAATAGAGGCCCAGTGGCCGAATATGATGCGGTCTCCGGCGGTTTTGCGCTCCGGGTGGCTAAACCAGGGCGATACCTTTTTGCTGTCGCCCGCCACCGTGTGGTTGGGGCTGGGGCCCTTGCTCTCCAGGTCCAGTACACCCTTGCGGGTACAAAAGCGCATCCGGGTAAGGTAATTGGTGATGACCCGAAGTCGCGCCATTCCGGTAAGGTCATCGGACCATACGGCTGGTTCGTTGCCATACATTGCCTGCAGGAAATTGACACATTCGGGGCTCTGCAGAACCTGCTCTACCTCCCGGGCATATCCAATCGCCTCTTCCACTGACCACTGTGGCGGGATACCCGCATGTACCAGGGTGAAGCCGTGTTCGTGGTGCAGTAACGGCCGGTGGGTGAGCCAGTTCAGCAGCGTATCGCGGTCCGGTGCCGCGATAATCTTGCCCAGGGTGTCGGAGCTGGAAAGCGTGCGGACACCCGCGGCAACCGCCAGTAAGTGCAAGTCATGATTACCCAGCACCATAACCAGGTTATCCCTCATGTCATACAGAAAACGCAGGGTTTTCAAACACTTGGGTCCGCGATTGACGGCGTCGCCGACAGACCACAGCTGATCCCGGTCGGGCTTGAAGGCAACCTTTTTGAGCAGGCATTTGAGCGGTTGCAGGCAACCCTGGATATCCCCAACGGCGTAAATAGTCACCCGGATTACCTTAGTTCAGTGCCGTGGGTGTATGCAGGGTAAAGGCGGCAACGGGCACCTCAAAAGCAGGCCGGGCCAATGGACCGGGCTCCCTTTTTGCCAATTCGATCATGGTAAAGCTGCCCTCCATGTAGCCGACCGGAGTCGGCAGGGTGGTACCGCTGGTATAGCGGAAAAACTTTCCCGGCTGAATGTGTGGCTGCTCTCCCACTACTCCCTCGCCCCGAACCTCCTGCACTTCGCCGTGGCCGTCAGTAATAACCCAGTGCCTTGATAATAGCTGCACCGGCACCTCCGCGTTGTTACTGATACTGATCGTATAGGCAAAGGTGTACTGCTGGCTTTCCGGACGGGAGTGACGCGGGAGGTAGGTGGTGAGAACATCCACATCCACCAGCGCCGGGTTGAATAAGGTCTCTGGTTCTTTATTCATCTAGTCGGTACCTCTGCTGAGGTGATTGGCGAGGGCAATAAAGTCCTCCAGCGACAGGGTCTCGGCCCTGGCACCGGGATCTAGGCCCAGGGACTCCAGTGCAGCATCGTCCAGTATACCTTTTAAATTGTTGCGCAGGGTTTTGCGTCGTTGGGCGAAAGCGGATTGGACTACCTGTCGAAGCGCCCGGGTATCACACGCCGGCCAGGGCGAGCCCGCATGTGGCGTAAGCCGTACAATAGCTGATTGCACCCTGGGGGGTGGGAAAAACGCCTCCGGTGGCACATCGAACAGGTGCTCCACCTCACAGTGGTACTGGGCCATGATGCCTAGCCGGCCCCAGTGTTTGGTGCCGGGTTGCGCCGCCAGCCGGTTGACGACTTCACGTTGCAGCATGAAATGCATGTCCTGGATATGGGGCGCAAACTCCAGCAGTCGAAAAATCAACGGCGTGGAGATGTTGTAGGGCAAGTTACCCACAACACGCAGTGGTACGCCGTCTGCCGCCAGGGCGGCGAAATCAAAATCCAGTGCATCTGCGCTGTGTAGCTTGAAGTGCGGAAAGATGCTGAAGGCCGCCAGCAGGCCACTGACCAGATCCCGGTCGAGTTCAATGACGTCAAGGCGCAGGTCTGGACTTATCAGGGCTTTGGTCAGCGCTCCCTGGCCGGGACCGATTTCCACCAGGTGCTCGCCAGGGAGTGGATGAACGGCATCTGCTATGCGTGCGATGACGCCATCATCCTGGAGAAAGTTCTGGCCAAAACGCTTACGGGGAGTATGGCTGGTTTTCGGTTTTTTGCTCATGGCGCAGAGTTTACTGTGCCGGGCGCTTATGCGCAGCCTTTATGGATCAAATTCGCCGGCACTGGTAGACTCGCCGACTCACTATTCGAGACCCGGTGGCCGCATAGTCCCATGACCTTTCCCCAGTTTTTCTCCCTGGTTGACACCATGGCGCGGATGTCGCTGAAAGCGGACGCGGCACGCTACCTGTTCGGCTATATCTGGTGGGTTCTGGAGCCACTGCTGTACGTGCTGGTATTTTATGTGGTGTTCGAGCTGATCCTGCAAAACAGGCAGGAAAATTTCCTGGTTTTCCTGATGTGCGGCAAGTTGACCTTTATCTGGTTTTCCAAATCCGTGAACCAGGCGGCGCGCAGTATCGTTGGCGGTGTTGGCCTGATTGGGAAGGTCGATGTGCCGAAAAGCGTTTTCCCCATGGCGGTTATCCAGGAGGGCCTGTACAAGCAGGCAGCGGTATTCGCTCTGCTGTTTACCGTACTCTTGTTCAGTGGATACCCGATAACCTGGACGTGGGTCTGGCTGGCCCCGTTGATAGTGGTAAATTATGTGATGATTGTTGCCTGCAGCTTGCTGTGCGCTTACCTCGTCTGCCTGGCCTTCGATTTTGTCGTGCTGGTGAGTCTGGGTACTATTTTCCTGTTGTTCATATCCGGCGTTTTCTGGGATCCGCGGGCACTACCGGACCCGGCGATGACAGACCTTATCCTGACGGTAAACCCGCTGGCCTTTATTCTGGACGCCTATCGACAGATATTGATGGCAGGTGTCGCGCCCGATGGGCTGCATCTGGCGGCCATCGGCGCCGGCTTCGGTTTGCTGGCGGTCTTGTTGCTGTTGCTGATCCGCCGGACCGGGCAGTTTCTGGCACTGAAAGTGATTACATCATGACGCAGACGGAGCGGCAGCGGGACATCATGCTGGAACTGGTCGATGTCAGCCACAGTTTTCATGCCCGGAAATCGAGTTTCGACCACGGTATTCACACTGTGCTCGACAGGGTCTCGCTTACGCTTTTTAAAGGCGAGACCCTGGGCGTTATCGGTCGTAACGGTGCCGGTAAAACCACGATGCTTCGGTTGATGGCGGGCATTTTCGCACCTCGTTCAGGTGCCGTTTTGCGCCGTCCGGGCACTACCTGCGCCCTGCTGAGCCTGGGCCTGGGGTTTCAGCCGCAATTATCCGGTAGCGATAATGCCTTGCTGTCGGCGATGTTACAGGGGCTGTCCCGGCGTGCCGCCAGGGCCTGTCTCGAAGAGATTCGGGAATTTTCGGAACTCGGCCAGTCTTTTGATGAGCCCGTTAAGACCTACTCCGCAGGCATGCGGGCGCGCTTGGGCTTTACCACAGCGTTAATGACCCACGTTGATATTCTGCTGATAGACGAAGTATTGAGCGTTGGCGATAAAGCCTTTCGACGCAAGGCGGAAACCGCGATGAAAGGCCGTATTACCGGAGAGCAGACCGTTGTTTTCGTGTCGCATGCCGAGGGCCAGGTGCGTGCACTCTGCGACAGGGCAATCTGGATTGAGGACGGTCGTGTGCGGGCGCAAGGCGATACTGGCGAGGTGCTGGATCAATACCGGGAACCACAGGAGAAGTGATCCTTGAAAACGATAAGGGTATCACTTGCCGGAGTGCTCCGCCTGCCTTGAGGCCAGCGTGACAGCCATTGCCAGTGCCGCCCGCAAGCTACCATCCCCGGCCATTCCGGTTCCGGCCAGGTCCAGTGCAGTACCATGATCCACTGAAGTGCGGATAATCGGCAGCCCCAGCGTGATATTCACGGCGTTGCCAAACCCCGCGTATTTCAATACCGGCAGCCCCTGGTCATGGTACATGGCCAGATAGGCATCCGTCCGGGCCAGGGTATCGGCATTAAAGGCCGTGTCCGCCGGCAGCGGGCCGAGCAGGTCCATGCCCTGTGCGCGCAGGTTTTCCAGGGCGGGGATAATGATGTCGAGTTCTTCCCGCCCCAGATGCCCACCCTCGCCCGCATGCGGATTGAGTCCCAGTACCGCGATACAGGGCGCGCCGATGCCAAATTTTTGCATCAGGTCACGGTGCAGGATACTAATGCTGGTAGTGATTGAGGTCGCGGTAATTGCCTCCGGCACTTGTGCGAGGGGGAGGTGGGTCGTCGCCAGCGCCACCCGCAATTCGCCGGCGGCCAGCAGCATGACCACCTGTGCGGTAGCGGTTCTGGCGGCCAGGAATTCGGTATGACCGCTGAAAGGGATTCCGGCGTCATTGATGACCGATTTCTGCACCGGTGCCGTCACCATGGCGTCGAATCTGCCCGCCACGCAGCCGTCTACGGCTTGTTGCAACGTGTCCAGTACCCAGTGGGCATTACCGACATCCAGTTTCCCCGCGATCACCGGCACTGCGGTCGGCACGGCCTGAACGTGTATCGTGCCCGCCTGTTGCGGACGGGCCGGCGCGTCGAAATCCACTGTCTGTAGTGTCAGGGGCAAGCCTAGCTTGCGAGCGCGTGCCATCAGCAGTTCAGGGTCTGTGATGGCTACCAGTTCCGCCGGCCAGTCCTGTTGGGCGATCATGGCAACAATATCCGCACCGATTCCCGCCGGTTCCCCGAGGGTAATGGCGATTCTCGGTACGGTCATGATGCTCTGTGCCTACTTTATGTCAACGAACGCTTCGTCGCGGATTTTACGCAGCCATACGTCCAGCTCTTCATCGTACTTGCGCTGACGCAGCGCATCCGTTGCCTGTGCCCGAATGGCGTCCTGGGTCATATCCTGCTCGCGCCGATCCAGAATCTCCAGGATATGCCAGCCAAATTGTGTTCTCACCGGATCTGAAATCTCGCCGGTTTCGGTATTGGCAATCGCTTGATCAAATTCCGGCACCATCTGCCCGGTCATGGTCCAGCCGAGGTCCCCGCCCTCTGCCGCAGAGCCGATGTCTTCCGAATGTTCTCTGGCAAGCTCGCCGAAGTCTTCACCGTCTTCGGCCCGCTCCCTGAGCGCCATGATTTTGGCTTCAGCCTGTTCCGAAGTCATGATCTCTGAAGGCCGCAGCAGGATATGGCGCACTTTTGTCTGGTTTACGATCTGCGTGCCACCCTTCATTTCGGCGACGTGCACCAGATGGAGTCCGGAGGGGCTACGCACCGGGTCAGAGGTTGTCCCCACCGCCAGTGAAGGCACGATGTCGCTGAAAAGCGTCGGCAGATCTTCCAGCTTGCGCCAGCCGAGATCACCGCCCGAGAAGGTATAAGGACCACTATTGCCGGAAATCACCTGGTCAAAGGATTCGCCACCACGGATGCGCTGCAGCAGCTGTTGCAGATAAGCGCGTGCTTCAGTGATTTCCTTTTCGGGGGCATCGGCAGATATAGGCAACAGGGCATGCAAAACCCGGTATTCCGGCTGGCTCAGCTTTTTTCCCTCCGGGGAGGTGAGGAAGTTATCCACCTCTTCCTCGGATATCTGGATACGCTGATTGACGTTACCCGACTGCACACGCTGGATGATCATTTCGCGACGGATCTGTTCGCGCATTTCGGCGTAGGACTGGCCTTCCTGTTCCAATGCTACCCGGAACTGCTCCGGGGACATCTGGTTCTGCGCTGCGATACGCTCCATTGCGGCATTCAGCTGGGCATCGGAGATTCGCGCACCCACACGGTTACCGATTTGCAGCTGAATACTCTCGATAATCAGCCGGTCCAGGGTTTCCCGAATCAGCACATCTTCCGGCGGTACTTCGACCCCCCGCGAGCGCAGGGTTTGCGTAATGCCTTGCACCCGCTCCCGCAGTTCACTCGCCATGACGACATCGTCGTCGACGATGGCGACCACCTGGTCAAGCATTTGAGTCTGGGCGTGGCCCGATCCCGCGGCCAGCAGTAAAGCCGCCATGCCGAAGGCCAATAGTACAGATTTAATAGTCACGATCTTGGAAACCTCGAATCATATCTTCCAGCAGGTCGGAAACCCTGTTACCAAAGCCGCCCATACCCTTGAGGACAACTTGGACCTGTGTGGAGCGCTTCCGTTCCAGATCCGGGTCGCTGAAATCGGTATTCTGGCCGGGAGCATTGTCAAAATAGCGCAGATGCAGCAGGCGTACCCGCCAACAGCAGGTATCGTATTCTATTCCGACGACATCTTCCACGCTGGTGGCATCCTCAATACTGTAGTTCACGGCCGCGAACAGTTTCCAGCGGTTGTTCAAGGGGTAATGAGCAGAGGCGTGAGCCTGTTCAGTGACCCCTTCCGGGTTGACCTGGGTTAGCGGGCGCCGGTAGGAGTAGCCGAGATTGAATACGGCGTTATCATCACGCCGGTAACTGGCTTGCAGGCTGCCGGCATTCATGTTGCCGCTGTCCGGATCCCATACCAGGCTGTTGCGCAGGCTTAGACGTTTGTTGGGATAGAAGTTGAGCTCTGCCGCCATCTCCGAGCTCGACTGGTCAAGGGCCGGATCCTGGGGGTTCAGGCGTACACGTCTGTCATCAAAGTAGAAGATCTGGCCGAGGCTGGCGTTGAGGTATTCGCGACCGTCTTCATCACTGATGTAGCGGGTGGTCAGGCCCAGGGACAGCTGGTTGGAATCGTCCAGGCGATCACGACCCGAGAATCGTGTTTCCCGAAACAACTGGTTGTAGCTGAAGGTAAGTTCAGCGCTATCGAAGTCAGGCTGGTCAGACTGATCTTCGTATTCGCTACGCAGGTAGTAGAAGCGAGGTTCCAGTGTCTGCAGCAGGCCGCGTCCCGCCAGCCCGGTGCGCCGCTCAAACACGAGTCCGCCATCAATGCTGGCCAGCGCCGAGCCAGTTGAAGGACTGTTTCCCGCCACCAGGCCCTGTTCATTCAGTTCATACTCAAGATAGCGGTATTTAACCGTAGGCCTGAGAAAACCGTATTGCCATAGCATGGGAGCGGTGGCCCCACCCTCAAGATAAACCCGTTGGCCGGTGACGCGATCATCATCGGTATCGAAGTAAGAGTACTGGCCTAAAAAAATCGGGTTGATTTCAAAAGGCGTGTTGGCCGTGCGATAGCTGGCGGTAATCTGGGGAAGCTTCTTGTAGTCATTGCTGATGTCGTCCGCGAGAGACTGAAACTGCTGGAACTCCGCCCCGATCAGCCACTCCTCGCCCAGATAATCCATTGATGCCAGCTGGAGCAGATTGGTGCGGCGCCTCATATCCAGGTTGGAGGTGTCCAGGTCCTTGAGATAGTCGACATCGCTGGCCCTGGAATAGTCCACGCGGGAGCGCCAGCGCTGATCGAACAGCCCATTTTGCTTGATTACACCAAGCCAGCGCTTCTGGTCCTCCTGTTGGGGGCGATCGCGCAGGAACTGATCGTCCTGGGCCATATAGGCGCCGCCGACTGTCCATGATCCTGTCTTTTGATCCAGGTAACGGGCCTCCAGCTCGTGATTTGTACCGCGTTCCTGAATGTAGCGAGGGGTGTAAAGAAGGTCGTAATTGGGAGCCAGATTAAAGTAGATCGGAACGGCTACATCCAGGCCGCCACTGCTGTCGGAGCCGAGATCCGGCCACAGCAGCCCCGTACGCCGGCGGTCATCCAGGGGGAATCGCAGCCACGGCAGGTACAGCACGGGCACGCCCCCAAGGTCCAGTTTGGCGCCGCGGGCTGTGCCGACGCCTTCGTCCACATCCAGCTTGATACTGTCGGCGCGAATAGCCCATTCATCGCTACCCGGCGCACAATAGGACATGCTACCGTCGGTGATGAACAGCAGGCCTTCAGCGTTGCGCCGTAACTGTCCGGCACTGCCGTGCAGGTGTTGCTCGTGGAGGACAAATTCGCTCTGCTCGATACTGGCTTCGCCGGTTTCGGTGGAATATCGTGCCTCCTCCCCCCGCAATAGCAGACCGGGTTCACGCAGGGTGATGCCGCCGGTGAGCCTGCCTTCGCCTTCGTCGCGGTTGAAGTAGGCATCGCCGCCGCGCAGCTGCCGGTAGCCCTGTTCAACGGTAACACCGCCACGCAGATAGATGTCGTCACCCTGCAGCTCCGACTGGGTGGCCCGGGCACGTATGTCGGCACTTTCGGGGCTGCCCGAGACATCCGACCCCGCGAGGGGATCAATGTAGCGTCCGCCACAACTGCGACAGAGCGGGTCACGCAGTTCCTCGGGTACCTCTGCAACAGGTACCCAATCGAGCGCGGCGACATCATTTGCTGTAGCATTCTGGGCCGCGATTAACGGCATCAGTAAACCCATGGCGAGCGCAAGCGGACGCAATAATGGCCTTGGGATGGGCTGTGGACTGCGGAAGCGATACGGAATCATTAAGGCTGGATGCATTTTTTGGTATAAACGCGGATGATAAAGCATCACCCCGGCCTTGTCCGGGACTTTTTAATACAGGAGGTGCTCTTGCAACCCCGCCAGCCATCCCCGCAACTTCTGCCCTGGGCTCTTGCCGCCCTGGGGCTGTCGGCCACAACAAACGCGACCCTGGTGCCGGTAGCGGGAGATGCCAGTAACCGCCGTTATTTTCGCCTGCAGGGTCCCGCATCTGTGGTAATTGTAGTTGAGGCGCCACCGACTACGGAAAAAAATCACGAATTCCTGAAGGTGAGGGAGTTGTTGGCCGGTGCCAGGGTGCGGGTTCCAGCATTGCTGGCGGCAGACCTCGACCGGGGTTATATGCTCCTGGAAGATCTGGGAGACTCGCTGCTGCTGCCTTTACTGACGCCGGCATTGGCAGATGATTACTATGGACAAGCCCTGGCTGTGCTGCGTCAATTGGCACTGGTTGATATCACCCATACGAACCTGCCGGTCTATGACAATGCTCTCCTGGCGGAAGAGTTCAGCCGTTTCCCGGAGTGGTTTCTGGAGCGCCTGCTGGGGCTTGTAATCAGTAACGAAGAACGCAAGCTGCTGGATGAAGTGGCCGGCCTGTTGATTGGCAGTGCGCTGGCGCAGCCACAGGTACTGGTGCACCGGGATTTCCATAGTCGCAATCTGATGTGCGTTGATGAGCAGACGCTGGCGGTTATCGACTTTCAGGACGCCGTGCTTGGTCCCGTGACCTACGATGCCGTATCACTGTTACGTGACTGTTATATTGGCTGGCCCCGCGCGCGCGTTGAAGCGTGGGCGCTGGCCCACCGGGACGCACTGCAGGTGAGCGGTGTGATACCTGCGGTAGATGATGTTACCTTCCTGTGCTGGTTTGACCTGATGGGGCTGCAACGGCACCTGAAGGTACTGGGCACCTTTGCCCGTCTGTACCTGCGTGATGGCAAGGCCGGCTATCTCGCGGACCTCCCCCTGACAATAAGCCATATCACTGGGGTGTTGGAGGCTCGTGCGCAGGATGGCGTGGCGCTGGACGGGTTTCGTCGCTGGTTCGACCGGCGCGTGCTGCCTGTTGTGGCACAACAGGCCTGGAGTAAAGCGCCATGAAGGTGATGATTCTTGCAGCAGGCCGCGGTGAACGAATGCAGCCGCTCACCGGGCATACCCCGAAACCGCTGCTCCAGGCTGGCGGGCGCCCCCTGATTGAATACCACATTCTCGCGTTGGCGGCCCTTGGCCTGCGAGACCTGGTGGTGAATGTGTCCCATCTTGCCGAGCAGCTGATGACATGGTGCGGCGATGGCAGTCGGTGGGGAGTCCGGATCAGCTATTCGCACGAGCCGGAGCCACTGGAAACCGCCGGTGGTATCCAGCGTGCACTGCCCTTGCTGGGTAATTCACCTTTTCTGGTGATCAATGGCGATATCTGGCTGGATTACGCCTCGTCGGTGCATCCGCTGGCGGGGCTGATGTCACAGCGCCTGTTGACAGCGGGCAGGGCGCATCTGTTGCTGGTAGATAACCCGCCGCAGCACGCCCTGGGGGATTTTTGCCTGACTGGCGGGGGCGCAGTTGCGGCGCGCTCGGTCGAGGCTCACGGTCTTACCTATGCCGGCGCGGGGGTTTACACGCCGCAGTTCTTCGCCACTATGGCGCCCGGTAAGCTGCCCCTGCGGCCCCTGCTGGATGCCGCCATCGTCGAGGGGCGGCTCAGCGGTGAATATTTCAATGGCAATTGGATGGATATAGGCACCCCCGAGCGTCTGCGCGAGCTCGATGCCCGCCTGCGCGCCACTTCCGCGGCAAAGGACACTATCTGACTGGAAGCGTGAACCGTGGGCAGTTAACCGCTAGAATGAACGCATACTCTATCAGCGGAGCGACTTCCTCATGCGTGACTACCTCATTGCACCCTCTATTCTTTCCGCCGACTTCGCGCGCCTCGGCGAGGAAGTGGATGCCGTACTGGCGGCCGGCGCAGACATCGTGCACTTCGATGTCATGGACAATCATTATGTGCCCAACCTCACAATGGGTCCGATGATCTGCAAGGCCCTGCGCAAATATGGGGTCACGGCGCCGATTGATGTTCACCTGATGATAACCCCGGTAGACCGGATGATCGGGGATTTTGCCGAAGCCGGCGCCAGCTATATTACCTTTCACCCGGACGCCTCTACCCACGTCGACCGCTCCCTGCAGATGATTCGCGACGCCGGCTGCAAGAGTGGCCTGGTGTTCAATCCGCACACGGGACTTGAGGCCCTGAGATATGTGCTTGATAAAGTTGACATGATATTGCTTATGTCGGTGAACCCGGGCTTTGGTGGCCAGTCCTTTATTCCCGCCACGCTCGACAAGGTGCGCGAGGCCCGTGCCCTCATTGATGACTCGGGCTACGATATCCGCCTGGAAGTTGACGGTGGCGTCGGCACCGATAATATTGCGGAAATCGCCGCCGCAGGGGCTGATACCTTTGTCGCCGGGTCAGCGATTTTCAATGCTCCGGATTATGGTGAGGTTATCAGCGCCATGCGCGACGCGATTTCGGGAGTAAATGCGAACTCATGACCCCGCACGATTTTGCGAACCTGGCAGCACAGGGCTATAACCGTATTCCGATCAGTGCCGAGGTGCTGGCCGACCTGGAAACCCCGGTCAGCACCTACCGCAAGCTCGCGGAAGGCCCATACTCCTATTTTTTCGAATCGGTTCAGGGCGGTGAAAAGTGGGGCCGTTACTCCATCATCGGCCTGCCCTGCCGCACCCTGCTGAAGGTGTTCGGCTATCGCGTTGAAATCTGGGAGGATGGTGTCCTGCTGGAAACCGAGACGGTGGCTGACCCACTGGCTTTCGTGGAATCCTTCCAGCAACGTTACCAGACTGCCCCCGTACCGGGCCTGCCTGTATTTCATGGTGGCCTGGTCGGCTATTTCGGCTACGACACCGTGCGCTATGTCGAGCCACGCCTGCGTGACAGCATGCCACCGGATGAACTGGGTACGCCGGACATCCTGTTAATGCTGTCAGAGGAAGTACTGGTTTTTGATAACCTGTCGGGCACCATTCGCCTGGTAGTGAATATTGACCCGGCCGCAGATGATGCCCTGGCGCGGGCGCAGCAGCGCCTGCAATCCCTGATGCAGAGCCTGCCCGAACCGATGCCGCCACTGCCTGATGTGGTGCTGCGGGCGGCCGACAGCGCCGTGCTCGAGGACTCGGCTCGCTCTCACTTCACCCAGCCCGACTATGAACAGGCGGTAAACCGGGTGAAGGAGTATGTGCTGGCGGGAGACGTGATGCAGGTAGTGCCCTCCCAGCGGATGGAGGTTCCCTTTACGGCGCCGCCCCTGAACCTTTACCGCGCCTTGCGTAACCTGAATCCATCACCCTACATGTTTTACCTGGATCTCGGTGATTTTCACATTGTCGGTTCTTCGCCGGAGATTCTGGCCCGCCTGCAGGCGGGTGAGGTCACGGTTCGACCCATCGCCGGAACGCGCCGCCGCGGCCACACGCCGGAGGAGGACGAGGCGATGGAGGCCGACTTGCTGGCGGACCCCAAGGAACTTGCCGAGCACCTGATGCTGATTGACCTGGGGCGGAATGACGTGGGGCGTATCGCGACAATCGGCAGCGTCAACCTGACGGACAAAATGGTCGTGGAGCGCTACTCCCACGTGATGCATATTGTCTCCAATGTCACCGGCCAGCTGTTGCCGAACAAGAGCGCCATTGATGTGCTGCGGGCTACACTGCCGGCGGGTACTGTGAGTGGGGCGCCCAAGATTCGTGCCATGGAAATCATCGACGAGCTGGAGCCCGTCAAACGCGGTGTCTATGGTGGTGCCGTGGGCTACCTCTCCTGGGGGGGTGACATGGATACCGCGATAGCGATTCGCACCGCGGTAATCAAGAACGGCACACTCTATACCCAGGCGGGCGGTGGCGTGGTGGCCGATTCAGTGCCCCGGCTCGAATGGAAGGAAACCCACAACAAGGCGCGTGCCCTGTTTCGCGCTGCCTCCATGGTGCTGGCAGGGCTCAAAGAGTCCTGAGGCTCTTTTCGTAACCAGCCACGTTCCGGCAATCGCAATACACCAGTGACTCATTGCAGATACTGGTTAAACCAGTCCGCTGCCAGTTGCTCGACCTGCTCCAGGGTGCCCGGTTCCTCGAACAGGTGGGTGGCACCTTTGACGATGCCAATGCGATGGTAACAAGTGAGCCTCTCAGCGGCCTCGCGGTTCATCTCGATCACCTGGGTGTCCCTGCCGCCGACGATCAGCAGCGTGGGAGCTTTTACCTTCCCCAGGCTGTCACCGGCCAGATCCGGGCGCCCGCCCCGGGACACTACCGCAGCGACGCGCTCGGGATTAGCCGCGGCCGCGATCAACGCCGCTGCGGCCCCGGTACTGGATCCAAACAGGCCCACGCTGAGCTGCCGGGTATCCTCGCGTTCTTCCAGCCATTGCACGGCCCCACCCAGGCGGCGGCTGAGCAGGGGAATATCGAAGCGTAGCTCCCGGGTCTGCTGGTCAACCTGGTGTTCGTCAGCGGTGAGCAGGTCGAATAGCAGTGTGCCCAGGCCTGACTCGTTGAGATATTCTGCTACCGCCCGGTTGCGGGAACTGAAGCGACTGCTGCCGCTGCCATGGGCAAATACCACAATGCCGGTGGCCTCCGCGGGAAGGGCCAGAAATCCCTCCAGTGTCGCGTCGGGAAGCGTCAGCGTTACTTCAGTCGTACTGGTCTCTGCAGATGCCATAAAAGTCTCTCCGGGCATTTCATGCCGGTTTGAGTTTTTCGCACCTTCCTGTCGGCGGTCTCCCCTGTATTGATCCACCATCAGTTGAATAGGTGATGGCTCTTGAAGCAGGTGTTAAAGACAGGGCAGGGTGCAACCTAATCTGCAGTTTAGACAAAGAGCGGGAGATTGCGACTGCCGGCAAAGGCAGTTCGCCGGCCGGTTAATTTGTCTATGCTGTAATGATGTGGGCATGCGGTCGCCGCCGGGCCTGACAGGCCTGTCATTGCAGTAAAAACAGAGGGAGGTTTTATGCAACAGGAAAACGCCGAAGAAGCACTCGAAAGGGGGTCGGCCCCGGTGATCAATTCACTGTTGGTTCTCAACGGGCTTGCGTTTCTCTTCATGCTGGCGGCTCCCCAGCCGGTCCTGCAGCATTTCGCGCTATGGCCGATGGTGCAGGATTTCGCCGGTCAACTGCCCCAGGGATTTCCCGCGGGCGAGTTCCGTCCGTGGCAGCTGGTGACGTATGCATTCTTGCACGGCGGCCTGTTCCACCTGTTTGTAAACATGTTTGTGTTATGGATGTTCGGCGGCGCGATCGAGCGTACCTGGGGCTCTTCGCGGTTTATTGCATTTTACCTGTTTTGCGTGATCGGGGCCGGGGTGGTCCAGGTATTATTGTCATCCAGTGGATTTGAGGATCCCAGGCCGTCGTTGGGTGCGTCCGGTGGCGTCTTCGCGATCCTGTTGGCGTTTGGGATGAAATTCCCCAACCAGATTGTCGTGTTGCTATTCCCCCCGATCCCGATGAAGGCAAAGTATTTCGTGATCTTTTTGGGTATTCTGGAGCTGCTGGCCGGTGTGTTTGGTACCCAGGCAGGCGTTGCCAACTTTGCCCATCTTGCCGGCATTGTTTTCGGGCTGTTATTTATCCTGTTATTTGACCGCGGGGAGAGACCGCGGGCCGGGCCCTAGCAGCCCGGGCGCTTACCATTCAAGGGAGCCAGTGCCACGGTTGTCGCGCCGGCACTCGGTTGGCTCGGCGGGCTCAGAAGCCGAGGTTGTTCGCGCCAAACAGTCCGATCAAGCCAAAAACGATCAGGTAGCCGGCCACAATATAGTTAAGCAGTTTGGGTGCCACCAGAATCAAAACGCCGGCAATAAGGGCTATTAGTGGTGCAAGGCTGAGGGTAATGTCCATATTAATTCCTGGTTGTTGTTCCTGAATCATAGGGGGCGCCGGCAGTCGGCACAAGCTGGATGGTCGGCTTGGTCTGCAAGTGGTTATGCTTCCACGCCCTTGTGGTTTCCCGACATTATAGTATGTCATTCCCTAAAGCCATCCCTGCCTGACAATAGATTGAGTGGATGGGGTAGAAAGGGGATGGCCCCCATGGCTTGCGGGTTATCCGCCCGGGATGCAGGGACTGTCAGCTGTCGAGATTTTTAAGCCGATGCTTCCAGCGCAGCTTGGCATGCCTGCGCATGCTTGGAATGTCATCGGTTTCATCCATGATGGCTTTACCAATAATCGTTTCAATAACATCTTCCATGGTAACTACGCCCTGCCAGGTTCCGTATTCGTCATAGACGAGAAACATGTGTTGTCTCTCTTTCATCAGCTGGCTCATCACAGCTTCCACATTGATCTTGTCCGGGACGACGGTGACAGGTTTCATTATGGAAGATACGGGTTGATCCGGGTCTGCATTGATCAGGTCGTAGCGAAAAAGAATGCCGAGCGGTGCCTCGCTGGAGTCGATCACGGGATAGCGCGAAAACTGGCTTTTATTAACTTGCTCGGTAAACTCGGAAATCGTGGTTTCCGGGTGGACAAATCCACAGACAATCCTGGGCGTCATGATGTCGCGAACGGGAATCTCGTGAAGGTCCAGAATGTTCGCAATGACCCGCTGTTCATCTTCATCGAGGCTGTCGATTTCACGACCGAGAATTGAGAGTGCCTTTATTTCCTGCCTGATATCATGTGCCGGCGGTTGTCCGCCAAAAAGCTTCATGATCTGGTCGGACATCCATATGAACGGTTTCAATACTATGATCATTGTCCCAAGGCATGCGGGCAGGATTGGCGCCAGGCCATGCCAGTACCTTGCGCCGATTGTCTTGGGTATGATTTCCGAGAAAACCAATATCAGGATCGTCATAATCGCAGAAGTAATTCCCAGGTAACCGTCGCCGAAGACGAGGGTTACCTGCGCCCCGACACCGGTTGCGCCCACAGTATGAGCTACCGTGTTGAGGGTGAGGATTGCAGCCAGTGGTTGGTCAATCTTGTTTTTCAGGGCCGCGAGCCGATCATGCAGCTTGAGGTTGGATAGCTTCAGCTGCGCAATATAACTCGGGGTTAATGACAGCAGCGCGGCCTCCAGGATAGAGCAAACGAAAGATACGGCAATAGCGAGTACCGCGAAAAAGATCAGTAAAGTCATTGAGTCGAGATTGCCTGCTCGTCGGGGAGTGCCCTATCATAATGAAAGCCCGGGTATTCATCCACAGGTTAAACGGATGGCGAGTGTTTGCGCGGGCCGATGCCGGGACTTTCTGCAGAACATGACTTCACCAGGTATGTTAAAGTACGGGGTTTTGCGGGCGTCCAGCAGCCCGTCACAGGCTCCCGAAGTTGATAATGGGGATGCGCTGGTTTTTTCAATCCTTTGAAAGAAAAGAGAGTTTTGTGTCCAAAATTCTGATGATCGACAATTACGATTCCTTCACCTACAACATCGTGCAATACCTTGGCGAGTTGGGTGCCGACGTGCAGGTGGTGCGTAATGATGAAATCGAGGCCGCTGAGGTAGCCACACTGGCACCCGAGCGCATTGTGATCTCCCCCGGTCCCTGTACGCCGAATGAGGCCGGTATCTCCATGGCGGTGATCGCTGACTACGCAGGTAAAGTACCCATTCTCGGTATCTGTCTGGGTCACCAGAGTATCGGCCAGGTGTATGGTGGCACGGTTGTCCGGGCACGCCAGGTGATGCATGGCAAGACCTCCTTGATTCACCATCGCGGTGAAGGCGTATTTCGCGGGCTCAGCCAACCTTTTGAGGCAACCCGTTATCACAGCCTGGTAGTTGAGCGGGAAAGCCTGCCTCAGTGCCTGGAAATAACCGCCTGGACTGAAACTGAAAGCGGCGACATGGATGAAATCATGGGGCTGCGTCATCGTGAACTGATGGTGGAGGGTGTGCAATTTCATCCGGAATCCATTCTCACCGCCCACGGTCATGATTTGCTGCGCAACTTTCTTGAGCAGCGGGCACGGAGTTTATGAAAATGCAGGAAGCGCTGGCGCGATTGGTGACACAACAGGACCTGAGCCGGGAAGAAATGATCGGGGTAATGCGCACCGTCATGTCCGGTGGTGCCACCGATGCCCAGATTGGAGCCCTGCTGATGGCCCTGCGCGTCAAGGGCGAAACCATAGACGAAATTGCCGGTGCGGCGCAGGTTATGCGCGAGCTCGTGATCCCGGTACAGGTAACCGGCGATCACCTGGTTGACCTTGTGGGTACCGGCGGTGATGGCGCCAACCTGTTCAATGTGTCGACCGCAGCCACATTCGTAGTGGCGGCGGCGGGCGCCCGGGTGGCCAAACATGGCAATCGCTCGGTTTCCAGTACCTCGGGTAGCTCGGATGTTCTCGAGGAGCTCGGCGTACCGCTGGACCTGAGCCCGGAGCAGGTGGCGAGGGTTATTGAAAATGTCGGCATGGGCTTCATGTTTGCGCCGGCACACCACTCTGCGATGCGGCATTCGGTTGGCCCACGGCGTGAGCTGGGCATGCGCACCCTGTTCAATGTGCTGGGCCCGTTGACTAATCCCGCGGGCGTCAAGCGGCAGGTGATCGGGGTTTTTGATCCGGCATTATGCCGGCCATTGGCAGAGGTGCTGCAGTTGTTGGGTAGCGAGCATGTATTGGTGGTACACGGCGAGGGCGGTCTTGACGAGATTACCATCAGCGGCAGCACAGCGGTGGCGGAACTGCATCGGGGCACAATTTCCACCTATACCATCGCCCCGGAAGACTTCGGTCTGGAGCGGCAGAGCCTGGAGGGCCTGGCTGTGACCAGCGCGGAGGAATCGGCGGGCTTGATCCGCCGGGCCCTCGGCCGCAATGCCGATAGCGTGGCCCGCAAAGCGGCCAACCTTATTGCCCTGAACGCCGGCGCCACCATTTATGTGAGTGGCCTGGCGGCTACGATCGCCGACGGCGTGGCGTTGGCGGACGACCTTATCGCCTCCGGCCAGGCTCTGGAAAAGCTGAAAGAATTTGTTAACTTTACCCAACTGATGCGCACCGGGAGCTACACCTGATGGCCAGCAATGCACCGACTATCCTGCGCCGTATCCTGGCGCGCAAGCTGGAGGAAGTCACTGCGGGTAAAGCGCAGCAGTCACTGGCTGACCTGGAATCCCGGATCAGTGAACAGAGTGCGCCCCGTGGCTTTGGCGCCGCGATGCAAGCCACTGTGGCGGCAAGGCAGCCAGCAGTTATTGCCGAGGTGAAGCGCGCCTCCCCCAGCCAGGGCGTTATCCGCGAAAATTTCGAGCCGGCCCAGATAGCGCAGAGCTATCAACGCGGCGGTGCCAGCTGTCTGTCAGTATTGACCGATGTAGACTTTTTCCAGGGTGCGGATGCATTTCTGCAACAGGCCCGTGGCGCCTGCACACTGCCTGTGCTGCGCAAGGATTTCACCATCGATGCCTGGCAGGTAGTGGAGGCGCGCGCGATCGGTGCAGATGCCGTGTTGTTGATTGTCGCGGCGCTTGAGTCCTCACAATTACAGGAGTTGGCGCATACCGCCGCTGAATACGGTCTGGATGTGCTGGTTGAAGTGCACGACCGCGCCGAGCTTGATCGTGCACTGGAGCTTGAGACTCCGCTTATTGGCGTTAACAATCGCGATCTACACTCTTTCGAGACGTCCCTCCAAACCACCCTGGGATTATTGCCCTACATGCCGGCAGACCGGTTGGTGATTACCGAAAGCGGAATCCATATTCCGGCCGATGTGGCGATGATGCGCGATGCCGGTGTCCATAGCTTCCTGGTGGGCGAGACCTTCATGCGCGCACCCGAACCTGGCGACCGCTTGCGGGAACTGTTTTTCTGATGAGGGAGCCGGGGCGGGCGATTCGTTCAACGCGTTCCGAAGATCACCATCGTTTTGCCCGCGACGGCTATCAAGCCGTCCTCCTCCAGGTTTTTTAATACCCGCCCGGCCATTTCCCGTGAGCAGCCGACGATTTTACCCAGTTCCTGACGAGTAATTTTTATCTGCATGCCGTCCGGGTGGGTCATTGCATCGGGCTGTTTGCACAGGTCAATCAACGTATGTGCAATGCGGCCTGAAACGTCGACGAATGCCAGGTCCTTCAGCTTGCTCGTGGTTTTGCGCAGCCGAACACCCATTTGCCTGGAAATGGCAAACAGAATGTCCGGAAACTGGCTCCTGATCTGATGGAAACGGGCGTAGGAAATCTCTGCAACCTGGCACGGTTCGCGAGCGATGACCATGGCGCTACGCACTTCGTCAGCAGCACCGAACAGGCCCATTTCCCCGAAGAAATCGCCGGGGTTCAGGTAGCTGACGACCAGCATGTGATCGGCGTCACTTTCGTCCTGCACCATGACCGATACCGAGCCTTCGAGGATCAGGTGCAGAGAGTCGCTGTCGGCGCCCTCCTGCAGAATGGTTTGTTTGGAGCCGTAACTGCGGCGGGTGCAGTGGCGTAAAAAGCTTTCCACGGTAGGTATGGTATTGGTGATATGGGGCTTAAGCACTCAGTGGTCTCCCTTGTGCCCACGGGCATTATTGTTGGCCCATATTACTCCACGGGCAGCATAAGTAAAACGTCCTGTGTTGTGCTAAGCTCCCGGCCTTTTGTGGTCGCGGGTACAAGGCTATGCAGGCAACGGTAAAGTGGGTTGATGGCGTCATGTTTCTGGGTGAATCCGGTAGTGGCCATAGTGTGGTGATGGACGGGCCGCCCGAGCAGGGTGGGCGCAATATTGGCCCGAGGCCGATGGAAATGTTGTTGTTGGGCGTTGGCGGTTGTTCCTCTTTCGATGTCATGGGTATGCTGCAGAAATCCCGTCAACAGGTAGTGGATTGTCGCGTCGAGCTCACAGCCGAGCGTGCCGAGGCAGTGCCTGCGGTGTTTGCCGCCATACACATGCATTTTGTGGTGACCGGTGTTGAGCTGAAGGAAAAACAGGTGGCGCGTGCTGTGGAGTTATCCGCAGAGAAATACTGTTCGGCTTCAATCATGCTGGATGCCGCGGGCGTCGCCATGAGCCACAGCTTCGAACTGGTCGAATTTAACCCCTGAGTATGGGCTAACCGCTTGCCCCGGGCCGGCACTCCAGGCTTTGGCCGCGGGCACGGGAGTCGGTTTCAAATATAGTAGCTGCTGCGGGTCATCAGTTGTGACAGCAGGCTCATGGCCTCTTTTACGGGTGCCGGAAAATCGGCGCCGCCCGCTGCCAGGGCGTTTTCGCCATGGCGCTCTTCGTCTTCCAGCATTTGCTGCAGGATAAGCTGTGATTTGCGATCATCAAGGGGCAGGTCACGCAGGTGTTCGCGCAAATGTCGGCACACTCTTTCTTCCGTCGCGGCGACGAAGCCAAGGCTCCATTTGTCGCCAATCGCGCCTGCGGTGGCACCGAGTAGAAACGAGATGCCATACCAGGCAGGGTTAAGATGGCTGGGCCTGCTGTTCAGCTCCCGCAGTCGTTCCGCACACCAGGCGAGGTGATCTTCCTCTTCCCTCGCTGCTTCGCGCATCTCCTCCCGGACCTGTGGCAACTTCGCGGTAAGCGCCTGGCCCTGGTAAAGGGCCTGGGCGCAGACTTCCCCGGTATGGTTCACCCGCATCAGCCCGGCCACATGATCGCGCTGGGCCGTGTCCAGATTGCCTTCGCGATGGCCGTTGGCCGGTGACTTTCGGGTAGAGGGCTGGCGGTTATTGCCGAGGGTGCGCAGTACGGTATCCGCCTCGCCAAGCAGGCGGTCGAACAGGGTAAGCTGTCTGTTGCTCATGGCAGTAGTGCTCACGGGAAGTGTAGGCTTAACTATAGCGCGCCATGGCTCGCCAACCAATGTCCCGACGTAAAGTCATGCCTTCCCAGCTGATCAGTTCTGTGGCGCGGTAGCACGTGTCCCGGGCGCTGGTGATATCGTCACCAAGGGCGGTAACGCACAGGACCCGGCCACCGTTGGTCACGATGTCATCTCCGGCCACCGCGGTGCCCCCGTGAAATACCTTGACGTTATCAGGCTGTGGCGAGGCGAGGCCCCGAATGGGTGTGCCCCTGGCGAAGTCGCCGGGATAGCCCCCCGCGGCCAATACAACGCCGATTGCGCAGCGGGAATCCCACTCGGCACTGACAGTATTGAGGGTGCCATCGAGTGCGTGACTGCACAGTGTCACCAGATCGGACCGCAGGCGCATCAGTACGGGCTGGGTTTCGGGATCGCCAAAGCGGCAATTGTATTCGATGACTTTGGCTTCACCGCTGGCGTTGATCATCAACCCGGCATAGAGAAAGCCGGTATAGGGGTTGCCCTCGGCAGCCATGCCGCGCACCGTGGGCAGGATGACCTCATCCATCACCCGCTGGTAGACCGTTTCGGTTACCACTGGCGCCGGGGAATAGGCGCCCATGCCGCCGGTATTGGGCCCGGTGTCACCTTCTCCGATACGCTTGTGGTCCTGGCTGGTGGCCATGGGCAGTACATGTTCACCGTCAACCATGACGATAAAGCTGGCCTCTTCACCTTCCAGAAACTCTTCGATCACCACCCGGCAACCGGCCTCACCGAAGGCGTTGCCCGAGAGCATATCGACAATCGCGGCCTCGGCCTCTGCCAGGGTCTCCGCCACGATCACGCCTTTGCCCGCGGCCAGGCCATCGGCCTTGATCACGATCGGCGCCCCCTGTGCGCGCACGTAGGCCAGTGCCGGTTCGAGGTCGGTAAAGTTGGCGTAGGCGGCGGTCGGTATGTGGTGCCGTGCAAGGAAGTCCTTGGTGAAGGCTTTGGAGCCCTCCAGTTGAGCTGCGCCCTTGCCCGGGCCAAAGCAACGCAATCCGCGCGCGCTGAAGTAGTCGACAATACCGTTTACCAATGGCGCCTCCGGGCCGACAATCGTCAATGCCACACTCTCCCGTTCGGCGAAATCCGCCAGACCGGCAAAATCCATAATGTCGAGAGCCAGGTTTTGAACCCCCGGCTCGGTGGCCGTACCGGCATTGCCCGGCGCCACGTAAACCTGCTCAACGGTGTTTTCGCCGGCTGCTTTCCACGCCAGGGCATGCTCGCGCCCACCGCTGCCGATAATCAGAACTTTCATCGCTTTCAATGCCCTTGGGGAAGTAATCAGTGACGGAAGTGGCGCATGCCGGTAAAGACCATCGCCATACCGTGTTCGTCGGCGGCGGCAATAACCTCTTCATCACGGATGGAGCCGCCCGGCTGGATGACCGCAGCAATGCCGGCGGCCCCGGCGCTGTCGATACCGTCCCGGAACGGGAAGAATGCATCTGACGCCATCACCGAGCCGCGAACGGCCAGACCCGCATGTTCGGCCTTGATGGCGGCAATACGGGCGGAATTGATACGGCTCATCTGGCCGGCGCCCACCCCGACTGTCTGGCCGTTGGCGGCGTAGACAATGGCATTGGATTTAACGAACTTGGCCACCTTCCAGGCAAACATCAGGTCATGCATCTGCTGTTCACTCGGCGGGATTTTACTGACAATCCTGAGGTCATCGCGATTGATCATGCCCAGATCCCGGTCCTGTACCAGCAAGCCGCCGTTGACGCGCTTGTAGTCCAGCGCCGGGATACTCTGCGCCCACTGGCCACAGGTGAGCAGGCGTACGTTCTTCTTCCCTGCCACCGCCGCCTGGGCCTCCGCACTCACAGCGGGGGCAATAATGACTTCAACAAACTGCTGCTCGACGATCGCCCGCGCGGTAGCGGCATCCAGCTCCCGGTTAAAGGCGATAATGCCACCGAAGGCAGATTCACTATCGGTGGCAAACGCTAGCTGGTAGGCCTCGAGCAGGGTGCCGGCCACCGCCACCCCGCAGGGATTGGCGTGCTTGACGATCACGCACGCAGGCTCGGCAAAGCTTTTCACGCATTCCAGTGCCGCATCGGTATCGGCGACATTATTGTAGGAGAGTTCCTTCCCCTGCAGCTGTTGCGCCGTGGCGATCCCTCTTTCGGCGGGCGCCGCTTCCCTGTAAAAGGCGGCCTGCTGGTGGGGGTTTTCACCGTAGCGCATGTCCTGGACCTTGTGGAACTGGGTATTGAAAGTGCGTGGAAAAGCCTCTGATCCGCCCCCTACCAGCTTGCCGAAGTGATTGGCGATAGCGCCATCATACGCGGCGGTGTGCTCGTAGGCCCTGATGGCGAGATCAAAGCGGGTGGCCAGGCTGGTGGCGCCATCATTGGCCTGCATTTCCCTGATAACGGCCTCATAGTCACCGCTGTTGACCACGATGTTGACGAAACGGTGATTCTTTGCCGCAGCGCGCACCATGGTTGGTCCGCCGATATCAATGTTTTCCACTGCGTCCTCAAGGCTGCAGCCCGGCTGGGCTACAGTGGCCTCGAAAGGGTAGAGATTGACTACGACCATGTCGATGGGATCGATTCCGTGCTCTGCCATGACGGCGTCGTCCTGTCCGCGACGGGCGAGAATGCCGCCGTGCACTTTAGGATGCAGGGTCTTTACCCGGCCATCCATCATCTCCGGGAAGCCGGTGTAGTCGGCCACCTCGGTGACTTCCAGGCCCTGCTCCTGCAGCAGGCGATAGGTGCCACCTGTTGAGAGCAGCGCCACACCAAGTGCGCGCAAGGCGGTGGCAAATTCCACGATGCCGGTTTTATCGGACACGCTGATCAATGCGCGTTTAACGGGGATGAACTGGGAATTGCTCATGGTATGGGGGTTGCCTGTCAGCTTTTGTCGGAGAGTAAGTTGTACTGCTTGAGCTTTTTGCGCAGGGTGCCGCGGTTGAGGCCCAGCATATGCGAGGCCCGGGTTTGGTTGTTGCGAGTGTAGGCCATCACCTCACGCATCAACGGCGCCTCGATTTCAGTCAGCACCAGTTGATAAAAGTCGGTGGTCAATTGGCCGTCGAGCTCCGTCAGATAGGTGCGAACCGCTCGGGTCACCGCGTCGTGCAGGTGACTACCTTCAGCGGGGACCGTGTTGGTAATCGTATCAAGGGCGCCAGCCATTGCCTCGGCGGCCGTCTCTTTCGCCTGGGTCATGCTGCTAATTCCTCTGCGCCATAGCGCCCGAAAAGTTGCTCTATCATTCTCAATTGTGAGGCACTGCAGTCAAGTTTGTTGAAGGCCGAACGGCAGTCTGAAAGTGACGGATGATATTGCAGGTACCAGCCGACATGCTTGCGTGCAATGCGCAGTCCGATAAAGTCCCCGTAGAAGTCGTGCAGCGCGGCAACATGCCTGCTTAACAGTGCCAGTTGGTTCTCTATGGTGGGAGGCAGTGGGGTGACGCCCGTGGCCAGGCGGGCTGCGATCTGCCCGCACAACCAGGGCCTTCCCTGTGCTGCACGCCCCACCATGATGCCGGCGGCGCCTGTGTAAGCGAGTACCGACTGGGCTTTTTCTGCGCTGTCGATATCACCATTGGCGAACACGGGGAAATCGGTGGCGTTAACGATTGCGGCAATGGTGTCGTATTCCACCTCGCCCCGGAAGGCGCAGGCGCGGGTACGGCCGTGTACGGCAAGAGCGGCGATACCGGCGTCCTCTGCAATGCGTGCGATTGTGACGCCGTTGCGTGCGCCCGGCGTGGAGCCGGTTCGGATCTTCAGGGTAACCGGCACTGACACGGCGTCAACAACGGCTTCGAGGATCGCGCGAACCAGTGGTTCATCTGCCAGCAACGCCGACCCGGCCGCCTTGCGGCACACTTTTTTGGCAGGACAGCCCATATTGATATCGATAATCTGTGCACCCATGGCGACATTGTAGCGGGCCGCGGCGGCCATCTGTGCGGGATCGTTACCTGCGATCTGCACCGACCGGGGACGGGTTTCTTCATCATGGCGTATGCGCAGTCGGGTTTTTTCGGTGTCCCGGAGACTGGGGTTGCTGTTGACCATTTCCGATACCGCGATTCCGGCACCCAGTTGCGCGCAAAGCCTGCGAAACGGCAAGTCGGTGACACCCGCCATGGGCGCGAGTGCCACGGGGTTGGAGAGTGTGTAGGGTCCTATTTGCAGCATCAAGAGCTCCGGGCGCCCGCTCAAAAAGGTTGGCCATGATACTCGACCCGCAGGGCTGGTTAAAGCGGCCCTGGCTAAAAAATCACCACAATCGAAGCGATTAAGCTTCCGGCAGGCGACCCCGGAGACAGACCCAGCCCTCGCGCTCACCGGCCACGGTCAGCACAATTCGGCTGCTGTAGTGTTTGCACAACGCCGCCGCCTGCGTGTTCAACAGACCGGACAACAACAGAGTGCCGCCGGGCCGGAGCAGGCCAAGCAGGGTGGGGGAAAGGTCCAGCAGGGGGCCGGCCAGGATGTTGGCTACCACTACGTCAGCCTGCCCTCGCCAGGTCTCTATCAGCTCTTCGTTGGGGGCCGCAATGGCCAGTGCATCTTCGGGAATGTGGTTGCGCGTGCAGTTTTCCCGGCTCGCTGCCAGTGCCTGGGGATCGTTATCCACGCCCAGGGCTACGGTGGCGCCGAGCTTGAGGGCGGCAGCGGCGAGAATGCCCGAACCGCAACCATAATCGACTACTTTGCAGCCGCTAAGCTCAAGGCTGTCCAGCTCGGTCAGGCACAGTGCTGTAGTCGGGTGGGTACCGGTGCCGAATGCCAGGCCCGGGTCCAGGAGCAGGTTGGTCGCGCCGGGATCGGGCGGCTCCAGCCAGCTTGGGCATACCCACAGGCGGCGGCCAAAGCGCATGGGCTGATAGTGTTTGATCCACTCTCGCTCCCAGTCCTTGTCCTCGAGTATCTCGATACGCTGGTTACAGTCTTCTCGCAGGGTCTCGGGAAAATGGCCCAGAACCGCCTGCATATCGGTATCCGCGGGATACAGTCCGGTAAGCCGGGTCTGGCGCCATAACGGTGTTTCACCCACGCCGGGTTCAAGCACGGGCTGGTCGGCGTTGTCCTCCATTGTCACTGCTACGGCGCCGGCCTCAAGCATGTGCTGTTCCAGCATGGCGGCCTGTTCCGGATCAGTATCCAGGCGTAACTGGAGCCAGCTCATCGGCTCATCTGGCTCCAGTCTTCCAGTTTACTTTCAAGGTAGTGAATACTTACACCGCCGGCCTGGAATGAGCCGTCCCGCACCAGGTCCCGGTGCAGGGCCGTATTGGTGCGTATGCCTTCGATCACCAGTTCATCGAGGGCCTGGCGCATCCTGGCCAGGGCGCCCTCCCGGGTTTCACCGTAGCTGATGATTTTGGCGACCAGGGAATCGTAAAATGGCGGCACGGTATAGCCGTCATACAGGTGTGAGTCCACTCGTATACCGGGGCCACCGGGGGCATGGAATGTTGTGACCTTGCCTGGTGAAGGCATGAAAGTCTGGTGATCCTCTGCGTTGATGCGGCACTCAAAGGCATGACCGCG
This sequence comes from Kineobactrum sediminis, assembly GCF_002868715.1. Classification (GTDB taxonomy): domain Bacteria; phylum Pseudomonadota; class Gammaproteobacteria; order Pseudomonadales; family Halieaceae; genus Kineobactrum; species Kineobactrum sediminis. The sequence continues at coordinate 34,862 of NZ_PKLZ01000017.1, forward strand.
GAACTTTACCTGTTCCTGGGTAAAGGACAGCGGCAGGCCACTGGCGATGCGTAGTTGCTCGCGAACAATATCGATGCCGGTGATCATTTCAGTCACCGGGTGTTCCACCTGTACCCGCGTATTCATTTCGATAAAGTAAAAACCACCGTCTTCGTACAGAAATTCAAAGGTGCCGGCACCGCGGTAGCCGATGTCGATACAGGCATTAACGCATGCCTCCGCCACCTGTGCCCTGAGATGCTCGTCGACACCCGGCGCCGGAGCCTCTTCCAGTACTTTCTGATGTCTGCGCTGCAAAGAGCAGTCGCGGTCGCCGAGGTGAATCGCATTGCCCTGGCCATCGGCAATTATCTGTACTTCGACATGGCGGGGTTTCTGCAGGAATTTCTCCAGATACACCACGCCTGAACCGAACGCTGCGGCCGCTTCCGTTTGGGTAAGTTGTACTGAGTTCAGCAATGCGGCCTCATTGTGAACAACCCGCATGCCGCGACCGCCACCACCTGCCGCGGCCTTGACGATAACCGGGTAGCCAATGCGCCGTGCCACGGCAAGTGTCAGCTCATCATTGTCGGTCAGTGGACCGTCAGAGCCCGGCACTGTGGGGACTCCGGCTTTTTTCATGGCGTCGATGGCGGATACTTTGTCGCCCATCAGCCGTATCGTATCCGCTTTGGGGCCGATAAAAATAAAGCCGCTTTTTTCAACCTGCTCGGCGAAATCGGCGTTTTCTGCCAAAAACCCATAACCGGGATGGATGGCTGTGGCATTGGTAACCTCGGCGGCACTGATAATGGCGGGGACGTTGAGATAGCTTGCGGTGGAGGAGGCGGGGCCGATGCACACCGCCTCGTCCGCCAGGCGTACGTGCATCAATTCGCGATCAGCCATGGAGTGGACCGCTACGGTACTGATATCCATTTCCTTGCAGGCCCGCAGTATGCGCAGGGCGATCTCACCGCGGTTGGCGATGAGTACCTTTTCCAGCTTGGCCATGTTGTATTCCTCTGCTTGCGACGCTGGGCGCCAGGGGGCTTTCAGACGATTGAGAAGAGAGGCTGGTCAAATTCTACCGGCTCACCGTTTTCGACCAGGATGGCCTCTATGGTGCCGGCCTTATCGGCCTCGATCTGGTTCATCATCTTCATGGCTTCAATAATGCAGAGAACATCTCCAACTTTTACCGACTGGCCCACTTCTACGAAATGGCTGGAGGTTGGCGAGGGCGATCGGTAAAAGGTACCGACCATCGGCGAGGTGATCACCTTGCCGGGATCTGTGGGGACCGGCGCTGCCGGCTCTGCGACGGGCGCGGCCGGCACTGGCGCCGGGGCAGCAGCTGCGGCCGGCGGGTGTGCATAGGCGGCCATGATCGGCTGCGCGCTGTTACGACTGATGCGCACCGACTCCTCGCCCTCTTTTATTTCTATCTCATCGATATTGGACTCTTCCAGTAATTCGATCAGCTTTTTGACTTTGCGAATGTCCATAACGGGTTCTCTCAGGGTTGCAATTATGACTGTTCAAGATTGTGCAGGGCTGCCTGCAGGCCCAGCTCATAGCCGTGGGCTCCGAGGCCGCAGATAACACCGCGTGCCAGGTCGGAAAACCAGGACTTTTGCCGGAAGGGTTCACGGGCATGAATATTGGACAGGTGGATTTCAATGAAAGGAATAGCCACCGCTGCCAGGGCATCTCGTAACGCGATACTGGTGTGGGTAAATCCGGCAGGATTGATCAGGATAAAGTTGACTCCCTCAAGACGGGCATCGTGGACCCGATCAATCAGCTCATACTCGGCATTGCTCTGCATGGTCAGCAGGTGGTGGCCGCGCCCGGTGGCGATAGCGGTCAAGTTGCTGTTGATATCTGCCAGAGTCGTATTGCCATAAACCGCGGGCTCGCGCTCCCCGAGTAAATTGAGATTGGGGCCGTGCAAAACCAGAATGGTAGCCATATTCCCCCCGGAGGCCGTGGTCAGAAACTAGTGTCGTGGATTCTCGCGTAAAAGCGAGATTGTGTCCATTATTATCATTATTGTCGGGAAATAGCGGCAGTTACCCGCTTTTTACCCGAATTTATTCATTTTCAGGATAATGTCGCCATCTGCAGGCATTTCGCAGCCCGATTTTTTTATAATGGCGAACTTATAGACTAACGTCTGCGAAATTTCATTGTCTGCTGGCAATGACATCAGTTTTTGGTGCGGTGGCCCGTAAGGCTTCAAGCACAATCTTTCGCGTTAATAATTGCGGCAGGATAACGGGTTGGGCCGAGGCTTCCGCCGGATAGAGTACGTAGAGTGGAATGCCGGTACGGCCGTGTTCGCGCAAGAAATCGGCGATAGCGGCATCGTAGTTGGTCCAGTCGGCGATCATGTAAGTGACCTGGTGCTCGGCAAAAGCGGTGCTGATTTCATCGGTATGCAGCACGGCACGTTCGTTGGCAATGCAGGTGATACACCAATCTGCGGTAACATCCACAAACACCGGACGACCGCTCGCGCGCAAGGTATCAATGGCCTCCATTGACCAGGGCACCTGGCCTTGTGCCAGCATGCGGTTGCCACCGTCATCAACCGGTGCCCGCCATAGTCCCAGCGTAACCGCCAGTGCCAGGCAGCCCAGCGCCAGAGCGCGGCGCCAGAGAGAGGCGTTCCATAACCACAGGCCCAGCGCCAGCAACAAACCACCGGCCAGTGCCGCGGCCATGGTATCTACCCCAGTCTGGCGCCCGGCCACCCAGAACAGCCAGAGAGCACTGCCATAGAGCGGAAACGCCAGCAGCTGCTTCATGGTTTCCATCCAGGGTCCTGGTCGCGGCATCCAGTTGCGTGCCTGGGTGCTGTAACTCAGGAGCACCAGCGGTGCGGCCATGCCCGCGCCGAGGGCAAAGAATACCGCCAGGGCGATAGCCGGCGGCTGGGTTATTGCAAAACCCAGCGCGGTGCCCATCAGAGGGGCAGTGCAGGGACTGGCGACTACAACCGCGAGTACGCCGGTGAAGAAGCTGCCAGTGCCACCCTGGCGAGCAGCCAGGCCACTGCCAATATCCGTAATGCCGCTGCCCAGTTGCAGCATGCCGGAGAGCGAAAGCCCCATTACCAGGAACAGATAGGCCAGGGCGATCACAAAACCCGGGGACTGGAGCTGGAAGCCCCAGCCAATCGCCTGCCCAGCCTGTTGCAACATAATCAGCGCCGTTGCAACGACCAGGAAACTGGTGACCACACCGGCAGCATAGAGCCAGCCGTGGCGCAGACGTTCACTATTGTTGCTGCGGGCGAAGCCCAGTACCTTGAGGGACAAAATGGGAAAGACGCAGGGCATCAGGTTCAGAATACTTCCGCCCAGAAAGGCCAGCAGCATCATGTAGGGGAGACTGCCAAGATCCAGTGGGGGAGTGATGCGGCTAGTGACTGTGGTTTCGCTACCCGGTCCAGCTACAGGGGTCACGCTGCCGCTGGCAAAATCAATGTCAAAGTATTCGGTCTGCGGCGGGTAACAGAGGCCCGCATCGGCGCAACCTTGTGATTTTACGGCGAGTCTTGCGGACTCGGCGGACGCTTCCGGTTGCAGGCGAACATCAGCCTCCTGATAGTAGACCCGCACCTCGCCAAAAAACTCATCAGTACGCTCCAGCGCTGTGGGCAATTGCGTTGTCAGCGGGATGGCGGCGCCTTCACTGTGCAACTGGAAATCGAAGCTGTGCTGGTAAAGGTAATAGCCGTCGGCGATGCGCCAGTAAACGCGAACATCTCCATTCTGCTGGGGCTCGATTTCGATGCGGTAGGCTTCTTCGACCGGCAGAAAGGCCGGTGCGCCGAATTCGGCTGCGGCACTGCCGTTGATGGGCAGTTGGGCCAGGCTGAGGCTACTGATGAGCCAAAGCAGGCTGGCGAGCAAAAAGCGCATGGACTTTTCCTATTCAATGGCGGTCTTATGGTTAAGCCGGACCGTTCTGGTGTGGCTGCAATTGTAGCAGCGCCGGCGCTCTATCCCAATGAGGACGAGTGACAGTGGCATAGCTGATGCTATGATGGTCAGACGCCTGGCGGGATCGATAGGTTCCTGCCACCAGAAACAAAAAAGTGAGGAGAGAACGTGAAACCTGTGCTTCATCTCGTATGTTGTGTCATTGGCCTGCTCCTGGCGACCACAGTACACGCGTCTGGAGAGACGACCGTGGAGTTGGAAAACGCCTGGGTGCGGATCCTGCCCCCTACCCAGAAAAATACGGCAGCCTACCTTACGGTACGCAATACCGGCGAGACAGCCGTGCGCATGACGGGCGCCAGTGCAGACCTTGCGGAGCGTGTGGAATTGCATGACAGTGTTCAGGTGGAAGGCATGCAAAGGATGCAGCAACAGGCCTTTGTCGATGTGCCGGCAGGCGGGCAGGTACAATTTGCTCCCGGCGGCCTGCACCTGATGTTGCTGGGGCTTGCGCGGATGCCGGCTGCCGGTGAGACAATACAGCTGTGCCTGCAGTTGGAATCACAAACGCTCTGTACTGAAGCGGAGGCTCGCAAGTCCGCGGGCCAGGCGACCCATCACCATCATTAAGCCTGTTATCCACGAACGGCACAGGCAGCTATTGGGAGTGAAACAATGACCGGACTCAAAGCCCGGCTGGTCCAGTGGGGAGATAAGTACCTTCCCGGACAGGGCAAGCTGAAAATTCTCGCGGCCTTACTTGGCGTCTACCTGGTTGTTATTCTGGTGTTGGCATTTTACTGGAGCCGGACGCCTGCCGTTTTTGACGTCACCGAGCGAGCGTCGGCGTACGCCACTGTCGATAGCGACCAGTTGCCGGTGGGTGTGACTACTACCGGAGCTTTGATCGGCGTTGTCGAAACCCTGCTGGAAAAGCCGGGAGGATTTCTTTACAACGACCTATTGCCACCGGGCGTCTGGCTCGACAACGTGCCCAGCTGGGAATACGGTGTGCTGATCCAGTCCCGGGACCTTGCCCGGGGGTTACGGGAGGTGCTCAGTCGGTCCCAGTCCCAGTCCACGGAAGATCCCGACCTGTCGATGGCCGAGCCGCGGTTGAACTTTGATGCCGACAGCTGGGTCCTGCCAGCGTCAGAGAGCCAGTATCGCGAAGCGCTCGACTACCTGCATAGTTACCTGCGCCGGCTTGAAGACACTGATGACAGCGACGCCCAGTTCTATGCCCGGGCGGACAACCTGCGGTACTGGCTGGATACCGTCGATTCCCGTCTCGGCAGCTTGTCCCAACGGCTCAGTGCCAGCGTTGGCCAGCGTCGCTTGAATACCGACCTTGCCGGTGATGCAAGTGCTCGCCAGTCCACGATTGCGCCGAGGGAAGTGGAAGTTCGCACCCCCTGGACACAAATAGATAATGTATTTTTCGAAGCCAGGGGCACGGCCTGGGCCCTGATTCATTTCCTCAGGGCAGCAGAGGTCGATTTTGCCGATGTGCTGGAGAAGAAAAACGCCCAGGTCAGTTTGCAGCAGATTATCCGTGAACTGGAGGGGACCCAGCAGACGATTTGGAGTCCGATGATCCTCAACGGCAGCGGTATGGGTCTGCTGGCGAATCACTCGTTGGTAATGGCTTCTTATATCAGTCGCGCCAACGCCGCGATTATCGACCTGCGCGAGTTACTGTCCCGGGGTTGAGAACGTTTATTTCCGGTCGTAGCGCAGCCGTGTGCCGGTATTCAGCGAGAGGCGGATTTCCGTGGCGCTGATTGACTCCGGGAAATAGGTGCCGGACAGCTTGGCGTCAAGCAGGCTGGCACCTTCAAGATTGGTTTCCCGGAAATCGATGCCACTGAGGTCGGTGTTGCGAAAGTAGGAATTGCTGAAGTCCAGCCCCCTGGCATTCATGTTGCGCAGGTCTCGCCCCCGATAATCACCACTCTTCAGTTCGCTGGTATCCAGGATATCCCGCTGCTCGTTAAAGCCCTTGATATCCTCATTGCGCAGCAGTTGATAGAGGGGGTCTTGTTTGATGACAGGCTTGCTCATGATGACCTTCCAGACAATATTCGACAGATTAGAGGGCTGATTCAGTGATCCATAGCTTAAGCCACCCGGCGACCGATGCCTAGCATGAAACCGTCCCTGAACCCCGGGTCTGCGTACCGCGAGGGCTTTTTGCTGAGCCGCAGCTGGCGCGATGACAGTGCGGGTATTGTGCTGGAATTCTGGTTTGCCACTGCCCAGGGGCCTGTGCAGGTGGTTATTTATGGCGAGCGCAGTGTATTTTTCCTGGCAGAGAGTGATGCTTCGCGATACCAGTCAGTACTGGCGTTACAGCATGGCATAAGCTGCAAACCGCTGACTCTGCGGGATTTCTCCATGTCACCTGTCACTGCAATCTACAGCCAGGGTTACCAGCAGGCGCGACAACTGGCGGATGGTTTGCGCCAGCGTGGGGCCGAGCCATTGGAGGCGGATATCAATCCCGCTGATCGCTATCTGATGGAGCGCTTTATCGCCGGCGGTGCCAGCCTCTGCGGACCGATCACGGACTGCGGCGCTTACCAGCGGATGGTGAACCCGGCACTGCGTTCTGCCGCTTTTCGCCCCGCCCTGAAAGTGGTGTCATTTGATATTGAAACGGCCATGGCGGGCCTGCAGCTTTACTCCATCGCAGTCCATGCCACCGGGGACGACGGCGAGCATCGGCGCGTATTCATCGTCGGCGAGGGCGTCTTCGGGGACCATGTGCAGGGGCTTCCCTCCCAGCAAGAGGTGTTGCAGGCTTTCCTGGCCTTCATAGCCGATTATGACCCGGATGTCCTGATCGGCTGGAATGTGGTCAATTTCGACACCTGGTACCTGCAACGGCTTGCGGATCAGCTGGGGGTGCCCTTGAACCTCGGTCGCGCCGGGTCAGTAGTGCACTGGCGCGAACTTGACGAGGATGGGCAGCGACGCGCAGCCAGGATCCCCGGTCGGGTATTGCTGGATGGCATTGAGTTGCTGCGCGCTGCCTTTTACCGGTTTGACAGCTTCTCGCTGGAGGCGGTAGCCAGGTCACTGCTGGACGAAGGCAAACTGTTGCATGGCAGCGACCGGGGCGAGGAAATCGGCCGCCTGTTCCGGGAGGACAAGGCTCGGCTGGCCGCCTATAACCTGCGCGATTGCGAGCTGGTATCGGCCATCTTCGCCAAAACCCGGCTGCTGGACTTTGCCCTCGCCCGCAGTGCCATGACCGGCCTCAACCTGGACCGGCTTGGTGGCTCGGTAGCATCATTCGACAACCTGTACCTGCCGCGCCTGCACCGCAAGGGTTTCGTCGCGCCCAACGCCCGTGAATCCGGCGTTGCCAGTCCCGGCGGCTTTGTGCTCGATTCCCGGCCCGGTATTTATGATCACGTGCTGGTACTGGATTTCAAAAGTCTGTATCCCAGTATCATTCGTACGTTTGCCATCGATCCATTGGGGCTGGCGCTGGGTATGACAGGTGAGCTTGAGGAGTCAGCCACGGTACCGGGATTCCTGGGTGCGCACTTTGCCCGCGAGGGTCATATTCTGCCGGCCTTGATTTCTCAACTCTGGCAGCAGCGGGACGCAGCGCGCGAGGCTGATGACTCGCCCCTGTCCCAGGCCATCAAGATCATCATGAACTCTTTTTACGGCGTGCTTGGCAGCCCCGGCTGTCGTTTTTTCGATTCACGGCTGGCTACCGCCATTACCCGCCGTGGCCACGAGATTCTGTTGCGTACCCGGGAGCGTATCGAAAGCCGTGGTCACCAGGTTATCTATGGCGATACCGACTCTGTATTTGTGTGGATCGAAAATGCCGTTTGCGATGCTGACGCCGAGCGCGCCGGGCTTGCTTTGCAGGCCGACCTGAACACCTGGTGGCAGCACCAGCTGCAGGAGGCGTTCGGGCTTGAAAGCCTGCTGGAACTGCAGTTTGAGACCCATTACCGGCGCTTCCTGATGCCCACCGTGCGCGGCTCTGACAAGGGTAGCAAGAAACGTTATGCCGGACTGGTAGGCACTGGCGCCGCAGAGCGACTGGTGTTCAAGGGTCTGGAGAGTGTGCGCACAGACTGGACTCGCCTGGCGCGGGAATTCCAGGAGACACTGTACCGGCGGGTTTTTCTGGCAGAACCCTATGAAGATTACCTCTGCCAGGTGATGGGCGCGGTACTGGCTGGAGAGCGGGATGCGGACCTGGTCTATCGCAAACGCCTGCGGCGTCGCCTGGACGACTACCAACGCAATGTGCCACCCCACGTCCAGGCGGCGCGCCTGTATGCAGAGCGAGGGCTGCCGCTACCGGCACGAGGTGACTGGATAGAGTACGTGGTTACCGTCGCCGGGGCCGAACCCGCCGCTGCCGCGCACGCGCCACTGGATTATCCGCATTACGTGGAGCGCCAGGTGCAGCCGGTGGCGGATGGCATCCTGGGTTTGCTCGGGACGTCTTTCAGTGCCATTACCGGCCGGCAGATTGACCTGTTTTGAGTGGCGCTGTAACAGCCGCTAACGTGCTCCGGTCAGTCGCCGAAAAATTCCCGACGCAGGGCCGGATAGTCCGCTGCGGGTAACCTGGGTCCGAAATTGGCGACCACTTTTCCGGCCGCCAGGCTGGCAAAGCGGCCCGCCGTGGCGAAATCTTCCCCGCGGCCAATAGCATAGAGGAAGGCACCGGCAAACATGTCTCCGGCGCCATTACTGTCCACGGCGTGCACCCGGTGTGGCGGGATCTCTTCCAGACGTTCGCCATCCCAGGTCAGTGCGCCTTTCGCGCCCAGGGTAATAACGAACTGGCGAGCGACCTGTTTCAGGTGCTCAATGGCAATACCAAGTTTGTCGGTGCGGCCCCAGCCCAGGGCTTCATCTGCGTTACAGAACACGAGGTCAAGCTGGTCGCCGATGATCGCCTGCATACCCTCGCGAAAGAACTCCACCATACCCGGGTCGGAAAAACTGAGTACGGTTTTAACGCCGGCGGCCTCGGCCATTTCACGGGCGCGAATGGCCGCAGCGCGGCCGCTATCGGACGTTACCAGGTAACCCTCGATATAAAGGAAACTGGAATCGGCCAGGGCGACCGGGTCGAGTTGTTCTACCGACAGGGTCTCGCTGATGCCCAGATAGGTGTTCATGCTGCGTTCGGCGTCGGGGGAAATCAATACCAGGCACTTGCCGGTGATACCCGTCGGCCGCCCGTTCGCCATGGAGTGGTCCACCCCTGCGGCTTCCAGATCGCGTACATAGATGGTCCCGTCCTCGTCGTCGGCCACTTTGCAGGACATGAAGGTGGGTAGCCCGAACTGGGCGGCGGCGATAATGGAGTTGCCGGCACTGCCGCCGCTGGCGTGATTGGCCTTGACCAGGTGGCCCTGCAAATCCTGCAGCAGGGCCGCCTGGCGTGGCTGATCCACGAGGGTCATCAACCCTTTTTCCACTCCCAGCTGTTCAAGCTCCAGATCCTGCACCTGGATTTCGGTGTCCACCAGTGCCGCGCCGATTCCGTAAATGGTATATTTCTTCATGGTTACTGTGGTCCCCTCGTTGCCAGCCAGCTATTATCCCCATCCTCCACTCAAATGAAAGCGCGCTCGCACACACTGCCCCCCTTATGGCCAAAACCCGTCGTCCCGTTCTTAAACTGTTGCTTGCCACGATCGTCGCAGGAATATTGTTCCTGGTATATCTGGACATGCGAATTACGTCCACCTTTACCGACAAAATGTGGGAGTTGCCGGCGAAAGTCTATGCACGGCCACTGGAGCTCTTTGTGGGTGCCTCCCTGTCAGCGGAAGACCTGGCCTGGGAACTGGAAATCCTGGGCTACCGCAAGGTAACTGCTCCGGACAATCCCGGCGAAGTGGCCCGCGCCGGCAACCGCTTTGAAGTGCATACCCGGGGCTTCGATTTCCCGGGCGAGCGCGAGAGCCCGCGCCGGGTATGGCTGGAAGTACAGGGGCAGCGCCTGCAGGTGTTGCGAAGCGGGGGCCGGGATATTGACCTGATGCGGCTGGATCCGGTGCAGATTGGCGGTATATATCCTCATCACGGCGAGGACCGGGTTCTGGTGCGGCTGGATGATGTGCCGGCCACTCTGCCCGCTGCCCTGCTGGCGGTGGAGGACCAGCGTTTTTACCATCACTGGGGCTTCTCCATTACCGGCATAGTGCGGGCAGCATTCAGTAACCTGCGCTCGGGGCAGATAGTCGCCGGGGGCAGTACCCTTACCCAGCAGCTGGTCAAGAATTACTACCTGACGCCGGAACGCACCATCGTGCGCAAAATCACTGAAGTGCTGATGGCGATATTGCTGGAAGTTCACTATAGCAAGGAGCAGATTCTCGAGAGCTACCTGAACGAGGTATACCTCGGCCAGGAGGGGCCGCGTGGCATACACGGGTTCGCGCTTGCGTCCCTCCATTATTTCGACCGGCCATTGCAACAACTGGGCCTGCACCAGCAGGCATTGCTGGTAGGTATGGTCAAGGGGCCGTCTTTGTACAATCCGCTGCGCAGCCCGGAGCGTGCCCTCGAGCGGCGCAACCTGGTGCTGGACCTGATGGCGGCCCAGAAGCTGATTCCGGTGGCCGAGGCCCAAGCTGCCAAGGCCAGGCCGTTGGGCCTGAATCATCGGGAGGGTATTCGGGACAGTTTCCCTGCTTATCTTGACCTCGTCAGGCGCCAGTTGCGGCTGGAGTACCGGGACGAGGACCTGGCGACCCTGGGTCTGAGCATCTTTACCAGCTTTGACCCGTTACTGCAGCGGCAAATGGAGCGCAGCAGTACCACCATTCTGCAGCAGCTGGATCCCTCCGGGGAACTGCAGACCGCTTCGATAGTAACCCGCTCCGGTAGCGGTGAAGTTGCCGCCCTGGTCGGTGGGCGCAAGGTGCGCTATGCCGGTTTCAATCGGGCCCTGGATGCGCAACGTCCCGCCGGTTCGCTGCTCAAGCCCGCGGTATACCTTGCGGCCCTGGAGCAGCCGCAGCGCTATACCCTGGCGACAGTCCTGGCGGACACCCCGTTGCAGGTAGCCGGCCCCGGAGAGCAGATCTGGGAGCCGCGGAATTTCGACCGCCAGACTCACGGTGACGTGTTGCTGCTGCAGGCACTGGCGAATTCCTACAATGTGGCCTCTGCGCGGCTGGGCATGGAACTGGGCCTGGATGCGGTAGTGGACATGCTGCGCCGGCTGGGTATTGAAGGGCCCATCCCGGAAGTGCCGGCACTGACCCTTGGGGCGGGTGCCTATTCGCCCATGGATATGGCGGCAATGTATCAGGGCATCGCCTCGGGTGGCTTCCGCATGCCCCTGCGCAGTATTCGCGATATTGTCGATGGCCGTGGCGAGCCGTTGCGCCGTTATCCGCTGGAATACGACCGTACTGTGAGCCTGCAGGCTGTGCACCTGGTGCATTATGGCCTGCGTGAAGTGGTACGCGAGGGCACGGGGCGCGGGGTATACAACTATATTGACAGCGGCTTTGACGTCGCCGGGAAAACGGGAACCACCAATGATGGCCGGGATTCCTGGTTCGCCGGGTTTTCGGGTGATTTGTTGACGGTCACCTGGATCGGCCGGGATGATAACGGCCCCACCGGCCTTACTGGCAGTACCGGTGCGCTGAAGGTGTGGGGCCATTTCATGGCGCGCGCCAGCCGTCGCCCGCTGGATTATCGCATGCCCGAGGATATGCAGCCCTTCTGGATTGAGGCTACAACCGGCAGGCTGACTGGTGAGGGTTGCCCTGATGCACGGTTAATACCGTTTGTGACAGGATCTGAACCCGGGCAGCACAGTGGTTGCAAGGGTGGGCAATCAAAGGTCAGGGACTGGTTCGAGTCCCTGTTTGGTGGTAAGAAGTGAAGACAATGACTCTGATTCTGCAACGAAGTCTGCTGCTGGCCCTGGCGGCGGCGCTGGTGGGCTGTTCTATATACAGCGTTCCACAGAGCGGCCGCGCGCCGGTGGAGACGCGGCCCGATCCCACGGTGGTGACACCGGGTAGCCCTGCACCCGGAGGGTCCGCTCTCCCGGAAGCGGAACCTAATGTTGTGCGTGCCTATAGTGCGTTGGTTGCACAGGCGGAAGGGGCTACGGCGCGGGGAGATTACGATCAGGCGCTGGCGTTGCTGGAGCGTGCCCAGCGCATTGATCCCGAGAGTGCGGAAATCTACCTGCACCTGGCCCGCACCTATGCCAGCCAGGGGCAGATGGCGCAGTCGCGAGCCACGGCATCACGGGGAACGCTGTACTGCCGCAATGAGTCAGAATGCGATGCCCTGCACGCCCTGGCGCGCTAGCCCGGATTCTCGCAGCGTACCTCAAATCCTTCCGCGGTGGCTTCGAAGCGTAGCTGCTGGTTGATGCACTCCGGCGTATCGCCGGCAGAATGGCTGACAAAGATCATTTGCGTGTCGCTGTATCGTGCGATGTGATCAATGGCCCGCAGGAGTAGTTTGCGGTGAGTGCCATCCAGGCCCAGCGTAGGCTCGTCCAATAGCAGAATTGCTGGCGATTTGACCATTGCCCTGGCCAGCAACACCATCCGTTGCAGGCCGAACGACAGGGTATCGAAACCGGTGCGGGCATAATCTGCCAACCCCAGTGCTGCCAGCCACTGTTCGGCCGTGCGTCGCTGTACATCGCCGCAATGATCAAACAGGCCCACGCTATCAAAAAAGCCGGATACCACCACTTCCAGTGGTGTCATATTGCGGGCGAAGTTGAGCTGCAGCTGGGTATCGAGCTGCCCGTATTTCTGTTTGATATCCCAGATGCTCTCACCGCTGCCCCGCTTGCGACCGAACAGGGTGATATCCTGGCCATAGGCTTTGTGGTTGTCGCCGGTGATCAGGCTCAATAGCGTGGTCTTGCCGCAGCCGTTGGGGCCAGAGACACAGCTGTGTTGGCCACGCTCGAATATCCAGTTCACATTGCGCAGCACCTGCACCTCGCCATAGCGCACGTCAACCTGGCGCAGTGCCAGCAGCGGCCCGTCCGGCAGGCTATAGGGACGGGTAGCGGGTGGGGGCAGTGTGCCCAGTGGTGGTTGCGGCGGATTCATCAACGCGGCTACATCAGCCCGCGCCATCACTGTCGCGCGCTCATCCGCACACAGTACCCGGCCGGCATCGAGCACCAGCACATGGCCCACGCCCTCGGGCACGTCCTCCAGTTGCCGGCATAACAGCAGGACATTGCCGGAGCTTGCCAACAGCTCATCAATCGCACGCTGCATGGCTTCCTGGCTGGCCCGGTCAAGACCGTCCAGCGGGCTGTCCAGTATCAGTAGTGCGGGATCACTCAGCAGGGCGCGCACCAGCAGGGTTTTGCGCATTTCTCCGGTAGAAATGAAACGCAGCCCGCGCTTGAGGGTATGGCCGATGTGCAACCGCTCTACCCAGTCGTAAAAACGTGCATCAGGAGAGCGACCCCCAAGAATGGCGTCCTCTACCCGGGTGCCGGGATCCGAGGCATCGGCGCGGAATTCTCCATCATCCAGTTTTCGGTCACGGGCACACAGGGCCTGGGCCTGCTCAAAGCAAACATAGGCAATTCCGTGTGTATCCAGGCCGGGCGAGCGCTCATAGTCGCCGGAGTAATGCTTTTCCTCGCCACTCAAAATGCGGGCTACACTGGTTTTCCCGGCGCCATTGGGGCCGACGAGAGCCCACTGCTGTCCCGCTTTGACCGTCCAGTTGAGCTGCCTGAGAGCTGGTTTTGCCCGATATACCAGATGGATATCCTGCAGGTCGAAGAGGGTGTTTGTTGCCATAATTGCCTGTGTCCTTGATTCATGTGACTTGTCAGCGTGGTCCGGGGCTGGCTTAATCCGGTGCCGGCTAACAGGAATGTCATCGTTGTCTATCGCGTTATTACAAATGATCGAGACGGAGCTGTCGTCTCACCGTCCTTCCCGCCCCTGGCTGCGGCGGTTAATGCAACGCTCCGCAGTGGCCATTATCCTGCAAGTGCAGGATGGTGAACTGCACATTCTAATGATCAAACGGGCAGAAAGGGAGGGTGATCCCTGGTCGGGACACATGGCATTCCCGGGTGGTCGCATGGACCCGGGTGATGCCCATGGTTACGCGGTTGCCCTGCGGGAAACCCGCGAGGAGATAGGTCTGGATCTGGAGCGGCAGGCCCACTGTATCGGCAGACTCTCGGATATCAATGCCCGGCCGCGCGTGCGCAGTCTGGGAATGGCCGTGAGCCCCTTTGTTTTTCGTATGGACCGACCTGCACACTGCACTATCAACCACGAGGTGGCGGAAGTCGTTTGGGTGCCGCTGGAGTTCCTGTTGAATAATGCAAACCGCAAGACCATGAGCTGGCAGCGCAAGCGCCTAAAACTGAAAATGCCCTGTTATTTCTATGGTGAACGCCGGATCTGGGGATTGTCTCTGGCCATGCTGGACGAATTGATGGACTTGATCGAGGGCAGCAGCAGCCGACGAAAATCGTGGAATCGCCGCTGATATCGGTGCCGGGGTCAGCGTTCGTCGCGCAGGAACTCCCGGGTATCGAGCATCAGCTCGCGCAGGGCAGGGTCTTCGCGACTGGCTTTTACCAGAGCCTGGCGGTCGACCTCACCGCGCACGTATGCGGCCAGGAGGTCCAGGAGCACGGGTGTCATTTTGGGTGTGCGTTCCCAGCGTGGGGCGTTGACCAGGTTGCCGGTAACCCAGCCATCCTGTAATTCCAGCCAGTAGCCACCACAACTCGACAGCCGGTAATCTCCGATACGGCCGTAGCTGATATTGGGGGTGCCGGGGTCAAAGCCTCCCGGTACTTCCTCATTGATCCGGTACAGCGCCATAACCCACCGGCTACCGGGGGGGAAATTTTCTGCAGGTGGACGACAGTAGTCGCGTGCCTGCAGCCAGATGCGCACAGTCTCCTGTACCTCGCGCCCGCGCAGGATTCGCTCCAGCGCCAGGTCTACGGAATTGCCCTTGCGACTGATAATGGTTCCGGTCACGACCAGATCCGCCTCTGCCTGCACCTCACTGAAATCGCCCTGCCACAAGCAGGCGCACTCGTCGGCAGGTTGCGCTGAGGTCATCGGCGCCATTACCGCCAGTACCGCAAGCCAAACCAGTGTACGCACTCTTCTCATGGCGCCGGTTTACTGTAGTGCCCGTGCAGCCTGCAGGGCGAAATAGGTGAGGATGCCGTCACAACCGGCACGTTTGAAAGCCAGCAGGGACTCGAGCATAACCGGATCCTGCTGCAGCCAGCCCCGTTCGAAGGCCGCCATGTGCATGGCGTATTCACCACTGACCTGGTAGGCAAAGGTAGGTACCCTGAGCTCGTCCTTGACCCGGCGGGCGATGTCCAGATAAGGCATGCCGGGTTTGACCATTATCATGTCGGCCCCCTCCGCCAGGTCCAGTGCGCACTCGTGCAGTGCCTCGTCGCTGTTGGCCGGATCCATCTGGTAGCTGTACTTGTTGCCGCCACCAATATTGCCTGCTGATCCCACCGCATCCCGGAATGGGCCGTAGTAGGCGGAGGCATATTTTGCCGCGTAGGCCATGATCATGGTGTTGTGATGGCTGTGCTGTTCCAGGCTGGTGCGGATAGCGCCGATGCGGCCGTCCATCATGTCCGAGGGCGCAACTACGTCGGCGCCGGCATCGGCATGGGAGAGGGCCTGGCGGACCAGTGCGGCGCTGGTGACATCGTTCATGACATAGCCGCTATCACTGATAATACCGTCCTGGCCATGGGTGGTGTAAGGATCCAGCGCCACATCGGTGATCACCCCCAGCGCAGGCAGCGCCTCTTTCAGGCCTTTCACGGCGCGCTGCACCAGCCCTTCAGGGTTCCAGGCCTCTTCGGCGGTGAGGCTCTTGCAGTCCGCCGGCACGACAGGGAATAGTGCCAGCGCGGGAATGCCCAGTGCGACTGCTTCCCGCGCCTGCTCTATCAACAGGTCAATACTGAGTCGCTCGATACCCGGCATGGAAGCAACAGCTTCGCGTTGGCCACTGCCTTCGAGGACAAATACCGGATAGATAAGGTCTGCGGGGGTAAGCAAGTGCTCCCTTACCAGGCGCCGGGAAAAATCATGGGCCCGCAACCGCCGCAGGCGAGTATGCGGAAAGGGGCCGCGCTGGGTCTGGAACATGATGGCAATCTCCTGTTAGCGCTGGGTAAAGGCGTGGGCAGCGGCCGCTATTGTGGCTTCAATGTCGGCATCGGTGTGGGCGGAAGACATGAAACCTGCCTCATAGGAGGCCGGAGCCAGGTAGACGCCCTGAGCCAGCATATGATGAAAAAAGCGGTTGAAAGCGGCCGTATCACAGGCCATGACCTGGCTGTAGTTGGTCACGCTGGGCGCATCGGTAAAAAATCCGCCAAACATGGTGCCGCTGTGATTAGTGGTGAAGGGGACGCCAGCGGCGGCCGCGGCTTTTTCCAGGCCGGTACAGAGCGCGGTCGTGCGCGCAAACACCGGCTCGTAAAAACCGGGTGCTGAAATTACTTCAAGGGTGGCAAGCCCTGCAGCCATGGCAATCGGGTTACCCGACAGGGTGCCTGCCTGGTATACCGGCCCGAGCGGTGCGATTTGTTCCATGATTTCGCGTTTGCCACCGAAAGCGCCCACTGGCATGCCGCCACCGATAACCTTACCGAGACAGGTAAGATCCGCTTCTATGCCATAGTGCCCCTGGGCGCCGTGCAGGCCAAAGCGGAAGCCCGTCATCACCTCGTCCATGATCAGCACGGCACCATGGGCACTGCACATCTCCCGCATGGTTTCGAGAAAGCCCGGTTGTGGCGGGATGCAGTTCATGTTGCCCACCACCGGCTCGACGATCACGCAGGCAATTTTGTCGCCGTGCTCGGCGAAGGCCCGGCGCAGCTCGTCACTGTCGTTGTAGGTCAGGGTCATGGTGTAGTCAGCCAGCGCCGCCGGCACACCCGGGGAACTGGGTACGCCCATGGTCAATGCCCCGGACCCTGCCTTGACCAGCAACGAGTCTGAATGCCCGTGGTAACAGCCTTCGAATTTTATAATGGTGTCACGGCCCGTATAGCCCCGAGCCAGGCGAATCGCGCTCATGGTGGCTTCGGTCCCGGAGTTCACCATGCGAACCATGTCCATGCCCGGCATCACTTCGCAGATGCGGTCCGCAAGCTGGATCTCAAGCTCTGTCGGGGCGCCAAAACTCAGGCCCTTTTCACTTTGCCTGATGACTGCCTCGCGCACGTGGGGATGGTTGTGCCCCATCAGCATGGGACCCCAGGACAGCACATAATCAATGTAACGCTTGCCCTCACAGTCATAAAACCAGGCACCTTCGCTGCGCTCGACGAATACGGGGCTGCCGCCTACAGCCTTGAACGCCCGCACCGGTGAGTTGACACCACCGGGAATGTGTCGTTGTGCGCGTTCAAATAATTGCTCGGATGTACTCATTAAATGGCTTCCTGAAGGTGGATGGCGCTAGTGCTGCGAAGAGCCTGATTGACGGGATGAATTATCGGCCCCGGGCCACAGAATTTCCAGTATTGACCCGTTTGCGTCAAACAGGTTTCACTACGGCCAGAATGATCATTGCGAACAGGAACAATACCGGTATTTCATTAAAAAAGCGGTAAAAGACATGGCCGTGATTGTCCGTGTCCGCATTCACTGCGCGAACGTAGCGGCCGCATTGCAGATGATAGCCCACCAGGAATACGGCGCCCGCGAGTTTCAGCCACAACCACAGTGCGGTGAAATAATAGCCGGGATTACTGCCAAGCAAGGCAATACCAAAGCCGATAGTCAGTAGCATGAATGGCGTCACAAAGCGGTAGAGCTTGCGCGCCATAATCGCCAGCTGGGCGCGGATGGCAGGGTTTTCACTGGCTGCGAAATTGACCAGAATGCGCGGCAGGTAAAACAGCCCGGCAAACCAGCA
This sequence comes from Kineobactrum sediminis, assembly GCF_002868715.1. Lineage (GTDB taxonomy): Bacteria > Pseudomonadota > Gammaproteobacteria > Pseudomonadales > Halieaceae > Kineobactrum > Kineobactrum sediminis. The sequence continues at coordinate 52,750 of NZ_PKLZ01000017.1, forward strand.
CACCATGAAAATGAGATGAAAGGACTTGAGCCACAACATGGGGGTCGCCTTGGTCTCGAGTATATGGATTGGGAAAAACTGCATATTAACAGTTATCAAGGCAGAGTTTACTTTTATACTGGTATCCGCAACAGGCCTCGGCGCACGTCCAGCGGTAAAGCCAGGCAGCAAAAGCGTCGCAACAACGGCAGGGAGAAGAGATGATCAGGGCAGGTATTGTAGGTGGGACCGGGTATACCGGAGTGGAATTGCTGCGCTTGCTGGCGCTGCACGGCGGCGTCGAGGTGGTGGCCATCACTTCCCGTGCTGAAGCCGGACGTCGCGTGGATGACCTGTTCCCCAATTTGCGTGGCTACTATGAACTTGTTTTTGCCGAGCCCGAGGTGAGCCTGCTGGCGAATTGCGATGTAGTATTTTTTGCTACCCCTCATAATGTCGCCATGCAGCTGGTACCGGAGTTGCTGGCTGCCGGTACGCGGGTGGTGGATCTGTCCGCTGACTACCGTATCCGCGATGCCAGCGTATGGTCACAATGGTATGGCGAACCCCATAGCAGCCCGCAGCTTCTGGAACAGGCGGTTTACGGCCTGCCGGAAGTGAATCGCGACAGTATTCGCGAGGCGCAACTGGTGGCGTGCCCGGGTTGCTACCCAACGGCGATCCAGCTGGGCTGGATACCGCTGTTGGCCAGGGGCCTGGTAGCTCCCGCAGAGCTGATTGCCAGCGCGGCATCGGGTGCCAGCGGCGCCGGCCGCCAGGCCAAGATTGACAATCTCCTGAGCGAAGTGGGTGGCAGTTTCAAAGCCTACGGTGTTTCCGGGCATCGCCATTTGCCGGAGATAGAGCAGGGACTGCAGGATGTTGCAGGTGGCCCGGTAGCGGTGACCTTCGTGCCGCACCTGTTGCCCATTGTTCGCGGTATTCACGCAACGCTCTTTGGTCGCTTACTGGAAGATGACACCGATCTGCAGGCGCTGTTTGAAGACTATTACCGAGACGAGCCGTTTGTCGAGGTACTGCCGCCCGGCATGTTTCCCCAGACCCGTACGGTCAAAGGTGCAAACCGTTGCCAGCTCTCAGTGATGGTGCCACAGCAGCGGGACACCGTTGTGGTGATGTCGGTGATAGATAACCTGGTGAAGGGCGCTTCGGGGCAGGCGGTACAAAACATGAACATCATGTTCGGCTTACCTGAAACCCAGGGCCTTGAGCTGATTGGCCTGTTGCCGTGAGGTGGCTGTGAGCACCGACCGCTATCGGACTGTTATCCGGCGCTATCATGTTCGCCACCGCGAAATACTGGTGCTGGCACTGTCACTGGTAGCGGCTCTGGTACTGGCAGCGGGATTCATGCTGGGACGTGAAGCGGCCTTTAGCGGTGTCGGAGTTGACCCGCAGCGGTACCGGGAGCAGGGTGCAGAGCTGAAGCGCGCTCGTCAGCAAATTATCGAACTCGAGCGCGAGTTGGGTGTCTACGAGGCTCGCCACGAGGTCGATCGCGCTGCCCTGGAATTGGTGCGCCGTGAGTTGGCGGTGCAGAAGGACCACGCTGCGGGCCTTGAGGAAGGCATTCGTTTCTATCGTGGATTGATGGCGCCGGGAGAAATCGCTCAGGGTCTGAGTCTGCGTCCAATTGAACTGGTTGGCCTGGAAGAGCCAAACCGCTTCGGTTTCCGCATTGTGGCCCAACAGGAAGCGCGCAAGCATCGACCGGTACAAGGCGAACTCTATGCCGAAATACAGGGTGAGTTGAATGGCGAGCGCCGAAGTTTCCCACTGGGCGATTTGAGCAATGATCTCGAGGGCACTATTCTCCCTCTACGGTTTCGCTATTTTCAGTCAATTGAAGGCCAGTTGACCTTGCCTGAGGGTTTTGAACCCCAGTGGGTGAGCGTGGTGGCGTCCATGTCCTCGCCTCGCAAGGCCGAGGCAAAAGAGCAGTATCCATGGATTTTGCAGGAGAAGTTCACGCATGTTGGGAAGTAAGCGTAATGGTACGACGGCGACCGGGGGCACGACCCTCATATCGAAGGACACCATCGTCAATGGAGATATCAGTTTCAGTGGTAACCTTGAAGTCGAGGGTGAGGTCAAAGGTAATATACTTTCTGAGCAGGATCAGGAGGCGATGGTGAGGGTTGTCGAGAGCGGGCGGGTTGAAGGCGAAATACGGGCTCCAAGGGTGACGATCAACGGTACGGTGGAAGGCAGTATTCACGCTTCACAGCACCTGGAGCTTGCGCCCCATGCGCGTGTAATGGGTGATATTCATTACAATCTGGTTGAGATGTCAGCGGGTGCCGAGGTTAACGGTCGTCTGCTGCATACCGGTGAAGCCGTAGCCGGTGAGTCCGGTAACCACTCCGGGGGCTCTGTCGATACCATTCCCGAGCCGGAAATTGCCAGTATTGCCCTAAGTGGCACTAAAGTTGACTAGTTTACTCGGGTTTTACATAATACAGCCCGTTCACGTAATGCAGGGGCCCACGTGACCCCGAGAGAGCAGGTATGTCAGTAGCTGAATCATTCAACCCGGGCGGCATTAATCTGTCCGCACGCGCGGTCGAAAAAGTGCGCGATCTGGTCGCGGAAGAGGAAACGCCAGCACTGAAACTGCGGGTTTACATTACTGGCGGTGGGTGCTCCGGGTTCCAGTATGGTTTTTCGTTCGAAGAGACCGCTGCCGAAGATGACACTGTCATCGAGCGCGATGGGGTTGCTGTCCTGGTGGATCCGATGAGTTTCCAGTATCTCGTGGGTTCCGAAGTTGATTACACCGAGGGCCTGGAAGGCTCCCGGTTTGTGATTCAAAACCCGAACGCGACCACTACCTGTGGTTGCGGTGCGTCTTTCTCAATCTAGGAGCCACCAGAACCAGGATAAATTCCCCCCAGGACCCGTTCCCCGGCGGCACCTGTTACCTGTGCCGCATTGCCCGGCAGTTCCGCGATGCTGCGCCAGGCCAGCCATGCAAAGGCCGCTGCCTCTACCCAGTCAGGATCCAGCCCGAGAACGGCGGTTGAAGACAGTGGCACTGTCCCCAGCTGGCGTTGCAGGCGGCGCATCAAATCGGCATTCGCGGCGCCTCCACCACAAACGTACACCTCATCGGTCTTGCGGTCCCAATCACGGACGGCGCCCGCAATGGAGTGGGCGGTGAATTCGGCGAGGGTCGCCTGTACGTCCTGCGCAGGGCAAGCGGGTAAAGACCGCAGGCAGTCGTCTACCCATTCGAGGTTGAACGCTTCCTTACCCGTGCTTCGAGGCCCCTGGCAGGCCAGGTAGGGGTGATCATTCAGTGCCTCCAGCAGAGCCGGGATCACTGTGCCGCCAGCTGCCCAGAGACCTTCATGGTCATAACGTTCGCTTTTATGTCGGGCAATCCAATGGTCCAGCAGCGTGTTGCCGGGGCCGGTATCAAAGCCGGCTGCCAGGATGGTGCCGTCCAGCAAACTCAGGTTGGCAATGCCGCCGATATTGACGATGGCGCGATTGCGGTCCGAAGTGGCAAAAGCAGCGGCGTGGAAGGCGGGCGCGAGAGGGGCACCTTCTCCCCCGGCGGCCATATCGCGCCTGCGGAAATCGGCAACGGTGGTAATCCCGGTCAGCTCAGCGATGGTGTTGGGATCGCCGATCTGCAGACTGAAAGCTGTTTCATTGCCTGCGGAAGGGGGGCGGTGGCGAATAGTCTGGCCGTGGCTGCCAATGGCGGCAATGTCTTTGGGGTCAAAACCGCTATCGGCCAGTAGTGCGAGCGTGGCTTCCGCAAACAGATGGCCCAGCTTGCGGTCCAGTATGCCAAGCCGTTCAATCTCATTGTCGCCCGGCTGGCTGATAGCGGTGATATCTGCTCGCAGGCCGCCAGGAATCGGGCTTGCCAGGGTGGCAACCAATTCAATCCGCTGGGCACTGCAGCGCACTAATGCACAATCAATTGCATCGATACTGGTACCGGACATCAGCCCGATATAAAGCGGCGTACCCACTGTGGAATCAGCGTTCAGCAGTGGTCCCTGTTCCCTCACTATTCAGGGCCAGGCGGTTGCCGGATTGAAGTGCTGCCAGTTGCTGTGATGCATTGGCAATGGTCGCTTTGAAGGCCGGTATCTCTGCGGCGGCCAGCATCTTCGCTTTCGGCAGCTGCCGGTGTATTTTGCGTGGATCCTTGTGTTGCCCATTGACCAGGAATTCATAGTGCAGGTGTGGCCCGGTTGCCGCACCGGTGGAGCCGACGGAACCAATGATCTGGCCCTGGCTCACACGCTGGCCCTGCTTGACCTTGCGCTTGTGCAGATGCAGGTAGCGGGTGATGTACTTTTCGCCATGTTGTACGAACAGGTAGTTGCCATTCGCCGAAGTGAAGCCGGACTTTATGACACGACCGTCGCCGGCCGCATAAACCGGCGTGCCGGTGGGTGCGGCATAGTCAGTGCCACGATGGGGGCGGGTGGTCTTGTAAATCGGATGCAGGCGCCGCATGTTGAAGTTTGAGCTGATGCGGGTGAAGTCTACCGGCGCCAGCAGAAATGCCTTGCGCATGCTGGTGCCATCTTCATTGTAATAGCCGGCGTCACCATTGCTGTCTTCGTAGCGGAAGGCGTTAAAGGTCTTGCCACGGTTGGTGAAGGAGGCAGCGAGAATAGTGCCGTCGCGATATTTTTCGCCATCCAGATACAGTTCTTCATAGACTACGTTGAAGGTGTCGCCCTTGCGCGGATCCTGGACAAAGTCGATGACGCCGCCAAAAATGTTAGCCAGATCCATTACCAGGCTATGGGACAGACCGGCATCCTGCCCCGCCATGAACAGGGAGGAAGTGATTTCGGCACTGACCCAGGATTCCTGCAGGTCCGTCTGTCGCAGTTCCCGCTCGGTACTGAAGCTGTCATCGGTACGCCGGTAAACGACTGATTCCAACGGTGACACAATGTGCTTCACGGCCTCGAGGCGGCCATCTTCGGCGGCTTCGAAGGCAATAATCTGCCCCGGGTAAATGCGCGATAAGGCCTTGCCTTCCGGCGCAGTGTTAACGACATTGTAAACATCGGCACTACTGAAGCCCGCGCGTTTGAAAATAAGCGATAAATTGTCGCCGCTGCGCACGGTTTGCTCACTCCACAGCGGCTTGTTTTGTGTTTCTGCCGCGGGGGGCGGGGTAAGGCTGTCTGCCGCCGCCAGCGCCGGTCCGGCTGCTGGGTACTCGAATGCCGGCATTTGCGGAGTGGCGATCACTTCGCTTAGCGGGTCATAGCCCAGGGTGAATACGGAGCCCGGCTCCTGGGCCCTGTTGGCTTCAACGCCGCCGGAGGGCGCCAGGCTGGCCGCTATGGCTATAAATACCGATAACACACCGATGGCCAGGAGGTGTCTGTGCTGCAGTGGAGGCTGCTGCGCTCCCTTGGGAGTGGCGCCCCTGAGCCTCTTGTTAAATGTCTGCATAAGTCAATTAGCTATGGCTTAGTGTTAAAGGAGTATATAAAACTTTTTTCTTAACCGACAGGGCAGGACGACTTTAAGGTTTGCTTTTCTAAAATGATATTGTAAGGTTCTCGACCCTTTTTGGCATCATACCCCCGGAGCCTCCGATGAGCAGTGCCCTGTTAGCCGATCTCCGCGCCCGCGGGCTGATCTTTCAGATTGCCGGCGAGGATGATCTCCCGGGGTGGCTTGATAGCGGGGTGCGCACACTGTACTGCGGATTTGATCCCACCGCTGATAGTCTTCATATCGGGTCTTTGGTTCCTCTATTGATGTTGCGCCGTTTCCAGCTTGCCGGACACCGGCCACTGGCACTGGTAGGGGGGGCCACCGGGCTTATTGGTGACCCGTCCTTCAAAGCCCGGGAGCGTCAGCTCAATACGGCTGATGTAATTGCCGAGTGGGTAGATAAAATTCGCCTTCAGGTATCCAGGTTTATCGACTTTGACGCAGGACCGGTTTCGGCCGAGGTGGTTAATAACCTCGACTGGACCCGCGATATGAGTGTCCTCACCTTTTTGCGCGATGTCGGCAAGCACTTTTCCGTTAACGCCATGATCCAGAAAGAGTCGGTGAAGCAGCGCATTGAGCGCGATGGCAGCGGTATCAGTTTCACTGAATTTACCTATATGATTCTCCAGTCCTATGATTTCGCCGAGCTCAACCGGCGCTATGGGTGCGGTCTGCAGCTGGGGGGCTCGGATCAGTGGGGCAATATCACTGGTGGCATCGACCTGACCCGGCGCATGTATGGCGAGCAGGTATTTGGCTTGACGATGCCGTTGATTACCAAAGCGGACGGTACCAAGTTTGGTAAAACAGAATCCGGGACCGTGTGGCTTGACCCTGCCCGGACTTCGCCTTACGCGTTCTATCAGTTCTGGTTGAATACCGGGGATGTTGACGTCTATCGTTTCCTGAAATATTTCACTTTTCTCCCGGTAGCCGATATCGACGCCCTGGAGCGTGCGGATGCCGAGCGCCAGGGGCGCCCTGAGGCACAGGCAATTCTCGCCAGGGAGGTGACCCTGCTGGTACACGGCGAAGCGGGAGTGCAGGCGGCGCAACGTATTACTGAAGCGTTATTCAGCGGAGCGCTCGAGCAGTTATCCGCGGGTGACCTGGCCCAGTTGCGCCAGGACGGCTTGCCTGCAACCACCCTGGACCCGGATACACTGCCGTCGACGCTCACCCAGTTACTGACCGAGTCCGGTATGGCGTCGTCCGGGAAACAGGTCAAGGATGCTCTGGGTCGACAGGCGGTAACTATTAATAATCGGTCGCTCGGCTGGGAGGACAACGACCGCATTGCGGCGTGTTTCAATCCGGAACTGGCATTGCATGGGCGCTACTATGTTACCCGGCTGGGAAAAAAGAAATATCACCTGTTTGAGCTCGGCTAGTGGCTGGAGCGGCAGCGGTGCTCACTGCACCGCTATCTGATGGGCACCCCCGACAGCTGCTGATCGACCTTATCTGAACTTTTTCTCCCGAAGGGGCTTGCGCCCCATGATCCCTCTGCGTATAGTTCGCCTCCCTCCAGCGCACAGAGGCAAAAGCATGTGTGGTGGAGAGGCCTGATACCCTTAACTATCAATTAGTTAGCGTTGAAAGGCCAGATG
>NZ_PKLZ01000018.1 GCF_002868715.1 Kineobactrum sediminis
TAACCCTCTACTCAAAAGGGCGATTAAAAATGGGGGGATTACACTATCGCTATCACGCAACACTTGATGGTGAAAACGCCCTGGTTGCTGACTGGTTACTAAAGCTCACGCAGACGCACAAACGCTGGGGCTTTGGTATGTTTTCTGTATCTGCGCAATGTGAAGGGCTACGCCTGGAACCACAAGCTTGTGTACCGCATCTACCGGGAGTTAGAATTGATCCTGCGTATCAAGCCCAGACGCTGAATCAAGCGCGACTATCCTGGGGCATTGGATGTGCCGACTGCGCCAGGTCTGGTCCATGGACTTCATGAGTGATCAGCTCGCCAGTGGCAAGACCTTCCGAACATTTAACGTGATTGACGACTACAACCGAGAAGCCCTCGCTATTGAAGTGGACTTGTCCTTGCCTTCACTGCGCCTGATTCGCGCGCTGGACCAAATGATCGAATGGCGGAGAAAACCAGCGGCAATTCGCTGTGAAAGCGGCCCGGAGTATATTTCGCAGTCCCTGTGGACTGGGTCAGCAAGAATATGATTACTCTGATCTACATCCAGCCTGGCACGCTAACTCAGAATGCTTATATTGAACGTTTCAATCGTACCGCACGGCATGAATGGCTGGATCTGCATGAGTTCAACGCGTCGCCCACGCCCAGCTCTTAGCCACTCAGTGGCTTTGGCAATACAATAACGAACGACCAAACACGGCGATCAGAGGGACACCTCCAACTCAGCCGCAGCAACCAGTATAACCCTCTACTCAAGCGGGCGATTAAAAATGGGGAGATTACAATCTTATTAGAGCAAATGAAGGTCGAATTTTTCAGAAAAGCAACAGTTGGTGTAAGTCAAAATAAAGCTAGCGCGAATAGTGTGCTTGCAAGTCGTCACCTCAAAATCTCTACCCCCATATTGTCAAAGCAGCTTTTTATTTGGCAAAGCGCGGTCTCGTCTTTATTGTATTTTTCCGGCATGATCGCAATGCATTCAACGTGTGGCATCATTCTCTTAATGTTCGCGAGTGCGCTGCTGAAAAAGCTTAGGACAATAGTTGGTGAATATACCATGGCGGTGAGTTCGGCAGCATCTGAGGGATCAACCTCTTCGAGGCGCTGTTTAAATGCATTCACATTCAAGCCGGAGTGAATTGCGGGGTGACGTTTTAATATGATTCTCTCCGAACGATAACTATTTACGTAATCATACATTTTTTTTCGCATTTCTTTGCAGTGTTCAGGTCTAAGAACACTCTCTATATTCTGATCAAGAACCAGCAATCGATGACCCTTATCTAGCCTTGGGGGGGAACTAGATATATTGAGGTTTAATTTGCATAGCTTGTTAAAGCGTTCTGGCATATAGACTAAACTTGGATCTAAAAAGAAACCAGAGTCCATCCTGCGTACGTTAATTCCACTGAAATGTCCATCATAATCAGAGTAACTGAATCCCAGAATGGGTGCCTGCCAGACGTGCATTCGCGATTTCCGCTTTATAAAGCCGATATTCTTGGAATTATAATAGCTGCCAAGACCATCTTCTAAGATGTTTACACGATGGTTGCCGTTCGCGAACATCAAGCTATTGCATATAATACAGTTTGGGTGTGGAGCTGTGATCGAATTTATAAGGTCATCTCTCAGTAAGTTTTTTATGAAGCGTGCTAGCCGGCGGTAGAGGGAAATTCTATCTACGAGCCTTCTTTTTTGAAAGTCGCAGTTAATCACGTCGACATTATCGGCTTCGAAGGATTTCTTTGCCATGTTGATTACAATTTGCGCGGAGTTCGTGAAATGGTTGCTCGATAGGAGCGAAGTTACAAATATTTGATGTAGTGGGGTCAGGGTCAAAAAGATATCTACGCCCGAGTTTAAGGCGTGTGGCGTATTTAAATTTTTTCTGGTGTCAATAATCATTTTCTGCACTCAAGAAACGCTAGCCGATATGCTTTTTATAAGGACGCATGTCATAGAGAAGTGCGCTATACCTTTCAATATTGACATCTCCTGCTCGGGCGCCGCTGTCAGTCAACCACACGAAATTCGACCGCTTCAGTGTTCAAGAATATTTACCCATTTTATGCTTGAAGCCGGCGGTGATGCCCTTGACCGAGTAGGTGGCAATTGCGCGGCGTTGGTTGGAATATATTAAATGAGTATATATCAACCCCAGCGAATACCAACTACTACGAATCTTCCAGCGCCAATTAATTTTTGGATCTTTGGTCAGCGCTACAAAGTTTCTTAACCGATAGTAAAGTCGTAACGGGCCGTAGAGGCTCTCATTTCTCCAGCCAAAATACCAAACGCGAACTGAGCTTTCACCTAGTCGCTGAGACATTCTGGCGGAGCCGCAACCGATCAGCTTGAATCCTAAATGCTTCGCCCTCATGCACCATTCTATATCTACGTAGTCCATGAATAAATCTTGTCGCATTGGCCCAACTTCCGAAAGAGCTTCAACAGGAATTAATGTCCCGGATGTAATGAGAGACAATGCGTCAATGTAAGGGTGCTCATCTGTTGGTAGTGTATGCGAGTAAAAAAAACGACCAGCAATTTGGGTTTGAAAAGGATATGTCAATCCAGTATGCAGGTCTGTGTAAGTTGGCCCAACAGCGGCAACCTTTCCATATCGCTGTCTGGAAATGCGATAGCACTCTAGAAGGTGGGCGACCATGTCATTATCTGGAAGGCTGTCCTGATCGCTCAATAAAAAAAAATCAGTGCCGAGCTCTCTCGCGCGTTCACAGCCTGTGTTCAATGCCTCGGCGATGCCCAGATTTTCCTGAAGGCGAATAATAATACACCGCTCACGAGCTATTGATTCCGCGCAGATTGAATCGAGTATTGGATTGTGGCTGCCAGGAGTGTTGTCAACTAAAATCACTCGATCAGTTTGTTGTAATAAGCGTTCAAGTAATGGAGTTAGTTCACTGGCCTCGGGATAGTACGTAACTACTATACTCGTCACTGTGGGCGCATGGGTTATTTGTTCGGACATCAGCTTTTGGCGCCTACGTTGATCTTGGGTACACCGTAGCGACGAAGCATGGAAAGCTTGTGTGGAATAACGGTTGAGGTGCCGAAGTAGTCCCGGAGTAATCCATTTTTATTATTCTGAAAGATCTGTCGCTTATGACGAAGTTGATTTAAGTTCCCGAACAACTCTCGATATACATTGAAGTAAATTCTCGATGCTACGCTGAAGTTTAAACGAAGCACGCTGAGTGCTAGCCCTTCAACAGTGAGGAGCAGCAAGTGGATAATTAAAAGCGGCCAAACCAATGCGGTGGGTGTCATTACATACAATGTAAATGTCTTGTTTCTTTCACTCATTATTCTTCTATTATAGCTACTGGAAAGGCGACCATCTTTGGGTTTATTCCCACCAAAGCTATGCCCCTGCCTGTGCCGATACCCACTCTCTGGAATGGCTTCTACCGGTAACGCCCAAAGCCTGGCAGCACAACACAAATAAAGATCCTCCCCGACAGACCCAAACCACTCCGGAAATCCTCCCAACCTGTCCCACGTCTCACGTTCAATCCACAAGCACGCCCCGATCACCATTGCCACGTCTCTTCGCTCGGGGTCAAGGTTGGGCACGGGGTTATAAAACGGGTCCAGCAGGCAGCCCCTGTCCACCAGGTCACCACTCTCCCAATCGTACTGGGGCAGGGTGAGAATTCCGGGGGGATTTTGCTGCTCTGCTTCGCGTGCCAGGGTGGTTAACGCATCTGAAAATAGCGCGGCGTCGTTGTTCAACAAGAGGATATATTTGCCCCTTGCGTGAGCGACCATACGCTTGTTGCTCACACAAAAACCAACATTTTCTTTGCTGGCAAGCAGTTCTACCTGCGGGTAATTGGCTCGCAGGAAGTCTACTGATTCGTCGGGGGAGGCATCGTCGTGCACTATGATCTCTACCGTAAACTCACAATCCTGTTGCAGTACGGAGTCTATGCAGGCGGCGATCAACTCCGGGCCCTGATAGTGTGCTATGCACACCGAGCACAGGGGCGCCTCTGGTCGGCCTAGTGCTGGGTGGACTCGAACCATAGCCATGTCCTTTTCAACCCTTCCTTTAACGGTACATGGGGTTTCCAGCCAAGAGTCTGGTATGCCTTTGTTGCGCTTATCAGAACTGTGCTGGCATCCACCATTCGGGTATTGGTGTAGCGTCGCTCAAGGGTGCCTCCGCTTGCCCACTCGGCTATTGCAAAGAGTTCGTTCAGGTCCACCGCTTCCCCGCTTGCGGCATTCAGGGTGCGAACTGTACCGGGCAGTGGTTGTTCCAGTGCCATAAGCGCAAGTGCTACCAGATCGTCGATGTACAGGTAGTCGCGCACTGCGGACCCATCGCCCCATATCGTGATGGGGTCGCCGCGCAGGATGCACCCAAAGGCCTTGGGTATTATGCCGAAACCGTCGCGCTCTTGCTGGCCCGGCCCGTATACATTGGAGGGGCGCAGGATAGTCGCAGTGCCGTTGAATTGTTGTGACCAGGCATGAATGAACTGTTCTGCGGCGACCTTGGCAGCACCATGATAGGACCTGGGCTGGGGTGGGGTGTCCTCGGTGGCGGCCAGTTGGGGGTGTTCGCCATAAAGCGCGCCGGCGGATGAAAAGTATATCAGCGGTAAGGTGGGGTTAGCCTGCAGTGCTTCCAGCAGTGCTGTCAGCGGTGTGAGGTTGTCAGTCACCTCGTCGACGGGGCGTCCTGCGCTGCTGCCGGGGGTGCTGGTAGCGGCCAGGTAGATAACGGCGTCCATGTCTTGCAGCAGTCCCGCCAGCTCTGCAGGGTCTGTGCAATCGCAGGCGACATGCTCTTCCACATCCAGGGTGCTGGAATATCCGCTGCGTGACACGGCTCTTACCCGGCTACCTCCTTGGGTAAAAGCCTGGCAGAGCGCCTGGCCTATGAAGCCCGTTGCGCCAATTATCAGTACACGTTCAACCATTCGTGGTATTTGCCATCTCAGTGTAGAGCGTCAGGTAGCGTTGCGCGCAATCATCCCAGGTGCCTACCTGGTCCAGAACCCAGCTCCGTGCCTGGTTGCCATAGTCCCGGTTGACCTCGATGTTATCCAGCTTTTGTAAGCTGGCGCTGTAACTGGCCTCATCATCGCACAGCTCACCACTGCTGCCCTGTTGCACCAGGCTGGCATGGGCCGGCATGTCGGAGGCGATGATCGGCAGTCCTGCCGCCATTGCCTCCAGCATCACCTGTGGCCGTCCTTCGGCGTGGCGGCTTAACGTTATAAGGCCATGCGCCTGCGGGAACCAGTGCGTGGCGAGCTGCTCTGGTGTCGCGGGGCCGTGGTAATGCACCCAGTCGGGCAGGCTTATCTGTTCCTGCATGGGGCCCAGTAGGTGCAATTGGCGGGCCTGCCCTTTGAATAATGGCTCGGACCACTCCAGAAGTGGCCCCAGCTTGTCCCGGGTTAACCGTGTTACGGCAAGCCAGGACGGCGCCTCTGTGCTGGGCTTTCGCTTGATCGCGTACCAGATGGGATCTATCCCGAACACGACCGGCTGGATGTGGGCAATATCTCCGAAGGCGGCTTCCAGTGGCGCCTGCATCCATTCCGCATTGGGGCAGATGGTAACCGTGCGCTTCCGCATAATCCGTCGTAACAGAGGCTTTACCAGAGGAAGCTTCAGGAGCTTCAGGTCAGTGCCCAACACTGTTATCAGGGCCGGCTTGCCATTTGCGGGCAGGGGTAGTGCTGTTTGCAGCCAGTTCAGGTGATACACGTCGATGTTGTCTTCCCTGTGGTACAGGGCTCGCAACATCCGCAACAGTTGTAACGGCTTGCGCACTGCATCAAGGCCTCCGCTTCGCATCACGTGGGCGATGCCGCCATCCGCCATCAGCTCGCCGAGTGTATCGCGCTCCGGATCAGTGGCCGCATAGCGCGTGGTGGAGGGAAGCATGCCGGGAGGCGCCCAGACAGACAGGTCAATTTCTTTTTTTCTATCCAGGGCGTGCACGAGGTGATGAATGAACACTCCACGCCAGTCCGCCGTGTCTGCCGGGTAGGATGTGGCGACGCAAAGAATATTCATCAGGTAGGAAGGGGGGTTTCAGGCATTCGGGAAAGCCACTATCCGGTTACCGGCACGGCATTGCGCTTGACCGCGGTGGTGGAGAGACCAATTGCGTGAAGTCGTGCATTGACTGCATCAAGGATACCATCGGCATCCAGGCCCGCTTCCCGGTGTTGCTCGGCCTGGCTTCCGTGATCCTGGAACCGGTCGGGCAGCCCGAGGTTCATGATCGAAGTGGTGAGGCCATGCGCTACCAGCAGTTCGTTTACACCCGCGCCAGCCCCGCCCGCCACCGCATTCTCCTCCAGCGTCACCAGCAGTTGGTTCTCCGCCGCCAGCTTCAACACCATTGCCTCGTCCAGCGGCTTCACCCAGCGCATATCCACTACGGTGGCATTCAGCGCATCCGCGGCCTTCAGTGCTTCGGGCAACAGGGTGCCAAAGCTCAGGATCGCCACGCGGTCGCCTTTTCGCACCTGCTCTGCTTTGCCGATTTCCAGCGCGGTCATTTCATTGGCGATGATGGCGCCGGGGCCCTGGCCGCGGGGGTATCTTATGGCGGCGGGGCCGGAGTGGTCGTAGGCGGTGTAGAGCATTTGCCGGCATTCGTTTTCGTCTGAGGGCGCGCCGATCACCATGTTGGGGATGCAGCGCAGGTAGCTCAGGTCAAAGGCGCCGTGATGGGTGGGGCCGTCCTGGCCGACCAGGCCGGCGCGGTCAATGGCGAAGGTCACGTCCAGGTTTTGCAGGGCCACGTCGTGAATGAGCTGGTCGTAGCCGCGCTGCAGGAAGGTGGAGTAAATGGCCACTACCGGTTTCAGGCCATCGCAGGCCATACCGGCGGCCAGGGTGATGGCGTGTTGTTCGGCAATGGCCACGTCGTAGTAGCGACCGGGGAAGCGCTGGGAGAATTCCACCATGCCGGAGCCTTCGCACATGGCGGGGGTGATGCCGATCAGGCGCTGGTCGGTGTTGGCGGTATCGCACAGCCAGCGGCCGAATACATCCTGGTATTTGAGCCTTTTGGGGCCGGGTGAGGGCAGGGCCTGTTGCGGCCCCCTGGGCACGGCTTCTATCTTGTTCACGGCGTGGTAGCCCACCGGGTCTGCTTCCGCCGGGGCGAAGCCCTTGCCCTTCATGGTGCGGATGTGCAGGAACTGGGGACCTTCCAGGTCTTTCATGTTTTCCATGGTCTGCAGCAGCTGGGGCAGGTCGTGGCCATCCAGCGGGCCGATGTAGTGCCAGCCCAACTCTTCGAACAGGGTGCCGGGGGCGACCATGCCCTTCATGTGTTCTTCGGTGCGTTTGGCCAGTTCCCAGGCGGGTTTCAGGCGGCTGAGCACTTTCTTGGAGCCCTCGCGCAGGGCGATGTAGGTTTTGCTGGCCCAGATCTTGGCGAAGTAGGTGGCAAGGCCGCCGGTGTTGTGGCCGATGGACATCTGGTTGTCATTGAGCACGACCAGCATGTTGGGTCGCACGTGGCCGGCATGGGCCAGGGCTTCAATGGCCATGCCGCCGGTGATGGCGCCGTCACCGATCACGGCAATCACCTTGCGGGCAATCCCCTGTTGCTGGGCGGCCAGCGCCATGCCCATTGCCGCGGAGATACTGGTGGAGGAGTGGCCCACGCCAAAAGTGTCGTAGTCGCTCTCGCTACGCTTGGGAAAGCCGGACAGTCCACCCGCCTGGCGCATGCTGTGCATCTCCTGCATCCGCCCGGTAAGTATCTTGTGGGGATAGGTCTGGTGGCCCACGTCCCAGACAATACGGTCATGGGGGGTGTTATACACCGTGTGCAGGGCGATGGTGAGTTCGACCACACCCAACCCCGCGCCAAAATGGCCGCCGGTCTGGCCGGTGGTGTAAAGCAGGAAGGCGCGTAGCTCTTCCGCCAGCTGCAGCAGCTGCTCCTGGTTCAGTTCGCGCAGGGGCTGGCCCTGATCAACCGCGTTCAGCAGGGGCGTGTCCGGCAGTGTGGTGGGTATGTCGCGTAACATCGCGGAATTCTAGCGCATTCTGACGGGAATGTGACGTTTTGTGTGTACCAACCTCAATCCCCCGTCGATGTCTTGAACCGGTGAATTTGCCGGCGCTGCTTCTTGTCCGGCTTGTGTGCCGGCCGGTCGACCATGCCCCCGGCGGCTTTGCGCGCGGCGGCCTCGCTTTCGCGCCGTTTCAGGCTGGCTTCGGTCTCCTGGTACAGCAGCTGCGCCTCGGGTGCGCCACGGCGCTGGTCGGAGAGGGCGGCGACTACAATTTCGCGCTGGTCGTAGCCCTGGCGCACTTCCAGGCGGTCGCCCACGGTGATTTCCTTGGACACCTTCACCCGCTGGCCATCCAGCTGCACCTTGCCGCCCTCGATGGCGGCCTTGGCCAGGCTGCGGGTTTTGAAAAACCGCGCGGCCCAGAGCCATTTGTCCACCCGGACCTTGCTGATCTCATTCATACCGGGGTGGGCTCCGCTTGCGCCAGGCCGAGTGCGCCGGGCATGATTTCGTCAAAGTGGTGAATGCCGGGGAAACGGGTGTCGATGCGCAGCTGGTGGCGGCTGTCGGGCTGCAGCAGGGTGAGCAGGTGGGCGATGCCGTAGCGGTGGGCCGAGTCCAGCACACTCTCGGTGTCATCAATCAGCAGGGTGCGCGCCGGGTCGAAGGGGTGCAGGGCCTGCAGGTTATGCCAGAAGGCCTGGTCTTCTTTGGGGGCGTTCAATTCGTGGGATACCACCATGTGGTCAAACCAGGGGGTGATATCCACCTGCGCCATCTTGATATCCAGGGTCTTGCGGTGCGCGTTGGTAACCATAACCACTTCGCAGGGGCCGGCGTGCAGCTGCTGTAAAACCTCCAGCGCAAAGGGGCGCAGGCGGATCATGTGCCGCAACTCCTGTTTGAGCGCGGGAATATCCATCTCCAGCTGGCTGCTCCAGTAATCCAGCGAATACCAGTCCAGGGTACCCTGCAAGCTGCCGAAACGACCGTGCAGGGTGGTGCTGGCACTGGCCTCGGGGATGCCGTTTTTCTCGGCATACAGGCGCGGCAGATGGTCCATCCAGAAATGGTTGTCGAAGTGCAGGTCCAGCAGGGTACCGTCCATGTCCAGCAAAACCGTGTCGATGTTGTCCCAGTTGATCATAGTCAGGAGTCACCGTGGCTGTGGGCGGCGTATTATGCGCCTTTTTGCCGCGGTTTGCGATTTGGAGGGTGCTACAATACTGCTTTTGGACGGCGGGAACGGCGCGTGCAAGACTTAAGCTACCTCATCAAGCCCCTGCTGCGCCTGTGTTACGACGCGGGGGAGCTGATTTGTGCGCATTATCACGCGCCCGGTGACTCCGGGTTGCAGGCCAAGGCTGACGAGTCCCCCCTTACCCACGCCGATCTCGACTCCCACATCCACCTGCGCGAGCAGCTGGCGGCGCTGACGCCGGGCTGGCCGCTGTTATCCGAGGAATCCTCTCCTGCCGAGAAGGCGCAACGCCACGGCTGGCAGCGCTTCTGGCTGGTGGACCCGCTGGACGGCACCAAGGAGTTTGTTGACGGTACCGGTGAGTTCACCATCAATATCGCCCTTATTGATGATCACCGTCCGGTGTTGGGGGTGTTGTATGTGCCCCTGCAAAAAACCGCCTATGTCGGCATTCCCGGCCAGTTGGCGGCGCGTTATACCCATGCGGAAGGTGAGACCTGGCAGCAGCACACGCTGGCAATACGCCGCCTTGACGATAATGTGCCGTTGACGGTACTGGCCAGCCGGCGGCACCGCAGCCCGCGATTGCACACGGTTCTGGACTGGCTGGAGGCTCGCCGCGGGCCCCTCGAGCGGGATAACAGCGGCAGTGCGCTCAAGTTCTGCCACCTGGCGGAGGGCCGGGGTGACTTTTATCCCCGCTTTTCGCCCTGCAGTGAATGGGATGTGGCGGCGGGCCAGGCGGTGGTGGAAGCGGCCGGCGGCAGTGTGCTGGGCATGGATGGCAAGCCCTTGCGCTATAATTGCCGCAAGACACTGTTAAGCCCGCATTTTTATGCCATCGGCGATGCCGGCCACCCCCTGTGGCGCGATTTGCTGGCCAGCACCCCGGAATTTGAAGGCGCGGCGCCCGCTTCCTGAGGCAGAGCTTGTGTCGGTAATCCATGAGGGTATAAAGTTACCCGTTATCCTGTCAGCGCAGCGCTGGAGCCAGTGCCAAGATGAATCAGCCACCCCGGAACCCGCCCGGTAACCACCGGGAAGACGCCGCCAACGAGGACATCTCCCCGGCGATGCGCCTGCTCCAGTTGATGGCGCGGCATCGGGCACTGGACGAAAAAATCGCCGAGCTGTACGAGTTTCCCTACAAAAACCAGATTCTGCTGCAGCGCCTGAAGAAGGAGAAGCTACAGTTGAAGGACGCGATTGAATACCTCAAGGACGAGCTGATACCGGATCTCAACGCCTGAAGCCCGACCGGCTCACCTGTGTGTTGGCCGCAAACCGGTCGGCGCATCCACAAGAACGACACAGGAGCACGTATTATGCGCAAACCTGGCCTGCTTACTCTTGTCGCCTGCTGCATGCTGGCGCTGCCCGCGATTGCGGACAATCATGATGAGTCGCCCTCGGTAAAGGTCACCGCCCTGGAGGGCCCGCTTTACCTGCTGCAGGGCCGCGGGGGCAATGTGGTTGCCTCGGTTGGGGACGATGGTGTGCTGATGATTGATGACGACTACCGCGAAATGGCGCCCGCCTATGTGGACGCGCTGGAATCCCTCGCAGGGGAGGGGGCCAGCCCAGCCTTTGTACTGAATACCCACTGGCACCTGGATCACACAGGTGGTAACCGCTTATGGGGCGAGCGCGGGGCTGTCATTGTGGCCCACACCAATGTGCGCAAGCGCATGGGGAGCCGGCAGGAAATGAAGGCCATGAACCGGGTGATTGAGGCCAGCCCTGCCAGTGCGCTGCCGGTCGTCACCTTCGATGATTCCCTGGCGGTCCATTTCAATGGTGATGACCTTGAGGTACAACACTACGCCGCCGGCCATACCGACGGCGACAGCGTGGTATATTTCACCGGCCAGAACGTGTTGCACATGGGCGACCTGTTCTTCAACGGTCGTTTTCCCTTTGTGGATATTGGCTCCGGGGGCACGGTGCCCGGTTATAAGGCCGCGGTAACCGACATACTCACCCGGGTGGATAACGCGACCGTGATCGTGCCCGGCCACGGCGCCCTGGCCAACAAGGCGGACCTGCTGAGCTATCTCAATATGCTCAATACCACTACCGCCCTGGTACGCGACAAGCTGGCCGCCGGGGAGTCGGTGGAGAGTATCATTGAGGAGGGCCTGGGCGACGAGTGGGAAGGCTGGGGTAGCGGCTTTATCGATGAGGCAACCTGGATCGGGTTTATTGCCAACAGCCCCTGATCGCACAGGCCAAAATCAGCCCGGTGTGCTGCGTGGGGGCTCTTAAGTAATTGCCGGGCCCCTTAACAAGCACGCCCTTCAATCGCCAGCAGTTGCCGCTTTAGCGGCAGCCCGCCGCCAAAGCCGGTGAGGGAGCCATCGGCGCCGATCACCCGGTGGCAGGGCACCACGATAGGCAGCGGATTGCGGCCATTTGCACCACCCACGGCACGCACCGCTTTGGGATTATTGATCGCCAGGGCGATATCCCGGTAACTGCGCACTTCACCAAAGGGAATTTGCCGCAGGGCCTGCCAGACGCTTTGCTGGAAGGGCGTACCCTTGCCCGCCAGCGGCAGGCTGAAGTCCCGGCGCTGCCCATTAAAATATTCCTGTAGCTGTTTTTTTGCCGCCTTCAGTACCGGCTCCGGTTGCGAGCTATTGGCTTCACCGCTGTGGTGATCGGGGAAGTGGATCGCCACCAGGTGTTCGCCTTCGCTTACCAGCTGCAGCGGCCCCAATGGGCTGTCCATGATGATTGCGGGCATAATAACGCCTCCGTGGGCGAGTTAGCGGGCAGTAACCGGTTGATACCCTGGCGATCCCGGGTGGGCTATACTGGCGCCATTAACGTGTGACAATAATCCCGGCTGTGCCCGGGAGTCAATTGCGCAGGAACTTGCTCATGGATTTATTGGTTTACGCAGTGCCCTTCTTTGTGCTCGCCATGCTGGTGGAGCTGGCGTATGGCTGGCGCAAGCAACGCAACACCTATCGCCTTAACGACAGTGTCGGCAGCCTGTTTCTGGGTACCCTCAGTGAGGCCCAGCGGTTCCTGACCCTGGGGGCCGGCGGCTACGTGTACTACCTGATTACCGAGTACTTTTCACTGCCGCTGATGGATGCCGGCCACTGGCTTACCTGGCTGCTGGCCTTCGTGCTCTATGATTTCTGCTATTACTGGCTGCACCGCATGGGCCACGAACGCACTATCCTCTGGGCAGCCCACGTGGCCCATCACCAGAGCGAGGAGTACAACCTGAGTACCGCGCTGCGCCAGACCAGCACCGGCTTCCTGTTGGGCTGGCTGTTCTATATCCCCATGTTCCTGCTGGGGATTCCGGCGGAAGTGGTGGTCACGGTGGGCGCCCTGAATCTCATCTACCAGTTCTGGGTGCACACCCGGCACGTGCCCAAGCTGGGCTGGTATGAGTGGGTTTTTGTCACCCCCTCCAACCACCGGGTTCATCACGCGCAGAATGACATTTACCTGGACCGCAATTACGGGGGCGTATTTATTCTCTGGGACCGGATATTCGGCACCTTTCAGGAGGAGCTGGACGAGGAACCCTGTATTTATGGTATTCGCGGGCCGCTCCGGTCCTTCAGCCCGGTGAAGGCGCTTACCCACATTTACGTCGATATGGCCAGGGACAGCTGGCATGCGCGCCGCTGGCAGGACAAGCTCAAGGTCTGGGTGGCCCGCAATGGCTGGCGTCCGGAGGACGTGGCCCAACGGTTCCCGCGGCCCAAGAGCGAGCTGGCGGATTTTGAGAAATACGACCCCGCAATACCCGCGTCCGTGGCCTGGTATGCCTTCTTCCAGTTGATGGCCGTGGTGGTGGTGCTCAACACCCTGCAGCTGGGCGAAGTCGCCTATTCGATAGCGGCGCTGGTGATAGCGGGCTTGCTGGCGACAACAGTGACCACTGCCCTGTGGCTGGACGGAGGCGAGCCATCGCGAGTATTGCGCTGGGACGTTTTGCGGCTGGCGGGCATTGCCGGGTTACTGGCGAGCGGCTGGTTGCTGGGCTCCGCTGAACCGATAATGCCGGTAATAGCAGGCTACCTGCTGCTTAACCTGCTGTGGCTGCCGGTATTTATGAAGCCGTTGCTGCGCCGCGCCGCCACCCAGCCGGTGTAGCGGCGCCAGGTATTTCCTCCGGCGTAAGGAGCTCGATACTAATACTGTCTGCCTTTACCCTTGCCGTTGCCCTGGTGCATGCCGCCGCGCTCCCCGGGCATTTCGTCGGGCATTGAGCGGCCCTGTTCCTTGGCGCGCTCCTTCATTTTTTCGTGGTGTTGTTTCCGGTATTCCATGCGCTCTTCTTCGCTCTTCATGGACTGCATCGCTTCGCGGTGCTCCCGACGCTCTTTCTCTGTCATCATTTCCGACCCGTAAGTCTGCCCTCGCTCCTTGGCGCGTTCCTTCATTTTTTCATGATGCTTTTTCATGTACTCCCGGCGTTCTTCCTCGCTCTTCATGGATTGCATCGCTTCGCGGTGCTCCCGGCGCTCTTCCGCTGTCATCATTTTCGAGCCGTAATCCTGCTCGCGTTCATCACTCCGTGGCTCTGCCCGGCTTTGGTCCTGCTCCTGGGCCTGGCTCATTGCCGGCTGCAGGCAAATCATGGCGCCGGCGAGAAACAGGTAAGGTAAAGATGCTTTCATGGTGGGGCCCTCATAGCGAAGATTGCTAATCGATTGCGCACCTGAATGACCGTGCGTAAGCAACAAGCATAGTCTCTTTTCAGCAGACCGCTTTTGCCGGGAGATAGTTGTAGGAGTAATTCAGATGCTGGGATGGTAACGCACCGCCCACAGGGCGCGTGCGCAGAGAATCACCACCAGCAGGTCAGAAGCGGTGCGCAATAACTGCAGTGGTGTCCATGGCCAGGGCAGTCCCTGTACCACCGGCAGTATGGCGAAGGTGCCGCAGATACCGATAGTCATGAACAGGGTGAAGCGTGAGCGCCCGAACAGGCCGATGGCGAGCAACAGATAAATGCTGCCACTCAGGGCCATGAGCAGGATCTCGTCGGTGAGCCGGAAGCGCCACAAGCCGCTGATCTGCCATACGCCGCTGACGGTCACGATTGCCGCGGCGCTGTAACGCTGGATTTTTACTGGCCGCTCAAGCATCTGTTTATTCCCCGCTGTGGCTCCCGCTGGCAAGGGCCCTGGCAACCTTTGAGCCGCTGGTACGCCCGAGTGCAGCGGATATCCTGTTGCCGGCGGCAACCAGCGCCGGCAGGTTGATGCCGGTGCCGATATCCAGCCCATTGAGCATATAAACTACATCCTCGGTGGCGACATTACCCGAGGCACCCCGGGCATAGGGACAACCGCCGAGGCCCGCGACAGAGGCATCAATGGTGCCGATGCCGTGCTGTAGCGCTACCAGTATATTGGCCAGCGCCTGGCCGTAGGTATCGTGGCAGTGAATCGCCAGCTGCGCGGGCGCCGTATCCGCCAGTATGACCTCCAGCAGTTTCCGCATGCTGCCTGGGGTGCCGGTGCCAATGGTATCGCCCAGTGACACTTCATAACAGCCCATTCCCAGCAGGGCGCGGGTGACCTGTGCCACCGCCCCGGGTGCAATCTCCCCCTCATAGGGGCATCCTAAAACGCACGACACATAGCCGCGCACCGGCAGGCCCGCGGACTTCGCGGCGGCCATCACCGGCTCAAAGCGCTGCAGGCTGTCGCTGATGCTGCAATTGATATTTCTTTGGGAGAAAGACTCCGAGGCTGCGCCAAATACCGCCACTTCATCCGCGCCGGCCGCCAGCGCCCGTTCAAAGCCCCGTAGGTTCGGGGTCAGGGCGCTATAGCGCACTCCGGGGCGTCTGTTGAGGCCGGCAAAGACCGCATCGCTGTCCGCCATCTGCGGAATCCATTTCGGGTTCACGAAACTGCCTGCCTCAATGACGCGCAGGCCAGCGTCGGCAAGATCGTCCAGCAGCTGCAGCTTGGCCGCCAGGGGTATGGTGCCCGGTTCATTCTGCAGGCCGTCCCGCGGGCCGACCTCCACCAGGGTGACGCGTGTGGGCAGGGCCATTTACGCACCCTCCTCGGTAGGGGTGAAGGCCAGCAACTCGGCACCGCCGGCCACCAGGTCGCCCGCCTTGAAATAGAACTGCTCAACCACACCGGCGCTGGGCGCGCGTATTGTGTGCTCCATCTTCATTGCCTCCATGACCAGCAGGGGAGTCTTTGCGTCAACCAGGCTGCCGGCCTCAACCAGCAGGGTCACCACGGTACCGTTCATCGGCGCTGCAAGGCCGCCTTTTGCTGTGCTTTCATCGGCCTCACCGGTGTCGGGCTTTATGTGGCGGAAGTGACAGGCGCCGTCCGCCAGGTACAGGGTATAGCCATCTTCCGTTTGCGCAAGGGTACCGCGCTGGCGGTGACCGGCGAGCTCCAGGTGCAGCTGGTCTGCCTCCAGGCAGCCCCGCAGGAGTGCGCTGCGGCCATTGCCGTTGACCCGATAGCTGCCGTCCCGGAGTTGCTCCACTGTTACCGGGAAGGTCTGCTGGTGCAGTTGCAGCACAAAATGATGGGCATGGGGTTCGTTCAGGCGCCAGCCGTTACCGCTGTGCCAGGGCGACCAGGGATCGGTGCAGGAGCGTCGTTCAGTCTGCTGTTGCTGGTGCAGCAGCAGCGCCAGTGCCGCCAGCGGCAGTTCCCGCTCCAGGTCCTGGGGCCGTTTGCGGAACACAAGGTCGTTGTGGCGCTCGATAAAACCGGTATCCAGCTCGGCACGCTGGAAGGGCCCCGAGCTTGCCAGGTTGTAGAGGAAATCCAGATTGGTGATGGTGCCGCCAATGCGGTACTCCGCCAGCGCGGTGGTGAGCCGTTGCAGGGCGCGCTCGCGGGATTCATCCCAGACAATGAGTTTGGCAATCATCGGATCGTAATAAACGCTGATTTCGTCACCCTGCTGCACGCCGGTATCCACCCGCACATGCAGTGACTCTGCCGGTGGTTGCAGATAGGCCAGGTTGCCGGTCACCGGCAGAAAATCGTTATCCGGGTCTTCCGCGTAAATGCGGGCCTCAAAGGCGTGGCCGTGCACGGTCACTTGGGCCTGCGCCAACGGCAGCGGTTCACCGGCGGCCACGCGCAATTGCCATTCCACCAGGTCCTGCCCGGTCACCATTTCGGTAACGGGGTGTTCCACCTGCAGGCGGGTATTCATCTCCATGAAATAGAAGCTGCCGTCTTCATCCAGCAGAAACTCCACCGTGCCCGCGCCGCGGTAGTCAATGGCCTGGGCGGCCTGCACCGCGGTATTGCCCATGGCTTCGCGCAGGGCGGCGGTCATGCCCGGGGCCGGCGCCTCTTCAATCACCTTTTGATGTCGGCGTTGCACCGAGCAATCCCGCTCCGCCAGGTAAATGCCGTTGCCATGGTTGTCGCAGAACACCTGCACTTCCACGTGGCGGGGTTTGGTCAGGTATTTCTCCACCAGCATGGTGGCATCGCCAAAACTGGCACTGGATTCACGCTGGGCGGCGGCGAGCGCCTCGTCGAATTCGGCCCCCGACCAGACCTGGCGCATGCCCTTGCCGCCACCGCCGGCGGTGGCCTTGAGCAGCACCGGGTAACCCATTTTTTCGGCCTCTGCGCGCAGCAGTTCCGGGCTCTGGTCCGCATCGTGGTAACCCGGTACCAGGGGCACGCCGGCGGCGCCCATGATGTGCTTGGCGGCGGATTTGGAACCCATGGCTTCAATGGCGGCAGTGGGCGGACCGACAAAACAAATATCGTTATCCGCACAGGCCCGGGCAAAACCCGCGTTTTCCGACAGAAAGCCGTATCCCGGGTGAATGGCCCCGGCGCCGGTGCTGCGTGCGGCCTCGATAATCTTTTCAAT
Organism: Kineobactrum sediminis; assembly: GCF_002868715.1. GTDB lineage: Bacteria > Pseudomonadota > Gammaproteobacteria > Pseudomonadales > Halieaceae > Kineobactrum > Kineobactrum sediminis. The sequence continues at coordinate 17,100 of NZ_PKLZ01000018.1, forward strand.
CACCAGGTAGCTCTCCCGCGCCGGAGCCGGGCCGATATGCACGGCCTCGTCCGCCAGCTGGACATGCAGTGCATCGCGGTCCGCATCGGAGTACACCGCAACAGTGGCAATGCCCAGGCGACGCGCGGTCTTGATAATGCGGCAGGCGATCTCGCCACGGTTGGCTATCAACAATTTGTTAAACATGTTCAGTTCCCGAGCCAGTTGGGTTTACGTTTTTCCAGGAAGGCGGCAAGCCCCTCCTGGCCTTCGTGGGATACGCGGATGTGGGCAATACGGGCGCAGGTATCTTCTATCAGGCTGCCGTTGAGTTCCTGCCCGGCCACATCCCTGATCAGGTCCTTGGCGGCACGCACGGCCTTCGGGCCGTTCGCCAGTAACGCGTCCACCAGTGCGTTGACTTCGCTGTCCAGCGCCTCCTCATCGGCTATCTCGGTAATCAGTTCCATTTGCAGCGCTCGATGTGCATCAAAACGCTCGCCGGTGAGGAAGTACCGGCGCGCGGCGCGTTCTCCAATCGCCCTGATCACATAGGGGCTGATGGTGGCGGGTATCAGGCCGATCTTCACCTCTGACAGCGAGAAGCTGGCGCCCCGGGTTGCCACCGCCATATCGCAGCAGCTCACCAGCCCCACCGCGCCCCCGAATGCGGCACCCTGCACCCGGGCAATGGTGGGCTGGGGCAGCTCGAACAGGGCTTTCAGCATGCCCGCCAGTCCCTCGGCGTCGCGCAGGTTGTGGCCGTAATCGTAGCCGGCCATGCGTTTCATGTAGTCGAGGTCCGCACCGGCGGAGAAGTTCTTGCCATTGGAGGCGAGCACCACCACGCGCACATCGTCGCGTTCGGCCAGTGCGTCAAACACGCGACGGAGTTCGGCGATGATGGTGTCGTCGAAGGCATTGTGCTTGTCGGGATTGTTGAGTGTCACCGTGGTGATGCCGCGGGGATCGGTGTGGGTGATGACTGTGTCGGTGTTCATAGTGTGTGGCCCCTGGTTGATAATGTTTTTAACGAGTTCGATATTGTTCTTAACGCCTTTGGGCGCTGGCACTGGAAGAATGCGCGGGGGCAGACGGGACACGCCACAAGTACGTCCCTGTAGGCTCGGCGGCGGCCCTCCATGGCCGCCGACGGTCCCGTCTACCCCCGCGCATCCTCCCATTGCCTCGAATTCCGTACTTCGATAAGCATTTCGATAATTTTCCCGAATCAGAATCCCGCGCTACGTCCAGATCCTCCGAACCACAATCTCGCGCGAGGTTCAGGTCCCCAGAAACAGAATTCCGCGCGGGATTCAGGGTCCGGGGGTTGTACAGCCTGTCCGGGAATGTCTTCGGCCATGGAAGGCCGAAGTCAAGCGCACATGGATGTGCTCGTAGCGGTTCCCGGACAGGCTGTACAACCCCCGGGCCCGCCCTACAACGCTCCATTCCCAGATCCCCCGCAACCTCACAAACCCCGGGCAGAGCGTCACATCCGCAACACCCCAAACCGCGACTCCTCCACCGGCGCATTCAACGCCGCCGATAACGACAGCCCCAACACCATCCGCGTGTCGGCCGGGTCAATCACCCCGTCATCCCACAACCGCGCGGACGCAAAATACGGATGCCCCTGCTCCTCATACAAATCCAGCACTGGCTGCTTGAACGCGGCTTCTTCTTCTGCTGACATCGCCTTGCCCTCCCGGGCCAGCTGATCCTGCTTCACCGTGGCGAGAACTCCCGCGGCCTGTTCGCCACCCATCACCGAGATGCGCGCATTCGGCCACATGAACAGAAAGCGCGGGTCATAGGCGCGGCCGCACATGGCGTAATTGCCGGCGCCGAAAGAGCCGCCGATCATCACCGTGAACTTGGGCACATTGGCGCAGGCCACCGCGTGAACCATCTTGGCGCCGTGCTTGGCGATACCGCCGGCCTCGTACTGCTTGCCGACCATGAAACCGGTGATGTTCTGCAGGAATACCAACGGGATCTTGCGCTGGGCGCACAGCTCGACGAAATGCGCACCCTTGAGTGCGGATTCCCCGAACAGGATTCCATTGTTGGCGATAATACCCACCGGGTAACCGTGGATGCGGGCAAAACCGCAGACCAGGCTTTCGCCGTAGAGCGCCTTGAATTCATCGAACTCGGAGCCGTCGACAACACGCATGATCACTTCGCGTACATCATAGGGCTGGCGCGTGTCGGCGGGGATGACCCCGTATAACTCAGTGGCATCATAGAGCGGCGGCACCGGTTCGCGCAGGTCCATGTTGATCGGCTTGACGCGGTTGAGCCTGTCCATGGCGCGGCGCACCAGCTCCAGGGCGTGGTGATCGTTGTTGGCGTAGTGGTCAGTGAGGCCTGAGGTGCGACAGTGCACATCGGCGCCGCCCAGCTCCTCGGCACTGACAATCTCGCCGGTGGCGGCTTTCACCAGTGGCGGCCCGCCGAGGAAGATCGTGCCCTGGTTCTTGACGATGATGGATTCGTCCGCCATTGCCGGCAGGTAGGCGCCACCGGCGGTGCAGGAACCCAGTACCGCGGCGATCTGCGGGATGCCCTTGGCGGACATGCGCGCCTGGTTATAGAAGGCGTGGCCGAAATGTTCCCGGTCCGGGAACACCTCGTCCTGCAGCGGCAGGAAGGCGCCGCCCGAGTCTACCAGGTAGATGCAGGGCAGGTGATTCTCCTCGGCAATGGTCTGGGCGCGGCCCTGCTTTTTCACCGTGAGCGGGTAATAAGTACCGCCCTTTACCGTGGCATCGTTCACAAAGATCATGCATTCCTGGCCCGCGACCCGGCCGATGCCGGTGATGATGCCGGCCCCGGGCACGTCGTCGTCATAGACCTTGTAGGCGGCCAGTTGCGACAATTCCAGGAACGGCGAGCCCGGGTCCAGGACCGCCTGCAGGCGATCCCTGGGCAGTAATTTGCCGCGGGACAGGTGGCGTTGCTGGGCCTTTTCGCCGCCACCCTCGCGTATTTTTGCCACCAGCCGGCCGAGGTCATCAACCTGGGCCTGCATGTGGTCGCTGTTGTTCTGGAAAGCCTCGTCCCGGGGGTTGAGGTTAGACTGCAGCACGGTCATGTGAGCGCTCCGTTCAGGCGGTTTCGTTAAACAATTCGCGGCCGATGAGCATGCGGCGGATTTCCGAGGTGCCGGCACCGATCTCATACAGTTTGGCATCGCGCAGCAGGCGTCCGGCATTGGCATCGTTGGTGTAGCCATAGCCGCCCAGGGCCTGGATCGCCTGTAGTGCCATCTGGGTGGCTTTTTCCGCAGTGTAGAGAATCACCGCGGCGCAGTCCTTGCGGCTTTCCTCGCCGCGATCGCAGGCGGCGGCCACGGCATACAGGTAGGCGCGGCTGGCGCTCAGGTCTGTGTACATATCCGCCAGCTTGCCCTGCATCAGCTGGAACTCGCCGATGCTCTGGCCGAACTGCTTGCGGTCGTGAAGGTAGGGCACCACTTCGTCCAGGCAGGCCTGCATGATGCCCACCGGGCCACCTGAGAGTACGGTGCGCTCATAGTCCAGGCCGGACATCAGTACTTTCACGCCCTGGCCCTCGCCCCGCAGAATGTTCTCCGCCGGCACCGGGGTGTTGTCGAATACCAGTTCGCAGGTATTGGAGCCGCGCATGCCCAGCTTGTCGAGTTTGGGCGAGCGCGAGAACCCGGGAAAATCGCGCTCCACCAGGAAGGCGGTGATGCCTTTGGAGCCGCCCTCGGGGTCGGTCTTGGCGTAAATCACGTAGACATCCGCATCGGGGCCATTGGTGATCCACATTTTGGTGCCGGTAAGGTAATAGGTGTCGCCGTCGCGGCGCGCCTGCAGTTTCATGCTCACCACATCGGAACCGGCGTTGGGCTCGGACATGGCGAGAGCGCCTACGTGTTCGCCACTGCATAGCCTGGGCAGGTATTTCTGCTTCTGCGCCTCGGTGCCATTCTTGTTGATCTGGTTGAGGCAGAGATTGGACATCGCCCCATAGGACAGGCCCACCGAGGCCGAGGCCCGGCTGATCTCCTCCATCACGATACTGTGGGCCAGGTAACCCATGCCGGCGCCGCCGTACTCCTCAGCCACGGTAATGCCCAGCAGGCCCATGCTGCCGAAGGTGCGCCACAGGTCACGGGGGAATTCGTTGTCGCGGTCAATCCGGGCCGCGCGCGGGAGGATCTCTTTCTGGCACATCTGGTACACCGCATCGCGCAGCATCTCCAGTTCTTCGCCGAGGCCGAAATTGAGGGTGGGGTAGCTCGTAGTCATGATTATTCCCTGTTGCCGGTAATGGTTAGCTTTGCTTGCGGACGCGTTCGGCCACGCTCTTTTCGGCCCGGCTTTTTTCTGCCAGGCTTTTTTCAACCAGGCCCTGTTCCGCCAGGTTCTGTTCACACAGGGCCTGTACTTCATCCAGGCCGGCGAGCATGTCCTCGATATCCTTTTTCTGCTGCAGCAGGCGCGCACGCTTGTCCTCGACGGTACACACCAGGGACTGCAGCTGCTCGCGATTGTTGTGCTCGGGGTCATACATGTCGATAACCTCGACACTCTCTTCCAGGCTCATGCCGATGCGCTTGCCGCGCAGGATCAGTTTGATGCGCACCCTGTCAGCGGGGCTGTAAAGCCGCTTCTGGCCTTCACGCCGGGGATGTACCAGGCCTTTTTCCTCATAGAAGCGGATGGTCCGGGTAGTTACCCCGAACTCTTCTGCCAGCTGTGAAATGGTGTAGGTGGTGTTGGGCACTGTAACGCGAGGCCTTTGCTACGGGTTGTTGCAGTGACTATAGTTCAAGTTGACGTTAACGTAAACGTATTTACAAGATTGGAAAATTCCCGCCGCAGCCGGATACTGGGCCGCGCCACGCGGGGCCTGAATTTGCTATTATCTGCCGCTGGTATTTCACGCGCAGGTAATCCCGCACTCATGTTCAAGACAACACTGGTTCCTATGCTGGCCGATGGGGAGTTTCATTCCGGCCAGGCGCTGGCTGATGCCCTGGGGGTGAGCCGCACCGCCGTATGGAAACAACTCCGGCGGCTGGAAGAATTGGGGCTGCAGGTGGAGTCGGCAAAGGGACTTGGTTACCGTATTCCCGGTGGTGTTGAGCTGCTGGATGACAGCACGGTTCGCGCCGGCCTCGATACGCCGGCTCTCGGGCTGTTGCATGAACTGCATTTACTGGAAACGATAGATTCCACTAACGCCGAGGCCCTGCGTCGTATCGCCGGGGGAGCCGGCGCGGGCCTGGTCTGCTGCGCGGAACTGCAGACCGCCGGTCGCGGGCGCCGTGGGCGCACCTGGATAAGCCCGTATGCACGCAATATGTATCTCTCACTCGTATGGGAATATCACGAAGGTGCCGCGGCACTCGAGGGCCTTAGCCTGGCGGTGGGTGTTGCGGTGGTCCGCGCGCTCGACCGTCTTGGCCTGCCTGCGCTGCAACTCAAGTGGCCCAATGACCTGCTGTTCAACGGCGCCAAGGTGGGCGGGGTGTTGCTGGAAATGGCGGGCGATGCCACTGGCCGCTGCCAGGTGGTGCTGGGGGTGGGCATTAATGTGTCGATGCCGGCCGCAGCAGCCACGACGATCGACCAGGCCTGGACAGACCTTGCCAGCATCGCCGGCAGCACGCCGGTCAGCCGTAATGCCCTGCTCGCCAGCCTGCTCAATGAGCTGTTGCCACTGGCTGCGGGCTTCAGCGCCACCGGTTTTACTCCCTGGCAGGCACCCTGGATGACGCTAGATGCCTACGCCGACACCGCCGTTATCCTGCACAGCGGCGAGCAGCGCCAGGCGGGTATCGCCCGTGGCATCGATAGCCGCGGCGCGCTGCAACTGGAGACTTCCCTTGGAGTAACGTCCATTTATGGTGGCGAGATTTCCCTGCGGGTTGCCTCGTGACCGGGCACTATTGCCTGCAGCTGGATGTGGGTAACAGCAGCGCCAAGTGGCGCCTGGTGAACAACGCCGAGGTGCTTGCCCGCGGAGTTTATGTGCCCGACGATACGTCGTCCCTTGAGGCGATGCTCGGCTGCGCGGAACAGGTCCAGCAGGTCTGGATTGCCAGTGTGGCGGGTGACCAGCGCGAGGGTGAGCTTGCTACCGTACTGGAGCAGCGCTGGGGTGTTAGTCCCTGGTTTGCCCGCACCCAGGCAAATACGGGTGACCTCGTTAACAGTTACAGCGACCCCGGCCGGATGGGGGTAGACCGCTGGCTGGCAATGCTGGGTGCGCGGCACCGTTACCGCGAGCGCCTGTGCGTGGTGGATGCGGGTTCGGCAGTGACTATCGACCTGGTGGCAGAGGACGGCCGCCACGAGGGCGGCTACATTATTCCCGGTCCCACCCTGATGGAGCGTGCCTTGTTGCTGGATACCGATCGGGTGCGTTTTGCCGAGGCGGTAGAGTACGACTTGCCGCCGGGCCGATCCACCGCGGAAGCAGTGCGCCACGGTGTCGCCCTGGCCGAGGCCGGGGCGGTGAATCTCGCCATGGAACAGGCCGGCGAGCCAGCACCACGACTTGTCCTCTGCGGCGGCGCGGCACCTACCATGCAGCAGTTGCTGAACGGTCGCGGGGAATGGCTGCCCGACCTGGTGTTTGAAGGCCTGCAAATCATGGCCGGGCAGTAAAATCCGGCTTTAAGCCCTAGCTATCGTCCTTCAATCTATCGCGGGTTTCTGCCTGGACCTGCATCTGGGCCTTCAGCCTTTGCTGTGTGAGTAACTGTGCCTGCTCCTGTGCCCGCAGCTGGTCCATGGCCTGGCGCTGGATGCTTTCCTGTTCCCGCAGCTGGTTGCCCATTGCTGAATTGGGCTGCTCCATGGTTCTCAGTCGCTCCTGGGTCTGGGTCTGCAATCTGTCCTGGACCTTTATCATTTCACGGGTTTGCTCCAGCATCCGGTCCTGTCTTTTCAGCTGTTTCCGGGTCTGGCTCACGCGCTGTTCCTGATCCCGCACTTGCGACCTAATCTCCCTGACGTGATTCTTCTGTGTTTGCGGCTCGGATTGCGACATTGAGCCTCCTGAACCACTCATGCCGGGGCTGCCGCTGCTGCCGCTGCTACCGCCGCTTCCGGCACCGCCGCCCGGGCCCGCTGCCACAGCGAAAGTTGCCATGCTTAATGCAAAAACAGCCGCGCATACCGTCGGCAGAATATTCCTGTTCATAGTCGACTCCTCAATGTGATCCGTCCGGGTAAGCTGCATTGTAATAAAGCCTGTATGTGCGGTTATGCAGTGCTTTTTCAGTGTAGCTTCAATCGCGACGTCCGCCAGTTGACGAATGTGCTCTTCCCGCCGTAATGAGGTGTAACTGTTATTGCATCGTTTCGGGTCTTTGTCTAAACTTGCGTCCCTTCAGGCAGGGGCACCTTTGCCTGGGTTTATCCGCGTTTTTGGCTGGCGTAGCTCAGTAGGTAGAGCAGCTGATTTGTAATCAGCCGGTCGGGGGTTCGATTCCTCTCGCCAGCTCCATATTCACAAGGGTCTGTACCGGAGACATCCTTTACAGATTATAGGTTCTACCCAATTAACGGGGAATGATCCGGTTTTCACTAAACCCGATTGATAATGAATGCCATCGGAACGCCGCACCGCCCAGCCGCAGTGGGTTAAGACCCTCAAGCGGTAATTTTCAAAGTCCACCTGCAACATCGAAAGCACCTTGTCACGGGTGACGAGCGCATCGGTCTGGCCAGGGATTAGATTCAGCTGCTGACGGCATCCTTGAAGGTCCTGAACTCATCCGGAAAACCCTCGTTGTCGTGCCACGTCTTCAAGTCGCCCCAGATTACTTTATGGCCGTGAGCAATATCCAGTGCTTGTTCCCAGCACTGCAAATCATTTTCGAGGTAATACCACAACAGTCGATCCTTGATGCAGTCCGTGGGGTTGAGCAGCCTGATGATGCCCATGGGTGTCTGTAACTCTGCTACTCGGTCGTTGCCAATTTCTTCATGACCGACAGCGAGTGGTGCTGAGGGGAACTCAACAGACCATTGACTATCGGGGTGCTCGAAGTATCTGGTTTGACCCTTGGGCACGAAACCGATCCCAGCTAATGCTGCAGCGATTTCTTTTCGCCGTTTGTAAGTCAGATCGATAAAGTCCAGATCGAATGAGGCAAAGCGTTCGTTAGTCCATATACAAACGCACGAGCCCCCGACCAGTACGACATCAATGCCAGCATCAGCCAGTGTGTTTACTATCAGAGCAGCCATTTCTGCTCGCCCCAATTTTTCGAGGCCTTTCACAGCGGCTTACCGGTACGCCGGGGGCGGCGGCGGTCCAGAAGCAGTGTCGCCTGTAGCGAATCGGGTAGGTGGAGTAGGGCCTTGTTTAGTAATGCCTGAGTCTCTTCCTTGAATATATAGCGAGGATTGAATCTGTATATTCGAGTACGACCTCGCGTGCTGGATATCAGTAATCCATCTCGTTCCATACGCTTCAGTTGACTCTGGACAGTACTGACATCCATGTTCCACTGGTTGGCGATTTCGCTGGCGTAGCCCTCATTTCTCGCGGCTAGAAACAGCAATACGCGCTCGGCGCCTTCGCTTCCTACTATGGCTTCAATCATGGCTATCGCCGTATTACCGAATATATCGGTTATATTACCGATATATTCGGTGTTATAAAAGGTGAAAGAGTTACGTCTGGGCTTAACAAATATCATCCCGGGGGTTGGTCATCGACCGATCACCCATACCAGCCCCTACAAGACCCTACGAATAATGAGCGCCTGCAATCTCGTCCAGCAGCGCCTCCGCCTCTCCAAAGCTGAAGTAGTCGAGGTGTTCGCGTGCCTGGGTAAGCGACTGAGACAGGTCTCCGCCTTCTGGTGCCGCGTCCAATAACAGGTCGACAAGGTCATAAGAAGCCAGGCGAACCAGATACGCCGCCTTTTTCAAATCCTCAAACACCACTTTCGGTTATAACTCCTATACTTCAGGCGCAGGTTGAAGCAGCGTTCACCTCTGCTCATCGCAGTCAGATCGCACGTGCAGAGGTCGAGGCGATAACGAAGCCGTTCGCTGGACCAGTGGCAACGATTCACACAGGAGGATGACGTGTCCGACCAGAAGCCCACGCACCGGGAATGGGGCGCTCGTACCACGCCCCGTCTACAGGGAAATGAACACTGGTGGCCCGACCAGCTCGCTCTCAATGTGCTGCACCAGAAGCACCCCGACGCAAGCCCGTTCGGCAAGGACTTCAGCTACGCCGAGTCATTCGCGCAGCTCGATGTCGATGAACTGTCCGCCGATGTCGATGCGCTGATGACCGACTCACAGGATTGGTGGCCCGCCGACTGGGGTCACTACGGGCCATTCTTCATCCGTATGTCGTGGCACGCGGCGGGGACCTACCGGGCGGTCGACGGCCGCGGGGGTGGCGGCACCGGCGCGCAACGCTTCGCGCCGCTCAACAGCTGGCCCGACAACGGCAACCTCGACAAGGCGCGCCGGCTGCTGTGGCCGATCAAGAAGAAGTACGGCGAGAAGATCTCCTGGGCCGACCTGCTGGTCTTCGCCGGCAACCGCGCACTCGAGACGATGGGCTTTCGCACTTTCGGTTTCGGCTTCGGCCGCGCTGACATCTGGGCTCCCGAGGATGACATCTACTGGGGTCCCGAGACCGAATGGCTCGCGACCGGCGACGAACGTTATACCGGTAGCTTCGAGGACGGCAACCGTGTCCTGGACAATCCGCTTGCCGCGGTTCAGATGGGACTCATCTACGTCAATCCCGAGGGTCCCAACGGCGTCCCGGATGCGTTGAAATCCGCGCAGGACGTGCGCGAGACCTTCGCGCGTATGGGTATGAACGACCGCGAGACCGTTGCGCTGACTGTCGGTGGCCACACCTTCGGCAAGATGCACGGCAACGGTCCCGCCGAGGCCGTCGGCGAGGCGCCCGAGGCCGCGAAGATCCACGAGCAGGGTTTCGGCTGGGCGAACAAGCATGAGACCGGCCTCGGTGAATACGCGGTCACCTCGGGGCTTGAGGGCGCCTGGACGCCGACGCCGACGAAATGGGACCACTCCTACCTCGACACCATATTCGCCCACCAGTGGAAGGTCACGAAGTCGCCGGCCGGCGCGAGCCAATGGGAGCCGGTCGAGGTCAGGGAGGGATACTGGGTTCCCGATGCCCACGTCGAGGGCAAGAAGAACCCGCCGGTGATGAGTACCGCCGACATGGCGATGATCACCGATCCCGACTACCTCGCGATCGCCAGGGAGTATCACGAGAAGCCGAATGTGCTTGTCGACGAGTTCGCGTGTGCCTGGTACAAGCTGCTGCATCGCGACATGGGTCCGCGCGCCCGCTATCTCGGCCCGCAGGTGCCCGACGAGGTTCTGATCTGGCAGGATCCGGTTCCCGAGCACGAAGGGCCGCTCGTCAGCGATGACCAGATCGCCACGCTCCGGCGGCAGATCGCCGAGTCCGGGCTCACTTCCAGGGAGCTGGTGAGTGCGGCCTGGGCCTCGGCGTGCACCTACCGCCAGACCGACCACCGCGGTGGCGCCAACGGTGCGCGCATCCGCCTCGAGCCGCAGGCCGGTTGGGACGTTAACGTACGCTCCGGCGTTGCCGCGGTGATCGACCGGCTCGAGCAGCTCAGGGACGCCTCCGATGCGAATATCTCGCTCGCGGACATGATCGTCCTCGGCGGCAGTGTCGGCGTCGAAATGGCGGCGAAGGCGGCCGGGCACGACATCACTGTGCCGTTCACCCCGGGCCGCACCGACGCGACCCAGGAGATGATCGAAGTCGACACGCATGCCCATCTGGAGCCGCGGCACGACGCGTTCCGCAACTACAGGCAGACGCAGGCGACATCCATCCCGGCCGAGCACCTGATGGTCGACCGCGCGTTCATGCTGGACCTCAGCGTGCCGCAGATGGCGGCGCTTCTCGGCGGCATGCGAGCCATTGGCGTAAATGTCGGTGAGGACAATGATGGCATACTGACGGGCCGTCCCGGCCAGCTGAGCAACGACTTCTTCGTCAATCTCGTGGACATGGGAACCGTGTGGGAACCTGTCGACGAAGCCGAGGATCGCTTCGAGGGCCGGGACCGCGCGACGGGCGAGACCAAATGGACCGCGACACGCGTCGACCTCGTCTATGGATCGAACTCTCAGCTGCGCGCCATCGCCGAGGAATACGCCGCGGATGGCGGCGAGCAGAGAATGATCGACCGCTTCGTCAGTGGCTGGGTCAAGGTCATGGAGAACGACCGTTTCGACCTGTACCGTTGAGATCCATCCGAGACGGCAGCGGCGTCGGCGCTTCTGTTGAGTAGTGGGCTGACGATTATGCTGGCGCCGGTATCGCCCTGGCTGCAGTGGCTCTTGCCGCCGTTGCTGTTGTGTGTCGCCCTCTGGCTGTGGAGTTGTCCCGATGCCTGAATCCCCGCCTTCTTCCCGGGCCAGTGCCCGGCAGCTGTTCGCTTATCCGTTCCGGATCTTCTTTTTTTCCCTGGCAGTGCTGGCGGTGCTGGTGGTGCCCCTGTGGGTGGCGCTGATTACCGGCCGGATCAGTCTGCCCCTGGCCATGCCGGGGTTGTACTGGCATCAGCATGAGCTGATCTTCGCCTTCCTGCAGGCGGGCATCGCGGGCTTTCTGCTGACCGCAGTCTGCGTCTGGACCGGAACCGAGCGTCTGCACGGTCCATGGCTGCTGGCATTGTGGCTGGTGTGGCTGCTCGGACGGGTGCTGATGATGGGCGGTGCCGAGCTGCCGTTCTGGCTGGTGGCCGGGGTCAATCTGGCGTTTCTGCCCCTGGTCATGCTGGACGCGGGCCGGCGCATCTGCACGGCGCGACAGTGGCGCCAGCTGGTGATACTGGTGGTGCTGGGTTTGCTGTGGCTGATGCAGCTCGGTTTCCTGTTCCGGCCCACCGGGCCTTTCGTTCCAGGCGCGCTGGTCGTGGCCATGACCCTGATGCTGGTGGTGGGAGGGCGCATCACGCCCAGTTTCTCCCTGGCCTGGCTGCGCCAGCAGGGACGTTCCCCCGATAGAATCACTACCTTGCCGGCCGTGGAAAAAGCCCTGCTGGCAAGCATGGTGTTGACCCTGCTGGCGGTGCTGAGTCGCCACAGCGAGGCTATCGCGGTCGCGGGGGTTGTGGCCGGTATCATCGTCCTGTTGCGGCTGCTGCTATGGCAGGGCTGGCGAGTGCGGCAGGAGCCGCTGCTGTGGATCCTTCACCTGTCGCTGTTGTGGATTCCCATCGCCCTCTGGCTGCTGGCCGGCAGCGCGCTGGGTGCGTGGCCGCGAACGGTCTGGACCCATGCCGTCGGGGTGGGGGCCATCGGTGGCCTGATGCTGGGCGTGATCAGCCGCGTCGCGCTGGGTCATACCGGGCGGCGGCTGCAGCTGCCCCGGGGCATGGTCACGGCATTCTGGCTGATCCAGCTGGCGGCCCTGTTGCGGGTCGCCACGGGCCTTGAATTGCTGCCCTGGAACCCGGGCGTGACTACCTCCGCAGTTTTCTGGGTGCTGGCCTTCGCGCTCTTTCTGCTGCGCTATACATACCCGCTTGCCAGCCCGCGCGTCGACGGAAAACCCGGCTGATGCGGCGGACCGGAGAGGGTGGTCTGAAGTGCTGACTCTCTGCTTTACAGGCTACGCAAGCCCCGCTCAAGCAGACCCCGGGCGAGATCAAGCTTGTAGGCATTGCCGGGCAGGGGGCTGGCACCGCGGCCAAGCACCTGCAGCGCCGCGTCAATGTGGACATCAGCGGCGGTGGTGCCGGCGAGTGCCTGTTCGCAGTACGCCAGCCGGCGCGGCACCTGCGCCAGGCCAGTGGCAGCGATGTGAACTGTGTCAAGAGTTGTTCCTGTGCGATGCAGAACAATTCCCATGCCCACCAGGGCAAATGCCCAGGCTTTTCGGTCCATTGCCTTGAGATAAATGCTGACCGTTCCGGCGGGTAGAGCGGGAATGTCGACGGCGGTGATGATCTCGTCGTTACCCAATATTGTTTCCCGGCGCCGCTCACTATCCGGCGCCCTGAAAAAGTCGTGCAGGGATACGCTACGTTCACCGGCCAGGCCATACAGGACAACCGCGGCGTCCAGCGCCAGCAGGCACCCCGCAAGGTCCGAGGGATGCGCTGCGCGGCAGGGGCTGTCGTCGAATATCGCATGGTGTTCATGATGCCCCTCGACTGCCGGGCAGCCCTGCCCTCCCTTGAGCCAGCAATCGCTGCGGGAATTGCGGTAGTACCAGCAGCGAGGCCTTTGCAGCAGGTTGCCGCCGAGCGTCGCGCGGTTGCGGATCTGCACGGTGGCCGTCTGTCGGGCCGCCTGGCGTAGCAGGGAGCAGGGACCGTCAAGCAGGGGGCTGTCGGCAATCGCAGCGAGGGTCGCGAGTGCGCCGATGCGAAGACCGCCCGGAGTGCGCTGAATGGCGCCGGACAGCGGTGCCCGCTTGATGTCGACCAGCTGGGTTGTATGTACAAGGTCGGCCTTGAGCAGCGGGAGCAGGTCTGTTCCCCCGGCCAGCAGCCGATCTCCCGCGGTCAATCCAGCGACGACGGCATCAAGCGTGCTGCTGCTGACGTAGCGCAGGGGTCTCATGAGGGCCTGGCCGTTTGTGTCAGCGCTGCCAGCATCCGCTGGCGGTTCAATGGCAGGTCCCGCAAGCGCACGCCCAGCGCGTCACAGACCGCATTGACTATCGCCGGCGCGGTTGCAATGATTGGTGGCTCTCCGAGTCCCTTGACTCCCAGCGGGTTCTCCGAATAATCCGGCAGATCAACGATCGCGTGAGTAATCGGGGGTACATCGGCCACTGTGGGAACGAGATAATCCTCCAGGTTGGCATTGAGCACCAGGCCGGAGGCCTCGTCGACCAGCCGCTCCTCGGTCAGTGCAAATCCCAGTCCCTGGGTGACACCGCCGATAACCTGGCTGTCGGCCAGCAGGCGATTGACGATCGCGCCACAGTCCGGCGCACACACCAGCCGCAGCAGCGTGATCTCCGCAGTATCGAGATCCACCTCCACTTCCGCGCATTGCACGGCAAAGGTGCAGGGAGAACTTGCGCCGGGTTTGGCCAGGACGGCACCGCTGCTTCGCAGCGAGCCCGGTGCCGCCGCCGCGGCCAGATCGGCGAGCGAGACAGCGCGGCTGCCGGCCGCTTCGCGCACGTACCCGTTGTCCATGCGCAGTGTCTCCACATCGGCATGCAGTTCCCGCGCGGCGAGTGCCAGTACCTGCCCCCGAAGCTCGGTGGCCGCTGTATGTACCGCCGGTCCCAGGGTCGCCAGGGTCGCGCTGCCGGCGCTGGGTGGCGCGTGCAGTTCGGTCGCAGTGTCCCCGATAACCACCTCCACCCGCCCGGGTGCAAGTTCCAGGACCTGGGCGGCGACCTGCGCCAGCACGGTGCGGGTACCGGTCCCGATATCCTGGGCACCGGTAAGCAGGCTCACGGAGCCATCGCCCTGGACCACCAGCGTGGTGTATGCCGGCGGGTGGCTGTTCCCCCCGGGCCAGACGCTGGCCGCCATCCCGATTCCGCGGCACTTGCGCGCTACCTGTGGTGTGGGCCGCAGCGGCCAGTTGAATGCCTCGCGCGCCGCACTATAGCAGCGCCGCAACGCATCGGGGGAGGAGTAAGCCTTGTCGCGCAGCTGGTCGCGGGCGGTGTAATTGCGCTCGCGCAGAACGAATGGGTCAAGCTGCAGTTCAGTGGCCAGTTCATCCATCGCCTGTTCCAGCGCGGCAGTGCCCTCAACGTAGCCGGGGGCGCGGAAAGCGACGGCCGGACCGGTATTGCTGTAGTACTGGCGCTGCTCCGTATAGACGTTGTCGCAGGCGTACAGCTGCTGATAGCAGCCCGCGACCATGCTGTTCTCGCCGCCCAGGGTATGGGCGCCGCCGTCGATGGCTATGGTCGCCGAAATCGCGCACAGACGACCGTCCCGGGTCGCGCCCAACTTGAGCTGTTGGCGGGTGGCATTGCGATTTCCGGCGGCCAGACTTTCCGCCTCGCGGTCAAGCATCAGTTTCACTGGCCGATTGCTGCGCCTGGCCAGGATGGCAGCGATCACCGTCGGCTTCCAGTCCACCTGCTTGGCGCCAAAACCGCCGCCGATGTGCTGGGAGTGGACCCGCACCCTGTTTAGCGGCAAGCCCAGCTTGCGCGCCACGTTGTTCCGCACCGTGAATATGGACTGGGTTGACACCCACAGGTTGAGCAGCTCGCCGTCCCACCAGGCATTGCAGCCATGGGGCTCCAACGCATTGTGCAGCGCGGTCTGGGTGGTCCAGGCCCCTGTCACGACGACGTCAGCGGCAGCGAAACCGGCTTCGACGTCGCCGCGGCAGTAGACCTGTGGCTCCGCGGCGAGGTTGCCTGGCTTGTCCCGGTAGACCAGCGGCGCGTTGGCACACGCGGCTTGGGCAAGGCCAATGACCGGCTCCAGCACCTCGTAGGCGATGGTGAATGCGCGCAGGCCATCCCATACCGATTCCTCGCTGTCGGCGGTGACAGCGGCAACCTCATCCCCGACGAAGCGCAATTCCTCGCCGAAAGTGGGTACTTCCTCCCCATACCAGCGAATCCCCGGGTCATCACCGTGCGTGATCACGTCCCTGACACCCGCCACCTCGCGCACCATGGAGGCATCAATTCGGCGCACCCGCGCCCGCGCATGGGGACTGCGCAATATGCCGGCATACAGTTGGCCCGGCAGTTCGATGTCGCTGGTGAAATGCGCACGGCCTGTCACTTTCTGCCGGGCCTCCCGCCGCAAGACAGGCGCCTGGCTGTGTGGCGCTGCCGGGTCAGCCATCCCCGGCTCCGCGACGCTCTGTACCGCTAGCCGCGAGCGAGCGTGCGGCCTCCAGGATATGCCGGTACGCTCCACAGCGACAAAGGTTCCCCGCCACGGCCTCGGTGATCGATGCCTCAGTCGGCGCTGGCTCGCGTTCAAACAGGGCCGCGAGACTCATGATCTGTCCGGGCGTACAATAGCCGCACTGCAGCGCATCGTGTTCAATGAAAGCCTGCTGCAATGCGCCGACCGTATTGCCGGCGGCGCCGCCCTCTATCGTGGTCACGGACCGTTGTTCGCACTCCACTGCCAATACCAGGCACGAATAAACGGCTGCACCATCCAGCAGGACGGTGCAGGCGCCACAGTTGCCCATCTCACACACTTTCTTGGCGCCGGTAAGCCCACAGTCGTTGCGCAACGCATCCAGCAGGGTGCGCCGCGGTTGCACACTGAGTGGACGGTACTCGCCATTGACCCACAGGGAGAGAGGCGTATGTCGGGGCTGGGCATCGGTGGTCGCCATAAACAGAGGCTAGACCTTATTGCCGTCAAGTCAAGGCGTCTGCCCTGGCTGCGCACCCGCTACAGCGCCACCATCAGCAGGCCCGATATATTCGGTGTTATAAAAGGTGAAAGAGTTACGTCCGGGCTTAACAAATATCATCCTGTCATCGACCGATCACCCCTACCAGCCACTACAAGACCCTACGAATAATGAACGCCTGCAATCTCATCCAGCAGCGCTTCCGCCTCTCCAAAACTGAAGTTATCGAGGTGTTCGCGTGCCTGGGTAAGGGACTGGGACAGGTTTCCACCTTCTGGTGCCGCGCCCAATAGCAGGTCGACAAGGTCAATGGCACCGGGGTCGAAAGACGCCATGGCGGCTTTCAGGTCCGAGAACACCTGTTGCGCGTCGATAGCAATCGCTGCCGCACCCTTGGCCTCAGGCGCGCGATCCCTGAGCAATTGTGCGTGGGACTCTGCCGCGACCGTTAGCGCTGCTGCCAGGCTTTCGATGTGTTGTGGTGTCACGGTATCGCCCGCGATCACTGTCCGCTCAATGGCCTCTGCACAATTGCCGATATCCACGGCGCCGAGATTGTTGGCGATACCGCGGATCTTGTGGGCGGCAGCGCGTAACTCGTCCTGTTTATCTTCAGCAACAAGCTGCTCCAGAATGGTTGCAGCCCCTGCATACTCTTTAAGCAGGTCGCCCAGCAACTGCAGGAACAGTTTCTCGTTATTGCCCAGGCGAGTGAGGCCCTGCTGGATCGCCAGGCCGGGAAGCTCGGCGGGCAATGGCGCTCTCGTGACCTCTTCTTCTGTTGTGTCCACTGCAGCTGATGCCGGCAGGTTGTCGCTGTAATCCTGCTCCGGTATGGCACCGAGCAGTGCCAGGTAAAGGTCCGCAGGGTCCACCGGTTTTCCGATATGGCCGTTCATGCCCGCCTCGCTGGTCCGCGTGCGGTCTTCAGCCATCACGTTGGCCGTCATCGCCAGTATCGGCAGGCCATCATAAGCGGGGTTCTGCCGAACCAGGCCGGTGGCGGTATAGCCGTCCATCACCGGCATCTGTATATCCATCAGCACGCAGTCGTACTGATTCGCCATGATTTTTGCCACCGCTTCCTGGCCATCGCTCGCGGTGTCGTGCACCAGTGGGACCTTGTCCAGCAATTCGCAGGCAATCTGCAGGTTGATATCGGAGTCGTCGACAATCAGCACACGCGCGCCACGAATCGCCGCCAGATCCTGGGGCGCGGTGGAGCGTCCCAGGGTGCGCTTGCGTTTCACCACCTGCTTGCCGTAGGCGATCATAATGGTATCGAGTAGCGCCGAGGGCTTGATTGGCTTGGCCAGGAATGCATCGACCATGGACTGATGCTCGCTACTCGGCATGTTCCACGAGGACATCAGTATGGTTTTCGGCGGTGCCTTCAGGTCTCGCAGGGCCAGCGCAACATCCAGGCCAGTCATCCCGGGCATCATCCAATCCAGCAGCACCAGGTCAAACTGCTTGTCGGAGCGCATTATCTCCAGGGCCTGTTCGCCGCTTTCGGCAAGCGATGCGGTATACCCGAATGACACCAGGTACTCCTGCAATATGTCCCGTGATGCCTCGTTATCATCTACCACCAGCACGCTGAGGCCCTGGGGCGCATCTTCCAGCGCCGTCGCCTGGGCAACAACATCGGCTATGTCGAACTCCAGTGCAAAATGAAAGCTGCTGCCCGCTCCGGGTTCGCTGCTGACTTCAATCAGGCCACCCATCATCTCGGTCAGTTGCTGGGAAATGGCCAGGCCGAGGCCGGTGCCACCGTACTGGCGGCTAATCGTGCTGTCGGCCTGGGAAAACGACTGGAACAGGCGCCCCAACTGCTCCTCGTTCATGCCAATGCCGCTGTCGCGCACGTCAAAATTGATCGTCACGCGATCGTTCGAGCGCACCAGTTCCCGCACCTCAACGACAATCTGTCCCTCCTGGGTAAACTTGATGGCATTACCCGCGAGGTTGATGAGGATCTGGCCGAGCCGGGTGGGGTCACCGACCAGCGTATCCGGTACGCCGGGGTCGCGCTGGAATACCAGCTCCAGGTGCTTGTCCTGGCAACGCACCATGCAGATGGTGGCCAGGTTATCCAGGACCTCGTTGAGCGAGAAGGGAATATTCTCGAACTCGAATTTGCCGGCCTCCAGCTTGGAGAAATCGAGAATGTCGTCAATGATGGTACGCAGTGCGTTGGCGGCACCGTCGACCTTGGTCAGGTAGTCTTCCTGCTTCGGGTTGAGCTCGGTCTCCAGGCACAAGCCGGTAAGGCCGATAATGGCATTCATCGGAGTGCGGATCTCATGGCTCATATTGGCCAGGAATGTACCCTTGGTCGCGTTCGCGGCCTCCGCTTCGGAGCGCGCCTCAGTGGCGGACTGCAGTAACTGGGCATTGCGTATGGCGGTACCCAGCTGCGTTACGTAGCGGCCAATGGATTCAATATCGTCATCATGCAGCTCGAACGGTTCCCGGGTGCCCACAAAGAAGATGGTGCCCACCGCCTTGTTCTGGATTAGCAGGGGACACAACAAAAACGATTTCATGGGGCTGCTGTTGTACAGGATTTTGTCACTCGCACCGGAGCTGGCTACTCCTTCATCGGTGACATGGTGGATATAGATGTTGTTCTGCTCGACGACTGACCGGGCGATAAAGCTGTCGGTAGCGTCCAGGGGCAAGCCGCGCTCGGTAAGCATTTCACCGAGATCCTCGGCAAACGGAACCCCGGCCTGCAGTGCCAGGTGTAGGCGCTCGTCATGGGCGTCCAGCAGGAATACGCCCATCTGGTCAAAGGCGAACAAGCGCTGCAGGCCGGTATAGATCGTATTCTTCACCATGTCGACGTCGAGTGTGGAATTGACGATGGTCGCAATCTGGTTGAGGTCGGACATTTCACTGAGGGCCTTTTCCAGCTCCTCGGTGCGCTCCTCTACCTTGTGTTCAAGTGAGCGCTCCGATTCCTGCAGGGATGCGATGGCCTGGCGCATGCCGCTGGCTGCGGCTTTAAGTTTGCCGCCGGATTGCCAAAGCGACAGCATTACCACGCATGTAAGCAATACAACAACGAAGGACTCGACATCGGCCATGATGTGGTCGGGGACGGCAGATGTATAAAGGGCGGGAAGGAGCTTGGTGATACTGCCAATAACGATGAGCGCAACAGAGCCGACGATAACCCAGCGAAACATCGACTGCGAAACAAAGGGCAAGACCATCAATACCGGCAGGATGGCAGTCACGATCAGAGTGCCATAAAGGCGTTCACCGATAACAATCACCGCAACTGAAATCAGGTACCAGACTGTGGCGATAAGGGCGACAGCCCGATCGATATTGCCTTTGCGCGTCTGCTGGTGAGCCATGAAAGACAGGGGAAGAAGCAAGGCCAAAATGATGACAGCGAGCCCCCCGGCAACAGGGCTCGAGAAAAAGAGCGTAAGTCCTATCGCGGTCATCGCCACGGCGAAGAAAAGAAGGCATGTTACCATGGTGATCGTTGAGAATTGCTGCGACTCGGAATCTGGCTGGGTGCTCACGTTGAAATGCCTCGCTACTTTTTTCTTGTTATAAGCTGGAGGCCGCTTCGCAAATCAACCCTGAACATCACGAATAGTACCGACAGCACCGACGCGCATTCACCCGGATCCTGATGTGCAGCCGCGCACTACCCGACGTTTGCGATTAAACTTGTGACATTGTTGCAGAAATGTCGCACTATGCCGACATATTATTATGAGCGCCCGTGCTGTGATTATCCCCACTGCAAACGTCAAAAGCCGCATCCTGATCGTGGACGATGAACCCGGCAACATCAAGATACTGTCCAGCCTGCTGGCCGGGGACTATGCACTGAGTGTTGCCACCAGTGGCGCGCAGGCGCTGCAGATCGCCCAGGTGCAATTGCCCGATATCGTGCTGCTGGACATGGTGATGCCGGGAATGGACGGCATCGAAGTGTGCGAAGCTTTGAAGGCTGACGAGCAAACCAGGGCAATTCCGGTCATCTTCGTTACCAGCATGGGCGATATCTCCAACGAGGAGCGCGGCCTGGACGCCGGAGCCGTGGATTACATCAGCAAACCCATCAGCCCTCCCATCGTCAAGGCCCGGGTGAGAATTCACCTGCAGAACTATCTCAGCAGGCGCTTTCTGGAGAAGCTGCTGTCCGATAAGGACGCCACCCTGGACGATTGCAAGAAAGAGGCAGAATCACTGCTGGTTTTCGTTTAGCCGCCAGCGTTCATCAGCCTCTCAATATACTCCACAAAACTCCCGCGATACCCTGTTTTGGTCTTCGACCAGAACTGATTGACCCGTGGCACGGCCATCGCCGCGCGGGTGCGCCGCTCCCAGGCTTCGAAATACTCCGGATCCAGTTTTTCCTTCTGGAACTGCACAAAGACCAGTTCATTGAGCTCGAACAGCGCCGACAGGTAGCCCTCAAACTTCATTGACTCCAGCTGCGACAGGGGTTCGTTCAGTGCAACTTTCAGTCGTATATCGGCCAACTCCCCCTTGTAGGACTCGGTACGGAACTGGATCGCCAGCTGCATTACCGAGTGTATGCTGGCATCCCGGGTCTCGGCGGCGCTGTGGCGCATTTGGGAAGCGAGGTAGATCAGCGAGACAAGCACGCCGACGGAACCGAGGATTTCGCCAATGGCCCCCAGCGCATCCCAGTTGATATTCGTCACGTTTAGCGTCCTTTGCAGAGTTGCCTGTTATTGTAAAAATGCTGTTGGTGCAAAACTCTTTGGGGTGGGAGTATAGGCGAAAACATTCACGGAAGTATTGCCGGGTTTAACTGTGTCCACGGCGGGGTTGCGAGCTTCGCTCTTCCCCGTGGAGTTGGTTGCGGGAGAGCGGGTGGCGTATCATGGGGTCCAACCCACTCTTGCCACCACGCACCCAACCCAAAGAGCCGCCCGATGCCAGACCAGCCGCAGTCCCTGAAAACCACTCCCCTGACTAACCTGCATATCGAATGTGGCGCACGCATGGTGCCGTTTGCCGGCTACTCCATGCCGGTGCAGTTTCCGCCGGGTGTTAAACAGGAACACCTGCATACCCGGGCGCAGGCAGGCCTGTTTGATGTGTCGCACATGGGCCAGTTGCTGTTGCGCGGCGCGAACGCGGCGACCGCACTGGAGACACTGGTACCGGTGGATATTATCGACCTGCCCGCGGGCAAGCAGCGTTACGCGCTGTTCACCAATGAGCTGGGCGGCATTATTGATGACCTGATGGTGTCGAACCAGGGTGGCGATGTGCTGTACCTGGTAGTCAATGCGGCCTGCAAGGCCGGTGACCTGGCGCACCTGCAGGCACACCTCCCGGCCGATGTGGCTATTGAAACACTGGACGACCGGGCCCTGGTGGCGCTGCAGGGGCCGAAGGCGGCCGAGGTACTGGGCAGGCTGCAGCCGGAAGTCCTCAATATGGTCTTCATGGACAGCCGTATGCTCACTGTGGCCGGCGTGGAGTGCTTTGTGTCGCGCAGCGGTTACACCGGCGAGGACGGCTATGAGATTTCAATTCCCGGTGACAAGGCCGAGGCGCTGGTACGCACACTGCTGGCCGAGCCGGAAGTGGAACCCATCGGCCTCGGCGCTCGCGACTCCCTGCGCCTGGAAGCCGGCCTGTGCCTGTACGGGCACGATATCGACACCACCACGACGCCACTGGAAGCCAGCCTGATATGGGCCATTTCCAAACCACGCCGCCCGGAGGGTGAGCGTGCCGGAGGGTTCATCGGTGCGCCGGTGATACTCGAGCAACTGGCCAACAAGAACTGGCAGCGCAAGCGGGTAGGGCTGAAAGGCGAGGGGCGTGCACCGGTGCGCGAGGGCACGCTGCTGTTCAGTGAGTCCGGGGAGCACATCGGCACAGTCACCAGTGGCACCTACGGCCCCAGCGTGGCGGCATCGGTCGCCATGGGTTATGTGGCAACGCCATTCAGCGCGCTGGATACCCCGGTGTACGCCGAGGTGCGGGGCAAGCGCCTGCCGATGACGGTGAGCCGGATGCCTTTTGTGGAGCCGGGGTATTACCGCGGTTGATCGCGTAACCAGATGAGTTCACCAGAACGAAATAGTCTCCTATGACTGCAGCACCTGAAGGCATCCGTTTAAACAAGTTCATCAGCGATACCGGCGCCTGTTCCCGACGCGAGGCGGACCGCTTGATTGATGAAGGCCTGGTGCGGATAAACGGGCGCATAGCGGAAATCGGCGTGAGGGTGGTCGCGGGCGACAGCGTGACTGTGCGCGGCAAGTTGCTGAAGGCGAACCCGAAGGCCGTGTACCTGGCCTACAACAAACCGGCCGGCATCACTTCCACTACTGACCAGGCTGTGGCGGGCAATATTGTCGATGCGGTGAACTATCGCAAGGGCCGGATCTTTCCCATCGGCCGGCTGGACAAGCCATCGGAGGGGCTGATCCTGCTCACCAATGACGGCAATATCGTCAACAAGATCCTGCGCGCCGGTAACGCCCACGAAAAGGAATATGTAGTCAGCGTCGATAAACCCATCAATCCTGAATTCCTGGCCAGGATGGCCGGTGGGGTACCGATTCTGGATACCGTAACCCAGCCCTGCAAGATCCGGCAATTGTCGGCGAAATCATTCAATATCATCCTGACCCAGGGCATGAACCGGCAGATCCGGCGGATGACAGAGTACCTGGGCTACACCGTGGTGCGGCTGAAGCGGGTGCGGGTGATGAATATTCGCCTGGACGGTTTGCAGTCCGGGCAATGGCGTGAGCTTACCGCCGAAGAAATGCAGGTGATCGACGGTATGCTGGGCGAATCCAGTAAAACCGAGGAGGCCAGTGCTTTGTCCGTCAAACAGGTGCCCGTCAAACAGGTGCCCGTCAAACAGAAGGCGGGGAAACATAAGGCAGGGAAACAGAACGGCAGAAAACAGGTGCCCGGGAAACAGGCATTGGGGAAACCGCCCCGCAAGAAATCAGTGCGCTCGAACAAGCCTGCCGGCACGGGCAAATCGCGCAAGCCGGGTGGCCCCCGCAAATAGTGCCGGTGAGATCGCCCGGGCCTGTGTTTTTTTGAGTATACGCCCCAATTAATTTGCCGCTAGCGTCACTATTTTTGCGAATCAGGCGTATCATAAGGCGCAGAGGGATTAACACGAGGGGCGCGCGCTCACAGTGAACCCTGGTCACCTCGCGGGTATCGTATAGTGGCATTACCCAAGCTTCCCAAGCTTGAGAGAGGGGTTCGATTCCCCTTACCCGCTCCATATTTTCCGGTCGCGAGCAATGCGCGGGACGGCGTCTTTAGCAGGCCCGTTTCCGGATACTAGCCCTGCACTGCCAGCAAAGGCTGCAGCCGGGCAGCATAATCAGTGAATATCCAGTCTGCGCCGCGGTATACCTCCCTGCGCAAGGCACCGCCTGTTTCGACAAAGCCGGTACCCACCCGCTTGCCGGCCTCCTGTAGCTGCCGGATTCGGCTTGTATTCAGCAGGGCAAAGGAGCCGGCAACAGCGCCGTGCCCCAGCTCCAGGTTGCGCCGGATGATCGCCCCGGCATTCATCCAGGCGACATCCACAAAGGCTGGGCGAGGCACGTCACGGAAGCCCTCGAGGTCATCGGGCACCAGGGATAGCAGGTGGTAATCCCGTTCCGGTTCCAGCTCCGCGAGGTAGCGCATGACGCAAGCGGGAAACTCCGGTCGCTGCCGCCACGACTCCTTGATTTCGAGCATCAGGTGTAACTGTCCGCCGAAGCGGTTCAGCACTTCGTCCAGGTGCGGTATTTCGGGGATTGCCGTGCGCAGGCTGGCAAAGGAGTGCTCGGCGATTACCCGGTCGGCGGCCCCGAACAGGCGTCCGCAGTGTGGGTCGTGGTGGATGACCGGCTCGCCATCGCTGGTCAGGCGGATGTCCAGTTCAATTCCCCATACGCCCAGTTCCTGGCACAGTTCGAACGCGGCCAGGGTATTTTCCACCGCACCACCGGCACTGTGGGCGCCGCGATGAGCGACCAGTTTTACGGCTCGACCCTGTAAAGAGGTGTGGGCGCCAGGTGCCAGCGCCCACGCCCTGTTGGCCAGGCTGTTGAGAATCCCTGCAAATTGCGCCATAACATCTTGCCTTGGGTAGCAGTCCTCCCGACTTTTACAGTGTACAACGTTGATTCTCCAGCGGGAAAAGCTTCTATGATTAGGAGTCTGCCGGCCACTGGGTTCTTTATAGTGTTTCCGCGCGACAAAAATGCATGCCGGGAGGTAAGCCAATGAGTCATGAAGGATTGCTGGATGATCTGCAAACAGCACTGGCCAGGCGCGATGAGGACGCTATCCAGGAAGCCTGCGCCAGGTTGAACCCGGTGGATATCGCCGATTTTCTCTGTGAACAGGAGGCGATCGGGCAGGGCGATCTTGCTGTTCGGCTGATACTGTCAATGTCGGTGACACGGCGTGCTGAAATATTTGGGCGTCTGTCCGAGCCTGCCCAGCGTAGCCTGGCCTCGCAGCTGCCACCGGAAACCCTCGCCGAGCTGGTCGCAGCCATGCCCCACGATGAGCGGGCGGATCTTTTCAACGTACTGGACGAAAGCGCGCGCCACGATGTGCTCAAGCGGCTGGCGCATACCGAGCGGGAAGACCTGCGGCACCTGGCGAGCTATAAAGAAGGTACTGCCGGTGCCATCATGACCTCTGACTACGCGTCATTGCCTGCCAGTATTACCGTGGCAGAGGCCATCGGGGTGCTACGTAATACTGCGCCGGACAAGGAGACCATCTACCAGTGTTATGTGGTTAATGGTAATCATTATCTGCTCGGGACCCTGTCGCTCAGGGATCTTATCCTGGCGCCCGCGAGTTCAAGCATCGACGATCTCATGGTGCGGGATATGGTGACTGCCACTGTCGACACCTCCCAGGAGGCGGTCACCCGGAAAATTGCCCGCTACGATCTCCTGGCATTACCCATTACCGATGATGGGGGTCGGCTGGTGGGCATTGTCACTTATGACGATGCGATGGACGTCGCGGAAGCGGAGGCCACCGAGGATATCCACAAGAGTGCAACGGTGGGCAAGCTGCGGCGGCCGATAGGCCAGGCCGGACTAGGGGTGTTGTACCGCTCGCGAATCTCCTGGCTGGTCATGCTGGTCTTTGCCAATATTCTCACCGGCGCCGGTATTACCCATTTTGAAGAGACGATTGCCGCGCATTTGTCGTTGCTGTTTTTCATGCCACTACTGATCGCAAGCGCAGGCAACGCCGGGGCCCAGGCATCCACTCTGATGGTCAGGGGTATGGCCACGGGGGAGGTGGTGGGACGGGACTGGCTGCGCTTGCTGGGCAAGGAAATCCTTGTGGCGGGCGCCCTGGGTATCACCATGGCGGTCGCCGTCATGGTGATAGGCGTGGCCCGAACGGGCTTTGATATCGCGATGGTGGTCGCAATGACCATGGTAATCGTGGTGCTGATGGGTAGCCTGGTGGGCCTGACCCTGCCATTCATACTCGACAAACTGGATATAGACCCGGCCACATCCAGTGTCCCGCTCATTACTACCGTGGCCGATGTCGGCGGTGTCGTGGTGTATTTTTCCATTGCAACGGCGGTGTTGGGGCTTTGAGTGGCAATAATAGAAGGATAAACCGGATTGCCGGCGTTATCGGTTGTTTCGTACGACTGTTTTGCGGCTTTGCACTATGGACCAGTTAAAACCAATACCGTAGTTGACCGATATGTTGTCCTCAAACAGGGGGCTGTTACGGTTGGCGCTGCCGTGCTGGCTCAGAATGTGAATACCACCAAAGATAACAAGGTTGTCATTGGCGTGCCAACTGGCGGTCCAGTTGAAATGGGTGCCAAAATAGCCTGCCGACGCTTCGTATAATGGCCGTTGCGCGGTAACAAACACCGGTTCAACCGCGTAAAAATAGCTGTGCAGGTCCGTGTCGGCCCATACCGGGCGCAGGGTGAACCGGTTTTCAAGCTGTGGCGAGAACAGTCCCCGTTGCCGGTAGTGCAGCATGGGCTCGATCACATAACCCTGGTGGTCCACACCCTTGAAGTCGGTCGAAAATACCGCGCGGCCCTGTAGCGCCAGCTCAAGCTCGCCGCGGCCGCCGGCCTCGAACTCGTAATCGCCGGCCTTCCATATCAACTGCGGGCCAGCCTCGAACAGGAAATCAAGATCCGGCATGCCGCGGCGCAGTTCGTTGCGGTCACTGCTGGCATCAAAGGCTGCATCAAATGACAGCGACAATTCGAAACGGGGATTCTCGGCTGCAACTGCCTTGGCAATCTGGCCATCTCCCAGGCGCCATATATCGCCTCGATAGACAACGGTGGGCAGGGCAATAGCGCGTACCCGGCTTTCGGATGATGAGGGGTAGTCCGGCGTATGCAAGGCGCCGGCGCCGACTCCCAGCTCCCAGAGTGGCAGTTCCTGGCCGGCCGGGCTTTCATCCGCGCATTGCGCAGCCAACGGCAGTAACAGGAAAAGGCCGGCAACAGATACCGCACTGCGCATAACGTCTCCGTAATCGCTGTTTCCCGTGAACAGTGAGTTCGCGGGGCGCAGACGAAAGGCGCTTATCCGGTTGGCTTCAGGCTGCCTTCGTCGCCGGCGCTGTCAATTGTAGTCATTCAGACGCCAATTATAGTCGAGGAATTCCAGGGTGATAGCACCACTGCGCAAGCGTGCGATTTCCCGACCGCCATAACCTGTGCCGCCGGGTAGCGACTCACCGGGTCAAGCTCCGTGCACCGGGTGTCATCGGGTAGATGCTACAGGATGGCCTGTGGTACTTTACCAGTGTGTAACAGGGATATTAATGTGGAAGCAGAGACATTATCGCGCTTGCGTTCAGGTGAAGATGGCGTTTTTTCCGAACTGGTCAGGGAGCATCACCGGGCATTGACAGCGCTTGCCGCCACAGTGGTTGGCGTCAGCGAAGCAGAGGAAGTGGTGCAAAATGCCTGGTTGAAGGCACACGGTGCAATCGCCGGGTTTGAAGGGCGCTCCGCAATTCGTACCTGGCTGAGCCGTATCGTCATCAATGAAGCGCGTATGCAGTTGCGCTCCCGCAAGCGCGAGGTGTTCCTGGAAGACCAGGTAAGCTCCGAAGGCCAGGACCCACTGGGGGACTGGTTCAATGAGGATGGACGCTGGCGCAGCCCACCCGTGAGCTGGTCTTACGACTCCCCTGAAGCCCTGTTGATGGGCGTTGATCTTTCCGGGTGCCTTGACGATTTGTTGGCCCGGATGCCGGCCAACCAACGCAGTATGCTGGAGATGCGCGATACCAGCGAACTCCCTTTTGATGAAATCTGTAACACCCTGACCTTGTCGGCATCCAACGCGAGAGTACTTCTGCACCGGGCCAGGGCCCAGGTGTTCAAGTTGGTGAACCATTATCAGGAGACGGGTGAGTGTTGAAGTGTCGCGAGCTTGTGGGCAAGGCCGACCAGTATCTTGATGGCGAGCTGTTGCTGCGGGAACGTCTTGCCATTCGCGTGCATATTCTGATGTGCCATCACTGCCGTCGCTATCTGCGTCAGATGGGCGCTTTGCTGCGGGCTTTTCCGCACCGGCATGACAGCGCCAGTGATGAGGAAGTGTGCGCTGTTATGGAGCACCTGCAGCAGCACGCCGATAAGCAGGACGAACCCGCTTAGCGGTTACCGTTCCTGAAAAGCCATCCCCCTCTCCGAACCGCTTTCCCGTTAATAGTCCCCACTTGTTGGCGTGGCTTTACGTCGCTCGTGCAAGGCAGCAATAAAAAATCAGTAACTCCTGTAACAACTCGCCCGACCGTCGCATCAGAGGGGGGTGCGCAGCGATAAACAGCCATACCGGCTGCGCTTCGCGAAACTTTTAAAACCCAACGTCAATATGACAGGAGAGACATCATGAACCGGAAGACCTCAAAAATTACCCAGACCATCGCCGGCATCAGCTTTCTGGCAGGCTCACTGGCCTTTCCGCTCAGCGCCGCCGCGGAAAACCCTTTCAGCGCAATTGACCTGGGTAACGGCTACCAGGTAGCCAGCAAGGATGCTGAGGGCAAGTGCGGTGAAGGCAAGTGTGGCGGTGCCGAAGAGACCAAGACAGCCGAAGGCAAATGTGGTGAAGGCAAGTGCGGCGGTGCCGAAGAAACCAAGGCAGCCGAAGGCAAGTGTGGGGAAGGCAAATGCGGTGGTGCCGAAGAAGCCAAGGCGGCTGAAGGCAAGTGCGGTGGCCAGTAATTCACGCAGGTTCTGATAAGGAGATCGTAATGAATGCTCTTCCCCTTGCCCGGCGCGCGGTACTGGCCCTGGACAAAACCCGCGGCGCAGATTTTCTTGCGCCGCTGTTCTTCCGCTTGTTCCTGGCCCCGGTATTTATCAGTGCCGGCCTTACCAAGTTACTGGCCTTCGAGAGTACGGTAGCGTGGTTTGGAAATCCCGACTGGGGCCTGGGCCTGCCTTTTCCCTGGTTGCTGGCAGCGCTGGCAACCTATACGGAACTGATCGGCGGTTTTCTGCTCTTCTTTGGCTTTGCGACACGTTTAATTGCGATGCCGCTGATGTTTACCATGATTGTGGCAATCATGACCGTACATTGGGAGCATGGCTGGTTTGCCATCGCACCCTCTGATCCCGCAACCAGCATGGCGCAACCGCTGGCGGCACTGGGTATCCCGGCGGCCGAGGAAAGCCTGGCCAATAGCGAGGAAGTTGGCAAGCGCTTGACGGCTGCGCGTGAAATCCTGAGGGAGCACGGTAATTACAGCTGGCTGACCCAAACCGGTACGTTCGTCGTGCTGAACAACGGCATCGAATTTGCTGCCACCTATCTGCTGATGTTGCTGTCACTGTTTTTTACCGGCCCGGGCAGGTTTTTGAGCATAGATTACTGGCTGCGGCGCCGGCTGATGCCGCAGCCCTGAGCCGTTAGTCCGGTCCGAGGATCAGTGCCCCGGTAGGCACACCGACACCGCTACTGACCAGCACATGTTCGACATTCGACGGTTGGCTGGTGGAGGTGCCGCGTACCAGTCGCGCACCTTCGGCGATGTTGTTCATGCCATGAATGTAGGCCTCTGACAGCAGCCCGCCGTGGGTGTTATTGGGCAGTCGGCCGTTAATGTCCAGGGCACCCTCACGGACCAGGTCCTTGCCCTCGCCAGGGCCGCAAAAGCCAAAGCTCTCAAGCTGCATGATTACCTCGGAAGTAAACGCGTCGTAAAGGCACGCTGCCTGGATATCGTCGGGACCGAGTCCGCTTTGTTCGTACACCAGCCTGGCCGCCAGTTCCATTTCCGGTAGCGAGTCCAGCTCGTCGCGGTAATAACTGGTCATCTGTTCCTGGCCGCGGGTCGAGGCCTGCACGACGCCGCGAATGACCGCAGGTTTCTGTTTCAGGTCGCGGGCGTGCTCGGTGCTGGTGATCAGGATGGCGCAACCGCCGTCGGTTTCCTGGCAAAAATCATACAAACGCAGAGGCTCGGCGATCATCTTCGAGGCCAGGTAGTCCTCCATGGTGAGAGGTTTGCCATGGAAAAACGAGCGCGGGTTGCTCTGGGCATAGTGGCGCTGGGAGATGGCCACCCGGCCCAGGTCCTCCGCGGTAACACCATAGCGATGCATGTACTTGTTGGCGATCATGGCAATCCACGAGCCCGGCGTCAGCATGCCGTAGGGCATGTACCAGGACCAGTGGATCAGGTCGGAGCTGATGATATTGCCGGATACGCCCTGGCCCATGCGCTGGCCAGAGCGACCGTTCATTGCGCGGTAGCAGACCACGTTTTCGGCCACGCCGGTGGCGACGGCCATGACTGCCTGGAGAATGGTGCCGACTGCGGCGCCTCCGCCATAATTGATCTTGCTGAACAGTTTGAGGTCACCGGCGCCCACGGCGCGCGCGACTTCTATTTCATCACTCGAATCCAGCGTGTAGCTGACCAGGCCGTCGATTTTGCCGGGATCGAGTCCCGCGTCATCACAGGCAGCCTTGACGCATTGTGCGGCCAGGGCCAGTTCAGACACCCCGGATTTCTTGGAAAATCCGGTCAGGCCGATACCGGCAATAGCGGCCTTGTTATGCAGTGGTGAAGTCATTGGTGGGAGCCCTCCGCAGGCTGGAATACGGGCAGGCGGAAGCCATCGGGGTCCTCCTGGATGAGCATTTCCACCGGCATGTCAAAAGCCACCTGTTCCGGTGCGCAGTTCACCAGCTGTGAGGTAAAGCGGGTACCCTCCTCAAGTTCCACCAGGATGATGATCAGCGGGTAGTCAAAGCCGGGAAACTGTGGGTGATGCAGTACCGTGAAGCTCGACAGGGTTCCCCGTCCGGAAGATACCACCGAGTCCCACTCCATTGAGTGGCACTCACCGCACATGGGGCGCGGTGGGTGACGTAGCGTGTTGCAACCTGTGCAGCGCTGGATGGCGAGCTTGCCTTCGGCGGCAGCCTGCCACCACCAGCCATTATCCTCTCCCATGGGAGGTTTCATACGGAAAGACGGTGCCATGGAATCCTCGTCTGGCCGGGCCTTGCCGGTATTGTGGCTGCCCGGATATTGGTGATTTGTCGCAGAACATAATTGAATTTGAATATAAATTCAATTATGTTACTGAAAACTTTAACCCTGGTCACAATTTCTGGCAGCGGTGGCCGCTGGTGGTCAACCAGTAATCCGCTGGCCCAAGCAGGAGAATCTGTAATGAGTACCGAAGACATCGCCGCCCTTGAGGCCCGGGTGTATGCCTATAAAGGGCGCGAATGTGGCTGTTCGACCGCTGCCGACGCAGTCAACAAGCCGATGATCAGGCAGTGGTGCGAGGTAATGGGTAACACCAACCCCGACCATCTTGATGAAGACCGCGCGGCCTCCGGTAATCGGGGGGAGCTGGTGGCGCCGGCGACCATGTTGTTCGTATGGAACCAGGCGGGTTATTCCGTGGCCAGCAAGGGCCGGCCCAAGGATCCCCAGGTGGAGCTTATTGACCTGTTCAACGCGCATGGTTACCTGGGCGTGGTGGCAACGGATACCACCCAGGAGTACTACCGCGAGCTCCGTTTGGGGGACACGATAACCGCCCGTACGGTGATTGATAATATCTCTCCGCGGAAATCGACTGGTCTCGGAGAAGGCTACTTTTACGAGACAATAACGGATTTTAGCGACCAGGACGGCAATCTTGTTGGCCGCCAAACCTTTAAAGTACTGAAATTCAAACCCAAAGCCGGCGCCGGGGAGGGCACCCAATGACCACGAATCTGGCCACTGCAGAGTTGCGCGTGGGTGCGCTTCTGCCCGTTTCGGAAATCCCGGTTACCACTTCCCTCGTCACCTGCGGTGCCCTTGCCACCCGGGATTTTGAAAAGGTCCATCACGACAAGGTGTTTGCACAGGCCAGCGGCATGCCGGATGTCTACATGAATATTCTGACGACCCAGGGGCTCACCGAGGCATACCTGCGCGACTGGTGTGGTCCCGATGCGGTATTTCGAAAGCTGTCTATTCGTCTCGGTGCCCCCAATATCCCCGGCACCACCATGACCTTCAGCGGCACCGTCAAATCCTGCGCGGACGGCACTGTCGAGGTTGAGGTTCGGGGTGAAAATAGCCAGTGGGGAACCCACGTCACCGCCCTCGCAACGATCGCACTGGTGGTTTGACCGCCAACTTCGTCCCGGCGAGGAAAACAGCCGCTGGTCCCGGTGCTGGTGGCAAAGTCACCAGTGCTCGGGCGGGCCTTTAACTGAGCGGCCTTAAGTCAATAATATTGTTTGAGTATTCGGTTGACAAGAGCTCGCCTCATCTGGACAATGTGCCGCCTTTCGGAGGGGTTCCCGAGTGGCCAAAGGGATCAGACTGTAAATCTGACGCGAAAGCTTCGGTGGTTCGAATCCACCCCCCTCCACCAAATGTAGGAAGGCCGGAAAAACCGCATACCTGCGGCGTTCTGGCCCAAGAGTAGCGGGTTCGGCGGGTATAGTTCAAAGGTAGAACCTCAGCCTTCCAAGCTGATGATGCGGGTTCGATTCCCGCTACCCGCTCCAGTTGGGTAAGTACAAGGCTCATATAGCTCAGTCGGTAGAGCACTTCCTTGGTAAGGAAGAGGTCATCGGTTCAAATCCGATTATGAGCTCCACCCAAGCCCGGCAGGTGCGTTTAGGCATCGGTCGGAAACAGTCAGACAGAC
The DNA here is from genome assembly GCF_002868715.1 of Kineobactrum sediminis. Classification (GTDB taxonomy): domain Bacteria; phylum Pseudomonadota; class Gammaproteobacteria; order Pseudomonadales; family Halieaceae; genus Kineobactrum; species Kineobactrum sediminis. The sequence goes on from NZ_PKLZ01000018.1 coordinate 49,632, forward strand.
GCAGTGTTGCTGCTAGATAAAGCCGGTGTGCCGGTGTACAGGAGACCGTGGTAATGGCAAAGGAAAAGTTTGAACGTAATAAGCCCCACGTCAATGTGG
>NZ_PKLZ01000019.1 GCF_002868715.1 Kineobactrum sediminis
TTCACAACAGGGCTCCCTTGAACGGTTCGGCTGGAAGCACTGGGAGATTCGGCGTGGCTGTCTGTACAACCGGCAACTGAGCCACCGGTATTATTGGACACCGGTCAAGCTGCGCATGCCGCTGTATGGTTTTACAGATTCGGACGCTGGGTGGTCACATCTGGCTGACAATCTGTCATCACTCGAGGCTGGCCGCAAAGCCCGAAATCAGGACCAGAGCCTACAAAACACGGCAAATCCGACTTCTACAAAAGAATCCACATATGCGCATAATATATATTATGTTAAATAAGAGATTTGACCACACAGTTATCCACACCCCTCTCTAGTGCCTTGCTCGCGACGTTCTGCTAAGATTGGCCGAATAGTGTGACGAGAGAGATCCTTGTGCGACGTGGTGCGTGGTTGATATGGCTGCTGCTGGCAACGCTCCTTGCGGGGACTGCGGTCGCGTCCTCGGCCGACTTTTGCAGCATGTCCAGCGGACAACCGGCTTTCGCCAGCTCGTCGACCAGCGATCAGGTACCCATGGACCATGGCACCATGGACCACGACACTATGGTTCACGACATTCCGGACCACGGCACAGATGAAACCCGGGGCCAACATGGCTGCTGTACCGGTGACAGCAACGACGCCGGCTGCATGATGAACGCCTGCCTGTCGATGATAGCCACTGTCGCCTACCAGGCTTCTCCTGCCCATAGCCATTCGATACTGATCTTTTTCCCCGCTATGGCTGTTCCGCAATCGCCGCTTTTCCCCCTGTTAAGACCCCCGATCGCCTGATCGTGGCGCGAAAACCCATTTCGCGATCTCGCTGATACAAGACGCTGTTTGGCCAGCCTCGCCTGCGCCCGGCGCTTTTACTTCATGACTTAACGATTTGTCCAGTTGCCTTCGGAGGCAATTATGATTCGATTCCTGTTAGACGGCTCCGTGCTGAAACGCCTGGTGCTGCCTGTTGTGCTGTCAGGTTGTGTGGCGACGGCCGCTGGCGCACAGACCAATCCGCAAACCCTGGCCCTTGAGGAAGCGATAACTTTCGCGGTTGAAAATGATCCGTGGCTCAGCGGTAGTCGGCACACGCAGAACGCCCTTAATGACGAAGCGACGGCTGCCGCCACCCTGCCCGACCCCATAATCAGCCTGACCGGCAGCAATCTGCCGGTAAATTCTTTTGACCTGAATGAGGCGCCCATGACCCAGCTTGGGCTGGGCGTCAGTCAAATGTTCCCTCGCGGGGACACCCTTGCGCTGGCTCAGCGACAAAAACAGCAACTTGCGCAACAACATCCGTTACTGCGGCTGGATCGGCAGGCTAAGGTCACGGCCACGGTCACCCGGCTGTGGCTGGATGCTTTCAGGGCCCAGGAGAGTATTCGGTTGATAGAGCGCGATCGCGCCCTGTTCGAGCAACTGGCGGACGCCGCCAGGGCCGGTTATTCCACGGCACTGGGCCGTACACGCCAGCAGGACATGATCCGCGCCCAGCTGGAACTGACACGCCTGGCGGATCGCCTGACCGTGCTCCAGCAGCAACAGGACAGCGCACAAAAGCAGCTGTCCGAGTGGATCGGCGCCTCTGCCATGGCTCCCCTGACGCCGGGGCTGCCGGTGCAATCAGTCGACAGGCGATGGGAAGTAGTCTCCGTTGAACAGGTAAATGAGCAAGCGCGGTACGACGCAATCGCCAGTCACCCTACCCTGTTGGCGCTGGACAAGCAGATCGACGCCACCAGGACCAGCGTCGATCTTGCCCTGCAGAAATACAAGCCGGAATGGGCACTCAAGGCCCAGTACGGCTATCGCGATGAGGATCTGGCCGGGCGCAGCAGGGACGATTTCGTGACTTTTGGCGTGAGCTTCGACCTGCCATTGTTCACAGCCAAACGGCAGGATAAAGAAGTCAGTGCCGCCCGTTCGCGGGTTGAGGCGAACAGGACTGAAAAGGTGTTACTCGCGCGCCGGCTGATGGCGGAGCTGGAAACGGCGAGTGTGCAACTGGCCCGCCTGGATGAACGCCGGGCGCTTTACACCGACCAGCTACTGCCGCAAATGGCGGATCAGTCTGAGGCTTCCCTGATCGCCTATAACAATGATGACGGCGATTTTGCCGAAGCCGTGCGCGCTCGTATCGCGGAACTGAACGCCAGGATAGACGCACTCGCCATAGCCGTGGAGCGCCAGCAGACCATCGCCCGGATAAATTACCTGCTTACCGGGGCGCCGTCTGGCGACAGCGCCCCGGCAGAACCGTTTTGAGGAATTCCAGGATGAACACTTTTACCAGAATTGTGCTCAGTGCGGCCGCCGGCGTAGTACTCGGTGGTGTCGCTATGTGGTTATTGAGCAGTCGCGAGACAGGGGTTGAAACGGCAGCGGAGGCAGAGCGCGAGCCGCTATATTGGGTGGCGCCGATGGATGCCAACTACCGGCGCGACCAACCCGGCAAATCCCCCATGGGTATGGACCTGGTCCCGGTTTACGAGGCGGGCACCGACCAAGATGAAGCCGGTACCGTCAGGATTTCACCCACGGTCGTCAATAATCTTGGGGTGCGCACCGGGACGGTCGAAACTGGCCGCCTGCCCGGTGATGTCAGCACGGTAGGCTATGTGCAGTACGACGAAGACCACCTCATCCATCTGCACCCGAGAGTGGAGGGTTGGATTGAAAAGCTGCATGTCAAGGCGGCCGGTGACCCTGTCCGCCAGGGCGACCCCCTTTACGCACTCTACTCCCCTACCCTGGTTAACGCCCAGGAGGAGTTATTGCTGGGTTTGAATCGGGACAATCCGGCATTGATTCGCGCGGCCGAGGAGCGCCTGCTGGCACTGCAGGTGCCACAGGAGGACATAGACAGGTTGCGTAAAACCCGTGAGATCAGCCAGACCATTACCGTTACCGCACCAAAATCGGGGGTATTGAATCAGCTCGAGGTGCGCGAGGGCATGTTCATCAGGCCCGGCATGAACCTGATGACCATTGCCCAGCTGGAGCATCTCTGGGTAATCGGGGACGTTTTCGAGCAGCAGGTGAACCTGGTGAGTGAAGGGAACCCGGTCCGTATAGTGCTGGATTACCTGCCCGGCCGGGAGTGGTCTGGGCAGGTGGACTATATCTATCCATCGCTGAACCCCAAAACACGCACCGCGCAGGTGCGGGTACGCGTCGACAATCCGGATACCCTTTTAAAGCAGGGTATGTTCGCGCAATTGGTCATTGCCACTGAACCGGGCGCGGAAACCCTGTTGATCCCACGGGAGGCCCTGATCCGCACTGGCCGCCAGGCGCGTGTCGTGCTGGCCCTGGGCGACGGGCGATTCAAGTCGGTGGCCGTGGAGTTCGGCCGTGTCGGCCAGCGCCGGGTGGAAATACTGTCTGGTCTCAATGCGGGAGACCGCATCGTAACCTCCGCCCAGTTCCTGATCGATTCCGAGTCCAGCAAGACCTCGGACTTCAAGCGCATGACCGGGCCGAACCAGCAACAAGAGGGTCAGGGAGAACAAGGCCGGCAACAAATGGGTCGGCAGGACCACGAGCACCAGCAACCCGACCAGGAAGCGCACAACCATGGGGAGCACAACCATGATTGAGTCCCTGATCCGCTGGTCCGTCGATAACCGCTTTTTTGTGCTGCTGGCCACGGCGATGCTGGTTGGGGTTGGCCTGTATTCCCTGAAGAACACACCGGTAGACGCCATTCCCGATCTGTCCGATGTGCAGGTAATCATCAAGACCAGCTATCCCGGGCAGGCACCCCAGGTGGTGGAGGACCAGGTCACCTACCCGCTCACCACCGCCATGCTGTCGGTACCGGGCGCAGTGACCGTGCGCGGCTACTCGTTCTTTGGCGACTCCTACGTCTATGTCATTTTTGACGAGGACACCGATGCCTACTGGGCCCGCTCCCGGGTCCTGGAATACCTGTCCCAGGTGGCGCCCACCCTGCCGTCCAGTGCGCGGCCGCAGCTGGGCCCCGACGCCACCGGTGTCGGCTGGGTCTACCTCTATGCACTGGTGGATCGCACCGGCAGGCACGACCTCAGTGACCTGCGCAGCCTGCAGGACTGGTTCCTGAAATACGAACTGCAGACAGTGCCCGGCGTGTCCGAAGTCTCGGCGATCGGTGGCATGGTCAAGCAGTACCAGGTGCGGGTGGATCCGGAAAAGTTGCGCGCCCTGGGTATACCGTTGGCACATATCCAGACCGCCATTGTGCGCGGCAACCAGGAGGTCGGAGCCTCGGTCGTGGAAATGGCAGAAGCCGAATACATGGTCCGGGCCAGTGGCTACCTCCAGGGTATTGATGATCTCCGGACCATTCCTTTGGGGGTAGACGTGAACGGAACACCGTTACTGCTCAGGGACGTGGCCGATATCGGCCTGGGTCCACAAATGCGCCGGGGGATCGCCGAGCTCAACGGTGAGGGTGAGGCCGTGGGTGGCATCGTGGTAATGCGCTTTGGTGAGAATGCACAGGAGACCATCAATGGCGTTAAGGCCAAACTGGAAACCCTGAAAGCGGGTTTGCCGGAGGGCGTGGAAATTGTCACCGTCTACGACCGCTCGAAACTGATCACCCGTGCCGTGGACAGCCTCTGGAAAAGCCTGCTCGAGGAACTCGCCATTGTGGCGCTGGTGTGCGTGATTTTCCTGTTTCATGTCCGCTCGTCGCTGGTGGCGGTGATCAGCCTGCCACTGGGAATACTGACGGCGTTCATTGTCATGTACTGGCAGGGTCTCAACGCCAACATCATGTCCCTGGGGGGCATCGCGATCGCCATCGGTGCGATGATCGACGGTGCCATCGTGATGATCGAGAACATGCACAAGCACATGGAGCGCACACCATTAACCCCGGAAAATCGTTGGCGGGTGGTGGCGGACTCAGCCGCCGAGGTAGGGCCGGCGCTGTTCTTCAGCCTGCTGATCATCACCGTCAGTTTTATCCCGGTGTTCACCCTGGAGGCGCAGGAAGGGCGCATGTTCAGCCCGCTGGCCTTTACCAAGACCTATGCCATGGCCGCCAGTGCGGCGCTGGCTGTCACCGTGGTGCCGGTACTGATGGGGTACTTCATCCGGGGCCGCGTGGTCCCCGAGCGCAAGAACCCGGTTAACCGGGTATTGATCGCGGGCTATATGCCGGTGCTCAAGGGTGTATTGCGCTTTCCGAAAACCACCCTGATGATGGCATTGGTGGTATTTTTAATCGGGATCTGGCCGGTTAACAAGATCGGCAGCGAGTTTATACCGGATCTGGATGAAGGCGATCTCATGTATATGCCCACCACCTATCCCGGGCTCTCAATCGGCAAGGCGCGGGAACTCTTGCAACAGACCGACAAACTGATTGCGACGGTGCCCGAGGTCAAAACCGTGTTCGGGAAAATCGGCCGCGCCGAGACCGCAACAGACCCCGCCCCCCTGACCATGATCGAGACATTCATTCAACTCAAGCCCAAAGACGAATGGCGCGAGGGGATGACCACCGAAAAGCTCAAGCAGGAGCTGGATGCACTGGTGAAATTTCCCGGGCTCACCAACGCCTGGGTCATGCCCATCAAGACCCGCATCGATATGCTGGCCACCGGCATCAAGACACCCGTGGGCATCAAGGTGGCGGGCGAAGATCTTGAGGAGATACAGAAAATCGGCCAGCGTCTGGAACAAATCCTCGAAGAGGTAGCGGGCACCGCCTCGGTTTACTCCGAACGGGTGAGCGGTGGCCGTTATATCAAGGTCGACATCCAGCGTGGAAAAGCCGCGCGCTACGGCCTCAACATAGCCGATGTGCAACAGGTGGTGGCCACTGCTATCGGCGGCATGAACGTTACCCAGACTATTGAGGGCCGCGAGCGCTACCCGGTCAACCTGCGCTATCCGCAGGATTACCGGGACTCGCCGGAGCAACTGGCACTGTTGCCGATTGTCACGGCCAGCGGCCAGAACATTGCGCTGGCGGACGTGGCGAACATCTATGTGGAAAACGGGCCGGCAGCAATCAAAAGCGAGAACGCGCGCTTGAACGGCTGGACCTTCGTCGATATTGAAGATGTAGACGTGGGCAGCTATGTCGAGCACGCCATGACGGTGGTTGAGCAGCAACTGGAGTTGCCCGCGGGCTACTCGATTACCTGGTCAGGTCAATATGAATACATGCAGCGCGCCAAGGAAAAGCTGGGCTATGTGGTACCGCTGACATTGGCCATCATCGTCATCCTGCTGTACATGAACTTCCGTAACTTCACCGAGATCGCCATCATCCTGGGCACCCTGCCCCTGGCCGTCATCGGCGCCATCTGGCTGATGTACTTGCTCGATTACAATTTCTCGGTGGCGGTGGCGGTCGGTTTCATTGCCCTGGCAGGTGTGACCGTGGAAATCGGGATCATCATGCTCACCTATCTCAACCAGTCGTATAAACAGCTGTTGCAAGACTGCCAGGAGCGGGGGTCCCCGCCGCAGGGGCAAGAGCTACTGGAGGCGGTGACACAGGGTGCCGGCCTGCGTGTGCGGCCGGTGATGATGACTACCGTATCCACTATCGCCGGTTTGTTACCCATCATGCTCAGTTCCGGCACCGGTGCGGAAGTGGTCAGCCGGATTGCAGCGCCCATGGTGGGCGGTATGATCAGCGCGCTGTTCCTGACCCTGCTGGTGTTGCCCGTGGTATATTATCTGTGGCGTCGGCACTCGTTATCGCTGGCCTGACTTCTGATAAAAAGGTGTTTATTGTGACTACAATCAAACCGACCCAACGCGAAGAAACCGCAGCCGAGCGCTGGGCGCGCTTTAGCCCCATCCGCACCGGCGACGATTACGTCAACAGCCTGCGCGATCGCGGGGTAACCGTGTACCTGATGGGCGAAAAGATCGCCGAGCCGGTGGATCACCCCATCATCCGGCCCTCCATCAATGCCCTGCAGGCCACCTACGACCTCGCCACCGACAACCCGGAGCTGGCCACGGCGCACTCGCCGCTGATCAACGCGCCGGTGAACCGGTTTTTGCATATCGTGGAATCCCCGCAGGACCTGGTAATGAAGAACCGCATGCAGCGGCGCATGGGCCAGATTACCGGCACCTGCTTCCAGCGCTGTGCGGGCCTGGATACCATCAGTGTGCTGCACTCCATCACCTACGACATGGACAAGAAGTACGGTACGCCCTACCACCAGCGGTACCTGGATTTCCTGTGCGAGGCCCAGCGCAATAATGTGATCATCGGCGCCGGCATGACCGACCCCAAGGGCGATCGCAGCAAGCGCCCCCACGAGCAGGCAGACCCCGACCTGTTCCTGCACGTAAACCGGCGCACGGAGAAGGGCCTGTATGTTACCGGGGCCAAGGCGCACATGACCGGCGGCCTCAACTCCCACTGGATCTGCATCATGCCCACCATGAACATGACCGAGGCCGATAAAGACTATGCCGTGGTCGGCATGGTGCCGGGGGATGCGGTGGGCCTCACCTACATCTATGGCCGCCAGTCCTGCGATACCCGCGCACTGGAGAGTGGCGATATCGACAAGGGCAACGCCCGCTTCGGCGGCCAGGAAACCCTGGTCGTGTTTGAGGACGTGTTCATTCCCTGGGAGCACGTGCTGATGGACGGCGAGTACGAATTCGCCCAGCCCATGGTGGCCCGTTTCACCGCCTATCACCGGGCCAGTTACGTCTGCAAAACCGGCCTGGGCGATGTCATGGTGGGGGCCGCGGCTTCCATCGCGGAATACAATGGTGCCGATGCCGCCAGCCACATCAAAGACAAACTGGTGGAGATGACCCACCTCAACGAAACCATCTACTCCTCCGCCATTGCCTCCTCCCACGAGGCCCAGCCGCTGGAATCCGGCATTTACATGAACGATGAAATGCTGGCCAACGTGTGCAAACACAACGTGACCCGCTTCCCCTATGAAATCGCCCGCTTCGCCCAGGACCTGGCCGGCGGGTTGATGGTTACCCTGCCCTCCCAGGCGGATTTTGACCACGAGAGCACCGGCCCGCTGCTGCACAAATACTTCCAGGGCCGCCCGGACATCCCGGTGGAATCTCGCACCCGCATGCTGCGGTTGATCGAGAACATGACCCTGGGCCGCAATGCGGTGGGCTACCTGACCGAGTCACTGCACGGCGCGGGTTCACCCCAGGCCCAGCGCATCCAGATCCTCCGGGGCATGGAGCTGGAGCGGAAAAAAGGTTATGCGCAGGACCTGGCGGGTATCACCCTTATTGCCACGGATGCCGACTAAGCGACCGGGAAGCGGCTACCCAAGCTTGAGACCGACGGCGGCGATCCGGTCGCCGTCGAGCTTTTTCACCACCAGCTGCACCACACCCAGGCGCACCCGGTCCCCCACCACCGGCTTGTGATGGAAGCGCTTGTCGAAAATAGCGGCCACCGTCATTGCCTGCAGTGCCTCGGGCACCTCAAAGCCGTACATCTGTGACAGGTCCGCCAGCTTCGCGTCGGGCTTGATGACGAAGTTGCCGAAGAAGGCCGAGGATTGCAGGTAACTGCGCACCTCCGTAGGTGCAAACAGCCGCGCCAGCGCGGGAATACCGCCGTCCGCCGCCAGCACAACCACATAGTCATCCGCTAGCAGCTTCTGCTCCTGCCAGTCTTCCAGCAGGATGCCGTGGCGCACTACCCCCATCAGTTGGGCGCCGCCGGACAGGGGCAGGCGCCGAACCGGCAGGTTGATGGCGGGACTGCCGGTCACCGCCTGGTACACCAGTAATTCCTTTTCCTGGTCATCGGGGATTTTGAGTACCAGATGCTCGGGCTCCTCCAGGCTGTGCGGTACTTCCACTCGCAACCAGCGCGCCACTGGCGCAATAGTCCAGCCCTGCAAGACCAGCGACACCAGCACCACAAAGAAAGCCAGTTCAAAATAGGTGGCGGACATTTCCAGCCCCGCCAGTGACGGGAACAGCGCCAGGATAATCGGCACCGCACCGCGCAGCCCGCACCAGCTGATGAACAACTGCTCGCGCCAGGGAAAATGGAACGGTAATAGTGACAACAACACCGCCATGGGCCGCGCCACCAGGATCAGTGCCAGGGCGATACCCATCGCGGGCAGAAATACCGGAACCAGGCTACTGGGAGTGATCAACAGGCCGAGCATCAGGAACATGCCGATCTGCGCCAGCCAGGCAACGCCATCGTGCAGGCGACGAATATCCTTGGCGTGGGGCAGCGAGGCATTGCCCACCATGATTCCCACCACGTAAATCGCGAGAAACCCGCTACCACCCCACAGGTTGGTGAGGCCAAACACGCTCATACCACCGGCCAGTGCCAACAGCGGATACATCGATAACGGCAGCGGCAAACGCTTGAGCAGCAGCACCAGCAGGTAACCCCCCGCCGCGCCCAGTACTATGCCCATGCCCATTTGCTGGATGAAGGCGGCCAGCACCTCCCAGCCGGGGTAGTCGCTGCGCAGCACCAGCAGCTCCACCAGGGTGATGGTGAGGAAGATGGCCATGGGGTCGTTACTGCCGGACTCGATTTCCAGGGTCGCCCCAGTACGCTCCTTGAGCTCCAGCCCCGCCGCACGCAACAGCCCGAACACCGCCGCGGCATCGGTAGACCCTACAATTGCGCCGATCAGCAGGGCCTCCAGCCAGGGCAGGCCCAGAATCAGTCGTACCGCCAGCCCGGTCAGGGCCGCGGTGATCACGACGCCCACTGTTGCCAGTGATAGGGCGGGCCCCAGGCTTACCCGGAAGGTATCCTTGCGCGCTCCCTGGCCACCATCAAAAATAATCAGCGCCAGGGCGATACTGCCGAACATGAAGGCCTGTTCAATATCGTCAAAACGAATACCGCCCACCCCCTCCTTCCCGGCAAGCATGCCCAGCACCAGGAATACCAGCAGTACCGGTGCGCCCACCCGTCGCGACAAACCACTGGCCACCACGCACAGCAGCGCCAGGGCGGCGCCCCAGAAAATCATGGTGTTGGTCAGTTCAATCGACATCATGCGCAGGAATACCGGCCGGCCATACTCGGTGAATAAAGGTCTTTATACCATGTTAGCCGCCTGCACCCACAGCAACCGTGCCTGATGCCGCGACTAATCTGCCCTAAAAGCTGTAACAAAACGTATAGTAGAACATCAAGCCTACAGCGAGGGGGCACACGGCCCCCGGCAGGGAATTGGAGCACTACATGCAACGCATTATTCTGCTGGCGGTTATCGCGGCCCTCATTGCCGCTTTTTTCCTGCTGGACATCAACCAGTGGCTGACACTGGAGGGCTTGCAAACAGGCCTGGCACGCTTTGAAGAATGGCGCAGCTCGGCGCCGCTGCTGGTCGCCGGCGGCTTTTTCCTGCTTTACGTGGCCGTCACCGCGCTGTCCCTGCCGGGCGCGGCGGTAATGACCCTGGCGGGCGGCGCGCTGTTCGGCCTGGGCTGGGGGCTGTTGATTGTGTCCTTCGCCAGCAGTATCGGTGCCACCCTCGCCTTCCTGGTCTCGCGCTACCTGTTTCGCGACACCGTACAGGCGCGCTTCGGCGAACGCCTCAAGGCCCTCAACGCCGGCATTGAGCGCGACGGCGCTTTTTACCTGTTCACTCTGCGACTGGTACCGGTATTCCCGTTTTTCGTCATCAACCTGCTGATGGGCCTGACCCCCATTCGCGCTATCACCTTTTACTGGGTCAGCCAGGTCGGCATGCTCGCGGGTACCGTGGTGTATGTGAATGCCGGTACCCAACTGGCCCAGCTGGAAAGCCTCGGTGACGTTCTTTCCCCCACCCTGATCGGGTCCTTTGCTCTGCTCGGCGTGTTTCCGCTGCTGGCCCGCAAAATAGTCGGGTTCATCCAGGGACGGCGTATCTACAAGCGCTGGCAGAAGCCGAAGCAGTTTGACCGTAACCTGGTGGTCATTGGTGCCGGCGCCGGCGGCCTGGTGTCCGCTTATATAGGTGCTACCGTCAAAGCCGGGGTAACCCTGGTGGAGGCCCACAAAATGGGCGGCGATTGCCTGAATTACGGCTGCATTCCCAGCAAGACACTGATCAAGACCGCGAAGCTGGCCAACCGGATCCGCCATGCGGACCAGTACGGGCTCAGCACCGGCACCCTCGATATCAACTTCCGCGCGGCCATGGGCCGGGTGCAGGAGGTTATCAGCGCGATTGAACCGCATGACAGTGTCGAGCGCTACACCGATCTCGGGGTGGATGTGGTTCAGGGTTACGCCACCATTGTTGATCCCTGGACGGTTGAAATCGCTTACCCGGATGGCAGCCGCAAGAATATGACTACGCGCAACATCATCATTGCCGCCGGTGCCCGCCCCTTTGTGCCGCCCCTGCCGGGTATTGAAGACAGCGGCTATGTCACCAGCGACACCCTCTGGAGCAGTTGGGCGGAGCTGGATGCGCCGCCTGCACGGCTGATCGTGTTGGGGGGCGGCCCCATCGGCTGCGAGCTGGCCCAGTGCTTCGCCCGCCTCGGTTCGCGAGTCAGCCTGGTGGAAATGCTGCCGCGGCTACTGCTGAAAGAAGACGAGGAAGTGTCCGCGATTGCCCAGGCCGCTCTGCAAAAAGACGGTATCGAGGTTTACACCAACAGCAAGGCCCTGCGCTGTGAATATGAAACCGAGGATGGCCAGCGCCATAAATACCTGGTCATCGAGGGCCCGGCCGGTGAGCAGCGCCTACCCTTTGACGGCCTGCTGTGTGCCGTGGGCCGTGCGGCCCGGCTCGAAGGCTATGGCCTGGAAAACCTGGGCATCGATACCAATCGCACCATCATCACCAACGACTTTTTACAAACCACCTATCCTAATATTTACGCCGTGGGCGATGTGGCCGGGCCCTACCAGTTCACCCATACCGCTGCGCACCAGGCTTGGTATGCCGCGGTCAACGCCCTGTTCGGTGAGTTCAAGATGTTCCGCGCGGACTACCGGGTGATCCCCTGGGTGACTTTTCTGGAACCTGAAATCGCCCGGGTCGGCGTTAATGAGCAGGAAGCCACGGAACAGGGGCTCGATTTCGAGGTCACACGGTATGAGCTGGATGATCTTGACCGGGCCATAGCAGAAGGTGAACGCCAGGGTTTCGTCAAGGTGCTGACCGCCGCCGGCAAGGACCGCATCCTCGGGGTCACCCTGGTGGGCGAGCACAGCGGCGAGTTACTGGCGGAATTTGTACTGGCCATGAAGCATGGCCTGGGGCTGAACAAGATACTGGGCACCATTCACAGCTACCCCACCCGGGCCGAGGCCAACAAATACGCCGCCGGCGAATGGAAGCGCAAGCATGCCCCGCAGCGCATCCTGGCGTTGCTCAAGCGCTATCATGCCTGGCGCCGGGGTTAACGAAACAGACAGGGCATAAATCGATTAATATTGGATCAAAGATGGCACGGCGCTACACTAGGCGGCCAGCAATCCGGAGGTAACACCCTTGATCAAGAACACACCACGATCAGTGCAGGTTCGCAGCAAACTGCTCGGCGGTATCTGGGGCCTGTTTGCACTGGCGCTACTGGGGCTCGCCGCGCCGGCGTGGAGCCTCATTACCTACACCGACGAGCAGCGCGAAACAATCGTCGAGCTGGTAGAGCAGCTGGAAAAACGCCACTACGCCAAGCTCGAGTACGACGACCTGCTGTCGTCCATGCACCTGGACAACTACATCGACAGCCTCGACGGTGGCAAGATGTACTTCACCAGTGCCGACCTCGCGGAGTTCGAACGCTTCCGCAATGCCATGGATGAAGAGCTGCACGCCGGTCACCTGGAAGCCGGCTTTACCATCTTCAACCGCTTCCAGCAGCGTCTGGAAGCCCGGCTCAGCGGAATCATTGACACCCTGCCGGCACGCATCGACGCCATGGACTTCACCGTTGATGAAGACTACCGGCTCGACGGCGAGGACCGCGACTGGGCCACTGACCTGGCCGAGCTGGACAATCGCTGGCGCCTGCACATCAAGAACCAGGTGTTAAGCCTGCGCCTGGCGGAAAAAGAAGGAGATGATATCGCCGAGGTGCTGGAAAAGCGCTACCGCAACCAGCTCAACCGGGTAAAGCAGTACAACCACCAGGACGTGTTCCAGATTTACGCCAATGCCCTGACCGAGCTGTACGACCCGCACACCAGCTACCTGTCGCCGCGGCGCTCGGAGAACTTCAACATCAATATGAGCCTGTCGCTGGAAGGTATCGGTGCCGTATTACAACTGGAAGACGAGTACACCAAGGTGGCGCGCATTGTGCCCGCGGGCCCGGCTGACAAGCAGGGCGAACTGCGGCCTTCGGACAAGATCATCGCCGTGGCCCAGGGCGAGGATGGTGCATTTGAAGATGTGATCGGCTGGCGCCTGGATGAAGTGGTGGAGCTGATCCGCGGCCCCAAGGACACCACCGTGCGCCTGCAGATTATCCCGGGCAAGGCGGCCACCGCCGACATGCGCCAGGAGATCACCATTGTTCGCAACCAGGTGAAACTGGAGGAACAGTCCGCCCAAAAGGAAATCCTGGAGATTCCCGCGGCCGATGGCGGTGATATGATCAAGATCGGGGTGATCGATATCCCCGCCTTCTACATTGATTTCGATGCCATGCGCCGGGGTGAAGACGACTACAAGAGCACCACCCGGGACGTTAAGGTGTTACTGGACGAACTGCAGGACGAAGGTGTGGAAGGCATCATCATCGACCTGCGCCACAATGGCGGCGGCTCCCTGCAGGAGGCCAACGAGCTCACCGGCCTGTTCATTGAGTACGGCCCCACCGTGCAGATTCGTCACTCCTCGCGCCGGGTCTGGCGGGATGGCAAGCGGGCACGCACTCCCTACTATGACGGCCCCCTGCTGGTAATGATCAACCGGCTGAGCGCCTCCGCCTCGGAGATTTTTGCCGGCGCCATCCAGGATTACCAGCGCGGCATCATTGCCGGTGACCGCTCCTTTGGTAAAGGCACCGTGCAAACCATGCTGCCGCTCACCGAGGGCCAGCTCAAACTCACCGAGTCCAAGTTCTATCGTATCTCCGGTGACAGCACCCAGCACCGCGGTGTCGTGCCCGACGTAACCTTCCCCTCGATGTTCGACCCGGATGAAATCGGTGAAAGCGCACTGGAGCACGCCCTCAACTGGGACCAGATCAACCCGGTTCGGCACCGTCGCTATGGCGATATCGCCGCCATCGTGCCCGACCTGACCCGGCTGTTCGCCTCGCGCAGTGCCAAAAACCCCGACTTTGTCTACCTCGAAGACCAGGTGAATTTGGCGGAAGAAGCGCGGAGTATCAAAACCCTGCCACTGAACGAGAAAGCCCGTATTGCCATGCGCGAGGAACAGGAATTGAAGGCGCTGGCCATTGAGAACCGTCGCCGCGCCGCCCAGGGAAAGGAGTTGCTCACCAGTCTCGAGGACGCTGAGGTGGAAGACAGCGCGCCGTTGGAGGAAACTGGTGAACAAACGGATGAAGAGGCACTGGAAGAGGCCGACGATGCCTCGGATGTGCTACTCGGTGAAGCCGGCCAGATCCTGGCCGATGCACTGCGCCTGCGACAGCAGAGCATAGCCCAGCATACTCCGGTGCTGGTGGAGGAGAATTAACGCAAGCCGCCACCACAATACCGCGACCTGTCTCACCAATACCTTCAGTTTGTCTCAATGCAGCTGTGGTGCAACAAAGAAGTATGCACGCTCATGTGATAAGTGCTTACACTAGACCCAGCCGTACAATAATAGAGGGAAACATGGATTGGGTTGAAGGTATTGGGCAGGTAATGCTGGCGGTCCGGCTGGATGAGGACATGCTGATTCTGTCCATGTCACCCATGGCGGAGGCGGTGTTCGGCATCAAAGAAGCCGATGTGCAGGGCAAGTCACTCTCGGAGATCTCCAGGCGCGACGCTATTATCGCCCACCTGCCGCCAAGCTGGCGGCGCGACCAGCGGCTACAGAAGGACTCGATGGGCGGACTGCTGGAAGACGCCGCCCGGGCCTACGGCAATGCCACCAGCTGGGTCTGGCTGCTTACCCCCAGCGGCCGCATGTTCCGGGGCATCTGCAATGTAATCAAGCTGGATGTTGGCTACGTGGTGTACACCGCGAATATTGAGGACCCGTTTAATCGCACCATCCTCCGGGGCGAACAGGATGGCACCCTGGTGGGCCTGGCCGGCAGCAGGCTCGACCTGCACACCCTGCCCATCTTCGAGGATTTCATCGGTGGCAGCACCTTGCAGCAAATTGCCACGGACCACGCCATCAGCACCAGCAAGGTGCGCACTATCCTGGATAACCTGGCGGAAGCCACTGGCCACAATACCGCGGGGGAATTGCGCATCTCCGTGTGCCGGCTATCCACGGAGGAGCTGATACCCGCCCGCCAGAACATCTTCCCTATCCTCTGCGAGCAACGCCACGGCTTCCCACAAGACGACCTGCCAACGGATTAGCCGGCGGCCAGCTGGGCCGCCGCCATAGCGAAATGTCTCACCAGCGCAGTCCAAAAGTCTCAATACCCGGATAAATCCCAAAAAAACTGTGCAAAACCAGCACGCAAATCTTTACAATGCTCGTGTCTGTAACCCCTCAACAAAGATTTGCTATCAATGCCCGAGCTTTATCCAACGGCAGTGTTAATTATTTCAGTGAGTGCCATCGTGTTCGCCTATCTGGCCGCATGGTTGGCCGTACGCGTTGATCTGGTTGACAAACCCTCCCACCGCAAACAACACAGTGGTCATATTCCACTGGCTGGCGGCCCGGCGATTTTTGCCAGCCTGTGCTTCGCGTACCTGGCATATGGCCTTACTCCTTTCGGCCTGACCGAAGTTGCCCTGTTTGGGGTGATATTTCTGGCGGGGCTGGTAGACGACTGGCGGGATCTGAGCGCCAACAAACGCCTGCTACTGCACCTGGGCTGCGGGCTGCTGATGGTGCTGGCCGGCAATTTTGTACTGTACGAGGTGGGTAACCTGCTGGGCTTCGGTACTATCAGCCTGGCCCTGCTCGCGGTACCACTCACCGCCCTGGCCTTCGCCGGGGTAGCCAACGCCTACAATATGATGGACGGTATTGATGGCCTGGCCAGCGGCCTGGTGCTGGTGCCCCTGGTGGCCCTGGCGCTGCTCGCCCTGCAGACAGGCCATCCGGTATTGCCCACCCTGGTATACATCATCATCCCGCTGCTGGTATTCCTGGCATTCAACCTGGGGCCCAACACCCCATGGTTGCCAAAAATCTTCCTGGGCGACAGCGGCAGTAATCTGCTGGGATTCATGTTGTGCGCCCTGGTGGTGTACCTGAGCCAGGGGCAGGATGCACTGATTCAACCGGTGACCGCGCTGTGGCTGGTAGCCGTACCGCTGATGGACATGCTGGCCACCATGCTGCTGCGGGTACTTGAAGGGCATCATCCCATGCACCCGGACCGGCGCCACCTGCACCATCTGCTGCAGGACCGGGGCATTGCGGCACCTGCCGCACGCTGGATCATCATCGGCTACGCCGGTGCCATGGCCGCCGCGGGTATCGCCCTGATGCAAACGGCTGAATACATCGCCATGATGCTGTTCATCAGTGTGTTCATCGGCCACTGCCTGTTCGCCCTGCGTGCCCGCAAACCAATCATGGTAGACGCATGACCTGGCTGGTAGTACACAGCAAATCCATGATGGTAGGCACATGACCTGGCTGGTAGTACACAGCAAACCCCGTGAAGAAGAAAAGGCAGCCCGCAACCTGCGAGACCAGAACTTCACCACCTTTCTGCCCTGTATCAGCCAGCGCAAACGGCGCCGGGAAGGCTGGCAAACCGTTATTGGCCCCCTCTTCCCCCGCTACCTGTTTGTGAAAGTGGCCCTGGGCGAGCAAAGTACCGCCACGGTGCGCAGCACCCCCGGCGTGGCCAACCTGGTGCGCTTTGGCCAGGTACTGGCGCCGATCCCGGATGCGGTTATTGACTTCCTGGTGCAGCAACAGACCCCCGAACTCAATGCCCGCCAGGCCGAGGCCTGGACGCAAAAGCCCGGCGATAAAGTGACCATTCTGGAAGGCCCGTTCGCCGGACTGCCCGCGGTGTTCAAGATGGCGCGGGACGCTGACCGGGCGGCGCTGCTGGTGGAGTTGCTGGGAAGGCAGAATGAGGTGGTGGTGTCGCGGGATGTTGTGGGTGAGGGTGTTTAGTTTATAGGGCTTGGGGCTTGATCAGCAGGGCTTGCAACTCCGACAACCCACACAGCCATACAGCCACACAGCCACACAGCCACAATGCGACCATGGCTGGGGCCGGTTCGCGCATCTGATCGATACTTTTCTTATAGACGCTCCTCCATCAGCAGGCCATTGACGCGTAGAAAAAACGCGCCGGACACTATCTGCCTGCTTTATTAATCAACAATATCCCACTAGCAGTTCGAGAAAATCTCCGCGGAAACCCCATTCAAACGAATGTCAAAACAGCCGCGGTGCAGCTGCCGGTGATGGAACCGACACAGCGTCACCAGGTTATTCAGCCGTGTTTCTCCGCCCTCGGCCCAGTGCCTGATATGATGGGCATCCACGTACTCCGATTCCTGGCAACCGGGATACTGGCAGACGCCATCCCGCTCACGCAGGGCACGGCGAATAGGCCCCGGCACAATGCGGGACTTCCTGTCCACGTTCAGTACCTTGCCGGCATCATCCTCCAAAACCGTGACCAGCGACGCATCGCAACTCAGTCGCCGCGCGGTGGACGGTGACAGCCACGGTTTATCCTCGAAGTGCGCCCTCCCATGACTACAACACACTCCAGAGCGCTGTTCGCGGAGGGTATTGATGTCTACGTGCATGACAACCTGGCAGCGCTCTGACCCTTTCAGCCCCTGCAAACCTCGATAATCCGGCCCCGAGGCCAGGAAGTGCTCCACCACGGCGACCAGCGCATCGGCTCGCACCTGGTTCATGTGCTGCGAAAACGTTTCCGCGGAGATTTTTTTCTCCGCCCGGGCGTAAGCAACATGATCTGGCACACCTTCCCGATCACTGTTTTCTGAACTCTCTGTCGGGCTTGAAGCGCCGGAGAGCGCTTCTATATCGTGGCGACTTTCTCGACCGGCGGTGACCTCTGCATGCAGGCTTCGACCTGCACTGCCGGAGGGCGCCACTGCACCCAGGCTGGGGCTTGCACCGCTGAAGATAGCCCCTGCAGAAAGACCGCGGGTTGCACCGTTAGAGTGAGTCCCTGCATCCAGGTTTTGGCTCACACTGCTCACAGCACGTGAACAGGGATCAGCACTCTCCGCCCCGTCTTCCGCACTCGCGGCTGCCTTGGTGCCCCCACGCTGCAGAATCTTCCGCGCCACCGCTTGCATGCGGGCCTTCTGCTTTGTCTTCCACTCTTCGTGGCGCTCCTCTTCCAGAGGCCGGACCACTGCCTGCAGGGCCTTCATGACCAGTTGCCCCTGCTCCGGTGGCAGTTTGGCATGAATAATCCACATGCCGTCTTGGTCCTGAAACCAGTAGAGCTCCCGAGCCAGTTCACGCATTGCTTCGGCATCCAGTTCCGGTGCGGCGCCACTCTCAGCTTCATCGCAGGACACCCCGGCAGTCGCAACTTCTTCCTGCCCCGCTTCCAGCAACCCCGCTAGCCCCGGCTCTGCGACCGGTTCATACCTGCTTACCAGCTTCTCCAGGTGACCCGCGCTGTTCTGCTGGGCCAGGTGCACCATAAAGCCCTGGTTTTCCGGCGTGGCCACACGGGTGATGGCCCGCACCTTCGAATAGGAAATGCCGCCCTCCGAGAAGACTTCATCGACCTCCGGCAACACATGCAGTTGCCGCGCCACTCGCATCTTTTCCCGCGCAGCGCCCAGCGTAATACCGCAATTGGCCACCAGCCAGTGGGCACAGGAACGCATCGCTCCCTGCTCGCGCCAATCGCCACGGCGGTCAAACTCGGCGATCATCTTCAACAAGCGGTGATTCGCCGCATTGATCTGCGCCGACAGAAGCGTTATCGCCTGACCCAGCTGCGCTCCAGTCAGGCGTTCGGGCCGATCCTCCACAACCACTGGCATGCCCATGACAACCCCCCGTAACTGTATGCATACACAGTATAATAGTCGCCCCAAACGACTATCCCAAGCACCGAGTTTCATCAAATTCGGCCACCTTACAAGGCGTAGCCGTGGTTCGCCCGAACCAGGTTTGGAGTACTTACATTACCTATATGCGCCTGGAACGCGCGCTTGCTTGCCTGGTTGCGATCATCGACTCCTGGTACTGCAACAAAACCCCGAGCTCAATGCCCGCAAGGCCGAGACATGTACGCAAAAGTCCGGTGATAAAGTGAGTAGTCTGGAAGATGCCAGTTCACCCCAGCCACACCTGCAGTTGCGGAATTACCATGACAAGCACGAGAATCCCGAGCATCCAGGTGTGGAGGAACAAAGTTCGTTCCAGCTTGCCAAAACGCTTTTCGAATCCGGCATTCTGATCAACGAAGCACCCAAGGAATTTTGCATCCTGCTCTGAGAAACGCTTGTCCATTCTCGCGTCCTGCTCTGCAAAACGCTTTTCGAACTTCGCATCCTGCTCGGCGAAGCGCTTGTCCATCCGGGCATCCTGCGCTGCAAACCGTGCATCCATCAACGCGCCAAACTCACCAAAGCGCGCATTCAGCACTTCGGTGAAGTGATCCCGGGTGAGCAGATTTTCCGCGTAAAAACCAAATGCCTCGGCCATGAGTTCCGCCTGCACATCAGCTTGGGGCTCCGGAAAGCCAGCCGCGCGTAGGCGGCGTGCGTACTGGAGCGTATCAAATGCCATGCTGGCCATAATAGTCACTCCTCGTAGCTATGCAAGTGGATCAGGCGGGAATCAGTATCTCCAATGAGGTAGCCATCTGGAACATCAAAACCGACCAACCTGCATCGCAGATACACCAGCCGCGTCGTTAACACGAAGCACAGGAATACCTGGTACTCAATTACCATGGCGTTCTTTTACCAGGGCGTCATCCAAAGATGTTGATATGGCACTGGCGATACCGGCCAGAGTGCCCAGCAATCCGTCGGCTATATTCTTGTAAACTGCGGATTTGCTTATTGCAGTCGCTTTGGCGATGCCTCGAACCGGATGACCGGCCAAGTGAAGTCGATACACCTCAAAACGGTTATGCTGCCATTGGCCTTGCAAATGCGACACCAGTGCCAATGAGTGATTCGCCAGCTCTCCCTGTGCAAGCCCCTCGACCCGATACAATCCACCTTCCCGCTTCAGTACATCAACCGCATCTCTCGCACGATGGAAGGCAGGCCCGTCCATGCCCAGCGCAACCTTGTCGTTGATTGGGGTATCGATTCGTCCCAAACCTACGCCAAATCGCACCTTGACCGGAAATAATCGACTCTGAATCATGGCGATCATTTCCCAAAGGGGTATCGCCTTAGATAACACCGCCTGGAACTCATCACCCAAGGTGATGGTGAAAGGAGATGCCAGCGCTTTTGCATGGAGAAGATTGAGTTCGTCGAGCACCTCTTTTAATTTGATCTGCAGCTCGCCCCTTTCCGGGATCTCGCGGGAACCACAAATATCACCGATCACTGCCAGATAGCTCATATCAACCATCCTGGTTGAAAATCATTGATTTCAACCAGGATGGTTTATTATGCAATTTTCAACCTAATTGGTTAATTTCAGGGATTGTTAGCACCTTCGCGCAGCCATCTGGAACATCAAGGCCGGTCAGCGAGGTGGAGCTATGATGCAGGCTGTACCGGCAGCCCCTACGCCAGCCAGACATTCAGTTGCGGAACCACCAGGGCGGCCACGCCAACACCCAATATCCAGGTGTGCACGAACTGGGTGCGTTCGATCCTGACCGTGAGTTTTGTCAGCTGCTGAATGCAGCCCTCCATATGTTCTATTCGACCTTCAAGGGCTCCCATCCGGTCTTCGAGCTTGCTGAAACGTGCATCCATCAACGCGCCAAACTCCCCAAAGCGCGCATTCAGCACTCCGGTGAAGTGATCCCGCGTGAGCAGATTTTCCGCGTAAAAACCAAATGCCTCAGCCATGAGTTCCGCCTGCACATCAGCCTGGGGCTCCGGAAAGCCCGCCGCCCTGAGGCGGCGTGCATACTGGAGCGTGTCAAATGCCATGCTGGCCATAATAGTCCCTCCTCATAGCTATGCAAGTGGATCAGGCGGGAATCAGTATCTCCAATGAGGTAGCCATCTGGAACATCAAAACGGTCCAGGCCCGATCACGCACGCACAATATGCGCCGAAATCTCTCGATACACCCCACGCGTGTCCACAATCAGCTGGGCGTGCTGTTTGATCAGAGCATAGTCGAAGCCATTATGGTTGGTGGCGACCACCACAGGGTCAAAGGCCGCCTATTGGACGTCAACTACCTTGGCCGCTCGGCGTCAATTAGCTTGGCCGGTTGACCGCTAATTGTCGTCTAATAGCCGCCAGGCTTGCGGGGGGCAGCTCCATGCCTTGCAGGTCAAAGTAATAGCGGCGCATCGGGGGGAAGACCGGCACATGGGAGTCGCTGTAGGCCACCTCCCCGCCCTTTTACTGGATCAACTCCATGATCATGGCGGAGGGGGATTCGCGCATGTCGCCAACGTTCTTCTTGTAGGCGACTCCCAGCACCAACACGAGGCTACCGCGCATAGTCGGTGAGGCCCTCGACCAGTTTGCCGACCACGTAGTCGGGCATGGCGCTGTTGACCTCCCCCGGCCAGCTCGATGAAGTGGGTATGCAGACCGTACTCGCGAGCCTTCCCGGTGAGGTAGAGCGGGTCGTTGGGAATGCAATGCCCGCCCAGGCCGCTAATCCAGAAGCCGTTGCGGTGCATCCATGTCCTCGTGAAGCACGCGAACAACACGCACCTCCGTCTCGAGCACTCGATAGAAAACAGCGTAATTTTCTACCTGCAATCTGCGATATCCGGGAAAAACATGGGCATAGTTAGCGCCGAGAGATGGATAATGAGTCAGCTGATTCATTCCTGCCTCAAGCTGATCAGGGTAACTATCCGCCTGATCGGCTCCCCATTCTTCGCAGGTATATATCCAGATTCCGGTGAGATCAGATTCTGCCTTCGGCGTGACGGTTAGTCTGGGCACTAGTTCGACGCTTTCACTCGCTTACGGCCAGCAGATTTGATGGCGGATATGTCCAGGGGCTTGGATTTTCCACTCGACTCACCGGCAGCTAGGGCCTGCCTGAGTGTCGCAAGACGTTCCTTGGCCTGCTGGTCTCTGCGGATGAGATCGCGGATATACTCGCTATCATTGCCAAAATGACCGTTCTCAATCTGGCCTTTCACCCAGTCGTCTTGCTGCTCAGTCAGGGTGATGGTCTTCCGGTGCATGCTCATGGCTGGTACTCCTGGCAAATCAAAAGTATGACAATATCATACTACTTGCTTGCGCCGGATCAATCCCGCCTCATTGGCAATAATTCCAGTCAAAATCTCCGCGGAGACGCTTTTCGGTTATAACCAGCACATTCCACCAAACCCCGCCACTCCTTGCGGACGCCACCTCTGACGAAGTTCTCTAAGTGCGTGACAACCAGTATTCGGGATGACGCGAAACATGAGCAACTGCAAAAACTTCAATACCCTCCTTGTTTGGCCGGTAGACCAGAGAGAATGGGAATCGCTTTACGTATACTCTTCTGGTACTTTTTGTGGCTGGCGAACCTGCTCCAGGAAATGACAAAGCCCTTGCAGTGGCGTACTCGACTTCTTGCGCAAACGCCGCGCCGAGACCTGCTTCTTGCTTATTGTAGTAGGCCACTTCCTTTGGGAACTTGAGCCGTGCCGGCGCGATAAATCTTGCGTACATCGCTTTCAGATACGTTTGGCATCAGCGAAGACCTCTTCCGCGGTAAACCATTGAATCTCATCGCGATCAAACGCTTTAACTCTTTGCTCAATTTCTTGCGCCCAGGCATCTTCGATTTCATTAATCGGCGCGCTCAGTGACGCTAGCATTGTCTCGGCCAGCTTCGCACGTTCGTCTGCACTGAGGCCCAGAGCTTGGGTTTCTAGCTCCTTTAGCGAAGTCTGCATTTATCTCCTCCAATTTGGGTAACGATGTACATGCCTAAAGATGCCAGCTCCCCCCAACCCCGCCTGCGCATCAGACTTCTGCCACGGGATATCGCACCACCCGCCTCTCCAGGCTTCCGAGCGTACTTAAGCGAATCAAACGCCAATGTGGTCATCATAGCCCTCCTGCGGCCGCTGGCAAGGGCCCCCTCCTCGCCAACATTCACAGCATCACAAAACCACCAAAAAATTGGTACATCAAAACCAACCAACTTCACCCAAGCCTAGCCCGCACCTCCCCCGCCGCGAAACCCTCCGCACCGCCGCCACCGCGGCCTCCACTACCATCCCTTCACCAAACCCCTCCTCCACCACCCGCCGCCCCGCTGCACCCATAACAGCACGCTCCCCCGCCGCCATAACCACCATCGCACCCATCGCCTGCTCCAACGCCACCGCATCCCGCACCTCACACAGCAGCCCGTTTACACCATGCTGCACCACATGCCGGCACCCGGACACATCGGTTACCACTACTGGCAGGCCCGTGGCGCCGGCTTCCAGCAGTGAGCGGGGCAGGCCTTCGCGGTAGGACGGCAGTACCACGCAGTTCACCTGCGCGAGCACCTGCTCCATGGCGTCGGTGGGGCCCAGCCATTCGGTGAACGGCTCTTCGCCCCAGGCCTGCAGCTGGGCGGTGGTCATTGCGGAGACGTTGCTGACATCGGCAAAGCCGCAGAGCCATAGCCGGCATTGTGACCCTGGGCGTGCAGCTGCCGCATGGCGGCGATCAGCTCGTGGAGGCCTTTGTCGGCCAGCATGCGGCCGGCGTAGAGGAGGCGGAAGGGGCCGCTGTGGGCTTGGCGCAGGGAGGGGTTGAAGCACTGAAGATCTACACCGAAGCCGGGGAGCAGGGTGAGGCGTGCGCTGGGTACGAGCCGATTGTCCACCAGCAGTTGCTGGTCCTCGGCGTTCTGGCAGAACACCTGCGCCGCCAGGGGCTGGCTGGTTTTATAGAGCCGGCGCCCCACTCACCAGCAAGCCCACCCTTTCATGCAAGGCGGTATTCAGCACGCGCAGATTTTCTGCCAGGTCCCAGCCGATCCCATCAACAAAAGCGCCCACTGCGGTAATCCACCGGGTAAGGGCTCATCTCTGGCCAGCCGGCCTGATGGAACTCGTGCATGGCGCGCGCCATGTGGAAGGCGCTGGTCACCAGCACCCATGTCTGGCCCGGCTGCGGTTGCGCCACAGCCAGGCTGAGGGCGGCGTTCTCTGCGGTATTGCGCGAACGCAGCTCCAGCAGCCGCCCCGTCAGCAGGCCGAGCAACGCCAGCGCCATGCCCAGCAACAGCCAGGCTTCCACTTTGATTACCGCGGCTACCAGCTTGCTGATGATGAAAAGGAGAGTGTCCATTCAATCCTGGAGTGTATTGGCTTGCCAGCACCGGGCCATCTGTAAACAGATTGTCAGCAAGCAGGCCCCAATCTCACGCCCGCACAATATGCCCCGCCCCCTCCCGATACACCCCCCTCGTATCCACAATTAGCCGGGCGTGCTCCCGGATGAGCGCATAGTCAAACGCATCATGGTTGGTGGCGACCACCACAGCGTCAAACGCCGCCAGGCTCTCAGCCGTCAAGGCCACACTCTGTAAATCAAAGCGATAGCGACGCATCGGGGGGAAGACCGGCACATGGGGGTCGCTGTAGGCCACATCCCCGCCCTTTTGCTGGATCAACTCCATGATCATGGCGGAGGGGGATTCGCGCATGTCGTCAACGTTCTTCTTGTAGGCGACCCCCAGTACCAACACGCGGCTACCGCGCAGGGCCTTGCTGTGGTCATTGAGACCCTCGACCAGCTTGCCGACGACGTAGTCGGGCATGGCACTGTTGACCTCCCCGGCCAGCTCGATGAAACGGGTGTGCAGACCGTACTCGTGGGCCTGCCAGGTGAGGTAGAACGGATCGATGGGAATACAGTGCCCGCCCACGCCCGGGCGGGGATAGTAGGCAGTGAAGCCGAAGGGCTTGGTGGCGACCTCAATCACCTCGAAGATGTCGATGCCCATACGGCCGGCGACTATTTTCAGCTCGTTGACCAGGCCGATGTTGACCGCGCGGTGGATGTTTTCCAGTAGTTTGGTCATCTCCGCGGCCTTGGTGGAACTCACCGGCACTACCTGGTCGACCACAGGAGGACACTCATGACCACGTCAATTCACAATACCTTTTCTCACGTAGCGCCAGAACCAAACTCGCGAATCAAACGCTCACAGGCTCAGAAGAAAGCGCTCGTCGAGGACTTCAACACCAGCGGCCTTACCAAGACAGCCTTCTGTAAACACCTCGGCATTGCCATCAGTTGTCTCAGTCGTTGGCAGAAGACACTGACTACAGAAGCTTCGGCTGAAGACTTCATTTGATATTACACAGCCCGTCGGTTCGGCGCCCGCCCCGCGTATTGCTGCTGAGGAACACCCGCGCTGTCAGGTAGAACTCGAGCTGGGTGCCTGCGTCGTTCTGCGCGTTCGCACCGGCTGATGTTCTTCCCGGAATCCCAGGTCAGGATCTGGCTGTATGCCAAGCCCACGGATATGCGCCGATCCTTCAACGGCCTGGCGGCGATGGCGAAGAACGTGATGGGGGAAGACCCGCTCAGCGGCCACCTATTTGTCTTCATCAATCGTCGCCAGACACAGCTCAAGATTCTGTATTTTGATCGCAGCGGTTATTGTATCTGGGCGAAACGTCTTGAGGAGGGGCGCTTCAACTACAACCGGTCCGCCGGAGAAAAGCAGGCGCTGAACTGGACGCAACTCAAGCTGATCATCGAGGGTATCGAACTCAGAAATACGCTACAAAGAAAGCGGCATTCTCACCCGCAAGCTATCTGATCAGGTATAATCCATGGCCATGGAAACGGCCCCCGCAACTCGCGATCATGCGACTTCAGATGAGCACAACCTGCGGGGTGTGCTCACTGAGATGCGCAGTCTCATGGATCAGAAGGACACCCGGATCCAGGCACTGGAACACCAGTTGAACTGGTTCAAACGCCAGCTGTTTTGCGAGAAGTCCGAAAAGCGGGACATGACAGACAACCCTCACCAACACACCATTGCCGACCTGCTCAAGGACCTGCCCGATACACCGGCGCGTCGGGCGCCAGACACGGAAACCATCACCTATCAGCGAGGCAAGGCAAAAAAGAACGCGCTGGACGGTTCGCCCGATGACAGCGGTCTGCAATTTGATGACAGTGTGCCGGTCGAGGAGATTGCGCTCTCGGCGCCGGAGCTGGATGGTCCGGATGCCGATGATTACACAATCATCAGCTTCAAGGTCAGCTACCGCCTGGCGGAACGTCCTGGCAGCCAGGTGGTGTTGAAATACACCCGTCCGGTACTCAAGAAGAAGTCCAGCCAGCAACTGATCACCACCCCGGCGCTGGCCAATGTCCTGGAGAGAAGCGTTGCCGATGTCAGCTTCCTGGCCGGGATGCTCTTGAACAAGTTCCTGTATCATCTACCCCTCTACCGCCAGCATCAGCGGAGCACAACGGGATCAAGGTGGCTCGCAGTACTCTGACCAACCTGACCCGGCGCAGTATTGAACTACTGACACCCATTTACCACGCCCAGCTACGCCAGCTGCTGCACAGCCGGTTCCTTGCGATGGACGAGACGCCGATCAAGGCAGGCCGCCGGAAGAAAGGGAAGATGAATCTTGCCTACTTCTGGCCCATTTACGGCGAACAGGACGAAATCTGTTTTACCTTCTCGCGATCACGCGGCATGCAGCATATCCTGGATCAGCTGGGGGACTTTAACGGCACGCTGGTGACGGATGGCTATGGGGCGTATGAGAAGTTCAGCAAACACAATCAGACGCTTACTCACGCGCAGTGCTGGGTGCATTGCCGTCGTGGGTTTGAGGAAGCCAAGGAAGCCGAACCGGAAGCGGTGGCCGAGGCGTTGGCCTACGTCGGGCGACTCTATGAGCATGAAGCCTATCTGCGGGAGCAGCCCTGAAGGTGTTCCGGAGCGACCCCGAGGTGCCACCGGACACCAATCACCTGGAGCGGGTTCTACGCGTCATACCCATGGGACGCCGTAACTGGCTGTTTAGCTGGACCGAAATCGGCGCCGAGCAGGTGGGGATTATCCAGAGTCTGCTGGTGACCTGCCGGCTGCACGGCGTAAATCCCTACGAGTACCTGGTCGATGTATTGCAGCGGGTCGGGACGCACCCGGCCTCCCGGGTGGAGGAGCTGACGCCAAGGTTGTGGAAAACAATCTTCGCGGACAATCCCCTGCGCTCGGATCTGGAGACGTTGACGCATGGCAGATGAAGCGGCCTACCGGCAATGGCGCGAGAGTGCCAAGACTGTGAACGCGATTGCAGCCGACAGCAGCCTGGCGTTGTGGGAAAAAGCACGCAAGGTCAACCAGGCATGTGCGGGGCTCGCGTTGGAAGGACTGCAATCCAAGCACCGCCACAAGGCGTTGGCGGCGTTCGGCAAAGTGAACTCGGTATTTGCCAAGTACACCATCAATAGCTTTGATGACTATAAACAAATGAGTGACGGTGACCTGCGAGAAATCGTCACCGCCGTCCGTGCGTTGGTGCCGCCAAAGGCAAAATAGTCACGCTGGCAACTACGCCTTGGAATGACCGCTTACATAACCAAACCCCTTCGTATCTGTCAATAAGCAGAAGGATAGGCCCAGAAAGGCGATGCTTACGTAACCCTCTTTTCTCAGTCATGAGTTTTCACATGATTGCGCGGCCTCGTTTGGCTGCCGCCGACGCCCCTCAATATTGTGCTATTTAGTTTGCTAATTGTCGCAAGTCTTGGATATAATTCTGCCCCGTTTCGATGTTCTTGCCTCGGGCTACGGCTTGGCAAGTGCCATATAAAATAGACCTTCGGCACACAACAAGCCCCCCAAGCAAACAGCGAGACTATGGATTATAGACGAGAAATCGACGGACTTCGGGCACTTGCTGTATTGCCTGTCATCCTGTTCCACGCTGGCTTTGAAATGTTTAGTGGCGGCTTTGTCGGTGTGGATGTGTTTTTTGTCATCAGCGGGTATTTGATTACCACCATCATTCTTAGTGAGTTAGAACAAGACAAATTTTCAATTGTTACTTTCTACGAACGACGTGCCAGGCGTATTCTGCCGGCATTGTTTTTTGTAATGCTTGTCTGCATCCCTTTCGCTTGGCTCTGGCTGCTGCCAAGTGATATGAAGGACTTTTCGCAAAGTCTATTGGCGGTTTCGTTGTTCGCATCCAACATCCTGTTCTGGCATGAGAGCGGATACTTTGAGGCTGCTGCCGAACTTAAGCCATTATTACACACCTGGAGCTTGGCGGTTGAGGAGCAGTACTACGTGCTGTTTCCGCTATTTCTTATGCTGTGTTGGCCGCTTGGCAGACGCTCGATATTAACTTTATTGTCTGCCGTGTTTGTTGCTAGTTTCGCCCTGGCACAATGGGCCTCGCTTGCTGATCCGTCTGCTGCCTTTTTCATCCTTCCGACACGCGGCTGGGAGTTACTAATAGGTTCGTTCGCCGCATTCTATTTATCCAAAGATGGTCGCAAGGAATTTAAAAAAAAAGCCGGAGAAATCGCGGGATGGCTAGGTGTAGCATTAATATTCTATGCTGTTTTTGCGTATAGCGAGGCCACCCCCTTCCCGGGCGTCTATGCGCTAGCACCGACCGTTGGTACTGTTCTTATTATCTTGTTTGCCACTCAACAAACCACCGTTGGTAGGTTTGTAGGCAATAGAGCTTTTGTTAGCGTAGGATTGATAAGTTACAGCGCATATCTCTGGCACCAACCACTGTTTGCTTTTGCTAAACACCGAAGTTTAGAGGAACCTAGTGAGGCCCTCCTAGTGGCTCTGTCTATCTTCGCTCTCGTTTTCGCCTATCTTAGTTGGCGTTTTGTTGAAGCTCCTTTTAGAAAACGAGAAGTTTTTACTAGGACTCAGATTTTTTATGGCGCACTCTTGGGAACACTTTTCTTTGCCTGTGTCGGCTTTGCGGGACATAGCTACGACGGGGTTCGTGAGCGCTTCAGCATTCCTACATCCGTTTACGATTCTGTTAAACGTACGAACCGGCTAGACGAGTGTTTTGGAAAAGCGGGAATACATCAGATCAAAGACTGGTATTGTACTTTGGGCTTGGAGAGCAAGCCCAAGGATTTTGTGGTCTTCGGAGATAGCCACGCATTGAGCGTATTGCCAGCTTACGATAATGTCGCAAAGGAATTGGATATTAGCGGCGCCTTTATTGGCACGTCTGGCTGTACGCCGTTTCTTGGAATTCATGCTCTGAGAAGTGACCAGGCATCCAATAATTGCTATGAGTTAAATCAAAGAGTTTATAGATATGTGAAGGACCAGAAGATACCGCTTGTGTTTCTTGTGGCTAGGTGGACTTACTATACAGATGGGGGTTACCGTGGCAATAACTTCTCGTACATTAGCACAAGCAAAGATGGTGTCAGGAGTAAAGATGAAAGTCGCCTTGCTTTTGAGGATGGGTTGGTCAAAACACTGAAGTCTTACTCCGATTTAGGTGTCACGGTAGTTATCGTTCCACAAGTTCCCCAGCAAATCAGCCATCCTCTGAATATATATGCGCGGTCTAGTCGTTTCCCAGATCGGGATGTTGCTATCTTTTCGGTTTCCAAGACAGAACACATTTCGCTACAAAGTTATGTTCGGGTCTTATTTGAGAGGAATAGCGCATCGATTTTGGAATTTGAAGGTATATTTTGTAATGATCTATATTGCCCTGTTGGTGACAATATCACTTCTTATTACTTTGACGCCGACCATCTTTCAGTTGAAGGAAGTAGGAAGTTCGAACCTCTTTTCCGGGCGTTTTTTATGAAGAGATAGACGAACACATTGTTTAGCATTGCTCCCATGGCCACTGCTGGTTTTCTGGTACTTTCTTCATTCCGCATCGTCTATGGCCGGTGTTATTGTTTACCTCCCTCCCGGCGTTCCGCCGCCGTTAGCGGTCGCTCTACATCGGCATCGGTTTCAGCTGCTGATCGGCAGCGCCGTACCTGCTCGACATACAGCCCTTTCTCTCGGCAGTACGCGGAGAGCTCTTCCTCGTTGAGGGCTGCGGTCTCAATGACAACTGCGAGCTTGTTCTTGCCGCTCCAGTTCTCGGGGTTTGATGGGTCTGCAGGCACGGCGTTACCTCGGTCACGGTATTGATTACGCCAATTATACAGGGTGACGTCAGAGACACCGAGATCTCTACTGACTTGTGCTACGGATTGCGCATTGGGCGGCATCAGTCGGGTTCTACCCCGCTTCAACGGACGGTTCTAAAACGGCTAAATACGCAAGATCACGCTTGGCTACTCTACGCCGCTTTCGTGGATTATGAAAACGCTCAATGTAATCG
>NZ_PKLZ01000002.1 GCF_002868715.1 Kineobactrum sediminis
CATCCACGTACCGGTAGTATGGCTTGAAATCGCTAATCGCGTTCAACTGTAACGCGTTGACCATATCCGCCACAAAGCGCTCTGAGTGCAGATACACAACCCTGGCGTGCGGCTTGTACTGTTTCAGTGCATTCCCCACCGCATGCATCAAGTGGGTCTTACCGAGACCAACACCGCCGTAGAGGAACAATGGGTTGTAGGATTCACCGGGGTTTTCTGCCACCTGCCTCGCTGCTGCGAGGGCCAGTTGGTTGGACTTGCCCTCCACGAAATTATCGAAGGTGTAATGTTCAACCAAATGGTGCTGATGTTGCAGGGTATCAACCGTACCCGGTTCGGCTCTTGAGTTGGATAAAACCCGGGGGCCATTCAACCCGCCGCCGGCACGACTGCTGGCCGCAGTACTGAAGGCGGGTTCAGGCCCCGGCTCTGCTGCAACAGGAACAGGGGCAGCGTCGCGGACAACTTCGGAGGCACCCTGCGTCTGGCCCGAATCACTCCCGGAGGAGCCTATTTCGAGAACCAGGTCAATTATCTGTTGGCTATCGACTTCACGCAGCAGTTCGCTGATCCGTCGACTGAATTTATCGCTTACAAAATCCTTGATAAACCGATTTGGCGCAAACAGTGTTAACTGTCGTCCATTCTGGCTGGCGTGGAGAGGCCTGATCCAGGTATTAAATTGTTGCGATGGCAGCTCATCCTGGAGCCTGTCAATACATCGCTGCCATACTACATCAGGCAAAACATTCCCCTCAGCGCCCTTACTATTCTCGGGCCCTTCCAATCTTTCTGGTTATCGATTTTGAAAATTACTGGCCGGCATCGCCGACCCGAAGCAGCATGATACTCCCCATAAAGAGAGTTATCCACATGTCTGCGGAAAAAAATATTCTCTACAAAAGTCATTAATATCAGTGGTTTATTGAGAATATGTTCATTATTCAACCATCACTCAAGAATTCGCTGGTTAATAACGTGGCCTGTGCAAAACCTGTGTATATCTTCTTAGGAAGGTGTGCATCGATGACTGTAACCCCTGCAATCCCTCGGTGCGCGCAAAGCTTGCCAACATGACCCTGGTATTGCCACACCGGCTTATATTGAGAATCGCCGCACCATAAAAATAAGTGCGCCCGAGATTGAATTAAGTCGCTGGTTTCTCTAGACTACCCAACCTTTTTTGCTGTCGGTGTTTAACTACATTAGTCTCGCAAACCGTAAGGATACGGCGGGTAACGAGAGGGCAGTCTTCTATTTATTATCTACAACTGGATTAATGACATGAAAAGAACATTTCAGCCCAGCGTTCTTAAACGCAAGCGTACCCACGGTTTCCGTTCGAGAATGGCCACCAAGAATGGTCGCCTGTTACTTAATCGTCGCCGTGCGAAAGGCCGCAAGCGTCTCGCTGCCTGATGATCTGTAGTCTCAGTGAGCAGTGCAGATAGCCCAGCTCCGCAGTCCGAGGCCTTTGGAAAATCCCGACGTTTGCTTACGGCGGCTGACTATCGCCCGGTTTTTAATGGCGCAGATAGCAAGGCTTCGAACCGTTATCTGTTACTCCTTGGACGATGGAACAACCAACCCGGGCCTCGCCTGGGTCTCGTGATTGCAAAAAAAAATGTTCGTAAGGCAGTGCAGCGTAATCGTATAAAACGCATCGCCAGGGAAATGTTCAGGAAATTACCAGAAGATGCTCCCGCGCTTGATGTAGTGCTCATGGTCAGGCGCGGCATTGACCAGCTCGACAATGCACAGATCTTTGCGATCCTGAGCGAACAATGGCTCAAATTGCAGCGGGTCGCGGTCCAGCCAGCCCCAGTCCGGGAGTCCTGATGCGTACATTGCTGATATTTCTCATCTCGATTTACCGCTATTGCGTAAGCCCGTTCCTGGGCAATAACTGTCGTTTTTACCCAAGTTGCTCCCACTATGCGCAGGAAGCGATCACCCATCACGGTGTAATAAAAGGCTGCTACCTGGCCGCTCGACGACTTGCCAAATGCCATCCATGGCACGAAGGGGGTCTGGACCCGGTTCCTCCCTGCAACCACAACCACACTCACTGAATAACTGACGACTCATTATGGATTTGCAACGCACACTGCTGATTGGCGCCATTGCCCTGCTATCGTTCATGTTATTGACGGAGTGGGTGGAATTTCGAGACGAAAAGTCCGCCGCCGATACACCCTCCGCCTCGCGACTTATCAGTGGCGCCCAGGCCCCGGCGCGCTCGCCCGCGCCAGCGGATCCGATCTCGCCCGGTCAGCTGCCACCAGCAGCCAATGAAGACGTACCTGCCGTATCGCCGGCGCCGGACACCGAAGACACAGTGCCAACAGCCGAAGCAACTTCCGGAGAGCGTATCGTTCTGGTCCGTACGGACGTACTTCAGCTGGCGATTGATCTTGATGGTGGCGATGTTATCGAACTGGCGCTTCCGCAATACCTGGAAGAGCAGGACGATCCGACCCAACCGTTTGTGCTGCTTGAACGAAACCAACAGCGAACCTATGTAGCCCAAAGCGGCCTGATAGGCGTTAACGGCATCGATAGTGAGAGCCGCGCGCGCTACACCGCAAAAAACAGCAATTACACACTGGAGCCCGGTCAGGACGAACTGACCATTGACCTGGCGTGGGTTGGCAACAACGGCATAAAAGTGATCAAACGCTATACCGTGCGCCGGGGCCACTATCTTATCAACATCAGTTTTATTGTTGATAACGCCAGTAAAGACCGCTGGCAGGGCAACCTGTTCGGCCAGATAAAGCGCGACAGCACCACGCCACCGTCAGCAGAATCCACTGGCATGGGGCTGCAGCCATTCCTGGGGGCAGCTATTACCAGACCCGACGAGCGCTTCGACAAAATCAGTTTTGATGACATGCGCGAAGACCCGCTGCGAGAGTCCTTGCCCGGTGGCTGGATAGCAATGATCCAGCACTATTTCCTCAGCGCCTGGATACCGAACCCCGAGCAAACGCATACCTACAATACGCGGGTTACCACCGGCGGTTTCAATATAGCGGGCTTTACCAGTCCGGAACTTATCGTTAACCCGGGTGAACAAGGTTCCACCGGGGCGGACTTTTATGCGGGCCCCAAGGATCAATACCGCTTAAAGGAGATATCTCCCTATCTCGAGCTCAGTGTTGACTATGGCTGGCTCTGGTGGATTGCCCAGCCGCTGTTCTGGTTGCTTACCAAAATTCAGAGTGTAGTCGGCAACTGGGGGGTTACCATTATCCTCCTGACCGTGGTCATCAAAGCTGCGTTCTTCAAGCTCTCCGCCACCAGCTATCGTTCCATGGCGAATATGCGCCGTGTTGCGCCGAAGATGCAGGATATACGCGAACAGTACGGGGATGACAAACAGAAACAGTCCCAGGCGATGATGGAGCTGTATCGCAAGGAAAAAATCAATCCCATGGGTGGCTGCCTGCCAATCCTGGTACAGATGCCGGTATTCATAGCACTTTACTGGGTGCTGATGGAGAGTGTGGAGCTGCGACACGCGCCTTTCATCCTGTGGATCAATGATCTCTCCGTCATGGACCCCTACTTCGTGCTGCCGTTACTGATGGGTGCCAGCATGTGGTTCATGCAGAAACTTAACCCGCCGCCACCAGATCCTATGCAAGCCAAGATCATGCAATGGTTACCCGTGGTCTTCACCTTTTTCTTCCTCTGGTTCCCCGCCGGGCTGGTCCTGTACTGGGTGGTAAACAACCTGTTATCGATGGCACAGCAATACGTGATCACCAAACAGATCGAAAAGCGTGCTGCGAGCACCTGAGCCCGGTACCCGTGCCGGGCGTATACTTGCGGTATGACAGATAACACCTCCCTTGATAACGATACGATCGCGGCTGTAGCCACTGCGGCCGGCAGGGGTGGTGTGGGTATCGTGCGGCTTTCCGGCCCTGCCGCCAAAACTGTTGGCGAACAGATTACGGGGATATCACTCATACCCCGTCACGCTCATTACACACCGTTTCGCGATTCACAGAAGCACAGCCTGGATACCGGGATCGCTCTCTATTTTCCCGGGCCCAACTCCTTTACCGGTGAGGACGTGGTGGAACTGCAGGGGCATGGCGGCCCGATCATCATGGACTTGCTGGTGCAGTCCTGCCTCGCTCTGGGTGCCCGCATGGCTAATCCCGGGGAATTCTCGGAGCGGGCGTTCCTCAACGGCAAACTCGATCTGGCTCAGGCAGAGGCCATTGCGGACCTCATCAACAGCAGCACCGAACAGGCGGCACGCAACGCCCACCGCTCCCTGCAGGGAGCCTTTTCCCGCAGGATTGATAAACTGGTCACTGCCGTGATCCACCTGCGAATCCATGTTGAAGCCGCGATTGATTTCCCGGAAGAGGAAATCGATTTTCTGGCGGACGGCCATGTCGCCAGCCAACTTCAGGACCTGACTATTCAACTGGATGGTGTTCTACAGGAAGCAAGACAGGGGAGCCTGTTGCGGGAGGGAATGAAGCTGGTTATCGCGGGCAAACCCAACGCCGGCAAATCCAGCCTGCTCAATGCACTATCAGGCCAGGATACCGCTATTGTCACGCCTGTCGAAGGAACCACAAGGGACGTGCTCAGAGAGCATATTCAGCTCGATGGAATGCCACTGCATATTGTTGATACGGCCGGTTTACGCGACAGCACGGATGCCATCGAACAGGAAGGTATCCGTCGCGCCTGGCAAGAGATTGGCTCCGCAGACAGGGTTTTGCTAATCGTGGATGCCAGTACTTCCCCCGACGCAGGCCCCGATCCCTGGGCACTCTGGCCGGAAGCCCGGGAACATCTCAAGGCCGATACGCCGGTCACTATCATCCATAATAAATGCGACCTTGTTGGCCAACCACCCGAACTCGTCCGCCAACAGGATACGACAATAGTGCGCCTTTGCGCCCGTAGTGGTGACGGCGTGGATATCCTGAAACAGCACCTGAAAGAATCTATGGGCTATCAGAGTGGCACCGGAGGCAGTTTCAGTGCACGACGACGCCACCTGCTTGCCCTGCAGCAAGCGCTCGAATTCCTTCGCGAAGGACAATTCCAGCTGGAAGAGGCAGGTGCGGGAGAGCTACTGGCGGAAGATTTACGACAGTGCCAGGCCGCGCTTGGCACCATTACCGGTACTTTTACCAATGATCAGTTACTCGGCGAAATTTTTTCAAGTTTCTGCATCGGCAAATAATACAAACCCGGCAACCGTTTATACCCGCTTATAAACATCTTATTGACAGACCAAACACCTTATCCACACGATATACAAAGCCCCAGCCCGATTCATCCCCTTATCAGAAAATCCACACGGCCGCGGCCCACCCGGCAGATAATGCTGTGCACAACACAGTGGATAGCCTGTACCGCGGACGAGGACAAATAGCCCTACAACTCCTGATGAACAAAAGGCCGCAAATTCTGTCCCCATCTGGTACACCGTTTACCCAGCCCTGATACCGCGCTTACAGGCAGCCTTTGCAATGACTTAAATTTTTGATTTTAATGATCTTTAGATACCTTTCCACAGAACAGGGCAACCCCAGTAATTACTACATTAAACTTTCTATCTATATAAATAATATTAATAACAAGACAGTAAAGAACTTTGACTCGCTATTTTCCCGGATACTGGTGATCCACAGTAATCGGAAACAGTGCAGAACATATTTTGAACAACCGGGGTCGGCAACGTATAATCGCCGGCCCGGGGTCACCCATCTCCGGCAGGATCTGAGAGGCGCAGGCAGTGGATTACCCACAAAAATTTGATGTGATCGTGATTGGTGGAGGCCACGCCGGTACCGAGGCGTGCCTCGCAGCCGCGCGTATGGGCTGTCGAACCCTGCTGCTGACCCACAGCATGGATACGCTTGGGCAGATGTCCTGCAATCCCGCGATTGGCGGTATCGGTAAAAGTCACCTGGTACGTGAAGTGGATGCCCTCGGTGGTGCCATGGCCCGGGCAACGGACCGCGCCGGCATTCAGTTTCGGGTCCTGAACGCGAGCAAAGGGCCTGCGGTACGTGCTACCCGCGCTCAGGCTGATCGTGTGCTGTATCGAAATGCAATCCGCGAAATACTCGAATCCCAAGCCGGACTTTCGATTTTCCAGCAACCGGTAGATGACCTGCTACTGGAAAATGGCCGTGTAGCAGGTGCCGTTACGCAGATGGGATTGACCTTCCGGGCACCCGTAGTGGTGCTTACCACGGGCACTTTCCTCGGGGGCAAAATCCATATCGGCCTGGAAAACAGTGCCGGGGGCCGCGCGGGGGATGCTCCCTCGATTGCGCTGGCGCGCCGTCTGCGTGAGATGCCATTCAGGGTTGAGCGGCTAAAGACGGGCACACCGCCGCGAATCGACGCCAGCAGTGTTGACTTTACCCAGCTTGAAGAGCAGTGGGGTGACCCCGGTGCACCGGTCATGTCTTTTCTTGGCAGTGCCGAGGAGCATCCGGAACAACGCTGTTGCTGGATCACCCATACCAATGAGCGGACCCACGACATCATTCGCGGTGGGCTGGACCGTTCACCGATGTATTCCGGTGTGATTGAGGGCATTGGGCCGCGTTACTGCCCGAGTATTGAAGACAAAATACACCGTTTCGCCGATAAATCTTCCCACCAGATCTTCATTGAGCCTGAGGGACTTACTACCGCCGAACTTTATCCGAACGGAATCTCCACCAGTTTGCCGTTTGATGTCCAGTATGCCCTGGTACGCTCCATTCGCGGTTTTGAAAACGCGCACATAACCCGGCCCGGTTACGCCATTGAATACGATTTCTTTGATCCACGGGATCTCGATTACTCCCTGCAAACCCGTGCCGTTCCAGGACTGTACTTCGCCGGGCAGATAAACGGGACTACCGGCTACGAAGAAGCCGCCGCACAAGGCCTGCTCGCCGGCCTTAATGCTGCACTGGCGGTACAGGGCAAGGAGGCATGGTGCCCGCGCAGGGATGAGGCTTATATCGGCGTGCTGGTTGATGACCTGATTACCATGGGCACCCTTGAACCCTACCGCATGTTTACTTCCCGTGCCGAATACCGTCTGTTGTTACGTGAAGACAATGCCGACTTGCGGCTAACTGAAAAGGGGCGTGAACTCGGCCTGGTAGACGACTTACGCTGGTCCTGCTTTGCCCGCAAGCGCGATGCCATTGCCGCTGAATCAAAACGCCTGGCGACAACCTGGATTCATCCCGGCACGGCTGAGGCCAATACCATAGCCTCGCGGCTTAAAGCGCCGCTGACCCGTGAATATTCGCTGGCTGACCTGCTAAAACGACCCGAGCTGCGCTACCTCGATATCGCGGGTTTGAAAGGGGAGCCACTGGCTGAGGCCCAGGCCGCTGAGCAGGTGGAAATCCAGGCAAAATATGCCGGTTATATCGACCGCCAACAGCAGGACATAGATCGCCTTCGGCGCTACGAAGATACTGTGCTGGCCGATTCCCTCGACTACCATGCCGTCGACGGGCTTTCCACTGAAGTGCGACAGAAGCTGGCCGAAGCCCGCCCGGCCACTCTTGCCAGGGCCGGCCGGATCCCCGGGGTTACCCCGGCTGCGGTATCGCTACTGCTGATCTACCTGAAAAAGCGTGGTGCCCTGGATCGAACGTCGTCTGATCGCAGAACTGCCTGAGTTGGCCACCGACCTGGAAAAAACGTTGTCCAGGGGCTGCCACGCACTTGATATTTCACTCGAGCCACGGCAGCAGGAGCAATTGCTTACTTACCTGCAGCTTATGCAAAAGTGGAACCGTGCTTACAATCTGACCGCTGTGCGCGAGCCCGCTGCCATGGTGACCCGGCATTTGCTCGACAGCCTGGCTGTGCTGCCTTACCTGCCTGAGGGACGCTGTCTGGATGTGGGTACAGGGGCGGGTCTTCCGGGAATTCCTCTGGCGATTCTCTTTCCGGAACGCGAGTTCCACCTGCTGGACAGTAACGGCAAAAAAACACGATTTCTTTTTGCCGTTAAAACAAGTCTGGGCCTGGCTAACGTGACAATTCATAATACCCGGGTGGAAGCTTTCACCCCTCAGGCACTGTTTGATGTGATACTGTCCAGAGCCTTTGCCTCGCTGGCTGACATGGTGGCGGGCACTCGTCACTTACTGGCGCCCGGTGGTTGTTTCCTCGCGATGAAGGGAGCATATCCACCCGATGAATTGGAGGCAGTGGCGAGGGAGTGTGTATTGAAGGGGATTTACCCACTCGCGGTGCCGGGACTAAACGAACAGCGGCACCTCGTGGAGCTGGCCTTGTGCCAACCCACTCAATAGATACTGGTAACAGCTAAGACAATCCGGGAGTCAGGCGTTGGCAAGAACAATAGCAATTGCAAACCAGAAGGGGGGTGTCGGCAAGACCACCAGCTCCATTAATCTGGCGGCGTCTCTGGCGGCCATGAAAAAACGTGTATTACTCGTTGACATGGATCCCCAGGGTAACGCGACGATGGGAAGCGGTGTAGACAAGCACGGTATCGAGCGCAGTGTTTACGATGTCCTGGTACACCGCGCACCGGTTCACCTCATTACCCAGCGCGCTCCCGAAGGCGGGTTTGACGTCCTGCCGGCGAACAGTGACCTGACCGCAGCCGAGGTTGAATTACTCGATATTGAACACAAGGAACGCCGGTTGCGCACCGCTCTGCAGGAAGTGGCCGGGCTCTACGACTATATTCTGGTTGATTGCCCGCCTTCACTTAACATGCTTACCCTGAACGCCCTCGTGGCCGCGGATGGCGTACTGATCGCCATGCAATGCGAATATTTTGCCCTGGAAGGATTGTCTGCCCTGGTCAGTACCATTAACCGGATTGGCGAATCGGTTAATTTACCACTGCGCATTGAGGGTATCCTGCGCACTCTATATGACCCGCGCAACAGCCTCACCAATGACGTCTCGGCCCAGCTACATGGCCATTTTGGTGACCTGGTGTACCGCACCGTAGTGCCGCGTAATGTGCGCCTGGCTGAAGCGCCCAGTCACGGCCTGCCCGCCATGTACTACGACCGACACTCCCGGGGTGCAAAAGCCTATATGGCGCTGGCGGGTGAAGTCATCCGGCGGGAAGAGAAACGCCAGCAGGAATCACAACAACCTGTGACCAGCGATTAACGGAGAAAGTGGATGTCAGCCAGGAAAAAAGGTTTGGGGCGTGGGCTGGATGCGCTACTGGGAGCAGGCAATGCAACCCATACGCAGCAGGGCGACGACGGCGTACCGATAGAGTCACTGAGGGAATCGGGTGCGCTTAAAGACCTGCCGGTAGACCTCGTCCAGCGCGGCAAGTACCAGCCGCGCAGAGATATCGATCCCGAGTCGCTGCAGGAGCTGGCTGCCAGTATCAAGGCCCAGGGTGTCATGCAGCCAATTGTAGTGCGGCCGATTTCGGGCCGACGCTATGAAATTATTGCGGGTGAGCGCCGCTGGCGAGCGGCCCAGATGGCGGGGCTGGACCACATTCCATCCCTGGTCAGGGACGTTAGTGACGAGGCCGCCATCGCCATGGCCCTGATTGAGAACATCCAGCGTGAAGACCTCAACCCGATTGAGGAGGCCGCTTCATTACTGCGTCTGCAGCAGGAGTTTGAGCTTACCCAGCAGGAAGTGGCGGACGCGGTGGGCAAATCCAGGTCCACTATTGCCAACCTGTTACGCCTGATGTCACTGGAAGCCGATGTGCGCTTGCTGCTCGAACGCGGCGATATGGAGATGGGCCACGCCCGGGCACTACTGCCACTTGCCGCTGAAGTACAGTCCCAGGCCGCTCGCACCGTCGTGGGGAAGGGTTTGTCCGTACGCCAGACCGAAGCGCTGGTACGTCATTTGCTGGCACAGCAGGAGGCTCCTGCGGTTGAGCCTGCGGGCCTTGATCCCAATATTCGCCAGTTGCAGGACGACCTGTCGCAGAAAATCGGTGCCCGGGTCCAGATTCAGCACACGGCGCGGGGCAAGGGCAAACTGGTACTCAGCTACAATAGCCTGGATGAACTGGATGGCATTCTGGGGCATATCAAATAGTGCGGCCTCACCTGTAAGCCACAGGATGTTGTGCAAAATTCACTGTTTTCCACAAGATACGGTACCCCTTGTTTACATTAGCTATAATTGCCATTGATTTGTCGCTATCTTGTCGCTAACTGCGGCTAATTTTACCGACTCTGTATGCCCTGTTGCGGTTGAACCCGCCTGGTATTACACCTATAATGCGCGCGCGCTCAAAACGACCAAGTGCGCGGTGGTAAAACGTGAGGCGGCCCAGTGAGGTTTGCATGAAAGCGAGCCGGATGCCTGCTCCCCCCGTTCACCGTATCGTCCTGGCGCAAGGGCTGGTCTTGATGCTTCTGTGTGGGCTGGCCTGGCTGGCAGCCGGCAAGGTATCGGCGCTATCGGTACTGTCCGGGTCGCTGGTGGCAATAGTGCCGCAGGTCTGGTTTGCAACGAAGGTGTTTCGCCAGCGGGGTGCCCGGGCAGCGCCGGAGATAGCGAAGTCGGCACTGGTGGGCGAGGTCGGCAAGTTGGTCCTGAGTGCCGCGGGATTTGCGGCAGTCTTTGTGCTGCTGAGACCGGTAGAAGCCGCCGGGGTGTTTTTGGGATATATCGCGATGGTCGCGGTACAGATTATTGGTAGCTGGATGTTGTTGTGGCAATAGTCGTGGCAATAACCGCTAAACGAAAACCGGATCAAGAGTTGTGATCGATGGCAGGCGATAACCAGACGGTTTCAGAATATATTGTCCACCACCTGACGAATCTCACCTACGGCAAGCTGCCGGGTGGATACGAACGGTATGACGGCTCTGTGGTGGCCGACGGCGGTGCCTGGGTAATGGCCCACGGTGGTGCCGAGGCTGCCGATATGGGTTTTACCGCCGTTCATGTGGACTCCATGGCCTGGTCCATCGGCCTGGGCGTCCTGTTCAGCGCATTGTTTTTCCGTGTGGCTCGCAAGGCTTCTTCGGGTGTTCCCAGTGGTTTTGTCAACGCCGTGGAAATGATCGTCCAGTTTATCGACAATACGGTGCGGGATACCTTTCACGGCCGTAATCCCTTGATTGCGCCTCTTGCGCTTACCATTTTCGTCTGGATCTTCCTGATGAACCTGATGGACCTGGTGCCGGTGGATATTGTCCCCGAGCTGATGATGCTGTTAGGTGTGGAATACCAGAAGATCGTGCCCTCGACCGACCCGAATATTACCTTCGGGCTGTCCATCGGTGTGCTGATCCTCATCCTGTTCTATTCCATAAAGGTCAAGGGCTTCGGTTTTGCCAAAGAGCTGGCGCTCAATCCCTTCAATCACCCGGTGTTCATCCCGGTGAACCTGTTTATGGAAATTGTCGGCTTGCTCGCCAAGCCGTTCTCTCTTGCCCTGCGTCTTTTCGGTAACATGTACGCAGGTGAAATGATTTTTATTCTGATTGCTGCTCTGTTCGGTGCCGGTATGGCCTGGATGGTTCCCGCAGGGATTCTGCAGATTGGGTGGGCAATATTCCACATCCTGGTCATTACGCTGCAGGCTTTCATCTTCATGGTGCTGACGATTGTTTATCTCAGCATGGCTCACGAAGACCACTGATCCACTTTAACTTTGGTTATTAACGCTAGGAGAAAATCATGGAATTAATCTACATTGCCGCTGCAATTATGATCAGCCTCGGTGGTCTGGGCGCAGCTATCGGCATCGGTATGCTCGGTGGCAAGCTCATTGAAGGTTCTGCACGCCAGCCTGAACTGGCACCCAAACTGCAGGTCACCTTCTTCCTCGGCGCGGGCCTGGTGGACGCTATCCCGATTATCGGTGTTGGCCTTGCCATGTACCTGATCTTCGTTGTTGCGCCCGGCGTAGGTGCATAAGCTGAACCAGGCAATCGGCAAGAACGGGGCTGCTTCACTCAGCCCCACACTATCTGTGAGGAGTACGGCGTGAACATTAACCTTACGCTTATCGGTCAGGTGATAGCCTTCTTTGGTTTTGTCATCTTCTGCATGAAATATGTCTGGCCGCCCATTATTGCGGCCATGCATGAGCGTGAACAGAAGATA
This sequence comes from Kineobactrum sediminis, assembly GCF_002868715.1. Lineage (GTDB taxonomy): Bacteria > Pseudomonadota > Gammaproteobacteria > Pseudomonadales > Halieaceae > Kineobactrum > Kineobactrum sediminis. The sequence continues at coordinate 12,094 of NZ_PKLZ01000002.1, forward strand.
GCCGACGGACTCGCCGCCGCTGATCGTGCCAGTCACGATCTCGAACTGGCCCAGGAAAAGGCCCTCGACCGTCTCAAGGAAGCCAAGGTTGAAGCGGCAGGTATTGTCGACCTGGCCAACCGGCGCGCCAGCCAGATCGTCGAAGAGGCGAAAAACGCTGCGCTGGTGGAAGCTGAGCGGGTCAAGACTTCTGCCCGGGCGGAAATAGAACAGGAAACAAACCGGGCCCGCGAGACCTTACGGTCGCAAGTCGCGGTGTTGTCACTGGTGGGTGCCGAGAAGGTGTTGGGCGCCACAGTCGACAAACAGGCCCACGCCGATCTGGTCAACCAACTGGCTGCAGAGCTTTAAGGGCGAGGACGCGCAATGGCGGAACTGACCACACTGGCACGTCCCTACGCAAAGGCTGCCTTTGAATATGCCCGGGACAAGCAGGCACTGGCCGATTGGTCAGAGCAAATGGCGACCGTCGCCCGGGTGAGTGCCGACCCCCATATCAAGGCGGTGCTTCAGGATCCGGCCGGCGCCGGCGAGCGGCAGGCCGACATACTGGCGGATGTCTGTGGCGATGCGCTGGGCAGCGATGTAAAACGCTTCCTGTCGGTGCTGGCCCAGAACAGGCGGCTCGTGTTACTGCCCCAGATAAGCGCGCTTTTTGACGACTTCAGGGCCGATCATGAAAAGTCGGTAGATGTGGAAGTGGTGTCAGCATTCGAGCTCGAAGACGAGATGACACAAAACCTGGTCGCGGCCCTCGGCAAGCGATTGGAACGGAAAGTTAATGTGCGCACCACGACGGACGCGAGTCTGCTCGGTGGTGTGTTAATAAAAGCCGGCGATCTGGTAATCGATGGCTCCCTGCGCGGCAGGCTGAACAAGCTTGCCGCCGCATTGAATTCGTAGGATTGAGGAACAGAGCATGCAGCAACTGAATCCATCAGAAATTAGCGAGATGATCAAGCAGCGCATCGATCAGCTTGATGTGTCTTCCCAGGCTCGCAACGAAGGTACGGTGGTCTCGGTTACCGACGGTATCATTCGCATCTACGGTCTTACCGACGTCATGTATGGTGAGATGATCGAGTTTGAGGGCGGTATCTTTGGCATGGCGCTCAACCTCGAGCGGGACTCGGTTGGCGCGGTGGTGCTGGGCGATTACAAGAGCCTGGCTGAAGGCCAGTCCTGTCGCTGTACCGGTCGTATTCTTGAAGTGCCGGTAGGCCCCGAGTTGCAGGGCCGCGTGGTTGACGCACTCGGCAATCCGATTGACGGCAAGGGCCCGGTTAACACGACCATGACCGATGCACTGGAGAAGGTTGCTCCCGGCGTTATCGCCCGCCAATCGGTTGACCAGCCGGTGCAGATCGGTCTCAAGGCCATCGACGCGATGGTGCCAATCGGTCGCGGCCAGCGCGAACTGATCATCGGCGACCGCCAGGTCGGCAAAACGGCAATCGCGGTTGATGCCATCATCAACCAGAAAAACACGGGCATCAAATGCGTCTACGTTGCCATCGGCCAGAAAGCGTCGTCGGTTGCGGCGGTTGTGCGCAAGCTGGAAGAGCACGGTGCCATGGACCATACCATCGTGGTTGCCGCCACCGCTGCCGATCCGGCTGCCATGCAGTTTCTGGCACCTTTTGCCGGTTGCACCATGGGCGAGTATTACCGTGACCGGGGCGAGGACGCCCTGATCATCTATGACGACCTGACCAAGCAGGCCTGGGCTTATCGCCAGATATCGCTGTTGTTACGTCGTCCCCCGGGCCGTGAAGCCTATCCTGGTGACGTTTTCTATCTGCACTCCCGCCTGCTGGAACGCGCAGCCCGGGTAAACCCGGACTACGTTGAGAAACTCACCAATGGTGAAGTGAAGGGTAAAACGGGCTCCCTTACGGCATTACCGATTATCGAGACCCAGGCGGGTGACGTATCCGCTTTCGTACCGACCAACGTGATCTCTATTACCGACGGCCAGATCTTCCTCGAGGCGGATATGTTCAACGCCGGTATTCGTCCGGCCATGAACGCGGGTATCTCGGTATCGCGGGTAGGCGGTGCGGCGCAGACGAAGATCATCAAGAAGCTGTCCGGTGGTATTCGTACCGCCCTGGCCCAGTACCGCGAACTGGCGGCGTTCTCCCAGTTTGCCTCTGATCTTGATGAGGCCACCAAGGCCCAGCTGGATCACGGGGAGCGCGTTACCGAACTGATGAAGCAAAAGCAGTATTCACCCCAGAGTATCGCCGAAATGGGCGTTATCCTGTACGCGGCCAACGAAGGCTACCTGCGCGATGTCGAGGTCAACAAGATCAACGATTTTGAATCGGCGCTGTTGTCTTACATGCATGCGGAATACGACGACCTGATGAAATCAATCGTTGCGAGTGGCGATTACAACGACGATATCGCCGCCAGTTTCAAGGCTGCAATCGAAACGTTCAAAGCTACTCAAACCTGGTAATTCCGAGGACCATCAGATGGCAGGCGGAAAAGAAGTCCGGACCAAGATAACCAGCATCCGGAGTACGCAAAAGATTACCAGCGCCATGGAAATGGTGGCGGCTAGTAAAATGCGTAAAGTGAAGGAGCGCATGGCCCTGGGGAAGCCCTACGCGCGTCGTATGCGCGCAGTGGTCGGGCACATTGCGAACTCTGCTCCCGAGTACCGCCATTCGTATATGGTTGAGCGGGAAGTAAAGCGGGTAGGGTTCATCGTCGTCTCGACTGATCGCGGTCTGTGCGGTGGTCTCAACGTTAACGCCTTCAAGGCTACCGTGCGCGCCATGAAAGGCTGGGCGGAGCAGGATGTTGAAATCGACTTGTGCCTGATTGGCGCGAAAGCGGCGGCATTCTTCAGAACCTATGGTGGTAACGTTACCGCGTCGGTACGTGATATTGGTGAAGCACCTCTTTTGGCGGATCTTATTGGCAGCGTCAAAACCATGCTCGACGCCTACGAAGATGGGCACATTGATCGCCTGTTCCTGGTTAGCAACGAATTCATCAACACCATGACCCAAAGCCCGAAGGTGGAGCAATTGCTGCCACTGGAAGCCGAGGAAAGTACGGAGATGAAGCATCATTGGGATTACATTTATGAGCCCGATGCGATGGAGTTGCTGGACCAGTTGCTGACCCGCTACATCGAATCCCAGGTGTACCAGGCCGTGGTTGAGAACGGTGCCTGTGAACAGGCAGCGCGAATGCTTGCAATGAAGAGTGCGACCGACAACGCCGGTGAATTGATCGACGATCTCCAGTTGATTTACAACAAGGCACGCCAGGCCGCCATTACCCAGGAACTGTCGGAAATCGTCAGTGGCGCTGCGGCAATTGGCTGATAAAGAAACGCAATACACTGGGTGTCGGGCGGCGTTCTAGCGACCGCACGGCACCAGACAGAATTGAACTTTGATACAGAGGATCGGAACATGAGCAGCGGACGAGTCGTACAGATTATCGGTGCCGTTATCGATGTGGAGTTTCCACGCGACCAGGTACCCAAGGTATACGATGCACTGTTGGTAACCGAAAAAGGGTTAACCCTGGAAGTCCAGCAGCAACTGGGCGACGGTGTTGTACGTACGATTGCCATGGGTGCCTCTGAAGGCATGAGCCGTGATCTTGCGGTGGTCAATACCGGTAACCCCATCTCCGTCCCCGTAGGTATTGAAACCCTGGGGCGGATCATGGATGTGCTCGGTAATCCCATTGATGAGCGTGGCCCGATCGGCGAACAGGAGCGGGCTTCCATTCACCGGGCCGCACCTGAGTATGAAGATCTTGCGGCCTCTAACGAACTGCTGGAAACCGGGATCAAGGTCATCGACCTGGTATGTCCCTTCGCCAAGGGCGGTAAGGTTGGCCTGTTCGGTGGTGCCGGTGTTGGCAAGACCGTCAACATGATGGAATTGATTAACAATATCGCCACCGAGCACTCCGGCCTGTCGGTATTCGCCGGGGTGGGGGAGCGTACCCGTGAGGGTAACGACTTCTACTACGAAATGCAGGAGTCAAAAGTCGTTGACGTCGAGACCCTGAGCAACTCCAAGGTAGCCATGGTATACGGCCAGATGAATGAGCCGCCAGGAAACCGTCTGCGGGTAGCCCTGACCGGCCTGACCATGGCCGAAAAATTCCGTGATGAGGGCCGCGACGTACTGCTGTTCATCGACAATATCTACCGTTACACCCTCGCGGGCACCGAGGTGTCGGCGCTGCTGGGACGGATGCCGTCCGCTGTGGGCTACCAGCCGACGCTGGCGGAGGAGATGGGGGTACTGCAGGAACGGATTACCTCCACCAAAGTGGGCTCCATTACGTCCATCCAGGCGGTATACGTACCGGCAGATGACCTGACCGACCCGTCACCGGCAACGACCTTCGCGCACCTGGATTCAACAGTGGTACTGGCCCGTGATATCGCCGCCAAGGGTATTTATCCCGCGGTGGATCCACTGGATTCGACCTCGCGCCAGCTCGACCCACTGATCATTGGGGTCGAGCATTATGAAACAGCGCGTGGGGTACAGACGGTACTGCAGCGCTACAAGGAACTGAAGGATATTATCGCCATCCTGGGTATGGACGAATTGTCTGAAGATGACAAACAGACGGTAGCGCGCGCACGTAAAATCGAACGCTTCCTGTCCCAGCCGTTCCACGTTGCGGAGATCTTTACCGGTGCACCCGGCAAATACGTATCGCTGAAAGAAACCATTGCCGGTTTCAGTGGCATTCTGGCCGGTGAGTACGATCACCTGCCCGAGCAGGCGTTTTACATGGTGGGCAGCATCGATGAAGCCGTTGAGAAAGCAACCAGGCTCTAACAGGGCGCAACAGGGGATCTCTACATGGCAATGACTATTCACTGCGATATTGTCAGCGCGGAGGAGGCAATCTTCTCCGGCCTGGTTGAAATGCTGGTCGCAACGGGCGAAATGGGGGAAATGGGTATTACTTATGGCCATGCCCCGCTGTTGTCCTCCCTGATTCCCGGTCCTGTGCGCATCGTCAAGCAGGGTGGTGAGGAAGAGGTGTACTACGTGTCCGGCGGTTTCATTGAAATTCAGCCGGGTGTTGTCAGTATCCTTGCTGATACGGCGTTGCGCGCGGGAGATGTTGACGAAGCGGCTGCCGAAGAAGCCCGCCGCGAAGCCGTGCATGTGCTTACCAGCCAGGCGGGCGACTTTGATTATGGCCGCGCCTCGGCGCAATTGGCGGAATCTGCGGCCCAACTGGCGACATTGCGCAAAATGCGCAATCGCGCCGGCAGGGGTTGATTCCGGACAGGGGTGAGCTTGGCCCCGCCCCTGGTTTAGCAGTCATTAAAGCGCGCCTCACGCTTTCTGTTCCTCCAGTTGGCAAAGTCCGCATCGTTGCCGACCCCTGCCCACTCCTCCGCACTCAGGGTGTGAACGACGTCCCATTCCTCTGCCAATAGCGGTAGGCAGTGTTTTTTTGTTCGCGCTAAAAATGCTATTGTTGCCGGCTAAATCCCCACGCGGGCAGGTTCAAATGCAGGGCTGTCCCTGACGGGAGCAGGTCTTCTGCGGGTTGAATGGAAACGGAATGACGCTATGCAGCTCGAAGTTATTATTCTCGCAGCGGGACAGGGGTCCCGGATGCGATCGCATCTTCCCAAGGTACTGCACTCCCTGGCCGGCAGGCCACTTTTACAGCATGTACTGGATACCGCCAAGGCGCTGGAACCCGTTGCAATACATGTCGTAGTCGGCCACGGCGCGCAACAGCTTAAAGAGGCCCTGGCGTCAGAGCCGGTCAGCTGGGTAGAGCAGGAACAACAGCTTGGTACCGGGCACGCCGTATTACAGGCGCTACCGCGCATCGCCGAAGGCAGTACGGTGCTTGTGCTGTACGGGGATGTGCCGCTGATCAATGTTGCCACATTACAAACACTGGTGGCACAGGCTGCCGAAGTACCCGCCCTGCTCACGGTTAACCTCGCCAATCCCGCCGGCTATGGGCGTATTATGCGCGATGGCAGCGGTGCTCTGGTGGGAGTGGTCGAACATAAAGATGCCAACGCTGACCAGCTTCTGCTCAGCGAGGTGAACAGTGGGGTCATGGCCGCTCCGGTCAGTATCCTGCAACGTTTTCTACCCGCTGTTGGCAATGACAATCAACAGGCCGAGTATTACCTTCCCGAAGTGCTGTCACTGGCAGTCGCCGCTGGTATGTCCGTCAAGACGAGCATGGCAGATGACGAATGGGAGGTCATGGGCGTCAACGACCAACTCCAGCTCAGTCAACTGGAGCGCGAATTGCAACAACGGCGGGCGCGGTCACTGCTGTTGGCCGGAGTGCGCCTGGCTGACCCGGCCCGTATCGACGTTCGGGGCAAACTGGAGTGTGGCCGCGACGTGTTTATAGATATCAACTGCGTCTTTATTGGTGACGTGGTATTGGGCGACGATGTCCAGGTGGGGCCAAACTGCGTGCTGCGCGACGTCACGGTGGGCAACGGCACTGAAATCCAGGCGATGAGTCACCTGCAGCAGGCAAAAATCGGCAACGACTGTGCTGTTGGTCCCTATGCGCGTCTGCGTCCGGATACGGTGTTGGCTGATCGGGCCCGTGTAGGCAACTTCGTTGAGACCAAAAAGGCCAATATTGGTATCGGTAGCAAGGTCAACCATTTGTCGTACATCGGTGACTGCGAGATAGGTGCCAGCGCCAATATTGGAGCCGGAACCATCACCTGTAATTACGATGGTGTTAACAAGCACCAGACCCGGATTGGAGACGATGCGTTTGTTGGCTCCAACGCGACCCTGGTGGCCCCGGTAGAAGTAGCAAACCGGGGCTTTGTCGCGGCGGGCTCAACCATCACCAGCCATGTGGCTGAGGGTGAGTTGGCGGTCGGCCGCGGCAAGCAACGCAATATCCAGGGCTGGAAGCGCCCGGGCAAACCTCCCACAAGCAAGGATTGAGTTATGTGCGGCATTGTAGCGGCGACGGCCCGGCGTGAAGTTTCGGCTATTCTACTGGAAGGGCTGCGACGTCTTGAGTACCGCGGCTACGATTCGGCAGGGCTGGCCCTGATCGACAGTGACCATAATCTGCTGTTGCATAAACGCCAGGGCAAGGTCGCAGAACTTGAACAGGCCCAGGCGATGGACCCCAAGTACGGCTGTGTGGGCATCGCCCACACCCGTTGGGCAACCCACGGGGCACCCTCTGCAGCTAATGCGCATCCGCACATTTCCGGCGAGCGCGTGGCGGTGGTGCACAACGGCATTATAGAAAACAACGAAGCCCTCCGTGCGGAACTGCAAGCCGCCGGTTACGAGTTCCTCTCCGGCACCGACACCGAAGTGATAGTCCACTTGCTGCATCAACAATTGCAGTCGAGCCAGAGTCTGTTGCAGGCCATGCAGACCGTGGTGGAACGACTGGAGGGTGCCTATGCACTCGCGGCTATCGATGTCGCCCATCCCGACGAAGTGATCGCGACTCGCGAGGGCAGCCCCCTGGTTATAGGGGTGGGCATTGGCGAAAACTTCCTTGCCTCGGATGCACTGGCCCTGCGCCAGGTAACCGATCGCTTTATTTACCTGGAAGAAGGCGACCTGGTGCGTATGACGGCGTCGTCGCTGCAAATCTACGACGCCAATGGCAACCGCATAGAGCGAACGATATCCCAACTGGCGGCCCATGAAGAGGCGACAGGGCTGGGTGATTACGAACATTACATGCTTAAGGAGATTTACGAACAGCCACGCGCGCTGGCGGCAACAGTACCCGCAACAGGGGCTCACGACATTGCCGACGAGGCATTTGGCACTGGGGCCGCAGCCGTCTTTGACCGTGTCCAGGCTGTGCAGATTGTTGCCTGCGGCACCAGTTTTCACGCCGGCATGGTCGCCCGCTACTGGCTTGAGGAACTGGCGGGTATTCCCTGCGCTGTTGAGGTGGCATCCGAGTTTCGTTATCGCAAACGCGTACAGCATCCGGGAACCCTGCTGGTGACAGTGTCCCAGTCCGGCGAGACCGCCGACACCCTGGCGGCACTGCGCAACGCCACCGAAGCTGAGTTTATCTCCAGCCTGGTGATATCGAACGTCGACCACAGCTCTCTGGTGCGAGAGTCGGACCTTGTATTCCTTACCCGCGCCGGCGCTGAAATCGGGGTGGCCTCAACCAAGGCTTTCACGACCCAGCTGGTTGCTTTCCTGATGCTCACCCTGGTGCTTGGTCGCAGACGCAACCTGTCTCCCGAAGCCGCATCTGCCATGGTGTCGGCTTTGCACAAGCTGCCCGATTACGTTGAACAGACCCTGAAACTGGATCCCCTGATCAAGGACATGGCGTCGGCCTTCATTCTGCGGCATCACGCTTTGTTCCTGGGCCGTGGCATCCAGTATCCGATAGCGCTTGAAGGTGCACTGAAGCTCAAGGAAATTTCCTATATTCACGCGGAAGCCTATCCGGCCGGTGAACTGAAACACGGCCCGCTGGCCCTGGTCGATGCCGATATGCCGGTGGTTGCCGTGGCACCCGGCGACGAGTTGATGGAGAAGCTTAAATCCAATATTGAAGAAGTGCGTTCGCGGGGTGCTGAACTGTATGTATTCGCAGACGAAAACGCCGGCTTCCTCGATGATCCCCGGGTGCATGTGTTGAGGATGCCCCATTGCCCCGAGTTATTGAAACCCATCGTGTATACCGTCGCGTTGCAGTTACTGGCTTATCATGTTGCGGTGCAGAAAGGCACGGATGTGGACAAGCCACGGAACCTGGCGAAGTCAGTAACGGTGGAATAGCGACCTGCTAAGGCTTTCGTTGACATGAAAACCCATCGGTTTCATCAACTGGATGTCTTTTCCGATAAGCCTCTGCGGGGCAATCCCCTGGCTGTTGTGCACAGTGCCGATGACCTCGACGAGATGACGATGGCCGGCTTTGCACGCTGGACAAACCTCTCCGAAACCACGTTTCTGCTTACGTCCCGGCACCCCGAGGCTGATTACAGGGTGCGCATCTTTACCCCGGGTGGTGAGCTGCCCTTCGCCGGACACCCCACGCTTGGTAGTTGTTACGCATGGCTCGCAGGTGGTGGCATACCTCGTCACCCTGACTACATCGTGCAGGAATGTGAGCTTGGGTTGGTCAGGATTCGCAAAGATGGAGCAAGGCTTGCCTTTGCCGCGCCGCCACTGCTCAAGCGCGGGCCGGTTGACGAGATCCTGTTGGCCCGGGCAGCCGCGGGACTTGGGTTGCATAGAGAAGAGATTCTGCAGCACCAGTGGGTGGATAATGGGCCCGGCTGGTTCGTGTTAATGCTGGATTCCGCCGAGAGGGTCCTGTCACTGACGCCGGAAGTCGCGCTGCTCAGTGACCTGAAATTCGGTATTATCGGGCCCCATAAGGCGATGCAGGATAGTGATTACGAAGTGCGGGCGTTTGTTGTGCCACTGGGCATAACCGAAGACCCGGTCACCGGGAGTTTAAACGCCGGGATCGCGATGTGGCTTATCGAGACCGGCCTGGCCAAGCCAGCTTATGTGGTGTCCCAGGGCACGGCTTTACAGCGTTCGGGCAGGGTTTTCGTCGATAAGGTTGGTGACGATATTTGGGTGGGTGGGTATGTGGCCACCTGTGTGGAGGGAAGTGTCAGGCTTCCGGGTTGACAGCAAAATTCTCATGGGGCCAAACGTCTAATGATTTCACTCAAGCAGCTCACCTACGCCCTCGCAGTGGCTCAAACCCGCCACTTCAAAAAGGCTGCTGAGCTATGTTCTATCTCCCAGTCTGCCCTGAGCACGGCAATCTCGGAACTCGAGTCCCAGCTGGGTACCCAACTGTTTGAACGCGACAACAAGAAAGTGCTGATAACACCGGTGGGAGAGAGCATTCTCGCCAGGGCTGCCGCGATCAAGCTGGAACTTGAGGACATTCACCGGCTGGCACATGAAGGCGACTCTGCGCTCAGTCATCCCTTGCGCATGGGGCTGATTCCAACTATCGGTCCCTACCTGCTGCCCAAAGTGTTACCTGCCGTGCGTCGCGATTACCCCGATTTTCGCCTGAGTATCGCCGAGGAGCAGTCCCATGTGCTGGTGGAAAGAGTGCGCAATGGTGAACTCGATACCGCTGTGATCGCGCTGCCTTATGCGCACCCCGGCCTGCTGGCCTTTCCCTTCTGGGAGGAGGACCTGTATCTCGTGACCCATCGGGATAATCCTCTCGCAGAGCGCTCCCAGATTACCTCGGAGCAGTTGCACGAGGTCAACCTGATGCTGCTTAAGGACGGCCATTGCCTCAAGGATCATGCCCTGGCGATTTGCCACATGCGGTCTTCCCGCCTCGGGGAAACCCTGGAGGGAGCCAGCCTGTATACGCTGATCCAGATGGTGGCGGGGCATATGGGATCTACCCTGGTGCCGGAGATGGCGCTTGACCAGTTACTATCGGGAAACTCTGAGCTCAAGGCCATGCACCTTGCCGAACCCGGGCCCCATAGAACCATCGCTTTCCTGGTTCGGCCCAACTTTGGCAGCCTGGATAATATTGAGATACTCAAGGCACTGTTCAGGGCGCGGTTGACAGCCTGTGCCGGAAACATTGCGGCCCCGTAATCCTGGCAGGGGTGTACCGCAGCGTGCCCTGGGCAGCACTGCGGTACAGGTGAGGGTCAGCTGGGGTTGGCGGCCTTGTATTCGCGAATTTCAGTATTGAATTGGCCGGCCACCGACTCTTCTATAGACACCGCTTCGTTGTAGGCGTCTACGGCATCGGCGTAAATGGCCTGATTGGCCTCTGGGTCGCCCTTACCCTTTTCCACGGCGACTCTCGCTTTTTGCATGGCTTCGTCCAGGCAGCGCATGTACTCGACGTTTTCTGCCTGAAAACTTTTAACGGCTTGCTGCCCTGCAATCATCTCTTCCATGCTGGCGGAAGCGCCGTCGGGAAGGGTGGGTGCTTCCGGCTGGACACATTCAGCCGCCATTGCCATGGAGCTGCCTACGAACAGCATTGCCAGGGCGTATTTAACAGGTTTCATAGTCATACTCCTTAGGAAAAATCGGGGAAACTGTAGCAGCCCGGCTGCCTCCTGCCAAGATGGCAGCGATACCATTTAATCGCGACCGACCCATAATTTTCCAAGGTCGTAGTCCCGCGCAAGCTGTTCAGCCTCACGCCGGGCCTGTGCTTCCGTGGCCAGGCCGACCACCCTCACCCGGTATAAAGTCCTGCCATTCTGTTCAGTGCTGCTGACCACGACCTTACCGCTTGCGGGTTTGAGTCTTGAGGCCCACTCTTCTGCCAGAGCGCGGTTACCGTAACTGCTGAAGTTTACAAACCAGCCCGTATTGCCGGCAGTCGGCGCCGGTTTTGATGGCGGGCTTTCCTGCGCTGGTTCCACTGTGGTACTGGACTTTGCCTGGGCAGTGGCTTCCTGTTGCGCCAATAACTGCTGCTCCAGTCCCGCCAGGGTATCCTTGAGCTGGCGATTTTCGTCACCCAGATTGCCCAGGCGGCTTTGCAGTTCACGGTTCTCCTCGCGTATCGCCAGCTGCGACGCGCGCGCGCTGGCTATTTCAGCCGGATCACCGGCGACAGCCAGCTGCGCCTGAAGATCCCGGATCGTCTGTTCCATGGCCGAGCGCTGTTTCATTATCCCGTAACCACCTGCGGCCAGCAGGATCAGGGCGACCGCGGCAACCGCGACAAGACCCAGCGGCCAGGTGTCGGTAAAGCGCCCCGGAGCAGTAGTCTGGCTGCTGCCTATTGCGGGCTCCTCCCAGTTGTCTTCATCGGTAGGCTCCTCAAGATCGCTGTCAGGGTGATTCTCATCCTCGAAATCCAGCGATTCGTCACCGTCATCGTCATCGTACTCTTCTTCGTCTTCAAGCCAGGGGTTCCACTCATCATCAGTGGTATCGTCCTGGTCTTCGCCATCGCGTTTGTCGTCATTCATACTGTCACTCCGGGGCACTTCTGTGCGGATGATAGCAGAGGGTCGCATGCAATGCGCCGGGAGAGAGGCTTTTCGGCAGGTTTACTCTGGGCTGCGCAGCGTCTGCAGTCCCCGGTTGAGTCGTACCATATGGCGGTCGAGCTCGGCCCCCTTCATCTTGAATACGCCCACGGCCAGTACGTCAATCACCGTGAGGTGGGCTATGCGCGAGGGTAGTGGGCTATAGCTATCCTCGCTGGCGGGGGTCACATCTATCGGGATGGGAATGGTGGAACGCTCCAGCACCGGGGTATTGCCCGGTGCCAGTCCAATGACCGCGGCGCCCGAGGCACGCACATGGTCCATGGCTTCCAGTAGTGCGGTGCTACGCCCGGACTGGGAGATGGCGACGACCACATCGTCGGCCGTCATCGACATGGCTGCCATGGCCTGGATGTGCGGGTCGGAGTGCGCCGCGCTGGCAATTTGCAGCCGGAAAAATTTGTGTTGGGCATCAATGGCTACCGGGCTTGAAGCGCCAAATCCGTAGAACTCTACCCGTCGGGCGTTGCACAGGGCATCCACCGCTACCTCAATGGCGTCGGTGTCCAGGGTGTCCCGTACTCTGCCCAGGGTTTCCATGGTGGCCGCGAACACTTTATAGGTATAGTCGCGGGCAGTATCGAGTTCGCTCAAACTGAAAGGTTCATGGCCTGTGCTCGGTTCAATACTCCGCGCCAGCGCCAGCTTGAAATTCTGGAAGCCCTCGCAACCTATCGCCCGGCAGAAACGTACAACGGTGGGCTCACTGACCTGCGCGGCGGCGGCGAGATCAACAATGCGCATAGTGATGACCTGTTCCGGATCTGCCAGCACTCTTTGGGCCACCTTGCGCTCCGATGGTCTCAGCTGTTCGAGCCGGCCTTCTATTGCACGCAGTATGGGTTGCTTTTGTTTCGCCACGACCTTGGCTGCCTCGATGGGTGGGATCATTATTATACATTTAAGGCCGCTACCGCGCAGGAACCGGTGAGCCGGCTTCATAAATTAGGTAGAATAGCGCGATGGATGTAACAGATATTCTCTCCCCCCTGAATGATGCCCAGCGTGAAGCGGTTGCCGACGACAGCCCCAACCTGCTGGTATTGGCCGGTGCCGGCAGCGGCAAGACCCGGGTGCTGGTGCACCGTATCGGCTGGCTGATCCGCGCCCGGGATGTCTCGCCCTGGTCTATTCTGGCGGTAACCTTTACCAACAAGGCGGCGCGCGAGATGCGCAACCGCATCGAGGAAATGCTGGGTATCCCCGCCCGGGGTATGTGGGTCGGCACCTTTCACGGCCTTGCCCACCGGCTGCTCAAGGCCCACTGGAAAGAGGCGCGGCTGCCACAGAATTTCCAGATTCTGGACAGCGACGACCAGCTGCGGCTGGTGAAGCGGGTCTGTCGGGAACTGGATCTGGACGAATCCCGCTGGCCGCCGAAGCAGGCGCAGTGGTACATCAACGGGCAGAAAGACGAGGGCCTGCGTGCCGCCCATATAGACCCCCCGGCCGGTGACCTTTTTGCCCAGACCATGTTGCAGGTCTACAGGACTTATGAGACTGCCTGTGAGCGTGCCGGTCTGGTGGATTTTGCCGAATTATTATTGCGCGCCCATGAATTGTGGCTGCACAGCCCTTCGGTACTGAAGCATTATCGCGAGCGCTTCCGGCAGATTCTGGTGGACGAGTTCCAGGACACCAATACCATCCAGTACGCCTGGCTGAGAGTACTGGCCGGCGACTCTATTCCGGTGGTCGCCGTGGGCGATGATGACCAGTCGATTTACGGTTGGCGCGGTGCCAAAATCGAGAATATCCAGCGCTTCGGCGAGGATTTCGCGAACACCCGTATCGTGCGGCTGGAGCAGAATTATCGCTCTACACAGACTATTCTGCAGGCGGCCAACGGCGTTATCGAGCACAATGCCGGTCGCCTGGGCAAAGAGCTGTGGACCGACGGTGAATCCGGTGAGCCGATATCGGTCTACGCCGGTTTCAATGAGCAGGATGAGGCGCGCTTTATTGTCGAACAGGCCCAGAGCTGGATAGAAGACGGTAATACGCGTGCCTCTGTCGCCATACTGTATCGCTCCAATGCCCAGTCCCGGGTGTTGGAAGAAGGCCTGATACGCACGGGCATTCCCTATCGCATTTACGGCGGCCAACGCTTCTACGAGCGCCTCGAAATCCGTAGTGCACTGGCCTATCTGCGGCTGCTGACCAACCGTAGTGATGACGCCGCGGTAGAGCGGGTAATCAATACGCCACCGCGCGGGATCGGCAGCAAAACCCTCGATATCCTGCGCCAGCTGGCGCGGGACCGCGGCGTGCCGTTATGGCAGGCGATCGCCCTGGCACAGGATGAAAAAGTATTGCCCGCGCGGGCGCTTACCGCGCTTGAGGGCTTTACCGTACTGATCGACGAGCTGGATTCCGGCACCGATGACCTCGCTCTTGAGGAACTCACCGAGCATGTGATCCAGGGCTCCGGGCTGGTGGACTTCTACGCCAGGGAAAAAGGCGAGAAGGGGCAGGCACGGGTGGAAAACCTGGGTGAACTGGTCAGCGCCGCCAAACAATTCGGCCCGGAAGGGCAGGAGCTTTCGCCCCTGCAGCAATTTCTGGACAACGCCGCCCTGGATGCCGGCGACGCCCAGGCCGACGCCCACGAAGACAGCGTTCAGCTCATGACCCTGCATTCCGCCAAAGGGCTGGAGTTCCCGCTGGTGTTTCTGGCGGGAATGGAGGAAAACCTGTTTCCCCACCGCATGTCTCTGGAAGAGCCGGGGCGTCTGGAGGAGGAGCGCCGCCTTTGTTATGTGGGTATCACCCGGGCCATGCAGAAACTGGTCATTACCTACGCCGAGTCACGGCGTATTCACGGTAGCGAAAGTTACAACACACCGTCACGTTTTATCCGCGAGATACCGGCCCAATTGTTGCGTGAAGTGCGCCTGCACACCGCTATCAGCCGTCCGGTCAGCAGCCTGTCCCAGGCCAGTGTACCCGACACCGGCCTGTCTCTTGGCCAGCGGGTATATCACCAGGTATTTGGTGAAGGCGTAGTGCTGAACTTCGAAGGCCGCGGCAACAATGCCCGGGTAGAGGTGAACTTCGACTTCGAAGGCAGCAAGTGGCTGGTGGTGCAATACGCGAAACTGCAATTGTTATGATGCGGCATCGATAGTGTCCCGGGTAAGCAGCCAGCGGCAAGCCGTAACTGGAGTTCTGGCCAACCACATCCGGCCGCGATAGACTCACGCCAACACAAGCCACTTGTTTTCGAACAATAAGCAGATACCATGCCTCCATCTCCCTTCGAACGCCGTTATTCTCCGGCCATTATCCTGCTGCTGCTGGCAGCGCTGGTCCTGGTTATAGGCCTTTGGGCTGCCGAGCGGGCCGGGGGCATCAGTGTCCTTGCCGGGCGCGACGGAGTGCAGGCGGGCAGTGGTGACCAGGCGCGCTATCAGTGGAAAATCGTAACCACCTGGCCCAAGAATCTCCCCGGTCTGGGCTCGGCGCCGGAGAACTTCGCCCGTATTATTGGTGAAATGAGCGGTGGCCGGCTCACCGCGCGGGTATACGGTGCCGGCGAAATGGTGCCCGCGTTCGAAGTGTTCGATGCAGTGCGGCAGGGGGTGGCGGATGCCGGACACGGGGCAGCCTATTACTGGAAGGGCAAAATCCCGTCTTCGGTTTTTTTCACCGCGGTACCGTTTGGCATGAACGCCCAGGAGATGAATGCCTGGTTTCACTATGGTGGTGGCCTGGAGCTGTGGCGCGAGGCCTATGCCCCGGCCAATATCATTCCCTTTGCGGGCGGCAGTACCGGGGTGCAGATGGCGGGCTGGTTTCGCAGTGAAATCAACTCGCTCGATGATTTGCAGGGTTTGAAAATGCGCATTCCCGGCCTGGCCGGGGATGTTTTTTCAGGCGCCGGAGGCACTGCAGTGCGTATTTCCGGGGGCGAGCTCTATACCTCTTTGCAAACCGGGGTGATCGATGCCGCAGAGTGGGTTGGCCCCTACAATGACCTGGCTCTGGGGCTATACGAAGTGGCCAAGTATTACTACTATCCCGGCTGGCACGAGCCTGGCGCAATGCTGGAGTTTATTGTCAACAGGGACTCCTACGAGGCCCTGCCGGCTGACCTGCAAGCCATTGTTACCCAGGCCACGCGCGCCGTAAACCAGGACATGCTGGATGAGTTCACCGCCCGCAATAATGCGGCCCTGCAGGAACTGGTGAATAATCATGGCGTGCAACTAAGAAGGCTGCCGGATGATGTGCTGCAGGCCCTGTATCGTTCCAGCGAACAGGCACTGCAGGAATTGACGGCCGGCGATCCTCTTTCGGCCAGGGTCTACGCCTCGTATCGCGAATTCTACGAGGGTGTGCGGGCATACCATCATATCTCCGAACAGTCTTATATCAATGTCCGGGATGAGGTGATGGATCGCGAGTAATCAGTTGTTGATGGTGCGGGTGCGGCCTTTCTCATCAATGGCCACAAACACAAACTCCCCCTCGGTCACCTTGATCGGCTCGCCATCGTGCTTGGAGTTGATCCACACCTCCACCACGATACGCACTGAGCTACGACCGATTTCCAGCACATCGGAGTAACAGGCGACGACGGCGCCCACATGGACGGGGGTGAGAAAAGTCATGCCTTCGATGGCGACTGTCGCAACACGGCCACCGGCTACGTCCGCGGCTGTCACAGCCCCCGCCAGGTCCATCTGCGATAGCAGCCAGCCACCAAAAATGTCGCCGCTGGCATTGGTGTCCCGGGGCATGGCGATGGTCTGCAGAGCCAGTTCGCCCTGGGGAATGGGGGCGGAATCAATATCGTTCATGATGAGCCTGATTATTGTCGGGTTTGGTTAATGGCATTGGTGGAGCCTGTTAATTTACGACCGAAGGCAACCAGGTTGCCATTGCCGGCCAGATCCAGAGGGCTACCAGCACCATAAGCTGGATAAGTATAAAGGGAATCACGCCGCGGTAGATAGCACTGGTCGGCAACTCCGGCGGTGCCACGCCACGCAGGTAAAACAGCGCAAAACCGAAGGGGGGCGTGAGGAAGGAGGTTTGCAGGTTCAGCGCGATCATGATGCCCAGCCAGACCGGGTCCAGCCCCATCATCATCAGGATGGGCCCTACAATCGGTACCACCACAAAGGTAATTTCAATAAAGTCGAGGATGAATCCAAGCAGGAAAATAAGCAGCATCACCACCAGGGTTGCCCCGAATACGCCACCGGGCATCTGCTCGAAAAAATGATGGATCAGCTCCTCGCCGCCAAAGCCGCGAAATACCAGGGAAAAGACCGCTGCCCCGATCAGGATCATGAATACCATGCAGGTGATCTTCATTGCATCAAGCAGGGCTTCCCGGAGCCGCGGAATCGGCATCTCACCCTTTGCCAGGGCCAGCAACAATGCGCCAACCGCCCCCACGCCCGCCGCCTCGGTGGGGGTTGCGGCACCGACCAGGATCGAGCCCAGCACTACCGCAATCAACACCAGGGGGGGTACCAGGCTACCCAGCAGTTCAGCGGCGGTCACCGGTTCGGTTTCCACATTGGGTGCCAGCTGCGGGCGCAGGCGCGCAATCACCAGAATGTAGCCCAGGTATAACGCCACCAGCAACAGGCCGGGTAGCAGCGCGCCAACAAACAGGTCCCCCACGGACACCGTTTTGGGGCTGAAGATATTCATGCTCAGCTGCGCTTGCTGATAGGCATTGGAGAGCACATCGCCCAGCAGTACCAAGGCGATGGAAGGCGGAATAATCTGCCCCAGGGTACCCGTGGCGCAGATGGTGCCCGCCGCCAGTGAAGGACTGTAGCCACCCTTGAGCATACTCGGCAGGGACAGCAGGCCCATGGTAACTACGGTGGCACCGACAATGCCGGTACTGGCTGCCAGCAACATGCCCACCAGTACCACGGCGATCCCCAGCCCCCCCTTGAGGGAGCCGAAGCTGCGTGACAGGGTGCCGAGAAGCTGTTCCGCGATCCGGGATTTTTCCAGCAGCACCCCCATGAGGATGAACAGGGGTACCGCTATCAGGGTATCGTTACTGATAGTGCCAAACAGGCGCGCCGGCAGTGCCGCGAGGAACGCGGGGTCGAAATGGCCGGCGATAATACCCACCGCTGCAAAGGCCAGCGCCGTGCCCGCGAGGGTGAAGGCCACCGGGTAGCCCAGCATCAGTATCAGGCAGACGGCAGCAAACATGTAGAGTGCGATATAGCCGTCCATCAGCTGCCTTCCCGAATCAACAGGGCGACATTACGCAGGGTCTCCGCCAGGCCCTGCAGCAGCAGATTGAGTGCCAGCAGGGGCAACAGGGTTTTGAGCAGGAACACTGCCGGTATGCCTCCCGGTTCCGGTGAACTCTCGCGAATGATCCACGAGGCGGTTACATAGTCGCGACTGATCAGTAAAATGAAGCCGCACAGGGGTAGCAGCAGCAGTACGCCTCCCAGGCTGTTAACCCAGGCCTGCCCGCGCCGGCTCAAGCGCCGGTAAAAGATATCCACCCGCACGTGGCTGTCGTGTTTGAGAGCATACCCGGCGCCCAGCATGAATACGCAACCGTGGAGGTAGATGATGGCCTCCTGGGCCATGATAGAGCCGATACTGAAGCCGTAGCGCAGCACGACCACGGATGTGGTCAATAATGCCATCGCGAGCACCAGCCAGGCGAGCAGGCGTCCGCAGGCCTCGGTGAAGCGATCAATGGAGTTAACCAGCAGGTGCAACACACGCATCTTTTATTGGTCTTTTTGAACAAATCGGTGCAGGGTATCATAGCTGGGTTATACAGGTGAAAGCCCTGGCTCATTCTTGCCGCGTATTATGGATACGGATTCATGCTGACTTTAATCTCTCCGGCGAAAACGCTGGACTTTGAAACGCCGCCGGGCACTCGCAAGCATACCCAGCCCGGTTTTCTGGAGCAGTCCGAGGCGCTGGTTGCCGAGGCTCGCGAACTCAGCCCCGCCGATATACGGGAATTGATGGGCGTCAGCGAGACGATCGCCGACCTCAACTGCAGGCGCTTTCATAACTGGGCCGCCCCGTTCAGTCTCGACAACGCCAAGCAGGCGGTGCTCGCGTTCCGGGGCGATGTGTATACGGGCCTGGATGCCGATAGCCTGGACACAAAGCAGCTGGCGTTCGCCCAACAGCACCTGCGGATCCTTTCAGGGCTTTACGGGTTATTGCGGCCGCTGGACCTGATACAGCCCTATCGCCTGGAGATGGGCCTGAAATTTGCCAATCGCGGCGGTGCCAACCTCTATCAGTTCTGGGGTGACCGACTTACCCGTGAGCTCGATAGCCAGCTGGCAAAAAGTGGCAGCAAGGTGTTGGTGAACCTCGCCTCCAACGAATATTTCAAGGCGATACAACCCCGGGCACTGGACGCCGACATCATTACCCCCCAGTTCAAGGACTGGAAGAATGGTAAATACAAGATAGTCAGCTTTTACGCAAAGAAAGCCCGCGGACGGATGGCCCGGTTTATTATTGAACGGCAGCTGAATGACGCCGATGGCCTGCTTGCCTTTGATAGCGACGGCTACCGCTACAACAAGAAGGAATCGGGCCCTCGGGAACCGGTCTTTACGCGCGAGGCTCCTTCGACCTGAGTAACTGTGCCAATCACCAATAACAAGGATCAACGATGAGCATTGCACCAACTCACCAGGTAATCATCATAGGCGCCGGCATGTCCGGCATCTGTATGGGCATCCGTCTGCGCGAACGTGGTATTGACGATTTTCTCATTCTGGAAAAATCGGCCGGCGTCGGCGGCACCTGGTACGACAATACCTACCCGGGTGCCTGCTGTGATGTACCCTCGGTACTGTATAGCTACTCCTTTGAGCCAAATCCCAACTGGTCGCGCAAGTATTCGCCCCACAACGAGATTCGCGCCTACTTTGAGCATTGCGTAAACAAATATGGGTTGGAAGACAGGCTCCGCTTGTCTACCGGCGTGCGCTCCGCTCATTTTGACGATACTTCCGGTGAATGGGAGGTAATCCTGGAAACCGGTGAGCAGTTGCGGGCGAAAGCACTGGTCAGTGGCCTGGGCCAGCTCAACCTGCCCAATACGCCAGAATTACCGGGTGTGGAGAGTTTCGATGGGGAGCAGTTTCACTCCGCCCGCTGGCGCCACGATATCGATCTTACCGGTAAGCGGGTCGCGGTCATTGGCAACGCCGCCAGCGCCCTGCAGTTTATTCCCGAAATCGCAAAAGAGGTGGACCAGCTGTATGTCTACCAGCGCAGCGCAAATTATGTGGTCAAGCGCGAGGATCGATTCTACTCAGAGGCTGAAAAACGCCGTTTTGCGCGCTGGCCCTGGTTGCAGAAGCTGCATCGCCTGGGCGTTTACCTGCGGGGTGAATGGTTGTTCTACCCGGTACTGAGAGCCGGCAGCCGGCTGTTGCGCCCGCTCTGGGCCAAATGGTCCCGGGACCATCTCAACGAGCACATCCACGACCCGGAATTGCGCCGCAAACTGACGCCGGATTATCCCGTCGGCTGCAAGCGGATCCTGGTGTCGGATGATTACTATCAGGCCTTTACCCGCGATAATGTGGAGCTGGTGACCTCACCGATCAGTTGCGTCGATGAGGAGGGTGTAGTGGCCGGGGATCAGCAGCCACGGTCGGTAGACATCATTATTTATGGCACCGGATTCCGTACCCAGGACATGTTGTCGGGAGTGGAGTTCAGTGGCAGTGGCGGACGCAGCTTGCGGGAGGCCTGGGCCAGTGGTGCCGAGGCTTATCGCGGTGTCTGTGTTGCGGGATTTCCCAACCTGTTCATGCTCTATGGTCCCAACACCAACCTCGGCAGCAATTCCATTATCTTCATGGTCGAGCGGCAGACGGATTACGTGGTGGCCTGTATTGAAAAGCTGCTGGCGCACAACCTGCACTCGCTGGATGTAAACCCGGCGGTGATGCGTGCCTACAACGATCATTTGCAGGGAGAGCTGGCGCAGACGGTGTGGGTGGCCAGCTGTGACAGCTGGTACAAGAACGCGGCCGGCAAGGTGGTTAACAACTGGCCGCGCTCAACCCTGTATTACTGGTGGCATATGCGGTCACCGGACTTTGCTGACTTTGACATGCAGTAAGTCGTCACGGTGGCTGCAAGGGCCTTTCCTGTGCGTCAACTGTCCTGGCGAAACGGCAGCAGGCTGGCCGCTTCGGCGGTGTAGGCTTCAATATGAGGTTGCTCGCGGCGGGTAAAGTCCGCCACTGCCGCCGCCAGCTGGGGGTCTGCAATCCAGTGGTTGGAGAAAGTGAGCACCGGTTGAAAACCGCGCTGGATCTTGTGCTCGCCCTGGGCGCCCGGGTCAAAGCGTTTAAGCCCCTCGGCGATGCAGTACTCGATACCCTGGTAGTAACAGGCCTCGAAATGGAGGCAGTCAAACTCCTCAATGCAGCCCCAGTAGCGCCCGTAAAGGGTATCTGCCGAACGGAAGTATAGAGCCGCTGCCACACCTCTTCCCGCCTGCTCGGCAATGACCATTATCACCTGTTCACCCAGGGCCGGCGCGGTTTCAAGAAAAAACTCCCGGGTCAGGTAGCCACCGTGACCGCTGCGTTTGGCGTAGGTCATCTGGTAGAAGTGATGAAACTGCAGCCAGTGTCGCGGCTGGATTTCAACACCACGCAGCAGTTTCAGGGTCAGGCCCTGCTGATGGATACGCGCGCGCTCACGGCGCAGGTTTTTGCGCTTACGGCTGGCGAAAGTGGCGAGAAAATCGTCGAAACAGGAGTAATTGTCATTGAACCAGTGGAATTGCGTGGTCATTCGCTGCGGCAAGCCGCGTTGCAGTAACTGCTGTGAAACCGCTTCCTCCGGAAACAGCAGATGCCAGGATGATAGCCCGCGCTGGCCAGCGAATTGCCGGATAGCGGCCAGCGCATAGTCCCAGCCCTGCTCGCGCGAAAGCCCGGGCGCGCAACACAGGCGCGGGCCGGTTGCGGGCGTGAACGGGATTGCCGAAACCAGCTTCGGGTAATAGGCCAGCCCCTGCCGTTGCCAGGCTTCAGCCCAGGACCAGTCGAACACATATTCGCCATAGGAGTGGCCCTTGAGGTAAAGGGGCAGAATGGCAACCAGGGTTCCCTTCTGGCGCAGCAACAGATGGCAGGGCTGCCAGCCGGTTTCGGCGGTCGTACAGGCAGTTTGCTCCAGGCCCAGCAGGAATTCGTGGCGCAGGAATGGGTAGTCGGTCCCGGCAACCCGATTCCACTCGGCAGCGCTCACCGCAGCCAGGGAATCGATGAACTCGGCATCAGGTACCGTCGTTGCCCTGTCCAGATCGCCCATAATGCCCTCAGTGGCCGGCGGTGATGCCGTAATCCAGGGCGATGCCCACAAAAATTACCAGCCCCACCCAGTTATTGTGCCTGAAGGCGCGAAAACATGCTGAACGGTCGCGGCTTCGGATCAGGTACTGGTGATAACCGAATAGCGCGGCCACGACAACCAGGCTGAGGTAGTAAATGGCGCCCAACTCGAAACGCAGACCCGCCATCAGCAACGCCAGCAGGCACAATCCCTGTAGCGCGGCGATGATCAACCGGTCGGCGTCCCCGAACAGGATCGCGGTAGACTTGATGCCGACCTTCAGGTCATCGTCCCGGTCCACCATCGCGTACTGGGTGTCGAACACCATTGTCCACAGCACGTTGGCAATATAGAGCAGCCACAGGGCGGCGGGAAGCGACCCCAGCTGGGCAGCAAAGGCCATGGGAATGGCCCAGGAGAAGGCCGCTCCCAGCACCAGCTGGGGCCAGTAGGTGTAACGCTTCATGAAAGGGTAGGTTGCCGCCAGCAGCAGGCCGACAACAGACAGCATTACCGTGAGCGCATTAGTCAGCAGCACCAGCCCGAAAGCAGCCAGGCACAACAGCAGGAACAGGATTTGCGCCTCTTTAACGCTCACCCGACCGGTCACCAGTGGTCGCTCCCGTGTGCGCTGGACACTGCCATCCAGGTGCCGGTCCGCCAGGTCGTTGGCTATGCAGCCGGCAGAGCGCATCAGGAAGGTGCCAACGATGAAAATCGCCAGCAAATGATAGTCCGGGACGCCCTCGGCAGCAATCCACAGCGCCCACAGGGTCGGCCACAGCAACAGCAGCGTGCCGATAGGTTTATCGAAGCGGATCAGTTGCAGCAGAGCTGAAATTCTGGCGTGTTGGAGCATGGTACGAAAATAGCCTGGTGAACAAGCGATCAGCTTAATGGTTTGTGGATCTAATTGCAGCGTTAACCTTGCCCCGGCGGCTGCGATGTACCGCCAGTAAACCCTCCCAGGGCCTGAAACCTTCCAGAAAGACTTCGCTCACCAATAACCGCTTGCCGCCGAGCTCAAAGCAGGAGCGTCGCGCCCAGGCATCCTCTGCCTGCCTGACCACAGGCGCCAGATACGTACTGTTGCCGGTGATACGGGTAAGCTCAAAAGGGCTTCGACGCATATTGGGGTAGCGGAACAGGATTGCGCCCAGTGAACGATTCTGCAGCCTGCGCAGATGGGCCAGTTCACCGGCAAGGCTGCTGACCGGGAACAGGCTGCGGGCAAACACTACCGGCCTGCCGTCGAGTTGCAGGACAACCTCACGCACCAGGGCGCGCTGGCGCGGTGGTATTTGCAGCAGGCGCTGCTCCGACGGCAGGGGCACCTGCCAGCCCTGGTACAGGCGCCTGACGCTGAATGCGCCTGCATTGAGCGCCACAAGACGCGCGGTCAGAGAGCTGTCATCCAACAGCCAGCGGCGACAGTCCCGCGGCAGAGTGGTTGCAGTGAACTGCCGCTCGGGTCGCCAGCGAGGGTCTCGAGGATTGTTTGCCAGGCGTAGTCCGGGCACGATGTGAATCTCGGTAGCAGATAAACGCGGAGCATGCGACATGGCAACGCTGCATGCAAGGCTGTTTAAACCAGCCGATGTTTCTCGCGGCGACAGTGCATTAAAGCCCTTGCACATTCTGGTGACAACTTTATAGTGTCTGGCTCGAATTTTACGCAACGGGCTGCCTGCTATGCTTTGGGGTGAGTTGTCCGGGTGTACAAAACTGACAAAGAGCGAGTTTCGGTATGAGCAAATGGGAATGCATCGTCTGTGGCCTGGTTTACGACGAAAGCAAAGGCTGGCCCGATGACGGCATTGCACCCGGTACCCGGTGGGAAGATGTCCCTGAAGACTGGTTGTGCCCGGATTGTGGCGTTGGCAAGGAAGATTTCGAGCTGATCGAAGAGGCGCCGGTTGACGAAACGCCGCACCACGAAGAACCGGTGGCGGATCCAGTGCACGCGCCGGTGGTGATTATCGGGACCGGCCTGGCAGGCTATGGCGTGGCCCGGGAGTTTCGCAAGCACGACAGCGACACTCCGCTGATTCTCATCACTTCCGATGATGGCCGTTCCTACTCCAAGCCCATGTTATCCACCGGTTATACCAAAGACACCAGCGCCAGCGACCTGGCCCAGCTGGATGCCGGCAGCATGGCCCGACAGCTCAAGGCCAGCGTCTGGACCATGACCCGGGTCAGCGCCATTGATACTGCCAACCAGGTTATCAAGGTCGGCGATACCGAGACGGCCATTCATTATGGCAAGCTGGTGCTGACGCTCGGTGCGCACGTTATTCAGCCGCCGATCGCCGGAGACGGTATGGACCTGGTGTATTCGGTCAACGATCTGCTGGATTACGACGATTTCCGCACCGCGGTACATAAAAATGGCGTACGCAAAGTATGCATCATTGGCGGCGGCCTGATTGGCTGTGAATTTACCAATGACCTGCTCAACGGTGGTTTTGAAGTGGAAGTGGTCGATCCACTTGCCTACTGCCTGCCCACCCTGCTTCCCGAGCCCGCCGGCCGCGCGGTGCAGGCCGCCCTGGAAGCCAAAGGGGCCAGGTTCCATTTCGGGCCGTTGGTTACCTCGGTAAACCTGGCCGAGCAGGGTGTGGTTGTCGGCCTTAACAATGGCGAGACCATCAATGCCGATCTGGTGCTGTCTGCGGTGGGTGTACGTCCACGTACGGATCTTGCCGCGGCATCCGGCATCGATATCAACCGCGGTATCGTGACCGACCGCCTGCTGGCGACCAGCGCCCCCAACGTCTACGCGCTCGGCGACTGCGCCGAAGTAGCCGGACAGGTCCTGGTGTATGTCGCGCCACTGGTTGCGGCATCGCGGGCACTGGGGAAAACCCTGGCAGGCGAACCCACAGAGGTGGTCTACCCGCCAATGCCTGTCACCATCAAGACACCCGCTTGTCCGGTAGTGGTGGCACCACCGGCGATTGGCGCTGAAGGGGAGTGGCAGATTCAGGCCGATGGCCAGAACGTGCGGGCCGAGTTTCGCAGTGCCGCAGGCGACCTGCTGGGCTTCGCCCTCACCGGTGATGCCACCAAAGCCAAGCTGGAACTGCAGAAAGCGCTGCCCGCGATTCTCCCCTGAGCACGCAACAGCAGGCAGAGCGGCAACTCCGGGCCTGGCTCGAGACCGTTGTCACGGGCCTGAACCTGTGCCCTTTCGCGAGGCCTTTGCTGCACTCGCCCGCCCTGCGTATTGTCTGCTGCGCCGCCCCGGACACCCCCGATGGGCTGGAGCAGATGCGGCTGCAGGTGCTGGAAGAACTGGATCTGCTCCAGCGCAGCCCGGAGCGGGAGATTGCCACAACCCTGCTGGCGTTTACTGCCGGCCTGATAGATTTTGATGACTTCCTGGATTTCCTCGACCTGGCCAACGAACTGCTGATCGAAGCCGGCCTGGAGGGGCACATCCAGCTGGCGAGTTTTCACCCGGATTACCTGTTTGCCGGCGAGGCGGCGGATGCTGCAAGCCATTACAGTAATCGTGCGCCACTACCAGTGATTCACCTGCTGCGCGAAGACATGGTGGAGCGGGTGCTGGCGGACTATCCGGACCCCCAATCAATACCCGGGAACAACATAGCCAGGCTCAATGGCATTGGGCGCGAACAGCTGGCCCGGCAACTGGCGCTGTTGCGCAGCTCCTGAGGCATCCTGCCCGCTCGGCGCGGGGTACGACAACGCTTCACACATCGCCAAAACGGGCCCGGCTGCCGGTCCAGCGTTGAATCAGCTCATCCACCACTCTCGGGTCGCCCTGCTGCAGCTTCGCTGCGATCTCCTGCACCTGGTCCAGCAGGTGATTGTGGGTCGGTAACTCGGCGACGCGAAATGTCATCAACCCGGTCTGCCGGGTACCGAGTACTTCCCCCGGTCCGCGCAGCTCCAGGTCCCGCTCCGCAATATAAAAGCCATCATTGCTTTCCCGCATCGCTGCCAGTCGCTGTTTACCGGTGTGTGACAGCGGGGTCTGATAGAGCAGTACGCAATGGCTGGCACCACCGCCACGGCCGACCCGGCCACGCAATTGATGTAGCTGGGCGAGGCCGAGACGCTCCGGGTTTTCAATAATCATCAGGCTGGCGTTGGGCACATCCACCCCCACCTCAATCACTGTGGTGGCCACCAGCAATGCCAGTTCACCGGCCTTGAATGCGGCCATTACCGCTGCTTTTTCCGCCGGCTTGAGACGCCCGTGTACCAGGCCCACTCGCAGGTCGGGCAGCGCTTCGCGCAGCACTTCCGCGGTGGCTTCCGCGGCTTGTGCCTGCAGTGCGTCACTTTCCTCGATCAGGGTGCAGACCCAATAGGCCTGGCGACCCCGGGCGCAGGCATCGGCCACCCGGGTAACCACCTGCTCGCGCCGGCTACTGTCTACCAGCACTGTGGTGACCGGTTGCCGTCCGGGTGGCAGTTCATCTATGACCGAGCAGTCCAGGTCGGCATAGGCCACCATCGACAGGGTGCGGGGAATAGGGGTGGCGGTGAGTACCAGCTGGTGGGCGCGGCCCTGGTCAAGGGCTTTCTGGCTCAGTGCCAGGCGCTGGTGTACGCCGAATTTGTGCTGCTCGTCGACGATCACAAGTCCGAGGCGGTTGAAGACCACATCCTGCTGGAACAGGGCATGGGTACCGATAACAAGGCCGGCGACCCCGGATGCGATGCGCTCAATAGCCGCTTGTCGGGATTTGCCCTTAACCCGCCCACTGAGCCATTCCAGTTCTATATCAAGGGCCTCAAACCAGGTTGAAAAGTTGTGCCGGTGCTGTTCGGCCAGTATTTCGGTGGGTGCCATCAGTGCCACCTGATAGCCGCTGGCAATGGCCTGTAGCGCAGCGCAGGCGGCCACCAGGGTTTTACCCGAGCCGACATCACCCTGCACGAGGCGCAGCATCGGCAGCGGCCTGGCCAGGTCTGTGGCGATCTCTCCAATTACCCTCTGCTGGGCGCCGGTCGGGCTGAAGGGCAAGCTGTTCAGCAGCGCCCGCTGCAATCCAGCGGCGCTGTGTATCGGCAGCGACGGCGCAGGTACTGACTGTTGACGGGCGCGCAGGCGCAACAGCGACAGGTTATGGGCAACCAGCTCCTCCAGTGCCAGCCGTAGCTGCGCCGGGTGTTCCCCCGCCACCAATTGCGCCAGTGGCGCGTCCGGTGGTGGTGCGTGCAGATAATGCAATGCCGCTACCAGGCTGAAACCGATGCCGTGGCCTGTGGGCAACAGGTCCGCCGGTTGTGCCTTTTCCAGATAGAGCAGGGCCTGGCTACAGAGTTTGCGCCACTGGTTCTGGCCAATTCCGGTGGTTGTGGGATAGATGGGGGTGAGTGTCTCGTCCATCGGCAATGGTTCGTCGAGGGCGCGGTACTCGGGATGGAAAATCTCAAAGCCGCTGCTGCCGCGCCGAACCTGACCAAAGCAGCGCAGGCGGGTGCCAGGCTGCAGGCCGTTTTTCTGGGCTGCGCTGAAATGAAAAAAGCGCAGGGTTAACGTGCCACTACCGTCCTGAATTCTTGCCACCAGGCTGCGGCGGCGGCCAAAAGCGATGTCCGCAACCCGAATTTCCCCTTCAATCGTGGCCTCGCTGCCTTCCTGAAGTGCGCCGATCGGGCTGATACGGGTGCGATCCTGGTAGCGTAGCGGCAGGTGAAACAGCAGGTCCTCAATGTGTGTTACCCCGTAATCGGCCAGCTGCGCTGCGAGCCGGGGCCCGACTCCGCGCAACTGGCTAACCGGCAGGTGATCAAGTACGCCCAAACACAAGTCCCCCGAAGTGGGGCACAGAGGCGTCTTTACGCTGGCTGCAGTACACTGTTGTCATGGTGGCCGGGTCATTATCCGAAAGCCTCATAGTGTAACCAGTTGGGTAAGGCGATATGAAGACCAATAACGTGCTGATTGTGGGCTGCGGTGATCTCGGTGCACGGGCTGGGGGCCTGCTGTTGCGGGAGGATTTCACGGTCACCGGCCTGCGCCGGGACATCAGTCGCCTGCCATCGGGGTTTGCCGGCCTCGCTGCCGATTATACGGTGCAAGAGGGCGGTGTTGCGCAACTTGAGGCGCTGGCGCCGGACTTTATTATTATCACGCCCAAGCCGGCGGGGTCCGGTGAGGCGGGGTACCGTCGTGGTTTTACCGATACTGTGACCAATCTGCTGGCGGGTCTGGGCAACCATCGACCGGCCGGTATCATTATGGTATCCAGTACCCGGGTATTGGCCGGCACTGATGGCGCCTGGGTAGACGAAACCAGTCCACTGGTAACGGACGACCCCTCGGCGCTGGCAATTATCGCCGCAGAACAGCTGTTGCTCGAGTCGCCTCATCCGACCTGCATTGTGCGCTGTACCGGTATTTATGGTGATCCCGAGGGCTCTTTGTTACGGCGGATTGCCGGCGGCGAGCTCTGTGCTGAAACGCCATTGCGCTATAGCAATCGTATTCACCGGGATGATGTGGGTGGCCTGCTGGCGTGGCTGGTTTCCCGCTGGCGTTCAGGTAGTGCTCCGCCCACGGTGATGATCGGAGTGGATGACGAACCGGCCCCGCAATTCGAGGTGGAACAATGGCTGGCACGCCAGCTGGGGGTAAGCGACTGGCGGCAGCGTCCGGCAGATGCCCGGGCCGGTAGCAACAAACGCTGCCGCAACCTCGCCCTGCACGCCAGCGGTTACCGCCTGCGCTATCCCGACTACCGTAGCGGCTATAGCGCTGTCCTGCGCGAGCGATAAAGACCGCTACAGGGCCAGGATAGCCTCAATTTCAATAGCGACCCCTTTCGGCAACCCAGCTACCTGTACGCAGGCGCGAGCGGGGTAAGGCGCCTGCAGGAACTCCATCATTACTTCGTTGACCGCGGCAAAATCCGCCATGTCAGTCAGGGAGATATTGATTTTTACCGCATTATTGAGGGTGCCACCCGCGGCCTCGGCCACAGCGGCAAGATTGTAAAACACCTGCTTGGCCTGGGCTGTAATGTCACCGGTAACCAGCTCCATGGTGTCGGGCACCAGTGGAATCTGCCCCGATAGCCAGACGGTATTGCCTACCTTCACAGCCTGGGAATAAGGTCCGATTGCGGTCGGGGCATCAGGGGTAGAAATTATGGCGCGATTAGTCAACGGTTTACTCCCGCTTTGGGACGCCTGATGGGCGCCTCGTTCTTGAGTCGTATGACCCTGCGTACGGAGCTTACCGTACGCAGGCGTTTCATGATCCTGGCCAGGTGCACCCGGTTGGTTACCTGCATCGCCAGATCAACATAGGTGAACTGGTAGTCTTTGTCTTCGGTTGAGATTTTTTCGATATTCACACCCATGCTGTTGATGCGCGTGGCGAGCACCGCAATCATACCCCGGCGATTCTCCACCTCGATACGTAGCTCGGCCATGTATTCACCCTGAACCTCATTGTCCCAGCGCAAGGCAACCAGGCGCTCCCGATGCTCGCGCATTTCAGCGAGGTTTTTGCAGCGTTCCCGGTGCACCACCACCCCTTTTTCCGGGCTGAGGTAGCCCTCGATGGGATCGCCGGGAATCGGGTGGCAGCAGCGGGCGTAAGTGACCATGAAACCTTCGGTACCACGGATCGCTACCGGTTGTAATTTCCGGTTTACCGGCCCCAGTTGATCGGCTGTCAGCTCCCCCAGGATTTGCTGGGCGGTAATCGGCGGCAGGCGATTACCGCGGGCAATATCGGCCAGCAGGTCGTCAAGCCCCTCGTAAGCATGGCGCTGCAGGTAATCCTGCAGCTGTTCCTGGGGTAACTGCTCCAGGCCACTACCGAACCCCTGCAGCGCCTTGTCCAGCAAGCGCCTGCCGAGGGCAACCGAGTCGTCCTGGGTCTGGTGCTTGAGAAAGTGGCGGATATTGGTGCGCGCCTTGGCTGTTACCGCGTAATTGAACCAGGACGGATTGGGTCGGGCCCCTGGCGCGGTAAGGATTTCTACCGTCTGGCCACTTTGCAGGGGCTCCGACAGGGGCGCCAGCCGACGATTGATGCGGCACGCGACACAGCTGTTGCCGACATCCGTGTGCACGGCATAGGCAAAGTCCACCGCGGTTGCGCCCCTGGGCAGCTCAAGAATGCGCCCTTTGGGAGTAAACACATAGATTTCATCGGGGAACAGGTCAATCTTTACGCTTTCGATAAACTCCAGCGAGTTGCCCGCACGCTGCTGCATCTCCAGTAGCCCCTGCACCCACTCACGGGCCCGCGCATGGCTGGCATTGGCAGACTGTCCCTCGGTCTTGTACAGCCAGTGTGCAGCAATACCATTGTTGGCCATATCTTCCATTTCACGGGTGCGGATCTGGATTTCAATCGGAACCCCGTGCATGCCCATCAATACCGTATGCAGGGACTGATAGCCGTTGGCCTTGGGTATCGCAATATAATCGCTGAACTCACCCGGTACAGGTTTGTACAGACTGTGGATACAGCCGAGCACCCGGTAACACGTATCTACCGAGTCGACGATAATCCGGAATGCGTAAATATCCATGATCTCCGCGAACGACTTCTTCTTGGATTTCATTTTCTTGTAGATGCTATACAGGTGTTTTTCGCGACCGATCACCTCGACATCATGGCCCTCGTGCTCGAGGGTCGATTCGATCTGGTGCCTGATCTTGTCTACCAGCTCCTTGCGATTGCCGCTACCGGCGCGCATGGCGGCCGCGATACGTCGTGCTCGCATGGGGTAGAGTGCGCCAAAGCCGAGGTCTTCGAACTCAATGCGGGCGGCATTCATGCCCAGGCGCATGGCGATAGGGGCATAGATGTCCAGGGTTTCTTTGGCGATGCGCCGTGCCTTGTCGCGCTGCAGCACCCCGAGGGTACGCATGTTGTGCAGCCTGTCCGCCAGTTTGACCAGGATTACGCGAATGTCCCGCGCCATTGCCAGGGCCATTTTCTGGAAGTTCTCCGCCTGTTTTTCGGCCAGGGAGCTGAATTCCATCTGGGTCAGCTTGCTAACCCCATCCACCAGGTCGGCCACTGCGGGCCCGAACTGGCCGCCGATGGCGCTCTTGTCGATCCCGGTATCCTCAATCACGTCATGCAGCATGGCGGCCATCAGGCTCTGATGGTCCATGTGCATTTCGGCAAGAATGCCGGCGACGGCCAGGGGATGCGTTACATAGGGCTCACCACTGCGCCGGATCTGGCCAAAGTGCGCCTGTTCGGCAAAATAGTAGGCTCTGCGTACCTGTTGCGTCTGCTCGAGGTTCAGGTAGCTGCGCAGGGTGGAATCGAGGGCATCGATGGTACGCATGTCAGTATCCGTGAGTGCTCACCAACGAGGCCCGCGGGACATTAGAGGGACTCGTGGGATTCCATGACGGAGGCCAGTTCGTCTTCCGCATCCATCTCGTCTTCACGGGTCAGAATACTGGCGTTAACAAAGCCTTCCGCAATTTCGCGCAGGGCGATAACAGTGGGCTTATCCGACTCTTCGTCGACAAGGGGGATTTTGCCGCCCGTGGCAAGCTGACGGGCGCGCTTGCTGGCAACCATTACCAGCTCGAAGCGGTTATCAACGTTTTCCAGACAATCTTCAACAGTTACGCGTGCCATGTGTGATTCAATCCCTTAGTGGCTGGGGGCCCGGCGAGGGCCATTGCAAACAGTGTGCCCGGAGGCCCGCTGTTGAGACTTCCGGCCCGGGCAGGGCATCTGCGCCGGAGGAACCCCCGATTATACCCTGTTTATACCCGGTAAGGTCCAGTGCCCGCGCCGATGCGGGCGTGAATAATGCAGTTACCGCGCGCATGCCGGGGGGCAGTGGCGCTTTTTCGTCCCTAATTCAGGAGGTTGTCGAGCAGTCCGCCCAGAGCCTGTTGCTGGCGTGATGTCGCCAGGCGGTGGCAGGTAATTATAGCCGCCAGTTCGGTCAGGGCCTGGTCAAAGTCATTATTTACCACCAGGTAATCGGACTGGGTGAAATGGGACATTTCTTCCACGGCCTGGGTCATGCGCGCCGCGATGACCTCCGGGTCGTCCTGCCCGCGACCATTCAGGCGCTGTTCCAGGGCTTCTCGCGATGGCGGCAGAATGAAGATCCCGCGGGTTGCCGGCAGTTGCTGCTTGACCTGCTGCGCGCCCTGCCAGTCAATTTCCAGAATCACGTCAGTGCCGGCTGCGAGCTGTTCTTCAACCCAGGCCCGGGAGGTGCCATAGAGGTTGCCGAAGACCCGCGCATGCTCAAGGAAGGCCGACCTGTCCAGCATCGCCTGAAATTCGGCCTCATCAACAAAGTGGTAGTCCACGCCATCCTTCTCGCCGCGCCGTTGGGGCCGGGTCGTGTGCGATACGGAGACGCGCAGTGCTTCACAGCGCTCAAGCAGCGCATTTACCAGGCTGGTTTTACCTGCGCCGCTGGGTGCGGAGATGGTATACAGGGTTCCGGTGCCGTTCATTCTGGTGACAGTCCTTTTGCGGGTGCACGATCGACTGGCAGTTTACACGCTTACCGTTTAACTACCCACTGATCGAAGGCCTGCAGGCCATAGATTGAGGGTATTATCCTGGCGTAATAGCCAACGGGGTTGTCGCCGTGCCTCACTCCAGCGCATGGACAATCCGGTGCACCGTACCAATATCCTCTACCATCGCCGCTACCGACTCCGGCACGTCGGACCTTGCGCGTAGCAAAAATCGCATTTGCAGAAACGGGCGCTGGCTTTCGAAGTTAAGACCCAGTATCGAGCTGCTTTGTGCCCACCGCGACAGGGCAATATAAACGCTGTCGTGCATGAAGCCCACGCGGATAGCGGCGATACCGTTCGCCTGGCGGCTTTCCCGATCATTGATGTCCAGCAATGCCTGTTGCATGGATGAGTTGACCACTGTCCTCGCCAGTTGCTCTCCATCCGCGTTGGCGGTCTCATAGCTGGTCAGGAACTTCTTGTCGAAAACGACGTTACCCAGTTCAATCACAGTACGTTTCCGCTGCCGCCTGGCGGTGAGCACATTAGGCAATATGATGGTCTGCGCCGGGACGCTGGAGGCCGTTTCGACCTTCAACAGAAACCCGTGAAACACCGGTGTCGTCGCGCTCTTGCTGCGATTGCCGAGGTCCGCGTGCAGGCACTCGAAGCGTCGATCGTTATAGCCCCCGGAAAATAATGCTCCAGTATTTGCTGGTTTGAACTACCGATCAGGCTTAATGCCTCAAACGGCGCAATCAGGTTGTTGCCAACAGGTGGCACCGGCAGATACTGCATGTCGCCCATTGCATCGCATATCGGGTGCAAAACTTGTGTTCGTACGCTTAGCTCCCAGGCTTTTTGCGCCCGATTTGCAAGATAGACAGCCAGTATCACGCCGGCGGTAAGGGCCATCAAGGCGGCTGCGATGCCAGCTACAACCAACAGCGCCAGCGCACTGGCTGCCACTATGGCCGCCAGGATCCTGGCCTGGCGCAGAATTTTCCGGCGGCGTTCTTCGCGCTCACCCTCTAGTGATATTATCGCGGCATCCAGGGCCGCACTCTCGGGGGGTGAATACTCACTCATTGTTCCATCTCCGGAATACCTCGGGCGCTGCCTCGGCTGGCGACTGCAGTCGCCTGTGCTCCGCGACATGGGTGGTTACATCAATGCCGATCTTCAGTAGCACCAGCAAAGCCAGTGCAAACAGGGGCTGGCCCAGCCACATAACGGCAAGACCGCCGACAAGAATGGTGACATGCAAAACCATTACCCGTTGATAAGGCGCAATCATCAGTTGCGAATGGGTGACGTGCTGATATTCCTGCCGGCCGAGAAAGTATGCAAAAAAGGAGATGCCATGGCTCACTGCCAGGGCCAGAAATGAAGCAGCAAACACAGTGGACATTTCCCCCCAGGCGCCATTTTGCAGCTGAGAAAAGGCCAGCAGAGCCAACAGGTGACCGAAAGTAAACAGGCCGTAATGAAGTAAGAAAAATGGCATCAGCCAA
The DNA here is from genome assembly GCF_002868715.1 of Kineobactrum sediminis. Classification (GTDB taxonomy): domain Bacteria; phylum Pseudomonadota; class Gammaproteobacteria; order Pseudomonadales; family Halieaceae; genus Kineobactrum; species Kineobactrum sediminis. The sequence goes on from NZ_PKLZ01000002.1 coordinate 46,426, forward strand.
AGCACGCTGCGGTCATCACAGCGACGGAACAGAACCCAGAGCCTGGCGACATTGAAGCCGCCGATAATGAGGTTTTCAGCCCAATATAGCAGCAGGACATCAAATACCGACCAGTTGAGCAAAACGACACCGGTTAAGGGCAGCAGATTGACCGCAACCAACGCAGGCAGGGCCAGTGTTGTTGACATGATCAGCTCTCTGGCGTTGGCGCCGGTATTCATTGTAGTGTCCCCGGGAGCCGGGAGACCCGGGTGTGGGTCGGGCCCCCTCTACCTGCCTCAAGTACCATCGCGAGCGCCGATCTCGCGGTGTTAGTCAGCGCAGCACGAGCTCTACCCGGCGGTTCAGGGCACGTCCGGCCTCGGTGGCATTGGAGGCCAGTGGTGCATAAGACGCTACACCCGCCGCAACCGCCCGTCCCGCAACCGCCCCGAAACGGGTTTCCAGTGCCGTTACTACGGCGGCGGCACGGTTTCGGGACAGGGCCAGGTTGTTTTCCACGGTGCCCACATTATCGGTGTGACCGACGATATAAACGTTCAGCTCGGCCTTTTCCGCGAGCAATCGCGCCATTTCCTGCAGCGCCGGGTCCGAGTTTGCAGTCAGGCGCGCACTACCGGTTTCGAAATGGATATTTTCCAGCGTTATCCGCCCGGTTTCCGTGAGTGCGTTATCCATGGCCTCGGCATCGATCATCCGCACTTCCAGTTCGCCGGACTCCACGACGTCGATCAGGGCGAGGGTGCCGCCTCTGATGCTTGGAACAGCGGTAGAGGCCCGACCGATAAAAATGGATACCTGTATACTCTGGTCGGCATTTTCCGCCACCAGCAGGTTCTGGGTGTTCGTACCCAGGAAGGCGCGATTCATCACGATTTCTTCCCGGGGAGAAGGAGCCGGGATAGGTCGCTCTTTCGGCCAGCCGAGCTTGTCCAGAAGTGTGCTGCTCACTTGCGAGCACTCACCCTCGCGGCAAAGGTACAGGACCTTGTAGCCCCGGTCCTCCAGGGCTTTCTGGTAACTGCGTACAAGGCCCAGCATTGAGGGGCCGGGAGGGACCAGGTAGAGCAACCGCGTATGTGCACCCTCGACCATCCGGGTCTGTTCCGCTGTGAAGCCTCTGCCGTCGGGATTGCGTACGATTTTGCCCAGCTGGAGCTCAAAAGCATCGAAACCCACATGAGTGGAGCCGATGAGGCAGGCATCGGCATATCGTGGCACTTCGGCATGGTCGCTGGCCCAGTCGGCATCTTTGCAGCTGAAATCAGCGGCAAAAACGCCGCCCATGGGCAATTGGAACAGAATCAGGGACAGGAAAAGAACACCGGGTCTGGGCATCTGTACATTCCTCCGGCAGCTTGTTATTACATCCAGCTGCTGCCGGGAAAGCTCGCGGATGCTTGCCGACAATGAATGCCGGTAAAGGGACACTACCCTTTTATTCGCAGCTGCTCAAAGCTTTTTACCAACCGTGACGGCGCGGTATCTTATGCCAGCCGGTGTGAAGTAAGGGCCGGGAAGGCCACCTTGGCCTGCCATAAACGCCTGCGTAGTGAAGAGTGAAGCTGTTTGCACAACTCTTTAAAGCAGCTATTTCATAATAGCCCTGAAGATCTCGCGGCCCTGGTCGCCACCAGGGGATCCAGGTCCACCGCCAGCAACTCGGCGTTGAAAGGTGGCATGAAGTAGCCCGCCAGGTGACCCTCCGGGTTTACCAGCAGCAGTGATGCCGAGTGATCCACGCTGTACTCGCCCTTCGCACCCGGGATACGGATATGCTTTACGCCCAGACTGCCGTAGAGCAGTTCCAGCTGTTCCTGGTCACCGGTGACTCCCCTGAATGCCGGATTGAAAAAATCCAGATAACGCGCAAGTGCTTCGGAGGTGTCACGCTCGGGGTCTACGGTCAGTAAAATGACCTGTAACCCCTGCGCATTGTCGCCCAGTATTTCGTAGACCCTGTTGAATGTGTTGAGGGTGGTGGGGCAGATGTCCGGACAGTGTGTAAAGCCTGCAAATACGAGGTTCCACTGGCCAACAAGCGCCTCTTCCGTAAACGGGTTGCCGCTGTGGTCGATAAGATTGAAGGCCGGCACTGCCAGGGGCGGCGTCAGGGCAACGCCCGTGTGCAGGCTCAGGGATTGTGATGGTGGTCGCGTCAGCAGAATCAGCATGCTGATAAGGATCGCTGTTGCCAGCGCCGCTATCCAGCCCGGTGTGGCCGTTGGCATAGAACCTCCTGGTAGCCAGCGAGACAAATAAGGGTAGCGCTTTTCGCAATAGTATGCTAGAAGAAAAACAGGCTGTAATCATCAACGCCCCCGCGCGGCAATCTACCAAAGCTCCCTACAAAAGCTTTCTGGTGAGCTCGCCTGCTGGAGTGTCCGTCAGACAGTTACTGCAACCAGTACGTGTAGTACTTGCGCAGAGCGCGCGGAGGTTCTCCATGAAAGCCGTTCACCTTTTGATCCTGATCAGTGTGCTTGCCATCGGTGGGGGTTTTTACTTCGCCACGGGTGACCACGAAGTAACAATCGCCGACACTACCTCGGCCGGGTTACCGGCACTGCCCACGATTGCTCCGGTAGGCGCCTCATTCCTTGAGGGCCTCGGAGAGCACAGTATGGTGGTGACCACCCGGAACCCGGAAGTACAGCGCTGGTTCGACCAGGGCTTGATGCTCACCTACGGGTTCAACCACGACGCGGCCGAGCGATCCTTTCTGCGAGCGCTGGAGCTGGATGCGGAATGTGCCATGTGCTGGTGGGGCGCTGCCCTGGTGCTGGGTCCCCATGTCAATGCCGGTATGAACCCGGCGCAAAACCCCGTTGCCTGGGAACGTCTGCAGGCAGCCCGCGCGCTGGCCGGCCAGGCAAGCGACCGGGAACGGGATTATATCGAGGCTCTCTCATCCCGTTACGCCGAGCATCCCCCAGAGGATCGCACATCGCTGGACATCGCCTATGCAGCGGCAATGGCGAAGCTGGTGCAGCAGTACCCGGATGACCTGGATGCCGCTACCTTCCATGCAGAAGCATTGATGGACCTGCAGCCCTGGGATTTCTGGGATTCCGAAGGTCGCCCCAAAGGCAATACCACTGAGTTCGTGGCTCAACTCGAGTCGATTCTGGCCCGCAACGAGTCCCATCCCGGTGCGCTCCACCTTTATATCCACGCGGTGGAGGCTTCGCCGGACCCGGGCCGGGGCGCCGCGGCAGCAGATCGCCTGCGGGACCTGATCCCCGGTTCCGGTCACCTGGTGCACATGCCGGCACATATCTACGCCCGGGTTGGGCGCTGGCATGATGCCAGCGAAGTCAATCGGGACGCGATTAAAGCCGATGATCTCTATCTGGCTACCTGTCGTCCGATGCCGGGGGTTTATCCTCTGGGCTATGTGCCGCACAACCATCACTTTTTATGGTTTGCCGCCACAATGGCCGGAGAGCGTGCGGTTGCACTGGCTGCTGCCGAGGCCACGGGTGAGCGTACCAGTGACCCCGAGTTGATGCGCATGCCGGGCATGGAAGCCCTGCAACAATTTTCCCTGACCCCGTTATATGCAAAGGTGCGCTTTGGCCTTTGGGACGACATTACACTGATTCCCAGGCCGGCGGATGACCTGCCTTTTCATGTGGGCATCTGGCATTACGCCCAGGGCCTGGCTGCCATTCGGCAGGCGCGGCTTGAGGATGCAGCAGTGCATCACCAGGCCCTCCTGGCAGCCACCGAGGACCCGCGTATCAGGTCTTTGCTGACCTGGGGACGCTACTCGCTGATACAGGGAACCCAGGTGGCTGAACGGGTGCTGGCGGGTGAACTCGCCGCGGCGCAGGGAGACGGCAGCCTGGCGGTGGCAGCGCTGTCAGAGGCGATTGTTCTGGAAGATGCGATTCCCTACGATGAACCGCCCGGTTGGCATGCACCGGTACGGCAGACCCTCGGCGCAGTGTTGCTGGAGCTGGGTCGCGCTGAGGAGGCCGAATTTACCTACCGGGAAGAGCTGAAACGTAACCCGGAAAACGGTTGGTCCCTGTTTGGGCTGGCCGAGGCGCTGACTGTGCAAGGACGAGAGCAGGCGGCCGCGGATATCCGTCTTCGTTACAATACCGCGTGGGCGCATGCAGATATTGAGCTGACCGGGTCGCGTTTTTAAGCTGGATTGAAGTAGTTGCGGGTGTAGTGACCGCAACGGCATCGGGACGCTATTCGATATTCTGCACCTGCTCCCGCATCTGCTCGATCAATACCTTGAGCTGGACAGCGGAATGGGTGCTGCTGCTGGCGATGGACTTTGAGGACAGGGTATTGGCCTCGCGGTGCAACTCCTGCATCAGGAAATCCAGGCGTCGACCACAGGGGCCGCCCTTGTCGAGTGTTCGACGGACTTCCCCGGCGTGGGTCTGGAGGCGATCCAGTTCCTCGTCAACATCCGCTTTCTGGGCCAGATATACCAGCTCCTGCTCCAGCCTGCTATTGTCGATATCCACCTGGAGTTCGGCCAGGCGTGCCAGCAAGCGTTCACGCTGCTGAAGTTTGAGGCCCGGCATCAACTCGCGCACAGCGCTGGTTTCCGTTTCAAGCTCGGCAATCCTGCTGTAGATCATGGCCCCCAGCTTCTCTCCTTCCCGCTGCCTGCCGGCAACCAATGCGTCCAGCGCCCGCCCAAACAGCTCGGTGGCCGTGGCCTGCAATACTTCCTCACTATCTTCGCTGGCCTGGCAAACGCCCGGGAACTGCAGAACCTCGAGTGGATTCAGGGGTTGGCTGGCGGGCAGTATCGCTGTTACTTCGGCCGCTGCCGCCAATACCTGTTGCAACTGCTCCCGGTTCACGGTGAGCGGGCCTGTTCCCGCGCCCTGGCTCTGTACTCTGAACAGGCACTCTACCTTGCCCCTGGCCAGCCTCCCTGTTGCCTGTTCGCGCAGGCCAGCCTCCAGGTTGCGCAGGCTGTCCGGTAATTTGAATGAACAGTCGAGATAGCGCTGGTTAACGGAGCGGATCTCTACCGTCAGCAGGCTCTGCCCGATTGTGGCAGATTCCCGGGCGAAGGCCGTCATGCTATGAATCTGAGACAAAATACTGTCCTGGCGGAATTGACTGGTATTCGAGTCTAGCAGTTTGCCCCGTCTCCTCCCAGCGCGGCTTCGGCGGTTTGTGTGTGGCAAAGCCCGGTTTCGCCTGCAGCTCCTGCCTGGCTCGCGTATACTGCCACGCTTTCAAATCAACCGGAGTTACCCATGCAACGACCCAGTGGCCGCGCGCCCTCGGATTTACGCGCCATCAACATTACCCGCGACTTTACCTGCCATGCGGAGGGCTCGGTACTGGTGGAGTTTGGGGCCACCCGCGTTATTTGCACCGCATCAGTTGCGGCCGGGGTGCCGCGTTTCCTGCGCGGCAGCGGCAGTGGCTGGGTAACGGCGGAATATGGCATGTTGCCGCGCTCTACCGGTTCGCGAATGGACCGGGAGGCCAGTCGCGGCAAGCAGGGTGGGCGCACCCTGGAAATCCAGCGCCTGATCGGGCGTTCACTGCGGTCGGCGGTCAACCTGAAAAAACTGGGGGAATACACCATCACGATTGATTGCGATGTTATCCAGGCCGATGGTGGTACCCGCACCGCTGCAATTACCGGTGCCTGTGTGGCGCTGGTGGATGCCCTGAACCACCTGCAACGGAGCAAGCTCATAACCACTGATCCGCTTGTGCAGATGGTCGCATCAGTATCAGTAGGGATTTTCCAGGGTGTCCCGGTGCTGGACCTGGACTACAAGGAGGATTCGAAAGCCGATACCGACATGAATGTTGTCATGGGTGAGCAGGGCGGCTTCATGGAGGTGCAGGGCACCGCAGAGGGCCAGCCCTTTGCCCGGGCAGAGATGGATGCAATGCTGGATCTGGCGGCAGACGGTATTACCCAGTTGCTTGCACTACAAAAACAGGCTTTAGCGGGCTGACGCTGACCGGCGATGTCAACATGGAGCTGAAGGCGCGAGGGCCTAAAGCTCTATGTCATAATCCATAATGACCGGTGCATGGCTGGAAAAGGCCCTGGCCTTGTAGATGGCGCCGTAGTCCACCGCGTATTTGAGGCCTTTGGATATGATCTGGAAATCGGTGCGCCAGCCGTTACTGCCCGGCGTACCGTCCGGCCACCAGCTGAATTCATCCCGGTCTGAATTGATCTCGCGGAACGCGTCCACGTAACCGGATTCAACCAGCTCATCCATCCACTGGCGCTCTTCGGCAAGAAAACCGGGCGTGTTGCTATTGCGCTCCGTGTCCTCTACGTCGGCGGCCGTATGGGCGATGTGCCAGTTGCCGCAGATAATGAATTCACGGCGCTTGTTGCTGACTTTCTGCAGGTGATGCGCAAGCAAGTTGAAGAATTCGCTTTTGCGAGCCAGTTGCCCGGCATCGCCCGGCTCGGCGTAAGGTGCCAGCAGGCAGCCTACGCTGAGGTTTTCATAATCGGCCTGGATGTAGCGGCCTTCCATATCAAAATCGGCGAAGCCCAGGCCGGTCATAATGGCCTTGGGCAATTTCCGGCAATAAATGGCGACACCGTTTGACTTGCCGTTCACATCATCAAAAAAGTAGGCGTTGTAGTCCCTGGGGAAATACAGGTCATCCTGCAAATCATACTCAGTGCAGCGCAAATCCTGAATACAGACAAAATCCGCATCCTGTTCGGCCATCCAGTCGTAAAACCCGTTGCGGGCGGCATTCTGGATGCCGTCGGCACTGAAACTGATAATCCTCATTCATGTCCCCTTACTGAGAGAGGGTGTATCATACCTGATAATGCCCGCGGCTCCCTATTCCATTAGCTGCCGGCATGTCATGTTGCGAACATGCGCACGCAGCCATAATAGCGGCGTGAGCTGTAAAGCATAACCCCATATTCGCCAAAGCGCAGATTTTACCCGGTACCGGATCAGTATATGCAAACTTATCAGCAGGAATTCATTGAACTGGCACGCCGCTATGACGTGCTCCGGTTTGGCGAGTTCACCCTCAAATCCGGGCGCCTGAGCCCTTATTTCTTCAACGCCGGCGCTTTTGCCAGTGGCGCCGCTCTGGCCGCACTGGGGCGTTGTTATGCGGCGCGCATCATGGCTTCGGGTATCGGGTTTGATGTGTTGCTGGGCCCGGCTTACAAGGGTATTCCGCTGGCAGCAGCAACAGCGATCGCGCTATCGGATCAACATGGGATTGACGCTCCCTTTGCCTATAACCGCAAGGAAACGAAGGCTCACGGCGAGGGCGGTACCCTGGTGGGTGCGCCTTTGCAGGGGCGGGTGCTGGTAATTGACGATGTCATTACCGCAGGCACCGCGGTACGTGAGGTGATTGCCATGATCGACGCCGCCGGGGCCACCCTCGCGGGGGTTGCCATTGGCCTGGACCGGCAGGAGCGCGGTGCAGGAGAGCGATCGGCAATCCAGGAGATTGAGGCCGAGTATGGCATCCCGGTGCTCAGCATTATCGATATGACCAATATCATTGATTACCTGGAGGCGTCCGCTGCCGGGCAGAGTGACGCTCTCGAGGGAATGCGGGAATACCGGAGGCATTACGGTGTCTGAGATGCGTGTTCCGCTAATCGGGTTTGTGTTGCAGAGATGATCGGAAAGCCCGCACTTCTGGTTCTGGTAACTTGCCTGTTCTGCGCCGCCTCCGGTCTGGCCCAGAACAACCGTGAGTTATACCGTTATCGCAACAGCGAGGGTGTCGTGGTAATCGACTTTCGGGTGCCCCCTGAGTACGTGGCCTCCGGCTATGAGGTGCTCAACAATCGCGGCGTGGTCATCCGGGTCGTGGCGCCCAGGCCAGCGGCGGAGGGCAACACCGATATGAACGCGCGGCAACTCGCTGCGCTTGAGCGGGAGCGTTTGGCGCAGTGGGATAAAAACCTGAAATTGCGCTATAGCAGTGTGAGCGACATAGAGTCAGCCCGTGACCGTGCACTGGCGGAGCGGAACGTACGCATTCGTATCCTGGAGAATAATCGCGGTAACCTCAGGCGGCAGGTGGAAACGTTTCAGGCCCGCGCGGCTGACATTGAGCGCAGCGGCAGGGTTGTTGATCCGGCCCTGCTTGGGAAAATCGCTGATCTCCAGCAGCAGATGGCCGTGGACGGGCGCCGGATCATTGAGCGCGAGCGCGAAATTGCGGAGGCAAAAGCCCGTTTTGCCGCAGATATCGCCCGCTTCAGGATGCTGGAGGATGCGCCAAATTAGGAAAGCGATGCCGCAGCATCAAGCTCAGATACGCGCAAACCGTTGCGGGCAGGCTTTCAGCGGGCCAGGGTGCCCGCTGACCCCGGTTGTGGAGAGCTGACGGCCTCCCGGAAGAAACCCCCAATCAGGACAGCCCATTGCTCCTGCCACTGTGCCGTTGGTGGCCGCGAGAAACCGCTGCGCACAAACTGTGCGATGCGGCCTTCAGCGGATGCCATCAGTAAGTTCGCTGCAGCCCCTGCCGTTATGACCGGACGCAGCCCTTCGCGCAGCTCGGCTTCGCGAATCACCTGTTTCAGCTGGGTTTCGTAGCGGTCAAACAGCTGCGCAACCCGCTGGTGCAGGCGCTCGGTCTCACCGGTAAGCGCATCGCCGGTAAGGATTCGGGTGATGCCCGGGTTCCGCTCGGTAAACGCCAGCAGCAGCATCAGCATTTTTTCACAACGTTTTGCGGCGGTGGGTTCCTCGGCGAGGATGATGCTGATGCGTGAAAACAGGGTATCCTCGATGAACTCAATGAGACCTTCGAACATTTTGGTCTTACTGGGGAAGTGGCGATAGAGCGCAGCTTCCGAAAAACCCACCTGGCGCGCCAGCCCGGCAGTCGTAATACGATTGCCGGGGCTCGCCTCCAGCATCTGGGCGAGGGCCTCAAGGATCTGCTGGCGGCGGGGGGATGTCTTGGGTGGCATATCGCTCACAGTTTGCGTTAATTGGCAGTTATGCTAGCGACTAGCCGCCGCTCCTGCAACAAGCAGCGCCCGCCGGCAACGCTTTTCTTCCCCGATTAACTCGCCCGACGGGTGATCAGGGTCCCAATACCCACGTTGGTAAAGATTTCCAGGAGTATTGCATGGGGAACCCGGCCGTCAATAATGTGGGCACTGGCGACTCCCGACTTGACCGCATCCAGGGCGCAGTCGATCTTGGGCAGCATGCCGCCGGTGATGGTGCCGTCCCTGATAAGCTCGTCGACCTGCCTCGTGCTGAGGCCAGTGAGGATGTTGCCCTCTTTATCCAGCAGGCCGGCAGTGTTGGTTAGCAGCATCAGTTTTTCAGCCTGCATTACCTCGGCGATCTTGCCCGCCACCAAATCGGCATTAATGTTATAGGTGTTGCCTTCCCGGTCGACGCCGATAGGCGCAATGACCGGAATGAAGTGGCTGCCGAGGATAACCTGCAACACTTCGGTATCAATCTGCTCAACTTCCCCAACATGGCCGATATCGATAATTTCCGATGCGCCAAGTTCCGGGCTGTAGCGGCTGACCTGCAGCTTGCGCGCACGTATCAGCTGGCCGTCCTTGCCGGTGACGCCTATCGCCTTGCCACCCGCCCGGCTTATTGAGGATACGATTTCCTTGTTTACACTGCCGCCCAGCACCATTTCCACCACATCCATCGTGGCGCTGTCGGTAACCCGCATGCCATTGACGAATTCGGTATGGATATTCAGTTTTTTCAGCAGTTCGCCAATCTGCGGCCCGCCGCCATGAACGACCACCGGGTTCATTCCCACCAGCTTCATCAACACTATATCCCGGGCGAAGCTTTCGTGCAGCTCGGGGTCAACCATCGCGTTGCCGCCAAATTTCACCACGATGGTCTTGCCGGTAAACTGCTGTATGTAGGGCAGCGCCTCGGTCAGTACTTCGGCAATATTGAGTGCGGATTCGCGATCAAGAGACATATGGGGTCCTGTCCGGGGTAGGTTGTGCCAGGCACAAGTGGCTCTAGGCAATAATTTTCAGCGTAGGGTCGATACGTGCCAGCTGGTCTGAGAACGTGCCAATAATAACCTCTAACCGTTTGCTGTTGGAGGCTTCAAAGCGTGCAGTAAGTGCGGCCCCGGTATTGGACGCCCGCAGTAATCCCCAGCCGTCATTGAAGTCCACCCGCAGGCCGTCGAGAGTCGTGATTGTCCCTTCGGGGAAGCGGGCCTGTTCGATAAAACGCGTGATCAGGGAGAATTTCTTGTCTTCTGGTACTGCAATCAGGATCTCCGGCGTATTGACCGAGTCGGGGAACGCGGCCATCAACGTGTCCAGGGTCTCGTCCCGGTTGCAGAGAATCTCTGCCAGTCGGCTTGCTGCATAGATACCGTCATCAAAACCGTACCAGCGCTCGCCGAAAAAGATATGACCGGAAAACTCGCCGCCCAGCAGGGCACCGGTTTCCGCCATCTTCTCTTTCATGAAGGCGTGGCCGGTTTTCCACAGTACCGGCCGACCGCCATATTCCGTTATCAGCTGGGCCAGGCTGCGGCTGCATTTCACATCGAATACCACGTCAGTGCCGGGGTTTCGTGAAACGACATCCTGGGCATATATCATCATCAACTGATCGGTGCGCAGGATACGCCCGGATGCCGTAACTACCGCCAGGCGGTCGCCGTCACCGTCAAAGGCGACGCCGAAATGGGCCTTTTCACGCACCACAAGAGCGGCTAGGTCCGCCAGGTTCTCCTCACGGCTGGTGTCGGGAGAGCGATTTGGAAAGCTGCCGTCAATGTCGCAATAAAGAGGGACTACTTCACAGCCAATCCCCGCGAACAGCTGTGGCGCCACAACGCTTGTCGCGCCGTTGCCGGCGTCGACCACCACCTTGAGGGTTGCCGGCAGATTGATGTCGTCGACGATTTCCTGAAGGTAGGCGGGCACAATATCATGTTGGGTGATGCTGCCCTTGCCCTCGTGAAATTCCCCTGCCAGCGCGGATTCGCGAATACCCTGGATTGTTCCGGCCGCTATGGTGTGCCCCCACAGGACAATTTTCAGGCCGTTATCAACTGCCGGATTATGGCTGCCGGTAACCATGACCCCTGAACTGCAGTGCAGATGGTGGGTGGCAAAATACAGTAGCGGCGTGGGAACCAACCCGATATCAATGACATCACAGCCGGAAGTGAGCAGGGCGTCTATCATTGTCTGCTTGATCCGCGGGCTCGAATGGCGACCATCACAGGCGACTATCATCGCCGGCCGGGGCTTGGTTGCCGCGAGCGTGCCCAGCGCGCGACCGACCAGATAGACGGTTTCATCGGTCAGCTCAAGATCGGCATGCCCCCTGATGTCATAGGCCCGGAAAATATGTTCGGGCAGGACTTCAGGCGTGGCACCCGCACCGCGTTGCGCGGGTGCGCCGGGTATCTCCGAGTCGTCCACCATTATATTGTCACGCTGGAAGATGGGATTGGTCAGGTGATGTCCGGTGAGGGCGTCGGGCATCTCACCGGCTTGCGGAGTTGGCTGCTCAAAGGGCTGTGCCGGGCGTGAAGCCGTCTCACGCTGGTGCAGGTACTCGGCCAGCGGCAGTAGTTGGGGCGTCTCCAGCACAAGCTGGGTGTTCAGTCCGACCCCGGCAATCACCCGGTCTACGTCGCGGCGGATCAGTCTCGGGAACCAGAGGATGATGGTAGTCACGGCAGCAAGCAGGCCCAGCAGGGCCAGGCCCAGTGCCAGACGCGGCGGGACGGGATCGACAGACAATGAATGCAGCATGCTGTCCGCCGGGACGAATGTGATCTGCCAGGCAGTATCGGCTACGGCGTGGGTTGCCCGGAAAGCTTCGCCGGCATTATTGCTCTCACCTACACCGGCGATCCTTTCGGGCTTGTCACCATACAGCTGTTGCAGAATGACTTCGCCATGGCCTGTATCCAGTGTCTCCAGTTGGGTGGCAAAGAATGTTTCCGCAAAGGTCGCCAGAATCACAATCTGCTGCCCGCCTTCGCCGGGCTTCGGTGCGGATTGAGCCAGGGATGTGTAGGTTTCATTTTGATGGCGATAGGTTTCAGGCCCGGTCTTTGCACCCGACACCGCCCGGCGGACAAGGTCGAGTTCGATATGGTTGCGGAGCCCACCCTGGTTTTCGCGCAGGCTGGCGGTGCCCATATCGCTGATGGGTATCAGATACAGGCTGGTCAGCTCCGGGAAGAATTCCAGTAATGATTGCCCGATGTTGTCCAGTTGTTCGGGGTCGGCGGTATACAGCATTTTCTGCCCGATGCCAGAGTGTGCCGCTGTCTCGAGTCGATTGCGCACGTTGCTGACTATATTATGGAGTTGCGTTGCCTGCTGGCGGGCTATTGCATTGCTGAAACGGTGGGCCTGCTGGCTTTCGATGTGGTCGTCCCGGACCAGGCTGAGGTAGGCAAAGCCCGCCAGAAGAGGCGCGAGGGCAAGCAGCAGGGCAACACTGACGATCCGTTGCAACCCGTTGCCGCGAACGACTGCACTGCGTATGTTGTGCGAATCCCGATCAGTCACGAATTAGGGATACCCGATCTGCGATAAGGCGAATGATATCCCGCGCAATTGTTGCCTTGGATGCCTCCTCCAGAACCCGGCTGCCTCCGGGCCAGAGCACCGTGGCTGCGTTATGGTCGCTGTTGAAACCAATCGCGGGATCGGATACGTCGTTGGCGACGATCATGTCGAGCCCTTTCCGCTCCATCTTCGAGCTCGCATAGGCCAGCAGGTCATTGGTTTCGGCAGCGAACCCGATGGTAAAAGGTGAGTGCTCACTGGCCGCGACAGCAGCGACGATGTCGGGATTCCGGACCAGTTCCAGGCTGATTTTTTCCGGTCCTTTCTTGATTTTTTCCGTGGAGATCGTGCCTGGGCGATAGTCGGCCACTGCTGCACAGGCAATGAAAATATCACAATCTGCAACCAGGGCAAGGCACTGGGCAAGCATGTCATCGGCGCTCTGTACGTCAATGCGGTTTACGTGATCCGGTGTTGCCAGTTCCACGGGCCCGCTGACGAGTATGGTCTGTGCGCCGGCATCCACCGCCGCTCTGGCCAGTGCGTAACCCATTTTGCCCGAGCTATGATTGGAAATGTAGCGCACCGGATCCAGTGCTTCCCGGGTTGGGCCAGCGGTAATTACCACGCGCTTACCCGCCAGCAGGCCGCTGCTGAACAGGCCCGCTGCAGCCCGGGCAATAATGGCGGGATCCTCCAGGCGCCCGGGGCCAACGTCGCCGCAGGCCTGGTCCCCGGCTCCCGGTCCAACCAGTTGCAGGCCGCGCTTTTGCAGTGTGGCTATATTTGCGCTGGTGGCAGGGTCGCGCCACATCTGCTGGTTCATTGCCGGCGCCAGCAATTTCGGGGCGGCAGTTGCCAGCGCAACCGTGGTCAGCAGGTCGTCCGCCCTGCCGGCGGCCAGGCGCGCCAGCAGGTCCGCCGTTGCCGGGGCAATGACCAACAGGTCAGCCCAGCGAGCCAGCTCGATATGACCCATGCCGAGTTCCGCCTCCACATCCAGCAGATCGGTATGTACCGGTCGGCCAGACAGGGCCTGCAGGGTCAGCGGGGTGATGAACTCCTGCGCCCCCCGGGTCATGATCACCCGTACGTCAGCGCCGAGCTGTTTTAGCTGGCGTACCAGTTCCGCGGATTTATAGGCCGCGATACCACCGCTAATGCCGAGCACAACATTGCGATTAAAAAGATGTGCCACTGCGGCCACCCAATTGGGACAATAGGTTGAAAGAGGACGAAACAATACCATTACGTCAGCTAATTTGACACTGCATACGGTGGAAAGCCAGGGAGGGCGAGTCGATGTCGATCAAGCACTGGGGGGTAGGTGAAGGCCCCCGGGATAAACTGTTGCAACTGGGTGTCCGGGCCCTGTCCGATGCCGAACTGCTGGCGATCATGCTACGTACTGGCCGCCGCGGCCATTCCGCCGTTGATGTTGCCCGGGAGTTATTGCTGCGTTTCGGAAGCCTGGCTGGGCTGCTGGCAGCCGTGCCTGAGGAGCTACTGGAATGCCCTGGGCTGGGTGCGGGCAAGTATGCCCAGTTGCAGGCCGCCCTCGAGCTGGCCAGGCGACACGCCCTCGAAGGTGCCCGTGCCGGCAGTTCCCTGTCCAGCCCGCAGCAGACACGTCACTTTCTGCAACATCACCTTGGTAGCCAGCACCGGGAAGTATTTACCTGCCTGTTCCTTGATAACCAGCACCGCATCCTGCGTTGCGAGGACCTGTTTTTTGGCACCCTCGACGGCGCTGCAGTGTATCCCAGGGAAGTGGCCGTACGGGCACTGCAATATCATGCTGCAGCAGTGATCCTTGCCCATAATCATCCCTCGGGCGTGGCCGAACCGAGCCAGGCGGATCGCCGGATTACCGAGCGCCTGCAGTCCGCTTTATCTTTACTGGATATTCGTGTGCTGGATCATGTTATTATCGGTCGCGGCCAAAGCTATTCGTTTGCCGAAAGCGGGCTCTTGTGAGCGCGCGCAGGTGGCTGGCCCGCCCCCTTTTTAGCTTGCGTAGCCCATGGTGTTCTGGTATAAAGTCGCGCTCCGCGCGGCCGGGGTACCATTCAGACCCATTTGGCCACATCGATTTTTACAATTCCCGTGGTAATGGGAGAGGCAATCATGGCAAGAGTATGTCAGGTCACCGGTAAGCGTCCGGTCACTGGAAACAATGTTTCACACGCAAAGAACCGCACCCGTCGCCGTTTTTTGCCAAACTTACATCACCACCGGTTCTGGGTTGAGTCCGAGAAGCGCTTTGTGACCCTGCGAGTTTCCGGCAAGGGCATGCGCATCATCGACAAGAAAGGCATCGAGCAGGTGTTGAGCGACATTCGCGCAAATGGCCTCAAGGTCTGATTGGCCTGAGCTGAAGGAGAATAGCGATGAGAGACAAGATCAGAATGATTTCGTCAGCCGGTACAGGGCACTTCTATACCACTGACAAGAACAAGCGCACCACCCCGGACAAACTGGAAATGAAGAAGTACGATCCGGTTGTTCGCAAGCATGTGATGTATAAGGAAGGCAAGATCAAGTAAGTGATCCCGCCTCTTCTCATGCATTCAAAATCCCGGCTTACGCCGGGTTTTTTTTGGCAGGTGCAGCGGTCGGCCATGCCGATGCGGGCAGTGCCTGTGGAACGCCATGCCTGAGTTGCCGGAAGTTGAAACCACGCGCCGCGGTGTTGAGCCCTGGAGTCTGGGCCAGCAGGTAGTCGCCGTGGATGTTCGCGAGCGTCGACTGCGCTGGCCGATTCCACTGGATCTGGCCCAGTGCCTGCAGGGTCAGTACATAGGGGCAGTAGAGCGGCGCGCCAAATACCTTCTTTTTCATACGGTGGCAGGCAGCCTGCTGGTGCATCTGGGTATGTCCGGGTCGCTTCGGGTGATTCGCGATGCCAGCCCGCCAATGCGCCACGACCATGTGGATATCCGTTTCGGCAGCGGCGATTGCCTGCGTTTTAACGACCCCCGTCGTTTTGGCTGTATGCTCTGGCTGCAACCGGGCGAGCAACATCCCCTGCTGCAGCACCTGGGACCCGAACCACTGTCGCCCGGCTTTTCCGGAGCCCTGTTGTACAGGCAGTCACGAGGCCGGCGGGCGCCGGTAAAAACCTTTCTCATGGACGGGCGTATCGTGGTGGGCGTGGGTAATATTTACGCGAACGAAGCTCTTTTCCTTGCCGGCATTCATCCCCAGCGACCTGCGGGACGCATTGCGCTGGCGCGCTATGAGGTGCTGGCCGGCCATGTCAGGCAAGTGCTGAGTTCGGCGATAACCCAGGGTGGGACGACTTTGCGGGATTTCGTCGGCGGTGACGGCAAGCCCGGCTATTTCGCCCAGCAATTGCTGGTGTACGGTCGCGGAGGGCAAGCCTGCAAGCGCTGCAGCAGGCCCTTGCGGGAGGCCAGGCTGGCGCAGCGGACGACGGTGTACTGCGTAGCCTGCCAGCGCTGAATACGTGCCCGGCGAACGAGGCCCGGTTCCTAGCGGCGGAACTTCTCTTCGAGGGCCCGGGCGACGGGTTCGGGTACAAAGGGCGTGATATCACCATTCAGTACCGCAATTTCCCGCACCAGGGAAGAAGAAATGTAGGACAAATGTTCGGAGGGAGTCAGAAACACACTCTCGAACTCGGGGTCCATGGCGCGATTCATGTTGGCCAGCTGGAACTCGTATTCAAAGTCGGCCACTGCCCGCAATCCGCGCAGTACACAGCGCGATCCCTGGCTTTGCGCAAAGTCGATCAGCAGATTGCTGAACCCCACCACTTCCACGTTAGGGAGATGCTGGAGCGACTGCTGGCAAAGACTGACGCGCTCCTCAAGGTTGAACATGGGGGTCTTTTTCTCGCTGTGGGCGATGGCAACAACAACTTTGCCGAAAAGGCGCGCCGCCCGTTCCGTCAGATCCACATGGCCATTGGTAATGGGATCGAAGGTGCCGGGATAAATTACCGTGTGTGTTCTCATGTCAGCGCTCAGGTACAGGGATCAAGCCGCGGATAGTAAACATTCGGTGTTTCCGGTGCAAATGGCCACTTCGGGTTAAGGGTGATAATGATACAGGCAATATCTTACTGCCCCGGCGGTCTTTTCCCGATACAGCTGCCACGGTTCCGGTGGCAGCTGGACAAGGTCGGACACGGCTGTTTCGATATAAACGGATGCCTTGTTGTTAAGCAGTTTGTTGCCATGCAGGGCTGCGCAGGCCGGCGGTACCAGGTCCTGGCCGAAAGGCGGGTCGATAAAGACGATATCGTAACGGTGCTCGGCGCGGGCAAGAAAATCAGCGGCAGTGCAATGATGACAGTGAGCCTGCTGGTCGGCGCCAAGGGTCTGCAGATGGCGCCTTATGTGCGCCAGATTATTTTGCTCGGAGTCAACGAAGTCACAGTAGGCGGCGCCCCGGGACAGAGCTTCAAGGCCCAGCGCGCCACTGCCGCTGAACAGGTCCAGGCAGCGTGCATCGCGAATAACCGGCGCCAACCAGTTAAAGAGCGTTTCCCGCACCCTGTCCGTGGTGGGGCGCAGGCCCTCTGTGGCGACAAAATCCAGCTTGCGGCTGCGCCAGCGGCCGCCGATAATTCTCAGTGTGCCTGGTCCCACCTGGGCATCCCGTTGCTGCGATGATCGCCTGCCCGTCATTTCTTCGCTCCGCCCAAGAGTGATAAGATACGGGAATCCGCAGAGATCCCCCTTGCGCACTCTAGCACGAGAGTTATGAAGTTTTTTAAACGAAAAAAGAACCAGACCGATCCGGCTGCAGACGCCCCTCGCGATTCTGAGACTCCCGCGGAAGCCCCGGAATCCCAGGCGTCGGCAGAGGATGTAGCCGATCTCCCCGTGCAGCCAGTCGAACCCGGCGATGGTGCCCCGCGAGCAGGGCACGCCATGCCCGCCGAGCGACCCAGGGCACCTGTCGCGCCGGGCGACAACAGCGCCGATACCAGCGAGAGCGGTTTTTTTGCGCGCCTGCGTCGCGGTCTTGGTCGCACGAGTGACACATTGGTGCACGGCCTGGGCAACCTGTTCCTGGGAAGTAAGGAAATTGACACCGAACTGCTGGAGGAGCTCGAGTCGCGGTTGCTGTTGGCGGATGTCGGCGTAGATGCAACCGTGGAGGTTATCGACAGCCTTACGCGGCGCATTTCCCGCAGGGAGCTCACTCGCCCCGAGGCCTTGGGTGACGCCCTGCAAGAGGAGCTGCTCGAGCTGCTCAAACCCTGCGAGAAGCCCCTGGACGTTACGGGTAAAAAGCCTTTTGTGATTCTCATGGTGGGCGTCAATGGTGTGGGCAAGACGACCACCATCGGCAAACTGGCGCGTCGCTACCAGGCTGAGGGTCGATCGGTAATGCTGGCAGCGGGGGATACGTTCCGCGCAGCGGCTGTGGAACAACTGCAGGTTTGGGGGGAGCGGCACGAGGTGCCGGTAATTGCCCAGCAAACCGGGGCGGACAGCGCATCGGTATTGTTCGACGCCTTACAGGCGGCAAAAGCACGCAATGTCGATGTCCTGATCGCGGATACTGCCGGTCGCTTGCATAACAAGGACCACTTGATGGACGAGCTGAAAAAGGTGGTTCGGGTGATGGCCAAGCTGGATCCGGAAGCTCCCCACGAGATCATGCTGGTACTGGACGCCGGCACCGGCCAGAATGCGCTTACCCAGGCCCGCCAGTTTCAGGAGGTAGTCGGTGTCACCGGTATCACCCTGACCAAGCTGGATGGCACCGCCAAGGGTGGGGTCATCTTTGCCATCGCCCGCAAGCTGGGATTACCCATACGCTTTATTGGTGTTGGCGAAACTGCGGAAGATCTGCGCCCCTTTGCGGCCGAGCCCTTCATTCGCGCCTTGTTTGCGGGTGACGACAGCCATAGCAAATGATTACTTTTGACCGGGTGAGCAAGCGCTACGCGGAGGGCCACGAAGCCCTGCGGGAGGTCAGCGTTGAACTGGGCCGGGACGAGCTGGTTTTTCTCACCGGCCATTCCGGCGCGGGTAAAAGCACGCTGTTGCGTCTCATCATGCTGATTGAGCGTCCCACCCGGGGCCAGATAATTATCGACGGTGAGAACCTGGCGAAAGTGAAGGCCCGGGGCATCCCCCGGCACCGACGCAATATTGGCGTTGTGTTCCAGAATCACCAGCTGCTGTTTGACCGGACCGTATTCGACAATGTGGCCCTGCCGCTGGTGATTGCCGGTTATGAGCACCGCGAAATTGGACGTCGGGTTCGCGCCGCCCTGGACAAGGTCGGCCTGCTGGCCCGGGAACGCGCCCTGCCCATCACCCTGTCCGGGGGTGAACAGCAGCGGGTCGGGATCGCCAGGGCAGTAGTGGCCAAACCCCGTATCCTGCTCGCCGACGAGCCCACGGGCAACCTCGATCCGGCACTCTCCGCGGAGATCATGCAGCTCTTCGAGGCCTTTAACCAGGTCGGGGTAACGGTGGTGATAGCCAGCCACGATCTGGCGTTGATTTCCCGCCTGCGCCACCGCATTTTAACCCTGCGCGAAGGCCGCCTGGTGAGTAGCGGCGGATGATATCCGGTCGCAATAAAAAGCACTCAGCAGCGGGTGTTCGCCGGGAGGGTGCCAGTGCCAGCGGCATCAGCCTGAGACAGCGCTATAACGGTTGGCTGGCCCACCACCGTCAGTCGGCTTCGGATAGTCTGGAGCGAATATTCAACGCCCCCGTATCCAGCGTGTTGACCTGGCTGGTGATTGGTATTGCCCTCGCTCTGCCGGCGGCGCTGGAGGTGGGATTGAGTAACGCCCGCCAGATCAGCGACGGCTGGAACAGTCCTGCGCAGTTGTCGCTGTTCATGAAGGATTCGGTAACCGCCGTGCAGACGGAAACCCTGCGCGAGGAATTACTGGCCCGACCGGATATCGCAGAGGTGATTCATATCTCCCGGGACGAGGCCCTCAGGGAATTCACCGCGCTTTCCGGCTTTGCTGACGTCCTGGATAGTCTTGAGCAAAACCCCCTGCCGAATCTCCTGTTGGTGACCCCCGTCAGCGGCGCGAACCAATCGATGACGCTGCATGCGGAGCTGGCCGCAGACCCCAGGGTTGCCGAGGCGGTGATGGACATGGCCTGGCTACAGCGGCTGAACAACCTGATGGAACTGGGGCAACGCCTGGTGCTGGCGTTGGGTGGAATCCTGGTGGCGGGCGTGGTGCTGATTCTCGGGAATACCATTCGCCTGGCCATTGAGAGCCGTCGCGAAGAGATTGTAATCGTCAAGCTGGTCGGGGGCAGCAATGCCTTTGTGCGCCGGCCCTTTTTATATACCGGCCTCTGGTATGGGGTGGGCGGCGGTTTTTTTGCGGCCCTTCTGGTAGCCACGGCACTCTGGTTCCTGGGTGCACCGGTGGCCGATCTGGCCCAGTCATACCAAAGCACCTTTCGCCTGGGCGGGCTGGGTATCATGGGCAGCTTGAACCTGGTGATACTGGGCGGGTTATTGGGTTTGACGGGCGCCTGGCTGGCGGTATCCCGCCATCTCGGCAGTATTGCCCCGCGCTAGTCCGCCTCCCTACATCCTGGCTCTAACCCACTGTTTTCCATGCGAAAAAATTTTACATCGGAGTTTAACCTGAACTTCCCACATGTTGGCACTCTAATAGGATGAGTGCTAAACTTGTCGGCATTGAACAGGGAGATTTTCACATGAGCACGATATTGCAACCGATTGACCAGCTGGTGCCCGGGGCCAATCTTGGTGCCTATGTGCAAGCCGTTGGCAGAATCCCTTTGCTTACTCCGGAACGGGAGCATGAGCTGGCGGAAGACCTGTATTACAACGACAACGTGGCTGCTGCGCGCGAACTGATCATGTCCCATTTGCGCTTTGTGGTGCACATTGCTCGCAGCTATTCAGGTTATGGCCTGGCCGAGGCGGACCTGATCCAGGAAGGCAACGTTGGCCTGATGAAGGCCGTCAAGCGCTTCAATCCCGAGAAGGGTGTACGCCTGGTGTCTTTCGCCGTGCACTGGATCAAGGCAGAGATGCATGAATTCATTCTCCGCAACTGGAGAATCGTCAAGATCGCCACTACCAAGGCCCAGCGCAAATTGTTCTTCAACCTGCGCAGCGCCAAGAAAAGCCTCGCCTGGTTGAGCCCGGAAGAGGCACAGGCGGTGGCCAGTGATCTCGGTGTGGATATTACCGAAGTCCAGCGGATGGAGGGGCGCCTGAGTAGCCGCGATGTCGCATTTGATTCGCCGCTGGACCAGGACGACGAAGACGCCTGGCAGGCACCGCAGTATTTTCTGGAAGATCAGCGCAGCGACCCGGCTACAGCGGTGGAATCCGACGACTGGCAGGAAAACAGTGAAGAGCAGCTTTACCTGGCACTGGCCGATCTCGATGAACGCAGCCGTGATATTCTTGCCCAACGCTGGCTGGCTGAAGAAAAAGCCACCCTGCACGAATTGGCGGCCAAGTACGCGGTTTCTGCTGAGCGCATCCGCCAGCTTGAGCAGAACGCAATGAAAAAATTGCGCGGGGCAATTGCTGCCTGATTTTCAGCGGCGGGGTGTTAAACTGTAGCACTTCCGGTATCAGGTCCAGATCATGGCACAATTCTTTATTTTCAGCGCCGCCTTGAGCGGCGTTCTCGCGGTCAGTTTCGGAGCGTTTGGTGCTCATGCACTGAAGAGCAGGCTGGACGACTATGCGATGGGCATATTCGAGACTGCGGTCCAGTATCACTTCTACCATACCCTGGCTCTGCTCGCGGTAGGCCTCCTCGCCGCAGGTTTTCCGGGTATCAATCTGCTGCGCAGCAGTGGCATTTTGTTCATCCTCGGGCTGGTGATTTTTTCAGGCAGCCTCTATCTCCTGAGTATTACAGGCATCCGTTGGCTCGGTGCCGTGACTCCCCTGGGCGGTCTCGCCTTTATAGCGGGCTGGGCCTGCCTCGGCGCCGCGAGCTGGAAGCTGGCAGTCTGAACCATGACCGACTCTGTACAGCAACGGCCAATTCGTAGCTACGTATTACGCATGGGGCGCCTGACACCAGGGCAGCAGCGCGCCTATGACGAGAACTGGTCGCACTTCGGGTTGTTGCACGGTGACGGCGCGCCGGACTTTGATGTGGTGTTTGGTCGTACCGCGCCACGAGTGCTGGAAATCGGCTTCGGGATGGGTGAGTCACTGGTAACCATGGCCGCAGCCGCGCCGGAAAAGGACTTTATCGGCATTGAAGTGCATCGTCCGGGGGTCGGCAAATTGCTGCACACCATGGCAGAGCGCGAGGTAGGAAACATTCGTGCCTACTGCCACGACGCGGTAGAGGTGCTGCGTGACTGCATTGCAGAGTCGTCACTGGACACCATACAGATATTCTTCCCCGATCCCTGGCACAAGAAGCGCCATAACAAGCGGCGCCTCATTCAGCCGGGCTTTACTGCCCAACTGGTACGCCATCTGAAACCCGGCGGGATACTGCACCTCGCGACCGATTGGGAAGATTACGCAGAGCAGATGCTGGAAGTGCTTTCCGCTACACCCAACCTGGTAAATACCGCGGGTGTGGACCAATACGCCCCGCGCCCGTCGCAGCGGCCGCTCACCAAGTTTGAGCTCCGTGGTGAGCGCCTGGGCCACGGGGTATGGGATCTGGTCTTTCAGCGCCCGACACGCAGCGCTGAAGACAACAACGCGTAGGCGCCGGCAAGTTTACTCGCCATTCGGTGATTGCCTGTCATATTTCTGTCACATTTCTGCCTTATAGTGCCGCGATAGACCAGTTGGTATCCATTCGTCCTCCACGCGGAGACTATTATGAAATTCAAGCAGCTTATTACTACACTAACCCTCGTTGCAGCGGGGTTCACCAGCATCCCGGGCATTGCGGAAGTTGATCCCGCGCTGCCCAAATATGAACGTGTCGGCGGAGTTTCCGGCAACCTGTCCAGCATTGGGTCCGACACCCTGAATAACCTGATGACTCTGTGGGCCGAAGAATTCAACAAGTTCTACCCGAACGTGAATGTGCAGATCCAGGGTGCGGGCTCATCCACCGCACCACCCGCACTGACTCAGGGCACTGCCATTCTGGCGCCCATGAGCCGGGCGATGCGCGATACTGAAATCCAGACATTTGAGGCCGCCCATGGCTACGCACCGTATGCGCTGCCGGTAGCCATTGATATGCTGGCGGTATACGTTAATAAAGACAATCCGATTGAAGGCCTGAGCCTGCCCGAGGTGGATGCCATTTTTTCCGCCACTCGTCGCTGCGGCTATCCCGAAGACATCGTCCGCTGGGGCCAGGTGGGCCTGACCGGCTCATGGGCCAACCGTGACTTTGCCCTGTATAGCCGCAACGCCGTCTCCGGCACCTACGGTTTCTTCAAGGATAACGCGCTGTGTGGCGGTGATTTCAAGGCCAGCATCAATGAGCAGCCTGGGTCATCCTCTGTGGTGCAGGGTGTTACCGAATCGATTAACGGTATCGGCTATTCCGGTATTGGCTATCGTACGTCAGGTGTGAAAGTCCTGCCCCTTGCCGTCGAACAGGGTGCTCCTTTTATTGAAGCCAAACGCGAAAACGCCGCCGACGGCAGCTATCCCCTGTCACGCTATCTGTATGTTTACATCAATAAGAATCCCAACCAGGAGCTGACTCCACTGGCACGGGAATTCGTGAAGATGTTGTACTCCAAAACGGGCCAGGAAATTGTGCATCGCGATGGTTTTGTGCCCCTGCCCAATGCTCTCGGCCAGCGGGTTATGGCTGATCTGGGCATTAATTGATCCACGTCCCCAAGGCTCCGCCGGCGTGCTGCGCGGTTATTCCACACATTAAAAAGAGAGGTTCGCCTCTCTTTTTAATGATTGTCACATAAATGGTATATTCCGGTTCCAGCACGAGGGTCCCGGCGTTGCCCTGGACCCCAAAAGGGGCGTCTCCATGAACGAAACCAGCTCAACGTCCGATCAGTCGTCGCCGCGATTGAAATCACTCTTGCCCGGCGTGGAAGCCCGCAAAAAACTGCGAAAGCGGCGTTTGTTCAAGGATAACGCCTCGCGCTGGGGGATCACTGTTGCAGGATTTGGGGTGGTGTTTGCCCTGGCTATGATCTTTGTTTACCTGTTTTATGAAGTGGCTCCTGTTCTGCGTGGCGCCACCATAACGCCGTTGTCCACTTACACCGCGCCAGTCGCTGATGATGCCGCCAATGCCCTTTATATCGAGCGTTACGAAGAGCTGGGCCTGCAGTACGGCAGTAGTGGGATGGTTACCTTTTTTGAGCTTGAAAGTGGCGCCTTACGAGCACAGATACCACTGGCGCTACCACTGGGTAGCCGGGTAAGCAGTTATGCAGCGGCCGGTCCCGGTACTCATATTACCGCCCACGGCCTTGATAACGGCCAGGTGCTTATAGCCAGGCATGACTACGATTTGTCTTTTCCCGAGGGCTCACGCTATATCACGCCAGAGCTCGAGTATCCCCTGGGTACCGATGCCTTTACTCTTGATGAACAGGGTCATTCGCTGGAACTGGTGGCAATAGCCAGCCGCACCCGCGGTCGCGAAGCAACTTTGTTGGCCGGTTACACCGATGACAAGCGACTGGTTCTGGCGAGCCTTTCCAGCCGTACCAACATGATGACCGGCGCTGTAGTCGTCAATACCGAGCTACATACCTTGCCACCGGTACCCGGTGAGCCGGTGAGGATGCTGCTGGACAAGGCGCTGCGCAGTCTGTTTGTTGTAGACAGTGCCGGTTGGGTGCATTACTACGACGTCAGCAATCCCGACAACGCGCAGCTGGTCCAGTCGGTTGATGCCGGCGAGGGCAGCCCGATAACGGCAGCCGAATTCCTGGTTGGCACGGTCTCGATCATTATGGGTACCCAGAACGGTGATTTGAGCCAGTGGTTTCTGGTGCGCGATGAGAGCAATAACTATAGCCTGACCCGCATCCGCGAATTTAACTCCCATGGCGCGGCCATTACCGCAATTGCCCCGGAGTACAATCGCAAGGGCTTTGTAGCCGGTGATGCCAGCGGCCAGCTCGGCGTGCACTATGGCACGTCCGCCCGAACCCTGTACCTGGACCAGTTTATTGACCAGCCTGTAGCGCAGGTCGCGATTTCGCCCCTGAACGGCCGCCTGCTGGTGCTGGGCGAGAACGGGCAATTGCATTCCGCTGATATCTGGAACGAGCATCCACAGCTGTCATTTTCAGCGCTGTGGAACAAGGTCTGGTACGAAGGTCGGGCGGATCCCGAGTATATCTGGCAATCCTCTTCCGGTAGCGACGAATTTGAATCCAAGTTCAGCCTGGTTCCGTTGTCTGTGGGTACTCTCAAGGCGGCGTTCTACGCCATGCTGTTTGCCATGCCACTCGCGATTATGGGGGCTATTTACACGGCTTATTTCATGACCCCGAAGTTGCGTGGGATTGTTAAGCCCAGCATTGAGATTATGGAAGCCCTGCCGACGGTTATCCTGGGGTTTTTGGCTGGCCTGTGGCTGGCACCCTTCGCCGAGGATCACCTGCCGGCGATATTCAGCATTGTTATTCTGCTTCCCATAATGATGCTGGTATTTGCGTTTATCTGGACCCGGCTACTGCCCGCCTCAATCCGGAACAGTGTCCCGGATGGCTGGGAGGCGGCTCTGCTGGTACCGGTTATTATCGGTTTTGTCTGGTTGAGCATTGTTCTCAGTCCCTTTATTGAGATCTGGTTTTTTGACGGCAGCATGCGTCAGTGGTTTACCAATATCGGTATTACCTACGATCAGCGTAACGCCCTTGTCGTGGGTATTGCCATGGGCTTCGCGGTGATCCCGACCATTTTCTCGATTGCGGAGGATGCGGTCTTTACCGTGCCCGGCCACCTCACCCAGGGTTCGCTGGCGCTGGGGGCTACCCGCTGGCAATCCGTTGTGGGGGTGGTTTTACCCACTGCCAGCCCGGGCATTTTCTCGGCAGTGATGATGGGCTTTGGCCGCGCTGTCGGTGAAACCATGATCGTATTGATGGCGACCGGTAACAGCCCGGTGGTGAATTTCAATATTTTCGAGGGGATGCGCACGCTCTCTGCCAATATAGCCGTGGAGCTGCCGGAGACGGCAGTGGGATCATCCCATTTCAGGGTACTGTTTCTGGCCGCCCTGGTATTGCTGGCCCTTACTTTTGTGGTCAATACCGTGGCTGAAATTATTCGGCAGCGGTTGCGCACCCGCTACAGCAGCCTGTGATAACCGGGTAGGGGACAGATAATGAGAGCATGGTTCAAGAGTGGTACCCCCTGGGTCTGGCTGAACGCCGGCGCCGTCGCGGTCTGCATGATCATGGTGGTGGGCCTGATCGGCCTGATCGCCGTTCGTGGATTCGGCCATTTCTGGCCGTCAAGCGTGGCAGAAGTGGAAATTGTGGATCGCGACGGTAGCCGGCGCCTGGTGCTGGGTGAACTGGTACGCTCCCAGACTGTGACTGCCGCCGTAGCCCGGGATGCGGGTAATTATGTGCCGGAGGACACCGCGCAAATTACCCGTTACCTGTTCAAGGAGGGTAATCGCGACCAGACTGGCAGGGATTTCGTCTGGCACACCGAAGTCGGGATGCAACCCTTCCGTTACCCCGATAACGCCTTTGTGATAGAACGCCGCGAATGGGGTAATTTTTACGGCTATCCGCTGCACCTGACGAGCGCCGGTGAAACCATACCCGCCACGGATGTGCGGTTCTGGAACACACTGCAGACGGCAACCGCGCGTAGCATCAAGCTGCACGACGAGATCGAGGCGATTGAACGCCGCCGTATTGGCCGTATCAATACCGATATGGAGAGACTGCGTCTCGACAAGCGTTCACTTGAGCTTCGCGAGGTGAGTGGCGCGGAACGAGTGATTGAGGAAACCCGTATTGCCGAGCGCAGCCGGGAACTGGAAATCGAGTACCAGGCGCTGCGGCAGGAGCTGGACCTGCTCTATAAAAGCACTTTTCGGGATACCCTGCGAATGCTGACGGATAGTGGCGACGAGGTGGATATTTCCCTGGCAATGGTGGTCAGGGTAACCGCGCCGAACACGTTGTCGGTTATTGACAAGGCTGGTGAATACCTCGTGCGCCTCTGGGAGTTCCTGACCCACGACCCCCGCGAGGCGAACACCGAGGGCGGGATTTTTCCGGCCATTTTCGGTACCGTGACGATGGTGTTCGTGATGTCAATCATGGTCACTCCGTTCGGTATCCTGGCCGCCATTTACCTGCGTGAATACGCGAAACAGAACCTGATGACCCGCATTATCAGGATCTCGGTATATAACCTCGCGGGGGTACCCTCTATTGTTTACGGCGTCTTTGGCCTTGGCTTCTTTGTGTACTTTCTGGGCGGCAGCATCGACCAGATGTTTTATGAAGCCAAATTGCCTGCACCGACCTTTGGTACGCCAGGCCTGTTCTGGGCATCACTGACCCTGGCACTGCTTACCCTGCCGATTGTCATAGTATCCACGGAGGAAGGGTTGGCACGGATCCCCAGTACCATCCGCCAGGGCAGCCTGGCGCTGGGGGCGACCAAGGCGGAAACCTTGTGGAAAGTGGTTGTGCCCCTGGCCACGCCGGCGATGATGACCGGCCTGATACTCGCTATTGCCCGTGCGGCGGGCGAGGTGGCTCCGCTGATGCTGGTGGGCGTGGTAAAGCTTGCGCCAACCCTGCCAGTGGACGGCATATTTCCGTATATTCACCTGGAACGGAAGATCATGCACCTGGGCTTTCATATTTACGATGTCGGGTTCCAGAGCCCCAATGTGGAAGCGGCCCGACCCCTGGTCTATGCCACGGCGTTGGTACTGGTGTTTTTGATTGTGGCCCTTAACCTGACCGCCATTTCCATACGCAACCGACTGCGTGAACGCTACCGCAGCGCTTCGGACTAGACAGGCACAGATATGACAACAGAGACAGACAGCATGAACACACAGGCAGGCGACGCCACTGAAGGCAAATTAACTACACCGTTTGCGGGCGGGCTGGCGGAAAACCGTGCGCATTCTGTGGATATGGCGGATGAAACCACCAAGATTGAGGTTCGCGATCTCGAGCTGTATTACGGCAACGACCGCACCTTGAAAAACATTAACCTGCTGATCCCCGAAAAGAAAGTTACGGCATTTATCGGCCCCTCCGGCTGCGGCAAGTCAACTCTGCTGCGCTGTTTCAACCGCATGAATGATCTTGTGGATACCTGCCGGATTACCGGCCAGATTATCCTGGATGGCAAGAATATATATGATCGTGATGTCGATGTGGCGGAATTGCGACGCAGTGTGGGCATGGTGTTCCAGAAGCCCAACCCTTTCCCGAAGTCCATTTATGAAAATGTCGCCTACGGCCTGCGCCTGCAGGGTGTGCATGGCAAGCGGGACCTGGACGAAGTCGTCGAGCGCTCGCTGCGCGCCGCCGCGCTGTGGGACGAGGTCAAGGATCGCCTGAACGATAATGCTTTTGGCATGTCCGGCGGGCAACAGCAGCGACTGGTGATTGCCCGGGCGATTGCCATTGAACCCGAAGTTATCCTGCTGGACGAGCCGGCCTCCGCACTGGACCCGATCTCCACGGCCAAGGTTGAGGAGCTGATCTATGAGCTCAAGGAGCAGTACACTATCGTGATCGTTACCCATAATATGCAGCAGGCGGCCAGGGTCTCGGACTATACTGCTTTCATGTACCTGGGTGACCTGGTGGAGTTTGACCATACCGAAGCCATTTTTACCAACCCTGCTTTGAAACAGACAGAAGACTATATTACCGGCCGTTACGGCTAAGGAGCGCTTCGTGGACAAGCTTCATTTCGACCAGCACATCTCTCGCCATTTCAATGAAGAGCTCGAGCTGATAAAGAGCCAGATGCTCACCATGGGCGGCAAGGTGGAAACCCAGCTCGATGATGCGGTAGCTGCGTTGCTGGATGCCGACAGTGGCCTGGCGCGGGATGTCGTTTTTCGGGAGGAGGAAATTGATGCCCTCGAGGTGCAGATTGACGAAGACTGCACTACCCTGATTGCCCGTCGCCAGCCAGCGGCCTCGGACCTGCGCATGGTAATGGCCGTAAGCAAGACCATCCGCGATCTCGAGCGTATTGGCGACGAATCGAAGAAAATTGCCAAAATGGCGATTATCCTGTCGGAAGAGGGCGACGCCCCCCGCGGCTACATCGAGGTCCGGCACATCGCCAGTGGGGTGCGTAAAATGCTCCACGATTCGCTGGATGCCTTTACCCGCTACGATTCCGACGCAGCCCTGAAAACGCTGAAGGCCGATGACCAGATCGACCTTGAATACAAATCAGCCCTGCGCGAGCTGATTACCTACATGATGGAAGACCCGCGCAGTATCTCGAGGGTGATGAACGTGCTTTGGGCACTGCGTTCCCTGGAACGAGTGGGGGATCATGCCAAGAACATCTGCGAACATACGGTTTACCTGGTGAAAGGCAAGGATATTCGTCACGGGAATACCGAGGCGCTGGATAGCTAGCGGCCTGTCCGATTTTTCCTCCCGCGACTGAGGTGTAAGCCCGACGGGTTTTTAGTCCGGGAGAAACTCCGCCACCACGGAATCCAGGAAACGCCGCCCGAGTGGGCTGGCGGTTAGCCGGTTGCCGCTAACGACCAGTAACTGGCGTTCGACCAGTGAATCCAGGGCCGGTTGCAGAGCACCGGCAGCCAGCCCGGTGCAGGCGCTGAATTGCTCCAGGGTAAAGCCCGCGTTCAGGCGCAGCGCGTTCATGGCAAATTCACCCGGCAGTTCTTCGGCCTGCAGCCAGCGCTGTTGTGCGCGGTAGTCATCGGCGCCGGCCTGCATATAGGCCTCCGGCTGGCGCCGCTTGGCATAGCGCATGATCCGCCCATCGGTAAAACTGACCTTGCCGTGCGCTCCCGCACCAATGCCCAGGTAGTCACCAAAAGACCAGTAGTTGAGATTGTGCCGGCACTCCTGCCCGGGTATCGCCCAGGCTGAAACCTCGTATTGACGCAGGCCACCGGCCAGTAGTTGTGCTTCTCCTGCATCCTGGATATCGGCGAGTTCATCCTCTACCGGCAGCAATGGCGGCCGCTTGTGAAACACGGTGTTGGGTTCGATCGTGAGCTGGTACCAGGAGAGGTGGCCGGTGTCGTACTCCATGGCAGTGGCCAGGTCCGCCAGTGCCAGGGCGGCATCCTGCTGTGGCAGGCCGTGCATGAGATCCAGGTTTATACGCTGGAAACCTGCATTGCGGGCCGCTGTTACGGCGCTGTGAGCCTGGTCGCTATCGTGTACGCGACCCAGTATCCGCAGTTGCGTGGCCTGGAACGACTGTATGCCAAGGGACAGGCGATTGATTCCCGCGGCGCGAAAGGCGGCAAATTTCCCCGCTTCGGCGCTGCCGGGGTTGGCCTCCATGGTCGCTTCCATGTGCGCTGCCAGCGGCAGCCGTGCCGCAATACCTTGCAGTAAGCGGGTAATGGCCCCGGCGCTGAACAGGCTGGGTGTGCCACCGCCGATAAAAAGCGTACTGATGCTACGCCCCTGGGCAAAGGCGATTTCCCGCTCCAGGTCCGCCAACAGGCAGTCGACATAGGCCTGCTCGGGCAGCTCAGTGAACTCGTGGGAGTTGAAATCGCAATAGGGACATTTGCGCTCGCACCAGGGGAGATGGACATACAGCCCCAGTGGCGGCAGTTGCAGCAGTGACATCAGGCTCCGCGCAGCGCTTGCGCCAGTTTCGCACAGGCAAGCGCGCGGTGGCTGACCCGGTTCTTGGTGACGCTGTCCAGCTCGGCGGCGCTGCAGTGGCTGGCCGGGACATAAAAAACCGGGTCATAGCCGAAGCCGCCGCTGCCGCTGGGTGCCTCCAGGATCCTGCCTTCCCAGCTGCCCTGGCAAATCAGGGGTGTCGGGTCCAGTGCGTGACGCATATAAACCAGTACGCACTGATAGCGGGCGCTGCGCTGTGCCTCGGGGACTCCCGCCAGCGCTGCCAGCAGTTTGGCGTTGTTGGCGGCATCGCCCTGGCCCGAATAACGCGCCGAATGAATTCCGGGCGCGCCCCTTAGATAGTCAACTTCCAGCCCGGAGTCGTCGGCAATCGCCGGTAAACTGGTGTGTTCTGCGGCGGCACGGGCCTTGAGTATGGCATTTTCCACAAAGGTGAGGCCGGTCTCGTCCACGTCGTCCACACCGAACTCGGACTGCACCCGCAGGGTCATCGCCAGCGGTTCCAGGATGCGCGCGAGCTCCGCCAGCTTGCCCTGGTTACCACTGGCGAGGACTACGGTCCGGTCATTGGGTTTGCCGGCCATCAATTGATGTAAAGCTGGTGCTTGAGTTCGAAGCGATAGGTTTCATCGCTACCCTCGGGCCGAAAGTCGACCTCAAAAAATCGCCACTCCTCGTTGATGAAGCGGAACTCGCTGATGTAGTAGATTGCTGGCCCTTCACGCACTTCCTGGAATTCGAGATCCTGTGCCTGTATCAGGTCACGGGTGCGCCCCTGAAGCTGCATGCTGCGGGGTTCGGTACCGGAGTCGGTGTGTTCCCGTACCGCAAGGTTGAGAATTGCCCGGTTCTTGCCCCGGGTAATGCCGTAGGTGCCGGCAACCTCCGGTGCGAGGAATGTGGTATTAACGACACTGTAATGCAGTTCGTAGGGCCCGAATCGCTCGGATTGCTGGGCGATTGAAGGCCCGGCGGCAAACAGCAGTATGAGGGTAAGGAAACAGGTATGGAATATTTTCATATCAGCGACTTATCAGGTAGATGGCGGTAACGGCAAACAGGTTGGGCATTGCGCTTGCCAGCAGGGGTTTGCGTTCGGTATTGCCGACCATATCGCGGGCGAGGATGCGAATACCGCGCTCCGCGCACAGGGTTTCGAAATCGGTTACGGTGCAGAAGTGGATGTTGGGCGTATCGTACCAGTTATGGGGCATGAAGCGGGATACCGGCATGCGTCCGCGGGTCCCGAGATAAAAGCGACAGCTCCAGTGCCCAAAATTGGGGAAAGTAACAATACCCTGGCGGCCAATCCGCAGCATTTCTTCCAGTACCTTGTCCGGGTAGTGCACCGCCTGCAGGGCGTGAGCCATTACCACGGTATCAAAGCTCTGGTCGGGAAAATTGTCGAGACCGGCATCCATATTCTGTTCGATGACATTAAGACCCCGGGCGACTGCCGCCGTGATCTCATTCGGGTCAATTTCCAGCCCGAGTCCGCGCACGCCTCGTTCCGTATACAGCCGCTGCAGGAATTCACCGTTACCGCAGCCGAGGTCGAGAACCTTCGAGTCGGGTTCAATCCAGCGCTGGATATGGGTCAGGTCAAGGCGCATCAGTGTGGCTCCCGTACCCGCTGCATATAAGCGGAAAATACATCGAGATAGCGACGGATTGGCATCAGGAAGGCGTCGTGGCCGCCGTCGGCGGCAATTTCTGCGTAGGTTACCGAGCGGTCGGCGGCGATCAAAGCATTGACAATCTCGCGTGAGCGCCCCGGCGAAAAGCGCCAGTCCGTGGAAAACGACAATACCAGAAAGCTGCATCGGGCCTCGCGAAAGGCGGCGACGGGGTCGTTGCCATACTCCCGGGCGAGGTCGAAGTAATCCAGTGCCTGGGTCATCAGGATATAGGTGTTGGCATCAAAGTTGTTGGAAAACCGGCTGCCCTGATGGCGCAGATAACTTTGTACCTGAAACTCGGCGCCGAGCTCGGTGCCGGGTTCCAGCGTGCCCGAGCGCAGGTCGCGGCCAAACTTGCTGGCCATGGCATCGTCGGAGAGATACGTAATATGGCCAACCATGCGTGCCAGGGCGAGGCCCTGTGCCGGCACCAGCCCCTTGCTGAGGTAGTGGCCGCCGGCAAAGTCGGGGTCGGATTGTATCGCCTGGCGTGCGATTTCGTTAAAGGCGATATTCTGGGCGCTGAGCTTGAGTGCCGAGGCAATGACCACGCAGTGCCGCAGTCGCTGGGGATACAACAGTGCCCAGCGCATGGCCTGCATGCCGCCGAGGCTGCCACCGATGACGGCGGCCCAGCAATCAATGCCAAGGTGATCGGCCAGCCGGGCCTGGCTGTGCACCCAGTCACGCACTCTCAGGGAGGGAAAATCAGGGCCCCAGGACTGGCCGGTTTCCGGGTTCACGCTGGCGGGCCCCGTGGAACCATGGCAACCACCCAGGTTATTGAGGCACACCACATGGAAGTGGTTGGTATCTATTGGCTTGCCAGGGCCCACGCACTCGTCCCACCATCCCGGTTTGCGATCCTCGGCACTGTGGTAGCCGGCGGCGTGATGGTTACCGCTGAGAGCATGACAAATCAACACGGCATTCGAACGATCGGCGTTGAGTTCACCGTAGGTCTCATAGACCAGTTCATATTCGGACAGGGTACGACCACAGGCCAGCAGCAGCGGTTCGCTGAACCGTGCCCGGCTGGGGGTGACCACACCTATACGGGAGGTATTCACGGGGTTGTTGTTCAGAGGCCGATCACCAGCGCCGGGTGCAGACCCGTCGCCGCTGCCATATTACGCAGGACAATCTGCAGGACATTGATCAGGATGAAGACCAGGATCGGCGAGAAATCGAGCCCCCCCATGTTCGGCAGCAGCCGGCGGAACGGTGCCATTACCGGTTCGGTAAGCTGAAACAGCAGCAGCAAGGCCGGATGTCGGCTCTGGGGCGCTACCCAGCTGAGGATGATCATTGCCAGCAGCGCAAAGAAATAGATATTGAGCAACAGCCCGGCGAGACCCAGTACGCCCCAACCCAACAGTCGGAACGGGTTGGGCAACCCCAGCCCGTTCAGCAGCAGCAGGACAACAATGGCCAGTACCTGTATCAATAGTGCCAGTAGCAGGGAGGCGGTATCAAGCCCCGCAATACTCGGGATAACCCGGCGCAGAGGCAACACCAGGGGGTTGGTAATCCTGGCCAGGAACTGGCTGATCGGGTTGTAGAAATCGGCGCGCACGGCCTGCAGCAAAAACCGCAGTAACACGGCGACCAAGGCCAGGTTCAGTGCGGTTTCGGCGAGATAACCAATGATTTCATTGAGTGCATTCATGCGTCGGGAGTCTCCTGTGGTGCGCCCATCTCTTCCGCCCGTTCCCTGGCTGCCGCCATGGCATGTGCCACCAGATCGCGCAGGCCCTCGTGCTCAAAGCACTGTACGGCCCGTTCGGTGGTACCGCCGGGGCTGGTTACCCGGCGGCGCAGTTCCCGCAGGTCAACATCGCTCTCCAGTGCCATCCGGGCGGCACCAAAAGCGGTTTGCCGGGTCATGGCAACGGCACAGTCGCGGGACAGTCCCATGGCGCAGGCAGCCTCTATCATGGCTTCCATGAACAGGAAAAAGTAGGCTGGACCGCTACCGGACAGCGCCGTAATGGCGTCCAGGTCGCTCTCCTGGGGGACCCACTGGATCAGCCCGACAGCGCCGAGAATGGCGCTCGCCAGCTTGCGCTGTTGTGGCCCTGCTTCCGGGCTTGCATAAAGTGCGGTGGCACCGGCTCCCACCAGGGACGGCGTGTTGGGCATGCAACGTACCAGTGGTGCACGATTGTCGAGCAGGGATTGCATGGTAGCGATGGTAGTGCCGGCGGCAATTGAAATAACCAGCGATCCACTGGCAGCCACCTGGGCGCTGATGCTGGCCAGGGCCGTTGCCATTATCTGGGGCTTGACTGCCATGACCACCACATCGGCTCCCGCGCAGGCGGCCGCATTATCCTGGTACACCTTGATGTCACCGAGTTGGCGCAGGCGCTCGAGATTTTCCCGGGCCGGGTCCGAGGCCCGTATACACGAGGCATCGTGGCCACCGGCAAGTAACCCGCCGATAATACTGGACGCCATGTTACCGGCGCCGATAAAGGTGATGATTGCAGTTTTCAAGGACAGCGTTTCCCGCAGTTGAGACGGTTAATTCAGGAGCTTAAGTATACACGCCGCAGCGCCGTAAAATCGACCGCCGACAATGCCTGTTATCGCGGACCAAAGATGTCGGTACCCACGCGGATAATGGTTGCGCCCTCTGCAATAGCGGCCTCCAGATCGCCTGACATGCCCATTGACAGAGTATCCAGCTCGGGCGCCTCTTGCTGAAGGTTTTCCAGTGCCCTGCGCAAAGTGGCAAAGGCGGCGTGCTGGGCTTCCGGTTCCAGTCCGGCCGCGGGGATGGCCATCAGTCCGCGCAGCCGTATACGGGGTAATGCCATTACTGCCCTGGCGAGCGCCGGCAGTTCTGCCAGGTCCACCCCCGACTTGCTGGCCTCGCCCGAAATATTGACCTGCAGGCAAATCTGCAGGTCCGGTAGCGACCGGGGACGCTGCTCGCTCAGGCGGCGGGCCACCTTGAGACGGTCGACACTGTGAACCCAGTGGAAATGCTCCGCAATCGGCCGGGTCTTGTTGGACTGGATGGGCCCGATAAAGTGCCAGCAGAGATCGAGATCAGAAAGCTCCGCAATTTTAGCCAGCGCTTCCTGCAGGTAGTTTTCGCCGAATTCATGCAGACCAAGGCCCGCCGCGCGGCGGATTTCGTCGGCGCTACGCGTTTTGCTGACAGCAAGTACGCGTATTGAGTTCTCTCGCTGGCTTTTTTGCGCGCTGAGTCGTACTCTTTCGAGGAGTTTGTCGATGTTGCTTTTGAGGGTGTCTGCATTCATGCAATGCATGGTAGCGGATTGGGGCAGCGGGAAGCGAGCCGAAAACAATGACTATGGGCAGTCAAAATAAGAATTGCCCGGGGGGAGGGAAACGGTGGATATAACAGAGCTTCTCGCATTCAGTGCCAAGCAGGGGGCATCGGACCTGCACCTGTCAGCGGGTTTGCCTCCGATGATTCGGGTGGACGGCGATGTGCGGCGGATCAATTTGCCGCCAATGGATCACAAGCAGGTTCACGACCTCATCTACGACATCATGAACGACAAGCAGCGCAAGGATTACGAGGAGTTCCTGGAAACGGATTTTTCCTTTGAGGTCCCCGGCGTTGCGCGTTTCAGGGTTAACGCCTTTAACCAGAACCGCGGCGCCGGCGGTGTGTTCCGGACCATTCCCTCCAAGGTGCTGACCATGGAAGACCTCGGCATGGGCCAGGTGTTCCGCGATATTTCAATGATGCCGCGCGGCCTGGTGCTGGTAACGGGGCCTACCGGTTCGGGCAAATCCACTACCCTCGCGGCGATGGTCGACCATATCAACGACAACAAGTACGAGCACATCCTGACCATCGAGGACCCGATCGAATTTGTTCATGAAAGCAAGAAATGCCTGATGAACCAGCGCGAGGTGCACCGGGATACGCTGGGTTTTGCCGAGGCGCTGCGCTCCGCGCTGAGGGAGGATCCCGACATCATCCTGGTAGGTGAAATGCGCGATCTTGAGACCATTCGACTGGCGCTGACCGCGGCGGAAACCGGGCATCTGGTTTTCGGCACCCTGCATACCACTTCCGCCGCCAAGACAATCGACCGGATAGTGGATGTATTTCCCGCGGCGGAAAAATCCATGGTGCGCTCAATGCTGTCCGAGTCGCTGCAGGCGGTAATCTCCCAGACCCTGCTCAAGCGTGCGACTGGCGGTCGGGTAGCGGCCCACGAAATCATGCGCGGCACCGCGGCCATCCGCAATCTTATTCGCGAGGACAAGGTGGCGCAGATGTACTCCGCGATCCAGACCGGCAGTGCCCTGGGTATGCAGACCATGGACCAGTGTCTCAAGGAGCTGGTAGAGAAGCGAACCGTTACTCGCGATGTTGCTCGCGAAAAAGCGCGGATGCCGGAAAATTTTTAGGCGGACATAACGAGGGTTCAGCATCATGCGGATTGAAGATTTGCTCCAGCGGATGGTAAAAGAGGGCGCGTCGGACGGTTTTGTAACCTCGGGGGCAGCGCCGAGTATCAAGGTTGACGGCCAGATTTACCCGGTTAGCGAAACAAAGCTGACAGATGAGCAATCCCGTGAGCTGGTCCTGTCGACCATGAGCGATAAGCAGCGGGATGAGTTTCTCAGTACGCACGAATGTAATTTCGCCCTCGCCGGAGGGGAGGCGGTGGGCCGCTTTCGGGTGAGCGCCCTGGTGCAGCGCGGTCGTTGTGGCATGGTGCTGCGGCGTATAGAAACGCAGATTCCGGAAATCGGCCAGATCGGCCTGCCCAAGATCGTCGAGGAGCTGTCGATGACCAAGCGCGGGCTGGTCATTTTTGTCGGCGCTACCGGCACCGGTAAATCGACCTCTCTGGCGGCCATGGTCGGCCACCGCAACCGCAACAGTCGCGGCCATATCATCAGTATCGAGGATCCGATCGAGTTCATCCACGAACATGCCAACTGCATCGTTACCCAGCGCGAAGTGGGTATTGATACCGACTCTTTTGACGTCGCCCTGAAAAACACCCTGCGCCAGGCACCGGATGTCATCCTGATTGGTGAGGTGCGCTCGGCGGAGACCATGGCCCAGGCACTGACCTTTGCCGAAACCGGGCATCTCTGCCTGTGTACCCTCCACGCCAACAACGCCAACCAGGCACTTGATCGCATCCAGAGTTTCTTTCCGGCGAATATGCAGTCACAGATCTGGATGGACCTGTCGCTGAACCTCAAGGGAATGATCGCCCAGCAGTTGCTGCCGCGCAAGGACGGCAAGGGTCGCACCCCGGTGGTCGAAGTACTGCTGAACTCACCTCTGATACAGGAATACATACGCAAGGGTGAAGTGCACCTGATCAAGGAGGTCATGGCCAAGTCAACCGAGCTCGGGATGCAAACCCTCGACCAATCGCTGGTGCAGGCCTATAAGGACGACCTGATTTCGCTGGATGAGGCAATCCGCCACGCCGATTCGGCCAACGATGTACGCCTGATGATCAAGATGTTCGAGAAAGGGCGGGCGGGCCAGGATGACGGCCTGGGCCTGACGATTGATCGTCCGGAGGACCGCGGCCGGCACCTGCGGCGCTAGTCTGTCGTGGCGGTGTGCTCGCGCAGCCAGGTTTGCAGAATAAGCTCTGCGGCATAGCTGTCTATGGGAACCGCCTTGTAGTCTCCACGATGCCCGCGTTCGCGTTGTTCGCCCTTGGCGGTATAGCTGCTGAGGCGCTCATCGGTCATGGTTACCGGCAATCCCAGGCGCCCGTGCAGCCGTCGACCGAATTTGCGGGCGCGGGTAGCAAGTTCACTCAGGGTGCCGTCCATGTTAAGCGGGTCTCCCACCACCAGCAGGTCGGGGCGCCATTCCCTGACAATAGCCTCCACAGCCATCCAGTCGGGTATCCCGTCCTTTGCGCGTAGCACGGCAAGGGGTTGGGTCGTGCCCAGCACACTGTTGCCAACCGCCACGCCGATCTGGCGCAGGCCGTAATCGAAGGCGAGGATTGTGGCCGGCAGGAGGCGCTCGGTAGTGCCCGGTTCAGGCATGCCCGACCTGGGTTGAGATCAGGTTCATGTCGACGCCCAGTTGTGCAGCGGCGGCCGCGAGCCGGCGCTCCCAGGGTATGTTGAAAATGATGTCACTGTCCGCCGGTACTGTGAGCCAGCTGTTGAGGCCGAGTTCCTCTTCAAGCTGGCCCGCCGACCAGCCCGCGTACCCGAGTGCCACCAGATGGTCGGTGGGGCCGGTACCCTCCGCGATGGCGCGCAGGATGTCCCTGGAGCTGGTGAGGGTAATCTCGGGTGTTACCTGCAGGCTGGCATCCCAGCGCCGCTTGCAATGGCGGTGCAGGACAAATCCGTGATCTATCTGCACGGGGCCGCCGGACATGACAGGCTGATCGCTGAAGTCACTGGTGGTCTCGATCTCCAGATGCTCGAAGATTTCCTCCATGCTCAGGTCCAGTGGCTGGTTGATGACGATGCCCATGGCACCGGCTTCCCCATGTTCACAGATATAGGTGATGCTCTGGGCGAAAAGACCTTCGGCAAGACTGGGCATTGCCAGCAGGAAATGATTCCGCAGACAGGCCCCACTTTTCACGATATTGGCAAATGTCTGGACTGACATAATGTATTCCGAATGTTTTGCTCCATGCTGGTTGCTAACCTCTTTCTGAGCTTAGCGTGTTTTCTTCGAATTGCCACGTGCGGATGATTTCAAGTTTGTCGGTAGTCGCCCTGAGTTCGGCGGGAAACGGGGCATAGGGCTCCGCCATGCGCACAATTTTCATGGCGGCTTCATCGAGCACCGCAAATCCAGAGGATGACAACACCTGGATATCCTCCAGCCGGCCATCGTAATTGATTACCACCAACAAGCGCAGGCTGCCATAAATGCCATAGCGGACCGAGGCTTCAGGGTAGTATCGGTTACCTACCGCCTCCACGCGTTTGCGCCAGTCGTGCAGGTAGGCTGCGTCAATTGCCGAGCGTGTAGAGAGCGAGGTGAGCCGGCGTACCCGGGGTAGCTCCGAGTAGTCCCGGGCCTGGTCTTCCAGGGCCGCCTGTAGCCGGGCCAGTTCCCGGTCGAACTGATCCGCCTCGGGGTTGGTGCCTGCAGCACCCATGGGGGTTGTTGTTGTACCGGCCCGTTGTTGCGGAAGGGTCTGGCGTGTACTGTTTTCGCTGACCAGCGGGGCCTCAGCCTGCCGCCGGGGGACAGCGGCCGGCGCCGTGTCGGGCGTTTCTGCCGTACCCACCAGTAGTGGGGCACTGGCACTATCGGTAACCGAAGTCTGCTCGTCGTTGTTGCCACTGCCCTGCTGGTTAAACTGGGCCAGATGCCGGGCATTCTCCTGGGTCAGGCTGGTTGGGCGCTGTGCCAGGGTGATTTCAAGCTGCGGCGTATATTCGGGGGTATCACCGGCACTAAAACCGATACCCAACACCAGAATAGCGTGCAGCGCAGCGGCCAGAAAAACAGCTATGCCAATACCATTGCCCGGTTCACTGCCTATGCCCTGCTGCATGTCCCTCTGCCTGTTCCCGCTGGCGTAACTCGTTGGCAATACAATCCATTAATTGGCCGCCGATGTCCAGATTGGAGGCTCGCTCTATTTCCTGGATTCCGGTCGGGCTGGTCACGTTGATCTCGGTGAGGTAATCGCCGATGATATCCAGTCCCACGAACATCAGGCCGCGCTCGCGCAGGCTGGGGCCTACCTGTTCGGCGATCCACTGGTCCCGCTTCGACAGTGGCTGTCCCCGGCCCTGGCCGCCGGCGGCAAGATTGCCACGGGTTTCGCCCAGCATGGGCACACGCGCGAGGCAGTAGCTGACAGGCTCACCGTCAATCATCAGTACCCGCTTGTCACCCTGGGTAATCTCCGGAATAAAGCGCTGCGCCATAATGGTGCGCTTGCCGAAATTGGTCAGGATTTCAAGTATCACGCTGAGATTGGGGTCGCCGTGCATTACCCGGAAAATTGATGCACCGCCCATACCGTCCAGGGGCTTGAAAATAACATCGCCGTACTCGCTGTGAAAGGCTTTAAGCCTGGCCATGTCGCCGCTCACCAGTAGCGGTGGGCAACACTGTGGAAACTGGGTGGTAAACATTTTTTCGTTGCAGTCGCGCAGGCTGTCGCAGCGATTTACCACCAGCGTACCCAGTCGCTCCGCCG
This sequence comes from Kineobactrum sediminis, assembly GCF_002868715.1. Lineage (GTDB taxonomy): Bacteria > Pseudomonadota > Gammaproteobacteria > Pseudomonadales > Halieaceae > Kineobactrum > Kineobactrum sediminis. The sequence continues at coordinate 86,528 of NZ_PKLZ01000002.1, forward strand.
CCTCAAGAATATAGGTGAGGTAGATGTATTCGTTGTCAAAGGGTGGATCCTTGCGCATCAGGATCACGTCCAGTTCCGCCAGGTTCCTTACCTGGGGGTGGTCCAGTCGGTACCAGCTCTCGGGGTCGTGAAATACGGTCAGGTGCGACATGCTGGCGCGGGCGGTGCCGTGTTCGAGAAACAGATCGGCCGGTTCCATGTAAAACAATTGCCAGTCCCTGGCCTGGGCCGCCCACAGCATGGCGAGGGTGCTGTCCTTTTTGTACTGGATCCGTGAGATTGGATCCATTACTACACCGATCCTGATTGTCATGGTTATGTCTCTTGGCTTGATTGGCGGGTTAAAGTACGCAAACGCCGCGGCCGGCGCAAGCGTCGATGCTCCAGCGGTGCAAGGTGGGTTGCCGGTTCAGTGGTCGGGCCCCGGATGTAATCCGCGCATGTCGCCCCAGCGGGCCTGCAGGATGGCAAGCGCCGCCAGGGGTGCGGTTTCAGTGCGCAATATCCGCGGACCAAGGGTGAGGGCTTCAAAGCCGGCGTGGCCTGCGGCATCGATTTCCAGCTCGCTGAGACCGCCCTCCGGGCCGACCAGAAGGCAAACGGTTCCGGGTTCGTCGGCCCCGCGCGGTTTGCTGGTGGCCCGGTGATGCAAAACAAAGCGCCGCTCTTCCTCGCAACCGCCAAGCCATGAATCCAGGTTGGTGGGCGGGTGAAGGGTTGGCAATGTGCTGCGCCCGCTCTGTTCGCAGGCGCTGATGATCACCTGTTGCCAGTGGCCCAGCTTGCGGCTTTCGCGCTCGCCGCGCAGCCGCACTTCGGTGCGTTCGGTGTAGAGTGGGGTGATGGCACCCACGCCCAGCTCAGTGGCCTTTTGCATCACCCAGTCCATGCGTTCGCCCCGGGAAATGCCAATGCCCAGATGAACCCACAACGGTGAATCCATGGTGCCCGGTTGCTGTTCCATTAACTGCACCGTCACCTGCTTTTTGCTCACGGCCACAATCCGGGCGCTGTACTGGCTACCGCTGCCATCAAACAGGAGTAGCACGTCCCCGGGCCCCATGCGCAGGGCTTTGCCGAGATGCTGGCTCGCCCCAGGTTCCAGCGCCAACTCCGAGCCCGCGGTCAGCATTTGTGGCGTGTAGATACGGGGGATACGCACGGTGTCCGCCCTCAGAGGCCCAGGTTCTGGTAAATCTGCCGGGTGGGGTCCACCTGGTTCATGGTGTAGAAATGAAGCCCCGGCGCGCCGTTCTCCAGCAGGGTCTGGCAAAGCTGGGTGACAACCTCAATGCCGAACTTGCGGATACTCTCGTCGTCCTTGCCGTAACCTTCTATGCGCTGGCAGATCCAGCGCGGGATCTCGGCACCACAATTACGGGAAAAACGGGCCAGGTTGGCAAAGTTGGTGATCGGCATGATGCCGGCGTAGATGGGTTTATCTATACCGATTGCCGCGCACTGGTCGAGAAAGTAGAAGTAGGATTCAACATTGTAAAAATACTGGGTAATGGCGCTGTCGGCGCCGGCATCCAGTTTCAGCTTGAGGTAGTGCAGATCGCTGGCATAGCTTTCCGCCTGGGGATGAATTTCAGGGTAGGCGGCCACTTCAATGTGGAAGTGGTCGCCCGTGTGTTGGCGAATGAAGGCCACCAGCTCATTGGCATACACCAGCTGGCCGGGGCCGCCGGTTCCCGATGGCATATCCCCGCGCAGGGCCACCAGGCGCTTGACGCCCAGATCACGGTAACGTTGCAGCAGCGCGGCCATGGTGTCGGCATCATCGCCCCCGAAACTCAGGTGAGGGGCGACCTCAATGCCTCGCTCACACAGGGCCGCAACAACGCCGAAGGTGCTGTCCCGGGTCGAACCGCCGGCGCCGTATGTGACCGAGAAAAAGCCGGGATTGAGGTCCAGCAGCGCCGGTGTGGTCTTGTCCAGCAACGCTGCCTTGCCCTCCGCCGTTTTTGGCGGGAAGTATTCGAAGCTGATTGTGCTCATGGTGCTCCTAGTACTTGTAGCTGTCGGGCTTGAACGGGCCAGAGGCGGACACGTTGATGTACTCGGCCTGGGTGCTGGTAAGTTTGGTGATAACACCGCCGAAACCGGCCACCATGTGCGCGGCCACTTCTTCGTCCAGCTTCTTGGGCAGGACTTCCACCTTCAGTGCAGCAGTACGCAACTCCGGCTCCAGTTTGGCAAAGCCGCGTTCATACAGGTAGATCTGCGCCAGTACCTGGTTGGCAAAGGAGCCATCCATGATCCGGGACGGGTGCCCGGTGGCATTACCCAGGTTAACCAGCCGGCCTTCGGACAGCAGGATCAGGTAATCGCTGCGGGCCTCATCGCGATAGACTTTATGCACCTGCGGCTTGACCTCCTCCCACTGCCAGTTGCGGCGCATGAAGGCGGTGTCGATTTCGTTATCGAAATGGCCGATATTGCAGACCACGGCGAAGGGCTTCAGCGCACGTAACATGTTTTCGTCACAGACATTGAAGTTGCCGGTGGAGGTGACCAGCAGATCCACATTGCCCAGCAACGTGGTGTCGATGCAGTCCGGATTACCGGTATTAATGCCGTCCCGGAAAGGCGAGACCACTTCATAGCCGTCCATGCAGGCCTGCATGGCGCAGATGGGGTCGACCTCGCTGATCCGCACAATCATGCCTTCCTGGCGCAGCGACTGGGCCGAGCCCTTGCCGACATCGCCATAGCCGATTACCAGCGCTTTCTTGCCGGACAGCAGGTGATCGGTGCCCCGCTTGATGGCGTCATTGAGGCTGTGACGGCAACCGTACTTGTTGTCGTTCTTGGACTTGGTGATGGAATCGTTGACGTTGACCGCCGGCACCTTGAGTTCTCCACGCGCCAGCATCTCCTGCAGGCGATGTACCCCGGTGGTGGTCTCTTCGGTAATACCGTGGATATGGTCCATCATTGCCGGGTACTGCTGGTGCAGCATGGCGGTCAGGTCGCCGCCGTCGTCGAGCACCATATTGGCGTCCCAGGGCTTGCCGTCCTTGAGAATGGTCTGCTCAAGGCACCACTCATACTCTTCCTCGGTTTCGCCCTTCCACGCAAATACCGGCACCCCGGCCGCGGCGATAGCGGCGGCAGCATGGTCCTGAGTGGAGAAAATGTTACAGGAGGACCAGCGCACTTCTGCGCCCAGCTCAACCAGGGTTTCTATGAGTACCCCGGTCTGGATGGTCATGTGAATACAGCCGAGAATCCTGGCGCCGGCGAGGGGCTGGCTGGCGCGGTACTTTTCGCGCATCGCCATCAAGGCCGGCATTTCCGTTTCGGCGATATCCAGTTCGCGCCGGCCCCATTCTGCGAGGCTGATATCGGCGACCTTGTAATCGGCAGTAGTATCGAGATTGGTTGCTGTGCTCATGATGTTCCCTTCTTGTTACTGGTGAATTTGGGTGATCCGGGCCGGGGGCCTTTTCTGAGGCCCGGCCGGCTTGATGCTGCTGTGCCAACCGGTTAAACAGCTGCCCGCAGCAGGTCGGCCTTGTCTGTACGCTCCCAGGTGAAGTCGGGATCTTCGCGACCGAAGTGACCATAGGCCGCGGTCTTGCGGTAGATGGGTCGCTTCAGGTTGAGCATGTCGACAATACCCTTGGGGCGCAGGTCAAAATGTTCGCGCACCAGTGCGACAATAGTGGTGTCGGACAGTTTGCCGGTACCAAAGGTATTGATTGAAATCGATGTGGGCTCGGCAACGCCAATGGCATAAGACACCTGGATTTCGCAGCGATCCGCGAGGCCGGCGGCAACGATGTTCTTGGCCACGTAGCGGCCGGCGTAGGCGGCTGAACGGTCAACCTTGGAGGGATCCTTGCCGGAGAAAGCACCGCCACCATGACGGGCCATGCCGCCATAGGTATCGACGATGATTTTACGACCGGTAAGGCCGCAGTCACCGACTGGCCCGCCGATGACAAACAGGCCTGTGGGGTTGATGTGGTACTGCGTCTCCGGCCCCAGCCATTCCGCAGGCAGCACTTCTTTCACGATCAGGTCCAGCACGGCCTGCCTGATATCAGCCTGGCTGATGTTTTCATCGTGCTGGGTGGAAAGCACTACCGCGTCCACACCGACCGGCCGGCCTTTTTCGTAGCGCAGGGTGATCTGGCTTTTGGCGTCCGGACGCAGCCACGGCAGGGTGCCGTGCTTGCGTAGCTGGGCCTGCCGCTCTACCAGCCGGTGTGCGTAGTAGATCGGGGCGGGCATCAGGGTATCCGTTTCATTGGTGGCGTAGCCGAACATCAGGCCCTGGTCGCCCGCACCCTGCTCTTTTTCATCGTTTTCATCCACACCCCTGGCGATGTCGGGACTCTGCTTGCCGATGGCATTCAGTACGGCGCAGGAAGCTCCATCGAAGCCGACCTTCGAGCTGTTGTAGCCGATATCCAGTACCACGTTGCGAACCACATCTTCGAGGTCAACGTAGGTATCAGTGGTGACCTCTCCCGCGATGACCACCATCCCGGTCTTGACCAGTGTCTCTACAGCAACACGGGCGTTGGCGTCATCCTCCAGGATCTTGTCCAGAATGGCGTCCGAAATCTGATCGGCCATTTTATCCGGGTGTCCCTCGGATACCGATTCAGAGGTGAAAATAGCGTACTCGCTCATACCTGATTCCTTGTTGCTGTGTATGGGTGCCCGAACAGGCGCACCTGGATTTGAAACCCGTTACGTTGTGCCAGAAATACGCTGGCGATATCTTTAAGGCCTGCCTCTCCCGCCCAGTCGGCCAGTTCCTCCGGGGCAAAGCCGAGCCACAGGTCACCGCAGTTTTCCCGCGCCCAGGCCTGGTCGTGGCGGCACAGGTCGGTAACCAGGATGACTCCGCCGGGGGTCAGGCAGCGCGCCGCATCCCGCAGGATCTGTGCCGGGCTCGGCGTATGGTGCAATACCATATTGATGACCACACAATCCACCTGCCGCTGGCGCAGTAGTGCATGCCCGGTATCGCCGAGAACGAACTCGACGTTACTGAAACCGGCGGCGGCGGCGGTGGCGCGGGCGCGATCCAGCATGGTGGCCGCATTGTCGAGGGCGATAACATGCTGGAATTGCGGTGCCAGTTCCGCCAGGAAAGCGCCTTCGCCGGGACCGATTTCAAGGGCGGTATCAAATTGCCGTATCGGTGCATCGCGCAATACCTGGGCGACAGTTGCGGCGTACTGGTCGTAACTGGCGATCAGGTCTTGCTGCTGGCGGAATTTGTGGGCATTGTCGCGAAAAAAATGGCGCGAATTCCGTTCGCGCCGGTTCTGTACCTGCTCGAGCCGATCTGCCAGCCCCGGTTGCAGTTCCGTATTGTCCAGGGCCTCAAAAATATGGTGCTGGACAGCACTCAGCCCGGCCTGTTGGCCCAGCTCGCTGCGGCGGTAAAAAATGGAGTTACCCTCGCGTCTTGTTGCCACCAGCCCGGCGTTGGCCAATACCTTGAGGTGATGGCTCAGCGCCGGCTGGCGCATATCGAATAGCGCGCACAGCTCAGAGACCCCGAAAGAGTCATTGCGCAGTACCCGCAGTATCTGCAGGCGCAGCGTATCCGCACTTGCCTTACAAAGGGTGGCCAGCGCTTCGATCTGTTCGTCCGGGTCGGGATTGGGAGCGGCCGGCGCGCCTGGCAGGGTTGATAAGGCAATCATTGAAGCGATGGTAGCAAGCTTTGCAATCTATATCAAAATAATTTGATATAGATCTGCCGATAACCCCCCTGGGGCGACAAGCTCTCAGCTTTATTATGGTGATTTGTTTGCCGTAAGCCCCCGCTTACGCGAAAATGGCCGCCCTTTATATAGATCCCGGCCGCTGCTGCCTTACACCCTGGAGAACCCGATGCCTTCCCGTACCGACCTTGCCAATGCCATCCGCGCCCTGAGTATGGACGCTGTCCAGCGCGCCAATAGCGGTCACCCCGGCGCCCCAATGGGAATGGCGGATATTGCCGAGGTTTTGTGGAATGACTTCCTGCAACACAACCCTGCCAATCCGCAATGGCCCAACCGGGATCGCTTCGTGCTCTCCAACGGTCACGGTTCCATGCTCATCTACTCGCTGCTTCACCTCACTGGCTATGAGCTGCCGATCCAGCAGTTACAGAACTTTCGCCAGTTGCACAGCCTGACCCCGGGTCATCCGGAATACGGTTATGCGCCGGGCGTGGAAACCACTACCGGGCCCCTCGGCCAGGGTCTTGGCAACGCGGTGGGCATGGCGCTGGCGGAGAAGGTGCTGGCCGGACAGTTCAACCGGCCAGGGCATGACATTATTGACCATCACACCTATGTGTTTGCGGGCGATGGCTGCCTGATGGAAGGGATTTCCCACGAAGTATGCTCACTGGCGGGCACGCTGGGCCTGGGCAAGCTGATTGCCTTTTACGATGACAACGGTATTTCGATCGATGGCGAGGTTGAGGGCTGGTTCACGGACGATACGCCGGCACGGTTCCGTGCTTACGGCTGGCAGGTTATCCCGCGCGTTGACGGCCACGACCCCGAGGAGATCCGCCAGGCGATCGAGACTGCCCGGGCCGAGCATGACAGGCCCACGCTCATCTGCTGCAAAACGGTGATAGGCAAGGGCGCGCCCAACAAGGAGGGCAGCGAATCCTGCCACGGCGCCCCCCTGGGTGTCGATGAAATCGCCGCTGCCCGCGAGGCGCTCGGCTGGCCCCACGAACCCTTCGAGATTCCCGAGAAAATCTACAACGGCTGGGATGCCCTGCAGGCCGGTGCGTCACGAGAGCGGGACTGGGATAGCGCCATGGCGGCCTATGCCGGCGCCTACCCGGAGCTCGCTGCGCAGTTGCGTCGTCGTCTGGCCGGTGACCTGCCGGACGATTTTGCCGAGCGGGCCCAGGCCTGGGTTGACACCTGCCAGGCGGAGGGCCAGACCATCGCCTCGCGCAAGGCCTCCCAGAACAGTCTTAACGCCCTCGGGCCAATATTGCCCGAGCTGCTCGGCGGTTCCGCTGACCTGGCGGGTTCCAACCTGACCCTGTGGAGCGGCACCACCGGTGTTACCGCCGACGATAGCGGCGGTAACTACGTGTACTACGGGGTACGCGAGTTTGGCATGTCGGCGATCATGAACGGTATTAGCCTCCACGGTGGCCTGGTGCCTTATGGGGCGACCTTCCTGATATTCATGGAGTACGCCCGCAATGCGGTGCGAATGGCCGCGCTGATGAAGCTGCGCTCCATTTTCGTCTATACCCATGACTCCATTGGCCTGGGCGAAGACGGCCCCACCCACCAACCGATAGAGCAACTGACGACATTGCGTGTAACGCCGAACCTGCATACCTGGCGGCCCTGTGACGCGGTTGAATCCGCGGTCTCGTGGAAAGCGGCAATTGAGCGTCGGCAGGGTCCGACTGCGCTGGTATTTTCGCGCCAGAACCTCGCTCACCAGCCCCGTTCCGCGGAACAGGTTGCCGCGATCACCCGGGGTGCCTATGTGCTGGTCGACTGTGCGCAACACCCGCAACTGATCTTGCTGGCTACCGGCTCGGAGGTGCAGCTTGCAGTAGAGGCCGCTGCCCGTCTGACGGAAGCAGGCAAGCAGGTACGCGTGGTATCCATGCCCTGCGCCGAACTGTTCATGGAGCAGGACGCCGGTTACCGCGAAAAGGTGTTGCCCAGCGATGTGCTGGCCCGGGTTGCGATAGAGGCGGGACACGTGGACTACTGGTACAAATTTGTCGGTCTGGACGGGCGTGTGGTCGGCATGACCTCATTCGGCGAGTCGGCCCCGGCGCCGGAGCTGATGACCTATTTCGGTTTTACCGTGGAGCATGTGCTGGCGATGGCGGAAGAGGTGATGTTCGAGGAGTAGAGCATGTTGCGCCTCGCCATCAATGGTTATGGCCGCATCGGCCGCAGTATCCTCAGGGCGTTGTATGAAAGCGACCTGCGCGAACACTTGCAGATAGTCGCCATCAACGAGCTGGCGGATGCGCGGACGGTGCAGCACCTGACCCGCTACGATACGACCCACGGCCGCTTTCCCTTGCCTCTGGAGGGTAGCGAAACCGAACTGCGGGTAGATGGGGATCGCATTACCCTGTTGCGGCAGCCGGAGGTGGGCCAGCTGCCCTGGCGCCAGCTCGGCGTGGATATGGTGCTGGAATGTACCGGTGCCTTTTCCGACCGTGCCACCGCCGAGCAGCACCTGCGCTGTGGTGCCGCCAGGGTACTGTTTTCCCAGCCGGCCCAGGATGACGTCGACGCCACGGTGGTCTTTGGTATCAATCACCAGTCCCTGCAGCGTGAGCACCGCATTGTCTCGGCGGCTTCCTGCACAACTAACGGCATTGTACCGGTGATCCACGCACTTGATCAGGCCCTGGGGATTGTCAGTGGCACGATCACCACTATCCACTCGGCAATGAATGACCAGCCGGTGCTGGACGCCTATCACCATACCGACCTGCGCAAGACCCGCGCGGCCTCGCAGTCGATCATCCCGGTGGACACGGCGCTGGCCAGGGGTGTGGAGCGCATCCTGCCCTCGCTGGCAGGACGCTTTACCGCCCAGGCGCTGCGGGTCCCCACACTGAACGTTTCGGCCATGGACCTCACGGTACAGGTAACGCGGGTGACCAATGAGGAGGACGTTAACGATATCCTGCTCAAGGCCGCCAGTGTCTACAACGGTGTACTCGGTTTTACCACCGAGCCGCTCGCTTCCTGTGACTTCAATCACGACCCGCGCTCGAGCATTGTCGATGCCAGCCAGACCCGGGTCAGCGGTGAACAACTGGTCAAAGTGCTGACTTGGTTCGATAATGAATGGGCGTATGCCAATCGCATGCTCGATGTTGCCGCCCACTGGGGCAGCCTACAGGAGGACAGCCGATGATATTAATGGAAAAGCTGGATCTCGCGGGACAACGGGTGCTGATTCGCGAAGACCTGAACGTCCCTGTTAAAAATGGCCAGGTAAGCAGTGATGCCAGGATTCGCGCGGCGCTGCCTACGATCAAACGGGCCGCCGACGCTGGTGCCCGGGTACTGCTGATGTCCCACCTGGGGCGTCCCGAGGAGGGGGAGTTTGACGAGAGCTTCTCCCTGGCACCGGTTGCCCGCTACCTGTCGGAGCTGCTGGACCAGCCTGTGGCATTACTACAGGACTGGCGCGACGGTGTTACCCTGGCCGACGGCGAGGTGGCCCTGCTGGAAAACGTGCGTTTCAATGCCGGTGAAAAAGCCGATGACGAAGCACTGGCGCGTGCTTATGCCGGGCTGTGCGATATCTTCGTGATGGACGCCTTCGGTACCGCGCATCGAGCCCAGGCCTCCACTCACGGGGTGGCGCGCTTTGCACCCATCGCCTGTGCCGGCCCTCTGCTGGCCGGTGAACTGGACGCCCTGGAACGGGCCTTGTCAGATCCGGCCCGGCCGATGCTGGCCATTGTTGGCGGCTCCAAGGTGTCGAGTAAGCTGACCGTGCTCGAAACCCTGGCTGAGAAGGTGGACCAGCTGGTGGTGGGTGGCGGTATCGCCAATACCTTCCTTGCGGCCAGCGGGAGTCCGGTGGGCAAATCCCTGTGCGAGCACGACCTGATCCCCGCGGCCCGAAAGCTGATGGAAAAAACCCACGTGCCGCTGCCGGAGGATGTTGTTACCGGTAAGGAGTTTTCCGAAACCACAGCCGCCGAACACAAATCCGCAGACGAGGTAGCCGATGACGATATGATCTTTGATATCGGCCCCCGGGCCGCACAGGCCATTGCGGACCTGGTGGCCAATGCTGGTACCATTATCTGGAACGGCCCGGTAGGGGTATTCGAATTCGACCAGTTTGCTGCAGGCACTGAGGCGCTGGCCCATGCTATTGCAGACAGTGACGCTTTTTCGCTCGCCGGTGGCGGCGATACGGTGGCGGCGATTGACAAATACGGGATCACCGATAAGGTCTCCTATATATCCACGGGTGGCGGCGCTTTTCTGGAGTACGTCGAGGGCAAGACCCTGCCCGCAGTGGCCATTCTCCAGCAACGTGGCGAGGAAGCCTGAGGCTATTGTCTCCAGGTAACATCAACAAAAACGGAATTGATAGACAAAGGAAGAATTCATGGCACTTATCAGTATGCGCCAATTGCTGGATCACGCCGCCGAGTTTGGTTACGGCGTGCCGGCATTCAACGTCAACAACCTGGAGCAGACCCGGGCCATCATGGAGGCTGCGGATGCCACCAATTCGCCGGTCATCATGCAGGCCAGTGCCGGCGCTCGCAAATATGCCGGTGCACCGTTCCTGCGCCATATGATTGAGGCCGCAATCGAGGAGTTCCCCCATATCCCGGTGGTGATGCACCAGGATCACGGGGTTTCGCCCGGCGTGTGCCAGCGCTCCATCCAGCTGGGCTTCAGCTCGGTGATGATGGACGGTTCCCTGGGCGAAGACGGCAAGACACCGATGGATTTTGACTACAACACCCGGGTTACCCGCCAGGTAGTGGAGATGGCGCATTCCTGTGGCGTCTCGGTGGAGGGAGAGCTGGGCTGTCTCGGCTCCCTGGAAACCGGCCAGGCGGGCGAAGAAGACGGCTCTGGCGCCGAGGGCACCCTGAGCCACGAACAGATGTTGACCGACCCCGAGGAAGCGGCCGAATTCGTCAAGGCCACCGGCGTTGATGCGCTGGCCATTGCCTGTGGCACCAGTCACGGGGCCTACAAGTTCAGTCGTCCGCCTACGGGGGATATCCTGGCGATCGACCGGATCAGGGAAATCAATGCCCGTATTCCCGATACCCACCTGGTGATGCATGGTTCTTCCTCCGTCCCCCAGGAATGGCTGGAGATCATCAACCAGTACGGTGGCGAGATTCCGGAAACCTACGGGGTGCCGGTGGCCCAGATCCAGGAGGGTATTCGCTACGGGGTACGCAAGATCAACATCGATACCGACCTGCGCCTGGCATCGACCGGGGCAGTGCGCCGATTCCTGGCACAGAACCCTTCCGAGTTTGATCCCCGCAAGTTCCTGACCGCGACTATTGTGGCCATGAAAGACATCTGTATTGCGCGTTATGAGGCCTTTGGCTCAGCGGGGCAGGCAGGCAAGATTCGCGTGCACTCGTTAATCGCCATGCAGGAGGCCTACGACGCGGGCAAATTGGCGCCGAAGGTTAACTGAGATTACTGCACCCGTGCAGTCGCTGACCCGCGACAGCCTTGCTGCGCTGCGCGAGTCGTTGCCAGCATTCCCCGGCGCGGATACCGCGGCACCTGAAGTGGCTCTGTTTTGCCAGTATTACGGCCTCGACTTCGGACGGCGGCTACCGGCGGTTCGTCACAGCATGGGCCTGGTCCCCTCCGCCGGCTACCAACTGGCGGTACACAGTTGGCGGGTGCCCGATGCCCGCCACAACCTGTTGCTGGTGCACGGCTTTCTTGACCATTGCGGCCTCTACAGCCACCTGATTGAACATGCCCTGGCGCGGGATTGCAATGTACTCGCATTCGATTTGCCGGGGCATGGGCTTTCTACCGGCGAGCCCGCCGCCATCGAGGATTTCGGCGACTACGCCGTTGCAATCCGCGATGTGCTGGCTGCCGGCGATTTGCCGGTTTTACCGTGGCAGGTTATGGCCCAGAGTACCGGCGGTGCCGCCCTGGTGGAATTTGCCCGTCGCTTTACGCCCTGGCCGTTCACCGGCACCGTATTGCTGGCGCCGTTATTGCGACCGGCGAGCTGGTGGCGGGTACGCGCCGCCCATGAACTGGTGCACCGTTTTGTAGACAGTGTGCCGCGGGGTTTTGCCGAGAATTCAGCGGACCGTGAGTTTCTGGCGTTTGTACGCAATGATCCGTTGCAATCCCACCGTATTGCGGTGAGCTGGGTGGGCGCGCTGCGTCGCTGGCTGGCGGGGTTGCCGCTGCAGGATCTTGGTGTGGGGCCGGCGCTACTGGTTCAGGGTGATGCCGATACCACGGTTGACTGGCGCTATAACCTGCCTCATTACGGCACACTCTTTCCCGGCCTGCGCATAGAACTGATGCCGGGCGCGGGCCACCAGTTGGCCAACGAATCCGCAGCATTGCGCGAACGCTACCTGAAAACCATCGACCGCTATCTGGGCTGGTAAGCGCACGCGCTAGCTGGCGCTCAGCTGCATGAATTTCTGTACGCCATCGAAGAACATCTGCACGGAAATGATTACCAGCAGCATGCCCATCAGGCGCTCCATGGCAATCAGGCCGCGATTGCCCAGGGCGCGCAGCAGCAGGGGCGATGCCATTAACAATATGGCGGATACCCCCCAGGCGCCGACCACCGCCAGGGTCCAGTCCAGCATCCGCGTTGGGTCGCTGTTGACCAGCAGCATGCTGATGGCAAGCGCCGATGGCCCGGCCACCGCGGGAATGGCCAAAGGCACGATAAAGGGTTCACCCTCCGGGCTTTCTCCCATAATGCCGTTGGGCGAAGGGAAAATCATCCGCAGGGCGATCAGGAACAGGATGATGGCACCGGCGATACTGATCGATTCCTGCTTCAGGCCGAGTACATTGAGCAGGCCCGAGCCGGCATAGAGGAAGAGCAGCAGCACGCCGAGGGCAATCAGCATTTCCCTGAAGATCACCCAGTGTCGACGCCGGGCGTCTACATCCTTTAATACCGCCAGGAAGATGGGTACGTTACCCAGGGGATCCATAACAAAAACCAGGGTAATAAAAGCCGAGAGCGTGTCCATGTGTTCTCCGTGGTGGGGACGTTTGGCGGGCACTCTGGTACCATCCAGGGGTGGCAGGCGGCGCGCGGAGGAAGCAGATTATCCGGTCTACCATCCATACTCCAGTGGCGCCACCCACCATATCCACGAATACCACTATTTGTGCAGGGAAAAGACACCCACATGGCCAACACTGACGATCGTTTGCAGCAGGGCCTCAAGGCGCTACGCGAAGGCAATGCGGCAGAGGCTGAGGCCCAGTTGCAGGCTATCACCACAGAGGGCGCCGCGCCGGCCTCTACCTGGCTGGCACTGGCCTTTGCCCGGGTGAACCTGGGCCAGGGTGACGGCGCGCTGAGCGCTGTCGACCAGGCCCTGGCGCTGGAACCACGTAATCTGCGGGCCTTGTTGTTCAAGGCTGACCATCTGGACCGGATGGGGCAGGCGCGTACCGCGCAGAGCTTTTACCAGGGCGCCCTGCGGGTTGCCTCCGGCCTGCAGCAGGTCCCGCCGGACATCGGCCAGGGCCTGAAGCGTGCCCAGGACAGTTGTGACCGCCAGGCCGCGCACTATGAAGACTACCTGTTGGAAAAACTTGAAGCGGCCGGTTACCGCAGCGGTGAGCACGCGCGCTTTGCCGAGTCCCTCGATATTGCCTGTGGCAAACGCGACATCCAGTTACAGCAGCCCACCCGCTATTATTTCCCCGGCCTGCCCCAGCGGGCTTTTTACCCGCGCGAGGACTTTTCCTGGGTCAGCGCACTAGAAGCACAAACCGCCGTCATCCGCGAAGAATTGCTGGCACTGATGCGCGATGGCGAGCATTTTGAGCCTTACCTGGAAGCCGACCCCAATCGGCCAACACTGAATGTCAGTAGCAATCTCGGTAGCATGAACTGGGCCGCCTGCTATCTGTGGCGCGAGGGCACGCTGGTGGAGGAAATTGCGGCTCAGTGCCCGGCTACCATGGCCGCCCTGGAACAGGTGCCGCTGTGCCTGATTCCGGGCCAGATGCCCGGCGTACTGTTCTCCCGGCTCGCGCCGGGTGCGCGTATCGAGCCGCATTACGGCGCGGTAAACAGCCGACTGATCTGTCACCTGCCCCTGATTGTGCCCCCCAATTGCGGTGAGCTGAGGGTGGGTAACCACAGTAAGTCCTGGCGCGAGGGGGAACTGTTGATATTTGACGACAGCATGGAGCACGAAGCTGCGAACCCGAGCTCCCGGGACCGTATTGTCCTGTTGTTCGATATCTGGCGGCCTGAACTTGACCCCGGGGAGCGCCACTGGATATCGCAGATGCTGCAGGCCGTGAAGGAGTACCCCGAGGCATGAACGAGGTTCCGGAAAAAAGCGCCATAACCAGCGCATGGGATGTCTATTGGCAGTACACGCCAGAGCAGGCGGCCTACCAGCAGGGTGGCCCGCAGGAGGCGTTACTGGAAACATTCTGGCTGGGCCTGTTGCGCGAGCGCGCCAGGGCCACGCCCGGATTGCGCTGGCTGGACCTGGCCTGCGGCAATGGTGCCGTCATGGGTTTCGCGCAACAGGCGATGCCGGGCAGCGAGGCATTTTGCAGCGATTACTCACAGGCTGCGCTCACCAGTCTGCAGCAGCGTTATCCCCGGGCGCAGTGCGTCGTGGCAGACGCCCGCTGCACGCCTTTCGCCGATGCCGGCTTTGACCTGGTGGTGAGCCAGTTTGGGGTCGAATATGCCGGGGCGGATGCCGTGCTGGAGGCAGCAAGGCTGGTGGCCCCCGGCGGCACCCTGGCAGTGGTAATACATCTCAGGGACGGCGCCATTTTTCGCGAGTGTGAGCGCAACAGGGATGTTATCCGCGCTGTGCAGGCTACAGAAATACTGCCTTTGGCAAGAGTCGCGTTCGCAGCCGGTTTTGCGGCGATGGCCGGTAGCGGAACCCGAGAAACCTTCGTGAATGCAGAGCAGTCCCTCACCCCGGCAGTAAAGGCCCTGGAAAACGTGCTCAAGGACGCCGGGCCAAATATAGCGCAGGGCTTGCCCCAGCGACTGTACAAGGATATTGCCCACATGTACGGCAGGATGTCGGCCTATGACGAGAATGACGTCATGGCCTGGATTGAGCGCATGGAGGAAGGGCTGGCTGCGTATATAGGGCGTATGCAAACAATGCTTGACGCAGCCATGGACGCCGACGCGCTTGCAGAGGTGATTGCCAGGCTGGAAGCCGCCGGTTTGCAGTGTGACTCGCCGGCGCGGCTCTCAGCGGCAGGACACGAGTTTGCCGCCGCCTGGACCCTGGTTGGAAGTCGAAGCCCCAACCCGAAGTCTTAAGTCCAAGTCCTAGCCGCCCTGGGGACCAGCTCCCTGCACGCTGTTGCGCTGGATGGCATTCACTGCGTCCCGGCTGCCCTGGGCATCCTGTTCGGCCTGCTCCGGGTTTTGGCAAACGCGTGTGCCGATCCGTGTTCCCGTTTTCTGTACCGTCTTGCAAACAAGGCCTGTTTCCGTATCGGCGGCAGCATTCTGTGCCACGGTATTGCCGGCGCTGTTTCCGGCGCAACCGCCGATTAGCACGGCCGCCGTGGTAATCGCGGCGATTCTTGTCAATCTGTAGATCATGTTGTACTCCTTTCGCAGAACTATAATGTCGGTGTTGTGGGTATAAGAGTCAAACAGCTTGCGCTTGCAACCCTGCAATAAAAAAACCCGGCCAGAGAGCCGGGTTTTCGTTTGTTGCTACCTCGCTCCCGGCAGCACCGGGGGCGAGTGTCAACCAGGCTTTAGAAGCTTACTGTCAGGCCCAGGTACATGTAGCGACCCAGGGCATCGTACAAGCCGGGGAAGGTGTTACCGTTACCGTTGATGGACGGTCCCGCAGCGTTACCTGCGATCGGTGGTTCACGGTCCAGGACATTGTTGATACCCAGGCGCACGGTGGTGTTTTCCTGCACCGCCCAGTTACCTGCCAGGTCAAGATAGTTCTGGTCGGGCAGGTCCAGGTTGCCGTTCAGGTCGGTCACCTTGGAAATATGACGCCACATCGCGCTGGCAGTCACGTCCCATGGGGTCATCCAGGTCACACGCATCTGGTTACGCAGATCCGGTGTCGGGAAACCGCAGGAGCCGCCCCAGTTACCTTTACAGTCTTCAACAGGCGCTGTGCTCAGTTCCTGCTGGTCCCACTTGGTGATGATGGACAGGGTGTTGCTGATGCTCAGCGAGCCCATGTCACCCAGTGAGGCGCTGTAGTCGGCAACCACGTCCCAGCCTTCAATCTCTTCAACCGCGAGGTTGTCGAGCAGGGCCACGACCTTGCCGCTGGTGTTCACGTCGGAACCCAGCCACAGGTCGCCCAGGGGGCCGCGCTGCACGTTTTCACACAGTGCGTCGTTACCGCCGAGACACTCGTTGAGAATGAATTCGGGGCCCAAGTTGCTGATGCCCTGTTCAATCTCGATGGAGTACCAGTCAACGCTGACGGTCAGGGCTTCAACAAACTCCGGTGACCAGATAAAGCCAACGGAGTAGGTGTCGGATTCCTCCGGTGCCACGTCGGGGTTACCACCCTGCAGGAAGTTGTACTGGCCTGCAAAGGAGTCGATGATGCTGCCGTACTGGTCCGCGGTGACACCGGTACGGGCACAGGCCGCCGCACTTGCGGTGGGGTTGGTGCCGGCACAGGGATCTTCATCCATGTCGAACAGGTTCAGGCCCTGGGCCGCGAACAGTTCGCGGATGTTGGCGGCGCGCACGGCGCGCTGGTAGCTGGCACGCAGCTTGACGCCATCATTGATTGCCCAGCCGCCGCGAATACCGTAGGTGTCGGTAGTCTGGTCGGTGGAGTAGTCGGAGTAGCGATAGCCGAGATCCAGGGTCACTTCCTGGGCGAATGCCGCATCTTCAACCAGCGGGATGCTGGCTTCCATGAAGTATTCGGTCACGTCATAGCTGCCACTGACGGGAAGGGTTGCACCACCCTGGCCTGCGCCCAGACCCAGGCGGAAGCCTTCGTCGGGGTTGAAGTTCAGGCTTTCCTTGCGGTACTCGGCGCCCACTACCACTTCCACACCATTGTTTGCGGAGGGGAGCTTGATGCCGTAGTCGCCGAGGCTGCCTGCCAGGTAGCCTGAGAAGACTTTCTGGTCGGTGGTGCCGCGAGCGAACAGGGGCAGGGTCATGTATTCGGCAGCGGCCGGATCAACACCACCGGTTTCCCAGATGTTCCAGGGCACACAGTTGGTATCGGAACCATCCAGTACCGAGGCACAGGTGATGTCCCCGGTATCAGGGTCGACAACAGCGTCCAGTGCATTCAGCACCTTGGTGTTGGACAGGTCGTTGTTGTAGGTGTTCTCCATGCTGACTTCGGAGTACAGGCCATACACGTCATAACGCCAGGTTTCGTTGATGTCGCCACGGAAGCCGAAGACGCCACGGAATGTGGTGTGACGCAGGTCCTGGTTACGGGGGCCACCTTCTACGTTGCGACGTAATACAACCACATCGCGGGTATCATCAGCACCGAGACCCTGCGAGGTGCAGAGGATGTCGATCTGCTGGTCGGACAGGAAGGGGTTGTCACAGGCAATGCTGGGGGACAGGCCGAAGGCACCGGAGGGTGCAATCTGGGCATTGGTCTGGTTGTCCATGAAAGAGATTTCGCCGTAGGTTTCCACGTGCTCATTGATCTGGAAACGGCCGAAAGCACCGCCGGTATAGCGCTCGTCAGGGCGCTGGAAGTGGTTCAGCGGGCCATAGTTGTAGACTTCAGGGCCTGCTACGAACTGGTCGCCTTCAACACGGAATACATCTTCACCCACGATGAAGGTACCCTTGGGGCTGGTGCCTGAACCAAAGCAGCCGTCACCGGTATTGTTCAGTGCGCAGGCGCTGTAGTCGCGGCTGCTTTGCAGCAGGGCATCGACTTCACGGTAGGTGGCGTAAGCAGTTACGTTACCGCGACCGTTGTCGAAGTTGCCGCCCATGATCAGGGACCAGTTCTGGATGTCGCCACCGCTGTTACTGCCATCGGGGAACGGGAAGCCGGCATCGCCTACAACCTGCTGCAGGAAGCCATTGTCGTTGTCGTGCTGGTACTGGCTGAACTGGTAGTCAAACTGGACGCCTTCAAAATCATCCTGCATGACGAAGTTGACAACACCGGCAACAGCGTCGGAACCGTAGGTGGCGGACGCGCCACCGGTCAGTACTTCAACGCGGCTGATCAGGGATGCCGGGATCTGGTTGATGTCGGCGCCTGTACCGCCCTGCAGCGGTGAGCCCGCGGGCAGGCGACGGCCGTTGACCAGTACCAGGGTACGCGCATCACCCAGGTTACGCAGGTTCAGGGTAGCGGTACCCGTGGCGCCGTTGGCGGTGCTGGAGTTCTGGTTTGAATAGACCTGCGGCAGGTTCTTCATCAGGTCTTCGACCCGTGCAGTGCCCTGGAACTTGAATTCTTCTGCATCAACCTGGGTAACCGGGCTGGCGGCAACCAGGTTGGCTTTCTGGATGCGTGAACCGGTAACAATGACTTCTTCTACCAGTTGCTCCTGGGCGCTGGCTACAGACGGCAGGATTGCCGCTGAACCCAGACCCAGGGCAGCTGAGACCGCCATGGTGAGATGATTTTTGCGTAACATAGTCGTTCCCCTATTACTTAACGTAAGCATGCTTGTCCCGTGGCTTTGCCACTGGAGTCAGACATTAAACGAATTCCCGGGAGCAGTCCTCAAAGCAGGGGGCGGATTTGTGACATATTCACGCTATTGCGATGGAACTTGTCAAAGTACCAGAAATACTCTGAGATAAAGGCGCTATGGTTATGAAACCAAAGCAGTTTTCAGCGTAAGCGAGTAACGCCGACGGTCTTGCCGGAGGATGTCATTGTCATTTTGAAGAAGCCCAGCAGGTTTTTTTCAATCACGACCGCGCGATTATCGCCGCGATGGAAATAACGCCCCGAAAGACGTTGTTGCCAGACCTGGCCATTATCCAGGTAGAAAACAGTCTTCCCCGACCAGCCGTCAAAGGGGGTTTTGATGGTGGCCTCGATGCGAATCGCGCTTTCGGCGGCGCGTACCTCGGGGTTGCTGCGCAGCATTTCGGGCGCCTCTTCGGCGGTATAGGTCACCAGCCAGCGGTTGAGCGCCTCGCGCTCCGCCTCGCTGAGCCGGTGTAAGCCGGTATTGCGGAATTCATCCGCTGACATCAATTGTTCGATGTCCGGGAAACTGCGCTGCGCTGCCAACGCCGCAGTGGCGCCCAGGAGCACGGTGAAGATAAGCGTGGCGGTGCGTATGAATGTGTACATGGGGGTGCTCCGTAGATCAGAAACGCTGGCTCAGGCGGGTGTACCAGAAACGCCCCTTCAGCTCGTGGGTGCGGGCATCAATGTTATCGTTAAACGCCGATGCTGCCAAAGGCGCGGGCTCATCAAGGGCATTGTCGAGCCCAAGGGTCAGTCGCAGGCCCTCGAGAACATCGAAGTTATAGCTTAACTGCAGGTCGTGTACGGTCCAGCTGGAGATTGTACGTGTGCGGTCCGTACCGGGCACCTGTTCACGCATTGCGCTGACATGGTGAATATCATAGCTGGCATTCCAGCGCTCTCGTTTCCACCGTAGCCCCAACTGTGATTTCCATTCGGGGATGCCGCCCAGGCCCTCAGAGGCTTCATCCTGGAAGGTGCCCGCCAGGTCAACCCGGGGCGCATCGGCATCCACCTGGGTGAGGTATTCCCGGATATAGGCACCGCTGCCGGTGATTGACAATTGGCCCCAGCGCTGGCGGGGGAAATGATAGGCAATACCCAGGTCGGCGCCCTGGACGCGGCGTTTGCCGATGTTGAGGTTGTTGGCTTCCACCCGCACCAGGTTGCCCTGTTCATCGCGGATAACATTGTCGCTGAAACTGTCATCCCTGGCGTTCCGGTCGACAATAAACTGCGCGCTGGAGGCGATAACGTTTTTCTGGTCAATCTGGAAGTAATCAAGGGACAGGCGCAGGCCCGGAGCTGCCTCGGGTGTCCATACCAGCCCGCCGCTGAATGAGTGCGAGGTTACCGCCTCAAGGTCCGGGTTGCCGCCTTTCACCACCAGGAACTGGTTGCGGGTGGGATCTGCCTGCTGGCTGCAACCGGGTAACTCATCGACATTTGTCGTCCGGGTGCACGGGTCGTCGATGAAAGCCTGCTCTTCACTGGCGCCTTCATACAGCTCGTTCAGGCTGGGTGCGCGGAAACCCCGGGCATAGCCGCCACGCAGGACCAGCGAGGGCCCCAGTTGCAGCTTGAGCCCGATTTTGGGGTTGGTCGCGGCGCCAAAGTCACTGTAGCTGGACTGGCGCAGGGCAGCCTCAAGCTCCAGGCCACGGCCTCCGGTAGCACTCTGCCACAGCGGTATCCTGGTTTCAGCGTACAACTCGATGATCTTGCGGTCACCCCGGGTGGCTTCAAAATTGGTGGCGCCGATGGTGCCGGTAGCGGCCAGCAGCGCATCCGGTCGCTTGCTGGTGTCTTCATGGCGAAATTCCAGGCCCAGGGCCAGGTCGCCGCGGCCGGCCGGCAGGTTCAGCAGGGCATTGCTGAGATTAAGGCTGAGGCTGGACAGCGTGAACTCACCGCTGACCTCGCCGTCCACGCGTAAATAGTCAATCTGCTGTTGATTGATGCTGCCGGCGGGCCCGGCGAGATCGACCGGTACGCAGCCGTCAACCGCCATGCCCCGGCACTGGTCGGGGGAGCCCAGCGCGCGCCGGAGATGGTTGGCGTTAACCACATTGGTGACCGATTCCGTGGCTTGGCTGCGGCTCCAGTTATAACCTACGTCCCAATACCAGTCGGCATACAGGCCTTCAACGATAGCGCTTACTCTTGCCACTTCGGACTGGTTGCGCTGCTGGCGCGGCGGGAACTCCACCAGGCGTCTGCGTATATCGGTCAGTTCAACACCAAAATCATTGAACACATTGTCCGCAGCCAGGGTGAGGGGTGTTTGTTCAAAGGCTGTAAAAACGGGGGTAGGCGCCAGCGTGGCGGTGGCGCTGGTCTCCAGGTAATTCAGCTCCAGCAGGGTAGTGACCTGTTCGTTGAGATCATGGGAGAGGCTCGCATAGACATTGCTGCGCCGCATCGGCACCACCGCCGTGGTAAAGGCCTGGTAATCGAACAGGTCATCGCTCGTGGCCGGGCGGTAACCACTGCCATCGGCAATAACGGCCTGGCCGTTGGGCAGGACAATTCGCGCATCGGGGGTTGCGCTGGAGCGCTGGTCTGACCCGCCCAGGGGACGTGTGTCGGCGCTGCGGGAAACCTTTCGGTCCCTGCTGAACAGGGGCTCCTGCTCATAGTAAGAAGCGCTCACAAATAATCCGCCATCGCGAAAACCGGTCCCGTACTGCAGGGTTTGTGTGGTCGTCGTCATATCGCCGCGGCTGCTTTCGCCGTAAAAGGATTCTGCGAGCACGCCATAAAAATCGCGCTTCATGATGATATTGACCACACCGGCGATCGCATCCGAGCCATATATGGCGGAAGCACCATCCTTGAGAATCTCCACCCGCTCGACCGCTGCGGGCGAAATGCTGTTGAGGTCAACCGATTCGCCGGCAAGGCCGTTATTGGCTACCCTGCGACCGTTGATCAAAATCAGTGTATTGCTGGCGGGCAGCCCTCGAAGGGTTACCGTTGCGGTGCCATCGCCGCCGTTGGCAATGGCGGTGCTGGTGGAGTTGCCGATAACAGCCGGTACGAACTTAAGCAGTTCGCCAATGGTCTGGGCACCGCTGCGCTCAATGTCCGAGCGCGCGTAGACGTCAATCGGTGCACTGTAGCGGCCGGGATCCCGGCGGATCCGGGAGCCGGTGAGATGGCTGCCGTAAACATAGGTTTCCTCGATGCCCGGCTGGTATACCGGGAAGCGGGTGCCGGTTTCCTCTGGAGTGTCGCAGCTGTCGTCGTCGCAGTTTCGGGAATAGATGGCAACGATTCGCTGGTCAATGAATTCCCAGTCCAGATCAGTGGCTTCCAGTAAGCGGTTCAATGCGCTGACCCGATCCAGGTTGCCGGTTATGGCCGGGGCTCGAAGATGGCGGATAAGCCGGTCGGAGAAGACAATGGGGGTATCGCTCTGGCGACTGAACGCGATCAGGGCGGCCGCAAGAGAGCCCTCTTCAATCGCAAAGTAAGTGGGAGAAGCTGCCGGGTTGGTGGCTGTACCGGTTTGCGCCATGGGGCGGGCACAGGCCAGCAGCAGCAATGCCCAAACGACACCCTGCGCGAAGTACCTTGTCGCCCGGGACTCGGCAAGCATTTTCTGACCCTGCCTGGCTGGTGACTCTAAACCGCTGATTAATCAGGAGAAAAGAGGTGGCGCTAAAGATCGCCACGCAGACAGTGTTATATCCTACTGGCGGGGTTTCAGCAACCGCACAGTGTTATCATCGAGGCGCTCAACTTCCAGGGCAAAACTGCGCTCCAGTGCCAGTAGCACGCTTTCGGGATGGTCCAGGTCGAACACACCGGAAACCGTCAGGGTCGCCACTTCGCGATCGCTGATGAGGATTCGGTTATCGTGATAGCGGGCCAGCTCGCCAACAAGTTGCGCCAGGGGCAGCTCCCTGGCAATCAGCTCACCCTGCTGCCAGGCGATATCAGCTGCCGTGTCTGCACGGTAACTCTGGCCGAGGCCGCGACGCGATGCCTGTAATTGCTCATCGGCATGCAGGATCGCGGTTTGTGCCGGCCTGCCGGCCGGTTTGTCTCGTTCGCTGACGCGCACCACCCCTTCGGTGACGGTAATGTCGGTCATGCCATCGTAAATATGAATGTTGAAAGCGGTGCCGATTGCAGTCACATCGGCGCTCCCCGTATTCACCTGGAACGGGCGATCGGGATCCGTCCGGACCTCAAAGTAGGCCTCACCGCGCAGCAGGGTGATGTCTCGTGCGGAGCGCTTGAAGCTGACCTCAATCCGGGTATCGGTGTTCAGCGTCACCCTGGACTGGTCCTCCAGGACCACTGTCTGGCGTTCGCCAACCGCTGTTTGAAAATAGTCCGGCGGTTCCTGGTTTGTCGTCATCGGCAGGATGAATGCAGCGATGGCGAGGCTTGCCGCCAGTGCTGCCGCGGCACCCAGCCAGCCCCTGCGGGAGCGATTTGCGGGCGCCTCCCGCAGGGGCTCTTCGAAGGGCAGATGGCGCACACTACCGAGGTCATCCCAGAGTTCCAGCATCAAATCCATGGCCTCGCGATGGCCGGCATCTGCCGCCAGCCACAGGGCAAAAGCGCGGTGATCGTCTTCCGAAGCATCCTCCGCACGAAAGCGTGTGATCCAGCCCAGGGCCGTGTCACAGTCTCGCTCGAATTGTGGTGGAAAAGTCTGGTTCATAGTCTACCCGATTACAGGGCTCCCGATGCCGGCAGCTCTTATTCTCTCTGCGCCGGCGTGTTCTTGTAATGTTCTCGTTAGTGTAACGAGAAGCCTGAAGGTTCCCTCAGTAAATATTCGAAGAAAACTCAATCATTCTCCCCCGGGGGGTAAAACGAGGCCAGCCGCTTGCGGCAATGAAGCAGGGCCTGCAGGATATATTTTTCAACGCTGGAGACCGATACCTGCATGGATTCCGCAATGGCGCTATAGGGCATGCCATTGCGGCGATGCAGCAGAAAAGCCTGGCGCACGTTGGGCGGCAGCTCGTCAACGGCGTTGAATACGATGCTGAGCTTTTCCCGGGCACCGAGGATATGCTCTGGTGACGCGGCATTCGCATTGGGGTCGCGGGGCTCGTCGTCCGCCGCCTGGCTGCGCTCGCCCTTGAGAAACTGGAGGTGGAGTTTGCGACGTCTCAGCTGGTCAACAGCCAGGTTGGTTGCCACCTGGAACAGGAAAGCGCGGGCATTATCGAGAGTTTCCGGTGCGTTCAGCCGGTGCAGCCGCAGGAATGCTTCCTGGGCAACTTCCGCGGCATCTTCATGGCTGTCAAGCTTGCGCGCAAGGTAGCGCTCCAGCGCCGCGCCATGCGCGGTGACCAGAGTCGCCAGAAATCGATTCTTGTCGCTCGCCAGACTTGTGATGCAGTCTTCTCCCTGCGCGTATGGCGCCACCAGGGGGGGGCGCCACATGAAAGCGCTCAGAATAGTACGCGGCTTCGAATAGTGCCATCTATGTTGGTCAGTTTTTCCAGGGCGAGGTCGGAATATTCCGCGTCCACATCAATGACCACGTAGCCAATGGCCTCGTTGGTTTGCAGGAACTGGGCCGATACGTTGACGTCATATTCTGAAAATACCCGGTTGATGGCACTCATGATGCCGGGCACGTTGTGGTGTATGTGCAGCAGGCGGTGGCTGCCCTCGTGCTCTGGCAGTGCCACCTCCGGGAAGTTGACTGAGGAGGTGCTGGTGCCGTTATCGCTGTAATGCGCCAGCTTTTCCGCCACTTCCATGCCGATGTTGGCCTGGGCTTCCACGGTGCTGCCACCAATATGTGGGGTGAGGATCGTATTGTCAAAGGCGCGCAGGGGCGACAGGAACTCATCGTCATTGGAACGTGGCTCCACTGGAAACACATCAATACCGGCGCCGCCGATGTGGCCGCTCTCAAGATTCGCGGCCAGCGCGTCGATATCCACCACGCTACCCCGGGAGGCGTTGATCAGTATGCTGCCACGCGGCATCAGCGCGAGTTGCCCGGCTCCCATCATATTACGGGTCGCTTTTGTCTCCGGCACGTGCAGGCTGACAACATCGGACTGCGCGAGCAACTGATCAAGGCCGGGTATCTGGCGGGCATTGCCCAGCGGCAGCTTGCTGACTACATCGCAGAACTGCACCTGCATACCCAGGCCCTCGGCTATCACCCCCAGCTGCATGCCGATATTGCCGTAGCCCACAATACCCAGGCGCTTGCCCCTGATCTCGTAAGAGGCGGTGGCGCTTTTCTGCCATTCGCCGCGGTGCGCCGCCGCATTTTTCGCCGCTACGCCACGCAGCAGTAAAATGGCCTCCGCGATCACCAGCTCGGCAACGCTGCGCGTATTGCTGAACGGTGCGTTGAACACGGCGATACCGCGACGGGTGGCGGCGGCGAGGTCCACCTGGTTGGTGCCGATACAGAAGCAGCCCACCGCCACCAGCTTCCTGGCCGCTGCAAACACATCTTCAGTGAGCTGGGTGCGTGAGCGGATGCCGACAAAGTGCGCATTGGCAATGGCGGCCTTGAGATCTTCCGCCGGCAGGGCCTTCTGGTGCAGCTCGATGTTCTCATAGCCGGCGGACCGCAGCATTTCGACAGCAGAGGGGTGTACTCCCTCGAGCAGGAGGAATTTGATTTTACTTTTTTCAAGTGACTTGGGCGCCATACGGATTGGTGCTCCCGGGCTGTGGCAAGGTGGGCATGATTAAAAGGCGGCGTATGCTAACATACACCCCCCTTTTAGTCCCCTGAAGATATCAGGTAAGGAGCCCGACTTGGCCGCCATAAGCCCCGATATCCTGTCTGCATTGCAGGCGTGTGTCGGCACGGAGCGCGTGTTCACCGATGCGGTATCGTTCGAGCATTACGGTCGCGACTGGACCCGGGTGCACACGCCCGCGCCGCTGGCAGTGGTATTGCCCGGATCCGCCGGGGAAGTGCAGGCGCTGGTGCGGCTGGCGCTGGCGCATAAGCTCGCCCTGGTCCCCTCGGGAGGGCGAACGGGCCTCAGTGCCGGTGCGGTGGCACATAATGGTGAAGTCGTGGTCGCCCTGGATCGCCTGGATGACATTACTGACTTCAATCCGGTCGACCGCACGGTGCGTTGTGGTGCCGGGGTGATAACAGCGCAGCTGCAGGCATTTGCAGCCGATCAGGGCTTCTTTTACCCGGTGGACTTTGCCTCCAGTGGTTCCAGCCAGATTGGCGGCAACATCTCAACCAATGCCGGTGGCATCAAGGTAATACGCCATGGCATGACCCGGGACTGGGTGGCCGGCCTGAAAATTGTGACCGGTAGCGGCGAATTGCTGGATCTCAACCGGGGTCTGGTGAAGAACAATGCCGGTTACGATTTGCGGCAGCTGGTGATTGGTGCCGAGGGCACCCTGGGCATTGTGGTTGAGGCCACCATGCGCTTGGACAGGCCCCCCAAAGACCTGGCAGTACTGGTATTGGGCACGCCCGACATGAAGGCAGTGATGCAGGTGCTGGAAACGTACCAGGGTGCGATGGATTTGCAGGCCTTCGAGTTTTTCTCCGAGCTGGCACTGCAGAAAGTGGTCGTCCACCAGGGTCTGCAGCGGCCCTTTGCCACCCCGGCTGAATTTTACGCGCTACTGGAATTCGAGCAGCATAGCGATGCCGATATGGAGCAGGCGATGGCCCTGTTTGAGCACTGTGTGGAGCAGGGCTGGGTGGTTGACGGCGTGGTGAGCCAGAGCGTGGCCCAGGCCCAGTCGCTGTGGCGCCTGCGCGAGGATATTTCCGAAACGATCTCGCGCTGGACGCCCTACAAGAACGATATCTCCACCACTATTGCCCGGGTACCGGAATTCCTCGCGGAAGTGGAGGCGGTGGTATCCGCATCCTATCCGGAGTTTGAAATCGTCTGGTTTGGCCACATCGGGGACGGCAACGTACACCTGAACGTGCTGAAGCCGGATACCCTGCCAATGGCGGAGTTCCAGCAGCGCTGCGGCGAAGTCAGCCGCTGGGTGTTCGAGATCGTGCAGCGCTACGAAGGCAGCATCTCGGCGGAGCACGGGGTAGGGCTATTGAAGAAAGACTACCTTCACTACAGTCGTTCGGAGCTGGAGATCCAGATGATGCGCCAGATCAAAAAGGTGTTTGATCCGCAGGGAATCATGAATCCCGGCAAGATTTTTGACCTTTAACGGGCAGTGAGCCGGGTCCTTGCCGGGGTGGGGGGGGTAAAACGTGCCAGTGCCTGCACCACTTTCGCGTTATCGGGTCAGGGTCTGCACCCCATCCCTCGTTCCCAGCAGCAACACATCGGCCGCCCGCCGTGCAAACAGGCCGTTGGTGACTACTCCGGTGATGTTGTTGATCCGCTGCTCCATTTCCAGGGGCTGGGGGATCGGGAAATGATAGACATCCAGGATGACATTGCCGTTATCGGTGATTACGCCCTCTCGATAGACCGGGTCACCGCCCAGTTTGACCAGTTCGCGGGCGACATAGCTGCGGGCCATGGGGATCACCTCGACCGGCAGCGGGAATTCCCCCAGGGTTGATACCAGCTTGCTGCCGTCGGCAATGCAGATGAAGGTTCTGGCGACAGCGGCGATGATTTTCTCCCGGGTGAGGGCTGCGCCGCCGCCCTTGATGAGCTGCAGGGCGCTGTTGGCTTCGTCTGCGCCATCAATATAAAAATCGACCTGGTCTACCGTGTTGAGGTCGTAGACCGGGATGCCGTGCCGGCGAAGGCGGTCGACGGACGCTTCCGAGCTGGCCACAGTGGCATTGATCTGGCCTTTAACGGCGGCGAGATTGTCGATGAACAGATTGGCGGTGGAGCCGGTACCAATGCCCAGCACCATGTTGTTGTCCAGATGCGGCCTGATGTAGTCGAGAGCTGCATCCGCTACAGCCTGCTTCTGCTCGTCTTGTGTCATGTTGTTTGTCCTTCGTTTTGTGTCGAATGTCGGCATCAGTATAAGAGTGCCTGGCGCAGATCACCAAAAAATACCGGTGTTACCAGGGCAAGCAGGGCTGAAAATCCTCGCACTGTCCGCTACTATGGCCTGTTGTTCTGTAGTTGGATACCTGTAGCCATGCCCCAGTCGTACATCAAGCGCATACTCGACGCCCGCGTTTACGATGTCGCCCGCGAAACCCCGGTGGATGAAGCGATGTTGATGTCGCGCCGCCTGGGTAATCGCGTCTTGTTCAAACGCGAAGACCTGCAGCCGGTGTTTTCCTTCAAGTTGCGCGGCGCCTACAACAAAATGCAGAAATTGAGCCCGGAGCAGCTGGCCTGCGGCGTTATTGCCGCATCCGCCGGCAATCATGCCCAGGGACTGGCGTTGGCTGCCCAGCACATGGGGGTAAAGGCCACTATCGTGATGCCGCGTACCACACCACAAATCAAGGTGGATGCGGTACGGAACCGGGGTGCGCGAGTGGTTCTGCACGGCGATTCATTCGAAGAGGCTTCGGCACAGGCGCAGAAACTGGTGGCCGAAAAATCCATGGTCTATGTCCATCCCTTTGACGACCCGGATATCATTGCGGGGCAGGGGACAGTCGGGATGGAAATCGTGCGCCAGTGCCAGCGGCCGCCGCATGCGATATTTGTTCCCGTGGGCGGCGGCGGCTTGCTGGCAGGTGTTGCGGCATATGTTAAGTATGTCTGGCCGCAGACCCGCTTGATCGGCGTGGAGCCTGAGGATGCTGCCTGTTTGCAGCTGGCGATGCGCCGCGGGCGTCGTGCGATACTGCCGGAGGTCGGCCTGTTCGCAGACGGTTGCGCCGTGGCCCAGATTGGCAAGGAGCCCTTTCGGGTCATTCGCGAGACGGTGGACGAAGTGATTACCGCCACCACCGATGAAATCTGCGCCGCTATCAAGGATATTTTTGAAGATACCCGGGGTATTGCCGAGCCCGCCGGGGCACTGGCCCTGGCGGGCCTGAAAAAATATGTGGAGCGGACCGGGGTGAAGGACCAGGATCTGCTGGCCATTGTCAGTGGGGCCAATACCAATTTTGATCGTCTGCGCTACATCTCCGAGCGCACCGAGATTGGTGAACAGCGGGAAGCGGTGATCAGCGTGACGATCCCCGAGCGGCCGGGCAGTTTCCGGGCGTTTTGCAGTGCCCTGGGTCGGCGCAATATCACCGAGTTCAACTACCGCTATTCAGACCCCGGTGCCGCGCTGGTGTTTCTGGGCCTGTCGGTGGTACCCGGTGGCACTGACCTGGCCGAGTTGCTGGCGGACCTGCAACAGCAGGGTTATGCCACCGAGGATATGACCGATAACGAAATGGCCAAGCTTCACGTTCGCTATATGGTGGGCGGGCGTGCCCCTGCCAGCCTGGAAAACGAATCCGTATTCCGGGTCGAGTTCCCCGAGCGTCCCGGCGCCCTGCTCAAGTTTCTCTCCAGTCTCGGCCAGAGCTGGAATATCTCCATGTTCCACTATCGCAATCACGGGGCTGCATACGGGCGTATTTTATTGGGAGTGCAGGTGCCGCGCGCGGAGCGCCGTGAATTTCGGGTTGTGCTTGACGAAATCGGTTATCCCTGGTGGGACGAAACCGCGAATCGCGCCTATCAACTCTATCTCGGTCATACCCCAGAGGGGGCAAAATAGCCTGAAACCCGCGGATTTCGGGGGTTTTGGCTTTTCTTTGCGGTTTTTCTCGGATACACTCGGAAAAGTTTGTGAAATAGTGCCAAAGAATTATCTGGCACGACGGCCTAAACCGTCCGTCAGGGAGCGAGCCACAAGAGCATCGCCTTTGAGAAATGTATCCCCTTGCGCGGCAACAACGCGCCTTGAAAAGACTGTGAGAGTGTAGAACTGTGAAAAGTAAACCGGATTATCTTCTGGTCCTGATAGCCGCCTTTGGTATTGGCGTTGTGGTCACCCTTGTTTTGCCGATGGCAGCGAGCGACACATCAGCAGCGCCAGCCTCCGAGCTACAGGCCGGGGTCATCATCAGGGACTAGATTTCCCGCGACGTTTTGCCTGGGCCGTTACAGCGGGTCAGGCCCGCTTCCGTTATCACAAAGTCCAGGGGTATGTCCCAGGGGTCGCCTGGCAATGCACTGGCCTCCTGGCACGCAAACGCAAGGCCCACTCGCAGGGGGCCGGAAACCCCGGCAAACGTGCGATCATAAAAGCCTCCCCCCATACCCAGGCGCGTTCCATCTCGCTGCCAGGCCACCAGTGGCATGACGACGATATCGAGCTGCGCGGGGGCGCATTGAGGGCTGTCGCTGCCCGGTTCGGGTATCCCGAGTACATTCGGGGCTAGCGTCTCTTCCCGGGACCAGAGGCGAAACTCCAAATGGTTGCCATCCGCCAGCACCGGCAAATAGACTTCGCAGTGTCGCCTGCGGCAATCGGCCAGAAGGTTGACGGGGTCAAGTTCGCCATCATTGGCCCAGAACAGGGCTACCCGGCGGGCACTGTCCCAGCCGGGAAGGTGCCTGGCGTGGACGGCAGCAGCCCTGGCGGCGGCATCCCGAAAGTCAGTGCCCAGGGCCCTGCGACGAGCGCGCAAGAGGGTGCGAAGAGCAGGTTTTGATTCTGGGTCACTGTTCACAAAAAGAGAGGATTCCCGGCATAACGGTGGCAGAGTCGCCCTTGAACCCGACGGTTCAAGGAGGAGGTTCCTGCACTGTATCAGGCGTTCCGGTCGCTGCCGGACATGCACACCAACAGTGGCGAGGAACTTCCGGGTATAGACTTATCGGCTCGAGGACTGTCTGCCTGTCGCCTATGCCAGGAACCCGGTCTGTAGTATACACCAATCGGATGGGTTGGGCCCATTCAGCTTATTTCGAGCTGCCGCAACTGGTACATGGCGTCATCAATTTTGCGTTGCAGGCCCTCCAGTGCCTTGTGGTCAAGATCTTCCGGTGCGCGGGGTTGCGCAATGGCACCATCCTGCTCCGAAGCCTGTAATAATTCATGGCTGATATTGAGCGCCGCCATGACGGCGATGCGTTCCAGGCCAATTACCTTGCCGCTGTTACGGATGGCGCGCATCTGTTTGTCCAGGTAGCGGGCAGAGGTTATCAGCTCTGCCTGTTGCTCTTCCGGACAGGCAACCTGGTATTCCTTGTCGAGAATATGTACTGAAAAGGTATTGGTGGTTGTCACAGGCTTCACTCCATAGATCGCAGTCGATCTATCATGGCTTCAACTTTTGACCTGGCCAGTTCATTTTTATCGATCAGCTCTTGCCGCTCGCGCTGCCAGCCGCTACTTTCAGCCATAAGCCGTCTGTTTTCGCGATCGAGATCCCCACAGAGGGCAATGAGATCATCAATTTTGGACTCAAGTCTCTGGAGCGCGCTGTTTGCCATGAAGGTGTACTTGGGCTGGGTTCATTTAACGCTTACTATAGAGCTGGCTGCGGTACAGGTCAACGCAGTAAAAGTTTCTATATATCAATGGCCTGCCTTGCCTTTCGCAGTAATCAGTGGAGGTCCGGCAGCTGCCGGGGCCGCAGTGGCAGCCGGCACACGGGAGTTTACGCATGTTTGACAGCCTGCCCGGCGAATCGGGTTTGTTTGATTTTGATGATATCGCCAACCAGTTACTGGAGCAGGGGGTGGACTGTTCGCCCTCGGAAATCCACGGGACCCTGGTGGGTATACTGGCCGCCGGCGCCGACGATGACGCCGGTGCCGGCCTCGACGCGCTCAACCGGGCGCTTGATCTGGATCTGCACGGTGAACTGGCGGACCAGGTCATGCAGCTCTATGCGTTCAGCAGCACGGCCCTGCAGGATGATACCTTTGATTTCCAGCCTTTGTTGCCCGACGATGACGACGAGCTGGTTCTGCGCACGGAAGCGCTGGCCCAGTGGTGCCGTGGTTTCCTGGCAGGCTACGCCAGGGTGATTGCCCGCGCCGGTACCGCGGGTGAAAGCCTGCCGGGTGACAGCACTGAGGTCCTTCGGGATTTTGCCGCCATGGCCCAGGTCAGCGCCGACGACAGCGATGAGGACGACGAGGAAGCAGAGAACAGCTATGCCGAACTGGTTGAATACCTGCGCTTTGCCGCCCTCAATATTTACATGGACAGTTGCGCGCGCGGCGATGACAGAAAGCGGGCGGCACTACGCAAGCCGGGCCCGGTGCACTGAGGTCATGTCGCTGATGCTTCGGCAGTCCCGCACCAGGCGTCCCGAACGGGAAGGTAACTGATGAAAATCAGCAAACCGGAGTTTGCACGCCGGCGACGTCGATTGATGGGGCTTATGGAGCCCAACAGCATCGCGATTATCCCCTCTGCGAGCGAGCAGCTGCGCAGTCGGGACACCAGTTACCCATTTCGTCAGGACAGTGATTTTCATTACCTGTGCGGCTTCCCGGAGCCCGAGGCGGTATTGGTACTGATGCCCGAGCGGGAGCACGGGGAATTCGTGCTGTTCTGTCGCGAGCGTGATATGGCCATGGAGCTCTGGCACGGTTATCGGGCCGGTCCCGAGGGTGCCTGTTCAGGTTACGGTGCGGACGACGCTTTCCCGATCAGTGACATAGACGACATTCTCCCGGGATTGATCGAAGGCCGCGAGCGCGTGTATTACTCCATGGGCCGCAGTGCCGGGTTCGACCACCGGATCATGGCCTGGGTCAACCAGATCCGCAGCAAGGAAGCCAGCGGCGCAGTTCCGCCGGGTGAATTTACCGACCTGGACCACATGCTGCACGATTTGCGGCTGAAAAAAAGCGCAGCCGAATTGCGGCTGATGCAGCGCGCAGGCGACATCACTGCGGCCGCCCATTGTCGGGCAATGCGCAACGCCCGCGCCGGCCTGTACGAATATCAGCTTGAAGCAGACATGCTGCACGAGTTCGCCCGGGGCGGCGCCCGGTTTCCGGCCTATCCCAGTATTGTCGGTAGCGGTCCCAACAGCTGTATTCTGCATTACACTGAAAACGCCCGCGCCATGCGCTCGGGGGAGCTGGTGCTGATTGATGCGGGGTGTGAATACCAGTGCTACGCCGCAGATGTCACCCGTACCTTTCCGGTGAGTGGCCGCTTCAGCTCCCCACAGCGGGCAATTTACATGATTGTACTGGAGGCGCAGCTGGCTGCGATCAACGCCATTTACCCGGGCAATCACTGGAATGCCCCTCACCAGGCTACCCTTGAAGTGATTACCCGCGGGCTGCGCGATCTGGGCCTGCTGCAGGGGGAGGTGGATGAGCTCATTGAGCAGGAGGCCTACCGTGAATTTTACATGCACCGGGCGGGACACTGGCTGGGGCTGGATGTGCACGACGTTGGGGATTACCAGGTTGCGGGCGAGTGGCGCCAGCTGGAAGCCGGCATGGTGCTGACCGTTGAGCCCGGTATCTACATTGCACCGGACAACTCCCGTGTTGCGCCTCGCTGGCGCGGTATTGGCGTGCGCATAGAGGATGATGTGGTGGTTACTGCGAGCGGACATCATGTCCTGACGGATAATGCGCCACGGCATCCCGACCAAATCGAGGCGCTGATGGCAGCGGGCGCATCGTGAGCGGGCAGCGCGACGTTGTTATCGCAGGGGGCGGCATGGCCGGCATCAGTCTCGCCCTGCAATTGGGGCAGGTGTTACCGGCCAGTACCCGCATCTGCCTGGTGGAAGGGTTCGCCCTGCCGCCTGCCTCGGCCTCCGTGCCGGATTACCATCCCTCTTTTGACGCCCGTTCGACAGCGCTGAGCTATAGCTCACAACGCATTTACCAGGACATGGGTGTGTGGCCCGCATTGCAGCGCTGGTTGTGCCCGATTGACACCATCCATGTTTCCAGTCGCGGCCATTTCGGCAGCACTGAGCTTCGGGCCTCTGATCATGCGTGGCCGGCGCTCGGTCACGTTGTAGAGAACCCCTGGCTGGGTCGGGCCCTGCTGCATACATTGCAACAACAGGGGCGGGTAGAATTATTGAATCCGGCCACGGTTGTAGCAGCCACCCCTGTCGCGGGGGGAGTAGACCTGCGCCTCGAAGGCGCAGCTCCGGCCGCCTTGCGCACCTCCCTGCTGGTACTGGCAGATGGCACCGAGTCCGGCCTGCGCAAAAGCCTGGGCGTGGTTGCGGAAGAAAAAAATTATCGCCAGCATGCCCTGGTCTGCAATGTCGCGTTTGCCGAACCCCATCGCGGTTGCGCCTATGAACGCTTTACCGCTCAGGGGCCGCTGGCGCTGCTGCCACTGTTGCCGGTAAGCGGAGCGGAGCACCGCAGCGGGCTGGTGTGGACCCTGCCTCCGGAGCAGGCCGCCTTACTACAGGCCTGCTCCGAGGAAGAATTCCAGCGCGCGCTGCAGCAGCGTTTCGGTTACCGCCTCGGGCGAGTCACGCAGGTGGGTGAGCGCCACAGCTATCCGCTTTCTTTGCGCCATTGCGAGGAACAGGTGCGGGCGGGCATTGTGGTAATGGGCAACGCCGCCCATACCCTGCACCCGGTTGCCGGCCAGGGATTTAATCTGGCCCTGCGCGATATTGCAGCGCTGGGTTCGGTGCTGGCGGCGGCAGCTGACGCGGGCGTGGCTCCCGGTTCATTGCCGGTATTGCAGCGTTACTGGCAGCGGCAACGCAGGGATCAGCAGAAAACAATCCAGTTCAGTGATCGGCTGCCGGCACTGTTTATGCAATCCAGCCCCCTGGTCGGGCTGGCCCGGGACCTGGCGCTCTCCGGCCTGGACTGGGTTGCACCCTTGAAACGTGCATTTGTTCGGCACGCGGCCGGCATACAGGCGATGGAAGGTGCGGATGGCTGATCCCCAGTATTACGATATTGCGATTGTCGGTGGCGGCATCGCCGGCAGTGCACTGGCGCTGGCGCTATCCGGCCAGGGCCTTGCACTGACGGTAGTGGAGGCGGGGTCCCCGCCTCCCGCGACACTTCCGGATGCGGTCGGGCTTGAGCACTTTGATCCCCGGGTGGTGGCGCTGAACCCCCAATCGCGGGCGCTGCTGCAGCAATGGGGGGCTTGGCAGGGAATCGAGGACTATCGCAGTTGTGCCTACCGGCACATGACCGTCTGGGACGCCGAAGGTACCGGCGCCATCGATTTTGACAGTGCTGACATTGGCGCCGGGGCGCTGGGTTATATCGTTGAAAATCGCGCCCTGCTGCGGTCCCTGGCGGGGCGCCTGGACAGCTGTAACGACGTGCAGCTGAGACCGTCCGAGCGTTTGCGCAACTGTATGCCCCAGGCAAATAACAACTTTTTGCTGGAGCTTGCCTCCGGTGCCCGCCTGCAGGCACCGCTGGTGGTGGCAGCCGACGGTGCCCTGTCCCGGGTACGCGACCTGTTCGGGTTTGCCACCCGTGAGTGGGACTATGGCCATCACGCCATTGTCGCCACGGTACAGGTGGAAAGCAGTCACAATGCGACCGCCTGGCAGCGCTTTTTGCCCTCCGGGCCCCTGGCGTTCCTGCCCCTGCCCGGTGGGGAGCAGGGCCATTTTTGCTCTATTGTCTGGTCGCTGCAATCATCCCGGGTTGAAGAGGTCATGGCGCTGTCCGACAGTGAGTTCTGCGCCGCCCTGGGCGCGGCTTTTGAGCATCGGCTGGGCGGGATATCCGGATGTTCCCGGCGTCACGCATTTCCGCTGCGTCAGCGCCATGCTACGCATTATGTGCAACCCGGAGTCGCACTGGTGGCGGATGCAGCACATACTATTCATCCCCTGGCGGGTCAGGGGATCAACCTCGGCCTGCAGGATGTATCGGTGCTTGCGGAAGAGGTGCTGCGGGCCAGGCAGCGTGGCCTGCAACCGGGAAGTCTTCCTGTACTGCACCGCTACCAGCGTCGGCGCAAAGGTGAAAACCTGGCCATGATGGCGGCGATGGAAGGCTTTAAACGATTGTTCGAGCAGCCGGCACTGCCGTTGCGCTGGTTGCGTAACGCCGGCATGCGCGGCGTCAACCAGGCCCGTCCCCTGAAGCGCCAGTTGATGCGCCATGCGATGGGTATGGTGGATTAGCGCTTAACCGGGACCATTGCAGCATCGGCTGTGCAGGTCGGCGTTGTGTTTCAGCGGCCGACGGTTAGAATGTGCGGCATTTCCAGCGCCGATTCCGCCCGGAACCTTTTTGAGAGGATACATCATGAGCCAGACACCCAGTGAACTGAAGTATGCCAGCAGCCATGAATGGGCTCGCCTGGAAGAGGATGGCACAGTCACCATCGGCATCTCCGATCACGCCCAGGAGGCTTTGGGAGACGTGGTGTTTGTTGAACTGCCCGAGCTGGGAGACAGGCTGGCGGCAGGTGATGAGGCCGGGGTGGTGGAATCTGTAAAGGCCGCGTCCGATATCTATGCGCCAATCGGTGGTGAAGTGATTGCGATAAACGACGCGCTGGAAGATGAGCCGGAGACGGTCAACAGTGACCCCTACAATGACGGTTGGTTTTTCAGGCTCCAGCCCGACGACACGACTGAACTTGAAAACCTGCTTGGAGCGGAAGATTACGCTGAACACTGTGCCGAAGAATGATACGGCTCCGTCCGGCGTTTCCGGACCAGGCGAGGCGGTCATGACCACACCAATGGCCGATCTATTTCTGCGACCGGGAGCCGATCGCCGGGTGCGCGGCGGTCATGTCTGGGTCTATTCCAATGAGATCGACACCCAGCGCAGCCCTCTGTCCGCTTTCGTTGCGGGTGACGCGGTTGCGGTGCGCAAGGCCGATGGTGGTTTGCTGGGCTCCGCTTACATGGAGCCCCAGGCACTGATCTGTGCGCGGTTATATGCGCCCGGGCACGAGCAGCCACTGGATACGCTCTGGCT
Source organism: Kineobactrum sediminis (assembly GCF_002868715.1). Lineage (GTDB taxonomy): Bacteria > Pseudomonadota > Gammaproteobacteria > Pseudomonadales > Halieaceae > Kineobactrum > Kineobactrum sediminis. The sequence continues at coordinate 122,687 of NZ_PKLZ01000002.1, forward strand.
GCAGGCGCTTCTGGTGCGGGCGCTTGCAGGGCGCGAAGCGCTTTTCAAAGAGCCTTATTATCGCCTGGTCTACGGTGACAGTGATGGTATCCCCGGCCTGGTGGTTGACCGTTTTGGCCAATACCTCGTGCTGCAGTTTCACAACGCGGGCATTGAACGTTACGAAGCGGAGATTGTGCAGGCGCTGGTGGTGCTGCTGCAGCCACTGGGCATTCTGTTGCGGGCGGATAACCGCAGTCGCAGGGAGCAGGGCCTGGAGGATCGGGTCGAGGTTGTTTTTGGCGAGGTGCCCGACGAAGTGACCTTGCAGGAAAACGGGGTCCCTTTTCTGGCCCCGGTAGTCGAGGGCCAGAAGACGGGCTGGTTCTACGACCATCGCATGGCACGCGCCCGCCTGGCGGACTATGCACCGGGCAAGCGGGTACTCGATGTTTACAGTTACCTCGGTGGCTGGGGCATACAGGCGGCAATGTCTGGCGCCAGTTCGGTCTGTTGCATCGACAGCTCGGCACGCGCGCTGGACGGAGTGCTCGCCAATGCCCGGCTGAACGATGTTGAGGATAAAGTCTCTGTTTTGCAGGGTGCGGCCACGGAGATGCTGCAGACCCTGCATAAGCAGGGCCGCCGCTTTGACCTGGTGATCCTTGATCCGCCCGCCTTTATCCAGAGGCGCAAGGATATCAAAAAGGGTATCAAGGCCTACCAGCGCATCAACGAGCTTGGCCTGAACCTGCTGGAACCCGATGGCGTGCTCATCTCGGGCTCCTGCTCAATGCACCTGGCACGCTCCGACCTGATGCTGGCCCTGCAGGGCGCGGCCCGGCGCAGCGGCTGTGAAGTGCGCGTTCTGGAGCAGGGTGGCCAGGGACCGGATCATCCCGTGCACCCCCTGATCCCGGAAACGGATTACCTGAAGTCTGTTTTCGTCCGCAAACTCAGTCCCGCAGGGATATGACCGGCCAGCCGGCCTCGGCCGCTCTCGCCCTGAGCGTGGGGTCCGGATCAACGGCAATCGCGTAATCCACCTGTTCCAGTAACGGCAGGTCATTGTGGGAATCACTGTAAAACCAGGTGCCCGCGAGAGGCATTGCGCGTTGTTCGAGCCAGGCTTGCAGCCGCAACACCTTGCCGCCGTGATACGACGGTATGCCGGTGGGCTCACCGGTATACCGGCCAGCCACGATTTCTGCCTCGCAGGCCAGTAACTCCTCAATACCCAGTGCATCGACGATGGGGCGGGTAATGAAATGATTGGTAGCCGTGATTACCAGTAACTGGTGGCCCTGGCGACGATGGCTTTCAATCAGGGCCAGGCCTCTGGGGAGTATGAGGGGCTGGATTTTTTCGCGCATGAACTGGCGGTGCAGGGGCGCCAGCTGTTCCGGCGAGCGGCCCCGCAGTGGTCCCAACGCAAAGCGCAGGTAAGCCTGTATGTCGAGTTTGCCGGCCTGGTAGGCTCGGTAGAAGCGTTCATTCTCATCGGCAAAGCTGTCGCTGTCTACCAGCCCCTGCTCGCAGAGGAATTGTCCCCACAGGTGGTCACTGTCTCCCGCTATCAGCGTATTGTCGAGATCGAAAATGGCAAGTGTCATGTGGTCTCCGCGTGCAATGAAGCAGGATAACGTGCCTGCGGATGGGAGTAAATTTCTCAGGGGCGGCAAAGTGTGGAACAATGGGCGGCCTGTTAATGAGAGTAATAAGAAGGTGATTGATACAGACGGCTTCAGGCCCAATGTTGGTATTATGCTGGCGAACGATGCGGGCCAGCTGTTATGGGCGCGGCGTATCGGCGGCAGGGATGCCTGGCAGTTTCCGCAGGGCGGTATAAATACCGGTGAATCTGCCGAGCAGGCACTGTTTCGCGAACTCGAGGAAGAAGTCGGGCTTGCCGCCGACACCGTGAAAGTGGTGGCGGCGACACGCGGCTGGCTTCGTTACCGCCTGCCGAGAAGGTTTCTGCGTGCGGGGGAGAACCCGGTTTGCATCGGCCAGAAACAGAAATGGTTCCTGCTGCACATGCTGGCCCAGGACGACGCGGTCCGGCTCGACGGCACCGGCAAGCCGGAGTTTGACCACTGGCAGTGGGTCAGTTACTGGTATCCCCTCAATCAGGTGGTGTCTTTCAAACGCGAGGTCTATCGCAAGGCGCTCAAGGAACTGGCCCCCAGGCTGGGACGGATCACTCGCGAGGGCGGCTGATGGCGATAATGATGCTTGAAACCCTGCGCAATATCGTTCAGGAGGTTAACGCCGCCGAAGACCTGAATGAAGCCCTGGATATCATAGTCAAACGGGTTCGTGTCGCCATGGGTACCGAGGTCTGCAGTGTTTATATGCGGGACGAAACCTCGGGTCGCCTGGTTTTCTGCGCCACGGACGGGCTCAACCCGTTGCAGATCGGTGCTGCCAGCCTCGCTCCGGGCGAGGGCCTTGTTGGTCTGGTTGCCGAGCGGGAAGAGCCGGTCAAGCTTGAAAACGCCGAGAGTCATCCACGCTTTCAATTGGTCGAGGGCCTGGGCGAAGAGCCATTTCGCGCGTTTCTCGGCGTGCCTATCGTTCACCAGCGAGATGTCCTCGGCGTGCTGGTGGTTCAACAGGCCAGTCGCAGGCTTTTTGGCGAAAGTGACGAGGCCTTTCTGGTTACGATGTCGGCACAACTGGCTGCGGTGATCGCCCATGCCAGGGTGACCGGGGCAGTGCGCGAAGAATTGCTGGCCGGGGCGGGCACGCCTACCCGGGTATCGGGGATCGCAGGAGCTCCCGGGATCGCCATTGGCCGTGTGGTCGTTATTTCGCCAGTTGCTGACCTGTATGCCGTGCCGCGCAAAACAGTCAGCAACCGGCGGGCAGAACTGCGGGCCTTCCGGGCCGCGCTGTCGGCAGTGCGCGGGGATATCCAGGCGGTATCGGATAATCTGCGCGGCGAAATGAGCGCGGAAGACCACGCCCTCTTCGATGTTTATCTGGGCATTCTGGATGACTCCGCCATCGGTGGCGAGGTGGCAACGCGGATCAAGGCCGGACAATGGGCCCAGGGTGCCCTCAGCCAGGTGATGATTGAACATATCCGCCACTTTGAGCGCATGGAACACAGTTACCTTCGGGAGCGGGCCGTCGATGTAAAAGACCTTGGTACGCGAGTGCTCGCTTACCTGCAGGACGAAGAAAAAAAGACAGACCGAAATTACCCGGAACACACCATCCTGGTGGGTGAAGAGCTCACGGCGTCGGCGCTGGGGGAGGTACCCCGGGAGCGGTTGGTGGGCCTGATATCAGTGCGTGGATCCGGTAATTCCCACGTTGCCATACTCGCCCGTGCCATGGGAGTGCCCACGGTCATGGGTGCCGTAGACCTTCCCTATACGCGTTTGCAGGATCGTGAGCTGGTCGTTGATGGCTATCACGGTATCGTACATATTAACCCGCTGCCCGAAGTGCGTGCGCGGTTCCAGGAGCTGGTTGACCAGGACCGGGTTATCACCCGGGACCTGGAGTCCCTTAGCCATCTGCCCTGCGAAACCCTCGACGGCCAGCGCCTGCCGCTGTGGGTAAATACCGGCCTGATGGCGGATGTTACCCGCTCCCTGGAGCAGGGTGCCGAGGGGGTTGGTCTCTATCGCACCGAGGTACCCTTCCTGTTGCGGGACCGTTTTCCCAGTGAAGAAGAGCAGCGGCAGATTTACCGCGAGCAACTGGAGGCCTTTGCCCCGTTGCCCGTCACCATGCGAACACTGGATATCGGCGGCGACAAGGCCTTACCCTATTTCCCGATCGAGGAGGAAAATCCCTTCCTGGGCTGGCGCGGTATTCGGGTTACCCTGGATCATCCGGAGATTTTCCTGGCCCAGGTGCGCGCCATGCTCAAGGCCAATGCCGGGCTTGGCAATTTGCGCATCATGCTGCCGATGATCAGCAATGTCGCGGAGTTTGACGATGCGCTCGCGCTTATCCAGCGCGGCCACCGGGAGATCGTCCAGGAGGGAATTACCGAGCCTTTGCCGCCGATCGGCGTAATGGTTGAGGTGCCGGCGGCAGTCTACCAGGCCCGCGCCCTGGCGCGCCGGGCGGATTTTCTCTCTGTTGGCAGTAATGACCTGACCCAGTACCTGCTGGCGGTCGACCGCAACAACTCGCGGGTCGCAGAGCTCTATCATGCGTTCCACCCTGCGGTACTGGGCGCACTCGTCGCCGTTGCGGAAGCCTGTCGTGCCGAGGGTACGCCGGTGAGTATCTGCGGCGAACTGGCGGGCGATCCGCTGGCCGCGGTGCTGTTGCTGGCAATGGGTTACGAGGTGCTGTCAATGAACGCAACGGCATTGCCCAAGGTAAAGAAGGCCCTGCGCAGTATCACCAGCAATGAAGCCCATGAAGTGTTGGCAGAGGTGATGCTGCTGGAACATTCCAGCGAAATCCTCAAGCGTCTGCAACGGTTGATGACGGAGCGGGGCCTGCAACAGTTCATTCACCTGCCGTTGCACTAAGGCAGGCCGCCATAGGTAAACACCTCGCAATGGCGATTCACTTCCCTGCCGCCCGGTGCAAAGTTCAGTTCCCGCCAGTGGGCCAGGGCTGTCGGATCATCCGGGTGTTTCTGTAGCCATAGCGTTGTGGTTGAGCGGGTGCCGTAAGCACCCGCATCAATGAACTGCGCCGACAGTTGCCGGTCCATGGTCTCGTGCAGGCCCAGCGGATGAAGATCCTCGGGGGCGGCCGGGCGACGGTCCGCAACCACTTCGCGCAACCCGTCGTGGGTGGGTGGGCTGGTTTCCAGCAAATGCTGTAACCGCTGCTTGCCGAGCACGACCTTTGGCCACGGGGTATCCAGGCTGGCATTGCTCAGGCCATAGATGCCGGCAGCCAGGTGCCGCGGGTTATTATCCGCGCTGCTGTTACTGAAATACCATAACTGCTCACCCGCACCCACCAGCAGGTTAAAGCCGGCATACTCTGTACGTTGTGCCGCAACACTCCGCAGCCAGGCTTCCGGCGTTTGCCTGTCTAGCAGAAAGCGAAGCGGGAGCTCGCCCCGTGAACGCAGGCCTGTGGCACTCCGGGACGGGTCCCGGTAGTTGGTAATCGCTGCGAAGCGCCCGCTCCGGTTCATGCCCATCCAGGTGCCGCCCTGTTCCAGGTCCCTCCCCGCGAGCAGCTGGGGCTGATCTGGCCAGAATCGGGCAGGCACGGTGGCACGGGCATGGAATTCATCGCGATTGGCGGCGACAACCAGCGGATAATCGGGGTTCAGCCCCCAGGAAAAAAGGATCAGGCACATGGGAAGCTATCCTGCCACTGCCCCGGGCAATTGTGAATCCCGGCCACGTACTGGATAATAGGGCCCCGACACCGCCCGGGCTGCACCGGAACTCCAGCGCCGCCCCGTGACAGACAAGACTTTATGTTGCCCTATCCCGATATTGATCCAGTAGCGTTTTCGCTCGGCCCGGTCCAGGTACACTGGTATGGGTTGGCTTACCTGGCCGGACTCGCCTTTGCCTGGTGGTTTGGTGTCCAGCGCAGCAAGCGCCCCGATGTACCCCTGCAGCGAGCACAGGTAGATGACCTCGTGTTTTATAGCGCCCTGGGTGTGGTTTTGGGGGGGCGGATTGGCTACGCCATTTTTTACGGTGGCGAGCGCCTGCTTGAAAATCCCTTATGGCTGTTCCGTCTATGGGAGGGCGGCATGTCGTTTCATGGTGGTCTGCTGGGGGTGGTGGTAGCAATTTTCTGGTTTACCCGGCGCCGCGATCTCCCCTTCGGGCCGGTACTGGATCTCGTTGCGTTAATGGCCCCGGTAGGGCTCGCGCTGGGTCGGCTGGCAAATTTCATCGGCCAGGAACTGTGGGGCCGACCCACGGACGTGCCCTGGGCAATGGTGTTCCCGGCCGATCCGCTGCAACTTGCCCGCCATCCGTCGCAGCTTTACCAGTTTGCCCTTGAAGGCGTGCTGCTGTTCCTTATCCTGCTCTGGTTCAGCTCCCGCCCGCGGCCGACCTGGTCCATCGCCGGGTTATTCGGGGTCGGCTATGGTTGCCTGCGCTTCATAGCCGAGTTTTTCCGGGAGCCGGATGCCCATATCGGCATTCAGGCATTTGGCTGGATGACCCGGGGCCAGTTGTTATGCCTGCCGATGATTGCCGCGGGACTGTTTCTGCTGTGGTGGGCTTACCGCAATGCCGCGACGACAGCCAAGAGAGGTGCACGTTAAGATGAAGCAGTATCTGGAACTGTTACAGGATATTCTTGATAACGGCGTAGCAAAAAGTGACCGTACCGGTACCGGCACGTTATCTGTGTTCGGGCGCCAGTTCCGGCACAATCTCGATGACGGTTTTCCGTTGCTGACCACCAAGAAGCTGCACTTTAAAAGTATCGCCAACGAATTGATCTGGTTTCTCAGCGGCGATACCAACACCCGCTGGCTGAAAGAGAACGGAGTCAGCATCTGGGATGAGTGGGCAACGGAAACCGGTGACCTCGGGCCGCTGTACGGCGCCCAGTGGACTGCCTGGCCAACCCGGGACGGCGGTACCATCAACCAGATCGACTATGTGATTGACTGCCTGCGGAATAATCCGGACAGCCGCCGGATACTTTTTCATGCCTGGAACGTGGAGTTCCTCCCCGATGAAAAGCTGAGCCCCCAGGACAACGTCAGGGCCGGCCGCATGGCCCTGCCACCGTGTCACTTGCTGTACCAGTTTTATGTCGCCAACGGCCGGCTGTCATCGCAGTTGCTCATTCGCTCCAGCGACTCCTTCCTCGGCCTGCCCTACAATACCGCCAGCCTCGCGCTGCTGACCACGATGCTCGCCCAGCAGTGTGACCTGGAACCCGGGGAAATCATTATCTGTACCGGTGACTCCCATATCTACAGTAACCATCTTGAGCAGGTCCGGGAGCAGTTGAGCCGCAGTCCGACGACCCTGCCCAGGCTTGAAATCCTGCGTCGGCCCGCGAGCATCTATGATTACCGTTTTGAGGACTTCAGCCTTTCCGGCTACCATCCTCAGCCCCACATCGCCGCGCCGGTGGCTGTGTGAGTAAATCCGAATGACTATTGCGCTGATGGTTGCGATGGCGGCAAACGGCGTTATCGGTCGCGACGGTGGCCTGCCCTGGCATCTCTCCGAGGATTTGCGTTATTTCAAGCGCACCACCATGGGCAAGCCGATCATCATGGGTCGCAAGACCTGGGAGTCCATTGGCCGACCCCTGCCGGGACGACCCAATATAGTGGTTTCCCGGAGCCAGAACCTGGACATCCCGGGTGTTCATGTAGAGGGCTCGCTGGGCGAGGCGCTTGAGCTGGCCGCCGGACTGTCCGCCGCTACCGGCATTGGCGAGGTGATGGTAATCGGGGGCGCACAGTTATACGAGGCAGCGTTGCCCCGTGCGGATCGGCTTTATGTTACCGAAATTCACGCGCAGGTTGAGGGCGATACCCTGTTTCCCGCAGTGGACTGGCAGCAATGGCGCGAGATCTCCCGTGAAGAGCATCCTTCACAGCCGCCAAATCCGTATTCTTATGCGTTTGTCGTTTACGAACGCGTCGGCGCATCAAAATGGCCTTAATTGTTGCGCACAAGTGTTACTTGGCCGCCCCACACCCCGGAAAAATGTAACCTTAGTACACGTTTGAATTAAATCCAGAACCGCTGGCAGGGGATTGATTGAAAACACCATTACATTACGTTTATATTCCCCACCTCGGTCTACCGAAGCAGCACAGTTCACTTTATAAGGTAGTATAGGGCAACTTAAGACCAGTCGCGCTGTCTCAGCATTGAATCACTCTGTTAGAAATAGGAAGCACAATTCCCATGACTATGCATCGATTGAAGAACGTATTGATCGCTGTGCTTATGGCAACCGGTACCCTCACGGGCGCCACAGCCGCAGCACAAGCCAATACCCTGGATTCCATTCTGGAAGTCGGGGAATCCAAAAACCAGGCCGCTCGCGAGTCACAACGCAAAATCGACCGCCTTGCGGACGAAGCACGTGATCTCCTGAGCGACTACAAGAGCGTTATGAAGCAGGTTGATGGCCTCAAGGTCTACAACAGCCGCCTGGAGCGCCAGATAGCGAACCAGGAGCGCCGCATTGCTGAAATTGATGAGTCAATTGAGCAGGTAACCATTATCCAGCGGCAAATGACGCCGTTGATGGAGCGCATGGTTGACGGCCTCGACCAGTTTGTAGAGCTGGATGTTCCTTTCCACATGGATGAGCGTCGCCAGCGCATTGGCATGTTGCGCTCCAACCTGGACCGCTCTGATATCAGCGTCGCGGAAAAATTCCGCCAGGTGCTGGAAGCTTACAAGATCGAGTCGGAGTATGGCCGCAAACTTGACTCCTACAAGGCTAATGTCGAAATCGATGGTGTTGAGCGCGACGTGAACATTCTTCGTGTGGGCCGGATTGCCCTGCTGTACCAGACCACCGATACCGAATTGTCCGGTGCCTGGAGCCAGAGTGAAAGAGCCTGGGTGCCCTTGAGCCGCGGCGCGTACCGCAGTGAGATAATGAAAGGTCTGCGTATTGCAGACAAGACCGCCACGATTGATCTGATGAACTTGCCAGTAGCCGCGCCGGAGGCCATGTAAATGAGTATTAAAAGTGTGAAGGCCGCTGCGTTAGTTGTATGCGGCACGCTGTTCTTCAGCACGGCGTCAATGGCGCAGGAGCAAGAGGCACAGTCTCTTGAGCAGTTGCTGGATTTTGTCAAACAGGGCCAGGTTGTAGAGAGCCGTGAAAACCGTCAACGTGAACAGCGGTTCGTGCAGGCTAAAAACGAACAGGCCCAATTGTTGCGTGAAGCCGAGGCCGAGCGTACCCGTCAGGAAAACCGGTCCTCCGAGCTCGAGGCCACCTTTGAGGAGAATGAACTCCTCGTTACCGCAAAGCGAGCACAGTTGCGCGAGCGTTTGGGTGGGCTTGCGGAACTGTTCGGTCACCTGACCTCGGTCTCCGGTGACCTGTCCAGCAACCTGGAGCTTTCTCTTACCAGCGCCCAGTATTCGGGCCGTCAGGAGTTCCTGGAAGAGCTGATTGCCAAGATGAGCGGTACCGAGCGTTTGCCGAGCATTGCGGAAATCGAGCGCGTCTGGTTCGAGCTGCAGCGTGAGATGATTGAGTCCGGCAAGGTGGTGACTTTCAATACTGAAATCTCCAGGCCATCGGGTGAAAAAGTCGAGCAGCGTGTAACGCGCGTCGGTCTCTTCAACGTCGTTTCCGAAGAAGGCAAGTATCTGCAGTATGTCCCCAGCAAGGACACTCTTGAAGAGCTGGCTCGTCAGCCTTCAGGCCCTTACATGGGCTGGGCTGAAGACCTGGTTGCCGCCACCGGCGAAACCGGTTTCCAGAAGTTCGGTATCGATCCTACCGGCCCCACGGGTGGTTCCTATCTGGCAGCCATGATCAACAGCCCGACGCTCGAAGAGCGCTGGCACCAGGGTGGCCAGATCGGCTATGCCATTACTGCAGTGGGTATCTTCGCCTTCCTGCTGGCTATCTGGCGCCTGATCGTGCTGACGAGTGTGAGCTCGAAAGTTAACAGCCAGCTCAAGAGCGACTCGGCCAGTACCAATAACCCACTGGGTCGGGTACTGAAAGTGCACGAGGACAACCCGGGCATGGATACCGAGACGCTCGAGCTGAAACTCTCCGAGGCGATTCTCAAGGAAACTCCCAAGCTGGAAACGGGTCTTACCTTGCTGAAGATCATTGCCGCGGTAGCTCCGCTGATGGGTCTGCTCGGTACGGTGACAGGTATGATCATCACCTTCCAGGCGATCACCATATTTGGTGCGGGGGATCCCAAAGCCATGGCGGGTGGTATCTCTGGCGCACTGATTACTACCGTACTCGGTCTGCTGGTAGCGATTCCAACAGTACTGCTTCACACCGTCGTGAATGGCCGCGCCAAGCGCATCATTCACCTGTTGAACGAGCAGTCCACTGGTATCATCGCCGAGCACACCGAGGGCAATCTGAGGAAGTAGCATGTACTGGTTGGATAGTGCTTATGAGGCTGTTGCCCGCTTCATGGAAATGGGCGGGAACGTTCTCTGGCTGATTGCATTCGTGCTCTTCGCGATGTGGATGCTGATTTTCGAGCGGGTTTGGTACTTCAAGCTCACCTGGAAATCGGATGTCGCAAAAGCGATCTCTATCTGGGAGGGGCGCTCTGAGCGCAGCTCCTGGGCAGCCCAACAGATCAGGGAAAAGTTGATCTCGGAGTCGAAACTCCAGATCAACCAGTATTTGCCCCTCATCAAGACCCTGGTGGCGGTATGCCCGCTGCTGGGTCTGCTGGGAACGGTAACCGGCATGATCGAAGTGTTTCATATCATGGCGGTAACCGGTGGTGGCGACGCCAGATCCATGGCGGGTGGTGTTTCACGGGCTACAATTCCCACGATGGCGGGTATGGTCGCTGCGCTATCGGGGGTTTTTGCCAACACCTACGTTACGCAAATTGCTGAACGCGAGAGCGAATTTCTGGCTGATAACCTGACAACAGACCATTGAGAGAGATAGTGTAATGCGCAGGAATACTCAAGCAGCTGCGGAAGAAGAGTCACAGATCGACTTAACGCCCATGTTGGACGTTGTGTTTATCATGCTGATCTTCTTTATTGTTACCGCGGTATTTATCAAGGAGGCGGGTATTGAAGTTAACCGTCCCGAGGCTTCCACCTCGGAACCGGTGGAAAACGTCAATATCCTGGTTGCGGTGAATGCCGCCAACGAAATCTGGATGGACAAGCGCCGTATTGATGTCCGTGCCGTACGCGCCAACATTGAGCGCCTGCACGCGGAGAATCCGAAAGGCGCAGTTGTCGTACAAGCCGACAACGAGTCCAATACTGAAACAGTGGTTGCGGTAATTGACGCTGCCCGGGAGGCGGGCGTGTTTGATGTCTCGCTGTCCACAGACGAAAAGTAATCGGTTATGAATCGCAACGTGTCGAGACTGTTTTTCGGAGCGCTACTGGCTGTGCCGGTAGCCGGGCTCCTGTTTTTTATCATGCAAGTGCTTATTCTGTCCCAGGAACCGGAAGCCGACGACTCTGAAACCCGAAAGCTGGCAGACATTCACATGCCGGATCGGGAGATCGAAACCATTGTCGAGGAAGAGAAGCCTGAGAAAGTCGATGATCCCGATGAGCCGCCGCCGGATCTGGATACTCCTGACCTCGATATGGATATGGATATGAACGTGGTCAACATGGCACCTCGTGCGACCGTGGACCTGGATATCGGCAGCGGTGGCATGTCGGGTGGTGATGGCGAGTACCTGCCGATTGTGAAGGTAGCGCCCATTTATCCTCGTCGGGCCCAGACTCGCGGTATCAGCGGCTATTGTATCGTCGAGTACACGGTGACCAGGAACGGTTCCATTCGCGACCCCCAGGCTGTGGATTGCCAGCCGTCCGGCGTATTTGAGCGGGCGTCAGTCAGGGCTGCCGAGAAGTTCAAATACAAGCCCCGGGTTGTCGATGGCGAGCCTATCGAGGTTGCGGGCGTGCAGAACAAGTTTACCTATGAGTTGGAATAGCAGAGCGGGTGAAGTGCTATGAAATTGTCTAAGTCTACAATGTGGCTGCGCTCCGCGTTCCTCGCGGTGCCGGTAGTGGCCGCGCAGGTAGTCGTTACGCAGGTGCAGACCGAACTTGACTGGTTGCCTCTGGGCATTGCTGTTGCCCAGGAAGAACAGCCAGAGCAGGAAACCCGGCGCACGCCGGCACTGCGCAATAAAGTCTACGAGCGCCTGCAGGAAGCACAGGTGGCCGCTGAAGCAAACGACTTCACCACTGCGGCACAGGTGCTGGACAGCATGCTGGCGGCAGGGGGCAAAAATGAGCTCAACAGCTATGAGTTGGCCAATGTCTATAATCTTTACGCGTTTGTTCACTACTCCCGTGAAGATTACGGCAAGGCGATTGCGGCCTATGAAAATGTGATTCGCCAGCCTGAGATCCCCCTGGCGATGGAGATCAACACCAAATACACCATAGCCCAGCTGTACTTCGTTGAAGAAAAATGGCGGCAGGGTTTGAACACCCTTCTGGAATGGTTTGATCTCACGGAAACGCCTCCGGCCAGCGCCTACGTGCTGCTCAGCCAGGCCTATTACCAGCTGGAGGACTACCCGAAGGCCCTGGCCAATGTTGAGCGCGCCATCAACATGCAGGAAGAAAAGGGTAAGTTGCCCAAGGAGCAGTGGTATAACCTCGCGCGCTTCCTGTACTTTGACAAGAATGATATCAACAGTGCGGTGGACGTCTTGCGCAAGCTGTTGACGCATTATCCGGACAAACAGTACTGGGTGCAGTTGTCGCATATGTTCGGTGAACAGGAGCGCGAGTCCGTGCAACTGGCGGCGATGGAAACCGCCTATGTGCAGGATCTGCTGGATCGTGGCAGTGAACAGGTGTCCATGGCGTACCTGTACCTGAATGGTGAGGTGCCCTACAAGGCGGCAAAGGTCATGGACCGTGGGCTCAAGGATGAATCCATTGAGGCGACATCGCGCCACTATGAAGTCCTGGGTAATGCCTGGCGCCAGGCGCAGGAAGTTGATAAAGCGATTCCAGCGATGGAAACGGCAGCGGCCAAGTCGGAAGATGGCGAGCTGTATGCGCGCCTGGGTAATATCTACCTCGACGGCGACGAGTATACCAAGGCAATAGCCGCCATCAACAAGGGGCTGAGTCGCGGGGGCGTCAATCGCCCGGATACGGCACGGCTTGCCCTGGGTATGGCATACTTCAACAATGAGCAGTATGACAAGGCCCGTGAAGCGTTCAAGGCCGCCGGGCGCGACGAGCGCTCTGAGCGTCACGCCTCGCAGTGGATCAAGTACATGGAGTCCGAGCTGGACCGGCAACGGCAACTGCAGGACGGCGGCTAAACTTCGCCAGGGTGATATGAGGAAGTAAAAAAAAAGGAGCACAATGTGCTCCTTTTTTATGGGGCAGGTAAAAAGCCCTAGACAGGCGTAACGTCTTCCGCCTGGGGACCTTTCTGGCCGTTGGTCACGGAAAATTGTACTTTCTGGCCATCGGTAAGGGTTTTAAAGCCGTCGCCCTTGATAGCGCTGAAATGTACGAATACATCGGGTCCACCTTCGCGCTCGATGAAGCCAAATCCCTTGGTTTCGTTAAACCACTTAACGGTGCCGGTTTCTGTAGACATAAGTGTTACCTGTATAGCTTTATGAAGCCCGTCCGGGCATCTTGGGTTAGTCAATATTTATGCTCAAGGTACCGAGGAACTTAGCGAACTTCGACCACGCTCATAAATGCCGCTGATTACTCAGCCTTAGTTAGTGTAGCACCGGTCCGGATTTCTGGTATGACAGGGCAAAGAAAATTTTTTGTGGAATTTTACTGGTTTTGGCCCTGTTAGCTGGCCGGACCAGAGTGGCGGTGCGACCACATATTTTCTCGCCGCTTCAGTATGCTCTCTAATGAAGAGGCGCATTACCGGCGCCCAGCAGGCCCTGGAAGGAATGGGTGACCACGTTGATCGGCATCCGTTCCAGTTGGGCGGCAACCGGCCCGCGATCAATAAATCGGTCAGGAAAGCCACTAGCTGCAAAGAAATCGAGCATTCTGGGGAGTATGCCCCCGGCCAGGTAGAGGCCGCCATAGGACCCGTTGGCGAGCACAAAGTCGGCACAGGCCGTTCCCAGAAGGCGGCAGAACAGGGCCAGCGTATCTACGCAAACCTGATCCTCGTACTGCACTCCGCGACGGGAGATTTCCTCCGGACTGTTGATACTGCTGTCGATGCCTTGCACTTCTGCCAGCGCCCCATACAGATGCACCAGACCCGGCCCGGACACGAGTAGTTCGGTATAGATTCGTGGGTGCTGTTTGCTCAGGACCCGCCAGATTTCCAGTTCCGCGCTACCCACGGGTGCCAGGGCCATATGGCCGGGCTCACAGGCAATCGCGTCCCAGACTCCCCCTGCCTTCTGCAGGACGGCACCGCCGAGACCGGTTCCCGGCCCGATCGTGGCCAGGCGAGGACAGTCTGAAGCTGAAGGTTCACCACGGTGGATGAGGGACAGTGACTCCGCACCAAGGTGGGGCAGGGCGTAGGCGTTGCTTTCGAAGTCGTTGATAACGCGGATACGGTTAAAACCGAACTGTGTCGCCAGGTCCTGGCGACTGATCGACCAATCCATATTGCTCATGACAACACGGTCGCCGTCAGGTGGCGCCGCTACCGCGATACACGCGTCCTCCGGTGCGGGTTCATCAAGATCCTGCAGCCAGTTGCCAATAATAGTTTCAAAAGAGCCCTCATCGCGGTTGGTGTAGCTCTGTATGGCCCGCAGTTGATGGCTGTCATAGTCATAGAGGGCCAGCCGTGTATTGGTGCCGCCCACGTCGGCTACCAGCCGGGTCGCTAACGTGGCGTTGGTCATACAACAGGGAGAATTTTCATGATGTTGGTGGATCCCGGATGGCCCATGATCGCCCCCTGGGTCATTAGCACGGAATCTCCTTTTCGCAGTTGGCCCTCATCACAGAGAAACTCCATGGCGTTGAGTTCAACAGCCTCGCGCTCAAATACGCTGGCATCAAAGAACAGTGGCACCACACCCCGGCACAAACAGAGCTTTTGCAGCGTGGCAGCATGCTGGCTCAGCGCAAAAATCGGCAGGCCCGAGCTGAGTCGCGACATCAACAACGGGGTAGTGCCGGACTCCGTCAGGCAGGCAATTCCGCGTACGGCACTGTAATGATTGGCCGCGTAAATCGCCGACATGGCAATGGTTTCCTGGGCGCTGGAGAATTGTTTGTCCAGACGGTAGCGCGACGTCCGCGCAACCGGATGGCGCTCGGCGCCCATGGCGGCATCCGCCATTGCGGTCACGACCTCCACGGGAAAGCTGCCTACTGCAGTCTCTGCGGATAACATCACCGCGTCGGTGCCATCGAGAACCGCGTTGGCGACATCAAACACCTCCGCCCGTGTCGGCATCGGGCTGCTGATCATGGATTCCATCATCTGGGTGGCGGTGATAACCACCCGGTCCATTTTGCGTGCCCGGGAGATCATGTCCTTTTGCAGGCCGATTAACGCGGCATCGCCGACCTCAACACCAAGGTCACCGCGCGCCACCATGATGCCGAAGGAGGCGGTGATGATGTCGTTGAGAACGGCGTCGTCCGCGACCACCTCGGCGCGTTCTATCTTGGCGATAATGGCGGGCTCCAGGCCCTGCCGGTGCAACAGGTCGCGGGTCTGGAAAATATCCTCTGCGCTGGAGACAAAGGACACAGCGACAAAATCGGGGCGCACCTCAACCAGGCTATCGATATCGGCAATATCCTTGGGTGTCAGGGCGGGCGCAGCGAGTCCCCCCCCAAGACGGTTGATGCCCTTGCGCGATCCCAGTTTCCCGCCCACCAGCACCGTACAATTGACCGTCTGGTCGTTGACCTCGTCGACCCGCAAGCGCAGCCGACCATCATCCAGTAATAAAGTGTCACCGCAAAATACACTGGTGGTAAGAGCGGGGTAGTTGATGCCAACGCTGCTGCTGTCGCCTTCGTCCTCCCCCAGGTTCAGGTCGAGCCTGAAGCGCTCGCCGGCGACCAGGTTCACGGAGCCCTGACGAAAATTATGAATGCGGATCTTGGGACCCTGCAAATCGGCGAGAATGCCGACGTAGCGGCCCGCCAGCGCGGCCTGTTTGCGAATCCTCGTGGCCACTATTGCGTGTTGTTCCACCGAACCATGGCTGAAGTTCAGTCGGAATACATTAACCCCGGCCTGGATCAGACGTGCCAGCATTTCATCGGATTCACTGCCCGGGCCGACGGTGGCAACGATTTTGGTACGCCTGTTTACCTTGGGAATCACTATTCTGTCCTGTCTGGCTGAAAATTGAATACTGGGGAAACGACGTCCCGCGCGAAGTTAGTGATGATGCCCTGTTGGCACCCCGGGTGCCAGCCCGTTCAGGGCCGGATAACGGGATTTTGTAGCAGGTAATCGCGAGCAAGGTCCGGGAAGTCGGTAAACAGGCCGTCCACCCGCGCCTGCTGAAAAAATACGTCAAGCAGCTCGTCAAAGTCGGCAATACCCGGAGGCAGCTGGTCCCTGCGAAAGGTATACGGATGCACTTGAAGTCCACGGGCGTGGGCATCGGCGACCAGGGTGCTCAGGCGCACCGCCCCGGCGTCAGTTTTACCAAGGTAGATTTGCATCAGCCAGGGCCCGATACCATCAGCGTATTCCGCTATTGTGTCGAGCCCGGCCGGGGATTGCAGAAATTCATAGTCGACCGCGCTATCTTCGCCCCAGCTCGGGTCCGCGATAAGCTGGATCAATGGTAATGGCGTTTCCAGCGTGTGTCGCAGGTAGCGCAGTGCCTGGTCGTCAAAGCATTGGAGGAATACCTGGTCACTGCGTTCCGCATAGCCTTTTAACGCCAGCACCTCAAGAATGCGGCGGGCAATATCCTGTCCCTCGGCCTGGTGAAAACGGGGTGCCTTGAGTTCTATATAAAGACCGGTACGTCGTTGGCGACTGCGGTCCATTCCCGCAATGAGGTCTATCTCCTCTGCCAGAGTGGGTACACCCAGCAAGCCTGGCCCGAGTGGAAAACGCTGCGGAAATACGGCTTGTCCCTGCGTGTCGCTGCGTTCGTGGACACGCAGCCGGCGAACTTCCTCCAGACTGAAATCAATCGCATAAAAACGGCCATCGTCACGGGCGCGACCGGGAAACAGATCCGCGACATCCGTGGTGGTATCGAGGTGGATATCGTGGAGCACAATCGGGACGCCATCAGCGGTCAGTACCACATCCTGTTCAATGTAGTCCGCGCCCATGCCGTGGGCCATGGCTTTGGCAGCCAGGGTATG
Organism: Kineobactrum sediminis; assembly: GCF_002868715.1. GTDB lineage: Bacteria > Pseudomonadota > Gammaproteobacteria > Pseudomonadales > Halieaceae > Kineobactrum > Kineobactrum sediminis. Next base: position 139,582 of record NZ_PKLZ01000002.1, read on the forward strand.
TTCAGGCAAATAGCCGCTGGCCCCCCGATGGGCTATGACGATAGGCGAGCTGGCGGCGCTATTCATGGCGGCGAGAGTTGATATCGTTACTGCGATCCAGATGGTGCGCAATCGGGATATCAACATCCTCAACCTGTGCCTTATTACTTCTTGATCTGCATCTTGATGGTTTTCTCGGTCGCTTTGTTGTAGGGGGGCAGCATGCCGCCCAGCTTGCCGACGTTAATACTGGCCTGGCGATAAACCGATTTGGCATGGCTGAAAGTCCGGAAACCAGCCTCGCCATGGTAGGCCCCCATGCCACTGGGACCAACACCGCCAAAGGGCAGCTCTTCCTGCATCACATGCATGATGACATCGTTGATACAGGCGCCACCGGAGGTTGTGCGGGTGAGCACTGCCTTCTCTTCCTGCTTGTCAGTGCCAAAGTAGTAGGCAGCCAGGGGTCTCGGGTGCGCATTGACGTAGTCTATGGTTTCGTCGAAATCCTTATAGGTACAAATGGGCAGCAGGGGCCCAAACAGCTCTTCCTGCATGACCTTGAGATCATCGTTCGGCTGGGTGATCAGGGTAGGTGGGATCTTGCGATTACCCTGCTGGCTGCTGAAGTCTTCATCTGCCGGATTAATCGCTATTACCCTGGCTCCGCGCTCTTCAGCTTCGTTCAGGTAGCCCGTGAGCCGCTCGTGGTGGCGTTCGTTGACGATCGCGGTGTACTCGGGGTTATCCAGTATCGTCGGGTACATGGTTGAGACTGCCTTGCGGGCAGCGGCCACAACCTCATCCAGTTTCTCTTCCGGCACCATGAGATAGTCAGGCGCCAGACAGATCTGGCCGGCGTTCAGGGTTTTGCCAAGCATTATGCGCTCAAGGCTTTTATCAATATCGGCACTGCGGGAGATAATGACGGGCGATTTGCCGCCCAGCTCCAGGGTAACCGGCACCAGGTTGCGCGCCGCAGCCACCATGATGTGCTTGGCCACCGAGGTCGCACCGGTGAACAAAAGGTGATCAAAGGGCAGGCCCGAAAAGGCCTGGCCAACCTCAGGGCCGCCGGTAAACAGGGCGACTTCTTTCTCATCCCAGGCTTCGGCGACCATCTGGGCCATGACTTCCGAGGTTGCCGGGGTAAACTCCGAGGGTTTGATCATCGCGCGATTACCCGCGGCGAGAATGCCTGCAAGGGGCCCGAAGGTCAGGTTTACCGGGAAGTTCCAGGGTGAAATAACCCCCACCACCCCCAGGGGCTGGTACTCGATATGGGAGCGTCCGCCCAGCAGGTTAAGCGGGAACATGGTGCTGCGGCGTTCCGGTTTCATCCATTTTTGCAGGTGTTTGCGGGCATGCTTGAGCGGAGTCACCGACGCTGCCACATCCGTTAACAGGCTTACCTCTCGCGCGCGGCAGCTGAAATCGGTGTTAAGGGCATCGACTAATCTGTCCTGGTATTTCAGTACTACGTCTATGCCGCGATCAATCCGGTCAATGCGGGTTTCGGCGCTGACAGCGCCCTCGCGCAGATAATCCTGGCGCTGGGCTTCGAGTACTGCGAGCATTGCGCCTTCGGCGGTAGGTTCGGCTGCATTCATGATGGATCTCCTGGGGCCGTCTTCCGGCACGATTGTTATCTAACCAGTATAGTCCGGCCCCGGGACCAGTTTAAACTCAATTGCCCGGTTATTTATGGCCAGAATTCTTGGCGGAGCTATCGATCTACTTGGCAACAACGCCAACAGCTGTTAAAACAGCGCCATGAAAAAGCAGATTCAGCAAGATGATTCACGCACCCCGTCACCGCCTTTCGGCTATTCCCGGGTGTGTCACTATAGCCGCGAGCACCAGGTGCATATCGTGGCAGAATTTCACGCCCACAAGATTCGCCCCAGCCGCATTGCCTACCGTGTCGGCATTGATATCGCCTTTATTGAGGCACTCATTGCCGGCGAGCTTGAAGCTGACCGCTTTCCTGCGCTGGTAAAATACTACCGTAAGCAGCGCTATCAGCAGCGAATGAAAGATGCCGGCACCCGCAAGGGTATCGCCCAGTTCGAGCTGCAGCAGCGAATTGACAGTGAGTTCAAGTACGAGGTGGATATCTGACAGATGCATTGCCCCAGCGCTGTTTGCATCAATCCGTTGCGTTCCTGCGATTCACGCACACTTCCCTGAAGCCCGCCGCGACAAACGGGATCATGTGGTCATAGGCGGCCTCAAAATCCGCTGACCGGCACTTGCCCCCCGACAACTTGTCGATTCGGCCTGTTTGCGCAAGAGTCAGGGTCAGGGCGCCGGACAGGTTGTGATAGCACCAGTAAAGATCTTCTTCCAGCGCACCCGGCAAAGCCTTGCGCAAAGCGGCAATAAACTCTTCGACCAGCTGGTCAAACAGCTTGGACATCATCCGGGGGCCCCAGTAGGGCGAGTTGTTGATATAGGCGATGAGTGCCAGGTAGTGTTGCCAGCCGGGATCGCCGGTTTCCTGGGCCAGTTCGAGCGGCCGCAGAAAAGCCTCGATAATCTGTTCGACCTCGGGGCCGGCTTCGCCGGCACTGCTCTGGCATGCGCGCAATGCATCGAGGCGGGCACTATTGAGGAGGTCGGCACGGCGCTCGAAGACGGCGTTGAACAGATCCAGCTTTTTACCAAAATGGTAGCTGGCCAGGGCAACATCAACTGCGGCGCCATTGGCAATCTGGCGCAGGGTAACGCCATCGAAGCCATGCAGGGCGAATAGCTCTTCGGCAACATCGAGGATGCGTTCTCGTTTGGGTTGGCTGCGTTTGTTACTCATGATGAGGGTCGTGGCGGTGATTTCAGGACGATACCATAGTTTAAATTTCAACGCTTGTTGAAATGTGCGTCGGATTTGTTCAGACTCACATGTTCTGACTGCAATAACGATAAAATGAGCACACAGCCATGACGCCCGAAATTTTCAAATATATGGTCACCCTTGCCTATGTGGTGCTGGTTTTCTGGTTGTCCTGGATTGGTATGCGCCGAACCAAAGATATTCGGGGGTTCTCGATCGGCAACAAGGACCTGAATCCCTATCTCATAGGCATTACACTGGCGGCGTCAATCTCCTCCACCGCCACCTTCGTGATTAACCCCGGTTTTGTCTATAGCCACGGCCTTAGTGCCTATATTCACTATGGCCTCGCCGGTTCACTGGGGATTCTCACGGCATTCCTGGTGCTGACTCGTGGTTTTTTGCGCTTGGGCGAGAGCAGTAACGCGCTTACCATCCCCCAGTGGATCTTCTATCGGTACAACCACCGGGGACTGAGTCTCTTCTTCGCGTTTATCAACCTGTTGTCCATCACCTTCGTCGTACTCATCCTGGTGGGTTGCAGCCTGCTGGTAACCGGGTTGTTCCCGATAGAGCAGAAGACGGCACTGGTGCTGGTGCTGGTGTTTGTTTTCTCTTATGTGTTGATGGGTGGCACCTATGCCCACGCCTACACCAATACGCTGCAGGGGGTGATGATGCTGGGAATCACCGTGCTTCTGTTTGCCCAGGGCTGGAAATATTTTGCCGGTGACCCGGTTGCCGCACTCAATGCCGTGGGCCAGGGCTACGGCGATGTCTTCAACGGCAGCAGCGACCTGTATTTCGACTTTTTCTCGGTCTTTGTCAGTGGCTTTGTGGTGACGTTTGCCCTGATGCTGCAGCCCCATATCCTGACCAAGATATTGTATCTGCGCAGCGAACGGGACATCGGCAAGTTTATTGGTACCACTGTGGTGGTCGGCTCCATATTCACCCTGATGTTGATGATCGGTTTCTACGCTCGGCTCGCCGGCCTGGAGGTGGCCAACCAGGACGCCGTGGTGCGCGACTACCTGCTATTTGAGTTCGGCAGCTCACTCTGGGGCGAGTATATGCTGGCCCTGGTTTTCCTCACGTTGCTTGCGGCCGGTATGAGTACCCTCGACGGTATCCTGGTTTCGCTGTCCGCGGTTGTGGTTAACGATATTGTCGAACCCCTGTTCGGCTCGCGCTACAACGGGCTGCTGCTGTCGCGGATTGTTCTGGTCATGGTCGGTGTGTTGGGTGTGATACTGGCCTGGAATCCGCCGCCCCTGATCGGCCTGTTTGCCCAGAAAGGTGTCTATGGCCTTGCCGCAGCATCCATTGTGCCAATCCTGTTCGGTGTCCTGGTGAGGCGGCATATCCCACTCTGGGTAGTACTGGGTGCGGCGCTAATCGGGCTCACGGCACATCTTGGCCTCAATCTGTCGGGTTTGGTCAAGAACCCCGCGGTGTCAGCGAGTTATGCGATTGTCCTGGCCCTTGGCTATGGTTTCGTGGGGCTGCTGGCAACCCGGGCCGGCGCACCCGACAAACAAATTGATTACATACCCTCTTGACATTTCAACAACCGTTGAATAAGGTTCTCCGGGAATTCAACAGTTGTTGAAAAAGTGCCTGGCACCTGATCGACAAGACCGCAAAACATAAATCCAAAATGGTGGTTATCATGCAAACTTTCACACCGCGCTCCGCAATTGCCCTCGCCGTATCCCTCGCTGCCGCTACCCAGCTCAGCCCTGCACTGGCCCAGACGGAAACCTCGTTTGCGCTGGAAGAGGTGTTGGTTACAGCGCGTCGACGCTCGGAAAACCTTCAGGATGTGCCGATTGCGGTAACGGCACTTTCCGGCGATGCGCTGCGGATGCGCGGTGCGGCGGACATCAGCGAGCTGGCCCAGATAATCCCCAGTGTCACCCTGGAGCCATCCCGGGCCACCAGTACCACACTGACAGCGTTCATTCGCGGTGTGGGCCAACAGGATCCACTGGCGGGCTTTGAGCAGGGCGTCGCCCTGTACCTTGACGATGTTTATGTCGCCCGGCCACAGGGATCCCTGCTGGATATTTATGACGTTGAGCGTGTGGAAGTGTTGCGCGGTCCCCAGGGTACACTTTACGGTCGCAATGCCGTTGGCGGCGCTATCAAGTATGTCACCCGGCGTTTGAGTGACCAGGTGGATGTTCGTCTCAAGGGCTCGCTGGGCACTTACAATCAGCAGGCCCTTGTCGCTACTGCCTCCGCACCAATCACTGACACCCTGCGGGTTGGCGCCACCGTTGCCCGGCTTACCCGCGATGGCTACGGCAAGAACCTCACCACGGGTGAAGAGCACTACGATAAAGACCTGTTCGCCTATCGGTTGAGCGCCGAATGGTTGCCGTCCGCTGACTGGCTGATCCGCCTTGCCTATGACAAGAGCGATGACAAGACCAACCCGGTTGCCGGCTATCGGCCGTTTCCCGGTGCGGTCAGCGGTGTGCCGGTACTCGACGATGTGTACGACACCACGGCGGGTGCTTCAGAGCAGATTTCCACTGCGGGTATCAACGGCAATAACCAGGTGGAAGCCGAAGGCATCATGATGTCGATCGACTGGAATGTGAGTGACGCCACCACGCTGCGCTCGATAACCGCCTATCGGGAAGATTACACCGAGTCCGTAATCGACTTTGACGGCCTGGCGGTGATGGACTTTGATGCCCCCGTTATTTATGACAACGAGCAGCTAAGCCAGGAGTTCCAGCTTCTCTACAATGCCGACCGCTGGAATGCAGTGGCGGGTTTTTATTACCTTGATGCAACAGCATCCAACGACTTTGACGTGGTGCTCGGCCAGATTGGCCCGGTCACTGCTTATACCGGGGGCACCGTGGATACCGAGGCCTGGTCAGTATTTGCCGACCTGACCTATAGCCTGACCGATCAGCTGTCCCTGTCCGTCGGTGGCCGTTATACCGAAGACAAGCGTACTGCGGATATTTTCCGGGCTAACTACCTGGGCTTTGGGTCGCCGTTTCTGGGCAATGACAGCGCGATCTTTCTCGGTGCGACCAGTGATTATGAAGCCAGCAACACCTACACGGATTTCTCCCCGCGCATCAACCTGAGCTACGCCATCAATGACACCGCCACCGCGTATGCGGGCTACAGCCAGGGCTGGAAGGCGGGCAGCTTTGACCCCCGTGGCGCCAACTTCATCACCCCCGAGGTAGAGCGCGGGTTTGAGCCCGAGACACTTGATTCCTGGGAAGTCGGCCTGAAAATGACCTGGCTGGACGGTCGCGCGGTCACCAATATCGCGGCTTTCTACAGCGATTATGAAGATATGCAGATTCCCGGTTCGGTCGGCGTCGACAGCGATAACGATGGTGTCAACGACGGCTTCGTGGGTACCGTGACCAACGCCGGCAAGGCGGAGATTTCGGGCTTTGAGCTGGAGGGCAATATCATGCTGACCGAGCGCCTCAGCGCGCAGATGTCACTGAGCCTGCTGGATGCCGAAATAAAGGAATGGCTGTTCAACGGGGTGGATATCTCGGAGGACCGGGCAGTACAGAACACGCCCGAGGAAATGGCCTACCTTGGAGTCACCTATACCTTGCCCGTAGCGAAGGGCGACCTGAGCTTCAACGCGAACTGGTCCTACAAGGGAGACGTCACCCAGTTTGAAACCGAAGTGCCGGTGATTGACCAGAAGAGCCATGACATCATCAACGCGAGTATCGTCTGGCTGAGCGATGACGACAAATGGCTTGTCGGCCTGCACGGCAAGAACCTGGGCGACGAAGAGATCAAGACCGCCGGCTACTGCTTCGGTTCTGGGGGCTGCCCGTCATTCCTGGGCCTGGAAGATAACACCACTGTGTTCTATGCACCGCCGCGCACCGTTACCGGCACCGTGGAATACCGCTTCTAGATAGTGCCCGCGCTCCACCCCTCCCGGGGTGGAGCATCCTCACACAGAAAGCACAGGAGTCGGCCACGTGGCTGGATTTGAGGCACCCGTCCCATTGTTGCCGGAAATTCTGGCGCTGCACGGCAAGTGGCGCGCGCGCAAGCCGGCATTGATTTGTGGTGATCACCACCTGGACTGGGCAGCGTTCTGCGCCGCCAATCACACCTTTGCCCACGGCCTGCTGGCGCGGGGTGTAATGGCGGGTGACCGTGTTGGCATTGTCATGTCCAACGGGGCACCGATGGTGCAGGCTATTTTCGGTAGCATGGCGGCCGGCGCGGTTTCGGTCCCTGTTAACCTCTCGGTCAGCGACGACGCCCTGGTCGGTATGCTTGAAGATGCGGAGATCCGGGTGCTGGTGGTTTCCACAGATCAGTGGGCGAGGCTGCAGGGGCTGTTGTCCCGCATGCCTGCGTCCCTTACCCTGCGGGTAACCAGCGGACCTGCCGAACCTGGCTGGCTTGGGCTTGCCGAACTCTGCCGGGACCAGCCGAATACGTTGCCGGACCTGCGCCTGGCTGCGGATGCGGCACTCAATATCATCTACAGCTCGGGCACTACCGGTCTGCCCAAGGGCATACTGCATAGCCATCGCACCCGTCGGGACTGGGCCTATGATCTGGCCATCGCCTTGCGCTACACCAGTGGCGCACGCACCCTGCTGACCCTGGGTCTGTACTCGAACATTTCCTGGGTCGCCATGTTGTGTACCGTGTTGGCAGGGGGCACCCTGGTGGTACACTCCAAATTCGATGCCGGTGATTTCCTGGAGACAGTGGCCCGGGAGCGGATTACCCACACTGCGATGGTCCCAATCCAGTATCAGCGAGTCATCGAACGCCTTGCCCGGGAGCACTCGGACGTCAGCAGCATGCAGGGCATGATGAGCTGCGGTTCACCGCTGCACGAGGGTCTGAAGCGCGAGATATTCAGCCGTTTTCCCTGCGGCATAATCGAGTTGTACGGGTTGACGGAAGGTATCATCACTACCCTGGACCCGGAGGATGCCCCTGGCCGATGGGGGTCCGTGGGACAGCCCCTCATCGGTACTGATTTATGTATTATCGATGACCAGGACAAGGTGCTGGGGCCCTCTGAAACGGGTGAAATAGTCTCCCGCGGGCGTATTTCGATGCCTGGCTACTGGCACCGCGAGGACGCCAATCGCGAGGCGGAATTCATTGATGAGCAAGGTCGGCAGTGGTTGCGTTCGGGAGACCTGGGTTATATTGACGAAGACGGCTTCCTGTACATTGTCGATCGCAAGAAGGATATGATTCTGTCCGGCGGGCAAAACATTTATCCCCAGGATATTGAAGCGGTGTTGGTACAGCATCCGGCGGTCGACGACGTTGCAGTGATTGGTGTTAACAGCAAACGCTGGGGCGAGACGCCCCTGGGCCTGGTAGTGCCGGTGGCAAACGCCAAAGAGACGACTGCGGATTTGCTGGCCTGGGCCAATGAACGGCTCGGGCGCCAGCAGCGGTTGGTCGCGGTGAACTTTGTCAGTGGCTTGCCCCGCAACCCCAATGGCAAGATTCTCAAGCGGGAACTGCGAGAGCAGTATCGGGAGGCAGATGATGGCTGAATACAGGGATATCACCTATACCAGTAAAGACGGGCTGGCGCTTTATGCGCGCGATTACCCGGGCCCCGGGCCCGGCGCACCGGTGGTGCTGTGTATGCATGGGCTGACCCGCAATTCGGCGGATTTCGCCGGCCTGGCACCCCATCTTGCCCGTCACTTCAGGGTGCTGGTGGCCGACCAGCGCGGTAGAGGCCGCTCGGAATACGACAGCAATCCGGTGAACTATCATCCCGGAACCTATATAGAGGACATGTTCCGCTTGCTGGATGTTGAAGCGGTGGGGCGGGCACTGTTGGTGGGCACGTCCATGGGTGGCTTGATGGCCCTGCTGATGGCTGCGACCGACCCCGACCGATTTGCCGGCCTGGTATTGAATGACATCGGCCCCGAGGTGGACCCCGCGGGCCTGGCCCGGATCAAAACCTATGTTGGCAAGGCACAGCCCGTAAGCGACTGGGCAGGGGCGGTGGCCCAGTGTCGCGCACTGAACAGCGACGCGTTTCCCGACTTTACCGAACGGCAATGGTCTGATTTTGCCGGCGCCCTGTTTCGGGAGGTCGATGGCAGGCCGGTGCTGGCTTACGATCCTGCAATTGCCGAGCCGATGGCGGCCACTGACGACAATGCCGTGCCACCGGACCTGTGGCCGGTATTTGATAGCATACGCCATCTGCCCATGCTGCTTTTACGGGGTATTCACTCCGATATCCTCGCGCCTGACTGTGTCGCGCAGATGCAGCGACGCAAACCGGATCTGGTATTTGCTGAAATACCTCATCGCGGGCATGCGCCCACCCTCGACGAATCCGCTTCCCGGCTGGCTATCGATCGCTTTCTCGCTGCGCTCTGAATCTTCGCAGGATGGACCAGGCAGGATCGTGTGGACAGGCCGGGTCCCGGATGGCATTGTCAGCATCAGCTCCATCCGGCAATGATCAGGGAGGCACTGTAATGCAGGCACTTGCGCAATGGCACAGGATAGTGGCGTCCGGGGATCCGGCCGGGCTGGATGATTTGATCGCCCCCGACTGTGTATTCTGGTCTCCGGTGGTGCACCGGCCGCAGGAGGGTTTCGATCTCACCCGCCTTTACCTGACCGGCGCCATGGCGGTATTCAACGACAGTTTCCGATACATCAAGGAGGTTGTGGACGAGCCCCATGCCGTGCTCGAATTTACCTGTGATATCGACGGCATTACCATTAACGGGGTCGACATCATCACCTTTAACGCCGAGGGCAGGATTACCGAATTCAAGGTAATGGTGCGACCGCTGAAGGGCATGAACCTGCTGCGGGACAAAATGGCGGCGATGCTGGAGCAACTGGCGTCCTGATTGCGAGCCTCATGCCGTTGATTTCCCCGGGCTACCCCTTGCCGCTGTAACACCCCTGTCATCTTTTAGGTGTTGCATAGGGGCATGCCACTATTACTTGCCTGGATTCAATTAGGTGCGCAGCTGGTACTTGCCGTGGGCGCTGCCGGTCCGCGTGCATTGCCCAGGCGCCTGCTACTATTTGCATTGCTGTGGCTGCTGCTGGGGCTACTGACAATGCTGCACCTGGTGGGTTTTGTGCTGGACGAGTGTTTTTTTCGAGGCTATCGGCGAGTCGTCATCAGGCAACCGGTGTTCATTGTAGGCATGCCCCGCAGCGGTACGACCTTTTGGCAGAGGCTTCTCGCACGCGATCCACAATTCACCAGCCTGACTCTGTGGGAGTGTCTGCTGGCGCCATCGATCAGCGAACGTTATCTCTGGCGGGGCCTGGGCTACTGTCTCCGTCCACTGGCGCGCCTGCCCAAGATCTGGCGCTGGCGCGCCATGGATCAGGTACATGGCCTGGGATGGCGCGAGCCGGAAGAAGATTTTTTGTTACTGCTGTACAACGGCGGGTGTTTCCTGCCTGCCTTGCTGTGCCCCAGGGCAGAGCGCTATTGGCGCCTGGCATTTTTTGATTCCGTGCTGAGCGAAGCTGCGCAAGATTCTATCCTCGGATTTTACTACCGCTGTGTACAGCGTCACCTGTATTTTCACGGGCCGGAACGGCGTTTTTTGAGTAAAAACCCCTCTTTCACACCCATGCTCAATGCATTGCATCATCGGTTTCCCGATGCTCGATTTCTGGCCTGTGGGCGCCATCCAAATGCTGTGGTCGCGTCGCAACTCAGCGCGTTGAAGCCCGCACTGGCGCTGTTTGCCAACGGCCAGTTGGATACCGACTTGCGCGAGCGCATGCTTCGCCTGCTGCACCATTATTACCGATGCCTGGATCAGGTTAAGGACTGGGAGTCGGTCATGTTATTACCCCTGGAGCAGCTGCCCCGGATACTGGCGCAAAAGTTACCGGCTCTCTATGCCTTTCTGCAGGCCCCGTTAACTGAGTCAGTACTGGTCGATCTTAAAGCGCGTGGATACGCCCAGAGTGCCAGTCCCAGCGCACACTGCTACCAGTTAACGGATTTTGGCCTGACCCCGGCGCGTCTGGCGCGGGAGTTTGCCGGTACCTGGCCTGTTCTAAAATCCCACGAGTCGTGGGGTGTGGTGGTATGAACCAAAGGGTAGTGGCCAGCTTTCTCCCTTTAAGCGACTCGCAAACCGGTTTACGTGTGGCGGTCATCTCGGATGCGGCGCCGGGGCGTAATGGCGTGGGCGCCTATTACCAGGATTTGACAGGCCAGCTCGAGCCTCAGCTGCAGGCACTCGAGGTGTTTTCGCCTCGTTTGGTTGGCGACCGCTGGGACTGCGGCCTGGCGCTCCCTTTGCCCGGGGACAGCACCCAAAAGCTGTGCCTGCCCAACCCTTTTCGCCTGGCGCGTGAATTGCGTGAACTCGACCCGCACCTGATTATAGTGGCAACGCCGGGCGCCTATGGGCTGCTGGGGGCTTATCTGGCCCGACGCATGAAGTGCCCGTTGCTGGTGGGCTTTCATACCGCCTTTGAACAGCTGACACAGCTTTACTGGCAGGGCTCCTGGCGTGGGCGGTTGGTCTATAAACTCGCCCAATGGTCTCACCGGTATTTGTTTCGACGTGCTCAGTCGGTACTGGCCAACTCTCAGGAGATGCTGGATCTGGCCCGGCAAATGGGTGCAAGCGATACTCGCCTGATCGGAACGCCGCTGTCCCGCGATTTTGCCCTGGCCCCGGCATACCACCATCAAGGTGAGCTCAGGAAGGTATTGTTCGCCGGCCGTCTGGCGGCGGAAAAAAACCTGGATGCGGTTGTGGAAGCGGCGAAAACCCTGCCTGACTGGCAATTCAGCATCGCCGGTGACGGGCCCTTGCGTGGGCAGATGGAGGCGGCTGCCGAGAGGCTGCCCAATCTGCGGGTGCTGGGCTGGCTCAATCGGGAGCAGTTGCTTGCGGAGGTGGACGCGCATCACGCGCTACTTTTGCCTTCGCACTTTGAATCCTTTGGCACTATAGCGCTGGAAGTGATGGCCCGGGGCCGGCTGGTGGTGGTTTCCCATGGCTGCGGCATCGCGCAATGGCCCAGCCTGCGTGCCGGCTTGAATGTCATTGAACCGGGAAGCAACGCAGCCGAGGTACTACTCGAGCTTGCCCGGCTCACGCCGGCTGAGAGGTCCTGGCAGGCCCTTGCGGGCAGAGGTCTGGCATTGACCCTGAATAATCGTTGCATCGAACACTGGCAACAGCTCTTGTTTGCAACCCTGGGGGTGGATAGCGATTTACCCCAGCTGGATTCCATGATCCTGTCACCCGGTACAAGTGACTGATGCAGGCGCTGGTCTCCATTCACGATGTCATGCCGGAAACCCTGGGCCAGGTGCAGCGGCTGATCAATTGCCTGCCGCCTGGCGCACGTCCCAATACCTTGTTATTGGTGGTACCGGGAAGAGACTGGCACGCTCACCAGATTGACCGGTTGAGGCGTTGGCAGCAGCAGGGCTTTGAGTTGGCGGGGCATGGCTGGAGCCACCGGGCGCGCGATAACCGCAGTCTCTATCACCGGGTGCACGCAGCCTTGATTTCCCGCAACGCCGCCGAACACCTGGGCCAGGGCCGCCAGGATCTGCTCAACTTGCTAAGCCGGTGCCACCAGTGGTTTGAATGCTGGGAGCTGATGCCGCCGCAGATCTATGTGCCGCCCGCCTGGGCCCTTGGCGCACTGCGCCGTGAGGATCTCAATGCTTCCCCGTTTCGATATTTTGAGTCAACCCGCGGAATTTACTGCAGCCGCACAGGTGCTTACCGGTATCTCCCGCTGGTGGGTTTTGAAGCGGATACTCGGTGGCAGGCGTTTGCCCTGCGGTTTTGGAACCGGATGAACCTGGTCCTTGCCGGGCCGCAACGTCCTTTGAGAGTGGCATTGCACCCCGGCGATTTGCGGTTGATGTTGGCTGGAGACCTTTTGTTGCAGTTGAATTGTCTCAGTGGCTGCCTCAGATTTGGCGATCTGCCAGGGCAACCTTAAACGAGGCAGTTCTGGTGTACCCCTGTTATCTATGCTTATAATTGCGCGCTGATTTTCCGGTAGAATTTTTGTGGCTTTGCATCCCTCCAGACTGACAGCTCGCAGCCGTCGCTTCGCCCGTACCCTGGCGTTGCTGGCACTGCTGTGCGTCACCGGTTTGCAGGTTCTCGAAACAAGCCACACGCACAGCACCGGTGATGCGGTAGCCGAGTGCCTGCTGTGCAAGACCTCGGCGCCACTACCGCTGGCCAGCGCACTACCGCTTCTGGTGTTACTGTGCCTGGCATTCCTGCTACTGCCAGTCTGGCTGGCGCCGCACCAGGCAAGTCATTATCTTCCTCACCCTATCCGGGGACCCCCGCACTACTCCTGACTGGAAAACACTTTTTTCTTTCTCCTGGAGTAGACTATGAAACGTTTTATGCCCCTCGCTCTGGCTGTGGCCAGCGCGAACCTGGCAGCGCAATCGCTGCCTGTCGAACATGTGCTGGTTTCGGCACCCTTGCAAAAGCAGGAAGCGGAGACCGCGCTGCCCGTGACCATCCTTACCGGTGAGGACCTGCGCCGTTCGGCAAGGTCCACTATCGGTGACACCCTCGGTGATATTCCCGGCCTGGCCAACGCCTCATTTGGCCCCGGTGTTGGCCAGCCGGTGATTCGCGGCCAACAGGGTCCGCGGGTCACGGTACTGCAAAACGGCACCAGCAGCGCCGATGCGTCCAGTGTCAGCGCCGATCATGCGGTCTCGGTCGAGAGCCTGCTGGCGGACAGTATCGAAGTACTGCGAGGCCCCGCGACACTGCTCTACGGCGCCGGTGCAATAGGCGGCGTGGTCAATGTTATCGACAACCGTATCCCGCGGCAGCGGGTCGAGGGAATGAGTGGTGGTGCCGAGCTGCGTCACGACTCGGCTTCGGATATGGACACCGCGGTGATCCGCATGGATGCCGGCAGCGGTAACCTTGCTTTTCATGTTGATGGCCTGTATCGCGACTGGAACAACCTCGATATTCCCGGGCTTGCCGCCCGTGAGCACGATGATGACCACGACGATGAACATGCGGACGAAGAACACGAGGAGCACGAGGAAGAAGCTGAAACCACCGATGGTTATATCGATAACACCGGTGGTCGCACCCGCAGCCTGACGCTGGGCAGCAGTTATCATTTTGACCGCGGCCTGGTTGGGCTGGCGGTTAGTCGCCTGGAGAACGACTACGGTATCCCGGCGGGCGCCCATGGGGACCATGAGGAAGAGCATGAGGGTGAAGAACATGAGGGTGAGGAAGAGCATGGTGAAGAGGAGGAGGAGGGTGGTATCCGCCTGGAGGTCAGGCAAACCCGTTACGACGCGAAATTTGAACTGGCACAACCTCTGCCTGGGTTCGACAGCCTGCGTGCAACCGTAACCCACACCGACTACGAACACGCCGAGATAGAAGGCAGCGGTGAGGTCGGCACCCTTTACAGCAACGAAAGCTGGGAGACCCGTGCGGAGCTCGTGCACACCGAAATCGGCGGCTTTCAGGGCGCGCTGGGTTTGCAGGCCAGCGTGGGCGAGTTCAGTGCCCTGGGCGAGGAAGCCTTTATTCCGGTGACCGACAGTCGTAACCTGGGCCTGTTCCTGATAGAGGATTACCGTACCGATAACTGGATCTTCGAGGCCGGCCTGCGGGTTGACCGGGATGAACGCGATCCCGAGGCCGCAACATCCGGAAAGCGGGATTTCAACTCACTGAGCCTGTCCGGGTCGGCGATCTGGAATATAAGCGATACCTGGCAAACGCGCCTGTATGTGGCACGTTCCGAACGGGCGCCCTCCATCGAAGAGCTGTTTTCCAATGTCGACGGTACCGGACCCGAAGACTGGATAGAACATGCCGCGACGGCGGCCATTGAGTTGGGTAATACCGATCTCGATACCGAGGTGTCCCGGAATATCGATCTTTCGCTGCACTGGCATACCGACAAGCACGACTTCGAAGTCACGGTTTTTTACAACGACTTTGCGGACTACATCAACCTGATGAATACCGGGATTGAGGTGGACGAGCTGCCGGTGCTTGCCTATAACCAGGAAGACGCTCGCTTTTACGGCGTTGAAGTGAACAGCGACTTCACCCTCGCGACCATTGCCGGTGGTCAGGTGCGGCTGAATGTTTTTGGCGATAGCGTTCGCGGTGAGCTTGATAACGGCGATGATGTGCCCAGGTTGCCGCCACGTCGCATCGGTGGACGCCTGAGCTGGTCGGGTGATGCTCTGGACCTCTGGACCCGGGTGGTGGATGCCGGCAAACAGGATCGCGTCGGCGCTAATGAAGAGCCCACAGAAGGCTATACCCGGTGGGATGCAGGTGCGGACTATCGGCTGTCGGTCGGGGGCAATGAACTATCCCTGTTTCTGGCGTTGCGCAATCTCGGGGACGAGGAGATTCGCCTGAGTACGTCGTTCCTGCGTGATGTTGCGCCCGAAGCGGGCCGTTCTGTGGAAGCGGGCTTGCGCTACTACTTCTAGGAAGCCGTCCAGCCATAGCGGCAAATCGGTTCGGCATCGGGTTGCAGGCGCACACTGGCCTCGTACCCGAAGCCGAGCCGTTCCAGCAGGGTGATGGAGGTGCTGTTGTCCGGCGCCACTATGGCTATCACACGCTTCAGGCCCAGATTTTCGCGTGCATATCGGAATACCCCTTGCGCGGCTTCCAGGGCATAGCCCTGGCCGCGCGCGTGCGGTAGGAAACCATAACCTATATCAATGTCTTCAAATTGTGGCCGCCGTACCAGGCCGCAGATACCTACGAGTTCGTCCCTCTCAAGTACGCGTACAGCCCATAACCCGAAACCGTGTTCCCGGTAGCTGGCCAGCGGCCCGTCAAGCAGGTACTGCTCTGCCTGGGAAATGGTGCGTACGCCGCGATCGGCAATATGGGTGATGAAATCCGGGTCATTCAGCAATTTCAGCATGAAGGGCGCGTCGGACCGGGTCAGCGGGATGATGGAGAGCCTGGGTGTGGTGATCATGATTATCCTGTCGAGTCGGTAAGCGCCGGCAAAGGCGAGTATACTGTGTGGCCGGCGTGCCATGAAATCCAGTGGGCGTGCTGGTAAAATTCAGGCTCTTATCTGGCAGCGGACGGCATCATGGCTCAGCGTATCATCGTAGGAATCAGCGGTGCCTCGGGTATTGTTTATGGGGTGCGCGCCCTCGAATTGTTGCGTGATTGCGGTGTCGAAACGCATCTGGTCATGAGTAAGTCAGCGGAACTGACCCTCCACTATGAACTGGATATGCCGCTGGCGACCATTCACTCCCTGGCCACCGAGGTGCATGCAATCAAGAACGTGGGTGCCGCCATCGCCAGCGGCTCCTTTGTTACCGCCGGTATGCTGATTGCCCCCTGTTCGATTCGCAGCATGGCGGAAATTGCCACCGGGGTCACTTCCTCGCTGCTGACCCGGGCAGCAGACGTGGTGCTGAAGGAGCGTCGCCGACTGGTGCTGATGGTGCGCGAGACACCATTGCATACCGGACATTTGCGCAGCCTCACCCAGCTCTCCGAAATGGGGGCCGTTATCGCGCCGCCGGTACCGGCGTTTTATGCGCTGCCCGAATCCCTCGACGATATGGTGACCCAGACCGTGGGCAGGGTACTGGATCTTTTTGCCATTGACACCGGCCAGGTGAGCCGCTGGCAGGGAGACTGAGATTGCCGTTTGCGCTACAGCGCCCTGAGCGGGTGAAGTCCTGATGCCGATCCTGTTCGGTGTGATTCTGCTCGACCTGATTGGTTTTGGCATCGTGATCCCCATCCTGCCATTCATGTCGCCTGAACTGGGCGCCGACAAGATCGATATTGCCCTGATTATTGTCACCTATGCTGCCTGTGCAGGTATCTCCGGCCCTTTCTGGGGGCGGCTTTCGGATCGGCTGGGGCGCAAACCCGTGATAATGATCTGTCTGGCGGGCGCGGCGGTGTCCTATGGCCTGCTGGCGATGGCGTCGGTGTTGTGGATGATCTTTGCCGCGAGGGCTTTTGCCGGGGTAATGGCCGGTAACCTCGGTGTGGCTTCAGCGATGATGAGTGATCTCACCCCTCCCGAAAACCGGGCCCGTGGCATGGGACTCATCGGCGCCGCTTTTGGGCTTGGTCTTATGCTCGGGCCTTTGCTGGGCGGTGTCCTGGCGGGAGATAACGGCAGTTTTACCCTGCCCTGCCTGGTTGCCGGCCTGATGTCCCTGCTGGCGATCATAGCGGCGGCACTGTTCCTGCCGGAGTCAGTAACGGCCGAGCGTCGGGCGGCGAGCCACCGCCAGCATCGCGACGGGAGCGGGCAGCCACTGTTTACGATGTTACGGGAGACCGGAAACCGTATGCTGGTCTTCCAGTTTTTACTGCACGCGGCCGCGGTCAGCTCCCTGACCTACCTTGTGCCCCTGTGGCTGGGGGACCTGCTGGACTGGCGCGCGCGCGAAGTGGGCATGGTATTTGGTGTACAGGGGGCGATCATTGTGCTGTTACAAGGGGGCCTGCTGGGAGTATTGGTGCGCTTTGTCGGCGAGTGGCGCCTGTTGCGGATCTGTATACTGATCTTCCTGTGCGGTCTTGCCCTCGCGGTTTTCGCTCGCACCACCGGATGGATGCTCTCGGCGATATTCCTGGCCATGTCCGGCGCCTCTCTGTGCATGCCCTTGCTGAATACTATAACCAGTTACCGGATACCGGCTGTTTTTCGCGGGCGCATGCTGGGGACTACCAGTTCGGCATCCTCCTGGGGACGGGTGGCGGGTCCGCTACTGGCCGGGGTCAATCTGGCCCTGTTTGGTTATACTGGCGCCTGGCTGGGTTGTGTATTCATAGTCCTGGTCTACCTGACCTGGGCGCTGACTGCCGAACCATCACTGCGCCGGGCATCGCCCGGCACTCCCGAATCCTGACCGAGCGCATCAATAGCGACTTTATCTCTACAATAAACTCAAGGAGCATCGTATTAATGACTACCCAACTGTTTGATCTCAGCGGTCGCATTGCCCTGATCAGTGGCGCCAGTCGCGGTATCGGCGAGGCCATCGCCAGGCTACTGGCGGAACAGGGCGCTCACGTGATTGTATCCAGCCGCAAACTGGAAAGCTGTGTACCGGTTGTGGAATCAATCCAGGCCGCTGGGGGTAGTGCGGAGGCTTTCGCCTGCAATGTCGGCGATATGGATGATATCCAGGCTTTGTTTGCGCATATCCGCAGCAGCCATGGTCGCCTTGATATTTGTGTGAACAACGGTGCCGCCAATCCCTATTTCGGGCATGTGCTGGATACCGACCTTGCGGCTTTCCAGAAGACGGTGGACGTTAATATTCGCGGTTACTTTTTCATGTCGGTTGAGGCCGGCAAGATCATGCGCGAGCAGGGCAGCGGCTCTATCGTCAACACCGCCTCGATAAACGCGCTGCAGCCGGGACCCATGCAGGGTATCTATTCAATTACCAAGGCCGCCGTGGTGAACATGACCAAGGTTTTCGCCAAGGAGTGTGCCGGGCTGGGTATTCGCTGTAACGCCCTGTTGCCCGGCCTGACCAAGACGAAATTTGCCGGCGCCTTATTCAGTAATGACGAAATCTACCAGGCCGCCATGGAAAAAATCCCGATGGCGCGCCACGCCGAACCCGAAGAGATGGCGGGTGCCGTGCTCTACCTGGTATCGGATGCTGCAAGTTATACCAATGGCGAATGCATTGTTGTTGACGGAGGCTTGACCCTCTAGCGCAGCACCGTCATGTCGTGCGCAGGTAGGTGAAGCCTCCCTCCTTGATGTACAGCTCGCAGTATTCATTGCTGGTGGGATGAATGGCGCCTCCCGCAGGAATGCGCAGCCAGCAGTGCGTGCGATAGCTGCCTTCGTCGTCGGCAAAGCTGCCCTTGAGTACCAGGATCTCGGCCCCCTGGGGGAAGTTGATCTGCCCTATGGCGGCGGGCGTGTCCCAGCTCTCCAGGCGCATGAAGTCGGTATAGGGCTCCTGGGCATAGAGTTTTTTCCAGCTGGTATTTTTGCGCACCGACGGCTGCCAGGGGCGTGCGGTGGTATCTATCGCCACGTGCTCGCGGTCGGCACCGGGATACTGGCGCAGTTTAACGAACAGGAGGCAACCCTCCCGGGAGAAAGGAGCGTGCTTGAAGCCCTCGGGATTAAGCAGGTACGAGCCCGCCGGCCAGTCGCCGTGTTCATCCGAAAATACGCCTTCCAGCACCAGGATTTCTTCCCCCTGGGGATGATCGTGCGCTGGAAAGCTGGCGCCGGGCTCATAGCGTACCAGGGAGGTGACCTGTCCCGATTCGGCCTGGCCAACCAGGTGCAAGCGCTTGCGCAGGACCTGGCCGGCGGGACTTGGGGTCCAGTCCATGGATTGGGTGTCAACAACGACTCTCCTGGAGAGGTCACCATTGAGTACAATAGTTGAATCAGTCATGCAAAAGCCTGTATGAGGGGGTTGGTTCCGGTAGAAAATCTTTATTGTCCGGTGCAGGGGATGTCTGTTGCGCTACCCTTCATCATAGTCGGATTGGAAGCGGACACAAACACTCTTTATGAACTGCGCACCCGGTTGAGGTATCCTGAAGAAATGAAGAAAAAAGTCTTTGTTACCCACATGCTACCCGGTGAACGGATTCACCAATTGTCCGCTTTCTGTGATGTTAATGTCTGGCTCGGCCCGGGGTTAATCAGCGCGTCCGCTTTGCGTGAGGAGCTTGTTGGCTGCCACGGTGTGGTCTGCCTGCTCACGGATCACATTGACCGCTCGCTGATTGACACCCTGCCGCAACTGGAATTTATTTCCAGCATGTCGGTAGGCGTGGACCACATTGATGTTGCCGCGCTGAACGAGCGAGGCATTCCTCTTGGCCACACTCCCGGGGTGCTGGTGGAGACCACCGCGGATACCACATTTGCCCTGCTGTTGGCCGCTGCGCGCCGTATCAGTGAGGCTGATCGTTTCGTCCGGCAGGGCGAATGGCGCCGGGAAAATCGCTGGTCACCGGATTTTTTTACCGGCAAGGATGTAAGCGGTGCGACCCTGGGGATTATCGGGGTGGGTGCGATCGGCCAGGCAGTAGCCCGCAGGGCCAGTGCCTTTGGCATGAAAGTGTTGGGCTGGAACCGGAGCCCGAAAACAGTCGCGGGTATCGACATGGTGGCGCTGGAACAGTTGCTTGAGTGCAGTGACTTTGTGAGCCTGCATATCCCCCTGACCGACGACACCAGGGGATTGCTGGATGCACATCACATCGCCCTGATGAAGCCAGGTGCAGTGCTGGTCAACACCGCCCGTGGCGGTATTGTCGACGAGTCCGCACTGGCCGCTGCCCTGGCCAGCGGCGCCCTGTTTGCTGCGGGTATTGATGTTTTTGACGAAGAACCAGTGCCGGAAAACAACCCCTTGCTGGCGTTGCCCAATGTGGTGTTGGCGCCCCATATCGGCAGTGCGACTACCCTCACCCGGGAGCGAATGGCCGATATCACCGCCGATAATGCGATCGCCGCACTCAGGGGCGAGGTGATGCCGCACTGTGCAAATCCCGGCGTCTATGCCACCTGAGTTGAGTGGTTATTTGCGCCCGGAGCTTCGGTAGGCGCGGGGAGGAAGGCCCACCGTCTGTCGAAACAGGCGCGAAAAATACAGGGCATCGTCGTAACCCACGGCATCTGCAATCGCCTTGATGCTCATTTCCGTGCTGTCCAGTAGTTGGCAGGCGTACTCGATTTTCATGTGCAAAAAATGCTTGATCGGTGAGTAGCCGGTGAGCGCCTTGTAGCGCTTGGAAAAGTGGTACTTGGACAGATGCGCTATCGCCGCCAGTTCATCCAGTTCCAGGCTGGTATGGATGCTGTCCTGCATCGTGCTCTGGATCGCCGCCAGGTCAAGGCCCGCGGGATGAGTGGCGCGCTGGCGATTGGCCTCCAGCACAAATTGCGTAAACAGGTGCCGGCACTGGTTGGCCGCGTTGATGAAAGCGCTGCTGCTATAGCCGGTCCGGTTCACCGCGAGCAGGCTGTGAAACGCGGCCACCAGGCTCGGTGCAAGCCCCGCATGGACAACCGGCTTATGCTCCCGATAGCCCATGTAGTCCATGAAAATACGGCTGCTGATACCCTGGAAATGAACCCAGTACAGGCTCCAGGGCTGGTCCGGCGCTGCGGCATAACGGTGCGCCAGACCCTGGGGCAGCAGCACCAGGTCGCCGGCGGTAATATGGGTGCGCTGTTCGCCGACACTGAGTCGACCGTGGCCATCGACACAGTACAGCAGGAGATTGTCGTCGTGTCGTGGACGACGCATGCGGTGCCCGGTGGCCTGTGGGTAATAACCCATGGCCGTTGGGTAACAGTCCCGGGTAAGGGGATGGCGATGCAACTGTTCCAGCATGAAAGCCGGGGTCAGGAACCGGACGCCTTCGGCGGGAAGAGGCCATTGGGAGGTTGTACTCATGAGATAAACCCCATAACGGGCTTTTTTCGACATTGAAAGCAGCAATATACTCTATATTTTGCTGCGTTCCGAGCCGGGCTTACTCGCTGGCTGCGGCCAACGGCCAGTCCTGTAGCGGGTGGTAGCTCACCCCTTCGCGTCTCTCCCGGGATTCAAACAGGCTGAACCGCCGGTAGGGGAGTGCGAATGACGGGGGTTCCAGCGGCGCCGGAGGCGCCTCGGGACAGCGTCGGAATAGGGTGACATGGGGCACAAAGACGTTGCGATCCCGTTTTTTCTGCACACTGCCGGCGCTGCTGCGCAATGTATTGGCCAGGGTGGTCAGCTCCGGGGGCCAGGTTTCGGCGCCGAGCCAGTAAATCATGGCTTTTGGCCAGTAGCCGGTCTGGTTCAGGAGCAATTGCGAGCCCGGTACAGGCCGCCGCGCCAGGCGCTCGTCCACGGCCTGGCAGAGGGTGCCCAGTGCGGTTTCCGGAACGTCGCCGATAAACGCCAGGGTGATATGGAAATTGGCGACCGGAACCGCCCGCCCTGGCTCGCCAAACTGGCGCTCACGCCAGGCGTCAATGGCCAGCGCCGTTTCCTGACTCAGTTCAAGGCCAAAAAATACTCTCATAAACCGTCCCCCAATACAGCATAGCTTATTGTTGCTGCGGCACCGGTGGTTCGCCATTCAGGCTTGCGGAATCGAGGCTGTTGAGACGATCAAAATCATAGGCGCTGATCGCGAAGAACAGGTCGTAACGACTGTCGCGAATGAAATGGTCATCCTCCAGCGCAAAAAAATCCAGTCGCTGCGTGCTGTCATCAGCGAGATCAACCTGCAGCATCAATGAGGGTTCCAGTGCTGATAGCCTGAGCTGCTGCGCCGCATTCGCGATACCTGTCAGCTGCAGGTTCGCCAGGGATACCAGCAATGCTTCAAGCTCGCGTGGCTCCGGCTGTGCACCCGAGGGGGCTTCCCAGGAGCCGGCGCGAGTTCTGTGCAGCGTAAAGCCGGGTCCGCGAATGCCCCGGGGCTCGGGGATCTGTAGCAGCCATGGGTCCAGCCATGCGGCATCCTGCGCCGGGCTGTCAAAACTGTTGAACCTGATGCTGTAAACGGGATCCGCAGTCGCATTGCGGGCATGGACTCGCCGGAAAGTGGGGGCGGTGCCCAGGTAAATTATTTCCTGTTGGCCGGTCCCCGTCATCAGGGTGAGGCGGCGACGGTAGCTGTAACTGGCTACCTCAAACCGCTGTCGGGCCGCGATACTACTGGCGACAGCCTGGCCTTCCCGCGCCTGGCCGAGTGTCTTCAGCAAGTGCTTAACCTGCTCCGTATTGGCGGGCAGGCCGCCCCCCAGTGCCGGTATTCGCCAGCCATTGTCGCTTCTGGCTATTACGGCCTCGTTGCCCTGCGGGTCCATAATCCGGATACCGGTTATCGTCTCCGCGGGCAAGCTCATCAGCTGGTTGCCTGATACTTCCGCCGTCACGCCGTGTTCGGGCCAGTAGACCACAGCGGTGATGAAACACTGAATGGCCAGAATCACCAGCAGCGCCCTGATAATGCGATTCACAGGGCCAGTTCCCGCTGGTAGTAACGTCTGCGCGCCAGCGTGCGCAGCCAGTGAACCAATGCCAGCAAAGCGAGCCAGCCGATGGCCAGCGCATAGTTCAGGTACTCAATCCTGCGCTGCGCCTGCCTGTCCATGGGGGGGAGGGTGCGATTGAAATGGCCACGGGCCCGGATCCCCAGCAGGGCCTCATCCTGGAGCGCCCACTCCAGGGTATTCATGAACAGTTCCAGGGGGCCCAGGTATTGGCTACCGCTAGCGGCCAGTGCCGCTTTCAGCATCTGGTCATCCATGAAATCATTACTGGCGAGCAGAATCAGCCGGGCGGATTCCGCCGAGTGTTCGATAACCCCCCGGGCGACGGGAGGGCCGTCATCTACCACCGGTGGCGGCTTGTGTCCGGTAAACCAGGACGGGAATCTTCCCTCCAGTAGCACCCCAAGCTGATGGCTACCGCGCGCCGCTTCATCCTCCGGCACGAACGCGGTGCGCCCGCTGGCGTCCTGCCGTGGGATGACGTCGCGCCCGGAAGATCGCCAGGCCTCGCTGGAACTGCGCAACAGGCTGGTTACACGGACGCCGGTCGGTGGCTGCACGGTAATGGGCGAGGCCCAGCCCATGGTGAGTTGCGGCAGGTTGGCTGTTATCGGGTGGTCGGGGTTAAGCCCCGGTGGCCGCAGGTCAATAAAGTAGGGATAGTCGATCATCTGTACATCGCGGAATTCATGGCCTCCAGCCTGGCGCCGCACCGGTGCCGGGAACAGGGCGTTTTGTGGGTCCAGTACCAGGCTGTCCCCAATTGTGACGCCCAGGCCTGCCAGCCAGCGCTGGAGTCCGCTGTTATAGTCCTGCAGGCGCATATCGCCACCGGAGAGTTCAACGGTAAAGGGCGAGGTTGCCATGAGCACCGTACCGCCACGCATCAAAAACTGGTCGATGGCAAACAGGGCGCTCTCAGCCAGCGC
Source organism: Kineobactrum sediminis (assembly GCF_002868715.1). Lineage (GTDB taxonomy): Bacteria > Pseudomonadota > Gammaproteobacteria > Pseudomonadales > Halieaceae > Kineobactrum > Kineobactrum sediminis. The sequence goes on from NZ_PKLZ01000002.1 coordinate 163,378, forward strand.
CCGGGGTGCTACAACCGCCAGAATATCCACTTCCGGATCGATTCTGCCCTGGTCCAGGTCAACCAGGCGAATGCTGTAGTCCCGGGTAATAGCCTGCTCGAGGTTGGTAAACGTGGGTGCGCCGAGATGGTGCTGGGCCATTTGTTTGTTTACTTCGGGTACCGCCAGGGCCACCGTACGGGTGAAATCCTTGGCGAATCGCTTCAGTCCGGCGTAGAGCATGGGGTCGAAATCGTCCGGGTCGAAGGCCTCGGTGGGCAGTTGCACCACCTGGTGGTCATCGGACAGGGTCAGGTAGAAATAGAATTCGCCGCCGTCTCCGAGGGCTGCAATCATCGGTCGGAAGCCCCACTCGTCGGCGAGTTGTCGGGCAACATCCCCGCTGCCGGCCTCGGGTTCAACGAAGCGATAGCTGAGCAGGCCGCCGGACTGGCGGGCCCGCACTTCCAGCTGCTGGGTGATGGCCTCTTTGTAGTCGCGCAGGCGCTCCGGCAGGCGCTCATCCGCCGAGACATAGGCTACCAGTTCCACCGGTTTTTGCAGGGCATTGAATACATTGCCGCCCAGCCGGTAACTGTGCAGGACATCGCGGATCGCCCGGCTCAGGTCGAATTCGGGATTGCGCAGCCTTACTTCGGGACCCGTGCCGCCGGCGCTGCGCACATCCACCAGATCGGCAAAGCCCAGTGTTTCGAATTCATCGCCGTAACTGACCAGGACATGGAACCAGGCATTGACCAGCGTGGACTGGTAGCGATCCGCAATTTTCAGCGGCGTGGCCTGCATCCGGTAACGCTCGCCGGCTTCCTGCTCCAGCTCCGGGTTCGTCGCCGGGTCAATGAATTCAACCTGTACCCTGTTGCCCCCGGCGATAGCATACTCTTCCAGCAGGTCGCGCAACTGCGGTATCAGCGGTGCCAGTAGCGGGTGGGTTTTGGCACTGAAATAACCCCGTATCAGCAGCGGTTCATCCAGCTGGGACAGTAGCTGATGGGTGGGTTCGGAGATGGAGTACAACTGGCCTTCGGTGACATCCAGCCGCAGCCCGGGCAGCCTCTGTAACCAGATATTGGCAAGCAGCAGGTTGGCCAGCAACAGTACAATTCCGACCCGCCAGCGCCTGTGGCGGGGGGTGCGGGCGTCATCGGCCCAGCGTTCCCGCTCCAGCGAATACACGTTCAGGGCCAGGAAACCGATCACCAGGCTCAGGTAATAGGCGATATCGCGTAAATCCAGAACGCCCCGGGTGATACTCTCGAAACGCGAGCCGCTGCCCAACAGTCGCAGAACTTCGCCAGTGCGATCCGCAAAAAATGTGGTCAGCAGATCACTTCCCAGCAGGTACAGGAACCCGCACAGGACAACACTGCCGATCAGGCTGACAATCGGGTTGTCGGTGCGGGCGGAGACAAACAGGCCGATGCTGATATAGGCCGCGCCCAGCAGGCCGGCAGCAAGGTAGCCCGCCAATACCGGGCCCCAATCAAGCTCGGCCATCAGTGCGGTAGTGACTGCCAGTGGCGCGGTAGCCAGCAACGCCAGCAGCAGCAGGCTAAAGCAGGCGCGAAACTTGCCGAGGACAAAGCGCCATAAACCGGCAGGCTGGGTAAGCACATGCTCCAGGGTGCCGCTGCGTCGCTCCTCGCTCCACATACGCATGGTCAGTGCGGCGCTGAGGAAGATTAACAACAGCGGCATCCATTCGAACAGGGGGCGCAGGTCGGCAATATTGCGCGCAAACCAGGATTCAACCCAGAAAAATATGAACAGGGTGACTGCGGTAAATACGGTGAGAAACAACCAGGCGACCGGCGAACTGAAAAACAGCCGCATTTCTTTCCGGGAGACACGACGGCTAACGCTCAGGGTACTCATTCACCTTCTCCCCGGCTGGTAGCCTCGCGAAAAATACTGTCCAGGTCCCTTACAACAGGTTGAAGCTGGTACAGGGCGGCACCCGCCCCGATCACGCATTTGGCTACATTGTGCGCGGCGGTATCGATATCCGAGTGTTCATGCAGCTGCAGAATCCAGCTCTGGTCGTCGGCTGTAGTGCGTTCGGGGGTAACCTGTGCCAGCTGGGGCATGCGGCGTAGCCAGGTCTCCAGTGCCGGCTCCTCCGTGCCCGCTCGCAACAGGAGTGTCCTGCTTTGCCTGAGTGCGTGTAGCGGTTGGTCGAGGACAAGCCTGCCTCCCGCCAGTACCAGCACCCGGTCACAGACCGCCTCGACTTCCTGCATGATATGCGTGGACAGGATGACCGTGGCCCGCTGGGCCAGGCGCTTGAGCAGGGCGCGCATTTGCGCGGTCTGCTCGGGGTCGAGGCCGTTGGTGGGTTCGTCCAGGATCAGCAGGCGGGGTTGGCCGAGAATGGCCTGGGCCACACCTACCCGCTGTTTAAGGCCGCGGGAGAGACGATTAATGGGATCAAGAGCCCGCGTGCCGAGATCGGTGGCAGCGATAGCAGTGCGCAGGGCGAGTGGCCGCTCCCCCGCGGGAATGCCCTTGAGCGTAGCGGCGTACTCCAGGTAATCGGCCACTATCATTTCGGGATAGAAAGGGAGGTTCTCCGGCAGGTAACCCAATAGCCGCTGCACCTCGCGAGCCTGGTCGGCCAGGGGAAAACCGGCAATGGTGATACTGCCTGCCGAGGGCTCCAGATAACCGCTGAGCATTTTCATGATGGTACTTTTACCGGCACCGTTATGGCCCAGCAAACCGACGACTTCGTTGGCACCGATACTGAACGAAATGTTATCCACCGCCGTAACGGCACCATAGCGTCGTGTCAGTGACTGAACCTGAATCATACCGCGTTGATCATGAGGGCTATTCTTCAGTCCAGGGCTCGCGCATGGTGACGAATTCTTCCGCCGCAGTCGGATGAATGCCAATGGTGCTGTCAAACACGGCTTTGGTTGCGCCTGCACGCATGGCGATGGCCATACCCTGGATGATTTCACCGGCGTCCGGACCCATCATGTGTATCCCGACCACGCGGTCGGTGGCGGTCTCCACAATCAGTTTCATGAAGGTCTGTTCATCGCGGCCACTGATGGTGTGTTTCATGGGTCGGAAATATGATTTGAACAGCCGGATGTGGCCAAACCGTGCCCGGGCTTCGTCCTCGGTGAAACCCACGGTGCCGATATTGGGCTGGCAAAATACCGCGGTAGGGATAAAGTCGTACTCAACCTGCTGGTCGAGATCACCAAATTGCCGGCGTGCAAAGGACATGCCTTCGGCCAGCGCTATCGGGGTCAGTTCCATGCCACCGATAACATCCCCAAGGGCGAATATGCTGGGTACGTTGGTGCAGAAATGCGAATCGACGGCGATGGTACCGATCTCGGTCACGGCTACCTTGGCTTCTGCCAGGCCCAGGCTCTCCAGGTGTGGCGCGCGGCCGGTTGCATACAGCACCGCATCCGCAGTAAGCGAACTCCCGTCAGTGAGCTGAAGTTCCAGGCCATCCGGGCCCTTGCTGATGGACTCAACATTCACCTCGAAGCGCAGATCGACCCCGGTTTTGGGGATTTCACGGGCGGCGTGGCCGCGGATGTCCGGGTCGAAGCCGCGCAGGAACAGGGGGCCTCGATAGAGCTGCGTGACCCGGGAGCCCAGGCCGTTGAAAATACCGGCGAACTCTACTGCGATGTAGCCGCCGCCGACAATCACCAGACGCTTGGGAAAGGTGTCCAGATCGAAGACTTCGTTGGAGGTAATGGCGAGTTCAGAGCCCGGAAAAACCGGGATATGGGGCCAGCCGCCAGTGGCGATGAGGATTTTTTCAGCGCTGTAATGCTGGTCGCCAACGGCGACGGTATGGGCGTCCACCAGACGCGCCCGACCATCGATAACCTCGGCGTTGGCGCCGCCCAGCATCTTGCGGTAAATACCATTGAGACGTGAAATTTCGGTTTTCTTGTTGTCCCGCAGAGTTGCCCAGTCAAAAGCGGGCTTGCTGCTGTCCCAGCCAAAACCACGGGCATCCTCAAATGCCTTGCCGAACTCAGAGGCATAAACGTAGAGCTTCTTCGGTACGCAGCCCACATTGACGCAGGTGCCGCCCATATAGCGGTCTTCAGCAATCGCCACTTTGGCACCGAAGCCCGCTGCCATCCTGGCCGCACGCACGCCACCGGAGCCCGCGCCAATAACAAACAGGTCGTAATCCCTTCTACTCACACCAATCTCCTCTCGTAATGCCGGTAAGTCTAGCAGTGTTCCGATGTACACATAACCGCTGCAAAGCGGGTATTATAAAGGCTTAGCCCTTTGATTTGAGGAAATTTAATGACGCTTTACAAGCACAGAACCGTGCCCGTACTCGCGGCTCCACTTCTGTTGATGGGGGCACTCATTGCCCAGGCCGATACGGCTGCCACACAAGCGGACGAAATTGTACTGAAAAACGGTTCCCGGCTCCTTGGCACGATAACCGGCGTGCGCGATGGTATGGTCAAGATTGATACCGAATTCGCAGGCAGCATCAGTATCAAGCTCGAGCATATTGACAGCATGGAGGCCCACGATCCTGTGGTGCTCTTGCTTGAAAACGGCACGGTTGTGGAAAGCCAGGGTATTGCCGTAGAGCAACAAGAGCTGGTGCTCTCCACCCCGGAGGCGCCTGCAAGCCGATACCCTCTGCAGGATCTGGCGCTCACCGACCCGGCACCCTGGGAGCTGGGGCAGGGGTATAACTGGACCGGCCTGGCCAGCGCTGCACTCAGCCTGCAACGAGGTAATACCGACAGTGATGAGTTTGACTACAAGCTCGATGCGTCCTGGCGCAGTACCGAAGACCGCTACACCGCGCTTTTGAGCGGTGAGGTAGACGAAGCGAATGGAGTCAGGAATGCCGAGAACTGGTCCATACTCGGCAAATATGACCGTTTCCTCGACGGCCCCTTGTACTGGGGTATTAACGCCTCTGTGGAACAGGATGAGTTTGCCGATGTTGACCTGCGCTACTATCTTGGTCCCTACCTGGGCCGCGAATTTTACAGCAAGCCGGTACTGAACCTCTCAGGCGAGGCGGGCCTGGTGTTGGTGGATGAGGATTTCATTATCGCGGAGGACGAGCAGTACCTCGGCGCCAACTGGACGGTAAATGCGTCCAGTAATTATCTCGGCGGCGACTCACGCCTGTACCTGAGGCATACCGGCATCTGGAATCTTGATGAAACGGATGAATTCATTCTCCATCTGGCGATGGGCCTGGGGTTTCCCCTGTTGGCACAAATTGAAGCTGCCGCAGAGATTTTGCTGGACTATGACAGCGGTCTGCCAGCGGAAGTGGACAGTCTGGACCAGGCCTACCGATTCCGCATAGGCTACTCCTGGTAGCACCGCTGGGGAGGCTGTGTGCTGCTTCCCCCATGATTTGCGTCAGTCGCCAGTGCCGGCTGCCTCCATGCTGCGCCTGCTCTTGATCTGTGTCTGTATGGCTTCAACATGCGCCTGGCTGGTGGTTACCCGGGCAATAATCAGCAGTGCGATGACCAGCGGCGGGATAACACCCAGGCCGAGTGCATAGACTAACCCGTGCAGGGTACCCATCGAGACTTCACCCGGCCGCATACCGGCTTCAAGACCCACGACATCCAGCGCCAGGCCGCCATAGAGCGGCCCCACGACGGTCGCCATTTTGCTGACAAAGTTGATCACTGAGAAAAACCCCGCCTCCTGGCGTACACCGTGATCCAGTTCGTGCTCGTCAGTGAGATCCGCCACCATGGAAGTACTGTTCACGATGCGTACCAGAAACAGGTACATGAAGATCAGCATGAAAATAAAATTGAGGACGAAAGCCAGCTGCTGATTATCGTCTGGCAGCCAACCCGCAAGCTGCGGCGGATAGAGCCAGAGACAATTGAGGATAAGACCGGTCAGCGCAAACTGAACCAGCCTGTGTTTGGGCAGTAGACGACCCAATGGACCCAGGGTCAGCATCGCCAAAACCACGGCGAGTAAGGTGGGCACCGACAGGATAATGGAGATTTCCAGCGCGGAAAATTCCCAGAAAAAAGTCCACACCAGCATATTGAGGCTGGCAATGACGCCATAAGCGGATGTCGCTGCGAGATCGTAGGCGATCAGGTAGCGGAAATTGCGATTACCCAGCGTGCGCCACAAGTCGCGACTCAGCTCGATAAACGTGGTGCGACTGCCCCCGGGCTGGGCCACCTCGGGCTGGATATAATGCCGCGTACCGAAAGTGCTGATCGAGGCCATAACCCAGATCACGATGCATGACAGCAGGCCATAGAGTGGGTAATTTGCGCGCTCGAAGCGACCGTCGACACCACTGTACTCCGGAAAAATAAAGGCCAGGGCAAGGGCGGGCAACAGCACCGCACACAGAAACATGAAGCCCATGCGCGCGCCCAGTATCTGGGTGCGTTCGTGGTAGTCGGAAGTAATCTCCGCAGACAGCGCCAGGTGTGGAATGCCGAATGTGGTGACGAACGTGCGGATCCACAGTGACCAGAACAATAGCCAGGCGGCAAGCAGGCCGCTGCTGTCAATCGCCCATTGCGGCGGCGCGAACAGGCCCAGAAAACCCACGCCAAGGGGCAGGATGCTCAGTGCCATGAATGGGTGTCGGCGCCCGAAACGACTCCGCAGCCGGTCGGACAGGGAGCCTACCAGCGGATCGGAGATGCCATCCCAGAGCAGGCTGGTGGCAATGATAAGGCCTGTGATGGTACCGCTGAGACCCAGCACCTGGGTATAAAACAGCAGTACGAACATGGTGTAGGCCGCTTCCTTGACCGCACCAACTGCGCCTCCCGCACCATACAGGAGACGAATTCCAACTCTGCTCACTGAATCAGGGAGGCGGCCATGATAACGTTGGCCCCTTTAACGACCGCCCTTGACCAGGCTGCGGAAGCGATCGGCCAGCGTTTCATGCTTATAATCGGTGAACTCGCCTGCATCCATGAACATGCCGTGTTCACTACAGGTCTCGTACCAGATATGCTTTTGCAGGCTGTCGGAGGTTTTTTCCATGTCCTTGCCACAGCGTGGGCAGGCGATGTCCTCTACCTTATCCCATTTCTTGCCGTCGCTTGAGCTGCCGGAATCCAGTGCATCGCCCATCCATTTGTCTTTCAGCTGGTCGGCTTCACCGGTATCAAACCATAGCCCCTGACAATGTGTGCAACGGTCGATAGTTACGCCACCATAGGACACTTCTTCCATACCATGTCCACACTTTGGGCACTTCAGGCTGTGCACGTCCGGGTTATATTCCATCTTGTTGTCCTGTTACGTCTGGTTGATCTGATAGTGATGCATGATTGAGCCAGTCGCGAGTCTAGCGCAGGCCACGGTGTTTGTCCCCCCCAGCGTGCAGCAATCAGCGCAACGGGGTTCGGGTTGCGCGCGTTGGGCTGGGGGGTGCCGCTATTATCGTACCCGGAAAGCTGCTATTTTTCAGGCATTAAGCGTGTTGCCAGAGAGTTGTTGATGCAGGGATTCGTTCTGTCGTTACTATTACTGATGGTGCCAGTTGGGCACGCTGCAGCGACTATCCCGACTAACATCGACCTGCGTGATCGGTGTCCTCCGGGATTTGAGCTCACTGCCGGACGATGTGATTTCCGCAGCCTCTACCAGCGCTACGATTCGCTGCAGGATGCCGGTGTCGGCGGATTGAAAACAGGCCTGCCGCGACACCGTGACGGCTTCAGCCCCCAGCAGATCGACCTTGGGCGCTACCTTTTTTTGACCCGCTGTTATCGGCGGACCAGACCCTTTCCTGCGCCAGCTGCCACCAGCCGGACCGTGGCTTTGCCGATGGCAGCGGGCGTAGCGTGGGCGCTTCAGGCCAACGACTGGATCGCTCTGCACCCAGCTTGTGGAATGTTGCCTTTTTCCAGGTGTTTTTCTGGGATGCGCGTGCCGCGAGCCTTGAGGAGCAAATGCTGGGCCCGCTGTATGATCCCCGGGAAATGGCCAATACGCCAGCGCAGTTGCTGGCTGCCCTTCGCGGAACGCCCGCCTACCGCCGCTTGTTTGCGCAGGCCTTTCCGGATGCATTCGCGGCAGATGACGCGCGGATTCAGCTCGACCAGTTGTATACGGCACTGACCGCCTTCCAGGCCTCCCTGGTATCACTGAACAGCCGCTACGATCACTATGCGCACGGTTATGCCGACGCGTTAACCGCCCGTGAGCAGGAGGGCCTGAATGTGTTTCGGTCTTTTGTCGCGCGCTGTGCCGAGTGCCACACCCCGCCGCTTTTTACCAACCAGCAGATTGCGGTCATCGGCACTCCCGAGCCGGAGGGCCTGCCCTTTGATCCCGGCGCCCAATTGAGCCTTGGCGAACCCAGCCAGCGTGGCGGCTTCCGGATACCGACCTTGCGCAATATCGCACTCACGGCCCCCTACATGCACTCCGGGCGCTTTGCGACCCTGCGTGACGCCGTGGCATTCTATACCGGGGGGCGCGGACACGCGGTACCCGAGGGTGAGGATCTCAAAATACACTGGCATATATGGGAGCCGCGGTTGCGGGATGAAGAGATTGACGCGCTGGTCGATTTTCTGCATACACTCACCGACGAAAGCCTGAAACCGGCCGAGCCGACACTACTTCCCTCCGGGCTCTCGGCCATGCACGGGCCACAGTGATCAACAATAATAATGGAGCAGGCAGCATGATAAAGAAACTGATTCTATCGCTAGCGGCGCTGGCTTTGCTGGCCGGTGGTTTTTACCTTGGCCAGGCGCGGCAACCGGGGCCGACGATAATCATGGCCCCCGCGGCTACAAAAGCAGCCTTCCGTCCAACGGGAGAGCAGGAAATGGGGGAACAACGTGGGTCGGCTGCACGAAGCCTGGCAACGCCAACCAGCGGTGAGCTGCTTCTGGTACGCGACGGAGAGTCGATCCAGGCCGCTATCAACCGCGCCCAACCGGGTGCCGTCATCAAGGTAATGCCCGGCACTTACCGGGAAACCGTTTATATCGACAAGGACAATATTACTCTCTCCGGTGTGATTGAGCGCGGTAAGTATCCTGTGCTGCAGGGCGAGGACATGCGTAATGACGCCATCCTCTACTCCGGTAACGGCGTTACTATCGAGAACTTTTATATCACCCGTTACAAGGGCAACGGGATCATGGGGCAGGCGGGTAACAATTATATTATTCGCAATAACATAATTGTCGACACCGGCGTCTACGGGATTTTTCCCCAGCTTGGCAAGAACGGTATCGTTGCCCATAACGTGGTTTCCGGAATTGAGGACGCCGCCATTTACGTCGGCATGTCTGACAACGTGGATGTCATTTATAACCAGGTATTTGAAAGTGTTGCCGGTATTGAAATCGAAAATAGTCGCCAGGCGCTGGTGGAAGGCAATACGGTTTACAACAATACCGGCGGCATCCTGGCTTTCATTACGCCCGGCCTGCCGATCAAGACCTGCGGCGATGTGTTGATCCGCAATAATTTCATAACGGGCAACAATCACGAGAATTTTGCGATCCCGGGCTCCCTGGTCGCCAATATTCCCGCCGGTACCGGGGTGCTGGTTATGGCCTGCGATGACGTTGTGATAGAAGGCAATATCATTTCCGATAACGATTCCGTGGGTATTATCCTTACTGATTTCAGTATGGCTGACAATGCCGCCACCGATCCCGATTCTGATCCGTGGCCCAATCGCCCGGTGATCCTCAACAATGTGATGCGCAACAACGGCGGCAGCCCGGCGCCGGTGGTGCGGGCTATCCTGGCGACGATGCTGGAAACCAGGGGTCCTGATATTATCGACACCACCGGGGCCGACGACGGCTGCATTCTGTACCCGGAACGATTTCGAACCATCGGCCTTGATCAATACGGCGACTGCAGTTTTGAGACCACTTCCAATATTGCGACTTACATGTTGCCGGAACCGGTGCCACCACGTGACCTTGCCGGGATGGATACTGGAAAGCTGGCCTATTATGGAATTTGCGCGGGCTGTCATGCCTATAATTCAAGATTGATCGGGCCCTCGGTGCAGATGGTGCAGGTACGCTACAGGGATGATCCCGAAGGTATCGCGGACTATATTGCGAGTCCTGTAAGGACGCGCCCCGACTATCCCGAAATGCCGCCACAGGGTCATCTTGATTACGAAACAAGGCTCGCCGCTGCAAATTTCATGCTGCGCTTGCAGAACTAGTGTTTTCGATCAAAAAATAGGCATTGCACAGCGCGTGATTAAGCCTACACTAAGAAAGCGGTATCCGTTTCCTTCAGAGAGAGCACATGCCCATGTTAGAAAAAGAAATGGCCCAGGCCGTCAAGATGGCCGAGCAGGCAAATAAGAAAGTTGAGCAGTTGCAAAAAAAACTCATCTCCGAAACAGAGAAAACCCAGTCACGGGTAAAAACAGATCTTGCGACTGCACGCAGAAAGCATACGGCTGCGAATACGCGCCTGAAGAAAGCGCGCGCAGGACTGCGCAGCAAAAGCGGCAACGTCAACATGAAGCAGGTCGACAACCTGGTTAAGCAGGTCAGGGAACTTGCGGAATCCGTTGCCGGAATCGCCAAGGCTGCCTACGCCTCCATGGAAAAGCTGCTGCCGATTCAGGCAGACCTGGCACTGGAGTCCAGCAGGGCGCAGGCTGCTTCCAGGGCGGCGGCTCTGGTAGAAAAGACTGCCGAAACCCGCACCAAGGCCAAGAAAAAGGGTGCCGCGAAGAAGACTGCTGCGAAAAAATCGGCACCTGCGAAGAAAAAGGCACCGGCAAAAAAGAAAACAGCAGCGAAAAAAGCGCCCGCCAAGAAAAAGGCACCTGCCAAAAAGAAGGCAGCAGCCAAAAAGGCGCCGGCAAAAGAGCAATCCGCCGCTACGTCCTGAGCCACGGTTAACCACCTCGCCGCTTCTGCTGTCACTTGTGACAGCAGAAATCAGCGTGTCGGTAAAACGCGTATAAGCCTGCCGTCTTCGTGGTCGGTTAACAGGTATATGTGGCCGTCATTGCCCATATATACATCGCGGATTCGTTCGCCAGCTTCCTGAAAGAGACCCTCTTCCGCTACTACCTCGCCCTTGTCGAGTTTCAGCAAACGAACTTCCTTGTCTACCAACGCTCCCACCAGTAGTTGTCCCCGCCACTCGGGGAAGTGTTCGCCGTTGTACCAGGCCAGTCCGGAAGGCGCGATACTGGGTACCCAATAATGCACTGGCCCGGTCATTCCGGGCAGTTCCGTGAAGGGCGATACATAAGCGCCACTGTAGTCGAGGCCATAAGTCACTACAGGCCACCCGTAATTGTTGCCGGGGCTGAGCACATTGACTTCGTCTCCACCCTTGGGGCCGTGCTCGTGCAGGTAGACGGTTTTGCTGTCCCCGGCCAGTGCCAGGCCCTGGGGATTGCGGTGGCCAAGCGTCCAGACGCGTTCGCTACCGGGTTCACTGAATGGATTGTCCGCGGGTACACTGCCATCATCATTGATACGCAGGACCTTGCCCAGTTCGCTGCTGACCACTTGGGCCTGGTCCCGGTAATCGAAGCCGTCACCGGTTGCCAGCAGCAGCGTAGTGTCGGGTAAAAACAGCAACCTGCCGCCGTAGTGCTGGACAGTATCCTTCTTGTCTTTTACCCAGAGAATGTCCTCGGCATCGAGCAGCGCGGTACCCTCCAGTCGTGCGCGCATGATTGCAGTGCCGTTCGCCTGCGGTGTGCCGCGCGCATAGGCGAGATAAACCAGCCTGTTGTCACTGAAACCCGGATGCAGGACGATATCAAAAAAGCCGCCCTGGCCCCCAACCAGGGTATCCGGTACCCCGCTGACGTTAGTGCGGGAAGTGCCGTCTTCCGCGATGAGTAACAGCTTGCCGCGGCGCTCCGTAACCAGGAAGTCCCCATCCGGTAATTGTGCTATTGACCAGGGGTGGTGCAGCCCGTCGGCAATCGTTTCCAGCGTATAGTCGGCAGCGGCAACAGCAACGCTTGTTAGTAACAGCAGTGCCGAAAAAGTGCGGGCGATCAGGGAGGGTGTGTGCATGGGCTTTTCCTTTACGGAGGTTAGGTTCATTATAAAGACTTGTTGGTGAAGAGGTAGGGTTCAATGATTCGGGTACTGAGTGGATTTTTCCCGGCGGTAATCGCGGCGTATGTGATTGGTAGCCTGTTGGCAACACAGCTGGTACTCGCAAACCTTGCCTCGATGGGCGTGGACATCTCACTGACAACACGTTTGCACGCGAGCCTGCATGACTTGCTTGGTATGGCGACCAGCTATCTGTTGCTGATTCTGGTGGCATTCATTATTGCGTTGCCGGTGGCCGCGGGGCTGGCCCGGTGGCCAGTGGTTCCGGGCTCACGGACATTCTGGTTTACGCTCGCCGGCTTTGTCGCGCTGGTCGCGCTGCACCTGATTATGCGCCAGGTGCTGGGTGTATGGCCGATAGCGGCTGCCCGCGAGTGGCCCGGCCTGTTGATGCAGGGCTGCGCAGGGGCAGTAGGCGGTTTTTTATACAGCTACATAAGCCGTCCGGGGCGGCTGAAGCTGGAGTCGCCAGGGCCATAGTGTAACGGCTTTACTCGTGGCGACGCGGGATGCCCTGGTTGCTGCGGCTCACATTGGCGGCAGGTTGATTGGGCAGCGTAATCTGATACTCGATCGGGAAGTCCACATCACTGCGAGACCGGTCAAGTGTGATCAGGCCTACCTGGTCAATGGTCAGCCAGGCGCCGCAGGCTTCTCCCGCATCACAGATGAACAGGTCGTTATCGGCATCGGAGCCGGCGAATATCTGGTATTCGCCCGCGGGCAATGCCGGAAAAGTGTAGCGATAGCGGCCCTCTGCAACACGCACGGCAAACTGGTCGACAACACTGTCCGTGGCCGGGTCAAACACCAGGATATAAACCGTACCAACATCCGACCCGGCAGCGTCACCCACAGACATCAATACCCGCACTTGCAGTGCATTGGCGGTGGAGCGGGCGGTAACGGTGGCCTCATAAAGGCCGTCTGCCAGTCCCTGCCGCTGAACCTGCAACGTGTAAAGACCAAGGCCATCGCTGTCTGTCCGTGTTGGCGTTACCAGCAGCCAGTCCGCGTCATCACTGACCTCCAGTACGCTGAGCTCATCGCCGCCACCATTTCTGAGTACCAGTTCCAGGGTGTCCGTGGTGGCGCCGAAATTGAGTGTGGTGGCAGAGGCCGCCAACAGGGCGGGGGGCCTGAATTCATCGCCGTTGCTTGCCAGTGCGGCGTCAATTGCACGGCGGGCATTGATCAGGCCATGACCATACAAATCATCTCGACCCGGCTCGCCAAGATCATCGGTGAGTGCACCGCTGGCGAGCAGGGTATCAATCTCGGCCGGGGAGAGCGCGGGGTTTACCGATTTCATCAGGGCAATAATGCCTGCAACATGTGGCGCGGCCATAGAGGTGCCGCTCAAGAACACGTACGCGAATTCAATGCCGATATCGCCGGCCCGGCCACCGGTACTGAGGACCCCGTCGGGGTAACCATCACCATTAAAGTCAGTGCTGCTGTCGCCGCCGGGTGCAGCGACATCAATAGTGACACCGCGGTTACTGTAGCCAGTGATCCGCCGCTGCCCATCAACTGCAGACACGGAAATCACCCCGTTATAGGCGGCCGGATAGCTCGGGACAGTACTGGCCTGGTTGCCGGCAGAGGCAACAATGGTAATGCCACGATCGCGCAAAGTAAGGAACAGGTCCTGGTCAATCTGGCTGAAGCCGCCGCCGCCAAGGCTCAGGTTAACAATGGTTGCTGGCTGTACCGGTACGGTTCCCGAATCATTCGGCAGGCCGGCGGCGAAGCGCACCGCCTGTGCAACATCATAGGAGGTGCCGCCATCGTTACCGAGGCCGCGCAAGGGCATAACCCGGCTGCTCCATGCGCTGCCGGTGACGCCGATGCGATTGTTGCCGGCAGCGGCAACGGTGCCCGCGACGTGAGTGCCATGAAAGCTGCTGGCGGCGGGGTTGTCGCTGTTGCCCGGGTCCTCGGGATTCGGGTCAATGCCATCGCCATCAGCCGCCACCTGCGGGTCGCGTACGAAGTCATAGCCAGCTACCAGTCGCCCGGACAGGTCGGGGTGCCCGGAGAGAATGCCAGTATCCACGACCCCGACAATAACCGAGGCGTCACTGGTCGTGGTGTCCCAGGCAGCCGGCAGGGCGATAAGTGAGTAGTGCCATTGCAGCGGAAACAGGTTGTCGTCAGGGTCAAAAGTTGAATGCAGGCGATAATTGGGTTCAGCGTAACGTACGCCTGGCGTGCGGCGCAGTGACTTGACGCTGAGCAGTGTTTCCCAGCGCTGTTGCCGCCGTTGATCGGTAAACTGGTATTTGCGCTTGCTGGCCCGTCCCAGGCGCCTTTGCTCGGCCATCCCTTCCCGAAGTGCCAGCAGGCGGGCCCGCCCGGCGCCGCCGGCGCGCTGTTGCATGCCCATGTCCTGGGGCAGGGCGTCATAATTGTTGTTCACATACTCCACTACGATTTCGCCGACCACGATTTCGGGTTCCACCCCCTGTACGGCAAGTGCCTGGCTTCCCACCGCCAGAATATAATTGGTGGCGCCTTCGAATAGGGTTACATTGATAAAATAGGTGCCGGTGGCTGGTGCTGTTACCGATTCGATTTCCCCGGTTTCAATGGAGAAATCTTCTACGTCACCCGCTTCAGAGAGTAGGTACAGGTCTGCATCGGCATCCTCGAAATCGGCTACCAGCAGTGTTACGGATTGTCCCTGTAGCAGCTCCACCCGGTAGTAGTCGTCGATATCACCTTCAACCCGGGAGCGGCCCTCATCACCACTGCCGGGTTCATTGACATAGCCACCCAGTGTGATCGGGTTGTCCAGTGGTTGTGCGCTTGCCAGGGTGTCATTCGGGGTAAGCAGAGTGGATGGGTCATTGGTGTCGCCGTCGACGGCGTGGTTGGCCGAGGCCAGCACGCTGCCGCTCAGGCTGAAAGTAACATCGTTGCTATCCCCGGTAATGGTGACCGTGACGGTGATGCTGGCCTCGGCATTGTCGTTGTCGGTGACCGTCAGTGAAAACGCCAGGGAGGTGTTCGCGCCAACCTGGGGCGCGGTGAAACTGGCCTGGGGGCTGTCACTGCCCTGCAGCACGACTGCGGGGCCGTCCACCTGCTGCCATTGGTAGCTGATGATGCGGCCATCGCTATCGCTGGAAGCGCTGCCGTCCAGAACCACCGTTGCCCCGGGCGTTGCGCTTGTCGGTGCGCTGGCATTGGCGAGTGGCGGTTCGTTGGGTTCCACCACCGGCTGGACCGTGTCTCCGCCCCCACCCCCGCAGGCAGCCAGCAGGAACATGAGGCCGATAGCACTAGTGAACTGCCCCGCAAGCTTACACAGCATTTCAGCCATCTCCGGTTTCATGTCTGGCACGGTGCCATTAGTATGGACGGCAGGGAACCAGTGTAGTCGATTTTCGCTACCGTTATGCTCCTGTTTGTGAGGCAGGTCAAGCGACGCCCGGTGCTCGGCAAGCAAGTCTGTTTTGGGCTGCCTGCCAATAATGTCCGGCAAATTGATATCAGGTTTTTATTTCGATTAACCGGTAGCCGCTATCCCTGGTGATACAGAGCCAGGTACCGTCTTCGCGCTGTTCAATCCAGGGTGTTACGGGCACTGCCCGGCTGGTTTTGGCCGCGCTGAATGCACTGGCGATATCCGGGTACTGGCTGAGTTTGTCCAGAACACAATGGGTGGGGAACATCAGATCGTAAAGGCCGTCATGGGCACGCGCTATCGCCGCTGCCGGTTTAATCCAGATTGAATCCGTAGATTCCGTGCCATCGTGAACGGCGAGATGGTCCTGGGGAGCCCGTGCCAGGAAAAAATGGGTGTCGAAACGGCGCGACATGAAGGGGGGAGTCACCCAGTGGGCGAAGTGTGCCAGCTGATCGCAGGCCAGGCGCAGGTTCTCCCGCTGCAGAAACTCGGCAATGGTGAGGTCACCCTGGTGTAGTGCCTGCCGATAATGGCCCAGGGCCTCCAGCCGGGAACCATTCACGAGGTTGCCACTGGTGCCTTCGCGCGCCAGCAGAATGCCGCACTCCTCAAAGCTTTCGCGGATTGCGGCAACCTCCAGGGCTCGATTGCTGATGTCGGGTGCCGCACCCTCGAGGTTAAGGGCGAGCGCGGCGCTACTATCCGCCTGGTCAACCTTGCCGCCCGGAAATACCAGTGCGCCACCGGCAAAATCTATTTTCTGGTGTCTTACCACCATGAATACCTCGATACCATCTTGGCATTGCCGCAGCATGATAACGGTGGCCGCCGGCTCGGGTGTTGGAGGTGTTGCTGCGGGTTCAGTCACGGAGAGTATTGCTCATCAATGGTCGTACGGGATTCAGCGTGATTCATGTTTGCCCTGGTCAGTCGTGACGGCTGCGGGATCGCAAATAACCCGTTCAAACATTTCCCGCGCCTCCTCGAGCTTGGCAAAAATCGGGTAGCTGCTGTCTATCGCCCAGCTGGTGGTGAGCACATTGAGGGTGCCCACCACCATTGAGGCGAGAATCTCCGGGCTGAAAGCGGGGGTGGTATCTCCCAGGGCCTGGCCTGCGGCGAACAGCCGGGCAAAGCTGTCCAGTGCGGAATTATTGATATCGCGCTGTTGCTCCGGATTATTGGCGAATACCGTGGGGGCGGCGAGAATCAGCTGTCGGTCGATGTCCTCGTAAGTGGAAAAACTGGTTTCGATATAGTCAATCATCGCCTCCAGGCGCGCCCGGGTAGTGCGGTGATTCTTGATCAGGGTTCGCAGCATCGGCCCCGACTGGCTGTAAAGACGCGATACCCCCAGCCCGCCCAGCAGGGCATGCTTGTTGGGGAAATAGCCATAAAAAGTGCGTCGTGCAACCTCAGCTTCGGCGCAAATCTGCTCGATACTGGTTTCTTCTATTCCCTGGCGGCGGAACAGTTCATAGGCCGCATCTTCAATCCGGGCGCGGGTCTCGAGTTTGCGCTTTTCACGCCGTCCGGGTGTTGCCGCAGTTACGTGCATGAATTCGCCGTAATGTTGTTGCATTTCAAAAACCATTAAACTAATTTGTATACAAATGTGCAATATTGCGCAGGTGAATAGCTTTCATAATAGCAGCATCCAACCGTTTTTTGAGAGGATTGTCATGTCTGATCGTTTGATAGTGGTGTCTTCGGACTGCCACGCCGGGCTCCACATCTCCGACTACAAGCCTTATGTCGAGTCAAAGTATCACGACATCATGGATATGGCTGTCCCTGTGCAGATAGAGATGACTGAAAAGGCCGAGCAGAGTTTCCTGATCAAGGAGATCAACGATGCCTGGCGCGCGCCCATCAAGCAGCAATTGACCGGTGCCTGGGATTACCGCGAGCGCCTGAAAATGCTCACTGATGACGGTATTGCCGCCGAGGTGATCTTTCCTGATGGCATCACCGAAATGAACACGCCGCCGTTCGGCGCCGGCCTGGGGCTATCGCCCCGGGACCAGGTGCCGGAACTGCAGTGGGCCGGTGCAATGGCCCATAACCGCTGGCTGGCCGAATTCTGTGGCAACAATCCGGACCGGCATATCGGCGTTGCCTCCATTCCCCTGTTATGGGACGTGCAGCAGGCGGTGGAGGCGGTGCGCTGGTGTGTGGACAATGGATTGCGCGCGGTAATGATTCCCACGCTGTGGGGCGAGCACGCGCCCTATCACGATACCCGCTACGACCCTTTCTGGGCCGTGTGCGAAGATCTCGGAGTGATCGTTCACTTTCATTCCGGGCCGGCACCGCACCCGGAATATTTTGGCAAGACCTGGCCCGCCGAGGACCGCAGTGACGAATTGCCCGGCGCCATGGGCATTTATGTCTCCGAGGTGATGTGGTGGCTGTACCGGCCCCTGACCTTCATGCTCTGGGGTGGGGTATTCGAGCGCTATCCCAGGCTCAAGGTGGTCATGACCGAAGGGGGCACGGTGTTCATGCTGCCACCATGGCTGCGATTGCTGGACCACAATTACACCGATGTGCAGTTTTCCGCCAAGCTGGGGGATTTCCGCAGCCATCTGTCCATGTCACCCAGCGAGTACTTCCAGCGCAATATCGCGGTGGGCGCTTCCTGTGTGCCGCGCAAGGATATCGATTTGCGCAACGTGATCGGCGTAGACAAGCTAATGTGGGGCAGCGACTACCCGCATCCGGAAGGTACCTGGCCCAACACTCGCGATTATTTCCGCGACACCTTTGCCGGTGTGCCGGAGGCGGACGGGCGCAAGATCCTTGGCGAGAACGCAATTGCCTGGTATGGCCTGGACCGGGCCCGATTGCAGGCGGTAGCCGATAAGATCGGGCCCGCTACCTCTATTTTTGACAATGCAGGAGCAGCCGCATGAGCACTATCGTAGAAGCCTGTGAATCCAAGACCAATACCACACCCGAATTCCCCATGGGCTGGTACTCGGTAGCGCGTAGTCACGAATTACAGATTGGTGAAGTCAAGCGGGTGCACGCGTTCGACCGCGAATTCGCCCTGTACCGCACCCGCTCGGGTGCGGCGGTACTCCAGGATGCCTACTGCCCGCACCTGGGTGCCCACCTGGGTGTCGATGGCCGGGTTATCGGTGAATCCCTGCGTTGTCCGTTCCATGGCTGGCGTTTTGACACCACCGGCAATTGCGTGGAAATTCCCTACTGCGACGAAATACCCGAGCGTGCCAAAATTCGCACCTGGCATACCCGGGAGCAGAATAACGAGGTTTATATCTGGTTCCATCCGCAAAACCTGGCGCCGAAATGGGACCTGCCGTTGCTGGGTGAGCTGGACGATGAAAAATGGACCGCGCCCCGCTATGCGGAATTCGAGGTGCCGGCGCATATCCAGGATATCGCGGAAAATTCCTGTGACCCGGTACATTTCCAGTACGTACACCGCCAGCCCGACGTGCCGCCGTCGGAGGTGACCATTGACGAAGACGGCCGTACCCTGCACCTGCGTGCGGATGCCAGCCAGTCGGACTTCCCGCACCAGCTACACGCCATGGTGCTGAATCCCGGCCTGGCGGTGGTGCGCACCTCCTACGGCCCCGAAGCCGAGATGCTGGTTTATAACAGTGCCCAGCCCATCGACAAGCACACTACCTTGTTGCGCTGGACGCTGTCGGTACGCCGGGAAATTGAAGACCTGGCCGGGGACGACGTAATGAAGGGAATCATCGCCGGCATTGGCGACGATTATCCGATCTGGGCCAACAAGGTGCACAAGCACCGGCCGGTGTTCTGTCGTGAGGACAAGTCACTGGTGATGTTCCGCAAGTGGGTGCGGCAGTTTTACATTGATGTGCGAGAAGTTTCCTGAACCGAAGAAACGCCCTGGCACGGGCGCTCGCTGCGCCCTGAAACGATAAGACCAATCAAAAGGAGGACTACCATGTCCAATGCTACTGGCGCCCCACAGGGAAATCCCGGAGACATCACCAACTGGCCCATGCTGAAGGTTGTTTATCGTACCGATCCCGACAAGATAGCGGCTCTGCTGCCACCGGGCATAGAGCCCGGAGCCAATCCCCATGTCACCCTGACGATTTACAATTTCCCGGTGCCCGATGAGCCCGAGTTCGGCATTCTGACCACGGTTGATGCTGACTATAACGGTATTGCCGGTGAGTATACGCTGGGTTACGGAATTGACCAGGAGTCCGCTATTTTCAATAGCCAGGAGATTAACGGCCAGCCCAAGTACCCCTGCACCACGGATTTTTACCGCATGGGTGACTCGGTGACTGCTCGCTGTACCCACCAGGGTTATACCTTTGCCGAGTTCAGGGGAACCTCTACCGGTGCGACTGAATTACCGCCGGAATTTGAGCTTAATGAATGGTGGATCAAGGTTTCCCGCGCGGTCGGCCTGATGCCTGATCCCGCTCGCGGTTATGATTTCCCGCCGCATGTGGTGCATGTGCGCAGCACCTATGGCACCGCCTGGCGCGAAGCGGTCGAGGGTGAACTGGTGCTGCGCGACAGCCCCTGGGATCCGCTGGCCAGCCTGCTGCCGATGCGCGAGCAGGTCTCGGCTCACCTGTGGTGGCCGATATTCCTGGGCCGGGAAATAACCCTGGCCGGCAAGCTGGATCCCGACGCCTTCATGCCTTTCGCGGACACCATCTCCGGTTCACGCTGGCCCGGCACCAACGGTGGCCCTCGCCGGAGTTGATCCCTGCCAGGTGAACGAACGCCGGGGTTGATCCAGGGAGGCTGCTGGGCCATTATCACGGTCCTTCGTTTCGGTGCCTGAATAGACCATGGACTTTAACGCTGTATTGGTTTTGCAGTTATCGCTGGTGGTTATCAGCGGAGTCTTCGCTGGCGCAAGTTATATGGCCTGGCGTTTGTTCGGGCGGCCACGACACGCCCTTGTCTGGACGGTGGCGTATTTGCTGGCCATGTTCCAGTATTTCGTGAATGTCGTTCGGGCCTGGTTCCCTGTCGATGAAGCCTACTGGCTCACCGCGAACTTTGCCTCGTACGTCCTGGTGATTGCGATTACCTGGGGGCACCGGGAACGTCTTGGTCTCGAGACCCGCTGGTCGCAGGCGTTTGTTGTTTTCATGTTGCTGGCGGTTACCCAGACCATCTTTACGCTGCTGATTCCACGAATGGATCTGCGTGTTGCCCTGGGCCCGGCATTCGTCTTTGTTGCCATGGCGCATATCAGCTGGCTGTTATTGCGCCATGGTCCGCAACCATTGCTGCCGCAGCGGGTTGCCGCCGGTGTGCACTTCCTGTTCGGGCTCGCCCAGGGTGTGGCGGCGGCGATTGCGCTGCAATTCGGGGCGGCCCCCTCCGAGCAAGTTGGCGCCCTTTACAACCTGGTTAACTTTGCCTTCATGCCGAGCTTTTTCGTGGCTATCGGTGTAACCATCATTTTTCTGCTGGCCACCGACCTCGCCACGCGCCTGCGTCTGCAGGCTACTACAGATCAGTTGACGGACGTTGCCAATCGGCGGGGGTTTCTCATCGCGGCAGGCGTATTGCTCGCAGGGGCCCAGCGTGAAGGTAGGCCACTTACCCTGGTGCTGGCGGATATCGATTTTTTCAAGCGTATTAATGATCGCTACGGCCACACGATCGGCGATCATGTACTCGCTCACTTCGCTGAAACCCTGCGGGGTTGCGTGCGGCAACAGGATACGATCGGTCGTATTGGCGGTGAGGAATTTGCCGTCATCATGGGCGGCGCCAGTGCAGTAGACGCCCGGCAGATGATATCCCGGATACGCAAGGCGATGCTCGAGCAGCCCTTGCTGGAAGGACAGCAGCGGATTTCCATCACCGCCAGTTTCGGCATTGCCGAGTGGCAGGATGATGGTAGTATCGAAGAACTGATGACGCGGGCGGATGCCGCGCTCTACCATGCCAAGGACACTGGTCGGGATGGCTTTACCGTTGCCGCGGATCGCAATCTGCCAGGGATGGTTTCCCAGCCCTGATTTGGCCATACTGTCACCCGAATCCCAATAACGATAATCCCAGAGTAATATGGAGCTCCAATAGCTATGTCTATGCGCAAACTGAAACACTCACTTTATCTCACCCTGATGAAGGTAGCGGTAAACTTCGCTCCCAGCGCCACTTACATGGCTTTTGCCGGTAGCGGCAGTGCTGCCCAGCTGTGCCGGCATATCGCCCGGACCGGTGTTAAAAAAGTGCTGGTGGTGACCGACAAGCCACTGCGGGACCTGGGTATTGTGGACCAGGCTACTGCCGCGTTCGCCGAGGTCGGGGTAGAGGTTGTAATTTTTGACGAGGTAATGCCCGACCCCACATTCGAACAGGTTGCCTCCGGGCGTGCGATGATGCGCGAACACGCCTGCGATGCGGTGCTGGCGGTTGGCGGGGGCTCCTCCATTGATGCCGCCAAGTTGATTGCCGCCTCTTCGACCAGCGAGGAAGACCCGCGGAACTGGGTCGGGTTTGGCAAGGTCAAGCATGAAATGCCCACGCTCTACGCCATTCCCACCACCTCGGGCACAGGCTCGGAAGCCACCATGGGGGCCGTTATTTCCGACAGTGTCAGCCACGAAAAGTCGATTATTTCCGGCGCTTCGCTGTTGCCGGCCGCCGCCGCCCTTGACCCTGATCTGCTGCTGGGCTTACCCGCACCGATCACCGCCGCCACCGGTATGGATGCGCTCACTCACGGTATCGAGGCCTATATTTGCGTCTGGGATCGCGGTACGCGACTCGAACACGCCGGCGCTGCGATTAAACTGGTGTTTGAGCACCTGCTGACAGCCTGTAACGACGGCTCCAATCGTGAGGCGCGGGAGGCCATGTCCATCGCGGCCTACTATGCGGGTATTGCCATAAACCAGGTGAATGTCGGCAACGTGCACGCCATAGCCCACCAGGTCGGCGGCAAGTACGGTATTCCCCACGGCCTGGCCAATTCCCTGGTATTACCCCACGTGCTTGAGTTCTGCCGGGTGGAAGCGCGCAGCCGGCTGGCGGAGCTTGCCCGGCTGGTGGGTGCAGGGCAGCCCGGTGATTCCGAGGAACAGCTGGCCGACGCCTTTATCCAGGCAGTGCGCGACCTGCGCGCCGCGGTTAACATTCCCGAGACGTCCGACAAGATCAAGCCCGAGGATTATGACCGCCTGTGTGAACTGGCGATGGCCGAGTGCGAGGGTTACCCGGTACCAAAACTGCTGGACCGGGAAGGCACCATGGACATCCTGCGCAAGATCACCGGCTGAGGCTGGAGTTGGGGGTGAACTGGTCACGCTGTATGCCCAGTTTTCTCATCCGTGAGGCCAGTGTGGTGGGTTTTATTCCCATTATTCGGGCCGCCCCGTCGGGTCCGTAGATTTTACCGCCGGTTTGCCGGAGAGCGCCGGTAATAGCCCGGTGACGTAAACTCCTGCAGTCCTGTTCGGTAACCAGGTCATGTTCCTGCGGTGCCGCCAGTGGTTCGGGTTGGTGGTTTGTGGCGGTTGGTGCCTCCAGCCTGAGCTTGTCACCTCGACTTAGAATAACCTGGCGTTCAATGAGGTTTTCCAGTTCCCTGATGTTGCCCGGCCAGTTATGGCTTTGCAGTCGTTGTGCCTGGGCAAGGGATATCTTCAGCTCCGGTTTGTGGAAGCGCTGGCAGATTTTTTTCAGGAAGTGGGTGGTGAGCAGCGGAATATCATCAAGGCGTTCCCGCAGTGGCACTGAGTGAATGGGAAATACGTTCAGGCGGAAGTACAGGTCTTCCCGAAACAGACCATCGGTCACCTTTTGCTTGAGATTCTTGTTGGTGGCTGCAATTACCCTTACGTCGACGCTGCGGGTAGTGGACTCTCCAACTCGTTCAAACTCACCATCCTGCAACACGCGCAACAGTTTGCCCTGAAGTTCCAGCGGCAGCTCTCCTACCTCGTCCAGGAACAGTGTGCCGCCGTCGGCTACCTCGAAGCGACCCAGACGGTCGTTCAAAGCGCCTGAAAAAGCGCCGCGGATGTGGCCAAAAAACTCGCTCTCGAACAGGTCTCGCGGTATTGCGGCACAGTTGACCCGCACCAGGGGTCTGCTGTTACGGTCACACCCATGGTGAATGGCACGGGCGATCAGCTCTTTGCCGGTGCCGGATTCGCCGGTTATGAGTACGGTTGCCACGGTGGGTGCCACCAGCTGGATCTGTTTGATGATCTGCTGTATCGGATGGCTGCGCCCGATAATGTGGTGGAAGTTATAGCTTTCACTTATCTCTTCCTGCAGGTAGGCGTTTTCCAACTCCAGCTTGTGTTTGAGCCGCTCTACTTCCTCCAGTGCGGAGCGCAATTTCACTTCGGCAATCTTGCGTTCGGAGACATCGCGAAACAGCACCACAGCGCCTACCAGGTGGCCGTTATCCAGGATCGGGGTGCTGGTATATTCAACCGGAATCGGCTTGCCATCCTTGCGCCAGAATACCTCATCGTCTACCTGTCGAACGGCGCCGTCCTTGAATGCTGCCATAATAGGGCAGTCGCCAACACAGTAATCCGAGCCGTCGGGATGGGTGTGGTGAATGGCAGTATGAATATTGTGGCCAATCAGGTCTTCAGCTTTCCATCCCAGCAGACGCTCGGCGGCGGGGTTGACGAAGGTGGCACAACCATCGGCGTCAACGCCGTAAATACCTTCGCCGGCCGCGCTCAGGATAAGCTGGTTTTCCCGTTCTATATTTTCAAACACCTGATGCATGCGCTGCCAGTGCAGCAGGCCCGACCGGTGATGGTGCTGCGCATTGCTATGCTCCCGCCACTGTCGATACCAGCTCTTGTCGCGCATGCAAAATGTTACCAGCTGGTCGTTCCCCTCCAGCGTGAAGGCGCTGCCATTAACCTCAAGTTCAAGTTCCTTGCCGCAGGCCCGCACGGCGCTGATTTCCTGCATCATACCCACGCCCCTGTGCAAGAGCGCTTCGGTGAAAACGCACAGCTGCGGCAGACTATTGCGAAAATTACTGCTTACAGGTCGTTGCATCAAGTCAGTATCAGTCCTGCCAAAAAGCTCACAGGCGAGGTTGTTGGCACAGATAAACCGGTCCCGGACGGGGTCGATGATGACTATCGCCTCGGGAAGGTTACCGATCAGACTCTGTAACGTTGACGGCATTTTAAATACCCCTCCTTCCTGTCTCGAAAAACTTTTACAACGAAGAATCGTGCCAACTTGCCCGAAAAATCGTGATACACGAAAAATCGTGATTCCAGGCTTCCGGTCAGCGGATAAATTAATTCAATAATTCAATGACTTACGAAAATATAAAAGTTGGCACGTTAATCGCTTTAGAGAGTTCAGGTAATCCGGATGTTCAGTCACCGGACGGCTTCCTAAATCCATGTGCACTATTTGGGTGCGCATGCCCGGCCTGACCAGGAGAGTTTTCATGAGTAACAAGAGTCTTGGCGATCCGTATGATCGCGATGTATCGCTGATTCACCCCCGCGGTTGCGAGTGTGGCCAGTGCCCCAGCCATGGTGGCCAGGCTCACAGTGAGCCTGCCGTAGAAGCCAGTGCCCCACAGACTCGCGAAGAGATGATGGACCGGGCGGTGGAAAATGCCATTGTGCGCGGTATATTCAAACAGAATGACTTCAGCCGCAGACAGTTTCTCGGCACAGTGGGCGGCGGCACGCTGGCAGCGGCACTGGCCAGCATCCTGCCGATTAATGCGGTCAAGGCAGCGGTAAAAGACTCGATTGGCGCGCTGGAAAAAACCAGGCTCACGGTTGGTTTTGTACCCATCACCTGTGCCACGCCCATTATCATGGCGCACCCCATGGGTTTTTATGAGCGCTATGGCCTCGATGTTGAGTTGGTAAAGACTGCCGGCTGGGCGATTTCCCGCGACAAGTCAATGTCGGGTGAATACGATGCTGCCCACATGCTGACACCAATGCCGCTCGCCATGACGTTGGGTGCCGGCTCCAGTCCAAAGCCATTCATTATGCCCGCGGTGGAAAACATCAACGGCCAGGCAATCGTGCTCCACACGGACCACAAGGACAAGCGGGATCCAAAGCAGTGGAAAGGCTTCAAGTTCGGGGTACCGTTTGAATACTCCATGCATAACTTTCTGTTGCGTTATTACGTTGCAGAACATGGCCTGGACCCGGATGTTGATATTCAGATCAGGGTAGTCCCACCGCCAGAAATGGTAGCAAACCTGCGCGCCGGCAACCTGGACGGTTACCTGTCACCAGACCCGTTCAACCAGCGCGCTGTCTGGGAAAAAGTCGGTTTCATTCACATGCTGACCAGGGATATCTGGGAGGGTCACCCCTGTTGCGCCTTCGCCTGCAGCCAGGAATTTGCCGCCACCAACCCCAATACCTACAGTGCACTGTTCAAGGCCATTGTCGACGCCACCCACTACTCGGCACAGCACGAGAACCGCAAGGAAATTTCCGCGGCAATTGCGCCGACCAATTACCTGAATCAACCGGTACCCGTGATCGAGCAGGTCCTGACGGGCCGCTACGCCGATGGCCTGGGTGGGGTCATGAACGAACCAGACCGGATTGATTTTGATCCGTTCCCATGGCACTCAATGGCGGTGTGGATTCTCACCCAGATGAAGCGCTGGGGTTATGTGGAAGAGGATATCGATTACCAGAAAATCGCCGAGCAGGTCTATCTGGCTACCGACTGCGGCAATGTGATGAAGGACTTGGGTTACGAGGCGCCTTCAGCCACCTATGCGAGCCACACCATCATGGGCAAGACCTTCGATTACACGAAGCCTGAGGAGTATATCGAGAGTTTTCCGATCCGGAGATCCAGCAGATGATGTCGCTTAATATAAGGGCCGCAGTGCTGTCGCTGGTATTTCTGGTTGCCGCGCTGGGCATGTGGGAGGTGTCCTCTGAGGCTGATGTGGTTGCGCAGGAGAATCTCACTGAATACGAGTTACTGATGGGTACAAATGTGCAGAAGGCACGGGTACCACCACCATCTGACGTGATAGTACGTGCGTGGCAGGAGCTGAGTGACCCATTCTATGACGCTGGTCCCAATGACAAGGGCATAGGCATTCAGTTGGGTTATTCACTCTACCGGGTGCTCACGGGTTACCTGATGGCGGCGATGGTGGCGATACCACTGGGTTTTCTTATCGGCATGTCGCCATTGATGTACCGGGCCCTGAATCCTTATATCCAGGTATTACGGCCGATTTCACCACTGGCGTGGATGCCGCTGGCGCTGTTTATTATCAAGGATGCCGAGGCCTCGGCGATTTTCGTGATCTTTATCTGCTCAATCTGGCCAATGCTGCTGAACACCGCATTTGGTGTGGCTGGTGTGCGCAGTGATTGGGTCAATGTTGCCCGAACCCACCAGCTCAGCCAGTTGCGAACCGCCTTCACGGTGATCCTGCCCGCCGCAGCACCCACCATTCTTACTGGTATGCGGATTTCCATCGGCATCGCCTGGCTGGTGATCGTCGCCGCGGAAATGCTCGTTGGGGGTACCGGTATTGGCTATTACGTCTGGAATGAATGGAACAATCTGGACCTGACCAGCGTGATCTTTTCCATTCTCATGATCGGCCTGGTCGGGATGTTGCTGGACCTTGGGCTCAGCGCTCTTACCCGACTTATTCAGTACCAGGAGTAGTTCGACAAATGAAAAAACGTTTTTTACAGGTTGAAAACCTTGCCCAACGGTTTCCCATTGCCGGCCGTAATAAGAGCCTGACTGTGTTCGAGGACATCAGTTTCGGGATTGAGCGTGGGGAGTTTGTTTGCATCATCGGTCACTCCGGCTGTGGTAAATCCACCATCATGAATGCGCTTTCCGGACTTGATGCGCCCACCGAAGGGGTTGTGATCATGGACGGGAAAGAAGTGTCCGGCCCCAGCCTTGATCGCGGCGTCGTCTTCCAGAACTATTCGCTGCTCCCCTGGCTGTCGGCTCTCGACAATATCATCTTCGGCGTTCGCGCTCGCTGGCCGAAGTGGTCCCGGCAAAAGATCCGCGAACACAGTCATGAATACCTCCATATGGTAGGCCTGCAAGAGGTAGAACACCGCAAACCCGGGCAGCTTTCAGGGGGTATGCGGCAAAGGGTCTCGATTGCTCGCGCCTTTGCCACCCAGCCCAAGCTGTTGCTGCTGGATGAACCTTTCGGCGCACTCGACGCGCTGACCCGCGGGGTCATTCAGGATGAGCTGGTGAGTATCTGTGCCAGCACTGCGCAAACGGTTTTCATGATTACCCACGATGTCGATGAAGCCATTCTGCTGGCCGACCGTATCCTGCTGATGAGTAATGGGCCGGAGGCGGTGATCGCGGAAGATGTGGTGGTCGATCTGCCGCGACCGCGCAAACGCGGCACCGTTATTAACCAGCCGGGCTACTACAGTCTTCGCAACCACCTTCTCGATTTTCTGGTGAACCGCTCGGAGGCCGCGCGAACCGCTACCACCAGTGCTGCTCCAGCAATCATCAATCCCATCCGGGAAGCCAGCGGGGGACCACTTCCCCATGCTGTTAACGCCTAAAAGGACTACCACCATGAACAAAACCGATCTTATTGAAGCCATCGTTTTGGAAAAAGCCGCCAGGGGGCTTACCTGGGAGGGTATTGCCGCAGCGATTGGCATGTCACCGGTGTGGACAACTTCGGTTTGCCTGGGCATGAACTCAGCACCCGAAACCGCAGCAAAGGCTCTCGTGGAGCTGCTTGAACTGCCGTCCACAGCGGTGGCGGCACTCATGGCCTATCCGACTAAAAGCTGGGAACAGGCCGTGCCCCAGGATCCGCTGGTCTATCGTCTTTACGAAATAGTCGGCGTTTACGGCACCACCATGAAAGAGCTTATCCACGAGAAATGCGGCGACGGCATTATGAGCGCCATCGACTTCACCATGACCATCGACAAGGAAGATAACCCCAGGGGTGATCGTGTGATTGTCACCATGGACGGCAAGTTCCTTCCCTATAAGCAATGGTAGCCAGCTACTCCACCATTTACTTCCCGGTATGCGGAGAACCACATCATGAAAACGTTCCATAGATATCTGCCTTGCATGGCAGTAGCGGCTGCGCTGTCAACACCCTCAGCCCTGGCCGCTGAAAGCATTGCCGGGGCTTTCGCCGACAGCGATATCAAATTCAAGCTGCGGTTGCGTTACGAAGACGTAAGCCAGGACGGGGTCAGTAATTCTGACGCCCTGACCAACAAAACCCGGCTGACCTTCACCTCAGGCCGTTACGGTGGGTTTGGCATGTTGCTGGAAGCGGACGACATTACTGCAATCAGTACAGTTGACTACAACGATGGTACCGGCATTAATACCGGCACCGCCGTGATTGCAGACCCGGAAGGTACTGAGGTCAACCAGGCTTACCTGTCCTATCAGGGTGCGGATACGCTGGTAAAGTATGGCCGCCAGCGTATCGTGCTGGATAACCAGCGCTTTGTTGGCGGGGTCGCCTGGCGCCAGAATGAGCAGACTTATGACGGTTTTTCCGTGACCAACAATGGTGTTGATGACCTCTCTGTATTCTATGCGTATGTTCACAATGTAAATCGTATCTTTGGGGAGGATATTGCTGCGGGGGATCACACGCACAGCACGCATCTGCTCAACGCCGCTTTCAGCGGTTGGGAAGCGGGCAAGCTGATCGCCTATGGTTACCTCATTGACAACGAGAGTGCGCGCGCCCTGGCCAGTGACACCGTCGGCGTGCGCTGGGAAGGGCGCATCAACGACCAATTCAGCTACAACCTGGAATACGCGGAGCAGACCGATGCCGGGGATAATCCCAATGATTATTCGGCGGATTACGTGCTGTTAGAAGCTATGGCGAAAGTGGGTACTGTGAACGTCAAGCTGGGCTACGAGTTATTGGGATCTGACGACGGGGGTACCGCCTTCGCGACACCGCTGGCTACTTTGCACCTTTTCCAGGGCTGGGCTGACAAGTTTCTCGCCACTCCTGCGGTGGGTGTGGAAGACATTTACCTGAGTGTCGGTACCACGCTGGGTGCCTTCAAGGTGGGTGTGGTATACCACGATCTGCGTGCCGACGAGGGCAGCATGGACCTGGGTTCGGAAATTGGTTTTAACGTTGGCACCAAGGTTGGGCCGGTCAGTCTCCTGGTGAAATATGCCGACTACAGTGCAGATGGCTTTGCCACTGACACCAGCAAGTTGTGGTTGATGGCCGAGGTCACCTTTTAGCAGCGGTACCGGTATCAGTTGCCGTTGAAAACCGTCGCACCCGCTTCAGCTTCATTAATGGCATTGCGCATGAACCCAAACAATTCCAGCCCCAGGCCATAGGTTCTGGCCTCCGCATCATTACGCACGGGTTTGCGCTCGCGCCATTCATCCGCCGGTACCAGAGCCTGCAGCTCGGAGGACTCACAGTCCAGCCTGATCACATCACCATCGCGCACCCGCGCCAGTGGTCCTCCCGCCAGTGCTTCCGGGCTCACGTGGATGGCGGCGGGGATCTTGCCCGACGCGCCGGACATGCGGCCATCGGTCACCAGTGCAACCCGGTAACCCCGGTCCTGCAAACTGCCAAGATAGGGGGTAAGTTTGTGCAGTTCCGGCATCCCATTGGCATGAGGGCCCTGGAATCGCACTACCGCTATCACGTCACGGTTGAGCTCACCGGCCTCAAATGCTGCCTGGAAAGCCTGCTGGCTGGCAAATACCCGAGCCGGGGCTTCGACGGTGCGGTGCTCCGGCGCAACGGCGGACACCTTGATTACGCTGCGCCCCAGGTTACCCTCCAGCAGGCGCAGGCCCCCTTCCCTGTCAAAGGGGTCGGTTGCCGGGCGCAGAACCTCAAGGTCCGCACTTTCCGCAGCGCCCTCCACATGGTGGAGTATCCCATCCTGCAGCCGTGGCTCCAGGGTGTAATTGCGCAGTCCGGGACCCCAGTTGGTATTGACATCCTCGTGCAGCAGGCCGCTATCGAGCAGTGTGCGAATCACGTAGGCGCTGCCACCGGCCGCGTGAAAATGGTTCACATCGGCACTGCCGTTGGGGTAGATATGGCTCACCAGTGGGGTGATGGCGGACAACTCGCTGAAATCCTGCCAGTCAATGATGATACCGGCGGCGCGGGCAATGGTAACCCAGTGAATGCTGTGGTTGGTGGAGCCACCCGTGGCGAGCAGCCCGACCATCGCATTGACGATACTCTTTTCATCGACGATCTCGGCCAGCGGTATGTATTCCCTGCCCAGGGCGGTGATCTTGCATACACGTTGTGCCGCGGCCTCGGTGAGGCGTTCGCGCAGGACCGTGCCGGTGGGCTCAAAGGCGGCACCAGGTATGTGCAGGCCCATCACTTCCATCAGCATCTGGTTGCTGTTGGCGGTGCCATAGAAGGTACAGGTGCCTTTACCGTGATAGGCGGCGGACTCGGCTTCAAGGAGTTCCTCGCGGCTTGCCTTGCCCTCGGTAAACAGCTGTCGCACTTTGGCTTTTTCGGGATTGCTCAGGCCGCTGGTCATTGGCCCGCCGGGCACAAATATCACCGGTAGATGACCAAAACTCAAGGCGCCAATCAGCAGCCCCGGTAAGATCTTGTCGCACACACCCAGGCACAGCGCGCCGTCAAACATGTTGTGGGAGAGGGAAATGGCGGTGGCCGCGGCAATGATATCGCGGCTGAACAGCGACAGCTCTCCCGCCGGGGTGCCCTGGATCACCCCATCGCACATGGCCGGAACTCCCCCGGCCACCTGGGCGGTGCAACCCACACTGTTGGCCGCTCGCTTGATGATGTCGGGATAGGCACCCAGGGGCTGGTGTGCCGACAGCATATCGTTATAAGAGGTGACAATGCCGATATTGGCCGCTTCAGTGAGCTTGAGGGACTGTTTGTCTTCAGGTTCACTGGCGGCAAACGCATGAGCGAGGTTACTGCAGGAGAGGTTGCCGCGCTGGGGGCCCTCCCTGCGCATTTCATCAATACGGGACAAATAGGCCTGCCGGGAACTGGCGCTGCGTTCGGCAATGCGACGGGTAATAGCATCGAGTCTGGGATCAATCATCAGGGGGCCCACCATATGGTAACGGGAGTGACGGTCTGGGTGAGGATGCTGGCCACGGGATAACCCGCGGCCACGGCGGATTCAAGCACGGTGCGCTTGTCGTCGCCGGTGATGTGAAGATGGATACGGTGGCTGTCGAGTACCGCAGCCAGGGTCAGTGTCATTCGCAGGTGCGGCGCAGTGACGGGGTCTGTAGCCGCCACCCGGACAGCATTATTCGGGTCGAGCAACTCGGGCAGATTGCTTGCCTGCGGAAACCAGGATGCGGTGTGGCCGTCGCCTCCCATGCCCAGCACCACCGCGGTAAAGGGCCGCTGCAGTTTCGCTAGTGCTTCAGTCACCGCTGGCACGGCCGCGGTAATGTCCGGGGTCGTGGTTTTCAGGCCGAGGAATCGGGCGCTGGCGGCCGGGCCCTGCAGCAGGCAGTTACGCACCAGTTCGGCGTTGGAATCGGGATGGCCGTAGTCCACCCAGCGCTCGTCCACCAGGGTGATATCCACCCGGGGCCACTCCAGGTCCGCCGCCGACAGTCGCTGGAACATGCCCTTGGGGGTACTGCCCCCGGACAGGGCGATGCTGCTACGCGGTTGCCTCGTGAGATCGGCGGACAGCGCGGCTGCCAGATGACCGGCCAAAGCGTCGTCGAGTTCAGTGCGGGTTTCGAAGATCTGCCAGTCATTCATACCAGTTGCGACCATCCACCGCGACCAGGGCGGTAGCAGCCCCCGGACCCATGGTGCCTGAATTGTAGGGTTTGATGGGAGGCCCGGCCTCGTCCCAGGCGGCGATCACGGAATCAATCCAGCGCCAGGCCGTTTCCACTTCGTCCCGGCGCATGAACAGGGTCTGGTCGCCGTTGATGGCATCCAGTAGCAAGCGCTCGTAGGCATCATAGCTGACACCTTTTTGTTGCGGATCTTCGGTCAGGTGCAATTCCACCGGCTGCAGGCGCAGCTTTTGCGTCAGCCCGGGTTTTTTATTGAGCGTATGCAGGCTGATGGTTTCCTCCGGCTGGATGCGGATAACCAGTTTGTTGGTGAGTTCGTTGGGGTCATTGGCGAACAGGGAAAACGGCAGCTTCTTGAACTCGATAACAATCTCAGAATAGCGGCGACTGAGGCGTTTGCCGGTACGCAGGTAGAACGGCACCCCGGCCCAGCGCCAGTTGCTGATGGTCGCCTTGAGCGCCACATAGGTTTCAGTCGCTTCGGCTTCGTGGTACTCGGCATCTTCAAGGAAACCGGATACGGCGTGGCCTTCAACCGCCCCCGCCTCGTAGCGACCGCGCACGGTTCGCTCCTTGACGTTGTCGACTGTTATGGGGTCGAGGCAGCGCAGTATCTTGACTTTCTCGTCGCGAACATCGAAAGGCTCCAGGCTGGCGGGTGGTTCCATGGCGACCAGTGAAAGCACCTGCAACAAGTGATTTTGCACCATGTCCCGTAACGCACCGATCTTGGCATAGTAGCCGCTGCGACCCTCGACACCGATGGCTTCGGCAACGGTGATCTGCACGTTGTCGACAAAGCTGTTGTTCCATACCGGGTGGAACAGGGGGTTACCAAAGCGCACTGCCATCAGGTTCTGGACCGTTTCCTTGCCCAGGTAGTGGTCTATGCGGAAAGTGGATTCTTCGCCGAAGACTTTGGCCACCTCGAGGTTGATCTGGTGACAGGACGCCAGGTCGTGCCCCAGCGGCTTCTCCAGAACGATTCGGCTATGCTCGTCGACGCTGCCGGCCGCCTGCAGGTGAGCGCTGATGGTGCCATAGAGAGACGGCAGTGTTGCCAGGTAAAACAGGCGTACGTCGGCACTGTTTTCATCCAGCAGGTTGCCAAGAGTCTGGTAATCATCGGACCTGGCTGCATCCAGCCTCACGTAATGCAGGCGGCTGCAGAGCTGCTCCCATATCGCTTCATCCCAGTCTTCCGCGGCCAGATGGGTCTGCAGGTTGCTATGGGCTTCGGAACGAAAGGTATCGGTATCGATGTCACCCCGGCTGGTGGCAATGATGCGCTGCAATGGGTCCGCAAGGCCATGTTTGTGCAGTTTGTACAGGGCGGGGAATAATTTGCGGGTGGATAAATCCCCTGTACCCCCAAAAATTACCAGGTCAACCAGTTGGCTCATACGCGTCCGTCCTTAGCAGCTTGCCGGTGTGCTGTCGGCTCCGGTGGCTTGGGAAAGAGACTAGCAGATAATCAGTTTACCTGCCTGCGCCCTGCGCCGGCGGCAAACTGCCCAGCCAGCGGCTGATCAGGGTAAGTGCATGCTGGAAATCAGCGGTGGGTCCCTGGGAGCAGGCAAAACCGTGCTCCGCCTGTGCGTAGTGTTCGCTGGTAACAGCGACACCGGCGCCGCGCAGGTATTCATCCAGGCGCTGGCCCTCGTCGCGCAATGGATCGTATTCGGCAGTGATAAGCAGGGTGGCGGGTAGCTGCGCAAGCTCGGTGCTTCGCAACGGAAAGGCGCCTCTCGCGGCTGCAGTATCCACACTCTGGCCCGCCAGCCAGGTGTCCCAGAACCAGCGCATCAGTTTGCTGGTGAGTGCCTGGCCGGTGGCGCGTTCGATGTAGGAGGGATAGGGCACGTTGTAGTGATCAGCCACCGGGTACAGCAGCAGTGCGCCCGCAAGGCGGCTGCGGGTTGCCGGTTCTGGGTTGAGGGCGGTGCAACAGGCCAGGTGTGCCCCGGCACTGTCTCCGGCTACCACAACAGTGCCGTTGTTGGGGCCGGGGCTTTCCAGGTGCTGTGCCAGCCACTCTGTTGCCGCCCGGCAGTCCTCTATGGCGGCGGGGCAGGGGTGTTCAGGCGCCAGCCGGTAGTCGATGGCAACCACCGAGCAGCCGCTGTGCCGGCGTAGCTGCTGGCAAAATGCATGATGGGTATCGAGGTCGCCGATAACCCACCCGCCGCCGTGGAAATACACCACCAGCGGCAATTCCGCCCCCTGTTGGCTGCTATAGACCCGGGCGCCTATGGCCGCTCCTGAAACGGGCAATTGCAGGGTACTGTACGGCGCATCGGTAAACTGGCCCCGCCAGGCGCGCTGGCTGGTGAAACGGTAGTAGCGCCGCAATAGCCACACCTTGAGGGTTTGCAACATGGGTCAGCGCTCCTGCCAACAGTCCTGATGTCTAGTCAAAGGATATCGAGTCGGGTAGCTGGTGATACCAGTCAACGCCGTGCTCATCAGTTTCACCGGCGATCTGGCGCCGTCGCAGCAGGCAGTTGAGGTGGGCAATGGTTTCCCCGGTTGCCAGGCTCAGGTGGTCGTTGGTGATCTCCCGCTTGAATAACGCGGGGAAGCAATCGACCACCCTTTTGGGCTCCGCCAGATGCGCATACAGCTGGTTCAATTCCTGCTTGTGGGCTTCAATCAGCTGGGTCAGGCGCACATGCAGGCCGCGGAAAGGCGCCTCATGGGAGGGCAATACCAGCAGGTCGTCCGGCAGCAATTCGCGGATGCGGGCGCAGGATTGCAGCCATTCCTGCAGTGGGTCACTCTCGGGTTCGGTGGGAAACACACTCACATTGGGGGTGATGCGCGGCAATACCTGGTCACCGGAAATAAGCACCTTGAGGGCCGGGCAATACAGGCAGGCGTGTTCGGGCGAGTGGCCGCTGCCGACAATGATCTGCCAGTAACGACCGCCAATAGTCAGGGTTTCGCGATCCTTGAGACGGCGGAAGCTGTCGGGCAGTTTGTACACCGCGCGACCGAAGCCCCCAAAGGCCTTGCGGTATTTCTCCAGCTGCTCTTCGCTGTAACCCGCGGCCCGGTAAAAACGTATTGCCACCTCGGGGGCCGGGCGACCGGTATCGGCGACCAGTGAACGACACATCAGGAACTCTTCCCGGGTCATCAACAGCTGGCAGTCAAAGCGCTCGGTCAGCCAGCCGGCAAGGCCGACATGGTCGGGGTGCATATGCGTGCAAATAACCCGTTTGACCGGCTTGTCCGCCAGGAAGCCGGCAAACAGCTGTTCCCAGATTTCCCGGGAGCGGGGCAGGTCCAGGCAGGTGTCGACGATCGTCCAGCCGTCGCCATCCTCAAGCAGCCAGAGGTTGATATGGTCCAGCCCCATGGGCATGGGAAAACGCACCCAGTAGATGCCCTCTGCCACCTGTTGCGGGACACCGGCTTCAGGGTTGGCTCCACGGGACCAGGGATAGAGCAGGCCGTGGTAGGTTTCGGGATTTTCAACAAGCATGGGCGGTTCCGGTAGCTTTTTCAGAGGCACACATGTTCGTTGTTGGCGCGGGGAATGTCCAGTTCGGGAGGCGCAGTTAGGACGCCCGGTTAGGGACGCCCGGTTAGGGGCGCCCGGCTAGGGACGCCCGGCTAGGGACGCTGCGGTGGCCGGTGCAGAGTGCCTGATCGACCTATGTCGATTACATCGACATAGGTCGTCATTGCATACCATATAACCTGCAATACCATACAAAAACTGTTACGTAAAATGCCTACCTCACAAATCAACTTTTTGTATTCTAAAAGCGCCACCGTCATACACAAGTTATCTTTTGTATGTTAGCTTGTACGCAATAATTTTTGTGTATCTCAAGACCTAATATTTCATACATAAAAGCGAGCGCGTCAAATGGAAAGCTACACTCCGGATGTCCTGCCATTACAAAACCTGGATTACGGGCAGCTCATTACCCTCGTTGGGCAAGCCAACTCGAAACTGGCTGAATACAGTGGCCTGCTACAAGGCATCGTCAATCCCGCCGTTATGCTTTCGCCCCTGACCCAACAGGAAGCGGTGCTGTCGTCTAAAATCGAAGGTACCCAGGCCACTGTTGAGGAAGTGCTTGAACGGGAGGCAGGCCAGAAGTTCGATCAGCACAAGAACGAAGACATCAACGAAATCCTCAACTACCGCAAGACCATGCGGTTGTCTCAGGAGTATCTGCAAGATGGGCGTTCAATCACTCTTGATCTGCTGCTACAACTTCACAGTATTCTACTGGACAGCGTTCGTGGCCAGCATAAATCGCCCGGCCAGTTCCGGAAAGAGCAAAACTGGATAGGTCGGGCAGGCTGCAGCATAGATCAGGCAACATTCGTTCCACCTGATCCACTACAATTGGCTGATCATCTCCAGTTTTTTGAGCGCTACCTGCAATTGGAGGATTTTGATGCCCTGGCACAAACCGCTATCGTCCACGCGCAATTTGAGCTCCTTCACCCCTTCAAGGACGGCAATGGGCGTATTGGGCGCCTTTTGATTCCGTTGTTCCTCTACTCCAGGAAACGACTGTCCAGCCCGATGTTCTATCTTTCTGAGTATCTTGAGTCGCATCAAGAAGAGTATTACCAGCGGCTGGCGGCTGTTTCTGCTGAAGGTGACTGGACCGGTTGGATCCGGTTTTTCCTCAAGGCGATCATTCAGCAGTCCGAAACCAACCTGCACCGTGTTCGTTGCATCATGACGTTATACGAAGACACCAAGACCTGGATCAGAGAAACGACACACTCCCAACATACTTCTCTACTGCTCGACGGTATTTTCGACCGCCCGATTTTCAGCAGCAGTGATTTTATCAGAAGGACGGGCATCCACCGACAAACCCTCCACGGGCTGCTCCGCCAGCTGATAAAAGGCGATGGCCCGCTGATCGTCCTGCAGGAAGGGCAGGGTCGACGACCCGCCATTTATGCCTTCCCAGCGCTTCTTAATATCTGTGAGGGAAGGGATGTCTTCAGCAACTGAACATTGTCGCTGAGTACACGGTACTGGATAACCCAGCGGCGGCACGCCATCTGGTCAGGGACTCTATATGATGCGAGATGAACGACAGCTTCGTGCATCTATGCTTGGAATCAGCTAACCAACGGCGGCACCCGGATATGACGACATTGAACAATCTTTTTACCGGCCACACCGCACCCACCCAGGGCGAGCGCTTCGACACGCTCCTGGCCCACCGCAACCTGGTGATCGAACGTATCGTCAGTTCCGCGGATATCCAGCCGGCTGAGTACGTGCAGGCACAGGACGAATG
The DNA here is from genome assembly GCF_002868715.1 of Kineobactrum sediminis. Classification (GTDB taxonomy): domain Bacteria; phylum Pseudomonadota; class Gammaproteobacteria; order Pseudomonadales; family Halieaceae; genus Kineobactrum; species Kineobactrum sediminis. The sequence continues at coordinate 200,943 of NZ_PKLZ01000002.1, forward strand.
GGTGCTGCTGGTGCGGGGTGGCGCGATCATGCAGGTAGCGGGGGAGCGGATTACCCTGGGGGAGGGCGACTACCTGTTCCTGCCCGCCGGTACCCCCCACCAGGTTGAGCAATGTGAGGCGGATACCTTGTGGCTGGCGGTGCATTTACATCCCGACAGCACCGGCTAATCCGGCTACACTGCCAGCCCGGCAAGCACCGAGGGCGATATCATGCAACAAGCGATTACCGGCTATCACCAGGATGAAAACCACGATTGGGTGGCGGAACTCGCCTGTGGTCACTACCAGCACGTGCGCCACAAGCCACCTTTTACCCAGCGGCCCTGGGTGCAAACGGCGGAGGGGCGCGCCTCCATGCTTGGCCAAACGCTTGCCTGCAAGAAGTGTGAGCTGGGCGCGCCCGCGGACGAGCCCAAGGTGCCCAAAGTGGTGGTGGAATCCAACCGAGAGCGCACCCTGCGGCTGATCCAGGCCATTGCTCGCGGGGACGCCGATGCCATCGCCGATGCCTACGCCGATGATGGCAAGTTGCATACCATGGGCAATACCCCGATCTCCGGCGTTTATGACAAGTCACAAATTCGCCAGTTTGCGGGCAGTGTGCTGGAGGCCTTTCCCGATGGGCTGACTTACACGGTCCACGCGGTCACCGCTGAGGGCAATCGGGTAGCGGTGGAGGCAACAGGCAGTGGGCGGCACGTGTCCGGAAAGGATTACGTTAACCACTATCACTTTCTGTTCACCTGGCGTGACGGCAAGCTGCTGGAACTCAAGGAATACATGGACACCGAGACGGTGACCGAGGTGCTTTGCGGCGGCGTGCAGCGCGGCTAGCCATGTCGACGATAGATACCTTCCGCTTGCTTCTGCTTTCCTCACTGTGGGGGTTGTCGTTCATTTTCATGCGCGTCGCGGTGCCGGAATTCGGCCCGGTGCCCTTGATTCTGCTGCGTATGGGCCTGGGTGCCCTGTTGTTGCTGCCCTTCCTGTTAAACCTGCGTTACCTGCGCCTGATGTGGGAGTACCGAAAAAAACTGTTTCTGGTTGGCCTGATGAACAGCGTTTTGCCCTATGTCCTGCTGGCGCTGGCGACCACACGCCTTGAGGCAGGTTTTACCTCCTTGTTGAACGCGCTTACCCCAATCTCCACCGCGTTACTGGGCGCCCTGTTTTTTGCCACCCCGGTGCTGCGCCAGCAGTACTGGGGCTTCGCCCTGGCCATCATTGGCGCCTGGATACTATCGGCGGGACGCCTGGATTTTTCCCTGGGTGGCGATGGCTGGTTTATCGCGGCCGTGATCGGGGCCACGCTCTGTTATGCCTTCTCCAACAATTACTCGCGACTGCACCTGGCGCACTTGCCGGCCCGGGTCCAGGCGGCGGGCAGTTGCGCCACCGCCGCTGTTATCCTGTTGATTCCGGGGCTGTTGTTGTGGCCTGTGGAGCCGGTTAGCACGGTGGCCTGGGCCAGCGCCCTGGCGCTGGCGTCCCTGAGCACCGCGGTGGCCCTGCTCATTTACTTTGGGCTGATTGCCAGCGCCGGCGCTACCTCAACCTCCACTGTCACTTTCCTGGTGCCGGTCAGTGCGTTGTTCTGGGGTTACCTGTTGCTCGGCGAAAAGATCAGCGTGCAGGTGCTGGTCGGCATGGCCATTACCCTGCTCGGCACCGCGATCGCCACCGGCCTGATCCGGCGCCGGCGACGAACGCTGTGACGGGTACAGCCAACACGGTTTCTTACTGTTCCGACGCCAGGTAGCACAACAGGTTTTCCCGATCCGCGGGATTGCGCAAGCCGCCGAACCCCATGGTGGTGCCGGGTATATAGGCCATCGGGGCGGCCAGGAACGCGTCGAGCCGTTCCGGTGTCCAGATGCCGTCCATCCCGGACATGGCAACCGAATAGGGGAATCCGTCAGCGTCGGCGATGGTGCGCCCGATTATCCCGGCCAAATTCGGCCCGGCGCCACTCACGCCGGTCTCGTCCCGGGGGTGACACATTGCACACTTTGCGAACAATCGGGCGCCACGGTCGATATCGCAATTATCCGCTGCAAGATGAGGTGCCACCGGTCCCAGGCCTGCAAGGATCATCGCGGCTAACAGGCGCCGTCCTTTGGATACCATCAAGGTTACTCCGCGAAAGGCCATTTGTTGAGAGCGCCGGTGCCTTCCTCCACACCCAGGTAAAGATTCTCTTCCGGGCTTGGCAGGTAGGTAAAGCCGGTGGCGATTGTCCCCTCAATGCCTGACCACTTGCCGGTACCGCCGGTGAGGACATACGTATTGCCGTTTTGCCCTGTCGTCAGAGAGAGAAACAGTTTGTCATCGTCCGCATCGCGCCAGACACAGTTACCGCGACCGGTTGTCTCCTGTTGTTCATTGACGTGATCGAGGCCGGTGCAGTCAATGGAAACCGGTATATCGAGGTTGTTCCCACTGCGCAATACCGTGCCGCCGCGCACGCTGTAGGCATAGGCCTGCCCGACCGGCCCCGTTGCTACCGGGGCATGGCCTGTTGCATGAAAGCCTCCGCTCAGGGTGATCTGCACGGGTTCGGCTATCGCGGCAGCCGGGACCGTACCAAGGGCTGCCAGTAACAGAGTGGTTCGAATCATCTCGTCTCTCCTTAAATCGCTATGTGTTGTGTTACCTGTTGGGCGACGGTTGCACCGCTTTCAATAGCGCCATCGATAAAACCGCGCCAGCCATTTGCGATGTCGGCGCCGGCGAAGAAAACATGGCCCTCGGGACGTTGCAGTTCGGTCAGGCTGCCAGTGAGGGTGCCGGGCCGATACATGCACCATGTGCCTTTGGAGTACGGGTCAATATTCCAGTCATAGCTCACTGACTCTTCCACCGTGACCGAGGGTTGGTAGCGGGCAAAAGCACTGGCGACCGCGCGGTCGTCATTAACATCAAGTAGCTCCGGGCTGGCGCCAAAGCCACACAGCAGTTGGCTGTCCGGGTCATCATATTCGGTCCAGGCGAAACACAGGGGCATCTGCTGCGTACCGTGTCCCATGAACACGGGTTGCTTGCCGGCTGTTTTGGCATACACCTTGGTGCCCGAGCCGGTGTGCCGACGACGGCTCTCGCTGAGTTTGACCTCTGAAATCGCCGGGCTGAATTCGATGTCCGCGAGGCAGTTCAGCGGCACGGCAACCACCACCGCGCGCGCCTGCAGTTCCTCCCCGCGGAGGGTGGTGACTGTCGCACCTGCGGCGGACTGTTTGACGTGGGCAACCGGTGTTCCCAGCCGGACCTCTGCGTTGCTGTCTGCCGCCATTCGGTCAATAAGTGCTTTGGTGCCGCCGGCAAGGCGGTACCGGGACAGGTTATCCCACAGGTTCCAGAGGTGGTAATTGCCCAGGGCAAACCAGCGCAGTTGGTCCAGGTAACTGCTTTCGCTGGCAAAGGAATGCCCGTTAATGGCGGCAAAACTGTACAGCAAGTCCCTTTGTACGGCGGGCAGGCCAAGGTTTGCAATGGCGTCCGCCGCACTGATCTGATCCAGGTTGCCGAACTCCTCTTTGAATAAAGGCTGATACGCTCGTGGGATGAATTCACGCGCGGGTGCGTAGAAATGGTTGGCCGCCGGTTCGTAAATTTCAGCGTATTGCGCCAACGAACCGGTGATGCGCTCGCCGTCGTCCATCCAGATGGCCTGCGAGGCCGCGACCGCTGCGCTCTCGACAACATCAACGCCGTAGCGCATGCGCTCGGACCAGACAAAGGGTTGAGAGTTGCCTATCCAGGTGCCCCCAAGATCAAGGTCATGATTGGCAAAGCGTGTAGTAAAGGTGCGGCCGCCCAGGCGTGGCCGGGCTTCGAGGATCAGCACACGAAAGCCGCGCAGGCTGAGGTCGCGCGCCGCGGTAATACCGGCAAAGCCCCCGCCGATGACAATGGCGTCATAGCCGCCACCGTCGGCTGTGTTTCCCGCGGGAATGGAAGCATGCAACGAAGGCGCCGCCGCAGCCGAAACGATAGCCCCGACTGCCTGCAGCAGGCGACGGCGATTGTGATCAAGGGGGCGACCCTGGTCATCAGGGTGCGGTGGTAAGTCACGATTCCCGGACATGGCGCTCTTCCTTATAGTGGTGATCAGCGGCCCTATTGGGTCATGTGACCAATAATAGGTCAGTCGACAAATTAACGCAAGCCCCTTATACTCGTAAACCCACAACGGCAGCCCGGAGCAGGTATGGCCAGCAAATCGATCGAAAAGAGGGCGGGTACCGGTTTGCGCCGGGGCACGGCCCAGCGGCGGGCCGGTAAGGAGACCGCCGCGCGGATCGTGCAAGCGGCGCAGGAGGTGCTGAGTGAAAAGGGTCACACCCGGTTCTCAATGAGAAATGTAGCCGAACAGGCCGGAGTGTCACTGGCCAACGTTCAATACTACTTTCCACGCCAGGAAGACCTGGTAAAAGCCATTTTCGACGATTTGGGATCGCGCTATCGCAGCGCTTATACGGAGTGCCTCAAGGCTGCCGGGCCGAGTGCTCAAGAGCGCTTTGAGGCGGTACTGCGATTCAATCTGGGCGATATTACCGATGCCCGAACAAAGCGTTTCTTCCTGCAGCTATGGGCGCTGTTAAGCAACTTTGAGGAAGCCTGTGGCGAGTTGCTGGAGCAGCTGTATGCGGTGGACATTGAGCAGCTGAACGAGCACATCAGCGCCCTTGACCCCACTGCCGACGCGCGGGAAATCACGACCCGTTCGACCCTGCTCGCCGCGATGATCGAGGGCCTGATGGTGGTGCTGGGTAACAGGAGCCCTGACAGCCCGGAGACCCGTGCGCTGCTGGAAAGAGCGCACCAGCAGGGGCTTGCCATTGCGCGTGGCGTGTCCTGACCAGCGCGGTATGTGAGCGCTTGCTTTAAGCAGGACGGTCAGCCAACCCCGCGCGCCTGATCACCCCAGTACAGCGCGCGCACGGCCTTCTTGTCCGGCTTGCCCACCGGGGTGAGGGGGATGCCGGCCACAAAGTCGATGCTCTTGGGCGTTTGCACGGAGCCCTTGGCCTGTTTCACCGCATCCTGCAATGACGCCACCAGTGCCTGGTCGGCGTCAATGCCGGGCTTGACCACAATCACTGCCTTCACTGCCTCGCCCCATTGTTCATCGGGCACGCCGATAACCACAACCTGCTGCACGGCCTCGTGGCGGGATAATACGTCTTCCACCTCCCGTGGAAACACATTGAAGCCCCCGGTAACGATCATGTCCTTGGTGCGATCCACGATATAGAGGAATCCCTCCTCGTCGAGGCGGCCGATGTCGCCGGTGTGCAGCCAGCCGCCGGCAAAGGCTTCGGCGGTGGCCTCGGGCATGTCCTTGTAGCCGCTCATCACCAGGGGCCCGCGCACGCAGATTTCACCGGGGTCCCCCGCCGCAACCGGGTTGCCGTCGAGGTCCAGCAGGGCCAGGTGAACCCAGGGCGACGGCCGGCCGCAGGCGGACAGGCGCTCGGGTTTGCTGAGATCGTGTTCCGCGCGGCGCATATTGGCCAGCACCATGGGTGCCTCGGACTGGCCGAAGAACTGGTAAAACACCTGTCCCCACAGCTCTATGCCCTGTTGCAGTCGCGCCGGGCTCATCGGTGAGGCACCGTAGAAAATGGATTCCATGCTGGACATGTTTGCCGTTTTGGCGCGCGGCGAGTCCAGCAGGAAATACAGCATCACCGGCACCAGCATGGTGGCGGTAATGCGGTGCTGCTCCACCATGTCAAAAAAGCCGTCCGGGCTGAAGCCCTGCATGACGTAGAAGGCGCCGCCCTTTTGCAGCACGGGTATGAAGAAAGCCGCCGCCGCATGGGACAGCGGCGTGGCTATCAACATCCGCAGATCCTCGGGAAATTCCCATTCCGCCAGCTGGATCTGGGTCATGTAGCTGGTCACCCGGTAGCTGCTCATCACCCCCTTGGGTTTGCCGGTAGTGCCACCGGTGAAGTTCACCGAGGCGATATCGTCCGGGTTTACATCCGGTGCGACCAGGGGCGCGGGGGCAAAGCTATCCGCCAGCGCGAGGTAGTCAGTACCGCTGTCACTGGGACCAAATGACAGCAGGTGCCTGACCCCGGGCACGCGCTGCTGCAGGGCAGCCGCATGGGCATCAAAGGCCGTTGGGTCGAACACCAGGGCATCGATTTCTGCGGCCTCCAGCACATACGCATGGTCATCGAGCGAACCCAATGGGTGCAGGGGTGTGCCGATGCAACCGGTGAGCTGCATGGCAGCAATATTGGCCAGCACCTCGGGACGGTTGCCGGAGATAACGGCAACCCGGCTGCCCGGGCCCAGCCCGATGGCCTGCAGCGCCTGTACCAGTTGGCTGGTGCGTTCCCGCACTTCCCGATAGGTTGCGACCTTGTCGCCCAGGAAAAGGCAGGGCTGGTCGTGATAACGGTTCAGGCCTTCAACCAGCAGATGCGGCATCAGGGGAGGGTGGTAAAGATTATTATTATTCATGGCGATATGATTCCTGAAGGTGGCTATTTCTGGTCTATGCAGAGGCCTCGGGTGAGCGCGGCGTACGTGTCGGTCACCGCGCGGCGACTGAGTGTTGCCTCGGTCACCATGGACGAGCCGTGAAAGGTGCCGGGGTAGCAATGGATCTCCGTGGAGACCCCCGCGGCGAGCAGGCGCTGGGCGTAGCTCAGGGCTTCGTCCCGCAACGGGTCAAATTCCATTACCGTCACACAGGCGGCCGGCAGGCCAGCCAGGTTCTGCTCCCGCGCGGGGGCGGCCAGGGCCGGCACATCGGCGCCGCCGCGCTGGTAGGCACTGCCGAGGTAGTAGTCCCAGCTTTGCTCCGCGTTGGGACGGTGCCAGATGGGTGTGTCGGTGAAGGCCCGCATGCTGGTGCTGTCGAGCCGGTCATCCAGCACCGGAATGGACAGGAACTGGTAACACAGCGCCGGACCGCCGCGCTCGCGTGTGGCCAGGGCTGTGGCCGCAGCCAGGCAGCCGCCGGCACTCTGGCCCATGATGCCCAGGCGGCGCTCGTCGATGTCCAGGGTGTCGCGCTGGGCATGTGCCCAGCTCAGGGCCGCATAACAGTCTTCCAGCGGGCCGGGGAATGCCGTCTCGGGAGACAGCCGATAGTCCACGGACACCACCACAATACCGAGATTGCGGCACAGCGCCAGGCAATTGGCATGCTCGCTTTCCAGGTTGCCGAATACAAAGCCACCGCCGTGAAGATAGATCAGTCCCGGTACCGCAGCGGTGGCATTTTCCGGCTGGTAAACCCGCACCGGTACCTCCGGGTCACCGGGAGCACCGGGAATATGATGGTCGGTAATGGTGACACCGCTGGTATCCAGCTCGGCATTGGCCGGGGCGATCATCGCATCCATGGTAGCGCGCATCACCCCGGGATCCTTCAGGTCGAAGGGTGGCAGCAGTTCGAGGATGGGGGTGAGTTCGGGGTCGATATTATATTTCATGCAACGTGCTCCCAATTTTATGATGGCCCTATTGTCAGCTGTCAGGTCGGGAGTGTCACGTTTCGTCGTCGTATCAAAGTCCAAGTATAAATACCGACGTTGTATTTGGGTGGGGCCGCGTAGGTGGGGCCGCCCAGTCGGGCTCTCCCGGGAAACCTATTCCCGATAGGCGATATTGGATACCGCGATCCGGGTAGTCAGGCAGGGGTCCGTTTCAGCCCTGACGTAGGCTTTTTGAATAACCGAGTGGCCATCAATGACGCGACCGAAGGCGGCGAAGCCCTTGCCGTCGGCATGCCTGGAGCCGCCGAAATCCAGTGCCGGCTCACGCTGGAGGCATACAAAGAAGCTGCCATATAACTCTCCCGGCTCAAAGCGCGCGGCGGAGACGGTCCAGCGGTCATGCTGCAAGGCGGTCAGCCCGGTATGTTCATGTTCGACCTGCGAACGTTGCTCTGCCATAGCGGCATGCGTACCTATCTGCACCACGTTGATCGGGTTTGCTTCCACCTCACCGTGTTTGTTGGTCGATACGATACGAAAAATGCTGCCGTCACTGAATGCATTGTTCTTCGCAAGCGAGGCAAAGTAGTTACAGGTTATGGGTGCGGCGTCTGTCAGTAACAGCACACAGAATGCGCCCAACTCGGTTTCGACATCGAGGTACGCCATGGCCGGGCCCCTGCTAGGCAACGGGCAGCAGAACAGGCGTGCCGGCCCAGAGTATGGTTGCCGTGCTGTCACCCTTGTTGACGATGTTGTGGTCGAGTTGGGTGTTCATGTGCACACAGTCACCGGCCTTTAGGCTGAAGACCTTGTCGCCGATAAGCTGCTCCACCTCGCCGCTGATGATGTAGAAAATGTCCTCCCCCTCCTCGCGATGTACGGTCGGAAGTTCGACTCCCGGTGGGATCTCCATGAGTAGCGCGCTCATTTGCTGATTGGGAATGGAGGCATTCAGCACCCGGTAGCTGACTGGTGAATCAATGTTCAGGTACTGCGGATCATCCCCCTTGCTGACCAGCTCTGCCGGCGATGGCGGTGAGATGAAGTAGTGAATATCGGTGCCCAGCGCACGCGCTATGTTAATCAGCGAAACAATCGAGGGTGTGGCTTTGCCGCGCTCCGCCTGCGACAGGAAGGCAGCAGAAAGCTCCGCCCTTTTCGCCACTTCCTGCAGGGTAAGCTTTTGCTCCAGGCGCCTGGCTTTAAGCAAACCGCCAATGGAGCGCTTCATCATTGAGTTCTGTTTCTTTTCCACACGGGGATCCTCGGTTAGTGGGTGCGAAGTGTAACCCGCGGAGAGATTTTGTCAAAAAATATTGACATAGTTAAAATTTTAACTCATTTTTGGAGCTGACGGTCATCGTGTCGCAGCAGACAATCGGTCAATTGTGCAAGTTGGCTTTTGCGGGCAACGAAAAATCAGGCGTGAAATTGGGGGAGAAAACCAGATGAAAAAATTACCTGTTAACGGGTTGAGATATGCGGTTGCATCAGTCGTGGCATTATCGGTTGCACCACCGGTATTTGCGCAGAGTGAAACCTCCGATGGTGCATTGGTGCTTGAGGAGATCACGGTTACGGCGCGTCGCCGCGATGAAAGTATTCAACAGGCGCCCTACGCAGTCACCGCTTTCTCCGCCCAGACACTGGAGGACGCCAATATACAGCGGATGGCAGATTTTATTGCGCTGACGCCAAATGTAACCCTCGCGACCTCGCAGGGGATCGGCACCAGTTTTCTCAGTATTCGCGGTCTGACCCAGGTGCGCAATGGTGAGGCACCTGTGGCCACCATCGTCGACGGGGTGCTGCAATTCAGTGGCATCCAGTTTCGCCAGGAATTGTTCGATGTTGAAAGCGTACAGGTGGTCAAAGGTCCCCAGGGCGCAATTTACGGCCGCAATGCCACCGGTGGCGCGATCATTATCAATACCCGCCGGCCCACGAATGAGACCGACGGTTATTTCAGCCTGGGTGTTGGTGAAGGTGACGAATACTCGCTGGAGGGCTCCTATGGCGGCGCCCTGATTGAAAACAAGCTGTTTGCCCAGGTATCGGGCAAGCACATTGATCGCGAGGGTTACCTGACCAACATTACCCGCAATGAGAAGGCTGACCGCTTTGAGGATACAACCCTGCGCGGGCGCATGATCTTTGAGCCCACCGAGAATCTCTCGTTTGACGCGCGCGCCAACCTGTCCCGCCATAAGGGACGCGGCATTGGCTTCCAGTTCCAGGGCGTGGACCTGGCGCCGGATGGCATTACGGCCATCGGCTTCGGCACCGATACCGGCCCGTTTGATGCCAACAATGTCTTGCCTGTTCGCGACAACAACGTGGACTACGGCGAGCGCGACGTGAACGACCTGGCGCTCAAAATCGACTGGACAACCGAATTGGGTACGCTGGTTTCCACCACCAGCTATACAGACCTTGAGGAGTGGGCGGATTCCGACCAGTTTCCCTACACGGCAGCCATGAGCTCACCCGCATTATTCGGTTTTGACGGCACACAAACCGGTTTCTTCGATATTGAAGCCTGGAGCCAGGAGTTTCGGTTCCGCTCCCCTGACGACCAGCCCATCCGTTGGGAAGTCGGTGTGTACTATCTGGAGTGGGACCGCTTTGTGTCCTTGTCTACCGGTGTGGACACAGGCGCCGGCATTATCCGTCTTGAGCGTGAGCCCTCGACAGATCCGCGCAACCCGTCCACATCTTTTCTGGCGGATGACAACAGCAATACTGCAAAGGCCATATTCGGCCAGTCCAGTTTTGACATCGGCGAAGACTTCGAGCTGTCGCTGGCACTGCGCTACGATGAGGAGGAACGGGTGCAGGATGTGTCCCCATTGCAGTTTCCCGCAGGCGTGCCCGGTGCGCGCAACCAGGAAACCTTTGACATGGTGCAGCCCAAAATCACCCTGCGGTATTCGCCCTCCACAGAGCACAACTGGTACACCACCTGGGGCCGCGGGTTCCGCAGTGGCCAGTTCAACCAGAACGGGATCTCCGAACTCGCGGCCGACATCGGCCTGGTGGGGCTTAATGATGTTGTAGACCAGGAAGAATCCGAGTCCTTTGAGGTTGGTTACAAGGGACTCTACCTGAACGATCGTCTGCGACTGATCGGCGCGGGCTTTGCCACCAAGGTGGAAGGGCAGCAGTTCTTCTCCTTTGTGGGTGCAGTCAGCGCCCAGATTCTCACCAACATTGATGAAGTACAGTTGTATGGCGGTGAGCTTGAGCTGAATCTGCGGGCCACCGAGCACCTTGATCTGTATGCCTCGGTCGGCTACACGGATAGCGAAATTGAAGAATACGCGGTGGACCCGTCCACCGAGGGAAATGAGGCGCCGTACGTCGCAAAGACGACATTCAACCTGGGTGGCCAGTACGAGGTGCCGCTCAATTTTGCCAACCTGAACCTGTTTGCCAGGCTTGACTATGAGCGCCGTGGAAGCCAGTACTGGGACGTGCAGAACTCGACCGAGCGGGACCCACTGGACTTCCTCAGTCTTCGGCTTGGCGTTACCGACGCCGATGACAAGTGGTCCCTGATCGGCCAGGTGGAGAATGCGCTGGATGAAGAATATAACTCGGAATGGGTCGCCGGTGGTTTTTCCGCGCGTGCCCCCGGCCGAATCTGGAACCTTCGACTCAGGTATAACTTCTGATTATGACTAAATATCACGTTTCAGCTGACATAGGTGGCACCTTCACCGATATCGTTATCGAGCCCTCGGATGGGCCGGTATTCGTCAACAAGGTGCCGACAACAAGAGAAAATCCGGCGCTCGGCGTTATTAACGGGATTACCGATGCCGTCCCGAACCTCGCGGACATCGAGTACTTTGTGCATGGCACCACGGTTGGGCTCAACGCCTTCCTGGAGCGACGGGGCGAGCGTGTATTGCTGATCGCCACGGCGGGCGCAGGGGACAGTTATGTGATTGCGAGAGGCAATCGAAACGCCCTCTACGACCTGCGATACAGCAAGCCGGACCAGCTGGTCCGGCGGCGCGACGTGCACGAAGTTCGCGGCCGCCTGTCCTGGGACGGCAGCGAACTTGAAGCCCTGAACGAGGCGGATTTCCAGCCCATCATCGACAAGGTGAGAAGCGAGAAGATCAACGCGGTCGCGGTATGCTTCCTGCACAGTTACGCCTATCCCGTACATGAGCTGCGAGCGCGCGAGATCCTCAGGGCTGCCTTGCCCGATGTCTCGGTATCGCTTTCCCACGATGTGGCGCGCGAATGGCGCGAATACGAGCGCGCCTCTTCCGCGATCATGAATGCCTACGTCGCCCCGGTAGTTGAGCGTTACCTGCTCAGCTTGCAGGAGCAACTGCGTACTCGTGGCATGCAGGCCGGGGTGCATATCATGCAATCCAGCGGTGGTGTTACCACGGCCGACACTGCACGTCAGAAACCGGTGTTCACTTTATTATCTGGCCCGGTTGGGGGAACCATCGCTGGCGCCTCCCTGGCGAAACGGGTCAATCGTCCCAACCTGTTGTGTGTGGATATGGGTGGCACCTCTTTTGATCTCAGCCTGGTGGTGGATGGCGAAGCCAGTACCACCCTGGAAACCGAGCTTGAAGGCCTGCCGTTACTGATGTCGATCGTTGACATCCGTACCATCGGTACCGGCGGCGGCTCGGTGGCGTGGCTTGACAATGCCGCGGTTCGTGTTGGTCCTCGCAGTGCGGGTTCCGTGCCGGGCCCTGCCTGCTATGGCAATGGCGGCACCGAGCCTACGGTGACTGACGCCAACCTTTATCTCGGGCGACTGGGTGCCAAATCTCTCCTGAGTGGTGACATGTCGCTGGACGCTAATGCCGCCGCCGCGGCCATTGAGGAACTGGCCCGACAGGCGGGCATGCAGGCGATTCCATTTGCCGAGGGCATTCTCGCAATCTCCAACGCGGCGATGGCCGATGCCATGCGTACCATCACGGTCAGTGAAGGTGTGGACCCGCGTGACTTCACCCTGGTGGCGTTCGGCGGTGCCGGCCCCATGGCGGCGGTATTCCTCGCCGAAGAACTGGATATTGGCGAGGTATTGATTCCCCGTTTCCCCGGCACCTTCTCGGCCTGGGGCATGTTGCAGACTGACTTGCGCCACGACCTCACCCTGAGCTTTTTCCGCGCCGCCGTGGCGGTCACCCCCGATGAACTGGCGGGCCTGTTCGCGGAACTGGAAGCCGAAGGCACGGAGCTGGTTGTTGCGCAGGGCGTTACCAGGGACCGCGTCTCGTTCCTGCGCTCTGCGGACATGCGCTACTCGGGGCAGGAATACACGATCAATATCGCGTTGCCCGAAGCGCTGGATATCGAGGCCCTCAGCACGAGCTTCCACGATACCCACAAGCAGCGCCATGGCCACTCGAGCCCGGGAGCGCCTATTGAATTCGTCAATCTACGGCTGGCGGCCATCGGTGCCATCAACAAATACGATGAGCATCCGCACACGGTGACCGGAGATGGCAGTGATGCGGTTATCGGCCAGCGAGACGCAGTTTTTCGTGGTGGCAGGCTGAATGCGCCGGTATTGCGGCGCGACCGGTTGCCTCCCGGTTACCAGCTTTCGGGGCCGGCGATTATTGAAGAGCAAAGCGCCACCACCGTTATTCCGGACAGCTGGCACTTGCAGGTCGATGAAGAATGCAACCTGATACTGACGCGAGGAGAACAGTCATGAACCCGGTGGACCCTATTACCACGGAGATCATTCGCAACGCCTTTATCTCCATCGCCAGTGACATGAATGCGACCCTGATTCGCAGCGCCTTTACGCCCGTGATCTATGAAGGCAAGGATTGCTCGGTGGCGCTGATCGATGAGAATGGTGAAGTGCTCGGCCAATCCCTGGGCCTGCCCCTGTTTCTGGGTAACCTGGAAATCTGCGTCAAGATCATGGCCGAGCGTTATGGCTGGGACTACTTTCAGGAGGGAGACGTGTTCTACATGAACGACTCCTATATGACCGGTACCCACCTCAATGACTCCACCATCATCATGCCCATTTTCTGGCGCGGCCAGCGTATAGGCTTTGCCGCCTCGCGAGCCCACTGGCTGGATGTTGGCGCCAAGGATCCCGGCACCCCGGTGGACTCGCACGAAATATACCAGGAGGGGACACGCTGGGGGCCTACCCGTTTGTACGATGCGGGCAAGCCGCGGCAGGATGTCATTGAGTTGCTGCGTTTGAACAGCCGCTTCGGCGATGCGACGATCGGTGATCTCAATGCGCAGATTGCCGCTGGCAATACCGGTGAACAGCGCTTGCAGGCCCTGTTTGAGCGTTTCGGGCCCGAGACCATCCGCGCCGCCCGGGATGAAATCTACAAGCAGACCGAAGCCCGGGAGCGCGAGGAAATTACCGCATTGCCCGATGGCGAATACAGCGCCGAAGGCACCATTGATGACGACGGGCTGGGTAACGGCCCGATACCGGTGAAGCTGAAGGTGACCATTGCCGGCGACGCCATGACAGTTGACCTTGCGGGCTCTGCCGACCAGGCAGCCGGGCCGGTCAACTGCGGCTTGACCCAGACTGTGGCCGCGGCGCGCGTGGCCTACAAGCTGCTTATCTGCTCTGAAGAGTCACCAAATGGTGGTTCCTTCCAGGCCCTGGACGTGCAGGCCCCGGTGAGATCGATCTTTCACGCCCAGGAGCCAGCCCCCTGTGGCTGGTATTTTACCCCCCTGGGCCTGCTGATAGACCTGATCGTGAAAGCGTTGTCCGAAGTGTTGCCGGGCAAGGCAGCGGGAGCCCACTACGGCGATTCCATGGTCATTACCATCGCCGGACAGGATCCGCGGCACAACGACGATTTCTACCTCATGATTGAGCCCACCACGGGTGGCTGGGGCGCTTTCGATGGAGGGGATGGCGCCAATTCACTGATCAACAACGTCAACGGCAGCTTCAAAGACCTGCCGATTGAGGTTTTTGAGAGCAAGTACCCGCTGCGCATACTCAGTTATGGCATTCGCCAGGACTCGGGGGGCGCCGGCAAGTATCGCGGCGGCAACGGTACCTACCGCGAATACCTGGTGGAGTCGGACTCATCGCTCTGGCTCTGGTTTGAGCGCTCCGACACGCCGGCTTGGGGCCTGTTTGGCGGTGGTTCGGGTGCTGCACCCAAGGTCCTGATCCAGCGTCCCGGCCAGGAAACCATGGAGCGGCTGAAGGCCAATGACATCAAGATTCCACGGGGCAGTGTAATCCGGTCCATGACAGGTGGCGGTGGTGGATATGGTGATCCGGAAGAACGCGATCCGCGGCAGGTTCGCGAGGACCTGCTGGATGGCTTCATCTCACCCGAGCATGCCAGCACAGTGTATGGCGTCAGCCCGGAGGCAGTGGACTAGTTGGGGGTGTCAACGCCCAGAGTTGACGCAGGGGACACGTTGTCCGGGGTGCATATCGCGCTGGTAATTATCGGTGGCACCATCGGTATGGCGGTGTTTCTTGTGTCGGCGCAGATCGGGGGTTCGCTTGGCCTGTACCACGCGGCCTGGGCGTTTGCGGCCGGCTGCCTGATCCTCGCGGTCATGGGCTCGCTGACTTCTTACGTGGGGGCGTCGACCCGGCTTACCACCTACCAGCTTTGCGCCCACGCTTTTGGTGGCGTTGGTGCGCAGTTGGTGAATACCGTGATTGCGCTGTCATTGATCGGTTGGTTCGCAGTGATCAGCAACACGCTGGGATCGTTATCGGATTTTGTCTTCTCGCGTTTGTATGGCTGGCAGTTACCGGTGGCTTTTTATGTTGTAGCAAGCAGTACGGCGATAGTGCTGGTCACCGTTACCGGGTTTCGTGGCATCGACAAAATAGCGTTGTGGATGACGCCGGCCATGTTGTTGCTGGTTTTATATGCGGCCGTTGGAAGCATCGACCAGGTGGCGGACTGGAGCCGCCCTGTTGATGGTGCCACGGAAATGAGTTTCTCCGCGGCGGTCTCCGCAGTGGTGGGGTCTTACATTGCAGGCGTGATCATCCAGCCTGATTACAGTCGCTTTGCCCGCAATACCAAGCACGCCGTGGGCGCGGCCTTTATTGCCCTGGGCATCTGTTTTCCCAGCGTCATGTTTCTTGCGGCAATTCCCGGTTCGGCACTCAGTCAGGTTGACTTGCGTGGCTTACTACTTGCCATGGGTGTCGGCTTGCCTGCATTCAGTCTGCTGTTTCTTGGAGCGTGGTCTTCGAATGTCCTGTGCCTGTATTCCTCCAGCCTTTCCATGTCGACAGTGGTTCGGCGCATAGCGTATTGGAAGGTAGTTGTCACGATCGGTGTATTGGGCACCCTGCTGGCGTTGGTGGATGCGCAGATCTACCTGGTGAACTTCCTGGTATTGCTTGGCATTACCATCCCACCTCTGGGCGCTATTTATCTGGTAGAGGCACTACTGCTTACCCGTCCGGCTGTTGCCGATACGACCTCTTCGCCGGCACGACCGCAAACAACGCAATGGCGGGCCTTACTTGCCTGGGTGCTAGCGACAGGTTTTGGGTTTGGGGTCCAGAACGAACTACTGGCAATCACCGGCGTTTCATCCATTGATGCGATCCTGGTTTCGGCAGTGGTTTTTCTCTTGCTCAATCGCGGGCGCTTCCGGCGCCCGGTACTTATCGCGGCAGTATGAGTGCACCGCAACACTACTATTAAAGGGAGATCGACAAGATGCATAAAGCCTGGGTAATTCACGACTACAGCGGCTTCGAAGAACTCAGCCTGGAACAGTTCCCCGACGAGAAACCTGGCCCGGGCGAGGTTCGGCTCAGGGTGGAAGCCTTCGCCTTGAACTGGGGCGACATGGACCTGATGGAAAATCGGTACTCCTACAGTTTCTCGAGCTTTCCCGCCAGGATCGGTATGGAGGCGGCGGGTATTGTCGATGCGGTCGGGCCGGGGGTCGACGGTATTGAAATCGGCGAGCGCTACTGCACGCTGCCACACTTCTATGACAATCGCGGAGCGAGTGGTGAAGCGCTCATTGTCAACGCGCGCTACGTGACCAGGGCACCTGCCAACCTGAGTGCCGTCGAAGCTGCGTCCGTGTGGATGCAGTACCTCACGGCCTACTACCCGGTGGTGGAACTTGCCCATGCGCAGCCCGGGCGTGTCATTCTGGTCACCGCGGCAACCAGCACGGCAGGCGCTGCTGCCCTGGAGATCGGGCGACTGTGTGGCGCTACCATGATCGGCACGACCCGCTACGACTATAACCGTCCCTACCTTGAGTCCGCTGGTGCCGACCATATCGTCGTGACCGGCTCGACCAATGAAGGGTTTGCAGCCCGGTTGAAAGCGTTGACGGAGGGTTACGGGATCGATGCCGCGTACGACTCGATCGGTGGCGGACTGATGAATGAATACGTTGGCGCGCTGGCAAAAAATGCACGGATCTTTTTCTATGGAATGCTCGATAAGGACTTTCCCGAGATACCGTACGCCGCGCTCTTTCAGTCCAATGCGCTGTTCCAGGCCTATTCGGTCTTCAACTACGTGGAAGACGATGAGATGTGTGCCCGGGGCGTTGAGTGGGTTAACGATGCCCTGGCCGCAGGCGAAATCTCACCCAGGATTGACCGTGTCTATGCGATGGATGAGTACATTGAGGCGTGTCGATACCTGAAAGAGCCAAGACAGACGCACGGCAAGGTCGTTATCGAAACCGGTATCCGCTGATCCGCAACCGCCAGCGCCCAACCGCAACTACGGTTCAGGCCTGGCAATCCAGCACGATCTTGCCCGCTACCGCCCCCGCGTCGATCAGGCGGTGAACGTCAGCCGCCTCCGCCAGCGGCCGTACCTCGGCGACAGCGGGATGCAGTCGCCCCTCCCTGAGCCATTGCAGCAAGGTCATCACATCCTCGCGGAATTCTTCCGGGTGTTTCTCGCGCCGGGACTGGATGTTGTAAAACCCCGTAGCGCGGCCATCCGGGCGCAAGCGCCAGAAGCCCAGCAGTTTGGCGAAACCCCATAGCAGGCTGGGTATGGATTCCTCACCGGTGGTGACTTGCAGGGCGCCAAAGCCCACCAGTTTGCCGCGCCGGGCGACGCAACGGTAGGAGCGAGGCCAGTTGTGGCCACCTATGGTGTCAAACACGGCCTGTACACCCTGGCCATCGGTCAGCCGGCTGATTTCCGCGACAAAATCGGTAGTGCGGTAGTCAATGGGGGTGGCGCCAAGGCTGCGCACCAGTTCGTGCTTGGCGGCGGAGGCCGTACCGTACACGGTAAGTTCCAGCTCCCGTGCAAGCTCCAGGAATGCAGTACCCACCGCACCGCCGGCCGCATGAACGAGGATTCTGTCCCCCGGTGTGAGCGCACACTCCCGGGTCAGCATCTGGTAGGCGGTGGTGTAGGACAGGATCATGCAGACCGCCTGCGCCGGCTCCAGACCGGCAGGGCAGGGGATTATCCGTTCCGCGTCTGCCAACAGGTACTGGCTGTAACCGCCGGTCACCGGCATATCCGCAACGTAATCCCCCGGCTGCAGGGTGCTTACGCCGCTGCCCACGCCGTCCACCATCCCGAACCAGTCGTAGCCCAGGGTGAACGGCGGCTTTTGCTTTACCCCCGGGTACTGGCCCTGCCGGATGACGGTATCGGTAAAGCCGGTGCCGGCGGTCAGTACCTTCACTCGCACCTGGCCGGGGCCGGGCTCTGGCAGCTGCTGCTCTGTCACCACCTTGAGGTTTTCGGGTCCGCCAAAGGCGGTGAGCTCAATACGCTGCCAGTTGGTTGCTTTCATGCGTTCGCTTCCTGTGTGGTCTTCCCCCGGGAGATACCGGGCGCTATGGCGCCGTTGTCCGCAGCCTGCTACCGTAAACCAGCTTAGGCTAATTCTACGTTAACCGGGGCGACAGACTAACCATGGCCACCACACTTCGCCAGACCAACCTGACCAAGCTCGCCGGCCAGGAATTCGACGTGCTCATCATCGGCGGCGGTATTAACGGCGCGGTATCCGCGGCGGCCCTGGCCGGGCGCGGAGTGAAAGTGGCGCTGATCGAGCGCGACGACTTCGCCGGCGGGGTCAGTTCCCAGTCCTCCAACCTGGCCTGGGGCGGCATCAAGTACCTGGAAAACTACGAATTCCTGCTGGTCAACAAGCTGTGCAGGTCACGCAATGAGCTAATGCGCGCCTATCCCTCCACGGTAAAGGAAATCCGCTTCTTCACCACCATCCAGAAAGGCTTTCGCTGGCCGCCGTTCTTCATCTTCCTGGGAAGCGTGCTGTACTGGATCATGGGTCGTTTCAAGACCCGGCCACCGCGCTATATCAGCGCCCGTCAACTGGAGGCCACCGAGCCGGTGATCAACACCACCAATGTGGCGGGGGGGCTGGAGTACTCCGACTGCTACCTGTACGACAACGACGCCCGCTTTACCTTTGGCTTTATCCGCAAGGCGCTGGATTATGGCTGCGTGGCGGCCAATTACGTGGCCGCCACGGCTATGCACAGGGAAAACGGGCGCTGGCTGGTGCAGGCCCGGGACGCCACCACCGGAGACACCTTCACCGTAGCCGCCAAAGCCCTGGTGAATGCCGCCGGGCCCTGGCTGGATGCGCTCAATCGGGATACCGGCATCACCACCGCCCACCACCACCTGTTCTCCAAGGGCATACACCTGATCGTTGACCGGGTCACCGACAACAAGCGCGTACTCACGTTCTTTGCCAGTGACGGCCGGCTGTTCTTCCTTATCCCCATGGGCCCGCGCACCTGCGTGGGTACCACCGATACCCAGGTGGAATCCCCCGAGGTGGGAGTCACCGACGAAGATCGCGATTTTGTGTTGCACAATATCAACACCCTGCTGGACATGACCCCGCCGCTCACCCGCGACAGCATCATTGCCGAGCGCTGTGGTGTGCGCCCCCTGGCCGTGCGCGGTGAGGGCGGTGCGGCGGACTGGGTACAACTGTCCCGCAAGCACGCCATAGAGGTGGACCGCGAGCGCCGGCACCTGAGTATCCTTGGCGGTAAGCTCACCGACTGCCTGAACGTGGGCAACGAAGTGGTGACGGAGCTGGCAAAAATGGGCATCAGCGTACCGGAGCCCGATGCGTGCTGGTACGGGGAACCACCGGCGGAGCTGCGCGAGGAATACCTGCGCCAGGCGCGACTGATGAAGCTGGATGACCTCACCGATCCCTCATCTTCCGAACCCCTGAGCGAACGCTTCTGGCGCCGCTACGGCCAATCCGCCTTTCACCTGCTGGAGCGCATTCGCGAGGATCGCAGCTGCGCTCGCCTGCTGATCGCCCGCGCCGAATACACCCGCTGTGAAATGGAGCTTACCGCCCAGCGCGAGATGGTGGTCACACTGGAAGACTTCATGCGCCGCCGCTCCAAGATTGAACTGGTGTTGCGGCCGGAGGAGATTGCGGCGGCACCGGGGTTACGGCGCGCGGCGGAGATCCTGTTCGGGGAGCGGGCGGAGGAGAAGCTTGCCGAGTATCTGGCCAGGCCGATTGATCTCGTTGCGGCGCCGCAACCGCCCGGTTGACCATTACGATAGCTGTATCAATATAGGCGGATGCCAAACATTACCCTTGCTGTAGTTGGTAGTCGCGCCAGCCAGGGAGGCTTTCAGGGTAATCCGCCGGTCGCTGGTCACCATAGGCTCGCTGGCGCAGCTCACTGCCCATTGCCTGCGAATAATCGCTCAGGGGAACGTAGTAAAGAAAGTGCAGTTCCCTGCTCTGGAAACGCCAGCTGCCCTCCTCCAGCCGATAGCGATCGTGATAACGCAGTGCCGCGATGAACGCGCAGCCATTGCGCCACAGCTCGGCGTGGGCAGAAACCGTACCGCGGGCCCGGTCCGGGTCATCTGGCTCACGTTCAATGAAGTGGTCGTGACTGACATGATTACTGATCCCGAGACTGCGAAAGCGCTCTATGAACTGGCTGACAATGGCCTGCCTTCCCTGTGCGCACATAACACCGTCGCGGGAACCGAAGCTGGCGTCGGCGGTGAACAGCGCACCGATCGCCTCCAGGTCGTGATCGTCCACGGCGAGGCCGTAGCCCGCCACCAGGTTGCGGATTTGCTCTCGGGCCTCCAGTTCATGGAGGCGTGCTTCCAGTGAATTGCTTGGCATAGTGCTTGTCTCCAGTATGGTTTTTTGGCGCCAACGCTAAACCCTGTGCCCTGTAGCGCTTACCGGCAGCCGGTAACTGCAAATTTGTTTGTACAGCCATTGACATGTTTGCGTCAAGCAACTATGTTTCCGCTTGAATAAAATTCAATAACTGCCAGGCTCTTGAATGCGCCCCGCATTGCACGATTTTGTACATGGACTTTGTCCTGCCCCCAATCGCTAACAATAAACTGCATATCACAGATAAAGGAAAGAACTATGACTCATCTGGCTCAGGCAAGACCCCCACGCTCACGACTCGCTCTCGCGCTTGCGGGCACCTCTTTCATGGCCGGGGTCTTCGGCATGACGGCGCAGGCGCAAATGCTGGAGGAAATAGTGGTCACCTCGCAAAAGCGCGCCACCAGCCTCAACGTGCAGGACGTGCCCACGGCAATCTCCGTGTACAGTGGTGCAGCACTGGAAAACAGTTTTGCTCTCGACCTGACGGATGTTGGTCGCATGGCGCCCAACGTGCAGCTCAACGACTCGGGTACCTACCCGGGCTTCGCCAACTTCTTCATTCGCGGGATTGGGGTCAGCAACACGACTCGCTCCCAGGACCCGGCAGTGGGTACCTTTTTTGACGGTGTCTACGTGGGTTTCGGCCCCAGTTCGGTCGCTGCGGCCTTTGACTTCGAGTCAGTGGAAGTTTTGCGTGGCCCCCAGGGCACCCTGTTCGGCAAGAACGTCACCGGTGGTGCGGTTTCAGTGACCAGCCGTCGACCCAGCCAGCAGTTCGGCGGCTACGCCAAGGTGCAGATGGCCAACTACGACTCCCTGCAGTTGACCGCTGCGGTGGACCTCCCGATGACCGATACGCTGGCGATGCGTGTGGCCGCCACCAGTCGTTCGCGGGACGGTTACTTCGATAACCTGACCACCGGCCAGACCAAGCCGGAGCAGGACGTCAACATTATCCGCCCATCCTTGCTGTGGACGCCTACCGACCGGCTATCCTTCGCTGTTATCGGTGAGTACTATCGCAGCCGCAGCGGTTCCTCCGCCTCGCAGAACCTCGACAGCCGCGTTGACCCCCGGGCTGCAGGGCCCTCGACAGTGCAGCGGGTGTTCGGCTACACGCCCCCTTCGGACAAATACGATATCAATCACGACCTGCAGGGCTATCTGGACGCGGAGACCAGAATGCTGGTGCTGGATGCCAGTTATGAGGCGGACCACGGCACCTTTACCGTGATCACCGGGGCCAGGGACGTACGCTACGACACTTCCACGGATTTTGACGGCTCGCCCCATCCCGTATTTCACTTCCCGGACAATGAAGAGGAACAGGAGCAGTTTTCGATCGAGGCGCGTTATGCGTCCAGCTTCTCCGACACCTTTGAATTCACATCCGGGTTGTTTTACTTCACCCAGGAGTACGATATCGGCGAGCGCCGGGAGTTCTATATCGGTGGCGAACCGGAGAACCCCACGACCCTGCAGCAGGTCGGGCTCGCCCTGACCGATGACGAGTCTTTCGCGGCCTTCGGTGAGGCAAGCTGGCATTTCAGCGACAATCTCAGCCTGCTGGTCGGTGGACGCCTGACCGACGAGACCAAGGAAGTGGAGTTCTGTCCTTTCAGCAGCGACCCCGTCATATTTTCCTCCCTGTCGATGGCGGCCTGCGATGCCCGTGTTACCGGCAGCGAAAGCTGGACCAGTTTTTCACCCAAGGTGGGCCTGAACTGGCATGTCACCGAGGACATCTTTGCCTATACCAGCTGGTCCACGGGTTTTCGCTCCGGCTCCTTTAATATCCGCGCCAGGCTGCCCGAGGCAATCGGCCCCGTGGACGAAGAGGAAGTGTCCACCTGGGAAGCAGGTTTAAAGTCGACCCTGCTCGAGGGGCGCATGCGTTTCAACGTGGCCGCTTTCCACAGCGCCTATGACGATATCCAGCGAACCATTTCCGACACGGTGCTTGTCGATGGCAGCCCCCAGGTAACGCAGGCACTTCGCAATGCCGCGGAGGCCACGATCTCGGGTATCGAGGTGGAAACTTCGCTGATGGTCAGCGACAATCTGACGGCCGACTTTACCTTCGGTTACCTGGACGCGCAGTATGACAGTTTCCCGGGGATTGATGCCGACCGTAACGGCGTCTATGAGCCGGCGGTCGACGACCAGGCAGCTAAAAACCTCGATTTCGAGCGTGTGCCGGAGTTTGAGTACACACTCGGCCTCCAGCACAACCTGGCTCTCGCCAATGGCTCCGAGTTGTCTTCGCGCCTGTCCTACCAGTGGCGCGATGATCACTTCGTGGACACGCTCAACAGCCCCAGCATTGCGGTTGATGCCTATGGCCTGCTGGACGCCAGCGTGACCTATGACCGCATGGCAGAGGGCTGGTCGGTGGCGCTGTTCGGGCGCAACCTGACTGATGAAGACTTCCACGACTTCGGCTACGACGGTGGTACCCACCGTGCAGTCTGGGGTGGCGTGCCGCGCACCTACGGTGTTGAGCTAAGCGTCAACTTCTGAAGCGCCGAACAGCGCGGATGGCAGCACCTGGCGCCCGTGGCGCCAGGCAGTCGAGGTTGTGGGGGTAAGTTGGGCGATGCAGAATGTACTGGTGATCGGTGCCTCGGGTACCCAGGGACGGGCCCAGGTGCGGGCCCTGGGGCAGGCGGGCTACGCAGTCAGTGTGATGTCGCGCAGGCCTGAGGGTCTGAACTTTGCCGGCGGCCCCGCTGCGGTGCGCGCTATCCAGGGAGATCTCTCGCAGCCCGCGGGCCTGCCGGCGGCTGTTGCGGGTGTGGACACGGTGTTCCTGAACCTGCCCTCGGCTTCGTTCAACCCGCCCGAGGATATCCTGGAGGGTTGTCGCAACCTGCTGGGTGCCGCGCAGGTGGCAGGCGTACAACGTATCGTGTTCAACGCCAGCCTCTATGTCGGCGATGCACCTGTCGGCCATGTGGCGCACGACAACCGGCTGGAGATCATTCACCTGCTGCTGTCTTCGGGCATACCGGCCACTGCCGTGTGCCCGGTCATTTTCATGGAAAACCTGCTGCAGGACTGGGCGTTGCCACAGTTGCTGTCGAGAAATTGCCTCTGGTATCCGCATGGCAGCGCGCTGCCCGTCAGCTGGATAACACTCGATGACGTCGCCCGCATCATGATCCGGGTTGCGCGCTGTGACCGCGCCGTCGGCAAAAGACTGGTCGTCGGCGGACCCCAGGCGCTGCGGGGCGAGGAAACCGCGGCCGCGCTCGGCAGGGCCTGGGGGCGAGACATCCATTTCGAGTCACGTCCGCTGGAGGATTTCGCGGACGCCATGGCGCGCTTGTTCGCGCCGGATAGCGCGGCGGGGCAGTCACGCATTCACGCCGACTTGCTGCGGGTCTACCGCTGGTACAACGAACGCCAACCTTCCCCCTTTACGGTTGACATGAGCCGCTTTCTTGCCGAGTACCCCATGACCCTGACCTCGGTCGAGGAGTGGGCGAGACAGCACAATCCCTTCGCCACCGTCCACGAGGGAGCCTCCACGTGAACCCAACAAAGCCGCAAGTCGTTCCCGCCGCGGGCAATGCAGCCTATCCGCCCTCGCCACTGGCCTGGCGGGTAACCCTGTTGCTGACCTTTGCCTATATGCTGTCCTTTATCGATCGCCAGATTGTGAACCTGCTGGTGGAGCCGATCCAGGCGGACCTCGCCATTAGTGACACCCAGGTCAGCCTGTTGCAGGGTTTTGCCTTCATTCTCACCTATATCCTGTTCAGTATCCCGCTCGGGCGCCTGGCCGACACCCACTCACGCAAGTGGATCGTCGCCGGCGGGGTCCTGTTCTGGAGCCTGGCGACCGCGGCTTGCGGGTTCGCCAACAGTTTCCGCCAGTTGTTCATCGCCCGTGCCGCAGTAGGGACCGGGGAGGCGGCACTCACTCCCGCTGCCTGGTCCCTGATGGCGGATTACTTCCCGCCGGAGCGCCGCAGTTTTCCCATCAGCATTTTCCTGATGGGCCCCTACCTGGGAGCCGGCCTGTCCATGATCATGGGCGGCGCATTGATGGGCATGATGGAGGGTATGGATACCGTGGCCGTACCCCTGTTGGGCGAATTCCGACCCTGGCAGGTCACCTTTATCCTGGTGGGCATGCCGGGCCTGCTTGTGGCCCTGCTGTTCCTGCGCGTCGCGGAACCGCAGCGGCGGCAATTGCCTGACCCGGCGGTTCCGACGGACGGGAAACGGCCCGGCCTGCGCGAGGTCTTTGCGGTCATGCGCAGCCGCTCGGAGATCTACCTCGCGCTGCTGGTCGCCATTCCGCTGTTGATGATCGTGCTTTATGGCCTGCAGGCCTGGGTGCCCAGCTACCTGGTGCGCGGTTTTGACATGTCGGTGCAGGATGCCGGTTTTACCTACGGACTGGTGGCCCTGTTTTCCGGCTCGGCGGGCGTACTGCTGGGACCTGTCGTGGGCCGCTGGCTGGGGAGGCGCGGAGTGAGCGATTATCCCCTGCGGCTGGCCCTCTGGGCCGGGCTCGGGATTTGCCCCGCGCTACTGGTGCTGGCCACCTCCGGGCAGGTGTCACTGGTGCTACTGGCAGTAGTGACAGCCAGTGTCCTGGTTACATTGCCGTTGGCCCTTGCCGCCTCTACCCTGCAGACGATAACCCCGGCGAATATGCGGGGCGTGGTGGCGGGCCTGTACGTGGTCATGACCAGTGGCGTGGGCATGGGCCTGGGCCCCACGCTGATCGCCCTCACAACGGATTACATTGTCCGCGACCGCGAGCAGCTCGGCGCTTCACTGGCGGTGGTGGGAATTGCCGTATCCGTGGTGGCGGTAATCCTGTTCGCGCGGGCGCTGGCGCCCTACAGGCAGCTGGCGCAAAGCCTGGAGCGCGCGGCCTGAGTTCCCGGGCGGGTGTGCCCGGGCCGCGCGCAGGTCGTGCCGGCATTCCGGAGGACGGCAGCTCAAGCTGCCTTATGCCGGCAGAATTGGGCTTCTAGTCTACCGAGACAACCTCGACTTCGAATTTAAGATCCTTGCCCGCCAGCGGGTGGTTGGCGTCCAGGATCACGGTTTCCTCGGCTATCTCGGCTACCTGCACCGGAACCGCGCTGCCATCGGGTGTTTGCATTTGCAGCATGACGCCTTCTTCCAGCTCAATTTCGGCGGGAATCTGCTCGCGCGGGATGGTCTGCCGTGCTTCCTCCTGGTAATCGCCGTAAGCCTCCGCAGCGGGAATGGTTACGGTTTTCTTCTCGCCCGGGGCCATGCCCTCGATCGCCTGGTCCAGGCCCGGAATGATCTGCCCGGCGCCAAGCTGGAACTCCAGGGGATCGCGCCCTTCGGAACTGTCGAATACCGACTCGTCCTGCAATGTGCCGGTATAGTGTATACGTACGGTATCGCCCGCTTTCGCTTGCGTCATGGGATATCCTTTCATGTGGGAGGGGGTGAATTGACTGAGATGCGCGATGTTGCGCGATGACCCAGACGAAATGGTGCCCGCTGTAGCCCCGATTGTAAACCCCGGGACCCGGGTATGACCCGCCGGGGTGCGGATTCCCTCGGGTCCGCATCAACTGGAGTCTTGTGCCCAATATCGATTGTTTTCCCCTAAGCATAGCACCTGATCCGCGGTTCGCCCGGGCAACAAAATTGCTACCGGCGGACTGCATATTCATACACAGGCAGTCACCATGCCCGGCACAAATGGTTACCCTGTGTGCATCATTATGTCGCCGCCCAGGAGCCCCGCAATGCAAGATGAAATACCCATCCCCGAGCACAACCACGCGCTGCTGGAGAAGAGCTTTGTCGGTGTTCTCACCACCATTCGGGCAAAGGACGGGCTGTTGTCGTCCAACCCGGTTGGCTTTGTCTGGGACGGTGAGCACATTCGCATATCGACCCTGAAGAGCCGCCTAAAGTACCGCAACCTGGCGGCCGATCCCCGGGTGGCCTTTTGCGTGGTTTCCAACACCAATGTTATGGACTATGTCGAGATTCGCGGCCATGCCAGCCTGCAGGACGACCTGGATCGCAGCTTTTTTCGACGCCAGTTCATGGAGGGTTCGGGGGGCGAGGAGCCGCCAGCCGACCTGGATGCCCCGGGCGACGAGCGGGTCGTGATCACCATTCACCCACAGCAAGTGTCGAGCCCGAAACTGTATGGTGGGCGGTTTGGTTGATGGGTGGGAGCTGAAGTACGGTTGATCGGGGCAGGGAGCCAGATGACAAGCTATTCACTTGTCTCACCCAGCGAATGCTTTTACGCTCACGACTCGCTAATACGGAGCTGCCCTTATCAATACGGATGCGCGCTACATCGTCTGGCTGCTCGATTTCCTTGCCGAGCAGGGAGTGGATAGCCACGCCCTGATCTCGACCTACGGGCTGGAGGGATTGGATCGTCCGGATGTCGCAATCAGTGCCGAGGTGCATCGTGGCCTGCTGACGGAAGCGTATAAAGTGACGGGCCGGAAAGGGCTGGGGTTAAAACTCGGTTTCAAGCGCTCCCTCGCTACTTTTGATCAGCTCGCCTATCTGATGATGAGCTGCTCTACCCTGCGTGAAGCCACGGAGAAAGGCTTGCGCTACCAGAGCTATTCCGGCCGGTTTTCCGGCAGTGCGGTGATTACCACTTTTAGCGAGATCGATGGGCAGGGGTGTTACCAGATCGCCGTCGACGAGACGCTGGGCGAGCTGCGTTTACTGGCGGTCGAAGACCTGCTCGCCAACATCGTGAATACCGCCCGCTGGGTATTGGGCAGGCCGCTGCCGGTGACGCGGTTGCGCTGTGACTACCCGGCGCCCTCCCATGCCGATGAGTACGCCGGGGTGTTCAACTGCCCGGTGCAGTTTGACGCACCGGTGATCCAGCTCTTTTTTGAGGCCGATATCCTGGACCAGCCACTGCCCAATGCCAGCCCCCAGAGTGTGCAGCTCTACGCTTCACTGTGTGAGGAGAAGAGTATCGCTCGGCAACAGGGGGATGTGGCCTGGCGCTTGTGGCAATTGATTGTCAAGGATCCCGCCAACCCGCCCGATATGGCAGAGAGTGCCGCCGCGCTTCACTGCAGTGACCGGACATTGAGGCGGAGGTTGCAGGCAGAGGGATGGAGCTATCTGCAGCTGATTGATCGAGTGCGGGAGATTCAGGCCCGCCGCGCTTTAAGCGACCCGACTCTGTCGGTCACTCAGGTAACGCAGCAGCTGGGTTACTCCGACCACTCGGGTTTTTTGCGCGCGTTCCGCAAGTGGACAGGGTTAACTCCCAGGGAGTTTCGCGCCAGGCTTTTCGTCTAGGGGGCCTCAATACACCATTACTTGTGCAGCTTGTCCGCACAGGCCCGTTTTATGGCCTGATTGTCACAGCCATTGCTTTGCTCGAGCGCTATGCTGGCGTTTGAGTGATAACAGCAAAGGATGACTGTCGTGCAAAAGACCGACTATCTCAATGTGGAAATGTTCTCCCGGTTTGCGCCGCGTCCCGGTAGGCGCGATCTGCTGCCCCCGTTGACGCCCAAAGCCCAGGTGGCATTGATGTGCCGTATGTTGTTTGCCGAAGGCTGGGATGACCATATCGCCGGGCATATCACGGTGCGCCAGCCGGATGGCACCATTTTCACCAACCCCTGGGAACTGGCCTGGGATGAGGTGACTGCCAGTGATATTGTCACCCTGGATGGCGATGGCCAGGTACTGGATAGTGACTGGAACGTGACCCCTGCGCTTGGCCTCCATCTGCAACTGCATGCGGCTCGGGACGATATTCATGTGGTGATTCACAACCACCCCAAGTGGAGTGGTATCTGGGCTAACTTGCAGGAGACGCCACCGATTTATGACCAGGCTGGTGCTTACTGTGGTGTGGAGCTGCCGATCTACAATGAGTACCTTGGTACTCTGGATAGTGATGACTGTAGCCAGAATGCGATTGAGTCCCTGGGGGCGGGCAAATGGGCGCTGCTCGCTCACCACGGTGCGCTGGTGGTTGCGCGCGATCTGCGTCAGGCCCACCTGCGTGCCGCCACGCTGGAATGGCGTTGCCGTCGCGCCTATGAGGTGCGCCTTGCCGGCGGGGCAGAGCCGCTTCCCGATGACGTGGTAGAGCAGGTCAGCCTGCCGGACCCCAACGGCTTTCCATTCCTGTGGGAAGCGATGGCCCGCCGCGAGTTGCGCCGTGACCCCACGGTGCTGGACTGAGGAGAGCGAACCATGACGTTGACCACTCAACCCCTGCAGCACATTGGCGCCGAAGTGAGCGGGCTGGATATCACTCAGCCCTACACCGAAGCCTTGAAGCAAGAGCTGCGGGACCTTTGGTATCACCATGGCTTGCTGCTATTTCGGAATCAGGCGGTCACCCCGGAGCGGCAGATCGAGTTCAGTAGAATCTTCGGGCCGCTGGAGCTGCATCCCCTGAAGGCGACTACCTCGGCGGAGTACCCCGAACTGTTCGAGCTGGAAAACGGTGGCGAGAGAGATAAGGCGATGACCGCCAGTTACCGGGGCGAGACCATTGTAGGCCGGCTCGACTGGCACTTTGATCTTCATTATACCGGGCGCCCCAATCATGGAGCCGTACTCACCGCGGTAGAGGTGGCGGGAGAAGGTGGTTTGACGGGTTTTGGTGATCTTGCCAAAGCCTTCGATGCGCTGGACGACGAGACCAGGGCGCTGCTGGGGAAGATCGAAGTAGCCTACGCCTTCAGCATGCAGCGCAAGCATATGCGCTATGTGGATCTGGAGGGCTATGAGCCCGGCCCCTACAGTCCGAAAAAACCGGCGGATGTTCGTTTTCCTAACTTCCCTGAGTCGGTCTATCCGGCGGCGATGACTCATCCGGTCAGCGGCGTTAAAGTGTTGGGCATTGTCGAGCAGTTTCTTGACCGGGTGGTCACGCCCCACAAGGTCGGGCTTTCCAATGACGAGGCGATTGAGCTCCTTGAGCGGCTGGTGGCGCATACCCGCAAGCCGCAATTCCACTACTTCCACCAGTGGCAGCCGGGGGACATGGTGCTGTGGGATAACTGGCGCCTGATGCACTGTGCTACAGGGACGCCAGTTGGTGTGCGTCGCCGAATTAACCGAACCACCATAGAGGGCGATCGGCAGCTGGGCCGGTTGCTGCTGGATGAGTAGGAGATTGCGATGCGTCTAGCGCTTCAATTTGAGATGCCGGGGTTGCTGGAAAATATCCGGCGCATTGCCCCAGAGCTTGAGGTGGTGGTGTTGCCGCCGGATCAGCCAGTGACGCTGGAGAAGCCAGTGGACGCACTGTTGGCGTCCCCGCTGGGAGGATCACAGGTTGAAGAGCTGCTGCGGCAGTCCCCGGCGCTGGACTGGGTGCATGTGTTCGGTACCGGGGTGGACGACTACCCGTTAAAGCAGCTCTCCGCCCAGCGGGTCAGCTGCTCGAAAGGGGCTACCGCGGTCCCCATTGCCGAGTGGGTGATGGCGGTGATACTGGCGCAGTCAAAGCGGCTGCCTGGCAGCTGGATCGACCAGCCCCCGGAGCAGTGGTATATGGCGGAGCTTGATTCGCTGGCGGGCAAAACCCTGGGGCTGGTTGGGTTTGGTTCTATTGGCCAGGCCGTTGCCAGGCGCGCATTGGCGTTTGATATGGAGGTACTGGCCACGGTACGCCGCTTTCGGCCAAGCCCGGTAGAGGGAGTGACGTTACTGGAGCATGTGGACGAGGTGATAGAGCGCGCCGATCACCTGGTGCTGGCGCTACCCGCGACCGCCGCCAGCGAAGGGCTTATGGATGCCGAGCGCCTGCGACGGATGAAGCCGGGAAGCCACCTGGTGAACATATCCCGCGCCGGGCTAGTGGACCAGGAGGCGCTGCGGGCGCAGCTCGACAACGGCCCGCTCGCCCGCGCATCCCTGGATGTGGTTGCCCCCGAGCCGTTGCCTGCTGGGCACTGGCTCTATACGCACCCCAAAGTGCGGCTCAGTCCGCACATTTCCTGGAGCTCGCCGCAGAGCTACCAGCGCGTATTCGAGGTGTTTTATGCGAATTTGCGCCGGTGGCTTGATGGGGAGCCGTTGGAGGGGTTGATTGATACGGATGCTGGGTATTGATGTCCCGGAGCGCAGCGTCTTTCGCGGTTATCTGGATCTCTCAGACTGGAGCAGCGGTTCTGGGTCAGGAGCCCTTGGCGTAGGTATCTTCTGACTCCTGCTGCGTTATATTATATTCAGACCCTGCAGGCTAAGGATTTTGTAATCCCCCCAGGAAGTAATCGAGGTTTTGAGTAGAGACTTTAACAATGATCGCAGAAGGAGCGATAGATGAAGAAGTCTTTATTGACCGAAGGACAGATACTGGCAATACTGAAGCAGTATGAAGCCGGAGTTCCAGTCGCTGATCTGTCCCGCGAACACTGCGTCAGTACCGCACTGATTTATCAGTTCAACATGTGTTTTTTATGAGATTTTTGGCACCGATAAAATTTGTTCTTTGTAGTGCATGAAGTGACGGTGTTCTCGATTAAAATTGCCTTCAAAGACTGTAAGCATAGCTACATAGAACATATCTTTCGATATTGAAATATTTCTACCTAAACGTTTTGCTTGAACTCTTAAAAACCTTAAGGCCGCGGAGGAAAGGAAATGCCCCCTTACAATATCTAAAAAGTTAAAACCACAACTTAAAACTCTATTTTGCTCGCTCAAGACTACATTTTTATCAAAGGCTAGATCTAATTCATTGATAAATTCTTCAATTTTCATTTCACATAAATCGCACGAGCTTTTAGATTTCATGAACCTGTCACTGGTGTCGGGAATCACCGATAACCCGAGGCCGTCCGCATGGTTTATAATGTCACATGCAACCAACTTTCTAACGTCGTTTTCGATGCTAAACATCCACTGCTGACAAATATCGTGAGGAGTTTCTTTCGCAGGAAGCCTTAGTAGAGTTTTAAGTGATTTACATATGGTTTCAGTACCTATGAGGGTGTTTTCAATCGAGTAACCATACGTTCTTATGATTGAAGGATTAACCTCAGATTTTAGAATGGAATCATAATCAGAATCCATGGCTAAGAGATAATCTGCCTCATCATGCTCTATTGCCTGTGCAAGTTTTATAAGCTCAGACTTTCCTCCAACAGATTCGAATTCGACAGAGAAATCTGCCAATTTTTCGAAAACTATTTCCCAGAACGGTATGTCGTCACCTCCCTCTACGTATACCAGCCTATCTACACCATAAAATTTGTTGAGGACATTCCTTGCTTCAACAGAATAATCGAAATCATCCACAGATCAACTTCTCCATATCGACTATATTATCTTTATATTTTGAAGCAACTTCGGGAGAGTGAGTCGCTACAATAACCTGAGAGTTCGGATTTATGTTTTTTACCGCCGGTATTATTTTTCTTTGCCATGCTATATGCAATGAAAGCTCTGGCTCATCAGCTAAAAATATATGGTGTTCTTTTTTTTGTAATAATGCTTCAACCATCAAGATTATCAGCTGCTTTTCACCTGATGAAAGTTTTACATGCTCGATTTCTCCAAAATCGTTTTGGATCACTAATCGACCAGATGCAAATGAAAACTCTTTGTCCGAAATGAAGTCCTTGATGATTTTTAGAAACAAATCGATCTGAGAGTATATTTCTTGGTTTTTTTCTTTAGCAGCAAGGGAAAGATCTATTATCCTCTTTGTTTTACGTAATGCTTCTAAAGGCTTAATGTCAATCGCTGTCTCAGATTTCGTATCATTGGTTTTAGATTCAACGATTTCACTAATTGACTTATCAATAGCAGAAACATGGAATCTAATCTTCCTCCTTATATCGCTATCCATAGCATTGAGCTGGGTATAGGCGGATACGAGTGATGTCTGCTCCTGTTCTTTATCAAAATTCAATATCCACCCCTCGTTCGAGTCATCCTCCCCATACAATATGGATGCTAGAACATCTTTTTGAAGGGAGCGGGATACCTTCTGCGCCTCCTCTGCCAGATCAAGCTGAAATTCGGTCAGCCTGTTTAAAGCTTGGCTCAGTCGATAATCTACTGGGGATACTGCCCTAGTACCATGCCGATCACGGACCTCATACTCACCGTCATGACGCAAGCGATAAACTGAAAGAGACGATACGGATGTTAAGCTATCTAGCTCTTTGCGAATCTCTAGAGATTCCTCGTAAAGCCTGCGACGCATGCCTGGAGAAAACCTCCTATCATCGCTTGAAATTATACGAAGATGATGCTTTTTTCTTGAGATCTGGTAGTCGACTACAGGGAAGGGGTACCTTTCGTCGTCGGTTTTGGTTACTTTTATAGTTTTTCTTTTTTTGCCTTTTATCAACGTAACCCTAGCAGAATTAAATTCATTTTCTGAAAGACCGTTTAAATCAACAGTTAGCACAGAATGTAAAATATTCATGAACGTCGTTTTCCCACTTCCATTACGACCTATGATTATATTTACGTCATTATTGAATCCACACTGAACATCGACCCGGCGCCAGAATCCGTCAATCTCTACGCTCTCTACTTTAAACAATTTTGTATTCCTTATTTACGTTTCTAATAAGTACCGCTTTGAATCCCGTAATTTCTATCTTCAGAACCTCTCGCATTATATTTTCTATAATTTTTACTCTACTAATTTGCTAAGAAGTGAACTAATGACAAATAGATCTCAACTAAAAATAGCGCAGCAACGTGCCCATTTAAATAATAGAGGCAAATCTGGAGCGCCTTAAATGCGTAACCATCGCCTTGCTATATTTATGTGCCTTCCGCAGCCGCCAAACCTCTTTTAACACGAGCAGGAAGTGCGAAGAGAAATTCTCCTAGTGCTTTTGCAAAGTCGACGCATTTTTTTGCATCCGCTTCTGTTGGTAGAGTTGCTTGTTGGTCCGCGTGGCGCTGATCATTAGCATCTAGTCTTATATCATGTGCCCATCTGGCCATTTCAGTGGTAATGAGATGATCTTCCGCGGCCTTATTTATTCGAGAATATAAACTTTCGGTGGTGTAGTCTTTTTCTTTGAGCATGGCATCGACAGAGCTAGCAGACAACATAACTGATCCAGCAGGCGCATGGAGTGTATTTATTGCTTGCTTCAGATATTCACCTGCAGCCCCAGGTATAGATTCATCTATTACTATACCAGACGGATAGTACTCAGTGACTGGGCCATCGCTTTGCACTGCTGCGGCAGTTACGAGGCCGCCACAACTAGTACATTCGTATACGGCCCAGAGCCTAGGGGATCCACCAGAATGGGCATCTGTTTGAGTTTTCCATGCCATCGGCAAATTTGGCCTATCCACATTGCAGTGTGGACACCGATTCAGCTCTAATTGATTTAATAAATTAGGCATTAGTTTTGATCCTCAAAAAATATAACATCTCAGCTCAGGTGCGGACGCGACGACAATTGTTGCGATAGCGAAAATGGCGACGTGTCAAACGTCACTTGCAGCGATTTGTTAGGTGGCATTCCACTGCCTCCCGCACAACCTTCCAAAATACTTCAGGGTCATACTCAATACGGTCGTAAGGGTATTTTTTCCCCTGCTTGGTTCCCAATACTTTAGGCGGTTCTGTCCCGTGGTCAGTCAGTAGAGCAAGCGTGACAGCCGTTTGATCATCCGGTACTTTCGTTTGGTGGAAGACGCCACGCGGCACCTCGTACTTAACCCCTGCATCCCTAATCTCATCAATCGTAGGGTGAGCGTTAATGCTCTCTGATGTCCGAATAATTTCCGAGCCACCCTCGTAGTAGTTCACCGAATAGACGCACCATTGCTCTCCTCGTTCAACGCTATATTGCAGGTCCTTAACTCGACCTGAAAGCACCAGACTTTTTAGGAAATATGAGTGTGTATGTATTGGCCAATCAGGATTCTTAACGCGTCGCTCGCCAGCAGGCCAATAGTGCACCCTGACGACCTGCTCCTTCGAGGAATCGTTAATGACGCAAGACACGAAACCGAGGGGATGCCAGAGCGGCACAATGGTCGAACTCAAGTCATCTAGATGGTCGTGCAGAAAATTGAATGCGTTCGCAATATCAGTTTTCATATGGGTTCTTGGATTCGCGGCAAGCTTGTAGGATGACCTCCGGCGTAATGTGTTTACAAAGGTCGCCCATCCCCGAGTTGGTGAGGACAGCGGTTACGTCCTGTTCTTCGAGCTGGGCCAATCCAATACCTGACCGGACACCTTGAAGGGACACTTGGTCGCCTTGATTTCGAGCGAACTCCATCGATGTTTCGAAATGCTCGTAGGTGAAGTGGCTTTTCTTGACCATGAGCGCCGGACTTCGTCGGTCCTCAACGGTCAGGATCATCGCTTCGTCGTTAGAGTCGATACGCACAGGGTCGAACGAGGCACTTAGGTATAGATCTACATGAACTCTATGATTAACTGAGTACCAAGCACATATGACAATAGTTACGAGAACTTCTAGCGCAACTGAGTCGGTGTTGTATTTCTTTCCTTTGTCGATGGAGTTGATCTGCCCGCGATACTGCGCGTGCTTCTCGCATAAAACACGGTTTCGCGGGTCAATTACACACACGCTGATGTGGCAATTTTGACGCCCCGCAAGAGTTGGGAGAACTTTGCCTCGCATATACCTACCGAAATTTCCTTTATAACGCCATCTTGTTGCTGTGCTGAGAAGTCGATCAAATTCCGTTGTTATGTTCCCGGCTTCTAACTCAACTAGACCCCCAAGGGGCTTGTTCAGTGGAATAAATGAACTGACAACCCACAGCACGAAAAGTGCTGTAAGTATTGACGCTGCGAGAGCCCTCACGTACCCGAGGACTGCGTCAGTCAACGGGAGACTGCTGAGCCTCCAGTCAAGGACGAGCGCAAGCAAAAACAAGACGATTAACAGCCAGACGAAGGTCTTGCGATGCTCTTTTGACAGTGTAAGTATCGATTCAGGATTCATTTACCCGCCTCTAAATTTCGCACGGCTATTCCAATGCCACCTAAAGCCTTGCTTAGGCGCCCCAGTGAAGCTCAGCTTAACAAAGGTCCCAGCGCAGCGACTACAGTACCTTGTTAGACTACCGCTTCTGAAGCCGTGTGATTCTTCTTCCAAATTGAATGAACAATTAGAAGAACTACAGCAGCTACGATCTGAACGCCTATAAATACGATGCCCATACCCAACAATATGTTCGACCCGGCCCCTTGAGCTTCAGCTTCTGCCGCACCCGCCATAAGCCATAGTGATGGAGAAAGAAAAGCAACATTTAGTATATTGACGCCTATGGCGACAGCTCCAAAGGTAAGGCCAGGGCCAGCCGCGAACGCAGCTAGGAGACCACAAATAATAGTAAGGTATGGACCGGCGACGGGAACAAAAATAGCAACTACTGCAAAAATCATTGCGATGATACCGAGAGCTTTCATAGTTTAATCCTTTATTGATTATTGTGAGCCTAACATCTATATAACACGACCAGACCGTACAATACCTTCCCTGATAAACCGGGAATGCAAGCCTACAAAAGGTCTATTTCCCGCCCGCAATCGAAAGGTTATCGATTCGAGCAAGAAATTCGAGCGACTTAACCGAACCTGGTTTTCTGATTCGACTCATTATTTTTATCTAATAGCATGTTCAGTATTTAGCTCTCTTTCGGTCAGTTGCGCCGCGCTACTATTTCAATTCAGTAGGTGACGCAGCCGATCAAAAGTCACTTCAATGATCTAAACCTGTCTTCTCTCTGGGCCTCGTAGAACTCCAACAGCCTCTATGCCAATCTTCGGTTCAGCGTCGCAACCTGACATTGAGCACAAAGCGGTACTTGGTGCCGTAAAACACCCAACGCTTACCCTATACCACCGCCCCACCGAACACCAACACGCCATGCGATAACGTGACACGCTTCCCAGCCCGCAACGCTACCTCACCGCAACGGCACCCCCGCAATCCAGCCATGCAGCCAGTAAAGGGCCACATACAGCACCAGTCCCGCAACGAACGCCAGCCAATTGATATCCCCCAGGCTCAGGCGGGTTCGGCCGGTGATGAGTGCGGCGAAGGGGATGGCTGAGGTAGTCTGGTAGAAGGCTTTCCAGTCCGGGTCATCGAGGCGACGGCGGCGTGCATCGATGGACATCATGCCGAGCCCGCTAACCAGGCCGATGGAGCTGGCGAGGATGAGGGTGGCGACATCACCATTGGCCAACACGTGGGCAATGGCCCATAGCAGGAAGGCCCATTGCACCGGGTGACGGGTGATCCGGAAAATGCCGGCGATGTCCTGTTTGACCGCCGAGGACATGCCGACCGCGGTGGGGTTCTTCGACAGCAGCCCCATCGCCAATAGCACTGCGGAGAGCAGCATCAGGCCGAAAGCCGTCAGGCGCAGTGCCTGGGTGGGATACCAGAGAAAGTTGTCGTGAGGTACAAGCGCGTAGGCGTAGATCATCAACCCCAGGGTCACCACGGCTACCAGGGAATAGACCCCCCGATAGGGGCCTTCTCCCATGGCGTTTACCAGTTTACCTCGCAGGGGAGTGCTTGAGACCCCGAGGTGGGTCGCGAAAAAGGCGAATGCTGCAATGCCAAGCAATTCCATACACGTTCTCCTGTCGCTGCTGCTGTTTCCCTGCAGCGCCTCCGGGCTAAATGGGCGAGCCCGGCGGCATACTCACAGGGGTGAAATCGTCCAGCCATTCCCCTTCGGTGAAGAAGTGCTGGAGCCGTTTTTCAAGGTAGCGCAAGTAATCGGTATCTGCGCCACGACGACCATAGCGTTGCAGCCAGGCCGCATCCGCTTGTAGCTGCGCTTCCAGTTGGGCGCGAACTTCCGGCGCGGTGGTGCTGTTGCGGCTGGCCTGGGCCAGTTGATGCAGTGCCAGATAGGCGATCCGCTGGCTAATGGCGTCATCCCGGGTGCGCAAGGGGTGCAGCGTGGTTTCGCTCAGTTGCGCGGCGAGCATGCGCGGGGAGGGGATTTCGCTGTCGCGCTGGTGCTGCCAGCGCAGGCGATTGAGGCGCTCGGGGTTGAGCATCAGTTGCAGGCTGTGCTGGGCACTGGCTTCGGCAATGGTGATGGGGTCCTGGATCAATCCCATGCGGGACTGGAAATCTTCCCGGCTGTCTTCCGACCCAAGGGCCTTGGGTACCAACAGGTGTTGCAGGCGAACCGGCAACTGCAGGAAGTCGGCTTCCAGGGTAGTTAACAGTGCGGTTAACGCGGCGTTTTGCCTTGTAGCTTCCACCGGCCGGTAATCGCTGTTGCCCTCGCCTTTGACATAGTAGCGGTAATGCATACCGCCGATGAGTTTCACCGCGGCCTCTGCCTGGAACCGGTGCAGCAGGTACATTGGCACCAACAGGGGCTCCAGCTGGTCCAGGGGTTTGCCGTCGGCCAGGTTATCCAGGCCGAACCCGGCCAGTACCCGGGCCCGGATACCCGTCAGCCGCTGTAACTCAACTTCGGCGTCCGCGCCGTTATCCCATAAATGTGCGGTGGGGTGGGCGCCGTCCACGGGACGGGCATCGCGGTCGGCGATGAACTCGTACTGCTGGTCGCGCGCCTGTTCCAGTAACGCGGCAAGGCCTGCTTCCTCCTCTGCCCGGGAGCCGAATTCGCTGTAGCCATAGGCGATGGTAAATGTGTCCCAGGGGCCCATGCCGCTGCTGTAGGCCTCATTCAAACTGAGTTCACCGGCGTCGTTTATCACCACCAACGGGTGTGGGTAGTCCATTACCGATGCGCGCTCTTGTGCGGTGGCGGCAAAGTTGTGGGCAAGCCCCAGCGTGTGGCCGATTTCATGGGCGGAGAGCTGCCGTATGCGATTGAGGGCCATGGTCTCAATGTCAGCCAGCAGCCGGGCGCTGTCGTCGCTGTCGGCAAAGGGGGCCAGCAAGCCCTGGGCGATCAGCATGTCCTGCCGTACGCGCAGGGAGCCCAGGGAGACATGCCCTTTCAGGATTTCCCCGGTTCTGGGGTCCGCCACGGAATACCCGTAAGACCACCCTCGCGTTGCGCGGTGTACCCACTGGATGATGTTGTAGCGCACGTCCATCGGGTCTGCGCCAGCCGGCAGTTCCCTGACCATGAAAGCATTCTGGTAGCCGATTGCGGTGAAGGCCTCATTCCACCAGCGGCCGCCGTCGAGTAAGGCCGTGCGCACCGGCTCGGGTACGCCCGGGTCCAGGTAATACACAATGGGTTTTTTGGGCTCGCTAAGGGCAGCGGTGGGATCTTTCTTCTCCAGTCGATGACGATTGATAAAGCCGTTCTGCATGCCGCTTTGCAACGGTGCGGCGTAATCCTGGAAGCCGCCGGGGTTAAAGCCGCTGTTGGGATGGAACCGGCGCGGCTGGTAATCATCGTCCGGCAGCTGGATGAGCGAGTGATGCAGGTGCACGGTAATGGCGGTGGGCTCGGGGGTGACGGAACGCACGTACTCGCCCGCCCCGGGTCCCGCGTAAGTAACCCTGGCCTCCAGCTCGGTATTGCGGGGGAAGGCTTTCATGCGCTCCGGCCACAGTGCCGAGCGCGATACGTCGGGCTCAAAATCGCCTTCTTCCAGCTCTTTGAGTTTCGCCTGGATGTGGTGGATGTCGATATAAAGAAAGGGCGTGTAATCAATCAGCACCGCCTTTGGGCCCCGCGCTACCACCTCGAAACCGAATAACACCGATTCGGCAAAAGCCTCCTGCACACTCTGGCGCTCGGCGTGATTGTCGGTCACCGCAAGGTAGCGGGTATTCTTCTCGGTTAACAGTACACGCGGGCCGTGCACCCGAAACTCGGCCAGCCGGGTTTTGCCCAACTGGCCGCGGTCCAGGCCCAGGTCATTGGAGCCCACCCCGCGTGGCAAACTGCTCTGGAAAATGAACAGGGACGGCGCCAGCGGTACCTGCAGGAAAACCTTGTCCTGGCTGCTGTCGTAGTAAAAGGGAAAATAACCGTACTGTTGCTCCATGCCCTGGGTAAAGGTGCTTATCGATCCGTCGTCGTTGGCACGGGCGGTTGCACTGACGATGACACACCAGCACAGGCAGCTATAGAGCAACCCGTGCAAAGCCAGCCGGGTGTTGGGAAGAAAACGTGTACTCATGGAGGGGCTCCGTTGCAGTCAGGCCCGAGTATAAGCCGGATCAGGGGCCTGCTGCGAGGCACGCTGCGTGGCCTGGTACCGGAGCTGAAGAATGCCCGCCAGGAGAGACGGCGCGCGCTCTGGTATAGTCCTGCAACAGCACACTCGGCAGCGACTACCCCATGCTCCACCACAGTATCAGCGAGAACTTCCCCAACCACTTCCAGCGCGAGAGCCTGGATCTTGTGGGCAATTTGCTGCCACTGAGTTCTTCCGGTTTTTACCTGGTCGGCCCGGACATGCGCCATCGCGGTGTGGTACTGCGCAATTTACCGGCACAGGTGGAGCAGGAGTACACCCGTCATTATCGCGAGCTGGACCCGTTGCGCCCGGCGCTGTTCGAGCGCACGGATACGCGGGTGGTGTGCATGGATGAAAGGCTCACCGAGGCGGAGTTGCTGGCTTCGGAGTATTATCAGCAGTTCATGTTGCCGCTGAACCATCGCCATGTGGCGGACATGTTCTTTCGCAGCGACGACGACATCATCGCGGTGCTCACCATGCTGCGGGCAGCGTCCCTGGGGCCGTTTACCCCCGCTGAGCTGGCACTGCTACGCACCCTGCAACCGTTTCTCGATTTCACCCTGAGCAGTGTGTACCTGCCCCGGCGTCGCCGGGAGCGCGCCACCCTCGGTCAGCGGCACGACCTCACGGACCGCGAACTGGACGTCGCCGAGCTGATCCTGGCGGGAGCGAGCAACAAGGCCATCGCCCTGGAACTGGGATTGAGCGTGGCGACGGTGAAGACCCATCTGCAGCACGTGTTCCGCAAAGTCGGGGTGGCATCCCGAACCGCGCTCAGTGCGCGCCTGCTGGGTGACCTGGGATCGCGCAACACAGAGCGGTAAACCGGTTCTGCCCGCATCATCCCTTTGGTGGATACCGGCGACCAGCACAAGTGGCTATGCTGTGCCATCAACGCTTACAGGGATGGTCAGACAATGTTGGGTAAAAACCCGCTCCTGGAACGCCGCCAGCGCGTAATCGGCAGCCACTCGCCGCTGTTCTATGAACAGCCCCTGCATATTGTACGCGGGGAGGGCGTGTGGCTGTACGACGCGGATGGCCGGCGTTATCTCGATGTGTACAACAACGTGCCGCATGTTGGCCACTGCCATCCGCGGGTGGTGGATGCGATAGCGCGGCAGGCGGCCACCCTGAATGTGCACACCCGTTACCTGCACGACAACATCGTCAACTATGCCGAGCGTTTGACGGCCAGGTTCGACAGTTCACTCAGTATGGCCATGTTCGCCTGCAGCGGCAGCGAGGCGAACGAAATCGCCCTGCGCATGGCGCGCCACCACACCGGCGGGCAGGGTATTATCGTTACGGATTTCGCCTACCACGGCAATACCGA
The DNA here is from genome assembly GCF_002868715.1 of Kineobactrum sediminis. Lineage (GTDB taxonomy): Bacteria > Pseudomonadota > Gammaproteobacteria > Pseudomonadales > Halieaceae > Kineobactrum > Kineobactrum sediminis. The sequence continues at coordinate 242,012 of NZ_PKLZ01000002.1, forward strand.
GGCGGTGGCGGAACTGGGCACCGGTTTCATGCCGGAGGCCCGCACTACCCGGCGCGTGCATGCCTTTGCCTGCCCGGATTCCTATCACGGCCCTGCCGGGCTGGGGCCCGAACGGCTGGCGGACCATTACGCCGATAGTGTGCAGGCAGCCATCGATGACTTTGCCGCCGCCGGCATCAAGCTCGCCGGTATCCTGTTTTGCCCGGCCTTCGCCAATGAGGGCCTGCTGGATGTGCCGGCGGGGTTTATTGAAAAGGCGGTGGCCAGGGTGCGCGCGGCGGGGGGATTATATATTGCCGACGAGGTTCAGGGCGGCTTTGGTCGCACCGGCAAGCACTGGTGGTCGCATGAATGGGCCGGGGTGGTGCCGGATATCGTCACCCTGGGTAAACCCATGGGCAATGGCCACCCGATCTCGGGGGTGGTGGCCAGCGCGGAGCTCATCGAGGCCTTTGGTGCCTGGGGTATGTACTTCAATACCTTCGCCGGCAACCCGGTGTCCTGTGCCGCGGCGCTGGCCGTGCTGGACGTGATCGAGGAAGAGCAGCTGCTCGCCAACGCGGTGCAGGTGGGCGCCTATATTGCCAGTGGCCTGCGACAACTGCAGGCCAGCCATCCACTGATCGGCGATGTCCGCGACAAGGGGCTTTTTTTCGCGGTGGAGCTGGTGCGCGATCACCACAGCCGCGAGCCGGCGAGCGCCGAAAGTGCCGCCCTGGTCAATGCCATGCGCCGCGAGGGCGTGCTGATCAGTGCCGTTGGCCGCCATAACCAGGTGCTCAAGCTACGCCCGCCCATGCCCTTTTCCCGGGATAACGCCGACCTGTTGCTGAACACCCTGGACCACTGCCTGGGCACTGTGGAGAGGCAATACCATGAATGATTTCTACCAGCTCGATGCCGAGGGCCAGGCGGCGCGCATGGCCAGCCTGGCGCGGGCGGCACTGGCCCACTGGGACATTGCCGCGGTAGCCATCGACTTGATCAAATACCGCGAAAACGCGGTGTTCCGGATCACCGACCGCGCCGGTGTGCGTTATGCGCTGCGTATCCACCGTGCCGGATACCACAGCGATGCCCAGCTGCGCTCGGAACTGCAGTGGATGCGTGCGCTGGATCAGCACGGTATCGCGGTGCCGCCGGTGGTGCCGGCGCGCGACGGCGTCTCTTTCGTGGTGGTATCGAGCGAGGGTGTCCCGGAGCCGAGGCAGGTGGACATCTTCGGCTGGGTGGCCGGTGAGCAGTTGGGCAGTGTGGAGGCGGCCGGCCAGCTGAACGCGCCGGTCAGTGACACCTACCGCACCATCGGCACACTGGCAGCACAATTGCACAACCAGGCGGTAAGCTGGGAGCTGCCCGAGGGTTTTGAACGCCATCGCTGGGATGCCCCGGGTCTCGCCGGCGAGGAACCCCTGTGGGGGCGATTCTGGGAGCTGGCGGCGTTAAGCCCGGCCCAGCGCGCCACGGTGTTGACGGCGCGGGAGCGGGTGTTCGAGGGCCTGCAGCGCTATGCCGCGGCGCCGGAAAACGCCATGTGCTACAGCCTCATTCATGCGGATTTTGTTGCCGAGAACCTGCTGGTCCAGGGCAGTGACGTACGCCTGATCGATTTTGATGATTCGGGCTTTGGCTGGCACCTGTTCGAAATCGCCACCGCCCTGTTCTTTGAAAAGGACGAGCCGCATTACCCGCAGGCGCTGGAGGCCCTGGTTGCCGGTTACCGCGAGTACCGTGACCTGCCGGCATCGCAGCTTGCGCAACTGCCGCTGTTTTACGCCGCGCGCAGTTTTACCTACCTGGGCTGGGTGCATACCCGCAGCGAAACGGAAACGGCGCGACAGATGACCCCCATGCTGATCGACAAGGCGCTGAGGGTTATTGAGGAGTACGGCTAGCCCCGGGCGAAGTGGGGCCCGGGCACTTCCACGTAGCGCATTTCCGGGCGGCCCTGGGTGACGATGGCGTCATCCACCCAGGCCTTGATCATGCCGGCATCCATCAGGTTGAGGTAGCTGCCGTCTTCGCTGTCGTAATTGATGTTGGCGCCGGAAACCACCATGAAGGTATCGGTGTCTTCCTCATTGTCGGGAGACGTATGAAACTGGTGCACGGAGCCGCCGGGTTCGTACAGGTAGCTGCCCGCCACCTGCTTCTGGGTGGGATGCTCCAGGTAGTACCAGCAGCCCGACAGGGTATACAGGTGTACGCAACCGGTATGGAAGTGCAGTGGCAAGGTGAGCCCCGGGGCAAATTTTACCCGCAGTACCCAAAGGCCGTTGTGGGGGTCCAGCAGCAGCGGGTGCAGCTTGATCCCGGGGTGTAGCAGGCCCTCCAGGAACGGGTTGGCGTTGGTATCGATGGTCAGCAGTTCATCCTGGGTGGTGACGGTTTCCGGAATGCTCATGGTGTGTCCTTGTCAGTGTCGGAAAGTGGTTCAGGCGCGGTTGAGACCGGCCAGTGTCAGGTCCAGCCCATAGCGCACGGCATCAAAGATCTCGTCGAGCTGCGCTTCGCTGGTAACGAACGGCGGCATCACGCCCACGGTGTCGGCACCGAGGTCGCGCACGATCACGCCACGCTCATAGCAGTGGCCGGTCACCTGTGCATCCACGTCACTGTCTTCGGGGAAAAACGCGCGGCTGACCTTGTCTGCCGTGAGCTGTATGCCGGCACCCAGTCCCATGCCGCGCACTTCGCCCACCAGCGGGTGATCCTCCAGCGCGTGCAGGTGGCGCCAGAACGCCGGTGCCAGGGTGTCGCGTACCCGCTCTACCAGCTGTTCCTGCTCGAGGATCTGCATGTTCATGCAGGCAACCGCGGCGCCCACCGGATGGCCGCTGCAGGTATAGCCGTGGTAGAGCTCTCCCGGGTCATTCAGCAGGGCTTCACCAATGCGCGCATTCAGGGCCACTGCCGACACCGGGAAGTAGGCGGAGGTCATGCCCTTGGCCATCACCGTGATATCCGCATTGAAGCCGAAGGTTTCCTGGCCGAACCAGGCGCCGGTGCGGCCGAAGCCGGTGACCACCTCATCGGCAATCAACAGCACATCGTGGCGGTCGCAGATACGGCGGATCGCCGGCCAGTAGCTTGCCGGCGGTGTAACGACACCGCCGGTGGCCTGCATCGGCTCGCCGATGAATGCACCAACGTTGTCCGCACCCAGGCGCAGGATCTCCGCTTCCAGCGCATCCGCGGCGCGCCGGCCGAAATCCTGGTCATCACCGGCGGTGCCCTCCACCCAGCTCCAGGGTGCACAAACGTGGGAAACCCCGGGCAGGGGCAGGCCGAACTGCGGGTGGCAGGGCGCCAGGCCGGTGAGGCTGGCGGTGAGCAGGTTCATGCCGTGATAGGCCATGTCGCGGCTGATCACGTGCGTTTTGCCTGGCCGCCCTTGCAGGCGCCAGTACCAGCGCACCAGCTTGATGGCCGTGTCGTTGGCTTCACTGCCGGAGTTGGCGAACAGGAAATGCTGCATGTTGTCCGGGGTCAGCCGCTGCAGTTGCTCTACCAGCCGGGCGCTGTAGGGATTGGTGCACTCCCAGAAGGTGGGGTGGAAGGACAGCGTGCGCATGGCCTCCGCCGCTGCCTCGGCCATCTCCTCGCGGCCGTAACCGATATTCACGCAGCCGAGTCCGGAGACGGCATCAATATAGCGCCGCCCGCTGGTATCAATCTGGTACACGCCCTCGGCGCGCTCCACCACCCGGCGGAAACGCCCGGCGCGAACCTCCCCCGGATAGCTGAAGGGGTGGATATGGTGGGCGCGGTCTGCCGCCAGCGCCGCTGTGTGATCAGTGCTCATGGGTGGTGCCTCGCTTCAATCAACAGGTCGGTATGGGTAGTCTGCGCGGCGCTGTAGTCCACTGGCGTGCCGTGCCAGCCGGCCCAGCGCTTTTCCCAATAGTCATTGTGCAGTTGTGTGGTCAGTGGCCCCGGCCCGCCGCTACCCAGTTGCCGGCCGTCGACACTGTTCACCGGCATGATGCCGCCGGCGGTGGAGGTCAGGAAGGCTTCATCGGCCTCGCGCAGTGCGCTGGCCGGCAGCCGGGTAAGGTGGGCGGGCAGCCCCCGTGCGGCGGCCAGCTCCAGCACCGTGGCGCGGGTGATGCCGGCCAGGCAACCGCTGTCCGGGGTATACAGCTGCCCCTGCCGAACCAGAAACAGGTTGGCTCCGGGACACTCGGTCAGGTTGCCCCGGGCATCCAGCAGCACGGAGAAATCGGCGCCGCGGTCGCGGGCCTCGAACAGCGACAGTTTCATGTCCATCCAGTGAAAGTTCTTGGCCGTTGGGTCCACCGCTTGTTCCGGAATGCGGATGTGCTGTTCACTCACCCGCAGGTCCAGGCCGCGATTGCGGGTATCGTCATCGGCGATGTACAGGTAGGGAATGACGAAGGCATAAAAACAGTTACGGTAGGCGGAGGGATTGCCGCGTTCGCTGCCACTGTCCGGCATTGCACCGCGGGTCACGCACCACCATACGTAGGCTTCCCGGGTACCGGCCAGCTGTACCAGCCGGCTAAGCACGGCAATGGTCTGGCGTTCGTTGTAGGGGTTGCGCAGGCGAAACGCCGCACAGGATTGTTCGAACCGCGCCAGGTGCTCGGGTAGCCGGAACAGCTGGCCGGCGCTGGCGCTGACTACATCGTAGGCGGCATCCGCATGCAGGAAGCCGACATCGGTAATGGGGATCGCCGCCGTGTCCACGCTGCAGAACCGCCCGTCGATAAAGGCGGCGCCGTGGGCGTAGTCGGCATCGTGGGGCAGGCGCGCGTGGGCCGGGTCCTCACGCATGATGCGCTCGGCCTGGATAAGCCCCATCAGGTTTGCTCCGCTGCATCGCCGAACAGCGCCTGCAGCAGCGGATAACCAAAACCGGCACTCAGGCCGCCGTCAATGGGAATGACCGCGCCGGACACATAGCGACTGTCGTCGCTGGCGAGAAAATGCACCAGTGCCGCAACTTCCCCGGCCTCGCCAATGCGCGTCGCCGGGCACAGTATTTCTACCGCCGCCACTTCCGGGTGATCTTCCGGCAACATCTCGCTCCAGATGCTGCCCGGACAGATGGCGTTAACCCGGATACCGCGCGGCGCCAGCTCCAGCGCGGCAGTGCGGGTAAGCGATACCACCGCCGCCTTGCTGGCGCCATATTGCGCATAGCCCGGCATGGTGGTCATCGCCGCCACCGACGCGGTATTGATGATACTGCCGCCGTCGGCCATACAGGGTGCGCCGTGGTGTAGCGTGTTATAGGCGGCGATCAGGTTGAGATCGAGCAGGCCCTGGAAGGTGGCGCCGTCGGCCTCCGCAATGGTCGGGCCGGTGTTCTCGGTCCCGGCATTATTGAACAGGATATCCAGTGCGCCCTGGGCCGCCACGGTGGCCTGTAATGCGGCGGCCAGCGCCCGGGTATCGGTGACATCCAGGGCTATGAAATGCGCGCCGATACCCTCGGCAATCGCCTGCCCCGAGGCACGGCGGCCGCTGATGGTAACGCGGGCCCCCGCAGCAACCAGGCGCTGCGCGGTAGCCAGGCCGATGCCCGCGGTGCCGCCGGTAATAAAGCAGGATTTGCCGGCGACGTTGAACGGCGCCGCCTGTTGTGCTGTATCTGTCATGGTCACCTCAGAACCGGTACTGGACATCAATGCCCACCGTGCGCGGCACGCCGCGCATGCGTTGCAGGAAACCGAAGTCGGCGCGCAGGTCGAACACATAGGCGGCATATTCCTTGTCACCCAGGTTCTTGCCCCACAGGGCGACTTCCAGGGCGTCATCGGCGCTGTGCCACGACAGGCGCGAGCCGAACAGCGTATAGGCGGACTGCCCCACGGCGCTGTCCTCGAAGGTGCTGTAGTACACGTCGTCGCTGTAGGTGGCATCGATCTGCGCGGCAATCATGCCTCCATCGCCGAGCTGCCATTCGTAGCTGGCCAGGGCGAATGCACTCAGTTCCGGTGTGTTCTGTACCGCGAGGCCGTCGATGGGCAGCGGGCCGGTGACCGGGTCGACGATATCTTCGTCGTAGGTGGCATCCACATAGCCCAGGCCAAGCTGCAGGTAGAGGCCGTCCACCGGCGTCCAGCGCAGGTCGAGGTCCAGGCCCTGCATACTGGCATCGGCATTGCGAATGGTGTTCGAGGGCAGGCCGACACCGGGAATGGGTGCGTTGTTGAAGATCTGTGCGTCGTTGTAATCGTAGTAGAACAGGGCCGCGTTCAGCTGCAGGCGACCGTCCGCCAGGCGCGTTTTGGTACCGAGCTCCCAGGCGGTCAGTTCTTCGTTGTCATAGCTGCCGATGGCGTCGACATTGATGTGGAAGTTGCCGTTGTAGCCTCCGCCCTTGAAACCGCGACTGAGCGAGGTATAGACCAGCACATCGTCCACCGGGCGCCAGTTCAGCGCCAGTTTACCCGATACATTGTCCTCGCTGAGATCGTCGGCAAAGCGGTAGCTGTCGGTCATACCACCGGGAACAGTGCTGTCCAGGAAGAACGTGCCGGTGCCCGCGCTGGTGAAATCCACATCCAGCTGCGTATAGCGCAGCCCGGCGGTCAGGGTCAGGGTCGGGCTGAGATCGTACTCGTATTGCCCGAACAGGGCCCAGGTGCTGAGTTCCTGGGTGTTGTCGTAGCGATAGGGAACGGGCAAGCCGGCACCGGTGAGATCCACGCCCTGGTCCTGGTCGAGATTCTCCTCGAAGTAGTACAGGCCGGCTATCCACACGGCGCCTTCACTACCGCCGCTCAGGCGCAACTCTTGCGAGAACATGTCCGCCTCCACCCCATACTCGGGATGGATAATGGGCGCAGGCAGCATGTCGGCATCTTCCTGGTGCAGCTTGTCCAGCTCGTCGTAGGCGGTGATCGATACCAGCTCAATGCTATCGGTGAGGGTGTAGTCAAGCTTGACGGAGGCACCTGCCTGTTCCACCTGCAGTACCGGGCTGATATCCGACAAGCCCTCGTAGAAGTTCTCGTCGGCGGAGCTGTTGTACAGGTCGGCGTCGGAATCGTTGTCGCTGCCGTGAACATTGAACAGGACATTCAACCGGTCCGTCGGGGTCCAGTTCAGTTGCGCCCGGGCGGCCCAGCGTTCCTTCTCCACGTAGCTGTTGTCGACCAGGTTCTTCATGTAGCCGTCGCTGTGATAGGTCACCCCGGCGACGCGCGCTTGCACGGTGTCACCCAGGCTGCCGCCCACCGCGCCCTCGATGCGGTATTCGTCATTGCCGGTGCTGTAGTTGCCGTAGCTGCCGCGTACATAGCCTTCGGTTTCCACGCCGGGCTTGCGCGAGACCAGTGAGATTGCACCGCCAGTAGTATTGCGGCCGTAGAGCGTACCCTGCGGCCCCTTGAGTACCTCGATGCGATCAATATCGAACAGCGCCGCAGACTGGGAGTTGGATGACCCGGCATACACCTCGTCGATATAGAAGCCCACCGGGCCACTGTTGTTGGTGGCGAAATCATTCAGCCCCACCCCGCGGATGAACACCACACTGACACCCCCTTCGCCCGCCGGTGATTCGATGTTCAGGTTGGGAATGCTGTTGGAGAGGTCGTTGCTGTCGTATAGCCCCAGCTTTTCAATGGTCTCGCCGGTCAGTGCCGACACGGTAATGCCAACGTCCTGCAGCGACTGCTCCCGCTTCTGCGCCGTCACTATGACTTCCTCCAGGGTGTTGGCCTGGGTGCTAAACGGCGCCAGCGCGGCCGCCAGCGCCACCCACAGGGGTAATCGTCGTTTGCCGAGTGCCGGCCGTTTCGAGGTTGCGGCCGCAGAATCCGTGTTGAGAACAGGCATGGTGTACTCCCCGCCGCGCATGCGGCTCATTTTTATCGCTCGGTTTGTGGCGGGAAATCGGACTACCCGCTGCTGTTGTGTAACTCGTGTCACAGAGTATTTGTCCTGCCTGTGGACAACAGGTTAGGATTGACCTATCACCTAATCATTTTCGGACAAGCGCCCCATGCCGCGATCCTCCCAACACAGTATCGACGAGCGTGAAATGCCGCCGCAGCTCGCCGTACAGCTGCTGGAGTTGTTGGAAGAGCAGGGCGTTTCCCGTACCCACGTGCTCGCCGGCACCGGTATCCGCCCGCTGTTACTGGAGCGCGAGGATACCTTCGTCCCTTACCGGCAGATGGTGAACCTGGTACGGCGCGCCTTGCTGTTATCCAATACGCCGACCCTGGGCCTGCTCAGTGGGTCGAGGGAGAATGTGAGTAGCTGGGGGATGCTCGGCTATACCATCATGAGCTGTTCCACCTACCACGAGGCCTTTTTTACCGGGCTCAAGTTTTACAAGGCCGCCAGCGGCATGCTGGCCCTGAGCGCCTACGAAGAGGGTGATCGCCTGTGCCTGCGCATGGAGGCACCAAGCGGCCTGGAAGATATCCTGCCTTTTAGCGTGGAGGAAATGGCCGGAGGTGTTGTTACCGTACTCGGGGATATCATCGGCGAGCGCTTTCAGCCACTGGAGCTGCAAACCACCTATGCAGACCCCCGCTATGCACGGTTGTACCGCAAGGTGCTACGCTGCCCGACGCGCTTCAACCAGTCCCAGAACGCGCTGTGGATTGCCCGCCCGGACAACACACCACTGCCCCACGCCAACCCGGTCAGCGCGCGGATGTGTCGCCGCCTGGTGGAGGAGATGCTGGACAAGCACAGCCCGGAGGAGAACCTGGTGCGCGAGGTGCGTCGTGTGCTCATGCGTACGCCCGGGCAGATTCCCGACATGGAGACCGTGGCCGCGGAACTCGGGGTTAACTCCCGCCAGCTGCGTCGCCAGCTGAACACCTTCGACACCAGCTTCCGTGCGGAAGTGGACGACGTGCGCAAGCAGCTCGCGTTGGGATACCTGCGCGATTCCTCAATGAACCTGGAACAGATCGCGACGCTACTGGGCTATACCGAGGTGACCAACTTCAGGCGCGCGTTCAAGCAGTGGACCGGACAGCCGCCCACGTATTTTCGGAGTGGTTGAGCTTCAGGAGATTTGGACACCTACTGGTTGCGGAGAATGAGGGCCGCTATGTCTCTGGTTGGGTGCCTGAGAACTTAAAGTATTATAGGTCCGAATTTTCATGGTTCTTCCCTCATGACTTTTACGGAAGGTTCCTCTTGGATAGTACTATTGATATATGCGTTATATCGGTCGAGCTTCTCTTTACCTTCGTTTGATAACGCTGCTGGTCTGCCAGAGTCACCATCAATCGAAAACTGCTTGTCAGGACTCGGATCGATTTCCATAAGCAGGGCGTATTTTGGCGTCAATGGAAACCGTGATAACAGGCATGGTTTCCCAGTCTTTAAGTCGAGGAATCTCCCTTCTACTGAGTAAAATGCTTTCGCCGTATACTGTCCCGCTTTTCTCTCCGGTTTCGCTTCAGGGTTGGGCGATACATTTTGCGCAAGCCGGTCACCGCTATAGCTCACCTCACCAGTCGGCTCGTGCACATCCCAGCTTTGAACAAAAAAGGTTGACGTTGTTAGTAGCTGCTCTAGCTCGGGGATAGTCAAACCGTATTCATTGGCTTCAGACACTGATCCAAATCGCCCCTTCAACTCCTCGGGTAAAACCTGCCTCACCGTCCAAGCCCACGTGCTATTGGTAGCAAGCATAAAAGCCTCTGTTTCCAGAGTTAAAGATTCTCCATCGAAGAGATCAATTTTGAACCTGGTACCGTTACGGGGCATTTCGCCATGACCCATTTTCAAGTTATCCAAATTCACCTTTACCACACGGTCTCTCGCAGAGAAAAAACGACGGTGCGCGTAACTGTATTGGCCGTATCCTTTCACCGCGCTAGCTTTCTCTTGAGAGACCTTGCTAAAAAGCTCATCTACCTGTGAAGAATCTCCAACTCTCCCAGCGACCGCGACTGCTGAGCCAGCGAGAGCTAACGCGAGGATCAATTTCGTTACAAAAAACTGGATATGCATAGACATTTCACCGAAAAAAATTACATCGAGACCGCTACCGGCTAGTTTGAGTACATCACATAACTTCGCAAAGATTTCACACCAAGTACAATGATATTTGATCCTGCACTCAAATCCCGAATCCTAACAGAGGCTACCTAATATCGATTCCTGTGTGGGCATGTCACCCCCGCAATTCATATCTGCTGTACCGGGAAGCTACTCCCCGCAAGCCATTTCCGCCAGTCGGTCTCCAGCCTGGCAATGCCACCGGGGTACGCTTTTTCCAGCGCGGCCACAGCGGAGAACGGTTTGCAGAAATTTTCCCGGGCTTGTTTTACCACATCCCGTAATGCATACATGGCCGGTGCCTCGCGCAGCAGGAAGTGTACGAGGGACCAGGCGATCGCGTAATTGCGGTGTATCTGTGCGCCGTACCATTGTGTTCTGTCGATAGCCAGGTAGCCGCGCAAACTCGGTGGCGGGGTCGTTTGCAGGCGCTTGATGTGATCCCGGTTAGGATGGATGGCACCGCTTTGCCCTTTCACCTGCATGGTCTCAAAGTATTCGGCCAGCCCTTCCGTTAGCCATACTGGTGTCGGGCCGAGGTGCGCCGCGGTGATCAAATGAGAGATTTCGTGGAAGGTGACCGCCAGGTTCCGGCGCGGGTCAGCAGCGTTGAACTTCACCACGGCCTCGTTGTTGTGCATGGTATAAAAGCCTGAAACCTGTGCCGGGTGCACGGCCACGTTGGCGTAGTAGGCATCGAACCTGCCGGGGCCGCCGATCATCCGCAGCCGGATCCTGGACTGCCGCAATTGCTGTTCACCCAGGAAGAAATGCCAGGTGTCATACATGCGCTTTGAGCCGGCGGCGAGTTGGCCCTGGAAACCGATGGGTAGCGATACGCCGTCGGCGATAATTTCGTAGGTGAAATCCAGTTTGGTTCTACCCAGGTCCGTGACCGATGCGATGCGGCCATGGGGGCGTCGATCCGCCATGTGGGTCTGGCCCTGTTCGTCAACCCACCGATAGACAAGCTCACGAGTGGTGTCATCACGTGATTTAGTGGGAGGGCGGCCGCAAACCTGTTTGTCATTTGCGGTGTGGTCCAGGGGGGATATGCGTTGGCCGGTGGTCCCGGGCAAGTCGGGCGTATCAGGGGTTTTTATCGATGCAGTCTGGTCTACTGCCCCCGCAAGGTCTGTCGGGAAGATGTGATTTGCCTGCTCGGAAAACCAGCTCCCTACCTCTGTGGCCCATCCTTCCGGTAGGGTAACCAGCCGTGTGTCTGTTCCCCCTCGCAACCACAACGCCATCATTATGCCGATGAGGCAAAGCAGGGCAAAAACCAACCAGTACTGCCGGGTTTTCATAAAGGTGGGCACCGCCCTGTCTGTGGGTTGATATCGGCCACATTACACCACAGCGTGTGGTAGTGGTATTCAGGCTTTTCTCACTGCACGTTCCACTTGTGCCGCAATACAGTTGTCCGCTCTCATGGACCTCGCGAGATACGTCTGTAGCAATCAGATGGACACAACCGATGTGTCTGTTCGAAGCGAACTGTCATGTATCCATCATGTTTCTATCATATAGCCGTCACTCCTTTGTCATGGATGATCCTCATTCTGGGTCTGCGATTCATTTGCAAACGCCGTGATCACAGACAAGGAACGACATCATGAAGAATGGAAAGACGAAACTGGCAACCGCGCTGGCAGCGCTGTTGGGCAGTGTAGCCGCAACATCTCAGGTATTACCTGCACAACAGACCGGTAACGCATGGTTTCAGGAAGCCAACGACAATGTCGCCAACAAGGTAAAAACCCAGAATAACCCGCGCCTCGCAAAAAATATCATCCTGTTCGTAGGCGACGGTATGGGGGTTTCTACTTTGACCGGCGCGCGCATTTTCGAAGCCCAGGCGAATGGCGCGGAGTTTGGTGAAGAGCATGAATTGTATTTCGAGAATTTCCCGCATACGGCACTTGTGAAAACCTATAACACCAATTCCCAGGTGCCCGACTCCGCCGGCACGATGATGGCGATGGTCGCGGGCCTGAAGACCGATATCGGTGTGTTTGGTTACGACGAAACTGTTGATCGCGGGGATTGCACCACCATAGGGGACCATAACGAGGTTGCCTCCTATCTCGAAATGGCCGAAATATCCGGGATGGCAACGGGCATTGTGTCAACGGCTCGTTTGACCCATGCAACGCCCGGTGCCCTGTACGCGAAAACGCCTGACCGAAACTACGAAGATATTTCCGACATTGGTGCCGGAAGCAGCTGTGAAGGCCAGATAGAAGATATTGCCTTGCAACTGGTGAACTTCGAAGAAAACCTCGAATCTCGTTACGAGGGTGTCGATGTTAACGGACTTGAAGTCGCCATGGGTGGTGGTCGTCGCCATTTCATCCCCAACGATGCAGCCTTTAATGTAGAAAAGCCCACTGCGGCGGGTGCCGAGGGCGACCGTACAGACAGCCGTGATCTCACTGCGGAATGGAAGGAAAAATATGCGGATGGTGCATACGTCAACACCAAAGCAGAGCTGGACGCAATCGATACCAGCTCTGTAAATAGAGTGTTCGCCTTGTTCAATGAGTCACATATGCAGTACGAAGCTGACCGTGGCAACGACATCGCCGGTGAGCCGTCAATTGCCGAAATGACCCAAACGGCGATTGAGGTTCTCGATAACGATCCCGACGGGTTCTTCCTGATGGTGGAATCAGGACGCATTGACCACGCCCACCACGCGGGCAACGCTTATGGCGCCTTTGCCGACACCGCCGCGATGGCTGAAGCAGTGAAAGCCGCTTACGATTCAACAGACCCCGATGAAACGTTGATTATTGTTACGGCTGACCACAGCCATGTTATGACCATGGGTGGCTATGTCACGCGGGGCAACCCGATTTTGGGCAAAGCTGTCTACACGCCCGGCGGCGATCCTCAGTTAGCCAGCGATGGCTTGCCGTTTACTACCATCAATTACAATAACGGTCGGGGTTTTTGTGACCTCGGTTCGGAGACCGATTCCGACGCCGGTTATGGTTGCCCTTCCGCTGCCGGTACGCGCACTGATTTGACAGTGACGGACACTACGGCATCCGGTTATCACCAGGAGGCGCTTGTGCCTTTGGGTTCGGAAACGCATTCGGGCGAAGACATCACCGTTCATGCGACTGGCCCCGGTGCGGGCTTCGTTCGGGGCACGGTTGAGCAGAGCATGATCTTCCACATTATGAACAGAGCGCGTCCGGTTATCGGCGAGTAAGGAGCACAGGAATATGTTAATCCAGAAACCAGCCAGTTTATTGAAAGTACTCGCGTTGGCGGTCGTCGGCGCTACCCTGGTAGCGTGTGAAGGCGACGACGGTTCCGCCGGCACGCAGGGTCTGCCGGGCGTTCAGGGACCGCAAGGGGATCAGGGGCCCATAGGGGACCAGGGGCCCGCAGGCGCCGATGGCGAGGACGCGCCCGTCACTCTATCCCGTTTGCAGCTGTTGAATAACGTTAACAACGCATTTTACGTCAATGACGAAGGCCGTATGCAGGCGATGTCATCCGAAGACCTGAAAGAAGTGCGCGGGTCCGCGAAGAATGTGATCCTGTTTGTGGGCGACGGCATGGGTGTCTCCACCGTCACCGCCGCGCGTATACGTGCCGGCGAAATCAAGGGGATGGCATGGGACGATGCACTTTCCAGCGACTTCGATGGCCCCGAATCAAACGATCTGTCGTTTGACCGGTTCCCTTTTGCCGGTTTGGTGAAAGTCTATAACACCAACTCCCAGGTCCCGGACTCGGCCGGAACGATGAACGCCATGGTAACCGGTGTTAAAACCGACATTGGCACCTTTGGCTTCGACCAGACAGTGGTTCGTGGCGATTGCACTACGGGCACCGATGCCAATGTGTTACGAACCAGCCTCGAACTGGCCGAGATTGCCGGACTGTCGACCGGTGTGGTCTCCACGGCACGTGTCACGCACGCCACGCCTGCAGCCAATTATGCGAAAAGTGTAGATCGTAACTACGAAGACAATTCCGATGTGCCAGTTGGTTGCGGGGAAGAAGACATCGCGTCACAGTTGCTCTCTTTGGAGGCGCGTGTCAAAACGGCGGTTCCGGGAGCTAGAATTGACGGTATCGACGTGGTGATGGGTGGCGGACGCCGTCATTTCCTCCCCAACGACGCAACTGAAAATGTGGAGAAGCCCACAGCCGCAGGTGCCGAAGGTGACCGAACTGATGGTCGCAACCTGTTTGACGAGTGGTCTGCCTTGTACGCAGATGGTGTGATCGCTCACGATAAGGCCGCCTTTGACGCTGTCGATACCGAGTCTACCAGCAAGCTGATGGGCATTTTCAATGAGTCTCACATGCAGTATGAGCTGGACCGCAACAACGATATTCTGGGTGAGCCATCACTGTCGGAAATGACAGCAAAAGCCATTCAGATTCTCGACAACAATCCGCGGGGATTTTATCTGCAGGTGGAGTCGGGCCGTATAGACCATGCTCACCACGCGGGTAACGCGGCAGGTGCCCTGGCCGATACCATCGAAATGGCAAAGGCGGTGCAAGCGGCCGTAAACCTGACCAGTGTCGAAAATACCCTGATCATCGTCACGGCTGACCACAGCCATGTGTTGACGATTGGTGGTTATGTGAAGCGCGGCAACCCGATCCTGGGTAAGGCAATCTATGCAGGATCCGATACGCCCCAGGCGGCATCGGATGGCATGCCGTTTACCACGCTGGCTTACACTAATGGTCGCGGCTTTTGTGATCTCGGGGCCGAAACGGACTCCGATGCAGGTTATGGGTGCCCCATCACCAGTGGCCGTGTCGACATCAGTTCGATAGATACGACGGCGGCCGGTTACCACCAGGAGGCGATCATTCCACTCAGTTCTGAGACACACTCAGGTGAAGACGTGGGTATTTACGCTCAGGGGCCCGGTGCTTCACTGGTCCGCGGTACAAACGAGCAGAACGCCATTTTCCACTTCGTGGACTACGCACTCGATTTGATTGCGAAAGCGGATCAGGCAGTTCAGTAGTTTTGTAAAACCCTGTTACCCGCCGGCGGTGACGCCGGCGGGTTCTTTTGTTCCAGGAGACAAGCCATGTTGAAAACCTTTATCAGCCTACTCGGGATGATGAGTGTAATAGCGACGGCGAATGCCGATAGCGACTGCGTCGACCCATCCACCGTTGTGGGTGGGGTCTTTGAAATTACCTCGGGTAGCGATCAAGCAGTAAAGTCATTGACCTTGTTGCGACAAACCCCCGCCCGAGTCGTGTATCTCATGACCACAGAAAACATGACGCGCATCTATGAAAACTACGGTGGCGGCCGCGTCGCGGTGACCGAGTACTTCGATCTGGAATCCAAGGGCGTTGAGCATGAGCCCTCAGTCGATATTGCGCCCAATGGCTGGGATACCCTGTACCAGTTGCTTCCCTCCGCGGAAGCCGGTCGCTTGCAGCACGTGGGTGAAGAGCAGTATCGGTGTTTGACGGTGGCTCGCTATGAGTCGCACACGAGCGAGCCCCGCCTGGCCCTGTCGTACCTTGATGAAGTGCAACTGCCACTCGCTTTGACGAGTGAGACTGCAGGCACCACCCTGACGTGGAAACTTACCGAGTTAGTCACAGATACTCGGATACTCGATGAAACGCTGACTCGGGTAGCCAGCTACAAAACCTTCGATTTCGCCGATCTGGGTGACCACGAAGACGAAGTGTTTTTCCGTAACGGGGAATACCTTCAGTACCAGCGTAACGTGCATGCGCATGGTGGCCACGAGCACTGAAGTGTCAATCCAAGGAGGGAGACCTGTAAGACTCTTGGCCTTACAGGTCTCCACTGCATAGATATTTGTTTAAAAGCCACGCACAAACGTTTCCCGGCCTCAGAAAAAGACTGCATCCACACCCACCATGAACTGGTTGCTGACATAATTGAAGCGATCGAAATTGGCGTCGTTGTTGGTATAGCGGTATTCGCCAAATACACTAAACCGGTCGGCAAATGCGTAGCGTAGAGCCCTGGCGCTGGTCCATGGTTTGCCACCGGGAAAAATCCCGATAAAGACGGATCAATACTTCCTGGGCCAGATCTTCGGCATCGGCGGTTGAGCCGGCGAGACGGTAAGCAGTGCGAAACAAGGTTGCCAGATAGGGGAAAGCCTCCCGCTCGAATGCGTCTCGTTCTATCCCCCTTCTTTTCATGCTGTTGTTTTGCCCGCCATTAACATGATGATTCACTGGTCTTCAGAAGATATAACGCTATCGGGGTCAGAAAGGTTCCCTCTAGGGCTCAGTAATATGAGCAGGGCAAATGGGTCTTCATGAGGCTGGACATCGCCCTGGTTGTGTGCTGATATTTGTCAAACACACCACACTGTGTGGTAGCGGTATTCGGCCTTTTCTCAGCACCCCTGGTGGAGGAATTCTAATGTCGCAAAACCGACTCCCGCGCCTCGCCCATGTTGTCTATCGGACTCGCAAATTCGAGCAAATGCTCGAGTGGTACCAGGACGTGTTTGGCGCCAGCATACAGCACCAGAATCCGGTAATGGCGTTTCTAACCTACGACGACGAACATCACCGATTCGCATTTCTGGACCTGAGCGTGGTGCAGCCCGACGGGGACGATTCGGGGAAACCGGGCTTGGTGGGTCTGGAGCATGTAGCTTACACCTTCGCGTTACTGGATGATTTGTTCGAGAATTATGCGCGCCTGAAATCCAGCAACATCCTGCCTTACTGGTGTGTTCATCACGGTCTTACAGTCCCGATGTACTACGCGGACCCCGATGGCAATCAGCTGGAATTCCAGGTGGACAGTTTTGCATCCGCCGAAGAAAGCAATGCCTATATTCGCGGGCCGGGCTTCAGCGCCAACCCGGTTGGTGTGGAGTTCGACCCGGACGACTGGCTGGCGCAGGTACAGTCAGGCGCCACACTGTCGGATTTTCTGGTGCGCCGGGTGCACGAGCCGGTTTCCCCGATTCGTGGCGCCCTGGGTGAAATCTGACAGCGGTATTCTATCGGGGCTCTGGTTGCGCCTTGCTTGCCCCTGCAGCCCATAGAATCTTTGCAAATCGCTCATTCACCGGATAGATCCCGGAGGTCCATCCCAGCCGCACGATCACCAGCCCGGCGGATGGAATCACCATCACGCTCTGCTCGCGATTGCCCTGGGCTGCGTAGGCGTCCGCGGGCAGGTCGGCCCAGCGCAGTTGTTCTCCGCCCCGGTTAAGCCACCATTGATAACCATAGGCGGGGCCATTTTGGGATGTATTGGGCCGGGTAGAGCGGGCCACCCAGTCAGCACTGACAATGCGCTGGCCATTGAGCACACCCCCGTTGAGCATCATCTGGCCCAGGCGAGCCCAGTCCCGGGCGGAGGCATACAGATAGGAGCTGCCGACGAACACCCCACTGGCATCGGTTTCCAGGATGCTGTGCTGAAATCCCAGGGGCGAGGCAATGTGAGTAATGAACTCGTCATAATTGTTCTGCGCAGTACCGCCGGTGCGTTCAAAATACAGCCGGCTCAACAGGTTCGCCGTTCCCGAGCTGTAGTTGAAATGGGAGCCACCGGTATGAATCGGCTTTTTACCGAGCACGTAGTCTGACGCCGACGGTTCCGTAAACAGCATCGCGGTAGCGTCATCGCCCGGGTTGTATTCCTCGGAGAAGTCCAGGCCATCGGTCATCGTCAGCAGGTCAGTTATTTTAATGGCGGCCCGGCCATCCCCGGCCCACTCGGCAAATCCGGTGGGCTCATCCACATTCACCAGGCCGCGAAGTTGCAGGTTGCCGATCATTACCGAGGTCAGGCTCTTGGCCATGGACCAGCCGAGCAGGGGTGTCTCGGGGCCGGCATTCCGGGCGTACGCCTCAGCCACAATCCGGCCATTGCGTACCACCAGCAATGCCCGGGTATTCAGGCCCGCTGCGTTGTCCTCATCGCGCAGTTGCTCTGCCAGTGCCTGTACTTCCGCATCCACTGTTGCAACGCGATTGCCCAGGGGCCAGTCATGGCCCAGGGCTGGCAATTCGCGGGTTTGCAGGGCATTGCGTTGGTCAAACCCGGGATAGTTATTACTGCAGCCCACTCCCGGCAAATAGACGGCGGTAGCCGAGCTGATACCGAACAGCGACGTAGTGACAGTCATGTTCGCCGTATCGTACTGGATCTCAAGGTATTCCAGCAGCGGCGAATATTGCACCAGGTCATCGAGCGCCTGTTGTTCGGAAAACCCGCTGACATACCGTGCACTGCAAAGCAGCTTGGCCCCCATGCCGCTGGCAACGCCGGGGGCGCTTGCGATATAGGCGGGACCCACAAATGCTATGGCAATCAATGCGGAGCCGAGCAGGGCCATGGTTGTGATCAAAAGTTTTTTCATGGCTTGAGTCTCTCTGGTTACGACCAGCGTAAACGCTGTGGTTTTTTATTATTAAGGAATAATAGCTGGTGCTGCGCCCGCCACCGGCAACGTTATGACACCTGCTGTTGATAGTCTATTGCATTGCATCGGCTATGTAATGGCCGATATTCTTCGCGGAGGCGAGGTTAATCCCCGGGTAAAACGTGGAAATTAAAGCTGCCATTCTCTGCAAACCCGGTATTCGGCATTGCCCCGGGCTGCCTGCCCGCGCGAAACTTGCTAGAATCGGTGTCCCCCTGAATCCCCACCTGTAGCAAGGAACAACCCATGACCGATGTCATTACCGTCCCGGTTTCGTTCGGCGAAGTGCTCGACAAGATCACCATCCTCGAAATCAAGTCCGAGCGCATTGCGGATCCCGCCAAAGTCGCCAATGTGCGCCGTGAGCTGGAGGCGCTGAACGGCACCTGGGCCCAGGCGGTGCCGGATGAGTCTGCCATTGCGGACCTGCGGGCACAGTTGAAGTCGGTTAATGAGTCCCTGTGGGTGATTGAGGGTGATATTCGCGACCAGGAGGCGGCCCAGGATTTCGGGTCACGCTTTATCGAGCTGGCGCGGGCGGTGTATGTGACCAATGACCAGCGGGCGGCGCTGAAGAAGGCGATCAATCTGGCGCTGGGTTCACGCTTTGTGGAGGAGAAGTCTTACCAGGACTACACGGCAAAACACTAGCGCCGGCCACGGCGCTAGTCGCTGTGCGCCGCCACCCATCTGTCCAGCATGTCGGTGGCATCCTCCACCTGGATCAGTTCCATCGCCCCGGGAAACTCCGCCCTGGCGCCCCAGCGCGCCCGGGCGGGGCTCTTGCCGGTGAAAGCCTGCAACGCCTCCGGATAGCGGTTTACACACCATTGCAACGAGTTATAGGGCCCGGATCGGTAGGGATTGCTGGCCGCATATAGCCCGAGTACATCGGTACCCACGGCGCTGGCGATATGGGCGGGGCCGGTATCCGGCGCTACCAGCAGGTCCGCATGGGCGAGCAGGGCGGTCAGCTGCTTGAGGGTGTCCTGCCCGCACAGGTTCAGTGCCGTTTCCTGCATGGTATCTGCAATGGCCGCGCACATTTGTTGTTCAGTCGCCGCCGGGCTGCCCACCAGCAGCACCTTCATGTTATGGCGCCGTACCGCGTGGTCCGCCAGGGCCGCATAGCGCTGCGCCGACCAGTTGCGCAGCGGGTGGCTGGCACAGGGGCTGATCACCAGGTTGCGTTGGTCAGCGGCCAGGTGGCTGCGGGCAAAGGCATGGTCTGCTTCCGCCAGGGGAATCCGCCAGTCCGGCGGCGCCGGGTCCAGCCCCAAAGGCTCCAGGAAGCTGGCCAGGCAGTCGCGCACGTGCTGCTGCGGGGTTGCAGCAATGCGCCGGTTGATGAACAACTGGTGCAGATCCTTGCTGCGCGCCCGGTCGTAGCCGACCTTGATGCGCGCCGGCACCAGGACCGCAGCCAGATTGGCCCGCAATGCCACCTGCATGTGCAGCAGGGCGTCAAAGTGACGGTGGCGCAATTGCCGGCGCAGGGCCCGGTAGCCCTTGAGCCCGGCCTTTTTATCAAAAACGATGAATTCTACGCCGGGCAAATCACCCACCAGGCGGTATTCAAGCTTGCCGATAATCCAGGTAATTGCCACCCCCGGTAATTGCTGCTGCAGGCTCAGCACCACAGGGATAACGTGGGTGACATCGCCAATGGCGGAAAGACGCAGAATACAGATGGATGTGATCAAGGGGCCGCCTGTTATAATCCCCGGCAGTCCCTGGGGGGCCGGGCAGGTGATCGTTGCTAATGGACATTTATTCTAACCGAGTCCGCGGCCCGGGTCTGTATTACGGGCGCTACAGGCAATGGGAAAGATAATCATGGTGCCGCAAAGGTGAATCGCAACACAGAACGCGCAGTCGCTTCGGGTGCAACCCTGCTGCTGGGCAATCCGGCATACCCCGCGGTAACCGGGGAATGGTTGTCGCCCGCCTTCTGGGGCGACAGCGCCCGGCCGGTCGCGGCCGGGGGGCGCGGCGGGGCCTGGTTTATTCACAGTGACTACGGCGATCTGGTGTTGCGCCGGTATTTGCGCGGCGGCCTGGTTGCCCGGCTGTCTCGCGCCAGCTATGTTTTTACCGGTTTTCGCCGTACCCGGGCGCTGGCGGAATTCAGGCTGTTGAATCGTTTGCGTGAGCTCGATCTGCCCGTGCCCGAGCCGGTGGCGGCACTGGTCAGCCGGCAGGGGCTGTTTCGCTACCGTGCTGCGATTTTGCTGCGGCGAATTCCGAATGCCCGCCCCCTACCCGAAGTGGCCAATCTTGAAGACCCGCAGTTATGGCGGCAGGTCGGGCAGATGCTACGGGCATTTCACGATGCCGGGCTGGATCATGTGGACCTGAATTGCGATAACATCCTGGTGGCCGACGGCTCGCTGTGGCTGATTGATTTTGATCGTTGTCGGTTGCGCCGTACCGGCGCTATTGGCGAGGCCTGGAAGGTGCGCAACCTCACCAGGCTCAAACGCTCTGTGGGTAAGCGCTGCCGGGATGTTGCCTGGTCCCCCTTATGGGGCAACCTGCTGCAGGGTTATCACTCCTGATACCCCCGATTTTGAGGATAGACGAGATACCACATGAAAGTACTGGTTACCGGCGTTGCCGGCTTTATCGGCTGTGAAACCGCTGCTGCTCTGTTGGCGGCGGGCCACAGTGTCGTGGGCGTGGATAACCTGAATGACTACTATGATGTTGCCCTGAAGCGCGCCCGTCTGGCCCGACTGGAGGGGCAACCCGGCTTTACGCTGGATATTTTTTGCCTGTCGGATGCGGGCCGGCTGCAGGCACTGTTTGCCAGGCACAAACCCGACCATGTGATTCACCTGGCCGCGCAAGCGGGTGTGCGCTATTCGCTGAGCCACCCGGAGGCGTATATCACCTCCAACCTGGTGGCCTTCGCCAATATCCTGGAGTGTTGCCGGCACAACCCCGTTGCCCACCTGGCCTATGCCAGCAGCAGTTCGGTGTACGGCAGCAATGGGCGCCAGCCCTTCAGTGTCAGTCACAATGTTGACCACCCGGTGAGCCTGTACGCCGCCACCAAGAAATCCAACGAGCTGATGGCACATGCCTACAGTCACCTGTACCAGCTGCCAACGACGGGGCTGCGTTTTTTTACGGTGTATGGCCCCTGGGGTCGCCCCGATATGGCGCCGATGATTTTTTGCCGCAAAATCATGGCCGGTGAGCCGCTGGAGGTGTTCAATCACGGCAACCACCATCGTGATTTCACCTTCATCGACGATATTGTCGATGGCATTCTGCGGGTGGTGGAACAGCCCCCGACCCCCAACCCGCAGTGGGATGCACTGGCGGCTGATCCTGCATCCTCCAGCGCGCCCTATCGGATCTATAACGTAGGCTGCGAGCGGCCCGTACACCTGCTGCGCTTTATTGAACTGCTGGAGCAACGCCTGGGCAGGCAGGTTGAGAAGATCATGTTACCCATGCAGCCCGGGGATGTGGCCGATACCTATGCTGATGTGAGCGAGCTGCGCGCCGCAACCGGTTACTCACCGCGGGTATCAATAGAGGAGGGCGTTGAGCGGTTTGTTGACTGGTACCTGGCGTACTATCAGCCGGTGGCCAGTAAGTCCTGATACCAGGCCAGCGTTTCCGTTACGGTACGTGCGGCGCTGAACTCGTTCTCGATACGCTCCCTGGCTGCAATCACCCGCTGCTGTGTGGCCTGTGGGTCTGTCAGCGCGCGGGTGATTGCGGCACTCAGTGCGTCGGGGTTCTTGGCGGGCACCAGCAAGCCGGTGGCTCCGTCAATCACCAGTTCCCGGGTGCCGCCGGCGTCGGTGGCAACGACCGGTGTGCCCGTACACATCGCCTCAATCACTACCCGCGGTAACCCCTCGCCACTGGCGGAGGCTGAAACCAGCAGGTCGGCCGCCCGCACAATTGCCACCGCGTCATTCCGGTAGCCGGTAAAGTGGACCCGGTCCGGGTAACGGCAAGCGCTTGCCCGCGCGCGAACGGCCTGGTTACTGTCCACGCCGCCGATGATCAGCAGATGGCAGCTCAGTTCCGCGGGGAGGTTGTCGAAGGCATCCAGTAAAGTGAGGAGGCCTTTTTTGGCGCTGTCGCGACTGATACAGCACAGCGTCGTGGCACCGGGTGGCACGCCAAGCCCGGTGAGATCCGCAGGCTCACCGCTGTACCAGGCAAGTTCATGCCCTTTATGGATCGTTTTTGCCTTGTGTTCGGGGAAGTGCCACCACAGTCCTTTCACCGAGACCAGAGATTGCCGGACCGCCTCCGCGACACAGAAAATACCGTCCAGGCGAGGGCTCAGGAACGTGTGCCAGGACTCGGGCTTGAGGTAGCCGACGCCGGTGGTAACCCCGCGGTAGCCCAGCAGCTTGGCCGGGTGACGCCTGGCGGCGCGCAACACGCCGGCAACCGCCCGGGTATTGAAGGCATGGACGATGTCGTAACCGCCGCGATAGACCTCGGCGCGGATAGCGCGGGTGCCTTCCCGGTCAAAGCGGCTGCTGATACGCAAGGGGATGACGTTAACTCCCGCTTCCAGCAGTAACTCGTGATACCTGCCGGCGGGATTACTCATTACCGTGAAGATATCCACGGCTGCGGCCTGCGACAATCTGATAAACAATTCGGTTTCTGCACGGTCCGGGCAGTCGGTTATACATAAGACTTTCATTAACGGGTTTCCGGGTTTTTGCGTTTGTTCGGTCCGTTTCGTCGATTGCTGCCGCCCGGCTGGTGAAAATAGCCTTTATTGCGCATCGGCAGCGCTGCCATGTTAGCGGGTGACGGCCTGTTCAGCCACAAATTAACCGCCGGCTGTTGGAATCCGCAGGAGTTACTGCGATATAGTGGTGTCAGCGTACGCCGCTTCCTTGCAGGATCTGGCGACGCGGATTCCATTCAACCCGCTGCGCAAGAGCAGATGCAATGATTCAATCAAAACGTGGCCGGCAGCTGCTGGCGGCACTGTTTCTGGCAGGCGTGGGCGGCTCTTTGCTGGCACCGACAATGCTGTCCTGGGCGACTTTATTGCTCGCGATAGCCGGCCTGTGGCTCATGCATCGCCAGGTGCTCGGCCGGCAGGGCTGGGAAAAACCCCGGGAATTGCGCCTGATCCACTTTGGCTGCTGGTTCTTTGTGCTGGTCTATGTGCTGTTCTGGATTGCCTCGGGATTTGACTATAACGCTCTTAAAGAGTTGGACGGCCCGGCGCGGTTGATTTTTTTCTGGCCGCTGGTAGTGGCCATCACATGGGCGAAGGTTCGCGCCGATACCGTGTTCGCAGCATTTGCCGTTGCCGCGTTGGGGGCGATAGCGAACGTGGTCGCCGACATCTGGCTTGGAAGCGTTGAGGTTTTTGCGGGAATCCCGCGAGCGGGACTTGCGATCAACCTGATAGCGCTGGGGAACCTGGCACTGCTGTCTGCCGCGCTGACCCTGGTGGGTGCGCTGTACTGGTTCCGTGCCGGACATGCCCGCCTCGGCTGGGCGGCCGCTGTCCTGGCATTCCTGGCCCTGGCGGCGGCACTGCAGACGCAAACGCGCAGTAACCTGGTGGCCCTGCCGGTCCTGCTGTTATTGATGTTGCCGCTGGTATCCGCGCGCTATCGTTTGCCGGTAGTTGCGGCGGGGCTGGCGATTATCGCGATAGCCTCGTTAAGCAGTGACCGGCTGGTGCGTACGGTGACCGATATGCGCGCCGGCCAGCTTGATCCTCCCATTGAATCGCGGCTGGAGATCTGGGACTTGTCCTGGGGCCTGTTTGTCGACCAGCCGCTTACCGGCGCGGGCTTGAACGGCTATACCCGGGCGGTTGAGCGCGCGATCGCTACAGAGCAGGTAACAGCCCCCGAGTTCGTTGCACGGTGCTGTCGCGACCATACCCATAATGACCTGTTGCAAAGCCTGGCGACCCGGGGCCTGGCGGGCGGTCTCAGCTGGTTGTTGTTGCTGTCGTTACCCCTGCTGGTATTCGCCCGCTATGTGCGTTCCCGGGATATTACCAGCGCGCATCTGGCAGTGGCCGGCACCCTGTTCCCGGTCGGGTTCTTTGTCTTTGGCCTGACCGAGGCGGCGTTTTCGCGCACTCTGTTTGTCACCTGGTACCTGGTCGGGGTAGCCGCGATTGCCGCCGCCCTGTTTCTTGCCCTGAATCGCGCCTGCCACCGTCAACGCACAGTGTCCTTATCGGCCATTGTCATCACCCGGGACGAGGAGGCTCACATTGGCGCTTGTTTGCAATCGCTGCAGGGCGTGGTTGACGAGATTGTGGTGCTCGACAGCGGCAGCACGGACAACACGGTGGCAATTGCCCGCGAGTATACTGACTCTGTTGAAAATACCGACTGGCCCGGCTTTGGCGTGCAGAAGCAGCGCGCCCTGGAGCGCGCGACAGGGGAGTGGGTGTTGTCGATTGATGCTGACGAGCGGCTCAGCCCCCAGTTGGCGGCGGAGATAAACCATGTCCTGAATGCCCCTGACGCGGATGCGTACAAGTTGCCCTGGGCGGTGACCATTTATGGTACCCGGCTCGATTTTGGTCGCAGCGGGCGAGCGCCCCTGCGCCTGTTTCGCCGCGAAGGGGTGCGTTTTTCAGACGCGCTGGTGCACGAGAAAATCCTGCTGCCCGAGGGGCGCAAAGTGCGCACCCTGCGCTCGCGGCTGGTGCACTATACCCACAGGGACTTCGGTCACGCCCTGCTCAAGGGTGCGCAATATGCCTGGCTGGGCGCCAATGAAAAATACCGCCAGGGCAAGAAGGTACGCACCCTGGTGTATCCAACGCTGCGGGGCTTGCTGACCTTTGTCCAGGTGTATGTGTTGCGACTGGGTTTTCTCGACGGCTCGGTAGGGTTCTTGTCCGCGGTGCTTTATGCCCAGGTCAGCTTCAACAAATACGCGGGACTGTGGACAAAGGCGAGGCCGCGCTACGGCGCCGAGTGAGCAGCGTTTGACAAGGCTTTGCGCAGGCGCCGCCTGACCCGCAGTTTGCGCAGCAGGTTCAGTGGCTTGCGGCGTCGCTTCACCGGTGAGGCCAGAAAGTCATCCACGGCCTGCAGGACGCGCGCGCTGGAAGCGCCATCGGTAAAGCCATGTAGTTCCCGGCACAGTTCCGCTTCGGCCTGCAGAAGCTGGGGCGGCCGTTGTGCCGCCCTCTGCAAAGTCGCTTCCAGGTCACTAATGTCCTGTACGTCCAGCAGCCAGGGGCCTGGCATCCTGGTGCGGTAGGTCACCACGGGCCGGTTCAGGAACATGAATTCAAACATGATCGAGGAGGTGTCGCAGAGCATCAGGTCGGCCTCGTGCAGCAGCGGCAGCAGTTCCTGGTCACTTTCCACAAAGCGCAGGTTGGGGCCGGCCATTTGCCGGTAGCGCCGGGTTACCGCCGGGTCCATCTTCGGGTGCAGGGTGACGATAAAGCGCCAGCGGCCGCTGTTGGCGAGCGCTTCAATAGTATCGGCCAGAACCGGCGCGGAGGTGATGGAGCGGCTGAAGGTGGAGGCGTAAAACACCACCGGCGGTTCATCCGCAGCACGCGGGCGCGGCCCCTGTGGTTGTCCCGCGGAGAACAGGGGGTCCAGTTTGGGCCAGCCGGTTTTGGCAACGGCAAAGTGCTTGTGCTGTGCCGCCAATTGGCTGAATTTGGCGGTATCGGTCTCCGCGTGGGTGCAGTACAGGTCAAACCAGCCGCGGATCTGGTAATGGTCACTGGCATCCTCGCTGCTGTGCCCACGCTTGTTGCGGGCCAGGCCGTGGAAAACCTCTACCTTGATCCCGGGCAGCTGGGGCGGTACCCAGTCGCCGGGCACGAAGGTTGCCAGTGCCGGGTAACGGCGCGCTTCATCCAGGGTGCGCAGGTGCAGTTCGTCATCGCGCAGGGGTGCCGAGGTGCAGCCCGCGACAAACCAGGCTGCTTCATCCCCACGCTTGCGGATTTCGGCCTGTAGTGGCCGCAAAATCGAGTAGGCATAAGGCTGGTTAACAAAAAACAGATAGCGGCGCATACTCCAGTTCCCGGGATGCCTGGCTGAGGATGGGCGATATTATCATATCGGTGTGGGCGCGACCTTACCGGGCAGCTTGCTACTCCCGATAAGGATTGCCTTGTCCGGCAGGGCGATGGCGAAAGCGCTTGTATTCCCACTGGTACTGCTCGGGTGCGGCGCGCACGCAGGCCTCCACCGAACGGTTGAGAGCCGTGGCTGCCACCACCGGGTCGGGATCGGCAATGCCCGGTTCACAGGCGCGGATGACCAGCCGAAACCCACCGCCATCGGGAAGCCGCTGGCACCAGGTCATCAGTGGCGTGGCCCCTGATTTCTGCAGCAGTTTTGACACCAGGGTCATGGTTCGCACCTCCAGGCCAAAGAACGGTGCGTAGGCGGCGCCGGCGCCGCGAGGGCTCTGGTCCGGCAGAATACCCGCCACTTCACCCTCGCGCAGCAAACCGATCAATCGTGCCAGGCCGCGGCGGTCACCGCGCACCAGCTCCGACCCCAGCCTGCCCCGAACCTGGACCATATAGTCTTCAAATCCCGCCAGGGATGGTGGGCTGTACAGGGCGGCCATCCGGTATCGGGAGGAGAAATACAGCCCGCACAGTTCCCAGTTGCCCAGGTGCGGGGCCAGCAACAGCACGCCCTTGCCGTTTTTGGTCGCGGCCTGCAGCAGTTCCTCGCCCTCAAGCTGCCGGATGAGATCCAGGCAGCGTTCTACCGGCCATTCCCACACCAGGGGGATTTCCATTGCCACCTGGCCGGTATGGCGCAGGCTGTTACGGGTAAGCTCCCGCCGTTCCCCTTCATCGAGCTCGGGAAAGGCGATGCGCAGGTTGATGTCAGTGACTTTGCGGGCGGGTGTGGGCAGCATAAAGCCGAGTGTGCCCAGGGCGCGGCCGATACCCTGCGCGGTGCGCAGGCGCAGTTTGCCCAGGAGACCGATGATAAAGATCAGTATGCGTGCTTTGGACAGGGCCATGGGTCTTCCGTTATCAGGGTTCGTTGAGGATTAGTAGAAGCCGGGTTCTTGTGGGTCCGGGCGGGTCTTGAAGCGCCGATGCATCCACAGATACTGCTCGGGATGCCGCCTGACCTCGCGCTCAATCACCTGGTTGATGAGAGTGGCATCGGCAAGGTCATCCCCGGAAGGAAAATTCTCCAGCGGCGGATGAAAGTAAATGTCGTAGCCAAGGCTGCCCTGGCGACGGAAATGGCTGAACGGCAGTACTTTGCAGCCGCTACGTGCGGCGATCCGCGATGTTGTGGTGATGGAGGCCGCGGGTACCCCAAAAAAGGGCGCAAATACGGCGTCTTTGCGGCCGTAATCCTGGTCGGTGGCGTACCAGACCAGCCGGTTGTTGCGTAATTGCCGCAGCAGTCCGCGCAGGTCCTTGGCGGACAGGGCAATACCGTCCTGGCGCTCACGGGCGCGCGTCATTACTGCGTTGAGCAGGGGATTGTTGTGATCGCGCTGCATGACATCGGCGTCGACCCGGCATCTGGCCAGGATTCCGCAGAGATCCAGCGAACTGTAGTGGCCACCGAGTGCGAGAGCACCCTTTCCCTCTGCCAGTGCGGCGTGTACATGTTCCAGGCCGTGCACGGTGGTCACGCCCTGGAAGGCAGCGGGATCGCGGAACCAGGCCAGGCCGATCTCCATGATACCGATGCCGTTGGAATGAAAAGAATGACGCACCAGTGCCCGTTGTTCGGCGGCGGACAGTTCGGGAAAGCACAGGCCAATATTGACCTCGGTGATGTGCCTGCGTTTTGGTATCAGCCAATAAGCCAGTTCACCCACCCCTGTTCCCAGCCACCATTGCAGCCGCAGGGGCAGCCTTGCCAGAAGCCACATCAAGGCGATGCCCAGCCAGGTTGACCACCAGCGGGGGTGCAGGTAACGGCGGTAGCGTAGCTCGCGGTTGGTCGACCGGCCTTTACTCACGTTGCAGGGTACTCGCTGTTGATTCACAGAGCGCCAGTTTAGCAGGTGGGCCGGCTGTGGCGGCAATAGTTGTGCAGGCGTTCCCGAGTCGCTTTCGGTAGAATGGTGGCTGTCTCACTGCCCGGACCGGCGATGCTGCGTATTGTTTACTCTCTGTCATTTCGTCTCGCGCTGCCCCTGCTACTTGTCAAGCTGTGGTGGTCCGGACGCAAAAATCCGGGGCTGCGGGCAGACTGGCCGCAGCGCCTGGGCTACGCGCCCATCTCCAGCGAACCGGTAATCTGGGTTCACGCCGTATCAGTGGGGGAAACCATTGCCGCGGCGCCGCTGGTGAAGGCACTACTTGAGCGCCATCCGCGCTCCCCGGTGCTGATGACCGCCATGACAATGACCGGTACAAATCGCGCCCGGGCCCTGTTCGGCAGTCGCGTGCGCTATGCCTTTTCACCCTACGATACGCCCGGCTCGGTAAAGCGCTTTCTGAACCGCGTTCGCCCGGCGGCGCTGGTGATCATGGAAACCGAACTCTGGCCCAACATGATCAGCCTCGCCGGTGCACGGGGGATACCGATAGTACTGGTAAATGCACGACTTTCGGCGCGTTCCGCCCGCGGATACCGCCGTATCAATAGCCTGGTGCGACCGTTACTGCATAATATCAGCTGGATTGCAGCCCAGGCTGCCGATGATGCCCGGCGTTTCCTGGATATTGGTGCCCGTCCGCAGACGGTCTCGGTCACCGGCAGTATCAAGTTCGATGTGCAGATATCCCCGCAACTGCAGGCAGCAGCGGCGGAGTTGCGAGCCCAGCCGGGGTTTGTCCGCCCGATATGGATTGCCGCCAGTACACATGCCGGTGAAGATCAGTACATTCTGGCGGCCCATCGCAAGGTGCTGGAGTCGTATCCGCAGACCCTGCTGATTCTGGTGCCCAGACACCCGGAGCGGTTTGAACCGGTGGCGGAGGAGGTGCGGGCACGGGCGCTGACGTGCGCCCGGCGGTCACTGCAGGAGAGCCCCGACGGCGCCCAGGTCTACCTGGCCGATACCATGGGTGAACTGATGTTGTTATTCGGGGCTTCCGATATCGCATTTATCGGCGGGTCGTTGATCGAGCGCGGTGGCCACAACCCGCTGGAGGCCGCGGCGTGGGGGATACCGATCATATCGGGACCCCATGTATTCAATTTTGCCACCATCTACGACACCCTGGCCGCCGGCCATGCCCTGGCGACGGTAGCGGATACCGGGGAGCTGGCGCAGGAGGTGCTGGTACTGTTGGCGGATGCAGGTCGCAGAGCGGAGACGGGCGCGAACGCGCTGGCGGTAGTAGCCGCAAATCGCGGCGCTCTCGAGGAGGTCCTGGCGGGCCTCAACCAGTACCTGCCGGAAGACAGCCCCGTAGCGGCAGGCTAGGAGCCTGTCGGACTTAAGGCTGTTCTACTGCGGAAAAGCCGGATTGGCCCTTTTTTGAGCAATTTCTCGTTAAATAGAACCACTATTCGCCTCGAAAGTGCTCAAAAAATGACTCAAACCGGACTTTCCCTCGCTACGAACGCTTAAGTCCGACAGGCTCCTAGAGACTACCAATAAGTGCCCTGCGCAATGCCGGGCGGCTGGTGTCAGGCGACAGCCAGATAGCCAGGAAGTGCTCCCCGAATGCCGGGTCCTCGATAACTCCGAGAGGCTCGCCATTGAGGAGGAAAGTGCTGCGGTTTTGTTCGTCCAGGTCCAGCGCAAGGACATCGTTTTTGGTGACATCGGGCCAGAGGCCGCGCAGTTCCTCGAGCCAGGCCTGTGAGCCCTCGTGGTTGAGATTCAGGTGGTCCCACTCCTCGCCAGTGCGGTCTACCAGTGCGCTGGCGCTGATGTCCCTGAGATACTCAATCTCCAGCCGCAGCGGGCGCTGGCCGGGGTCATAGCGGCCATCTTCACTATACAACCGGGAGTCGTAGACCGACCAGAACATCACCGACAGGCGAGCCTCGCCGACCATTTCCAGGTTGTCGGAAGCCTGTGTCGCGGCTGCCAGCAGCGCCGCCAGGATAACACTAGCCAGGTATCGATACATTGGGGGTTGCCTCCAGACGGTTGAAGAAGCGTTGTTGCAGATAGTATAGCCCCGGTAACAAAGCAGACCAGATCAGCGCCATGACCAACAGGCTTTGCCACAGGGGCAAACCAAATTCCACGGCACCCAGACGGGAGCCGGCAAAATAGTTCAGGGGCACCACGACACCGCCGGCGATGGCCGCCAGCCAGGGCCTGGGGCCGAAAGCGGCGAGGCTGCGGCCCAGCGTAGTGGCAAAGGCCAGCCACAGGCAACACAGCCACAGGGGTACCAGGACACCGCCGGGGAATACAAAGACCCCGCTGAGACTGAGGCCGGCATCAACGGAGATACCGAGGCCTCCCAGCACCGCCAGCTGGCGTAGCTCGTCGAAGCGCCTGGGCACCAGTAACAGGTGCAGTGCGATAATGGCCAGGGTCGCGGGCAGTAACTCATCGCGGCCCAGAACTGCACAGAACCAGAGGCTCTGGAACCAGATGGCATTGAACCAGAGTTTGTCGGTGAGGTGCGTGGCCGCCGTGCCTGAACTGTCAGTAATGGGAGTGCTCATGGGCAGAAAACCGTAACAGGGTATCTTCGTTACGCGCCGAAGCGGCTCCCGGATTACTCCACCAGGGTGCTCAGCTCTCTACCTTGGCCCCGTGCACACCCAGGTAATGCGAGCTCAGCTGCGGCGCCGCCGCCAGGGCTTCGTTGATCTCATACAGGCGCTCGTAACGGGTTTCGCGTATCAGCCAGCGTCCATCGACTTTGCTGTAACGATCCCAGTATAGCGCAGTACCATGGGTAAGAACGTTGTGACCCAGTAGCCACATGTGGTCCGCCAGATACCAGATGCCGGTGGCCTCGTCGGCACTGAGCATCTGGATTTCCGGCTGGTGGCCGTTGTGGTGTCCTATGGAACTGGCATTGAACGACTGGCCGATATTGGCGAGGTATTGCTCGCGGCCGGTTACCTGCCATTCGTAAGTGCCACCGATGAAATGTACGTGTACGTCATCGTGAAACAGGGTGCCCAGTTCCGCCAGGTTGGCGGTATCGATACAGCGGAAATAGGCGTGCTTGAGTTGTTTGATCGCTTCGATATCCATCAGCCGCTGGATATCCTGGCGCAGGCCCTCGAGGTCCGTACCGGTCGCTTGCAGGGGTATACCCTCGCCAATGCCCATGTTCTGCTTGTTCAGTTGTTGCCTTTGTTCGCTCATTGCCAATTGCCCCCGTTATGATTTAGAGGCAGTGTAAGCGGCTCCCCGGGCGGGGTCATCCGGCAGGGGCTGAATAGTTAAGCCAGCCGGCTAACTGTGGGGGATAAGCGTTATTTATGCAGGCCTGCGATGATTTTCCGCGCTGCGGATCACGCCCTCGCCGACCACGAGGGTGACGATGACTCCTGCCAGCACGGCCCACTGCATGCCTTCACCGGGCGTATAAATAAACAGGATAATGGCCAGGCCGAGAATCACCAGGCAGGACCAGGCGCAGAGTCGGGCCATGGTGAGGCCGCCGGGTATACGGTAGGGGCGGGGATGATCGGGGTCGGTCACGCGCATTTTGATGAATGTAAGCAGCATGCCCTCATAAGGCAGCAGGAAGATGACGGCGCTGAAAGTAAACAGTGACCAGAACAGGTCTTCATTGGACAGCGCCAGCAAGCCGTACATCAGCAACACGACGGTACTGACAATTCCCATCAACACGGCGGCGCCAACGGGTGTGCCCAGGGATTTGCTTTCAATCGCGAAAACCCGCGGCAGTTCGCCCTCCAGCGCCGCTTCTGCGGCCGCCCGGTTGCAACCCAGGGCCCAGGTGACGCCATTGGAGAAGAAGGTGAATAATGCCCCGATGCCCAGCACCATGACAAACACGCCGCCCAGGGCAGTACCGCCGAAGAACAGCTGCAGGGTATCGATAATGCCTTCGACCAGGTTGATGTCACCCGCGGGCAGGGCCGCCAGTACCGCCATGGTTCCGCACAGGTACAGCAACAGGATGATGGTACCGGAAATCAGGATGGCGCGCGGTACATCCCGGGCGGGATTGCGCATCTCGGCGCTACCGGCGCTGACCAGCTCAAAACCGAGCATGCCGTAGATGATGGCCGGAATGTACTGCAGGCTGTTGCTCCAGTCGGGCTTCAGGGTCTCGAGTGTGAGCGGGTTGGCCATGCCATAGCCCTGCACATGAATAATCGCGCCGATGATGATGGCCAGGAAGATGAACACCTTGATAATGGCGCCCATATTGGGAATCCACTTGCCCACTTCCAGCGTGACTACATTAACCAGTACCGCCAGCCAGGTAAGGATAATGCCCACGGCTATTTGCCAGCCGAGGCTCAGGTCCGGAAAGAACATCTGTTTGAAGACACCGGCGAACAGGATGAAAATTGCCGGCATCCAGACCGCGGTATTCACCCAGTAGCACCAGGTGGCGCGCGATGCCCAGCGACCGCCGTAGGCGTCGCGGATCCAGGCATAAATGCCGCCCTGCTCCGGATAGGCACAGCCCATTTCGGCGCAGATCATGGCGAAGGGTACAAAGAATATCAATCCCAGCAGCAACCACCAGAATACACTGGGTGCACCCACGGAGGCGGCGGCGGTAAGGGTGTCCAGAAGCAGGATGGCAGAGACCGTGAACAGCACCATGTCGCGTTGGCGCAGGGTTTTCGTGTGCACTACCTGGTCTGTCATCTGCGAGCTTCCATCAGTAGGGTAACGGCCTGACCCTGAAGGTCAGGCTAATCGCAAAACCGCCTAAACACCATAGTGCGCTGCGGTCTCGTCAAGCGCCTGATGCAGTTTCTCCACCAGCGTATCGATTTCCGCCATGGTGCTGACCAGCGGCGGCGCCGTGATCATTGCGTCCCCGGTCTGGCGCACCATCAGGCCGTTCGCGTTGGCCCGGTCCCGGCAGTACACCGCGCCGGTGGACTCCGGCGCCAGGCGCTCCCGGGAATGCTTGTCACGCACCAGTTCCAGGGCGGCGAACATACCCTTGCCGCGCACCTCACCCACGATCGGATGGCTTTCCAGTTCCCGCAACCGGCTTTGCAGATGCGGCCCGATAGTGGTCGCCGCGGTCTGGATGATATTGGTCTCGTGCAGGGTCTTCAGGGTGGCAAGGCCCGCGGCGCAGGAAGCCGGGTGGCCGGAGTAGGTGAGTCCGTGGGTAAATTCGCCACCGTGCGCAAGCAGCACATCGGCTATCTGATCGCTGATCATAACGCCGCCCAGGGGGATGTAGCCGTTGGTGATGGCCTTGGCGAAGGTCATCAGCTGGGGCTTGATCTGGTAGGTGTCACTGCCGAACCAGTCGCCGGTGCGGCCAAACCCGCAGATCACTTCGTCGGCGATCAACAGGATGTCGCGCTCGTCACAGATACGCTGGATCTCCGGCCAGTAGGTGTCGGGTGGAATAATGACACCGCCCGCGCCCTGGATCGGTTCGGCGATGAAAGCCGCTACCCGCTCCTCACCCAGTTCGTCGATTTTTGTTTCCAGTTCACGCGCCACCTCGATACCAAACTCCTCGGGGGAGAGGTCGCCGCCATTGACGAACCAGTTTGGCTGGTTGATGTGGTGTACGTAGTCCAGGCCCCGTACCTGCTCGTGCATGCCGCTCATGCCACCCAGTGAACCCGCGGCAATTGTCGAGCCGTGATAGGCGTTCTTGCGGCTGATGAAAAGCTTTTTTTCCGGTTTGCCCAGCAAGTCATAGTAGCGGTGTACCAGGCGAATATTGGTATCGTTGGCCTCTGAACCGGAGTTGGTAAAGAACACATGATTGAAGCGGGCCGGGGTGATATCCACCAGTGCTTTCGCCAGCTCTACCGCCGGCTGGTTGGAACAGCGGAAAAAGTTGTTGTAAAACGGAAGCTCCTGCAGTTGCCGGTAAATCGCCTCGACAATCTGGTGCTGACTGTAACCAAGATTACAGCACCACAGCCCGGACATGCCATCCAGCATCCTGTGCCCGTCGGTATCATAAATATAAATATGCTCGGCGCGATTAACGATGCGGCCGCCGTGGGCGGCATAGTCGCGCAGGTCGGTGAAAGGGTGGAAATGGTGGGACTGG
Organism: Kineobactrum sediminis; assembly: GCF_002868715.1. Taxonomy (GTDB): domain Bacteria; phylum Pseudomonadota; class Gammaproteobacteria; order Pseudomonadales; family Halieaceae; genus Kineobactrum; species Kineobactrum sediminis. The sequence goes on from NZ_PKLZ01000002.1 coordinate 276,560, forward strand.
TCCAGCTGGTGCAGTGCCGGAGAGCTTACTTTCATATTCATCGCTGTTGCCTCTTGTGCAGTCACCGCCGCTCGGGATTTTCCGCGGGTGATCCGTGAATCTACCCCGAAGTGTTATAGTCGAGAGCGCTGCGGCTGTAGTTTAATGTTCGTCAGGGCCAATACGGCCAGTGTGGCATAGCCCGTTGTTCAGGCAATTACCCTAAAGTGGTGGTTTGCATTGCTCGGGGAATCGTAATACCAGGGAAACGCAATACCATGCACAGCACCAGAGATGATGTTCAGCAACGTTTGCAGGCCTTTCTTGTCAGTAACCCGGATATCGAGATCTTCGAGGTCATGTTGCCCGATATCGGTGGTGGCATGCGCGGCAAGTGGATTACCCGGGACAAAATCCACAAAGTATTTGCCGGTGAAGTGAAACTGCCGGCCAGCTCGGTGGCGTTTGACGCCTGGGGTCGCGATGTCGAGGCCTGGGTATTCAACACCGGCGACGGCGACGGCTACTGCGAGGCGGATGTGCGCACCCTGGCGCGGGTTCCATGGATGCCACGCCCTACCGGCCAGGTATTGATGTCGATGCGCGAAGCCGACGGCAGCCCCGGCGTACTTGACCCGCGCTTCATGCTGCGCGCGGTGATGGCGCGCTTTGCCCGGCTGGGCCTGACCCCGGTAGTGGCCACGGAGATGGAATTCTATCTGCTGCATGCCGAGCCGGACGCGCTGGGCCAGCCGCGCCACACCCAGGGTGATCGCGTGGGGGGGCGCCTGAACGCCGGGCAGACCTATTGCCTGTATACGATGGCCACCATGTCCGAGTTGATGCACGGCATCCGCGATGCCTGCGACATGCAACAGCTGCCCGTGGACACCCTGATCAAGGAGGGCGCGCCTTCCCAGTATGAGATCAACCTGTACCACTGCCCCGACGCCCTGCTGGCCTGCGACCAGGCGGTGATGTTACAGCGTGCGATCAAGGGCGTAGCGCGCAGCCAGGACCTGCTCGCCACTTTCATGGCCAAGCCTTTCGGTGAGCTGGCGGGCAACGGGATGCACGTGCACTGCAGCCTGCTTGATGCGCAAGGCAACAATGCCTTTGACGATGGCACCGGCAAGGGCACGCCGCTGTTGCGCCAGGCGATTGCCGGCTGTATGGCAAACATGGCGGACAGCATGCTGTTGTTTGCGCCGCACCTGAATTCCTATCGTCGCTTTCGCCGTGGCACACACGCGCCGCTGGCGCCCTGCTGGGGGTATGAAAACCGTACGGTGTCCCTGCGGGTCCCCACCGACCAGCCTGCGGCCACCCGGATCGAACACCGGGTTGCCGGCGCAGATGCCCACCCGCACCTGGCGGTTACCGCTATCCTGGCGGGAATGCTCCAGGGTATCGAGCAGCAGCTGGAAGCACCGGCGCCGATTGAGGGTAATGCCTATGACCAGGTGGCATTGTCCCTGCCGCGCTACTGGCCGGATGCGCTGGAGCGCTTTCGGGGTTCCGATTTTATTCGCGATAATTTCGGGCCGGAATTCCAGCGCGTGTTCACTCTGCTCAAGGAACAGGAGATGGACGAGTTTGACCGCCAGGTGACACCGATGGAGTTCGATACTTCTCTGTAAGACGTTGCAGTTGCGTTGCGATCGCTCGCCGCCCATGCTCCAGGGTTACCGAGCCTCACGCAGCACACTGCCACCCAACACCAGCGGTATCACCAGCGCGTAAACAGCCAGTACCAGGGCGAGGCTGCGGATGGACATGCCGCCGTCCATGAGCAGGCCGAACAGGACCGGCGAGATGGCGGTACTCACCACCATCAGGGCGTGCATCATGGCACGGATCGCACCGATATAACGGGTTCCGTACAGCTCGGCCCACAGTGCACCGCCCAGTGTGCCATTGGCGCCGGCAGACAGGCCCAGCAAACCCATGTAGGCAAACACCAGCCAGTTGCTTTCTCCCCACCACAGCACCAGGCAGCCAAGACCCATGGGCAACAGATAGAATCGCATTAACCGGCGCGCCGAATAACGGTCGATCAGGAATCCTGTCAGTAAGCCCCCACTCACCTGTAAAATAGCGTAAACGCTGAATGCCGAAGCCAAGAGGGTGAGCGACCAACGGGTTGCCTCCGCCACGGCTACCTGGTGAAAAAACAACCCGGTAATGATGAAGGGTGCGGTCAGGGTCACCGGCAGGATCGCGTAGAATCGCCAGTCCCTTAATACCTGGCGGCGGCTGGCGTGGCTGGTGCTGTTCGTGTCTTCAGTTGGCGCGGGTAGATTGACGGACAGGCGCAGCAGTACAGGCAGCAGCATTAACAGCGCCAGCGCGGCCAGCCACCAGAGGTGACGCCAATCCGTGAGACTCAGTGCCACTACCACCAAGAGCGGCAGCAGCGCTTCGCCAATGGGGTAGCCAAGCTGGGCGATAGCCAGTGCGCGACCGCGCCGGGCACTGAAGTAACGGGCGATGGTGGTGATGGCGATATGCCCCATCAGTCCCTGGCCGCACAGGCGCAGCAGCAGGATACCGGGAATCAGCCACAGCGCGGACGGGGCCAGCGCGATGACCACGCAGCCCACTGCGAAAGCCATGACAACACCCGCGGTATAGCGATGCAGTGGAATATGGTCCAGCCAGCGCCCGACCGTGACGATCAATAGCCCACTGGTGAGCGTTGCGGCGCTGTAAAGCATGCCCAGCTCGGCGTAATCCAGGTCGAACTCGGTGCGCCAGGCGCCGCCGAACAGGCCAATGAAAAAGGTTTGTCCAAAACCCGAGAACAGTGTTGCCAGCAGACTGAACGCAAGCAATCGGGTGGATATCGTGGCAGTAGACAAGAGACAGCCCTTGAATCGCAAGCGGATTAATAAATGCCGCCCCGTGTAATGACGGACCGGAGGACGGCATATTATACGGCCTGGTTACGAAGTCTGTTGCGGTAATTGGTGGGGCTGAACAGCGGGTTCGCCGCGGCGGACCCGCTGTTCAGGATGGTCGCCCGAGGCTCAGTTCCAGGTGGCACCCAGGCGCAGGCCTATGGTGCGTGGCCGCTTGGGACCAAAGAACTGTGCCGGCAGAATGCCGCCGTTGTTGTTCTGGCCATCCCAGCTGAACTCGTCGGTCAGGTTTTCCACGTAGGCTTCCAGAAACCAGTTGTCATCCGACTCAAAGGCGATGCGCAGATTGGACTCCGCATAGGAATCGATTTTGGTTACGCTAAGATTTTCCCAGCCGCCGCCTCTCTCGTCTTCATAAGAGATTTCCAGGCTGCCGGTGATGGCGCCACCGCTGACCGGGAAGTTGGCGTTCAGCACCGCCGCCGCCGACCACTCCGGTGCCCAGAACAGAGAACTGCCCTCGCAGCCATCGGGGTCTTCAAGGCCACAGATGGCCTGTAATTCAGTGGCTTCGGAATCCAGGTAGCCAGCTGCCAGATACAGGTCAAAATTGTCAGTCAGCCGCCCGGTAATGGAGCCCTCGACGCCCCAGGCCTCTACCTGGCCCACGTTTTTAACCAGCGAGGCGCCACCGTCAAAGGTGACTACCTGCAGGTCTTCATATTCGTAGTAGAACGCTGTCAGATCGACATTGGCGCGTCCGTCGAAAAGTGAATCCTTATAGCCGAGTTCCCAGGAATCGACCGTTTCCGGGTCGAAGATGTTGGGTGTGAAACCATCGCTCTGGACAATCCCCACATTGCCGACCGCGGGTTCACCTTCGGCATTGTTGGCCAGGTTAAAACTGCCAAAGCCACCGGACTTGAAACCCTCGGTGTAGCTTGCGAAGAACATGCGGTTGTCAGTCGGTCGCCACTTGGCCAGCACCCGCATGGTCAGGTCGTCCCAGGTTTCACTATCGGAGATAAACTCGGCCGTTGAAAAGCCGTACGCCCAGTAAGGACCGAGGTCGCTCTCGGGTGTGGGCACGAAGATAGAGAAGTCTTTTTTATCTTCGGTATAGCGCAACCCGAGTTCGATATCGAAGCTCTCGGTAATGAAATAGTCGACGTTGACATAAGTCGCCCAGCCGGAATAGTCGCCCTTGATGCGGCCGGTTTCGACCAGTCGCCCGTCTTCCGAACTGGAAAACGGCGAGCCATAGTACGCGTACAGGTCGGCACAGCCGGAGAAGGTGGCGCCGTAGTTGTAGTAGTAGCCGTAGTATTGGCAGAAAAAATCCTCGCGCCCGGAAAAGCTGAACTTGGTATCAATGGTCTCCTTGTAATAGGAGGCGCCGGCATACCAGCTCAGGGGACCGTCGGTATTGGAGGTCAGGCGCAATTCCTGCTGGAAGTAATCGCCGGTCTGGTCCTGGCCGTAGTTGTTGATATCCAGCGGTGTACCGTCGTAGTCCTCGTTGTAATAGTAATCGTGATCCTTGTAACCGGTGTTCGAGCTCAGTGTGGCAAACTCAAAATCGTAATCAACGTGCAGGCCCAGGGTGAGGATGGTGGCGTCGTCGTTGTCACCCCCGGTGAGGTCGGAATCAATATCCTCATCACTGCCGCGTAGCTCGACACCGCCCAGGGCGGTGTCAAAGGCATCCCATATATCGCCGCGGTCAACGGCACGGTACACGGAACCGGACTGCTCACGATCCTCGTATTCAACCTCGGTGCGTACGGACAGGCGCTCCTTTTCATACAGTGTGGACCAGCGCAAGGCCCACTTGTCGTGCTCTATGAGGTCATCCGAACCTGGAAATTTGTTGTCCGCAAAACCGTCCTCGGTGGAATAGTAGCCGGCCAGGCGATAGGCAAAGTGATCGCCGAAGGGGATATTGATGGCGCCTTCTATCGCTCTGCGCTCGCGCTCGGCGATATCAAGTTCCACATAGCCGGAGATGTCGGTACCGGTTTCCGCCCGTTTGGTGTGCACACTGAAGGCACCGCCAATGGAGTTGCGGCCGAACAGGAAGCCCTGTGGTCCCCGCAGGATTTCCGCACGCTCAATATCGTAAAGGCTGGTCACGGCCGAGCCGTTGCGCCCTTCATAAAGGTCGTTCTTGAAGAAGGCTGATGAGGGGTCACCGCCAACCCCGAAGTCCTGGGTACGAATGCCGCGGACGCTGATGGCGTCAATGAAACTGTCCTGGCTGTTGCCGGTAACGCCGGGAGTAAAGGCCACCAGGTCCTTGATGTCGTTCATGTTGACCTGGTTGATGAAATTACCGGACAGCGCCGTAATGGCCAGCGGTACATCCTGTACCGATTCACTACGTTTGGTGGCGGTAACGATGACCTCCTCAAGCGTCTGTGACCAGGCTGGCACGCTCACTGCAGAGGCGATAACGGCGGTCGCCACGGCTCTGGAAAGGAATGTTTTCCGGACCGGGCCGGTCGCAAGAAGATTATGTGATACGCGCTGTCTGGTCATGGTAACCCCTGTAGTTAATGTGTTTTTCTCAGCGGGCTCCGGTCTCTGCCGGTTTCGTCATCTTATACCCCGGCTGCGTCGTTTGCGCAATCGTGGGTAGAGTGCTTCGACCTTAATGAATTTGTCGCACTATTTATATACCACTATGGGGTAGCCTCAGTTGAAGGGGATGCCCGCGGCGCCGAGAGCGTCACACATGGGTTGCAGCGAGGCTTCGTAGCGTCGCCAGCGGCCGATGGAGCGGGTATGAGCCGGCTCCCGTACCTGCACCGCGCTGGCGGTGGTGACCGCTGAGTCCTGGCGGTGGAACTCCAGGCAGGCATCTTCCCAGGGCAGTTGCAGGTAGTTGATCAGGGCGCGGGCATTCGGTTCCAGGTCGCGGGCGGTATCTTCATAGCTGATGTCGTGAATGCGACCGGGAAAGCGCTGTCGCCACAGCGCCATCAGGTGATGGTAGCGGGCGTGGTGGCGCGCCATTTCCCCCTGCTCATAGGAGTGCAGGTAGGCATCCGCGAACAGTTGTTTGAAACTGGCGAAACAGGCGTCCATGGGGTCGCGCACCAGGTGCACGATACGGGCGTTGGGCAGCGCCGCCAGGATCAGGGGGATCAACAGGTAATTCTGCGGTAGTTTGTCGACGAAGCGCGGCGTGTCGCCGCGCATCCGGTGGCTGGTTTGCAGGTACAGGCCGCCGACCTGTGCCGGCGCAAGGTCTCGCGCCCTGGCAAAGAGTTCGGCGGAAAATCGACGGGGATCTTCATAGCTACTGAGGCGGCGCAATGCGAGGCCGAATTGCTGCAATTCGCCGGCGGAATGCACCTGCGAGTGGCTGGTAATAATGCGTTCGACCAGGGTAGTGCCGGTGCGTGGTTGCCCCAGGACGAAGATCGGCGACGCGTCCGGGTTGCCGCCACCGCAGCCTGCCAGCCACTCGGGCGTGTAGAATTTTTCCAGTGCCCGGAACATTTCCACTTCCGCGGCCTCGTCGTAGTCTACGGTGGACCGGCGGGCCTCGGCACCGGCACTGAATGCCTCAAAAGCCGGCTCCCAGTCCTGCAGGTCCTCCCTTTCCTTGCCGATGGCGTACAGATAGAAAGCCCGCGCACGGGGATTGTTGGGGTGGCGTTCCGCCAAAGCCTGCATCTCGATGATGTGGGCATCGTCCCTCGCCCTGGTTGAACTGGCGAGCGCCCAGTGGGCCTGGGGGGTGTCGGGTTGCAGCTGGATAATATCCCGAAAAACGGCATCCGCGCGCTCGGTGTCGCCGTGATAAACGAGGTTGTTGGCAAGGTTGAGCATAAACGGCGGATGCCCTGGTTTGCGGGTATTGGCGCGGGCAAAAAACGCCTGGGCGGCGCCGTGCTCTCCCATCAGGGACAATGTTGTGGCGATCAGGTCCAGCACCACCGGGTCATCGGGTTTGATGCGCCGGGTTTCACGCAGGGCGGCGTCTGCCAGTTTCACCTGGCCTTCGCTCATATAGAGCCTGGCAAGTTGCGCCCAGGCGGCGGCGTGATCGCGGTCGAGCCTGACTACCGACTGGAAGGCACTGAATGCCGTTTTGCGCTCCATTGCTTCCAGCGCGATGAGCCCCACCAGAAAGTGTGCGGGCACCAGCTCGGGTTGTTGGGCCAGAGCCTGTTGGCAGTGGCCCCCGGCCTCTTCCAGCAGGCCGCGCGACAGGGCATCAAAGCCCTGTTGCAGCAGCGCCTGGGGGGCGGTGGCGCGGGCTTTGGGGTTATTGGTCACAGGCAGGGCCTCGGTGGTGGTTGCAGATAGGCAACCAGGGTATCGCCGCCGGCGTAGTCGCCCGCGCTCATCAGTGAATCCAGAAACAGATAGAACAGTTCTGCCTGGGATCCAACCTCAAGTTTTGCGTAGGCGTGTTTGCGGTGAAGCTTTACGGTTTCCACCGATATGGACAGTTTTTCCGCCAGGGTTTTGGTGCTGTGCCCGTGCAGCACCAGATTGATAACCTGTGCTTCGCGTTCGGTCAGCAGGCTGCTGCCAAATTCCTGCAGGGCAGTATGCAGTTGCGCCCTCAGGTTTACTGCACCCTGGGTAGGCATGGTTTGCCAGTGCTGTTGGCACAGGACCGCTATGACAGGCTGAATGGAGGCCAGCGCAGCCACCTGTTGTGGACTGAATTTGTTGCGTGGCCGGGTTCTGCCCAGGGCAATATTAATGAACCCTTGGTCGCCGTTGGGCAGGAGGAAGCCGCACTCGTCCTGGTAACCGCAACGCTTGTACCAGGTTTTATAGTACTCGCTGTCCCTGAAGCCCGCGGGCGCAAGATCGCGCAACCGGAACACGCCAAAGCGACGGTCGCGGCTGGCAGCCTGGTAATACGGGTCCAGCATGAAGGCACCGGCAACGAACATATCCAGCGTGGATGTGGCCATCGTTTCCGGTACTTCAAAGTACTCGATGATGGGCAGGGCTTTATCGGGGTATACCAGTATCGTGGCATCATCTACCGGTACCAGGCTCTTCAGGGTGATGACCAGTTGCTCGGCAAAGTCATCCTGCCCTACACGGGTGAACAGACGAGCCAGCTCTTGATTGTAGGCAGAGTTTGCGGGCATGAGTGAAGTCAGGCACCAGAGGTCATTAAAGTATCAGCCATCATAACTGCAAAGTGGCCCAATCCCAAAAAGCCTGGTTGGCCCGGGAAATAACCCGGTTGCGGCGCTTTGCGAGCGCCATGCTGATAAAGGATTTTTCCTCCAGGGGCACGGCGACAAGCCCCGGCTCCTGCTCGGCCAGCATCGCCAGGCCTATGGTGGTGCCCATGCCGCGCTTGACCATGCGAATCAACAGTGGCAGAAAATTGCTTTGCAGACGCAGGTCGGGAGTCACCCCGTGGGCCGCACACAACTGGTTGAGCCGGTTGCGAATGAAATAGCCGCTCTCATAGACCACCATGGGCGCGCCGTGCAGTTCGGCAATGGGGATAGCGGAGCGTCCTGCCCAGGGGTGATCATGCGCCATGCACAGCACAATCTGCTCATTGACCAGCGGCAGTAGTTCAAGCTGGTCCTGCTCCATTGCGTCGGTCGTGCTTATCACCCCCAGTTCAATCTGGTCCGCCAGTAACCACTGGCCGATGTTGTCGGTGCCTGCCTGGGTGACTGCGGTGCGCAGTTGAGGGTGCCGGCTGAGGAAACCGCCGAGCAGGTCGGGCAGATAACAGGTAGCCAGCATTGAAGGGCAGGCGATGGCGAGTTCGCCCCGCAGCAGCCCGCGCAGCTCGCCACTGGCCTGTTGCAGCGCGGCCACCTGTTGGAGGATGGCGATGGCCTGCGGTAACAGGGCAGCGCCTTCCGCGGTGAGGCATGCTTGCCTTCCGCCGCGGTCGATCAGGGTGAGTCCCAGTTCCTCCTCAAGCTTGCGTACCGCAATGCTGACGGCGGGCTGGGCCATGTGCAGCTGCTCTGCCGCCCGGCTGAAGCTACCGTGTTCCGCTACTTCACGGAAAATATCGAGTTTTCGCAAATCCATAAGTACATATATAATTTATATCGATTCAATAGAAAACATATATTTTATAAATAAAGCATAGTCTGCTAACGTTTGTCTCCTCGAATAATGGCTTTGGCAGGGTAAAGATATGGGACAGGCAAAAAAATGGCAGCGGCTGGACTGGCAGGATCCGTTTTTGCTGGAGCAGCAACTGAGTGACGAGCAACGGATGGTGCGCGATAGCGCACGCCAGTACGCCGCCGCAAAGCTGGCGCCGCGAGTCCGCGATGCGTTTCGCGAGGAATACACGGACCCTGCCATATTCCGGGAAATGGGCGAGCTGGGCCTGCTGGGCAGTACCATTGAGGGTTATGGTTGCCCGGGCGTGGATTACATCAGCTATGGCCTGGTGGCGCGTGAGGTGGAACGGGTGGATTCCGGCTATCGTTCGATGATGAGCGTGCAGTCCTCGCTGGTGATGTATCCCATTCATGCCTATGGCAACGAAGCCCAGCGCGAGAAATACCTGCCACGGCTGGCCACGGGCGAGTGGATTGGCTGCTTTGGCCTGACCGAGCCCGACCATGGCTCCGACCCCGGCTCGATGATCACCCGGGCGCGCAGTGTAGACGGCGGTTACCGTCTCACGGGTGCCAAGATGTGGATCAGTAACAGTCCCATTGCCGACGTGTTTGTAGTATGGGCCAAGACCGACGACGGCAAGATCCGCGGTTTCATCCTGGAAAAAGGCATGGAAGGCCTTAGTGCGCCAAAAATCGAAGGCAAGCTGGCCCTGCGCGCATCGATTACCGGTGAAATCGTCATGGAAAATGTCTTTGTGGATGAGGGCCAGTTATTGCCGGGTGTCGAGGGCTTGAAAGGGCCTTTTGGCTGTCTCAATAACGCTCGTTACGGTATTGCCTGGGGTGCCCTGGGTGCGGCGGAAACCTGCTGGTTCGCCGCCCGGGACTACACCATGGAGCGCACCCAGTTTGGCCGCCCCCTGGCTGCCAACCAGCTGATCCAGCTTAAGCTGGCGGATATGCAGACCGAGATCAGCCTGGCCCTGCAGGGCTGTTTCCGGGCTGGCCAGCTCATGGATGCAGGGCAGATTGCGCCGGAGCTGATCTCCCTGATCAAGCGTAACTCCTGTGGCAAGTCCCTGCAGATCGCGCGCCAGGCCCGGGATATGCTGGGCGGTAACGGCATTTCCGATGAATACCCGGTCATGCGCCACATGGTGAACCTGGAGGTGGTCAACACCTATGAAGGTACGCACGATGTGCATGCGTTGATTTTGGGACGCACCCAGACCGATATACCGGCCTTTTGAGTATGGGTGCCCTGTCGCACCTGAAAGTGCTGGACCTGTCCCGGGTGCTCGCCGGCCCCTGGGCCAGCCAGATACTGGCCGACCTGGGTGCCGAGGTGATAAAGATCGAGCGCCCTGACGGCGGTGATGACACCCGTTCCTGGGGGCCGCCGTACATGGCGGACGCGGATGGCAGCCCAACAGCCGAGTCCGCTTACTACCTGTGCACCAACCGCGGCAAGCGCTCGGTCTGCGTGGATATAAAATCAACGGACGGGCAGGCAGCGCTGCACACCCTGGTGGCCGACTGCGACGTGGTAATCGAGAATTTCAAGGTCGGCGATGCCGCACGGTTTGGTTTCGATTACGCCAGCCTCGCCTCCCGGCATCCCGCACTGGTGTATTGCTCCATTACAGGGTTTGGCCAGACAGGTCCCTTGCGCGAACGGCCCGGCTACGACTTCCTGGTGCAGGCCATGGGCGGCCTGATGAGTGTTACCGGGCAGCCCGATGGCAGCCCCGGCGCCGGGCCGCAAAAAGTGGGTGTGGCACTCACCGATATCATGACCGGGCTCTACGCCACGGTAGGTATTCTTGCGGCCCTGGCGGAGCGCGAGCGCTCGGGGCTGGGCCAGCACGTAGACCTGGCGCTGCTCGATGTGACCGCCGCCACCCTGGCCAACCAGGCGAGTAATTACCTGGTGGGCGGTATCAATCCCGGTCGGATGGGCAATGCCCATCCCAATATCGTGCCCTACCAGAGTTTTGTCGTCAGGGACGGCCACCTGATTGTAGCGGTGGGCAATGATGCCCAGTTCCGTCGTTTCGTTACCACATTGGGGTGCCCGGTGCTGGCGGATGATGAGCGTTTTGTCACTAACCGCCTGCGGGTAAAACATCGCGAACAACTCATACCCTTATTGCAGGCGCGCCTGCTGGAGCGGGACAAGGCCGATTGGTTGTTGCGCTTCGAGGCAGCCCAGGTGCCGGCAGGGCCAATCAATTCCGTGGCCGAGGTGTTCACTGAGCCACAAATCCTGGCCCGGGATATGCGCGTTACGGTGCCGCATCCACTAAACCCGGAACTGGAGCTGGTGGGTAATCCCATAAAACTCTCCCGTACGCCGGTAGAGTACGGTTCGGCGCCGCCTACCCTTGGGCAACATACGGAAGAGGTGCTGGCAGCCGCACGGCGCAGGAATCCAGCATCCTCATGACACCCCTGGTGCGATTGCGGCTGGCGCCGGCCGGTGTGATCGGCAATACTCGACCACCCGTTTATCGTTGATAACACCGAGGCCCGATGAAAACCTTTTTGGAAGTTTTGTTGGCACTGGTAGTGATCCTGGCGCTGGTCATTCTTGTGCTGGTCCGCGGCAAGCAACCGGAAGCGTTCCCCGCCAACTCCGAGAGTGCTGCCCGGTTGCAGGCAGGCACACTCGCGGTAACCACGTTCGAAACGGAATTTGTTGACGATAGTCGGCCCACGGTGGCCAATGGCGAATTTCCGGGTGCTCCCGAGCGGCGCCTCGCGGCAACTGTCTGGCAGCCCGTGGACCAGTATTCGGGACCCTATCCGCTACTGGTATATAGTCATGGTTTCTCATCGAGCCGGCGCGAGGGCGTTTACCTTGCGGAGCACCTTGCCAGTCTTGGGTATGTGGTTATTGCGCCGGAATTTCCGCTGACCAACCTGTTTGCACCGGGTGGACCCAGGGTACAGGATGTTGTAAACCAGCCGGGAGATGTGAGTTTCCTGATTGACCAGATGCTGGTGCTCAGCAAGACTCCCGGCCATCGGCTGGAAAGCCAGGTTGATGCCAGTCGCATCGGTGCGTTGGGTTTGTCTCTGGGCGGCCTGACCACCACCCTGGTGAGTTTCCACCCGGAGTGGCGTGACCCGCGTATCAAGGCGGCGTTATCAATTGCCGGGCCCTCCTTCCTGTTTACCGCGGACTTCTATCATCACCACACTCTGCCCTTCCTGATGCTGGCCGGAGACATTGATGCGGTGGTGCCCTATGAGCTGAATGCCGCGCCTATCCCGGAGCGGGTGTCGGGCGGGGAGCTGGTCACCATAGCCGGTGCCTCCCACGCCGGTTTCGCGGGCCCGGCGGCAATTCTGCGCTGGCTTGATAACGCGGATTCTATTGCCTGTTATATCGTTCAGCGCAGGATCGGGGATGATATTGAAGAGCCCTGGTATGACCTGGTGGGCCCTCCTGAAATGGGAATCGACTACAGCGCCGAGCCGGAACTGTGCATTACCAACCCGTTGCCACCGTCAATGAATGTGCTGTACCAGCAGCGGGTGACCCGGCTGGTGGTCAGCAGCTTTTTCCAGCGGGAATTTTCGCTATCCGAAGTAAGCCGACGCGCAGCTGATCACTATCTGCGCGATGTGCTACCGCGCGAATTGCCGGCGGTGCGGCACCGCACAGGGCAGCGACTGCCTGCACTGCTGCCTGACTCAGGGTGAGCTCGGTTGCATGATGGTGACCGGGTGCACCGGCGCCTTGCGACCCGTGGGGTTCAGGTTGCGGATTTCCGCGGCCATGGCGGCGAGAGCGGCCTGGCGGTTGCCCGGTGAGGGGTGGGTGCTGAGGAATTCGGGCGGGCCATTGCCACCGGCCGCTGCCATCTTGTCCCACAGGCTGACAGCGGCATCGGGGTCGTAGCCGGCCCTGGTGGCCAGCTCCAGGCCGATACGATCCGCTTCCCGCTCGGCGGTTCGGCTATTGGGCAGTTCCAGAGCCAGTTTTGCCGCCAGGGCGGCACCACTGATCATCCACGTCGATTTTTCGGTTGCGACACTGACCGCGGCGATACCGGCCGTGGTGGCCATCGCCCGGGACATGCGTTCGGCGGTGTGGTGAGCCAGGGCGTGGGAGATTTCGTGTCCCATGATCTGGGCGAATTCGTCATCGGTGAGTTTGAGTTTTTTAAACAGGCCGGTGTAGATCGCCATACGCCCGCCGGCCATACACCAGGCGTTAACGGTGTCCGGCGCATCGACGATTGCAACGCTCCAGTCCCAACCGGCCGATTGCGGGTACTCGGCGACCGCCACCGATACCAGGCGGCCGGTAATGGTCGCTACTCGCCTGGATAGCGTGGGGTCGTTAACCAGCCTGGCGTTTTCATCGAAATCCGCAACCGTGGTCAGGTAGGCTGCCCGGGATTCCACAATGGCCGCCTCCGGGGAGATCAGCATCAACTGCGAGCGACCGGTCGGGCTGGTGACACAGGCGGTCATCAGGGGCAGCAGCATCAGCAGTAAATACAGTTTTTTCATGGTCATGGTTCCTCGCGACAGTGAGCACAAGTGTAACTCAAAGTCGCGGGGGGAGTTGGCGCTTAAAGCAAGGGTGACACCGTCATTGCTGCCGACAGTGTTGCGCCGCAGTTAAAAAGCCGTTTTTCAAAAGGGCAGGCCGCTGTCAATAGCATGTCCCGCCTGCTCCGGAGTGGCCAGGTTCTCGGTGTAGTGGGTCCCATTGAGTTCAGCGCGGATGCTGGCAGCATCCTCCGGGGTTGCAAAGAACTGGGAGTACCATTTGCGGCCTGTGCGGAAGGGGCCATCGGTCTTCAGTTGCATGATCTTCAGGGCCGGACGCTTGAATTTCCAGACGTTGAAGTCGGCCGCGAAGGCTTCCAGCGCATTGGCCTGGAACTGTCTGGCCGCTACCCGGTCTTCTTCGCCGGCGGTATTGCCCGCGCCGCAATAGAGCACCGCGTGCCAACACTTGACCTTGCCATCATCCACCGGGGTATTGGCGATAAGCTCGAACATCACGGCTTCGCCGAAGACCTGCTTGGACAGCAATATTCCCGGCCCCGTATACCAGGTGGTGGTATACAGGTAGGTGTCATAGAGCTGCATTTCGCCACCCTGGCGCTGGATATAAACCTCATCCTTGAATTCGTTTTCAAAGTATTCGCAGGGTGCGCCATGGGTGGGGCCGAGATGGCGTGCATCGGCCATGTTGTCGATGATTTCCTGGGGATGAATATCCAGTTCCCCGAGGTGGTCCAGCTCCCACCGCACCCACTGGGGATCATCCCACTGCTTTAAAAACGGCGCCTGGTAATCCGGCTCGCGGCCATCGGGATCATACCAGGCCATGACGCAACCCATATTGTCGACTACCGGGTAAGAGCGGATAGAAGCCGATTTGGGATAGGGGCCTTCGGAGTACGGGATATCGTCCACGTCGCCCTCGGGGCTATAGCGCCAGCCGTGGTAGGGGCAGCGAATAGAGTCGCCCTCGATTTGCTCGCCATTCTTGACGATCATCGCGCTGGTGCTGGCGGTCAGGTGGGTACCCATATGCGCGCAATAGGCATCGAGCAGTATTGGTTTGCCGCTCTCGCCGCGATACAAGGCCAGGTCCTGTCCGAAGAAGCGCACGGCCATCGGCCCCGCATCCAGTTCCTTGCTCTCCGCGACAATAAACCATCCCCTCGGGAAGGCGTTGGGTCCCAGGTTGTAGTCAGCTGCTGTTGCCATGGTATCGGCCTCTGAAATATGCGTGAGTAGGGGGAAGTATAGCGACGCTATCCGCGCGGCACAGCCCCAGGCTGCAGCCAGCGCCTCACGCAGTGGCTTCTGGCTCAATTATTTGGTGTGTGTTGCGCTAAGGAGATGCCGGGGAGGGCCCCGCGGGCCCCTGATTGTCGTGGTCTGCCGTTATTGTTGCCAGCGATTGAACCGGCGGCCGAGCCAGATGCCGGTGGCAGCCCAGCAGACCGCAACCCCTGCACCCACCAGCGCGACGGCCGCCAGGCCCAGTCCCAGCCCCTGGGTCAGCGCAGTGAATGCCCAGGCATTGAGCATGTCACCGCCCCGGTAGATCACGATGTCGATAACCGGTTTGGCCTTGAACCGTGTTTCCTGGTCAACGGCGGTAAACAGCATTTCCCGCCCCGGTCTGGTAATGGCGTAGTTGCCCGCCCGGCGCACGATCTGGACTGCGACCACCACGGCAATGATCGGGGTCGCGGCCAGCAGCAACAGGCCTGCCCCGATCACTACCGGGATACAGGCCAGGGTAAAGGGCAGGCCGAGGTGGCGCGCGATGCGTCCGGTGGCAAAGGCCGCGATAATGACGGTGAGCGTATTGACCACCAGGTCCATGGCCGCCCAGATCTGGGTGCGGGTTTCGCGGTCGTAGTCCACCATCAGGTTTTTCAGCTCGAAGTAAATGAAGGAGCTGATTGACGTGTAGAAAAAGATGAACAGCGCGATGCCCAGCAAATACGGGCTGCGCAGGAATTCGCTGAACCCGGCGAAGGGATTGCCACCAATATACTCAAAATTGCCTTTATCGGCTGCGACACCGGTGTTGCCGAGGTCGGCCAGCTTCAGTCTTTGTAACCAGTACACCAGGGGCAGGGTAAGAAAGAGGATGGAGCTGCCGATCAGTAGCAGGGCGTCCACACCGGCTCCGGCGGCGAGCAGCGCCGTCAGGGCAGGGCCGATCATGGCGCCGATACTGGCGCCGGCCCCGATAAAGCCGAACAGGCGTGTGGCCTGGGGCTTGTCCCAGGTATCCGCCATGAAACTCCAGAAGACGGAAATATGGAACAGGCTGAATACGCTTATCCAGACATAAAATGACTTGTCGAGCAGCGTGCGGTCCGCGACCAGCTGGATACCGACAAAAAACAGGATAAAGGTGACAGCGAAAAAACCATAGACCGAAGGCACCAGGTTGCGCAGCCGGATACGCGCCACCGCGCCACCATAAAGGGATACCGCCACGGCGCTGAAAATGAAGGTCAGGGTCCACAGCAGGCTGACTTCAGCGTCGCTCCAGTCACTGGCCATGGCATCCCGCACCGGGCGCAGGATGTAATAGGCCGCCATCAGCATCAAAACCAGGCCGAAAGAAGCCAGCACAGCCAGTACTTCACGGGGATGAATGTCACAGGCGGTATTGAGGGCGCGCTGCAGTAGCGAGGGTTTCCGGCCAGTCATCCGCGGTTACAGGTTGGCGAATACGCGGAGCATTTCTGCGCGCTGCGTGGTATCGGGCACGGGACCGGTGTTCGCCTGCATATTGTCCCGCATGTGACTCACTTTGGAGGTGGCAGGTATCAGGCAGGTGACCGCGGGGTGGCCCAGAATCCACTTGAGGTAGAACTGGCCCCAGCTGGTGCAACCAAGCTCCCGGGCGACCATCGGCAAAGCCTTGCCGCGGGATTTCGCGAACAGCGCGCCGCGCTGGTAAGGGCGATTGATCATGGTGGCGATGCCCTGGTCCTGCGCTACCGGCAACAGTGCCCGCTCGGCAACGCGATCTTCCATGTTGTAGCTGAACTGGACAAAATCCAGTGGTTCCCGGCGCATGATATCGAGTAGTTCACTGTGGTAGCGGCCATGGGAAGTGGTGATGCCGATATAGCGGACCCTGCCCTCGGCTTTCCAGGCTTTGAGTGTTGCCAGGTGAGTACGCCAGTCCTTCAGGTTATGAATGGCGATCAGGTCGAGCGGCTCCACCGCCATGCGTTCGGCGGAAGCCTGCATTTGCTCGATACCTTCTTCCCTGCCGGTGGTCCAGACCTTGGTGGCGGCGAATACGGGGGGCCGCGGTGTCAGCTGGCGCAGGATGTCGCCCACCCGGGATTCGGCCTTTCCGTACATGGGGGAGGAATCAATGACCTTGCCGCCGCCCTCAAAGAACGCCTCCATGACCTCCTTCAGCTGGGCCAGTATCTCTGGTGATGCCGGCTCGTCAAAGGTCCGCGAGGTACCCATGCCGATTACCGGTAAGTGTTCCCCGGTGCTGGGTATTGGGCGGGTATTGGCGCGGGTGGTGGTCATGGCCGTAGCGGGATTCGCCGCGGCAGTGGCGACCAGGCCGCGAGACGCGGCCAGGGCGGCGAGCACTTGCAGAATGTGTCGTCTGGTTACCATACGTCTACCTCCCTAAGTATTCGCGAGCATCCACTTGCGCAGGCGGTTGGAGTCGCCAAACGGGGTCAGCTTGCCAAATGAATTCAGCAGGATTATTGATACCGGTTCACCCTCAATGACCGCCTGCATCACCAAACAACGACCGGCCTCATCAAGATAACCGGTTTTACTCAGGCCGATGTCCCAATTCTGGTTCTTCAGCAACCGATTGGTATTACTGTAGTTGAGGACGCCGCGTCTGGGATAGGGGCGGACAGCCAGCCCCCGGGTAGTGCTGGCTTCGGTGATCAGGGCATATTTGGCGGCGGCCCGGATCATGGTGGCGAGATCGCTCGCGGTAGACAGGTTGTCACTGTGCAACCCCGCGGGGTCTGCGAACTGGCTGTTGCGCATGCCCAGCTGTTCTGCCTTCAGGTTCATAGCGGCAATGAAGGCGTCCAGGCCGCCTGGCCAGGTGCGGCCGAGGGCGTGCGCGGCGCGGTTCTCAGATGACATCAGCGCCAGCAGGAGCATCTCGCGACGGCTGAGACTGGCGCCGTACTCCAGCCTCGAGCCAGTGAGGCGCACGAGGTCGCGGTCATCACGGGTAATGGTGATTTTTTCGTCGAGGTCCAGGCCGGCATCGAGGATGACCATGGCCGTCATCAGCTTGGTGATGGAGGCAATGGGCCGTACGGTGTTCGTGTCCTTGCCGTAAATGACATTCCCGCTGCCGTCCAGCACCAGTGCCGATGCAGAGCGCAGTCCCGGATTGCCATCGAGATTGGAGAATTTATCCGTGCCTGCCGCCAGCGCGAGCGCCGGTAACAGTGAAAGGCATAAACCCAGGCATAAGTTCTTCATAGTATGACCCTGTCGAATCAATGGCAGTGGGGTACTTTCGACCCCAGGTTACCGGGTATTCTGCATCAGGGGCCTGTGCCACGCCAGCACTGCCTTGCGCCGTTAGCCGGGGTCCGACTCCGCGCCTGCGGACACCCGCAGCAAGCCGCGGAAGATACGCTGGGCAGAAGTCTGGCCGCTGAGCACATTGTATACATCGGTGGCTATGGGCATTTCCACCCCGTACTGCTCTGCCAGCGCCATCACTGCCGGTGCGCTCTTGGCGCCCTCGGCGACCATGAACATTTCGGCGCTGATATCGGCCAGTGAGCGGCCCCTGCCCAGCTCAATACCCACGTGCCGGTTGCGACTCTGGGGACTGGTGCAGGTGGCGATCATGTCACCCATGCCCGCCAGCCCGGAAAAGGTTTCCGGCTGGCAGCCCATCGCGGCTCCCAGGCGGCTCATTTCCGCCAGCCCGCGGGTGATCAGTGAGGCCCGGGTATTATCCCCCGCGCCCAGGCCGTCGCCCATACCAACGGCGATGGCAATAATGTTCTTGAGCACGCCACCCAGCTCACACCCTACCACGTCGGTATTGGTGTAAACCCGGAACAGGCCGCTGGAAAAGAGCGATTGCAGTTCGCGCACGATGATGGCGTCTTCCATGGCGATAACACTGGCGGCGGCCTGGCCGGCCATGATCTCCCGGGCGAGATTGGGCCCGGTCAGTACCCCGACCGGGTGCCCCGGTAAAACCTGGGAGATGATTTCGGTCATGCGCATGCGGGTGTCCAGCTCCAGGCCCTTGCTGAGGCTGATGACGGGCACCCAGGGACGGATATGTTTCCGGACCTCCTCCAGTACGCTGCGAAAGTTCTGCGAGGGGATACCCATGACGACGACGTCGGCACCGGCCACTGCTTCGCCGATGTCGGAGGTTGCACGCAACTTTTCCGGCAGCCGGGCGCCGGGCAGGTAGGTTTCGTTACTGTGTTGTTGGTTAATCTCGCGCACGGTATCCGCATTGCGCGCCCAGAGAGTAACGGGCGCATTGCGGGTCACCAGTGCGGCCACGGTGGTGCCCCAGGAGCCGCCGCCAAGCAGCCCGACTTTCAGATTATTCATTCTTGTGATTCCTTGAAACGGTCGCGGCCGGTGAGGCCGATGGCGCGGATGACCTCAAGCCGGCGTTTTATGTCTCGTAACTGGCGTGCCAGCGCCTGCCTTTTTCGGGACAGTTCGGGCCCGTCACCGGAGGTCAGTTGCCGGTGTTCCAGCATCTGGAAGCCGTTACTGAACAGTAGTTTGCCGATTGAGGATTCGCTACTGATACGACGTTGCAGATACAGTTGACGGCCGAGTTTGAGTGCCTGGTTGATGCATGTCTGACGGTCCAGCGATGCATCCGGCGGCAACCGCGCAAGCAGGTCGGAGACCACTGAATAGGCCTCGGCATAGGTCAGCAGGCTGACGTGGGCAACCAGCGGCGTCATCCCGAGCAATAATTGGGTAAAGCCTCCCGGCCCGCGTGCTATCAGGCTTTCCCATTGGGGGTTGTAGCGTTCCAGTTCATCGCGAATTTCCTGGTGAAACTGGGTGGTCGGGGCGTAGAAAAACTCGAACTTGAACAGGTCGCGCAGCTCATCGACCTCGGCCCAGAACATCTGCGCTGGGTCGCCACTGTCGGCCTCTGTGCCCTTGACCAGCGCCAGTTCAATAATGGCCTTGTTGATGAAGAAGTGAATAATGGTGTTCCGGTAGTAGCTGGCTACCGGATGTTGTTCGAGGGCGATCCCGTATACCACCTCCGGTCCTTCATCATAGCGGGTGACGATACCCTCGTTGAGCATGATGCCCAGCAAGCCATCCATGTGCTCGGCGTAGCTGCGATCGAAGTCTTCGGAGATACGCAGCTGGCGTTGCTCAGCCCAGGCCAGCAGCGCGTCCAGTTCCTCGACGACTTCAGTTTCAGTGAGTGCCTTGGGTGCGGCGCCCAGGAGGCTCATGGTCACCAGTGACGGGAAAGTGATGGGTGTTACCCGGTTAGCTTCCACCGCTACTTCGAAGGCGATCTTGGACAGGGCCAGGCTGTCATCCGGCGCCGGCGCCTGCGGCAGGACCACTGGTTTGCCAATGTCCATATAGACCTTGCCCATGGGGCGCGCCAGGCTGCGAACATAGCCAATAAACCAGCGTAGTGACTCGGCACCCTTGCCGCGACCGGTTTGTTCGGTAGCGTACTCCTCGACATCGCGGATCAGGTCGTAACTGATGGTGATGGGAATGATGTGGATATCGCGGGCACCGGTGGCGTGGCAGGCTTCCAGCACATATTTGAGCAGGCCGTAGCGAGGCGGCATGAGCTTGCCCATGCGCGAACGGGTACCCTCGAAGGACCAGTTCATCGGGAACCGCTTTTCCATCAGGTAGCCGATGTAGTGGCGCAGGGTGAGTTTGTACAGCGTGTTGTCACCGAAGCTGCGCTTGATGAAGATGCCGCCGGCGCGGTGCACCAGAAAGCCGATCCCGGCAAAGTTGATGTTGGCGCCACCGAACATGTGCGGCATCGGGAAGTCATTGTCGTAGAGGACCTTTGGCACCACCATGCCGTCGAGATAGGTTTTGTGGGTCCATAGCAGCATTGCGGGGTGGTCGCGCACGATCCGGCGCATTTCTTCAATCGCCGCGGGGTCGTAAACAATACGATCTTCGTAGCCCAGGCCCAGGCAGAACTTGTTGAAGCGGGCGTAGACATCCAGCCAGAAGGTGTTGGGGATGGAGATCATTTCCTTCATGTAGGCGCTGGCTTCTTTCAACAGCGCCGCCCGGGTTGTGCCCTGCTCGGCGGCGAGTTCTTTCAGGGCCTCGTTATAACTGCGGTTGGCGCGGAGGCTTTCGGCCACATAACGCGGTACCTTGTAACGACTGCCCTGAAGTCGGCGCTCGGCAATGTCGAGAACGACCGCTGCCTGTCGTGCGACAAATACCCCAAAGGAATCCGGGGCTTCGCTGCTGCTCTGGCCATACTTGCCCTCGTAGCGGGCGCGCAGGTTGCCCAGCGAATCGGGTTCGCCGCTCACCAGGTGCAGGCGCTCCGGCTCTCGTCGGGCAATCTTGCGGGCGCGACGCGGGCTGGGCCGACGGGGGTCACCAAAAAGAAGATCCTGCAGGCGCGGCCCCGAATTAATGGCTTCCAGTGGCGGCGTCCAGGCAACCCGCAAGGGTGCGACCATGGTATCGTCGGGCAGCGCCAGGCCGGTGCGGAGACTACTGACATCAATGCCCTTGCGGTCATCACCAAGTTTCAGCACCAGGCGCACACTTTCCCGAGCCCCATGGCCATCATCCTGCTCCGTGTCCGGGGATGATTGTTCGGGCGCGCCCTCATGTTCCGTTATCCATCGTTCCAGCAATTGCTGTTCAAAGCGGTTGCGCGCATCGAGAATAAAGACAACCCTCGAAGCGGTTGCCGGCCAGGGATTGTGAGTGGAGTTGTTCGCCGGGCTCACGCTTGGTCCGCTCCCGTGCCGGTGGTGGTTTTGTTACTGGTGGCAGACCTTGGTCTTGACTTCGGCCTGGCTGCTTTCGCTTTACCTGCGGGCCGGGCTTTTGCCGGCGTTATAGTTTTGGGCTTGGGCTTGGGCTTCGTTTTTGCCCTTGTTTTTGTTGTTGCCTTTACTTTTGGCGAAGGTTTTTTACCTGTCGACGCCTTCTCCACGGGCTGCCCGAGAGTGGCCAGGAACAGATTGCGGACCTCACGCACATGGTCGTTTAGTGTTGCCAGCTGCCACTGGCTGGTATCAATGGGTGGCAATACCTCCACATCGACCGTGGCTGGACGGAATACGAATTCACCCTTGGGCGCGACGTCGCCGGCATTGCGGATAACGATGGGTACGATTGGCACCCCGGCCTGCAGCGCCAGGTGGAAGGCGCCTTTTTTGAAAGCGCCCAGACGGGGCGATACGCTGCGGGTACCTTCGGGGGCGAGGGCGACCGATTTGCCCTCGCCGCGCAGGGCACTGACCAGTGGCGCCATGGCTTCAATGGCGCTGCCGGCATTGGCGCGGTCGATCATTACCACACCGCCCAGCTCCAGCACCTTGCCGATCACCGGTATATCGCGAATTTCCTTTTTCCCTACCCCGGCCATATCCCGGCGCAACAAACTGGCGATAATGACCACGTCCGCCTTGCTCTGGTGGTTGAAAATGAACACCGCCGGACGCTGCGACCACAGGTGTTCCTGGCCTTTGACATTCAGGTCCAGGCCTATCAGTGCGCTGGCGGTATCGGCGAACAGGGACAGGGAGAAGTTGAGTGACTGGCGCCGGGAGCGGGTTAATGCGTAAACCGGCAAACTGGCCAGAAAGGTAGGAACCAGGCTTACGGTAGCAGCCGCGGAACGCAGATACTGGCCCAGGGATGGGCGACCGCGGCTGACAAAGCGCGCCGTTGGCCACTGGCGGTCCCGGGCAATGCCCAGCAAACCGTTGCTGGGGTTGAGGACCCGCGGGTAACGTACACGCTCCAGCAACAGAATGTCGTCCTCGCTGTCGCTGTAAAAAAAACTGTTATCCAGATCCGCGCCCTGTTCCCGCGCGAGCTGCTCGGCGGCATCTACCTTGCCCTGGCCAAAGCAGGTAGGCCGTACTACACCACCGGTAAATCTGCCCTCCGCCACCTCCAGCCCGGTGCACATTACATGGTCTATGCCCAGGTCACGGGCAGCAGGTTGTACCTGGTATGGGGTTGCCGAGGATATAATGGCTACCGTGTGGCCTCTGGCCACGTGGGCGTCAATCAGGGCTCGCGACTCCGGGTATACCCGCCGAGCAATCTGGTCCCGGTACAGTGTTTCGCCGAATTCGATGTAACTGGCTTCATCGATACCGCGCAGGAACTGTGCAGTGACCGTCATCATGGCGGAAAAGCCCATACTGCCAAGGCCGAAGCTGGTCATGGCCTGTACCAGCTCAATCAGTTCCCGGGCTGAGAGGTCGCCCCGGCGCAGCTGTTCCCGAAGAAAGACAGTGGCGGAATAGCCGGAGATTACGGTACCGTCAAAATCAAAAATGGCCGCAACCGATGGCCCCGCCGGGGCTTTCTCGATATCCCTGAGTAATTGTTTAATGCTGGCCATCAGATTCCCCGGTTCGCCCCGCCAGGGGGCACCTTTATTGTTGGCACAAGCATAGCGACCCCAATCGAGATAAGGAACCCTTCAGCTGGTACCTTCTGTCCCGGTCGGCGCCGTCACTACACCGTCATTCCAGCGGCTGCAGATTACCCGCCTCATCAAGTGCCATCAGCGCATTGCGCGGGTCCTCGGTTTCCCAGTAACCACGCAACGACAGCAGCTTGCCTTCGTCGTTGACGTGGTAGGTGAAAATGCCGTGCACCTTCTGTTGCAGCCGGTTGCCGTCGCCGCCGTCAATAGTGATGGTGAGGTTGACGTGATTGGCCACTTCATTTGCTGCGGCGAAGGACTCCAGTATTTCAATGCGAATATCCACGGGGGCAATAAAATTATCCCAGAAGGCTTCCCGCGCCGCCGGCCCACGGTGACCATGGCCGTCCGGATCAATATGGGAGACCCCGATCGGGTCCTGGATAATGGCGTCTTCGGCATAGAGATCCAGCCAGCCTTGCCGATCTTTGTTGTGTACATATTCCCTGGACAGCAGTGCTGCACGGCGGGCAGGGTGTTCATTTTCAAACATGCGTATTCTCCATGAGCGAATAGACTGCGGGTCGGTTTATGCGGCCGGTACCTTGTCCAGCCGGTGTCGCGCGTCAGGCGCAGGCCCAAGTGTACCAGTAGTGAGCTGTGCTGCCAGCGGTGATGGTTTACTGACAAAATAGGGATTGGCGGTATCGTGCTTGGTGGGTTCAAAGGTTACGATAGGCGCATCGGCCTGCAGCGCAGCCAGGCACGGGTATCTTTCCCGGGGCGAATAAAACTGGAGTCAATGGATCATGGCAAATTCTGAAGACAAACCCGGCCTACCGGGCGATGACCCTGAGATGACGGTAGTGGCTCAAGACGACCCGGAGCACATTCCGGCGATTCCGCAAGGCAACGAGGATAAAACGATTGTAGCCCCGCGGGCCCCGCGTGTGCCCGAGGGCAATGAAGACGAGACCGTGGTAACGCCACAGGAGCCGGAATTTTCAGCGGACAGCGATGAGGATATCCCGGTCTCCCAGCCGCAGCCGGGAGCGTATACCGCAGCGCGACTTACCACCCAGGCGCTTGCGGATGACTCCACCCAGGTCAAGACCCAGCCGGATATTTCCCCGCTCACCGGGCGCAGTTACGTTCCGCACTCGAGAAACGTCATCAAGGACCGCTTTGTCCTGGAGTCCCGTCTTGGCAAGGGGGGGATGGGGCAGGTGTACCGGGCCCGCGACCTGCGCAAGGAAGAAGCGGAGGATGATAATCCCTGGGTGGCCATCAAATTCCTGGGGGAGGAATTCAGTCGCCATCCCAAGGCACTGATCAGTTTGCAGCGCGAGGCGAAGAAGTCGCAGCAGCTGGCACATCCCAACGTCCTTACCGTGTACGACTTTGATCGCGATGGTGATCGCGTCTTCATGACCATGGAGTTGCTGGAGGGTGCGCCTCTTTCGGCTTTGAAGTCTCTCAAGTTTGCCGAGGGTAAAATGCCGCTCACCGCGGACCTCATTGTACAGATGGCGGCAGGCCTGGCCTACGCACATCAGCACGGTGTGGTGCACTCGGATTTCAAGCCGGATAACGTGTTTGTGACTGCTGAGGGGCGGATCAAGATTCTCGATTTCGGTATCGCCCGGATCGTGGATTCGGCCACGCAAAAGGACAGCTTTGATGCCGGCGAGCTTGGGGCCATGACGCTGCGTTATGCCTCACTGGAAATGTTGCGTCGGGAAAAGGAGCCGCATCCCTCAGACGATGTATACGCTCTGGGCCTGATTGCCTATCAACTGTTCGACGGTGCCCATCCCTACGGTGGGCGCACGGCAGAGGATGCATTCCAGCAGGGTTTGAAGCCAAAGCCCCTTACCAAAAACATCAAACGGCATCAGTGGAAGGCCATTGCCGGTGCGCTGCAGCTGGAACGCAGCAACCGAACCGCCACCGCCGAGCAGTTTCTGAAGGAATTCACCGGTGCCAGCCTGCGCAACCGGCTGCTGACAGCGGCGGTGTTGGTGCTGGCAATATCCTCCGGGTTCTTCGCCTGGGAAGCGAGCAAGCCCGAGGGCCCCGCGGTGGCTTTTACCGAACTGCCGGTACAAGTCCAGAGCCAGTTCAGGGAAAATATCGACCGCGGCCTGCAGTCGGCCGGGATCCAGGACTGGGACGGTGCCTCCCGCTACTTCATGGCGGCTTATGCCCTGCATCCGCGTAATCCTGAGGCGGAAAAGGGTCTTGAAATGCTGGTTGAAAACCTGGCGCGGATGGCGCCGACTGCGACCTCTCCCCGCGAGCAGGGTTACCTGTTGAAAATCATGGACGCGTACGCGGAGGAAAACGAATACCTGGCCAACAGCAGCCAGCTTGCGGCCACCCGTGACCTGCTGCGGGGGAAATTGGCGGATAATTGAGCCGGGCGAACTTACCGGGTGAGGTCACTGATTGTGGCCAGGATGCCGGTCCATTGTTGCGCCCAGCAACAGCGGTGGTCAAACGCCTCATAGTGCAGGTAATGAGCCGCCGGATGCCGTTCGCGATAACGGGCAATCGTGGGGCGGGGCACTATCTGGTCCAGGTCGCCGCTTAGATGAATCTGGTCAAAACCCGCATTCCCGGGGATCACTTCCGCAGGATTTAATGAGCCGGTAAGTGGAAGATGGCCGTAATGGTCAGTCCAGGCACTGGTGTCCAGGTTGCTGGCTATGGTGATCACCGTCGTTGGCAGGGTTTGCTCCCGGGCCAGCAGCAGGGCGAGCACGCCACCACCGCTGTAGCCTATCAGTACCAGTGATTGCGGCTGCTGCTCCGCCAGCAACTGCTGCAGGGCAATCTGCATGGAGGTCACTACAGCGGTGGAATAGCGCGCCGAGGTCCATAGCTCGGGCCGGCAGTTTGCGGGCAGGGTGGTGAGGTAATAGCAGGGGCGCCCCAAAAGCAGGGCCGGTGTGGGGTCCTGCCGCAGCAGTTCCAGGGCGATTGCTGTCTTCCCCGTGGGGTTGGCGGATATCTTGCGACCGCGCCAGGGATGCCCGTCCCCCGCCAGGTAGATATGTAGCGTCGTTCCCGAAGCGGCGACCGGGGGGCTGAACACAGGCAGCATGAAGGCTCCGCCACTTATATGGCGCAGGCTCAGTTGGTATTGCGAGGCCAGGTTGGCCGCATCCGGCGGCGGTGTTGGTGGTGCGGCACAACCAGCCAATAGTGACGCAAGTAGCAAAACCCGCCAGCAAACATTGTCGCGGCCCCACAGATGAATTATGTTCGGTACCTTAAAGGCCATAAAAAACAGGTTTCGTTGCCATGAACAGCACATTATCCTCCCTCAGAAGCCCCCGTTACCGCAACAGTACCGGAAAACCCCTGGGCATCGCGCTGGCCGCATTGTTGCTGTCGGCCTGCGCGGGCTCCGGCGGGCCCATTGAGATACCTGCTGACGCCACAGTGGCCGACCTGTCGATCGTCGATTGCCTGCTCCCGGGACAGGTAAGGCAGCTGGGCAATTCAACCTACCTCACACCGCGACGACCTACCCGCACAACTGCGCAGGATTGCCGCATAAGAGGAGGTGAATATGTTGCCTTTGACCGCGCCGATTACAAGACGGCATTGAGAGTCTGGCTGCCCGCCGCGGAAGCGGGAGATGCCGATGCACAAAATTCGGTAGGGGAAATCTTTGAGCGCGGCCTGGGCACTGAGCCGAATTATGAAGTCGCCGTACTCTGGTTCCGCAAGGCGGCCGAACAAGGGCACAAGGGTGCCCAGTTCAACCTGGGTACGCTGTACGAGACAGGCAAGGGGGTAAGCCAGGATAAGGCCACGGCATTGAACTGGTATCGGCAGGCCTGGGGAGTATCCGAGGACCAGCTGGTGTACCAGTCCGACGCCGAACAGGAACTGCTTGCCAGCTCGGAAGAGAACGCCGCGTTGCGTCAGGAGAATATGACCCTGGCGCAACAGCTTGAGCAGGACCGCGCCGAGCGCGCCCGGGAACGCGAGAAAGCCCGTGCCCTGGCTGCTGCAGCGGCGAAAGCTGAGCCGGCGCAGTCGGCATCCGAGCCATCGCCCGAACCGGTTGTCGAGCGTGTCGCCCGGGCCCCCGTGACCGAGGCGCCTGCGCCGCTCGAAAACAACGGCCTGATCAGCGTTGGTGCATCCAGCGCAGAACCCGGTGCCGAACGGTCAAAAAATGGCCGCAATTACGGTCGTTATTATGCGTTGGTAATTGGTAACGGTGATTATCAGCACCTGGATGACCTGGTAACACCGGCCAGCGATGTCGACAAAATCAGTAATCTGCTGAGCAACAAGTATGGTTTTGCCGTGCAGGTTCTCAAAAATACCAGTGATGTTGGCGTGCTGCGGGCGCTCAACCAGCTTAACGATGTGCTGGAGAAAGACGATAACCTGCTGATCTACTACGCGGGCCATGGCAACCGCCGTTCGGTGGGTGAATATGATGCGGGTTACTGGCTGCCGGTGAATGCCGGGCTTCCCCCCGATGACACCTTCTGGGTGCCAACGGAACAGGTCAGCAGTCACCTGGCGCGGTTGCCCGCCCGCCGTATCATGGTGGTTACCGATTCAACCTTTGCCGGTTTGCTGGCAGACAACCCGGCCTTCCTGATGCTCAGTGGCCGGGAAAACCTGCTCAGTGAGGCCTACATTGGCATGCGTTTCCCCAACAAATCGCGATTATTGTTGAGTTCCGGCCAGGATTACCCGCTGGTCAGTAAATCCGACGGCAGTACTTCCGTATTTGCCCAGGCTTTCATCAGGGCATTGCAGAACAACGAGTCAGTCGTGACCGCGCCTGCCCTGTTCCTGGGTATGCTGGATGAGCTGGACGAGAGCCTGCCCGGGCTGGACCCGGAATTCAAGGCGATCAAGCGCGCCGGCGATGAGATCGGGGAATTCTATTTTGTAGCGCGCTGATTGCTTTTAGGGCCGGAGCAGTAAACAGTTGAGGAAACGGCCGCGCGGCTTTATAATCCCGCCCCTCTCAACAGGACCATAGCTCAGTTGGTTAGAGCGCATCCTTGACATGGATGAGGTCGGCGGTTCGAATCCGCCTGGTCCTACCATCTCCCTATGTCCCCGCCTCGATACACCTGATCCGCAAGACGGCCTGCAATCCATGGATGACGCGATCGGCGAGAGACCGCTTTAGCCGAGAGTCACGTGCGCAGCGCTTCCAGTTCGTCTTGCAGGGTATCGTCGCGTTCGAGATAGCCGCACAACCGGTAGGCCAGTGTTCTCGTTGCGGAAGGCAGGGTCTCGGCAAAGGCGCGGTGCGCATGACCGTCTTTGGCAATCATTGCACCCCATCGCCTGTATTTCCAGGAAGTCTCGGGCGGGAGCGAGCCATCGCGGGCGACGGCCGCGGCGATGTGCCGTACCGAGGCTTCGAACTTGGTTCGGGACCGGATGGGAAAGTGATAGATTTCCACATCGCAGGGTTCCGGCTCGGCGGGAGGATCGAAGGCTGCAGCATGGCAGCCCTTGTCGACCTCCACGAGGTCCCGCGCTCTCACGATTACCTTCGGGGGGAGGTCGTAAAGGAAATAGGGATGGCGTAGCGGATCTTTCAGAGGATCCCTCAGACGGGGTAGCTTAAGCTTGCGCGCCGCTCGCCAGACCAGCGCCTCATGCCAGAGCTTGCTATCCAGCTCGCGATATGGGGCCATCATATTGTGGCGTAGGCAGCTGAGCGCGGAACCCCTGCGCCCGGCCAGAACCGCCTTCAGGTCGCCCGGCCTTCCAGGCGGCGAAGGCGGACGCCAGAACTCGTCGGCATCGTTGTTGATGATCCAGTCCGCGCCCATGGCGTCCCGCGCCATGAAAGCCATCCGGTTCACCCAATGGGCCTGCAGGTAGTCCCTCGACGGCTCGTGCAGTAGGGTGAGCGCACCGGCGCGGGCGTACTCCTCAAGGATTTCGGTCGTCCCGTCCGTCGAGCCGTTGTCGATGGCGATGACATGGTCCACGCCGCGGGCGAGGTGGAACTCCAGATTCTCGCGCACGATGTCGACTTCGTCACGCACCAGCAACGTCATGACCAGTTTCATGTCGGTAGCACTTTCACGCGACGCGCAGCCGTCGGCGCGAGGCGGCAGAGCAGCGCAGCCGGTCGGCTTCCGGGTATAAGAAACATAAACTGCTTATTCTGAAAATATCAGTCGCCTTCCAGCCCAGTTGATTACCGAAAAACACCGGCACGAGAGGTTCAAACATCACATGGATGGTGCCATCCTGATATGGCGTTTTCAACTCTTCGCGAAGCATAAAGTTCATGATGCCCCAGGGCTTTAGCCGAATGGCTATTTGCGCGAGAGCCATCCTCGCGCATTCGTTTGTTGCTGGAGGCCACAGAGTTGGACTGGCAGGATTCGCCCTGAACACCACAACGGGCTATCATGCGTCTGACTTCTTGTTTGATGGTGGTTTGGCGCCCTGCTGGCGTATTGGATACCTGATGGACATATTGAAAATTGACACGTCTGATCTGGAGCTGGGCATGTATGTCTCCGGACTGGACAGACCCTGGCTGGAGACCCCGTTCCTGTTGCAGGGGTTTCGTATTGACACGGCAGAAGACCTGCGCACCCTGAAGGAATATTGCCGGTTTGTCTTTGTAGATAGTCAGAAAAGCTCCAGGGAGCAGCGCAAGCTTCGCCCCCGACGGCCACGGGTGGCGAAAGAGGCCCTGTTTCCTCTTCGCAAGTTGAAGAGTTACACCGACAGCAGTAATTGGACCGAGGAGTTTCCCCGGGCTGAAGCTGCGGTCAAGCAGCTGTCATCCGGTGTCGAAGAAGTGTTCCAGGATGCGGCAAGCGGTGCTGCGCTTGATGTGGTGCGAGTGAAACGCTCCGTCGAACCCATGATCGACAGTATTTCCCGCAACCCGGACGCCTGTATTTGGCTG
Source organism: Kineobactrum sediminis (assembly GCF_002868715.1). Lineage (GTDB taxonomy): Bacteria > Pseudomonadota > Gammaproteobacteria > Pseudomonadales > Halieaceae > Kineobactrum > Kineobactrum sediminis. The sequence continues at coordinate 306,554 of NZ_PKLZ01000002.1, forward strand.
GCGCGTTTGAAGCAACAGGATAAATATACCTACCAGCACTCTCTGGGCGCCTCTATTTGGGCGGTTGCCCTGGGACGCCAGCTGGGTTTGCCGCGCTCGGACCTTCGCTCCCTGGCTATAGGTGGGCTGTTGTTTGATGTGGGAAAACTGCGTGTGGATCCCGATCTTCTGAATACGGAGCGGAATTTAACCCCGGACGAGTTCCGCGAAGTACGCAACCACGTCGTGTATGGCGAGGAAATGATCGGAGAGACCGGCCTCATGAATACTGATGTGATTGCCATGGTTACTCACCATCATGAGCGTCACAACGGTTCTGGCTATCCCCGGGGCCTGAGTGGCGACGCGATTCCGATCTTTGCCCGCATAGCGGCTATCGTGGACTGTTACGACGCTATCACCAGCCACCGTTCCTACGCGCGGGCAATCTCACCGTCCACGGCGATCAAGATGCTTTACGACGCCAAGGACGTGGACTTCCAGGCCGAGCTGGTTGAAGAGTTCATCCAGGCCGTAGGGATCTATCCGGCTGGCACTCTGATAGAATTGTCATCCGGTGAAATAGCCGTCGTGGTAGCAGAATACAGAACCCGGCGGCTCCGTCCCAGGGTCATGGTGTTGCTGGATGCGAACAAAGAGCCGGTAAGTAACGTGCGTTTGGTAGACCTGTTGGACGAAACCGAGGACGCCACGGGTAAGCCTCTGGACATAGTCCAGTCGCTGGAACCCGACGCCTACGGGATCGACATGACCAGTATTCGCCTCTGAGTATCGTGTAGCGTGACAAATTCCAATCTGGTCCTGGACCGTGACGGGTTCCTGGCGGCGCTGCAAGAGCAGGCCTCCAGGGCTCGTGCAGCGGGTGATCACCAGGGTTTGATGCTGATCGATCTCAGCAACCTGCGACCGATCAATCATCGGCACGGCTACGAAATCGGCGACCAGTTGCTGGCGGAAGCAGGCCGGCAGTTGTTGGCCATCAGCAAGTTGCCAAATACAGTGTTTCGCATCGGCGGACATACCTTCGCCTTTATCCTTGCCGAGCTGAATACGCCGGCGTTCATCGCCCTGGCATTCAATCGGGTCCAGCGCCTGTTGGACGAGATGCTGTTTATTGATGATGCGATCACCCCGGTACAACTGCGAATCGGCCTGGCGGTCAATCTTGAGAGCAAGCATTCACCGCTAGCGATGCTGGCGAGCGCCGAGGCCAGCCTGGCGCGAGTCAAGCAGGGGCATGCCCTGGAAATTGACGCCCTGCTTGCCGAGCATGATGTAACCCAGGGGGACGCTGTCCTGGAGCAGCACTTTTCCGAGGCGCTCTACAACAATGCTTTTGATGTGTACTTTCAGCCCAAGGTTGACCTGCGAACCGGTGATGTTTGCAGCGCCGAGGTTCTGATCCGCTGGCATTTGCCGGATTTCGGTGCGGTGCCCCCCGAGCGCATTGTGGAGTTGGCGGAGGCCTCTGGTCAGATGTATGAGCTTACTCGCTGGGTGGTCAATCGAGCCCTGCGAACCATGCGCGAGTGGCGCGATTCAACGGCTATATCTCTGGCGGTGAATATTCCGGCCGGACTGATCAACAGTCCGGATCTGGCCAATATGCTGCAGGGCGCGTTGAGAATTTGGGGCGTGGAGCCATCCATGTTGACGCTTGAAGTCACCGAGGGAGCTGTGATCGAAGATAAAGATGCGGGCTTTGTCAATCTGTTGCATCTGCGTGAATTGGGTCTTGGTCTGTCCATTGATGATTTCGGGACCGGTTATTCCTCACTCTCCTACTTCAAGCACATCCCCGCAACCGAAATCAAGATTGACCAGTCCTTCGTCCGCCGTATTCTTGATGACAGCCAGGATCGTGCGCTGGTCGGCATCATTATCGACATAGCCCACCTGTTTGGTTTTTCGGTGGTTGCCGAGGGCGTGGAAGACTTCCCGACGTTGCAGTGTCTGCGGGAGCTTGGTTGTGACGTTGTGCAAGGCTATCTGTATTCCCGCGCCCTGCCAGAGAGTGAATTTCTGGCCTGGCTGCGACAGTGCAACGGGAGACCCGTGGTGGAGGCCGGCTGAAGACGTGCCGGCGTGCCGGGGTCAGGTCTCGCATTGTAGCATCCGTCCGTGTATTACGGTTCTGCGCCTGTTGCACACCTCGATGCTACAATGCGAGACCTGACCCCGAAGTTAGTATGGCTTATACTCGCGGTTCTCTGTGTTCTGATAATAATACGAGTTTGTCTTGGTCGATCAAAAAGCTCCGATAAATGGGCTCCTGCTGACGGGAGGTGGCGCCCGCGCCGCCTACCAGGTGGGTGTGCTGGAAGCCCTGGTGGACATTCGCCGGGAGTGCTCGGTCCGTCATCCGCGCAATCCGTTCCCGGTGATCACCGGCACGTCTGCCGGTGCAATCAATGCCGCCGCCCTGGCCTGTGGTGCGGATAATTTTGAGGCCGCGGTGCACAATGTGGCCGATGTCTGGAGGAACTTTCACAGCGGGCTCGTTTACCGGTCGGATTCACTGGGTATTATTCGTACCGGCGCCAGCTGGCTAACCCTGTTGTCACTGGGCTGGCTGCTGACTTGCAGGCGCCGCAGGGCCAACCCTCGCTCCCTGCTTGATAATGCGCCTTTACTGGCGCTGTTGAAGTCGCTGGTGCCCCTGGAACGGCTCCCTGACCTGGTGGCTCGCGGCCATCTACAGGCGCTGGGTGTCACTGCTTCAAGTTACAGTTCCGGCGAGCACGCCACGTTTTTCGAAGGCGCTGCCACTATAGCGCCGTGGTCTCGCTCACAACGCTTTGGCATCCGCGCCGATATTACCCATGCGCACCTGATGGCCTCGTCAGCCATCCCTTTTTTATTCCCGGCATGGCCACTGCCGGTGGATGAGGGTGTGCACTACTTTGGCGACGGCTCCATGCGCCAATCCGCACCGATAGCGGCGCCGATTCATCTGGGTGCCGAACGTATTCTGGCGATTGGTGCTGGACGAATGCATGAACCCCGTGAGGGTCATGGTAGTGCCGGCGCCAGTACCTATCCGACAGTGGCGCAGATAGCAGGACATACCCTGTCCAACATTTTTCTGGATTCCCTGGCGGTAGATGTCGAGCGGGTCAGGCGTATCAACCACACCGTGGGCCTGGTGCCCCCCGCGGCGCGCGAAACGAGTACGCTCAAACATATTGAATTGTTGCAAATATCGCCATCAAAACGTATCGATGAAATCGCGGCACAACATATAGGCGATATGCCGAGACCGGTACGAGCGCTGCTCCGTGCCGTTGGGGTTACCTCAGACAAGTCGGATTATCAGGGCGCAGCGCTGGCCAGCTACCTGTTGTTTGAAGCGGATTTTACCCGTGAGCTTATGGCACTTGGTCGCGCCGATGCCGAGCGAAAGCGAGCAAGGATTTGTGCATTCTTTGGCTGGAATGACCCCAGAAAGCCGGTATTGACTGCGGATGCGGCCGAGCAGCCTTTGGTGGAGCGCCGGCGTGACCCGCTGCGAGTATGATGAAACGCAGCAGCCTGCAGCGCTCCTCAGTCGCGTTTTCGCTTGACCTCGTACATAGCGGCGTCGGCAGCGGCCAGAAGTTTGGCCGCATCAAGGCCAAAGCAATGCGTATCCACTACACCGATGCTCGCGGGGCAGCGCACCATTACACCGCCGCCAATATCAACGGGCAAAGATAGCGCCTGTACAAGCCTGTCGCGTAACCCTGTGCCGACGGTATCGGCGCCGGCTTCATGCAGGATCACAAACTCATCGCCACCGATTCGCGCCACGACATCGGCTTCACGCACGGTTGTGGATAAGCGCTTTGCGGTTTCAACCAGGAGGGCGTCACCGGCTTCGTGGCCATAGGTGTCATTGATTTCCTTGAAACCGTCCATATCCAGCAGCGCTACCGCCAGTGCTTGTCCGGATCGGTCCGCTCGCTGCAGGGCAATGGCGAACACTTCATCGAGCAGGCGGCGATTGGCCAGCCCGGTAAGAGGGTCACGCAGGGCCAGTGCGGCGAGCTTGCCCTGGAGCTTGCGTGTCTCGGTAACATCGCGCCCCACGCCGAGTAAGCCATTGCTTAGCAGGGTCACCTTGATTTCACCGGTAATGCTGATGCCATCCCGGCGAATAAAGCGGAGGTCGTAACATTCACCGATGGTCTGCCCTCCGGCCAGCACCGCCTGTAAATGTTCCCTGTCCTCCCTGTGCAGAATGTCCAGAAAGCGGGAAAGATCCCGTAACTCCTCAGCAGGGTAGCCAGTCAGTGTTTCTACCGATGGGCTCATGTAATCAAAATGCGGTTCGGGCAGCATTTGCAAGCGGAACACAACATCAGCCGAACGGTCTGCCAGTTCGCGGAAACTGGCTATTTGTGCGCTAAATTCATCGCGCATGCTGATCTGGTCGCTAATGTCGCGGCCAACGAGGATAATGTCGGCGTTGTCTCCAGCAGTAATCGATTGCGCGCTCCAGGCATAAAAATCGTCCCTGGGTCGGTTGATAAACTCCAGGCCGCCCTTAATGGCAACCGCCTTACCCGGTGCCAGTTTACCGGTAAGCAATTTCAGCGCAGCGAGATCCTGCGCCCGCAGGAATTCGTCCAGCAGGCGGCCGATGAAGGTCGCCGGCAGACCGGTATGGATATTTGCCCATGCCTGATTACAGTAGCGCAACTTGCCCGTATCCGCTTGATAGCGGACTATAGGTTCGCTCAGGGTGTCCAGAATTTCTGATGGCAACATCAGGGTACTACTATCGTCCGTTGCCCTGAATTTGGGGAAACCTGACCTCATTTGATTTTTCGCTGGGTCATTGAAATTGCCTCGGGACCGCCAACCAACCAGATGGAATTACAAAAAGCGCTCGTTTATTCATCGGGCAGCCAGGAAGGGCTCCGAGGTCAGCCCGTTGCCTGCTGCAACGCTGTTATCTTCTCAGGCTGGTTCCGGCATGCGGTTGCCAGCGTAGGTTACCCGCTCTGCATCCCCCGAAAAGTCCTTTATCAGCACATAGTGCACGATAAAACGGCTGGCGCTGATAAGCCACTGGCCGTCAATGCGCCGGTATTCGTCGACATAGTGGCCACCGAGCTGCACGCGGGTTTTATCCTGCGTGTTGATGCTGTAAAAAACAAGGCCGATTTTCGCGCTGGCGGTGTCTGCCCCGTTAATGTCGACAATCGGGTTCTGGGCATGATGCATATCCACGATATGATCGTGACAGCCTAACGCGACAAAAGTATCGACAAAGTCCTCTCGCGTCGTAAAGTGCCCGATATGGCCAAAATCAAGTGCTATCGGCCCGGATACGAAACAGGCCGCTACCACCTCGGGTTGCTTTTCATCACAGGCATTCAGATAGCGAAACTTCAGTTGGCGAATGGCTTCAATGTCCTGAAGTATCTGTAGCGGTTCGGGAGCTGGCTGTGTTTTCATGGTTATCGCCTGTAGAGTATCCAAAGAGAGCGATGTTAGCGTCTTTTTACCCGACGGGCAGTCGCGAAAACGCCCCTGCTGTTGATCCGGTGGGGCCGGTTTATCAGTTTGTAATGGAGCGGAGCGTTATACGGGTGATCCTGCCTGAATTATCAGGTACATAGCGACCAATGGCGGTTTCGATCCGTCTGTGCCGAGGTGAAAAGGATAAAAAAATGATCGTACTTCGTCCGGCCGGGGGCAAAAGATGAGTATTTTTGCCGAACGGAATTACACTGCTTGTGGGAAAGCGGTGCTGTTTGTTCTCGGTATTTCCCTGCCGTGGCCATTTATTGCCACGGTGTTCGCCGAGCCGGCAACATCCCTGCGGGTAGGTGTGTACACCAACCCTCCCAAGATACAGCTCGACAACAAACAGCTGTCGGGAATTTTTGGCGAGCTCCTGCGCGAGATTGCCACGCGTGAAAACTGGGCACTGGAGCCCGTCGCCTGCAGCTGGAATACCTGTCTCACGCTATTGGAAGAGGGGCATATTGACCTGATGCCGGATGTTGCCAAAACCCAGGCACGTGAGCAGGATTTCTCATTTCACCAAACCCCCGTGCTGCGCAGCTGGTCTCAGCTCTACAGCTCTTCCAAAGCCCGGGTGAGCAGTCTGCTCGACCTCGATCGTTTGCGTATCGCGGTTCTTGATGGGTCGGTGCAACAGGAATACCTGGGCGACCTGGTGGCCGGTTTTGGTCTGGACGTGGCCTGGTTACCTACGGTGTCTTTTGAAGATGGTTTTACCGCTGTCGAGAACGGGCACGCCGACGTTGTTGCCGCCAATTATCTGTTCGGGGACAGGCGTGCAAGCGATCTTGGCTTGTCTGTGACACCCATTATGTTCCAGCCATCGAGATTGTATTTTGCAGGTCGCCCGAATCTCGACCCGCAGATACTGGCAACAATAGACCGTTATCTGGATCGCTGGATGGCCACCAGTGCTTCACCTTATGGCGATATCATGCGCCGCTGGGGAGTGCATGCACAACAGGCGACGGTGCCAATGTGGGTTTATTGGGCTGCCCCTGTTGCCCTTGGAATACTGGTTCTGGCGCTGGGCTTTGCTATTTTTCAGCACCGGCGGACGGCCAGGGCCACGTCAATACTGAACCTTTCCGAACAGCGGTTCGACACGATACTCAACGGCATTGACGCCTATGTGTATACCAAGGATACACACTTTCGTTACCAGTACCTGAATGAACGGCTGTGCGAATTGCTTGGTGTCAGTAAAGAGGACGTTCTGGGGCAGACGGACGAAGTGCTGTTTGATGAAAACTCCTGTCGCCGGATGCGTGCACACGATGCCCGTGTGCTGGAACGGGGCGAGCGTGTATCCGGTGAGGAGGTCAACACCACCCGGCTGGGTGCCAAGCGAACGTTCATGTCCATCAAGATCCCCCTGCGCGACGCCGAGGGAAATATATACGGCATCTGCGGCGTCTCCACCGACATAACCGAGCAGCAGCGCATTCGCGAGCAGCTCGACTACGCGCAATACTATGACGGCTTAACCGGCCTTGCCAACCGCAAGATGCTGCTGGATCGTCTGGACCACGCGGTAGCCGGTTATTCCCGGACCGGTTTCGAGGGCGCTGTACTGGCTCTGGACCTGAACGATTTCACTATGGTGAATGACACCCTGGGCCATGGGGTTGGCGATGATTTATTGAAACTGGTGGCAATGCGCGCCAGCAGTTGCCTGTCTGAGAGCGATAGTGCTGCGCGCCTGGGTGCGGACGATTTTGTCATTATTCTTGAAAACCTGAGCGATGATCGGGAGGCGGCGGTAATGCACGCCCGCTATCGGGCGGAGGAGCTGCTTGAAGCCATATCCCTGCCCTGCGAGCTTGATGGCAATACGCTAAGCACCAGTGTCAGCATTGGCGTGACCCTGTTTTCAGATGGAGACCCGGAGCAGGTCAGCTCGCTGCTGCGTAATGCTGACCTGGCCCTGGTAGAAGCCAAACGGCAGGATACAGGCGCCGTTCGCTTTTTTGACCCGACGATGCAGGATCACGTGACCCGGCGTATGGATATTGAGGCTGCCCTGCGCCGCGCGCTTGGCATGAATAGCCTGGAGCTTTATCTGCAGCCACAGGTGAATGCACAATGCGAGGTGGTGGGCGGCGAGATTCTTCTCCGATGGAATGACCCGGTGTTGGGCGTTATGTCGCCCGACGAATTTATTCCCGTTGCGGAAAGCACGGGTCTGATAATTCCCTTGGGTAGTTGGGTATTGCGGGAGGCCTGTAAAATTCTCCAGGAGTGGCAGGCCAGTCCCCTACTGGCCAACCTCTCGCTGGCAGTTAATATCAGCCCGCGACAATTTCGCCATGCCGAGTTTGTACAGCACGTTGAGCAGTGCATCAGCGAATTTGATTTGCGGGGAGAGCTTATCGAGCTTGAGATCACAGAGGGCATGCTGATTGACGATTTCAGCAATATCGTGGTCCGGATGGAGGAACTGCAGGCAATGGGCGTACGGTTTTCCCTTGATGATTTCGGCACCGGATATGCCTCGCTGTCCTATCTCAAGCGACTGTCCCTGTTCCAGTTGAAGATTGACCAGTCCTTTACCCGGGACCTGCTGACCGACCCCAACGACGAGGCAATTGTTACCGCGACCTTGAGTCTGGGTAGCAGCCTTGGTCTGGAGGTGATTGCCGAGGGTGTGGAAACCTCAGCACAGATGCAGCGTCTCACAGAGATGGGTTGCCAAAAATTCCAGGGTTATTACATCGGCCGCCCGCAGCCCGTCGAGGAATGGCAGTCGCGGTTGCGGGACTCACTCAGCCTGAAACAGGACCAGGAGGTCTCCTAGACAGGCACCTTGGCCGGTGCCCCGGCTATTTCGCGTACCAGCTTCGGCAGCAAATAGCCCGGCAGTACGGTACTGATCTCCCGATGCAGTGCTTTCGCCCGGCTTTCATCCACATCAAAGTGAGCGGCTCCCGCCACCTTATCCAGTAGGTGCAAATAGTAGGGCAGTGCGCCCGCCAGGAACAACCGTTCACTCAGGGCTGCCAGCACAGCCGCATTGTCATTAATGCCTGCCAGCAACACGGACTGGTTCAGCAGGACCATGCCTGTCTTGCGAATACGCCCAAATGCTGCGGCAACCTCCTCATCGATCTCATTGGCATGATTGCTGTGTACCACCATGACCGTGGCGAGCCTGCTGTCGGTCAGGGCTTCCAGCAGTGAGTCGGTTACTCTCTGGGGGATGATCACGGGCAGGCGGGTATGGATGCGCAGGCGGGTGACATGCGGTATGGCCGCCAGCTGGCCAACCAGCTCCGCCAGCTGGCGGTCACTCGCGACCAGGGGGTCACCGCCGCTGAAGATCACTTCACTGATGCTGTCGTCCGCGGCTATGTATTGCAGTGCCGCCGGCCACTCGCTGCGGCTGTTCTGGTTATCACTGTAGGGGAAGTGGCGCCTGAAGCAGTAGCGGCAATGAATGGCGCAACTGCCGGTGACCAGCAGTAGCAAGCGGCCGTGGTACTTGTGGATAATGCCGGGTTGGGGGTTTGCGGTGCCGGTTTCGCCAATCGGGTCTGGCCCGAACCCGCTGCTTGCCAGCAGTTCCTGCCGTCCGGCCAGCACCTGCAGCAACAGCGGGTCGGCCGGGTCGCCAATAACCATCCTTCGCATGAAGTCACGTGGCACCCGTAGCGGAAAGTCGCTCGCTGCCTGCGGGCTCCAGCCCACCTGTTCGGGCTGCAGTTGCAGATAGTCGAGCAAGGTGTCCGCGGAGGTCACCAGGTCGCGCAGCGCGGCTCGCCAGTCCGCCTCTGGGGGCGCCGGCGCAAGAGCAATAATATCCGGCATCAGGTGGTTTTATCCGAGACGATCACGAAGGCTGTAGAATAACATACCTGCTACCAACCCGGGCCAGCGCAGTAGCGTCCCGCCGGGAAAGCGATGGGAAGGGACCGTGGCCATCACGTCAAACCGCTCTGCCGAACCACTGATAACCTCCGCCAGCAGTTTTCCAGCCAGGGTCGCGGTGGGCACACCGTGGCCCGAGTAGCCATGCGCATAAAAGACCTGTGGTGACAGGCGGCCGAAGTCCGGCATGCGGTTCATGGTGATAGCCAGGGTGCCACCCCAGCCATAGTCGATGCGCGTCTCGGCAAGCTCGGGGTAGATCCGCAGCATGTATTTGCGCACAAAACCCGGGATATCCGCGGGGAAGCGTCGGCTGTAGGATTCCCCGCCGCCAAACAACAGGCGATTGTCAGCTGACAACTTCCAGTAGTTGATGACAAACAGCGAATCCGACATCGAGGTGTCATCCCGGATCAGTTGCCGCGCCAGGGTTTCAGGCAATGGTTCGGTGGCCAGCATGTAATTATTGATGGGCATGATACGGCCAGCGGTACGCGACTCCAGTTTTTCCAGGTAGCCATTGCAGGCCAGTACCAGAAAGCGGGCGCGTATGGTTCCGCGGCCCGTATTCACGTTAACCCGGGTGCCTTCCCGATAGCTGGTTACCCGGCTCCCCTCGTGGAGGGTGGCGCCGAGTTCGACTGCGGCGCGAGCCAGGCCAAGGGCGTAGTTGAGGGGGTGCAGGTGGTACGCCCCACTATCCAGGGCACCGCCATGAAAGCCGCGCCCCGAGGTCATGGTAGCAACCTCGTCCTGTTCGACATAGCGCACCTGGTCGTAGTTGTAGACGGTGTTCAGGTGTTCGACTTCCTCGCGCAGCTCGCCGGCATCGCCGGCTTTGGAAGCGAGGTGCAGGTTGCCGGTCTTCAGTTCGCAGTCGATTCCGTGCTGGTCGATCAGTTCGCAGACAGTGGTCACTGCCTCCAACCCGAGTTGCCACAGGGCTTTCGCATGCTCATGGCCAACCGACTTTTCCAGCTGCTGCTGGCTGACCCGTTGGCCGGTGCCCACGTGGCCACCGTTGCGCCCCGAAGCGCCCCAACCGATCTTGTTTGCTTCCAGCAGGATGACACTATAGCCGCGCTTACGTAAATGAATCGCGGTGGAGAGGCCGGTGTAGCCACCGCCGATAATACAGACATCCGCGCTGGCGTTCCCCTCCAGGGCAGGAAAATCCGGTGCCGGCGCCGCGGTTGCAGCGTACCAGGAATCTACGTGGGCTTGGTTTTGCATGGTGGTCATTATAGCGCCTGACTTGTGCCGCGCCGCATAACACGTTAGGGGTACCCCCCTTGCGGCTGTATTTGAAGTACTGCGATACTGGTACTTTCCATCTCACGGCTACTTTATGTCAACCGATACTCAAATCATTCACGACTGGCTCAAGAAACACAAAATTTCGGAAGTCGAATGTCTTGTGCCCGATATGACGGGCAACGCCCGCGGCAAATTTATCCCGGCGCAGCAATTTCTGCTCCAGGGTGATCCCAAACTCCCTGAAAGCATCATGATCCAGACCGTGACGGGCGAGTACTCGGACTATCACTACGATTTTGTCGAGCCCACCGATGCCGATATGCTGCTGAAGCCGGACCCCGCTACCTTGCGCGTGGTGCCCTGGGCCCGGGAGCCCACAGCGCAGATCATTCACGACTGTTTCAAGATGAACGGCGAACGACATCCGCTGTCCACTCGCAACGTATTGCGCAATATTCTCGATCTGTATGCCGCCGAGGGCCTGCAACCGGTGGTGGCGCCGGAAGTGGAATTTTACCTGGTAGCCAAGAATGCAGACCCTGACTACGAGTTGATGCCTCCCAAGGGACGTTCCGGCCGACGCGAGTCGGCACGGCTGTCGTACAGCATCGATGCGGTCGCGGAGTTCGAGGATTTCGTTGAGGATATGTACGGCTACGCCGACAAGCAGAATCTGCAGGTAGACACGTTGATTCACGAAAATGGCGCCGCGCAGATGGAAATCAACTTCCTCCACGGCGATGCGCTGAGCCTGGCCGACCAGGTCTTTGTGTTCAAGCGCACGGTGCGTGAGACGGCGCTTAAACATGGTATGTACGCCACTTTCATGGCCAAGCCGATGAAGCGCGAGCCCGGCAGTGCCATGCACATTCACCAGAGCCTGCTGGACGTAAAGACCGGGGAAAATATTTTTGCCGACAAGGACGGCAAGCATACCCCGCGATTTTTGTCCTATATCGCCGGTCTGCAACGCTACACCCCTGAGCTGATCAGCCTGTATGCACCCAATGTAAACTCCTATCGTCGACTGGCGCCGGAAATCGCCGCGCCCATCAACCTGAACTGGGGCATTGATAACCGTACCACGGCGTTCCGTGTGCCTTGGGGGCCACCGGCCGCCACCCGTATCGAAAATCGCTTTCCCGGGGCCGATGCCAACCCCTACCTGGCGTTTGCCGCTACCCTGGCCAGTGGTTACCTGGGTATGAAGCAGGGCCTCATACCCACGGAGCCCCACCAGGGCACCGCCAACGAGGAAGATGTTGAGGTGGCGCGGACCCTGGAAGAGGGTCTGCGTAACCTGCATAACACACCCGAGTTGCAGGATATGATCGGCGACCTGTTCCTGCGGGCCTACGCCGCTGTAAAACTTGATGAATTTGAAGAATTCAACCGTGTTATCAGTTCCTGGGAGCGGGAGCATCTGCTGTTGCAAGTATAAAGAGGACTGATTCCTATGGTGGGCAGTAGTACCGTTTTTGGCAGTTACAGGCGCTATCATCTGTTCACCGCCATTAAATACCTCACCTACCTGCTGTTGGGTATCAATGTTTACCTGTTTTTGCAGGAAGAGCTGCTCACGCTGGCGCACATGCGTGGGGAGGTGACTGCCGGACAATTGGTACAGGTGTTTTCTGCCACCATTGATACCGGTGCCTGGGTTATCCTGTTATTGCTGTTCGAACTCGAAACCTCGGTACTTGACGACAGCCGGATTCACGGCCCGGTGCGCTGGGCCCTGCATGGCATTCGTGGCCTGTGCTATGTCGTCATTTGCTACGCGTTCATCGGCTATGGTGCGGAGCTTGTTTCGCTCTATCAAGTGGTTCCTTTCACCGGCCCGGATCCCTGTACCCTGACCGGCGGACAGTGGTCGATAATGCTGAACCTTGATGATTTTGCCGTGCTCGATGCCAGTAACTGTGCCGCCCTGGGTTCGGAGGTCTATCAGCTGGAGGGCGTCAGGGTGCTGACCAGCGCCGACAGCCTGCGCACAGCACAGTGGCTGGCCTGGACAGATGTCATCAATGCCGGTATCTGGATCCTGGTGGTGATAGTGCTGGAGGTGGAAGTGCGCCTGCAGTTGCGGGACCAGCTTACCGGGCAGGTCCTGAGGATCAACAAATACCTGAAACTGGTGCTGTATGCCCTGTTGTTTCTTGCGGCGGCCTACTGGGGGGTGGCGGGCGACCTGCTCGATTTCTGGGATGCGGCACTCTGGCTGTTTGCCTTTATCTTTATCGAGCTGAATGTATTTGAATGGCAGTATGAGGCGGCGCGGGAGGGGACGACCGCATGAGTAACGCCGGCCTGGTGAAAGTGGCCAGGCCGGCTATTTGTCAGAGCGTTTCTTCCAGACCGATGTGTTCTATGCGCGGATAGGGGCGCCACTGAAAGACCTGTTGGTGATTGCAAATCATGCAACGGTGATCGATATTCCCCGTTTTGGGATCCATATCGCCACACGGCGCCATCATGCCCTTACCGCAGGCATCACAGACATAACTGACCTCGACCGGCCTTACTTCACGTTTTAATTCTGGCATTTATCAAAGCTTCCTGGGGATTAAGGGGCCATGCTAGCGCGACAGCCGTCGCAGTAGAAGGGGCGGAGCCCCCGGCAGGGCTAGAAATCCCCCAGCTCCAGATCATAACAGCCCAACTCTTCGCGCAGCCGGCGCTGTTCCAGGCGTTGTTCCGTACGCCGTCTTTTTTCCGCCAGGCGCTGTTTATCGCTTGATGGGGGCAGCAACCCATCAAGGTCATCGTCCAGGCCATCTGCCAGAACCGGTTCAAACATGTCGTCCAGGGAGTCGTTGGCCGAGGTTTCTTGCGTACGTTGAGTCATAAATCACCTCCTGATGATTTACAGCCTTGATTTCGGCGCAATATCACTCAGGAATTACAGCGAGTAAACACATTTTTTAGAAATTTATACCAAATATTTTTTACCGTCACCAAACCTGCGCAAGAATACTTTGGTAATTGGTGGCCCGCGCCCCTTCCCTGGGCTCCGTGCGTCCTCGCTACATCCTTGTAGTTCGCCATCCCTGGCGCGATCATGTGCAAACGGGCCACCCGTACAGGAGAAAGCAAAAGCTGTGCCAGTGATCAGGGCCCGGCTTTGTCAGCGGGAGCCGGGTCCCGGTAATGTCCAGTGTCTGCCGCGGACATGTCCGGACACGTCTTGCGGCCGATAGGGCGTTGCAGCTGCGTGTAAATGTCCAGTGCGACCTGTTGGGGGTCACGATGGCTCGATTCAACGATAATATCGGCAAAGCGCTCGTAAAGCGGGGTGCGTTCGTGAAAAACGTCGGCGTAACCCATTCCGGCGCCACTGGCGATGCCTCTTGGCGGAGCAGCCGCTACGCGACGGCTCAGGGTGTCGAGGTCTACCTTGAGATAGATTACCGGTCCTGCCCCGCGCAGCCGCTGCATGACGGCGTCGCTATAGACTACGCTGCCTCCCGTGGCGATTACACTGTTTTCAAGCGGGACCGATAGCAGGATATCCTGCTCAATTGCGCGCAGTGCCAGATGGCCGCGGCTATCTATGATTTCCTGCAAAGTGGCGCCGGCCGCCACCTGAATTGCGAGGTCGGTGTCGTTAAAGGCCAGTCCGGCGAGCTTCGCCAGCAATACGCCCACGGTGCTCTTGCCTGCACCGGGCATACCTATGAGGCTGATGGTGTTATAGCGCGGGGGTAAATCCGCCACGATGGGTCTCCTTGGCTTAATGGTCAGTGGGCCCAGGCCCGCTGTGCACGAAATTGCTGTGACAGGTAATCCATCTGGTCGGCGAGCACCCGCTCCCTGGCAAGAAAGTGCCACTCCCAGGTATTGGGCCGGAACGGCACCGCCAGCAGCGGCATACCGGCTTCTTCCGGAGTCCGGTTGTCTTTCTGCCAGTTGCAGCGGCGACAGGCCGCCACCACATTCTCCCAGCGGTCACTGCCGCCGCGGGAAGTGGGCAGGACGTGATCGCGGGTAAGCTCCCGACGCCCGTACTGGTGGCCGCAATACAGACAGCGATGATCATCCCGGCGAAACAGGGTGGCATTGCACAGGGGCAGGCTGAAACGCGACCTTACCCGGCCTTCCAGGGCGATGATGGGCTGCAGATCTATGCGTGAGCGTTTGCCGGTGAGGCGCTGGATACCGCCGAGGAAAGGCGGCAAGGGCCTGCCAACACCGTAGACAACGTCGCCCCTGGCATAGGCGGAAATAGCTTCCTGGGCGCTTATCCAGCCACGCGGCTGGCCTGCTACGTCCAGTTTCAGGATATTTTGCATGGATCGCTACCTCGTGGGCATCTCCAGACGCTACTGCAAAATGATAACAGGCGCAATCGCGCCCGGTTAGACGTCGTTCGTCAAATAACAGTCCAGCTGTGTTCGGCCAGGATCTTGCCGGCGCTGACAACGCGGCCGTTGAAATGCTGTCCGGCAAGGATCTCGCCGACGCCGGCCGGGGTTCCGGTCATGATGATGTCACCATCTTCCAGGGTCATGAAGGACGCGAGCTCCTCGACAATGGCCGCCGGTTTGTACATCATCAGTTCCACGCCGCCCTGCTGGCGTAACTCCCCGTCAATTCGTAGCTCCATTGTCAGGCCGTCAATGGGTACCGTGAGCGGTACGAAATTGCTGCACAGCGCAGCGCCGTCAAAGCCCTTGGCGCGTTCCCACGGCAGTCCCTTGCTCTTCAATCGCGACTGCAGCGCGCGTTTGGTCAGGTCAAGGCCGAAACCTACGCCCGCAAGCTTGCCTTCCTTCACGATGAAAGCAATCTCTCCCTCGTAGTGGAGCGCCTCATCGCGCTCGGCATACAGCGTGGAGCCCAGGGCCGAGTTGGGTTTCAGGAATACCACCATTTGCTCGGGCACTTCATTCCCCAGTTCTTCAATATGGGCAACATAGTTGCGACCGATACAGACGATCTTGGAAGGTGTGACCGTATGCTGGGCAAATGACACAGTCTGCATAAGCTGTATTCCCGGGATCAATGGTAGGGCCAGAGGTATTGTAGCGAATGCCGGCAATAACGGTATAGCGTTGGCGGCGGCCTATTGCAGTTGTACAGACCGCTGATTTTGCTTAACGTGGCGGCTCTTACGGTTGCGACCGGCTGCAGTTAACGGATTAAACAATGAATGAATGGACCGAGCTGATACCGTTGGCGGGCGCCATGCTGGCAACAGGGGTGCTGGCCGGGCTTCTCGCCGGTCTGCTCGGTGTTGGCGGGGGAATTGTTATCGTCCCGGTGCTGGAGGCCGCGCTGGGTGGTCTTGGCGTAGACCCGGCCATTCGTATGCACATTGCGGTTGCCACGTCCCTGGCCACCATCATACTGACCTCGGTGATGTCCGCCCGGGCCCACCATTCCCGGGGTGCGGTGGATTTTGTGGCGGCCCGCGCGTGGGGTCTGTATATCCTGTTCGGCGCGATTCTTGGCGCTGTGCTGGCGTCGCGCCTGCACAGCAGTGTACTGGCACTGATTTTCGGGACCGTTGCCGTGCTGATGGCGCTGCGGATGCTGCTGTTTGGTGGTCGCGCCCCCGGCCCTGCCCGGGCGATGCCGATGGGCGTTCTGGCACGACTGGTACCGCTGGGTATTGGTGGACTGTCAAGCATGATGGGAATTGGCGGTGGTACCTTCAGTGTCCCGGTGCTGACCTTGCTGGGCCAGCCCATTCACCGCGCCGTGGGTACTTCCGCATTCTTTGGCCTGTTGATCAGCCTGCCGGGCGCCATAGCCTTTGGCCTGGCGGGCTGGGGCGACCCGCGGTTACCGCCTGGTAGTGTGGGTTTTGTGAATCTGGCCGGACTTGCGTTTATTGCCCCGATGACCATGCTGGCTGCACCCTGGGGGGCGCGGCTTGCCCATCACCTGAACGCGCGCCAGCTCAACCTGGCGTTCGGCCTGTTCCTGTTGATTGTTGCGCTGCGGATGTTGTACCGGGCGCTTTAGCGCAACAACAACAGGGTGATATCGCTGTGGCTGAGCATGCGGGTGGTATTGCTGCCAACAAAGAACTGGCGGATACGCGAATGGCCCCAGGCACCCATGACCATGAGGTCAATACCCTGTTCACGGTGATAAGCACCCAGCGCTGCCTGCACCTCGCCCTCCACGGTTGCCGTAGTCACCTCAAATCCGGCCGCGGTCAGTGAATCCCGGGCCTGCCCTATCTGGCGGGTCTGCTCGGCGGATACCGGTCCCACCGTTACCAGATGGCAGGGCAGCCCGGTCAACAGGGGGCTGTTGGCTACAAGGTTAAGCGCCTTGCTGGCGGTGGCACTGCCATCATAGGCAATCATGAAACGTTTTGGC
Organism: Kineobactrum sediminis; assembly: GCF_002868715.1. Lineage (GTDB taxonomy): Bacteria > Pseudomonadota > Gammaproteobacteria > Pseudomonadales > Halieaceae > Kineobactrum > Kineobactrum sediminis. The sequence continues at coordinate 323,525 of NZ_PKLZ01000002.1, forward strand.
TCGATAAACTCCCGCATCACCACCAGGATTGGCCGGTGTACGCTGCGCACCACGCTTTCAAGATGGGAACCGATGGCCTCGGCTTCGGCGGGATGGCTTTCGCCCAGTCGCCCCATTACCAGCAGTCGGGTGTCTTCTTCCAGTTCGCGCAGGGTCTCCACCAGGTCGCCGTGCCGCTGTCGGCGGGTGATGGTTGTTGCTCCCTCGGCCAGGGCCAGGGCCTCCGCGTCCTCAAGCAGATGCTTGCCATGCTCAAACGCCAGTTTCTCCCGGCGCTCGTCGAGGACCGTGAGTTCTTCCAGCAGCAGTTCCCTGCTGCCCAGGCCAATAGCGCCGGACAGGTCATGGACCGCCGGCGCCACTGGTCGCTCCAGTACATGCAGTAACATCAGCTGTGTTGCCAGGCGCTTGCTGGCCCAGGCGCTGGCGGCGGTGACGCAACGGGAACTGGCGGAACCATCAATACAGGCGACGACATTATTCATCATTGTTCTCCCCGGACTAGTGCCCGGCCATGAGTTTTTCTATTTCGTCGGGCTTGTCGTGCACCCCAAAGCGATCGACGATGGTGCTGCTGGCTTCGTTCATACCGATTAGCTCCACCTCCGCGCCCTCGCGGCGAAACTTGATAACCACTTTATCCAGGGCCGACACTGCCGTGATATCCCAGAAATGCGCACCGGATACATCGATAGTGACACGCTCCAGGGCCTCTTTGAAGTCAAATGCACCAACAAATCCTTCGGCGGTGGCGAAGAATACCTGGCCGACCACCGTGTACACGCGATGGCCGTCACCCTCGTCTGCGGACTTGACCAGCATGAAGCGGCTGATCTTGTTGGCAAAGAACAGTGCCGCCAGCAACACCCCAACCATTACGCCCAGGGCCAGGTTGTGGGTGCCCACCACGACGACCACGGTGGACAACATGACGATACTGGATGACAGGGGATGATGTTTGAGATTACGCAGGGAGTCCCAGGAAAAGGTACCGATTGCGACCATGATCATTACCGCCACGAGGGCGGCCATGGGTATCTGCTTGAGCCAGTCCCCCAGGAAGACCACCATGACCAGCAGGAATGCACCCGCGGCAAAGCACGACAGGCGCCCGCGGCCGCCGGATTTTATATTGATTACGGACTGCCCGATCATGGCGCAGCCGGCCATGCCGCCGAGCAGGCCGGCACCGATATTGGCGATGCCCTGGCCCTTGCACTCCCGGTTCTTGTCGCTGGTCGTATCGGTGAGATCATCGACGATCGTCGCGGTCATCATCGACTCAAGCAGGCCGACCACCGCGAGGGCCACTGCATAGGGGAAGATGATTTGCAGGGTAGTGAAATCAAGGGGCACGTCGGGCCATAAAAAGACCGGGAGCGTGTCCGGCAGGTCGCCCATATCACCCACGGTACGAATATCGATTTGCAGTACAATCGCGACCGCGGTCAGCGCCAGGATACAGACCAGTGGCGAGGGTATCAGCTTGCCTATCATCGGCAGCAAGGGAAACAGGTAGATAATGCCCAGCCCCGCGGCCGTCATGGCGTAGACATGCCAGGTGACGCCGGTGAGTTCCGGTATCTGGGCCATAAAAATCAGGATGGCCAGCGCATTGACGAAACCGGTGACCACCGAACGTGAAACGAATCGCATCAGGCCGCCCAGGCGCAGATAGCCGGCGGCTATCTGCAGCACCCCCGTGAGCAGAGTGGCGGCCAGGAGGTATTCCAGCCCATGCTCCCTGACCAGGGTGATCATCAACAATGCCATGGCACCGGTAGCGGCGGAGATCATGCCGGGCCGGCCGCCGGTGAAGGCGATCACCACCGCAATACAAAAAGAGGCATAGAGGCCGACTTTTGGGTCAACCCCCGCAATAATCGAAAAGGCGATAGCCTCGGGAATCAATGCCAGGGCGACCACCAGCCCGGCCAGCAGGTCGCCGCGGATATTTCCCAGCCAGTCCTGTTTCAGTGTGTTTATCATCGTTTGGTTCACCAATAGCGGAGTCTTGGGAGCGTCGAGCTGGAAAGGCCGGAAAAAGCAGAGTGAGCGCCACATTGGGCCGGGTAGTGCGGGTACCGTCGACTGCAGACAGGCGCAGTATTATCCACGAATACGATGGGAGCCGCCAGCCCGATGCGAAAAACACCGGAATCGGGGTGCTACCGAAGGTTCCGCCCTTCAGTAATCTGCGTGGACAATAGCTGCAGCTGTTGTTGTACCTGGTCCAGCTGGTGGGCAATGCGGTCGCGCTCATCGTGCGCAGCCTTTGCCTGCCGCGCATTGTTCTCGGCACTCATCACCTCGAGAATGGTGCCGACCATCATGTTGAGGAAGATGAACGCAGTCAGGAAAATGAACGAAAGATAGTAGGCCCAGCTCAGCGGGTAGAGTTCCATGGTGGCGTACATGACATCGGTCCAGTCCTCGAATGTGGCCACCCGAAACAGGGTCAGCATGGAGATGGCGACATCGCCCCACAGCTCCTCGTCGACCGGGGCAAAGAGCATTGAGCCGATAGCTCCGTAAATGTAGAAAATGATGAACATCAGCAGGGCGATATAGCCCATCCGCGGAATGGCCTTGAGCAGCGAGTTGATCAGGAAGCGCAGTTCCGGCAGCACCGATACCAGGCGCAACACCCGGAATACGCGCAGCAGGCGGCCCAGTAATACGGCTTCGGCACTGTCCAGGGGAATCAGGCTGCCGACTACCACGATGGTATCGAACAGGTTCCAGCCATCGAGGAAAAAGCGTTTTTTATATTCGCAGGCCGTAAAACGAAACAGGATTTCCACCAGGAAGAATACGGTAATACCGGTGTCCAGAATCCCCAGGGTTTGCTCGACCCAGGGGGATAACTCATAGGTTTTTGCGCCGATTGCCAGCGCCGACAACAGTATGATGGCGATCACGGCGCCCTGGAAAATCCGGCTCGATTCTATCCGGCGTAATATTCCAAAGCCGGTGGAAGAGCGAAATGTGGCATTCATGTAAGTCGGGGCTCCTGCCCGGAGAACAAAGGCAGTGAATATTAGTCACAGGGAGCCCTGTTGAACAGGGCTCCCTGTAGCAGTATTTGATGCCAGCTTGTTTTTTTACCGCTGTGACAGTGCTGCCGCTGTGGGTAGTCACCATCATTCTGTACGCTATACTGCGGGTTGGGGCACTGCGGGTGTCGATCAGATCTGGACTTGGGGGTAGGTAGACATGCACCAATTGAGCGGGCTGGATGCCACATTTCTCTATGCGGAAGTGAACAATTCACCGATGCACATTGCGCCATTGACGATTTATGATCCGTCCACCACCGGTACTGATGTGGTGCGATTCAAGGATATCCTGCAGACCTTTGCCAACCGCCTGCATCGCTCCCCGGTATTCAAGCGCAAGCTGGCGATGGTGCCGCTGAACCTCGACCAGCCGTATTGGGTTGAAGACGAGAACTTTGACCTGGAATTTCACGTTCGCCATATCGCATTGCCGAAACCCGGCGACTGGCGCCAGCTTTGTATTCTGGTCGCACGGCTTCACGCCAGGCCGCTGGACCGGGCGCGGCCGCTGTGGGAAGCCTATGTGATAGAGGGCCTGGACAATGTGGCTGGCCTGCCCAAGGGCTGTTTCGCCATGTTCCTCAAAATCCACCATGCGGCCATCGACGGCGCCTCCGGTGTCGAGATTATTTCAGCGATCCACGATCTCACTCCGGTACCGCCTCCGCCAAGAGAGGAAGCACCGCCACCCATGGACCGCGGCCCGGGTAACCTGGAGATGCTGTGGCGCGCCTACAAGGCCAATCTGCGTGCACCGTTGCAACTGGCCAGGCTGGTAACCCAGGGTATTCCCGCCTGGCGTCGGGTCCATGCGGGGGTCAAGGCGAAAAAATTCCGCACCCTGGGTGAAAAAGAGCGAACCCGCTTCAATGCGGCGATATCGCCGCACCGGGTATTTGGCGCGGCGGACTTTGACCTGGCGCTGGTGCGCCAGATGAAAGAAGCGGCAACCGGTGCAACCGTCAACGATGTCATTCTGAGTATCGTTGGTGGCGCGCTCAGATTATATCTCCTGGACAAGCAGGAGCTGCCCGAGCGCAGTCTGGTCGCCGGTGCGCCGGTGAATGTGCGCCCGCAGACCGATACCGGTTCCGCGGGTAACCAGGTGTCGATGATGAGCATCGCCCTGCGCACCGATATTACCGATCCCCTTGCGAGGCTGCAGGCGGTGCATGACGAAGCGGTAGGTTCCAAGGCCTATCACCAGGCCGTCGGCGCCCGGCTGATGACCGATATGACCCAGAGTCTGCCGGCGGAGCTGGCAGCGCTCGCTGTACGCGCGGCCCTGGGCTCCGGCCTGATGGCCGGGATGAAACCGATCTTTAATACCATCGTGACCAATGTACCTGGCCCCCAGGTGCCACTGTATATGGGCGGTGCGAAAGTCGTGCGCAGTTATGGCCTGGGGCCCTGCGCGGACAACCTGGGGTTGTTCCATGCAGTGACCAGTTACAATGGCCAGATCGCAATAGCCTTCCAGGCCTGCCGGCAAATGATGCCCGATCCGGGTTTTTATGAGCAGTGCCTGTACGATGCCTACAAGGCATTGCAGCAGGCGGTGGGGATACAGCTGCAGCCGAAGACCAGGGTTAAAACGAAGACGAAAACAAAGATCAAGACAAAGACCGGCACAAGGGCCACGACCAAGGCAAGGGCCAAGACACAGGCCAAGACAAAATCCCGCGCGAAATCCGGAGGGAAAGAGTCCGGCGCCCCACAGGCCGGTACTACCCCAAAGGCCAAGCCTGTGCCGAAGCCGGCTCGTTCTAAAACGGGAACCCGATCTTCCGCGGTCCGCCCAAAGCGAACGACATCGCAGTAGCGCTGGCTCCGTTCAGTCGTTGGCAGGCGTTCCCTGATGAGATGGGGTGGCGATGTCGCGTTTGGTCATACGCCAGGGTTTGCCCTCGCAAACAGGATAATCACTGCAATCGGCAGTACAGCCGCGACAGGGCAGGCGCGGATAATCTGGATGGGCATCTTGTGGTCCGGTCTTCTCGGGCATAATGGTATCTCGGTTCAAAAACGTAGGTGTCACTCTGGACGCGGTACTGATAGCGTTTCATTATTATGACATCCGCAGTGACCTATGGCACTCGCCAAAATCATGCGACAACTCCAGGAGGAACGATACATGGCAGCAGGCAGTGAATCACCCTGGTTGGTGGAAGACGATATTGGCGCGGTCCGCTGGCTTACCCTGAGCCGGCCCGGGCAGCGTAACGCCCTGTCCAGCCACATGATCGCAGCCCTGCAACAGGGGCTTGATGCTGCCACAGCCGATCCCGCTGTGCGCTGTATCGTGCTGGCCGGCTCCGGATCGGTTTTCTCTGCAGGCCACGACCTGCATGAAATGAAGGCACAACCGGATGAGACCGACATTGCGGCGAAACAGCGAATGGGGGATATTCTCAAGGCCTGTTCGGCAATGATGCTGTCAATCAATGCCTGTCCCAAGGCCGTTATTGCGTGTGTGCCGGGTATAGCCACCGCGGCCGGATGCCAGTTGGTGGCGGCCTGCGACCTGGCGGTGGCCAGCACGGAGGCCCGGTTCTGCCTGCCGGGGGTGAATATTGGCGCGTTCTGTACCACGCCGCTGGTGGCGGTTGGGCGCACAGTACACCGCAAGCACGCCATGGAAATGGCCCTTACCGGCGATATGTTCAGTGCCGATGAGGCGATGCGCATGGGCCTGGTAAATCGCACAGTGCCTGCGGATACCCTGCATTCGGTCACCGCGCAGCTGGCCGCCGGCATTGCCGGCAAGTCGGCGGAGGGTATCCGGCGCGGCAAACAGGCGTTTTACCAGCAAATCGACATGCCGCTGGAGCAGGCCTACGCCTTCACCTGTGAACCGATGATCGAGACCATGACTACGGAAGAGGCCCACGAGGGAGTGGCGGCCTTTTTTGGCAAGCGCACTCCCGTGTGGCCCGAGTCGCAGGACTAATCGGTAAAGTTAAAGTTGACGACGCTGTCCTGATCGGCCACGACTTCGGTGGGGCTGTCGGGGGTGGTCACGAACTCAATGCCGTCCTCGGCCGACTCGGGTGAATCGTCAGCTGCCTGGCAAGTATAGGCTACCGTATAGTCGCCGGGCGCGAGAAACCCCACTTCATACTCCCAGGCGCCGGAGTCATCGTTGAAGCGAACACTGGCGCTGGTCAGCGGTGCATTGATTGAGCCTTCCTCACCGATCACCGCGTCTGTTCCGGTATAGACATACACGGCACGACCGGCACCGGTGTTGCTGTCGCCCGTACAATTGTCCGCGGCAATCAGGTTGGCATCGACGCTGCCGGTGATGTTGCCGCTCTCACTGAGATCGACCAGGCGCAGGGACGGCTTCAGGATGTAGTCGGGAAAGCCCTGTGGGTCCACCACGGATTTACGCAGGTCGAAATCGATCATGAAGCTATGCGCACCACCCGCCAGGATGGTGAAGCCCTGGTTCAGCTTCAGGCCCGACTGGCTGCCACTGGGCACAAACAGCGACTCTGTCTGGCCATCATCCAGTTCTATCAAAGAATCCATTTCGCCGCGCCCGGCGTTAACCGCCAGGCGAATCCAGTCGTATTCACCGGCCTCCAGGGTGACCCCGGACAGCAGTTCCGCACTGGCGTCACCCTGAAGGGTCAAGAGATCAATGCAACGGACGGTGGCTTCATCGTCAGTGGAAGCAGGGACTTTACCGTCGAACAGATCCTGGCAACTCTGGCTTTCTCCGCTGAGCGGGAAGTCGAGCGCGCTGCCGTCGGCAGGTTTTACTGATACCCCGGTGAACTCCACCAGCACCTTGCTGGCACTGTCGACCGCGGCGTCAGTGATATCGAGGTTGAAAGTACCTGTGGTTGATGCCTCTTCGCCACCACCGCCGCCGCCACTGCAGGCGACCAGGGCGAATGGGCAGAGGGTAAGTGTTGCAGCGCGCAGGAGAGACTTGTTCATACTACTTTTCCCTTGAATCCAGTTGGTAACATTCGGCAATATTCTAATACTGCAAGCCTAAAGTAGCATCGTCACCGGAAACAGGAAAAAGTCGCTAAAAGTCGAGAAACCCGGCCGGCCTCCAGAGTGGCGGTAATTCAGACCGGCGGGTAAATAAGGTGGCAGGATCCCCAGTGTCCCTCGCTCAATGCCTGCAAGGTGGGCGCCTTTTGCCGGCACTGGTCCTGCGCTTCCGGGCACCGCGGGTGAAAGGCGCAGCCATGGGGTGGGTTGATGGGCGAGGGCACATCCCCCGACAGCACTTGTCGCGATATCTTGCGGTGGGGATCCGGTACCGGAATCGCCTCGATCAGGCTTTTGGTGTAGGGATGGCGGGCAGCACGGTAAATGGTGTCGCTGTCAGCGGTTTCGATAATTTTGCCCAGGTACATGACCGCCACCCGATCCGATACATGCTTCACGACCGCCAGGTCGTGGGCAATAAACAGGTAGGAAAGACCGAATTCCTGCTGCAGTTCAATCAGCAGGTTGAGGATCTGGCTCTGGATGGAGACATCCAGAGCCGATACCGGTTCATCGCAGATAATCAGTTTCGGGTTGAGGGCGATGGCCCGGGCAATGCCGATTCGTTGTCGCTGGCCGCCGGAGAACTCGAACGGATAGCGACTCGCCGAGCGTGCGGGCAGCCCGACTATATTCAAAAGCTCTGCGACCCTCTGCCTGCGCTCTGCCGGGCTGTGCAGACGCTGCACAATGAAGGGCTCTTCCAGAATGTCGCCCACCGTGTGCCGGGCATTGAGCGACTCCATCGGATCCTGGAACACCATCTGGATATCCTGCCGCAGCGGTCGCAGTTCGCGCGGCTTCAGCCGGGTGATATCCCTGCCATTGAAGACAATACTGCCGGCAGTGGGCTGGTAGAGGCGCGCGATACAGCGGCCCAGGGTGGATTTCCCGCATCCGGATTCGCCGACCAGGCCAAGTGTCTCGCCCGGTTTGATCTGGAGGGAAACCCCGTCCACCGCGCGGTTGAAGATGCGCGACCTCAGCAGCAGGCCTTCCTTCACCGGAAAATGCATTTCGAGGCCGCGAACCTCCAGCAGCGGAGTGGTCATAGTTGCTGCCAGCGGCTACAGGCTACGCTGTGCTGCCCCTCAATTTGCGCCAGGCTGGGCGCTTGCTCACCACAGGCCGGCACCACAAAAGGGCAGCGGTTCTCGAACCGGCAACCGGCCGGCAGGTCGAGTAGCCCCGGGACCATGCCTTCGATCACGCCCAGCCTGGACTTGGGGATGGTGTCCAGTCTGGGGATGGAATCCAGCAGGCCGCGGGTATAGGGATGTGCCGGACGGTCAAAAATGTCAAAGACGGAGCCGCATTCGGCCACCTTGCCGGCATACATGACCACCACCTGGTCACAGGTTTCGGCGATCACCCCCAGGTCATGGGTGATCATCACCACTGCCATGCCCATTTCCGCCTGCAGGTCCTTGATCAACTCCAGGATCTGGGCCTGAATAGTGACATCCAGTGCGGTCGTCGGTTCGTCGGCAATCAGCAGGTCGGGGCGGCAGGACAGCGCCATGGCGATGACCACGCGCTGGCGCATGCCACCGGACAGCTGGTGCGGGTATTCACCCAGGCGTATGTCCGGCGAGGGTATGCCGACCCGGTCGAGCAGGTTGGCCGCTGCCCGCAAAACGTCCCGGGGACCACACGCCTTGTGCAGCAACATACCCTCGGTAAGCTGGCGGCCGATGGTGTGTACGGGATTAAGGGCCGTCATGGGTTCCTGGAAGACCATACCGATTTTTCGGCCGCGGATTTGCCCCATCTCGGGTAGTGACAACGTGGTTAGATCATGATCCTGAAAACGGATGCTGCCCCCGGCTATGCGGCCGGCGGGCTGTGGTAACAGGCGCATGATCGACAATGCCGTTACGCTTTTACCGCAGCCCGACTCGCCCACGATACCGACAGTGGCGCCGGCCTCAACGTCGAAGCTGACATCATCCACCGCACGTACCACCCCCTCGTCGGTAGCAAACTCGGTGGCCAGCTGCGCAACCTCCAGCAGAGCCATCAGCCGTTCACTCCGCCCACTGGTTGTGCACGGTAATGGCGGGGTCGAATGTTTGTCCGGACCGCCTGGCCGCAAGGGTCTCTTCCTTTAAATCCGTGTCTATCCAGTGCACGTAAAGCTCCCCGGCGCTGCCGGCATGTTTGTAGGAGAAGCCTTCGGGATAGCGTATCCACCGCCAGTGACCAACCCGGAAATAACCCTGGTAGAAGCCCGGGATAAAGGAGGCGTGGTCATGGTGCAGCTCAATCATCCGGTGGGACAGGGCGACCATCTCCGCGCGATCATTTGACCGGCGATAGCGTTCAATCAGCTCATCCATCTCAAACAGGGCAAGGGCTTCAATGTTATTGGTCTGGGTTTTCAGCTGGCGCTCGGGATTGATGCTGCCGTCCTCAAGGAAAGCATCATCGTAGGCATTGACGGAGTGATAGTGCTCCCAGAACCGCGGGTACATTTCCAGTGGGACACCAAAGGCACTGAAGTGAATGTCATGCTGCTTTTCCTGTACTTTTTTCCAGCCAACCGTGCCATCCAGGATTTCCAGGCGTAAATCCAGCCCCGCCTTGGCCGCCTCCTGGCGGAGGATGGTGAGGACGTCGCGCAGGCTTTCATAGCCGGTGGAAAGGGTAAAAGCGAGTCTCTGGCCATCGGCATTGGCCAGGATGCCATCCGCGCCACGCTGGTTAAAGCCGGCCGCTGCAAAATACTGTTGGGCTTTATCGATATCGAAGGCGCGGGCGCGCAGGGTGGGATGGGAAAAATCGCCAAAGCCGTCGCTGGCGGTATTCAGGCGGTCGTTGTCGCCGCGGAAGAATTTTTCGATCACCAGATCCCAGTGGGTGGCATGGGCAACACCCTTGCGGATGTCCGGGTTATCCAGCAGGGGCTGCGCGGTATTAACCCAGAGACCAAAGTTTGGCCGCGGGCGCTGATTGAAAAACACGCTCTTGTGGATATAGCCTGCCTGCACATCCGGGTCCGAGTCCGGCAGCTTTTCATACCAGTACTCGGCCAGGTTGAGCCCGAACTGGTCGATGTCACCGCGCTTGAAAGCCTCGAACATCTTGGCGCTGTCGCGAATGATGTTCAGCTGGATGCGATCGGGGTTGAATCGGTAGCGCCAGTGTTTCTTGTCTTTGGCCCACCAGTTGTCATTGCGGGTCAGGGCGATGGAGCGCCCCTTGCGAATATCGTCCTCGCGCACTATATAGGCTCCCGGAGTTGGCTCGAACTGCCACTGGTAGCGCTCGGTAAAGTTTTCACCCATGGCCTTGTAATGATGCTGTGGCACCGGTCGCAGATTCGTTGCTTTTTCGGCGAAATCCGGCTTCAACTCTGCCGTGGTGATGGAAATGAGATGATCATCATAACGGGTGATGTTGCTATAGGTGGTGCTGTAGAAATTGTTATACCAGGGCGCCATGATGTAGGGCGAGCGGTAAAACCAGAACATGAACAGGTAGTCGTCGGCGGTAATGGCTGCGCCGTCGGAAAAGGTAGCTTGCGGGTCAAGCTTGATATAAACGGTACGGTTTTCGGGATCCAGGGCCCAGGCCTCGGCCAGCCCGGGATAGAGTTCGCGGGTTCCGGGGTGCAGGTGGGTCAGGGACATGCCCACTTCATCCAGCAAAAAAGTGCGAAAACCACCATTGGAATCCGGGCCCACCGTGCGCAGGGTACGGGGGAAGTCCTGCAGGGCCCCATACTGCGTACCGCCTTTCCTGGCTTCTGGCGAGCCGATTTCCGGCAACCCCTCGCCCGCTTCCCAGTTCAGGTCCACGGGTACATCGGCGAGTGTCTTGAAGCCAAAAAACTCCGGGTTGGCGGCGTAGAAGGCCTCAACCTCGGCGCTGACATCTGCCTCGGCCCCGGTTGTTACCGCCGCGTTATCATCTGGTTTGCCGCAGCCCGAGAGCAGCAACGTCAGGCCGATAAAACACAGGTTGGGCAGTATTCTGGACATCACAGTAGTCACCTCTCGTGGTTCAGCCTAACGATATACGGCATGGGTTTTGGGGTCGAACGATTCCCGGATTGCCTCGCCAATAAAGGTCACGAGGGTTAACAATATCACCAGCGTGCCAAAGGCGGCGATAACAATCCAGGGCGCGGTGCGCAGGTTCGCTGTCCCCTGTTTCAATAGTTCGCCCAGGCTTGGGGTCGGCGCCGGCAGGCCGAAGCCGAGGAAATCCAGCGCGGTAACGGCTGAAATCGCAGCGACAATGGTAAAGGGCATGAACGTGATCAAAGTCGACAATACATTGGGCATGATGTGACGGAATATGATGCGTGCGTTGGAGGCGCCAATGATCCGTGCCGAGGCGATATAGTCGCGCGACTTCTCCTTGTAGGTCTCGGTACGCATGTAATATGTCATTCCCGTCCACGAAAACAGTACCATCACCAGCAACAGGATACTGATGCGGGTGATCACCGCGATGTTGGATGGAATCACCGAAAAGATAATGATCACCATGTACAGGAATGGCACGTTTGACCAGATTTCTATCAACCGCTGGAAGACGAGGTCAAAAACACCGCCAAAGTATCCCATGGCGCAGCCGATAGTGATGCCGATCACATACACCGAGGCGGTAAACGCGAAGGCAAATACCAGCGCTATCCGGGTGCCGTAAAACAGGCGCGCCAGGATATCCCGGCTGGTGGTGTCAGTACCCAGATAATGTTGTGTTTCCGCCGTGGGCGGTAGGGGTCGGAAAGTCCCGCCCGGGGCATGATTTTCATAGGGGTTGTAGGGCACCGGGGGTAGCAGTACCCAGTTGTCATTGCCTTCCGCCGCAAACTGTTTCTTTAGCTGTCGGTAATTGGTCTCGTAGGCGTAATCCAGGCCAAAATCAGTGCCGGGGTGAAAATCCGTATAGGTAGGAAAGTACAGGTTGCCCTCGTAGCTCACCACCAGTGCGCGACTGTTGACCAGAAGTTCGCCAAACGCCAGCGTTACCAGTAGCCCCGCCAGTATCAGGAAGCTGTAGTAACCGCGGCGGATGCGGCGGAAACGCTGCAGCTTTTTGGCGGTCTGTGGATTCAGCTGCAGCACCGTTACTGGAACCGTATCCGGGGATCAACCAGGGCGACCAGAATATCCGAGATGATGTTGCCGACCAGTAGCAACAGGCTGGCCAGAAGCACCACGCCCATCACCACCGGGTAATCCCGGTCCAGTATGGCGTTAAGCCCGAGCAGCCCGAAGCCGTCGATATCGAAGATGGTTTCGATCAGGAACGAGCCCGATACCAACAGGGTGATGTTCTGCCCGAAGGTGGTGGCAATGGGAATCAGGGAGTTGCGCAGTGCGTGCCGGGTAACCGAATGCCGGAACGACACGCCCTTGGCGATTGCGGTGCGAATATAGTCCGCAGCCAGGTTGTCCATCAGGTGATTCTTGAGCAATAGAGTGACCAGGGCGAAGCTCCCCACCAAATAGCAGATGAGAGGCAGCACCGAGTGATGCAGCAGGTCCTGTGCCTGTTCGATCAGGCTCAATTCATGGAAGTTGTAGCTGACAAAGCCGCCCATCGGAAACCATTCCAGGCGTACCGAAAAAAACAGGATCAGCAGAGAACCCAGGGCATAGCCGGGGATGGCGTAGCCCACAAAAATGAAGATTGAGGTTATATTGTCGACAGGGGTACGATGACGTACGGCCTTGAGTATCCCCAGGGGGATACAGACGGCATAGGTGAGTACCAGTGTTACCAACCCGTAATAGAGCGATATGGGAAAGCGCTCCTTGATCACACTCCAGACGGGCTCGTTATAGCGGTAGGAGGATCCCAGGTCTCCACTGAGCACCTTGCCCAGCCAGCTGAAATAGCTCTGCAAAAGGGGCTTGTCGAAGCCATAATATTCGCGGAGCTTGTCCAGCTGGGCTTCCGAAATGGCCATGCCCTGGCCTGCCACCTGCGAACTGCCGCTGCCCCCCATGGCCATTTGCTGCGATTCCATAATGGCACGTTCAAGTGGCCCTCCGGGCACCAGTCGGGTGATGGCGAACACGATAATGGTCACACCAAGGAGAGTGGGTGGGATCAACAACAATCGTCTGATGAAGTAGTCGCGCATTAAACTGCTGCTTTAGCCCTGTTGGCGTTGCATGCTGTTGTTACAGCCAGCCCCGTTACTGATGGTGCCACAAAGCTTGCCAAGGGCAAAGCATTAGGCAGCGCGGGTTAGAGCGAAACTCATGATGGTAATGGGGACGCCGTTTTTATGGGTTGACCGCAGCTGCTGCCAGCCCATGCCAGCATAAAATGCGGCATGCTCGGCAGTATAGAGATACAGTGTTGTGAATCCGGCGGCAACGCCTTGTTCACAGGCGTGAAGGACCAGTCGTTTGCCCAGTCCCCTGCCGCGCCAGTCCTGGTGTACCCACAGGTTCGCCAGCCACGGGGACCAGTGGGAGTCTGTGTCCAGGTCGTGCTCAAGCAGCGAAACGGATCCCATCACCTGTTTGTCCGCGGTGAGGACCCAGGTGGTGGGGAGCGTATCGGCGCCCGGTGGTCGTGACAGGTCTGCCGCGAAGCTGGCAATCGTATCATCGGGGTAGAGGTATTCCCATTCGCGATAATGGTGGCCTGCCAGCTCGTCGATAGCCTGTGGGTAGCTCGCCAGGTTGAATATCACCGGGACACCGGCGCCACAGCCTTTTAGCATTGTGTTGCTAACCTGTGTTGCTCTGTTGATTCAAGGATACTCCCCATCATGTTGTCCCGTCGCGATACTGTTTGAACGATCAGTTCTTGAGCACTGTGGGCGCTACTGTAATGGACTGGCCCTCGCCGGTCAGCCATGCCTCTGCGCCGGACAGGGTGCATTGCAGTGACATTCCCGGCCGGGCAATGGCCGCCAGCGCCTTGCTGCTGTCTTCGGCAACCTGCCAGATGGCGAGATGCTTGAAGCGGGCGAGAGTCGCGCCGTGCCTGGCCCACCATACCGGTACTGAGCGATCGCCATAGGTATACAGAATGACGCCTCTGGCGCGGGAACAGGCCTTGCGCAGCCGGTCCGGATCGGGGGTGCCGACATCGATCCAGGTTTCAATCTGTCCGGTCAGGTCCTTCTGCCACAAATCCGGTTCGTCTTCGGTACTGATACCGCGACCAAACTCCAGGCTGGTGCTGGCGTTGAGCGCAAAGGCCAGCACCCGCAGCATCATCCGTTCATCGGTTTCGGATGGGTGGCGCGCCAGGGTAAGTGCAAAATCGTGATAGAACTGGCGATCCAGATCCGCGATGTTGATATCGAGCTTGAAGATGGTGGACTTGAGAGCCATATTGGGAGGGTTACCTGTTGACCGGGTCGCGCACTATAGCGAATAGCGCTCTCTAGGGCAGCCTTTGTTCGTCTGCCGGGCGCCGCAATAGCGGTACCAGGGCCGGTGTTTTCGCCTTGTAGCGCTGGTAATCAGGATTCTCACCCCAGCGCTGGTCGGCTTTGCGCTCCAGTAGCGGCACACCACTGACCCGGGTGAGCAGCAGGAAGACAAAAACGGGTGAAATCAGGGTCAGCCATTGCCAGCCGGACAGCGCGGGCACGGCAATAAGCGCAATGCCGCACCAGAGTACGATCTCGCCAAAGTAGTTGGGATGGCGCGATCGGGCCCAGAGGCCTGTGTTGATGAATTGTTCGCTACCCTGTGCCTGCCTGAAAATCCGCTTCTGCCGGTCCGCCAGGACTTCAATCAGGAATCCGGCGCCCCACAGTGCAGTACCCATCAGGCCCAGCGCACCGAGCGACTGTTCGCTACCGCTGGTGATGGCGGCGAGAGCACAGCTGGCGGTAATCACCACCCAAAGCCCTTGCAGGGTCCAGGTAAACAGGAACCGTGAGGCATCAGGTTTTATTTTGTCGAAGCGCGAATCGCCCTGGTCCTGGTGGATACGGCGAAACAGGAAACTGCCCAGGCGAAGCGCCCACAGACTGATGCAAGCCGCCAGTAACAAGCTGCGGATATCTGTAGCGCCGCCCAGACCGACCGCCAGCCAGACTACTGCCAGATAAGTGGCTGAACCCGTCAGGTCGTAGAACTTCTCTGTCTGGCGCAGGTAAGCGGGCACAAAGGCAAGCCACTGCACGGCGAAGGCCAGCGCTGCACAGAGCGCAAAAACCGGCCAGCCCAGGTAGTGCACTCCGCCGTGACTACCCGCGAGCGCAATACCAACCGCCAGCAGCAGGACAAGGGCGAAGCGTAATAGTGATTGCATTGAATGTCTGGCTCGGGTCATTTTTTGCTCGCTCCTGGTCGTTACTCCACCGAGATTGGTTCAGCTTCTTTATCGGGGCTTTGTTTGCTGACCATAATGCGGTTGCGCCCCGACCGCTTGCCCTCGTACATGGCGTTATCCGCTCCCTGAATGGCCGCGGTAATGTCTTCGCCAATAGCTGAAATACCAAAGGTCATGGTCATCGTCATTTTGCCGCCGGAAGTTAGTATCGGTTTGCGCTCCAGGGCCTGCCTGACCCGTTCAATCACCTTGGCGGCGGTCTCCAGGTCGGTGGCAGGATGCAGGCACAGGAATTCCTCCCCACCCCAGCGAAACACGATGTCACTATTGCGTAGTGTTTTCTGGATACGCTGTGCTACTTCGGTCAGGACCTCGTCGCCAATCTGGTGGCCATAGGTGTCATTGAGCTCTTTGAACTCATCGATGTCAGCCATTGTGAGGCTCATCGGCAGATTGTCGCGCTGGCAGCGAGCCCGCGCGTGGCGACTGATTTCGAGGAACGCCCTGCGGTTGAAAAGGCCGGTCAGGGGGTCTTTTGCCGCCAGTTCACGGATGGTGTCAACAGCGCCCTGCAATTCCCGGTTACGGGAAGAAAGTTCGTGTTGCAGAACACTTCTGGCACGGTAGGCGCGGGTTATCAGTATTACGAATATCAGTGCAGTCAACAAGATTGCCGCGGTGATGCCAAGCAGGAGATTACGACGTTCCAGCTGCTCCTGTGCCAGCAGCGCATTGAGTTGCAGCAAATCAATTTTATCTTCTGCCTGCCTTAACTCGAATCGAGCTTCAAGTTCCTCCGTGAGTTCATCCTGCTCTCTTTGGCGAGCACCTTCACGCAGCGCGAGCAGGCGTTTCAGGTAGTCCGCAGCCTCTGTTGGCTGTTGCAGGCGCAGGTGGGTATCGGCCAGCTTTTCAAGCAGCTCCAGATGTACCGTTGGCACTGTGCGGGATGCGATATCCAGTGCTGCCAGATAGTGTTCAAGGGCGTCGTCCAGTCGCCCGCGGCCACGCTCAAGATCACCCAAAGTCATAAATATTCCAGCCAGAATACGCGGCTGGCCGGTGGTCAGTAAGTAATCCAGAGCTTTTCTGCAATTGCCGGCAGCAGGCTGTGGCTGGCCACTTTCAACCTGCAAATGGCAAATGTTAGCCAGCTGGTATCCGGCCTGAAGGGCCGCACCTCTGGCCTCAGCGAGTGACAGTGCTTCTTCGTGCAGAGTGATACCTGCTTCGGGGCCGTCTATTGCTGCGACAGCCACTGCAAGATTGCCAAGGGCAATAATTTCAAGATCGGCTTCATTGGCCTGTCGTGCAAGTGTGAGTGCCCGATCAAAATAATTGCGAGCCCTCTCTTTGCTGCCCAGAAAGTTGTGCGCCATGCCGATGGCGTTCGTTGTCCATCCCAGGTCGCCAATGGCATCGGTAGGCTCCAGCAGGGCATGGGCTTCGTGGAATAGCGCGAGCGCGTTGGCAGGACTGCCGCTCTCGGCCTCTATCGAGCCGCTTATTCTCAGTATCCTCGCAATGCGAACAGGATCATCGTTGGCTGTCAGCAGTTGCCGGGCGCGGGTGATGTCGATTCTGGCTCGGTCGTATTCGCCCAAATCGCGGTAGAAGGATGCCCGCGCAGCCAGGAGACCGACATTGCCGCGGTCGTCTGTGTCCCCGGTGCTGCCAATGGTGCTGCCAAGTAGTGCGATGGCGCTTTCGGGGTCGGTCTCAGCCAGCCTGCTGGCTTCGTCGATCACCTGCTGCGCACCGTAGATCGTTGCGGCCTGAGTCGCGAGCAGCAGGCCTAACAGGCAGCAGCGCCATTGGCTCGAGCAGTGCTGCAGGAAGCCTCTGCTCATGCCGGGCAAAGCGAACCAGGGGCTGCCTGGAGTGGTGCGGCGATACTGTGTAGTGGCTGCAAAAAATCCATGCGCGGCGACACCGTTCAGTGAGTGGCGGTAATAAACCAGACGGCGCCCGGCAGGCGCATTTCGCCGTCGATGAACCAGGGTGTCATGGCTTGCGTGGCTCCATGGTACACAGCCTGACGCACTGTATCACTTTCATCCTGCAGCAGGCGACTGACCGGGCCCATGTTCAGCATGTCCCGGACTGTTGCATCAAGGTTGCCGTTGTTGCTCCAGCACATGTTGACGGCATGTGGTGCTATCGCAATCTCCTTCAGCCCCGCCTGCTCCAGCACAGTACGGACACGCAGCGGATCGGCAAAGGCAAAGGGGCCGGGTGCATTCGGTGCTGGTGGTTCCGGTGGAGCCACGTGTTCAAGAGCGGCCTGCAGCGGTATCAAGGCCCAGGGGTTATCGGGTAGCCGTTGCCAGCAGCAAAAGGCCAGCTTTGCACCCGGTGCCAGCGCCGTGCGCATATTGCTGAATGCCGCTGCCGGGTCGTCAAAAAACATCACCCCAAACCGGGAAAACAGCAGGTCGAAATTGCGCTCACCAAAACTGTGCGTTGCTGCGTCCGCCTGCAGGAACTCCACCTGGTGGCCAGTCGCCGGATCGGCTGCCGCGCGCTGCCTGGCTACCTCCAGCATCGGCGTGGAGATATCGACGCCCAGCACCGTCGATCCGGGTCCGAGATGTTCGGCCAGCATGAGGGTTTCACTTCCGCCACCACAACCAACGTCCAGCGCCCTGGAGCAGTCCTGGACTTTGGCATGCGCCAGCAGGTCGCGGGCGATGGGCGCAAGCATGGTCGCCATCATGGCGTCCTTTGCTGCCCACTTGCGGCCCGCTTCCCCATTCCAGTATGCGATCTGCTCTTCGTTGCTCATAACGCTTCCCTCGTCGTGTTTGCTGTTGTTACTGGAGATGGACCCGTACCGGTTAATTACTTCCTTACTGGCAACCTTTCAGGGGCCTCTTCCCTGTCTGGACAAGGAACGGGATAATGATGCCCGGTTGATCATACCCCAGGGAGATAATAATGCGTGACCAAACTGGCAGAAAAGGCGATGCATTTCAGGATCAGGTCGTCTGGATTACCGGCGCTTCATCCGGTATTGGCGCCGCACTCGTACATGAATTTATCGACCAGGGCGCCCGTGTTGTGCTGTCGGCACGGCGGGAGAGCGAGCTGAACAACGTCAGCCGGGAGTGTGTCGAAGGCGGTTGTGATGCCGCCAGGTTGCTGGTGTTGCCGCTGGATGTGACCCACTATGATGCCATGCCTGCAGCCGTGCAGCAGGTACTTGATACCTTTGGCGGTATCGATCTGCTGATCAACAATGCCGGCCTGTCCCAGCGTTCGTTATGCCTGGACACGGACATGGATGTTTACCGGCAGTTGCTCGAGGTGGATGTGCTGGGTCAGATAGCACTGACCAAGTCCGTATTGCCCCATATGGTGACCCGTGGCAGCGGCCATCTCGCGGTGACTGCCAGCGTGGCGGGTAAAGTAGGCGCACCGTTGCGCACGGGTTACTGCGCAGCCAAGCACGCGGTCATGGGCTTTTTTGATGCCCTGCGTACCGAAGTGGCACACCAGAACATCAGGGTCACCACGATCATACCGGGCTTCATCCGCACCGATATCGCGCGCAATGCACTTACCGGCACCGGGGCTCCCGCGGGAATGGCCGATGGTGACATTGACGGTGGCATGGACGTGCAGGCCTGCGCTCGCATGATTGTTGATGGGTTCGTGGCGGGCCAGGAGGAAATTGATGTGGGAGTGGGCCCGGAGATGGATTTACTGAAACTCAAGCGCGATAACCCCACGGCCGCTTTTCGGCTGATGGAGGCCATGGCGGCAGACGCCCTGACAAGTCGCGCGGCCGAATAGTATCGGTAACAATCACTCTCTACTGCGGCTGTGGCCTGTTGTCGTGGCCGCAGACAGCAGGCTGATTAACTGGTGATTTCGGGCGTCGCCGAGAGTATCTGGTGAATCGCCTGTAACTGCTCTGCCGCCTCGTGCCCGAGCGGCGTTAAAAAACCGCCATCGGCATGATCGACCAGTTTTTTGTCAAACAGGCGTTTTGCGGCGGCGACCACCTCCGGTGCGGCGTTGCTGTGAATTTTCAATCCGACCTGCGCACTGCTCAGGTCGAATTTCAGTAACAGGTCCAGTTCATCAATCATCTCGGGTGTCAGGTTCATCGCTTGGCGTCCTTGTCTTGTCGAGGCCACAGCATAGACGAATATTGCCCGGCAGGCTGCATTTCGTCGCCGTGGCGGTATTGACTACCTGATCTCTTCGCGAGCCACCGGTTCCAGGCGTACGATGGCCGAGGGGTCAGCCCTGCGATCATCAAGCGCAATATAGATGAAGCCGTCGGGCCCCACTCGCACGTCTCTAACACGTCCCAGGCCTTTTACCAGGGTCTCCTCGCGAATGACCGACTGGTCCTCCAGTTCGAGCAGGGCAATCTGCTGCCCTGCCAGTCCGCCCGCGAGCAGGTGTCGGCGCCAGTTGTGGAACGCATTGGCCTCGTAGAGGGCGAGCCCGGAAGTGGCTATGGAGGGCACCCAGATTTTGCGCGGCTGGATCATACCCTCGCGGTGCGTTGCCTCATGGATGGCTTTTCCGGAGCCATAGTTGACCCCGTAACCGATCACGGGCCAGCCGTAATTGCCACCGGGTTCAATGAGGTTCAGTTCATCCCCACCCTGGGGTCCGTGCTCGGTAATCCACAGGTTGCCGGTGCTGGAATCGAACACCATTCCCTGGGGACTGCGATGACCGTAACTCCAGATTTCGGGCAGTGCATTTTCGCGGTCGACAAATGGGTTGTCGGCGGGGACACTGCCGTCTTCGCGCAAGCGCACGACGACTCCGTGGTGATCGGCAAGAGATTGTGCCGGGTGGTCCTCAAGATCCCCGGAGGGCGGCACCTGGCGGTCACCCACGGTGATAAATACATGGCCGTTGTCGTCGAATGCGATACGCGAACCATAATGGCCCCGGCCGCGGGTTTTGGCCTCGAAGATCTCCTCAATATTTCGCAGTTGGCCCTGTTCATAGCGGCCACGGATCACGGCGGTGGTTGACTCATCGTTCGCCAGTGGCTTGGAGTAACTGAGGTAGAGCAACCGGTTAAGGGCGAAAGCAGGATGTGGAACAACATCAAGCAAGCCGCCCTGGCCACGATAGAATACTTCGGGCACGCCTTCAACGGGGTCTTCGAGCAGCTCACCATTGCGAATCACCCGCAATCGTCCGGGCTGTTCGGTAACCAGCATTTCACCGTCGGGAAGGAAGGCCATCGACCAGGGGCGGATCAGTCCTTCGGCCACGGTGACAACGCGGTAATCGTGGTAAGCCGAGTAGCGTGTATCATCTGCGCTGGCGGTGAGCGCACAGCACAGGGTGAGGGCAGCGAGTAAGGCTTTTCGGGCAACGGTGGCAGTTAGCATGTGGACTCCTTGAAGAGACAAGAAAGCACATTATAGCCCTACTGAAGGCCGCAGGCCCAAACTGCGGGAGTTGCTCCTGCGGCGCTTCGCCGGTCAGAACACTACGGTCACTTCGTTGGAGCAATCGCTTTCGCTATTGCACGCCTGGTAACGATAGCTGCCGCTCCCTTTGCCAAGCGTTTCGCTCCAGGCCGTACCTTCGACGTCTGCCACGAAGATACCGTCGCGATAAAGCCAAGCACTGGTCACACCCTGCCATGACAAGTCCACAGTCTGAACGCCCTTTTCCTTGTAGGCATTGGCTTGCAGGCTTATTTCTGTCGCGCTTGATGTGGTGGCGGAATCGACATTCGATGGTTCACTGCTGCCCGCTGTGTTGAAGGCAGTTACCCGGTAGCTGTAGGTGGTTGCCGCACTAAGTCCACTGTCGATAAAGCTGGTAGAGTCGGTGCCGACACTGGCAACCAGCATCCAGCTGTTGCCCCCATCAACTGAACGCTCAACCCGGAACCCTGCTTCATCTGTCGCATTATCCTGCCAGGACAAATTGATAGCGGTTGCCGACACGGTACCGGCTACCAAGTGGGTGGCCGCGGCCGGCACGCTGGCAGTGTCAGTACTGTCAGTGCGTACCACCAATTGGTCGATATAGACCGTGTCGAGCTGGTTGTTGCCGCTGTTACGGTCGCTGTCGCGCACGATAAGACGGAACTGGCCACCCGCCGCAGGCAGTATTGCGGAGAAGCTGGAGGCGGCAGTGCCCAGCTGAATTGGCAGTGTGGTTTCGGCACCGTCGTTCAGGGTATAGCTGAACGCCATGGTGTCGCCGTCAACGGACGCGCTGCGCCGGCCTGTAATCAATAAGGTTCGCACCTCGCCCGCGACCAGGTCAAACAGCCAGCTGTGTTCCAGATAACTGTAACGGCTGCTTTTCCTGCCGCCTGACTCCATTTCGATGATGGCTTGCTCGTTGCCGTCCTGTGCGCGGGTATCCAGATAGGATCCCGAAACTGTGCCGGCACTGGTTATCTCACCGGTAGCGAACTGGTCAACAGAGAGTGGCGCGTCGATAACGATATCCAGCTGTGCCACGTCGCTGGCGCCGAAATCGTCGGTAACGGTCAGGCTGGCGGTGAAGTTGCCCCCCATGGTGTAGGTGTGTTCGGGGTTGGCGGTGGTGGTACTGGCGCCATCGCCAAAGGTCCATTGATAGTGGGTAATGCTGCCGGCAGTGTCCTGGTCATAGGAGTTGCCACCGGTGAATTGTATGCTCACGGGCGCAGTGCCACTGAGCTTGTCGGCCTGGGCGACCGCGATGGGCGCCTGATTGTCGACCACGATGTCCAGGCTGTCGCTCGCGGTCAATCCGTCCGCACTGCTCACGGTGAGGGTGGCGGTGTAGTTGCCTGGCGCTGCATAGGTGTGGTTGCTGAGTTCACCACTGGCGCTGGCGCCGTCGCCAAAATCCCATGCCCAGCTGATGGCGTCCACTGAGCTGCCGCCGTCAAAGGCAACGTAAAGGGGTGCGATACCGGCGCTGTAGCCAGGCGCTGTCGCAACGGCCTGTGGTGCCAGCAGATCATTTGGCGCGGCGACGGTGCCGTTGATGACATAGCGGCCCAGGCTGCCGTAATCGCTGTAACCATCCCCCTGGGGATTGCCTTCACCAATGCCTTCCACCCGCAGGAAAAATTCACCTGCCGGCAGCGTTATGTTGATGCTGGCACCGAGTGCGCCGATGGGGTTACTGCTGGCCACCAGGTTGGCATTGCTGTCAAAAAGGGTGGCGCTGATATCGAGGTTCGGGCTGAAGGGCGCGGGTGCTGCCACAATGCTGAAATCACCGGCACCGGCGAGGATCCGGAACATGTCCAGATCCCGACCTGTGTGAATCAGGCCAGCACTGGTGATACCGTCAACGGCACCGTCGGAGATCACCAGGACGTCCGACGCGGTTGCAATACCGTCACCGTGATCATCGCTGACCAGGGGGGCACCATTGGCGACAATTCGCCCCAGGTCGTCCTCGGCATTGTCGGCGCCGCTGTACTCACCCTTGCTCCATTGGACCAGTGGCTTGTAATAGCCGACTCCCATGATGGGTGCCCAGCCAGTGTCGCCCGTGCCGTGTCCCGTATAATAGGCGTCGCCACCGCTAACCCCATCGTGGCTCAGGCCAAGATTGTGACCGGCCTCGTGAGAGACTGCCTCACCGGCACCGGAGACTCCCGTATTGAAGACAAAGGCAGGCAGGTAGTAATCGCTATCAAGGGAAAATACCCCCACATAAGCAAAGCCGCCGCAGCCACAGTTGGCAAAATTGTCGCTGGTAATGACCACCCGTGTGCCAAAGTAGGGGTCGCTGTTGTCTGTGCGGGTGATGGCATTTTGCCCGGGGTCACTGGTGGTGACATTGACGTCAAACGGTGCGTAATCCTCTGCTACTTTGCGCCAGATATTCTGTATGTCAGCCAGTTCCTGGTCGGAAAAAGCCGGGTCGGCATCCAGGCTGTAGGCTGGGGAGACAATGGGATCGGTTTTGAAGTTCTGGTTCCAGGCGGTGCCGGAGGTGCTGTGGCCGGTGAAATCCAGGTAGATTACCCGCGGCGCGTCCGGCTTGCTCTGTAGCGCAAAAGTATCCGCCAGCGGGAAAGGCGCGCTTTGCATTACATCTGTGGCGCCGCTATCGGTTGGCTCCGGCGGTTTTGGGTCGATAAAGTAGGCCCGGCCGCGGGTGTCGATCCAAAGCGTTTTGTCCGCGCGCAGCATGCGCGCGAATTCGGACGTTGTATAGCCATGGCAGGCTGCCACTGCGGGTAACGTGGCACCGAGCGCCGCAACGGCCGCGTTGCCGTTGGCGGCCGCGGGCAAGCTGACCCGCGGACAGTCCGGTAATGGCTGGGGCAGCTGCTGCGCATGGCTGGTGGCGGCCATGATGCAGCCCAGGAGCGGAAGTGCCGAGTGCTGCAACAGGCAGGAAAAGAGGCTTTTCGTGTTCATGTGTTCTTCTCGTAGGTGCGTGACAGCGATCATCGCGCCCCGGGATGGGCCCACAAACGCCTGGTTCAAGTGAAGCTATGACGCAGCGTATTGCGCTGCAAGTTTTTTCCGGACATTTCCCCAATCAGGTCGCCGGCACGGCAGTGCTACAGATCGACCCATTGCTTGGGAATATTGTCTTCCACCAGTTCGTGGATACTGACACTGATGATGTTGTGCTCGGCGCCCACTTCCTCGGCGAAACGGGACTGTTTGCTACTGCGCGCAATCACCATGGCATTGGGGAAATTGCGGCGTAGCCACAGGGCGGTGCGCAGATTATCCTCCTCATGACCGGTACCGAGTACGAATATGAGATTGTAGGCGTCCTGCGGAATGTGAATATCTTCCCGCAGGCGCTGCCACACGGCCGGGTGGGAAATATCGCCCTCATAGACCTGGCGCCGGTAATCATCGGAAAAAGTCATCTGTTCCTCCGCGACCAGCACCCTCCGGACCGCGTCTTTTTCAATGATGGCTACAGTATCCAGCTCGCCCTGGGCATGCCGCTGGAGCTCTTCCAGCAAGGTCTGGCCAAAGCGCCCGAAACCGGCCAGTACGACGATGTCCTTGCCCTTCGATTTCTCGAAACGGTGCAGCATATGCCCATGCACCAGGCCATAGGAGGCAAGATTATAGGAATTGAAGGTCTCGCAACTCTGGGCCACGCGGGTGGCCTGCATTGAGCGCATGAAACGCAGGTTCGCGCAGTGCATCACAATCCGTGGGCCTATACCCGGTACCAGGTTGAGGATGGTGCTCACCGCTTCATAGCTGCGCAGGCTATTGTCCGACAGCAGCATTATCCGCTGCGCCCGCTTGACCCGCAGCTGGCGCAGGAAAAACTCGTGAGTCACATCACCGACCACGACCATGGCGTCATATTCTTCTCTCAGTTCGTCGATAACAGTGGGAAGAGGAGGTGCCCTGGAGACGACTACGACAGGTACCCGGGGGTTGTGGCTGCGGAGTACCCGCAAGTAACTCAGGGTCAGCTCACCGGCGCCGATCACAACAACGTGATCGCGCAGCTTGCGCAGCTGGAATTGCTGCGGCGAAAGTGACTTGAGCAGCGCCTCAATCAGCGTCCAGGCGGCCAGTACCGGCGAGCCAAAGTAGGCCAGCCACAACAGTAGCCTGCCGTATAGCGGGCCTGCCACCGGCGTACCCAGCTCAACTCCACCGATCACGAACAGGCTCAGGCTGTAGTAGGCCTGCGAGAGCAGGTCCGCAGTGCCCACATCGGGTCGTTCGCTGACAATAACGCCGGAGGCAAAGCCCGCAAGACCGCAGGAAAAGAAAAATACAGCTCCCAGTAAACGCCATGAAAATGCGGCATTGCCGGAGGACGGGCTGGGCATAAAAGCAAATCTCATGGTGGCCTTTTTGCCTCCATCATACGGAACCCCGGTCCGGGTTGTCACTGACACCAGATGAAATCGGGTTTTCCCGGTTCTCGCACGATCAACCGACAACAGTTCTTGCCTCGACAGCCCGCTAGTGCAACCATTCCCATTCATGAACAGGAGGATTCCCGATTAATGAAGGCGCGCATAGGTATACTGTTTTTTATCCTCTCAGCCAGTTCTTCGCTGGCTGCGGGGAACGAATTCCCCCAGTGCCTGGCAGGCCTGCAGGAGCAGGCGCGAGAGGCCCGGGTGGCACCGTGGATTGTGGATGAGGTGGTGCCGGCCCTCGAGCCCCAGGCCCGGGTGCTGGAACTGGACCGGAAACAGCCGGAGTTTGTCCAGACCTTCGCCGGCTACCTGAATGCCCGTGTTACCCAGGCCCGGGTTGATAAAGGGCGCGCGCTTTACCAGCGACACAGAGAGTTTCTGGATCAGCTGCAACGGCAATATGGCATACCGGGACAATACCTGGTCGCTTTCTGGGGACTCGAAACCAACTTTGGCAGTTACCTGGGCACCATGCCGACGCTGGACTCACTGGCCACGCTGGCGTGTGATCCCAGGCGCAGTGCTTTCTTCACCACTGAATTCATCGCCGCACTGCAACTGATGGAACGCGAGAATCTGCAGCCTGAACAGCTGCGTGGATCCTGGGCAGGCGCAGTTGGCCATACCCAGTTCATGCCGTCTTCCTATCTCAGGTACGCAGTTGATGGCGATGGCGATGGCAAGGTGAACCTCTGGCAGAGCGAGCGCGATGCGATCGCGTCCGGTGCCAACTTCCTGGAACAATTGGGCTGGACCACCGGCTTGCGCTGGGGCCGTGAGGTCACCCTGCCTGCGGAGTTCCGTTTTGATACGGTGGGCGCGGGCAAGGAGCGGCCCCTGGTGGAGTGGGCCCGGCTGGGTGTGCGTCGCAGTGATGGCAGTCCGCTGCCCACAGCGCCTGTAGAGGCGAGCCTGCTGTTGCCGGCCGGGGCGGCGGGGCCTGCTTTTCTGGTCTATGCCAATTTCGAGGTGATTATGCGCTGGAACCGCTCGGAATCCTATGGTCTCGCGGTGGGCTACCTGGCGGACAGGATAGCCGGTGGTGGAACCCTGAAACGACCGCCACCGACCGACCAGCAACCGCTGTCGCGAGAGAAGGTGAAGGTTGTTCAGCGGCAGCTTAATGAGCTGGGTTTTCCGGCGGGTCCCGAGGATGGTATTTTCGGCTCCGGAACCCGGTCCGCGCTTAGCGCTTTCCAGCTGGCCAGGGGGCTGGTGGCAGACGGTTATCCCGATAATGACAGTTTGCAGCGGCTGGGTGTCTCGCCCTAGTCGCTTGCAAGAGAGGAGGAGCTCATACACAGTAATTAAACCATAGGGTATATGGCGGCCGTAATTGCCAAGAAGTCCCCGCCGAGAGTACACTAGTTGTGTACACGTAAAGGGTGAGGTGACCACCATGCAAACGATCAATGTTCGGGAAACTCGGGAAAGGTTGTCAAATCTTCTGGACGCTGTGGCCGCAGGAGAAGAGGTACTGATTCTGCGCTACGGCAAACCTGCCGCGCGTCTGACCGCAGCCCTGCCCGAAAAGATCCAGTTTCCAAACCGTTCAGAACTCAGGGCGTCTCTGCCACCCGCCCGGGAAAGCGCTGCCCAAGCGGTGCGGGAACTTAGGGATGAAGAGCGCTATTGATGTTGTACTTCGATACAAGCGCCGTTCTTCCCTACTACCGACAAGAGCACGCTAGCGATAGTGTTCAGGTTTTGCTTGATTCCCAGACCAAGCCTGTTCTTATCAGTCATCTTACTGAAGTTGAGGTGGCAAGCGCACTGGCCCGATGGGTTCGGATGGGAGAGCTCAGCGAACCCCAGGCGAACCGAATCGAAAGCGCGTTCCATGATGATGTTAGTCATGGCCGTTTCAGCCTGTGCTCGATTCAAACGACCCACTATCAACGCGCCAGCCACTGGATTGGGACAAGGAAGACAAGCTTGAGGACGTTGGACGCACTTCACCTGGCATGCGCAGAATATTACCAGGCGCATTTGATCAGTGAGGACAAGGCGTTAGTGGACGCGGCTGTTTTCTTTGGCATAGACGCCCGCCTTGCCTCAAAGGGCGCCTGAGCACCATGGCTAGCCCCAAACACCTTACTCGAACACTTTTTGAGCACTGGGAAACCGTCGAGGCATTGGTCAGGGCCACCCGAGAAATGCCGGCGTTCTCCGAGGAGCAGGTCCTTGCTGCAATTCGCCAGGCTCAGCCGGCCCTTGACGATATTCAAGTCAACGATGCCCTACGCAGGCTTTTTGCAAGTGGCGTACTGGAGATCCAGAGTCGCTCGGAAAGCTTTGTGGTCAATGCCCATGTGCTTGAGTATGTGCGTGGCCTGACCCATGAACACGAACTGGGACTGTCTTCAGTCATTCAGGCGCGAATCGAAGCGATTCGTGGCGCGACACAGACCCTCACCGCCGGCATCGAAGCCGGAGATACCGGCCAGCAGACTCAGGCCATTAACCGACTATCTACCCTTTTCAGAGATATTGCCCGCCAGCTGGAGCAGGACCGTCACGCGATTGCCGAGCTGGCCGAACAGGCTAAATCAGCGGACACCCGGGCGCCTATCGCAAAACGCTACAAGTCCGTTCTTGACGCCTACGCCCAATATGTCGAACCGATGAACGAGATGATGGACTCCGGTCCTTCCGGCATTTTCTACCATCATCTCGCCGCAGCCGAAGACGCCCTCGACCTCGGCTAC
Organism: Kineobactrum sediminis; assembly: GCF_002868715.1. Lineage (GTDB taxonomy): Bacteria > Pseudomonadota > Gammaproteobacteria > Pseudomonadales > Halieaceae > Kineobactrum > Kineobactrum sediminis. The sequence continues at coordinate 351,433 of NZ_PKLZ01000002.1, forward strand.
AACCACCTGGTCACCAAAGGCGCTCTCTATAGCCACCTCAACCGTCTCAGGCACGTTGGCTATCAGGCCAAGGAACTGAGGCGACTCGGGCGAGTCACGGCTCAGCAATGTGCAGACATTCTGCTGCCTCTTCGAGAAGAAGCGCGCCAGCATAACAATCTCTCCTCGGCCATTAGCCGGCTGTTGGGTCAGGTGCGCAAAAAAGGGCTCAACGGTACGCTTCGCAAAAGGCAGGATCAGGCCTGGCTGCCGGTATGGCGAGTGAATCAGAGCCGCAGCGTGTCGGTGGGTGACGAGGTGAAAACAATCATGGCCGAGGCCAGGCAGTTTGAGCCAGATAAGCAAAACTTTCCGGACGAAGTGGATGCTTTTCCGGTGACCGTTGCTGAATGGATTGACGAAGATCAGCTCCGTCAACGATTGTCAGCTGATCTTCCGGTCAGCAATCTGCTGGAATGGCTGAAGCGCCACTACCTTTCCGTGCCTGACCAGGTTCTTCTGCGGCTTTACCATGACCTGGCACGTGAGGATCAATGGGAGATGGAACTGGAACCGGAACCCACAACATTCGCCCTTTCGCAGGTTTTAGTGCATTACTGGCCCTACCGCCTGACGCAACCGATGAGCGAAACCCGTGAGTAATACCAGTCAATTCCAGCAAATCGCCAGCAACCTGCCCAACCTGGCCCTGCTTTTCCGCTGGTTCAACCGGGGCCGACACCTCAACCGGACTGCGGAACCGGTGTTATGGGAAGAGCTTGAACGCAACCTCGACGACTATAGGGCCATTTTTACCGCATTGGGTTCTGAACTTCGCCTTGATGGCCGGGGCTTCGCCTGGTTTCATCAGGACGATGGCAGCAGCAATACCAATAAGGCCACCCGGCAGCTGGCCCTGTTGTTCATGGTCATTTTTGATACCCAGGCAGATGCCGGCATTCCTCTGATGAAATTGAGCACTGGCGTATCGATCAGACCTTACTCACCACGGTTTTTGAGCAACATCAGGATTTGTTGGAAGCCGAGGAACTGGATCTGTCCGGCCTGGTGGGCCTGATGAAAACCGCCGAAAACTTCGGCTTCGCCCGTTTCGATTCCGGGGCCTGGCTGTTGTTGCCGGCTGTGTGTCGTTACCTGGATCATTACGAAGAACTGGCCAGCCAGGTGTACCAGGATGAAGATGTTTCCTGGGTTGGCGATCAGGATGCCACCCTTTGAGTTCCGATTACGGTTTTCAGCAGCTGGTGCTTCTCAACAGTGCTGGCTATGAGCGCGCAGAGCTTCCTCTGGATGAGTCCGTTTCTCTCATAGCTCCTAACAACACAGGCAAGACCAGCCTGATCAATGCCCTGCAATATCTGCTGATTATCGACAGACGGCACCTGGACTTCGGTGCCCATGACAAAGACAAGGCCAGGCGCTTCTATTTCCCATCCAACAGCAGTTATATCCTGCTGGAGGTCACTCTACCCGAATCCGGTTCGGTGGTGCTGGGCTGTGTGGGTAAAGGGTTCAGCCATGACTACGACTATTTTACCTATCGGGGCCCTCTGCATATTGAAGAGTACAGACTGGACAATGGCAAACTGGTGACACAGCCCCAGTTGCTGGAGCAGCTTGCTCACCACGGGCGGACGGCTAATTTCCATTCATCGGCTGATTTCGCCGAGATGGTCTACGGTGGTACCCGCAAGCGGGGACAGGCCAGCTCCGAGTTTACCGTGTTCCGGCTGGAAAACCGCAAGGATGCCAATGCCTACCGTCAGGTTCTCACCCGGACCCTGCGCCTGGACAAACTCAGTTCCGGCGAAGTAAAACGCCATCTGCTGCAGATCTTCAACCGCCAGCTGCCGGACTCCGTGGTGGATTTCAAACAGGAATGGGACAAGGCCTTTGCCGAGGTGAACCAGGACCGGGAGCAGTACCGGGCAGCCAAAAACCAGCAAACATTGATTGACGACCTGGAACGGTATCAGGATGAACGACTCGTCATCAGAGGCCGGATCATTGCCCGCCGACCGCTCATCGATGATGGCCTGCAACGCTGGCAACACCACTACCAGACACAAAGTGAAAGCCTCCAGCATCAGCATGGGAGATTGCAAAAACAGGAAGCGGAATTACTGCAGAGGTACGGGGAGCAAACCCGTCGCCAGAGTGAACTCAACCACCAGCTGGAGGTACTGAAGAAGGATGAGCAGCGCTGGGACGAACTGGAGACCCGGTTCGCCCTGATCCATGATCGAAGTGAGCTTGAGCAGCAACTTACCAGCGCTACCGAAGAACGCGACCGTCAGATCACCCTGCTGGCCAATGCTCACGGACAGTCTGCTGCCGCCACTGACGATCAGCTCCGGCGCGAAGAGCAGGAGCTTTTAGCACTGCGCAAGGAACAGGAAACGCTTGCGGACAATCTTTACCTCACGCTCAAACAACACCTCTCCGAAGACCGGCTCGATGTTCTCAACCGGGGACTCAACCGGCAACTGCTTACCCTGGCCCCGAGAGACTATCGGCTGGATTCCGGCCAGCTTCAACAATGGCTGGAGAACATGTCCGCAGACCGGTTTGAACTGCCCGGGCTGAAGCTGTCTGTTGAACACCAGGCACCGCAGCATGAACAGCGATCAGGCGACGAGATTGCCCAACTGATTGATAATTGCCAGGGCCGACTCCGGCACTTGCAGGAGCAGAAGGCAGCCACCCGGGAAATGGACACCCAGAAGAAGCGCAAGGCGGAACTGGAGCAGGAAGTAAAAAACCTGGAAAAAGGTCTGGACCAGTTTGACGATCTGGCTCAACTTCAGAAATTCCGCCCGGATCGATTAAAAGAAATGGCGACAGCAAATCAGGAGCTGGCAGAAATTGATCACGCCCAGAAGCAGGCCAGCGTTCAGCAGCAAACGCTGAGGGATCAGATTCATGAACTGGCTGACCAGAGACAGGCCCTGGACGCCGCTCACCTGGAGATAGATCGCATCCGCCAGAACCGGGGCGACAGCGACGAGCAGTTCAACTGGCTGGCTGACCTGCCCCATACTCCCTGGATAGGTGAACCCGAACTGGCGCTCGCCCAGTTGGCGCAAATGCTGCGGGATTATCAGCGGGACTGCCATCAACTGAAGGACCTGGATCGGGATCTGCACCACCGGCGCATTACGCTGCATAGTGGTGGGCTAACCAAGTTCCAGTATGCCCCTGACGCGGAAAAGGAAATCCGGTTGATGGTGGAGTTTCGTCATCACCTCGCTCGTGAAGCCGAGGCGCTGGAAAAGAAAGCCCGCAGTGCCGTGGTCACAGTGACGGCCAGCCTCAGGGATCTTCGCGGCAACCTGCAGTCATTCGAAAATGCCATGCATGAATTCAACCGGCTGATCAGCCGCAGGAAACTGTCGGATCTCAAGGTATTCCGAATTCAACCGGTTCACGAGAGTCACGTTGTCGAAGCCATCGACCTGCTGATCCAGACGGCAGAGAAAGCGGAGTCTGGTGAATCCTTCGAGCTATTCAATCAGTCCAGCGTACTGGACGACCGACAGCTGGACCACGCCCGCCAGTTACTGATCGACGAAGGCAGCGCTCGCCATGGTCTAAAGGTTGCCGATCTGTTCCGCCTCACCTTCGAGCTGGGCAAAGAGAACCAGGCCACAGAAAGCTTTGATGACATCGACAGCGCAGCCTCCAACGGAACCGTGCTGATGGCCAAGCTGGTCACCGGCCTGGCCATGCTGCACCTGATGCAGGACAAGGCTCACAATGTCCAGGCGTTGTGTTACCTGGACGAAGCCCTGTCCCTGGATGCGGCCAACCAGAGGAGTCTGATCAAAACAGCTTCCGAATTCGGTTTTGCGCTAATGTTCGCTTCGCCTTCCCCGTTGATTACCGCCCATTACTGTGTGCCGATCCAGCAGATGAGCAACGGCATGAACCACATCAGCCGCAAGCACTGGCAGATCCTGCAGCCGCTTGAAGCTGTCGAGCTATGAGCTCCCATCAATGAACAGATCGCTCAGGGAAGCGTTGATCAAACTTGAGAATTCTGGCGGAGAATGCCTTGGTTCACGGTTCACCCCCTCACAAAAACGGGTACTTGATGAGTTTCTGCTCAGAACCGCGTGCATAACCAAAATGCGTCAAGGCAACGGCACCGTCTATCGAGTCAACAACTCGCCGGTATTCCAGCAGAACCTTAGGGAGTTAAGACCTGATTCTGGATCAGGCGACCAGACTCTGCCGGTTCGGGCACAAAACCTCATGCTTACCCGGTCGACCAAAGGCCGAAAGAGTTCGCACGCCGCCTCTTATCGGCTAATTAAGGCAACAATGCCGGGCGTAACCTGGGAGTGTGACGGAGAGTCACTCGACCTGTGGCTGTTGACGTCCATCGCCGGTGCCCTCGCCATCGATATCAGCCAGGTGGAACGTTCCCTGGCCACAGACAGTCCATTATGGCTGGTGGAAAATCAGGGGCTGCTGGACGACACCAGCTGGGTGCCCGAGGGCCTGTATGGGTCTGTACTCTATTACCAGGGCCAGATCAGCGACCGGCTGGTAGAGTGGTTAAGCGGAAAAAGACGCAGCCCAAGGATTCTTTTCTTTCCAGACTATGATGGCGTCGGCCTCGAGAATTACGCCCGTCTGCGTATAGCGCTGGGTGAAAATATCGAGCTATGGTTAATGCCTGACTGGAAACGAAAACTGGAACGCTATGGCGATCCTGAGGTGTGGCGTAATAATCTTAAATATGTTGCGAATGCCGAGGAAAAATTCAATTTGTATCAGGAACCGGTGGAGGTCCTGGAGCTTCTTGAGGCACTTAAGCTAAGTGGTAAAGCGTTGGAGCAAGAGGCTGTCTTTCTCGTCACAACAGACGACTGATAAAGCTCGTTCAAGAAGCTCTGCGTATTCAACTCAGCTTTCTACTGCCGCGGCATATCCGTGTCGGGAGCTACCGGCACCAGCATCTCGTCATGCTCGGTCATGTTCCAGGGCAGGCTGGCCGGTGATATGTGGAGAAAATGCAGGTGCTTTTCAAACTGGTCCAGGATATCGCTGATGATGTCGTGCTGGTCGAATTCGTAGATATCGTATGACTGCCCGCCACGGCGCAAGAACACTTCGGCCCTGGCATAGGTGTGGATGTCCTTCTCGTTGCGCGCCATTTCCGGATAGGCATAGTCCGGAAGGGCATGCTCGACGATACGGATTTCATAAACAAAGTCGATCTGCTCATCCTTGATAACCTCCAGGTAGATACGCGAGGCTGCCTCATCGGTATGCACCTCGGCTGACCAGCCCTGTTTTGCCAGCTCCCGCTGCACACGTTGCATGGCTTTTTTAACCGTGGTGGCAACAAACTCTTCCACGGCTTCGCGATCAGGGAAATTAACCAGGCCGTGAAGGCGCTTGCGCCATAGCCCGCGTCCGGGCACACCCGCAGAGCGCGCCTGGAGGCTGACCGACAAACTGGTGTGGTGATGGCTCTCAATGACCAGTGCCCGCCACATCCCAAACGCGGCAACAATCATGATGATAGAGAACGGCAGAGCGCTGGCGATGGTCATGGTCTGCAGCGCCCCCAGCCCTCCTGCCAGCAACAGCACCGATGCGACGGCGCCCTCTGCAGCCGCCCAGAATACCCTCTGCCATACAGGTGTTACCGCCGCGCCACCGGAGGCCAGTGAGTCGATGACCAGTGCGCCCGAGTCGGCCGAGGTGACGAAGAAGGTGATAATGAGGATCACCGTGATAAACGAGACGATGGACGACAGTGGCAACACTTCGTAGAGCTTGAACAGCGCAACCGCGTGGTTCGCCTGCACCTGGCCAATCAAAGTGTCATAGCCCTCGTTCATGACCATGTGCAGTGCGGTATCACCGAAAATGGAGAACCAGAGGAAGGTAAAAATAGTCGGCACCAGCATTACCCCGACCACAAATTGCCTGATGGTGCGGCCGCGGCTGATTTTGGCGATAAACAGCCCGACAAAGGGTGCCCAGGCAATCGTCCAGCCGAAGATGAAGAGGGTCCAGTTACCTATCCAGTCACTCCGGGTATAGGCCTGAAGATTGAAGGTACGCTCAACAATGTTGTTCAGGTAACTGCCGGTATTTTGCAGAAAGCTCTCAAGGATGTGGACACTCGGGCCGACGCTGAAGACAAATGCCATCAGCAGTACAGCCAGGGCCATGTTCAGTATGGACAAGCGCTTGATGCCTTTGTCCATGCCGGCGACAACGGACAGGATTGCCAGGCCGGTGATAACCACAATCGCTATGATTTGTACGGTGACATTGACCGGAATGCTCGGCCACAGGTAGTTGATGCCGGCATTAATCTGCGCAACCGAAAGTCCCAGGGTGGTGGCAATGCCGAACATGGTGCCAAGGATGGCAAAGACATCGACCGTGTGCCCGATAGGCCCGTAGATGCGCTCGCCAATCAGCGGATACAGTGCCGAGCGGATCGACAGCGGCAAACCGTGACGAAACGCAAAGTAGGCGAGAACAAGCCCCACCAGGCCATAAATTGCCCAGATGTGGAAGCCCCAGTGGAAAAAGGCGATCTGCATGGCCTCTTTTGCGGCCAGCACCGTCTCCCCCGCACCGGAAGGGGGCGACGCATAGTGTAAAACCGGCTCTGCAACCCCGAAAAACAGCAGGGCAATGCCATAGCCTGCGGAAAACAGCATCGCAAACCAGGCCGGGAAGCTGTACTGGGGGTCCGCATGATCGGGGCCCAGCTTGATGTTGCCCCAGCTGGTAAAGGCAATGCTGACAATGAATATGAGGAAAAACGCCACCGACAGCATATAGAACCAGCCAAAGGTGGTGGTGATGTAGGCCAGGGTTGAACTGAAGACCCCGCCCGCCAGCTCAGGATTACTGATCGTGCCGATCACCAGCAGCAGGATGACCGCAACGGCGGGGATAAATACGGGAACCAGTACGGTAGAGGTAGATTCGGAGGCAGTTTTGGCCTCGTTGTTGTGATGCATTCCTTCGTCCAGGTCAGGCTGAGCCCGTTATGGTGCCCTGTCAGTCCGGTAGAAGCAAACCGGGGCCGGCTGGCAGGCGGCTCCTGCTTGCACTCAATGAGTTTTCTGGAAAAACAAGATTATTGCCGGCGAGGCAAAATCATATCAATTCAGGGTGTGACGGGTTGACGACAACGGGTCGTACTGGGCCAGGGTGATCTCCCAACAAGTCGTCAATGGCTACCTCTGAAGGGTGGATCAATGAGAAAGTTACAGGGGTTCAGGTAGCTTCCTGAATGTCCCCCAGTTGAGGTTCCGTTCCACTACTGTCAGCACAACAATGTCGGGCCTATATCGTGCGACCAGTCGGGCGAACAATTCGGGGGTCACTCTACGGTAGTCCATCTGGAGTGACTCCCGGAATGTCATTGCCATCAGGGGGTCCAGGGCGTTGCCGAATGAATCCCGTATCCAAAGTACTTTCTTTGAATTCAGTGCATTATCGGATCTAAACAACGTTGGCTCCTCAGGGGCCTGCGCCTTGTACTTCCGGCCCCGATTAAGCAAAACCCCCGTTTCGAAATTGAATATCTCCAGATTGACTTTCAGGTCCGCGTCAAACTCAATGGCAATGGATGTATCCCGGAGTTCGTCTTGCAAATGCAGGTAGCGGGATAAATCACCGCCATTTCTGCGGACTGGCTTCACGGTACTGATGTGGCCGGGCCCAAGGAAAGCCAAATCCTGATATCTCGACATCTCGCGCGCTAGCGCCTGATAGGCTACCCAACTGCCCAAGCTGTTCCAGTGAGTGTCCGTTTTCAAGTACAAATCCATCCCGACTTCATCCTTGTACTCAAGGAGACTGTCGCCAGGGATGATGATTGACTCGAGCCCCTTATCTTCAATCATGCTTAAAATAGTGGTATCTGCCGGCACAGCCCAATCTGGAAGAAACTCGGGGTAAATGGTTGCCTTGTCTGGTCCGATCAGAACATAAAGTGGTATATCCACAAGATGCGCTTGCCAGGCGCCTACCCATCGAGCGAAATCGTTCGCCACTACTGTCGAATAGTCGGTGCGACCACTGCGTTTTGTCGTCAGCAACTGGCGCTTGTTGTCCCCAAGAAACAACCAACCGTCTTTGCCAATGACAACATTCTCGGGCGAAATACTGATCCCGGCCTGGTAGAGATAGCGACTCGCAAACGATGTCAGCACATCGAGGCTGTATAAGTCGACCGCAAATGGATTTTTGCTCTTTGATTGAAATAGATTCCATGAAGGAAGCACGGCCAGGGCGCCAAGCGAGACAACCAAAAAGATGAGTACCCTGCTCTTCATATCCAGGCCTAGAAATTGAAGTAAAGAAACACTTCGCTGGTACTTCCCAACATCGTCAGCACGGCGATAACAAATAAAATCGCGGCAAACACCATATGCTTAATGGTCAATGTCTCGTCGAGGTAGCTGATGGAGTTACGTTGACCGATAATGGCGAAGCCCAGCAATATTGCGGCAAAAGCCGGTAGCGTCGGAATGAACAAATCTGGCAAAAAGCCCAAACGGTCGATAAGCAACCCACCCCAGGCCAGCGCCGTGGTCGGGATAACGCCGACATCTGTCCGGGTAATGTCTTCTATGCGCACGAGACCTTCCAGAACCTTCGTTGCGGCGGCCATATCCGTCGCACGAAAAAATATCCAGGTTGTGTTGACGAACAAAAATGTACAACACCAGGCCAGCACGGACCACATCCTGAACCCCAGCTGCTGCCAAACCCTGTGGATTACCAATGCAGCGCCATGGGCAGCACCCCATATAACGAACATCCAGCTAGCTCCATGCCAGAGCCCCCCCAACAGGAAAGTGATAAAGAGGTTAATGTTAACCCTGTATCGGCCTACCCTGTTTCCGCCCAGCGGGATATAAATGTAATCACGCAGGAATCGGCTTAAAGTCATATGCCACCGGCGCCAGAAGTCCTGGATGTCGTGGGCCTTGTAGGGTGAGTTGAAATTAATCGGTAGCCGTATGTTAAACAAAAGTGCCGCACCAATTGCCATATCAGTATAGCCACTGAAGTCAAAATACAGCTGAAAGGTATAGCTGAGGCTGGTCGACCAGGCTTCAAAAAAACTGAGGTAGTTCGACTCATCAAAACCCTCATTTGCCCAGTCAGCGAAGGTGTCTGCTATGACTACCTTCTTGAAGAGCCCGAGGGTAAATATAAAAAGCCCCATCGCGATGTTTCGATAACGCTTCACCAGATGCCAGCGCGATGCGAACTGCGGCATCATTTCTTTGTGGTGAACGATCGGGCCAGCTATCAGCTGAGGGAAAAACGTTACAAACAGGGCGTAGTTAAGGAAGTCGTATTCCTGGGTTTCACCTCGATAGCTATCCACCAGGTAGGCAATCTGCTGGAAGGTAAAAAAGCTGATCGCAAGCGGTAAGGCGATATGCTGCAGAGGGATGTCCGCACCAAATATGCCGTTAAAGTTCTCAATAAAAAAATCAGTATATTTAAAATATCCAAGCAGTCCGAGATTAAACACCAGGCCGGAAACCAGCAGTCGCTTCCTCGCTGACCCGACGCTGGAGGCGCTATCTCCCAAAATCCGGGCACGGTCTTTTCCAAGACTCGCACCGAGACTGTAGTTGACCAGCATCGAGCTTAAAATCAACGGCAAATAGACAGGATTCCACCAGCTGTAGAAAACCAGGCTTGCGCCGACCAGCCATGTTTTGGATACAAGGACCAATCGCTTGTTGACGAAAAAAAAGTAGCCGAAGAACACTACCGGAAGGAATATAAAAATGAATTGGCTCGAGTTGAAGAGCATCTTGTCACATGTCCGGTGAATGTCGACTTGAGCGATATGCTTGCAGGGTTATGATATCGAGATGCTTGGGTAAACGTGCTATCACGGCGCTTCGGGCACCTTTTTGTTCAACCTGTAAACAACAGCCTTTTCGGTCTGGCCATCCGTACAATTATCGCGATTAAAGCTATCACGTTTATCATTTAACGATAAGACAAATAAAAAGGGCTGTCGTGAGTAAACTCCTCATGAATACGCGTGACCAGGCCTGGAAATATCGGGGCTAGCCGACCGGGCGCCTGGGCGCCAGATATTTTTGTGACCTGTGGAAGCACCCCGAATCTGCTATTGTGGCGCGTTGGGCCCGGCTACACGCGGGCGATTCTATGACTCCCTGTGTCTGGAGATACCATGAATAACGCCGTTAATCGCCAGTACCGTCTTAAAACCCGTCCCGTGGGACGGATTGAAACGACGGACTTTGATTTTGTCACCGAGCCCCTGTCGGAGCTTGAGCCGGGGCAAGCCCGGGTGCGGGTGCTTTACCTCAGCCTGGACCCCACCAACCGTATCTGGATGAGCGACATGGACCAGTACATGCCGCCGGTCGAGATCGGCGCGGTGATGCGCGGTGGCGGCATCGGTGTAGTGGTGGATTCAAATTCCTCCCGCTACGAGCCTGGCAACTACGTGCTCGGGCTTACCGGCTGGCAGGATTACTGTATTGCCGATGAAGGGGAAAATGCAATGACCGTGCTCCCGGCTGACCTGCCTATCCCGCTGCCGACGATGATGGGTGCCTGTGGGATGACCGGGGTGACCGCCTATTTTGGCTTGCTGGAACTGGGTCGCCCAAAGCCGGGGGAGACCGTGCTGGTGTCTGCGGCCGCGGGTGCCGTGGGTTCCGTGGTTGGCCAGATCGCAAAAATCCAGGGTTGCCGGGTAGTGGGAATTGCCGGCGGGCCTGACAAGTGTCGCTATCTTGTGGATGAACTGGGTTTTGACGAGGCGGTCGACTATAAGCGTGACGACTGGCGCGAGCAGCTTGCCGCTGCGACCCCCGATGGCATTGATGTCAACTTTGAGAATGTCGGCGGGGAGATCATGGAGGCCGTGATGGCGCGCATGAACCTGTTTGGCCGCATGCCCCTGTGCGGCATGATTTCGGGCTATAACAGCAGTGAGCCCGCGCGCGCCGATTTTTCACCCATCCTGATGAGGCGTATAGAAGTGCGTGGGTTTATCGTTACTGACTTCATGGAGCGGTTTGCCGAGGCTACCCAGCAACTGGCGTTGTGGCTGCTCGAGGGCAAACTCAGGCACCAGGAGACGATTATAGAGGGGCTCGAAAATGCCCCCACAGCGGTTAACCTTTTATTTGATGGGGGCAATATCGGCAAGCTGATCGTGAAAGTTGCCGACGCCCCGGGGGCCGACGCCCCGAGCTAAAGGCGTCGCCTTACTCACATGAACGCTCGTCAACGGCGGTATTGAGTAGTTTTTCCAGTAGCAGGGGGCGGTCCGTCATGATGGCATCGACCCCCAGTTCAATCATCCGCAGCATGTCTTCGCACTGGTTGATGGTCCACACCTGCACCGCCAGATTGGCGGCGTGCGAGTCGGCGACAAAATCCTCGGTAACGACCTCGAGGAAAAAACCTTCAGGCAACTGGCCATCGCCGGTAATCTGGCTGGTGTCCGGGGGTACCTGGAAGGCGATGTGCTCCGGTACCGGTGGAATGACACCGGGGCCCAGGCCCGCGAGCACCAGGTTGGTCCCCTGGCCGAGGGGAACCGAGGTATAGACGCAGGGCGCTACCACCTTGAAGGCGTTAAGCGCCTCGTCGACAAATGAGCCAACGATGATGTCGGTGCTGCGACCGTAGCGCTGCAGCAGGCTGGCCAGCTGCAGCTCGTAGTCCCCGGCTTCGTCCAGGTCGGGCTTTAATTCCACATTGATCCGTTCGCCGGCGTAGCGCTGTAGCGCTTCCTCCAGGGTTGGGATACGAAAATCTGCGGCGTCGTAACCCGGCGGTGGCGGCTTGTCACCCGTGGCAATACCACGAAACAGATAATCCTCCTCGGGCCGGTCCCGGGGAGTCCCCAGCCCGGGTACGAACCAGTAGGCGGCGTCCAGCGCACGCAATTCCGCCAGGGTCAGGTCTACTACCTGGCCGCTACCGTTGGTGGTGCGATCAACGTCCAGGTCGTGAAGGATCACCAGCTCATTGTCACGGGTCTGGTAGACATCCATTTCCAGTACATCGGCACCCGCCGCGGCCACTTCGGAATAGGCATAGAGAGTGTTCTCGGGGAAGTCGATCACCCCACCGCGATGGGCATAATTCAGGGGCGGGGCCCCGAATACCCGCCAGGGATTGGGATCTTTGCGAAAAGGGTCGTCACAGGCGGTGTCATCATTGGCGATGGTACCCACAACCTCCGCCCCGGTTGGTACTGCATTGCCCGCTATCGAAAATTCAAGGCGCAAAGTCTCCGCCGGTTCCTGTGCCGCATCGCCAAGCACTTCCACAGTTATGGGTACCGACAGTGACCCAGCCGTAATCGTGGCTTCACCTGCGGTATCAAGATAGTCTTCACCCGCAGTTGCGGTAGCACTGGATGTGCGATAGCGCACCACAACATCCCGGGGTTGTGGCGCGGTGAGAGTAGCGTGAAACCGCATCACTGCCATTTCCCCGGGTGCCCCCTCGGGCACGGCGGTCGGGTGAATGTTGAGTGACGAGGACGCAACCGGGGGTTGGTCTGTGCCGTCCGAGCAGGCGACCAGGCATGCTGCCGTGAGTAGCGCGGTGACTAATGAGGTCGTGTTCATGATAGCTCCTGCAAGAGGCGGGTTCGATTGACTGTCTGCGGCGATCGCCCGATGATAACGGATAAAGGTGTTGAGTTGATAACTGAAAGAGGCGGGGGCAGCGCTGCCATTAACGCATGGCCTGCGATTCGGTATTTCGCTAGACTGGCCCGCTGTCAGCGTGAGAAGCATTATGTTAGTTACCGTTAATGTTGTTTTGTTCAGTGTAGTAGTCCTGGTGTTGTTTCGGCTTCGCAAAGCAGGGCTGGCGCTGTCCAGGCAAGTGCTGGCGGGGCTGTTGGCGGGGGTGGCATTTGGCCTTGGCCTGCAGTTTGTCTATGCAGGGCAGGCCGAAGTCATCAGCGATACCCTGGTCTGGGTGAATGTGATCGGCACCGGCTATGTCAGTTTGCTGCGGATGATTGTCATACCGCTGGTGCTGGTAATGATGATCGCCGCCGTCGTCAAAATGCGGGATGTGGCTGCACTGGGTCGCATTGGTGCTGCGGTTATTGGGCTATTAATAGCGACTACAATGATCGCAGCCCTGGTGGGTATCGGGGTGGCGAATGTCTTCGGCCTCAGCGCGGAAAGCATTACCCAGGGGGCCCGGGAGCTGGCAGGGGCACAGATGTTGACCCAGCGCTATGAGACCGTAGCCGGACTCGGCATGGCCGACATGCTGGTGCGCTTTATCCCCACCAATATTTTCTATGACCTCACTGAGGCGCGGCCCAGCTCCATCATCGCCGTGGTCGTGTTCGGGGTGTTGTTTGGCCTGGCGGCCCTGGGTGTGGCAGCCGATAGCCCGGCCCGCGGTGAGCAGATAGAGAGCGCGGTGGAAACCCTGCGCCTGATCATCATGAAACTGGTACGCATGGTGATGGCGTTAACGCCCTATGGTATTTTCGCGCTTATCACCAGTGTGGTGGCCGGCGCCAATGCCACGGACATACTCGAGTTGCTGACCTTTGTCCTCGCCTCCTACCTGGCTATTGCCATCATGTTTGGGGTGCATGCGCTGTTGCTGGTTTTAAATGGGACCAGCCTCGCCGTTTATTTTCGCGCGGTGTGGCCCGTACTGGCCTTTGCATTCACCTCCCGCAGCTCGGCGGCAACCATTCCCCTTAACGTGGAGACCCAGATCCGGGATTTACAGGTGCCAACGCCCATCGCCAACCTGTCGGCAACCCTGGGATCTACCATCGGCCAGAATGGCTGTGCCGGGATCTATCCGGCCATGCTCGCGGTCATGATTGCTCCGTCGATGGGGGTTGACCCGATGAGCCTGGATTTCATTGCCGGGCTGGTGGCAATTGTCGCCATCAGCTCCTTTGGTGTTGCCGGCGTGGGCGGCGGGGCCACCTTTGCGGCGCTGATTGTGTTGCCGGCCATGGGGTTCCCGGTGACCGTCGCGGCCGTGTTGATTTCCATAGAGCCGCTGATCGACATGGCCCGCACGGCACTCAATGTCAATGGCGCCATGACCACGGGGGTGATTACCAAGCGTTGGCTGGGCAGGGGGCTTGAGAATCAGGCAACGCCGTAGCGGTCAAACGGCCCGAAAAAGCAGTACTCAAACAGGCCATAGCCCACTTCGCCGGTGTTGAGCTCGTAGCGCGCAGCGTTATCGACCAGGCCCAGCATCCGCTCTTTATCCTTTTCCATGTCAAGGCTGAAGTGTTCGACGACCTCCTTGCCTTTGTACATGCCGTGTTTCCAGTCGGGCTCCAGCCCGTAGCCGGTACCCACCATTACCCACACATGATTCAGTGGCGTGACTTTTACCTCCAGTCCGCCACCGGGAGCGTCCGGGAAACGTAAAATCGAGTGATCTATGAAGGATTGGTAGGGTCGCGCTACTGTGAGGTGGTGATCATGTTCTGGCCTGCCGAGCCATTCCACTTCCCTGGCAGGGTCTTTCCAGACACGCACCGCCTCTTCGAGGACGCGCTGGCCATCATTGTGTTCATTGACAATATAGAGAATCGAAAAGTCGTCGAACTGCATGGGTGCATAGTTCCACATGCCTTCCATGATCGGTGTACCTTCATGGACCCCCGGGGGCTCGAATTCACCCACGGGACGAATGCCCCAGGAACGATCGCGGCTGCCCTTCCAGCGGTCTGGTGTTACCGCGAATGTCTCGCCGCCGATGCGCAGGTCACCAGTCCAGCAGCCGGTCTGGGCAAAGCGCATGCTGTCAAATAATACCCGACCGTGTTTGCGGATATAGTGCCGTGGTTCCTGGTGGGCGGGGATTGCGCCCTCCCAGGTTACATCCATGGCGATGGGGCGCTCCGGACTTTCCTCAACGATAAACCGGACCTTCTCGAGACCCTTGACCACCTCGATACGAATCGGGCCTACAGAGGTGTCCATCCGGTCGCCACCGAGCTCCCTTGAACCACGAACAACATGATGCGCATCGCCACGGCGCACCACGACAAAGGCATCCTGCACGTCCAGAGTGGGGTACTGGCCCATCCCCATGACCATAAACAGGTCATCACTGGACGCGTGCAGATTGAAGTAATAGCGATCGTAGAAATTGCGATCAGAGGTGCCGACAAAGCGCATCAGGTCGGCGATCTGGTGTACCGGGTAGTCGTCAAGTGGTGACAGCATAGTGATTATTATCCTTTGGGTTGCTGTTCCCGGCTCGCGAGGGGGTACGGTTGCGAAAATGACCCCAACCCGAGCCTGCCAGGGTTCATGAAGCCATTAATTCGGCACGACTGACAGTACTACTTGTGGCCCATAGTTCAACTATGTAAAGCATCTGCCGTTAACTGCGTGGGCTTTCCCTGTGATCAATAGTGTGTCTGTATTCTGTAGAGACCAAAGAGAGGGGGTAGGGATTATGGACACAGCGCTTGCGGTTCACATCGGCGAGGATGAATTACCATTCGTTGACATCGGTGACGGCAGCCAGTTAAAGGTACTGCAGGTCAAACACGGAGAGGGGATCTGGGTGATTGAAAATATCTTCCAGGCTGGTTACGAAGTGGAAACCCATCGCCATACCGGCCCCGTATATGGTTTTACCACCTCGGGTGCCTGGAAATATAAAGAGTACGATTACATTAATCGCGCCGGTTCGTTTCTGTATGAGCCCGCGGGGTCGGTGCACACCTTGCAGTGCATTGAAGACAATACCCGGGTCTGGTTTCATATGACCGGCTCCAATATCAACCTGGACGCCCAGGGTAATATGACCTCGGTTGTCGACGGCACCCTGACCCTTGAATACTATTACGCGGTCTGTGAAAAGTTGGGCCTGCCGCGACCCTCTGTGCTGGTGAGTTGACCATGCAAATCGATGTGTACAGCCCCGACAGCTACAGCGATGGTATTCCGCATGACCAGTTTGCGTGGCTGCGCGAACATGCGCCGGTGTTCTGGCATGCTCATCCCGATGGCGGTGGCTACTGGGTGCTGAGCCGGCACGCGGATGTGCTCAGGGTGTCCCGTGATTTCAAGACCTTCTCTGCGCAGCGCGGGTTTGTCATGGTCGATGACTTGCCCGAGGATATACTCGGTATGGTGCAGGGCCAGTTGCTGGGCATGGACCCACCCAACCACGGCCCTATCCGCCGGGCGGTGATCAGCCGCTTCACCACCCGCCGCCTCGCTTTGCTGGAGCCGCAAATACGCAACATAGCCCGCCAGATCATGGCCGGGGCAAAGGCAGGGGAAGAGATCAATTTTGTCGATGACCTGGCGGGTGACCTGCCGACCGCGGTGATCTGCTCGCTGCTCGATATCCCCGAGGCCATGTGGCCGCAGATCCGGCAGTGGTCCGACCTGCAGACCTCCGGCTCCGACCCGGACCTGGGCGGTTCCCCGGAAGCGGTTACCCAGGCGTCTATTGACATGGGTTCCTACGGATACAGCCTTGCCAGTGAACGCCTGGACGGCGATGGCGACGATCTGGTGTCGCTGTTGATCAACCAGGAAATGGACGGCCACCGCGTGTCTGAGATGGAATTTGCCTCTCTGTTCGTGCAGCTGGCGGTGGCGGGTAACGAGACCACTCGCGGTTTGATAAGCTCGGGCATGGACCAGCTGCTGCGCCAGCCTGAGGCGTACCGGGCGCTCGAGCAGAATCCACAGGATTTGCCACTGGCAATAGAGGAAATGTTGCGCTGGACCTGCCCGCTGCACTACTTTCGGCGCACGGCTACTACCGACACCGTTATCGGCGAGCAGGCAATTCGTGAGGGCGACCGGGTAGTGATGCTTTACAGTTCAGCCAACTTCGATGAAACGGTGTTTGCCGAGCCCATGCGCTTTGATATCGGCCGGGATCCCAACCCGCACATGGCCTTCGGCCACGGCATTCATCTTTGTCTCGGCGCCAATCTTGCGCGCCTGGAGGCGAGGATATTCTTCGAGGAGTTCTTTCGCGCCTTTGCCGGCATTGAGCGTACCGGTGAGCCGGTTTACATCCGCTCCAACAGTATCCATGGTTTCAAGCAGATGCCGGTGAGGTTGCGGCCACGCTAAGGTGGCCACGAGCGGCGGCGGAATCAGCCCTTTCTCATGGCCAGCAGGTCGGCGGTGGAAAGTGTGCCGCCGTACTGTAAAAGTGCCGCTTCTTTATGATCCACCGCCAGGATTGACATGCGGTCCGCCAGTTCATTGCCTTCAATACCGGCGTGACCCTTTACATGCAGTACCTGGACTGAATCGGCCATCCCCAGGTAGAGCGCGTGGGCGTCCTGGATCAGCGACAGATTCTTGATTTCGCCGCCTTTGCGGGTCCAGCCCTTGGCCTTCCAGCCGAAGGCCCAGGTGGTGATACAGTCGATGGCGTATTTTGAATCACAGTGGATCGCCACACTCAGCTCGCTGGCAATCGCTTGCTTTGCAAATTCAAGAGCATGGTGCAGGCCCAGTAATTCAGCGGTGTTATTGGTACCTGCCGGGTTGTAGAGGCCATACCACAGTTCCGCAAGCGCGCCCTGCCGATAAATGGCGATGCCGGTTCCAGCCTGCCCGGGATTGGGGTCGCAGGCGCCGTCGCAGTAGATGTTTATTTCGGCGGCAGGCGCTGTGCTGGCAGCCCTGGCCGGCTTGGCTACGGCGGGCTTGCGTGCAGCCGGCTTCGCTGCGGGGCCCCTGGAGTATGCGGTTTCCGCTTCCTCTCTGGTCATGAATGACTTGTAGCGCGCACCCGCAAAGCCCTTTACCTGGCGCTCGGCTTCCGGCCAGCTGGTGTAGATGCCGGGTATTGCTCCTGCCCATATAACGTAATATTTCTGTTTGGCCATGGTCGTGGTCCTGAATTCGGGGGGTGAACTTGTCATAAACCACCCGTTACCGCAAATACTATCTGGCCCGTTATCACGCGCAGCGTTATTTCCTGTCCAGGAGGGTGACGCTGCCAGTGTCGCCATCCAGGCGGATGTGGTCTCCGGTCTGGAAATAGCGTGTAGCCTGCCGCGTGTTTACCACACAGGGCAAGCCATATTCCCGCGCAATGACGGCGCCGTGGGAGACCGAGCTGCCGAGGTCCGTGATCAGTCCCCCGATCAGACTGAAATAAGGGGTCCAGCCAATATCCGTTATCGGCGTGATGAGGATTTCGCCGGGTTGCAGTTGCGACGCTTCTGCGAGGGTATGGGCCACCCTGGCGATGCCTTCGATACTGCCTCGCGAAGCGGGCCGTCCCTGCAGGGCGCCGTCCACCGGCGTAATGGCCTGGGGCTGTAGTGGTTGTGGCATGCCCACTGATATCTCCGGGAATTCGAGCTGTTGTTGATAGATCAGCGCCTCCCGACGGGCGTGTGCCCGGTTGACCGCAGACTCTTGGGGTTGTGCAATGAAGCCCGGCAGTTCGCCGGTGCTGAAAAAATTGACCAGGTCCGCGTCCGGGAGCAGGCCCTCAGCGGCCATCAGTCGGCCCAGGTGACGGAAGCCCTGCTTGAACCGGTGGGCCAGATCGACCAGTTGTGATTTTGTTTGCTCCCGGCGGCGGATGGCGTTGTGGGCTTTGGGTAATAGCCAGCGCAGGTCTTTACCCAGCTCAGACCAGTTGATCTCACCGGTCTGTAGTGCCCGATGACCACCGGTAACCTGGCGTCCATGGACCGCGGCCTGCATACTCTGGACCAAAGGTGCGGGATCATCTTTCCACGATGGGTCACGCAGGCACAGCTCGCGGTAGCCGCGATGCCCATGGGTATCCAGGAAGGCCGCCAGTTCCTGTTGCAGGGCGGGTATGCTGTGCAGCCAGCTCAGTGCGTCGGGCACCGATGCCTGCACAAAATCGCCTGTTGCCCGGGGATGATCGGCGATATGGTCCAGCAAGTGATCCAGCTGCTCCAGCATCAGGGCACTTTCCACGCCGGTTGCCCCCGCCAGCAGGCGTACGGCCTCAGCCTGCTCCTGAATAGTGCTGTCGTTGGCGTTGCCCGACACCCTGTTTTCAATGATCGAACAAAGGAAGCCGGACAGTGCCGACGACTGGATGTGTACCGCCATGCAATGGTCGAAAAACCAGGATTTTGCCGCCAGTTCTTTCCACATGGTGGTGCTGTCCGACTTCTTTTCAATGGCAAAGCGGTCCAGGTCCGCGCTGAACCGCTCGACGACAGCTGGGGCGCTGAGGCAATAGTGCAATAGTCGTCCCGTGTTTATAACCCGACGCCACAGGGGCAGGGGAGGCATCGCCTTGAGCTCCGGGATAATGCGACCACAGAGCGTTTGCCCGGTTTGTTCCACGCTTGAGCCCAGCACCCCGGCGGACATCACCACATTGCCCGACAGGTTGAGAAACAGATGACCATAGGCAGATGCGGTAACCTGCCAGTTACGGTCTATACGGGGCCTTGCACCCACGGCAACCTGCATATGCTGTAAACCATAGTCGATGCCCCAGCCGGTGAAGGAGGAGGTGAGTGGGCATACCGCCCCGGGCATCATTTCGCTGACGTTACTGATGGTTAAGACATCGTCCGGGCGCGGCAACGTTGAATCAAACTCATTGAGGTCGGCGGGCAGGGTGGTAATGGGGCGGGCCTGAAGCCAGAACAGGCTGCCGTTGTGGTCGATGGCCCACTCCAGGTCCAGCGGTTGGCCCTCATGCGTCGCCGCTGCCCTGGCCTGTTCGGCGATGGCCGTTATTTCGGTATCTGACAGTAGCGGTGTTGTGCCGGTAAGGTGGCGCTGCACGACTGCGCCATCGCCCTGCACCCCATAATGGTCCGGAGTGGCTTCACCGCTGACCAAGGCTTCGCCAAGTCCGGCTACTACATCGATCACCAGCAGGTCGCGCCGTGCGCTCACCGGGTCTGCGGTAAATACCACCCCGGCTACCCGTGCGTCGACCATGGTCTGGACGACCACATTCATGGTGGCGGTTGTTTCCTCAGCCTGGCTTTGTTGATAGTGCCGGGCATGGTCCGAGTCGGCCGAGGCCACGCATTGCCTGATGGCCTGCTGTAATTCACTGAAATTACGGATATTCAGGACGGTGTCGTATTGTCCGGCAAAGGACGCGACGGCGCCGTCTTCGCCCAGTGCCGATGAACGTACGGCCACGCTACCCCCAGCCAGGGCCTGATAGTGCTGTTCAAGATCGTCTGGAAATCCGTCGTCCCGCGCGTTGCGGATGACAAAGGCAGGAGGTACCGCGAGGCCCATCAATTGCAATCGCGAGAGACCATAGGCTTTACCGCCTGCACTGGCGTCACTGATTTCGGCAAGACTTAGAATATGGTTTTGCATCAGGTAGTCACTTCCGGGGCTGTGTCATGTGAGGTGGTATTCATGCAATCCGCTGGCATCCTGTAACGAGCGATATTCGCTGAAGTTACCGGGAAACAAAAACGGTGCATGGCCCGAGGCATTGCGGTAATAGCTGTGACAGTCGCTGGCGCCCCAGGAAAAGCGCTCAAAACGGGTGCTCATCCAGTCGTTGTACTGCTGGCAGGACTCCCGTTTAACTACCATCTCTCGTTTGCCGGCAGCGCGCATTTCCCCCAGCAGGCGCACGATGGTGCCGACGCTCTTTTCTGCGGTTATGAAGTAGGACACATTCAATACCAGGCCGTTGGGTCCTACCGCAAAGAAGTAATTGGGGAAGTCCGGTACCGCGATACCCTTGTGGGCCCTGGGGTTGTCCCCCATCGCATCGGCGAGTGTTGTGCCGCGCGCACCGGTGACCTCGATGCGATCAAAATCGAGTATGCGGTAACCGGTACAATAAATGATGACATCTGCGTTAATGCACGTGCCGTCCTCGGTGACCAGGCCGGTTGCAGTGACCTCCCGCAGGCCAGATGCCACCAGTTCGACGTTGTCTTTCATGAGTGCGGGGTAGAAATCGTCGGAGACCAGGCCCCGCTTGCAACCATAGCGGCTGTCGGGTGTTAGTGCCGTGCGCATTGCAGGGTCGCTGATGGTTCTGGCGATAAAATCGTGAACCCTGTTTTCGAACTGGGCCATGCGCTTGTGGCCGAGGGTGACGGCATATTCGACCTGCCCCATGAGCAGGCGTTGCCATTTTCGCGCCATGCTTATCAGCACAGGGAAGCGTCGCGCCCGGCGGCGTTGTGCCGGCGTATAGACCTTTTTTCCCCGGGGCATAATCCAGTTGGCGGAGCGTTGCAGTACGGTCAGGTGGCCGGCCATTTTTGCCACCTCCGGAACGATTTGTACCGCGCTGGCGGCCGAGCCGACAATCACCACACGCTTTCCGGTAAGGTCGACATCGTGGTTCCAGCGCGTACCATGCCAGCTGTCACCGCTGAACAAGTCCATGCCGGGAACATCAGGGAACAGCGGTGTGTGCTGGTTGCCCATTGCGTTGATAACCACATCAAAGGGCAGTACTTCGCCACTATCGGAGTGAAGCATCCATCCGCCTGTGTGCTGATAGTGTGCACGCCTGATTCTGGTATTCAGCCTCAGGTAGGGATCCAGCCCAAAGTCCGTAGCACAGCGGGCCAGGTAGGCCTGGATTTCGGGCTGATCGACAAAGTTGGCGCTCCAGTCCGGGTTCGGCGCATAGGAAAAACTGTACGAGTGGGCCCACACGTCACAGGCGAGGCCCGGATAGCTGTGCAGGCGCCAGGTGCCCCCGGGGGCGTCGAGGGCGTCAAAGATAGTGATATCGGTGAAGCCCTTGCGCAGTAATTCCCGTCCGGCTGCCAATCCCGCCGGGCCCGCCCCTATCACGGCGACGCGCAGTGCAGAGTGATCAGTCATGGCTGTATCCTTATTATTGCGCTCAAGTGTCCCACTTATCGCCGGAAGCGTCCAAGCTGCCCCGGGATTAAATACACTCAGGCTATGAATTTGAACCTTTGGAGAGAGGGATGGGGTCAGGTCTCGCTTTGTAGCATCCACGCGGTGGATGCTACAAAGCGAGACCTGACCCCACCCCCTTCAATCGTCTACAATAGCCCGTTGAATTTTTATTCGCGTGACCGTGTGTCTATGTCGATACGATTGTGCTCGGTAGTCCTGTTTGGCGTTTTGTTCAGCAGGATTGCTTTGGCGGCTGGAAGTATGACAATGCCCGTAGCGTTCAGTGATGTTGAGGCTCTCCCTGCAGCTGCGGCCGCAGCGGAATACCGTTATGGTGCTGCGCCGAGTCAGTTCGCTCGCCTCTGGTTGCCTGGCGTATCTGCCGAGCCAGGGAACGGCTCCCCGGTAATTGTACTTATTCACGGTGGCTGCTGGCTCCAGCGTTATGATCTTGTTCACGTCTCATCGTTGGCAGCAGCACTGGCGGCGCGGGGTTTTGCCGTTTGGGTACCGGAATATCGTCGTGTTGGTGAGGATGGTGGTGGCTGGCCGGGCACGGCGGACGACGTATATGCCGCCATTATGTCGCTGCAGGTGGTGCCGGGGCTTGATTTGCAGCAAGTGCTGCTTGCCGGCCACTCCGCAGGCGGGCAACTGGCGCTGTGGGCGGCCTCGCAGGCGCCAGCGTTTGCGAGTCACAATATTATTGTGCAGGGTGTCGTGGGGTTAGCTGCAATTACTGATCTAGAAGCTTATGCCCGGGGTAGCAACAGCTGTGAGAAGGTTACCCCGCAGTTTATGGGTGGCACACCGGAACAGGTGCCTGAACATTATGCGACTGCCTCGCCAGCCGAGCTGGGGTTGCAGCTACCAACAATACTTGTGCACGGCAGTGCTGACCCGCTGGTATCGCCCGCGCAGGCACACGCCCTGGTGGGCGCCGAGGTTATTAATATTGAGGGCGCGGGTCATTTCGACCTGATCCATCCGCATATTGCGGCATTCCAGGTCCTGGTTGCCGCGCTTAACAGACTGCTGGAGCCAGCACCATGACGATACCCGATACTGTCGCACTCGACCGCTCGGACCCACTTGCCAGCCTGCGCGAACAGTTTCTTTTGCCCGAGGGTAAAGTCTACCTGGATGGCAATTCCCTCGGTGCGCTGCCAAAAGCTGCGATGGCACGGATTGAAGCGGTAGTTCGCAAAGAGTGGGGGCAGGACCTGATCAGCAGCTGGAACAGCAATGACTGGATCAATCTCCCGATTACCGTGGGCGAGAAAATCGCAACGCTGATGGGCGCCGCTCCGGGCCAGGTGATCAGCTGTGATAACGTCTCGATCAATCTGTTCAAGCTCATCGTCACTGCTTTGCAATTGCAGATGGGTCGCAAGGTCATTCTTACCCAGAAAGACAATTTCCCCACCGACCTGTACATGACCGAAGGAGTGGGCGCACTGTTGGGTGATCAGCGCTGTGTTACGCGTTCAGTACCAGCGGATCAGCTGGTGGAAGCGATGGATACGGATATTGCCCTGCTACTGTTAACGCAGGTAAATTTTCGGGATGGACGCCTGCACGACATCGAAGCGATTACCCGGGCCGCTCACGCCAACGGTATCCTGGTACTGTGGGATCTCGCTCACAGTGCGGGCGTAGTGCCCCTTGAGCTGGACCGCTGGCAGGTGGATATGGCAGTGGGGTGTGGGTACAAATTTCTTAATGGCGGGCCTGGTGCCCCGGCCTTCCTCTATCTGGCCACAAGACATCAGGATAAGGTCAGCCAGCCACTGTCTGGCTGGTTGGGGCACGCAGAGCCGTTTGCCTTTGAGCCCGGGTACCGACCCGCCCCGGGGGTTTCACGGTATCTGGGTGGAACTCCCGGAATTCTTGGAATGTCAGCCCTTGATGCCGCGCTCGATGTGTTTGACGGTTTTACCATTGATCAAATACGTGGCAAGTCATCGGCAATGACCGCTCTGTTCATTGACGGGGTGCGCAGTGCCTCAGAGTGCAGTGAGTGTCGGGTAGTTACCCCCCTGGTTCCGGAAGAGCGGGGTAGCCAGGTCTCCCTTGCGCATCCCCGGGCTTATGGAATTGCGCAGGCCCTTATTGAAGCGGGCGTGGTGGTGGACTTCCGTGCGCCCGACATTGTCCGCTTTGGTTTTTCGCCACTGTATAACAGTTACCGCGATGTGGCGGATGCGCTGCGGCAATTACTGCGTATTCTTGCAGCGGGTGAACATTTGCAGGCGCGCTTTGATACGAGAGCAAAAGTGACCTGAGTGGGGAGGCGCCTACCACGATTATTTGTTGCGCTACTTCACCACTACCAGCATGACCTCTACAGATATCCATGAATTGGGTTGCAGGAAACCCTGCGTATCCGCAAAGCGGAATACGTACGAGATATAGCGAGCAAGCCGGCTGGTTGGTTGGGCACATTAATGGGGTCAGGTCTCGCTTTGTAACATCGGCATAGCCGATGTTACAAAGCGAGACCTGACCCCGTTGCCTATACTATCCATCAGGACTGCGCCGGTGTAAGCTCAGGGAGCGTGCACTAAAAAAATAACAGCGATCACTCATGGAGGCTTTATGCCTGCTTATCCTCGATTCCCCGGTCTTGTTCGAGCCTGTGTTGTTTTTCTTGGGCTATGCACCTTATACGGTTGTTCCGACAGTGGCGACACGTTGTCCCCAACCCCGCAACCCGTTCCACTCGAGCCGGCCGAAGAGCCGGATCCCAACCTGGTAACCATTGCGCCTGGAGATGACTTTCAGCAGCGGTTGCTGGAAGCGATGATCAATGCAGAGCCGGGCCAGACTATAGAATTGCCCGAGGGAGAGTTTGAGATAGATGCGGCTCTCTCCCTGGATGTCGATAACGTCACCATTCGCGGTCAGGGGCACGAGAGTACAGTGCTTAACTTTGCCACCCAGGTGTCGGGTGGAGAGAGTATTCTCATCACCAGTAATAATGTCTTGCTGGAAAACTTTGCCGTTATCGACCCGCCTTCAGACGGCATAAAATTCAAGTTCTCCAATGGGGTGACCATGAAGTCGCTACGGGTTGAGTGGACTTGCGGTGCCTGTGTGGAAAACGGTGCTTACGGTCTTTATCCGGTTCAGACAGAAAATGTCCTCATAGAAGACAGCATTGTAGTCGGGGCCAGTGACGCAGGTATCTATGTCGGACAGTCCGACAAGATTATCGTGCGGCGCAATACGGTATCCCTGAACGTTGCGGGAATTGAAATCGAGAATTCTACCAACTCTGACGTCTACGATAATCTCGCTGAAAACAATACCGGCGGTATCCTGGTCTTTGACCTGCCAAATCTGTCTATCGACGGTGAGCGCTCACGAATTTTCAACAACATCGTGAGGAACAACAACACCGGTAACTTCGCCCCCGAAGGAAATATTGTTGGGGTGGTGCCTGCTGGTACCGGCCTCCTGGCTATGGCTTTTGATGATGTCGAGATATTCGGCAATACGATTGAAGGTAACCAATCGGCGGCTATTATCATCGTGAGCTTCGATATCAGTGGTTTGACAACAGATGATGTGACTTATGACCCGGATCCCCGGCGGATTCATGTTCACGATAACGTATACAGCAACAATGCTTCTGATCCACAGGATCTGGCTGGCGATGTGGCTTCGTTGTTCGCGGCTCTGGGTGGCCTTCCCGAAATTGTTTACGATGGACTGGGTGAGAACGGGGGTGCGTTTGCCGATACTGATCGAATTTGCATTAACGAAGACCAGTCCGTCAGCCGCGGAGTCGTGTTTCATCCTGACGGTTCTGGCTCAAGCATCGACCAGTCCTTCTTTGCCTGCGCTCATGCGTCGCTGCCGGAAGTTGTGCTCGATACGCCTGAAGTGATAGCTGAAGGAGAGATTCCGCCCACAGAGGAGGAAATTGAGCAGCTGTGTACGCCTGTGGGATCGATGCCAAATTTTGATGCTGCCGAGGTCAGTTGCCGACAGCTTTCCGGCTATAACCTGTTTGCGGATAATGAAGAACCTCGCAGTGCTGCCAATGACGGTATTCACTATGAATTGACTACCGAGTTGTTTACCGATTACGCAGAGAAATATCGCTTCATCTTTGTGCCTGATGGCAGTCAGGGAGCTTATTCCACCCGAGACGTTCTCGACTGGCCGATCGGTACGATTATCGCCAAGACCTTCACGATGCCCAATGACTTTTTGAATTCCGCCGCAGGTGAAGTGATTATTGAAACGCGTATTATGATTCACCGAAACGATGGCTGGGTAACGCTTCCCTACATCTGGCGTGAAGATGGTAGCGGCGCAGATCTGACCGTTGCCGGTGGTCGACGCACATTGAGCTGGATTCACAGTGATGGTTCCAGTCGCAGTACCGACTATGTCATTCCCGATGCCAACAGCTGCAAAACCTGCCACGGTGTTACCCGAGCCGAGACCGGCAGTGGCGTAAATACTGAAACGGTTAATCTTCCGATTGGTCCAAAGGCACGTTTCCTCAATAGAGATAACGTGTACGGCAGTGAAACCGTCAATCAACTTGAGTATATGGCGGCACAGGGCGTTTTGGCAGGCTTGCCGACCGACCTGGCGAGCATTGAAACAGCACCTGACTGGGAGGATACTGCGGTGTCGCTGGAGGGTAGAGCCAAAGCCTATCTGGATATAAACTGTGCGCATTGTCATAGCCCGGGTGGTTTTGCGAGTAATTCAGGCATGTTTCTCGAGTTCTGGCGCACGGTGGATACTACTTATGGCATATGCAAGGCACCGGTTGCTGCGGGTGCGGGCTCTGGCGGCTTGCAATTCGATTTTGTACCGGGTGATGCAGACCAGTCGATTACGCTTTTTCGGATGGACTCCAATGAACCCGATGTCCGTATGCCGGAAATAGGCCGCAGTATTATTCACGACGAAGCAGTCGCCCTGGTCCGTGAGTGGGTAAATAGCCAGATTGGTGGTTGTAACTAGCGGTGGGCTGAAAGCTGGCTGGAGGGTATAGACAGAGGGGGGTCAGGTCTCGCATTGTGGCATTTGCAAATAGCCGCCACGAGGCGGAACCTGACCTCATCGCTCCGGGGCGATGTTACAAAGCGAGACCTGACCCCATCCGTTAATTCAAGAGCAATGTATGACCTCCCCAAGAAAAGCCCTCTTCACCAGGGTCCATCAAATACCCCCCAGTCAGGCATCTGTGCAACCGGACGCGGTTGCGCTGTGGTGGCAGGGCAACCCCCTGTCTTATGAGACCTTGAATGCCCGCGTGGAAAAGGTAGCGCGGAGACTTGCAGCCGGCGGCAGCAGAAACGACAGAATAGGTATTCTCGCCTGGAACTGCCCTGAATTTGTCGAGTTGATCTATGCGGTACCCGCGAGCGGCAAAATTCTCGTGCCGTTGAACGCCAGGCTGGCTGCTGATGAGTTGCTGTATCAGCTGTTGTCAGCGGGCGTGACAACCCTGTTCGCCGATCCGGAACTGCTTGCGCCACTGCTCGATCATCCCGGTATGCCCGAAGGGATAATCGTTATTACCCTCGACGGCGAGTATCAGCAGTGGCAGGAAGCCGGTTCATCGGCTGAGCTTCCGCTGACCGCTGAGGACGACCCCGTATGGATACTCTACACATCCGGTTCCACCGGCAGGCCCAAGGGTGCGGTGCTGACTCATCGTTCCTTTATGGCGGGCCTTGAATCTGCTGCTATTGGGCGTCCGGTAACGTCCGACGACCGCTATTTTTATCCTTTTCCACTGTTCCATGTTGCCGCGCATAACGTGCTGTTGCAGCACCAGTACGGCGCCGCCGTTGTTCTCGCCCGGTCATTCAATGCCGCTGAAACCTTAACAGCTTGCCGGGAGCTGAAGATCACTACCATGTCGCTGGCACCGACCATGATTGGGTTGCTGCTGGATCAGCCTGGCTTCAACGCTGCGGATTTACAAACGGTTCGCACTATCGGCTACGGCGCGTCTGCGATGCCGGAGAGCCTGTTGCGACGGTTGCTGACGGAGACCACTGTTGGCCTGTGCCAGAGCTACGGGATGACCGAATTGTCCGGCAGCGCGGCATTCCTGACGGTGGCGGATCATCAGCTGGCGGCTACCACCCGGCCTGAACTACTTGCCAGTGTCGGTAAGCCATTGCCAACTGTGATGATCAGGTTGGCTGACGAACGCGGCGATTCCTGTGTCCAGGGTGAAAGTGGCGAAATTCTTGTGCAAGCCCGGCAGTGCATGCTGGGGTACTGGCAACAGCCTGCTGCGACTGCTGAAGCACTGGAGGATGGCTGGCTGCGCACTGGTGACATCGGCCGGTTTGACGCCGATGGCTATCTCTACATCGTCGACCGCAAAAAGGATATGGTGATCAGCGGTGGTGAGAACGTTGCCTCAAGGGAAGTTGAAGAGGTGCTGCGGCGGCACGCTGCAGTCAAGGATTGCGCGGTGATCGGGATGCCTGATACGACCTGGGGTGAGAGGATTTGCGCGGTGTTACAGCTTGCGTCGGAGGTTACCGATAAAGACCTGTCTGCGCATTGTCGCCAGTATCTGGCCGCCTACAAGACGCCCCGACAATGGCTGCGGGTCGACTCTCTGCCGGTTAATGCAGCGGGCAAGGTCGACAAGCCGGGGCTAAGGCGAAAGATGACAGATCAGCCAGCGGCTGCCACTATTAAGCACTGAAACGAGTTGTCTTAACCTTTCCAACGCGCACGGGTGATTGGCTATGCAGAATGCTATTGGACTGATCGGCCTGGCGGTGATGGGCCAGAACCTGGTGCTGAATACAGCCAATCACGGTTTCCCGATAGCCGTATATAACCGCACTACCGAGACCATGAGAGAGTTCATTGCTGGGCTCAGCAGCGAGCCCGAAGATAAGGTCTGGCCGGGTAGCCGCGACAGGATAACCGGTTACGAACATCTCACGGATCTGGTGGCCTCGCTTGAGCGTCCGCGGCGAGTGATGATGATGGTTAAGGCCGGCAAGCCTGTGGATGCCGTCATCGACCAGCTACGGCCACTGCTTGATCCTGGCGACCTGATCATTGATGGCGGCAATAGCGATTTCAGGGATAGCAGACGTCGCTCGCGAGAATTGCGCGACCATGGCCTGCTGTTTGTCGGCGCGGGAGTTTCCGGAGGGGAGGAGGGGGCGCTCAAGGGGCCGTCCATTATGCCGGGAGGCCACCCCGAGGCCTGGCCGCTGGTGAGTGATATCTTCCAGTCCATTGCAGCCAAGGTTGGTCCCCACGGGGATATACCCTGCTGTGACTGGGTGGGGGAAGACGGTGCGGGACACTACGTGAAGATGGTGCACAACGGCATAGAATATGGCGACATGCAGCTTATTTGCGAAGCCTATTTTGTTCTCAAGCATGCACT
Organism: Kineobactrum sediminis; assembly: GCF_002868715.1. GTDB lineage: Bacteria > Pseudomonadota > Gammaproteobacteria > Pseudomonadales > Halieaceae > Kineobactrum > Kineobactrum sediminis. The sequence goes on from NZ_PKLZ01000002.1 coordinate 380,710, forward strand.
GGGCCTTTCCAACAGCCAGCTTCATCAGGTTTTCAAAGCCTGGAACGAGAGCGAGCTTGAGAGTTACCTGATTGAGATTACCCGGGATATCTTCACTGTGAAGGACCCGGAATCCGGTGGCTTCCTGGTGGACCAGATTCTGGATGCCGCTCAACAAAAGGGCACGGGTCGGTTGATGAGCCAACATGCTCTTGAGCTGGGTGTGCCTACAACTTTGATTACCGAGGCAGTATACGCCCGTGCGCTTTCCAGCCAGAAAGACGCACGGGTGCGTGCAGCTGCAGTACTCCCGGGCGCGGATGGCGCCTTCAACGGTGACCACAGCCGGTTTATAGAGGACGTGCGCCTGGCGTTGTATGCATCGAAGCTGGTCAGTTATGCGCAGGGGTTCGTTCAGCTCGACGCGGCGGCCTCTGAATTTGGCTGGGAATTGGACAACGGGAATATCGCCATGCTCTGGCGCGGGGGCTGCATCATCCGATCGGTGTTCCTGGAGGATATCAAGGCGGCTTTTGTCGCTGATCCTAGCCTCGAAAATCTGCTTTTGGATGATTTTTTCCGGGGAGCGATTGAGCGGTCTCAGGAGAGCTGGCGGGGGACTGTTTTGACGGCGGTCAAACTGGGCTTGCCGGTACCGGGGTTTGCCGCCGCTCTATCTTATTATGACGGCTATCGTTGCGAGCGTTTGCCGGCCAACCTGCTACAGGCACAAAGGGACTATTTTGGAGCCCATCGCTATGAGCGCCTGGACAGTCCCCGGGGAGAGACGTTCCACACCGATTGGCTCCGCGAGCGGGCTGCCGACTGATATATTCAGGTTGTCACGTTGTGATAGATGTTCTGGACATCGTCAAGGTAATTGAGCATATCCAGCAATTTATCGAACAGGGCCGCATCTTCCTCGCCCAGTTCCACTGAAGTCTGGGGCACGAATTGAACCTCGTCCACATCAAACTCAATATCGTCAAAGGCATCCTGTAGTGCCTGCTTCGCCTTGAAGTGCTCTGTATGGGGCACAAATGCGATGATTTTATCGTCTTCGGTTTCAATATCCGTTACGTCGACGTCGGCCAGCATCAGGGCTTCAAGGGCTGCATCGACATCCTCTCCGCCAAACACCAGGATCGCGCTGTGATCAAACATGTGGCTGACGCTACCGGGCGTACCGAGCTTACACTTGGTCTTGGTGAAACATTGGCGGACATCACCAAAAGTGCGGTTCGGGTTGTCGGTCAAGCACTCAACGATCAGCTGTGACCCGGCGGGACCGAAGCCCTCGTAGCGGGCCACTGCAAAATCCTCGCCGCCACCCCCCTTGGCTTTCTCCAGCGCCTTGTCGATGACGTGAGTGGGAACCTGGTCTTTCTTTGCTCTCTCGATCAGGCTTCGCAGTGCAAGATTACCATCGGGATCGACGCCACCTGATTTGGCGGTAACGTAGATTTCACGGGCATAGCGACTGTATACCCTGGCTTTGGCATCCGAGGTCTTTGCCATCGAATCTTTACGGTTTTGGTAGGCGCGGCCCATAGCATATTCCAGTGACGGGGTCAGGTCTCGCATTGTAGCATCAGCAAAGCTGGGTTGGCCTCATCCAATAGCCATCTGGCAGAGGTTTGATCTCGGGTTTTGGCTGCCTGGCGAGCCGGATAATGAGGGTCCTGAGGTTGCCCGGCGTCGACTGCGAATCAGCCTCTCTGGAATTTGACAGGAGATGCCTTTGCGATCTTAATGCAGGGCTGTAGCGTGGGATCACTTCTCACAGAAATTGATGAAAATAGCAGGAGCATGCTTCACTGATGGCGGGTTCTCTAAAAGACCAGTTACTGAAAGCGGGACTGGCAGATGCCGACAAGGCTAAAAAACTGGATAAAGAAAAGCGTAAGGTGGCGAAAATAGCCAGGCGTTCGGGGGTCGAGCTGGTTGATGAGACCAGGGAGGCAGCCCGGGCCGCCCTGGCAGAAAAGGCCCGGCGCGATCGTGAGCTGAATCAGGCCAATAACAGCAAAGCGTTGCGAAAGGCGATTAACGCCCAGATAAAGCAACTGATCGAAACGCACAAACTTCCCAAAAGCCGGGGAGATATCGGTTTTAATTTCACTGATGGCAAGAAGGTGAAAAAGCTATATGTCACCAGTATTGAACAAAAGCAGTTATCCGCCGGCCAGTTGGTGATTGTCAGGCAGGGTGATCAGTACGAGATTTTGCCGCATCCAGTAGCCGCAAAAATAGCGGAACGTGATAGTGATCGGGTGATTGTCTGCCGTGACGAGGATGCCGCCGCCCTGAGTGAGGAAGAACAGGACTGGTATAAAGATTACGAAATTCCCGATGATCTCATGTGGTGAAAAAGCTTCATCTCCAATAGTGGGATAAACACGCGGGGGTCAGGTCTCGCATTGTAGCATCGGCTCGGATGCTACAATGCGAGACCTGACCCCCCGGCTTTTGACATCCAGATTCTTGAACTCGGGTCTGCTGCAGCCCAACCAGAGGTAAGTGAAATGAATATAGAAATGAGCGCAAGCGATCTGGCGTTTCGCGATGATGTAAGGTCATTCCTGAAAGACAACGTTTGCAAACCGGGAGAAGACTACGGCCGGGGGCGCCTGGACTGGTTTGCGAAGGCCGCAGCGAAAGGGGGTTGGGACGTGCCGAAGTGGCCGCAAGCCTTTGGCGGTCCGGGCTGGACGCCAAGCCAGCACTATATCTGGGAACAGGAGACCGCGCGCGCCAGTTTGCCCTGGGACCTGCCCTTCGGGGTGGGCATGGTGGCGCCCATTATCATGGGTTACGGCAATGCGGAGCAGCAGGCCCGGTTTTTGCCGGATATTCGCGCCCGCAAGGTCAACTGGTGCCAGGGCTATTCAGAGCCTGGTGCGGGTTCGGATCTTGCGTCCCTCAAGACCCGGGCAGAGCTCTCTGCCGATGGTAGCCACTATGTGGTTAATGGCCAGAAGACCTGGACAACAGCCGGTCACATCGCTGACTGGATGTTCCTGCTGGTGCGCACCGACGACTCCGGCCGCAAACAGGAGGGTATCACCTTCCTGTTATTGCCGATGAAGCAATCCGGTATCGAGGTGGAGCCGATTATCACCCTCGGTGGTGCCCATAGTGTGAATTCGGTGTTTCTGACCGATGTTAAAGTGCCGGTCGCGGACCGGATCGGGGAGGAAGGCAAGGGTTGGACCTATGCCAAGGGCCTGCTGCAACACGAGCGCACGGGGCTGGCGGGTATTTCGCGCTCCCTTGTTGCGCTCGAGGGATTGAAGGCGAAAGCCGCCTCTGTTGTCTGCGGTGATGGCAACCTGATGGACGATCCTGAGTTTAGAGGCAAAGTGGCAACGCTGGAAATTGACCTGCTGGCGACTGAATTCACTGAGTTGCGCAGTCTTGCCAGCGCCCAGGCCGGGGCGGCACCCGGCCCGGAGTCGTCGATCCTCAAGCTTAAGGGCACCGAGATCCAGCAACGTATTCAAAAGCTGACGGTGGAGGCCGGAGGCATTTACGCCGCCGCCTGGGGTGGTAACCAGGTCGGGCCGGGGTTTGCGCGCGCGGGCATGGCCGGCTACCTCGCCAGTCGCGCCTACACCATATATGGCGGCGCCAGTGAAGTGCAGCGAGATGTCATTGCGAAAAATGTTCTGGGTATCAAGAGGTCTTCAACATGAATTTCGATCTGACCGAAGAACAGCAGCTGATCCAGGGTAGCGTTGCACGCTTTATCAAGGACAACTACGCACTTGATACCCGTCAACAACTGGTGGCGAGCGCCACGGGCTACAGCGATACTTACTGGTCGATGATGGCGGAGCTGGGCTGGCTCGGGCTGCCCTTTGCGGAGGAAAATGGCGGGTTTGGCGGTAACCAGGTGGACACCATGGTGTTGATGGAGCAGTTCGGCAAAGGCCTGGTGCTGGAGCCTTACCTGGCCAGTGTGGTTATGGGTGGCGGTGCCCTCAAGCGCGCAAGTGACGCACTCAAAGAAGCTGTTCTGCCAGCTGTCATTGACGGTACTTGCAAACTCTGCCTGGGCTACGCCGAGCCCCAATCCCGATTCGACCTGCATGATGTCGCTACCACTGCTGCAGCAGATGGTGGCAATTTCATCATCAGCGGGCACAAGTCGATGGTGTTGCACGGCGGCAGCGCCAGCCGGATTGTCATATCTGCCCGGACCAGTGGCGAGCGCACCGATGTAAACGGCATTTCGCTGTTTCTGGTGGAAGCGGAGGCCGACGGGATTCAGCGTGAAAGTTTTCAGACAGTGGATGGATTACGCGCCGCTGAAATTACCTTCAAGGATGTGCGCGTCCCTGCGAAAAATCTTATCGGGGAGCTGGACGCCGGTTACGCAATACTTCGCGCCGTTGCCAATGACGCCATTCTGGCGCTTGCTGCCGAGGCCGTGGGCGCTATGGAAATGCTTTATAAAGATACCGTTGCCTATACGCAGGAGCGCGTCCAGTTTGATCACCCGCTGGCGGATTTCCAGGTCCTGCAACACCGTATGGTAGATATGTTCATGGAGTATGAGCAGTGCAAGTCACTGTTGTTCCGCGCGACGCTCGAGACCGTGCAGAACTCTGATGAACTGGCCCAGCGCAGTATTCACGCGCTCAAGCACCTGGTCGGCAGAGCCGGTATATTCATAGGTGAAAATGCGGTGCAGCTCCACGGTGGCATGGGTATGGCGGAAGAGCTGAGAGTTGGGCATTACTTCAAGCGGATACTGGTTATCGACAGCCAGTTTGGTAATGCTGATTACCACCTGCAGCGTTTTGCAATCTGAGGATGGCTGAACCTGTTACCGCCGACCGGAGTCACAACAGTATTGCACCCGGATGCCACTGGGTGTTCGGCTACGGGTCCCTGATCTACAAAGTGGATTTCCCTTTTTTGCAGCGTATCGAAGCCAGTATATGTGGCTGGGAGCGACGTTTTTGGCAGGGGTCCCACGACCATCGCGGGACCCCTGACGCTCCCGGCCGGGTGGTAACCCTGATGCCGGCACCCGCTGTCATCTGTAAAGGTGTAGCCTATCTGATCGATCAGAACGTATTTGAGCATCTTGATCACCGGGAGAAAAACGGTTACCGGCAGCACCGCGTTGATATCAGGCTGGGTTCCGCTGAGCCCCCCGTGCCCGGCGTTGTTTATGTGGCACCGGAAGATAACCCCGCATTCCTGGGGCCGGCAACCTCAGCCGAGCTGGCAGCTCACATTGCCGGCGCAATGGGTCCCAGCGGCAGCAACCATGACTACTTGTTGAAGCTGGCTGATGCACTGCACGCATTAAATGCCCGCGACCCCCACGTAGAAGAACTCGCTGCACTGGTTCGCGAGCTTATCCACCAGGCATGACGGCATCATTACACGCGATTTTTATAACATACGGAGATAGCGCATATGACTGACACTACAGGCTACACACCACCTCGCGTCTGGACCTGGGATAAAGGCAGTGGCGGGCGATTTGCTCATATCAACCGACCTGTCGCCGGGCCGACTCACGATAAGGAGCTACCCGTCGGCAAGCATCCTTTGCAGCTGTATTCGCTGGCGACGCCGAATGGCGTGAAAGTGACGATTATGCTGGAGGAACTTCTTGCTCTGGGGAAAGCCGGTGCGGAATATGATGCCCATCTCATCAATATTCTGGAAGGCGACCAGTTCAGTTCGGGTTTTGTAGAGATAAACCCGAACTCCAAAATCCCGGCGTTGCTTGATCGTAGCACTTCGCCCCCGATCCGGGTGTTTGAATCCGGGGCGATTCTGGTTTACCTGGCAGAAAAATTTGGCGCTTTTCTGCCCGTGGCACCAGCCGAACGGGCGGAGTGCCTGTCCTGGCTATTCTGGCAGATGGGTAATACACCCTTCCTCGGTGGTGGGTTCGGCCATTTTTATGCCTATGCTCCCGAGAAACTGGAGTATCCGATTGACCGCTTCACCATGGAAGTGAAACGTCAGCTTGACCTCCTGGACCGCAACCTCGCGGGACGCCGGTATCTTGGCGGTGATGAATACACGATTGCCGATATGGCGAACTATCCCTGGTATGGCAGCCTTGTGCTGGAGACATTGTATGATGCGCAGGAATTTCTTGATGTTGAGTCTTATACCCATGTGCGCAGGTGGGCAACGGAGATCCAGGCGCGCCCGGCGGTGCAACGCGGGCGACGGGTAAATCGGATATGGGGCCCGGAGGAAGAGCGGGCCCCGGAGCGACATGATGCGAGTGATCTGGACATTTAGCGCAGACGGCGCCGCGCATGATATGTGCTATACATTGATGAGCCTCTTACTTAACCAGCGCAGGAGTAATTTATGTTTTACGCCCTACATAGAGAACGCCCGGTTAGCCTCTCTCTCTGGCTTGTTGTGGGTATCACCCTCATATCATTGCTATTCTCTGTCGGCAGCAGTGCAGCCTCCACCGATCTCAAGGTTCTGGTGCGCGCTGATGATGCCAAATACATTGGCAGTGGCGTGGGGGGGCTTAATGTCACCATCAAGGACACTGTGACCGGTGAGCTGCTTTCCCATGGAGTTATCTCCGGGGGAACGGGAGATACCACGGCCTTGATGAAAAAATCTCACTCCCGTGGACGCTCTCCGGTTGCCGGTGATCCGGCAAGCTTCCAGACCGCGCTGGAGTTGCAGCGGCCAACCCGCATAGAAATCAGCGTAAGCGGTCCACTGGATGTAGCGCAGAGCAGCCAATCGGTCTCCACGACGTTATGGATGATCCCCGGTACGCACCGCGTTGAAACACCGGTGATCCTGCATATGCCAGGTTTGATTACCGATCTGGTGAGCTATAGCCTTGAAAACCGGACACTGTCACTGACCGCCAGTGTCACCATGATCTGCGGTTGTCCGATTACCGCGGGCGGTTTATGGGATGCGGCGGAGTTTGTTGCTGTAGTGCAGCTGTACCAGGACGGAGAGCACATCGTTGAAGCGCCCCTGGAATTTACCGGTAATGACAATGAGTTTGCCGGCAGTATCAAGGTACCCGATGCCGGTGACTTCGACATGGTGGTCTACGCCTATCAGCAAAATACCGGCAATACCGGCGTTTACCAGCGGCCCTTGCGAGTCAATTAAAAAGAGGGGGTCAGGTCTCGCGTTGTAGCATTTGGCCGTATTGAGGTGGGAGCTGGGGTCAGGTCTCGCGTGGTAGCACCGATGCATGATCAAGCCGTTATCGCGGATATCCAGACGATGCTACAACGCGAGACCTGACCCCAGCCCTTCAAGCGCCAATACCAAATGCTACAATGCGAGACCTCGTATCTTGACGATGTCGTTC